>CBDBZX010000001.1:0-69385 GCA_965213645.1 Trueperaceae bacterium
CCTCGTCGTAGGCGCGGTCGTGTTCCTGATCGTGGCACGGGGCGCGTTCCGAATACTGAGCCTGGCACGGTAGCCGAAACCGACGGGTTTATCTTTGTGCCATAAGGGATTATTGGGGAACTGCCACCACGGACGAACAGATGCGGGATGCTCAACAACCTCCATCAGGTGTGCAGTCTGAGTAAGCCAAAGCATCAGCTAACAGCCGAGACGCACGACGCAACTCAGAAATATACGGCGCCGCCCGGTGCAACCAGAACCTTTTGGTGTTGTCTCAGCAAAGCTCGCCGCTCAGTTTGTTACACTCACTCTCATGTGGCATTTTTCATACATCATCTTGGTTGCGTTCGGATTCGCCGCGTCTGCTCAGGCACAATCGGTCGAGATGGAAGCGGCTAATGAAGCGCGACCTACGAGTCTCACGAGTTACACTGTACAGTCCGGTGAAAGTCTTAACGAGATCGCCGTGCGTTTCGGGATCACACTAGAGGCGCTTATGACCGCAAACAATCTAACGAGACCTACAGTCAATCCCGGTACTGTGCTGCAACTGCCGGAAGCTCCGCCGCCCGAGACCTATACGGTGAAACCTGGCGACACCCTTTACGACATCGCGCTTCTGGTCGGCGTCACTGTAGACCAGCTCGTCGCGCTCAACGACCTCGAGGGCAAGCTCATTCAAGCTGGTCAGATACTCACGGTGTCGGGGACGCCTGCGGAGACGCCTAGCCGACCGCTCGTAGTCGTTGCAAGGCGACACCTTGTGGGATATTGCCCGCACCCACGACCTTACGGTAGTGGCGCTCCGAGAAGCGAACGATCTCACGGCGCAAGCCCTGCAACCGGGTGACACCTTGAAAATTCCCGGTCATTTCTCGCCAGATATGCACGACCTCGGCGCAGCAACCGCTCAAGAGGTCGCCGTCCGTGAGGGGGACACCCTCGCGCACCTCGCCGCACGTTACAACACGTCGGTGTCGGCGCTTATATCAGCGAACAACCAAGTCGGTGACACCCGATAGCGTTGCGCTTTACATAAAATGAATACATGAGCATGTATTATGAACTTATGTGGGGGATGTTGGCATGCCACTGACGACGCAAAGCTCTGAGGGAGCGTGTCTCAGCGCGACTCGACCCGTTCGGCTTCTTCTAGCGGATGAACACGCCCTATTTCGCCAAAGCATTCGTTATCTACTCGAGCGCGAAGCCGATTTACAGATCGTCGGTGAGGCTGCGACGAGCGCTAACGCTATCTCTGCAGCGCAAACGTTGCACCCCGATATCGTACTCCTCAGCCTCGAGCTGCCTGACGTAAACGGGCTGAGCGCAGCAGACGTCATGATGAAAACCTCGGCTGCCTCTGTGATCACGCTAACCTCGTGCGCTCACGCCGACGAGCTGCTGCGAGCTGTGCGCCTGGGTGCACGTGCCTATCTGCTCAAGGAGAACGATAGCAACACCTTAATGACGGGCATCCGCTGCGTCGCCAGAGGTGAACATCTGCTCTCCCCGCAGCGTGTGCGTCACCTCTTACACCAGTTTGAAAGATGCCCAACCCAGCCGAGGGTTGAAGCGCACGACGCGCTGACGAGTCGTGAGATCGAGGTGCTCAAACAGGTGGCGCGAGGGGCGTCAAATGGCGACATCGCTCGCGCACTCGGCATCAAAGCGGGAACGGTCAATAATTACGTGTCACGAATTTTGGATAAACTTCACCTTGGGAACCGCACCGAAGCTGCGCTCTATGCTCTACGCACGGGCGTCGCGACGCTCGACCGAAACGTGGTCACGTGACGCACAAAACGCTGAACCGGAAGGCGCGGCAGCGGTAGCCGATGGGGACAATCGTCCCCTGTGTTCCCAACTAATTGCATGAGAGAATGTTCATATATTAAGGAGACCTGACATGACACGTCCGCAGAAACTCACCCTGACAACCCTAGCCGTACTTCTCGTGGCGCTGCTCGGCTATTTGGGCTATGCGCTACTCGCCCCGGCGGAAGACCCGCTCGCTGGCACGCCGCAGCCCGGCTACGCCGATCAACCCACGCTGGGTCAAGATGACGCCCCGGTCAAGCTCATCTTGTTCGAGAATTTCTTGTGTGAACACTGCAAGGCGTTCGAAGAGGAGGTCATGCCGCAGCTCAAACGCGACTACATTGACACGGGAGAGGTCGAAGCGTACTACATCAACCTCGCCTGGGGGGGCGAACGCTCGACCTTGGCGGGGTTAGCGGGCGAATGTGTCTACCGTCAAGACGAAGCAGCCTTCTGGTCTTACAAGTCCGCGCTCTACGAGGCGCAAGAGACGTGGCAAGGGGTTGACGATCTAGTAGCGGTAGCGCAGAGGACCGACGGACTGGACGCGGACGCGCTCCGCACCTGTATCGAGGAAAGGCGCTATCAAGACGAGGTGCAACGTGACCTCGACCTCGCCGAGCAGGTCGGAGTACAAGGTACACCGTCGCTAGTGGTCGGCAACCAGGGGTTTCAGGGACCTAGCTACGAGGTCTTGAGACGCGAGATTGACGCGCAACTTAGCGGAGGTTGAGGCGGTGTTCGCTAGTTTAGGTATGGGCGTTTTGTTGAACGAAGAACAGGGCTATCGCCGAAAGGAAGGAGACGCTAGGTGAGCGTCAATAACCGTCAACGGTGGTGGTCGTTCCGGTTGCTGCTCTTACCGGCTGGCTTAGCGCTTCTGATGCTGGCGCTCAGCCTCTATGGTCTGTCGCGTTTCGCCCGAACGGATACGTCTGGAACCTTTTACGGCACTGCACTCGACAATCCGCCGCAGGTGGGTGACATCACGCTCACGACGGCGGGCGGCGAACGGGTCGCCCTCGCGGACTTCCGTGGTGGATGGCTGCTAGTGTTCTTCGGCTTCACGAGTTGCCCGGACGTATGTCCGCTGACGATGGGTCGTTTAGCTAAGATGTACGACGAGTTGGGTCAACCCGAAGACGTTCAAGTGGTGATGATCAGCGTTGACCCGGCGACGGATACGCCCGAACGTGTGCAGACCTACGTTCAGGGCTTCGACCCTAGTTTCATAGGCTTGACCGGCACCTCGGCGGAGATTGCCCAAGCCGCACGCACCTTTTTCATCGGCTATCAGCAGTTGGAGGAAGACGTGAGCCATACCGACACCGTCGCGCTCCTCGACCCAAAAGGGCAAATGCGCCTGATCTACACGCAAGATAAAGTTACGCAAATAGGACGTGACCTCCAAGTGATTTTGGATAAGGGGCGTCTGTAGCCGCTCGAGTCATTGTCCCAGCTTTAGATGGACCGAAGGAAGGGGTGTTAGGGCGTCAGGCAGCGAGCCGAGCTTACGAGCGGCTATCTTTCGGACTGCTCTATCTTCACCTTTTCCCTCCTGGCTTTCAGCGTCAACCAGGTCACGCCTAGAGTGAGCAAGGTCAGCGCGACGCCTAATATTTGAGGCTGATACGCAACCCACACGCTTCCTCGTTTCGGATTGTCTTCCCACCAGAAGCCGACCAGTCGGTGCGTGAGCGTGCGTCCCTGTGCGACGATTTCTTCCTCGAGCGGTGCCCCTCTGTCTCCCTCCGGGTAGATGTCGCTTATCCTTGCGGCGTACTGAATGGACCTCAGCATCTCCGCCTCACGATCCACGTACGCGCCGATGCGCAGTGAGACCTCGTAACTGTAGGGGTCTGTGCCGAAACCGAGATAGGTTTCCGGGTCCAGGTATCTCGCGTCGGCGGAAAGAACGAGGTAACCGTCTGCTCCACGGCACGAAGGCTCATCCCTGACCTCGACCTCAGACGCCGCCAGCATCGTGCCGAGTGTTTCCCAGAGCCTGCGAGTGATAGTCGTCTCGGCGGTACGTCCGCGCTGCTGAACCGGCGTTTTGATCACGACACGCACCGAATCTGAATCGACGCAAAACGCGGTCCCCGCGAGGTGATAGTCCATCTGCTCGTGCGCAAGTGAGGAAGAGAGCAAGCACGTGGCAAGCAGCGCGGCGTACCGAAGAGGTCGTCGCACAACCTTTTGACTTGCGAGCTGAGAACCATTGAACAGGAGTACTGGACGGCGTTTACGTGGATATTTCGTGTCGCGCTTCACCAGAACTGTCCCCTTTAAGTGTCAGCGTCACGGCTATAGAGCGACGTGTTGGGGGACGGGTCAACGGTGCCCTCGGACGCCTCGTGCCGGGCGTGCGTTCGGTTCATCGGTGGGCGGGTGCTCGAGCCCTGCTCCAAACGGTACCAGCGAAAAAAGGCGAGGACAAAAGGGACGCCGAAGACGATGAAGCCGACCCCTTTCATGATGACCCCGCCGAGCTGCTGGTCGCCTAACGCACTGAGCCCGGTGATGCGCGGCGCGGCAACATAGGTGGGATAGAACGCCTCCGACGAGAAGGTGAGCAGGGCGGCGACGAGAAACTGCCCGAAGGGTAGGGCGAACAAGTAGGCGAGCTGACCCACGGGCGAGAGGCGCGGCAGCTCGGGCAGCGGACTCAGCAGCGGCCACCACATCAAGAGCGCCGTGCCGATGAAGAGCAAGTGTTCGCCGTGGTGGATGAGGTCGCTCCGCAGCGCAGCCTCGTAGACCGCTGGAAAGTGCCAGACTGAGAAGAACAAGCTGAAGATGAATCCCGCTGCAATGGGATGGGTGAGCCACTGGGCAAGCGGCTTGACAACGCGGTTTAGAAGCAGCGGGCGCAGCAGCCAGGTAGGGGTCCCTTGAAGAAGTAATAGCGCAACAACGTAGCTAAGGAGTAGATGTTGCACCATGTGGGCGCTGAAGAGGTAGACCTCCGCGAGGTCGTGGAGCGGCGAACCTTCGGCTAGGTAGAATATCCCCAAAGCAGCGTAGAAGTACACGGCTTGCCGCGTCGGAAAGGTCGTACCAGGCGCGAGACGCTTTCGCAAGGGACCGGTGAGGAGCCCGTAAAGCAGCGCAACTGTAAGGGTTCCGCCGATGAGAACCGGGTCGGTCTGCCACCCTAACATCACGGCGACTCCCCTTGCGCCTTCGCCGCGCCGTCCACAGCCTCGTCGCCTCTGTTACCTGTCAATACAAGCACCGTCACGACTAGGGCGGCGACGAGCGGTAAGCCGAGAAGCCATAGCAGCCAGGTTGAGAGGCTTTGCTGTCCTGTGGCGGTCGGTGGAAAGACGAAGTCAAGCCCTTCAGGATTGGTTGCGCTCCTCATATCAAAGTTGAGGGTGGCTCGAGCCTCCTCCTGCCTGAAGGTCTGGTCGCGCAGCAGGAGTGAATAGGTCGCTCGTTCCGGCAGGGTCACTTGGGTTTGATACACGCCCGCCGTCTCGGTTTCCTCGAAGCGGGCGCCGATCGGCTCGGCGTCCTCCGATGCTCCTTGCGTCCGGAACTCGGCGAGTATCCAAGCGTCTTCCACCGGCACCTGCGTGGGGTCGGTAAGCTCGAGCGTTAAGGTAAAAGGCTCGCCTGCTCGCGGCACGCCCGGCTCGCTTTGGATCGTGCCGAGGAGAGGGTAGCGTGGGCTAACACCCCTCCACCGAAGAGGAGTAGCCCCAGGGCGAGGATGAGACGCAGAGCCGGACGGGAAAACAATCTGTCACCTTTATCGCCCCTTAGAGAACCGGGTCGAAACGTCGCGAGCGGATGAGCAGCGCTGTTCATAACGCTTATTTTACCGCTTGTGCTCCCCTTTCAAGAGTTTAATTGTCCCGATTACGTCACAGTTGACTTCGATCAGCGCTGCGAAAGAGCTAGGTATGAAGCCGAGCTCTCGTGCTGTGTATGAGCTGATGACGATGAGGGTCAAACACTTAGCGTTCAGTCAGTTTACTGTCCCCCACCACCCACTAGCCATCCCTCTTGCGCTGCCCCGGTTGCGTCTCGGGGTCCTTCCAGCCCGACTGAGCACCGCTCTCTCGAGTTTGTCAGCGGCGAGCCCGTGTTAGAAGCTGCCCCCGCCCAGCACCTTTATAGAGGCTTTACACTCCGCTGCTACGCTGGAGCACTTGAGAGCGCGAGCTATGCGCTACCTCTGCTCCAAACTCAATCTTTAAGCCCGTGCTGAAAGAGGAACCTTTATGGCGACAAGACAAGCAAAACGCAATCCGGCAAACAACTACCTCAACCTCATCATGGGGATCGTCGTGACGCTCATCGTCGCGCTCATCGTCATCTTTATCGTGACGAACCGGATGCAGAGCGCCAGCTTGCCCGGTGAACGCTTCGCCGACCAAGGCAACACCCATATCGCGGATACCTCGACCTCACACCCCGCCTACAACAGCAACCCGCCCACCTCGGGCTGGCACGTCGGCTACCTTGCCGACTGGGGCTCTTACGACTACGTCGTACCGGACGAGGTGTTGTTACACAACATGGAAGATGGCGGCGTGGTGCTCTGGTACAAGATGGGCACGCACGAGGAGAACTTGGCGAACATCGAGCGGTTAGAAGAGGTTGCGCGGGGCTACCGCCGCACCGTCATCGCGCCGCGTCAGGATTTAGAAACCCCTTACGCCCTTACTGCGTGGCAGCGCAAGCAGAATTTTGAAGCGGTGAATGAAACCGAGATGCGGGCGTTCTTGGAGGCGTTTGAGGGTATCGACAACCACTAGCTTCATCCTCTTATCTCTTATGACCACGCCCTCCCACCTCATCGTCACGGCGGCGCTTGCTAAGCGGCAGCGCAAGATTGAACTGCCTCTCTGGGCGGTTTTGGTCGGTTCGGTTGCGCCCGATATTCCCATTTACCTTCTAATGTCGGGCACGACGCTCTACATGTGGCTGCAAGGTGAGAACTTGAGCGAGGCGCACGAGTGGATGGCGGAGACGCTCTTCTACACCAGCCCTTATTGGGTTATCCCGCACAACTTCCTGCACGCACCACTCATCCTAGCGGTGGGTCTAGTTCTCCTCTGGCGCTACCGTCATACTCAGAGAACCGTCCAGCGTTGGCTCTTCTGGTTCCTCGCGGCTGCCGCCTTGCATACCTTCATCGACATCCTCACACACAATAGCGACGGACCCTTGTTGCTCTTTCCCTTCGACTGGTCGCTTCGCTTCTCGAGCCCCGTCTCCTATTGGGACCCTGCGCACTTCGGACGGCAGTTCTTCGTCTTCGAGCTGACGCTGGACGCACTGCTCATTCTCTACCTCTTTAGAGAACAACTCCAACGCCGCTGGCAGCGGTTTAGGGCAATAATAGAGGGATGAGCCCTTTGAATAAGGACGCGCCCATCCTTATTGTCGAGGATGACCCCGACATCGTTAAAATTGTCCAAGCTTACTTAGGACGTGAAGGTTACGCCGTCGAGGTGGCAACCGATGGGGCAAGTGGGCTCGAGAAAGCCCTCACGCTCTCCCCGCGCCTCGTCGTGCTGGACTGGATGTTGCCGCATCTGGATGGGTTGGAGTTCTTGCGGCGGCTGCGGCTCGAGCGCCCCACGCCGGTCATTATGCTCACCGCGAAAGGTGAGGAGCCGGACCGATTAGCGGGCTTTGCGGCAGGTGTGGACGACTACGTACCTAAACCCTTCTCCCCGCGCGAACTCGTCGCCCGTGTGCAGGCAGTGTTACGGCGGGGTGAAGCGTCGGCGGACGTGCGGCAAACCATTCAACAAGGTGCGTTAGAGATCGACCTAGACAAACGCACCGCGCGTTTAGACGGAAACCCACTCGAGCTGACCACCCTAGAATTTGACCTCTTGGTGACGCTCGCTTCGCAGCCGGGGCGCGTCTTTCGCCGCAACGACCTCTTGAGCCGCGTGTGGGGTGAGGATTTTTTAGGCGTGGACCGCGTGGTGGACGTGCACGTGTCGAACTTGCGGCAGAAGCTCGAGTCCAGAGCCCCAACCGCCCGACCTACTCTGCTCACCGTGCGCGGCGTGGGCTACAAGTTCAGCGAGGACGCCTTATGAGAGGGCTAAACGTGAGAAGCCTCAGCTTCATAAGGGGGTTGAAGTGGCGCGACCTCGACCTCTATGGACGCCTGCTCATCTCCTACCTCTTAGTCGTCGCCACGTGCTGCCTGACCTTTTTCTCTGGCGAGCGAGGCGTTCGCGCCGCTCCTTTGTTCGAGCAACACATCGAGACCATGATGGCGCAACTCGGCACGCTGACCGACACTTCACGCCCCGAGATCGTAGCGATGGAGACCGACTTGCGCCGCTCCTACCGCGAAGCCACCGAACAGGCGATGCGCTGGGGCATCCTCGGCTCGGTCATCATCGCAGGCGTGGTCAGCCTCATCGTCACTTGGTTCATCGTCTCGCCTCTACGCAAGATGAAAACTGCCAGTAGCCGTGTCGCCTCGGGGAGGTATCACGAGCGGCTCAGCACGAACTATCCGGGTGAAATCGGGGCGCTAGCGGGCGCGTTCAATGAGATGGCAGGCTCCTTGGAGCAGACCGAGCAGCGCCGCGTCGAACTCCTGAACAATGTCGCCCACGAGTTCAAGACGCCGTTGAGCAGCTTGCACGGCTACTTGGAGGGTCTGGAGGACGGGCTCTTCGAGGCGGATGCAGAGACCTTGGCAGCGTGTCAAAAGCAGGTGAACCGTTTAGAACGGCTAGTCGGGGATATTTCCCTACTCTCTAAAGTCGAGAGTGGTCAAGACGAGTTGAACCCGCAGGAGGTTCAGGTTCAAAGCCTCCTCGAGCAACAGAGAGCCGCCTTTCGCCCGCAGTTTGAGCAGAAGGGGGTGACGTTGACAGCGCAAAAGGTCCCCGCCACACTCACCGTCCGCGCCGACCCGACGCGCAGTGCTCAAGTGTTGGCGAACCTCATCGACAACGCCTTGCGCCACACGCCATTCGGGGGCGAGGTGTGCCTCAGCGCAGCGTTTCAGCATAAAGAGGTACGTTTCGAGGTGACAGACACGGGCGAGGGCATCGCTGCGCAAGATTTGCCGCACCTCTTCACGCGCTTTTACCGTGCGGACAAAGCGCGTGGCGGCAGCAATAGCGGCATCGGCTTGACGATTGCCAAGCACTATGTTCAGCGGCAAGGGGGACGCATCGGGGTAGAGAGCACTCCAAGGTGAGGGAAGCTGCTTCTGGTTCACGTTGCCCGTCTCGCAGGTAGCATCTGGTCAGCGACACGCTCACTAAGGAAAACATAGACGAGCACGCACATTCGGTGATGATGTCTGCGCTATTTCAACTCAGTATTTTTGCTCATCGCTTCGTTTAGAATTCGAGCTTTATTTAAGCTGAACATTGACCCTGTACTTTATGTCGTAAAGGAGGTTCGGTATGGACATGATGAACGGTACAGGCATGATGGACGGGCTCATGGGCTTCGGGTGGCTCGGGTCGCTCGTATTCCTCGTTCTGGTCGTTGCTTTAGTCGTATGGCTCGTCAGGCTGATGTTTCCGCAGAGTAGTAGGGGGAGTGTCGAGCAAATAGACGCGCTCGAGGTCGCCAAGCGCCGCTACGCCGAGGGCGAAATCGACAAGGAGCAGTACGAGTCGCTGAAGCGCGACCTGTCGTAACCTCTGACGCCGTATGCCATCTTTACGTCTGGAGATACTGCTCGCCTTCGCGCTCGGTGGGCTGTCCTTGAGGCGCGATTTGCAGTGAGGTCAAGTCTACACGTCCGCAAGAATGAGGGACTCGAGTCACGAAAACTGCAAGCCGCGACACTTGACGCGCGGTAATCTTAATCGGTATAACGAAGCGAGTTCCACCCCACTGAGGTCTGGGGTGGGAAGTACAGGTGTACTTATCGCGTTCTGAGACTCGAGGGGATTCAGATGATTGTAAGCAGTTACGCCGTGGTCGGCTTGGTCGCGCTGGTCGTGGTTGGTGTAGCACTTCTAGGTGCAGCTTATTGGCGACCTAAAGCCACGCTCATCAAAGCGCCTAGCGCGTGGGGGGTCGTACCGCTTCGGCTACGTCATCTACGCGCTCATCTTCTTGTCCTTCGACATGGAGATGATCTTTATGTACCCCTGGGCGGTGGTATTTGCGGAAGAGGGGCTGACGGCGTTTTTAGACATGTTCGTCTTTATTGCGATTCTCTCAGCGGGCATCGCCTACGCTTGGGGGATGGGGGGGCTCGAGTGGGAGTAGTCTCATGGGCATCCTAACGGGCACGCTCTTCACCTTCAGCGTCCTCGCTATCGGTGCGGTCCTTACGATGGTCTTAGAGCGCGTCATGCTCCGCCCCGCGCAAGAGGTCGGTCCTGCTGCTACGCCCCCGGCTGAGAGAGATACTAAACTCTTGCGCGAAGACCGCTGGCTCTACCCGGCGGGCGCGGTCTCGGCGCTGTTCGGCGTCGCTGCTGCCGCAATCATCATCCCGTTCGGTCCAAACCTCGTCGCGGAGGATATAGGCGTCGGTGCGTTCTACTTCATCGTAGTGGTGGACTTTGTCGTGTTGGGCGTAGCGCTATCGCAGGCTGGGGCGCGAACGTGCGGGATGCGGTGGACGTGTACTACCGTATCACCGCGCAGCTCATTTCCTATGTGATTCCACTTGGACTCGCGTATGTGGGCGCAATCATGATGGCACGGTCGCTCTCGCTGAACACCATTGTGGAAAATCAAGCAGGTATCTGGTACATCGTGGTGCAGCCTATCGGCTTTGCGCTCTATGTCATCACAGGACTCATGCAGGCGTACCGTGCACCCTTTTTAGAGCCGTTCCTCGTATCACCTCAATCACGGCGTTTTAGGGGTTGTGGGCGGCTGGCAGGCGTTTATATGGCGGCTCTCTTTGGCGGGGCTGCTCTTCGTCGTCGCAGCAATGGGTGCGGTGCTCTACCTCGGTGGCTGGCTCGGACCGTGGCTGCCTGCGCCTGTGTGGATGCTCCTCAAGACGTTTGCGCTGATGGCGTTCATGCTCTGGCTCGGGCGGCGCGTGCAACCTCTCTCCACCGCGCAGATGCTCAAGCTCTCCTGGCGCATCCTGACGCCTGTGGGTTTAGTCAATGTGCTCATCGTGGGGGCGCTCATTCTTTTAGGGGTGGGACAGTGAGGACATTGTGATTTTAGGACCTCTTGCACAGATTTTAGCCTTCACCCTGTTGTCGGCTCATCGCTATTTTGGGCGCACTCGGCATGGCGACGACGATGAGCATGTATAGGAGCGGCATCTTTCTGATGGGTTCCTTTATCGGCGTGTCGGGACTTTTTATCCTCTTGTCGGCGGACCTCTTAGGGCTCCTCCAAATCATGATGTACATCGGCGGGATGCTCGTGATGATCCTCTTCATGGCGCTCTTCTCGCACGACCCCGGCGGCGACATGATGGCGGGGATGGATTTGCCTCTTATTGAGAAGTTCTTCAGTTTGGGGTTACTGCCTAAAGACGAAGAAGAGGTCGAAGCGGCAGAGGTGAAGACGCTCGGTGGAGAGCAAGAACAAGAAGAACATCAGCACCACGAGATGAGTCATGAGCAGAGCGGCAATGGGGAAGGTCACGCTGACGAAAGCGAGGATGAAGGTAGCGAGGACGGAAACGAGCACGAGGGCATGGACCACGATATGGATCATGGCGGTATGGATCACGGGGACATGGACATGTCGATGGTCACACCGGTGCGCCCTTACGCCGCCGCGTTGGGCATCGCGGTGTCAGTGCTACTCGTCGGACTTCTCCTTTTCCGTCCCGCTTGGCCTGTTGTAGACGCGACACCCAACCCCGACTCGGCACGCGAAATCGGCAGCTTGCTGATGGGCAAGTACATGATGGCGTTCGAGGGGGCAGGGTTGCTTATTTTAGTGGGCATCTTCGGTGCAGTTTATATTGCAAGACCTGACCGCCACCCGTCACCCAAAAACCGCGAGGCGTATGTAGGGCTAGATGAAGACCCTACAGAACTCGAGGATGACAGGTTAGTCCCTTTGATGGGAGCAGAGGAAAGCTCGAGCGACCAAACATCACATCAAGACGAGGCGAACACATGATTATCCCTCTGAGCGCCTTCTTAATCGTCGCCGCCATCCTCTTCGGCATCGGCATCTACGCCGTCGTTGCGCAACGCTCGGCGGTGATGATCCTCATGGGCATCGAAGTCTTGCTCAACGCCATCGGGCTCAACATCGTCGCGTTTTGGCGCTTCGTGCAGCCCGGCGACTACTCAGCGCAGATTTTTCTCATCATCATCGTGACGCTGGGAGCAGTCGAAATGGCAATCGGACTCGCCATCATGATGCTGCTCTACCGCAACCAGGGTACGCAGCAAGTGGACCAGTTCACGGAGCTTAAAGGATGAACGTCGTCCTCTTCGCTGTTCCGGTAGTTCCGATCTTAGCCGCGTTTATAGTTCTTTTTTTCGGCTCGAGGCTTCCCGCGAAAGGTGCGTGGCTAAGCGCGGGCGCAAGTGGCTTGAGCCTTCTACTCGTCCTCATTCTGAGCGGACAAAGGTTGAGCGTGAGTGGCACATGGCTCGAGACCGGCTCCTTCACCCTCACCGCCGGTTTAACCCTAGACCCGCTCTCATACCTCTTGGCGCTCGTGGTCTCGAGCGTGAGTTTTCTCATCGGCGTGTACGCAGTGGGCTATATGGAAGAAGAGAAGAGCAAACCTCGCTTCTTTGCCCTCTTATCCTTCTTCGTCGGCGCGATGCTGACACTCGTGTTGAGCGGTTCGCTGCTGCTCCTCTTCGCCGCGTGGGAAGGGGTCGGGTTAGCGTCTTATGGGCTCATCGGCTTTTGGTACAGCCAAGAGGACTCGCGTAAGGCGGCGCGTAAGGCGTTTTTGATGACGCGGTTAGGAGACTTGGGGCTCTTGCTCGGGTGGTTGTGGCTTTTGCTCGAGCTAAGCACTACCGACATCGGCGCGATTTTGGGCACATTAGAAACCCTTCCTGATGGCGTTTTAACCGCTACCGCCCTCCTCTTGCTCTTAGGTGCTCTAGGCAAAAGCGCCCAACTCCCGCTTACGGCTTGGCTCCCCGACGCGATGGCGGGACCGACGCCCGTCTCGGCGCTCATTCACTCCGCGACGATGGTGGCGGCGGGCGTGTACCTCTTGCTTCGGCTCTTTCCACTCTTTGAAGCTGCGCCGGGTGCACTCACCGTCATCCTGACCTTGGGCGTACTGACGGCTCTCGTTGCCGCCCTCATCGCCACCACCGAGACCGACCTCAAGCGCGTCTTAGCGTGGTCTACCGTGTCACAACTCGGCGAGATGATGCTGGCGCTTGGGCTCGGCGGCGCGGGCGCGGCGGCGTTTCACCTCACCACGCACGCGGCGTTCAAGGCGGCACTCTTTCTGGCAGCGGGCGCAATAGGGCACGCGGTCGGCAGCTACGACTTACGCAAGATGGGCGGCTTGTTTCAGCAGTTACCCTACACGACCTTCGCCTTCGGCGCGGCAGCGCTCACGCTGGCAGGTTTGCCTCCCTTCTCAGCCTTCTGGAGTGAAGAGGCGATTTTGGCTCAAGCTGCTTCGGCGAGCCCCCTCCTCGGCGCACTGCTCGTGTTCCTCATCTTCTTAGCGGGCGTATATATCAGCCGCGCGGGGATGGCGTCGTTTGCGGCGTGGCGGGATACGACTCAGGACACCTATGAGGTTACTGCGGAAGAGGTCGGCTGGCGCATGAAGGCAGGGATGCTCACGACGGCACTTTTTGCGCTTGGACTGGGATGGGCGCTTTCGGGGCGGTTAGAAGCCTTTTTGCCCTTTGAAGGTGCGCCGCACGTGTCCGCCGCTTGGACGCTTTGGGCGGTTGCGGCGAGCTTCGCGGGGTTGATGCTAGGCGCGTGGCGCGTATGGCAGGCTGGACCCGTGCCGACCTTTGGGACGGGTCCTGTTTCGCTCGCAGAAGGATTAGAGCGGGTGACGCGGGCTCCCGCTCTCGCTGCTGAGCGAATCGCTTCAGCGGTTGATGCTGCCGAGCAGGGGTTCGACATTGCTGTACGCCACCTTGCTGATACGGCTCAACGTAGCGGGCGAGCGTTGGACGGGCTCGAGACAATCTTCGACAAGAGCGCTCGGGCAGGGGCGACACTAACACTCAACCTAGCTAACCGCACCGACCAAGCGGAACGTGTCGGTTTCTCAAGAGGGGGCGACGCCTTCGCCCGCCTGTTAGGGCGCTCGAGCGAGTACTTACGCGCGGCGCAGAGTGGCAAGCTCTACATTTACACCTTGATCCTCTTTATCTGGACAGGCGCAGTCATCCTCGCCGGGGCGCTTCTATGGTTCTGAACGCTGTATTAGGAGTTCTATGTTAAGTATTACGATCTTTTTACCGCTTGCCGTGGGGCTCGCCCTGCTGGTTATACCGAACGCGCAAGCCAAGCTCATCCGTTACGCTGCCCTCGCAGGCTCGCTTCTCACGCTGCTCTTTACGCTCATTTTATGGGGCGGCTATGATCCGACAGGTTCACGCTTGCAGTGGCGCACCGTCGCGGATTGGATTCCTAGTATTGGCTCGAGCTACGACGTGGCGGTGGACGGTCTTTCCCTACCTTTAATCGTCCTGACCGCACTTTTACTCAGCCTCTCCATGCTCTTCGTCCTGCCCGAACGCGAACGGGCGAAAGAGCACGCCTTCTTATTTCTGCTGATGGCGACGGGTCTTTTAGGACTCTTCGCCGCGCAAGACTTGTTGCTCTTCTACCTCTTCTTCGAAGTCGGACTCGTGCCGATGTACTTCATTGTGGGCATCTGGGGCGGCGAGAACCGCCGCTACGCCGCCTTGAAGTTCTTTCTCTATACACGTGCGGGCAGCTTGGCGATGCTGCTGAGCTTTCTGGCACTTTATCTGGCGACGGGCGATTCGGTAGGGTCACGCAGCTTTTCGCTCGAGGCGATTACAGCCGCGCAACCCTTCGTGGGGCAAGCGGCAGGTTTCTGGGTACTTTTAGGACTCCTCTTAGGCTTCGGCGTCAAGCTGCCCACCGTCCCCTTGCACAACTGGCTCCCCGACGCCCACGTCGAAGCGCCGACCGAGGGAAGCGTGATGCTCGCAGGCATCCAACTCAAGATGGGCGCGTATGGTCTCCTTCGGGTCCTTATTCCGACGCTGCCAGGAGCGGTGCAAGAGTACGCCTGGCTCTTGATGGTCTTGGCGCTCGTCTCACTGATTTACGGCGCGTTAGCCGCGCTACCTCAACGTGACCTCAAACGGCTCATTGCCTATACCTCAGTCAACCACATGGGCTATGTGATGTTGGGGGTGGCGGTGTGGGGGCTCTCTTCCGATACAGGCGTGAAGCAACTTGCCCTCAACGGCGCGGTCTTGCAGATGGTAAGCCACGGTCTCTTAACGGGTGGAATGTTCTTTCTCGCGGGCGTGCTCCAACATCACACCGGCACGCGCGAGATGGCGCGGTTCGGCGGGCTCTTAGGACGCGCACCACTCTACAGTGGGCTTTTGGGGCTCTTGGCGTTCGGCTCGCTCGGGCTGCCTGCACTATCCGGTTTCGTCGCAGAATTCCAAGTTTTAGGCGCGACGCTCGCGGTGAGTCCGTGGTTGGCGGTGCTCGCCTTATTCGGACTCGTTGTGACGACGGGGCTCTACTTGAAGGTCTTGAACCTCTTGTTGATGGGCTCGCCGCCCGAGGACATGCCCGAGGTGCGGGAGATAAAACCGCTCGAGGCAAGTTCCATCATCCCCTTAGCCGCCCTCTCGCTCGCCATCGGCATCGTGCCGGGACCGTTTCTCGCCGTTATCGAGCAGGCGACGGCGTTCCTGGCGCAACTCGGCGGTTAGCGTGAGCTGCGTTCAACTGTGGGCGATCATCCCCGAACTCATCGTCGCGGGGTTGGGCTTGGTGCTCGTGCCCGTCGCCGGCTTAGCAAAGGGACGTTGGCAGCAGCTTCCGGTATGGGTGGCGGCGTTCGGGCTGTTAGTAGCAATGGTGTTTACCGTGCGGATGCTTCCTTGGGAACCGCAGGCAGTTTTCTGTGAAACCTATGCGTTAGACGGCTTCGGCAACGTCTTCAAGCTGCTCATTTTGCTGGGATCGTTCCTATCACTTCTAGCCATCAATGGACATTTTCGCGATACGGGCAAAGAGGGGCACGCCGCCATTGCGCTGCTCTTCTCGACCTTAGGTGGGATGCTCGTTAGCTCAGCTCTCGACCTGGGGCTCATCGTCCTCTTTTTCCAGATGCTCAGCTTAGCGTCCTACATCCTTGTGACGCTCATCCGCAAAGACCGCCGCACGAACGAAGCGACCATCAAGTACTTCATCTACGCCGCCGTTGCTCTTGCGGTTATGGCCTACGGCTTGACCTTTCTCTACGGGCTGACGGGGAGTTTGGAACTGCGCACTATTGGGCAGGCTTTAGGTAGTGCGGATAGGCTTTGGGTTGCCGTCGCCTTCGGCATGATCCTGATTGGCTACGCCTTCGAAATCACCGTGGTCCCTTTTCACTTCTGGGCTCCCGATGTGTATAGCGGCACAACCGCGCCCGTTGCGGGCTTTCTTTCCGTCGTGCCTAAAATCGCGGGCTTTGCGGCATTTTTGCGCTTCTTGCTCTTAGCTTTACCGGATGGCATGGCGGCGTGGCCGCTGACTATTGCTATTCTCGCGGCTCTAACAATGACCTTGGGAAATCTCGCAGCGTTGCGGCAGACACGGCTCAAGAAACTCTTAGCGTATTCAAGCATCGCCCAGGCGGGCTATGTGCTAATGGCGGTTACTGTTGCGGGGCGGGTCGAGAGCGCCTTTAGCGCTACAGGCTACTACCTAGCGGCGTACCTCTTCATGAACTTGGGGGCGTTCGTGGTGGTGGCGCAGTTAGAGCGCTTGACCGGCACCGACCATATGGATGGACTAAGAGGGCTTGGGCAGCGCTCCCCCTTCGCCGCTGCTGCACTCACGCTATCGTTGCTGTCACTCGCAGGTGTTCCACCTCTAGCGGGTTTTGCGGGCAAGGTGCTACTTTTAGAAGCGACGCTCTCGGACGGGCTCGTATGGCTCGTTGTCATCGCGGCAATAAACTTCGCGCTAGCGCTCTACTACTACCTTGTGCCTGTTGTGGAGATGTACCTCAAAGAGCCCGAGGTCAAGTTGAGTCTACCCAACCGACCGAGCTACGTCATTTCGCTCAGTCTGAGCGTCTTAGGCACCCTGCTCATTGGCATCTTTCCGAGCCTCGCCTTGGGGGTGACGCGCTATCTAGCAGAACTTCTAAGAGGCTAAAGAAAACTAGGTCCTGTTTGATCGGGACCGCTCACGATATGGGATAAATTTCGCTTTCGATCATTGGCGGTTTATATCGAATAAGTTGCAATGAGGTATCTAGTTCTTTAGTCGCTTCCTGCCTCGGATTCGCAAAATTTTTGTGCATGACTACGGGCCTACTCACGCATAAAGTCTAACGTATATCTGTCATAAATCGGACTTTGTGTTGCCTTTCCATATGAGTTTGGAGTCCCTAATTCGACAGCTTAGGGTCATCCCACTCCGGGAGGCTTAATGTATCTTTGAGAACCTCAATAGCGCTTAGTAAAATTTGAGGATCATGTGTTTCCTCGAGCTCCTGGGCGAAAGTCTGGAGTTGCCGGTGGAGCGCCTCCGCTCCAGAGCGTAACCGCAGTACGCGCTCAGCCGTGTCCCAATCGCTGAGTTCTGCGAAGGCAAGATGAATATAAGGCTCGAGACTGCGAGGATCGCTGTGACCTGTAAGCGTTGCGACTTTTACTAGGATAGTGTGAGCAACATCCATCGGAAGTTCTTGTTTGCCGTACTCCTTCAAGCGTATTGCGACCTGAATGGTGACGAAGCGATGCCTGAACATGTGAGGGCACACTTTTTCGTTGATCCCAGCTATCTTCGCAAGCCTATTGATCTCCCTAGTGATTGTCTCCTCAGAAATTTTTTCTCCTTTGCTGCCAAGGAGTAGATAACCCGAATCTTTCTCGATAATGCCTTCTTTGATTAAACCTTTCACCAACCGTTTTCTGTGAGTATCGATGAACATCGAGATCGGCTCAAGCCAGTTACGGTGAATAGGTATTTCGCGCGTCTTGTGGCCGTTCTGCTTCGCTGTCCAAAGTGTGAGCTTTCCCGTCTTATGTGCTCGCTTTATGTCCTCTAGCGTTATGTTGGGTAGCTCGATGCGACGCCCCCCCATAGCCTCGAGGAGGCGAAGCGTATTTTGACGCCGCTTGCGCACGTAGATATTATCTGTCGAGTGTACGACAGCATCATAAAGTAGCGAGATGTTGCCGTGACCGATAGGTTTGACCTCCTGAGAAACATCTTCTTTTGGGATTGCCCTGTGATGAATGTAGGTGAAGTTGTAGCTTCTCTTACCGCGCCCTTCTTTATGTGAAACGCGAATCTGATAGTCGTCTGAGGTGCCGATCAGCTTATGGGTTTGCAAAAAGTAACCTTGGTACCAGAGTAAAAAGTATAGAGCTTGCCTGACGATGCGCCCAATCTGTACCATCTTTCGTCTCGGAGACCACGACGACCTACGGTCCGGTTCTTTCTTAAGACGCTCAACCCAATCGAAAATATTGTCATCTGTCAGCGATTCGAAGGCAACATTTATCTCATCTACATAGCGAACTAGCGCGGAAATTAAGCTCGCATACGTGGTCAAGGTGCCGCCTCGCTTGCCTCGGTTAAGGTCGTTAAATTTATCCTTCGAACATTCGACGAGCCACACCGTTACCGGCCAGCAAACCGTGCCGTCCGGCCAGTGCATAATGGGAACCTTGGACGCCTTGCGGAGTTTAGGACCAGTCGGCTCTAGGTAGCCGAACAACCGACACTCCTTATCCGTCAAAGCCCACAACTGGTCCTGCTTACTCACTCTCCCCCTCGACGATCCGCAACTTCGGCATGTGGCGTTGATGACGAAGCCGGTGCCGCTCCAAGGCACTCTGAAGAATAGGGTCTCCTTTCGCGGCGCTCTGGCAAATCTTGAGAATGTCGAAGTACATCTCGGCGAATTCCGCAACCGCGTTGATATGTCGCTGAACATCTTCATTTGCGGCATTTAGCCGACCCTGTAAGTCTTGCCGCGAACCTCGACTAGGCTTTACCTCCTTTTTGAGATGCTTCTCATGAACATCTTTGGCCTGCTTCCTTACAGCATCAAGGGCTTTCCAGCCACCAGCGATGACCTCTTCAGCATGTCCTTTAATTGTATTAAGGGACATCGGAGCAATACCTTGATCTGGCATATTTAACTTTGCAAGCGTTCCCTGGCGGTCCCAAGCTGCAACTAGTTCCTGCGGCGCATCCTTCGGGTTTTGTACTGCGCGCTCCAACAGTCGGTAGAGCTGCCTTACACTTTCTACGTTACGAGCAGCCCTTCTCTCCGAATGGGCGGGTGTGCTTCGGTGTAGCGCTGATTTCATACCCCGGTCCTTCCCTTCCGCATAATTTCAAAGACCATCTCGTGCTGAGTCCCGTCTAAAGTCCCTATTGCGTAAGGGCGAACGCGGTACACGCCTTCCTCGAGCAGATTCTCCAGATAAAAGACAAGGTCATCTTCCTCAACCAGCGCGATTTCGTCAGTGTCAAAGTGCTCCCTGGCAAGCTGGGCGAGCGTTTTTAGCCCACCTTCAGCCAGTTCTCCTATAAGCGCTTCTGCGGTGAAACGCGCCTCTTCTCGGGTCATCTCCTGCCCACCGACGACCTCGCGTATGTACTGGTAAGTGTGCTCGGGCCGACCATGCCCTAACATCCACTGGAGCGCTGTCAAGCTAGCAAATTTATACTGCCAGAAAAATACGATGGCGAAAAAGCGGCGGAACTCATGTGATTTGAGGTACCAACGCCGTCCGCGATCATCCAACGGCATTTCGATATAGTCGCAAAGCGTATCGAGTATCTTATCAACTTTCTGGTATACGAGTGACCTGCCTGCCTCAGCATAGATAGGGAAGTGGAAAATCTTTTCCGTTTCCTCCCCATGTAAATTCGTCCATTCGGTCGTGAACTGACGAAGGAGTTGTAGGCCCCTAGCCGCAATATCAGGGATGGGACGACGGATACGCTCTCTGATGCCCTCAAAATTTGCTTTTGCGAGACCAAAATTAAGTTCGTATGCGCCTTTCACGCCAGTTACACAGTCCAGTTCTAAGTCAATCATCTCCACTCGCCTACGCGCTGAGGTAGTCGCCACAACTATATAGACAGAGGTGATCAAGAAACTGATAGCATCCTCGAGGCTGAGCGCTTCCCTGCAAAGCGCTGCGCCAGGATGACCGCCGTACTCATTCCGGTAGCGAACGCCCCGCCACCGCGAATTTAGGTGTTCAATTTTGAGGTCTTCGAGCGCCGTTGGCTGAGCAAGCGTTGCGAACGCATACATCTTAGCTTCTTGTTGTAGAGTGCTACCGCTACTTAGTTCGACGCGCTTCCTTGCCCAAGAGAGCGCGTAGTCAACGATAGCATCTCCGTACCGCAGAATGTACTCTATTGCTCGGTTTAGGACGTATAGAGCCACTGGAGCCGGTAGAGTGCGGTAGTGCTCCTGGGGTCTTGCTCCCGCTGTTCTAGCGATGGCGACAGCGTCTACACTCTCCAGCACATCTTGTGATGGAAGACCGTCGATAATCGGTCTGAGCCGTGCAAATCCAGCTAATAGGTCGCGGACTGTTCTTTTTACGGTATTGATTGAGGTAGGACGCTCTGCCAGCTCTCGGGTACTAAGAACATCTGCTCCGTAACGCTCCCTATGAACATCCTTTAGCATGAAGTCGTAAAAGTCGTAGTTATCGACGTACTCGAACTGCCTTAGGTACAGGTCAACCATAGGAGAACCTTTATATCCTTCGATACCAAGAAGACTTCCGATCTTATACCTGTTAAGGAACCCGACCTTCATACACCGTCTAATATCTTTGGCATCAGTGTCCAAGTAAGCGTCGTTGAAGTGCAGCCAAGTGCGTAGCAGATTTATTTCTTCGTCCTCAAAGTCGTTCCTGGTCTCTGCTGATTTGTTGCGCATGAGGACACTTCCTGGCACCTCTCCTCGGCGAGCTTTAATCTCGCTCATAAGCTCGCAGTCTTCGAGAAGACTGCGGAAAACGACGTTTAGCCTCTCAGGGATGAAACGAGCACCGTCCGTTCCGTGTCTGACATAGAGTCGGGTGTAGTCCCTCAGTCCGTCCGCGTCAAGCCCGGCGAATGCCAATTTCGCAGGTTGATACAAATCCTCTTGGTACACCATCCAGTCGGTCAAACGGAATAGCGATGAAACGTAAGTACGTAGCACGGCGCAAGCTTTTTGTCTCACCAGATAAGAGCTACGCATATCGAAAACAAACCGCTTACTCGTACTCAAAAGCTTCACGTACTTAGCTGAGGTCAGTTTCTCGCCATTTGAGAGTGTGCGCTCCCAAATAATCCTAAATTTTGCGCTGGTATCAGCCACTTCCCAAATGTTGGCTTCGTACGCAGACTTTAGCCAATACGCGGTTGTCGGTCTTTGACCTGGCATACCCTCGTCGAGGAAGCTTAGGTCATGTTCATATGCTGGCCTCACAACCCCTCTCCTGCTGAGCTCAGTCCTGGAAAACGGAGCGTGCCACGTAGACTCTCGACTTTGCGCATAGCTTGTTTATATACGCGAGCCAGCTCTCGTCGGGTGTTGTCGGATGGCAAATAATTATGTAAAATTTGTGCTAAGTCCGACCAAAACTGCATGGAGGTCTGTGTTACTTTATCGGGCGTTGCCTTCTGCTCGGGGGCAGGGTTGTGTGCCTCGATAGCTTCCCGGTAGAGGAAAAGCAGTGCTAACCCCTCTTCCGAAACAGAAACGCGAACCTGCTTGTCTTCGCCGAGCTTAACTTGATGATTCGAAGATGTTTCCCCTAAGTTCCCTCCCTCGCGAACCCTAGCTATGTGGTCGCCTACACCACCTTGCTTTAAGAGCATCTGATCTAAAAAGTCGTGCAGTTCCTCTTGAGTATCGAAATCCGTGGCCTCGATCATATAATCCTCGCCAGAGGTTGCTGCTGCAATGAGGAGGTTCTGATGGCGGCGAATCATCCGCTTGTTCATTAGAAGCTGTAGCGTTTTCGGAATATAGTTGCGCATGGCAACGTTGGTAGAGTTTCCCAAGGTACGCGCAACTGCTGCGGCGTCGCCGTCGGTCTCGAACCATTTCAGCAACCCGCCTAAAACCCTGAGCATTCTCATCTGGGCAGAAGGTACGTAAGGCTCTAATTCCTCGTGAACATTGAGAAATGATCTTTGAGCGTTTGATCGAAAGCTTCTTGGGAGCGAGGAGTCATCGAGGCGCTTCGCGTGTGTCCCAAAGTGAACCAACAAAGTCTGATAGGACATCCATATAGGCTGAACCGGACCCTTAGGAACAGTGAGCCATAGTTTATTGCAATTGGGATGATTCTGACGCGCAAGGACATCTCGGTGGGGTTGGGTTAGACGAATGAGCAAACGAAGAATGTTCATGCTCTCGTCGTCGAGTGATTCAGATTTTTCCTTCCCTGCGCGTGGTTTCTCGATCTTCATTCGCCACCTCTTGCCATCTTCTCCGAGCGAAGTCACGAGCGTCAGTCGTCCGTGTTTATCGACAACTTCGGCGTTGAGCAGTCCCTCTACTGTGAAGCGAGGGTTTTTCAGGAGCAAGATGACGAAGAAGGGAATCGCATCACGAGTCGTTAGCATGGATAGTCGGCGTGATAGCCCTCTCGGTGTCAAACCTTTGGTCGCGCCAATACGAAGCCTCATGTCGACAGTGTTCTCATACTTCCAACGTTTTATTGGAAGAATGCCGCTATATTCATGCTGGATGTAAGAAATGACATTAGCTGCGAAATCCGGGTGGGCAGTACTGAAGAGATTGATCAGCCTGGAGCCTTTCTTTGAATCTTTGATATCTTTGAAAGGATGCCCCGCCTCTTTCGAGAGACGTATCTTCTCCTGTAGCCTCAGGTAATTTGCTTTACTACCTAACCGTTCGCCCTCTTCGACATCAGCTCTAATTTGAGCGATTTCTGCTCTGGCGCTCGTTAGAAATGCGTTTTCGGCGTCACGTAGTTTTTGCTCTAGCTCATTAAGGTACTCTTCGTCTGTTCGAGATAAGTCAAACGTAACCATCGCTGAAATGAACTCATGTTCTGCAACCTCGGGGGCCGCGTCGCTGAAGTAATACTTTCTATTCTCGACCGAACGCTTTCGGTGGAATTTAGGGTTGCCCGGAGGCACAACGACCTCTGCAACGGCACCCTCTTCCATGCAAAATTTAAGAAAGAGGCGAAAGCCGTCCCAAAAACTGTTTCTAGTTTCTAATCTTCGAGACTTTTTTTCTAAACTGAACCAGTGTCGGCGAAACTCATAGAGCATCGTGTGGAAACTCACTGCATCCTTTAGATTGACGGAGTGACTTTCGCAAAAGCGTCCCAGGCTTGTAAGCATCCCGCGCAAACGTCTTGAAGCGGCACTCGAATTGAATGTAGCGGAATAGCGATTGTAGGAGAGGATAAGACGGTTAGCTGCTTCCTCGCCTAGAGATGCTAGTGCAGAAAGGTCAGGATAATGTTCCTTACCTCTATTGTCCTTGTAGACTGCCTGTATTAACGCCATAACACCTCGAAGTTCCTACCGATGTCATTTTGAGTAGCTTTCATAAGCTTTTGAGATAAGAGAGAAGGAGTAATGA
This sequence comes from Trueperaceae bacterium, assembly GCA_965213645.1. Lineage (GTDB taxonomy): Bacteria > Deinococcota > Deinococci > Deinococcales > Trueperaceae > CBDBZX01. Next base: position 23,528 of record CBDBZX010000001.1, read on the forward strand.
ATGAGAAACTCAAAATTTTCTGTAAGTTGACAATACAATCATTTGGTAGAAAAAACCGCTGATTTTGCAATAGTTTCTGCGAGGGTGTTATGATTAGATGTACAGCGTAAAAGTATAAAATATACAAAAAAACCGCTTTATTTGTATTTTGCGGCGAGCTAGTGATTGATGCACAGGACGTACGTATATACGCTAATTTTCTGAGAGAAGCCGCTATAAACCTTTCAAAACGGAAACAAAGCTCGCCGAGAGAGGATATGGAGTCGAGTTTTGTCCCTTAAAGAGTTATAGACCGAATGCGAACGAGGCCTCACGAATTTACATGTGTAAGCCCTGGATTGATGTGCCGAGTCGAGTTGCCATAAATTCTAAGCTGCTGTCTGTGTTGACATCGTGTTTAACACTGTTCAAAGCGGTAACTGCAAACCTTCGCGGCAACTATATAAACTAGCAAGGGACGAGAACATTAAAATCCTCAAGTGCCGCAGTGACAAGAACCACGTCGTTTAGAATCCAAGGCTTCTTGTTGACAATTGTCAACAAGAAGCCTTACCTAAAAAACTTGGATAATTGAATTGATGTGCTTCTATCAGCCGTCTTCTGTTCGAGCTTCTTGACCTTAGAAACAATTAGGATAGGGGAGTACTTGATAAACCATCTCAATCCGCGAAATTTGCCGCAACCCTGAACGCCTAACAGCAATACCCCTTTAGGAAAGGTGAGCCCGAATTCGGCGGCGCGTTCGGGCTCTAGGAGGATTTTGCGCCGCTTTTCTAGCCAGGTTTTGAGCCCGCCCAAGCCCGCAAGCTCCCCCGCGTTTTCCTCAATGGGATAGTACTCCAAGAGCCCGTCTCGCCCGACGATCGTCTGCTTCGCCAAAATTACCCGTTCGATATCGGCGGGGCTCAACATGTTGTCCTCGACCATCACCTTCGTGAGCACCTTTTCCGCCTCTAAGAGCGTCAAGCCCTTGAGGTAACTCACGAGCTGGTCGAGTTCTCTTTGCGTCAGGTGCACCTCGACGTGGATTTGCTTTTTGAGGTCGCGGTAGACGTGCGTGATGAGGTCGCGGTATTCGCCCGGGTTAGGGAGCGGCAGGGACAAGGTCGCGCTCATCTCTTTAAGGGGAGTGGGAACCTCTAGGTCTGCGCCCGTGACGATAACGGCTCCGCCCCGGCTCGAGAACGGCCACGCCGCGTCTTTAAGCTTCGTGGCGACCACGCGGTCCTCTAAGTCCGAGCCCAAACCCTGGAAGTTGTAGAGCGCCGAGCGCTGCAAACGTTCGACTTCGCTCAAAGCGGCGACGGGCGTGAGGGTGTCGCGCGACGTCGCGAGCTGAAAGGGTTCGCGCAACCCCTTTGTGCGCGTCCAGGTGTAGAAAGGCAGGCGCAAGCGCTCCGCGAGCTGAGCGAGCAGGGTCTCGGCGCGACCTTTTTCGGCGGTCTCTAAGAAGATGAGCGGATAGCGCGAGCGCACGAGCAGCTCTAAGTCGCTTAAAAAGGTGCTTTTGGGCGTTTGGGTCCTCACACCTAAAGTAAAGCACTTCGCCGCGGCGAACGCGGTGGAATAGTTCTCCGAATTCGTAGTGCGTCTCATACGGATTCCGATCGATTCATTATCTTCTTACGACACACAACTACGCGCTACTCGTCCGTCAGATAGAGTGAAACCCATGCCCGAACTTCCCGAAGTCGAAACCGTCCGCCGCGAGTTGGAGCCTTGGCTAAGAGGTCGGCGGATTAGAGAGGTCGCGCTCGTAGACGCCGCGCCCGGACCGAAGTACGAGAATTTGCTCAGCGCGGCTGGCAGGGAAATCTTAGGTGTAACGCGGCGCGGAAAGTTCTTGATTTTGCCCCTTTCAGGCGGGCAAGACCTCATCATTCACTTGGGCATGACGGGCATCGTCACGCCGCGTGAGCCGGAGAAGCATGTGCGGGTCAGGCTCGAGCTTGAGGACGCGCCCACGCTTTACTTTCAAGATGTGCGCCGCTTCGGTCGTTTCTTGGTCGTTCCTTCGGGTGATTATTCGACACTACCCACCCTGCACCAGATGGGACCAGAGCCCCTCAGCGACGACTTCAATAAGGAGCAGTTCGCCAAAGCGTTAGAAAGGTCCGTCACGCCTATTAAAACCTACTTGCTCAGCCAGAAGCCCGTCTCGGGCGTCGGTAACATCTACGCCGACGAAGCCCTGTGGGGCGCGAAAATTCATCCGCTCACGCCTGCGAATAAAGTTCCCAAGCGCCAAATCCCCCTCCTTGTGGTGATGATCAAGGACGTGCTCGAGGCGTCCATCCGCGTGCAAGGCACGACCTTGCGCGACTACCGCACCACCAATGGAGAGGTCGGCGCGTACCTAGACGAACTCAGAGCTTACGGACAAGAGGAAACCCCCTGCACCCGCTGCGGCACGCCCATTTCTAAAATCGTCGTGGGCGGAAGAGGGACGCACTTCTGCCCAAACTGCCAAAAGCTCCCCCGTAGAAAATCTTCCAGAAAGAAAGAGACCGCATGAGCCAAGCGTTTCGCACCTCTCACCGTACCGACATCCAAGTCCGCTTCAACGACACCGACGCGCTCGGGCACCTCAACAACACCTCGTTCGCGCTCTACGCCGAGTATGCGCGGGTCGAATTTTTAGACAACTTGCGTACAGGCGACGTGTACCTCATCTTGGCGCACCTCTCCTTGGACTTCGTCAAGCAGGTCAAGTTTCGCGAAGAGGTCTACTTGACGACGCAGGTGGCGAAGATGGGGAATTCGAGCGTGACCCTTCACCAAGAGGTCTACGCGAACGGCGAGGTCGCCGCTAAGATTCGTTCCGTCGTGGTTCTTTTCGACTACGGCACGCAGAAGAGCGTGCGCCTCTCTGACGAGGTGAGAGAGCAGCTCCGCACCTACTTGCTCACAGAGGCTTAATGCTCGTTTCCGTTACAAGGTGCGTCATGGGAACGTCGAAGAGGTCCTTCGGAAGCTCTGGGACAACGAGCGCGTCGGTAGTGACACCGATAAAAGGTGTATCTTTATGCAGTTTCGGCAGAAGGCGGTCGTAGTAGCCGCGCCCGTAGCCTAAACGTGTACCCCTTCGGTCGAAACACAGTCCCGGCACGAGGGCTAGGTCAACCTCTTGGGGGTCAACCCTTGAAGAGGTCGAGGCGGGCTGCAGGTAGCCGTAGGGGTGGGGCTCGAGCCCTCCATCTAGCCTATGCACCGTCAAATTTCGGTCCGTCTCCCAAGTACGCGTGACGTAAAAAATTTTCTCCTGCTCAGTGAGAGGCGCTAGGTCGATTTCTGAGCCGAACGCGAGATAGACTAGGATATGTTCGGCGTTCCCGAAAGGCGACCAAGAGGTCAAATGCTCGGTGACTTGCTGGCTGATCTCGCGGATATGAAGTTCTGAGCGAACCTCTTTCGCCCACGCACGCCACACCTGCTTCGAATCGGTTGCGATAGGTTGCAAAGTCACGAGATAGAGTCTAACTGAAGCGTGTGCTCGTGCCAACATCTGTTCCGCGAGAGAGGCGCATACTAAACGTTATGACAACGACTAAAAAAACAACCGTTTATCATCTCGTGGATAAACGCTTTTTGGGCGAAACACCCGACAAGATGCAGGTCATGATCGACGGGGAAGACTACGCCCAGAGCGGAATGCGCCCGATGGAACTCCTTCTAAACGCCGTAGGCGCGTGCGCTGCGTATGACATCGTGGAGATGCTCAAAAAGCGGCGCTTGGAAATCAGAGATTATAAAATCGAGTTGGAGGGCGAACGCGCCGACGGAACGCCTAAATACTATACGCATATCCGCGCTAAACACATCTTCGATGTTCCTGGCTTAGACCAAAAAACAGCGGAGCGCTTTGTAGATTTGGGTATGAACAAGTACTGCTCGGTGGCGGCGAGCTTAAAGTCTGAGATTTCGTTTGAGGTCGTCTTAGAGCACGAAGCAGTATCAGTTTAGGTTTCCGAGTTTTACCGAAAGTCAGCCCCGAAACATCCGCACTAAACTCACCTCTCTAAAATACCCCCTATAGATATATCTCGAGAAAGTGTTAGAAGAGGTCATGACGCTACTTAAACGAACCGAGAGGTCAGCATGGTAAAAATCCACCGCCGCTACTACAACCTCACGCTCGCCGCGCTCATGAGCGGGCTAATGTCGCTGATCATCGCGTTTGTGCTTACATTACTGAATGAGGGTCTAGGTGCAAGCTTTGTACCGATCTGGTTGCGCGGTTTCTTCGCATCCTGGGCGACCTCTTTGCCCGTTGCGGTTTTTGTATTGCCTTTAGTGCGCCGCTTGATCGAACCGCTTTTCGTAGACGTGCCTGCGCCACAACGTTAAGCAAGACGAGAAACAATCCTTAAGATATCTTCAGGTCTCTCTACACCTGCGTCGGGCTGACTTCTGTCATCCGCCTCCGCGTCTATCTTCTGCCAAATCGTGCGCATTCCGAGCGCTTTGGCTGGGCGAACGTCTTTACGAAGACTGTCGCCAACCATCACAACTTTTTCAGCAGGGAGTTGCCACGCCTCTAAAACTGCCTTGAAAAGTTGAGGGCTGGGCTTACGAAAACCGAACTCCGCCGAGGTGATAAACGGCTCTAACATCTCGCGGACGCCGAGCTTCGTGACGATGCCATCGATAAGGTGATGCGAGCGGGTGTTAGAAATGACGGCGAGTTTGACCTGTGTTCGAAGCGTTCGGATAACCTCTACAATGTCCGGTAGCACAACGCTTCCCGCTATTTCCGGCGTGTAGAAGGCGTGCTCGAGCCTCCCCACCCCTCCCTCATCTAAACGAACACCGTGCTTCTTCGTAATCTCGACAAGCGCCTCGCTCGTCGTATTGATTTGCCGGAAGTCCTTACCCTCTTTGGGCGAGTGTCGCCGTAATGAGATTAAGTCGCGGGTAAACGCTTCGCCGTCTAGGTTGTATCCCCAACCTCTTAGCGTCAGCGCCGCCGCCCAAGCGTTCGCGCGCTCGAAATGCTCAAAGTTCGAATAGATAAGCGTGCCGCCCACATCAAAGATAACCCCTTCCACACTTTTGCCTGACTCCATAGTGATAGTTTAAGCGCGTGCAAGGTCCGCTGTGAACATCGTCCGAAAACCCGTCTCGCCCAACAACTACCGCGAAGGGCGAGGAGGGCAGCGCCCTGACCTTATCGTCATCCACGTAACGCAGGGGGAGAAGGGGGCGGTTGCGAAATGGTTCAGCAGCCCTAGAGCCCAAGTGAGCGCCCACTACCTCGTAACGAAATTAGGTGAGGTTTGGCAGTTTGTGGATGAAGCGGACACCGCGTTTCATGCGGGTGATTATGACGTCAACTTGCGCTCGGTTGGACTCGAGCACGAAGGCGTCGGTCCGAACTACCGTCCGAACGAGGTGCAGTTAGAGGCGTCCGTTAGGTTAGCCGTGCAGATTTGCAAGCGGTGGAACTTAGAGCCGAACGGCGCAACGATTCAGCCGCACAGAGCGTTCCGGGCGACGCGCTGCCCGGCAGATTTTCCGGTGGAGAGGTATATCAGTATGGTCGAGCAAGAGGTGGGAGCCGAACAAGAGGTTGGCGAGACACAAAATAGAGAGGTGCGCATCTTCGACCCGCGCACGAACGAACCCATCGGCGTGGGAACGCTCGTGGCGGGCACGGATAAGGTCTACGTGAAAACGTTGCATATCGACTTCACATCTGACACCAAATAGCGCCGCCCTTAAAGACTTCGGAAGAGGTTTTTGCTAGGCTAGCGTATGACAGACATCAACCTGCGCGACCCGAGCCTCTACTTCAACCGCGAGCTGTCGTGGCTCAAGTTTAACGAGCGCGTGTTGGAAGAGGCGGTAGATGAGGACAACCCTCTTTTAGAGCGGCTTAAATTCCTAGCGATTTTTAGCACCAACTTAGATGAATTCATCATGATCCGCTACGCGGGTCTCAAGGAGCAGATATCGGCGGGCATCGTCTCCCCGAGCTTCGACGGCATGACGCCCGCCGAGCAAGTGAAAGCGGTTTCCGAAGAATTGCATCCGATGGTGACGCGCCACCGGCACATTTTGGCGAGGGAGGTGCTCCCCGCTTTGGAAGAGCACGGGCTCTTCGTCGTGCCGATGGAGAAACTTACGGACGCGGACTGCGAAGAGGTCAATGCGTACTTCGAGAGCGCGCTCTTTCCCGTACTAACGCCTTTAGCGGTGGATTCCGGGCATCCTTTCCCGAGGCTGCCGAACCTCTCCTTCTCGCTCATGCTAGAGCTTTACGACGAACTGCGTAACGAGAAGAAGACCGCCGTCGTGCAGGTCCCAAGCGTGTTGCCGCGCTTTTTACGTCTACCGGCGCAACGTGACGCGCCGCACCGTTTTGTGCTGTCCGAAGAGGTCATCCGGGCGAAGGTGGGGGCGCTCTTTCCGGGTCATGAGGTCTTGCGCGCGCACGCTTTTAGGCTCACGCGCAACGCGGATATCGAAATCGCTGAGGACGAAGCCGACGACCTCTTGCAGGTGATTCAAGATGAGGTGCGCAAGAGGCGTTGGGGGGACGCGGTGAGGCTCGAGGTGTCTCAAGACATGCCCGGCGCATGGCGCGAGTATCTGCAGGAGACCTTGGAGTTGGAGGCGTTCGATGTTTACCGCGTCCCGAACTATTTAAGCGTTGCCGACTTTATGGAACTCGCCCTGCTCAACATGCCCGAGCTGCGCTATCCACCTTTCAACACGCGCCTTCCTACCGAGTACCGAGGGACAAAAGACATCTTCTCTGTAGTGCGTGAGCAAGACGTGTTTATCCATCACCCTTTTCACGCCTTCGACTCGGTCCTCAACATGATTGAACAAGCCGCCGAAGACCCGAACGTCTTAGCGATTAAACAGACCCTTTACCGCGTCGGCAACAAGTCGCCCGTGGTGGCGGCGCTCGCGAAGGCTGCGGGCAACGGCAAGCTCGTCACCGCGCTAGTCGAGTTAAAAGCCCGTTTCGACGAAGAGAACAACATCGTCTGGGCGCGGGAGTTGGAGCAGTCGGGCGTGCACGTCGTCTACGGCGTTATCGGTCTCAAAACCCACTGCAAGGCGCTCCTCATCGTGCGGCGCGAGGGCGACCAGATTCGCCGCTATGTGCACATGGGAACGGGCAACTACAACCCCGGTACGAGCACCATCTATACGGACTTCGCCCTGCTCTCTGCCGACCCCGACCTAGCAGCGGACACCTCGGAACTCTTCAACTACATTACAGGCTTCTCCAAACAGCACGCTTGGCGTAAACTCTGGATCGCACCTGAGACGTTGCGAGAAAGGGTTTTAGAGGCGATTGAACGCGAAGAGGCGCACGCGAAAGCGGGCGAAAAGGGTCAGATTGTCGCTAAGATGAACTCGCTCGTAGACCCAAAGGTGATTCGCGCCTTATATCGCGCCTCCCAAGCGGGCGTCGAAATCGACCTCATCGTGCGGGGGATTTGCTGCTTGCGTCCTGGCGTGAAAGGGGTGAGTGAAAAGATTCGCGTGCGGAGCATTGTCGGGCGGTTTTTGGAGCACTCGAGGGGTTTCTACTTCTACAATAACGGCAAAGAAGACCTCTACATCGGCTCAGCCGACTGGATGCAGCGCAACTTAAACCGCCGCGTCGAGGCAGTCTTCCCAATCGAAGACTCACGGCTCAAGAAGAAAGTGATGCAAGTTTTCAATTTAGCTTTGCGCGACAACGAGAAGGCTAGGGAGTTGCAAGCGGACGGATGTTATACGCCCGTTAAGCGAAAAGTCGGGCAGAAGCGCCTCAACTCGCAAGAGCGGCTCTTGGAGCTTTCGGCGCGGCGCTTGGCGCAGGTGGGGCGTTAAGCTTTAGCCTCGAAGCGTGTGACTTCCTATCGTAGTAATTTTGTTAGAACACTAGAGCGAACGGCCGCAGGTATTATCACAAAGGTGTGAGCTAAACATCGCTTTGTAGAGTGAGAGCGTTTATGACCAGATAATACCTGCTATCACGCCTGAATCGGACCACGCGGTACGCTTTCTAGCTCCTCTTCATCACCATCCGCCACCGCGTACCCCGTCTGCAAGCCCATCAGATACCCGAGCTTGAGCATGAACATGATCGTGTCGGCGTCCCCTTGCGCGATGCGCTCTAAAACGTACTCCCTCGTCCCTTCGGGCAGTTCGACGCCAGCAATGTCCTCATCATGGCGTTCAGCCATCTCTTCTAAAAAGGCGCGGATGGCTTCTTTACTCATTTTCTGCTCCTACCGTGTCTTGCTCCAACTGCTCCTCCAACCACGCGATGATCGCCTCGGCGCTCCCTAAGTTCGTCGCAAGCGGTATCTCGTGAACGTCACAGATGCGCATCAGGGCGGATACGTCGGGCTCGTGCGGCTGCGCGGTCAAGGGGTCGCGGAAGAAGATCACCGCCATGACCTTCTCCTCGGCGATACGTGCGCCGACTTGCAAGTCGCCCCCTTGCGGACCGGACATGAGGCGCTCTACGTTTAAGTGACTCTTATTCTGCAACATGCCGCCCGTGGTACTCGTGGCGATGAGGGGGAACTTTCGCAAGATGTCGGCGTGGTCTTTGGCGAAGATGGCAAGGTCCAACTTCTTCTTGTCGTGTGCGATTAGAGCGACGGCTTTCATGCTTTAGTGTACGGCACTTTGGTTGAGGGGGCTGTCTGTGGAGAGGTTCAGCCTTGAGGCGATGCTAAAGTTGAGCTAAGAGAGGTAGAGAAGTGCAAATCAACCTTACAGATGCCAAAGCGCACCTATCCAAGCTGATTGAAAGAGCCCTAGCAGGTGAAGAGGTCGTCATCAGCAAGCGCGGCGAGCCGCTGGTCAAGCTCGTACCTTATGAACATGACACCAGCCAATATGAGCGTCCGTATTTGGGAGGGTGAGGTGTGGATGGCGGAGGATTTTGACGAGTTGCCCGAAGACCTCTTGAGGATGTTTATGGGATAGGCTCGAGCCACCTCTTCCTATTGAAATAAATTAGGTAACTGCTCGATTGGAATTCCTAGCTCCTCGAGTTTTGTTATCAAAATGGTTAGATTCGCTCCCCATTGAGTGGTTTTGCCAATTCCACGCGAAGCCCTCTGTAGCATTTTGAATGACCTACTAATTTTCCTCGCGTCAGGCTCACTACTTTCAACCTCTTCTTGTAGCGTTTCTAAAATATCGGAAGCATCTTCCTGTTTTTCATCAGGTAGTTCCGAGAGATTACTTTTAAGCTGCTCGAGTAACCTGACAATTTCAGCCGAGTTAGCGTTAATATTCTGAGTGACGTTGGCTGTACTATTCGGACCAGTTTGTAAAGCTCCAACAGGTCCGTTGATAGTTATTATTTGAGGTGGGTTGCCAGTTTGAGATTGTATCTCTTGTTCTACTGAAGTTGGAGCACCTGCATGGTAAGCCTCAACATCCCTATATGCCTTACCAGTTATCGAAAACACATCCGTGCTATCCGCAGAAAGATATGCGTTCTGAGCTAAAATCTGCAATTGATGTTTGTTTACTCGCGCCCCGGTAGTATCAATACCTTCCATAATGAAATCACCTGCATGGAAAGACCTCACCTGAAATTGTTCAGGTATCTCTCCCGCTTTCACCTTATAAACCAATTGAATTAGTAGCTCAGTTGCGGTTTGATTTAGATTCCCTATCATTCAAAAAGTATAACTTCTGAACCGCTTTTCCTTAGCTAACGCAAGTAAGAGCGCATTTCTCGAGCCCATTCTGCCTCTTTCCCAAAACTCAATTCTAGCGTCCCTCACAACAAAAGCGCGTGATAAACCTCTCGTGAAAGAGCCCTGAAGTGGGGAAAGCCTCGAATTCATGTATCTTGGGGGTTGACACGTCTCGGGCTGTAGGTGTATACTATTTTTTGTCGCTCGAAAGAGCCGACAGCGAACAATGACAAGCGAATAAGAGTGATTGAGCATCCAAAAACGTAATTGAGTTTAGGCTCAAAAGCGTGTCTAGAATAGCTTTTATTGAAATAAGGTTAAGTTACTAAGGGCGCACGGTGGATGCCTTGGCAGTCGAACCGAAGAAGGACGTGGCTACCTGCGAAAAGCCTCGGGGAGTTGGAAGCAAACATTGATCCGGGGATGTCCGAATGGGGAAACCCACAAGAGCGAACCTCTTGTACCCATAGCTGAATACATAGGCTATAGGGAGGGAACCTAGGGAACTGAAACATCTAAGTACCTAGAGGAAAGGAAAGAAAACTCGATTCCCTGAGTAGTGGCGAACGAAACGGGAATAGCCCAAACCTTTTTCTACGGAAAGAGGGGTTGTAGGACTGACGTTGTGGATCTCGAGCAGTTAGCAGAAGCGCACTGGAAAGGCGCACCAGAGTGGGTGAAAGTCCCGTAAGCGAAAACTGCGAAAGCCTAGTCAGCACCTGAGTAACTCGAGTCACGTGGAACCTCGAGTGAATCCACGGGGACCACCCCGTAAGGCTAAATATTCCGACTGACCGATAGCGAACCAGTACCGTGAGGGAAAGGTGAAAAGCACCCCGTGAGGGGAGTGAAATAGTACCTGAAACCGTGTGCTTACAAGCAGTCACAGCCCTATGTTCTCCGGAACAGGGTAGTGGCGTGCCTCTTGAAGCATGATCCTGCGACTTACTAGTTGTGCCGAGTTTAAGGCGATAGCCGGAGGCGAAGCGAAAGCGAGTGTGAATAGCGCGTTTAGGCGCAATTAGTAGACCCGAAACCAGATGAGCTAGCCATGGCCAGGTTGAAGCTTCCGTAACAGGAAGTGGAGGACCGAACCCGTTCAGGTTGAAAACTGTTGGGATGAGCTGTGGTTAGGAGTGAAAAGCTAACCGAATCTGGAGATAGCTGGTTCTCCCCGAAATAGCTTTAGGGCTAGCCTCGGAGGTTTACCATTGGCTGTAAAGCACTGATTGGGCTAGGGGGCCTACCAGCTTACCAAACCCTGTCAAACTCTGAAGACCAATGGTCCAGACTCCGGGAGTCAGTCTGCGTGAGCTAACTTTCGTAGACAAGAGGAAAACAACCCAGACCGCCGGTTAAGGTCCCTAAATTATCGCTAAGTGGTTAAGGATGTGAGGACGCTAAGACAGCTAGGAGGTTGGCTTAGAAGCAGCCATTCCTTTAAAGAGTGCGTAATAGCTCACTAGTCGAGCGTTCTTGCGCCGAAGATGATCGGGGCTAAGCGATATACCGAAGCCGCGGCATGACAACTTGTTGTCATGGGTAGGGGAGCGTTCCGTAGGCCGTTGAAGCGTTACCGTAAGGAGGCGTGGAGGTATCGGAAGTGCGAATGCAGGAATGAGTAACGATAAGAAGGGTGAGAATCCCTTCCGCCGTAAGCCTAAGGTTTCCTGAGCAAGGGTCGTCCTCTCAGGGTTAGGCGGGACCTAAGGCGAGGCCGAAAGGCGTAGTCGATGGACAGCAGATTAATATTTCTGCCCCGCTTTCGTGGAGTGATGGGGTGACGCATTAGGATAGGCCAACCGGAGCTATGGCTATGCCCGGCGGGCTGCGAAGCTTGTGAGGATAGGAAAATCCGCCTCGCAATAGAGTGACGTAGTTCGGGAAGGCCCTACGGGGCTGATAACTGGTTGAATCCACGGTGCCAAGAAAAACCTCTAAACGTCGAAGCGAGAGCGCCCGTACCGATAACCAACACAGGTGGGCGAGTGTAAGAGCACTAAGGCGCGCGAGAGAACTCTCTCTAAGGAACTCTGCAAAATGGCCCCGTAACTTCGGGAGAAGGGGTCCTGCATTAGGGTCCGGCTTGTCCGGGTGCCCGAAGCAGGCACAGTTAATTGGCTCTAGCGACTGTTTACCACAATCACAGCACTCTGCAAACCCGCGTAGGGGACGTATAGGGTGTGACACCTGCCCGGTGCCGGAAGGTCAAGAGGAGGCGTGCAAGCGCCGAATTGAAGCCCCGGTGAACGGCGGCCGTAACTATAACGGTCCTAAGGTAGCGAAATTCCTTGTCAGGTAAGTTCTGACCTGCACGAATGGTGTAACGACTGGAGCGCTGTCTCGGAGAGAGACTCGGTGAAATTGAATTGGCTGTATAGATGCGGCCTACCCGCAGCAGGACGAAAAGACCCCGTGGAGCTTTACTATAGCTTGATATTGGCGTTAGGACGAATCTGTGTAGGATAGGTGGGAGACTTTGAAGCCGGGCCGCTAGGCTCGGTGGAGTCAATGGTGAAATACCACCCTGATTTGTTCGGACGTCTAACCTGCTTCCGTTATCCGGAAGGGGGACAGTGTTAGGTGGGTAGTTTGACTGGGGCGGTCGCCTCCCAAAGAGTAACGGAGGCGCACAAAGGTTCCCTCAGTACGGTCGGAAATCGTACGTAGAGCGTAAGGGTATAAGGGAGCTTGACTGCGAGACATACACGTCGAGCAGGAACGAAAGTTGGTCCTAGTGAACCGGTGGTACCTTGTGGAAGGGCCATCGATCAACGGATAAAAGTTACCCCGGGGATAACAGGCTGATACCGCCCGAGAGTTCATATCGGCGGCGGTGTTTGGCACCTCGATGTCGGCTCGTCATATCCTGGGGCTGGAGAAGGTCCCAAGGGTCCGGCTGTTCGCCGGTTAAAATGGCACGCGAGCTGGGTTCAGAACGTCGTGAGACAGTTCGGTCTCTATCCGCTGTGGGCGTAGGAAAATTGAGGAGAGCTGTTCCTAGTACGAGAGGACCGGAATGGACGCACCGCTAGTTTCTCAGCTGTTCTACCAAGGGCATATGTTGAGTAGCTATGTGCGGAACGGATAAGCGCTGAAAGCATCTAAGCGCGAAGCCGACTCCAAGATGAGTTTTCCCATCCCTTTATGGGAGTAAGATCCCCGGAAGACCACCGGGAGATAGGCTGGGAGTGTACGCACTGCAAGGTGTTTAGCTGACCAGTACTAATAGATCGAGGACTTAACCTTATTCTGGACTTATTTTCAATCACTCCTATTCGTCATTGTCGCAATACTCGAGGATTCATCTAGTTTGATGTCATCGCTTTTTATAATTATTGCGTTTGATATGAGATGATACCTCTCTATCTTTTTCTTCGTGCCAACAGCGGCGTGGATCCACCCGATCCCATCCCGAACTCGGAAGTTAAGCACGCCAGCGCCGATGATAGTTGGGGAGCAGTCCCCTGCAAAAGTAGGTCGGTGCGAGGATTTATTTCAAGACTCATGAGGTGTTGCCCGCTTGGGTAGCGCCTCTTATTTTTAAGCTGAATACATGGGTATCTGAAACGAAAAAATAGACACCGCAGTTTTGACTGATAGCGTCTTTTGATGGATGATACCCACCCTGCGGGAGTAGCTCAGCTGGTAGAGCACCACCTTGCCAAGGTGGATGTCGCGAGTTCGAATCTCGTCTCCCGCTCCAAAGAATTAAGGCTCCGTTTCTGACGGAGTCTTTTTTTGTGTTTTATCCGCTTCAATCTTCTCTTCTCGAATCTGCCCAATTTACGGTAAGCTAGCAAGAGGAGGACATCGTGGAAACGTTTATCGAAATTATGTTTTACAGCACGCTGGTCTTTGGTGGCATCACGGCGACGGCGGCGGCATTTGTTTATGTCGGTCACCTCTTAGCGGAGGAAGCGGTAGAGCCGGAGGATGCGCACTAAGTTGGCGTAGTAAGGTGTGTTTCAGACTGTTCAACAATTTATAAAGAGTGACGCGCCGACGAAATCTCAAGCAGCGCTTAGTTTGCGCTTTGTTTTCGCGCTTGCGTTTTGGGGTCAGCTCAGTGTGGTGGTGGTGCTCTGGTTGGCGTTGCTGCTTTTTGTAGAACCGCTCGAGCGCCCCCTTCCCTTCACTAGCGAAGCGCTAATAGGATTAACGGTTCTTCAACTTTTTGTAGCGCTTTTCATAGGACGTTTGGTGGCGCACACAAATATCAACGCGAGAAACGTTCCTGAAAACGTACAAGAGGGCAAAGGCGGCGCTTTGTCCGCCGTGATTGCGCAAGGAGTGATTCTCTCGACGCCGGCTTGGTTTGCGCTCTTTGCGTGGCTTGTAGGAACTGAACTGCGCACCCTCCTTATTTTGTTGGCGGTGCTCGGATTCTACTATTTACTCGGATTTCTGTTTGCAGGTTCCTATACGCAGATGGCACTCTCGAGCCAGAAGAAACCGGCTGAATCTTAAATTTGTGCCCAGCTCGAGCCTCATAACAATATTCTGACCCTAAGAACGTGGTAGAAATCAGGCTATGACAGACATCTGGTCGCTCTTTTGGTCGTTTACCAAAGTCGGGCTCTTCGGCTTCGGTGGCGGACCTTCGATGATTCCACTGATTCAAGAAGAGGTCGTAGACGTGCAAGGCTGGCTCAGCCAAGAGGAGTTTTTAGACGCTTTTGCGTTTGGCAATACGCTGCCCGGTCCGATTGCAACGAAGATGGCGGGGTATGTGGGCTATAAGGTCTCGGGCGTGGCGGGCGCGACGGCGGGCGTCGTCGGCGTCACCGTTCCCACCGTCATCGCGATGATTGCGCTCGGCGCACTCTATCTGCGCTACCGCGACGCGCCTATCTTTGAAAACTTCCTCAAGGGGGTGCGCCCTGTCGTGATTGCACTCTTGGCGCTCGTCGTCTATGAGTTTGCGCCGCGTGCGTTCGGCTCGCCTTCCGAATGGTTTGGCAACTGGGCGTTTTGGCTCTTAGCCATCGGCGCGTTTGTGTTGGCGGTCCGTTTCGATGTTCACCCTGCGCTTCTTATTGTCGTGGGCGGCGTAGTGGGTATCACTTTATTTCGCTAGGAGCTATCTATGTTCACCTATGACTTTCCCTACCTCTCACAGCGGATGCCCGTCTTGGCGCACAACGTCGTGGCGACGTCTCAACCTCTCGCGGCGCAAGCGGGTTTGCAGATGCTCAGCGCTGGGGGTAACGCCGTAGATGCGGCGCTCGCGGCGGCGATTGCGCTTACCGTCGTGGAGCCAACCTCGAACGGCGTCGGCTCGGACGCCTTCGCGATTCTATGGGACGGAGAAGAACTCGCCGGGCTCAACGCTTCGGGACGTTCACCTAAAGCGCTCACCAAAGAACGCTTTGAAAGCTTAGACTCGGTTCCGTTACGCGGTTGGGACGCGGTGACAGTTCCGGGTGCAGTTTCGTCGTGGGTCTCGCTCTCAGAGCGCTACGGCAAGCTCCCCTTTGAGGCACTCTTTGAGCCTGCGATTCGCTACGCGAGAGAGGGCTATCTTGTTTCGCCCATCACGGCTAAAGCCTGGTCCGTCGCGCCTAAAGTGTTCGGTGACTTTCCTGAATTCGCGGCTAAGTTCTTACCGAACGGGCGTGCCCCGCACGCGGGTGAGCTTTTTAGATACGAGGACCAAGCGAAAACTTTGGAGCGTATTGCTGAGACGAAGGGCGAAACCTTTTATCGAGGCGACTTGGCGCAGAGGATAGCGGCGCACGCGAAAGAAGCGGATGCCCTTCTCACCGAAGAGGATTTAGCGGAGCACCGAGCGGATTGGGTTGAGCTTATCTCTCAAGATTACCGAGAGGTCACGCTCCACGAGATTCCACCCAACGGGCAAGGCTTGGCGGCGCTCCTCATGCTGGGAATCTTAGCGCATCATCCGGTCGCAGATTACCCAGTGGATTCGGCGGATAGCTTGCACGTGCAGCTCGAGGCGATGAAGCTCGCCTTCGCCGACGCCTACCGCTACGTCTCCGACGCGGATACGATGGATATGAGCTTGGAGAGGCTGCTCCACAGCGATTACCTGAAAGAACGCGCTGAAGAGATCGACATGAAACGCGCTAAAAACCCACATTACGGCGTTCCTAAGCGCGGTGGCACGGTCTACCTCACGGCAGCGGACGCGGGCGGCATGATGGTCTCGTTTATCCAGTCGAACTATTACGGCTTCGGCTCGGGCATCGTCGTACCGGGGACGGGGATTAGTTTACAAAATCGGGGTGCGGGCTTCACATTGCAAGAGGGTCATCCGAATCAAGTGGCGGGCGGCAAACGTCCTTTTCATACGATTATTCCTGGCTTCTTGACGCAAAACGGACAGCCGTTGATGAGCTTCGGCGTGATGGGCGGACCGATGCAGCCGCAAGGTCACGCGCAGATGGTGATTCGGCTGTGTGACTATGGACAGAACCCGCAGGCGGCGAGCGACGCTCCGCGTTGGCGGGTGGCGGGCGGCTTAGAGGTCCACGTAGAGCCAGGCTTCAAGCCTGATGTTTTAGACGAACTCCGCAGCCGAGGGCATAAGGTTAAAGTGGAGGGTTCGGCGTTTGGGGGCTTCGGTGGGGCGCAGCTTATTTATCGGCTCGAGGATGGCTACCTCGCCGCTTCGGACAGCCGCAAAGACGGACAGGCGGTAGGCTTCTGAAGGCGAAGCGCGTCCGCACGAAGCGGTGCGAGAGCTGCGAGCAGGAGAGGGATACGCTCTACCGCATTCAAAATAGTGAGACGGATGGGTGGATATTCGTCTGTATTGACTGCTTACCAAAGTTCAAAGAGGATGAGCCGACATATGTGTACGGTGGGACGTGGAAGGCGCGGAAGCGGCACTGAATAACAGAACACTCTGGAGCAAGGTGATGGTTTTCCGTCACGGACGATAATTGCGGAGAGTGGTAAAAAGAGTTGAGAAGTCTTATGTGCCCAAGAAGATTCGCTATCGTTTTCCTGTACCTCACGCTTTTAAGTGCTCTATCGGGTTGCTCTTTCGACATCAACTATAGTGACAAGGCAATGATTCGACATTTTCAGAAGAACGAACAGCTATTTAATGAATTAGCAACAAGCGCTCTGCGGGCGAATGATCTAAGAATTTTGAGGTCCTGTGACGGTCCACCGTGCTACCGAAACAGAGCGACTGAAACCTACTATGCCATTTTGGAAGACGGTGAAAGGGTTGAAACCGGATTCGGTAATCTGTCAGAAATCATGAATACTTTGGACCTTGCGTCTCTCGATATAGAACACGGTGGCTATAAAAAAGAAGTATACATGAGACGATCCAAAAGAAGGGAGATGACACTTTTCGATCCAGAATCGAGCTACGCAGTAAAAGGCTATCTTTACTCTACAGAACCTGTAGACCCTAACAGGCTTGAAGATAAATTAGAAAGCAGCTCGTTATACAATAACGATTTAAGATTCAGACATATCGCTGGTTCCTGGTACTTATATATAAGCATCGATGTATCGTAAAAACTGCTAACCTCTATTCGTCTAAACTCTCCTCAACCGCCCCAATCATCTCATCCATAAAGGTCAAAATGACTCTCTTTTCAGATGTCTCGAGTGCGTCAAGCGTTCGCCCTAACCTTTCAAAAAGCGCAAGAGGTCGTTTTACACTCTGGGCGTCTTGCTCCACATAGTGCATCAGCACCTTGCGCCTATCACTCGGATGAGGGGCGCGATTGGTAAACCCTCTTTCCTCCAATCTGTCCAAGAGCCGCGTCACCGCGCCCGAACTTAGCCCGACGCGCTCGCCGACCTCTTTGGGCGTAAGCGGTCCGTCTAAACGCAAGTGCTCGCACACCAAAATTTCGGTGAGGGTGAAACCCGTGTCCTCGGCAACCTTGGCGCTCATCGTGAGGAGCATCGCGTTGAGCCGCTGAAAGGCTGCTTGGACCTCTTCGTCTACGTTGCTGTTTTGTGCAGTAACTTGATATTTCAGCTTCTTTGTCATACAATCATTATAGAGGTTTGGGGAAGCTCGAGCCTCAACTCATGAGGAGGGACAAAGCAAGTTAGAGGTTAAAAGTCCAAGCTCGAGGAGGTCAAACGGTGAATGTTAGAGAACAAAAGGTTACGCAAGTCGCGCCGCGAGAAGAGTTCGAAGTAGAGCATCCCGGAGACCAAAAGCCGAAACGCTGGCGCTGGTATCACGGGGTGCTCGCTTACGCCGCTACTGAAGTCATTAGCTATGGGCTCGGCAAGCTCGCGGAGCGCTCTACGGGAAACGAGACGGATAGAGAGGCACAAGACCCTTTCTACGAGAGCCTCAAGCAACCCATTTACGCGCCGCCAGGTCCGGCATTTCCTGTTGTTTGGGCGGTGAACAATACGGCTCGAGTCTCCGGGCTAGTCCGCGTTCTCAACAAATCCACAGAGACGCCGGGACGGAGCGCTTACCTCGCCTTGCAAGGGACCTCACTCCTCAACTACGCCTCCTTTAACGCGGCTTACTTCGGGCTTCGCTCGCCGAGGCTGGGCGCGGCGATGACGGTGGCGGACCTCGGGCTGGCGGTCGCGAGTGGTTACGTTGC
The DNA here is from genome assembly GCA_965213645.1 of Trueperaceae bacterium. Taxonomy (GTDB): domain Bacteria; phylum Deinococcota; class Deinococci; order Deinococcales; family Trueperaceae; genus CBDBZX01. The sequence continues at coordinate 41,760 of CBDBZX010000001.1, forward strand.
GCTCGAGAAGCTCGAGGACTCTAAAGTTGCCGCTTCGCTCTCGACCCTTATGCCCTGGCTCGTTCTCGCCGCCGCAGTCTCGGTGCCCGTCGCGCTGTGGAACGAAGACGGGTTGTACAGCGCGTCGCCTTGCCTAGACGCGCCTAAAGGGTGGGTCAAAGAAGCGTGAACCTCTCCGCCCTAGAGGGGAGCTGACGGTATCCTCACTCAAAGTCAGATTACAGTCATCTTGCCAGTCTGCGTTACCCTAGTTGTATAGACGGACCTCGCCTTAAACGTGAGGTTCATATCAGAAGGGAGCAGCACATGGCAGGAGCGAAAGATGGCGACACCGTCAAAGTACACTATCAAGGGACGTTAGAGGACGGCACCGTCTTCGATTCGTCAAAGGACCGCGAGCCCTTAGAATTCACGCTCGGCGGCGGCAACATTATCGCGGGGTTTGAAGAGATTGTGACGGGGATGGAGACGGGGGAGACGAAGTTGGAGCGCATCCCCGCCGAAAAAGCCTATGGGCAGCGCCGCGACGACATGGTGATGGAGGTGGACCGTCAGCAAGTCCCGAATGAAATCGACCTGCAGCTCGGTCAGCAGCTTCAGGTGCGCCAGGAGAGCGGACAAGCTGTACCTGTAACGGTCACGGAGCTTTCGGAGAACACGGTGACGCTCGACGCAAACCACCCGTTAGCAGGCAAAGACTTGATGTTCGAGATCGAACTCATAGAGATCGTTTAAGGTTACATCCAAAAGAGCGCTCAGCGAATAGGTTGAGCGCTCTTCTTACATATTGAGATGATGAAAGAAATTCAAAGCCTCGAGCAAGCCGCGGCTAACGCCCTGCCGCCCGCCCGTTTTCAGCTCGACGAGGGCTGGCGGCTTCGCGCCGACGGCGGCGGATCGCGCAGGGCGAACTCGGTGCTGGCGGAATATAATCTGGCGGATACGCCGCTGAATGACAAGATAGACCGCGCCGAGGCATTTTATGCACGTTTGGGGAAGGCTGCGCGGTTCCAGCTCTGCCCTGCGTCGCAACCGTCCAATTTAGACTACGTCCTAGCGGCAAGAGGGTATCGCACCAGCAGCGGCGCACTCGTCCAACGTGCGCCGCTCACAAAGGTCTTGGGACGTGTGGTGAAGCAAGCTGTGCCGGACGCGGTCATTAACCTGTGTCTCACGGCGGACTGGCTCAACCTCTTCGGACAGAGTGCTGGAGTAGAGGGTTATGGGCTCGAGGCCAAGCGTGCCCTCTTCCAGCGCATCCCTTCGCACGCCGCCTTCGTCACCGTGAGGTTGGCGGGCATCCCGGCAGCGGTCGGTCTAGGTGTTTTAGAACGGGGTCAACTCGGGCTATTCAACATGGCGACGTTGCCGAGTTTGCGCCGGAGGGGTGCGTCTCGAGCCGTTATCCACGCGCTGGCGGTTTGGGGGGCGCAGATGGACGCGAAGGTGATGTTTTTGCAAGTCGCCGAGGAAAACCGAGCAGCGAGGGCGCTCTATACGCAGTTGGGCTTTCGAACACTTTATACCTATCACTACCGAGAAGCGAAGTAGCGAACGCGAACCACGCTGCGTGGGCTCTGGGCGGGTTCTGCTCGGTCCCTCTTCGCTCGCGGCGAAAACCCCGTTAATCTCCGCCCCTGCTCGCCGCGCTTCACCACTTAAACTTCCTCGTCGAAAAACAGCGCCGCCTTGATTTCTCCCTCTTCCTCCAAGTTGCCTCCCAAAGCCGCCGCCAAGATACCGATCGACGCCATGAACACCACATAGTTGATGCGCGGCAGCTCAGCGGGTTCGAAGCCTGACCAACCCGCGACGACGCCGAGAGGGAGCGCGTAAGAAACGACTAAAAGTAGAGAGAAGAGCACGAACCAGAGCGAAATCATCCCGACGAAGAGCGTGCCGAATAAGACGATGCGGCTCCTTGCTAACTGCTCGCTCCAGCCGCGTCCGGGACCGTGACCGAGCTGTTCTAGGTTTTGCCCGTAGAAGATGAATAAGCTCGAGGCCGTAATCGCCGCCCCCGAGCCGGTGAGGAGCCAAGCGAGTTGCGAGTTCGTCCCCGCCTCCCACGACTCGGCTGTGAGGAGTAAGAAGAGGAGCGAGACGATGACGGTCGCCGTCAAACGTCCTAAGTAGAGGGGCATCTTCCAGGGCGCGTAACCCCAGATGCTCCTTAGAATCGAACTCGGGTCGCTGAAAAAGGCGCGAAAGTAAAAGGTGACGACGTTCCAGCGTGCACTCGTCTCCTCGAGCCGCGCGTCTGCCACGTCTTGCAGCGCGTCTTGCGCGATCTCATACTGCGCTTTGGGAAAAGATTCTAGGGTCAGCCGCTCCACCTTACCGGGCGGACGCATCGGTCCCTCGTCGGCGTATTCTAAGGTGAATAGATGACCCAAGAGGTGCAGCGCGAGCGCGGCTAAACGTTCGGGTAGCGCGTCGTGGGGACCGAGCCTAGCACTCGAGACCACCGCCACCTCCAACGCCGACGAGGGAACGCCCAGCGTCGAAATGCGCTGCCTCGGCTCCAGGTCGTTCGGCACGACGACGATAGAGAAGTCCCACTGGTGATAGAGTTTCTCCTCCGCGCCGAGTTCCAGGAGGGGAAGCGGTTTGAGGAGCCCGGCGGCGGGGAAGGCGCGGCGTTCGACGGGCTCGAGCTGCCAATCGAAAGATGGGAACGCTATTTGCAGGTGCTCCAAGAGTCGTTCCGCCGCCTCGCTATAGCGCTCCGCGAGCGTGCTGTCGGTGAGCTTCGAGGCGAGGATCCAGCCGATGGCGATTTTGGGTTTGGTCATATGTGAAGCTGTTCCCTGTAGTGCTCGGTTAAAATTTTAGCCTGCAATCATGAGGTCTTGTCGATCAACTTCAATTCCTATAGGTAAAGCGTCAGAGTCAGGAAAAGACCCCCGATAATAGAAATTGAAGTCACCAGACCGAACCCGCCTCTGTCTACCGACAGAATCACCGAAATGTTTGGCATCAACTTGTTGTCCGTACACTTTAATTTCCCCGTAGCGCATAATCTTACCTTTCGGCAAAAGGACCGAAGGGGGCTCTAAGCGTATACCATCATCCGCAATCCATTCACGAGTGAACAGGGTTTTCGCTGTCGCGTCAGACGTTACCCAGGCGAAGCCGTAAAAGATTGATGCTCCTTCCATCTCTACCAGCAAAGTATGTATGTAAATATGGTCAGCAATCTTGTGATAATGACCAAATGAGTTTGTGAACCTAACACTAAGTTCATCCATAGGTATGCCAAAAGGTAGTGATAGTAGGTCGGTTAGCTCGAGGCTCATTATTGTCTGAAACTACGCTTGTGAAATAGTGTAGGTATCATCTTGCGAGCTGTGTTAGCGCCTCATTAACTGAGGACCTCTTTACGTAGATGATACCTACTCTCTTGGCGGAGAGAGAGGGATTCGAACCCTCGGTGCAGGTTACCCCACACACACGCTTTCCAGGCGTGCTCCTTAAACCGCTCGGACACCTCTCCAGGTGTAGCAGGTATCATCTGATTAGCGCCAACCTCACGATATGGAATACCGCTTAGCACGCACGTTTGGTGATAATGCCTGCGTGATACAAACTCAGTGGCTATAGTAAGCCGACGTGAGCACTAAAGTCTATCAAGATTGCATGAGGCGGGTCAACCAGGAAAGTTGAAAGCAATGAGCAATAAGTTGAAAGTGAAAGTCAAAAACTTTTTACTCACCGTTTCGCATTCGCGAAAACTTCGTAAGCGGGAGACTGCGTAACCAGCCCTGTGCCCCGTATGGGGTATGACTGGATTACATAACCAGCTCGACTGGATTGCTCACCGTTCGCCCAGCCCTGTGCGTCGCGTGGACCGCTCCCGCTAGCTGCGTAAGCGGATATGACTGGGTTGCTCGGAACTCATTGCTGCTTTCCACACAACATACCCTCAAGAGGTCGCTTCTTACAATGAAAGCAGTAAAGGAGTTATCTATGTTTAGAGACAGAGTGGTCAACTTAGAAAGTGTCGAAGCGACTGAAGCGTTTCTCAGTCAGTACCCCACTAGCGTGATCTTCAAGGCGGGAACGTGCCACAAGACGATGCAGGGTTTCGGTTTTGTGCAGGAGAAGCTGGAGCCTCGAGAAGACCTCATGGTCGGGCTCATCCGCGTGGTCGAGGCGCGTCCGGCGAGCAACCTCATCGCGGAGAAGACGGGCATCGTCCACCAGTCGCCGCAAGTCATTCTCTTCAAGGAGGGCGAAGCGGTTTTTGACGTGGACAACTGGAACATCACGCCTGACGTGTTGGATACAGGCTTTCAGCGGGTGCCACCCAGTGGTGAAGTTATGAGCAGCGGGGCGAAGACCTCGAGCGACTTAGGACCCTACAAGCAGCTTTTGGAGCAGTACTTAGCGGGCGTCATCGACTACCGCCAGTTCGAATACGCCTACACGACGATGTTTCGCGATGACGCGAGCTTGCGCTCCCGCGAAGAGGTCGAGGTTCTGGGCTCTATCTTCGGCGATGTAGACCGCCACGTCGAGATGCACATGATGATGGGCGGACGCTCGAACAGCGACGCGGTGCGGCAGCGGGCGGAGGCGGCGTATCAGAAGCTGCAAAGTCTGTAGCAGGTAGCATCTGGTCGTCGATGTTCTAAGCCGAGAAAGCGTCTGATAAGTACGCACATGTAGAGATGCTATCTGCGTTCATTCATCCCAGTGAAAAGTGACAGATTTTGAAGAGGTAGCCCGGGCCACCTCTTCTCTTTTAGCTAGCTCGGTAAGAAATAAAGTACCACCATAATCGCCGCGAGCGACCCCACCGTCGTCGCCACAACGGTACGCGCCACCCCTTCGTAATCGCCTTTCACCTCAACCGCCACCACGAACATCGTCACGGCGGCGGGCATGGCGGCGGAGAGTGTGAGAACGTTCAAATCCAGACCGCGCAAGCCGATGAGCCAGCCCACGGCGTAAGCGATAAAGGGACCAACCACGAGCCGCAGCCCTGACGCCCGCAGCGCCGACGCCCCCACACCCCACACCCACGAGCGGCGCATCTGCAGCCCGAGCGAGAGGAGCATCACGGGGATGGCGGCGTCGCCTAAGAGCGACATCCCTCTCGCCGCGCTCGTCGGCAGCTCCCACGCGAAGAGGGTGAAAGCGAGACCCGCTAAGGTCGCCCAAATTGGCGGCAATTTAAGTGCGTCCACGAGTTTCGTGCGCAAGTCCTCGCCGCCCCCCGCCAACACGGTCGGTCCGACGACGAACATCAGCACGAGCGAGAGCATGAAGATGACCACAGCGCGCTCGAGCCCCGCCTCCCCGTACGCGAAGAGCGTGATGGGCAGCCCCATGTTTCCTGTATTGCCGAAGAGACTCGTCACGATGACCCCTCTCGTTTGCGCTCCAGAGAGCCCAACCGAGCCGAGCGCAGAGATGACGCCTAACGCGGCGAGGTAGAGCAAGTAGCCGAGCGAGAGCAGCGACGCCGAGGAGAGCGTCAAAGAGGTATTCGCGACTGCGTTAAAGACGAGCGCCGGAATCATGAAGTAGACCGTCAGGCGTGTCAGGGTCGGCAAGTCTAATTCCGGAAAGAGACGGTCGGCGTACGCACCCAGTGCGATGAGGAAAAAGGCGGGCAAGGTGGCGTTGAGAGCAGTTTGGATGGCGTCCACACGCCCAGTCTACAGCGCATAGGGACGCCGAAAGTGTAGAGGCGCCGTGCGCTAGATAAGTCGCCCCACGTCAGCGCCGTGTCCAAAGGCAGAGACGACACCTAAGTGGCTCGAGTGCGAAGTGCCGCGCTAGTAGCCGTTAGGTGCCTAAACGAAATTGTAACCCCCACGCCTTTGAAAAGAACATCTCAACGTAGCATGGTAAGGATGATTTTACGACCCGGACATCCTTACCCCTTGGGCGCAACCTGGAACGGCTTGGGCGTCAACTTCGCGCTCAGCAGCCAGCACGCCGAGCGCGTCGAGCTGCTTCTGTTTGACCACCCGAACGATACGGAAGAGGCTAGGTGTGTCACCTTACCCGAACGCACCGGACCCGTCTGGCACGGCTTCTTGCCTGGTATAAGACCTGGTCAGCTCTACGGCTACCGCGTCCACGGTCCTTACGACCCCGAAAACGGACACCGTTTTAACCCGAATAAAGTCCTCCTCGACCCCTACGCCAAAGCCCTCGGACGCTCCCTAACCTGGGACGACGCGCTCTTCGGCTACGAAGTCGGTAGCGAAGAAGAAGACCTCGCGGTGAGCGGTGCGGACAGCGCCCCTTATGCGCCCCTCGGTATGGTCGTCGAAGACGCTTTCGCCTGGGGCGACCACCGCCGCCCTAACGTGCCTTGGGAAGAGACCATCTTCTATGAAACGCACGTCAAGGGCATCAGCAAGCTGCACCCGGACGTGCCCGAGCACTTTCGCGGTACCTATTTGGGTCTCGCCTCAGAACCGATCATCGAGCACCTCACCTCGCTAGGTGTCACCTCCGTCGAACTGCTCCCCTGCCAAACCTTTACCAACGACCGCTACTTGGTTGAGCAAGGGCTCTCGAACTACTGGGGTTACAACCCGCTCAACTATTTTGCCCCTGAACCCTCCTACGCTTACGACCCTAAGATGGCGGTGCGCGAATTCAAGATGATGGTGCGCGCTCTCCACGATGCGGGCTTAGAGGTCATCATGGATGTGGTCTATAACCACACGGGCGAGGGTAACCACATGGGACCGACCCTCTCTTATAAAGGCATCGACAACCACAGCTACTACAAGATGAACCCTGACAACGCGCGCTTCTACATGGACTATACAGGCACAGGCAACACGCTCGACGCGGGGCACCCTCAAGTGGTGCGCCTCATCACCGACTCGCTGCGCTACTGGACCCAAGAGATGCACGTGGACGGCTTCCGCTTCGACCTCGCCACGACGCTCGCAAGGGAACGGCACGATGTGGATATGCGTGCGATTTGTATGCAAGCCTTCGAGCAAGACCCCGTTTTGTCCAAAGTCAAGCTCGTCGCAGAGCCTTGGGACATCGGACCTTACGGCTATCAGGTCGGCGGCTATCCCTGGTACTGGGCGGAGTGGAACGGACGCTACCGCGACACCGTGCGGGGCTATTGGCACGGCGGCGGCGACGCGGGCTCGACCCCCGAACTCGCCACGCGCACGACGGGCAGCAGCGACCTCTACGCGCACAACGGGCGTAGACCCTACCACTCGGTGAATTTCATCACCGCCCACGACGGCTTCACGCTGCAAGACCTAGTGAGTTACAACCAGAAGCACAACGAAGCCAACGGCGAGGACAACCGCGACGGCGAAGACCACAACCTGAGCTATAACGGCGGCGAAGAGGGTCCTTCCGAGAACGAGAACGTGCTGCGCGACCGCGAGACGCGCAAGCGCACCTTTTTAGCGACGCTCTTTCTCTCGCAAGGCACGCCGATGATGCTAGGTGGCGACGAACTCTCCCGCACAAAAGACGGGAATAATAACACCTACTGCCAGGACAACGAACTCAACTGGTACGACTGGGACCTAGACGAGCGCGAGGAGAACTTCCTCTCGTTTGTCAAAGACCTCATCGCCTTTCGCAAGGCGCACCCTGTCTTTCACCGCCGCCACTTCCTGACCGGGCGTGAAGAGGAGGGCTGCCGCGACGTGTCGTGGTGGCATTTTGAGGGACGCGAGATGCAAGAGGGCGACTGGCACGACCCTAAGCTCAAAGGACTCGGGATGCTGCTATGCGGGGAAGCCTCGAGCGAACTCATGCGCGGCGGCACGCACGAGAACGAAACCTTTTTAATGCTCTTCCACGGCAAGCAAGCCAGCCGCTTCGTGCTGCCCGAGCCGCCCAACGCCGCTTGGCGCTGGGAAGAGGTCTGGGCGACTGAGGCGCGGCGCAGGCGCACGCGCTTCTTGGCGGCGGGCTCGAGGATTGTCTTGCCGCCTAGACAGCTCTCGGTGCTGAAGGCGGTGCCGCCGCGTTGAGTACTTAGACTACAAAGAATTGTGTGTGACGATACGCGGCTTGAGCCTCTCTCGAGCCGCGTATCATTATGTTTGTAGAAAACTGTTGAACGTCTAAAAACCATGAGTAAAGTTCACTGGAGATTTTATCTGTGATAGCGCGTTTGTTTTTATTTCTGACCTTGCTAGGTTCTGTCGGCGTTTCGCTAGCTCAGAGCGGCGGCGTAGATGAAGATAAATATACATTGAATCCTACATTTACCGGTTCCGACTTATACGTGCCGACTAACTTACAAGAAGCCGTTGATGAATTGTCGAAGATGCTCCAGCCTGCTCTAGCGACCGAGATACGCGAAAGTAGCAGTGACGGATTGATTATCTACCACTTCAGTCTCGGACGGTGGATGCGCAACAACTGGGGTTTATGGGGAAACTCTGAGTTAGCCCAGTATTTCCAGAGGCGTAGCATTTGTCACCCTGACGCTATGTCCAGTGTTATCCTTACGGCTTACTGGCAAACGGTCAATAACTTGGATATAACATTTGATGAACATGTTCCAAGCCAAAGTGCCTGTTTCAATTCAGAGGACAGCGGGATTGATTAACCAGCGAATAGCCCAAAAATTTGTCCTATTCAACTCCTGTTATTCTTTTTCAACTCCTGTTATTCTTTTTCAACTCCTATTATTCTTTCTTAGGCTGGTAAGAGCGTGTTCAAACACCCCTCGAAACCTCACCTTCGCCTCCTCCAACTCTCTCACCTCACCTCTTGGCGGCACTGGCTTATCCAATTCGTCGCGTTGCAAATACGTCGTATAACGCACCTCCACCATCAGCACTTCAGTCTGCGGCATCTGAGCGTAATGCTTGACGACATGCCCGCCCGTAAAGACCTTATTGCGAACCACCCCAAACCCACACGCCAAAAAGCTTTCTTCTAAAAGTGGCATAAGCGTCTGAGCGTCCGCGCGTCCGTTATCGTTACCTAAACAAACGTCATCGGCAACCGGTCCCATAAAGCTGTGCAAATCGAGCAAGTAGACCTTGCCAAAGGTGCGCCTTATTTTTTCCAAGAGGTCAGCCAACGTTTTATGATAGGGGAGATAGAAGGTCTCGATGCGGCTCTGAACCTCTTGTCTCGTAAGAGGTTGTATGTAAAGAGGGTCGCCCCGAGTCGAACTCTCGTAAACAACCGAAGTCTTGTAAGACCCGTAAAGAGGTTCGCGCGAGGAGCGGTTCACGTCGGCGACGTAGCGGCTAAAGTTCGCTTTCAAGACAGTGACGCCGAGCGCGGGTAAGAAGTCGTAGAGTTTGTCCAAATGCCAATCTACATTAGGTTGAGCTTCACGGTATTGGGTAACGAAACGGCTGCTGACCTCTTCGGGCACAAACGCGCTGCTGTGCGGGATGCTGGCGATGATAGGAAGAGGTGAAGAGGTAGGACTTAGCACCGTAACAACCTCTTTCACAAAAGAATCAACCCCAACTGCGCCGCCCGCACCACCGCTTCCGTCCGACTCTTCGCGCCCAACTTGCTTAAAATTGCGCTCGTGTGAAACTTAGCGGTGGACTCGCTGATCTCGAGCGTTTTAGAGACCATCTTATTTGGCGCGCCTTGCGCGAGCAGTTGCAAGACCTCTTGCTCTCTGGCGGTGAGAGGCTCAACCTCCACGTCCGGGACGACCTCTTGTAGTGAAGCGGTGAAAGCGGGCTCGAGCACCACCAACCCCTGCAAAGCTGCCTGAAGCGCGGCGACGATTTTGTCGGTTTCGGCGTCGCGGTAAAGAACGCCCGTTACACCTACATTCAGCGCGTCCGTCACGTTCGCCTCAACCTCTTGGATGAGGGCAACAATAGGCACGCTGAGTGAATCAACCTCTTCATCTGCGTCAAAGTCCCATAAAATCACGTCAGGTTCGAAGAGGGCTGCTTCCGCTAGGGTCGCGGCTTGTCCGACAATGTTGAGGTCGGGCTCGAGCACCGCTGCTAGCCCCATGCGCACGAGGGGGTCGTGGGCGACGATGACGAGATTGAGGGTGGACGGTTCCATCTACAGGACCTAAGCATGACCTCTAAAGAAACCTCTTGCCGTAAGCTTGCTTGCGCAAGGAAGCAATGAGTTCTGAGCAATCCAGTCGAGCTGGACGAACGGTGAGCAATCCAGTCGAGCTGGTTATGTAATCCAGTCATACCCCATGCGGGGCACAGGGCTGGTTACGCAGTCTCCCGCTTACGAAGTTTTCGCGAATGCGAAACGGTGAGTGAAAATCTTTAGACTCATCGCTCGCTCCTCATTGCTACCTATCTGCGCCGCAATCTTTCCCAATTGTGACACCGGTACACCCTCACCCCCACAAATGCATATTTCCACGTCGCATCGCCTCCCGTACCCTTATAGTCAAGCTTATGTTAGAACCGTCCCTCGAACTCTACGGCGAGACCTTTGACAAGGTGGACGCGCTCTTGGAAGACCTGCTGACCAAGACGCACGCGCGTTACGCGCTTGTCATCGACCTCAAAGGCTTCGTCCTCATGCATAACCGCGCGCTGTGGGCTCCTAAGCCCCCCTCACTCGATTCGCTCGCCACGCTCGTCGCCTCGAACTACTCCGCGAACGCCGCCATTGCTCAACTTTTGGGCGAGCCGGGCTTTCGCGAGATGGTGCAGCAGGGCAGCGAAGTCGGCACCTATATCGAGGAACTCGGTGAGAAGGCGCTGCTCATCACCGTTTTCGACTCCTCCTCCGCTCTCGGTAAGGTCAAACTGTTCACTAAAAAAACGGTTGAGGCGATCCGTGAGGCGCTCGCCGATTCCACCGACGCGCCCCCTGAACTCACCTTTGACGACGCCTGGAAGGGCTCCGCCGACTCACTCTTAGATGGAATATTTGGGAAAGACGCATGAGCACAATTAACTTTGCCGCCCGCGAAATCAACTTCAAGATCGTCTACTACGGCTGTGGTATGTCGGGCAAAACGACGAACATCAAGAAAATCTATGAGCAAGTCCCGGCGGAGAGCAAGGGCGAGATGGTCAGCTTAGCGACTGAAGACGAGCGCACCTTGTTCTTCGACTTCTTACCGCTGGACTTAGGCAGCGTCAACGGCTTCAAGACGCGCTTTCACCTCTATACAGTGCCCGGACAGGTTTTCTACAACTCCTCGCGCAAGCTCATCTTGCGCGGCGTGGACGGCATCGTCTTCGTCGCGGACTCCGCGCCGGACCGCCTCCGCGCGAACGCCGAATCTTTGCGCAATCTGCGCGAGAACCTCACGGAGTATAACCTCTCGCTGGGCGAAATCCCTTACGTCATCCAGATCAACAAGCGCGACCTGCCGAACGCGGTACCCGCCGAGATGATCAAGCAGATTCTCGACCCCTCGGGTCAAGTCAAGTTTTACGAGGCGGCTGCTGCGAAGTTCGAGGGCGTGTTCGAGCCCCTGCGCGGCGTGTCGAAGCTCGTGTTGGAGAAGCTCGCACAGACGAAGTAAGTCAGTCGAGGTTCCGTTTAGCCCTCTTCTATCATTAGGAGAGGGTTTCTCCTTTGTCTCGAGAGGTCAAGTACACGGTAAACTAAGTTTTGCGACATATTACTTGTCACCCTGAGCCCTTGGGCGTGAGGGTCTCGCCTTTCAATCTCAGCAAGAGGAGTCAGCAAGGTCAGAGATTCTTTCACTCCGCTTCGCTACGTTCAGAATGACGTGCTTCATTTAGTTTATGGCGTATTAAGAGACGGTGAGGCTAAGTAAGGTCTGACCTCTTTCCTTGATTGTTTAGTCTCAAGCACCTCTCTATGTCAAAACCAAGCGTATTTTGATTCTTCATCCATATAACGTGTGAATTAAGCGGCGCTTTCTCAGCCGAGAGCGTTGGTGACTAGATGCTACCTGCTGTATACTTCACGCATGGCACTTCACACGGGTTTAGAGATTTTGGCGGCGGCCCGCAAGGGCGGCTACGGCGTCGGCGCGTTCAATACGAACAACCTGGAGATCACCCAAGCGATCTTGGAGGCGGCGGAGGAGACGAGAAGCCCCGTGCTCTTGGCGCTCTCGGAGGGTGCCATCAAGTACGGCGGCAAAAACTTGGTGGATATGGTCGTCAAACTGGGCGACGAAGCGAGCGTGCCGGTCTGCGTTCACCTAGACCACGGCTCCTCCTATGAGTCGTGCTTGCGCTCGCTCCGCTACGGGCTCACCTCGGTGATGATCGACAAGTCGCACGAGGACGAAGAGACGAATATCAGGGAGACGAAGCGCGTGGTCGAGGCGGCGCACGCCGTGGGCGCAACCGTCGAGGCGGAGATCGGGCGCTTGGGCGGCGTCGAAGAACACGTGGTCGTCTCCGAAGAGGACGCAATTCTCACCAAGCCCGACGAAGCGGAGCGCTTTATGGAGAAGAGCGGCGCGGACTACCTCGCGGTCGCCATCGGCACCTCTCACGGCGCGAACAAGGGCAAAGGACGCCCCTACATCGACCACGAGCGTATCAAAGAGATCGCGAACCGCCTCCCGCAACCTCTGGTGATGCACGGCGCGAGCGGCGTGCCGAATGATATCGTGGAGCGTTTGCGGGCAGCAGGGGGGCAGCTCGAATACGCCTCTGGTATCCACGAAGAGGACGTGGAAAAAGCGGTCACCGAAGGAATCGCCAAAATCAATACAGACACAGACCTCCGCCTAGCCTTTACAACTAGAGTGCGCGAAGTGCTCATGAATAAGCCTGAAGAGTTCGACCCGCGTAAAATCTTAGGACCGGCGCGTGACGAGATGAAAAACGTGGTGAAAAAGCGCATGGAGCTGTTTAAGTCGGCGGGAAAAGCGTAGGGGGTAGTATCCCGTTATAAACGCAGCGAGCCGTATCGTAAGTTCAAGAGCTGTTCACTTTTAGCAGTTAGGTAGTAGCAAAAGTCTTTCAGCTAAAAGTTAATACCTAAAAGCTTCCTATGAGATTTCAGCGCCACTTTAGACTTGCGCAGTGCATAAAGGGGGAACAATGGAAGAAATAGACTTAGGCAACGGGCAGATTATCTTGGGGCAAGAGCGCGTGGTGGCGTACACGTATTCGGACGGAACATTGAAGGTGCACCTTGAGGGCGGTCACACCCTCCAAACGGACGACGAGGAGCGCATCGAGGTTTTTTTGCGCAACCTCAAGATCAAGTCCACCGGACCCTATTTCCGCTCCTCGATCGAGCACGCGCCGGGCGAAGAGACGCAAGACCCGGAAGAGGCGGAAGAGGTAGCGAAAGCCTCCACGGGTGCGGTAGATGATTCCGAAGAAGATGCAGATGAGGAGGACAAGAAGTCCGAGGAAGCTAAGCATGGCTCGGAGGCGAGTCAGCAAGAGGATTAGGGTCTAAAGCGACGGTGACTCTATCGCGCCCGCCCTCCTTGGCGCGGTAGAGCGCGGCGTCAGCCCTGCTTACGAGCGTACCCAGCGTGTCACCTGGCTTATAGCTCGCCACGCCGCAACTCACCGTGACCTCGTGGTGCTTGGCGAGCGGTCTAGCCTTGAGGCTCGCCCTGAGCCGCTCGCCTAAAGCGCGTCCCTCTTTCGTTGCCGAAACGGGCGTGATGACGATGAATTCTTCGCCCCCCCAGCGCCCGAAGATATCGCTCTCGCGCAGTTCCCCTTTGAGCCGCGCGGCGAGTTCGCGTAAAATCTCGTCACCGACGTAGTGACCGTAGGTGTCGTTAATGCTTTTGAAGCGGTCGATATCGAGCATCAAGACGGAAAAGCTCTCGCGCCGCCGCTGCGCCGAAGCGAGGGCGATTTGCGCTAGGACTTCAATTTGGCGGCGGTTGGCGATGCCTGTTAAGAAGTCGTGATATGCCAGACGTTCGAACTGCTCCGCGCTGCGGCGCGTTTGGCGCAGTTCGGGCTCGAGCCGCGCAAAGGCGTTCAGGGCAAAAATCAGCATGATGTGCGCGAGCGTCATCGTCATAGGGATGAGCAGGTTGAGGCTCGTGATGCTCGAGGTGGCGATACTGGGGAGGCTCGAGGCGACAAACACCGCGAGAACAATCAGGGTGAAGCGGAGCGCCTTAGGCGGCGAGAGGATAAGAAAGGTCAGCGCGTAGTAAACCGTGAGGTAGACCTTGATCGAGAGCAGCCCGACGAGGGCGTAGATATCTTGGTCAATCCCGTAAAGCGCGACGAGCCAGAGCGGAAAGAGCAGCCCGAAGTAAGCGTAGGGTAAACTCTTGTAAAGACGCCGCCCCAACCACCTACGCGGCACGACCAAAAGCCCGAGGTTGAAAACGATAAAAAGACCTAGGAACGCTGAACCTAAAAGCGATACATCTCCTAAAAACAGCAGTTCGGTCAGCGCCGCCGTAATACCAAAGAGCGCCAGCGCCACATAGTATTTACGCTGGAAAAGTGGTGACGTTTGATAGTTAGATGGGGACGACATCAGAGGTAAGGACCTCTCCTTTGCTTTGAGCCTGTTTTGCGGCGTCGGCGCTAGTATTACAGACGCGTCAAAAAGGTGGTCGAGCGCGCTGCGGCTGCAAGGGCTACTCACTAAGCTTGTACAACTATACCGCCGCGCTACGGCTACTCATATGTAAAATTTCTCACTAATGCACCGTAAAGGGGTGGGCGAGAAAGATACCGTTCTACAGCCTCCACCGAAGGAAAAGGGTGATAAAGATTTCTCACCTCTCTACGCTCAAAAGGGTTAGATGTATTTAGAGCGATACGGTGCTAACTTCACTGATAGCTAAGACACTAATTATAAATAAACTTGACACAGGTAGACTCAGGTTTTATAGTATAGTTATTATGGATGCAGAACGACTGACTGAATCAACTCTACAAGCGGTAGCGAGCGCTCAGCAGATCGCGCGGACGCGGGGGCATCAGAACATTGTGCCTGCGCACGTAGCGACCTCTTTACTCGCCGACCCGAACAGCCCAGCGGCAAGGGTCGTCGAGCGCGCGGGCGCGAACCTTGACCAAGCACAAAAAGAACTCGACGCTGTTTTAGACAAGCTCCCTAAAGTTGCAGGGAGTGACAGCCAGTACATGAGTAACGAACTCGCTCGCTCGTTTGGTGAAGCCGAGCGCATCGCCAAAGAGTGGGGCGACTCGTTCGTCGCGGCGGACACGCTCTTAGTTGCGTTGAGAAACGTCGGGGGAAACAGCCTCAACGCACTCCCAAAAGCTAACGACCTCAAAGATGCCGCGCAAGAGATAAGGGGGGGACGCACCGTGGACACGAAATCAGCCGAAACGAGTTTTGAATCACTAGAGAAGTACGGTATCGACCTCACGCAAGCCGCAAGAGACGGTAAGCTCGACCCCGTCATCGGACGCGACGAAGAGATTCGCCGCGCCGTGCAGATTCTCTTGCGCCGCACGAAGAATAATCCCGTTCTAATCGGGGAACCCGGTGTCGGTAAAACCGCCATCGCCGAAGGCTTAGCCCAGCGTATCATCAACAAAGACGTCCCCGAAGGCTTGCAGGGCAAGCGCATCATCCAGCTCGACATGGGTTCTCTGCTCGCAGGCGCGAAGTTTCGCGGCGAGTTCGAGGAGCGCCTCAAAGCAGTGATCCAAGAAACGGTCCAATCTAAGGGAGAAGTCGTCCTCTTCGTAGACGAACTCCACACCATCGTCGGGGCGGGCAAAGCCGAGGGCGCGGTGGACGCGGGCAACATGCTCAAGCCGCCTTTGGCAAGAGGTGAACTCCGCATGGTCGGTGCGACGACGCTAAGCGAATACCGCGCGATCGAGAAAGACGCCGCCTTGGAGCGCCGTTTCCAACCCATCGTCGTGGACGAGCCCGCAGTAGAGGAGACCATCTCCATCTTGCGCGGCATCAAGGAGAAGTACGAGGTGCACCACGGCGTGCGCATCGCCGACCCCGCCATCATCGCCGCCGCGACGCTCTCGAACCGCTACATTGCGGACAGGCAACTCCCCGACAAAGCGATTGATTTGATTGACGAGGCGGCTTCACGCATCCGCGTCCAGCTCGACTCGATGCCCGAAGAGATCGACGACCTGCGCCGCCGCCGTTTGCAGTTGGAGATCGAACAAGAAGCCCTCAAGCGTGAGGACGACGTAGAGTCCGCTAACCGCCTGCTGCGCATCGAAGAGGAACTCCGCATCATCGAGGACGGTATCAACCAAGCCCAGTCCGACTGGGAAGCGGAGCGCGAAGTTTTAGACTCTCTCAGGGGCGCTCAGGCAAACCTCGACAGCGTGCGTACGCAGATTGAAGCGGCGGAGCGCGACTACGACCTCAATAAAGCCGCCGAACTCCGTTATGGGCAACTCCCGAGGTTAGAGCAACAACTCCGCGAGTACACGCAGAAGTTGGAGCACGCCAAGTACGTCCGCTTAGAAGTCGGCGAAAACGAAGTCGCCGAAGTAGTGAGTCGCTGGACGAACATTCCGCTGTCGCGCCTTATGGAGAGTGAGCGGGAGAAGTTGTTGCGGCTAGAGGACGAACTCCATGGGCGCGTCATCGGGCAAGACGAGGCGATTACCGCCGTCGCGGATGCGATTCGCCGCTCCCGCGCCGGACTCGCCGACCCGAACCGTCCCATCGGCTCGTTCATCTTCTTGGGTCCGACAGGCGTAGGTAAGACTGAAACCGCTAAAGCCTTAGCCCAGCAACTCTTCGACTCGGAAGACAACCTGATTCGCCTCGACATGTCCGAGTACATGGAGAAACACACGACCGCCCGCCTCATCGGTGCGCCTCCGGGTTACATCGGCTACGACGAAGGCGGACAACTCACCGAAGCGGTGCGACGCCGCCCCTACAGCGTGATTCTCTTTGACGAGATCGAGAAGGCGCACCCGGATGTCTTCAACACGCTCCTGCAACTCCTCGACGACGGACGCCTGACCGACTCGCAAGGGCGCACCGTGGACTTCCGCAACACCGTGATCATCATGACCTCGAACATCGGCTCGCCGCAGATTTTAGAAGCGAGCCGGAGCGGTGCGGACTACGACAGCATCAAGGCGACGGTCTTCGGACTCTTGCAGGGACACTTCCGCCCCGAGTTCTTGAACCGCGTTGACGACACCATTGTCTTTCACGCCTTGGAACAAGACCAAATCGCCGCGATTGCCGAGATTCAGCTCTCGCGCCTGAGAGGACGCCTCCGCGAGCGCCGCATCACGCTCACCTTTTCAGACGCCGCGATGGAGCAGCTCGCCCGCATCGGCTACGACCCCGTCTTCGGCGCACGCCCCTTAAAACGCGCCATCCAACAGCGCATCGAGACGCCCCTGTCGCGCAAGATTATTGCGGGTGAGGTGCAAGACGGAGATGATGTGGTGGTGGAGCCGGGGGCGAGTGGGTTTAGCTTTGAGGTGAAAGAGGTGGCGGTAGCGCTGAATTGAGTTGGAGCAAGTTTTAGTAGGAAAGAAGAGGTCATCTGGTAAGGATGACCTCTTCTATATTTTGAGGAGAGTAAGTACATCGTCAACTAAGTTTTGCAATACTGTTGTCACCCTGAGCTTGTCGAAGGGTCTCGTCTTTCACTCTCAGTCAGAGGCGTCAGCAAGATCAGAGATTCTTCACTACACTAGCGTTCCGTTCAGAATGACATGAATCATTTTTTAGCTGACAGTGTAGTAAGTTTAGCGTTCTTTGCAGTGCTTAATTGGATAACAAAATCGATTGTGCTTTACTGATCAAATTTCGAAAATCGTTCCGTATCTTGACAACCTCTTGCATGTCAAAGAAGAATGGATCAAACGCTTTTTCTTTAACAACTGCAAGCTCGAGTACTCTATCCAATTTCTCAAATTCATTGAAACTAATTTCAATAATTCTCGCACCTTGACTATTGAACTCGGGGTTGGAAACTATTTCTTTGCGAGAAACTGACAAACCTTTTGCTCTAGCCTCTTTGCGAAATTTTGCTTTCTTGCTTCGCCTTTCAAATTCGCCTGGATCAATGATTTCAATCAATTCGTCTGCAGTTAAGCCGTGCTCAAAAACGGCTCGTTGTTGCTCTCTAGGAAATACTCTTTGGTCAATTGCTGCACCTATCTGGATTGAAAACAGAACATAAATAATGGAACTGCGTTCAGCTTCTTCCAACTTGATCTTCATTTCGTTAGCGTTCGGTTCGATCAGTTCCACCAACTGTATTGTAACCTCTACCCAACCCCCTCTCAAAACGTTCTTTCAGCGTTTCAGGCAGCGTTGAAGTCGGGTGGTAGAGCCTCGAGCCTCTCAGAACAAGTTCTATCTAAGAGGTTCTAAATGCTCTCCTAACCGCCTTGTCAGTTCACTCCGCGAAATCTCAGATGACGCGACACCCAAAATAAGCTGCTCTTGCTCATCCACATCAGCTTGAATCTCAAAGCCGTTGAGGAGAAGCGTCACCTCCATCGCGGCGTGACCGATGCGTTTGTTGCCGTCTACGAAGGGGTGATTTTGAATGAGCGAGAAGGCGAGAGCCGCTGCTTTTTCGGTGAGGCTGGCGTAGAGTTCGGTATCGCCGAAGGTCATGGCGGGTTGAATAGCTGCTGACTCCAATGCGCCCAAATCCCTTACGCCTTCAGCGCCTCCCGACTGTTGGAGTAAGAGCTTATGCAGCTCGAGTATCTCGTTCAGAGTCAGGTAGCGTGTCAAGCGAGTCGCTTATACAACTCCGCATTTTTTTCGAGGACGCGCTTCGCTGCATTTTGAAAGTCTGTGTGACGCTCGAGCGTCTCCACTAAACTATTCGCAGCAAATTCTTCAGGGCTGAGGTTGAGCTTAGACGCTATTTGCTCGAGCTTTCTGGCTACATCATCAGAAAAAGTAATCTCAAGTTTGTGCATAGAACTATTTTAGACTATTCTGCTGAGCAGCTTGTCGTGCAATTTGATACCTTACCCAACCTCTCGAGCCCCCAACCACCTCTCAAATGACACCTTACTCTCCTGACTCTTCCGCCTTGCTAAAAGCCCTTCGACCCCAATGTGCTCATCCAAGTCAGCCCAAGCAATCGCGTAGCCGTCCCCCAAAAGCTCCCAGTTCTCTCGCTCAGCCGCGCTGCCTGCGGCTAGGCGGGGATACAAAGCGAGCGGCACACGGAGTTGTCTACCGTCCTCGAGGGAAACGGTGAGAGTACCGGCGTTAATTTGCACGTCTATTGCGATAACAGAGTTTTTGTCCACCGCAAAACGGTTCTGCTTAACGCTGCTGTAGTCAAACTGATATTCGCTCAAGAGATCTTTGTCAGAAGGCATGTCCATACCTTTATACTATCTACATGCCCCGCGCCGCCGAACCTGTTAGAACAGGCTTGACCTTTGAGGAATACCTCGAGCTTGAACATATTAGCCCCGTCAAACACGAATTTGTAGATGGTCGGATGTTCATGCTGGCGGGCACAAGCGATAAGCACAACCGCCTCGCAGGTCGTCTCTACACGTGGCTACTCGGCGCTGAAGAGGGTTCGTGCCTGACTTTTTTTGCTGACATGAAGGTGCGCACGCCTGATGGGGTTGGGTATTATCCAGATATTCTCGTGACTTGTGATGAGGCAGATGACGACGCCTACGTCAAACGCAAGCCCTGTCTCATCGTTGAAATCTTATCCGCTTCAACTGAGGCGATCGACAGGGGCGAAAAGCTTCACAACTACCGAACTTTTGAAACGCTGCAAGCTTACGTACTCGTCAATCAAGATATGGCGAGGGTAGAGATGTACCGCCGCGAAGGGGACGGGTCATGGCGGTACGAGGAGCGTGAAGCGGGCGAGACGTTGAGGTTGCCCTGTCTCGGCTTCGAGTTACATGTTGACGACCTCTATAAGGGGGCGTGAAGGTGGTACTAGACATCTTTAGGCATTGAAGGGCTATATAGCTGACTCTAGCGTGCCTTTTCCAAGCCTCTTCAGCACCTTTTGCTTGTTGAAATAGTAGAGCGTGCAACTCGAGCATCTCACTCAGAGTCAGATAACGTATCAAGCGAGTCGCTTGTACAACTCCGCATTTTTGTCAAGGACGCGCTTTGTAACGTTTTGAAAGTCTGCGTGACGCTCGAGCGTCTCTAACAAGCTATTCGCGGCAAATTCTTCAGGGCTGAGGTTGAGCTTGGACGCCACGTGCTCGAGCTTCTTGGCGACATCGTCGGAAAAAGTAATTTCGAATTTGTGCGTAGCGTTATTTTGGAACGAGGTTGGCAAGCAGAGCATTTGAGGAGGCTTAGAGAGTACGAAGAGCGCGCAGCAGTACCTGTGGACGCATTGGTCGAACTTGCTGCGGCGAGTCGCGCCGAGCTAGAGTTCGCGGACCCCACGCCGGGGCTGAGTAGGTGATGTGACGGCGCTTCTGCGCTACTGACGACCAAGCAAGCTTCCGCTCACCTCCACCTATAGCCGCTACAGGGCGAAACCCGTGTCACCTTTGTCTTTTTTTCCCGCCCCCGTTCTTTATCGCCTCGCGGTAGACTAGAGCGGTACGGGAGGACGAACTTATGAGCCAATCTAAACCGCTCTGGACGCCGAGCGAACAGCGCGTCGCTGAGGCTGCGATGACCGAGTTTCGGCGCGTGGTAGAAAAACATACCGGACAAACCCTTTCGGATTACGGGGCGCTCCACACCTGGTCGGCAGAGAACCCGGCGGACTTTTGGGCGCTCTACGCAGACTACGCGGGTTTCGACCTGAAGGCGCAGCAGGTCATGAGCGACGACCCGATGCCCCACACAAAGTGGTTTGGGGGCGCAACCTTGAACTACGCCGAGGCGCTTCTCTATCCTTCTGAGTTGCAGAGTGAAGACCAGTTAGCGATCGTCGCCGCGAACGAGTCGGGCGACCTCCGGCAACTCACCTACGCCGAACTGCGCGAAGAGGTCGCGCGTTGCGCCGCCGCTTTGAAGCGCACAGGCGTCGAGGAGGGCGACAGGGTCGCCGCGTCGGTCAGCAACACGCCCGAAGCGGTCGTCTTGCTGCTCGCGTGCGCCTCGCTCGGCGCGGTCTTCTCGTCGTGCTCGCCGGACTTCGGCGCGGACGCCGCCGCCGACCGCTTCGGGCAAATCGAGCCGAAGCTCCTCGTCGCCTCGGGTGGGTATCACTACAATGGCAAGTTCTATAGCACGCTGGAGACGGTGCAAAAACTCAGCGGGCGTATTGGGAGTTTGCTAGAGACCGTCGTCATTTCTTCGGATGAGGGCTCAGGCGACTTCACCGCTTGGGGAGATTGGCTGGGGCGTGAGGACACCCCGCTCGACTTCACCCCGCTCCCCTTCGACCACCCGCTCTACATCCTCTACTCGTCCGGCACGACGGGGCTGCCTAAAGCCATCGTCCACCGGGCGGGCGGCGCGCTGCTAACGCATCACAAAGAGCACCGCCTCCACGCCGACATCAAACCGGGCGACACCGTTTTCTACTTCACCACCTGCGGCTGGATGATGTGGAACTGGCTCGTGTCGGTCTTGGCGCAGGGCGCGACGATCGTCCTCTACGACGGCTCGCCCTCGCAGCCCTCCTTGGAGGTTACCTGGAGGCTTGCAGAGCAAACCGGCATGACCTACTTTGGCACGAGCGCGCGCTTTATCCACTCCTGCAAAGATTTTGGGATTGTTCCCAAAGAGGTCGCTGACCTGAGCAAACTCAAAAGCATCTCCTCGACGGGTTCACCCCTCTCACCCGCGGGCTTTCGCTGGGTGTATGACGCGGTCAAAGAGGACGTTCACCTCGCGAGCATCTCAGGCGGCACGGACATCGTGAGCTGCTTTATGCTCGGCAACCCCGTTCAGGCTGTTTACGAAGGCACGATTCAGTCACCGGGCATGGGCGTGGCGCTCGCGGCTTACAACGACGCAGGCGAACCCATTAAGGGCGAACCCGGCGAGTTGGTGTGCGAAAAACCGCTCCCCTCGATGCCCCTCTCCTTCTGGAACGACCCGAACTTCGAGCGCTACAAGGGCGCGTATCTGGACTACTTCCCCGGCGTATGGCGGCACGGCGACCTCATTGAGGTGACGGACGAGGGCATCGTCGTCTACGGGCGGAGCGACGCGACTCTAAATCCCGGCGGGGTGCGCATCGGCACGGCGGAAATCTACCGCCCGCTACAAATGCTGTCCGAGGTCATGGAGTCTCTAGCGGTGGGCAAAAAAGAGGACGGCGACGAGGTCATCTGGCTCTTCGTGGTGCTCCGCGAAGGTCTCACGCTGGACGACGAACTGACGAAGAAAATCAAAGGGGCGATCCGGCAGGACTCGAGCCCCCGCCACACCCCCAAGCGCGTCTTCCAGGTCTCGCAGCTCCCGCGCACCCGCAGCGGCAAGCTGGTCGAGGTCGCCGTGTCGCGGTTGGTCAACGGGCGCAGCGTGCCGAACCGCCAGTCGATGGAGAACCCGGAGGCGCTGGAGGATATTACGAGGGTGCTCGAGACGCAAGCTAGTTGAGGCAAAAGAGGAGAAACAAAAAAGAACCCCGCCAAGTGCGGGGTTCTGGGCTCTTTGTAGGCTGAGGGTTTAGAACGTCAGGGCGTATTCGATGGTGAAGGCTTGACCGTTGTTCGTGTCTTCACCACGTTCGTTCTGGTAGAGTCCGTAACCGAACTCTAAGCCGTAGTAGGTCCATACGACTTCGACACCTGACGTGGTCTGCGTGAGTCCGTTGTTCTCATCACCGTCCGAGATGTCAGTGGCGAAGTCGTCTTCGCTGTCGCCGCTGTTCGTCTCATCTTGGATGTTTTCGCCTTGGTAGTAACCGTAGCGAACGCCCAACACGCTGTTCTCGAAGAAGAACTCGTTGAGGCTGACGCCGACGCTGAACTGGAGTTCGGTCGCGGTGTAATTGGCAGCCGCTGTGTCTGGTTCGTCGTCGCCGTCAGTGTCAGTACCGACGTCGGTATGGTCGGTGGTGCGGTAGTTGACGTTTGCCGCAAGGCTCGGGGCTAAGAAGACGTTAAGCTGCTCAGACTCCAGACCCGTGCCCACTTGGGTGGTGACCTCATCGTCGGAAAACTCTTCCTCGCTGAAGTCGCTGTCGTAGTCGAAGTAGGGGTTAAGGGTGAAGCCGAAAGCGGAAACCTCGCCGTCCGCTTCAGCGCGTATCGCGCCCTCTTCGATGCTGTCTTCGCTAAAGTCGTAGACGACCTCAAAGTCGAAGCCGGAAACAAGCGCATCTTCCGAGTCGCCGTCATGCTGAAGACCGATGCCGAAGCCGGTGAAGTAACCAGCGTCGTCGCGCTCGGTGCTGTCCACCGCTTCGACAGCTTCGCCGTCCAAAGTTACTTGGTTAAAGAAGGCGAAGGGTCCGACAGCGCGGAAAATGTCTACGCCCGCCTCTACGCCGAAAGCGAAGACTTCATCACCTGTTACTGTCGTGACGCCTCCGTCTGCGTTCTCTAACGGCTCGGTCTCTTCGCCCTCTATCGTGTAGTAGTCAGCAAACACCTCGAGGTTGAAGATGAACAGTCCGAGGCTCGCTTCCGCGCCGAAACCTGTTTGGTTGAGACCGTACGTGTAGGTGTCTTCGTCGTACTTGAGGCCGTACCAGAATTCCGGGATGGTGCGGTAGTTAGCTGAGAGGCTTTCTAAGAGCGGGAGGCTCTCAGTGTCCACCTCGACTTGCGCGTAGAAGAGCGAGCTGTCGTCGACCGTTCCCGCTGCGAGCGCGACGGGGCGGCTTTCCGTATCGTCCGCGTCGATTACGCCGTCATCGTTGACGTCTTCGTCGATCTGGACGTCTTCTTCATTGTCCTCGTCTTGGAAGATGACGTTGTCGTCAATCTGGTTAGCAGCGAACTCCGCCGTGATGGTGAAGATGCTCAGATTAACTTCGCCGTCTAAGCCGTAGACGAAAATGTCAGCGTTGTCGCCCGACTCGTCCTGGAACTCGTCCGCGTTGCCTGCAATTTGCGCGACTGAGAACCCGCCCGAGACACCCTCGAAGGGGCTCAGCGTGCCGCGGATGGCGCGGTAGTAGGCGTCGGAGAAGGGGTTGGGCGTGCCGTCAGCGAAGAGGTCGTCGTCAGCTAACTCGATGGTGTCGTCGTCGTCGTCGCCGCCCTCTTCGAATACGCCGTAAGCGAGGGTCAGTTCAGGCTGCAAGAAGGCGAGCACGTCAGGCGTGCCGAGCCTTGCGACGAAACCGGCGCCTAAGCTTTCAAAGACGTAGGGCGTGAAGTTCGCGTCGGGCTCTTGACCGAAGGTGAAAGTCAGCGGCTCCGCGCCGATGGGCGAGAAGGTCGTCTCGAAATCGTCGAAGCTGAAGACGTAGCCGTTAAAGTAGGCGTCGTCGTCGGCGTAGTTGGGAAGGCTGTCTTCGTCGTCGTCGGCGTTGCCATTCGGGTCAACGTCGCCGTCAAGGATGGTCGCCTCTTCGAGCGACAGGGTTGCGGACGCCTCGAAGCTGTTGAACGCACCCGCGATGCCGCGCTCGCTCGAGAAACCGAAGGTGATCTCGATATCGGGCTCGACCTCGCCCTTCTCGTTCTCGATGTCGTCGAGGTCTTGGGCTTCTTCGCCGTCGTCACCCTCGTCGCCGTCGTCGTTGAAGTCTTCCGTGCCGGAGGAGAAGATGGAAGCCGCAACTTCGCGCTCTAGGCCGATGCCGAAGATACGGTCAACGTCGAAAGCGACGTCGTCAGGTCCTATGCGGCCTACTGCGTAGCTTAGACCGAAGCTGCCGTTAAAGGTGATGGACTGATCTTCCAAGGTCGAGACGCGCTCTTCGAGCCCACTAAGGCGCTCGTTTTGCTGCGCGTCATTCTCTTCGATCGCGGCGATTTGGTCGCGCAAAGCCACCTGGTCGCGGCGCAAGAGGATGACGAATTCGCGGATGTTGGCGATGTCCGCCGTGTTGCGCTCGATGTCCTCTAGGAAGCTCGGGTCGATGTCTCCGCCCGCCTGTAAGCCCACGATCTCCTCATTGAGAAGCGCAACGAGGTCGTTTAGGGCGTCGATGGAGCGGGTGTTTTGTTCGATGCTGGACTCTAGCTGGCGCAGTTCGTCGAGCTGGTTCTGGAGGTCTTGGAGCGCCTCCGGGTCCATGCCCATGCCGCTACTCACCGCCGCTTCTAAAGCAGCGATGTCAGAAGCAATTTCTTGCACCGAGTTGCGAAGAGAACCGAGTTCGTCTTCGGTAACGAATTGTGACTCGAGCACGTCGATTAAGCGGGTGACGACGAGCGCCGCTTGGTAGCGGGTGAACGCCTCATTGCCGCGGAAGGTTCCGTCTGGGAACCCGATAACGATGCCTAAGTCGGCGAGTTCGGCGACGGCGTCAGCAGCGTAGGAGCCTTCCGGTACGTCCGGGAAGGACGTCTGCGAGCTACTATCGCTGTCATCGTCGTCGTTGTCTTGCGCGTAAGCGCCGCCAACCATCAGTAGAATGGCTAGCATGGTGAAAAGAAGTTTGTTCATCTATTTACCCCTTGAACTTTCGTGAATTGATTTGCGCAGTAAGAGGTGATTTTTTGGCGCTGACGTGTGAGTGTCCGAGTTTCCTCACCTAATCTTTGCCGTATTCGGGTCTCTCACTGGGATACTGCGCCCTAAGAAGCCGGTTCAAGTGGTACACCTCCTCTCAGGTGCGACCGCTCAGCGACACAAATCCGTTGTAAGTATTTCATAGGCGTATACGTCTGTCAAACCCCCATGAAACGAAGGTGAGAGAGCGTTTTTGCCCGCCATCACGGGGAAGAACACGTGTGTGGCGGAGCGTAACTCTTTAACCTCTTCATGAAGGAGGGTACGGTTGTGAGAAAACCCTCATCAGTTGATGAACCCGCTCTCACACGAACGTTTGCGACGCACACGGCACAGCTGCAATTTGCTACTTTTATTCTTATAAGTGCTGAGCGTTTAATTGGTACTATAAGCGCAGTGTGTAAAGTAAGTATAAAATACAATCTGGTGGAACTCGGACCCCATACCGCTTACCTCTCCCAATCCTATTTTGAAAAAAGTACAATAGGTACAACGCAACCTCTATTCTCGGAAAAAGACGCTCAGGTGACGCCGCTCAGTCCCTATTGCTCCTTAAAGTAAGAGCGTAGAGCCTCACGAGCAGCTTGAGCAATATCGCTTTGGCGACGCCCAAGTTTGGAAGGTGCAGACGACCGCTTTATTGAGACCTCTAAATTAAACGCCCTCGAAGAGTGCCTGGACCTTTACGGAGGTTTCTAAACAAGCGACCTCGAACCCGTCCCCGAGTGCATACGTGCGCCACCCCTGCGGCGTGCGCTTCACGTATTCGGCAGCGTTCGATTGAGGGTCAACCATGAGGTAACCCTGTAACGTCTCAATCGTCCGGTACGCCTGCAATTTTTCGCGCCTGTCCGTCGCCTCGGTACTCGGCGAAAGGACCTCCGCAATGAAGCAAGGGAATTGAAAGATTTTATCGTCCGTATCACGTGGGTCGCAGAGCACCATCACATCGGGGTAGTAGTAACGGTTCAGACTAGGAATCCAGAGCTTGACACCTTCGAAAGCGATGCGGCACCCTCTTCTGTCGGCGTGCGACAGCAGTGTTGCGTAGAGCCTTCCCGCGATCTGATTGTGCCTTATCGTTTCACCGGGTAGGGTGTAAACTACGCCGTCTACATACTCGTGACGCTCCGCGGAGGTTTCTTCAAATGCTAAGTACGCTTGCGGCGACACCAGTTGGAGAGGCTCAGCAGAGTGAGACATAGGTTTATTATAGCGGAGGGTGAGGTTACACAGGTCAGACGACACCAAGCTAGAGAGGATGACGCCATGCTTAAAATGATCTTACATTCGAGACATAGAGGTCACTCAGCGGAAAATGAAACGCTCGGAGACGTAGAACTTACTCGCGTGCCGTGTGTCGGGGAGTTTGTGAGCTTAGGCAAGGACGGTCCCTACTACCGCATCCGAGGGGTTCAGCACCTCACCGATAACGGAGACTACGCGGCGCATCTCTACGGCGACAAAGTGAATGAGAAAACGATGCTCGAGAGCGTGTGAATTATTAGAGTACCGACCCGTCGCCGCCCGACTCGTCCCGGCTCGTGAGCAGGGCACGCCTGGTTCGTCACATAGTCCTCTTTCATCTAAACCCGTTATGATAGGGGTATGAAAAGAACACTTTGCGTCTTAGTTACCCTGTCTCTCCTCGCAGCTTGTGCGCCGAGCACGCAAGGAACGTCTACGAACCCGGAAGCTGACGCGGTGCTCTCAAGCCCCGCCGCTCAAGAGACGGAACGTGTCGCCACCGCCGCTTACCACCGCATGGAGCTGGTGAAACTCGAAGAGGGCGTTTACACCGCGAACGTGCTGATCAACCTGGAGGTGCCTCAGGGCGTGCGTTGGATATTGGCAGAGCCGACCACGGACACCTCCTATATGCTCCGCTTCACCTCCACGAACGTGCCGGGTGTAGCTTGGATCGTCACGCCCGAAGGGGTGGAGCCGCGCCGGGTGGAAGAGGGTGCGCCGTCCTAAATCTAGGCGGCGCTGAAAGTTCACTCTGGCAGCCCCAAAGCTCGTGTTAGCGTAAGGCGAAAATCTCACTAGCCCTAGGAGACCCCACTGATGACGCGCTTTCTGCTAACCTGTGCTCTACTCACCCTCGCCTTCTCTCACGCCTCCGCCCAACCTCTCGCCCCATCTCTTGCCGGACTCGCCCCCGCCGAAACGGTGCTGACGCTCGGCTACAAAGTTTCGGGCGCGGGCTCCGACGCGCAGCAAAACGCGCTGCGCGAAGACTTAGC
>CBDBZX010000002.1:0-92500 GCA_965213645.1 Trueperaceae bacterium
GCGTGCGCCCGCGCTCTGGAGCGTATCGAAGGTCACGCCCGCTTCTTCGGCGGCGTTTCTAAGCTGGTCGAGCAGTTGCGCGACCTCATTTTCGCGCGGAAGCTGCGCTAAGAAGGCGCGTCTGTCGGCCTCTAACTGTGCGACGGCTTCGCGGAGCTGAGGGAGGTTGCGCCGCGCCGCTTCGCCGCGCCCAATCTGCACCTCTAAGCGGGCGATGTCGCTCTCGAGCTCCGCGATGCGCTCCTGCGCTGACGAGTACGGGTAGAAGTACCAGAGCACGCCGACGAGCGCAGTTAGTATCACCACGGCGAGCGCGATGTCGCGCTGGCGCAGGTTGCGCAGCTTAAAGTTTTTAAGTGCGTTCATCTTGATACCTCCGCACTGTCGTCACTGATGTCGCTGTCGCCCACGCTGGTTGCGTCGGCTGCGCCAACCGTCAGGCTGAACGTGTAGAGGTCGTCCTCATCGTCGCGCGAGGCGTCTCTAAACGACACGCCAAAGCGCGGCGAGGTTTGAAGTTGGCGGATATAGTCTGCGAGAATCTCGGTGCTGCCAGCCGTCCCTTGAATGTCCAGCTCGGCGACGGCGTCAACGCCTTCGTAGGTGTTGTCGGCGGCGAGGCGGCCTCTAGCACTTGCCTCTAAAGCTCGCATATCGAGGTTGTCAAAGGCGATGCGTGAATCTAAGTTTCCACCTTGGGCCGGCAGCGTTTCCAACATTGCGAACACTTGCTCCGACCAGACGATGCGACCTTCTTGAACGGCGTTCCTAATGCTGATGAGTTCGTCCAGTTCACGCTGACGCGCCTGCAGTTCGTTCTGCTCCTCGACGTAGGGGCGCAGCAGCTCGAGCCTCACCTCCCGCTCGCCTTTCGTCTCGGTAAGTTGTCGCTCGGTCTGAAGAACCGAAAATTGCATGGTGCCAATAACCGCTAAGACGAGTACCGGGAAGGCGACGGCGATGAGCCGCCAATAGCCCGGCTCGCGTCGTCTCTGTAGAGTTTTAGGTAAGAGATTGACGTTAATCAAGGCCCTCGACCCCCCTGAGCGCCAAACCTATCGGCACGGCGAATTCCGGCCCGACGCGGCGCAAATAGTCCGCTTCGAAGCGTCCGCCGCTGGTGTCCACCGTGAGCCAGGGGTCGCCCAACTCGACGCGGAACCCGAGCGCGTCGCTTATCGCTTCGGGTAGCCCGCGCAGCTTCGCGCCGCCGCCCGTAATGAGCATCCGGTGGATGTCCGCGTCGCCCGCTTGCACCCGGAAAAACTCCAAGCTGCGGCGAATCTCGGTGGTGAGTTCGACCAGTACGGGGCGCAGGGCTTCGTAAACACGTCCGGGGCTATACTGCTCGCGCTTCGCGTCGAAGTTGAGAAGTTCTTCCTCGTCGTCGGTGGGAATCGTGGCGGTGCCGTAGTCCACCTTGATCTCTTCAGCCGAGTCGAAGTCGAGGCCGAAGGCGCGTTGCAGCGCGGCGGTGAAGTCGTCGCCCGAGACGCCGATGTTGCGGTTCATCAGGACGCGCTGACCGCGCACCAACGTGATGGTGGTGCTGGACGCCGCGATCTCTAACACGACACCGATCTCCTCCGCTTCCGTATAGAAGACGCCCGTGAGATTCGTTTTGTTGAGGTGCTCGCCCAAAAGCGCACCTTTAAGGGAGCGCAGCAGCGAGAAGGGCCGAACGTCGATGATGATGGGCTCTAACCCGGCAAGTTTGAGGTAATCTACCTGCTGCGTCACCAGGTCGAGACGCGCCGCCGAGATGACGACCTCTAGCTGCCCGTCGTCTTCAACGTCGGCGGGGTTGTCCAAGACGTAATAGTCGAGCACCACCTCTTCGATGGGGAAGGGGATGTAGCGTTCCGCTTCCCATTTGATGGCCTCGTCGAGTTCTTGCAAGGACATCTTAGGGACCTGAATATTGCGGGTGATCGCCAGCCGGTTGCTGACCGCCGCTACCACAAAATGTTTGGTGATGTTCGCCTCTTCAAATAACGCCTTGATCTCAACGGCAAGACCTTCGGCGTCTAGCACCTGATCGTCTTGGATGAGACCGGGGGGCATCGGACGAATCGCCAGCGATTGAAGGCTCGGAGGGGTACCGGCACGCAACTCAACAACCTTGAGAGCGCTGGTTCCAATCTCGAGACCAACCGCTTCGATTCGTGGATTAAAGAGGCGCGAAACCGATTCGCGCAGTGAAGCCATAGTGTTCCCTCCTTGAGAACTTAGGGAACTTTAGCAACGGCTTTACGCGCTTAGGGTAAAGTTTTTCCCGCTCCAGCGGCGAAGTGTTATTTTTTACTAGACGCGCTTACCCAGAGGTCACATACGGATTCCGAGCGACTCACTAACATACGTAAACAGGTCCGAGCGAAGAGCGCTAAAGCACACTTGCCCTACTTGATGAAACAATGTTCACGAATTTTTCACAAAAAGGGTAGTCAGATAGGACTAAATCCTGTATAATCATCACAACTTTGAGGGCGGCATCTCCGCTACCCCGCTACCCCCCCGGCAGAGACCCCTCTCAAAGTTTTTTGTTGTCTCGCTGAGCCCGTAACTTGCTCGAGACCGCTGAGCCTACAAGGGACCACAACCCCTCACTCATTCAAATCTTCAAAATCAATTTACCGATATTCTTATTGTCACGCATAACCTCATGCGCTCTTTCTGTATCCTGAATAGCGAAGACCTCATGGATGATGGGCTTCATCTCGCCCGCTTCCAACTTCGACCAGAACTGCGCCATGAACGCCTCTTTAATCTTGACCTTTTCTTCTAACGGGCGACTGCGCAGCGTCGAACCTTTGAGTGTGAGGCGTTTGCCCATCAGCACGCGAATGTCGATGTGCGCTTCTTTGCCGCTCAGCGTAGCGATAAAGATCAAACGACCATTCAAATTAAGCAGGTCGATATTGCGCTCGAGATAATCCGCACCGACCATGTCGAGCACCACGTCCACGCCGCCATTTTCCCCGGCGACCTCTTTGATACGTTCAGCAAAGTCTTCTTTGCGGTAGTTGACAGTTAAATCCGCACCTAACTTTGAGCAAACCTCAATTTTCTCGTCCGTACCCGCTGTCGTAAACACGCGGCAGCCCGCCGCTTTTGCGAGTTGGATACCCGCCGTGCCGACGCCGCTCGCGCCGCCGTGAATGAGGGCAGTTTCGCCTGAGCGCAACGCGCCCTCGAGAAACAAGTTCAAAAACGCCGTAAAGAAAACTTCAGGCGTCCCCCCGGCCTCTTCGAAACTCCACCTACTAGGGATCGGCATAAGGAGAGGTGCGGGCGCTGCGACTTGTTCGGCGTAACCGCTGCCTGTAAGGAGCACACAGACGCGGTCTCCGACCTGCCAATCTGTAACGTTAGCGCCAAGCTCGGCGATGTCACCCGCGACCTCTAAGCCCAAAATCTCCGATGCTCCCGCTGGCGGCGGATAGTTCCCCAAGCGCTGCGCTAAGTCGGCGCGGTTGACCCCTGCCGCTCGCACATTGATAAGCACTTCGTTATCACTAAGCGCAGGCGTTTCGACCTCTTGCCAAGAGAGGGATGTGTCAGATTGCACGATGATTGCTTTCATAGCTCAGCGTATCAGGTTGGCCCGCTTGCTCTGGAGCGTTTAGCGGCGGACACTACGCTACCTTTCAGTTTTTACCCGCCCAAACAAGAACAATGACCTCATGAATAGACCTTTTGACCTCTTCTTCATCCTTCACGGCGTCGTGACGCTTCTCACCGCTATCGCCTTTCTCTTCGCGCCAGGAATCATGCTCGTCCTCTTCGGCACGCCCGCCAATCCCGCCATCAACCTCGTGACGCAGCTTTTAGGGGCGGCGTTTGTAGGGATTGGCGGGATTGCGTTGGCGGCGGGGCGCGTCGGCAGCCCTGAGTTTAAGCGCACGGTGGCGTTGGTCTTGCTCATCGCTAGCGTGATGGGCTTTATCGTCAGTGTGGTGGGGCAGTTTCGCGGCGTGACGGGTCCGGTGGGGTGGGGCGCGGTGCTGATTTATGGGACGCTCACGGTGGGGTATAGCGTGTTCGTAGCGAGGGATTAACCTCTCGCCCAAGTCCGCGCCTTACCTTCTTCCTCCGGCCCAAAAGTTTTCACCTTGGCGCTCGTCAGCGGTGAGGCGAGGTCTGCCGCCGCGTCCTCCCAACTTTCGTCGCCCACCACCGCGATGCGCTCGAAGTCGTTGAGGTGCTTGGCGTCAAACTTGAGGTCTTCCCACAGCGCTGCGGGCGTCGCGTCCTTAAACTGGGTCACGTCCAAAAGCAGTCTGACTTTGCCGTGCTCGCCGATGAGTTCCTCCAACCTCGGCACAACCCGTTCATAGTCCTCTTCACTTACCTCTCCGTCGGTGCGAAGCACGGCGAGTTTGGGCGCTTCGATACTTAGCTCGTACATGACTTCCCCCTTTCAAACTTACTGTAAAGCGCAGAGGTTTGGCGAACTGCAACGCAAAGCGCTTAGCGTTTAGCCGTATTCGCTCAAAAGCCTCTGCCAAATGCTAAGCGCTAACGGTTTCCTTTCAAACTGTCACGTCCACCTTTTCTTCCACCTCTTCTAGCGCTACAGTACCTTTATGGCAAAACTACTAGTTACCGGGGCAAACGGTTTTATCGGCAGTGAGGTCTGTAAGGTCGCGCTAAAAAGGGGCTATGAGGTTGTCGGCGTAGCGCGGAGCGGTGCACCTGACTCGGACGACCCCTGGATTCAAGAAGTTACGTGGGTTTCGGCGAACGTTTTAGAACCTAACCTGTGGCGGGCGCACCTCGTAGGCTGTGACGCGGTGGTGCACTCCATCGGTATCCTCAAAGAGCAGCCCGATAAGGGCGTGACCTTTGAGCGCATCAATGGGGACACCGCTATCGTTGCAGCCGAGGAAGCGGAGAGGGCGGGCGTCGGCGCGTTCGTGTTCGTGTCCGCTTCAACCACGCCGCCCACCGTAAACAAAGCCTATTTAGAGCAAAAACGCCGCGCTGAGGCCGAGATTGCAAGTAAGAGGTTGCGCTTCGTGATACTGCGTCCGTCGCTCATCTACGGCTCCAAGCGTCCCATCTCACAAGTCGTCAGCAAGGCCGTTGAGTTCGCCCAGAAAATCCCCGGCGTTCCGCAAGAAGACCGCCCGCTGTCCGTGGAAACCTTAGCCAGGGCCGCGCTAAGCGCAGTGGCGCAAGAAGAGGTCAGCGGTGTTGTGAATATTGACGCGGTTGAGTCATTGGGAGAGCGTTAGCAACAACTCGATGCGACGAAACGGTAGAGATTGACGGGGCTCGAGCCTACCTCGCGCTACGACATAGGTGTATCCACGAAAAGTGGCTCGATAGCACGGCGCACAAGCGGCAGCACAAACACCGCAACCGGCAAAGAGGTCGCCCAGGACGCGAGAAAGCCGCGTAGCCAAACTAGAATGAAACTAGGCCCCAATCCCTCACTGAGAAGCGTGAGCACAAACGCGATGATGAGCGCCATCAGGCCACTCATCAGCGTGGCGAGCGTGAGATTGTAGTAGCGGCGGTGGATTCTCACCGCGTTGACCTCTCGGTTCGTTCGAGTAGAGCCATGATCTTTTCTGATAACGCTTTCTCAAATATATCCATAGGGGGTATTTTAGAGAGGTGAGGCTAATGTGTATGTCTCGAGGCTGACTTCCGGTAAAACCTGAAAGTCTAAGCTGATACTGCCTTGTGCTCCAAAACAACCTCAAACGAAATCTCAGACTTCAAGCTTGCCGCCACCGAGCAGTATTTATTCATCCCCAAATCCACGAAGCGCTCCGCCGTCTTTTGGTCTAAACCGGGCACGTCGAAGAGGTGCTTGGCGTGAATGTGCGTATAATATTTAGGCGTTCCCTCAGCGCGTTCCCCCTCTAGTTCTATTCTGTAGTCCCGAATCTCCAAACGCCGCTTTTTGAGCATCTCCACGATGTCGTATGCGGCGCACGCGCCCACCGCGTTTAAGAGGAGTTCCATCGGGCGCATTCCGGTCTGAGCGTAGTCTTCCCCGTCGATCATGACCTGCATCTTGTCGGGTGTTTCGCCTAAGAAACGCTTTTGGGCGAGGTGATACACGGTAGTCTTTTTAGTATCTGCCATGCTCCTAGTATGCGCTTCCCCTTCGAAACCTATGTTGGCAAGCGTACACGCTCTGGTTAGACTCAGAAGCGTGATACGACCTACTGCCACTGATTCCAAACAGCAATGGCGCAAGTGGGCGAAAGAGGTTCGCTCAGGGCTCGAGATTCAAGAGGTAAGCAAGCGAGTTGTAAACCATCTAACCGTTTGGCAACCTCTTCAAAACGCCGAACACGTTCTCGTTTATCTCGCGTTTGGTTCGGAAATCGACCTAGCACCCCTTACCGAGTTGAGCAAAACCTTTTACGTCACACGAACGTGGGAAACAGACCGAAATTTGAGTATTCATAGGTTGGCTGAGGGGCTCGAGGCCCACCCCTACGGCTACTTGCAACCCGCCGCGACCTCTTCAACCATTGACCCGCAAGAGGTTGACGTAGCGCTCGTGCCGGGGCTTTGCTTTGACCAAAGAGGCACGCGGCTCGGCTATGGACGTGGCTACTACGACCGTTTGCTGCCAAAACTGCGTGAGGATGTACCTCTTGTCGGCGTCGCTGTAAATGCGCTCGTCGTTTCAGAACTGCCCAAAGACAGCTTTGACGTTCCGATGACGCATTTAGTGAGCGAAATAGGCGTCAAGCCTCTGTAAGCATGTGAGAGCTGAGCTGCTCTCTCACCTCGTCAGAAATACGTACGCTCTTTTGCGTGCCGTAATCAAATAGGACGACGACAGAGCGAACCTTAGCGGCGACCTTATCATTCGCGTAGACCTCTTGTAGCAGCGTGAGGCTCGAGTTCCCCAGCTTCTCCACCTGAGTAAGCACGTAGACCTCTTCGCGAAACTTGACCTGCTTCAAAAAATCCAGCGAGAGGTGCGCCAAGATGAGGTACACATCATCCGTGCGCAGGTTATCCAAGAATTCGACTCTCGCGTATTCAGCGTAGAGCGCAAACGAGGTATTGTTGAGGTGACCCAAAGCGTCGGTGTCGTTGAAACGGACTTGAATATCGGAACGAAATGGTTGGCTCATGAGGACTCTTTCTTTTTGCGAGTTTTGCGAGGTAATTTCTGACAGTTTGGGCAAAAGTGCGTGCCACGTCCACCAACCACAATTTTAGAAATCGGCGTGCCGCAACGAGGGCAAGGGCTCTCCTCTTGCCCGTAGGCTTTAAGTTCGTCTAGGTACGCGCCGACCTCTCCATTAGTGGTGCGGTAGTCGCGCAGGGTCGTGCCTTGCACGCGGATAGACGCCTCGAGCACGTCCTTAATTATCACCACGAGAAGAGGTATCTGACGCTTAGGAACTTCCTTAGCAGGCGTGAGCGGGTGAATCTTCGCGCCCCACAGCGCTTCGTCAGCGTAGATATTGCCGACGCCCGAGACGGGTTTTTGGCTAAGCAGATAGGTTTTAATCGGCGTGGTTGACCTCTTTAGAGCTTCTGCAAATTGTCCGTCATTGAAGTCGTCGCTGAGAGGTTCCGGTCCCATCTGGTGCAGGGTAGGGAGGCTCGAGTAATCTCCCGATGGTACAACCAAGAAACGCCCGAAACGTCTCACGTCTTGAAAGTAAAGCGCGGGATTCTCACTGTTGTCTTCGGGGCGGTCAAGCTCGAGCCTCACCCGCACATGCTTCTCCGGCTCTTTGGGCGTCACGATGCCCGTCATGCCCAGATGGATAATCAAGTCTTGCCCGCCTGAAAGAGGTAAAATCAGAAACTTTCCGCGCCGCGTCACGTCCAAAATCTTCTGTCCAGCCGCGCTGAGCAAGTTCTCGTACTTGGGTCCCGGTTGTGCGTCCACGAGCGCGACCTCTTGGATGGTGCGCCCTTTGAGCCAGGGCTCTAACTCACGGCGGACGGTTTCGACTTCGGGGAGTTCGGGCACCCTCTTACTCTACCTAAACCTTGAAACTGCTAGGCTGTTCAGGCTTACTTGGATACTTAGCCTTCTTCCAGCTTGACCAGCGTGATCTCGATAAAGTAGTTTTCGTCACCCTCTTCGCTTAGGACCTCTCGCTCGAGTGCGTCTACCCACCTCTGAAACGCCCTCACTTGTGCGTAGCTCAGTTTGAGAAAGCCCATGCCAGAAACGAAAGGGGTTACGTCCTCCGCCCGCCACACCTCCGGCTCCTTAGTAAAGCCCTCCTCAGATGCGAGTGTAAGCTGACCGAACTCGCCATCCTCCACCCCGTAGAGTCGCCCCCAGGGACCCGACCCTTTAACTTCGGCGCGTTCAAAGACCTCTTCTAAATGTTTCGCAGTCGCGGCGTAGACCCGTCCTTCCCAAAGACGCCAGCCCTCGAGCAAATCTTCTGTAAGGTTAAGTGCGCTCATGTCCTCGAAGGCGACGAAAAACGCTTCAGCAACAGCGCGGTAGAAGCGAATCGGGCGACCTTTGCGGGCTTCTAGGCGCGTGGTTTCCAACAGTCCTAAGCGCAGCCCCTTCTGCACGAAACTGTACATCTTGCGCAGCGGTACGCCCACGCACCGCGCCGCCCCGCTCACGCTGCACTCCGCCGCGACAAAGGGCGTGAACATCCGCCACTGCGACATGTCGCGCAAAAACGCCATCGCCTCCGGGTCACGGACGCGGTGTGGGACACTACTTCGCTCAGGGGGTTGCACTGGAAGTAGCTTAGCATAAAAAATTACTAAAGTATGAAATTTCACATTGCTTTAGGAGATAAACCATGACCTTGAAACGTACCGCTGCTATCCTCTCCTTCGCTGTCGGCCTGCTCTTTCTGATCGGTCTTTTCGTATCGGACGGCTCGAGCGTCTCCGTGAACGGCCAAGAACTAGAAGGCCCGCTGCGCTACCTCGCACTCGGCGCGGGGGTGCTGCTCGCGCCCATCGTCGGCGGCCTCATCTTGGCGGGCGCGGGCACGCTCATCGTGGGCGTGCTCGCCGCTGTCGGCGTGCTCCTGCTGCTCGTCTTCGCCCCCTTCCTCGCGCCCGTACTGCTCCTCGCCTTGGTCGTCTATTTGCTCGCGCGGCGCAGAAAGGAGCAGCCCATCTCTAAAGCGTAGCACCCGGTAAAACCACGTAAAAACTCAGGACATCTCACGGTCACTCGGAGGAAACGATGCGAACACCCTACTACTTCATACTCGCCTGCGCTCTGCTGCTCACTGCTTGTGGTACATCCGACGACGAGGACACGTCCTCTGATGTGACACGCTTTACCGAACAAGAGGTCACCTGGGAGACGTGCAACTCGGTGGACTTGGAAGGGTTAGAAGACTTCACCGAGCCGCTCGGCGAGCGCCTGGAGTGCGCCACGCTCAAGACGCCCTTGGACTGGAACGACCTGGAACGAGACGAGATCAACCTAGGCGTCTTGCGCATCAAGGCGGCGGACCCCGAAGCGCGTAAAGGGGCCGTTCTCATCAACCCTGGCGGTCCGGGCGGGGACAGCTTCGGCATCAGCGTGTACCTCAGCTACCTCTTCAGCAACCCCGAGACCGAGGACTTCACCGGGGCTCCCAACCTGGCAGCGGACGCCTTTTTAGCCCTCTCAGACAGCTACGACGTGGTCGGCTTCTCGCCGCGCGGCGTGGGCGGTGGCTTTCAGCTCTTCTGCGGCTCGAACAAGCTCGCGCCGCCCAGCGAGTTCTACACCGTCCGCACCGAGGAGAACGTGCAGGCGCTCCTGGAGGGGGCCGAACTCGAGGCCGAGGCGTGCCTCAATAACCCCCTATACAAGTACATCAGCACCGAGCAGACCGTCCGGGACATGGACCTCATCCGCGCGGTCTTGGGCGACGAGAAGCTCAACTACCTGGGCTACTCCTACGGCTCTTGGCTCGGCGCGTGGTACGCCAAGCGCTTCCCGGAACGCGCGGGTAACATTGTGCTCTCAGCCAACACGGACTTCGCCGCGACCTTTCAGGTGTCGTTCGGGCGGCAGCCGGAGGGCTTACAGCGGGCCTTTGAAGAGGTGGCGCTGCCTTTTATCGCCCGTAACAACGCCACCTTTGGGCTCGGCGAGAGCGTAGACGAATTGCAGAGCTTTTACCAGGCGCTACCGCCGGGGCTCAAGTTCGCGCTCTTCGTGCCCGCTTACCTGTACGTTTCGGACAGCGTCCCTGACATCGCCGTCAACTTTGTAGCGGTAGAGGGCGTCAACGCTGTCTTACAGGGAACGGAAGGGGAACTCGACCCCGACGCCTTTTTCGAGGGGGTAGAGGGCTACACCTACGCCGAGGACGCGGATATAGACGAGGCGGCGCGTGAGGCGGCTCTCTTCCTGGCAGACGCCTACTTGTTCTACCTGGAGATCACCTCAGAGCCGTTCGCCGTAGAGCTGCCGCCTGAGGCGGCGGTGTTCGACGCTATCTTGTGTAACGACAGCCCTTGGATAGAGGACCCGAGCTACTACGCTAGAGCGGGCAACGAGGCGGACGAAGCGTATCCGCTCTTTGGCGGCGCTCTCACCGCCCAGGCGTGCGCCTTCTGGACCCCGCCGACCGCCTCCATGCCGGAGGTGCCCAGCGACATGCCCCCCGTACTGATGGTGCAGAGCGAACTCGACGCGCCGACGCCCGTCGAGGGAGCCCTGAACGCCTTTAACTCCTTGCCGAACGCGAAGATGGTGTTCGTGGAGAACGAGCTGACGCACGGGACCTTCCCCTACAGCGCGTGCGTGGACGCGAGGGTGGCCGCGTACCTCTTGGACGGCACGCTGCCGGACGAAAAGGTCACGACCTGCGAGGCGAAGCCACTGCCCGGTGAGGAGCAGGTCTATCCGGTGGACGCGCCCACCCCGACCACGCAGCAGGTAAGCACGTTCTCCGTCCAGGCGATGCTAGCGGAGCCCGAGACGCCCCAAGAGCGGGTGAAAGACCTCATCCAGGAGACGATTAGCGAGAACGCTCGAGGCTTTCTCGGCCACAGATAACCTGTTTGTACTCCACTTGAGCAAGGCGAGAGGGTCGTCAAAGTGTGGCCCTCTCTAACTTTTGATAGCAGATATCATCTGGTCAGCTACACTCTCAGTGACAAGGATATCGTTGTCTGACAGCAAACTACGTAATTCGCTTTGCAAAAACTCCATAATTAGCATGCACTTTAAGGATGAAATTCCGCTAGACTTCGTCTGAGATCTGCGGAGAAGTGTAGCAACGTCAAGTGGAAATGCTATGAAAACAGCCTTTGGGCACAGAGGGCAGAAGGTCATCACGCGACTTTTTAAGCTGTGTCCCGGTATGATGAGCTATGTCCTACGACGCCATTATCGTCGGCTCCGGTCCCAACGGGCTCGCCGCCGCTATCACCCTCGCGCAGCAAGGCTTAAAGGTTGCGCTCTTAGAAGCAAAAGAGAAGACGGGCGGCGGGATGCGCACCGAAGAACTCACGCTGCCCGGCTTCAAGCACGACGTTGGCTCCGCGATTCACCCTTTCGGCGTCGGCTCACCTTTTTTCCGCACGCTACCTCTTAGCGAACACGGGCTCACCTGGGTTCACCCGGACGCGCCGCTTGTGCATCCGCTGGACGATGGGGTGGGGGTGCTCGAGCGCTCCTTCGAAGCGACCAAAGCCGGGCTCGGCGTGGACGCCGAGGTCTACGACACGCTCCTGCGACCCCTCGTGCGCGATTGGGAAAAGCTCATGAGCGACTTCATGGGTCCGCTCGTGCGTATTCCCGACCATCCGATTCTCTTAGCACGGTTCGGCGTGCGGGCACTGCCCCCTGCGACGCTACTCAGCAAATTGTTTCGCGACGAACGCACCAAAGCCCTCTTTGCAGGCGCGGCGTCGCACGCGATTTTGCCTTTGGAATCGCCCGCTACCTCCGCCATCGGTTTGGTCTTTTCCATGCTCGCTCACACCGTCGGCTGGCCTTTCCCTAAAGGTGGCGCGGCGTCGCTTGCGGAGGCGCTTACCAGCCTTTTCCGCTCGCTCGGCGGCGAGGTGCATACGGGCGTCTCTATAAAATCGCTCAAGGACGTACCGGAGGCGAAAGCGGTGATTTTTGACCTCTCGGCGAAGCAACTTTTAAAGGTGGCGGGGGATGAGTTTCCAGCGGGGTATCGGGGCTGGTTGGAGCGTTACCGCCTCGGCGCAGGAATTTTCAAGATAGATTACGCGCTGGACGGTCCGGTTCCCTGGAAAGAGGAAGCGTGTTTGCGGGCGAGCACGGTGCATTTGGGCGGAACTTTTGAAGAGATTGCCGAGTCAGAGCGAGAGGTCGGGCGCGGCAAACCGCCGACGAATCCGTATATTTTAGTGGCGCAGCACAGTCCTTTTGACAAGACGAGAGCGCCCGAAGGCAAGCAAACGCTCTGGGCATATTGTCATGTGCCAAATGGGTATGGCGGCGATATGATCGAGGCGATGGAGCGGCAACTCGAGCGTTTCGCCCCTGGTTTCAGAGAGCGTGTCTTAGCCAAACACACCATGAACGCCCCCGACATGGAGCGCTACAATCCCAACTACGTCGGCGGCGACATCAA
This sequence comes from Trueperaceae bacterium, assembly GCA_965213645.1. Classification (GTDB taxonomy): domain Bacteria; phylum Deinococcota; class Deinococci; order Deinococcales; family Trueperaceae; genus CBDBZX01. The sequence continues at coordinate 12,534 of CBDBZX010000002.1, forward strand.
CGGCGGCGCGGCGTCCTTGTGGCAACTCGTAGCAAGACCCGCGCCGCGCTTGCTCCCCTACCGCACGGGCTTAAAAGGTGTCTACCTCTGCTCCGCGAGCACGCCGCCTTCGGGTGGGGTTCATGGAATGGGCGGGTATAACGCGGCGAAGACGGTGCTCAAAGATATGTTTGGGGTGCGGATTAGTCTTAATTGAATGGCAGCTACTAGAGCAATGAGTTAAAAGCAATGAGTGGAAGATTTTAACTCGCTACTCATTGCTCGATTCTCATTGCTACCTTTAATTCCTTGGATAACTGATTTTCCCCTCATAAAGCGCCGTCCCGACAATCGCCCCGTTGAGGTCTAAGCTCTCGTACAGCTCCAAATCCTTATCCCCGGCAACGCCGCCGCCCGCGACGAGCGTATGCGGGTAAGCCTGTCGCATTAAGCTAACGGGCTCGGGATCGATGCCTTTCATCGTGCCGTCGCGGGAAATGTCTGTATAAATCACGTGCTTGATGCCCTGCTTGGCGACGCGGCGGGCGAGTTCTCTCGCCGCCAAATCCGTAATCTCCGTCCAGCCTTTGACCGCAACTTGTCCATCTTTCGCGTCAATTGATACGGCGACCCGCCCCTCTTCATACTCGGCGACGAGTTCGTCTAACATTTCGGGATGGTCAATCGCCGACGTGCCGATGATGATGCGGTCGGCAATCTCCAACCACTTTCGCGCCGTCTGCGCGTCACGGATGCCGCCGCCCACCTCGACTTTGCACTTGGTCGTGTTAGCGATTTCGCGAATCAACTCGCGGTTGTCGCCGTTGCCAAAGGCGGCGTCTAAGTCAACGAGGTGGAGCCAAGTTGCGCCCTTGTCCGCCCAATGCTGCGCGGCTTCGACGGGGCTCTCGAAGTAGACGGTCTCCTGGTCAGACTTGCCCTCAAAAAGCCTCACCGCCCGCCCTTTTTGGATGTCTACGGCTGGAATAAGTTCGAACATCTGCAAAGTATAGCGTGATTGGGGGCTCGAGACTACGCGGATACCTACGGGTTAGAGGGTGGAGGGGGCTCGAGAAGCATCTTCATCTGCATAAATGCAATTCACCCAGTACGCTTCGCGGACAACTTTCGCGCTAAGACTGAATCATTTTGCTTGCGCATCTCTTCGACAAACGCTTCATGCTCACGAATACGCTCGTTGATTTCGTCCAAGGCTTTTATCAGTTATCTTCTACTTCAGCTTCATTTCTTTCGATAGGGAGATTCATCAACTGATGGAGCTTCTCGCCAGTTAGAGGGTCCTCTAAAAGAAGTGAAAGGTTGTGCTCTAATGATTCCTTATCTTCGCAGATATATTCAGTGTCGGCAAAGGAAATTTTGCAGGGGTATCCCGTTCTATCTTGTGTCCAACGAGCAAGTTCTTTCGGCTCGTGTTCTTCCGCTAGAGGATTGCTTGCAGCGATAGCTTTGTACTTTCCTCTTAAACTAGGTTGATTTGCTATAGCTGCCACCACGTTTTGTAGTGGTGTGTTAGCACTCAAATCCCATATTGCAATCTCAATTTTCCCCTCAGTTCCGTCTAAAACTTGTTCTCTAAACTCATCAAACACTGAGCGAATTTCCTTCTTATTATCCTCAGCAGCTATCGCAGCACTTACGCCTTTTTCTAGGGAACTAACATAATCCAACATCTATATCACCTTTTCGACAACGCCTAAAATAGGCATATGGTCAAAAATTTCATTTGCGTTCTTGACCACCTCTAAATACTCAGGGATAGTCAGTACGCCTGTGCCCTCCTCGTTTAAGCGCCACTCCTGTACACTAACGAAAGCGTGCGAAAACATAATTTGATCGAATGTCCTCCATTTCGTTATATTACCACCTTTGTGAAAATAAGTGCCGCAAATATACTGACTTTCATCATCTACTTCATTCATGTCGGTCATATTTTTCCAGAATGGATTGTAGAGAAGATACTTTTTTCTAGCTGCAAACGCCTTATCTCTAGTTGCCATCAAATTCTCGCTCAAAGGCGCATCGAAAGGTTCATCGTTGTAGTCGCCTAAAAGAATAATGTACGGGTCTTGCTCGTACAAGTTGAAAACTTCGTCCACTGAATCCCTCAGTCTTGTGCCTAATAGCTGTCTTTGCGAACTGTTTTCTGGAGTCCAGAGTCTACTGGACCAATGCGAAACGAAAAGATGGAAACTGGCTTCCGATTCTAAAAGCCTTAACTCCATACGTTGTGCAACTTTTAGGTTCTGATCTCCCTTGCTGCTGACGATCTGAAACGGTTCACTGCAAATAACCTTGTCTTTCTTGTAAATAAAGCATGTGTCAAACTTAGAGCGTCCAGTACTCCTTATTCCGCTTCGTAACTCGTAATCATCTTCAAGACCATTGGATTCAAAAAATTCTATGTCGTCTTCTGATACTTCACCGAGGGCGATGAAATCAACCCCTAGTTGCTGAGTCATCAGCTTGATGATTGCAGACGCGGCTTGCTTTTCCTCTAATTTGACATTTGCTCTAGGTCTTGCAGAAGGAGAAAGGCTCGTGTTCCACCAGGCTATTGAAAATGAAAGTGTTCTCTGCGAAGCCAGCTTTTGCAAATTGAACTCCAGAAAAATAGAGTAGAGGCAAGCCCAAAGCTCGCCCCTGCCTCAACCTCTTCTAAACCCTCAAACCTCCAACAACATCCGCGCCGGACGCTCCACCGCCTCTTTCACCCGCCGCAAAAACGTCACCGCCTCACGCCCATCCACAATCCGGTGGTCATAGGTCAGCGCAATGTACATCATGGGCTTAATCACCACTTGACCGTCCATCGCCACGGGCCGCTGCTGAATGGAGTGCATCCCCAGCACGCCCGATTGGGGCGGGTTGACAATCGGCGTGGACATCAAGGAGCCGAACACGCCGCCGTTTGAGATGGTGAAGGTTCCGCCTTGTAGCTCTTCGGGCGAAATCCTGTTGTTCTGGGCGCGTTTGCCGAAGTCGCTCACGGTTTGCTCAATCTCAGCGAAGCTCAAGCGCTCGGCGTTGCGGATGATCGGCACAAGTAAGCCTTTTTTCGAGGAAACTGCCACGCCGACATCGTAGTAGTTCTTGTAGATGATGTCGGTTCCTTGAATCTCGGCGTTGAGCTGCGGGAACTGCTTCAAGGCGTCGATGACCGCTTTGACGAAGAAGGACATGAAGCCTAAGCGCACGCCCTCGTAGCGCTCGGTAAAGGCTTCTTTGTACTCGTTGCGCAAGGCCATCACTTCGCTCATATCGATTTCGTTGAAGGTCGTTAAGAGCGCGGCATTCTGCTGCGCCTCGACTAAGCGTTCAGCGATGCGGCGGCGTAAGGGGCTCATGGCGACGGCTTCTTCTTCGCGCTCGCCGGTGGACTGAGCGGGAGCTTCTTTCTCTTGCTTGCCTTTTTTGGGCGCTTCTTTCTGCTGACTCTTCTGAGCTTCTTTCTTTTGTCCTTGCTTGTCACCCTGCTGGTCACTCTGTTGATCAAGATACTTCTGTACATCCTCTTTGAGCAGGCGTCCACCCGGACCTGTCGCCTCGACCTCTTCGGCGCTGATGCCGTTTTCTTCTAAAAGGCGTTGCGCGGCGGGCATGATGCGCGGCTCTTCGTCTGAAGATTCCTCGTCGCCTTCGTAACCGCGCTTCTCGGGCTCGTCCTCTTCTACGTCTTGCTCGGGGCTCACGCCTGCTTCGCTGTCCTGGTCGGCGACTTCATCGGTTTGCGTGGACGCTTCGGCTTGTTCGTCTGACTCTGAATCCGCTTCAACCTCTTCAGTATCGGTATCTTCATCTGAGGCTGCTTGAGCCTCTTCTGAGCTTTCCTCCGCTTCTGAATCTTCTTCCGTACCCTCTTCGGCACCTTCTTCAGATATGTGCGCAATGACCTCGCCGACTTCGGCGGTATCGCCTTGTTGCTTCAAGACTTTGGTGAGCGTACCGCCTACCGAGGCGGGGACTTCTAAGGTCGCTTTGTCGGTCTCGACCTCGACTAAGGCTTCATCTTTTTCGACGGTGTCCCCTTCAGACTTGAGCCATTCGCCGATAAAAACCTCAGTGATGGACTCGCCGACTTCGGGGACTTTGAGTTCTACTGGCATAATTTCTCCCTGCTACATTAAAGTGTCGTTATTGTATACCAAGGGGAATAACGCCACCCTTTAGAGCGACGTTATTCCTCAGTCTATAAACTTGAATGTCACCCTGTTCACGCAGTAAGGCGAAGCCGTTGGACGTGAAAGGTCTCGTTTGGCTGTTGCCAAAACTGCGTAATTAGCTACGCTAAAACTCCGTAATTGGCTACTGCCAAAACTTCGCAACCTGCGCTTCTCAGCTAGGGAAGGAGGCGAATGCAGAGATTCTTCTCTCCACTTCGTTCCGCTCAGAATGACATATGGCATTTATTTAAGGCTGCACTCAACCGCTCGCGAAGGCTTCTTTGAGGAGTTCGGCTTGCTCCAGCTTGTGCGCACTCCCGGAGCCCGTCGCGGGGCTCGCCGAAGCGGGGCGCGATACGCCCGAAAAGGGCGAGCGTCCGAAGAGGTGAGAGCCGAAGCGCACGCGCAAGAACTGCCACGCGCCCATGTTTTCGGGCTCCTCTTGTACCCAGACGACGTGGACGCCGTCGGCGTAGCCAGCGAGGGCGGCTTGGAGGTCTTCGTCGGACAAGGGGTAGAGCTGCTCGAGCCGCACAATCGCCACGTCAAAGCGCTCTAGGTTCTCGCGCTCAGCAATGAGGTCGTAGTAGACCTTACCGGAGCAGAGCAGCACGCGCTTGACCCCTTGCGGGTCTACGTCATCGTCAGGGATGACGCGCTGGAATTCACCGTTGGCGAGTTCGTCCAGTGACGAGCTGACCTGCTGATTTCTGCAAGAGGCTCTTAGGAGCCATCATGACGAGCGGTTTGCGCCAGCGGCGCAGCACTTGGCGACGTAAGAGGTGGAAATACTGGGCGGCGGTCGTCGGGTACATGACCTGCATGTTGTCCTCGGCGCAGAGCATGAGGAAACGCTCCAAGCGTGCCGAGGAGTGCTCCGGTCCCGAGCCTTCGAAGCCGTGTGGCAGGAGCATCACTAAACCGGAGAGCCTGCGCCACTTGTCCTCCGCCGAAGCGATGAATTGGTCGATGATGACTTGCGCGGCGTTGTTGAAGTCGCCGTATTGCGCTTCCCAGATGGTGAGGCCATCGGGCCAGTCTAAGCTGTAGCCGTATTCGAAGCCCATCACGCCTGCTTCGGACAAGGGGGAGTTGTAAATCTCGAGCGGGGCTTGCTCAGGCTCTAGGTGACGTAGCGGCATATATATATGGCCGTCCTCCACGTCGTAGAGCGCGGCGTGCCGCTGGCTGAAGGTGCCGCGCACCGAGTCCTGCCCGCTCATGCGCACGCGGTAGCCCTCCGTTAGCAGCGAGCCGAACGCCAAAGACTCCGCCGACGCCCAATCAACCGGACGCTCACCTTGGATTATCTTCTCACGGTTTTGGGTTGCCCGCTGGATCTTAGGGTGCGGGTGAAAATCTTCTGGGAACTGCGTCTGTGCCTTTAAGAGCTTGATAAGCGTTTCCTTCTCCACACCCGTCTCGGCGTCGTCCACCTCTTGATCCTTACCGCCGACGTAATCTTTCCACAAACCTTCGCCTGCCTGATAATACGGCGTGTAGGAGTCGCTGCGGGCGGCGGAGAGGTGCGTTTCCAAGTCCTCGCGGCGGCGTTCCGCGATTTCGTCCACCTCTTCTTGCGTGACCTCGCCGAGCTTCAGGAGACGCTCCGAGTAGGCTTCGCGCACCCCTTTGCGGTTGCGAATCGCTTCGTACATGAGAGGTTGTGTGAAGGAGGGCTCGTCGCCTTCGTTGTGACCGTGCTTGCGGTAGCAGTACATGTCAATGACGACGTCCCTGGAAAACTCGCGGCGGAAGTCCATCGCTAGGTTGACGACTTGCGCCACCGCCTCGGGGTCCTCACCGTTGACGTGAAAAATGGGGATTTGCAGCATCTTGGCAATATCCGAGGCATACGGGCTGCTGCGTCCCTCTCTGGCCCCGGTGGTGAAACCAAGCTGATTGTTGAGAATGATATGGAGCGAGCCGCCGATGTGATAGCCGGGCAGTTCGCTCATGTTGAGCGTCTCTTGCACCACGCCCTCGCCGATAAAGGCGGCGTCGCCGTGAATCATGATGGCTAAGCCGCGCTCACGCTCCGCGTCGCCCAAGCGGTCTTGCTTGGCGCGGACGCGCCCCATCGCCACGGGGTTCACGAACTCCAAGTGTGACGGGTTAAAGCAGAGCGAGAGGTGAACCTCTGCGCCTGTGTCCGTGGTCCAGTCGCTCGAGTACCCCAAGTGATACTTCACGTCGCCGCGCCCCCGGTGCATCTCCGGGTCTTTGTCCTCGAACTCCCGAAAAATCTGCTTGGGGCTCTTGTTCATGATATTGGCTAGAACGTTCAAGCGCCCCCGGTGCGCCATGCCCAAGACGATCTCTTCGACGCCCTGTGCGCCCGCCTTGTCAATCGCGAGTTCTAGGAGGGGAATCAAGCTCTCGCCGCCCTCCAACGAAAAGCTCTTCGCGCCCAGATACTTCTTCTGGATAAATTCCTCGAAGATGACGGCGTCGGTCAATTTGGTGAGGATGCGCGTCTGCTGCTCTTTCGAGAGGTCGAGGTGGTTCTCCGAGGTCTCCATGCGCCGCTGGAGCCACTTGCGCACCTGCAAATCGTCGATGTGCATAAACTGTGCGCCGATCGAGCGGCAGTAGGTGTTTTGGAGCCGGTCGATCACTTCGCGCAGGGTCAGCGTGCCCGTGCCCGGAATCGTTTCAGGGGTGAGCTTGCGGTTCATGTCCGACTCGGAGAGGTTGTAGTACGCGGGCTCGAGTTCGGGCGGCTGCTCTTTGGGCATTCCTAAGGGGTCTACGTCCGCCATGATGTGCCCGCGCACGCGGTAGTTGCGCACCAAGCGCCCGACAATTTGTTGCAAGGCGGCGTCGCCCTGGCTGGTGTCTTCGGCTACCGGAGCGTGTCCGTTCGTCGCTCCGAACAGACTTTTAGGCTTGAAGGAGGGACCGAGCTTAGCCCCGCCATTTTGAGCACCACTCTGAGCACCATTGTGGTAGCCCTCAAAATAGGAACGCCAATTGGCGTCTACCGATTGGGGGTCATCTAAATAGGCTTCGTAGAGGTCTTCGACGAAGGCCAAGTTGGTTGGGTTGGGTAAGTCACTCATGCTGATTCACGCATAGCAGGGTCTAGCTGCCATCCTTTCGAAGCTACGTAGACGCCCAAAACCGCGCTCCAAACGGCTTTGAGACAATAGACATATCTTAGCAAGATACTTACTGAAATGTGGCTGTATAAGGGTGAAAAATTACACCTCAGCAGGTATCAAAGTCTGTCTCCCGTTGGTCGGAGCTGGTCACGAACACTATCAGTCAGAAAAATATTAGTTGACATGCACATTCTAAAGATGATACCTGCGACACTTCATCTCGGTATGTTTTACATCGCTATCCAAACATTTGAGGTTGTATAAGCGGTGATTTTGGTAAGCTCGAGTCTTTTGCATCATTAGCTAACGAAAGTGCGTACCGTTTGGTGTTCTTTGAGTGTACAACGCATCATTCTTGTGAGGCGCACATCAGGCTACCTCTTTAGGTTACGTTGTAGTGCGTATGAAGCGGCTCGAGGCTACACACCAACAAATATGACCGAGCACCTCATCGGCGTCATCTCGGACACGCACGGGCTTTTGCGCCCTGAAGCGTTAGAGGCGTTGCGTGGCGTCTCCCTCATCCTCCACGCGGGCGACGTGGGCAAACCGGAGATTTTGACGCAGCTTGAAGAGGTCGCGCCCGTCAAAGTGGTGCGCGGTAACGTGGATAGAGGTGAATGGGCGCAGCAGCTTCCGATGACGGAGGTCGCACAAGTTGGCGGCGTCTTCATCTATATGCTGCATATTTTGGAAGACCTAGACCTCGACCCCGTGGCGGCGGGCTTTCGGGTGGTCATCTTTGGACATTCACACAAACCGTCGCAAGAGGTGAAACGAGGCGTGCTGTACCTCAATCCGGGGAGTGCGGGGCCGAGGCGCTTTAAGCTGCCTGTCTCATTGGCACTTTTGAGAATTCGCGGTGGAGAGGTAGAGGTGGAGGGGCTCGAGTTAGATATGTAGATACAGAGAGATGATTAGCTCTGAGAACCTCAGCATTCTTCTCTAAGTTTGTCCAAGTTTCGAAAACTGGGTAATTTTAGAAGATAGTGTAATAAGTCAGGAGAAAATCTCAAGTAGTATTCACTAATCTCATCCAGAAAAATTGCAAACTTTTATACGAGCCATGGCTGCAAGTAGTTCAATAACTCAAGTGACCTGAACGCAGAGGAGAGTAAAAATGGACTTTAATCAAGAGAATGTTTTGCTAGCGATGCAGTTATTCGAAGATGCGGGTGAAGCATCAAAAGCTAATTATGACTACGATTCAGATACAACGAGTAGGCTAGTTGCTAATGGACCGGAGCAAAAGCTATCGCCAGTGAAGCATAATAGGGAAAGCTAGTTCGATATACCTTTTGCTCATTCTTAGCTAGGCGCACAATACCTTTTAAGGTATTGTACGCCATCTTTTATGCTTCTACTTCTAACTCACACTCAAGGTTACGAATCAGACCTCATAGTAGAAGGTCTGCGAAACAGAGGTATTTCATTTGTCAGATTTAACTTAGACGATTTCCCGAATAGAAACAAAATTAGTTTTACTGCAGGTAAAGATGATCTCACACTTTTGTTCAGTACACCCAAGAAATCGTTTTTTCATGGAGACGTGAGATTTGCATGGATGCAGCAACCTTATTCTCACTCTTTTTCTGAACTTCCAGAGCCTCAGCGAACTCTTGCTAAGCAAGAAACCCAGCACTTTCTAACAGGTATCTGGGAGATAGTCGAATGGCAATGGATGAGCCACCCTTCCTCTTTGAGACGCAACAATAAAGTAAGACAACTAAGGCTGGCACAACAAGTGGGTTTTGAGATTCCCAACAGCTTAGTATCAAGTGAGCAGACTAGAATTAGAGAATTTTGTCGCGGTAATAGTGAAACAATATTCAAAAACCTCGATACACCGCTTCTATATAAAGAAGATGGCACTTATCTAGCGTCTTACACTAAAGAATTAAATATAGATTTATTGGACAAGCAGCCAGAGAGCTTGCATATACCCATGTTCTTTCAAGAGAAAATTGAGAAGTTTTATGAGTTAAGAATACTTATATTTGGAGGTCACTGCTTCGGGGTACGAATTAACAGCCAGAAATCTAGCTTAACCGATTTAGATTGGCGCAAAAATCCAGAAGTTGCTCAAACCGAGATGGAAAGATTTGACGTGCCAGATCAGTTAAAACTACAGTGTCAAAAGCTACTGGAATTGCTACAGTTAGGGTTTGGGGCTTTTGATTTCATCGTAACTGAAGATGAAAAGTACATCTTCCTCGAAGTAAACAGTACAGGTTCTTGGTATTGGATGGAAGTAGCCACAGACCAAGCTATACATCGGACACTTATAGATTATCTTCATAAGCATCTTGGGTAACTGAGAATTCATTTTGACACTAAGCCGTGTTTAACACATATCCTTTACTCCAAAATCGAAACTTCTTGATTTTATGGGGGGCGCAAACATTCTCCGGTTTTGGTAATGCTCTCTACGGGTTAGCGCTCCCCTGGTTAGTTATCGATATGGGGGGTTCCGCCAACATCCTTGGTGGCGTATTTCTGTCCACTGTCATTCCAAGCATCGCCTTCTCACTACTGGGTGGTGTCTTCGCGGACAAAGCCGACCGCAGATACATCTTGATCGCTGTCAACCTCGCTCGAGCCTCCCTAATGGGCTTGTTCTGCTTTTTTATTTACGCAGAGATAATTCAGTTCTACCATCTCTATCTGTTTGGCATTTTATTCGGTGCGTCAAGTGCGTTTGGAGACCCAGCTTTCGACGCACTACTACCCTCGCTAGTTCAACGTGATGAATTACAGAGAGCTAACGCCCTGTTCGCTCTCGGGGATGATGTAGCCTATACGAGCGGACCACTTGTTGCAGGTGTCCTGGTTGCACTTATCGGAGTAGGAGGGACGATCCTTGTCAACGCAGTGAGTTTCGCACTCCTCGTTCTTGCCCTATTTCTTCTTAATTTGCCAAAGTTAGAAAGTGTTCAACCTCAGAAAGGGACATTCTTCAAATTAGCGGCAGAGGGTTTTCATTACGTTCGCAGAGAAAAAGCGTTGAGGGCACTTATCCTTATCTTCGCCTTTGGAAATATAGGCGCTGCAATCTTGGCTGTGAGTCTGCCTTTTTACATCACAGATACCTTAGGTCAAAGTTCGGCAACCTACGGGCTTTTCTTAACGTTTATGAATATTGGTATCATGCTTGTCAACCTTACACTAGCTCGCACTGCAATTCGGTCAGTAGGCAAGGTTATCTCAATTAGCTTCGTTGTTATGGGCGCTCTAGGCTACCTTCTGCTTGGGCAATCTCACCTTCTATGGCTAAGCATCGTCGCGGTAATGTTCATTGAAGGTAGTAGCGCGGTAGGAAATGTTTTATTTCCTTCCTGGGTACAGAGAACTGTCGAAGATAGGTTAAGAGGTCGAATTTTCAGCCTTATCTCTATAGTAAGCTATAGTCTCGTACCCGTAGGCTACAGTATCGCCGGATTTCTGATAGGAAGCCTCGGGGTCGAGGTGACGCTGTCTGTTACGGGGGCTGTTGCCATCGCTCTTGGGCTTGTAGGACTTGTCTATATGCCTATACAGTCACTCGAAATGTAGTAGATGAGCGCTTGAGATACTCCCGAGGCAAAAAGCGCTGTCTTTAGTGAGTCCAAAGGTGGAAGGGCTCGAGCTAAACGTTTAGGCTCGAGCCTACAACCTTATTCGGCGAGCAGCTTGTCTAATTCGCGCTCAATCTGAGGGTGCGCAAAGGTAAACCCCTCCTCTTGCAACTTCGCAGGTACAGCTTTAGCACTCGGCAAGAGCAGCGCGTCCGCAACTTCGCCAATCGCTAAACGCAGCAGCGGTGCGGGCGTGGGGAAGATGGCGGGGCGGCCTAAGCGCCGTGCGGTGCGTTCCACCAGGTCAATTTGGCGCACGGGCTCCGGCGCGGTGAGGTTGTAGACGCCTTCACTCGCCTCATGTTCAATCAAGAAGAGCATGGCGCTTGCGAGGTCGTCAGCGTCAATCCACGGATACCACTGCTCACCGTCGCCAAAGCGTCCACCGACGAAGAGCTTGATGGGTAAGAGCATCTTTTGCCACGCGGGAGCGTCTTTGGCTAAAACGAGCCCGATGCGGCCTATGATGAGGCGTGCGCCGTTGGCGTCTTTGGCAGCAGCTTCCCACGCTTTGCAAACGTCGGCGAGGAAGAAATCTTCAGCGGGCGGTGCATCTTCGCTCAACTCGGTTTCGCCCGCGTCGCCGTAGTAGCCCGTCGCGGAGCCCTGCAACCAGACAGGGGGCGCTTCAGCGCTGCGTTTATGCGCCTCTAAAAGTGTCGTGGTGCTGTCCACGCGGCTCTCTAAGACGCGCCGCTTGTGGTCCTCACCGAGCCGCCCGTCGGCGATAGACGCGCCCGCTAGGTTGATGAGGGCGGCTGCGCCTGAGAGCGCTTCGCCGACTCTCTCTAGCGCAGCTTCGTCGCCCTCTTTTGCCGCCGTGGGGTTCCACGTAACGCTCGAGACGCCCGCAGGTGTTTTGACGTTGCTGCGGCGCGTCAGGATGCGGACGCTGTAGCGCTCTGTCGCTTGGTGGATGAGGTGTTGACCGACGACGCCGGACGCACCCGCGATGACTAAAGTAGGACGTGCTCGCTCTTCCATAGCCCACCATAACGAACGGCGCTTGTGAGGATGAGGTGCTACGAAACGAAGCGAGAGGGCGCTAGAGCCTCCTGTACAAACTCGCGGGTAAGATCATGTGTAGAGTCATCCCGCCCGCGCTCAGTGCGCCGCCAAGCTGCACGACCATCCCCTTCTTAAATTTGAAGTTGACGCGGGTTTCGTCGCCCGTCAAGAGGTAAGAGGTCAGCTTACTCAGATAGGGTTCGTGGCCGACGAGCGCGACGCAGAAGTCGCCAGAGATACCGTTAGTGACACTAGTGTCGCTACTGGCGTCACTACTGGCGGCGCTACTGGTGTCACTGCGCTCCAAGTTATCCACAAGCTGCACAAGAAGCTGTGGATAACGCGGCGTAATGAGTTCTGAAAGGGTTTCGACCTCTTCGGTTTTGGCTCGTTTCACAAGCGGTTTAGCGGTTTCTAGTGCCCTGGTGTAGGGGCTCGAGAACAGCCTATCCAACTCGACATCCAGCACATCCAACGCTTTGGCAAGCGCTTTCGCCTGCTTATGACCTTTCTCGACGAGGGGGCGCTGGCTGTCATCGGGATACTTTGCGCCGCGTTCGTCGGCTTGCGCGTGGCGGATGAGGTAGAGCGTCATGTCCATATCCTTAGGTCCATGTGCCCAAACTCAAGAGGGCCTGGGAGCGCTCGAGCTTATTCACCCCGCTCGCCGTGAGCGCTACAAGTCCTTCAAGGGCCTGCGCAACGCGCTCTAAATCCGCAACGTCCGTAAGTTCATGCACCGCTTCAAGCTCCAACTCTGCAAAGTGCACGCTCACCTCTCCTTCAGGTTGTTTGGCCTCGACGCTGTCGAAGGAAAGCTCCGCTACCTCTTGACCTCTTCTGCTCACCAGATAGCGGGTGCGCTCGGTCGTTAGCTCGAGTACAGGCTTGAGTGAGATGAGCGGCGCAACCTCCGCCACTTTCATGCGAACCTCTTGCGGCCAAGCGCCGCCCTCGAAAGGGAGTTCTACCTCTTCTCGGATATGCAGAGCGCCTTGCGCCGTCCCTGCTGCTTTGAGCGTCGCCAGCGGCGCACCGCCATTAATTACGCGCCGCCTCAGCGCTAAGCCTGAGCGCTTCAGATGACCTCTCCTGGTATCGAAGTAGAGGTCGTGGTGCACCTCTACGCGCTGAGGTCCGAGGCTCAACCCCACCGCCTCTAGGCTGAGTTGCAACGCTTCACTCTCGGGCGCGTCGTCCATCAGCGAGAATTTGAGTTCACGTTCGGTCATGAGGAAGTGTAACGCATGAGTTTGGGGGCTAGCGTGGGATTTCTCGAGGGATGATCTTGGAGTTTGTATTGCTGAGGCGAAGAAGCTTAGACTTTCAGCTTATTGCTAACAATAGTTTAGATTGTGTCACGCAAGCATCATCTATAAATGTGCGTGCTTATCAATCGCTTTAGATACTGTGGGTGTTGGTGACCAGATGACTATAGTACCCGCAGGGTGTACCTGCTTTACACCTCTTCATCAAAGAACAACGCCGCCTTAATCTCCCCCTCCTCCTCCAAATTTCCACCTAGCGCCGCCGCCAAAATGCCAATCGAGGCCATAAACATCACGTAGTTGAGGCGGGGCAAGTCGGCGGGTTCGAAGCCCGACCAGCCTGCGACGACGCTCAGGGGTAGCGCGTAAGAGACCATCCACAGCAGGGCGAAAAGAACCAACCAGAGCGAGATCATCCCCAGAAAGAGCGTGCCGAACAAGACGATGCGGCTCCGCGCCAACTGCTCGCTCCAGCCGCGCCCCGGACCGTGGCCGAGTTGCTCCAGGTTTTGTCCGTAGAAGATGAACAAGCTCGAGGCGATAATCGCCACACTCGAGCCCGCCGCGAGCCAGGCAAGTTGCACGTTCGTTCCCGCTTCCCACGATTCAGCGGTGAGCAGTAAAAAGAGGAGTGAGACGATAACAGTTGCGGTCAAACGTCCTAAGTAAAGCGGCATCTTCCAGGGTTCGTAGCCCCAAACGCTCCGCACGATCGAACTCGGATCGCTGAAAAAGGCGCGAAAGTAAAAGGTGACGACGTTCCAGCGTGTGCCGGTCTCTTCGAGCCGCGCGTCCGCCACATCGCGCAAGTCGTTTTGCGCAATCTCCGCTTGCGCCTTTGGAAACGGCTCTAAAGTTAGCCGCTCCACCTCACCGGGCGGACGCATCGGGCCTTCCTCGGCGTAGCCCAGCGTGAAGAGGTGGCCCAAGAGGTGCAGCGCGAGGGCGGCTAAGCGTTCGCTCAGGGCGTCGTGTGGGCCGAGCCGGGCGCTCGAGAGCACCGCCACCTCTAACGCCGACGAAGGAATGCCCAAGGTCGAGATGCGCTGCCTCGGCTCCAAGTCGTTCGGTACGACGACGAGCGCGTAGTCCCACTGGTGATAGAGCTTCTCCTCTGCGCCGAGTTCTAAAAGAGGGAGAGGTTTGAGAACGCCAGCACCGGGAAAGGCGCGGCGCTCGACGGGCTCCAACTGCCAATCAAAGGAGGGAAACTGAGTTTGAAGATAGTTCAGCAGCTTCTCACTCGCCTCCTCGTAGCGCTCAGCGAGCGCGGTGTCGGTGAGTTTAGAGGCGAGAATCCAGCCGATGGCGATTTTGGGTTTCATGGACTTGTAATTCCAAAAAATTGACTAAAAGGTAAGAGGTTCACCATATCTTTAGAGCATACCTAGAGTCTGTAGGAGAGAGGTCAGATGTGAAAAGCTATGCTGTTACGCCACAGCGCGGGATAGTTCCCTAAAGGCTCAAAGAACTGGAATCCGTCTCAAGTTGGCATACTCGAAGTTCGACTATTCAAAGTCGCGGTCTGACTCCTTGCGCATTTCATCGAGTTGTTCTCGGAAGTCAGGCGCAATATAGGCGTTCCCAATCAAACGATTGATACGCTCAAACGCCCGCTTGCGCCGTTCCTCCTTTACATAGGCTTCAATGACCTCACCACATAAAGCCGAAACCGATACGCCCCTGTCTTTCGCGAGCTTCTTTGCTTCCTCGCCAACTTCATCGGGTAAAAAGACCGTTACGCGCATCGCTGACCTCCTTATGCAAACCTCTTCTAAGTTTATCGGAATGATTCAGCTATCTTTTGAGTTTGGTTAGGCGCGATTTTCAAAGCGTTGCAAAAGCTTTTCCGCTTTCGTTTTACGACTATGTTTCTCGAGCCAGTCAGGTAGCTCGCCTCTTCTACTTGGTGGGCTATACCCGACATCACATCCACAACCACGAAATGCAAAACCGTTGTTGTACAAGACTTCGACAATTTCCCATTGCTCGCGGTCAGCTTGAGGAGGCACTCGAAAATCTAGCCCCATCCAAGCCATCTGCTTACCGCAACTCGGGCATTTGCCAACATCGTTTCGGTACTGGTTAGTCAACGCCTCGAGCGATATACCAAGACTTGCTTCGACACCTTTTCGTTTTGCAGGTGAAGTTCTGCTCAGCTTTCCATATACTTCGTCGAGCCCTTTTTGACTCATATACTCATCTACCTGCGTCTTCTTGAATCCCTTTCTGCAGGAGAAACAGACAAGATGTGGTTTGTATTGTTTGAATCCATACCTACACATGAGGTGTACTCCATCGAAATTAAAAAACGCAGGTATCATCTTTGAATGTGCGCCCTACAGCAATACTTGATTTGCTGAGCGCGTTTCTATGTAGATGATACCTACTATCGTAACGGAGAGAGAGGGATTCGAACCCTCGGTGCAAGTTACCCCACACACACGCTTTCCAGGCGTGCTCCTTAAACCGCTCGGACACCTCTCCAAGTGCAGCAGGTATCATCTGGTTAGTGACAACCTCACTATGCGAAACATTGCCTAGCTCTCACATTAGGTGATGATATCTGCGTGATACAAACTCAGTGGTTAAAATGAGTCAGTAAGAGCAAGGTAGAGTTTAGCAAGTTTTTAGGGAGTAGGTCAACGTCCAAGCTAGCGAAGTAAGGCGAAGTGATGTTTTGGAGGTTTTCTCAGGCTTCGGCTATGCACGCAACATACCCTCGAGAGGTCACTTCTTAGAATGAAGGCAGCAAAGGAGTTTTTATGTTCAGAGACCGAGTGGTCAACTTAGACAGCGCCGAAGCAACCGAAGCGTTCTTAAATCAGTACCCCACCAGCGTGATCTTCAAGGCGGGCACCTGCCACAAAACCATGCAGGGCTTCGGCTTTTTGCAGGAGAAGCTAGAGCCTCGAGAAGACCTCATGGTTGGGCTCATCCGCGTGGTGGAGGCGCGTCCGGCGAGCAACCTCATCGCGGAGCAAACCGGCATCGTCCACCAGTCGCCGCAGGTCATCTTGTTCAGAGAGGGCGAAGCGGTTTTCGATGTGGACAACTGGAACATCACGCCCGAAGTTCTTGATATGGGCTTCGAGCAGGTGCCGCCCAGTGGTGAAGTCGTTGGGAACGTGGAGAAAAGCTCGAGCGACTTAGGACCCTACAAGCAAGTTTTAGAGCAGTACTTAGCAGGCGTCATCGACTACCGCCAGTTCGAATACGCCTACACGACGATGTTTCGCGATGATGCGAGCTTGCGGTCTCGAGAAGAGGTCGAGGTCTTAGGCTCAATTTTCGGTGACGTAGACCGCCACGTCGAGATGCATATGATGATGGGTGGACGTTCGAACAGTGACGCGGTGCGCCAGCGGGCAGAGGCGGCGTATCAGAAGTTGCAGAACCTCTAAAAACTAGGCTTATTACACTGTCAACCAAGAAATGAGTTATGTCATTCTGAGCGGAGCGTAGCCCCCTTTCCCCTTTCGGGGACGAACGGTCGGGGATGAACGACGGAGTCGAAGAATCTCGTCTTTCAATCTCGACCAATTGGGATTAGAAGACGAGACCCCTCGACAACCGGGCTGCGCCTAACTTCGTGACCGGGGTGACAGCAGTGTCGCAAATCTCAACTAACAGTGCACTTATATTCTGAAGAGGTGATAAGTCACCTCTTCTTTTTTGATCAACTCGGTAAGAAGTAAAGCACTAGCATAATCGCCGCAAGTGAACCCACCGTCGTCGCCACGACGGTACGCGCCACCCCTTCGTAATCCCCTTTGACCTCTACAGCCACCACGAACATCGTCACAGCAGCGGGCATGGCGGCGGAGAGCGTCAACACGTTCAAATCCAAACCGCGCAAGCCGATGAGCCAGCCCACTGCGTAGGCGATAAAAGGTCCAGCCACCAGCCTAAGCCCCGACGCTCTAAGCGCCGACGCCCCCACACCCCACACCCACGAGCGGCGCATTTGCAGCCCGAGCGAGAGGAGCATCACGGGGATAGCGGCGTCGCCCAAGAGCGACATCCCTCTTGCGGCGCTTGTCGGCAGTTCCCAGGCGAAAAGGGTAAAGGCGAGACCTGCGAGCGTCGCCCAAATCGGCGGTAATTTTAGCGCGTCTACAAGTTTTGTGCGCAAGTCCTCGCCGCCACCCGCTAAGACGGTGGGTCCGACGACGAACATCAGCACGAGCGAGAGCATGAACACGACGACGGCACGCTCGAGCCCCGCCTCCCCATACGCAAAGAGTGTAATCGGCAAGCCCATATTTCCCGTATTGCCGAAGAGACTCGTCACGATGACGCCACGTGTTTGCGCTCCAGAAAGTCCAACCGAGCCGAGCGCCGACACTGCGCCTAGAGCGACTAGATAGAGCAGATAGCCGAGCGAGAGTAGCGACGCTGATGAAAGTGTTAAAGAGGTATTGGCAACCGCGTTAAAGACGAGGGCCGGAATCATGAAGTAGACGGTTAGTCTTGTGAGGGTAGGTAAGTGGAGTTCAGGAAAGAGTTTATCGGCGTAGGCACCTAGAGCGATAAGGAAGAAAGCGGGTAAGGTGGCATTTAAGGCAGTTTGGATAGCGTCCACATCTGAGCTTACTGGTTATATAAGAGACTTGCTAGCTGTTTGTATCTATCGTAATGATTCAGAGAGGTAGGTGTTCCTCACGAAAATGGTAAACTCATAATTTCATGACAGATAAGCCTCTCGAATATCCTTTCGTAGAATTTGACCCACTGAACTTGATAATTTCTCCTGAGTTAATTGGAAAGTCTCTTGAGTTCAAACTAGGTGGCTATTATTTGCAATTTGAGCTACCTACCCCATCCAATCCTGAAACGCTCATCCCTCAACGAAAAGACGACGAAGAGATATATAGCTCAGACGATAATGTTAGCGCGATCAGTTGGGAAGAACAAGAAAATATGTGGATACCTAATGCTATTTCGGTAAAACGTGCCAAGCTCATTTTCTTGAGCAGTCCCGAGTTTGAGCGTTATAAGACGGAAACTGGATACATTACTAATCAACTAATTGATGATCTTAAAGAAGCAAGCAAGAGAGCTATAGAACTCTGTCTAAGAACCTTACGGTGGAAGAGCGGCATTACCTTGATAGGAAGATATCTTGCCTCTGGTGAAATCATTCCTGACTCAACAAGAGGTTATGTACCTTCAGTATATGGTAAGCAAGAAGAGTTTTCTGGCGGTACATTGAGAGCTAAAACTTATATTCAGCCTGCTCTTAATGCGGGTGTATGGAAAGAAATAGAACAAAGTCTACAAAGAGGTGAAGAGCCTCCTTTAGCCTTTGACCTCTTTTCAGACGCGGTTTATCTAGCATTGTTGGGGAATTATCGGCGAGCTTATCTTGAATTGGCAATGGCCGCAGAAGTTCATGTGCGTACCCGTGTAGAGGAGGGGCTGCCAAGTGGCCTTAATGCGAAAGAGCTAAAGAAATTTAGAGATAAAAAATATAGGCAACATCTCGAGGACTTTTATAAGACACTCGAGGCAAACGAGCAAAAAACTTTGACAAAGGATGACAAGAAGACGCTAGTTAAACTTTTGGAAGACCGAAATACGATTGCTCATCATGGAGGTCATGCGAGAAGTGCAACAACAAACAAAACAGTTACATTCTCTCGCGAGAGGTTTTCTACTTACAGAGATGTAGTAGAGCGCCTCTTAAAGCACTGAATTGCAACCTTTTAATATGAGAAATGGCCTACAGATGAAATGTAAACCACCTCTTCAACCTCTTTAGCTGTCTTGAGCCAAACCTCTATAGACCCGACAACTCGTAATTCAGCGCCGTGAATGACTCCCACTCCTCGGGCACGTCCTCTTCTGGATAAATCGCCGATACGGGGCACGCGGGCACGCACGCGCCGCAGTCGATGCACTCCTCGGGATGGATGTAGAACTGGTCGTCGGCTTCGTAGATGCACTCGACGGGGCAGACGTCCACGCAGGACTGGTCTTTCACGCCGATGCAAGGCTCGCAGATGATATGTGGCATAGCGCCTCCTCTTTCTCTATTCAAAGGTGCTTGTAGGATGGGTTGCTGTGGCGGGGCTCACGGTTCTAACGAAAATTTTCACTGAACTTCTCATTAGGCGACGCTCTGGGTAGAGTCCAAAGCGTCCTCTCTGGTTGAAGTGTACTCTTTTTGGGGGCGACGTGAAGCGAAAAGCACACCTGCTAAAAGGGTCGTGATGAGGACAAAGGCAGTCAGGGCTAAAAAGGGAATCGTGATAAAGCCCAACCAATTGATATAAGCGATGTTACAGGGCACCCCGGCGCGGCACAGCTCGGGCGCACCGAAGCCCGGTATCTTTTGCTCCATGTAGTGAAACAGCGCTACGCCGCTACCGATAATGGTGAAAGGCAGCGCGTAAGGGATGACGTTTCGGTCTTGGCGATAGCTGGCGATGCCCAAGAGGATGACGAGTGGGTACATCAAAATGCGCTGATACCAGCAGAAGTTGCAGGGCACAAAGGCGCGTACCTCGCTGAAGTAGAGGCTGCCCGCCATCGCGACGATCGCGACTATCCAGGCGGCGTAGAGGCCAAAGTCTCGGAAAAAGCGTGTCATGGCTTAGTTAGATTGTCCAGACGCATTTTGAACTGCGGTGCGAATTGCCTCAAAGGTTGGTCTCTCGACCCTCTCGCCGTTGACGAAGACCGACGGGGTACTGTTCACGCCAGCGGCTGCGCCCATCGCCCGTTCCGCCTCGACGCGGTCCGCAAATTGCTGCTCGTTAATGCAGGTGCTGAGTTGGTCAGCGTCAACGCTAGGCACGTACTCCCTGGCGATATCCGTCAGCAGCGCAGGCGTCGCCCACTCTTGGCTCTCCGGTCCTTGAGCGCGAAAGAGGTAGGTCTTGTAGTCCCAGAAGGCCGCCGCATCTTGCTCGTAAACACACTCGGTTGCAATCGCAGCGGTGACGGAATCGGGGCCTAGCGGCAGGGGAAAGTTGACGAAGTATATTTCGGCTTGGCCGCTCTGGACGAGTTCACGCTCGATCTGCGGAAAGACGCTCTCGGTGAAGTTGCGGCACGCCGGGCACTTGAAGTCTTCAAACAGGGCGATCTGAACGGGCGCACCCTCTTCACCTAAGCTCGGCTGCTGACTGAGGTCGAGCTCGCCGTTGGCGCTTATCTCGCTTCCCTGGCCCCTCCCAATCTGAACGTAGACGATTGCGCCGACTATAAGGACGATCAGGGCAATCGCGGTGTAAACGGTCAACTTCTGCGTGGATGATTTCATGCGTCTCCTCTTGGTGATACTTTAGTCGTGCGTTTGGGCTTGAAGTTACGTCAGTACGCAGTCAATGTACGGCGCATTGCCAACGCCAACCAGGGGCAAATGTCTTCTCTCTCAATCTGACCTCTTAGTCTGACGTATGAGCGCCTAGACGGTTCAATTTACGATACAAAATTCTGCGGTGAGAGAAGAAGAGGTGTAAAACATGACGGACTTAACGAACTTCACAACAGTTTAATCTATAGGCCAATCTGTACGCTAAACTAATGTCAGCTTTCTCACATTACCGTAAGGTTAACAGATGGGGAAGCAGCGGTTAGTCGAGTGGTTTAGCTCCGAAATTGTCACTCAATGTTCAGCGTTGTCCAAGGAGGCAAAATAGGGTTTATCATTATTATAATGTATTAACGACCAGCATCACTTTCAGAGCTTTGGCTTATCAACGAATACAACTCGAGACATAATTTTCGAGACATAAAGGAGAAAACACATGAACATCTTACTCTGGATCATCCTAGGTGCAATCGCAGGTTGGGTCGCGAGCCTCATCGTCAAGTCTAACCAGGGCATCTTACTGGACATTATCGTGGGGATTGTGGGCGCGTTTGTCGGTGGGTTCATCTTCAACGCTTTCGGCGCGGCGGGTGTCACAGGCTTTAATATCTACAGCATCCTCGTGGCGATTGTCGGCGCGGTGGTATTGCTCTTTATCGTCAAGGCTGTAACGAGCCGAACGTAACGAAACTCGAGCCTAAGCACTTATTGAGGAGGGGAGACCCTCCTTTTGCTTTAGTTGATGAGTCGGTACGTCCACCAGAGCACCAAACCCGCTCTCAGACTCCAAGCCGCTGTGCGCAGCCAATTCGTCAAAACAAGCTCGCGGTGCGCCACCGTGTCAAACCCTTCGCCTAAAACCCTATGACGCGGAATCTGCAAGAGGTACGTGGACGCCCAGATGACGCCTAGTAGAACGAGACCGAAGATGACCTCTTGCCAGGACATCCCCTCAGGCCGACGCCACAAGAGCGCGACGCCTGTCGCGAGTTCTAGGAGCATCGGCGGCGCAACGACTAAACCCGTGAGCCAGGTGTGCCGCGCCTCGTAGGGTGCGAAGTTCGTTTCTCCAACACCGCCAAAAAGAGGGTAATGGACGATTTGCACAAACCAGATGACGCCGGTCATAAAGAGCGTCGCTGCGAGGTGTAAGGTGAAGATAAAAGCCACACCCTAGTCTATCTTGCTCACGCCATATTCAATTTCTTCGACCTCTTCACAGCGCTTGACTGGACCCACCCCGTAATCTGTGTAATCTGTCCGTAATCCACCCTGTAGAGCGTGCTAATTGCAGTTTAGGCCAAACGTTTTATGTCATAGTGAGGAGTAGAGTAAACACAACTTGACGTACCGAGGCTAGGCATAGATATGTAGGTGATGAAAGGTCAAGAGAGGAGACGCACATGGCTGATGTAACCAAGAGGAGCGAAAAGCTCAAGTCAGACGAACTGCAAAAGCTCAACGACGTGGAGATGCGCGAGTGGTTAGAGTCGCTGGATTACGTATTGGAGAGCGCAGGCAAAGAGCGCGTCCAAGAAATTTTGGAGCGCTTGGAGACCCACGCGCACCGTTTCGGCGTAGACATTCCCTTTACAGCGAATACGCCTTACATCAACACGATTCCGGTGGAGGAGCAACCCGAGTATCCGGGCGATTTGGAGAAAGAGCGCCTGATTCGCAACCTCTTGCGCTGGAACGCGATGGCGATGGTGGTGCGGGCCAACAAGATGTCGGACGGCATCGGCGGACATATCTCGACCTATGCGTCGGCGGCGACCCTTTACGAAGTCGGTTTCAACCACTTCTTTCGCGGACCCGACGCGGGCTTAGACGCGGATATGGTCTACATCCAGGGTCACGCGAGTCCGGGGATCTATGCGCGGGCGTACTTAGAGTATCGCTTCGACGTCGAACAACTCCGCAACTTCCGCCGCGAACTCCAAGACGAGCCCGGTCTGTCGTCCTATCCGCACCCCTGGCTCATGCCGAACTTCTGGCAGTTCCCGACCGTCTCGATGGGTCTTGCGCCCATTATGTCCATCTATCAGGCGCGGTTTAACAACTACCTGGTGGATAGAGGCTTACAAGAGGAGAACGACGCGAAGGTCTGGGCGTTCTTGGGTGACGGCGAGACGGACGAGCCCGAGACGTTGGGCGCGATTGGCTTAGCCGCTAGAGAAAAGCTCGACAACCTCATCTGGGTCATCAACTGCAACTTGCAGCGTTTGGACGGACCCGTGCGCGGTAACAGTAAAGTGATTCAGGAACTCGAGGCGTCCTTCCGTGGTGCAGGCTGGAACGTCATCAAAGTCACCTGGGGCAGCAAGTGGGATGAGTTGCTCGAGAAGGACAAAGAGGGCGTCCTCTTGAAGCGCTTTGAGCAACTTGTAGACGGCGAGTCGCAGCGCTACGCCGCCTACGGCGCAGCCGAACTCCGTGAGAACTTCTTTAATACCCCCGAACTCAAGAAGCTCATCGAAGACTGGGACGACGAGAAGTTAGGCAAGCTCAACCGGGGCGGACACGACCCCCGCAAGGTCTACGCGGCGTACAAGGCGGCGACACAGACCAAAGACAAGCCCACCGTCATTTTGGCGCGGACCGTTAAGGGCTACGGCTTAGGTGAAGCGGGTGAAGGCATGAACATCACCCACAATCAGAAAAAGCTCAATGAGGAGGAGATGCGGGCGTTTAGGGACCGCTTCAATATTCCCATTGATGACGACGAAATCGCTAAGTATCCCTTCCACCGCCCCGAAAAAGACAGCGAGTTGTACGAGTACCTCACCGAGCAGCGCGGCAAATTAGGCGGCGGCTTGCCCGCTCGCTCCGTCAAGAGCGAGCCCATCCAAACGCCCGACAAAAAGATACTCGACGAGTTCTTGAAGGGCACGGACGGACGCCCTGTTTCCACGACGATGGTCATGGTGCGCATCTTAGGCAAATTCCTGCGCGACAAGGAGATCGGCAAGCTCATCGTGCCGATTATCCCCGACGAGGCACGCACCTTCGGGATGGACGCGCTCTTTCGGCAAATCGGCATCTACGCGCACGCCGGGCAGCTCTACGAACCCGTGGACGCCGACAACCTCTTGTACTACAAGGAGTCGCAGGACGGGCAGATTTTAGAGGAGGGCATCACCGAAGCGGGCTCGATGTCATCGTTCTTGGCGGCGGGCACGGCGCACGCTTCGCACGGTATCAATACGATCCCCTTCTACATCTACTACTCGATGTTTGGCTATCAGCGCATCGGCGACTTCGTCTGGGCAGCGGGCGACATGCGGGCAAGGGGCTTTATGATTGGCGGCACGGCGGGGCGCACCACCTTAGCGGGCGAAGGCTTGCAGCACCAGGACGGACACTCGCACGTCCTGATGTACGTCGTGCCTAACGTGATGGCGTATGACCCCGCCTTTGCGTACGAACTCGCGACCATCATTCACGAGGGTATCCGCCGCATGTACGAAGAGCAAGAGGACATCTTCTACTACCTCACGGTAGGCAACGAGAACTACGCGATGCCTGCCGCGCCCGAGCACTTGGAGCGTGACGAACTCAGGGCGGGCATCCTCAAGGGGATGTACAAGTTCAAGCCCGCCGAGCGCAAGCGTTCAAAGCTCAAGGCGCAGCTCTTCGGCAGCGGCGCGATTATGAACGAAGTCTTAAAGGCGCAAGAGATGTTGGCTGACGACTATAAGGTTGCGGCGGACGTGTGGAGCGTAACCTCTTACAAAGAACTGCACCAAGACGCACTGCGCGTGGAGCGCTATAACCGCCTCCACCCCGACGAGGAACCTAAAACCTCGTTTGTTCACGACGCGCTCAAGGACGAAAAAGGTGTTTTCGTCGCTGCCTCGGACTACATGAAAATTCTGCCCGACGCGCTCGCCAAGCACCTGCCTAAGCCGATGGTCTCGCTCGGCACGGACGGCTACGGGCGCAGTGAAGCTCGCGAAGAACTCCGCGACCACTTCGAGGTGGACGCGCGGCATATCGTGGTGGCGACCTTACAGGCGTTGGCGCAAGAGGGCGACTACGAGGCGAAGGATGTCACCAAAGCGATTGAGGACTTGGGCATCGACCCGGACAAGCGCGACCCGCACATCGCGTAAGCGCATGAAAAGAGGTAGACGTTACGATGTCTACCTCTTTTCTTTATGTTAGGTTTACAGTCACGTATGGAGGAGATGCGCAGCTATCATCCCCCGAAGTGTACGCCGTCTAGTAGCTTATCGGCTAAGGGCGTTTCTAACCAGATGAAAGTGCCCCAGACGGGGTATACCTGCTTGAGAGGGGTACGAAGTGGCGACTGAATTCAAACTACCCGAAGTTGGCGAAGGCATCGAGTCGGGCACGGTTGTAGGTGTGCTTGTCTCGGTGGGCGACACGGTTGAAGAGGACCAACCGCTGCTCGAGTTGGAGACCGACAAAGCCGTCGTCGAGGTGCCCTCTTCAGTGAGCGGCACGGTCAAAGAGATTAAGGTCTCTGAAAACGATGAGGTTTCTATTGGCGACGTGGTGCTCGTCATCGGTGACGCGGATGAGGCGGACGGTGAAGCGGACGCCAGCGCTGATGAGGGCGATGATGGCGCAGACGAAGCGGATAGCTCGGACGAGGATACGCAAGAAGCTTCGGAAGGTACGAAAGATGATTCGGATGATGAACGCGCGGACGACGAAACCGCAGACGACGAAAGTGCAGACGATGAAACCTCCGAGAGCGTAGACGAAGAGGAAGAGGACATTCAAAAAGCGTCTGACGCTGACGACGCTGAAGAGGCTCAAGAATCCCCCGACTCCTACGAAGTCCCCGAAGAGGACAAGCAAGCCGTCCCCGCCGCCCCCTCGGTGCGCCGCTTAGCGAGAGAGATGGGCGTCAACTTGCAAGAGGTCTCGGGCTCGGGCATCTCGGGGCGCATCTCCGCTGAGGACGTAAAGCGCTACGCCGAGGACGGCACGACAAAAGAGGATGCGAAGTCCTCGCAGAAGCAACCGTCACAAGGGCAGCAGCAAGCACCTTCCGCGCCGTCCCTGCCCGACTTCAGCAAGTTCGGCGAGACCTCCCGCGAGCCCATGAGCGGTATCCGCAAGGCGACGGTGCGCTCGATGAGCACAGCGTGGTCCGTTGTACCGATGGTCACGCATTTCGACAAGGCGGACATCACCCAGTTCAACGCCATGCGCAAGAAGTATCAAGAGCGGGCGCAAGAGGCGGGCGTCAAGCTGACCCCAACGGCGCTGCTCCTCAAGATGGTGGCGGGCGCAGTGAAGAAGTATCCCAAGTTCAACGCGAGTTTGGATACCGAAAACAACGAGGTTGTCTACAAGCACTACGTCAACATCGGCGTGGCGGTGGACACGGAACAAGGTTTGCTCGTCCCTGTGATTCGCGATGTGGATAAAAAGGGTATTATCCAGCTCGCCTTAGACCTCGACGAGATGGCAGAAAAGGCGCGTGCTCGCAAGCTCGGTCCCGACGACATGAAGGGCGGCAACTTGAGCATCTCCAACCTGGGCGGCATCGGCGGCACGAACTTCACGCCGATCGTCAATCCGCCCGATGTAGCGATTATCGGCGTGTCACGCGGCAGCGTCGAGCCTGTATGGAACAAGGAAAAAGAGATCTTTGAGCCCAAGATGATGATGCCGCTGTCCGTAACCTATGACCACCGTTTGATTGACGGGGCGGACGCGGCGCGGTTTATGCGGCTCCTTTGCGACATCATCGAAGACCCGTTTTTGATGTCTGTGGAGGGGTAAAGAGGTTTGAGTTACGTGTAGGGGCAATTTATGAATCGCCCCTACACAGCGCCACTTCGTAGGGGCGGGTTTCAAACCCGCCCCTACGAAGTGGCGCTGGTGGAGGCTCGAGCCTAAACCCAAAGCAATGTGAAAACCCTTGTTGAATCTAGTAAAGACTTCTCAAACTCCGCGTGATAGCATACCTCCATGTCTATGAGCGTCCAGGCTCCTGAAGAGGTAGTCGTCACGGAAGAGAACATCATCAACGATGAAGTCGAAGTCGCGAAGAAGGGACCGTCCCTTTACGCAACAGGTCTGATGAAAAAATATGGCGGGCGCACCGTCGTTAAGGGTGTGGACTTTCGCTTGGAGCCGGGCGAAATTGTGGCGCTCTTAGGGCCGAACGGCGCGGGTAAAACCACCTCTTTCTATATGATGGTAGGCTTTGTCAGGCCAAACGCGGGGCGCATCTTTTTGGGCGACGAAAATATCACCGCCTGGCCGATGTATAAACGGGCGCGTCATGGGCTTGGCTACCTAGCGCAAGAGCCGAGCGCCTTTCGTAAGCTCTCGGTACGCGACAACCTCATGGCGGTCTTGGAGTATCAGAAGCTCAGCAAGCAGGAGCAAGAAGAGCGAGCGGATAACCTCTTGGCGGAGTTTGGCTTGTCCTCTTTGGCGAACAGCCGCGCCGATACGCTTTCTGGCGGCGAGCGGCGGCGCTTAGAAATCGCCCGCAGCCTCACCATCGACCCTGCGTTTATCCTCTTGGACGAGCCTTTCACGGGTGTAGACCCCAAGTCGATTCGCGAGATTCAGCTCTTGATTGCCGATTTGCGTGAGCGGCGCGGCTTGGGCGTATTGCTAACAGACCACAGCGTCCGCGAAACGCTCGCCATTGCCGATAGGGTCTACCTCATGTTCGACGGCAAGGTGCAGTTCGAGGGAACGCCTGAGGCTTTTGCCGAGGATGAGAACGTGCGAACCTATTACTTAGGAAGTGACTTTCAGCTCTGACTATGCTACTTTTTATAGCAGGTATTATTTGGTCCTTACAGCAGGTATCAGATTCGTTCTCACTTCGTTCGGAACTGGTCGCAGACAACCTCAATTGATGACGCACTGTTTGACTTGCATATTAAGATGATGTCTGCGTAGTTTAGGTGGTTGGCAACATCCCGAAAGGCTCCTCACCATGCTCTACACCTTAGGTCTCTTCTTACTGCTCACCGCGCTTGCGGGCGTGATTGCGTATGCAGGGGATGTGCTTGGGACGATGGTGGGGCGTCGCCGTTTGAGCCTTTTTGGGTGGCGGCCTAAGCGTACTGGGCGCGTGGTCGGCATCACGGCGGGCATCCTCATTATGCTTTCGACGTTGGGCATCTTGTCGGTGGCCTTTCGCGGCGCGGCGAACGCGCTCCTGAACGCGCAACAAGTGTCTCAGGAATTGCGGGCGCTCACCAGGGAGCGAAACACTCTACAAACCGAGACGGCGCGTCTGCGTGGAGAGATCGAAGCCAGTCAAAGCCAACTCGCCGAGGCGCAGGAGATCATTCAAAGTGCTGAAACCGCCCGCGATGACGCGCTCGCCGAAACGAGCCAACTCCGCACTACGCAAATCTCGCTCAACCAAGAACTCGGTACGTTGCGTCGGCGCGCCAGTAATTTGGGCGTTGAGGTGAGCAGCTTAGAAGCGCAACGAACCGCTTTGGAAGAGTCGAATGAGGCGCTAGAGCAGGAGAACCGCAGCTTACAAGTGGCGAATGAGGGTTTGGCGGCGGAGAATGCCACCTTTAAGGACAATGTGAACGGCCTCGGTAACGAGGTCGTGACCTTGCAGAACCAACTCGGCGCGTTGCAGCGCGATTCGCAGCGGCAGGCGCAGCGGCTCGTCGCGGCGCGTGAACAGATCGAAGCGGTCCAGGGCGGACAGCTCACCTATCGGCGCGGTGAGATCGTCTACAGCCAACCAATAGACGCGCAGGAGCCAGAGGCGGTGCGTGAGGCGCTAGGCACATACGTGCAGGAGGCGAACCGCGCCACGGCGAGCCAGGGCGCGGGCGAAATCGTTTTGCGCCGCGACCAGGTGGACAGCCTGACGCAAGCCCTCGCCGCGTCGCCCGGTGAAGACTTGGTGGTGCTCATCTCGAGCACCGACCGCTTCGGTTTAGAGGACGTACAGGTCGAAGTCGAGGCGTACGAAAACCTCAAGCTCCTGGAACGGGGGCAGCTTATCTCGAGCCGCCAAATCTACTTGGGCTCAGCCGACGCGCCCGTGAGCCGTGACGATGTTCGCGCCGAGGTCGCTAGGCTTACCCAAGAGACGACGGGACGTTTGCAGCGCATCGGTCTTTTCGAACAGGTGCGCCCCGCACCGAGCCCGGCTGAGTTTGACAGCTTCTCTTCTTGGTTATCGCGTTTAGACGGTACGGTAATCATCGGCGCAGTGGCGCGGGAAAGCGTCTACGTCAATGGTCCCGTCGAGCTTGAATTTATTATTATGAATTAGCGTTCAAACACCGCGAGCTTCCAGACACCGACGCTATGCTCTTCTTTAAGGACGTGTCCGGCACTTGCGGCGGCGCTTAGCAGTGTCTCCCTGTCATGAACGTAAAAACGGTACTCTTTGCGCCATAGACGCATCCCTAAGTTTAGGAGGTGTTTTGAAACCCTCATCCACCAGACCGGGCGTGGATAGCTGAAAATCAAAAACGTTTCGCTGTGCGCCGCCGCTTTGCGCAGCAAGGCGGGCGCGTCTGGGTAACAGCAGACGACTCGGTCGAGCAAGACAATATCAGTGGGGGAGAGGTCGGTCTGCATAAAGTTGGCTTCGATGAACGCAGCGTTTTTGTCTACCTCTCGTTCTTTTGCCAGGTCTCGAGCCGCCGCTAGATAAGCTTTCGACACATCTACAAAAGTGCCGTGCGCCGCGCCCCATTCTAACAAACTGAGCCCGAGCACTCCGATGCCACAACCAATATCAAGAACTGAGCGCTCTTCGGCACGACCTTGCAAGGTTTCTAAAAAGACCTGTTGCCGCTTGCCCAAGCCACGCTTTTTGAACGCGCGTAACTCCGCCTCCACCACCGGACCTTTGAACAGTCCATTGAGTCCATTAGGGTCGCAGCAACTCATGAGGTTGGCTTGGTCGGCCTGGTCAAAAGGTAGGTGCTGACACTTAGGGCGATAACGGCGAGCATAAGTTGAACCCACAAAATGGAGACGAAAAAGATACTCGAGCCCACCGTTACCAGGATAAGCGACACCGCCAATATTTTCGCCCTAAGCGGCAAACCGAGACCCGAGCGCCAATCGCGAATGAGCGGACCAAAGGCGCGATTATTGAGCAGCCAGTTGTAAAACTTAGGGCTGCTCCGCGCGAAGAAAAAGGCGGCGATGAGCAGAAAGACAGTTGTCGGCATCACAGGTAGAAACGCGCCGACGACGCCCAAACCTGTGAAAAGAAGACCTAAAACGAGCCAGAGAAAGCGCAGTGCGGGATTCGCTGAGAGTTGCATTTCGTGACTGTAGTCAACCTGTGGCGGTTTACTCACCTCTTTAGCGTAGCGCAGAATGTGTTAAAGGGGCGTCATAGAGGCTCGAGCAACCTCTTAGTGAGACGCCTGCTCTTTCTTCGCCTCCCGCCGACACCTCTCCGAACAGTACTTCACGTTCTCCCAGTCGCGCTCCCACTTCTTGCGCCAAGAGAAGGGCAAGCCACACTGCGCACAGACCTTATTTGGCAGTTCGCTCTTCTTGCGCTGTTTTGCCACGCTAGAGCATTCCCTCTGAGCGGAGCAAATAAAAGGTCGAGGCGGCAAAGATGGCGAAGAGCCCGATGAGCAAAAAGACGTTAGGCGGTCTACCTAGATAGAGTTCATTCAAAAAGCCAAAGGCTGACAAGAGAACAATGGCGACGACGACGAATTTGTTAAAAGGTTTAAGAGGTCCCGGGTCCATTTTATTCCAGCGGCTCGCTGAAACGTTGCAGCTCGAGCCGATACCCATCCGGGTCACGCGCAAAAAAGTGATAGATGCCAAACGCCTCGTTCTGTTTGGGCTTCCCTTCCGTTTCGATGTTCAAACTCAGCAAGCGCTGATAGACCTCATCCACCTCATCTGTCAAAACCGTAATAATGACGCCCTCATGGTGAAGAATCTCGCCCTCATGCTGACAAAAGCCTAAATACGCTTCACTGGCGACTTTGAAGATAACGCAGCTTTTCTGGTCTCGAGCGAGCGCCAGACCTAAGTCCCGTGTATAAAAGTCTGTCGTCGCCGCAAGGTCGTGGCAGGGATAGAACGCGATAAAGCCCGTTGGGTTCATCGCGCTAGTAGTCCACCGGACGCAAGTAAAACTCGTTGATCGCCGTGCCTGAAACCATCGCACTGATGGGCAATTCGCGTTTCCAGTGCGTCTTAGCGACTTTACGCTTGACTAAGTCAATTTCTCGCTGTTCGAAACCTAGCGAGCAGATGTACTCATCCTCGTAGCCCGAGAGGTGATGCAGCAAAATCTTGTCGGCGCGTTCGTACGAAATTCCTAAATCGTCCTCGTCGGATTGTCCAGGGATGAGGTCAGCCGAAGGCGCTTTGCCGATAATCTCTTTCGGCACGCCCAAATGCTTTGCCAGTGCTTTGACCTGCGTTTTGAAGAGGTCGCCTAGTGGATTCACGGGCGCGGCGTCCGCCACGTCATGCCAAGTGTAGTAGCCGAAGAGCCTCTCGGTCTTGTTGCTCGTACCAACAGGAACCGCGTTGTACTCGAACGACTTGTCAAACGCGATAATCATGCGCTGCCGCGCCATCACATTGCCTTTGCGGTGCGCGTTCATCGTCGGAATCTTGGCGGTGTACCCGTCTACCGAATCCGTAATATCAATCGTCTCGGCGTGAATGCCCAAATCGTCGATCACAAGTTGGGCGTGGTCCAAAGAGTCTGAATTTGAGGTTTCATAAGGAAGGCGGAGCGCGTAAACGTTCTTCGGCCCTAGCGCTTTCGCTGACAGATACGTTGTCACCGCGCTGTCTACACCGCCCGAAAGTGCTACGACGACGTTCTCGAAGCCTTTACGTCTTCTGACCTCATCGTGCAAAAAAGCGACGAGAAAGTCGGTGACAGTATCCAAGTCGATATCCAAGCTCTTCTGCGGTCTGCCGTCCGCGCGGATGATGCGGGTGCGTTCTTTAGTTTGGGTTAGGGTCTGGCTCACGGTTTCGCTCCTACTTCGCTAAACGCCCTGACGAGTTCGGGCAAGTTAGCGCGTAAATCGGCTAAAAGGGGGCTTTCATAGCGGGCAGCTTGGATACTCTCTAAATGCACCTCTGTAAGCAACACGCATTCATCGAAAAGAGGTCCCTCTGCAACTTCCGTGCCGTAAGGGTCCATTGCGTGCGACATCCCCATAAAGCCTTTGCCCCCTTCGAAACCCGTTAAACAAGTCGTAAGGACGTACACACCGTGCTCGGCGGCGATACCTTTCGCCGTATCTTTCCAGCGTTGTGCGTTGCTCGGAATACCTTTTTGTCCAGCTTGTTCAGCGACGAAATCCCGTGCTGGACTCGCCGTGGGGATATAGAGAATATCTGCACCCTTCAAGGCCAACACAGCGGCGGTGCTCGCGTGCCAAGCGTCCTCGCAAATGAGGAGCCCCGCTCGCCCGAAGCGCGTGTCGAAGGCGTCTAAGTGAGCTCCCCTCGAGACATACCGCTCCTCGTCAAATACCCCATACGTCGGCAAAAACATCTTCCTGTGCACGTGCCGAATGCCCTCATTCTCCGTGCCGAATTCCGCGTAGAGCGAGCTGTTGTAGAAGTCGCCGCCGTCGCGTTCGTAAAAGCCCAAACAGATGTCTAAAGGCGCGTTCCAACTTGCCTTGTTTAGCATCTCTTTTAAGAGGTCGAAGAGATGCCGGGCGGTCAGCGCTTGCTCGCGCACGCCCGCTTGCAAGAAGTAACCTGAGAGCGCCGTCTCAGGCAGCGTAAGAACGTCTACCTCTTCATCTTTGAGTTCTTCGAGGACGCCGCCGAGTCGCGCTAAGTTGCGCCCCAACCTCCCCTTATGCGGCTTAAACTGAACGAGTGCGTGCCGTATCATGCCCTTATTTTACGCGCTATATGCACGCAACTTCTTAGCCCGCCGCGACGTTGTGAGGGGTTATGATTGCACCTCGGTAAAGTTAGCGTTCGAAGGCTAAGCTGTTAGGTTTTAGCGATTAGCTGTTAGCGAAAGTCAAAAGCTGACGGCTAAATACTAAGCGCCCCTGGAAACGCTGCCCCACCGCAACGTGCACTACAGTTCCTAAACGTGTGACTTTTCTCCTTCGTGACGCGCTTTGTGACATTTCGTGATCGTGGGTTTATGTCTAAATCTTACGCTAGAACTATGTCAGCTAAGATTCTCCTCGCCGCCAACCCCTTACCCCTTGCGCTCGTAATGTGTTTGGAAGATTTAGGGTATGAGGTCGCGACGGTTGAGGATGGACACGGGGCGCTCGAGTCTGTCCAGCGGCGAACCCCCGACTTACTCATTCTGGACGCAGACATGCTGATGACGAGTGGTCTTGGTACGTGCGACAGATTACACTGCTTGTTGGAGCATCACAACCTTCCTGTCGTCATGACGAGTACGCTTTCAAACTTTCGTGAGCAAAGTATCGCGCACCTCATGAACGCCAAAGTCGTCCTTAACCGTCCCATCGCAGGCGAGGTCGCGGCGGTTGTCGAAGGGCTGCTCGGCAGCGTCCAAGCTCAGCGTACGACTCGAGAGGTCGAGGACGCTCGCCTCTGGCGCACCGCTTCGTAGAGCAAGAGCGCTCCCGCCGTTCCTACGTTCAAGCTGTCGGCTAACCCACGCATCGGTATAGACACGCGGTTCTGCGCTGCTTCTAACCAATCATCTGACAATCCTTCATGCTCCGCACCTAAAACAATCGCGACTGCGCTTGTGTAGTCCGCGTTCCAGTAGCTCACCTCCGTGTGCGGCGTCGTCGCGACGATATTGATGTGATTCTCTCGCAACCAAGTCAGTAATGGCTCTGTTTCAACATTTAGCACCGGACGACTAAACACGCTGCCCATCGACGCGCGAATGACGTTTGGGTTATAGAGGTCCGTGCCTGCGCCCGTCACGAACACCGCGTCCACGTCTACGCCGTCGGCGGTGCGCAGGAGCGCGCCTAAGTTGCCGGGTTTCTCGAGCCCCACCACCACTAAAAAAAGCGCATTAGGTTCTACTTTCAGCGTGTCCAAAGAGGTCTCATGCAGCGGCGCAACGGCGAGTAGTCCATCGGGTGCATCTCGGTAACTGACCTTCTTAAACGCAATATCAGAGAGGTGAATTTGTTCTATTTCGGCTGCTCGAGCCAACACCTCTTCCCCCTCAGCGTTCAAAAAGTCCTCGCAAATGTAAAGTCTTTCCAACTCAACCTCAGCGCTCAGAGCCCGACTCACCTCTCTCGCCCCTTCAATCAGATAGCGTCCTTCTCGCTCTCTAGTCCGCCGCTCACGCAGCTTGACGAGCGCCTTAACTTGTGCATTCTTAGGACTTTCAATGCGTGCCACCTCTTTAGTTTAGCCTGATGACACGAACACAAGCGCGGCGCGTACTAAACTTGGGACATGAGCAATTTTATCAGCGTACAAGACCTCAAAGACCGTTTAGGTGATTCAAATCTCATCGTCGTGGACACTCGCTTTAACCTTCAAGACCCGACGGAAGGACATAAACTTTTCAAAGAGGCGCACATCCCCGGCGCGGTCTACTTCGACTTGGACAAAGACCTCTCTTCGCCGCCGCAAGCGCACGGCGGGCGGCATCCCTTACCAGAGATTGAAGGGCTTGTGAGGAAGCTCGAGCTGTCAGGTATCGGCGACGACGCAACGGTTGCCATATACGACGACACCATGAACGTCTTCGCCGGGCGGATGTGGTGGCTGCTCAGATATTTAGGACACGCTGACGTAAAGGTCTTAGACGGCGGACTCTCCGCGTGGCAGAAAGCAGGTTTTGAAACCACCGCCGAACTCCCGCACCGCGAAGCCACCACCTTTACTCCGCGTCCAAATCCTGAGATGGTTGCCGATATCGAAGAGGTCAAGCGGAAGGTGGACTCGAGCACGGCCTTGATTGATGCTCGAGGCCCAGAGCGCTACCGTGGCGACGAAGAGCCGATGGACAAAAAAGCCGGCCACATCCCCTCAGCGCGGAATCTACACTACGCCGGAAACTATGAAAACGGCAAGCTCAAGGACAAAGACGCGCTTAAAGAGCGCTTCGCACCCCTTGACGACGCCGAAGAGGTCATCGTCTACTGCGGTTCGGGGGTGAGCGCGGCGAATAACCTCTTGGCGCTAGAAGAGGTGGGTGTAGAGGGCGCGAAGCTCTATGTGGGGTCTTGGAGTGACTGGAGTTCGTATGAGGATACGCCGGTGGCGACGGGGGAAGAGGGATAGTCGATTTTGTATAGCTGAACCATCAACGCCATGTGCTAGGACGGGAAAGTGTGTAACCGTCGCTCTTTTGCACCTGTTCCGGTAGCTGAATGAGCGAGCTTCGGCGGATATAGATATGTGCATCAGCTATCTGTTTTAGCTCGTGGTTAAAACGACCTGGAGGAAAAGCCACAACAATTCGCTTACTTGAAAATAGTTGGTGGATTTTAGCAATAGGTGGAACGATATCCGTATCTCCCGAGATTAGCAATGCCGTATCGAACCTATCGGTATACGCATCAGCCAGCATCTCCACTGCAATTTTAACGTCCGTCATTTTCTCTTCGGGAGTATAGAGTATATTGCCGCAGCTCTTACAAACTCTTGACCTATCTCTGTAAGCGCCGAAATGTAGCGTGCAGCCACCTACTGCTTCAAGCGCTTGTAGATACCTTTCTTGACGTTCCTGCTTTTTCAAAGGTTTCGAAATTCGCGCTGTAAAGTAGCGAACATCCACAAGTCTTTGGTTGGACTTCAAAAGTTTTTGTGCCGAAGCGTTGAGATCAAGCCATCTATAGCGTCTAGGAAATTTCTCCCTAATACCAAAATAGAGGTTAAAACCATCCACATAGACAATGACGCGCTCGTAGTTATGATTTGCCACTTGATTTACCTCTATCCGTAATGTAAACTGGAAGTAACAGCCCTAAAGTGAATAGCTTTAGGTCCGACGGTCACGAAAGTGATCGTCTCTTTTTTGCCCTTCAGCAGAACTCGAGGCTACCTCGAGCCCTTCCCGCTTGACAAAATACCGCAAAGAAGTATTTCATTCACCTGTATGCCATTATAGAAACTTACAATATGCTTGACTTCAACGCCTATCCCAACAACGAACCTCTAAGAATCATCATCGGCGCAGGCGGTCAAGCCTACGATGGTTGGGTCTCGACGAACCGAGAAGATTTGGACTTGCTCTGTCCTGAAGATTGGAAGAATAGCTTTGGTGAACGGCGAGCCGACGCTTTTTTGTGCGAGCATGTTTGGGAACATCTCACTGAAGCTGAAGGTAGAGAAGCGGCTAAGCTCTGCTACACTTACCTCAAACCTGGTGGTTATCTGCGCTGCGCTGTTCCCGACGCGAACTTTCCAGATGAGGATTATCAGAAAATGGTGCAAGTCGGGGGGCCTGGACCTAAGGACCATCCTGCGGCTGACCATAAGATTGTGTATGACTATAGGCTCTTTAGCGCTATCTTTGCCGAGGCGGGTTTTGAGGTTGACTTGCTCGAGTACTGCGATGAAACAGGCAGATTTCACTACCATCAATGGTCATTTGAAGGGGGCAAAATTTACCGCTCTCTTCTATCTGACCACCGCAACAAAAACGGTGAATTGGGTTTTGTCTCGCTCATCCTCGACGCAAAAAAACCTGAAAAGAGCGCAAAGTGAGCAAAACGCTCCGCTCACGTTATTTTTCACATTCCCCTGCTAAAGTGAAAGCATGACCAAAGAAGACCACCCCAAAGGGCTAGAACGCTACTTCCGCGAGCCCGTCAACGGGCTCACCCACTTGGCGGGCATCGTGCTCTCCATCATCGGGCTCGTCACGCTGCTCGTCTTATCCGAGGGCGAGCCCTGGCGCACCGCGAGCTTCGCGGTTTACGGCGCGACGCTCATCTTGCTCTACACCGCTTCGACGCTGCTGCACAGCTTACGCGCCGGACCCAAAGGGCGGCGCTACCTCAAGCTCTTCGACCACGCCGCGATATTCCTGCTCATCGCGGGCAGCTACACGCCGATTACACTCGTGACCTTGCAAGAGGGCTACGCGACGCTAGGTTGGACGCTCTTCGGTATCGCGTGGGGTGTTGCGCTCTTGGGCGTGGTCTTTAAGCTGGTGTGGCTGGAGGCTCCGCGCTGGCTCTCCACCGGGCTCTACCTCTTGATGGGCTGGCTCGCTTTAATCGCCATCGTCCCCATCATCCAATCGCTCCCCGCTGGCGGCGTGTTCTGGCTCGTCTTAGGCGGACTCCTCTACTCAGTCGGCGCAGTGATATATGGCCTCAAAAAACCCAATTTCCACCCTAAATGGTTTGGCTATCACGAGCTGTGGCACCTCTTCGTACTGGCGGGCAGCGCGGCGCACTTTATGCTTATGCTGCTCTACGTGCTGCCGATGTCGTGATGAATAAGAGGGTATGCTAGAGCGAATTACGAAGTAACGAGCAACGAGCAATGAGTTGAAAGTGAAAAGACTTTACTCATTGCTCACCGTTCGTTCCCTTCGGGAGACTGCGTAACCAGCTTGACTGGATTGCTTTCAACTCATTGCTTTTTTAGGAGACTGTTATGAAAATTGCTGTGATGGGCTCTGGTGGTGTAGGCGGGTACTTTGGGGGGCGCTTGGCGCAAGGGGAAAACGACGTTCACTTTATTGCGAGAGGTGAGCATTTAGAGGTGCTGCGCGAGCAGGGAATCAAAGTTAAGAGTACGCTAGGTGACTTCGAGATTATGGCGGTTCCTGCGACAGATGATACTGAACATATCGGTGAGGTGGACGCGGTGCTCTTCACGGTCAAGTCGCAGGACACGCAAGACGCCGCCCAGAAGATTAAACCGCTTCTCGGCGCGGACACGGTTGTCGTGAGTTTGCAAAACGGTGTGGGGAACGAAGAGGTGTTGAGAGAGGTTTTGGGGAACGAGCACGTGCTCGGCGGGGTTGCGTATATCGAAGCAGAAATCAGCGAGCCCGGTGTGATTACGCACAAAAGTCCCTTTGCTCGCTTGTCGTTCGGTCCCTTTAGCGGCGAGATGCCAGGGAAAGCCGAGCAGCTTTTAGAGGCGTTCAAAGCAGTTGACGTTGAAGCGGAATTGAGCGAGAATATCCAGCGTGTCATCTGGACGAAGTGGCTCTTTATCTGTGCGTTTAGCGGGATTACTGCGTTGACGCGCCACCCTGTCGGTCAAGTTTTAGCCGACGAGGATACCGCCGCGCTCTACCGCAAAGTGATGGAGGAGATTGCAGCGTTAGCGAAAGCTAAAGGGGTTGACCTGCCTGACGATATCGTCGAGGAGCGCTTAGAATTCAGCCGCAACTCCTTAGACCCCGAGATGCGCTCGTCGTTGCAGCAGGATTTGGCGAGAGGTAGACCTTTGGAGCTTGACGCCCTGAACGGCTACGCGAGCAAGTTGGGCGACGAACTCGGTATAGAGACACCGACGAACGACTTCATCTACGCGGCGCTCAAGCTCTGCAAAGATGGCTCGGACGATGACGATGAAAACGAGTGACGGTGAAGAAGGGTGAGCCAACGCGCTGCGCTTGGGTGACGGACGACCCCTTATACCTCGAGTATCACGACACCGAATGGGGCGTGCCCGTTCACGATGACCAGAGATTATTTGAGTTTTTAGTGCTCGAGTCCGCCCAAGCCGGCTTATCCTGGCTGACCATTCTCAAAAAACGCGAGGCGTACCGAGAAGCCTTCGACCTCTTCGACGTTGAAACCGTAGCGAACTACAAAGAGGTTAAAATTGCTGAACTCTTAGGGAACAAAGGCGTCGTTCGCAACAGGTTAAAAGTCACTTCAACCGTGAGCAACGCGCAGCACTTTTTAGAGATTCAAGAGGAGTTCGGCAGTTTTGACGCTTATCTCTGGCAATTTGTAAACGGTCAACCTCTTATCAATGCGTGGACATCGTTGTCGGACGTTCCCGCCACGACGCCCGAGTCCGACGCCCTCAGTAAAGACCTTAAAAAACGCGGCTTTAAGTTTGTCGGTTCTACGATTATGTACGCCTATATGCAGGCGGTGGGTATGGTCAACGACCACGTGACGGACTGTTTTTGCTACAAATCTCTTCGACTCGAGATGCAAGCTGGCTCCTAGAGACATAGGGAGCAACCTCTTAGACTGTACGGATGTCAGCGTCTTCCCTCCTCAACCACACCGAACACCGACCTTATCCTATGAGTGAAGCGCCTTGGGCGCTCTCGATGGAGTGGCGCGACCTCTTGTTTATGCACTGGCCTGTGCCCGCTGATTCCTTGCGTCACCTGATACCGCCCATGCTCGAGCTAGACACCTTTGACGGGAGCGCGTGGCTGGGCGTCGTCCCTTTCGATATGCGCAGTGTCCGTCCGCACTATTTACCGAGCGTGCCCTGGCTTTCCAGCTTTCCCGAGTTGAATTTACGCACCTATGTGACCTCTCGAGATGAGGTTCGTAAACCCGGTGTGTGGTTCTTCAGCTTGGACGCGCATAACCCTGTTGCGGTGAGATTAGCGAGGGCGACCTTTAATCTGCCCTATTTCGACGCAGATATGTCTTGTGAGGTCAAAGGGGAGACGGTTTACTACCAAAGCGAGCGAACCCATAAGGGTGCAAAAAAGGCAAATTTTGTCGGACTTTACAAGCCGACAGGGGAGACCGGGAGGGGCGACGACCTCACGCATTTTCTAACTGAGCGCTACTGTCTTTACAGCGCCAACCGCAAGGGAGAGGTGCGGCGCGGCGAGATTCACCACGAAGCGTGGCCCTTGCAGCGTGCTGAGGTTGAGTTGGAAACTGACTTCAGCGCAATGACGACGCAAATCGGCGTGACGTTACCCGATACGCCGCCCCTGCTCCACTTTTCTAAGAGGTTGGATGTGCTCGCGTGGTTGCCGCACAAAGTAGCGAACAGTCGATGAAGCCTGAGCCCCGTCAAGCGAAGACGAAGGTGTGGCGCATCCCGAACCTCGACCTACTTCACGCTCAGCATCAAACCCAATCTTTCCCCCGCCACACCCATGAGCGCTACGCCGTCGGCGTGATTGAAGCGGGCGCATTAGGCTTTCACTATCGCGGCGAAAACGTTGTTGCGTCCACAGGAGATATCAGCTTGTGCATCCCCGGTGAAGCGCACACCGGACAGCCCGCTGTAAATGAGGGGTGGACGTACCGGATGTTTTATTTCGAGACCTCTTGGCTCGAGACCCTGACCTCCGAGATTGCAGATAAACCCCGCAGCCTGCCCTTTTTTCGCTCAGGCGTTATCGTGGATGACACTTTGGCGCGGCAGCTTCGCGCTCTACATATGAGGTTGGAATGTGAAGCTACGCCCAGGCTCGAGCAAGAAACTATCCTCTTCGCCGTGCTGACGCAACTCATTGGGCGCTACGCCGACGAGCCTCTCCCGACACCCCGCACCGGGCGAGAACCGCACGCCGCTACGCAGGTGAAGCGCTACTTAGAGCGCCACTACGCCGAAACGGTTACGCTGGACGATCTGTCGCACCTCACCGGGCTTAGCCGAGGCTATCTCGTGCAGACCTTTCATCAAGCACTAGGCGTTCCTCCGCACGCTTATCTGCGGCAAGTGCGAGTCAGGCACGCCAAGGAGCGCTTAGCGGCGGGTCAGTCTATCGCTGAGGTTGCGCTCGAGACCGGCTTCACCGACCAGAGCCACCTCAATCGCTGGTTCAAGCGGCTGTGGGGCTTCACGCCCGGACAGTACCGCGCGTCAGCACCGTAATAGCGTACAAGACAACCCAAGTTAGAAACTATACGCTCTGAAAACGACTTGCAGAGATGGCGACTATGTCTTCGTCCTCATGATGACTTCGCTTCCGAATCTCGTAAGTCGCAAAGGAGCTTGAGCATGATCAAAATCGAAACGACAGAGCGCTGGCACGACACTTTTCCCGGTGGGCGTGTCGGTGTGTTGCTGATAGGGAATGTGGATAATTCGGAGCGTATAACTCCCTTGGACACACGGAAAAGAGAGGTTGAGTCGAGGTTGCGCGAGAGGTTTGCGGGCTTCTCTAGGGACGATTTTTTGGAGCTAGAGGTCTTGAAGGCGTACCGCGACTACTACAAGAGGTTCGGCAACACCTATCACGTGCAGGGTCAGCTCGAGTCCGTCGTCCACAGAGGAAAATCGCTTCCCAACGTGAGCCCGCTCGTTGACGCCAACTTCGTCGCCGAATTAGAAACCCTCGTCTTGACGGCGGGGCACGACGCGGACCTGTTGGCATCACCTCTCACTATCGACGCTTCACAGGGCGACGAAGCCTTCACGCAGATGAACGGTAAGGAGAGACAACTCAGACCGGACGACATGATGATGGTTGACGCAAAAGGTATCGTCTGCACGATTCTTTACGGGCAAGATAAGCGTACGCCGATCTCTCCGAAAACGCGGCGGGTGCTCTACGCCGCGTATGCGCCAAATGGTGTATCAGAAGGCGCGGTGAGGGAGCAGCTCGAGACCATCCGCACCAACGTCCTTCTCTTCGCGCCGGACGCTCGAGTTGACTTGCTCGATGTCTATACCGCACAAAAAACCGCGAGAGGTTCGAGTGTTTAGTACCGAGTTTCTACTCACCTCTTTTATCATCGTCCTCATCCCCGGTACAGGCGTCATTTATACCGTTTCAACCGGACTCTTTCAGGGACGAGCCTCGAGCCTCGCCGCCGCACTCGGTTGCACGGCGGGCATCCTCCCGCAC
Source organism: Trueperaceae bacterium (assembly GCA_965213645.1). GTDB lineage: Bacteria > Deinococcota > Deinococci > Deinococcales > Trueperaceae > CBDBZX01. The sequence goes on from CBDBZX010000002.1 coordinate 53,680, forward strand.
CTCTTAGCGAGCATCTTAGGGCTCTCCTTTATCCTTCACATGAGCGCGGTGGTCTTTCAGGGAATCAAATTCATGGGCGTCCTCTATCTGCTTTACCTCGCGTGGGTGATGTGGCGCGATACGGGTGGGCTGAGTTTTGGTTCGGCGTCCCCTCGACAAAACGCTCTGCGCGTCGCGGGTAAAGCTGTTTTGCTCAACCTCTTGAATCCTAAACTGACAATTTTCTTCTTCGCGTTTCTGCCGCTTTTTATCTCGCCCGACACCTCATCACCTATCGCCGAGATGGTCATACTGAGCGTCGTATTCATGGCGCTTACCCTGATTGTCTTCGTTTTGTACGGCGTGTTGGCGAGCAGCGTTCGCAAGTACGTTGTGAATTCGCCCAGCGTTGTTTTGTGGTTCAGGCGCTCGTTTGCGGTGGCGTTTGCAGGGCTCGGGGTTAAGCTGGCGTTGACTGACCAGTAACCTTTTGGGACGATTTCAAACCTCACAATTTTCAAACCTCATAGTTGAGGTCTACAACTCGAGCCTTCTGCCTCACTCGATTTTATGGCTGCGCCGCTCGAGCAAGACCGTATCCCGCCATACCCCACCGAGCTGCGCAATCCTCTCGCGCACCCCGACCTCTCTAAAGCCGCACCGCTTGTGCAGCGCGATGCTCCCCGCGTTCTCCCTTAATGTCACCGCTTGCAGCGTCCATAAACCCAACTGCTCGGATTCTTCGACTAACGCCTTTAGAAGTGCTTTACCCACGCCCTGACCTCTCGCCGCCGATGCGATATAGATACTCACCTCGGCAACACCCGCGTAAGCTGGACGTGCTGACACCGGATTAAGCGCCGCCCAGCCGACAGTCTTTTCGTCCAACTTGGCGAGCAGCCGTGCATCAGAGAGGTGCGCCGTGTCCCACCTCTCCCAAGTAGGCACGCGAGTTTCAAACGTCGCTTGTTTTGTCGCGATGCCCTCTTGATAGATTTCGCTGACCCTGGTCCAATCACCGGGCTGCATAGATGTAATGATGAATTCAGACATCACCCGATTTTACGACCTGTTGAGGTGCCGGGTTAGAGTAACGGTGTGTCTCAACTCAGCCAACGGGCGCTCGAGCGCCGCCTAAAACGCCACCTTCTTAAAGCTGAGCAGCGTTTTTTGGCGGTGTGTGCGCCTGGCTTTGAACCTTATTTAGAGGAAGAGGTCAGGGCGCTACCCGAGGTTAAAGAGGCTGAGAGCGTGCGCGGCGGGGTTCAGTTCAGCGGACCTCTTGACACGGTGTACCACGCCAACTTGCATCTCCGCACGGCGCACCGCGTCCTCTTACGGATTGACGACTTTTTGGCGCAGTCTTACCCGGTTCTCTTCGACCGAACGAAGCGTATTTCGTGGGAACTGTACCTGGGCTTTGCGGAAACACTGAGTATCAACGTGAGTGCGAAGAGGTCACGGTTGCGGCATCACAAGAACATTGCGGCGACGCTTTATGAGGCAATTTCGACCTCTTTGGAACCGTTAGGATTGAAACCCGAGTTGGACGATGGAGCAGACCTCGAGCTATTCATCCGCATGTTTAGAGACCGCTGCACGCTGAGCATTAATACAAGCGGCGAACATCTGCATAAACGCGGCTACCGCTTAAACGTCAACGAAGCCCCACTACGCGAAACGCTGGCGGCGAGCATTTTAAAAGCGAGTCACGCAGAGGATGCAGGCGTCATCCTCGACCCGATGTGCGGCACGGGAACGTTTCTCATCGAAGCGGCGCTGATGAAGCGCAAGCTCGCGCCTGGCTTAAGTCGCGACTTCGCCTTTGAACATTTTCCAAGTTTTCAGAGGAGTAAATGGGAGAGGTTTCGCTCAGAAGCGCAAACCTCTTCGTTACCCAAAAGTCCTATCAAGCTCATCGGTTGTGATAGCGATGAAAAGGCGTTGGGCGCGGCGAGAGCAAATGCTGAACGCGCAGGTGTTTTAGAGGATATTGACCTCTTTCAGGCAGACGCCCGCACGCTTGACTACGGCACCTTCAAAGTACAGAACGAGCGAGCTTTGCTCATCACCAACCCACCTTACGGGCGGCGGCTCGGCGGCGAACAAGAGGTGCGAGACCTCTACAGAGCGTTGGGCGAGCGTCTTCGCCACACTGGAGGTTGGCAGGTTACACTGCTGACGTCTGAGCCGGATTGGTTGGACCTACCGCTGACCTCTTCTCTAAAATTTCGCAACGGCGGGTTGCTCGTCTCGCTTATGCAGGGGTATCTCGAGTGAAGTGCCCGAGTAAAGAACTTTGGTGGGCTCGAGCGGAAAACCCCTCTGCGCCGTGGTTTGTTATCAATTTGATGGGCGCTGAAGAGCCTCGATACTCCGAACTTCCTGCATATTTCTAACGGCTAAAAGCGTATACCACATTCTGCGCCATGAGCCCTTTACTAAGAACGCATGAAGGGTATATAATAAAAGGTATTCACCTGGGCGAGCCAACACTGTGCTAATCAACGACGCCGGGGCTGGGCAAAGCATCTTCATCTTCATCCCGCAAAAATTTGTTTAACCCCCGCTCGAGATTAAAACTAAGTGTTGCTTTTCAACCAGGCAAGGAGGAAACCCCACATAATGGACGATAAATTAAACCAGGCTGGAGACACCACCCTAGAAGACGTCTCCACCACCGACCAAGCCACGAGCGACCGTTCTGAACAGACCCCATCTGCGGATGCTGAGCAGGGTGTAAGCGCGGCAGTGGCCCAAACCGAAACCTCTCAAACCGACGCTACTCAGAACACCTCTAACCAAAATGCAGGTGAGGCCGAAAGCCCGCTCGACGAGACGGCTGAAGCTGTGACCGGACTTGACGAAGCCGCTGTACAAGATACAGGTGCGCAGGACACAGGGCAAACCGAAGCGGACTCGAGCCAATCTGACCAGCCAACTACCGGCAGCGTTCGGATAACGGGTGGCGCTGCAGACGACGCCGCCCCACAAGCCTCAGTGGACGCCTCGACAGCGGATTCAGCAGTAGTAGATGGAGGCGCAGCTCAAGCAACCTCTGAGACGCCTGCGGACGTTTCTGACGCCGCTACCCAAGTGGCGAGTGCACAGAATGACGCGGACGACAGCACCATTTCAGACGACAGCGCTTCAGATAACGACGACAGCGGTAACAACATGACGATGGAAGAGGTTATGGCAGCCTCGGACGAGCAACTCGCTCGTAAACCCATCCATAGAGGCACGCTCACCAACGGCACCGTCATTATGTTGTCGCAAGACGGCCTCGTCGTGGACGTCGGCGCGAAAATTGAAGGGTTAGTCCCTTACAATCAGCTCTTCGAATTCGAAGCCAACGCCGAAGAAGCCGCCAAGTACTTCAAACCCGGTGACGAGCTGCAAGTCTACGCCATCCGCGTAGACATCCCGAACAACACCATTATCCTGTCCAAAAAACGCGCCGACCAAGAACGCGCTTGGAACTTGCTGCAAGACATCTACGACAAGTCCATGCCCGTCGAAGTCGAAATCGTTGAAAAGGTGCGCGGCGGCTTAGTCGCGAACTTAGGCGTTCGCGCGTTCTTGCCCGCGAGCCAAGTGGACGTGCGCCGCGTCAACGATCTACAGCCCTACGTCGGCAATCGGCTCAAAGTGCGCATCATCGAACTCAACCGCAAGCGCAACCGCGTTATTATTTCGCGCCGCAGCATCATCGAAGAAGAGGTCGCGGGGCAGAAAGAGGAGACGCTTCGTAGGCTCGAGCCCGGTGCGAAGCTCGAGGGCGAAGTCGTCGAGATCACCGACTTCGGCGCGTTCGTGAACTTAGGCGGCATCGACGGCCTCGTTCATCGTAGCGAAATCTCCTATGGACGCTTCAACCACCCCAAAGAGGTCTTAGAGGTCGGTCAAAAGGTCAAGGTCGAAGTCTTAGACATGGACCTAGAGCGCGAGCGCATCAACTTGTCCATGAAGTCCCTGCGCGCCGACCCCTGGGAGAACGTGCTGGCGAACTACAGTATCGGCCAAAAGGTCGAGGGTAAGGTCACGAACCTCACCCCGTTCGGCGCATTTGTCGAAATCGAAGCAGGCTTAGAAGGGCTTATCCACGTTTCCGAGATGAGCTGGACGAAGCGCATCCGCCATCCGAAAGAGGTCTTGGAAGAGGGTGAAGACGTCGAGGCGATGATCCTCAAAATAGACGTCGCCCAGCAGCGCATCTCTTTGGGTCTGCGCCAAACGCAGCCCGACCCCTGGAGCAGCCTCCCTGACCGCTTCCCGCCCGGCACCGAAATCACCGGACCGATTACGGGCATGACCGAATTCGGCGTCTTCATGGAGATCGAAGAGGGCATCGAAGGTTTGGTCCACATTAGCGAGCTGGCGCATGAGCACATCGACGACGTCTCGCAGCACTTCAACCGGGGCGATGAAATCACCGCTGTCATTCTCAACATCGACCCCATCGAGCAACGCGCCAGCTTGTCGCGTAAACGCCTCCTCCCCTTCTCCGCTGGCGACGACATGGGCATGGGCGCTCCCTCAGGCGCACCATCGAACCGTGGCGGACGCAAAGGACGCCGGGGTGGACGCCGCAGCCAGGGTATCGACTACGATTACTCCTACGCGGCCACCGACTCGGGCGCGAAGACCACTACCAAGTTAGGTGACGTTTACGCTGACCTCTTTGCGCAGTTTGGCTTAGGGGATACGGGCGGCTCTGAGGAGCAGAAGAGCGAGGAAGGCCCGCAAGCGCAAGAGCAGACCTCTATGCCCGACACGCAGCCGAGCAGCGAACCCTTGACCGCTGAGGTTGAAGAGGTTGCTGAAGTTAATGAGCAGGAGCTTGAAGACCAGGTTCCCGCGCAAACTGACGCCCAAGAGACCGAAGCGCAAGAGCCCGCGCAACAGGCCGACGCACAACCTCAGGCTGAGCAGACCGCGCAGCAAGAGCAGACCTCTTCAAACGAACAAGAAGAGGATTCTGAAAACGCGATTGACGCCGCCGAAGCTGCTGCGATGCTGACCGCTGCGTTCCGTCAGGGACGGCGTCCGGCGCAGCAAGAGGAGCAGGGCGAGGCTCAGGAGCAAGAGGCTGAGAAGGAGACTTCTGAAGCTTAGGCTTTAACGAAAAAGTTTAGATGAGAAGCCCCTGGCTCGAGCCAGGGGCTTCCTTTTCGCTGGGGAAAAATTTTAGCTACTTGGGATGTCAAAGTCTTCTAAGGATTGCGTATCTTCGCTCTTATCGCTGACTCTACTGATTTCTTTAAGGCAGAGTCCTTATGACAGTCATCAATAAAAACAGTGATTTCGTTGGCTCGAGAAATAGCCCGTTCTGCATCAGCCAGAAAAAAAGTGGGCAACATAGGAATGTCGTAATCTGCATTCTTTCTACGCTCGTGTAAGCCGGACAGTTTATTTGATATTATCCTCGCTCTTTTACCCCCATGCTCAAGATACTGCTTGACTAGATGATGGGTGTTTCCCCTGCGCAAATTCTTGAAGCCCATGCCTTCTAATAGGTCTCGAACATCTAAGAAAGAAGCATAGTAAGCGCGGCCTACTGCCGTTCTAAAATCAGCCTCGGTCGGTTCGTTTGATAAATCGGCTGGATCAAAGTCAATTAGAAACTCTGCCGTTACCAGAAAATCTGTCGGCTTCATTCAGTTACTTAGAAAACTTGTAGTCTATTCTTATCTGTTGCCCCTCTACAACAGATGTCCCCTCTACCCACTCATCAAGTAGGTCGTTCTCGCCCTGTGTTAAAGTTTTCAAGTCAGCATTGACGATTACGTATAGCTCAATCCAATTACTGATTACCGTGTCATTTTTCAATACGCCACGTATTTCAATTGGATTCGGAATATGCTTTGTTATCAACTCAATGGCTAAATCGAAAGCCTCGCCCAAACTATTTTTTTGTATAAAAACTTTAGCTTCAGATTCTATACTTTGCTTAAAGATGGGTGTTGCTATTTTTGTTTCTTCGAGTTCAGAGGCTGAAGTACGCATCTGCCATACACCTAAAGGAGAAGAAATAGAATCTATCGCGGCATTTTCTTCATGCGAAGGTGAGGATACGAGAAGCGTCCGCAGTGAAGCTGCAGTAGGCGTATGCCAGCTTTGGAGTATGCCACTCCCTTTCGACTCGTTATGACGAAAGTCAGGCAAGTGTTGCTTTCTTTTGAATTCATAGTTGGATGCATTCATTTTTCAACTCCTCCTACCTCGACATGCCGCAACCTAAACTCATCGAGCATCTTAGACAATCCCTTATGTTTTTTAAGTGCTCGTTCAACAGTACGCTGAAGCTCTAAGAGGTCTCCGTAATCCATAGCAATAAAGAAATTTTCACGTTCTTCATTACTGCTATCACTGTGAATACGCAGAGAGTGAATAATTACAGCAGCGGTGGGAGTCATGTTGGATTCATCATTAGGAAAAACACTTCTCATATCCGAGATTATCTCTGAAGAGATAAATGTGCGCTCATTCTGCAGCATCAAACGAGTAGCTTTGGCACTCACGCCTAACGAGTCCTCTGCCTCGAGGATTTGTAAAGCAAATCGCTCAAGTTCAGTGGATTTTTCTTGGTCTAGCTCCTCGGTTACATCTTCGTTTACATCTCGCAAGGCTTCGATAAAATCTTTAGCAATCATTGCATTATTTTCTTCAGCGCTTAAAGTGTGAAAACTAAAAAAGAAAATTATAAGGCTACTTATCCACTCTGAAGAATGCTGCGGAAATTTTTCTCTCAGGTATTTTTCATAATCGTTGATTCCAATACTTGGCTTAACTTCACGCATAGCATCTAACAAAGCTGTCCATTCAGAAGAAGGAAGCTCAAGAAGCTTTACAACAGTATCTCGAAATCGAGGCGGTATAGTTATTGCCATAAGCGTACTATTTCATCTCCTCTATAAAAAGATAACCCCCCGTAGGAGGACAGGGTGTTCATTGTACCTCATTGCAAGTTTAGACAGCCTTAACCAATTACAGTCGATCCTTATCTCATCCGTTCACCAGCATAAGGATCAAAGCTCAAAGACGATAATGCCTCTGCTAAGTCAGCCTGGTAGTCCTCATTCTCGCTTTCAATGGCGTCCAGTACTACATTCCTCAACCTCGCAAAAGAAGCGCGGTATTGGAGCAAGGCATCTTCATCGTTAAACGCAACCATCCAGGACCAGCGCGGACGTAAGAAGAAGTGCTTGAGGGAAAAGCGGGGTTGCTCAAGCGAGTCATAAGCAAGACATGTCAGCAGATGCTTCATCTCATCCGAAAGCGAATCCCAATCCTCTTCGACGAGTACAGCTAACCTCTCAGCTCTCTGTGCAAGCTGATACAAGTACGGAGGTTTCGCAGAATGAGGCGAGGCGAGTTGTTTAACCTGTTTCGGTTGGAGTAGAAGCGGCGCGTGCTCACTCTAACCTCCTTTCGGTAAAGCTATTCTACAGGGCTTGTCAAGTACCTAAGTACGGGACAAAAGCTGAATACAGAAGCTAAGGTCTCTATGCTTGAGGGGCAAGTTTTTAAGGAGAAATCTAAGATGGTCGAGCCCATGCCGAAAGAAGGACTTTTCTCGGCGTAAGTGAGACTTGAGGCGTAGTGGTTTGAGCGTGCTGTCATGAAGCCATTCGCCTATATGGTGCGCCCAAACGAGAGCGAGCGCTAGAAGCGTAAAAAGGGTATCGAGCTTATTGAGCTTGGCAAGATGCGTTGCTTCTATGTTGAAGCCGGTCAACTTGAGCGCGGAAAAGAGCATCTCAATTTCCCAGCGACGTCGGTAAGCGAGAAACGCTGAGGTAGGCGCACGGTTGGTTGCAATGATGAGATAGTCTTGGTGAGCGAGCTTCATACCGACGAGTCTGAGCGTGCAACCGTAGACCTTATGAGCATGGCTTAGAACGTGAAGCTGACCCTCTGGAAGTTGCGCGAAGAGCGCATAGACCGGACACCAGTTTTCACACAAGCTGTCTTTGCGAATGCGGATTGCAAAGGGCACGCGGCGCTTATCGAGGTAGTTAAACCAGGTCCCGCCGACAAACTCCCTATCGGCTAAGAAAAAGTCTATGTCTTGCGGCTTGATGAGTTTGAATAGGTCGTGAAGTAAGTCAATACGCTCATTGCTTGACGAGTTACCTTTTTTCTCCAGGAGTGTCCATACCAGCGGAAAGGCGACGCCCCTATGCGCCACCGCAATCACGAGAATATTGATGTCAAGCGAGCCGAAGCGCCAGTTCGTGCGGTCAACGCAGAGCGTGTAAGGTGGTGGCGGCAGCGTGCTCAAGATGAAGCGGGCAACGCTCTGTTTATCCAAGCTAACCTCACTGAAGAATCGTTTGATACGGCGATAGGAGGATTCTGGCTTGGCGTGACCTTGAAACGCTAAACTTAAACTGACCAAGTTCACGCTCTTCTCTTGAATCAGCACGAGCACCAAGGTGCTCAGGCATTTGAGTCTTGCATTATTAAGTGACAAGTGCGCAGCTAGCGTTTCTTTGAGTTGTGTTTTATGCTTGTGGAGGCTTCCTTGAGATTCTTTCACACAGTTATTCTCGTACAGGAAGCCACTTCCTTTCAATTTGTCCCGTACTTAGGTCAAGTACACAAATTAGTGAAGCGGCTAGATTCTTAACCGTTTCCTACAGTATGAGTGATGAGTCAGTTGAGCGGCTATCAATTTGCTCACCGAAGTAATTTACCTTTTAGAGAAATACCGCTGGCGACACACCAAACCGCTCAGCCAATACACGCATATGCCGTGCGTTGAGTTCACGCTTACCGCTCAATAATTCGGATACTACACCTTGCGAACCGACTTCAGGCAAATCGGACTGAGTAAGATTATGTTCTTCCATAAAATACCGGAGCATCTCTCGTCCAGAGACATCAGGGATTTTATAGTGAACCTCTTCGTAGCTGTGCATAACCGTGCCGAGCGTATCGAGTAGGTCGTAAAGGGGGTGAGTCTCATCTGTGCCGACTTCATCAATAAGTTCGTTGAGGTAAATAACTGCCCTGTCGTAGTCCTCTTCGTTTTGAATAGAAAGAACAGGTCGAACGGCTGACCAGTAGGTTTCCAACTCTTTAATGCTCATTGCTTCCACCCTTCTTCGTCATATTCTCTGTGCGTCAAAACGTGTTGGATAAGAACTTTGCCGCGATTGAAATGTATCGCCGCGATAAGCCGGTAGTTGTTACCGCCAATGTTGAAGACGAATAAATCCCCCACTTTATCCACGCTAGGAAACGCTTTGCGCAGCTCGCCAAACGTCCTAAAGTCAGTTTTGCTAACGACTTTGTACCACCGCTCGAGCGGCGCTTCACTCTTAGGATGTTTCTCCCAAAAGGTGACAAGTGCTCTTTTGCTGAGGATATGCACAGTGCATTGTATCTCAAAAGGAGATAGAGCATTGTAAAAAAGAAGCGCACTACCCTCGGTGCGCCATTATCTATATTTCCGAAGGGGTTTACAGCCGCTCCTGAATCACCCCACCACCCAACAACCTCTCTCCGTCATACACCACCGCCGACTGCCCCTTCGTAATCGCAAAAGTAGGCTCGTCAAAGTGAAGCTCAAAGGAGGTGTCGCCCAGCAGCTCGAGCCGCGCTTTCACCGGCCTTTGCCTGTAACGTGTTTGCGCCATGACTCGAGTCGGAAGTTTATCGACATCGGTTAAAAAGCTCGCCTTGTGAGCGCGGAGCTTGTCGGCGTAGCACATCTCACGACTACCCACGACAATAGTATTATCTTCACCACGTATGTCTACAACGAAACGCCCTAAGTGCGAGTGATAGAGCCCTAGACCCTTGCGCTGTCCAATCGTGTAAAACTGAACGCCATTATGTTGACCTATCTCTTTATAACCATCGAGCGTGTCCAGAATCGGACCGGGGTTCGGCTCGCTGAACTCAGACAAGTAGTTTTTGACTGACGAGGTGATGAAGCATAGGCCGCTCGAGGATTTCTTCTCCGCCACCATGAAGTCGCGCTCAGAAGCCATCTCGCGCACTTGGTCCTTGGTCAACTCGCCTAGCGGGAAGAGGAGGTAGGGCAAGATGTCTCGAGGCAAGGCCCACAAGAAATAGGTTTGGTCTTTGGAGTCGTCGCGCCCACGGTGGAGTTCGACGCCGTTCGGTCCGTCCATGCGGCGCACGTAGTGACCCGTCGCCATGAACTCACAGCCGAGCATCTGCGCTCTTTTCACAAACGAGCCGAACTTGATGTCGCGGTTGCACCAGACGCACGGATTGGGCGTCTCCCCCTTCTGATAGGTCGGAATAAAGGGGGCGATGACGATTTCGTCGAATTTGTCGCGGTAGTCCAAGAGGTAAAAAGGTACGTCGATCTTATCCGCGATGCGCCGCGCGTCGTAAGCTGCGCCGGGGCTACAGCAGAGGTCGAACGACCCGCGTGGGCGGTCATCGGGCCAGAAGCGCAGCATGGAGCCCACCACCTCAAAGCCCTGTTCTTGTAGTAGAGAGGTCGCCACAGACGAGTCCACGCCGCCCGACATAGCGCACAGTACTTTGGGTGCGTCTGTTTGAGGTATTGCCTCTGAGTTAGGATAGGTCGCCGTGCTCACAACAGGTCAGTTTAACAACTCTGGGGAGGTAACATTTTTGGCAAGCTACACAAATGAAACGAGAGGTCGTTGACCTCTCGAGAGTTTCACGGTGGAGAAAGTTTAATAGATAGCGTTGGCTAACCCGTGGCGAGCAGACCTCTTCACCTCATCTTCAACCGACTCACGAGCGTGAAGCCTGCGACGCCGCCCCCTATTGCTAAGAGGGGCGCAGCCTCGGGCAAACCGACGGCGATACCGAGAAATAAACCTAAAATCAGACCTGTTGTAGCAGCAGCGAAGGAATCCATGACCTCTTTATCTTAACCGACTTCATGAGTTTCGCACATGACGCAAATGTACTGGCTCACCAGTAGTTTTAGATGAGACATAAATGTACTTGGGGGTGAGTATCAGCTTCCCGGTAATCTTGTGAGGTGTTGAGGTAGAAAGCCTTTTAGCGAATCAGGAAAAGACTAAAATCTGCCTGCCGAACCGCTCTTCCGCGACCAGAACACATAGACGCTCTGTTTTTATGTTACGCTTTGAAGAGGTCAGCGCGAATGGTTGACCGAGCAGCATATTTTAGCGGCAATTTTTGATACTGACATTCGTTTGAACGGTATCTCGAGGATGCAAAGCGCGTAGGCAAGAACGAGGGAGCGCACACGCATTCTCTGCCCCGGTTCGACCTAAACCTACCGCCTTCTTCCACACTTCACTACTTTTTCCTTTTCTTACAACTTATCAATTTAGTCTCTACAACTTAGCTTTATGTCGTGTGTGAACCCTATTACGGTTATAGTGCGACGCCCTCTACGGTTGTGCTTGACTAGGATTTCCGACGGACACGTCGGAGCATGACATGAAAGGTCATTTATGTTTACTGATTACACCCTATCCGAAAACGTCCTCCACACACTTCAGAACAAAGGGTTTACGACGCCCACCCCGATTCAAGCCGCCACGCTGCCGCATTCGCTCGCAGGGCGCGACATCTTAGGGCAAGCCCGCACGGGAACGGGTAAAACGCTAGCGTTCGGTCTGCCGATGGCGAGCGGGCTCGAAGCCGACAGAAGCAAAGGGCGTGCGCCGAGAGCGTTTATTCTCACGCCAACGCGCGAGTTGGCGCTGCAAGTCGCGGGCGAACTCGAGTGGGTCGCCCCGCATCTGGGCGTCATAACGGTCTATGGCGGCACGGGCTACGGCAAGCAAGCCTCCGACCTCAAGCGTGGCTGCGACATCGTCGTGGCGACGCCGGGGCGGGCGCTTGACTATCTCAATAGAGGCGTATTGACCCTCTCGAGCGTTCAATTCGTCGTTTTAGATGAAGCCGATGAGATGCTCTCGATGGGCTTTGAAGAGGATGTGGAAACGCTCTTGGCCGCGACGCCGAGCGAGCGTCAGACGATGTTCTTCTCCGCGACCTTGCCGCGCTGGGCAAAAAACTTGGCGAAGAAGCACCTCAACAACCCCGAGCACGCCGACCTCATGCGTGAAGAAGAGGTCTCTTACGAGGAACGCGCCATCGAAGCGAACGTGAATCAGCGTTTGGGCATCTTGTCCGACCTTTTGCACGCGCATCACGGTGAAAAGACCATCATCTTCACCCATACGAAAGCCGAAGTAGATAAACTTGCCAAAGACTTAAACGCCAACGGACACGCCGCCGAAGCGATTCACGGCGACCTCAATCAGACTCAGCGCGAGCGCGTTTTAGCGCGTTTTCGCTCGGGACAGGTAAACGCGCTAATCGGTACGAACGTCGCGGCGAGAGGTTTGGACATCCCCGAGGTGGACCTAGTCGTTCACTACCGTATCCCGAGCGATACCGACGCCTATCAGCACCGTTCCGGGCGCACCGGCAGAGCGGGACGTGAAGGAACGGTTGTCCTGCTCTACGGGACTCGTGAGAAGCGGGCGCTGTCGCAGCTCGAGCGCGCCGTCTCCCGCCAGTTCAAACGGGTCGCCGCGCCGACACCTGAGCGGGTGCAAGACCTTAAACTCGAGCGCCTTCTCGCCCATGCTCAGTCACAGTCCGACGAGGATAAAGGTTTTTGGCGTGAGACCGCTCAGGACTTAATCGACAGTCAAGACAGCGAAACACTCGCCGGAGTGTTCGCTCTCATCTTGGGCGGCGCACCTGCGCCCAAGAGCCTCCTCACGGGTGAAGAGGGTTGGGTCACGCTCGGACTTGAAGGCAACATCGGCACGGTGGGCCACGTCGTGCGCCAACTCAAAGACGCGGGCGTAGGCGAGCTTGGACGTATTGAGTTGACGGTCAAGGGTGCGTACGCGGATGTGCGTCCTGAGAAGGTTGATTTAGAGATAGACACTTTAGAGGTCAGTCAAGCCAAAGCGCCGCTTGCCAAACCCAGAAGCAAACCTCAAGGCAAGCCGAATAGACGCAAGTCACGGGGGCGGGCGGAAGCGAGAAGGTAAAACAGCAATCCAGTCGAGCTGGACGAACGGTGAGTTCCGAGCAACCCAGTCATACCCGCTACGCAGGGCTTACGAAGTTTCCCTCCGGGAACAGGGCTGGGCGAACGGCGAGCAATGAGTTTTTGATTTTCACTCATTGCTCATTGCTTTCAACTGCTTCGTACTGATTCTCTCTCTTCACAGGGCAAGGTGCGCTAAACTGTACCTAACTACGGAGGTCGGTCTTGAAAGTCATTCGAATCGTTCAGCTTATCCTGGTGCTCGTGCTGATCGCCTACCTGCTGATTTTGCACAATATCAACCCGCAGACGATTATTTTGCCCTTTATCTTGCCCCTACCCACCGCGCTGGTCCTCACCCTCACGATTATCCTCAGCTTTTTGGCGGGGTGGAGCGCGTCGTTGGGGCGGATTTGGTCGCTCAGCCGCGAGAATCGGAAGTTGGAGCGCCGCCTCATCGAACTAGGCGAGGAGCCCGAGGAGCCTGTGATTCCTGACCGCGCGGATGACGCGAAGAGCGACGAAAAAGTTGAGAAAAAGCGTTTACCTGAGCCCAAACGCCGCGCCTAGATGGATAGTGCGCTAGCTCGAGACATCACCCCTTTGGTCACGCGCTGGACAGTGCGCCGCGCTGCGCCGCCCAAAGAGGTCAAACAGCTTTCTAAAGACCTCGGCATTCCCCCTCTGTTAGCGAGTATTTTGTACGCGAGAGGATTTCGGGATGCATCGCTCGAGTGGCTCCAACCCCCTTTGGCACTCACCCCGATTCCAGAGTTGAATGAGGCGGCAGAACGCTTGGAGCACGCCCTCAAGTCGAAGAAGCGCATCCTCATCCACGGCGACTACGACGCCGACGGTATCAGCGGCACAGCCGTTCTTATTTTGGGGTTGCGGGCGCTAGGCGGTAACGTCACGCCGTTTATTCCGAACCGCCTAACAGACGGCTACGGCGTCTCACCGCACCGCGTCGCAGAACACGCCGAACGCGCCGAGCTGTTCGTCACGGTGGACTGCGGCATCAGCAATTTGCAAGAGGTTGCAGCGCTTCAAGCAAGAGGGGTTGAGGTCATCGTCACCGACCACCACCATCCAGGGCAAGTGCCGCCCTCATGTTTAGTCGTTCACCCGTCGCTTTCTCCATCAGCGAAAAAGGGTCTACCCGAACTCACCGGGGCGGGCGTAGCGTATCACCTCTTGTGGGCGCTGCATGAGCGCTTAGGGCTCGAGCCCCCTACCGACTACAGCGACCTCGCCTCCATCGGCACGATTGCTGACGTTGCGCCCTTGTTAGGGGAAAACCGGGCGCTCATCAACGAAGGTTTGGAGAGGTTGAAAGATTCGAAGTGGCCCGGACTTAGAGCGGTTTTAGCAAGGGCGCTTAGTTCGGGAAATCCTACGGCTCGAGATGTCGCCTTCGGCATTGCCCCACGTCTCAACGCAGCAGGGCGTCTAGGTGAGGCGGACTTGGGTTTGGAACTCCTCACCACCGCCTCGGAGCGCCGCGCCAAAGAGTTAGCTGCTTACCTCGACGCTCGCAACAACGATCGTCGTAAAGTCCAAGATGAGATGCTCACCGAAGCTCTGGAAAAAGTTGACCCTAGCGCCCCAGCGCTCATCCTGGACGACCTGGGATGGCATCCTGGCGTGATGGGTATCGTCGCGAGCAAACTCTTAGAGCGCTTTTTCAAGCCCGTCTTTATCATCGCTAAAGGGAAAGGCTCGGTGCGTTCAGTCCCAAATATCTCAGCGGTGGAGGGTCTTCACTACGCGGCAGAGACCTTAGAGCGTTTTGGCGGTCACTCGCAGGCGGCGGGCTTTGCGATCCGCGAGGGAAATATCGGTGCGTTCAAGGATAAGATTTTAGAGTACGTCGCCAAACACCCTACACCGCAACCCGAAGTCGTCGCTGACGCCCTTTTAGACCCTGCTCAGATTGACGCAGAGCTTTTAGGGGCTATAAACGGGCTCGAGCCCTATGGACAAGGCCACCCCTCGCCTCTTTTTGCGCTCACGGGTCCTTTAGATATGGCGAGAGGCGTTGGACAGTCCGGTAAACACCTGCAACTGCGTGTGGGCGGCGTCAAAGGTATCTCCTGGAACAAAGGCGAAAACGCCGCCGCGCTCGTCGGCAAGCGCACCGTCAATGCCGTGGCGAGTTTGCGCGAGAACGAGTGGCAAGGGCGCAAGTCCGTCGAGTTCGTCGCCGAAGCCGTGCGCGTGGCTGCGCCGCTCGGGTTTGCTGACAGCAGTTTCGATGAAGAGACGGAACCGTCTCGCATTCACAGGGGGACGCCGAACCGTGATGTGAGCCGTCCCAGTATTAAAAGGGAAGATTGGCAACCTGGGCAAGAGATACCCGCGCACCTCTTTATCCGCACGCTGCCTTTGGAGCAAGACAACCCACTCAACCTCTTGCGCCCGGTAGAAACGCTCGTTCAGTCGGATTCTCACCTTTACTTTGTTCTGTCAGAGGTGGAGTTGGTGAGGTTAGAGAACTTCCTCCCTTTATTTCCCACCGTCCTCGACTTGCGCCGCGCCTTTGTGGGTTTGCAGCGGCAAAATTGCCTTCCCTTCGGCGGCAAGAAGGGTGAGCTATGCCGCGTATGCTTAGAAGAGTTGGAGCTTTTAGACGATAAGGGGCGCGTGTTGGCGGGGCAAAAGCGTGAACCGTATAGCTCGGAAACGCTCTTAAAAGGTTTAACGGAACATTATAGATTGCAGACTTTCATCAATGCGTACCGCGCTCTGGATGAGGATTCGTTTGCGCAGACGGTAACGACGCTTTTTGGGACGGAGTAGCCAAAGGTAAATTAGAGAGGTGAGGGCGGTGTGCAAGAGGTTACAGAAATTAACTCGAGCCCTCCCACATAAACGCTCAACCTCTTCACTTCACAATCATCGCTCTCGGTGAAGAAGTGTGCGGTGTAGGGGCAATTCATGCAGTAATAAATCATGTGCCCCTACTGCATTTGCCACCTTCTGTAACTTTTTCAGCGTGGTCTACCCGTAAGAACATGTGGATAAGAGGTCACGCGGGCGCTGCAAAATAATATGGATAAAGCGTAAGCGCAGAACGCAACAAAAGTCCCTGCTGAGAGGTTCAAACCTCAACTTCGTGCATTCAAATCGCTCTATTTACTCCCTAAACATGCCATAATAAATCATGAGCGACACTGCGATAAAGTCTGAACAGCCGTACAACACAGATAGCGCCTCCGGTACGCCACCCCCTACCGCCCCCGACCTCTTGCGCCAAGTCGAGAACGAACTCAAATGGAAAATCGAGGGCGAAGTGCGCTTTGACGAAGCCTCGCGTATCCTCTGGGCGACGGACGCCAGCCCCTACGAAATCAAACCGCACGGCGTCGTATTGCCCAAAACCGTCGAGGATATCAAGCACACAGTTGAGGTTGCCAATCGGTACGACTTGCCTGTTTTGCCGAGGGGCGGCGGCACGAGCCTCGCTGGGCAGACGGTGGGCGAAGCCATCGTCATCGACTTTTCGAAGTACATGGATAAGGTCTTGGCCTATAGCGCCGAGGAGCGTTGGGTCAAGGTGCAGCCCGGCGTGATTCGCGACAACCTCAACACGGCGATTGCGTCGGATAATTTGCAGTTCACGCCCGACGTCTCTACAACAAGCCGCTCAAATATCGGCGGGATGGTGGCGAACAACTCGGCGGGCACGCGCAGCATCAAGTACGGCAAGTCGGTGGACGCGACGCTTGCCATGACGGTCATGCTTGCGGATGGGACGATTACTGAGCTTAAAGCGGTCTCTGAGGATGAGCTGGAAGCTAAAAAATCCCTAGAGGGCATCGAAGGTGATATCTACCGAACCGTTCATCATGTCGTCACCGAGCACAAGGACGAGATCAAAGGGCGCTTCCCCAAGGTGATGCGGCGCGTGGGTGGCTACAATTTGGATGAATTTACGGAGGGGCAGCCCTTTAACCTTGCGAAGCTCGTGGCAGGTTCGGAAGGTACGCTCGCCATCATCTTAGACGTGACGGTTCAGCTCGAGCCCAACCCCAAGCACAAGTGCCTAGCGCTTTTGCACTTTGACTCGCTCGTCAACGCGCTCAGCGCCGTACAGCACGTGAACAAGCACAATCCGGCTGCGGTAGAACTTTTAGACGATCACCTCTTCGAGTTGGGCAAGCAGAACCCGGCGCTGAGACCGCTCTTGGGGTGGCTCGAGGGTGAGCCTGCTGCCGTTTTGATGGTGGAGTTCGACGGCGTGAACGAAGAGGAGATGCTCGAGAGTGTTGAGAGCTTAGAGAACGACTCCAACGTAAAAGATCTCGTCTACCACACGCACGTCGCCTACGGTCACGAAGAGCAGAAGAACGCTTGGGAGTTTCGTAAGGGCGGCTTAGGCATTTATGCAACTGTCAAGGGACGCCACAAGCCCACACCGTTTATCGAGGACTCATCCATCCCCGTCGAGCACTTAGCCGACTACATCCCTGAAGTTTTGGCAGTCTGCGAAAAGTACGATGTAAAAGCGGTTATCTACGCGCACGCTTCGGTAGGCGTCATTCACATCAGACCGCACTTAGACCTCAAGACGGACGAGGGCGTCGAAACCTTTCAGAAGATCAGCCAGGAGACCTTCGAGTTGGTTAAAAAATACGGCGGTTCCTGGTCCGGCGAGCACGGCGACGGGCTGATTCGCTCGTATCAGAACAAGAACCTCTTCGGTGAGACCTTATACGAGGACTTCCGCGCCATCAAACGCGCCTTTGACCCCAACAACCTCATGAACCCCGGCAAAATCGTAGACGCGCCGCCGATGACCGAGAATCTGCGCTACGGTACGCCCTACAACGTGCAACACGTGGACACGCACTTCGACTTCTCCTCGGACGGCGGCTTCATGGGCGCGATCGAGGCGTGTACAGGCGTCGGGCACTGCCGCAAGACCACGACGGGAACGATGTGTCCGTCGTTTATGGTCACGCGCGACGAAGATCACTCCACGCGTGGACGGGCTAACCTCTTGCGCGACGCGATGAACGGGCGGCTTTCGGGTGGACTCACCAGCCATGAGGTGCATGACGCTTTAGACCTCTGCCTGAGCTGTAAAGCCTGTAAAACCGAGTGCCCGAGCCAGGTGGACATGGCGAAGATCAAGTACGAGTTTTTGCAGCATTATCATGACGAGCACGGCACGCCGTTTGCAGTGAGGGCGTTAGGCAACGCCGCGACGGTTGCGCCGATTGGCCGCGCACTGGCTCCTATCGCTAATGCCATGCTGCCCCTCAAACCCGTGCGTTGGTTAGCAGAGAAGACCGCCAAAGTGGATAAGCGCCGCGTGATGCCCGAGTACGCGCATGAGTCGTTTCATCAGTGGGTGAAGCGGAATCGGAATGGCGTTTCGGAGACATCAGAAAGCGAAGAAAAACCCATCGTCGCCCTCTTCGCCGACACTTGGACGATGTACAACGAGCCCGAAGTCGGTATCGCCGCGACAAAGGTTTTAGAAGCGTTGGGGTATAACGTCGAACACGTCAACTACGGTTGCTGCGGGCGTCCCCAACTCTCCAAAGGGCTCATCCGCGAGGTCAAGAAGATGGCGCAGAAGAACGTGGCAGCGCTGAAAAGCTACGTAGACAGAGGCGTGCCCGTCGTTGGCTTGGAGCCTTCGTGCGTGACTGCCTTTCAGGATGACTACCGCGACCTCATTCCCGGTGAGGATACGGACGCGGTGGGCGATAACGTCAAGATGTTGGACCAATTTTTGGCGAAGGAGTGGACGAAAGGGAGGCTCGAGCCCCAAACCACCTTCCACCGCAACGGCACACCCATCATGCTGCACGGTCACTGCCAGCAACGCGCCGTGATGGGAACGAGCGCGGCGAAATCCGTTTTAGAGTGGCTCTCCGAAAACGTCCATGAGGTGGATTCGGGTTGCTGCGGGATGGCGGGCTCGTTTGGCTACAACCACTACGACGTGTCCATGCAAATCGGTGAGCAGCGGCTCTTCCCAGCGGTGCGCGGGCACGAAGGTGAGGTGGCGGCGTGTGGCTTTTCCTGTCGGCATCAGATCAAGGATGGGACGGGCAAGAGGTCAAAGCATATTGCGGAGTTGATGGCGGAGGCGTTATAGCAGGTACAACCCTAGAGGCGGGATACTGGCTAGCGGGAGCGTCCACGCGACGTACTATAGTCATCTGGTCACAAACGCCCTCACTTCAGAGAGCATTGACTAGCGCTCACATTGCAAAGATGATACTTGCGTGACACAACCTCAGTAACTTTGGGAGATTTGAAGAAAGGGTGCTGCAAGAGGCAGCGGACTAAAGTAGTGCTTCAAAGAGGTTGATTCGCACACCTTATACAAGAAACCCGCTTCAGCATGACGCTGAAGCGGGTTTCTTATAGACCTTGAAATTTAGGCTTGCGGAATTACCGGATCGAAGAGGATCACCGCTTCGCCTTCTAAAACCTTTTCGCCATTTTGGTTGGTACAAACGGTCTCTAACGTAAAGATCGGCTTGCCCTCTTTAACGCTCACCACCGTCGCCGTCGCTGTAATCTCATCACCGATCGTGACGGGCGCACGGAACTTCAGAGTTTGCGACAGGTAAACCGCGCCGGGTCCGGGGAGTTTGGTTCCCAAAACCGCCGAGATGAAGCCCGCCGAGAGCATCCCGTGGGCGATGCGCTCGCCGAAGCGGGTCTGCGCGGCGTAGGCGTCGTCTAAGTGGACGGGGTTTCTGTCGCCGGAGACCTCAGCGAAGGCCACAACATCATCATCTGTGACAGTTTTGGTGAGCGAGGCAGATGCGCCTAGCTCGAGCCTCACCGGGTCAGTCAATACCTGTGAGCCAAAAGTATCGCTGTGCCCTAGCGCTTTAGAGGTCGTAGGGTAGAACACGCGCTGCGCGTTCAGCGCCGACTGCGTGGACTGCTGCAAGAGTCGCATGTTGCTCTCGCTCGCACCCTGGGCGAGTGCAAACCAGTTCTCCCACCACTGCCGCTGGGCTTCAGCCATTACGCCAAAAAAATTGTTCTTGTCTGTCTTCAACATGGTGTAAGCTCCAATCGTTTAAGGTAGTGTATACGGAAGCCTATCATACACATGTGATGTAGAGCGCAAAAACTAGTACAACAGTATTCATTTTCACTTCATCAAAGTGCGATAATAAGGGCACTTAGGGATAAAAATACCGTCACCCAAACAAAATTATACTTAGTACACATGTACTTTCTTACTCACTCACCGTAAGGCACCCAAATATTTTTAACTTGCACGGCGCGGCGCAAGAATTCGCGTCCTTCGGCTTGAGTAGGCTCGAGCCAATCTCGCTTTTTGCCGCCATTAACCCAAGTCTGTTTAAGGTTGCCCGTCGAGGCTCTTTCGACCGCTTCGCTGCCAGCCGCTGAACCTATGTACCAGAGCCCCGCCACCTCGTCGTGCTCCGCGAGCGTCTGCGCCAGCGCGTCGCGCTCACCCGTGACAATGTTAATAACGCCGCCGGGCACGTCCGAGGTATCTAAAATTTGATAGAGGTCAGTAGCGGCGAGTGGATGGCGTGGCGAAGGGACGACAACGACGCGGTTGCCCATCGCAACGGCTGGGATGACTAAGGAGATAAACGCTAACAGGGACGCTTCGTCGGGGCAGAGAATCCCCATGATACCGAGCGGTTCGTTCATCGCTAGCGTGACATTTCTAGCGGGGACCCCGTGAACCGCGCCGTCGTATTTATCCGCCCACGCCGCGTAGGTGAAAATGCGCTCGATAGACGCTTCGACCTCTTGCGCCGTTCCCTTGCGCCGCTCGCCCGTCATCGCGGAGAGTCGCGCTTCGAATTCAGGTGCTCGCGCCGCCAAATTCTCCGCTAAGTAATAAAGAACTTGAGCGCGGTTATGCGCGGTTGCACTGCTCCACCCTGAAGCTTTCCGCGCCGCCTCTACCGCATTGCGAATGTCCTTACGGTTTCCCTGCCCGACCTCAGCTAAAAGCGATCCGTCCGCTCCTAGAACGGGATAGCTGTAGCCCGAATCAGGGCGCGACTGCTTACCGCCGATGTACATTTTCGCGGTGCGGTCAATGCTGGGAAGATCGAAGTTCGCAGACCCGTTAAGAGGTTTTTCTACCGAATCCTGACCACGGACTTCCGCTTCCTTGTAAAGAGGTAATTTCTTCTCCCAACTCGGCACGGCGTACTCAAAAAGCCCCTCTTTCCCCCCTTCTCGCCCGAAGCCGCTCTCGCGGTAGCCGCCAAAACCCGCCGCCGCGTCAAACTGATTGGTGCAGTTCACCCAAACCACGCCTGCCTTAATCTTCGGCGCGATGTCTAGTGCTAGGTTGACGTTCTCCGTCCAGACCGACGCGGCTAAGCCGTAGCGCGTGTTGTTGGCGAGGTCCACCGCTTCGGCGGGAGTGCGAAAGGTCATGGTGGCGATAACGGGACCGAAGATTTCGACTTGGGCGAGAGGTGAAGCGGGTTCAACGTCTGTAAAAAGCGTCGGCGGATAGAAGTAGCCCTCTTGCGGCATAGCCCAAGAGGGTTGATAGCAGGTCGCCCCCTCTGCTTTGCCTTGCTCCACTAATGTTTCAATCTTCTGTAGCTGAACAGGCGCGATGATCGCGCCCATATCCACGGTTTTGTCTAACGGATCGCCGACGCGCAAGGTCTCCAAACGCGCTCTCAATTTCTCTGTTAGTTTCTCAGCGATACCCTCTTGCACCAGCAAGCGTGAACCTGCGCAACAAACCTGTCCTTGATTAAACCAAATCGCGTCTACGACCCCTTCAACCGCGCTGTCTAAGTCGGCGTCCTCAAAAATCACGAAGGGGGACTTGCCGCCTAGCTCGAGGCTCAACTTCTTCCCACTCCCCGCCGTCTTCTCGCGAATGATGCGCCCGACCTCCGTGGAGCCCGTAAAGGCAATCTTATCTATGTCCGCGTGCGCCACGATGAGTTCGCCCGTTGCGCCGTCGCCCGTGACGATGTTGACGACACCCGGCGGCAGCCCGACCTCTTGGCACACCTCAGCAAAGAGGAGCGCCGTGAGCGGTGTGAATTCGGCGGGTTTGAGAACCACCGTATTGCCCATCGCCAGCGCGGGCGCGACCTTCCAGGCGAGCATGAGAAGTGGAAAGTTCCAGGGGATGATCTGTCCGCAGACGCCTACGCTTTCGTATCCCGGCATTTCTGATTCCATAAGTTGCGCCCAGCCCGCGTGGTGATAGAAGTGCCGCGCCACGAGAGGTATGTCGATGTCGCGAGTTTCGCGAATCGGCTTACCGTTGTCTAATGTTTCCAAGACGGAGAAGAGCCTCGAGTGTTTCTGCACCTGCCGCGCGATGGCGTAGAGGTAACGCGCCCGCGCATGACCGGAGAGCTTCGCCCACTCGCTCTGCGCCTTCCTAGCCGCCCTGACCGCCGCGTCCACATCCTTTTCGCCTGCCTGCGCGACGCTCGCAATCACTTCGGCGTTCGCGGGGTTCACCGTATCGAAACGCCCGCCCGAGCGCGGTTTGACGAACTTGCCGCCGATAAAGAGGTCGAAGGTGCGCTTATGACGTTCCAACCAGGCGTTCACGTCGCTGCTGCTTTCGGGTGCGGGTCCGTAGTCCATTGTGTCGAAAATGTCCTTTACGCTCATGTTGAACCTTTCTGCCATTCGTCTTTGAGCAAGCCGTAGACGAGATATTCCGTCAGCCCGTCTTTGGTGTAACCCATCTGCCGCAGCTTACCCTCGAGCGTAAACCCTAAGCGTTCGGGAATCGCTCTACTCCTCGTGTTCTTTTCCGAACAGCGTATCTCGACGCGGTTAAGCCCTAGTTCTTCAAAGAGATACGCGCATAGATAGCAGCACGCTTTTGTCATCACGCCGCGCCCTTGATAGTCTTCTCCGAGCCAGTAACCGATTTCGGTGCTACGAAAAACCGACGAGATGTCCCGAGCACCAATAGCACCAACCAGTTTCCTATCCAACCAAATTCCAAGCTGGAAACCGTCACCTTTAGAGAACTGTTCTAACGCTTCTCGAATGTCTGTTTTAGCGTTCTCTACAGTTTCTGTTTTATCCGTAGAGGGGAACCAAGCACCGAGATGCTCGCGGTTCTGGTCAATGAGGTTGAAAAGCGCTTCGGCGTGACGAAGCTCCAAAAGCCTAAGCTCTAACCCCTCATCTACCTGGGCGCTAAACATCGACTAACCTCTTTAAGAACACGTAACCCGTTCGCTCATAGCTTTCACGTTTGTAAAAGCGGTGTGCGCCTTCGCGCGGAAAGCCGGAACTTAGGGCGACAGCTTCGCAGTTTTCTTCTCGAGCCAGGTCATGAATATGGTCTAGCATCCGCTTGCCATACCCTTGCGAACGGTATTTCTCCGCTGTCACCAGGTCATACACGAAGAGGTGACGCCCCCAGTAGAGGTTAAGGTCGAAGGTAATCCCTGCTAACGCGGCGATTTTTCCGTCAACTTTCAGAGCGAGAAGGCGGTAGCCTCGAGCCCTCATCTCCGCAAGACGTTCTAAATACGCCTCCTTACTCAAGTGAGGTCTAAGCTCTCGCATGACCTCATAAGATGAGGCGACCTCTGCTCGAGAAGAAAGTTCAGTGAATTCACTCATGAGTTGACCTTCTGGGAGCCTATTTCACACCTTTTCGCCCTAATCTCTTTGCGCAACCTCTCGAGCATAGCCCAATCTAACATCCAGCTTTACGCTCGAACGCTGACACCGAGCCCTTCTGACAGACGAACGTCAAGCTAAAGTTACCGACTCAGATAAACATGGCTAAACCCGCTGTTCGCCTCCAACACGTCGAGCGCCCGGTCTCCGTCCAGGTCGCCCAGCGCCACCCCTCGGCTGTCCGCAAAGCCTAAGCCCTGAAACGCCGAAAAGGTCGCGTCACCGCCATTCAAGAAAACTTGGCTCGAGCCACTCCCATTCGCCGTGAGCGCGTCTAAGTCGCCGTCATTGTCTAAGTCGCCGAGCGCCACGCCGGTGCTGTTCAGACTTGATAGGCCCTGCCCCCGTCGAAAGGTCGCGTTGCCGTTATTCAGATAGACCTGAACGCCCTGACCATCGACTTCGACGATATCTAGCTTATCGTCCTTGTTGAGATGACCTACCGCGACCTGAACGCTGTCCGCCTCTGCGAACATATGGCCGGGTTTGAAGCCACCTTTTCCTTTGTTGAGGTAAATTCGACTCTGACCTTTGTTGACCTCGAGCACGTCCAAGTCGCCGTCTTTGTCGAAGTCGCCTACCGCGACGTCCACGCCGTCCGCTTCGGGGAATACTGGACCCGGTCTGAAGGTGGCGTTGCCCTTGTTAAAATAGATGCGACTTACGCCGCTGTTGGCCTCTAACACGTCCAGGCTGCCATCTTTGTTGAAGTCACCCAAGGCGACGCCTCGGCTGTCGGCGTCTGCGAGGACATGTCCGCTTAAAAACGTGCCGTCGCCGTTGTTGAGGTAGACGCGGCTCGCGCCGCCGTTCGCTTCTACAGCATCTAAGTCGCCGTCTTTGTCCAGATCGCCCAACGCAACATTGCGGCTGTCCACGCTCACTAAGCCTTGCGTGCTCAAGAAGCTGGCGTCGCCTCGGTTGAGGTAGATTTGGCTCGGGCCGTTATTGACTTCGAAGATGTCTAAATCACCGTCGTTGTCCAGGTCGCCGAGTGCGACGCTGGTGCTGTCTGCACTCGGCAACACTTGCGCGAACGCGAAGCGCCCCGTACCTCTTCGCACAACCTGAGCTTCGACGCGCCGCTCAGCTTCGTTCCCTGCCGCGTCGGTGGCGATTACCTTCAAAGTGACGCGCCCGGCGTTTCGTGGCGTGTACGTAAAG
Source organism: Trueperaceae bacterium (assembly GCA_965213645.1). Classification (GTDB taxonomy): domain Bacteria; phylum Deinococcota; class Deinococci; order Deinococcales; family Trueperaceae; genus CBDBZX01. The sequence continues at coordinate 78,485 of CBDBZX010000002.1, forward strand.
CGCCACGCCTCACCCTCCAACGTTGCCGTACCTAAAGAGGTTGACCCTGCAAAGAGGGTGACGCTCGAGATGGCTTTATCCTTGACGGTTCCCTTGAGGACAGTAGGTTGGTTTAGCTCGAGTTGGAGCGGCTTGTTTTCAGGGGTGTCACCCTTCGCAAAGGTGATCTCAGGGGCAACATCGTCTACGTTTTCCACCTTAACTGTCAGAGGTCGCGCGAACGTACCGCCCGCGCCATCGTCTGAGCGCACCCGCACGCGGTAGGTGTTCTTCGCCTCGAAGTCGAAGCGTGCAGCGGTTTTGAGTTCGTCGCCGTCGATGATGAAGCTGCGGTTGTCCGCACCCCCCTCACCAGGCGCGAGGCTGTAGATGAAGGTGGCGCTGTCCACGTCCGCGCTGCTCAGGACGCCCACGAGCGTGCGAGCAGGCTGGTTTTCTCCGATGGTATTGTTGCTAAGCGTGATGGCGGTCGGCGCGTCGTTCACAGCTCGGACGCTGAGCGTGAAGGAGTCCGTGACGCCCAAACCGCTCGTATCCGTCGCGGTGACGCTCACCTCGAAGCTGCCCGCGTCGCCCTCACCGGGTGTGCCGCTCAACACGCCGTCCTCGAGGCTGAGCCAAGCGGGAAGGTCGCCGCCGTTAGCGTTATTCCCTCTAAGAGATGCGTCGTAACTGAGGCTGTCGCCCGCATCAACATCGCTGAAGTTAACACGAATGTCCAAACGAAACGCTTTGTCCTCACTTACGCGCTGGTCGAGGAGGTCGCGGGTCAGCCTTGGCGCGTCATTGACTTCTCGAACCGTCAATGTGACCTCCATAATGTCTGAGTCGTCATAGCCATCGTTCGCCCGGAAGGTGAGGCGGTCTGCGCCGTAATAGTTTTGGGAAGGTGTGTAGGTTAGATTAGGCGCAGCGCCTTTGAGTGTGCCGTGTGCGGGGGCCCCAAGCACCGCATACTGCACCTCATCACTGTCGGAGTCAGTCGCAGTGAGCGTTATAGCGACAGCTTCATCCTCGTCTATTTCAACCTCTTGCGCTTGAGCTACAGGCACGTTATTCACAATCCCAAGATTGACCGTGACGACAGCTTCCGCCGAGGTTGACGCACCGTCTGACACGACAAAGGTGAAGTTGTCCGTCCCCTCTTCGCCTTCGGGGATATATATCACTTCACCTGTCGCTCGGTTCACACTGCTCAAACGTCCTTTGCTCGGCTCCTCGACCACGTCAAACGTAAGGTCGTCCCCTTCTGCGTCGTAACCTGCCAGCGTAACTGTGGCGCGCTGTCCCGCTTCGGCGCTCAGTTCTCGGCTGTAGGCGACGGGAACGTCGTTCACATCGCCTATGCGAATGGTCACGGTTTCAGGGGGAGAGGTCAGTGCGCCGTCCGAGGCGGTGAAGGTAAAGGTGTCTTCGCCGCTGATGTTGGGGGCGGGCGTGTATGTCAGATGCGGCGGACTTCCCGCTAAGCGCCCTTTGCTTGGTGCGTCTACGACGGCGAAGGTGAGCGCGTCGCCGTCAACGTCGCGACCTGAGAGGGTGAAGGTGAGCGGAGTATCTTCCGGCGTGCTGAGGGTTTGTGCGGTGGCGATGGGGGGGTGATTCTCGAGCACCACGGGTTCCTCGCTCGCGACGAGGCGCTTAGACGAACGACCTCCCTTGTCCGCCGTCACCCCGTAGCGGTAGCGCGTGCCGGGGTCTACGGCGGTGTCTTCGTAGCGTTCGACGTTCGCCGCCACGCCAGCAATCCGCTCGAAGTCCGTTGACGAGTCAACCTCTTGTCGGTAGACCGAAAAACCCGTCTCGTCATCGCTGTTGTCCTGCCACTGAATCGTTATTTTAGTTTCGCTCGGTGTGACGGTGAGACCTATCGGCGCGGGCACGCCCCCGCGACCTCCACATGCCATAAGCAGCAGGGCAAGGAGAAGCCCTAAGCGAAATTGAGTTGTATGCGTCGCAAAATACAAGGGTTCGTCCTTTGCCGAGGCTCGAGCCTCGTTCGAATCTTAAACGCTACACTGAGCCTAAAGCGAGCAATTTATGCGTTTGGGACATTATTCGATGAGAAGAGGTTGAGCAAGTAAGCCGCTGAATCGTCTTAAACGCGCTTGGGAAAGTCTATCCACTCGCCCTCACCAGACCCTTTGATAAAGTTCACATCCCATCCTCATTCCAATAACCTCACACGCTTATAGTTGCGCGTCTCTTAAAGTGAGCGCTGATATGGCGACGCGCCCTTTGTGCACTGATCACAATTCACGTATAGATGTAACGAACCTCTCTCGGCAAACTTTCTCTGGGGCTTGCGTTCGTCTCGAGGTTGATAGCTTATGAAGATGACTATGCCCCTTTTTCGCGCTTCTTTTCTGTGTGGCTTGCTCCTGCTCGCGTCCGCCGCGCTTGCCCAAAATGCTCAGGTCAACCTGAGCGCGTCGTACAGCGGCGATACCGTGACCTTTGTAGGCGACCACAACATCCGCTATCTGACGGACTACGACACGCAGACCTTAGTACTGCCCGGTGCGACGCTGACAGACGTAGAAACACCGTTCCCAGCGGGCTATGAGATCGTGTTGGGCGAAGACCAAATTACAGTAGACGTGGGTGAGCCCTTTCGGGTGGCACTCTCGAGCAACGAGCGCGTCCTGACCCTCGTGCGCGGCGAGACGCTCGGCAGCCTCCCTCAGCAGATCGCCGGAGACACCCGTGCCCCCGTGATGTACCGCCTCGCCAACGCTGACCCTGAGCAAGTCGCCGATCACCTCGAAAACCTCTACGAACTACCCGTCGAGGTGGACGTTAGACAACGCGCCCTACTCGTGATGGTCAACGCGCAGGATAGATTTCTCGTAGACGAGGTCATCGCTGCACTGGACGAAGCCCGTCCTCAAGTGATGTTCGAGGCAGAAATCGTCGAAATCAACCAATCTGTCACGCAGAGCTTAGGCATCAACTACGACTCGATTTTTAGGTTTAAGCTCTCCGAGGGAGAGGTAGGGTCGGTCTTCGGCACGGGACCCTTCAAGCGCGACGGCATGTCGCTGTCGTTAGGTCTCAACCTCTTGAAGACCAACGGCGCGGCCAAAGTGTTAGCGAGGCCCAGAGTCACGACCTTAGACGGCGTCAAAGCGAAAATTAACGCCACGCAGTCCTTTCCGGTGGTGGTCTCGAGTTCGGACGGTCAGGAGAACATCCAGAACATCACCACGGGTATCGAACTCTCGATGCTGCCTAAGATAAGCCCGGACGGACAGGTCGAGGCGGAACTCTCCATCTCGGTCTCGACGCCGACAGGCATCACCTCACAAAAGGTGCCGACCTTTAGCAGCCGCGAAGCCTCGACTACCGTCAGAGTCGCCAACGGCGAACCCATTGCCATTGGCGGGCTCTACGAAAAGCGCACGCTCAAAGGCGTCTCGAAAGTACCTATCTTGGGCGACATCCCCATCATCGGCGCTCTTTTCACCTCGACCTCGACTGAGGAGCGCGAGACCGACCTCGTCATCGTGGTGACGCCGCGCATCGTGGACACGCCGGGGCTACAAGCCCTACGGACGGACGCCGCGCCTGTTATTGCCACCCCTGACCCTGACGGACAACAAGCCGACGCGCAAACTCAGGAAATTAAGAGCGCGGCGAGTCCGCTTGAGCCCGTCACTAAGCCGAGTAAGTTGGATTAGCTGAGCAATGAGCAACGAGTCCCGAGCAATCCAGTCGAGCTGGACGAACGGTGAGCCTAAAGGTTTTCACTCATTGCTCACCGTTCGTCCCCGAAAGGGGATTGCTTTTAACTCATTGCTTCTCAAAGTGTAAGACTTCGCAAACCCTCCAATGACACGAAGTAGATAGACTAACGCATGTACCGCTCTTTGCTCTGCCTGCTCTTCCTGATTGCCTGCGCTCCCGCTACCGAGACCGCCACCGAGCCGCCCACCCAAGCGAGCGACCCCGCCGTCAACTTAGCAACCTACCAGAGCCTCGTCGCGCCCTTCGCCGCCGACTTAGAGCGCTTAGGCGTCACGCTAAACGACTATCAAATTTACCGCTATGAGGGCGCAAACCCAAACGGCTTCATCAACGCGATTAATACCTTTTACCGCGAGTACCTTGGCTTCTGCCCTCTAGTCGAAGCCTTTTACGCCGCCCCTAACGGCGTGCAGTTCATGACCTTAGCGAGCGACAACAGCACGCAGATTCGCGCCTTTTTGTACGACCAGTCGCGCCGACCTCGCCTGACGTATGCTTATGTTGAGGGGACGAGTCAGCAGCCACAAACAGCGGTGGTGTGTGAGACGGTCACTGAGTAAGCTGATACTACTTCACGCTCCAAAGTTATGAGAGCGGATGCCTGAACGACGCCGAGTAGCGCCCGGTGACGTAGTGCTCCAACTGCCGCTCGATGTCTCCTAAGAGGCTCGAGGCTCCAAAGCGAAACAGCTCGGGCTCTAACCACTCGCGCCCCAACTCCTCTTTCATCAGCGTGAGCCATAAAAGCGCCTCTTTCGCCGTGCGGATGCCGCCCGCAGGCTTGAAGCCGATCCTGTACCCGGTGCGCTCCAAGTAGTCGCGGATAGAACGCACCATCACCAAACTTACGGGCAAGGTAGCGTTCTCGCTCTCTTTGCCCGTTGAGGTCTTGACGAAATCCGCCCCCGCCATCATCGCCACCATCGACGCTTTGTAGACGTTTCGGAGCGTACCGAGTTCGCCCGTCGCCAGAATCGCTTTCATGTGCGCGTCGCCGCAGGCTTCGCGGAACGCGGTGATTTCGTCGAACAGCGCTTCCCAGTTGCCCGTTAAAACGTGAGCGCGGGTGATGACGATGTCGATTTCGCTCGCGCCTGCTTCTCTCGAGGCGTGAATCTCCGCCACGCGCTGTAGGAAAGGGGAGAGTCCCGCTGGAAACCCTGTCGAGACGGCGGCGACGGGGATGTTAGACCCTTTCAGCGCTTCTACAGCCGTAGGAACCATCGCGTGATAGACGCAGACTGCGCCCGTCGTAAGCCCCAAGTCAGCCACGCCGAGTTCGTCCAAAATATCCTGCCGTACAGGTTGTTGCGCTTTGGCGCAGAGCCGCTTGACCTTGCCCGGTGTATCGTCGCCCGCTAAGGTGGTGAGGTCGATGCAGCTTATCGCCTTGAGGAGCCAGGCGGCTTGCCACTCCTTTTTAACGCTCCGCCGCCCTGCTAATGTGGAGGCTCGCCGCTCAACCGCACTCCTATTGACCTGCACATCCCTGAGCCAACCGAGCCTAAGCCCTGTCCCCGGATTTCTCTCCTGAGGCTGGATTGTCTGACCTTCTTGTGATAACTCTTGAATCGCCATAACACGCTCCGTTAGTTGTTGAATACGCTTCGCGCTCGTCTTTTGCTTATCAGTGTAGCGTATTGGAGCCTTTAGCTATTGGCGGTTAGCTTTTAACTAAAACCTATAGCATTTCCACGACACATTGAGATAGAATGTCGCAGATATCATCTCATAATGTGCGTGATGGACAGTGCTTTCTACGGTAAGAGTGTTTCAAACCAGATGATACCTGCTACTAGTGGCCAATAACTAAGAATAAGCAATAATAAGGCTATGACCGACCAAGTACCCCTCGTCCATTTCGTTAAATTACCTCTCGGCAGCGTCGTCGTGACGTTGGATAGGCGCGGTATGGGTCTCGGTGAGCGCGGCGGGTTTGAGGCGCAGTGGGCGTCACAGGATGAAAATGAACAAATGTTGGGATTAGAAGCGTACCGCCGCATTGTTAAAGCGCATCTCAAAGAGGTCTATTTAGAGGAGGAAAAGCGCGAACCGCCGAAGATCACCCTCAACCTGGCGAGTCATCAGCTTATCGACGACATAACAGGTTGGACGAAGCTCAATGCGCCACCTCCTGAGACTCGACCTCTTTAGCTCGCTTCGCCCTGGCTTTCTCCTTCGCTCTCGCCTTGGCCCTGGCTTTTGTGTCCATCTGCTTGAACGACTTGGAGCCGTGCCGCTCCGCATACACCCGGCAAAATGCCGCCCCAAAGAAGAAAATCTGCGCTGAAAAGTATACCCATAAGAGAAAGATAACGAGCGAGCCCGCCGCCCCATACGCCGACGCCACCACGCTCCGACTTAGATAAAGGCTAATCAGCCACTTGCCCGCCGAGAAGAGCACTGCTGTGACGACTGCGCCCAGCCACGTGTCCCACCAAGAGACCCGCGCCGAAGGAAGGTACTTATATAGGAGTGAAAAGAGCAGTGACACGATCGTAATACTCACGAGAATGTCAAAAGCGTTGACAAAAGGCGCGGCGATGCCCAACTGATCGCTCAGGAAACTGCTGAACGCGGTTGCGCCCGTGCTGAGAACCAGTGACACGAGCAGGAGAAAGCCGATACCCGCGACCATCGCGAGGGCGATAAGGCGGTTTTTGACAACGTTTAACACCCCTTCGCGAAAAGCGTCCGGCGCTTTCACCTCCCAAATCGTGTTCATGGCGGCGCGAAGCTCGTTAAAGACAATCGACGCGCCGAAGAGGAGCGCCCCCAAACCGATGAGCGAAGGTAAAATTGCGTCGCTGGCGCTGTAGGCGTCGAAAGCGTTTCTGAAAAGTGTGCGCAGAAGCTGCGCCACCTGGACGTTGTTCTCACCTACCAAAAGCTGAACCTGGTCGATGATGCGTTCTTGCACGTCCATCTGACTAAAGAAAATCCCCGCGACGCTGACTGCAACGATCAAGAGCGGCGCGAGTGAAAGCACTGTATAAAACGCTAATGCTGCCCCCAAGCGCGGCGCGTTGTGCGCCTGCCACACCTGCACTGCTTGGCTGAAGAGCTTAAAGATCGCCCTAAACATGTCTGAGGCTTATTATACCTTGGTTGTTGCGTTTTGAATCAGTTGCGAATACGCTGTGACAAGCAGCATTTTCAGTATCGTTCATCCAGCCCTGTTCCCGGTTACGAAGTTTCCCTTCGGGAAGGGAAACTTCGTTTGCGTAGCCCTTACTTCGTAGGCTAACGCGCACCTTCGGGAGAAGCCCTGCGCAAGCGGGTATGACTGAATTTCAGCGAGTCGGGAAAAAGGCTGACGTGTTAAGGCGCTGACTCCCTCGAGCCACCCAAGAACGTCCGAGCACCTAAGCCACCCTCAGATAGCAGGTACACCCCTAGAGGACAGGGGTACTATAGTCATCTGGTTTGAGACACTCTTACTGTAACAAACGTTGTCTAACACGCACATTCGGTGATGATATCTGCGACCATTTGTCTCAGTATATTTTGGAAGTGCTAAGAGAAGATTCGCTTTCCGGCGTCGGTTTCAACTTATACCGAGCTGAAAGAATGATGTCGTAAATTGAGAGCGTTCAAGGGTACGTGCGTGCTGCGCGGTACTTCGTGAACACGCACGGTTTAGATGTCGTACTTTGACATCTAAACTTCACTTTGTATTACACGAGGTCTCCGATCTCTCAGCCAATCCTCGCTCCCAAAACGTTAAGATAGACGCTATGACCCTAAAAGGTGAGGGCAAAGGTCCGCTCCCTCCGCTCTTAACGCAATACGTCGAGCTGCGCGAAAAGTACCCTGACTACCTCGTGCTCTTTCAAGTTGGCGACTTTTACGAGACCTTTGGCGAGGACGCGGAGAGGTTGGCCCGCGCGATTGGCATCACCCTGACGCACAAGACCAGCAAGGACTTCACCACGCCGATGTCAGGAATTCCGCTGCGGAGCGCCGACACCTACATCGAGCGGCTCTTAAACCAGCGTATCTGTGTCGCCGTCGCCGACCAAGTGGAGAACCCCGCGACTGCCGACGGACTCGTCAAGCGTGACATCACCCAACTCATCACGCCGGGCACGGTCACGGACGAAAAGCTACTGCGTCCCGACGCCAACTATCTCGCCGCCGTCGCCACAGGCGAGGGTTACGGCTTGGCGCTCTTAGACATCACCACAGGCGAGTTTCGCGGCACGCAGGTGTATGCCAAGAGCAGCCTCTTCGATGAACTCAGGCGCTATCGCCCTGCTGAGGTCTTGCTCGCGCCCGAACTCTACGCGCAAGCGGACTTCCGCGAGAGCTTTAGCGAACGCTTCTCGGTGATGGTGACGCGGGGGCGTTTTGGATTAGACGAGGCAGAGAGGTCATTAGAAGAACAGTTCAGCGCCGTGCCGACGGGAACGGACAGCGACGCCCTCATCCGGGCGGCGGGCGCGGTGCTCTCGTACGCACTCACCACGCAGAGAGGCTGCTTGCCGCAAGTCGCGCGGTTTGTCCGCTACGACCCGAGCGCGTACATGCAAATCGGTGAGGTGGCGCTCTCAACTTTGGAGGTCTTTGGAACCTTTAACGAAGCGCAGGAGGAGCGCACCTTACTAAGTATTTTAGACAAAACGCGCACCGCTCCGGGGCGGCGGCTCTTGCGGGCGTGGTTGCGGCATCCGCTGTTGGATAAAGACCTCTTGGAGCGGCGCTTAGACGCCGTTCAAGCCTCCGTGAAAGATGCCGTCTTGCGCCGCGAGGTTCGCAAAAGTCTTTATAAGATGCACGATTTGGAGCGGTTGGCCTCGAGACTCGCCGCGGGCCGCGCCAGTGCCCGCGACCTCTGCGCCTTAGCGAGAAGCCTTAGCTTAGTCCCCGAACTTCACAAGCACCTCTCTGGACGTTCCGAAGAAGCCCTCCAATCCTTGAAAGAACGCATGGGCGAGCTAAGTGACGTTAGGGCGCAGATTGACGCGGCGTTGATGGACGACCTACCCCTTAAAATCACCGAAGGCGGACTCATCCAGAGCGGTTTCGACAGTGAACTCGACGCGCTGAGAGGTCAAGCGGAAGCGGGGCGGGCGTGGATTGCTGAGTTAGAAGCGCAAGAACGCAGAACGACAGGGATTCCCACGCTCAAGGTAGGTTTTAACGGGGTGTTTGGGTATTACCTCGAGGTCACGCGCCCTTACGTTGACCAGGTTCCCGAGAGCTACCGCGCCGTGCAGACCCTCAAAGACCGCCAACGCTACACGCGAAGCGACCTACGCGAAAAGGAGCGCGAGATTTTACGCGCCGAAGACAGCGCCAAGCGGCGTGAGTATTTGGTGTTCGACGAACTGCGCAGCAGCCTCCTACCCCACGCCGAAGCGGTGCGCGAACTCGGGAGCGTTTTAGCCGAACTCGACGTGTACAGTTCACTCGCAGAGGCGGCGGCGCAAGGTCAATTTTGCCGCCCTGAATTTTCTGAGATAACCTTTCAGATCGAAGGCGGACGCCATCCCGTCGTCGAGCAGTTTCACCCCTTTATCGCCAACGACTTGGACCTCTCCCCGCAAGCTCGCCTCGTCATCCTGACAGGTCCGAATATGAGCGGCAAGTCCACCTATCTGCGCCAAAATGCGCTCATCGCCCTCTTAGCGCAAATCGGCTCATTTGTCCCGGCTGAACGTGCCGTGCTCCCCTTATTCGAGCGCATCTACACGCGCATCGGCGCGTCGGATGACATCGCAGGCGGACGCAGCACCTTCATGGTGGAGATGGACGAACTCGCCTGTATTTTGCAGAACGCGACACCTAAGAGCCTCATTTTGCTAGATGAAATCGGACGCGGGACGAGTACCTTCGACGGGCTCGCGCTGGCGTGGGCGGCGTCGGAATATCTGCATGAACGCACCGAATCTTATGTCCTTTTTGCGACGCACTACTTTGAGCTTACCGGGCTTGCCAACAAGTTACCCGCCGCGCGAAATCAGCACGTCGCTGCCAAAGAGGAAGCGGGGGCGCTGACCTTCTATCATCAAGTGTTGCCGGGTCCAGCGAGCAAGGCGTACGGCTTAGAGGTGGCGAAGCTCGCCGGGGTTCCTGCGAAAGTCTTGGAGCGGGCGCACGCGGTCTTGGCGGGGCTCGAGTCCAATCGCCACAACACCTCACAAGAGGTCGTCGAGGAACTTTTAGGGCAGGATTTGAGCCGGTTGTCTCCCTTGGACGCGCTTACCTTGCTTCACAAATTACAGGAGAAGGCTCGAGGTCTCGTCATTGATGAATGAGATTCGCAAACTCCCCGCCGAACTCATCCGCGAAATCGCGGCGGGAGAGGTCATCAGCGCTCCGGTGGATATACTTAAAGAGCTGCTGGAAAATGCGCTGGACGCGGGGGCGACACGGCTCGAGGTCACTTTGGACAGTGGCGGCATAGAACGCATCAAAGTACGCGATAACGGCGCAGGGATTCCAGAAAAAGAACTTTCCCTAGCAGTAGAGGCGCACAGCACGTCGAAGCTGGGGTCCCTCCAGAGTATCTCCGGGGGCATCTCCACACTAGGTTTTCGTGGCGAAGGACTCTACGCGGTGAGAAACGCTGCAAGGCTCAAACTCACCAGTCGTCCGACAGAGCAACTCGGCGGCGCAACGCTCACCGCCGAGGGCGACGCGGTGAGCCAACACGCGCATCCTGCGCCGAGTGGTACATCCGCAGAGGTAACAAGCCTCTTCGCGCACCTACCCGCCCGCCGCCGCGCTTTAGAGCCCCCCGCATCCGAAGGCAAAAAAGCCGCCACGCTCCTCAGCCGCTACCTCTTGCATCACCCGAACCTCACGCTCAAACTCTTCACAGACGACGAAGAGCGTTGGACGTACGCGGGTGGAAGTTTCACTGAGGCGGCCAAGTTCTTGTGGGGTCCGGTGACGGCGAATCGGCTTTTGACGCTCGAGGCAGAACGTACCTCTTACACTCTGCGCGGTCTCCTCTCTCGCCCCGAACTCACCCGCCCGAGGCGAGACAGGCTTCTCTTAGCCGTGAACGGGCGTCCCGTCGAGTGGACCGACGACCTCCTCAAAGCGCTTATGAGCGCCTACCGCGAACTTCTGCCGAGCGGCCACTATCCAGTAGGCATTCTCAATCTGACCCTTCCCGCCGAAGAGGTTTTAGTCAACACGTCACCGGACAAGAGCCGCGTGCGCTTTTTGCAACGTGAGAAGGTGGCGGAATTTGTACAAGAAGCGGTAGAGGGGGCGCTCAGCGACCATCCTCTCGCGCCCGCCTTACCTGATTTGAATCCGGTACAAGGCGTCAGCGCCGCGCCGCGTCACGCTTTTCCAGAGTTGCGTTACGTCGGCACATATTTAGAACTTTACCTCTTAGCGGAGGCGGCGGGGCAGCTTTGGGTCATTGACCAGCACGCGGCGCACGAGCGGATTTTATTTGAGGAACTCAGCACGCGCTACCGCGTGGAGCCGCCCATCGAACTCACCTCGCCTGAGCTTCTACCTCTTACGCCCGAAGATGAAGCGCGGTATTTGGAGCGGCGAGATGAATTAGCGGAGTTGGGGCTCGTTCTGGAGCCTTTTGGCAGCGGCAGATGGCGACTGCGTACGGTCCCCGCGTTTTTGATCGGTCAGCCTGAACTTTACGGAAGCGTCGTGGTGGACGCTTTAGGAAGAGGGAGCGCGGGTGAAGCGTGGCGCAACGTGCTGGGGCGCTTAGCGTGTCTGCCCGCGATGAAGGCGGGGCATAGGCTCAGGGATGCAGAGGCGCAGAAGTTACTGGAGGCGTTAAAGAGGTGTGAGACCCCTTGGGCGTGTCCTCATGGCAGACCTACTGCCCTCGTTTTGAGTGAACTGGAGTTAGCGCGACGTTTCGGACGGCGCGGCGTGCGGGCCATAGAGAAAGTCGGTGTGACGTAAAGCAGTTTAGTAGACCCTGCTGTAAAAGACACAGAAGGAGGCAAATGCAGGGGTAAGTTTCAAACTCACCCCACCCATTTCGTTTATGTCATGCACTCTCTCATTAAAGAAGGCGACCACAAGAAATTCTAAAGAGGTTGAGTTTGTATTACTCTTGCTCGGCTGCGTTTGTCTCAACAGGGTTGGGCACGGATTCCAAGAATGCCTTACGCGCAGCGGCTGCCACACGCCGCGTGGTGAGCACATCCGACGTACAACCGATTGCGCCGCCCACTAAAGGGATTCTGCGCAACACCACCTGAGACGCGCCCTTCAAGGCTTGCTCAGTGATGACACGAACGCCCCGCTCAGCCACCTTCGTGGCGACGCGCTTGGCAACCCCTTCAAGCTCGTCACGCTCCCGCGTTGCCTTGCTGTCCCCTAAAAGACAGCGAATGCTCATCTCACGCACGGTAGAACTGCGAGCGTCAAAACCACCTAGCGTAGCGAGCGCAGCGCACATATGAAGCTGTAAAAAGGCGATGCTGACGATATTGGCAGGTAGCGTGACGGGCGCAGCCACCAGACCAGGAACGCCGCAGACGAAGCCTGCGCTGCCGCAGAGCGAGAGGTAAAATTCGACGATACGTTCGGCAACTTTGGCACTGTCTTTCGCTTCATCATCGAACCGCGCCGCCACCGCGACGGGCGTACCTAAAAAGGGCCATTCACGGACAACTTGGCTGTAGAGCGGCTTGAGGAGCGCCGCATTGAGTGTGTTTCCCATAGGTTAGTTTACCACGTTAGACGCGCTGCAATCCTGTCACCGAATCAATTCTCAGGGACAAAGCGTACCTCGAACACTTTGGGCCAGAGTTTACCCGTAACGAAAAAGGTCTCCTCTTCGGCGTCGTAGGCGATACCGTTAAGCACGCCGCCCGCCTCGAGTCCCGCCCTTTCCTCCGCGCTCAAAAGCCCCGAAGCGTCAATCCGCGCCGTGACCTGACCGCTCGCTTTGTCGATTTGGACGATAGAGTCCGTCTGCCACACGTTCGCGTAGAGAGAGTCGCCGACGCACTCGAGTTCGTTCAATAACACAACAGGCGCACCTCTTAGGCGCACCCTGACCTCTTCCAACAGCTCAAACGTCTCCGGGTCACGCTTGTCTATCGTCGCGCTGCCGTCGCTCATGTAGAGGCTTTCACCGTCATAGCAGAGCCCCCAGCCTTCGCCCGTATAGTTAAACGTTCCTGTTTGCTCAAAATCTAAGTTGTACACGAACGCCTCACCTGCTTCCCAAGTGAGTTGGATAAGCCTGTCGTCTACGAGTGCCAAACCTTCGGCAAAGTAAGGCTGAGGAATGTTGATTTGCTCTAAAACTTCACCTGTTTCGACCATCACCTTGCGCAAGGAGGAGCGTCCGCGCAGACCTGTACTTTCGTAAAAGAGGTCGTCGTGGAGCAAAAGACCCTGCGTGAAGGCGTTCGAATCGTGAGGGTAAGAATTGAGGACTTGGGGCTCGAGTTCCACAAACTCCGTAGCGGGCGGGTTCTGCACATTCTCTTCGGGCGCTGTAGACTCCTGCTGCGCGTTGCACGACGCGCCCATCAGGACGAAGCTCAGTAAGAATAAGCTGAGGTATCTTTTCATGGCTCGATTATAGCGCTTCTGATTTGCGTTTGATTTGTTCGACTTTGGTTAAACCTTGAGATGTTCTTTAACCGTCTGCCAAGTGACTTCAGCTAAGACCTCTTCGGCCTGCTCCGCATCTAGCACAACCCAGCTTTCGTCAGCTTTGGCTTGCTCGAGAAAGCCCCTGCGCACCTCTTGGTGAAAGCTGAGGTCGGCTTGCTCGAGCCTGTCCTTCTGCCCGCGCTTAGCGACGCGCTCCAAACCTCTTTCCGGCTCCATATCGAGAAGGAGGGTGAGGTCAGGGTAGATGCCGCTCGTGACTCTTTCGGTCAACTCCCGGATGAACGAAAGCTCGAGCCCCCGCCCATACCCCTGATACGCCACCGACGCCCCCGCGAAGCGGTCACTGACAACGAGCTTGCCTGCGTCTAAAGCTGGTCTGATGACCTCTTCCACATGCTGCGCCCGACTTGCGGAGTAGAGTAAAAACTCGCTCAGCGGGTCGATCCTAAGCTCAGGGTCGAGAATAACCTCTCGTATAGCATCGCTTGCAGGCGTTCCCCCAGGTTCTTTGGTCATGATGAAATCCTGCCCGGTCTTCTCTAACCTCTTAGATAGCCGCCGAATCTGCGTAGACTTACCGCTTCCCTCTGGTCCTTCGAAGGTGATGAAGAAACCCTTAGCCATCCGTTTTTAAGAGGTCTTCTATCTTCCCTCTTCTAGCTTCAATCATCTTATAGACCTGTCGGCAGCAAGATAAAT
>CBDBZX010000002.1:97500-2193870 GCA_965213645.1 Trueperaceae bacterium
CCGTCACGCGGGCGTTGGCGCTCTATCTGAAGAGCTTAGAAGCGGACAAACGCGCCGACGACGCTATACGCTTTGCTGAGCAGCTTCACACGTTGATTGAACCTGAGGCGCTAGGACGAGCGCCGAGCAAGGCTGAGCAAGAGGATATGCTCTTTTAAGCGGCTTCTCTGATGGTCGTTGATACAAGCGTCCTGCTCCACATCGCGTTTAGAGAGGTGGGCTGGCAGGAGAGCATACGCTTTTTAAGCAGGCAGCCGCGCCTTGTGCTCTCGGCGGTGTCTTTAGTGGAAGCCCACGCGGTGATTAGAGGTCGCGGACGTAGCGACCCTGAAGAAGTTGTAGACGCACTTCTCGCTACGTTAGAGGTTGACGTTGTGTCTTTTGACGTTGCGCAGGCTCGAGCCGCGCGGCGGGCTTACTCTCGCTACGGCAAAGGGCAAGGTCATCCCGCACAGCTCAACTTTGGTGATGTCGCTGTCTACGCACTCGCCGCTCATTTGGGCGAAGTGCTTGCCTTCGTGGGTGAAGATTTCTCCCGAACGGACTTGATCTGCATCGCCCTGCCGCTCCTCTGACGTTCGCTTCATGTCCGAACTTCTCATACTGGAACTACTCCCCCTCTTCCATCTCTCTTTGTCGCATCGGCATCGCATCAATCGTCGCATAGAGGTCGACGGGCTGCATCGGTTCCTCTAAGCGCTCTTTCGCCGTGCCGTCTTTACCGATGAGCAGAACAATAAAGTCATCCTCAGCCACGCCGTAGCGCTCACGCAAAGAGGTCACATCTTCGGCGGATAACGTCTTGTCCTCCATGCGCCCTTCTTCCAAAAAGAGGTAAGAAACGATCAGGTCACGCTCTTTCAGTTCGGTTTCTTGACCTTCAAAAAGTTGCTGCTGCGCCCTCACCTCTTCATGTTCTATTGAGGGCGCAAAGACGAGCAGCAAACGGTTTTGCCACTGATAACTGTCCAAGTCAATTTGAGCCATAACCCCTCCTGTTAAGAGACAGAATAGAGCAGTCAGGAGGGGCATGAAAAGGGTCTACACTTCTGCAGAGGTGGATATATTATCCGGGTCGCTCTTGCGTTTAAGTGACTCTGCTTCAATGAAGATGCGCTTGATCTGCGGGTACTGCTCGCGGATGCGCTTTTCGAGTCTATCTATGGACTGCTCGACCTCTTCGGCGGAGAGGTCGTTTTTGAAATCAACCTCGAGCGTCAGCAACACCTCTCTAGGCGCAAGGTACATTGTCAGGGGCGGCGCGACCTCTTCGACGGCTTCGTCTTGCCTGCCGATCTCCTGAATACCTCGTACCACCTCTACGTCCGCGCTCTCACCTATCAAAAGCCCCTTACTCTCATAGGCTAGAAAGACAGCCACGCCCGCCAAGATTAACCCGATAATAATCGAGGCGATCCCGTCGAAGGCAGGGTTGTCGTAACGGTGCCCTAAGTAGACGCCGAAAAACGCGACGATGAGCCCGAGCATCGCCGCTGTATCTTCACCCAAGACGATAAAGACCGCCGGGTCTTTGCTCTCGCGCAAGGCTTGCCAGAGCGAGCGTTCCCCCTGAGACTTGAGAAGTTCTTTGAGGGCGAGCCACCAGGCGATAGATTCAACGACGAGCGCGATGCCCAAAACCCAGTAGTTCCAGGTCGGGTCGCCGAGTTCGGACGGATGGCGAAAATGCCTTATGCCCTCATACATGGACATGCCGCCGCCGATGCCAAAGAGCAGCATGGCGACGATGAGGCTCCAGAAGTAGAGCTCTTTGCCGTAACCAAAGGGGTGTTTTTCGTCGGCGGGCGTTTTAGCGCGCTTGATGCCGAACAAGATGAGGAGTTGGTTGCCTGTGTCCACGACGGAATGAATACCCTCGGCTGCCATCGCGGAGGAGCCCGTAAAGCCCGCCGCTACAAACTTGGTAATCGCAATGACGCCGTTCGCCGCCGCCGCCCCATAAACCGCAATCGGTTTTTCTCCAGCCATGTTGTCCCCTTTGATTTCCCTAGATTTTGCTACAGCTTAACGCAAGGCTCGCTTTAGGGTTGCAAATTGCGCTTGCGCGACTCCGCCTCGACGAAGATGTGTTTCATCTCTGGGTACTCGTCACGGATTTTGCGCTCGAGCCCATCAATCGCCCCTTCGACCTCGTCAGAAGAGAGGGATGATTTGAAGTCTACCTCGAGCGTCAGTAAGACCTCTTTAGGCGCTAAGTGCATGGTGAAGGGCGGGTTGAAGCGCTCGATAGATGTTTCTGCCCCAAGAATTTCTTTAAGACCGTCGATGGTCTCCTGGTCTGCACCTTCCCCGACCAAGAGCTTCTTGCTCTCATAGACGAGGAAAACAGCAACAGTGCCTAGCACGACGCCAATCAAAATCGTTGCGACGCCGTCGATAATGGGATTCTCTAAGACATAGCCAAGTCCCACCCCGAGGGCAGCAAGGATGATACCGATAAGTGCCGCCGAGTCCTCCGCTACCACAACGAATACGGCGGGATTCTTGCTCTTTTCCATCGCTTCCCAAAAGCCGCGCCCTGGATTCTCTTTGCGCAGCTCTCTAAGCGCCGTGAGGAGCGAGAACCCTTCGGCGAAAAAGGCGATGGAGAGAACAAAGCCAGTCACTCTAACGTCGGCGATAGGATGCGGCTCGAGGATGTGCTTGACACCCTCATACACTGATATGCCTGCGCCGAGCCCGAACAAGAGAACCGAGACGATGAGGCTCCAGAAGTAGAGTTCTTTGCCGTAGCCAAAAGGATGACGCTCGTCAGCGGGCTTTTTGCTGCGCGTTATCCCTAAGAGCAACAAGAGTTGATTGCCCGTATCCACCAGCGAGTGAATCGCCTCGGCAATCATCGCCGAGCTACCCGAAATCGCGGCGGCGACGAACTTGGCAATGGCGATGGTCAAGTTAGCGGCAATCGCGGCAAAAACAGCAATCGGGCTTTCTGACTCAGCTTCGGGTTCGTCGTTCACGGCTTGGGTGTTATCGGCTTCGGTGTCAGACATAGCGCCCTCCCCAGAGATTATGTGTCGCGCTTGTGGCGGCGCAGTATCCTAGTCGTCCTAGTCGCGCTCGCCTCAATAGGAACGGTTTACCTTACCATTCGCCGCTAAGCGTTAGGATGGAGCGACATGAAATCTCCGCAAAGCATCAGACAGCGCTTAGGCGACATCATCTTTGAGCACGATAAGCTACCCGATAAGCTCTTTGATATTGCGCTACTCATCGCTATCGCGCTCAGCATTGTGCTCGTGATGTTGGAGAGCGTGCCCTGGATTCGCGAAGGTTACGGACAGACGTTGCGCGTCGCCGAGTGGATATTCACTATTCTGTTCACTGTAGAGTATCTGCTGCGCATCTACGTGGCGCGGAAACCTTGGCGCTACATCACGAGTTTTTTCGGCGTCGTAGACCTCTTGGCCGTTCTGCCCGGCTACCTCAGTCTCTTTCTCCTCGGCTCGCAGTACCTCATCGTGGTGCGCTCGCTGCGACTCTTGCGCGTCTTTCGCATTCTCAAGCTGGCGCGGTTTTTGGGCGAAGCGAGTGTGCTGCGCCGAGCTCTGAGCGCCAGTATGCCCAAGATCACAGTTTTTTTAGGAACCGTCGTGACTTTAGTGATGATTATCGGGTCGCTTATGTACGTCGTTGAGGGGGCAGAAAACGGCTTTACGAGCATTCCCAAAAGTATCTACTGGGCGATTGTCACGCTGACGACGGTAGGTTACGGCGATATCTCACCGCAGACGCCCTTGGGTCAGACCCTTTCAGCGTTCGTTATGATTATCGGCTATGGGATTATCGCGGTGCCGACGGGCATTGTGACCTCGGAGCTTTCCAAAGTAGACAACGAAGACAGAGGTCCCAAGTTGCACTGTTCTAAATGCGAGAGCGCCGAACACGATGAGGACGCGGTGCACTGTAAGTATTGTGGAACGGAACTCGAGGCGCAAGAGGGCGTCAGCGCTTAGTAATCTCCGCTGGAGTGCGCTGAGGGTAACAACATCGTACCTTACCGCTCAGCCTTGATAGCTATAGCAGGTATACCCCTTGAGGCGGGGCACCTTACCCTGGTTAGGGCACTTTCATCTGGTCAGCTACACTCTCAAGAACAAGAACATCGTTTCACTGCGTGAAAACTACGTCCCCTTGCGGGGATGAACGATAATTAGCACGCACTTTAAGGGATGACCTGTTGCCGGTTACACCATTTTTGCGAAGGCGAAAGGGAAACTTCGTTTGCGTAGCCCTTACTTCGTAGGCTAACGCGCACCTTCGGGAGAAGCCCTGCTTTAGCGAGTATATCTGCGGAGAAGTGTAGCAACGTCAAGTGAAAATGCTACTATTAGCAGGTATCATCTGGTTTGAGACACTCTTACTGTAACAAACGTTGTCTAACACGCACATTCGGTGATGATAGCTGCGACCATTTGTCTCAGTATATTTTGGAAGTGCTATATTGCATTGTCAGCTATGTACTGACACCTTCCCGCTGTTGTCACCCTGAGCTTGTCGAAGGGTCTCGTCTCGCAATCTCTGCTAGAGAAGTCAGCAAAGGCAGAGATTCCTCGACTCCGCTTCGCTCTGCTCGGAATGACATCATGGGTCACTACTTCGCTGACAGTGTAATATACCCACAAAATGGCAACAAAAAAGGAGCGAGCATCCACGCCCGCTCCTCTTTTCTCCTTGACTCAACCTTATTGGGACGTAACACTCTGCGCCTGCGCCGCCACCTCTAACACAGTGTCATAAGCGACTTGCAAAGCGTTGTCGCCCTCCAAGTTCACAAGCGCTTCCCCTTGCACGTCGCTCATGTTGGGACGCTCGATGGGCTGGAAGAAGGTAAAGCTGCCGTCCTCTTCCGCTTGAGCTGAGCCGATCACTTCGCCACCGACTGAAATCTCGACCTCTTGACCGGGCTCTGCGCCCTGACCCTCCAGCGTGATGACGTTCGGAATGAGCGTATCTTCAGCGCGGATGTCGGGGACGATGCCCTGCTGGTCGATGGAGCGGCGGTCAGGCGTCAGCCACTCGAAGGACTTGTAGACGAGCTGTCCACCATCTGTGAGTGACACGACGCTCTGCCCGACCCCTTTGCCGAAGGTTTCCTCGCCGATGACCTGAGCGCGTCCATTGTCCTGAAGTGCGCCCGCGACGATTTCAGAGGCCGACGCGGAGTTGCCGTTCACTAAAACGACCATCGGCAGGTCGAAGAACTCGGGGTCAGCCGTGGCGAGGCGCTGGGTCACGCCGCGTGCCCGCTGATAGACGATGTCGCCCTCGGTCAAGAACTCGTCCGCGACGCGGATGCCTTGATCCAAAAGACCGCCGCCGTTGTTGCGTAAGTCTAAAACCAATGAGGTGATGCCCTGCGAGCGAAGTGCGTCGAGCTGTTCGGCCATCTGCTCGTAGACGCGCTGGTTGGCAAACGTGTTGATGCTGATGTAGCCGACGTTGTCGGGCAAAATAGTGGACTCAACGCTGATGATGTCGATCTTGCCGCGCGTCATGTTGAGGACGACGGGCTCCTCTTCACCGGCGCGGCGGAAGCCGATGGAGACTTCCGTGCCCGCAGGCCCGCGCACGAGGTCTACGATTTCATCCGTAGTGAAGTCCTCGACGTTGGTGTCGTCTACGGTCACGAATACG
This sequence comes from Trueperaceae bacterium, assembly GCA_965213645.1. Classification (GTDB taxonomy): domain Bacteria; phylum Deinococcota; class Deinococci; order Deinococcales; family Trueperaceae; genus CBDBZX01. The sequence goes on from CBDBZX010000002.1 coordinate 103,159, forward strand.
TCGCCGCGCAGCACGCCCGCTTGCGCAGCCGGGCCGTTCCGGTAGACGTTGACGATCTCAACGACGGTGTTGTCTGCGCGGTTACGCGGCTGGAGCACCGCGCCGATGCCCTGAAATGAGCCGCTGCGGTCTTGGACCTCTCTGGCTGCTTGGTCAGGGGTAGCGTAGCTCGTGTAGGGGTCTTCGAGCGACTCCAACATCCCCTCGATCGCGCCCTGAATGAGCGTTTCGTCGTCCACGTCGTTGAGGTAGTTCGACTTAATCGCCCCATAGGACTGCAAAAAGGCGCGGCCTGCCGAGTTCTCCAAGAAGTCCTCGGAAAAATCGCGCGAAAACTGGGCGCTCACAACTACTGAGATGCTCAGCACGGCGAGCATTAAGGTTAGCCATCTACGTTTCATCTTTCCTCCACGTGTGCCGTAAAGCGATCTGTCATAAGGATAAGTATACGCCCCTAGCGCATAAAGCTACGTAAAGCAGTGCGCTTTTGCGGGGCGACCTCATGGGTATCTTCACGGAGTGTCTCTTCAGGTTTTGCGACGCCGTTACACTGCGCGGGTGAAGTTGCTGGTTCACCTATCTACTTACGCCAGTAGGAATAGCCCGTCTTCTCCCTATAAGTTTAGCCCAAATAACTTTGAGAAGAACTCGAGCACCGTAAAGCGCCGATGAAGTCTCTCAAGCATCCCATGAAGTACCACGCCAAGAGGATTTTCTCACTATACTGAAGCGGATGGACCGCTCTGATAATCCTAGTGTTGATAATTCCCACGCAGGTGACGCCGCGCTGCTCGAGACCTCATGGCAGGGCGAACTCGCAGCCGGGCACACCGCCGCTGCCTTGCAGCGCTATCACCAGGCCGAACACTTAGATGAAGAGGTGTTAGCGGCGCTCAAGACGCTTCACGACGTGCGCCGCTATCTGCGGGCGAAGCGGTGGGCTAAAGCCAAGCGTGCCTTAGTGGACGTAGAGACGCCGCCGAGAAGTGTCGCGGACAAGGTGGATATGGCGGCGTTGACGCAGCAGTTAGAGACGTTGCAGGCCACCAACAAACTGCTCGACCAGCGCAATCCCGAGGCGGCTTTGGAGAAGCTCGAGCACGTCACCTCACCCCTCCTAAGCGCCGAAGCCGAGACGCAACGCGGCACGGCATATATCTTTTTGGATGAGGTCGCGCAGGCGAAAGCTGCCTTTGCCAAAGCCTTAGAGCACGACCCCAAGCACTACCGCGCCCTGACCAACCGGGGCAACCTCTCCTTGGAAGAGAACGAGATAGACGAGGCCATCGCCGCATACGAAGCCGCCTTGCGCATAGACGAAGACTTCGCCAACGCGCACCACAACTTGGGCGTGGCGTACAGGCGCAAAGGGCAGCTTGACAAGAGCGTCCGCGCGATTCGCCGCGCTCAGAAGGCGATGCGCCGCCAGGACGCCGAAGACGCCAAAGGCTCGCTTTCGGGGGCGCTTTCTTCGTTCGGTGGACGTTTGGGTGGGCGCAGGCTGCGCTACGCGCTCTACGCTGTCGGCGCGGTAGTGCTCTTTTTGTGGCTGCGCTCGCAGGGGATGGTGTAGCGCTAGGTCACTTCCTTTGTGTAAAAGCTCTGAAGGGCGTTGAGCCGCGCAAAGAGGTTTTGAAGAGCTAAGCGTACAGAAGGGAAATTATGTCTCTCAAGATAATGGACGAAAGTACCCTTGAAACCCTCGAGGAACTCGACGACGCCCTAACCGCCTTCAATAACGCCAATTCGGAAGTTGGCAACGCTCATCAAAAGGTATTTGTCGTTCGTGACGAGCAAGAGCAGCTCACTGGTGGCGTAGTTTTCGATATTCACTGGCATTGGTTGCACATAGACATCCTCTTTGTCCATGAAGCATTTCGTAACCAAGACATAGGAAGCCAACTTTTAGGTAAGGCGGAATCTTACGCTAAAGAACGGGGTTGTGTAGGCGCTTATCTCAGCACGCTGAGCTTTCAAGCGCCTGATTTCTACTCTAAGCACGGCTATGAGGTGTTAGCTGAGTTAGAAAGTTTCCCGCCAGGGCCGAACCGAAAGGTCTACTTCTCGAAGCGTTTTCAGTGACGTCCCAAGGGGCTCGATGAGGTTTTTACGGACGACGCCTAAGCTGTTAGGCGTTCATGTAGAGCTTTAACAAAAGCGCGGTGTAGAGTAGAGCATGGCCCAAACACAGACCCTCCCTCACTGGCAGCTAGACTCGATCTTCCCAGGGCTGGACAGCCCCGAATACGCCAACGCCAAAGCCGAAGTCTTGAACAAGACCGAAGCGTTGGAGAACTTTATGGACGAGCACGGGGTTCGCTCGCTCGAAGACGCTCGAGTGGGCGATGGAACCCACGTCGTCCTAGACGAACTCATCGCGCAGATGAACGACCTCTATACGCGGTTCTATACCATCCGCACCTACCTTCTTGGCTTCACCGCCACCGACGCTTTTAACGACCGCGCTCAGGCGGAGACTTCGGCGTTTCAGCCGTTGGGGAGTCGGTTGGGGGTGTTGGAGAAGCGCTTCACTGCCTGGCTCGGCTCCTTTGACCCGGAGAGGTTGATCAACGCTTCGGAGTTAGCTCGAGCCCACACGCACTTCATCAGGCGAAGCAAGTACGAGGCGAAGCGCCTCATGGGTGACGAAGCGGAAGCCCTCGTTTCGGCGCTGGGGCCGAGCAGCGGCGGCGCGTGGGGCAAGCTGCACACCGACCTCATCAGCCGCCACACGATCAGGAAAACATTACCGGGACGCGAGGAAGCCGAGTACCCCATCTCCGAGCTTAAAATTCTCCAAGCTGAGCGCGACCCTGAATTGCGCAAGGCAGCGTACGAGGCGGAGCTCGAGCTTTTGGAACGCAACACGGTCCCCTTTGCGGCGGCGATGAATTCCATCAAGGGGCACGTGAATGAGGTCAGTGAGCGAAGAGGTTGGGTGAGCCCTTTGGACGAGGCGCTCTTCGGTAATGCGATTTCGCGCGAGAGTTTAGAGGCGATGCAAGAAGCCTGCGAGGCGCACTTCCCGACCTTTCGGCGCTACTACAAAGCCAAAGCAAAATTCTTAGGCAAAGATGCCCTCGCCTGGTACGACCTGCGTGCGCCTGTAAGCATCGGCGAGCCGCGCACCTACACGTGGGATGAGGCCACCGCGTTCGTGCGGGAGACCTTCGGGCGCTACAGCGATGAGTTAGCTGACTTCGCTCAACGCACTTTTGATGAACGCTGGATCGACGTGCCGCCGCGCAAGGGCAAGCGCAACGGCGGCTTCTGTATGCCGATTTTGGGCGTGAACGAGTCGCGCATCATGCTCAACTTCGGCGCTCAGCTCGACGACATCTTCACGCTGGCGCATGAACTCGGGCACGCCTATCACAATTATCAGTGCTACGCTTTTGATCGCACCGCCCTGCAGTACGGAATGCCAATGACCTTGGCGGAAACGGCGAGCATCTTCTGTGAGACCATCGTCACGAACGCGATGTTAGAGAGAGCGGACGAGGCGCAAGAGCTGGCGATTTTGGAGCAAGACCTCTTGGGTTCAGCCGGGTTGGTGGTGGATATCCACTCGAGGTTCATCTTCGAGCGCACTGTGTTCGAAAAGCGCAGGGAGCGCGAGTTGTCCATTGACGAATTCAAAGGCGTCATGCTGGACGCGCAGGCCGCGACCTACGGCGACGCCTTGGCCGAAAACGCTCGCCACCCGCTCGCTTGGGCGAATAAGGGGCACTACTACAGTACCGGGCTCAGCTTTTACAACTTCCCTTATACCTTTGGCTACCTCTTCGGGCTTGGGCTTTACGCGCAGTATAAGGACAAGCCTGCGAATTGGCACGAGCGCTACAACGAACTCCTAGCGAGCACCGGCATGGACGACGCCGCGCCGCTCGCGAAGGGGTTCGGCATTGACATCGAGGACGCGGACTTCTGGCGCGAGAGCTTGAGGATTGCGGCGGAGCGCGTCGAGCGCTACGAGGCGTTAGTTGACCAGTACGCGCAGTCAAATACACATAGTGACGCATAGCGTGAACTACGCTGACCTCTTCAGCTTGAGAGGTAAACGCGCCTTGGTCATCGGCGCGGGCTCGGGTATCGGTGAGGCGGCGGCGCAAGGGCTGGGGGCATTTGGGGCCGAGGTTATCTGTGCGGATTTGGATGAGGAGAAAGCGGCGGGGACAGCGGAAGAGGTTCGTAAAACAGGGGGAGAAGCAAAGGCTTTTTCCGTCAACCTCACGGAGCATCAGAGCGTGAAAGACCTCTTTGCTGAGCTAGATTCGCTCGATATTCTCGTCTGCACCCCTTCGGTCAATGTGAGGAAGAGGTTGCTCGAGTACACCGAGTCTGACTTTGATAAAGTGGTGAGTTTGAACCTCAAAGGTAGCTTCTTCGCCATGCAAGAGGCGGGTAGAATGATGGCGGCACAAGAAAGCGGAAGCATCATCCTCTTCTCGTCAATCCGCTCTCAGGTCGTGGAGCCGGGGCAGAGCATCTACGCAGCGACGAAAGCGGGGACGTTGCAGATGGTCAAAACGCTAGCGGCGGAACTTGGACCTCAACGTGTGAGGGTGAACGCCATCGCGCCGGGCGTGGTCGAAACACCCTTGACCGAGCAGATTAAAGCGCAACCTGAATGGTACGAGGCGTACGCGCAAAAGGGCGCATTGGGACGCTGGGCGCAGCCCTCGGAGATGGTCGGTGCAGTCGTCTTCTTGGCGAGTGAGGCGGCGTCTTTTGTTACAGGCACGCTTTTATTCGTAGACGGAGGCTGGACAGCGGTAGACGGACGCTACGTACCGCCACTCACATGAATATATGAATATGACCGATATGACGTCTTTAGCTCGAGCCACCGCCGACGCGCTCAACCTCAAACGTGTGGTGACGCTCACCCAGGAACTCGTGCGCATCCGCAGTGTGGTTGACCCCAGCACGGGCGGGGGAGAGCAGAGCGTGGCGACGTATATCGCCAATGTCTTGCGGGAACTAGGGTTAAATCCAACGCTCGAGGAGGTCGCGCCGGGTCGCCCGAACCTCATCTGCGACTGGCAGGGCTCGAGCTTCGACAAAAAAGAGCACAAAACGCTGATGTTCGAAGGGCACACCGATGTGGTGACGGTAGGGGACGGCTCGAGCTGGACCCATCCCCCTTTCGACGCGCAACTCGTGGACGGACGCATCTACGGGCGCGGCGCAGCCGACATGAAAGCGGGCGTAGCAGCGGCGATTTACGCGTTGGAGGCAGTAATGAGAACCGCACCCGACCTGCCCGGACGCATCCGTCTGGGTTTCGTCGTGGACGAAGAAGGCATGATGACGGGCATCAAGCACTTCATAGAACGGGGCTGGGCGCAAGAGGTGGACGGCGCAATCGTCTGCGAGCCCGAAGAGAACGAGATTTGCCTCTTTCAAAAAGGGGCGATGCGCGTGACGGTTGAGGTGACGGGCGTCATGGCGCACGGGGCGATGCCCTACGCGGGCGTGAATCCGATTTCGGCGTTAGCGGAAATCATTCGGCGGGTGGAGGAGATAGAGGGGCTCGAGCAGTCGCGCTTAGGCAACCACCCTCACCTCGGTCTGCCCTGGTTCACCCCGACGATTCTACAAGCACCTACGAGCGGCGAAGCCCAACTCAACGTCATGCCCGAATGTGCCTCGTTAGCGCTGGATATTCGCACTCTGCCCGAACAAAACCACGATGACCTCTTGAGCGAACTTCGCAAAATTGCCCAAGAGGTCGCTCAAAAAGACGCCCGCTTGAGCGTCACGGTAGACTGCTTCGAATCACGCCCAGCAACGCAAACGCTCGAGGATGACCCCCTCGTTAAAGCTATCGAACGCGCCTACCCCCTCGCGACGCAAAGCGCGCCCCGCTACGGCGGCGTCCCCGGCGCAACGGACGGAACCTTTCTCCATTTAGCAGGCGTACCAATTGTGACGATAGGACCGGGAGGCCGCACTATCCCACATCAACGTGATGAGTTTGTGGAGACTGAAGCTATTATGAAAGCCGCCAAGCTCTACGCGGCCACCGCTATCACCTTCTTAGGCGAGAACGCGGTAGAATAACGCTATGAAAAAGTTCATACTGCTCTTCCTTTGCGTTTCGCTGGGGCTTGCGTTTGCTCAAGATGACCCGCCGCCTACCCCCGGCGGTGAAGCCGTCGTCTCCATCGCCGCCGAGCCGCCCGGCTGGGACCCGACGGTCTCGCCGTCACAGGAAATCTCGAGGGTCATGTACCACAACGTTTACGAAGGTCTGGTGCGCGTGGACCAAAGCGGCGAAATCGTCCCCGCTTTAGCCGAATCTTATGAAGTCTCCGAAGACGGACTCACCTGGACGTTCACCTTGCGCGAAGGGGTCAAATTCCACGACGGCAGCGACCTCGCAGCAGAGGACGTTTTAGCGCAGTTCGAACGCTTTGGAAATCCCGAGTCGGGCCATCCGCACCCCGAATACTACGAGACGATTGAAGAGGTGAGCGCGGATGGTAATCAGGTCACGCTAACGTTGAGCGAGCCGACTTCGGGTTTACTTTTTAACCTTGCTCGAGCCGATTCCATCATCTACCCTGCGGGCACGGCGGAAACACAGCGCAACAACCCCATCGGTACAGGCCCCTTTCGCTTTGTCGAATGGATTCCAGGCAGTGAAGTTCGTTTAGAGAAATTCGACGACTACTACCTCTCCGACATCCCCTACTTAGATGCTGTGACCTTCCGCATCATCACCGACGCCAACGCCCGCTTCGCCGCGCTGCAAGCCGGTGACATCGACATGATCGGCGTCGCTTTGCCACCCGAGAGCGCCATTCAAGCTCAGGATAACCCCAACCTCAAACTGAGCACGGGCAGCAATACTACGGAGATTACGGTAGCACTCAACGGAACGCGCGAACCTTTCAACAATCCGCTCGTGCGCCAAGCGATCAGCCACGCAATTGACAAGAGCGTTATCGTGGAGGGTGCGAACTTCGGTTTCGGTACGGCAATCAGTACCTTTGCGAGCCCCATCGAGCCGTACTTCGTGGACGTGAACCCGTACCCTTACGATCCCGAAGAAGCGCAGCGGCTTTTAGAAGAAGCGGGCTACGGCGACGGTTTAGAGGTGAGTTTCGAACTGCCTGAGCCCTATAACATCGAACGCCGCGCTGGAGAGGTCATCGCGCAGCAACTCAGCGAAGTTGGCGTCGAGGTGAACGTGAGCGTGGTGGAGTGGACGACGTGGTTGGAGCGTATCTTCTCGAACCGCGACTACGACATGACCATTATCGGTCACTCCGAACCCCGCGACATCGGTGTCTACGCGGACGCCGACTACTACTTCGGCTACGACAACCCCAACGTGCAAACTCTTGTCGAACAAGCCGAGAGCGCCACTAGCGAAGAGGAGCGCACCATGCTCTACCAAGAGGTTGCCCGCACCATCGCGGATGACGCCGCCTCGGTGTGGATTTTCAACCCCGACTCTTTAATCGCCACGCGGCAAAACTTGTATGGTTTCTGGACGGATCAGCCGATTGTCTCGATTGACATGACGGAAGTTTATAAGTCGGGAAATTAAGGGATAGGGTTTAGAGGACATTCAGCCTCTGGACCCTGTTTATGCTTGCTTTTCTACTCCGACGTTTCTTGGGTGCACTCCTCAGCATCTTTCTAGCGGCGCTGCTCGTCTTCTCCGCGCTGCTGCTCGTCCCCGGCGACCCCGCCCAGGCGATTTTAGGCATCAACGCAAGCCCGCAGTCTTTGGAGACCCTGCGCGAACAACTCGGACTCAACGAACCCCCGCTTACCCGCTTTGTTGACTGGTTGACAGGCGCACTGCGCGGCGACTTCGGCGAGTCGCTCAACTACCGTCAGAGCGTGGCTTCGCTGCTCGTTGCACGCCTGCAAGTTTCTATCCCTCTCGCCCTCGGAGCAATCCTGCTCGCTATCGTCATTGCTCTACCTCTTGGCATTGTGGCAGCGACAAAGCGAGGAACGTGGCTCGACCTCTCCATCTCTATCGTTTCGCAACTCGGCGCAGCGATTCCTTCGTTTTGGCTGGGGCTCATGTTTATTTTGCTTTTTAGCGTCGAACTCGGTTGGCTGCCCTCAGGTGGTTACGTGCCACTGGAGCGAAATCCACTCGGCACGCTCCGCAGCCTCACCCTTCCTGTCATCGCGCTAGGACTTGGACAAGCGGCGGTGCTCACGCGGATGACCAGGGCGGCGATGTTAGAGACCCTCTCCCTCGATTACATCCGCACAGCGAAGGCAAAAGGTCTACCCGCACGCCGCATCCTCTCCAAGCACGCCCTGCGCAACGCGCTGGTCACCCTCATTACCGTCATTGGGCTAAGTCTTTCACAGCTTCTAGTCGGCGCAATCGTCATCGAACAGGTCTTCTCACTTCCCGGTTTAGGGCAACTCGTCTTAACCGCAATCAGCACACGAGATTTCCCCCTTTTACAAGGCGAAATCCTCCTTTACTCGAGCGCGATTGTCCTCTTCAGCTTTTTAGTGGATGTGAGCTACGGACTTCTCGATCCAAGAATTCGGTACGGATAGAAGATGGAAGATAGAAGAAAGAAAGATCAATCTTCTCTCTTTCTTTCAGTTCAACATGAGGTTGATTGCAAATATTACACTGTCAGCGAAGTATTGACCCATGATGTCATTCTGAGCGGAGCGAAGTGGAGTCGAAGAATCTCTGCCCTTGCTGACTCCTCCAGCAGAGATTGCGAGACGAGACCCTTCGACAAGCTCAGGGTGACAGCAGCGAGAAGGTGTCAGTACATAGTTAACAATGCAATATCATCACTGTCGGCTGAGAGCAAGTCAATATTCTCTCTATGGAGAGCGTTTCTAACCAGATGATACCTGCATCCCGCGCCAACCTCTTACTCGGCAGTATTTTAGTCAGCACCGTTATCTTCGCGTCGCTCCTCAGCTTCGTGTGGCTCCCCTACGACCCTAACACGATGGACTTTAGCGCTCAGTTTGCGCCGCCTAGTGCCGAGCACCTCTTGGGTACAGATAACTTCGGGCGCGACCTCTTGAGTCGGGTGTTGGTGGGCTCGAGGCTCACCCTCTTCGTCGGCGTCGTGGCGGTGGGCATCGCGCTCACGTTGGGCTGTCTGATTGGAGCCGTAGCAGGCTACGTCGGCGGCTGGCTGGATGAAGTTTTAATGCGTTTAGTAGACGTGTTCTACGCTTTCCCTGCGATTCTCATGGCGCTGCTCTTAGCCGCCATCTACGGCGAAGGGACGCTCACCGCGATGGTTGCCATCGGTATCGCCAGCACACCTCTTTTTGCCCGGCTAATGCGCTCGTCGGTTTTGTCCGTTAAAAATCAAGACTTTGTCGAGGCGGGGCGGGCGCTAGGGGCGAGAGGGGGACGGGTGCTACTCCGCCACGTCCTGCCGAGCACCCTCTCGCCCATCATCGTGCAGGCGAGCCTCAGTTTGGCAGTGGCAGTTTTGGCAGAGGCGGCCTTGAGCTTTTTAGGACTCGGCACGCCGCCGCGCACGCCAAGTTGGGGGAATATGCTGCGCGAGGCGCAGGGGTTCATCGCGTTTAGCCCGTATCCCGTGTTAGTGCCGGGGTTGGCGATTGTGATGACGGTCTTGGGGTGGAGTTTGTTGGGGGATGGGTTGCGGGATTGGTTGGACCCTAAGGGACGCTGAGCCGTTAAGATGAATACTATGTCCGACAAGCAAAACTCTAGTGTTAAAGATGACGAAGCTTTGAAGAGGCAAAACCTTATTGCTGGTTATGAACAGTTTGCCACTGACTACGCGGCATCAGCGGAGATGCAAAGAGAGGCTGAAGTTTGGCTTGACAAGCCGATGGAGGATGGATAGGGCTCGAGCTTGATCACAAACCACAAACCCATCTAGGGCTCTAACGCTAAAACCGTTGATCAAAGGAGGGCATCAAAATGACTCAACCCATCATCAACCGAGACCCAGAAATTCTCGGCGGGACGCCCGTCTTTATGGGAACGAGGGTTCCTGTAAGCGCAATCTTCGACTATTTGGAGGCAGGCGACAGCCTCGACGAATTCCTAGACGATTTCCCTAGTGTGTCACGCGCTCAAGCTCTGGCGCTGCTAGGGGCAGCGAAAACGCACTTTACCGGCGTAGATGAAGCTGCTGCTTGACGAGCAGATGCCGAGAAAATTGGGCAGGTACTTTCCAGAGAGATTTACGGTAGATACAGTGCAGTCCCTTAGCTGGAAAGGCGTTAAGAACGGTGAACTGCTCCGCTTAGCTGCGTCGCAGGGGTACGTTGCCCTTATCTCGGCGGATAAGAACATGGAGTATCAGCAGAATTTGTCAGATTTGCCAATCTTTGTTGTCGTATTGCACGTCAAGCGTTTAAGAATTGAAGATTTGGCTCCGCTCATTCCTGCTGCGCTCGAGAGGTTGGCTTCGCTATCCGAGCCAACTTTTATTCGTGTCGGCGCATGACTTCAAAGGTTATACGGAGTTATGCTCGCCACAGATGGTAAGTTCAAAGCCTACTCGGAAATCTTTTGAGACTTTAGGGCTCGAGCTTCAAAAAAGCAACCTCTAACCCATATCTTCTATGCGAAGGCCCACCCCGCTCGCTCTTCTTTTCGTAACGTCCCCAGACCTCGTAAAGCTCACGTTGCAACGCTCTCGCGTCCTCATCCAAGAGGTAAAGCTCGCTGAAGAACTGTCTACCGATAGGTAGAGAGGGGTCGTTGAAGTCGGGCAAGCTCACCTCGGCGTCGAGCGCGGATTCACGCCACACTTCGCCCTTGGGGTGACGGTAGATGCGCTGTCCTTCCCAGCCGAATTCGCGCAGCAAACGCGCCATCGCGGGGACTATCTCTATTCCGTTTGCAAGGCGCATTTCAGCGATGCGCTCCTCGAGCCCCGCGTAAGGCGTCACCTCAAAGGGAACAAAGTAAGCGTCCGACCCTGAGCGGTAGTGCTTGATAGGGCGTCCCGCCCGCTTCTCCTCTCGTACGACTTTCAAAAGCCCTACCTTCAAAAAGACCTTAACGCGGTAGAGCATTGTGTCCACGTTACAGCCGACCTCTTCCGCCGCCGCTGTGACTGTTCTGGTTTGGGCAATGAAAGGTTCGAGGTAGTGGAAGCTCTTGGGGTCGGAGAGAAGCCGCGCTTGTTCGGCGTCGCGGACGACGCAGAACGCTTCCGCAGGGGGTCTACCGGAATTGTGCTCTGCCATTTCAAGTAAAAGCCTATCACACTAGGGGTATGAATAACTCACAGATTCGATATGCCAGGGAGGTTGCTAAAGACTACCAGCGCGAAGCTGAGCGGCAGCGGCTCGCCCAGCTTGCACTCACACCTCTCTGGAAACGAACCTTACAGGACTTCAGTCTGATTGCGCACCTCGCTTCACTCGTTGAGTGGATTCGGGGAGGCTAAGTTTAGCTGGAGGAGTTCTCTAGCTGATCATTCAAAAGACGTTGGATAACTTCCAACAAGTTTTGTACCCGTACTTGGCTTATACCCTCTGGCTCAACCCGAAAACCGTGCGCTACCTCATTTCGGAGCCTCAGAGCGTCTAAGAGAGTTTGATAGTCTTCTCGAGAGAGGACGCCCTCAACCGTGAGCCGCTCGAGCAGGTAGTTCGGGCCGCGCTTCTCCAACGTAATATCCTCACTGAACGCCAATAGCCGCAAGGTCGCTTCAACGACTACCCAGCCGCGCAGCAGGGCAGCTTCGGTGAAGTTCTCTTTGAGGAGCGTATCAACTTCTGCAATTGTATGGGTGATGTCTTTTTCATTTAGTGACCGTGAGAGTTCCTCGTTGGTTGGTCGCTCGGGGTTAATAACGATAAGCTCGAGCGTCCAGCCAGGGTGCCCTTTCACCACCTCTGCTAATTGATACATTTCGTCGGATTGAGCAAGTTCAGGTCTTGATCTAAGCTCAATCACAACAGATTCACCGTTCTTACGCGCTAAAGCGTCGAGTCGGTAAGCAGCTAAAAAGTCAGGTAGATGCTCTTTGCCAGGACTGACAATAACGTCATAACCGTTGTTATGGTATTCAGTTACGATCTCTTGAATACGTTGTTGTTCAAGGGTTGTAACGTTCATCAAAGCACCTCCTGATTGGGAGCCTCTTCAATTCTAACGTACAAAAATGAATCTCCGCGTCTCAAACCCTCTGCTAAAACGCTAGAAACATTTCTGACTCTGAAGTTGCTGTTCAGATTGCGCTTTCTACTAAGCACGTCAGTGACCTGAACATCGTTGAAGTAAACCAGTCCTTCCAAAGCATCTTGAAGCGGCTTAACGATATTGTCAACGTCTACGTCCACCGCGTTGTAAAAATAAGTAATACCAACCTGAAAGAATGATGTCGTAAAGTGAGAGCGTCCAAGGGTACGCTCTCACGAGCGGTTTAGATGTCAAACGACGACATCTAAACTTCACTTTGGTATAACTTGGAACATGACGGACTTCACTGTAGGCGAGTCACCGCTAGGCCAACGCTTTTTGGCTTCTCCTCTCATAAAAGCCTTCCAACTTCTCAATCTACCGCGTCGCCTCGTTTGCTGCGAAACAGGTGGTCCGCTCACAATAAATTCAAAAGGCAGCAAAGGTCGAACTCCTAGTCATCATTTGAAGAGGTTGCTTCGCTTACTTCTCAGTTCTCCACAAGAATGCTGCTCAAAAGCGTCATCTCTCCCTCCGCTAAGTTGCTGTAGTCGTACTGAAAAAACCCGTTCTCCGCGATGACGATAGCAATACCGTTAAAAGGAATGATATCTCTCGCTCTGACCTCATCAAGCTGCTTGATGAGGGTTAAGTTTTGGGGCTCGCGGGCGTTCTCATAGACCTTGAGCCCCGCCTCACCGTCACAGACGAAGAGGTAGTCGTCGTCTACGCCTAAACCGTAAGGCTCTTGTAGAGGATAATCGACGATCAGTTCGGGCGAACTCGGCTCGGACACGTCGATGACTTCTAAGCGGTTGCGTTCGCCGAAGCAACTTCCTTGCAGGGTTACGTAGGCGAGGTCGCCCTGCACGACGACGGGGTCGCAGCTCTGCACGTGGGTGATTTCGCCCGCTTTGCGCAAATTGCCGGGGTCGCTCGCGTCCATGATGTACATGCCCTGGTTGCCCCCGACGTAGAGCTGATTGCCCGCTTCGCGTGGATAGGGAAAGAGCGTCTCGATGCCAAAGTCCACGGGGACTCGGTTGAAGAACGTCGGGTTGTCCAGCGTCTCCAAATGAAAGCTCTGAATTTGGTCGCCGTCAATGGTGTAGAGGTAATCCTCTAAAGCCGCGAACCGCGCCAGCGAGCCGCCCTGCGAGGCACCCCCGCCATCACCTGAACCGCCCCCGTCGCTAGGCGGCGCGGGCGCAGGTTCGGCGGCAACGCCGCACACCCGGCGCAGCTTGCCCTCTTTGTAGCCGACTAAAATCCTGCCGTCCTCCTGCGGATAGAGATTTTCAAAGGCCGACTCGAGCCGCTTTAAAAGTGTGACCTCTCGAGGGTTGCTAAAGTCGAGTGCTACGAGGTCGGTGTAGTTATCCGCGTAGAGAACTGTACCCGTCTCGTCCTCACGCACCAAGAGGTCGTGGTTACCGGGGATGGCGATAAAGGCGAGGTTGACTGGGTTTCTAGGGTCGCTGTTGTCCAGAACGTGGACGCCCTCTTCGACTTCGCTGATCAAGATGAGGTCGTGATGGAGGTAGATTTTGCCCGGCTTGACGATCTCGCGCGGCGCTTGGTTTTCGACGCGGCGTACGTCGTCAAGTTGCACGTAGACCGGAATCTGTTCGTGGTACGTGTAGCCGTCTGCGCAAAAGATTCCGCCGCAGCCCGAGAGCAAGAGGACTAGAAGCGCGAATAGGGGTAGTGTGCTCTGTTTAGGATAACGCATACGTTCCTCCGAGGGGCTTGTCGCACGGTGGCGCACAGATTGTTTGTCATCACATTTTTGTAGAGTGTAGCAAAACTTCACAGTAAAATGAGTTTAGAAAGGGTTCATTAAGGTCGCTTTGAGAGGGCTTTATGAGAGATAAGCGCGAGCATTCTTTCTGAAAGTGAGCGCTCAGTCCTATGGACTGTAAGCGTTTGTGACCAGGTAACACCTGCGTTCATCGGTTAGACTACGCCGTGCTCCTGCTGTCCCTGTCGCAACTCAACTACCGCAATTTAATGACGCCGAGGCTCGAGTTCACCCCCGGCATCAACGCTGTCATTGGGCGCAACGCGGCGGGCAAGTCGAACGTGTTGGAGGCGGCGTATTTAGGTTGCACGGGTGAATTGCCGGGCGGCAAAATCGCCGAGACGGTGCGCATCGGCGAAGAGGAGGGCTTCGTGAGCGCCCAAATCGAGCGCGAGGACGGGATTAGCACGACGCAAATCGGGCTCGCGCCGGGGCGTAAGGTCATCCGCTTGGACGGTCAAAACGTGCGCACATACGACCTCGCTAAAGTTGCGGCGGCAGTGCTCATCACGCCCGAGGACGCGGATATGGTGCACGGCTCGCCCTCGGCGCGGCGGCACTACCTCGACTCGCTCCTCAGCCGCCTCTCACTCCGCTACGCGCTCCTCAGCCGCGAGTATAATCGGGTGGTGGAGCAGCGCAATGCCAGCCTCAAGCGGTTCGACCCGTCCCTCAGTGTGTGGACGGAGCGCTTTATCGAACTCGGCGGTGAGATTATGACGCTGAGAGAACGGGCGGTGAGGCGCATCAGGGAGATTGCGAAGGCGAGCTACGCGGAGATTTCGGGGCAGGACAAGGAACTCGGCGTGAGCTTGGCGAGTGCGGACGGGCAGGACTTGGAGACGGCGCTAGTCGCAAGCGAAGACGAGGAACGCGTCCGTGGCGTGACGGTGGTTGGACCACACCGCGACGACCTCTTGTTGACGCTAAACAGTTACAGCGTGCAGGCGTACGGCTCGAGGGGTGAAGCCCGCACCACTGCGTTAGCCCTGCGCGTCGCAGAGTATCAACTTTTAAACGAAAAACACCGCGAAGCCCCTATCCTCCTCTTGGACGACTTCACCGCCGAACTCGACGCGGGCCGCCGCGAATTTTTGCTCTCACTCGCCGCTGCCACGCCGCAAGCCTTAGTGAGTGGTACAGAAGCGCCGCCGCACGCCGCCAAACACTTCTTCGTATCGGGAGGTCAGGTCAATGTGGGTTAGCTCGAGTCTAAGTACACTGTCAGCTAAGTTTTGCAACACTGTTGTCACCCCGTTCACGAAGTCGCTAGTGGGAGCAGGCTTGCGACGCGTTAAGCCTTGCGGAGCGGAGCGCAGTCGAGGGGTCTCGTTTGGCAATAGCCAAAACTCTGTAACTTGCACTCTCTGTCAGAGAAGTCAGCAAGGTCAGAGATTCTTCCCCTTCGGCAAGCTCAGGGTCAGAATGACATGGTGAATCATGGCGAATAAACCGAGCAACGTCGCAGACGTGCTCGCCGAGGTCTTTAAGCGCGGCGGGATGCGGCGCGGCGTCAAGCGGGCCGAGGCGGTGCTCTTGTGGCCGCAGGTTGTCGGCGCGAACGTCGCGAAGTTCACCACGGCGCGGAGCGTGCAAGACGGCACGCTCTTCGTCGAGGTGCCCGACTCGGAGACGGCGATGCACCTCAGCTTTCAGCGGCAGAAATTCTTGAACGTTTATAAAGCGAAGTTTGGCGTGAAGGACGTGAAAGAGGTGCGCTTCCGGGTGGGGCGGCGCTCGACGCCGGATGCGCCTGAGCCCAAGCTCGCAGAAGCCCCCGCTGACCCCAAAGCGCTCGCCGCGCTCGCGCGTAGGCTCAGTGAGCTAGATCTGCCCGACGACCTCTCTCGTCCCACCATGCAGGCCGCCAAAGCGATGCTCGCGTACCGCTCGAGGCGCTTAGCCGAAGGCTGGACCCCGTGCGACATCTGCGAGACTCTGATAGGAAGCGGCACGCTCTGCACCGTCTGTGAGCGCTACGCCCTGTCCGGGTTGATTCGGAGCGCCAGCCATCAACTCGCCGTGGACCCCAGACAAGCGACGCCCATGCTGAGCGACGACGAGCGCAAAGTCGCGGCCTATCTCGCTAGAGCGTACCTCAAAGAGAAGCTCCAAGAACTCCTCCCGCAAGTCCTCGCCGACCCGACCTTTAAGCCGCATTTGGAGAGCGCCGCGCGGTGCTACTTGGCTCACCTTTTGGAGAAACCTTTGACAGATGTATCTGAGGAAGATTTAGATAGGTTGGACTCGAGAGTCGCTAGAGCGCTAGGACGGTGGCGCTAGATGTCTTTACTAAAGCACCTCATAAAACGCGCTTCTCATCCACGCCGATTTCAACACGGATTCCAAATTCGCGAACTCCAAACTCGTAGATTTCAAATTCACAGATTCCAGATTCGTAACGGAGCACGCTAGATGCAACTCGTCTTACCCTTTCCCGAAGCCATTGACTTAGCCACCAGCGACAAGCCGCTCCCGCCGCAGATTGAGCGTATTATTGCGCGGGGCAACACTATCCACATCACCATTGACCCTAAAGTCGCGCTGCCGCAAGCGCTGCACCGCCTTGCGCCCAAGGTCAAGCTCGAGCTGACCTTCCGCAATTTCGCGGCGGGCGTCGCCACCTTCGACCTCGCCACGAACGTCTACGCCCTACCGCTCCACCGGCTCCTCAACCTCATCACCGAGCGTTTGCCGCTGCCAGAGGGAATTCGCATCGTGCGCGGCGAGCGTGAGCCTAAAGTGCTTATGGATATCCAAGCGCTTATGAACCAACAGGTGGAGGGTTTAGAGCTGCAAGAGTTCTATCTTTACGAGGGCGACTTTATCCTCACGGCGAAGGTCCAGAACTTTAGGCAAAGGCGGTGACGTCCGGTTGTTGACAGGGCGTAGACGCAGCCTTTATACTAATTTCTTGCAGAGCGTGGAGCCGTAGTGTAGCGGTTAGCATATCTGCCTGTCACGCAGAAGGTCGCGGGTTCAAATCCCGTCGGCTCCGCCACCAAGGAGGTATCATCTTCTAATAGAGAGGGTACTTTCGCCTGAAAAGCCTTTAGCAGCAAGCGGGAGCGTTCCACGCGACTGCGTATCATGCCGCTATGAACGCTAAAATTTATAGCTTAGTGGTTGTCCGGTAAAGGTTTTAGAGGTATCGTCTTTCAACAGATGATGCTGATGCCTGGAAGCAGCTTCGTTCTATTCGGAATGAAGCTGCTTTTTCGTTGATAGAAAGCAAGTAATTCATTATCTATCTCGACAATATTTGCGGTCATCTGAGCGGTATTGGGTGGGTGTTGTGAAGCTCGAGCACCTCTTTCAATATGCAGAAAATCTCTTCTACACGCTTTACTTTTCATAATGAACTATGATTTTGCGCAAATACCGCATACCTTGCACTCTTTTTCAGGGCTTCCTGATACCGTAAAGATTATGCCTAAGATTCCGCTCTTCCCCCTACCTGAGACGGTGGTCTTCCCCGGAATGACGCTGCCGCTCTACGTCTTCGAGGAGCGCTACAAGCGGATGATTAGAGACTGCGTCGAGAACAACCAGCGGCGGCTCGTCATCGTCCTCGCCAAGCCGCAGTTGACGCAAGTTGAAATCAGCGACGCTTTAGACGATATCCCGCCACCCTTGAACCACTACGACATCGGCACGTATGTCGATATCATATCCGTCTCCGAAAATCCTGACGGAAGCTACAATATCTTGACGCACGGCCAGGAGCGTTGCCGCGTCGAGTTAGCGGACCAACTCGCCGTAACCGAGGCTGATGGCTCGAAGAGCTACCTCTACTACAGCGAGGATGCGCCTGAGACGCTCCAGCGCGACGACCCCAACTTAGAGCGCGTAAGCGCCTGGGACACGCTCGACACTTTTCGCGCTTACGCTAAAACTTTCTTCGCCTTTGACGCCTTGAAACAGATTGAGGAGGCGCTGCCCGATGACCTTCTCTACCAGTCTTCTTTTATCTGCGCTAACTTGCGCGTGCCTGCGTCTGAGCGTCAAGAGATGCTCGAGGCGTCCTCGCTCGTGGCGCGTTTCGAGTTGGCGCAGCGGCTGATGCAGGAGTATTTAGCCGCGCACGACGCCGACAAAGTTTAGCGTAAGGTTTGATGTCTGCTTTTGAAAGAACCGCTACAAGTGTAACGCCCGAAGAGGTCGAAAGACTGCATTTTCGCTGGGCAGATTTGCCCGAGGTCAGCCGCGACGTCGCGGGAACGCTCGGTAGTATCCGCCATATCCCCGAAGACTTCATCGTTACGGAGCGACCTCTTTATCTGCCGGACGGAAATGGCTCTCACGCTTACGCTTGGGTGGAGAAGCGCAGCCTCACGACAAAGGACTTGGTAAGCGCCTTGCAGCGTGCGGGTTTGGAGGAGAAGCAGATAGGCGTCGCGGGGCTTAAAGATAAACACGCACTGACGCAGCAATGGCTGAGTGTACCGAACGCTCACGCGGCGGCGTTGGAAGCGCTGAATGAGGTAGAGGGTGCGCGTGTTTTAGAGACCTCTCGCCACAAGAATAAGCTCGGCATCGGCCACCTGCTCGGCAATCACTTTCGCATCAGGGTGCGGGGTGCTGAACCGAACGCTGCGGAGCGGGCAAGGCAGACACTTCACTTACTTCAGGAGCGCGGCGTGCCCAACTACTTCGGCCCACAACGCTTCGGGCGCTTCGGCAACAACGCCTTGGACGGCCTTAAACTCGTGCGCGGCGAGTGGGTTCCGGGCGGGCACCGCTTAAAGCGCTTTTTCATCTCCGCGTTGCAGTCGCAGCTTTTTAACTATGGGCTCAAGTTGAGACTCGAGCGCGGTCTCTACGGGCGCGTGCTCTTAGGTGACTGGGCGAAAAAACACGACACGGGTGGCGTCTTTGCAGTCGAGGATGTAGAAATAGAGAACGAGCGAGCCGCACGGCTCGAGATCAGCGCAACGAGCCCGCTCTACGGCAAAAAGGTGCGCGTGAGCGAAGGCGAAGCGGGCGCACTGGAGGAAGAGGTGTTGGCGCACTTCGGCCTGCGCTGGCTGGACTTTCGCAGTCGCAAGGGCTCACGTCGCATCACCCGCGTGGTGTTGAGCGAAGTCGAGGTGGAGCCAACTGAGGATGGCTACTGGCTCAGTTTCTTCTTGCCCAAAGGCTCCTTTGCCACCAACGTCTTGCGCGAGGTGATGAAGGTTGAGGTGGATGAGCCGTTGGAGCGTGAGGGAGAGGTCGAGGCGTGAGGGTTAGCCCAAGCTGCGCAGTCTATTGAATTAAGAGGTCGAGGCTGAGGCGGCGAGGTCGCTAATTCCCTCTAGGGGTATACCTGTTACGAATCTCAACGTTCAGGCCGCAAAGCATGTTCTAGCTGCGGGGTCATCTCCTCCTGATACCAGCGCGCCAGACCTTCGGCGGCTTCTTGAACCGAGCGCGACATCGAAGGCTGTAAGGGGTCGGCGCGAACTGGGCTCGAGAGGTTATTTGCGCCGATGAGTTCACCGCAAACTTGCGCGACGTTTTCAACCGCGCGGGCGAGTTCTATTTTGTAAGGTCGGTTGTCATTCAACTGCTGCCGAGCCCGAATGACTTCATACCTGGTATTTTCTGGATAGGTCCAAGCGCTCGTCAATACGTCTTGCACAGTAACGTCACTGGTGCCTGTCGGCAGAGTGCGGTGCGCCTCGCTCACGCCAAGCAGCTCGGCGCTTTCGCAAGCGTCAATTGTGGCGTTCATGAGCTTTCTTATGAGTGTCCAATCGGTTGGCACAATGGCCTCCTGGGAAGGTTGAGGTTGTGTCACGTAGGCATCATCTTTCGAACGTGCGAGTTAAACCGTGTTTCCTACAGGGATTGCGTTTTTATGTAGATGATACCTACTATCATGGATACATCCTCGTCAACATCCTCGGAAAAGGAATCACCTCTCGCAAGTGGCTCACACCCGTAATCCACGCTAACGTGCGCTCCAACCCCATCCCAAAGCCCGAATGCGGCACGCTGCCGTACTTGCGCAAATCCAAGTACCACTCGAACGCCTCTAGGGGTAAGCCGTGCTCCTCAATCCGACGTTTCAAGAGGTCGTAGTCGTGGATGCGCTCGGAGCCGCCGATAAGTTCGCCGTAGCCCTCGGGCGCGATGAGGTCATCGCATTTGACGCGCGTCGGGTCATCGGCGAGAGGTTCCATGTAAAAGGCTTTGGTTTGGGTGGGCCAGGAGTGGACGAACACGGGACGGTCAAAGGCGTCGCCTAGGATGGTCTCGTGCGGTGCGCCGAAGTCTTCGCCCCACTCGAGCGTTTCACCGTTTTCCTCGAGTACCTGCAACGCCTCATCATACGTAATCCTCGGAAAGCCCCCGTTCGCCGTCGCCTCTAAAATCGTCGTCTCGCGTTCCAGGAGGTCGAGTTCCGCCTTGCGGTTCTCCAACACCCGCCCGACCAGATACGAGACGAAGTCCTCTTGCAACGTCATGTTCCCCTCGTGCTCCAAATACGCCACTTCGGGCTCTACCATCCAAAACTCCAAGAGGTGCTTTCTCGTCTTGGACTTCTCGGCGCGAAAGGTCGGTCCGAAAGTGTAGACCTTGCCCATCGCGAGTGCGCCCGCCTCCGCGTAGAGCTGCCCCGACTGCGAGAGGTAGGCAGTGTCCTCGCCGAAGAGGTCGATTTCGAAGAGGTTGGTGGTGCCTTCGACGGCGGTGGGCATGAAAAAGGGCGTGTCGAAGCGGATGAAGCCCTGCTCAGAGAAGAAGTCGTGGACGGCCCGCTCGAGTTCGTCTCTCACCCGCAAAATCGCCCACGG
Organism: Trueperaceae bacterium; assembly: GCA_965213645.1. GTDB lineage: Bacteria > Deinococcota > Deinococci > Deinococcales > Trueperaceae > CBDBZX01. The sequence continues at coordinate 123,881 of CBDBZX010000002.1, forward strand.
CCTCTTATGCCGCAAGTAGAGGTGGCGGCGGTCCATCAGGAATTCGACGCCGTGTTCTTTGGGCGTGATCGGGTACTCGTCGTCATTTTGGGCGGTGACCTTGAGGTCCGTCACGCCGAGTTCGACGCCCAAAGATGAGCGCGTGTCCTCGCGCACTTCGCCCGTGACCTCTATACTTTGCTCCTGAACGAGCTTTTTTGAGAGCGTAAAGACCTCTTCGCTCACTTCCGCCTTGACGACGACGCCCTGCACGAAGCCGGAGCCGTCACTGAAGTTGTAAAAAAGCAATTTTGCCGCTGCTGCGCAAAGCCCGTGAGCCAGCCTTTAAGGGTGACGCGTCTCGCCAATGTAGTTTTTGAGCTGATTGATTTGAACGTTCATAGAGGAAAGTGTAACAAGTATGGGCGTCGAGTTTGAGTATGTTGCTACAGCTCTCAAGTTGAGTTGTAAGTTCGAGTGCAAAGTTGAACAAAGCTCAACTAGAACAGACATGGGGTTGTCAACACGCTGCATCTTACTTCAAGAGAATTTTGCTTTGCCAGTGACGGTTATGCGCATGATGCGCGTAGGGATTGATGATGCACTTGAAGTTGAGTATGAGCGATATCGCCATCTCTCTAAACGCGGTGTACCCAATTCTGAAGTAGACCGCTCGCACTGACAAACGTAATTACGGTATCGACGAGCGCACCTTCAAACGACCCATCAGGACGTAGGACGATGTTGTACTTTTCTAAGCTCGGGCGCTCATCCCCCAGTTGTAAACTCTGCATTAAGACTATACCGTCGCTTTCGCTCGTCGCACGGTGAAGCTGGCGGTACATTTCAGTTTTGTAAACCTCTTTCGAAGCTTCCAGGTATATGGCGGTAACTCCACGAATATCGTCTTCGAGACCTTGCTCTTCAAGCACCTTTTGACATATTCTTCTGAGTAAAACGATGGGCTTTCCTCGTCTCAGCTGCTGCTCAGGACTAATCATCTGCACAGCTTCAAAGTAAGCTCCAGCACAGCTAAACTTCATCAGCAAAAGCAGCGAGGTCGGCTTTGGTAGGCGAAAATATACTTCTTCTTCGACGCGCTCAGAGCCGAGATAATCGTAGTAAGCTAACGCTTCGGGATTGGTTGTTTCCGGTCCAGTCGAACCGCTTGCACCCTTTTTCCTCGTAGCGTGCAAGGAACTGGATCAACGACTGCGCGACGCTTTCGGCGCTCTCCCTTGCCAGTAGGTCTTTCATAAAAAGCTAGACCGATAGTCTAGTGAGAGCTGGGTACCCGTTAGAGAAGGTTGCCATGCACGGTCCACCTTCAGCAAGCGCAACTTCTCCACAGTAAGGTCTGATCCATGTTTCGAGTATCTATCAATCCCGAACTAGTGAACGCACTGGACGCTCGATGGTGGCGACGTGCGTCCTCAGCATCAATAACGATGACCATAAATCTCTACCCTAAACCTCTCGGCTCCGCCCCAACCTTCACAAGCTGCTTGCCGACCTTATCCCCTTTCAGCATCCCGATAAACGCCTTCGGCGCGTTCTCAATGCCTTCCGCCACCGTCTCGCGCTGCACGACTTTGCCCTCCGCAATCCAACCACTCATCTCTTTGGTAAAGGGCTTCATCTGGTCTAGGTGGTCCGAGACGATAAAACCCTGCATTTTTAACCTCTTGCTGATGACGAGCGGCAAGGTGCGCGGGCCGGGGCGCGGCGTTTCGTCGTTGTAGTGAGCGATCATGCCGCAGACCGCCACGCGCCCGAAGTCGTTCATGCGCGGGAGCACCGCCTCTAAAATGTCCCCGCCGACGTTTTCGAAGTTGAGGTCGATTCCGTCCGGGCAGGTCTCTTTGAGGGCTTGACTCAGCTTGGCCGTTTTGTAGTTGAAAGCCGCGTCGAAGCCGAGTTCGTTCGTTAGGTAGTCGATCTTTTCGTCCGAGCCCGCCTGTGCCAACCACGCGGCAGCCTTTGAGCTTCGCCATCTGCCCCGCCGCGCTGCCGACTGCGCCCGCCGCCGCCGAAACGAAGACTGTTTCACCCTCTTTAAGTTCGCCGATATCGAACAAGCCGAGATACGCCGTGAGCCCGGTGACGCCCAAGATGCTCAGATAGTAGGAGAGAGGGACGCCGCTCCGCTCGAGCTTACGCACCCCTTCACCTGTAGAGCGCGTATAGTTCTCCCACCCAAACATACCCGTGACCAAGTCACCCTCGCTAAATTTTTCATGCTTCGATTCGACGACTTCGGCGACGGCCTGTCCCTGCAAGACCTCACCCATCTGAAAGGGCGGCACGTAAGACTTGGTGTCGTTCATCCGTCCGCGCATGTAGGGGTCTAAGGAGAGCCAGATGTTGCGCACCAACATCTGTCCTTCTTCTACCGCTGGGGTCTCGGTTTGAAACGTGTCGAAGTTCTCTTGTGTAACCCAACCTTGGGGACGGCTCGAGAGTAGAATCTGTGTATTTTGACCCACATTTTGAGGCATAAAAAATCACCTTCCTGCGCTCGTTATAACAGGTGAAGCGGCTCGGCCACGTTTACGCGCCTTACACGCCCTTATGCCACCACTCGAGCCACCTCTCACAAAGTCCTTTACTGTTAAACGTCCCGACGCTCACGCCGTCTACTATGGCTTGTCGTTGTGTTGACGTGTCGCTGTAAGAGACGCGCCAATTCACCACAGCACGTCCAGGCGTCACCGCTAAAACCTCAAAAGAAAAGGTGATGTCTTGTTGCTCAGCTAGCATCTCTCGCCAATACCTCTGGGCCGCTTCACGTCCTTGCAGGGGTGGGTCGAAGGGGTTCTCGCGGTAACACACATCAGCGCTGAAGAGGTTCGCCGCCGTTTCAGCATCGCGGTTTTCCCAAGCCGCGCCCAACCGCTGCATCCAATTTATAAACACCTCTTCGGTCACGGTTCAATCGCCTTGATGTAGCGCTCCGCCGAACGCCGCACCGCGTCTTTTGCATCCTCTTCGACAATCGCTTTCCACCACGCGCCGTAGATGCGGCTGAACTCGAGCGGTTCGACACTCCTAGCGATACGCTCGACCTCTTTTGCCGGCAGCGGAATCAGGTTCGGATAGCTGTACATGAAGCCAACAAAGCGCCTATCAGGAATTACTTGGATGATGTCGCCCGTAAGCAAAGCGCCGCCCCCATCGGCTCCTTCAGGCCAGTGGAGCACCGTTCCCCCGACGAAATGACCGCCCAAACGAAGAAGTGTCAAGCCGCCGAAGAGGTCTTTTCGCTCGCCTTCCCAAAAAGTTATTTCATTGCCCGGACGCATCACCCATTCGCGGTCAGCGGCGTGGAGGTGGATGGGGGCGCTAAAGGCGTGGGCATATTCAAGCACCGAACTGTAGTAATGCGGGTGCGAAATGGCAATCCCTTGTACGCCACCCAGACCGTTCAACGTTTCAACCGTCGCCTCGTCGAGCAAGCTCACGCAGTCCCACAAAAGGTTACCCGCTTTGCTCTGCACCAACAGCGCCCGCTGCCCGATGGCGAACTTGGGCTCCGTGCCGACGCCTGTGAGGTTGGGTCCCAGCGTTTTTATGCGGTTGTGATGGTCTTGCTGCAATTCCCCTAACGTCGTCCACTGCTGCCCGTCGTGATTCACATACTGCCGCTCGTCCTCGCAGATAGGGCAGTGTTCGGGTGGCGTGTCGGTCTCGGCAAACTGTGTGCCGCAGGTGATGCAGATGAAGTTAGGCATAGTTGAGCTTACCAATCCAAGTTCGATAAGAGGTTGACGCCGCTCATTTCGACCTCTTGTCGGGCAAGATGAGGTGGGAGTCGCCAAACTCATGCCACAAGTAGCCCTCTTTTACCGCTTCGGCGTAAGCCTCCCGGATGAGGTCTTTGCCTGCCAAGCGCGTAGAGCATCGCCAGGTGGCTCGCTTTGGGGTCGTGAAAGCCGCTGATGAGACCGTCCACCGCCTTGACCGCTCGTCCTGGGTGGACGTAGTGGCGGGTGAAGCCCCTCGCCGCCCTCGCTTCACCCCTTGACTCGTCCCACGCGGACTCCAACGCCCGCACGACGGTTGTGCCAACCGCAATCACGCGCTGACCTCTCGCTCTCGTCTCGTTGACCGCGTCAGCGACCTCTTGCGTGACTTCGAAAGGCTCTGCAAAGAGGGTTTGCTTTTCGATGTCGTCCTCGCTCATCTCCAAACTACTCACGCCTGTGTGGAGGGCGATTTTCTCGAGCCTAATCCCTTTCTCTTTTAAGCACTTCAAAACTCGTTCACTAAAAGGTCTTGCAGCGGAGGGCATTTCAGCGCTGCCTGGCGTATCGGCAAAGAGGGTTTGGTAAGCAGGAAGCGGCTGCGGGTTTTCGACATATCCGTAGCGAATCGGCTTACCGCATCTCTGCATGGCGGCGGCTACGTCTCCTCTTAACTCGACAAACCATAACCTCGGCATCCCCGGATGAGGTCGGAGCGTCGTCGCCTTCATGCCTGCAACACGAAAGGTTTCTCCCGCGTTTAGAGGAAGAGGTCCCGTCCGGTCATGGCTCCACCTCGGCTCAGCGAGCCACACCTCAGCACCATCGTTCGCACTGTTATTCGTTCCGTAACGAGTTGAAAGGTTGAGAATGAAAGGGCCGATACGCCCTGCGGCGCTCAGGCTTGCGGGGAGGGTGGCGCTCCGGTTCACGACGAGCAGATCGCCCGCATCTAAGAAGTTGGCTAAGTTCGCGAAGCGGCTGTGGTGATGACCGCTTGCGCTACTGACGAGCAGCTTCACCTTATCGCGTGCTTGAACGTCTGAGCGAAATTCGGCTGGCTCGGTGGCTTGCAAGGATTCGGGTCTCGAGAAGTCTAACTCCGCCAGCTTCATACCGACACCTCTTGCACTTCCCACCGCTCGCTCTGCGCCTGAAAGCGCTGACCTCTTATCGTGTTAGGGTTCTGACCTAAGAGCCACGCCCAAAAGGGCAGCGTTACCTCGGGCAGCGGTCTATCTGAAATATCCTCACCTGGAAAAGCAGCCTGATGCATATCGGTGCGCATATCGCCGGGGTCTACGCTCACGGCATTGACGCCTTCGTTAGCGAGCGTGATACTCAAGAGGTCCAAGGCGGCTTTGCTCGAGCCGTACCCACCCCACCCCGCATAGCCACCCTGTGCGGCGTCGCTCGTTACGTTCACCACCAGTCCGTTATGGGCTTGCAAAAGAGGTAGCGCTGCTTGAGTAAGTCCGAGAGGTGCGAAGACGTTGACGCGGTAGAGGTTTTCTAACCTCTCGAGCGAATAATCCTTGAGAAGAGGTAGCGGGCTCGGCCCTAAATCCGAAGCGTTGTTGACGAGCAAATCTAAACCGCCGAAGTTTTGAACGGCTTTAGTGAGGGCGTTGCGGTGCGCCGCGTCACTCACGTCACCTGCAAGCGCGATAATTTCACCGTTTGCCGTTTCTCTGAGTTTATCTGCGCTTTCTTCTAAGTCCTCTTGACGTCTAGCTGTAAGCACCAAGTTGTAGCCTTGCGCCGCTAAGAAATCCGCGAGGGTGAAGCCTAAGCCGCGACTCGAGCCGGTGATAAGCGCTACGCGGTTCCTTGCGCGGCTCATGCGTGACCTCTTGGACCAAGGAAAGTTTTGATGGTTTGATACGTCATGCTGATGACCTCCTAGCACCAGGTTAGGCTTACGCGGAAGAGGTCACATCAGCACTTTGGCTAGGCTCTTTCTAGGACTTTAGACCTACGGTGCTGGCAAGAAGCCTACACGCCGCATCGCCTACGCCCCCATTCATATACAGCGCTACTTCGTAGGGACGATTCATGAATCTCCCCTACGCCGTTCGCGTTATCCCCCTGCGCTTGCGCGGTTCTCGTATCGGTACAACTTAGCTTCAACCTCTCGAGCGCCGTAAAGTATCCTCATGCCCCCGTCTAAGTCCGCCGTGAATACGAAATCCACCCCAAAGTCCACCCCGAAATCCACGGTGCAATCACCCATAGAATCCACCTCAACCTCTACCGCGCAGCGCAACACCGTCATTACGGGCACAGGGCTCTCCCTCCTCTTGGTCCTCGCGCACAGCGCCAACGACGCCTTCGCCAACATCTTGTCGGTGCTCTTGCCGACGCTGCAAGCCCGCTTTACCCTGAGCGAGACGGTCTTGGCGAGCTTCGTCGCGGTGGTCTCCATCTCCTCGAACGTGCTGCAACCCGTGATGGGCGCACTCTCAGACCGTTGGGGTAAACGGCGACTGGCGGGGGTGGGCCTCATCGCGGGCTCGTTTTTGATGAGCCTCTTGGCAGTTGCGCCGAGCGTATGGGTGCTCGTCCTCCTTTTGGCAATAGGCGGGCTCGGCTCGGCGGCGTTTCACCCGGCGGCGAGTTCGATGGTGAGGGCGGCGAGCAGGCGCGAGGGGTTGAGCGTCGGGATTTTTACGGCGGGCGGACCCTTAGGCTCGGCGGTCGCGCCTGTGGTCGTGTTGGCGGTGATTGCCAACTACGGGACGAGCGCCGTGCCTTATCTAGCCATTCCGGGCGTACTCCTCGGGCTAATCCTGCTCTTCTTCGCGCCGCCGCAAGTGCGGTCGCCTGCGCACAGCCGCCCCAAGCTCTTCGATTCAGACCTCTTGGTGGGACCTATCGGCGTGCTCTGCGCGGTGGGCGTGCTGCGTTCGCTCGCGTACGTGACTTTTCTCAACGCGATGCCGCTCTGGTTGGTCAGCACGCAAGGGGTGGCGAGTGACAGCGCGATTATCGGTTGGACGTTAGGTATTTACAACGCGGCGGCGGCGCTAGGCGTGGTGATTTCGGGGGCGCTAGACGCTAAGGTGAGCCGCCGTTTATTGGTGGTCGGGAGCATCCTCTTGGCGCTGCCTTTAATGGCGACGACACTCTTCGTGCCGGTGGGTTCAGCCCTCTTTTTTGTCAACGTGGCGCTCGCCGGGCTGATGGCGAACGCGGCGATTCCACTTTTGGTGGTGAGCGCTCAAGACCTCGCGCCGCACGCAGTCGCGACGGCTTCGGGGATGCTGATGGGTTTGACGTGGGGGACCGCAGGTGTGCTCTATCTCGGGATGGGCGCGTTACAGTCGGCGCTCGGGCTGACGCCTGCGATGCTGATCGGCTACGCTTTTTTGTTGCCTGGAGCAGTTTTGGCGTACATCGTCTTGGGGAAGCGTCGCTCGGCGGTAGAGGGGTAACGTCGGTGTTGCGGACGGCGCAGGGCGAGTTTCAAACCCGCCCCTGTATCAGCGCTGTATCCTAGGTTTATCTTTAGCGCTGCCTCGTAGGGGCGATTCGTGAATCGCCCCTACGTACGAGCTGACCTCGCGGGGCTAAAATATAGGCTATGACCATCCAAGAACTGATGAGTACGCTGCCGCAAAAAGGCAGCTTAAAGCACATCATCCTCCGCACCGAGAGGAGGGGCAAGGTCGAGCGTGTTGAAGAAGCGGAGGTCGTCGCGGGTTTAGGACTCATCGGCGATCACCGCAGCGAGCGCAAAGAGGTCAACATGCAGAGCAAGCGCCAAGTGACGCTCATTCAGGCGGAGCACTTTCCGGCGCTTTCCGCCATGATGAGTCGTGAGGTTACGCCGGAGGACACGCGCCGCAATCTGGTCGTTTCAGGTATCAATCTGCTGGCTTTGAAAGACAAGCGGTTCAAAATCGGCGAGGTTATCTTTGAAGGGTCGGGGCTGTGTCACCCTTGCTCGAGGATGGAAAAAACTTTGGGTGAAGGCGGTTACAACGTCATGCGGGGCCACGGGGGAATTTTGGCAAGAGCTCTACAGGGCGGCGTGATTCACGTCGGTGACGACGTTGCTTTTTTAACCAGTGAGCTTACGGACTGAATTCTACAGGCTGAGTTTTACGGGCTGAGAATAGCGGATAGCTCCTCTAGGCGCTCACGGTTCACGCCGAAGTCGCCGTAGCCTTTGCGGGCAGCCGAGCGGAAGTGGATGAGGTTTTTTTCAGTGTCTAAGTAGAACTCAACGTCGTCCACCACGCGCAAGATGCGGCTGCGAAACTCGGCGTGCAAGTAGGTGTCTTCGCGCTTGACGATGCGCGTGCGCGGCTGCCGCGCGACTGCCTGCACAATGCGGTTCATCGCGTCGCTCGGCGTGTCCTCGAAGGGCACGGGGTCGATATAGTGCCGGTGGTCATCTCGCGGGGCTTGGCTCGAGACGCAGTTTGGGCTGCTTGGACAGGGCGCGAGTTCGCCGTTAATCACACCTAAGTCGTCAGAAGTTCGTTCTTTTTGAGTTTGCTCGGATGGTTGCTCAGACATAAAAACTCCGTGAGTAGAAAAGGTCAGCAGAAAAGCGAGAAAAAGGTTTAGCAGGTACACCCCTAGAGGACAGGGGTACTATAGTCATCTGGTCAGAGTGTACGTAGTTTTGCGACCGTTCGTTTACTTCGTAAAATTACATAACCAGCTTGACTGGAAGCAACGCTACCTCTGTATAAAGCGATGATACCTTTGGCGTTGCCAAAACTTCCGTTTGCGTAGCCCTCCTTCGGGAGAAGCGGCACTCTGTCTCAATATGTTTTGGAACTGCTAATGGAAAATATAGCGCGCTTAGCCACAACGGTTGTGCCAACAACTAAGTGCTGAGCGCTACTCTAACCTAACCAGCGTCCGCCCCTGCGTCTTGCCTTGCAGAATCGCGTCTACCGCCTCGTCAAGTTCGTTCAAGGTAATTTCATCCGTCATCGCGCTCAAGTCTGGTTTCCACTCCCCCGCCAGCTTCTCCCAGACCTCTCTGCGCTTCGCCATCGGGCACTGCGCCGAGTCTATCCCTAAGAGGTTCGCGCCGCGCAGGATAAAAGGGAAGACTGTGAGGTCGAGTTTAGGTCCCGCTACGAGCCCGCACGCCGCCGCCGACGCGCCCCATTTAAGCGACTTCATCACGTTCGTCAAGGTCGAGCCGCCCACCGTGTCGATTGCTCCACCCCAACGGCTTTTGAGCATCGGGCGCTTCTGCTCTTCGGACAACTCATGACGGTCTATGACCTCAGTTGCACCTAAGGACTTCAAGAGGTCATGGGCCTCCTCCGTGCCCGTGCTCGCCACCGTTTCAAAACCGAGCTTGCCTAAAAGCGCCACCGCGACGCTGCCCACGCCGCCCGTCGCGCCCGTCACCACAACAGGACCGCTCTCCTTCGTCAAGCCCTGTCCCAAAAGCGCGTCCAGACAGAGCGCGGCGGTGAGACCCGCCGTACCTAGCGCCATCGACTCACGCAGGCTGAGACCTTGCGGCAACGGGATGACCCAAGCGGCAGGGACGCGGATCATCTGGCCGAAGCCCCCGTCCGTTTCCATGCCGAGGTCGTAACTTGTGACGATGACCTCGTCGCCTTCGTTGAAATCCGCGCTGTCCGAGGAGACAACCGTTCCCGCCGCGTCGATTCCCGGCGTGTGCGGGTAGTTCTTCGTGACGCCGGGGTTGCCCGTAGCGGACAGCGCGTCCTTGTAGTTCAGCGATGAGTACGCAACTTTGACGGTCACGTCGCCTCCGGGGAGACTGCCAATTTCCAACTCTTGCAACGAGCGCGTCGTCTCGTCGCCCTCTTTTTCCACGCGGTAAGCTGTAAAGGTTTCTGACACTGTTTGAGACATACGTTCACCTCTCTGGCGTCACTATAACGGGTTTGAGAGAAGAGGTCTGACGGGTTGTACTTTGGAATCACGCGCGCTATAGAGGCTTTTAGTCTTTAGCTGTTAGTTTTTAGGTTTTGACTTTAGCTAACTGCTAAGAGCTAACACCTAACAGCTTTATCTATCCAACCTCTTCTCGCCAAGCGTGTACAATAAACCTACATTGAACACCCCTTCACACGCACTCATCGGCGCGGCGCTCCGCAAGGGCTATGGGAAACGCTGGGGCATACCTCTTTCGGCGGTGCTTTGGGGCTCGGTTGCGCCGGACATTCCCTTGTATCTGCTCTCTGTCGGCGGCGGGCTTTTCTACACGCAACTGCTGGGGATGGAGGCTAGGGCGGCGGCTGAGCTGATGTTCGACGACCTCTTTTTTAACAGCCTCTGGTGGAAGGGGTTGCACAACCTCTTGCACGCGCCCTTTGTTGTGCTGGCCGGGCTGGGATTAACTTGGAACTCGAGAGGCTCGAGCCCCACTGAAACAGGCTCGAGCGCAGAGCGCATCCGCCACTGGCTCTTCTGGTTCTTCGCCGCCTGTTTAGTCCACAGCGTCATCGACATTTTGACCCACGCGATGGACGGGCCGCTCATCTTGTTTCCTCTCAACTGGAATTTGCGCTTTCAGAGCCCCATAAGTTATTGGGACCCGGATTATTACGGCGTACCCTTCACCATTTTTGAACTCACCCTCGACGTTGTGTTGCTCATTTACTTGTTGCTTCCCCCGGCGCGGCGCTGGTTGAGTAACCGGCTGAAGCCAAACCGACCTCAGCAGAATTAAGAGCACACGGGTGTGAACGCCGCCTGCACGCAACTGTCTCCGAAACGCTTGATAGAAGGCGCGTCGCTCGTTATGCTTGACGCTAACCCACCCCCCCAGGGGCTTGTTTGAACCGATAGGAGCTAAGGATGCCAGAACGTAAAATCAAACTCAACGTCGAAGGAATGACCTGCGAGCACTGCCAGAAAGCGGTGAAAGAGGCGTTAGAAGGTGTACCCGGCACGGAAAGCGCCACTGTAGACCTGGAAAGTGGTACGGCTACAGTCGAAGGCTCACCTGACGTGCAACTGCTCATCCGCATGGTGGAAGAAGAGGGCTACAACGCCACGCTCGACACGCAACGCGCCCTCTAGAGAGGTGGCCGCACCTCATCAAGGCTGTTTGCACCTTGACCCGAACACGCGCCAAGACGCCACGCGGCGCTTGAAAAGTGCCAAAGGGCATTTAGAAGGGGTCTTACGGATGTTAGAAGACCCCGATGTCTACTGTGTGGACGTACTCAAACAAGTCAAGGCGGTACAAGGGGCGCTCAGCAAGGTCAACGACCAGGTCTTGCGCTCGCACATCCGCGACCATGTGGTGACGGCGGCAGAGCGCGGCGACGCGGAGAAGATCGTCGAAGAGTTGATGGAAGCTTTGAAGTATCAAGCGCGGGTGTAGCGCCGCTCTAGCCTTCGTTTGACCTCTTGGTTTGTAATCAATTTAGGGTGACTCGAGCTACACGTCAGCGTGTTGTGGCTCGAGTTTTTGTTTGTCCCCGTGCTTGTAACCGATTACGAAAAGATGTGTTGCTGAATTCTCGCTGTCACTCACCTCTCGGTTTTTAGGCACAATTGGCGGATTACGAGAATTTAACCTTGAAAATTGGCATAAGCTCTTGACAAATTATCTCAGAAAGGATTAAGCTACAACAAAGCAAAATTGTAAGCGGTTACAAAATAAGTATAAAGATAGTCGCTCCACCTCTCGATTCGGCGAGGGTGTGCTCGAGGTCAACATGGCTCTGCCTAAACTCAACCTATCCAAACCTAACAAAGCAACCATTGCCGATGTTGCGAAAGCGTCGGGTGTCTCTACGGGTACGGTGAGCCGCGTGTTGAATAGCAGACCTGGCGTCAAAGCGCAGACCCAAGCGCACGTTTTAGCGACGATTGAAAAGCTCGGCTACAAACCGGACGCCGCCGCCCGCGAACTCTCCGCGAATCAGGGGAGTCGTATCGGCTTGCACGTCGCGACGGGTGAGCGGCGCATGGTGCTGATTCCTTACTTCATGCTCTTTTTGGAGCATTTAATAGAAGAACTGCAAAAAGATGGCTTTCGGCTGTTTGAAATTCCCTCCCGCCCGGACGGATTACCCGAATATCTCACGGACGGCATGGTGCTTTTGGGTGCATACGAGGATGATCCGCGTGTAGCTTACTTGCAAAAAGAGGATGTTCCCTTCGTCCTCGTCGGTCACAGCGGTGAGGTGCGTTCGGTCGCGCCCGATGATGTGGATGGCGGTAGGCAGGCGGCGGCGCACCTACTCAAGTTGGGGCACACAGACATCGTCCACGTGAGCGGGTTTACGAACTCTCAAGCCTCGTTTGACCGTTATGAGGGGCTTAGAGCGGTGTTGGGGGAGGCGGGGCTCGAGTTCTCCAAAGATTACCTCCTAGACGGCGAATTCACCTCTTTGGGCGCGTACCGCTCACTGCGCAAAGCGTACGAGAAAGGGTTGCGTTTTAGCGCGGTCTTCGCCGCCTCGGACGAGATGGCGTTAGGCGTCATCGCGGCGCTAGAAGATGTAGGTTTGCGCGTTCCCGCTGACGTGTCGGTGGTCGGCTTCGACGACTTGCCCGGCGTGGCGGACAAGCTCACGACGGTACGTCAAGACATCGCGCAGATCGCCGCTGCCACTGTGAACCTCTTGCAAGAGGGGTTGCGGGGTGAGCCGATTCGTCACCAGATCATGCCTGTACAGCTCGTGGTTCGCAATACGACTTGGAGGAGGTGAGTTTGATCCAACTGTAATGTCCACCCGTCCGCCCGAACTTCGCACTCTACCCACTCTGGAGGAACACCGTGAAACTTGCTGTAACGCTACTTTTGGGACTTTTAGCTTCAACTGCCTTGTGTCAAACGACCGTCCGCATCACCGGCTACGGCGGGCAAGACCCGGCGATTGTCAACCGCCTCATCAACGAGGTGATCGGTGAAGATTTACAGGCTGAGGGCATCACCGTTCAGTACGAGCCTGTCGAGGGTGACTACAACGCGGGGCTCTTTAACGCCCTCTCCGCAGGTACGGCGGGCGACATCCTCTATATTCCCGCTGAGACCGCACCCGGCATCTTGGCGACGGGCACGGTCCTTCCCTTAAACGACGTGGTGGATACGGAGCCGTTCATAGACACGCTCATGGAACCCTTCACCCTGGACGGGCAGGTCTACGGCGTCCCCAAAGATTTCAACACCTTGGCGGTCTTCTACAACGAAGACCTGTTCGACGAGGCGGGCGTGGACTATCCGAATGAAAACGACACTTGGGAGTCTTTCGCCGAGAAGCTGCGCGGCGTTAGCGAACTCGGCGACGATGTCGAGGGCGCGTGCGTCGTCGCCGACCTCGCCCGCATGGGACCGTTCGCCTTCGCCGACGGCTGGCAGACGTTCACGCAGGACAGTTCTACAGACCTGCAAAGCCAAGCCTTTGTCGATGCGTTCACCTGGTACACCGGACTGGTGCAAGAGGGCGCGGCGGTGCTCTCTACCGACTTAGGCCAGGACTGGGCGGGGGGCTGCTTCGGCACGGGTAATACCGGGGTAGCGATCGAAGGGGCCTGGATTTTGGGCTACCTGCGCGATACCGCCCCTAACTTGCAGTACGGCACGACCTTTTTGCCCGTCGCACCCTCGGGCGAAACCGGCAACTACACCTATACGGTGGCGTATGGCGTCAACGCCACCTCGTCCAATCAGGAGGCGGCCTTGACTGTTTTAGAGGCGCTGACCAGCGAAGAGGCGCAGCAGTGGGTTTTGGAGAACGGCCTCGCCATCCCCAGCCGCGAAAGCCTGGAGGACAACCCCTACTTCCAAGAGGACACGCCCGAAGCCCAGGCGAACCGCATCATCTATGAGGGCGCGACGCGCGGCAACGTCCAGAGCTACCAGTTCGGCGCGGTCGGTACCGACTTCGTGACGCCTATCAATACCGCTATTAACGCCGTCGCTACGGGTCAAGCCGACGTCACGCCCGCCTTGGAGCAAGCGCAGAGCGAGGTCGACGCGCTGGTCCAGCGGGCGCAGTAGACATGTTTGCACTCGCTGTTGAGTAACTGAAGAAAAGCCGGGTTGAATAAGCCGTTGGGTATTAGCTGTTAGCAAAGGCTTTTGGCTAATACCTGAGGGCTGACCGCTAACAGCCTTTCGTACAGGCGACTTTATCCGTAAAGCTCTTCAAATCCCCTAGCTTTGGAGGTGAGACCCCATGAATCAGCGGTTCCGGGACGCGCTAGCAGGCTACCTCTTTCTCGCGCCCTTCTTGCTCACGTTAGGCGTCTTTTTCATCTACGCCTTTGTGCGCGCAGTTGTCTTTAGCTTCACCAATTACAACCTCTTCAACATCAACAATCTGGAATTTATCGGCCTGCAAAACTACATCAATCTGTTTCAGAGTGACAACTTCTTGCGCGCGCTTTTCAACACGGTCGTGTTCGCAACCGTCGTGACGGCGTTGCAAACCATCGGCGCACTGCTGATGGCGTCCGTTCTCAACCAGAAGGTGCGCGGCTTGGGTTTTTTCCGCGCCGCGTTCTACATGCCGAGCGTGACCAGCAGCGTCGTCATCACGCTCATCTTTTTATGGCTCTTTCAGCGCACCGGCCTTATCAACTATCTCGTCACGCAGTTTCTCACCTATCTACCGCTTATCGCCGTGTTCTTGACTGTCCTAGTCGTAGCCCAACTCGCGCAGGTGTGGTTTGAACGTGCCCGCAACCTGCCCGCCGGCTGGCTCGACCCCGCCCTCTTGGTTATCTCGATGTTAGTGGCGCTAGCCGGGACCTTTCTGCTCAATATAAGCGGCGTGATCGCGCCGAGAGACGTTGCGCCCATCGGCTTTATCTGGCTCAACACCCAGCAGAGCGTCGGCCTGATCGGGCTGCCGCTCATCGTCATTATGTTTCAGAACATCTTCACGACCATGCCCACCTTTATGCTGATGTTTTTAGCCGCGCTTCAAGACGTGCCCAAGTCCTACTACGAGGCGGCGTCACTCGACGGCGCAACCGCTTGGCAGCAGTTTCGCCACATCACGGTGCCCTCCGTGCAGCCCGTGACCTTTCTGGTGGTGACGCTCGGGCTCATCGGCACCTTGCAGATGTTCGACCAGGTCGCTATTTTCGGCGACGCAGCACCGCTCGAGTCGATCATCACCTTGGCGTACTTCGTCTACAACCGGATGTTCCCCGGCGGGCAGCTGCCCGAGGTCGGCTTCGCGTCGGCGGCGGCGATGTTCTTGGCGGTCTTGACGCTCATCGTGGTGCTCATTCAGCGCGTCTTCATCCCCTCGGAGCGGCGCTGATGGCGGTTCGCAACGCGCCACGGGGCGCAGGTTCCTTTGCCACTCGCGCCGACTTCGAACGCTGGCACGCCCGCCGCCGCTGGGCGCGGGCCGGATTGGTCTACCTGGCGATGCTCTTTTTCGCAGTGGTGCTTTTGGGCCCCATTCTCTTCGCAGCGTTCTCGAGCCTCAAAACCAACCCCTTGGACTATCCTCCCACGCTGAACATCCCGCAGCTCTCCCCGGCCAACTGGTCGGCGGCGGGGCGCTTGGGCGCAGCGGGCGAGGGCGGACGCTGGTTCGGCGGCTTCGCCCCCGGCGCGGAGGTGCCCTTTAGCGTCACCTACTTCGTCCCCGAAGGGCAGGAGCCCGAGACGCCCGAAGTGGTCGTGTCGCGCCGCCGCAGCGGAGGCTTGCAGGCTGCGCAGCAGATCGAGTTCGCCGCCGACTACGCCGAACTTAGTGACGTTCGGGAAACGTCCAGAGAGCCCGGCAGCGGCGAGATACGCGGTGAGAGCGTTCAAGGGCAGATCGTGTCTTACGAATTTACGGTGACGTATCCAGGCGACGGTCCCGAGGTGGAGACTTTGCCGGTGGACATCACCGCGCCCGTCAATCAGCGCTACATCGACGCGACGCTCGCCCCTTCGCGGCTCGAGCGCCGAGGCCGCGTCGTCTCCTACGACACCATCACCCCCGGCGCGATCGGCTACGTGTTTCGCAACTACGTGCGCGTTTTCAACGAGGTCAAAAGCGTCACCACCGGACAGAGCCTCTTCTGGGCCTGGACGCTCAACTCGTTTTTTGTCGCGATCATGCGGGTGCTCTCGACGCTGCTGTTCGCGTCGATGGCGGGCTACGCACTGGCGCGGCTCGCGTTTCCGGGGAAAACTTTCATCTTCTTCGCGCTGCTTTTCAGCATGATGATCCCCGGCCAGGTCACCTTCATCTCGAACTACCTGGTCTTGCGTGACGGCATCTTCGGGTTGACGCAGCTCTTCGGCGTGCAGACGCTCCTCAACTCCATCTGGGGGGTGATCATCGGCGGGGCGAGCGGCTCGGCTCTGGTCGCCGCCGCGATGGTCTTTCTGATGAAGCAGTTTTTCGAGTCCATCCCCAACGAGGTCGAAGAGGCCGCCATGATCGACGGCGCGAACCACTGGCAGCGCTACTGGCGCGTCGTCTTGCCGATGGCGCGGCCCGCTTTGGGTGCGGTGGCGATTCTCAGCTTTCAAGGGGCCTGGAACGAGTTCTTCTGGCCCTTCATTGTGCTGACCACGCCCGAAGACATCAAAACGCTGCCTATCGGCCTGCTGACGTTCCGGGAGGTTTACGGCGCGACGGGCGACTGGGGGCTCATTCTCGCGGGCGCTATCTTGAGCGCACTGCCTATTATCATCCTCTTCGTGGTGTTTCAGCGATACTTTTTGGAAGGGGTGTCGTACGGGGGAAGTAAGGAATAAGGAGCGTGTCAGCGTGTCAGCTTACGCAAGTTTTGGCTCTGCCAAACCGTTCGTTCCCTTTCGCATTCGCGAAAATTACGTAAACGGGAGATTACATAACCAGCTCGACTGGACTTCAGCTAGTCAGGAGAGGGCTGAAGGGCTGACTCGCTGAGATGCTGACCTGCTTATCCAGTCAGACAAGCAACGTTAAACCCACTCATGTCACTAGTGAGGCACACCCATGCACATCGAACGCGATACGAACGACAATTTGGTCTTAAAAGAGAACTACACCTTTTTTGTGGGGCGAGAAGATGGACAGGTTTTAGAGAGTGAACACGGGCTCTACAACCGCGACACACGCTTTTTGAGCCGTTACGCTTGGCGCTTCGGTGACGCCTTTCAGACGCTCCTGACGCATAGCGCTAGACCGGACCAATTCAGCGCTCACTACGCGAAGATCGAGGGGCCGTCGCAAGTGGTGGGCGTGCAGCGCAGGCTGAACGTATCGGCGCAGGCGCTAACGGATGTGCTCGAGTTCGAAAACACCAGCCCCGAGGCGCAAACCGTTGAGGTCACTTTGGACCTCGCTGCCGACTTCGCCGACCTCTTCGAAGCGCGGGCGTGGCGCGTCGCTGAGCGTGATGGCGTCGTTCACGAGACAGAGGAACAGGGCGTGAGGTTTCGCTATAGAGCGAAAGACGGGCTCGAGTTCGCCACCGCCATCACCTTCTCGCTTGCACCGGCTGAAATGAACGAGGAGACTATAGGGTTTAGGCTCGAGCTTTCTCCTCAAGCGCGCTCAGAGCTGCGCGTCCAAATCTCTTTAGATAGTCCTTTAGAAAGGAGCGAACCGCGCGACCTCTCGTACAAGATGTGGCGCGAGGGCTTCTCCCTACGGGCAGAAAGCGAGCCTCATCAAGCGGTCTTAGACCAGGCGATTGACGATCTCCGCGCTCTGCTGCTTTTCACCGAATGCGGGCTCTATCCCTCGGCGGGCATCCCCTGGTACGTCGCCGCCTTTGGACGCGACGCACTCCTGACCGCCTACATGTTGCTCCCCCATCAGAGCGAGCTGGCACGCGGCACGCTTCGCTACCTCGCCCGCTATCAGGGTAAAAGCTACGACGACTTTCGCGCCGAAGCTCCTGGCAAGATCATGCACGAACTCCGCTTCGGCGAGCTGACGCGCACGCAGCAAACCCCGCACAGCCCCTACTACGGCACGGTGGACGCCCCTGCGCTGTTCGTGATGCTGCTCCATGAGGTGTGGCAGCAAACGGGTGACTTTAGCCTTGTCGAAGAGCTGAAGCCGAACTGGGAAGCGGCGCTCAAGTGGCTTCAAGAGGATGGCGACGTAGACGGCGACAGCTTCGTGGAGTTTCAAGGCGTCGAGGATTTTGAAGGCGCGAAAGGTCTCTCAGTTCAGTCGTGGAAAGATTCGTACGACTCGATGAGCCATGCGGACGGAACGTTGGCGCGAGGTGAGCTGGCGGTGAGCGAGGTGCAGGGTTACACCTACGCGGCGTACCGCGCCGCCGCTACGTTTTATAGCGAGCTGGGAGATGAGGAGGACTCGAGCCGCTACCGTGACGAAGCCGACACGCTCAAAACAGAGTTTCATAAAACGTTCTGGTTGGATGACATGCAGACCTACGCGATGGCATTAGATGGAGATAAACGACCTCTCAGGGTTCACAACTCCGACGCCGGGCAACTCCTCTGGACGGGCATCGTCCCCGAAGAGGTCGCGCCCAAGCTCGTCAACACGCTCTTTTCTGACGCGAACTGGTCGGGCTGGGGTGTCCGCACGCTCGGCGCGGATGAGGTGCGCTACAACCCCGTCTCGTACCACAACGGCTCGGTCTGGCCGCACGACACAGCTTTGATTGCGGGCGGGCTGGCTCGGTACGGGTTTTCTGAAGAGGCCCGGAAGATTCGCGAGGCGACCTTTGAGCTGGCGGCGAGCCAAGCGGACAAGCGGTTACCCGAACTCGTGGCGGGCTACCCTCGAACCATTCCCGAAGGACCGAGCGGAGCGTCCGCGCCGCCCGTGCCCTATCCGGTGGCGTGCCGCCCGCAGGCGTGGGACGCGGCGGCCCTCTTATACCTCTTGCGGCTCTAAGCAAGAGGTATAAGCTCGTTAGCTACCGAGGAAGCGCCCTCAGCATCCCCCGCACCACCCGCTTTGCCCGCTTCGCCGCAAGAGGCGTAAACTCCCGAAAGTTCACCTCAGCCTCGTGGTCCGCCGTGTCACTGATGCTGCGGATGATGACAAAAGGTATAACTGCTTTGGCGCACACTTGCGCCACCGCCGCCCCTTCCATCTCGGCGCACGCTGCGCCAAAGTCTTTGCGTAGCTGCGCCACCTTATTTGCGTCGGCGATGAATTGATCGCCTGAAACGACACGCCCGGAGAGAGTTTTGACCTCTTCTAACGTCTGCGCCGCTGCTAGTGCCAGGTCGCGCAATCTCTCATCCGCTCTCCAAGCGAGCGGCTCCCCCGGTACTTGCCCCAAGTCGTAGCCGAGCGCCGTCACGTTGAGGTCATGTTGCAGCGCGTCTGTGCTCACTACGAGGTCGCCTACCTTTAAGGCGGGGTCAACCGCACCTGCAACACCCGTGAAGATAACCCGCGTGACCCCTTGCATCACGAAAAGTTGCGTTAGCGCCGCCGCATTGACCTTGCCGATACCGCACTCAGCAAGCAATACCTCTTGTTCGTCCAATGCGCCTCGGTAGAGCGTGAAGGCACCTCTTTGCTCCTTTTGCGTATCGTCCAAAACAGCTAAAAGTTCCTCTAATTCTTCGGGCATCGCGCCAATGATTCCGGTGAGGTTAGACAACTTTATCCCCTTTTACGTAGGGGCTTTGCAACACGAAGTGGAGATAGTCAGGTGAACTTTGCGTAAAGGTATGCGCTTCGCCCGGTTCAACGACGAGCACGTCTCCTATTTTCAACTCAACCTCTTCTCCACTCACAACAGCAGTACCCCAACCCCTCGCCACTAAATAGACCTCATTCATCTGCGTATGGTGATGGGATTCGTCAATTCCTTGTGTTGCCCAACCGATAGGGATATTAAGCTCGGCGTTCCAAGGACCTATAAACCAGCCCTTTGCCTGCGTGAAGTCGGCCACGAGGTGAATCATCTTTCTATTCTACTCGTTATTTCGGGTTTTTCTGACTGGCTGACGCGCTGACAAGCCGAATACCTAGCTTGCTGACTAGCTGACGTGCTCAAACCTCTCTTTTAGCCCCTCCCACACCTTCTTATTGCCCACAAAAAGCGTCAAGTTCGCCTCTTTGAAGCGGAAGCGCACGCCGTAGAGCGTTTCACGGCTGCGCGTTTGCTCACTCCAGAAGCGCACGAAGATGAGGTTTGACCAGAGGTAGAGATGGCGGGTGCGGTTGGGCCAGAAGCCGGACAGCTCGAGCCCCTCCTCAAGGAGGGTCACGCGCGTGCCACCTACGGCCAACGTGAGCGAAAAGGCGCAGAGAATGAGGGGGAGGAGCCAGAAAGGGGTCTCGGGGAGCGTGGGCCACCTTAGTGAGAGGTTAGGTGACGGAGTAAACCAGCCCAGAGTCAGCGCAACGGAGTAGAGAAAGAGTAAACAACCGAGTGCGCCCAGGGTCCACACCGAGCGCGTCGCGCGGCTTGGAGCGCGGAGGGTGACTTCAGCGCTACCCGACTTGCCCGGACGCCGCTTGGCGCTCAGCGTGCCGAGGTCGTGCTCTTCGAAGGCGTCCGCTGTAGGGTTCACGCTGTCCAGAGTGTCCACCTCTTCACCCTACCCTATGAAAAGGGTATTCGAGGGTGGCCTGAGCCTGTCTTTGCCCGGACGCCTGTCTTTGCACAGACACAAGGGCTCATCTCCGTTACACTCGACGATGATGTTGCCTTTCCCTCCTTTCCTACGTATTTCACGCGCCGTGATAGCCTTACGGGTTACACTTGGAGTAACGTTATGACGAACCCCACGACCCAACCTACGACCCAGCCTACGGTGAGTAAAGTTTACGCCTTCGATGTCTTCGACACCTGTGTGCTCAGGACGTTTGCCCGCCCCGCCGACCTCTTCTACGCTTTGGCCGTGCGCGTGCTGAGCGCGTGTTTAGGTGAGAACGGTTTCGCTCAAGAAGAGGTCAGCGAACTTGCGCAGGCGCGAATCGCCGCTGAAAAGCGGGCGCACGTGAATACGAGCAAAGGTGATATCAACCTCGCGGATATCTACGAGAATTTCACCGAACTTGCAGCTTGGCGCATCTCGCCCGAGTGGATGCAAGCCGAAGAGGTGCGCTTAGAAAAGGCGTCGTTGCGCCCCATTGCCCGCACTAAACGCCGCATCGCGGAGCTTAAACGTAATGAGCAGCGAGTCATTTTTATCTCGGACATGTACCTCTCGAAAGAGGTCATTCAAGAGGTCCTTGTCGAGCACGGTATCGCCACGGCGGATGACCCCTTGTACGTCTCCTCTGAGTTGGAGAAGACCAAGCGTACGGGTGAACTGTTCAAGTACGTGTTAGAGCGCGAAGGTATCCAGCCGAGCGACCTGCACCACTGCGGCGACAGCATGGTCGGGGATTACTTGGCGGCGCGAAAGTTGGGCGTCAAGGCGGAGCTGTTTGACGTGTCGCATCTCAACCGCTTCGAGCGAGCGATTTTGGACGACACACACGCGCCGCCTTGGATTACCTCACAGCTCGCGGGGCTCTGCCGCGCCGTGCGGCTCATGAGTGAGGACGAGGAGGACACCGCCGTTACCGATATTGCCGCGAACGTCGTCGCGCCTCTCTTGGTGAGTTTTGTCCTCTGGACGCTGCAAGACGCGCAGCAGCGCGGGATTGAGCGCTTGCATTTTGTGGCTCGAGACGGGCAAATTATGCACAAGGTTGCTAGGGAGCTTGCGCAGACGCTGGAGACGCCCGAGTTGCACTATCTGTACGGCTCGAGGCAAGCCTGGTATCTCCCCTCGGTTTCGAAGGTGGAAGGCGACGATTTAGCGTTTCTCGTCCTGACGGGCCAGTCGTCTGCACCGCGTCACAACCTCAAGCGGCTGGGCCTCAAACCGGAAGATTTAGACGCGCCGCTCCGTGAACACGGCTTTACGCCTGAAACGTGGGACGCGCAGCTTGACGAAGCGAGTGAAGCGAGGTTCTGGACCTTTATCTACGACCCCGAGGTCGCGCCTGTCGTGATGAAGCAAGCGAAAGAGGCCAGAGAGGTCGCGCTCGCTTACTTTGAACAAGAGGGGCTCTTGCGTGACGACAAGTGGGCGCTCGTGGACATCGGTTGGACGCTCCGCACGCAGGCGTCGTTCAGAAAGATTCTGGCCTCGGCAGGGCAGCCTCACACGCTCGGCTACTACTTAGGCGTTTCCAAAACGCGCTTTTCGGCCACCGATTACGGGCAAGCGAGGGGCTTTTGGTTGGAGGAGTTCGAGCAGGGCGTGGCGAGCTCGGGCATCAAATACCTCTTTCAGAACAAGGGCCTGATCGACCAGATTTTCACGATGGCGGACCACGGGAGTACGAGAGGGTACGAGCGGCGCGGCGAAGAGGTCGCGCCTATCCTCTCCGAACTCAAACCCTATCCGCAGCGTGAAGCGTTTTTAGAACAAGTCCACCGCACTGTGACGACTTTCGCCGCTGAGCTTGCCAAGACGCCGCTCGTCCATGAGAACGCAAGCGATCTCAAACGTTGCGCCCACCTCGTCACGGGGATGCTCATCGGCAACCCGGCGCGGCGCGAGGCGCGGGCGCTCGCCTGGGCTCCCATCAGCGACGACCCCAACGAACTCAGAGCGGTTAAGCTCGCCAAGCCGCTTCACGTTGCTGACCTCTACAAAATCGCTCGAGATGTCGCTTTGCGCATCAGAGATTCGCGCACCGCTAACACCAAGACCGTGCCGAGCTTGTTTTATAAAGACCTCGCTTGGGGCTTTTCGTGGCTCGAGGGCTCCGTCGCGCTGTCTGGGCCGAGCGCTAAGCTGACGCTGTGGGCGTACGAACGAGCGCAGTGGCTCAACCGGGAGAAGAAGGTGTTGGCCCTAAACGTACTCACCGCGCCTCGTAATCTATCGCGCAACCTGTCACGCAAGTTCTCGTCCGTCTTAAAAAGGGAGCGCAGTGGCTAAAATTCGCGTCCTCTTTATCCTCAGCGCGGTGCAGCGCAACGGAGCGGTTTTGAGCACGCTCACGACCATGAAGCACTTGGACCCTTCGCGCTATGAGCCTGCCTTGTTTGTCTTGGGGCGGCGCGGCGAGCCTTGGCCCGAGTTGCTCGAAGGGATTCCCATCACCTACGGCGTTGCGCAGGGCAGGCCCAAAGCGCACCATTTCCCGCAGATTTTTGCGAAACTCCTCTGGACGGCGCGGCGTTCGGATGTGCTCGTTGGCGGGCTCGAGATGTCGCCCACCTACCTCGCGATTCTCGCCGCGAAGCTCACGGGCAAACCCTCGGTGGGCTTCGTGCGCAACTCCTTGCCCGAGCACTTAGCGCGGATGCCTGGGCGCTACAAGACGCTAACGCAACTGGTTTACCCTCATCTGAGCCGGGCCGTCGCCATCTCCGAAGGGATTAAAGAGAGTTTGACGCGCCTCGTACCGCAGTTAGGAGACCGCACGCGCACCGTCTACATCCCCCTAGACATCACCAAGACGCAGAGGCGTTCACGTGAGGCGCTACCCGAAGCGGACGCGCACAGACCGTACATTTTGGCGGTGGGGCGGCTCGAGTACCAGAAGGGCTTCGACCTCTTGCTCCGCGCTTACGCGCAGCTTAAACCCGCGTTGCAGCACAAGCTCGTGTTGATCGGTGAGGGCAAGGAACGCGCGAAGCTCACCGCGCTTATTCAGGAGCTTAGTTTAGAGGATGACGTGATCATGCCGGGCTATCAAGAGAACCCCTACGCTTGGATGAGTAAGGCGGAGGTGTTTGTCTCGAGTTCGCGCTACGAAGGCTTCTGCCGCGTCATCGCTGAGGCGTTGGCTATCGGCACGCCTGTTGTCTCAACGGATTGTCCGAGCGGTCCGGCTGAGGTCTTAGAGGGCGGACGTTACGGCGTGCTGGTCGAGACTGAGAACCCAGACGCTCTAGCGAGCGGTATTCACGCGCTGCTGTGCGACCCCGCCCAGATGCAGGCGCTGAGCGAGTCAGGGCCGCGCCGCGCCGCGCACTTCACCCCGGAGGCGACGGTGCAGCGCTTCGAGAGCGTGTTAGCCGAAGTGCTGCCGCGCCTGCGAAAAGAAACAGTTTAAGCTACTCCTCAATTGTCCGCCGATAAAGCGCCTCATCTGCGCTCACGACGAAGTAAGGGTTGAGCAAGTTCTCCTTGTTATAGCGCAAGCGTTGACCGTCCAAGCCGCCGACAGTTGCCCCCGCGACCTCCGCGACGCACTGCGCGGCGGCGGTGTCCCACTCCATCGTCGGGCCGAAGCGCGGGTAGAGGTGCGCCGCGCCCTCGGCGACCAAGCAGAGCTTGAGCGAACTGCCAATCGAGAGGCGCTCAATGGGCGCGTAAGCCTCCAACCTCTCTAAGAGCGCCTCCGTCTCCTCACCTGCGTGCGAACGGCTCGTCACGACTTTGAGCGGCCCCTCCGATGTTGGTTCTGATGTATGTGGCGTGACGTGAATAGCCTCTCTCGCTCCGTCTTTAATTTTGAATGCGCCTAAAGGTGACGCGGCCCAGTAGGTCGTCCCCAGCACGGGCGCGTGCACAACCCCGAAGCGCGGCGTACCCCCCTGAACGAGCGCGATGTTGACCGTAAACTCGCCGTTTCGCTTGACGAACTCTTTCGTGCCGTCCAAGGGGTCAACCAGCCAAAAGGTCGTCCAGTCTTTGCGCACCTCAAAGGGTGCGGCTTTGGACTCTTCTGACAAGATGGGTATGTCCGGCGTGAGTTGCTGTAAGGATTGGGCGATGACCTCTTGTGAAGCTAAGTCGGCTTGGGTCAGCGGTGAGTCGTCCTCTTTGTAGGTCACGTCCAAGTCGGTGCGGTTGTAAACCTCTAAGACGGCGCTGCCTGCGCGTTCAGCCGTTTGGATGAGTTCGGGGACGAGGGTTTGCAAGTCTGAATCGGTGATGGTTGGGCTCATAAAGACTCCTTTTGTTTTTGTGAATGGGTGATATTTCGGTAATATTCGAGAGGTGCTGCGTTGAGGTGAGAAATTATTTGAGACAGATTCACTCGAGCCACCATAACGCAAGCGGCTGAGGGAGGGGTAGCTCGAGCGTGAGATGAACCGACCTTCGAACTCATATAGCGCACTGCACAAGCGCAACATAAAAAACCTACTTAAAACGGCCAAACACGCGGAATGATCAGCAGCGCGATGAGCGCGGTCAAGAGGTTTAAGGGTACGCCGATCTTGAGGTAATCGCCGAACGTGTAGCCGCCGGGTCCGTAGACCATCAGGTTGGTCTGATAGCTAATGGGCGTGGCGAAGCTCGCCGACGCCGCCATGATGATGCCGATGGCGAAGGGCATGAAGTTCACGTCTAAGTCGGTGGCTAAAGAGAGCGCGATGGGGAAGACCAAGACCGCCGCCGCGTTATTCGTAATCAGGCTGCTGAAGAGCGTCGTGACTGCGTAGAGCACGGCGAGGACGGCTAAGGGTTGCGTGCCCGCCAAACCGACGAGGCTCTGCGCTAAGGCTTGCGCCGCGCCCGTCACCTCCAAGGCTTCACCGATGCCAAAGGCCGCCGCGATGGTGATGAGCACCCGCCAATCCACGCTCTGCCGCGCCACTGCGCCCGTGCAGCAGCGCGTGATGATCATCATGCCTGCGGCGAGCATAGCCGCTTCTAAAATCGGCAAGAGTCCCGAGATAACGACGAGGATCATCGCCGCTAAAATCGCGACGGCGATGAGCGCTTTGTCATAGCGGGGCGGCGTCGAGTTGGCGACGCCGCTGACCAAGAAGAAGTCTCGAGAGTTGCGCTGCTGCTCTACAAAAGACGACTTGGCCTCCAAGAGCAGCGTGTCGCCGGGGCGCAGCACGATGTCGCCGACCTTGCGCTTGACCCGCTCGCCATTTCTCGCTACCGCGATAATGACCGCGTTGTAAAACGAGCGAAAGTTCCCCTCGCGGATGCTCTGACCGACTAGCGGGCAACTCCCCGAGACCACCGCCTCGATAAGCATTCGCTCCGAGCGCTGTCCGTCCAGCTTAAAAATCTGATTCGTCGCGGGCGTGATGCCGCGAATCTTCTGCAAGTCCGCCACCGACTCGACAATGCCGACAAAGAGCAGCCGGTCCTGCGCTTGCAAGGTCTCCTGCGGCGAGACGGCGGGCAGGATGTGTCCTTTGCGGTCGATTTCAGCTAGGTACATACCCGGCAGTTGCCGAAGCCCGGCGTCCTCGATGCTCTGACCGACGAGCGACCCCCCTTCTTCGACGAGCATCTCGACGCTGTACTCCTTGGGGTTGTCGAGCCACCGCGTCTTCGAGGCGTTGTCGGGCAGGAGCCAGCGGCCCGCCAAGAGGATGAAGCCGAAGCCGATGAGGGCGGTGGGCAAGCCCACCCAGGCGAGCGAAAACATCCCCAAGCTGGGCAGCCCGGCGCGGCTCACGAGGAGGCCATTCACCACTAAGTTCGTGCTCGTGCCGATGAGCGTACAGGTTCCCCCTAAAATCGCGGCGTACGAAAGCGGAATCATCAGTTTGGAGACGGCGAGCTGATGACGCCGCGCCCAGTCGTTGACCGCCGGGATGAGCATGGCGACGACGGGCGTGTTGTTCAAAAACGCGCTGATGAGCGTTACGGGCGTCATCAGCCTGAGCTGCGCCCCCGCTAGCGACTTGGGTTTGCCCAACAGCCGCTGCGAGAGCCAGTTAATACCACCCGTCTCCTGCAAGCCCGCCACGACGACGTAGAGGATACCCACCGTGATCACGCCCGGATTGGCGAAGCCTGAAAACGCCTCTTCGGGGGAGAGAATACCGAAGACGAGCAGCAGCGTGAGCCCGGCGCTCAAGATGATGTCGGGGCTGACCCGCGTGAAGGTGAGCAGCCCGACTAAAAACAGCACTAGGCTGACCGTGAACCAGGCGTCAAGGCTCATGACGGACCTCTCGAGCCGGATAGTTGATTGAAGGATGGCCTCAAGCCGCTCCACAAGCCCCGTCCACCATACGAATGTATGAACTGAATAGTTGAAGTGAGACTAAGGGTACTCGTCGAAGTGGCGGGATGACTGTCATGAATCAGTGTCGTTATCAGCGCGTGAAAGCCCATCGTCATGTCAAAGCTACCCTACCGTTTTCCATAGTGAGCTTGTCTACGAAACCTTACACGGCGTAATTTTACACGGTGCAACTTTATACGGTACAACTTTACACAGCGCTCTATCAGATGGTTCTCGAAGCGCAACGTCAGCTACTCAGCGTGAGCGCGGATGAGGACGGCCTCGAGTTGCTTCGCCAGCTCATCACGTGAAAAGCGCGTTTCGGCAAGTTGACGCGCGTTGCTGCCTGCTCGCGTGAGCCACGTTTGGTCTGCCAACTTTTCCAAAAGCCTCATCGCTGAATTCTCTACATCGTGAGGGTCTAAGACTAACCCCGCTCCACGCTCCTCTAAAAGCTCCGCTTGCCAGCCGCCGTAGTTGATCGCCACGGGCGTCCCTGAGGCGAGCGCGTCGAAGAACTTGTTGGCCGAGTTGACCCACATCTCTTTGAGGTCGATGAAGAGCGAGGTCGCTACAGTAGTCGCCGAAAGGATGGCGGGCATCTGCGCTTTGGGCACTTTGGAGAGCATGAAAAAGCTCTTGTCTAACACGCTTAGCTCCCGCGCCAAATCGCGAATCTTCGCCTCTTCCGGCCCGTTGCCGACGACCAAAAAGCGCACCTCGGGGGCGCGTTCTTCAAGGGCAGCGGCGAGCCGCGCCAAGTAGCCGACGCCGTTGATGGCCCCGAGCGTGCCCGCGTAGAGGACGAGCGGCTTATCACCCAACCAGGCGTGCGCAGCGCGAAATTCTTCCCCTCTCGAGGTGGGTACGTCAAAGAGGTCTAAGTCCGCGCTGTTGGGAATCACCGAGACGCGCTCCGCTGGATAGCCCGTGCGCACGACGCCCGCTTTCATCCCCGACGAGAGCGCGACGATGTGCGCCGCGTTGCGGTAGGCGAAGCGCTCCAACCACCGCGCCGCCACGATCAGCGGCCAACCTCTAAGCGTGCCCATCGCAATGGGCAACTCGGGCCACAAATCGCGGACTTCAAAGACCATCGGAATATTTTTACGCTTAGCGGCGTACACAGCGGGTAGCGCGATGGTGAGGGGCGTGCTGGTCGCAAAGACGAGGTCGCCCTCCAATCTCTCCGCTTGACGCGCTGCGTCCCACGCGAACTGAAAAAACGCCCTGATGCGCCCATAGGTGCTCAGCATGTTCGAGTAGGGCACGGGCAGCCAGTGGACATGAATGCCCGCCTCTTCAGTCTGGTACGCGCCCCTGTTGGCCTCTCTATCCGAGGTGATGAGGTGCACCTCGTGACCCCAGGCTACAAGGCGACGCGCCATCTCAAAGGAGCGGATGCTGCCCGGCATGGCGGGCGTGTGAAAGTATTGGTGCAGATAGATAATGCGCATAATTAGATTGGTTTAACAACCCTTCTTGATCTCAGGCTAGTCTTAAAACGATCCGCTAGAAACCATCTAAATCCGACCATGCTGCTAAGAGAGTGAGAACTGCCCCAACGAATCCTAACCCGACGAAAGGGTGAGACGCTGCTGATAACTTCTCAAAAGGTCTCAAGACACAAAGAAAGCAAAATATAGAGGTCGCGTAGTAGCTTTAGTGACGCTTAGAGTAT
This sequence comes from Trueperaceae bacterium, assembly GCA_965213645.1. GTDB lineage: Bacteria > Deinococcota > Deinococci > Deinococcales > Trueperaceae > CBDBZX01. The sequence goes on from CBDBZX010000002.1 coordinate 152,077, forward strand.
GCGTGCTGCAACTAAAAACATAGAGGCTCGAGGATACATGTCGCGCGACTCAATCTGTCAGGTTGCCCTTTTATGAAAGGTGTGAAGCACTTTATAATGCGGCAAGTGGAGCAAGTTGGCTTGATATGGTGTAGGTTGTGTGGAGGATGTTAAAGATGGATACCAAATTAGATAAGACGTCGCGTAAATATGGTAGAGCCGGGCGCACGCAGCGCCTAGCGCTTAACGTTTGCCTAACGCTAAGCCTGGCGCTAGGCTGCGCAGCGGCGTTCGCTCAGATCAGTGCGCCGCTCTCGCAAGAGGCGAGGGCCGCCCTAGACCGCGCTCAGGCGACGGCGGCTGAAGCCCTGCAAACCTACGAAACTTACCGCCCTGACCAACCGCTCTTTAGAGAAGCGGTGCGCTATGGGCGCGAAGCGGCGCAGCTTGCGCCCGGCAGTCCCGAGCCGCTGCGCCTTCTAGCCGAGGTCTACAGCGTGACCGACTTTTACGGTCCGGCCTTCCAAAATTGGCAAGCCTACTTGGAGGCGGGCGGCACGCTGACGCGCGGCATGAGGGAGCAAGCCCTCGAGGTCGGCACGCAGCTCGCCTACGAGCGTTACAGCCGGGGCGATAAAGACGAGGCGCTGCGCGTATATCAAGAGGTCATCGACCTCGTGCCCGACGACCCCGAAGCGTACGTGTGGGCCGGGCGCATCCTCCTAGAAACGGGCCGCCCCGACCAAGCCATTGCCTACTGGCAAGAGGTCACGGCGCTCCGCCCTAACGACCCCAGCGCCGAGTATTTCTTGGGCTTAGCGCAGGAAAGAGCGCAGTACGGTACGCAGGCCGTGACCGCCTTTAGAGAAGGGGTCAGTCTCTACGAAGAGGGCAATACGAGGGCGGCCCGCGAACAGTTTGCGCGGGCGACGAGCCTCAACGACGACTACCCCGCAGCGTGGGCCTACTTGGGGCGCACCGCGTTTGAGTCGGAGAACTACGCCGCCGCCGAGACCTTTTATCAGAACGCCTCGCAGCTCGAGCCGAATAATCAAACCTACCGCTACTTCTATGAGGAGTCACAGCGGCGGCAGGGCGAGCAGAGCGCAGCCGAGGATGAGCAAGACCAGAACGAGCAACCGTTCAGGGAAGAGAGTGGAAATTAGACCGCTCGAGCGGTCTAATTTAGAGGGCGCGAACGTAGAGGCGGGTTTCAAACCCGCCTCTACCGCGTTACTGCGCTCTCCACCACTATTGATTGCGCCACTATTCACGAACCCTTTCGACTCTCCTCAAACCAAACCTCTAACCACTCATCTTCAAAACGGTGCTCACGCATCTGGTAATACGCGAGAAAGCGCGGCAAAACCATGTGACGTCGCCGTTTGCCGACCCGGATAAGGAGCGCGTCACCCATCTGCTCAACCTCGGGCGTTTCGTCCAGCAGGGGCAAGTGGAGGGTTAAGCGGTAGCGCCCGCGCTCCTCTGTAAGACGGTACGGGCGCTCGTGGTGGAGCGTCTGAACCGGGTCAACCTCGCCCCACAATTCTGCGCCGATGCGCTCCAAGAGGTCAAGCCCGAAGACCTCACGGCCTAGGTGCGGCACACGGAAGGTCGGCAAGGGCGCGAAGGTCGCCTCGATCTCCTCTAAATGCGCCGCTTGCGCCTCCAAGTAAGGCGCGAAGACCTCGTCTTTGATAGGTGGCAAGATGCGGTTGGTGATGACGGCGTCCACCAGGTAGCCGTAAAGCTGCAGGTACGTGTAGGTGCGTTGCGCCTCGCGAATCACCATGCGCTCAGGGTTGGTGACGAGACGAATCGAGCTGACCTCGGGGTCGCTCACCACTTCGCGGATGCGCTCTAAGCGGGTGAAGAGGTCGTCCAACTCGCGGTAGCCCTCGTCCAGCGGAATCCCTGTCGTGAAGCGCGTCATCATGCCAAAGGACTGAAAGGCCATCTTCTGCATCGGCAGCGCCTTGGTGAGCCACCACTGGGTGACTTGAGGGAGCGTCAAGAGGGTCAGGGTTTCGCCGGTCGGGGCGCTGTCCACCACGATGAGGTCGAAGGTACCCTCGCGGTAGAACTGCTCGAGCCATAAAAACGCCGACGCCTCCTCCATGCCTGGCAGCGCGGCCAGCTCCTCCGCTTCGACCCGTCCCACGCCCTGCCACTTGAAAACTGTAAGAAGCAGCTCACGGACGCTGCCGTAGTGCTTTTTCATCGAGTAGTACACGTCGAGTTCTTGAGCGAAGAGGTTCGGGTGCACCTCTTCGGGCTCGGGCCCCAAAGGTCTGGCAAGTGCGTCCGCTAAGCTGTGCACAGGGTCTACCGATAAAACGAGCGTTTTGTAGCCTCTCTGCGCCGCTCTAAGCGCAGTGGCCGCCGCGACGGTCGTTTTGCCGACGCCACCTTTGCCCGTGAAAAGAAGCAGGCGGGTGCGTTCAGCCATCACGCAACCTCTCACCCTGTTGATCTGTCCATATGCGTCGTCCAACGTTAAAACTGAACCCTGTAGAACTAAACTTCGTTGCTCGACATTCGAGCGTTATCCTAGAAAGCGACACTTCGCCAGTATGAAGCTGAGCCAGAGATGAGATTTGGGATAGCTTTACACTGTTGAGGGGCTCGCCAACGGCTGGCTTCGTTAATGATATCTTTGGTTGCGCCACTTTGAAGCTATTGCTCTGCTATTTCTATAAGGTTAGCTCGCTTCGGCTAAAGTGCTGTAACTTGAAATCTCGTCTGATCTCACGACGAGGACAGCGCCTCTAAAAGTGCCTCTTCGAAAGCGTGAGGGGACGCGCCCACCGCGAACGCTGCGGCTCTCGCGGGGCCTGCCTCGCTCAGCGCCTGTAACCGCGCGGGGTCGCACAGCAGCGCGTGGATACCTCCTACTAAAGCGTCTGAACTCTCGCTCTCAACCAGCACGCCGTAGCGCCCGTCCTCCAAGACCTCGGCGGGACCGCTCGGGCAGTCCGTCGCGACAACGGGCGTGCCCACCGCCAACGCCTCGGCGATGACGCGGCAGAAGCCTTCGTAGCGCGAACTCGAGACAAACACCGCCGCCCCCTTAACCCAGGGGTAAGGATTGTCCACGAAGCCCGGCATCATCACGTGTTCTGCCACGCCGAGTCGCGCCGCTAAACGCTCTAACTCTGCTTTCTGCTTACCGTCGCCCAAAATGACGAGTGTGTGCTCACAGCCCTTTTGCCTCAGCGCCGCGTACGCCCGAATCAAGAGGTCAAAACCCTTTTGAAAGCTGAGCCGACCGACTGCGACGATGTAGGGCTGCGGCGGCAACTCGGCGCGGCGCGCTGCCGCCGCCCGAATTGCTTCAACTTCGATGAGGTTGTACGCGGTTGTGACCCGCCGCTCTAAAGCGGGCACGAGTCGCTCCACGCTCGCTCTAACCCCTTCAGATACGGCGACCGCGCCCGTGAGGAGCGGATAGAGGCGTTTGACGAGGATGCGGTGGACGTTGGGCATCTGCTCTAAGTGATCGGGCAGCGAGTTTTGCACCAAACCCAAGACGGGTTTACCGGTGAGTTTGGCGGCGAGCAGCGCGAAGTAGGTCGAGGACGCCTCCTGTGCGCCGACTAAGATATCCGCGCGACGCGCCGCGCTGAAAAGCTGACGTAGCCATAAGGGGGAGCGGTGCGGCCAGGTGCGGTGCGGCGCTAGACCGTAGACCACCTGAACGCCCTCTAAAAGGGGTTGCCAATACTGTGACTCTTTGGGATGCTCGGCTAAAAATAGCACGGGCTCAAAGTGCGCTTTCTCCAGATGCCTCATCGTGCTGAGGACGCTCAGCACTGCGCCGTTTTTGTTGAGCTTGGTCAGGACGAACAGCACGCGCACCCGCTTTTCGGGTAGGTCCTTTTCGGGCGTGTTCCCGGCGTTAGGCCCGGTAGCGAGAGACGCGGACACGGCTTTAACGGTGTCGGGGTGTCGGTGTGGAGTGTTCAGATAGGTCATTTAGAGTTAAGTAGCGTCCCTGCTGGTACGAATGGCTCTCTGTGAAGCGCCGCCCTGGTGCCCCGACGAAAATACGAATAAAACCTACCCCCAAAGTCATGATCTTTGACGTCCGATATCAGCGGAGCACGTGTGCGAGTCGATACGGTGAGCTAAGACGAGCTAAACTGTACGTGTGGCGCTCTAGCGTGAGCGCTCGACTACCCTTCAAGGTAGCATACAGGAAACGCAAACACATGTGCTTGTAACCGTTATGCGAGGCTGACGCACCTTAATCAAAAACATATAAACACGTTTGCACTGATAAAGCTGCCAGTTGACCGTGCTACGCACCGTTTTGCTTTCGGTTCCAAAGTTCGAAGAGGTAATTTTAAGCCGATTGAAGAACTATCTTCATGTTCATCAAAGCGGGAAAAACTTGAGGTTAGCGTCTACCGCGCTGTTCTTAATTCCTACAATTTTGATGCGTCAGCCCTGACCATTATGCGGCTAAAGAACATGCGCTGTAAAATTTTTGACAGTCTGCTGCGACCTAAAGTGCTTGCGCGTGCCCTTGTTGCGGCGAGAAGCACGTCTCTCGCGATTTTGAAGAGGTGAAATTTACCCCAACGCGCCTTCAGTGAGTTGTTGTAGGTTCATCTCCTGAGCGTTGACACGTTATACTCGCTAACGTATGTTGCTTAGCGCTCATTATAGCAACGCGCTACTTGCATAGACGCCGTGTCACTTCAATTATGCCCCTTTGCTACGCAGCGCCGTTTAAGTGTGTTCCTGCTTAGTAGCGGCATACCGCAACGTTTATTCGCGTAGTATTCAGTCAATTGATTACGTAATTCTGAACGTAGGTTGGAGAGAGTATGGACGAACTGTTACCACTTTTATCAGCGAGCGTCTCGCCGGGTACTTCAACTCCGCCGCCTTCCGTCGGCGCGTCGCCCGAGTTATCCTCACATAGCATAGAGGGTTCCCCTAGCGTTTCTATCGTTATTCCAGTCTACAACGAGCTAGGAGCGCTCGAGCAGACTGTTCAAGAGGTCAGCCGCTACATGGACGAGTCCGGTCTGACCTACGAGGTCATCTTGGTGGACGACGGTTCCACCGACGGCACGGGCGAACTGATGGCTCGTATTTCAATGCCCAATGTCAAAACCATCAAGCACGAGGTCAACCAAGGCTACGGCGCAGCCCTCAAAACGGGCCTCAAAAACGCCCAGTACGACCTCATGGCGATCACCGACGCCGACGGTACCTACCCCAACGAGCGGCTCCCCGAACTCGTTCAAGCGCTCGGCGACGACGATATGTTAGTCGGAGCACGAACCGGGCAGAATGTCCAGATTCCCGCGATTCGCAAGCCCGCCAAACGCGCCCTTAACGAACTCGCGAATTACCTCTCGGATACCCAAATCCCCGACCTCAACTCGGGGCTGCGCGTGATGCGCAAAGCCACCGTCAAGAAGTTCATGCACATCCTCCCCGACAGCTTCTCCTTTACGACCACCATCACGCTCGCCATGCTTTCAGACGGCTACAACGTCAAGTACGTGCCGATTGACTACTACCACCGCGCGGGCGACTCTAAAATCCACCCTATCAAGGACACGGTACGCTTCACCCAACTCGTCGTGCGCACAGTCATGTACTTCAACCCGCTCAGAGTCTTCGTACCAATTAGCTTAGCGCTCTTCTTGGCGAGCTTTCTCGTCTTGGTGTACCGCTTGTTTACTGGCGAAGGGCTCTTGGTGCTAGGCATCATCCTCTTCGTGTCGGCGATTCAGGTCTTGACCACGGGGATGCTCGCCGACTTGATCGATAAGACAAATGCTAGACACAGGGAGCCGAGATAATGGCGGATATTGCAACGAAGAACGAGCAACGTACAGATAAAAGTGCTAAAAACCTCAGGGACACCTACGCGCATAAAGCCTTGGGGCAGATTCCCAGGATTTTAAGCAACCAAGACCGCACGCCGACCTCGCCGACGTACGGCTGCTTGCACCGTGACTACTGGTTGGACAAGACCTCGGACTTCCCCGACGCCGTGCGTCAATTCGCCGTGCACGCGCTGGCACTCGTCTACAAATTTGACATGCCCGGCAATAGCTATTACCAGAACGAAAAGGTGCGCGACTGGACGGTCGCGGGTCTCAGCTTTTGGGCGGACATCCAGCACAAGGACGGCTCCTTTGACGAGTTCTATCCTTATGAGCGCGGCTGGGTCGGTCCGACCGCGTTTACAACCTACACGACCATCGAAGCGCTGAACATCCTCGGCGACGAAGTCCCAAAAGAGGTGCGCGACAAGGTTGTGAGCGCAGTTAGAAAAGCGGCGCACTTTATCGCGGCAGGTGAGTCCGAAGAGGACCACTTAGCGAACCACCACGCGATGGCGTGCTTGGCGGTGTGGAAGTCGTATGAGCTACTGGGCGACGAGGCACTTAAAAAAGGCTTCGAAAAGGTCTGGAAGGACTTTTTAAGCTATCACACCGACGAGGGCTGGTCGGTGGAGTACGACGGCATCGACCCCGGCTACCTCTCGGCGACGGTCTCCTTTCTAGCCAAAATCTATCAGACGAACCCCGACCCTAGACTTTTAGAGGTCATGAAGGCTTCGGTGGAGAAGTGCAGCTACTTCGCCTATCCGAACGGCTTCTACGCGGGCAGCATGGGCAGCCGCAACACGCTGCACTTCTACTGCCACGGCTTTGAAGTCATGGCGGACGAGATACCTTTAGCGGGCTCCGTTGCCGAGCACCTCTTAGGCGGACTCGCCGAGGATAAGCTCGTGCCGCCCGAAATTATCTCGGATAGATACTTGGTCTACCGCGTGCCGGAATTCTTGCTCTCCTACTTAGACTACGCCCAAAAACCGGACGACAGGCCCGCGCTACCTTTCGAGCGCGAGCCCTTTACCGAGTTCTTTCCGGGCTGTAGGGTTTACGTCAAGAACGCGCCCAACTACTACGCCCTCGCCAACCTCGCCAAAGGAGGCGTGCTCAAGGTCTTTGACAGGTCGGGCGAAGACGCCAAGGGCGAGCTTATCTTCAACGACTGCGGGCTCATCGGTCAGGTGGAAGAGGGTAAGACCTTTACGAGCCAGTGGATCGACCCGAGTTTCGAGGTGCAGCAGGATGACTCGAGCTTTCAAATCTCAGGCAACGCACAGTGGGTTCCGTCGCACAAGGTCTTTAACCTCACCAAGAATTTAGCCTTTCGCGGTGTGCTCCTCCTTACAGGCTGGTCGCCCAAGCTCTCGCACCTCTTAAAAGGGCAGATTCGCAAGACGCTCATGCTGGGGCAGCGGCCTGCGCCCTTGACCTTTCGGCGGCGGGTGACGTTTGCAGATAAAGAGGTTAAGCTCGAGGACACCCTCACCTTGACCGGCGAGCTGAAGATCACCTCGCTCTCCTTGGGCGACGAGTTTTTTGTGCGCTACGTGCCGCAGTCGCGCTACTTTCAAAGCCAGGAGTTGGGCGTGTCGGGCGTGACGCTTTCGAACGAACAGTTGGAGCAGCTCAGCCGCGAGCGCACGCTGAGCGTAGAGCGCACCGTTTCGCTCAAAGACTCAGAAGCGCAGCAAGAGGTCAGCTCCGGTGCGTAATGCTATAAGCCTAGTAGGAACAGCGTGAGCGCGTCTAAAAAGACCCTTCTAGGTGCGGTGAGCGTGCTCGTTTCGGCGGGGCTCATCGTCTGGCTCTTGGCGCGTATCGACCTCGCGCAAACGGCGGACCTGCTCGCAGATGCGAACTGGGGTTGGCTGCTGCTCGCCGCTCTCCTCACTTGCGCGTTGCCCTTTACCAGCGTGTTCCGCTGGCTCGGCGTGCTGCGGGCGCAGGACACCCAACTTCCCTTTTTCGTGGCGCTTCGCGCCGTGATGATGGCGAATGTGCTCAATAGCTTCTTACCGTCCAAGTCGGGCGACGTGGCGAAAGCGGTTTACTTGCGCGAACATGGCGGGCTCAGTAAGGGGACGGGGACAGTGATCCTCGAGCGCCTTGTAGACTTAGGTGTTTTGGGTGCGCTTGGTCTTTTCGGTCTGCTGGTCAACGGCACGCTCTGGGGGCTCGTGGCAGGTGCGGGGCTCTTAGGCGGCGTTTTGGGGATTTTTTTAGTCGTGACCTTGCTACCTATAGAAAAACTTCCCTTACCAGACAAGGTGGCGCAAGTTCTGCAAGACTTACGCACCGTCTTCACCCGTTGGCTGAGTGACCGTGCGGCTATTATACAAACTTTAGGCGCGTCCGTACTCACGTGGTCCATCGGCGGCTTTACCGTCTTTGCGCTCGCGCAAGCGTTCGGGACGGGGTTGGGGTTGGGCTTCGCCTACGCCGTCTTTCCACTCGCCATCTTAGCGGGGCTCGTACCCGTCACCGTGAGCGGCATCGGCACACGCGACGCGGCCTTTGTCGCCCTGCTCAGCAGCCAGATGAGCGCTGAGCAAGCGACGCTCGTCGGCATCGGCTATACGCTCTTCGCCTACTGGTTCTTGTCGCTGGTGAGCTTTCCGGTGGTGGCGTGGCAAGTGGTGGCGTTTTTGCGCGGTGAGCGGCCCGCTAGGGGTGGGTTGGAGCGTCAGTCTTAACACCTAGCAGGTATCATCTGGTCAGAGACACTCTCACTCTACGAGTTACTGTCTAGCACGTGCTTTCGGAGATGATACCTGCGGTAATCTGTCTCAGTATGTTTTGGAACTGCTAACCGTTTAGACAAAACGATTGGTCAAATAAAAAGATGCGAGGGGTCACGACCCCTCGCATCTTTACTGTGGATTTCAGGCTTTAGTTAGTCGAGCGCCTACTCAGACGGATAGAGCGGCAGCCGCTCTGAGCGGTAGGATATATCTTTATACCCAAATACCTCTCCTGCGAAGAGGTTGGCAAACTCAATCTTCGCCTCGAACACGACCTCTTTACCCGGATACGTGACTTCGGTCATGATGGCTTGATTGGGTGGCGTACCAGAAGCGTTGATAATGCCCGGCATGATGAGGCGGTTGCCCGTTTCTGGCAAGTAGTCCACATCGCTGATAATTTGCGCGTGGAATTCCTCACCACGCTCCTTGCCGTACTGCCAGACCTGCTCTATGGTCATCGCCTCTTTATCGATGGCGTACTCCACGCCGCGACTATACCTGGCAGTTCCTGAGCCTGAAAAGTTGCGCTTACGTCCGTTGTCGAAGACGAACAGGTTGCCGTTCGGCAAGACCATCGGGGTGTGCTGCCCCCAAACCCAGCTAAATCCCTCAGGGTCTTCGTCTCCCTGCTGAACCGCTTCGGGGTAGGGGTTGCCGTTCGCGTCTACGGCGGTCAGCAGATATTGAGAGGTCTCGAGGCCGTTTCCATCAGGACCTGCTTGTTCCCAGCCCTTATGCGGCGCGAGAATCCAGACGAGTTCGTTCTCCATCGTCACCTTGAAGACGCCCTGGTTGCGTCCTGAAATGATGAGCGTGTCGTCGCGCTCGTCGTACCAGACCGCGTTCACGTGGAGCCAATCCCGGACCTCTTCCTCGTAGGTCTGGCGGCTCACGTCGAGCACCTGCCGTAAATCCCACTCGCGCACAATCTCACCTGAGTCGCGGTCCATTTCGATCACGAAATCATCAATGGTGTCGAGACCTTCTTTGTCGACTACGATGACGAAGTTGCCATCCGGTTTCTCGATGATGTCGTGAGTATAGAAGTAGTCCGGAAGCTGCCACGCGTTGATCTCTGCGCCGAGCATGTCGTACTCGTAGATGGTTTCTTCTACCCCGAAGATGAAGTTACCGTTAGCGAGACGCTCGAACCCTATTGCAAGCTCTGCAAAGGGGAACTCGGCGTACCAGCGAATATCGCCTGCCGGGTCGTAGATAAAAGGCAAATGGCGGCCTGGCGTGTCGCTAACCCTAAGCGCACTTAAATTCCAACCGGGCTCCATCTGGTCGCGCTTTGCAGTGACGATATCGACGTCCGGTAGTGCCTCGGGTAGTGCCTCGGTCTGGATACTTTCGGTCGTTTCGGTGTAACCTTCGGTGCTCTCTAAGCGCAGTGTGACCTGGTTGTTCGTGTCAGGATAGAGGCCCAGGATGGGGAGGCGGTGCTCCGTCGCCTCACCAAAGGACTGTGTGACGCTTTCCTCGCCGGGAACCGTGAGCGTGATGCGGGTCGGTATGCGGGTGGTGAAGCTGGCTTCGGCGACTAAAGGCGCGATACCGTGCGGATTGAGTTCTATGCTGATCGCTTCCGTGACCAGGTCGGCGAGCGGAAGCTCGGTCTCTGTAGGGTCAGGGTCAGGACTAGGGGTGGGACCGGGGTCGGTGTTAGAGCTACAAGCAGCTAAAGCTGCGATGAGCAGGGCGAGGCAGATACGCCGGATGTAGCGGTTACTTAGTGTTTGCGACATGTATCCCTTCTAATTCTAATAATAATGACTCTTAGATAGCGTTTGAGTGTACCTAAAGCCGAGCATACATGAAAGCGATAATCTATTTAATGAACGCGGATGAAGAGGTCTTCATATTCAGACGACCGTTCGTAGTGCTCCGCGATGCGCGGGTCGCTCATATCCTCGATGCCGAAGTTCGAGATCACTTCGGGCTCAAAGCGCTCGATGGCTTCGTAGATGTTGTAGTCGTAGTCCATGAGGATGGCGAGCGTTTCCGCCGCCTTGTAAGGCTCGCCCGCCATGTACCAGATGAAGTCCACGTCGCGGCGGAAGAGGTTGAAAAAGATGTTGCCGTCATAGACGTAGTCGTCCTCATCGGTCAGGTCTAGGACATACTGGATTTTAGCGAGTTGCGAGTCGTTCGTATAGACGAATGCATTCCTGAACTGATTGACGAGGGGCATAAAGGCGACGAACGCAACGACGAGTGCAGCTACTGCGTTGCGTCCTTTTAGACCTAAACCGGTCATCAATCCCTGAGCAGCCAAAGTCGCGATGAAGGGGAAAACCAGGAGGTAGTACTGCGTGTTGTGTCGCCCCGTCAAGAGAGTGAAGCCGAACACACCAGCAGCGAGAAAGAGCAGCTCCCACTCGAGTCTCTTCTTGCGCAAGAAGAGCGTCACGGCGAAGAGCAAGAGGATCAAGCTGTTCTCGTTGTAGAGGTTGTTGAGGTTGTCGATAAGCTTACCCGCTTCCCAGCCCCTCAACTCGTAGTAGAGGGTGTTGTAGGTAAAGTTCCAGAAGATGAAAGACTGCATCTGAGCGCTCAAGAGCAAGTAGAGCGCGTAAGGGAGCGTCGCAGCGATGACCGAACCTGCAAAGAGCAGACCTTGCGCAAAGGTGACGTCACGCCCGAAAAGCCAGCGGCCAAGGAGCACCAACCCGGCGAGCCCGGCGAAGACGATGCCCTTTTGCAAGAAGAGGATAGAGACGCCAAAGGCGAGGCCGCTCGCAACCAGCAGCCAGAGTGAGCGGGTGCGAAAGAAGCGGACCATGAGGTAGAGCCCGAGGAGACTGAGTAAGCTCTGCGGCACGTCGGGGCGTATCTCTATGGCCTTGGCGGTGAAGAGCGCGGTCAGCGCGAGAAAGAGTGTACTCGTCAGTGCAATAAAGTGACGTTGATAGACTTCAAAGGCAATTAAATAAGTGAGTATCAACATTCCAGCGAGCTGAAAGAACATAAAAACTCGAGCCGCAATCAGCACCTCTGTCGTGCTGCCAAAAAGGGCGTAGAGGGGCAGCAGGGTGTAGTAGGTAAAGGGGTGGTGATGTTGGATGAAGTCGTCGTAAATCTCTTGCCCCTGAAACATCTTCCAGGTCGTGTGCATCGCCTCGAACTCGTCGTGGTCAAAAAACCGATTGACTGACATAAAGAAGAGGAGCACCAGAGAGAGCGCTAGAAGCGAGCCGACAAAGAGCGTGAGCGGAAAGCTGCGGTTCAGTGACGCGGCCCAGCGCTGCGTATCCGCTGCCCCCGCGTTAGCCGACGTATCGAATGAAGGGTCGCTCGTCGTATTAGATAGATCAGATAGGAAGGTGGTGCGCAGCCTGGTGGCAAGGTTGAATTTGGATACTTTCATCGAGATACCTCTTCTAAATTGGGTAGGGGCTTATCAACCTCTTGCGAATTTCTCGGGGGCGCGGGGCGGCGCTCTAACAGGTTAAACGCTAGCACTAAGCTGAAGGATGAGAGGCCGCTTGGGGACACCCCTCTAAGATAACGTCGATCAAGCGACGACTCAGGCCACGTGTCACAGTTTCGCAGCCTAAAGGACGTGTTGCCGCCTCGAGCGAACTGCACCCCCTTCTTCAACGCCTACTCCACGCGGATAAAGAGGTCGTCGTACTCGCTCGAGCGAACATAATGATTGGCGATGCGTGGGTCGCTCATATCCTCAATGCCGAAGTTCGAGATCACTTCGGGCTCAAAGCGCTCGATGGCTTCGTAGATGTTGTAGTCGTAGTCCATGAGGATGGCGAGCGTTTCCGCCGCCTTGTAAGGCTCGCCCGCCATGTACCAGATGAAGTCCACGTCGCGGCGGAAGAGGTTGAAAGTAATGTTGCCGTCATAGACGTAGTCATCTTCGTCGGTCAGGTCTAGGACATATTGGATTTTAGCGAGTTGTGGACCATTGGTGTCAAGGGCGATGTCCGCGACGTAGTTGGCGAACGGCATGAGCGAGACGAACACCAGAACGAGCGCGGCGACGGCCTTGTAACCTCTAAGCCCTACCGTGAGGCTCTGCGCCGCTAAAATTGCGACGAAGGGAAAAATCAGGAGGTAGTATTGCAGGTTGTGTCGCCCTGTCGCCAGGGTAAAGCCGAACACGCCAGCGGCGAGAAAGAGCAGCTCCCACTCGAGCCGCCGCTTGCGCAAAAAGAGCAGGCTCCCAGCGAAGAGCAGGAGCAAAAAGTGGTTGTCGCTGTAGAGGGCGTAGGTATTTCTGACGAGTTTACCCGCTTCCCAGCCCCTCAACTCGTAGTAGAGGGTGTTGTAGGTAAAGTTCCAGAAGATGAAAGACTGCATCTGAGCGCTCAAGAGCAAGTAGAGCGCGTAAGGGAGCGTCGCAGCGATGACCGAACCTGCAAAGAGCAGACCTTGCGCAAAGGTGACGTCACGCCCGAAAAGCCAGCGGCCAAGGAGCACCAACCCGGCGAGCCCGGCGAAGACGATGCCCTTTTGCAAGAAGAGGATAGAGACGCCAAAGGCGAGACCGCTCGCAACCAGCAGCCAGAGTGAGCGGGTGCGAAAGAAGCGGACCATGAGGTAGAGCCCGAGGAGACTGAGTAAGCTCTGCGGCACGTCGGGGCGTATCTCTATGGCTTTTGCGGTGAAGAGCGTCGTCAGGGACAAAAGCAACGTCCCGGTGAGGGCGGTGAGGTGTTTCCGGTAGACCTCCCAAGCGATGAGATAGGTCAGCGCGAACATCGCGAGGAGCTGAAAGAACATAAAGACCCGCGCCGCAATCAGCACCTCTGTCGTGCTGCCGAAAAGGGCGTAGAGGGGTAGCAGGGTGTAGTAGGTGAAGGGGTGGTGATGTTGGATGAAGTCGTCGTAAATCTCCTGCCCCTGAAACATCTTCCAGGTCGTGTGCATCGCCTCGAACTCGTCGTGAAAGTCAAAGGCGTGGTTGATAGACATGAGAAAGAGGAGCACCAGGGAGAGCGCTAGAAGCGAGCCGACGAAGAGCGTGAGCGGAAAGCTGCGGTTCAGCGACGTGGCCCAGCGCTGCACGTCCGTCTGCTCAACGGGCGCGTCCGAATGGCCTGCCAAAGGGTCGGACGTTCTACCCGAAGGTGACCTACCCGAAGGTGACGTAGTGCGTTCGAAGTTAGCTTCAGATATATTATCCATCTTTTTCATCAAGATACCTTTTCGAATTTAGGTTTATTGAGGTCTTATACGGATTCCGGTTGATTACTGCATAAACTCCTGCGGAGTTGATTCCGTTATCACCGGAACCCGTCGCTGTTTCTACTCGCTCTGCTCGGGATTAAATACGCTACTTTGTAGCGTATTTAACCGGAAAGGGTATTACCCACCAACATCATACGAACCCCTCCCAAACCTCGCTCGAATGATTCCGCCTATATGTCGGCCTTCACCCGCGCCTCGTGTGCCACCAGAGAAGCGCGGCGAGAAGATAACAAGGTATCTCCCAGAGAACGAGCGGCAGGTTGCAGCGCACGGCTGCGAGGGGTTCTTCCCAACCGGGGCAACCGATATGTGCCAGGTTGAAAGGTGAAAAGAACCGCTCACTCAGAGGCCACAGCGCCGCTACGCCCACACCGTTGCTCGCATTGCTGTCGAGGATAGCGTCCAAAAAGAGATGGCTCAGGCCACCCGTCAGAGCGCTCAGAAAAACAGCGGTGAGGAAAATATTGCTTAGAGAGCCGTTGGCCGCCGCTCCCGTACCGCGCTTAAAGTGTACGAAAAGAACGCACAGCGCCGCAACCGCCAGCACGAAGAAGAGGTTGTGGGTTAAGGAGCGGTGAAGGGCGTTGAAGCTCGGCAGACTGATCAGCAAGAAGTCGAGGTCCGGTGCGAGCCCGCCGACAATGATGTAAGGAAGTGCGTGAGGCAGAACTGAAGTGCGAGCGGGTACGCCTTTAGCGAGACTATAAGAAACGGCGAGGTGTCCGAGAGGCGTCACGGCGTCTGTTCCCCTAACAACCCCATTTCAAGGCTGACTGCATCTATATTTAACGCCGTCTCCGAACGCCGCGCATAGACGCGCATCAGACCGCGCGGCTCAGAGGTATGGACGAGGTCGTAAGCCCCCAACTGACTCAACATAGCCCGTACATCCGGGCGCTCTCTGACCTCATCTAAGTTGCCCCAGAGAAGCAGATAGTCCACCACTGCCCCCGTTTCCTCTCGGTAGGCTTGCAAGTCGAAGGCGAAGGGGGGACGCTCGAGCCCCTCCAACCCTCTCTCGCTGAGATACCTGACAGGATTCGTCTCCTCTTTGTAGCGCAGCGGAAAGTACCCTTTCGACGCCTGATAGTCGTTCAAGGTGGCGATAGAGCTCGAGAGCGCAACGTACCCGACCGCGTGCAGCACTTCGCTGTAACGCATGTTCGGCAAGACGAAGCCCGTAGGCGGATAGGCGTTGTCGTCCTTGACCAAGATGAGCGGCAAAACCGCGCTGTCATCCTCAATAAACGCTGCGGCGGATACGAACTCGCGCAAGTTAGCGTTGAGCATCGCATGTAAGGGGATGCGGTAGACGAAAAGTGCGCCCGCGCAGAGCGCCCCCGCTAAAGCTGCAACGCGCCAGATGTGGGGCGAAAACTTCACCGTTCCGAGCCACAAGATGAGGAGCACGTAGCTGTAGGGCAAAAAGCGGTCGGTGAGAAAGCCTATCTCGCCCAAGCGGTTAGGCGTCCATAAAATCACTAGGAGCATCACGATAAGGGCGGCTAGAAGTTCAGGCCGCGGAGCGTGTCGGCGCTTGACGCAGCGGTACGCAGCGAGACCGGCGAGCGCCACGAGGAGCAGGTGCCAGGGCGCGGTGAAGAGCACGTCGAGCCAGGAATGGATAATGAGCGGACTGTACACCTTGTAAGGCAAATTCGGGACGTGGACGAAAAACTCGGTGATGAGGCGCGGCACGCTCAAGAACTTGGTGGTGCCGTCGGATGTGTTCGCAGGTTGCTGCGCGAAGAAGTTGAGGATAAACGCCGCTGTCGGTAGGGCCGCCCCTGTCACTAAGAGGGCCGTGAGAGGCGCGTTCCGCCGCTTTCTAAAGAGCGCAACGCCCACCATAACGCCGAGCACCAACAGCGCGTTCGCCGCCGCGATGATATGCGCGGCGTAGCAGAGCGCAAAGCCCAGCGCGAGCAAGATTGTAAAGAGCACCCGTTTGCGAGCCGTTTGAGCTTCTACAAGCCTGAAGTATACGCCTAGCGTGAGCAAAAAAAAGATGAGCCCCAAACAGAAGTTATAGAACCCCAAGTAGAAAACGAAGGGGTAGATAGCCGGAAAGGTCAGAAAAACAGCTAAGAGGTTTGCGCCTTTGAGTCCGCGCAGCGCGAACAGCGCCGAGAGAGGGACAGCGAGCGCGTAGAGGCTCAGCAGGAGCTTTTCGGCGAGGAGCAAAGGAACGAACGCGCCGAGCAGGACGAGCAGCGCGTGATAGAGCTGATTGGTGCCTAACTGCCACTGCGCCTCAAAGAAGGTGCTGAGGAAAGCGTCGCCGCGTGAGAGCGATAGAAGCGTTGCCGCCGCGTCTAGGTGCGCGGGGCCGTCTTGCGTCGGGACAAAAGGGAAGAGCCAGATGGGGACGAGGGATAGAGAGGACAACAGGGCAAAGCAGCCTACCCAGAGCGTGCGCTGCTGGCCCATCCTTAATTGGACTGTCTTTGAAGGGTGTTGAGTCGCTGCCACCACCTGCGGTTATAGCACCTTTTTCCTCATGCGTGAAGGGCGTTTGTCCGCCAAGGTTGGAAGGGCACATCGGCTGAGAGAGGTCATAGTTTCCATATTTGTCATGCTGAACCCCTTCGACAGGCTCAGAGCCTGCCCTGAGCCTGTCGAAGGGGCAGGCTGTGAAGCGTTTCTAACCTAGCTGAAAGCCTGAGGTTAAGAGATTCTTCATGAATTTGGATGGTGAGAAGAAAGCCCATAGAAAAAGCCCCACGCTGCAGCGTGGGGCTTTGTAGAGGCCGCTACTTACTGAAGCGCTACGTAACCCCGGTCGTTGTCCGTCTCGGTGTTGCCCGCCGCGTCAGACACCTGAGCGCGGAAGACGTAGGCGAATTCGCCGCCCTCGGAGATGTTTTGCGCGTCTGAGGCGACGTCCACCTTGATCGTGCAGTTGAGTTCGGTGGGCGTCGTAGCGAGTTGGTCGTCACAGGTCGAGGTCGAGGCCGCCTCGTCAATCGTGAAGGGACCTGTGGGGAGGTTGCCCTGGGACTCTGAATTCCTAAGCGAAATATTCAAGCCCGAAATGCCGCTCGAGTCGCTGTAACTCACCCGCAAGAAGAACGAGCTACCCGGTAAAACGCTGACCACGCGCTCGTCACTGATGTCCGAGATGCCGTCCGGTCTATCGTTGTAAAAAGGTCCTGCCGGGCTCGCCGCTGCTTCTAAAGTTCCCGTCGGCGCTGCTGTATCGTCTTCCATGCCCGCCTGCATGTCTGAGCCCATGTCCATCGCGCCGCCCGTCATATCCATCTCTGCGCCGCCTGTCATATCGTCCATCTCGACGGAAAGACCGTCCGAGCCGCCCGTCATCATGCCGCCCGTGTCCATGTCCATCTGCATGTCCATCTCTGCGCCGCCCGTCATGTCATCCGTCATCTCGCCCGACATATCTTGCGACTCGGTTCTGACCTCGCCCGCCATGCCCGAATCCCTCGTGCTCGGGGCGCAAGCTGCCAACGCGAAAGTCAGAAAAACCAGAAAAGCTACCTTTTTCATCTCACTACCTCTCTCTACTACAAAAATTTCTAGTACGAATTCTTACGCTACTCCTAAGATGTAACCAATAATCGTTTCTTCATGAAGCAAGATACCTCACAAAGACCTCACCTCTCCACTACATAATTAGCCCATGCAGCCTCTTTGCGCGGTGTTGAGTGCACGGTAAGGGGAGATAAGGTTGCATCACTATAGAGGGTATAAAGCCTCGAGCCACTCTCAATGTTAAAAACCTCACTCTACACCCGAAAAGGAGGAAAATTTGCTAGACAAAAAGCAAAAGAGGTAGCTAGGGGAGTAGCCAAGGAAAAATCCTTATGTTATAAGTGTCTGGGCTCTTTGTGAATTTCACCCCTCGCCTAGACGTTATGCAGGGAAAGTTCTCGAAGAGAAAGACGCAAGAGTATAGATATGGAGGAGAATAGATGCAGAAAATAGATAGCAAACTCTGGGTGCGGTTCGTCCCGCTCCTGTTAGTCCTCGTCCTCGTCATTGCGGCGTGTAGCAATGGTGACGATCCTGTAGACCCAGACCCGGATATGAACAACGCGCCGACGGTCGAAGTTACCCCTCCCACCTTTGAAGGCGTCTTGCCAGAAGAAACGGGCGGCGATGGCGATACGGGTGGCGAAGACACGGGCGGTAGCATAGGTACGGCCCAAGCTGAGCCTTTAACGGCAAATTTCACCGCAGTCGGAGAAGACGTTGACGACGATGAACTCTCGTACGCTTGGACGGCAAGTGATGACAGCGTAGAACTCAGCGATACGACAGGTACGACGACCACCGCAACCTTTACCGAGGCGGGTAGCTTCGAAGTTACCGCTACCGTAACCGACGGTACGCTAGATGCGGACGATTCAGCCACCGCGACTATTGCTGAGCCTGGTGAAGAGACACCCGAGCCTCCCGTTCCTGATCCTGATCCCACAGGTGGCCCCGGTGACGCAGAGCCAACCTTAGGCTTCTTCGGTATTGGCGAAACAGGTACGACGGATGGCACCTTCGTCAACGATGATCCCTTCATCGACAGCGAAGATGATCCTAGCGTCTTAGACGTAACACCTGCTGCGACCATCTACGCCAGAATCACTGCGTCTGATGACGATGGCGTCGAGACTCTCGGTATTAACATTAGAAACGTTGATACCAACGATGACGACAGCAACGACGTTACTCCGCTGGATGATGTTGACGGTTTCACCTTGGGTGATATCCAGAACCCGGATGACTGTGCCTTAGACGGTACTGAGACCGAAGTTGACTGCATCTACGAGATCACCATCGCGGATGGAACGACGGAAGATGCGCTCACTACAGGTGAGTTTGCATTCGTCCTTCGACCCACTGTCAACGGTGCTGACATCTTTACCCGTGCCGGTGCACGCGGTTACGTCAACATTCCGTAAGTTCTAAAGCAATCCTTTGAAGAAGGCCCTTAGGGGTCTTCTTTTTTGTCTTTACCTCTTTCAATGTGAGGTGCGCTGCTTTTACTTTTCAAAGCGGGGCTATCTGCTATGCTGCTGTGACGAAAAACTCACATTTGAGCGTTTTCACTCCCTCTTCTCGCGCTTTAGTTCGTAAACGCACATGGCTTTGCGACAACCTCTTGTTACTATTCCCTGAGCTTGTCTGGAGAACACCCAATACGACATGAGCAACCACTTATGAGCAACCTCTATGAGTAAACCGCCGCCACGCAACCCCGACCAGGACGAACGTAGCAATTTGACGCACCGCACCTTTGTGGGGCTCTTTTGGTCGTCGTCGGGCTCGGGGATGCAGGCGGTCTTAAAGATCGTGGTGCTGGGCGTGTTGGCGCGGCTTCTCACCGAAGCGGACTTCGGTATTGTGGCGCTGTGTCTCACGGTGACGGCCTTTACGGATATGTTCGCCCGCTTGGGGGTGGGTCCGGCGGTGGTGCAGAGGGAGCGGCTCGAGGAGCGCCACATCAGGGTCGGCTTCACGATTACGGTTACGCTCAGCTTCGTCTTCGTAGCGCTGCTCTGGGTGCTTTCACCCCCCATCGCGGCATTTTATAGGGAGCCTTCGCTCGTACCTATTTTGCGCGTGCTTTCGCTCGGGCTTATGATCGACGGCTTGTCGGTGGTGGCGATGTCGCTGGCGTCCAGAGACCTCGACTTTCGCCTTAAAGCGGGTACGCAGGCGGCGTCCTACTTCTTAGGATACGGGCTCTTCAGTATCGTGTTCGCTTACCTGAACTTCGGCCCTTGGGCGCTCATCATCGGCACGTTAGCGCAAAAGGTGATTTCAGCGGTTGTCTACCTCATCGCCAAACCTCACGCTAAACTGCTGCACTTCGACAGAGAGGCGGCGGCTCAACTGCTCTATTTTGGGGGCGGCCAGTCGCTCTCCGACGTGCTCTTTAGAGGGGCGAGCCAGGGGGATAACATCGTTGTAGGGCGAGCGCTCAGCACGGAGGCGCTAGGTATCTACCAGAAGGCGTATCAGCTTATGATCTTGCCCGCGCAGCTCTTCGGAGATACGATCGCCAACGTGCTCTTTCCGGCGATGTCGAAAGTGCAGAGCGAGGCGAAGACCATCAGCACGGTCTATCGGCGCGGCGTCGCGTTCACCGCGCTCTTCATGCTGCCCGCCAGCGCGGTGCTCTTCGTCTTTGCTAGGGAGTACGTGCTCATCCTCTTAGGGCCTCAGTGGACCGAAGCGATTCTTACCCTTTCAGATTTTGGTACTGGGAACGGTTATGCGCACGAATTCGGGGTTGAGTGATACTTTAGTGAAGGCGAAGGGTGCGGTTTATAGCCGCGCCTGGCGGCAGGCTATCTACGCCCTGTGCGTAGTAGGCGGCGCAGCCGTCGGGCAGCGTTGGGGCCTTACGGGAGTCGCGGCGGGCGTGCTCGTCGCGCTCACTGTCAACGCGGCGATGATGGCGCAGCTCAGCCTCAAGCTCACAGGAATGCGCTGGCAGATGTTCGCGCAGATTCACGTACGGGCGCTGCTACTTACAGGCGTGATATTGGCTGAATCGTGGGGATTGGCGACGTTTTTGCGCTCTTGGGGCTCGCCTGCGCTACTCACCGTGCTCATCTCC
Organism: Trueperaceae bacterium; assembly: GCA_965213645.1. Lineage (GTDB taxonomy): Bacteria > Deinococcota > Deinococci > Deinococcales > Trueperaceae > CBDBZX01. Next base: position 172,452 of record CBDBZX010000002.1, read on the forward strand.
GGTTTGGTCATCGCCGCGAGCGTTCTAGCGCTCGTTTGGTTTTTCCCGAAGGCAACCCTGGGCGAGGACGGTCTCTGGATCGTACAACTTATCAGCAAATATTTACCTAAGCGTATCGGGCGCAAATTAGCGGAGTTGTCAGCGCAGTGATACTAGCTATCCGGGTCACGCGGTGTGAGGGGGCGCGACGTCGCTACGCGCTACGTTTACGCGCAGGTTTACGCTGGACGCCTACTATTCAAACCCGCGTCACTCAGTCTCACGTCATTGCGGGCTTACTCGGAGGAACGTTATGTGCGGTTTAACAGGATTTTGGACGAAGCGAAACGAACAGAGCGACCTAGTTCATACGGTGCAGCGGATGACGGACGCGATTACGTACCGTGGGCCAGATGATCAGGGGACTTGGGCGGAGCAGGGTTGCGGCGTCGCGTTTGGTCATAGGCGCTTGTCGATCATTGACCTTTCGCCCGAGGGTCATCAGCCGATGCACTCGGCGAGCGGGCGCTTCGTGCTGGTCTACAACGGCGAAATCTATAACTTTGAGGACATGCGTGCTGACTTGGAGCGCGAAACAGGCCGTAGGGCGTGGCGGGGGCATTCTGACACAGAGGTGATCTTAGAGGCCATCGAGCACTGGGGCGTAGAGGAGGCGGTGGGGCGCTTTGTCGGTATGTTTGCTTTGGCGCTTTGGGACCGCGCCGAGAACGCGCTCTATTTAGTTCGTGACCGCTTGGGTATCAAGCCGCTTTACTACGGTTGGAGCGGCCCCAGCTTCCTCTTCGGCTCCGAACTGCACACGCTCAAACGGCATCCTGACTTTGAGGGGTGCTTGAATCAGCGAGCCATCGGCGCTTACTTGCGCTACCGCTACGTTCCGAGCCCCGAAAGCATCTATAAGGACATCTACAAGCTACCGCCGGGGAGCATCCTCAAACTTCAGCATCCGCTCGAGCGGGCCGAACCTCAAACGTATTGGTCGGCTTATGAGGTCGCGCAAGCGGGCGTGCGCTGTCCCTTTGAGGGGAGCGCTGAGGAGGCGGTGGACGCGCTCCACGACCTCTTGGCCGACGCGGTGAAGCGCCGTATGGTCGCCGACGTGCCGCTGGGCGCGTTTTTGTCGGGCGGCATCGACTCTTCGACGGTGGTCGCGCTGATGCAAGCGCAGAGCACCCAAAGTGTCAAGACCTTTACGGTCGGTTTCAACGAGAAAAATCATAACGAAGCGCATCACGCCAAGGCCGTCGCTGAGCATTTGGGCACGGACCATACCGAGCTTTACGTCACATCCGAAGACGCGCTAGCGGTTATTCCTAGCCTTCCCAGGCTCTACGACGAGCCCTTCGCCGACGAGTCGCAGATTCCCACCTTTCTTATTTCGGAGTTGGCGCGGCGCAAGGTAACGGTGAGTCTTTCCGGTGACGGTGGCGATGAGCTGTTCGGCGGCTACACGGCCTATCAGAAGAATCAGAGCCGTTGGCAGGCTTTGGAGCGCGTTCCTTACGCGCTGCGCTCGCCAGCGGCGCGCATGTTGGAGAAAACCGCCGAGCTGCCGCAGCAACGCCTCGACGCTTTAGGCAAGCTACTCCCGAGCAGGTTGCAAAGCTACACCAACGCCGACCAAATAGGCCGTGTCGCTGAGTATCTCAGCCTCAGAAGTCAGCGCGACCTTCACGAGAAACACCTCACCCGCCTGGACGCGCACCAGACGCTTGTGGCCGCCCGAGCGGGCGAGGCGTACGTCGCCGAGCGCCCGAACTGGACCTCATTTCCAGATTACGTGCAGAGCATGATGTACTGGGACATGACGACCTTCATGCCCGACGACATCCTCGTCAAGCTCGACCGGGCGAGCATGAAGGTGAGCTTGGAAGCGCGGGTACCTATTCTGGATCACCGAGTGGTCGAACTCGCGTGGCGCTTTCCGCTCGAGCTAAACTTCGAGGGCAGCGAGGGCAAGCAGCTTCTGCGCAAGGTGCTCCACCGCTACGTGCCTAAACCTCTGGTCGAACGCCCTAAACGAGGCTTCAGCGTGCCTATCCGCCACTGGCTCAAAGGTCCCCTTAAAGACTGGGCCGCTGACCTGCTCAGCGAGGAGAGCTTAAAGCGCGAGGGGGTGCTCAATGCTAGCGTGATTCATCAGTATTGGGAGGACTTTTTAGCGGACAAATTCACGCAGGGTCATTCACCGATTTGGACGGCGCTCACGCTGCAAGCGTGGCTGAGCGAGCAGCGCAGCAATCAGTACAGTAATCAGTAGGGTGGCAGACCGTAGGGTCTCGAGGGATGAATGCGCAGATGGCACATCACTTTTTTTCTGGAACCGCTATAGTGGGAAGAATGCTCGCGCCGCTGAGCCGGAACGTGGCGTGCTTGCGGCGCTACTTACAGCGTTGGTTCGCCCTACCGCATCTGCGTCACGCTGCTGTCATCGTCGCTATTACCTTTGAAGGTGCGTGCTACTTCGGCTACACAACTTTTTACGCGCGTCGCGCACTGATGCCTCACACGGGGCTGATACCCACCATCTAGGGAGCAACATGACTGTCAACCGCATCGCTTTTATCGCCCTTTGGATTTTCGTCTTCTCGATGCCCTGGGAAAGGGCTGTGGCTATTCCCGGCCTAGGCGCGGCGGGCACGCTCTTCGGCCTGATCGCGTTTGCCGCCGGGATGGTCGCTGTGATGCAAGGCGGGCGGCTTAAAGCCAGAGCGCCCTCGCTCTTTCTCCTCCTGTTCGGCCTCTTTGTGTTTTGGTACGGGATCAGCTTTTTTTGGACGATTGATCAGGTTGGCGCCCGAGTTCGTTTCGAGACCTTCACGCAGTTTCTAGTGATGTCGTGGCTCGTGTGGGAGCTGTGCCGCACTCAGGCGCGGCGTTTGGCACTCCTGCAAGCGTACGTGCTAGGCGCGTACATCGTCGTTATCAGGATTATCTACAGCTTTCTCGCCAACCCCTTTGTTCCCAACGACGAACAGTCGCTCTACCGCTATACGGGCATCGCCGATAACGCGAACTCGGTTGCGACACTCGTCGCGCTAGGCATCGCGATGACGTGGTATCTCGCTATGACCTATCGGCGTGGACTGCGCCACTGGCTCTTTATGATCTACATCCCGCTGTCGGTTATGGCGCTTGGGCTCGTGGCCTCGAGGAGTGGCATGATCGTGGGCGTGATCAGTTTAAGTCTGGTGCCGCTGACCTACGGCTACCTGAGCGCGACGCGCAGGGTTGTCATCACAATTCTCATCGTGTCAATTTCAGCCGTCGCGATCAGTGTGCTGCCCGAGGACAATATCAACCGGCTGTCCGAGACGACCGAAGAGATTACCGACGGTAACGTCAGCAACCGTACGCAGATTTGGGCCGCAGGGTTACAGGCGTTTCGAGACTCACCCATCATCGGCATCGGCTCGGGCAGCTACAGCGAAGTGGTTGAGCGGGTGCGCGGCTTTGGCGACCCGCCGCACAGCGCCTACTTCTCTACACTTGTAGAGCTAGGCATCATCGGGCTCGTCTTGTTCTTGCTCGCGCTCACCGTCCCTATTTTGCCCCTCTTTCAGCTTCCGTACAAAGAGCGAGCCTTTTACCTCGTCTTGTGGTTTGCCATGGTTGTGGCCTTTATACCAGGTGACTTTCACACCTACAAGGTGCCCTGGTTCCTCCTGACGCTTATCACGACGAGCCGAACTTTCATCGTCTTGCCTAATAGCGTAGGCGTGTTCAAGCGGCGTAAACCCCAGCCGCAGCTCGAAGTGTAAGCGATATGAGCGCGAATAAACCTACAAATAGACACACTGCAATTGCGCTTTACCTGCCTGATCTTGGTGGCGGTGGTGCGGAGCGGATGCTCGTCAACTTGAGCCAGGGATTCGTTCGGCGCGGCGTGAACGTTGACTTGGTGCTCGCGGCGGCGGAAGGACCCTATCTAACGCACGTACCGCCTGACGTTCACATTGTCGATCTAGCGAGCGACGGGGTTGCGAGCAGCTTGCCTGGGTTTGTGCGCTATTTGCGCGACGCTAGACCCGAAACGCTGCTCGTCACGCTCGATCACGCGGCGGTCACTGCGCTTTTAGCCGTACGCTTAGCGGGCGTGCCGACGCGCGTCTTTGTGCGCGAGTCCAACATGATGTTTCCAGGCAACGACAAGCGCCTCAAGGTTAAGTTGTTGCGCTTCGCAGTCAAGCGCTTCTACCCGTGGGCGGCGGGGTGTATCGGCGTCTCCGAAGGGGTGTCTAAAGACATCCAACGCTTCGCAGGCGTCTCACCGGAGAAGATACACACGATCTATAATCCTGTTGTAACCGATAATCTCAAGCGTCAGGCGCAAGCCCCGCTCAGTCACCCTTGGTTCAGTGAGGGTAGCCCACCCGTGTTGCTAGGGGCGGGGCGGCTGACAGGGCAAAAGGACTACCCCACGCTGATTCGCGCCTTTGCAAAGGTTAGAGCAGTGCGTCCCGCCAAGTTGATGATCTTGGGTGAGGGGAAGCTGCGAGCGGAGTTAGAGGCGCTCATCGCGGAGTTAGGGTTGCAAGAGGACGTTGCGCTGCCCGGTTTCGTGGATAACCCTTTTGCCTACATGTCCAAGGCTGCCCTCTTCGTGCTCTCGTCGGCTTGGGAGGGGCTACCCGGCGTGCTCATCCAGGCGATGGCCTGCGGTTGTCCCGTGGTCAGCACGGACTGCCCAAGCGGGCCGAGCGAGATTTTAGAGGGCGACAAATACGGGCCGCTCGTGCCAGTTGGCGACGTGCAGGGGCTGGCGGACGCGGCGCTTCGCACCTTGGAGCACAGTATTTCGTCCGTTGAACTTAAAGCTAGAGCGTCAGTCTTCTCCGTCGAGGCCATCAGCGACCAGTACTTAGGGGTGCTGCTGCCTGGACGAACCCACCTCTCCAGAGCGGCTTAGTTCGCTCTGACGTAGTGACGACGCTACGTCGCCTCGACTCGGATACGTGCGTCCAAAACTGTGCACCCCTCACCCGGCTTGTGCGCTTTGAAGGGGTTGAGGTCGAGTTCAGCGATTTCGGGGAGTTCTTCGACCAATCTCGAGACTCTCAAAAGCATCCCCTTGACCGCCTCTATATCGGCGGGTGGATGCCCTCTATACCCTGTGAGGAGCGGATAGCCGCGCACCTCAGTGACCATCTGCTCGGCGTCGCGCTCGGTCAGAGGCGTGATGCGGTAGACCGTGTCATGCAAGACTTCCATGTAGACACCGCCGAGTCCAAAGGAAAGGAGCGGCCCAAAGAGCGGGTCTTGCCGCACGCCGATAGCAAGTTCGGTTCCCACTTCGACCATCGGCTGGACGAGAAAACCCAAGAGGTCTTCGGTGCGCCCCGCCCCTTCTAGGCGCTCCTCGATCTCTCTACACGCGCGGCGCACGCCCGCTTCGTCTTGTATGTTGAGCTTGACGCCGTTCCAGTCGGATTTATTCATCAGCGTCTGCGAGGCCAGCTTCACCACGACGGGGTAGCCGAGGTCGTTCGCGGCGGCTACCGCGTCCGCCGCGTCCTTCGCTAAGCGGTAGGAGACGAGCGGCAGGCCGAATGCTTGCAAGGTACCCGCGACCTCTTCTGGCGTGAGCCAGCCGCCGCCCCGCTCCTGCGCCTGCTGGCAAAGCGCTCTAGCCTTGTCAACCTCGAGCTCAGCAAAGTCAGGAATAGAACCCAGCGGCGTTTCGCACCACGCGGCGTACTCCCGCGCTTTAGCGAGCGCCCTGACTGCTGACTCGGGAAAGCGGTAGGTCGGCAGGCGTTCGTCTCCCGCAAGCAGGGGTGGACGGGCGTTTTGATAGGTGGTGAAACAGATGAGTACAGGCTGTTTATATCCCGCGCTACGCGCCGCAACGACAGCGTCCCCTACCGCGTCTGCGACCTCTCCGGCGTGGCTTGGTCCGATGGGGGAGAAGAGCACCAAGAGCGCGTCAATCTCACCTGTCAGGGTGGTTTCAACCGCAGAGCGGTAGTGCGCGGCGGTCGCGAAGGCGCTCATGTCGATGGGGTTGCCCAGGCTCGAGCCCGCCAAAAGCTCCGCTCGCAAGGTTTCTCTTACAGCGTCGCTCGTCTCCAGTACCTCCAACCCCGCCGCCGCCAGTGCGTCCGTCGCCAGGCTCGCCGGGCCGCCTGCGTTCGAAACGATGCCGACGCGCTTGCCCTTAGGAAGAGGTTGGTGCGATAAAAGGGCCGCCGTGTCGAAAAGCTCCTCAAAGGTCTGAGCGCGAACGACGCCCGTCTGCCGAAAGAGGGCGTCCACGGCAGCGTCTTCACTTGCTCCTGCTGCCCGCTCCGCTTTCACCGCCAGAATTGGCTTTTTGCGCCCGACACGCCTCGCTAAGCGGGCGAAGCGGCGCGGATTGCCGAACGACGCCAAGTAGAGCACGATGAGGCCGGTCTGCTCGTCGTCCTCCCAGTATTGCAAGAGGTCGTTGCCCGATACGTCGCTCTTGTTGCCTAAGCTGACGAAGCTCGAGACTCCCAACTCCGTCGTCTGCGCGTGCTCTAAAAGTGCCAACCCCAACGCGCCGCTCTGCGACGAAACTGCCACCGGGCCAGGTTGGGGCAGCGCCATAGCGAAGCTCGCGTTGAGCGTGCCGCCTCTCCTTTTAGAGCGCACATTCATGAGCCCCATGCTGTTCGGCCCGATCAGGCGCATCCCGTAGCCACGCACCTTTTTGACCAGCTCTTTTTGCGCTCTAAGTCCCGCCTCACCTGTTTCACCAAAACCAGCACTCACAATAACGAGTGAGCGCACGCCCTTCTTGCCGCACGCCTCGACGACGCTGGAAACCGCTTCTTTCGGTACGGTGATAACCGCTAAATCTATCTCCTCGGGTACGTCATCCAGCGAGGGATACGCTTTAAGGTCAGCGAGCGTGTCCGCTTCGGGGTGAACAGGGAAGAGGTCCTCGTGAAAACCGCTGTCCAAGAGGTTCCACAGAATACGCTGCCCGACGCTCTTGGGCTCGCGCGACGCGCCGATCACCGCGACACGCTTAGGCTCGAAGAAGGGGTGCAGCGAGGCTACAGTAGCGACCTGTTCGCGTGCTTCGGCCCGCGCGACGCTCTCCCGGCTCGGCTGGATGGAGAAGTCTATTTCGACGTCGCCGTACTCGAGCCTCCGCCGCACCTCAAAGCCGCTGCTCTTAAAGACGTTGATCATCTCTCTGTTGCGCGACATGGTGACGGCGGTAAAGCGCTCGATCCCGTGCCGCGCCGCCACGAGTGCTAAGCGCTCGAGTAGGAGCGTACCCAAGCCCTTGCCGCGCTGGTCGTCGCCGACCAAAAATGCCACCTCAGCCTCTTTGGAGCCTTCACGCTCGCGGATGTATTCACCCGCCCCTATGATGCTCGGACGCTCCGGGTCGCCCGTTAGGACGAACAACACGAGTTTCATCTCCACGGACTCATGTTCCAACATCCGTTTCGCCGCCGACGCATAAGGTGTATCAGCAAAAAAGCGACGCACATACGCCTCTTTCGAGATGCCTTGCAAAAAGCGGATGAGCAGGTCCTTGTCTTCGGCTTTAGCAGGGCGCAAGTAGGCGGTGCTGCCATCTTTTAGGATAACTTGGCCCATCTCGGCAGGGCCTTGGGGCTCGGGGGCTTGGTAATAGGTGCGCGGTTCGCTCGTGTCAGGTGTGTCGGACATACGTGGCCCTCCTGCTTGAAGTGTAGCTCGAGACTCCAGTTTTAGCAGGTATCATCTGGTCTGAGACACTCTCACTGTAGAAAACACTGTTCAGCACCCACGTTGTGAGGTGAAATCCCGCTAGCCTTGACAGGCTGAGACCTGCGACACTCTGTCTCAGTATGTTTTGGAAGTGCTATTGATATGCAGTACCCTGCGGATTTTTACCCACATAGGGTCGAGAATCTAACGGGAAGCGCGGGCGGAAACGCCTACGCCTCATGCGCTTGCCCGTAAGGGCAGAGCGACAAGACGGGGCACCGTTCACAAGCCGGGCGGCGGTAAAAGCAGCACTTCTGCCCGTGAAACATGAGCGCCTCGTGATGGTCGTAGAGCGTTTGCGCGTCCCAACCTTCGGGTAAGAGCGCCCGCAGACGCGCGTGCGCGGGGCCGGGGCCGACGCTTTTGGGGATGAAGCCCAGCCGCTGCGCCACGCGGTGATGATGCGAGTCCACGGGCAACGCGGGCATGTGCAGGCGGCTGAAGAGCAGCACGGCGGCGCTCGTTTTAGGACCCACACCGTTCAACGTCTCCAACCACGCCTGCGCCTCTTGGGGTTCCATGTCGGCTAGGAACTCGAGCGACAGCTCCCCCCTTTTCTCCGCGATGGTGCGCAAGGCCGCCTGAATACGCGGCGCTTTCTGCTCCGGCCAAGTCGCCGCTGAAATGGCCTCTTGCACCTCTTCTGTCGGCGCGTCCCTTACCCTTTCCCAGCGCCGAAAGCGCGTCTTCAAGCTCACCAGAGCCCGCCCCGAGTCCTCGTTGCGCGTCCGATGTGAGAGCATGGAGCCGATGAGTTCGGTTAGAGGATCAACGTCGCGGAAGAACGGGAAAGGTGCGCCGTAGTGCTCGCAGAGCCGTTTATGGACCTCTAGGACTTGAGCTTTTAACTCGTCTCGCGTTTCGCTCACGTCATCAAGCTTAAGAGCACCGCCGACGCTCTGTCTGTAACCTCTTGAAGCGGTATCAAGAGGTCGCGCGTTTCGCTCGCTGCTTCGCCTCCGCTTCGCGAATCTCGCGCTCCAAGAAAAAGTTAAGCAGTGTCCGCAAGAGGACGACGGCCCCTAAAATCAAAATATCTTGCCGCGTCGGAGCGACGGCGGTGCGCAAAATATCGCTCGCTACTGTGAATTCCAGCCCCAGCGTGAGCACCCGCCCTAGCTTCAGCCGGATAGTCTCCGTCGCTTCAGAGCTATCTATAGAAGACGTTAAGAGGTTTCTCAGGTAGCTGACGATGCCCTGCACCACCGCGACGCCGATGACGAGCGCCGCCGCTATCTCTGCGCCGAAGGCGATGTAATCAACGACTAGCTCGAGCCAATGCTCCAGCGGACCCGCCTCAGCTTCGTCTGCACCTTCTACGCTCAAGCTGAGCAGCAGCACGAAGCCGAAAATAAGCGCCGTAGGTAATAAAAAGCTCGCCCAATCGCTACGCGGTTCTCGTTCTGTTTGCACCTCTTCGGCCATGTCCGTTCCTTTTGTGCAGCATACCAGCGCGGTTTAGTCCGCGTGCCGGGTCAGCAGCCACACGGCGACGCCTGTCCAACCTTTCAAGTAGACCGGACGGCGCGTATAGTGGACCTATGAACGACTATTTACGTGCTGCCCTTCAAGCCGCCCAAGCTGCTGCACGAATTCACCAGCGCAATATCGGCGGGGACTTGGGCATCGCAACCAAAACAACTGAGACCGACTTAGTCACCCGCGTGGACAAGGAGAGCGAGGCAAAAATCCGCGAGATTCTTCTGGGCGCGTATCCTGAGCACACCGTTTTAGGCGAAGAGGAAGGTCAGAGCGAAGAGGCGAGCCACCGCTGGATCGTAGACCCTTTGGACGGAACCTTGAACTACGCGCACGGCTTTCCCTTCTACTGCGTCTCTATCGGCTTAGAAATCGAGGGTGAGCTAGAGGTTGGCGTGGTGCTGGATTCGTTTCGAAATGAACTTTTCACGGCGGTAAAAGGCGAGGGTGCGTTTATGAACGGTGCGCCGATTCAAGTGACAAGCGAGACCGTCCTCCGCAGCGCCATGCTCGCCACGGGCTTCCCCTACAACCCCGAAACCGCCTCGGACAACATCGAGGTCTTCGCCCGCATGATGCACCGCTGCCGCGCCATCCGCCGCCCCGGAGCCGCCGCCTTGGACCTCTGCTACGTCGCCTGCGGACGGCTCGACGGCTTCTGGGACCTCAAGCTCAACGCCTGGGACGTGGCGGCGGGCGTGCTGATTATTCAAGAGGCAGGTGGACGCGCCACGGGTCCGGCAGGGGAGAAATATCACGTCGAAGACAAGGTTTTAGTTTCTTCAAATGGCGCGTTGCACGAGGTGCTCTTGGAGGGGCTCGAGCTAGGGACGCTGAACCAATGAGTACCAATCAAGTGAACCGCCTCGTTTTAGACTTAGAAACCAAACGCTCCTTCGATGAGGTCGGCGGCGCTCACAACAAGGCCAAGCTCGGCGTGAGCGTCGTCGGCGTCTACTTCTACGAGGGAGACCGCTTCGTGGCCTACCGCGAAGACCGCTTTGAGGAGTTAGAAGAGATGCTCAAAGAGACCGAGCAAGTCGTCGGCTTCAACCTCATCGGCTTCGATTGGCCCGTTTTGGCCTCTGAACTCGGCGATTGGGTTTACGATTTGCCGACTTTAGACCTCATGTTGGAGGCGCAAAAAGCCCTGAAGCGTCGTATCTCTTTAGATTCTTTGGCGCAAGCGACGCTCGGTCAGGGCAAGCTCGGCTCAGGGCTGGACGCATTGGAATACTACCGCGCTGGCGATTGGGAGAGGCTCGAGCGCTACTGCCTAGAAGATGTCAAACTCACCCGCGACCTCTACGAATACGCCAAGCAAAACGGCCAACTCTTGTACCAAAAAGGTCCGCGCCGCGCTCCTGTCCCTATGAGCTTCGCGGAGAGCCCTTTTGGAGCTGTTTTCAAACACGCCGCGCTGAACCGCAGCAGTGTGCGGATGGTGTACGGCGGCAAAGAGCGCTTGGTAGACGTGAATAAGTTCGACGGGGCGTATATCCGAGGCTTTTGCCATCTACGCCAAAAGGTGTTGACCTTTCGGCTGGATAAGGTGGAGGAGGCGGAGGGGGTGGCCTCGAGTAGTCCGCTTTTTTAGGTGAGGAGGAGGTTTTTAACTACTTTGCTGGATTGCGTGCTCTAAGTTTTTGAGAAAAGGAGACAGTTGCTTTGTACAGGTTACATACCTTTATTTTCCTGCTTTGCTTTGCTTCGCCTAACTTATCATCGGCTCAAGCTGATTTTACGAGTTGCCATCCTGAAATGGAAGGTGTGGAGGTCGATCTCGAGGGTGCTTCTGCCCCTTTACTCGAACAGCGTGTGCATGACCTCTTCACGAAAGACCAAGCCGCGCGTTCAACGGATGAGATAGATTGGGAAACCGTCTCTAAGAAGGACGAAGCTAGACGCGCTGAAGTGCTTGGCTATTTAGTCGAAGGAAAAATTATGAGCGCTCGAGCACTTGTTGACGCTTCCTTTATCTTTCAGCACGGCGATTGTCCTGCTCATTATCAGTTGGCAAACAAGCTCGCTGACAAAGCTGTGCAACTCGGCAGCGTTGACGCAAAATGGATTTACGCGGCCACGCTTGACCGTTACCTGCTTAGTGTGGGTGAAAAGCAGAAATTCGGGACGCAGTATACCTCTTCTGACGGATGTACCTACACATTAGAGTCTTACGACCCTACGACGACAGACGAAGAGAGGGCTGAATACGATGTGCCGCCGTTAGCTGCGGCGTTAGCTCAGGCTGAAACGTTCGGCGAGTGCGATTTCGGAAAAATGAGGGCGAATAGGTTGCTCGGATTTGAGTGTGTTAAAATTGTGATACAATAACTGAGGTGTACGATGAGTCAAACCTTAAACCTTGAATTAAGCGATGTCACGTTCACCGCTATCCAACAGCGAGCCGAAGAGGTTGGCATATCACCTGCGGATTTAGTCAAAGCGTTACTCGAAAAGCATTATCATTCGACTTCTACAGAAGAAAAACAAGCAGCTCGAGCACGCTTTGAACGTCATTTTGGTGAGGTTTATGCTGGTTATCCCGTTGGAGCAGATAATGAAAGCATTGACGAAAAGCTGGCAAGAGCCTACGCCGACAATAACGATTGATGCTACTGGACACCTCGGGTCTGCTCTGCTTACACCATAGAGCCGAGCCGTTTCATGAAATGGCCCTCGAGTTTTATCAGAGCGCGAACAAGCGTTTAACGAACAACTACGTCCTAGCTGAGTATGTTGCGTTAGCTACGGCGCGGCGCTTTCCCCGCCAATTCACGCTTACATTTATTGCTGACCTCTTGGGTAATCCTGAGATTGAAGTGGTCTGGGTCGATGAAACGCTCGATAACGAAGCGCTAAACCTATTGCTCGAGAGGCAAGATAAAAATTACTCCCTTTGTGACGCAGTGAGTTTTGTGCTCATGCGTCAGCGTGACATCACTAAAGCCTTGACAACAGATCGTCATTTCGAGCAAGAAGGCTTTCAGCGGTTGTTGGTCTAACGAAAGAGGCTTCCTAGCACGCTCAATCTAAGCACTCCCAAGCGGCAACCGCACCCGAAACTGCGTGTGACCAGGCCGTGACTCTAACTGCAACGTTCCCATATGCCGCTGCCGCACGATGCGATTCGCAATGTCTAAGCCCATCCCTGTCCCTTCACCGACCCCTTTGGTCGTAAAAAACGGCTCAAAAATTCGGCTCTGAATCTCTTTAGGCACGCCGCTTCCGTCGTCAATAATGTCCACGCAGGCGACTTCGGCCCCTTTGTCAAGCGTGGTTCGTATCGTGATCGTACCGCCCTCATCCACCGCGTCAATCGCGTTGGCGAGGAGGTTCGTCCAGACCTGGTTGAGTTCGCTGCCGTACGCGGGCACGTTGGGCACCTCTTCGAATTGTTTCTCGAGCCGAACCCCTTTCTTCTGCCACTTGTGTTTGAGGATAGTAAGGGTGTTGATAATGCCTTCGTGGATATTGACCTCTTGCTTTTCTAAGCCTTGATCCATATATGTATACGCCTTCATCGCGCCGACTAGGTCGGAGATGCGCTTCGTACTTTCAATCAGCTCTTGGGCCAAGAGGCGCATCTCGACGCCTCTGGGGGTCCACTCGAGAAAGTTGTTCACCTGCTCAGGCTTGAGCGCTCGCGCTATGTCCACCATGACCTCTTTCGAAAGCCCACCCGTCACGAGCGTCGCCGCGACCTCCCAGGGATGCTCGACGCCTTGCTCGTCCAACCAATCACCCAAGTCATCCTCTAAATCGCTACGCTCCATTGCGCTGAGGGTGTCGCCGTCCAAGGTCATCTGGTCGTAAAGAGGTCGAAAGGGGTCGTTGTCTTCACTGTACTGCTTGAAAATTACCGGGCCTAAAATTTGCGAGGAGTGCTCGTCGAACGACTGCAGCGTCTCGCGTAAGTTCTGCGCGGCCCGCTTCGCGGCTGAGGCGGGGTTGTTGAGTTCGTGCGCCAAGCCCGCCGACATCGTGCCCAAGGACATGAGCTTTTCACGCTGCGCCCCGACGCGGGTGTACTCCTGCGTGCGGTCGAGCATCTCGTGGACCAAAGTTTCCAAGAGGACAGGGGCGCAGTTATGCAGTTCAGGGAAATGCTCCGCTTTAAGTTCCGCGATTTGCGTTTCGCGCAGCGCCACCGCCGATGCGCCGTAGTTCTTCATGCGCGAAAAGGGTAAGACGCCGCTGATTTCACCGGGGTCTATTAAGAACGAATTGACCTCTTGTCCCGCCTCGCGCCGCACCAGTTGGAGGTTGCCCGAGAGGATGAGGTGCAGAGCGTCGGCGGGATCGCCCTGGTTGTAGAAGCGTTCGCCTACGTCTAAATGGCGCACCTCTGAATGTTGCGGCGAGCCACTCGAGTTCCCCACGCGGCACGTCCTGAAAGTCCGTGATGACCTCTAAAGCTTTAACGTCCATCATGCGCCTACATCCGCCAAATATTGGTGGATAAACTGCACCGCAATGGAGCCTTCACCTACCGCCGAAGCCACCCGCTTGACCGAGCCGTGCCGCACGTCGCCCGAGGCGAAGATGCCGGGCACGTTCGTCTCTAAGAGGAAGGGGTCGCGCTCCAGCGGCCAACCCTCCGGCTGCTGCCCGTCTTTCATCACATCAGGGCCGGTGTAGACGAAGCCCTTGCCGTCGCGTTTGACGGTGCCGTCCAACCACTCCGTCGAGGGAGACGCGCCGATAAAAATAAACAGCGCCGAGGTCGGTTTCTTGACCCTGTTGCCGCCGCAGTTCACCGTGATGGCCTCTAAGCGACCTTCCCCGTGTGCTTCTACGACTTCGGTCTCGAGCGAGACGTGAATCGTCTCCGCGTCGTAGATGCGCGTGACGAGGTAATTCGACATCTTGGACTCCAAGTCTTCGCCGCGCACCAGGAGCGTCACGCTTCTCGCGAAGCCCGCCAAGTAGAGCGCCGCTTGTCCCGCTGAGTTGCCCGCGCCGACGATATAGACGTCTTCGCCTTCACAGGCGACGGCTTCGGCGATGGAGGAGCCGTAATACACGCCCGCACCTGTGAGCGCGTCCATGCCGGGCGCGTCCAGCTTGCGGTACTGCACGCCCGTCGCCACAACGAGCGCGTGCGCGGTGAGTCTCGGCTCCGCTGTCTAATTTGATGAGCTTGTAGTTGTCTTTGAGGCCGACCTCAACCACTTGCTGCGGCGTGATGAACTCCGCGCCAAACTTACGCGCTTGCGCGACGCCGCGCCGCGCTAGGTCGCTGCCCGAAAGCCCAACTGGGAAACCTAAGTAGTTCTCGATGCGGCTGGACGTCCCCGCTTGTCCCCCCGGCGCTTCGCTGTCCAGCACGGCCACCTTGAGACCTTCGGACGCGCCGTACACACCCGACGCCAAACCCGCTGGTCCTGCACCCACGATGATGAGGTCGTAAAACTCGTTCGCCGCTTCCGTATTGAGTCCCGCTTTGCGGGCGAGTTCTAAGGGTGTTGGTTTCTCGAGCCGCTCGCCATCCTCGAAGATGACGATAGGCAAGGCTTCCGGTTTCAATTCCTCGGACGCCACGAGGTTTCGCGCCTCCTCGTCTGCCTCGACGTCCAGCCAGCGATACGGTACTTGGTTCCTCGCCAAGAAGTCGCGCAGGGTGTGACCGTCTGGCGACCATCTATCGCCGACGATGCGAATGCCCGTAAAGGGTGGCCGGTAGCCCGCTTGCCAATCGCTCAAGAGGTCATCCAGAACGGGATAGAGCTTCTCCTCAGGCGGGTCCCAGGGCTTTAAGAGGTAGTGGTGAATCTTGCTCTGGTTGATGGCGTTAATCGCGGCGTCGGTGTCGGCGTAGGCGGTTAAGAGGGCGCGTTTGCTGTCGGGAAAGAGCTTCATAGCGTCGCTCAGAAAGGCAACACCGTCCATCTGCGGCATCCGCTGGTCGGCTAGAATCAGTGCGATAGGTGTGCCGCGTGTCTGGAGTTCGCGCACGACCTCTAAGGCCGCTCGCCCCGAGTCTGCCCGCACGACGCGGTAATCCTCGCTGTAACGGCGGCGCAGGTCACGCGCCACCGCGCCCAACACCTGGGGGTCGTCGTCTACGGTCAATATGACGGGTTTGCTCGCCATTCTTACGCTCCTCTTTTTCGTTAGTTGAATCACACTCTGTTTTAGAGTATCTCTCACAAAGACCTGTTTCTTCTGCAAGCACGCTTACGTGAGGTAGCGCTACGACGCTACCTTCTCCCTAGCCTCCGCTACCGTCATCTCTCGGTTGTAAATGTCCGCCCCCGGCTCCTGTACGCTACTTTTGCTTAATGAACCTACGTCCAAAGGACCAAACCCAATCTCTTCGATGAGGTCAGCGACCTCTTGCTTGGCCGCCTCATCATCCCCCGCCAAAAAGATAACGCGCCGCTCACTCACGGGTTTAGAGGTATCGCCCTGGTCACGCAGATGCTCCCAGTAAATCGTGTTGAAGGCTTTGACAACGGACGTGTCAGACAAATAAGAGGCGACGAGCCCGGTCTGCGTATACCCTGCAAAATCCATCTCGCCGTCGCGGTTTGGATAGTAGTTTGAAGCGCTGATGAGCGTTTTACCCACGAGTTCGTCTTTAGGTAAATCTTGATAGTGGCCGAAAGGGACGGCTTCGATGACGATATTGCCAAATGTGGCGGCGTCCTTCGCAGTCATCGCTTGAACGTTCCCCGCAGCACTTTGGTTGAGGTCGGCGGCTAAATCCTCGAGGGTTTCAGGACTGCGTGAGTTGCTAATCGCGACCTCATGACCCGCCCCAGCGAAAAGACCCGCTAAAGTTCTGCCGATGTTGCCCGCGCCGATAATGCCTAATTTCACATCAACCTCCTTTTTTAAGCCCCTTTTGTCACGATAGACCTTTTGGAGATGAAAGAGGTTTCTGTGTGGCGCACATTGAGGTGAAGTCAGCAGTTGAGGCTCGAGCCCACCTCTCCCCCAATCCCCCCTCTAAATTTTTTGCGCCAGCGCATCCTGCGCCGCCCGGTGCGTCTTGCGCGTAATGGGATAGAGCCACACGAAGAGAATGGCGAGCCCGAAGACGCTCGCCGCCACCGGCCCTATCATCAAACTCAGGCCGCGCAGCGTCTCAGGGGTTTGTTCACTGTTGCCCTGCTGATAGTCAAAGGCTGCGATGATGATGGCGTTGGCGAACACGCCCGCCGAGCCCGCCACCTTTTGCCCAAAGGTGAAAAGCGCGTAGAAGAGCCCTTCGCGCCGACGCCCGCTCGCTAACTCGTCAAACTCAATCACATCGGGCAGCATCGCCCAGGGAAAGAGCGTTACGGCGGCGAGCCCAAAGGCGTTGAGCGCGACAACCGCCAAGAGGATACCCGACACCGAGCCTGCGGGCACCACGCTCACGAGCAAAAGGAGGCTCACCGCTTCGACGAGGAGTCCCAGGGTTAGCGCTCCCTTTTTGCCGACGTATTTCGACAAGAGCGTCCAGAGGGGAAAGGTGAGGAGCGCTGTGCCAAAAAGCGTGAGGAGAACAATAGGTTGCTCGGCGGCGCTGAGACTTAGGGCGGACTCGAGGTAGAACGGTAAGACCGAATTGGCGATCATGAATCCCAGCGTTACCGTCACGAACATGACGAATACCTGCCAAAAGCCGTGCGTGCCGAACGCAGTGCGAACCTCATTCAGGAGAGATGAATTCGGTACTGTGCCCGGTATAGCTGCGCCCGGTACAGAAGTGCGCGGTTCGCGTACCCCAAAACCTGTAATAAAAAGCGCCGCGCTCATGATGAGGCCGAACATAACCGCCATTACCAACCAGCCTGCGGGGGGGCTCGAGGCCAACTCCACGCTCCCCGTGACCGCTACGACGATCACGGGCGGCGCAGCCACCGCGATGAGGTTGGCGACCATTGCAAAGGTGAGGCGGTAGGCGTTCAAGACCGTGCGTTCGTCGTAGCCGGGCGCGAGTTCGGGCAGGAGCGCCAAGTAGGGCATGTTGATAAAAGTGTAGATGACCGAGTAGAGGATAAGCCCCAAGAGCGCGGTGAAGAACTTCGCCTCGGCGCTGAGGGGCAAGAGGAACAAGATCACGAAGCTCGCGCCCGCCGGAACCGCGCCCCAGCGCAGGAAGATGAGGCGACCCACCTTGGGTTTGAGGCGGTCCGAGAGCGTGCCGATGACGGGGTCGAGTACCGCGTCTACGAATCGCCCTAACACGAACACCGCGCCCGCTTGGAGGGGCGGCAGCCCGGCGATGTTGACCAAGAAGTAGAGCAGCCAGGTGTTGAGCGCGATATACGAGAGCGCCCCCGCGAGGTCGGCGGAACTGTAGGCGAGTTTAGTGCTGAGCTCGAGCGTCGGGTTAGGGTGTCAGGGTGGGCGTCGTGAGCGCTTGCGTTTCTGCCTCTATACGTCCGCCTGTGTGTTTTGCATCTGTATTCGTCCCCTAACCCTGATTGGGCGTCGGCGCTTGTTGACTCAAAATCGTCTCGAGGCGCTTTTGGATAAACGTCTCATAGGGAGGATGCGTCAAGATGTAGAAGATGTTTTGCTCCACCGCCTCAAAGGTGAGGCGGGCGATGAGGTCGGGCGCTAAGCCTGTGTCGGCGGCGTGCTGCACGGCAGCGGCAGCCTGCTGCGTGGTGGGCTCGAGCGCACTCATATCCACCTGCTCCGCTGCGGGACGGTTGCGCTGCGCCTCATTGATGCGCGTCTTGACCCACGCGGGACAGAGCACCGACACGCCAACCTTCGCGCCGACCTCTTGCAAGTCGAGGTGGAGGGTCTCAGACAGTGCGACGACAGCGTGTTTGCTGACGCCGTAGGCGTTGAGGCGGCTGTTTGAGATGAGACCTGCGATAGATGCGGTGTTCACCACATGCGCATCTTCGCCGTGTGCGAGCATCGCAGGCACAAAGGCGTGAACCCCGTGAATTACCCCTTTAAGGTTGACGCCCAAAACCCACTCCCAATCTTTGAGCGTCGTCTCCCAAAGTCGCTCGGGCGGCGCACCGACGCCTGCGTTGTTGACCAAGAGGTGGACGTTGCCGAAGACCTCTCGCGCTTCGTCTGCGAGGGCTCGCACCTCATCCGCTTGGCTAACGTCTATTTGCACCGCGTGAACACTAGCCCCTTGGCTCGTCAGTTCGCTCTGTACTGTTTGCAAGTCAAGCGCATTGACGTCTGCCAACACGACCTTCATACCTTCAGCGGCGGCGGCGTGCGCAAGCGAGCGTCCGATGCCGCTGCCCGCGCCCGTGATGACCGCTGTTTTGTCTTCGAAGTGCGTCATAGATATCCTTTCGGTCTCGAGCCCGCACCGCGTTTTGTATACGCTGTGCTATGAAATGTTGAAATGTCCTTACAGCAAACTTTAAAAATTATTGTATGATAATTCTATCAGATTTTAGTACCGAGTGAAAGAGGGAGGACGAAACGGATGAATACCGGTTTAAGGCATATGTATTCTAAGAGATTAGAGCAATGACGGACCTATCAGCTAAAGGTGCGGACGTCGAATGGTCTGTAAAGGGCGTACCGATACGCGGCACCTGGTACGAGCCGACGGGCGAGCCCCCTTACGCCGCCGTCATCCTCGCGCACGGCTTCGGCGGCGTGGTGCATCCCGTCTTGACGAAGTACGCTCAACATTTTCAGGCCGCCGGGCTCGCGGTGCTCACCTTCGACTACCCGTTCGGACGGAGCGGCGGCGAGCCTAGGCAGATTCTCAATATCGCAGCGCAGCACGCCGATTGGCAGAGTGCAATTGATTGGGTCCGTGCTCGCCCTGACGTGGACGCGCGCCGCGTCGGGCTGTGGGGCACGTCCTTCAGCGGTGGACACGTCCAGCACCTCGCAGCAAGTGATACTGAGATTGCAGCCGTCGTCGCGCAAGCTCCCTTTTGCGACGGACGCGCCGACGAGGGTGAGCTGTGGCAGAGCGCGCGGCTCGTCTACGCTTCGCTGCGCGACAGGCTGCGAGCCCTGCTCAACTTCGAGCCCCTCTACATCGGTCTCGTAGGGCATCCTGGCGACCTCGCAGTGATGACTTCGTCTGACGCGCTCTTAGGCGTACGCACCGAGCCGGAAGACTCACTGTGGGAGAACCGGGTGGCGGCAAGGGTGCTCCTGGACGCCGCCAACTACCGTCCCGGTTTGGAGGCGAGTAAGATTCGCTGCCCCATTCACTACGACCTACCCGCTCGAGATGTCATCACGCCCGTCAAGACCATCGAGGCGGCGGCGGCTCGAGCCCCACACGGCGCGTTAGCTCGCTGGGACGCCACGCACTTCGAAATCTATCAGGAGCCTTGGTTCTCAAAAATTGCAGCGCAGCAAGCCGAGTTTTTCGTCACACATTTAGAGGTGCAGACGTCCAACCTCGAACAGAAGAGTGAACCTCAGCGAGAAGAGGTAAGTATATGAGCCGTTCTGTCAGAGGCAAAGTTGTTCTCATCACCGGAGCCGCGCGGGGTCTCGGTAAGGCGTTAGCGAGGAGGCTTCACGCGCTCGGGGCTAAGGTCGCGCTCGTGGGTTTAGAGCCCGACGCTCTGCACGCTTTAGCCGACGAACTAGGCGAACGCGCTCACGCTTTTGGCGCGGACGTCACCGACCTCTCCTCTTTAGAGAACGCCGTGGCAAAAACTGTGGAAATCTTTGGGCACCTCGACATCGTCGTCGCTAACGCGGGCATCACGCAGTATGTCGGGACAGTGGAATCTTTGGAGCCCGAACGCTTCGAGAGGGTCATCAACGTGAACCTCTTGGGCGTCTACCGCACCATGCGAGCGAGCAGCGCTCAACTCACGCGCACGCGCGGCTATTTCCTGGCGGTCTGTTCGACGGCTTACGGCTTCAACGCCCCGCTCCAAGGCCACTACGCCGCCTCTAAAGCGGGCGTTCACGCGCTCGTTAATTCGTTTCGCACCGAGATGCGCTGGACGGGCGTGGACGTGGGCGCGTTTTATCCGACCTTCGTGAGCAAAGCGGACGACCAGACGAGCCCCGACGGTGAACTTGGCACGCTTCTGTGGGGTGGCAACACGGATGGGGCATGGGGTAAGGTGTCGTTAGAGGATGTCATGAACGGGATGCTCCGCGCGATAAGAGGGCGCAAACGCGCCGTAGTCGTGCCGCGCCTCGTCTCGCCTGTGGTGATTTCACCCTGGATTATGCAGTGGTTTTTGGAGCGCGACTTTAGCGACTCGAGGGTCGAACAACTCGTACGCTTGGCGCGTAAAAATGCAGCGGAGCGTGGTAAGCATAATTAGTCGAGCGGTAAATTATAGCTCACGTAAGGGAAACAGTTAGAGCGAGTGCGGTCAGCGTAGGGGCACATAACAAAGATGCTGTATGAACCGCCCCTCAACAGCGGTGCAAGGGATGTAGGGTCGAAGGTAAGCAGTATCTCAATCCTCGAGCACAGAGTCTCATAAATCATCCTGGTGGAAGTTTTGGGTTTCTCTAACGATGCGCTGCGCCCACATGCCGCGCCAAATTGGATCATTGCGCGGCGTTTTTTATCAGCGGGCGGATTGAAATAATATTATCCACTCGCCGCTTTTTCTCAGCCGCGCTTGGTAATTCGGACCTTCATAGGAACGCCGCAAAGACGGTGAGCAGGTCGACTATTTTGCGTAGTTGACTTTCAAACGCGGCAGGTGAATCATCAACAGAGTGCAACGTCACCGGCGGGGCGGCTACTCTAGCTCGAGCAGATGCACCGCCACATCACCCTCCACGTTTTTTGTTGCTTCATGCACTCCGCCAACACGCGCCCAAGCGGTGCAGCGCCACATCACCCTCCACTTGGAGGGTCCGCCAACGCGGCGGTAGCGAATAAGCAGCTCTAAAAAGCGCCACTCACGCGCCAAAATGTCCAACAAGTTCTCGTAATGCGCTGTGTAAAAGGCAGTCTCGTCGGTCTCGCCCGCTCGGTAGCGGGCCATCTCCGCCTTGAGCGGCTCGCGCACGCGCCGAGCGATGCGCTCAGCGGCTAAGAGCGTCAGCGCTTTCCAAGTTGTCGAAGTGCATATACAGCCCCGACTGCGCCGCGCCCGCCTCTTTTGCGATGCGCACCGTCGAGAGAGCCTCTAACCCCTCTCGTCCCAAGATGTTACTGATAGCGGCTTCGACGAGAAGCGTTCGCGGGTGGCGACGCCGTCGCGCCGTTTGCGGCGGGTCGTATTCACAGTGGTTTTGATTCTAGCGCACGTTGCGCTTTGAAGAGGTTTGCGGCCTAAACACCGAACCCTTGCACGTAACAAATCCCTCAATCTTTCAGTGATTGCGAAATTCTGCACGGTTAGGCAGAAGGTCACTCACGTATCGTGGTGAAAATATTTTTGGAGGGTAATCAATCCATGTCAACTCGCACGAAATTTATCTCTATTGCCGCGCTCGTACTTACGCTGCTTCTTGCGGCGTGTGGCGGCACAACGGACACGGTTCCAGAAACACCGACGCCAGTTCCAGAAACACCAACTCCAGAACCAGAAACGCCTACGCTACAAAAAGAGGTGAGCATCGAAAGGTTGGGGTGGATTCTCGAGAATAGAGACCCGAGCCGAACCTCTTCAGGCGCTACGGCGCTCCTTCGTCCATCTGTGAGGTTTGCTGATACAGGGTTAGAAGCTGGTGACTTTGCGTCCATCAAGATTACGAGCCCCACAGATACAAGCTGGCCTTACGATGAAGCCTCTGACTTCGAGGAAGGATTCGACAGCGAAAACGACGTTTTTTACTTCTCTAGCTTGTACGCCTCGAGCTTGGATGGCGGTTCCTACGTTGCGCTCGGCAATTACACGGTTGACGTCGTGCTTAAAAATGGCAACACCGCAACCAAAACGCTGCTCGTCCCTGCACCCGCTTCATCAGCAACAGACGGCTACGCTTTTGCCTATACCGAAAACTATGTCAACGCTGCTAATCCGCCGAGCGACTATGTTGCACTACCTAAACGTGCCGCCATTGAGAGCGCAACGCTCGACTCGCAGACCTCACAGTTGAACGTAGCCTTTTCCGTAACGGACGACAGAATCTACAGCGGCTGGCTCAGGTTTCGGCTACACAACGCCGAGGGTGAGTATTCCGGTATCGGCTACACCGACGATTTCAGAGACTACGAAGAGGGCACAATTATGTCGCAGCTCAATTCCGGTACAACGTCAATCTTTCAGCACTTCACGGATGTGTGCGGCCAACGAGACACCTCTCCGTGTCAGCGGACCACTTGGACTTCTTCGAACCTGATGAAGGTGGACGCTTTCGCTAAACAGGGCAAGACATTGCGTCGAACAGGTTTTAGTTGTCTTGACGGATGGGGAGCAGTACGCGGGTACGGATAGCTTCTTTGATACAATGTCGCACCTTTTTTCGAGCAAATTTGAGATTTCGGTAAATCATAGCACTTCCACGACTTATTGAGACAAATAGCCGCACCAACTGCTAAGCCCTCAAGTCAGGGATAGTTTGTAGACATCAGGCCTCAGGATCGGAGTCTAAGGCGTCGCGAACAACCACTCTTGGCTGCGTCCTTGAATGTTGAGTGCATAGTTTATAAAGATTGAGCGGATTATTGCGGTTTTACGGTAACGTCTCCTAAGAATTTAGCCTCTCGACATCTTAGGAAACGGCGCGGTGACAACTGGTAAAATTTCGAATACGCCCCGAGAAGCGTGAAAGAAGGATTAAACTAACCCCTGCTCGAGCCCCTTCAACACCGCCCGCGTCCGGTCTTTCACGCCGAACTTGGATAAGACCGAAGAGACATGATTTTTAACCGTTCCCTCGGAAACGCCTAGCGCCTCAGCGATGTCGCGGTTGGTGTAGCCTCCTGCTATAAGCCGCAGCACCTCACGCTCGCGTTCGGTCAAAGGGTCGGGGGTTTCCAAACTAGGATAGTCGGTCCCTAAGTTGCTGAGCCCACGCAAAATGCGCTCCGTGACGGCAGGCTGAATGAGGGTTTTGCCTGCGTGCAAGGTGTGCACCGCGTTCACGAGTTGTTCTAAAGAGACATCCTTCAAGAGGTAGCCCTTCGCGCCGAGCTTGAGCCCCTCTAAAACGAGTGCGTCGTCGTCGAAAGTAGTAAGGATGAGGGTGGGCGGCGCGTATTCGGCGTGGCGCAGACCTCTTAATACGCCCAGCCCGTCCAGCTTAGGCATTCGCAAATCTAAGAGCACCACATCGGGTTGAGTCTCTGCGATGACCGCTAAGCCTTCCACGCCATCGGAGGCTTCGGCGACGACTTCGATATCGTCGGCAAGCTCGAGCAAACTCTTGATCCCTTGCCGTACGAGCGTTTGGTCATCGATTAAACAGACATGAATCATGCGGGTAAGGTGGCGTGCAAGGTAAACCCTTCGCCGGGGGAAGAGGTCAGCGAGAGGTCGCCACCGAGCGAGACTAGTCTCTCTCTCATCCCGCTCAGCCCGTTGCCTACCGTGACCTCTTTCGCGCCGCGTCCGTCGTCATGGGCGCTAATTTCGGTGCCGTTGGGCGTGTGTATAAGCTCGAGCCACAAATTCTCCGCTTGCGCATGTTTGAGCGTATTGGTGATGACCTCTTGCACGCAGCGTAAGATGACCTGAGCGCGGTGGGGGTCGTCCAGGTCTAAGTCTCGAGGCGAGTCCAGATGAATCTTCAAGCTAGGAATGTCGCGGGTGAGCATCCCTAACGCCGCAGAGAGGTCGAGTGCGGTGTCCTCTCGCAGGGTGCTGACCGTCTCGCGCACATCGCTTAGGAGAAGTTTAGTTAAAGATTGTGCTTTCTGGACGTGCTCTAAAGACTTTCCCTTGGAGACGTGCGAGGCAACCTCTAAGTTCAGGCTCAGCGCGGTGAGGTGGTGCCCCATGAGGTCGTGGAGGTCGCGGGCAATGCGCACGCGCTCGCTTGTCCGGCTGCTCTCCGCTAAAAGGGCTTGCGTGGCGCGGAGTTCGGCGTTGACCTGCGCAAGTTCGTCGCGCGCCTTCGCCTCGCTGAGCGCGGTGTAAGAGGTGAACAGCGCAAATATCTGAAAGCTCAAGTAGATGCCCACGTTGAAAATTAGCTCAACGGCAGTCCATTCAACGCTGAGCGCGTGGATAAGTGTGGCAACGGCGCTCTGTAAAAGGACGAGGCTCACAGCCAAGCGGAGCGAGCCGAGCCAAGCATATTGCGAGGCGAGGATGACCAAGAGCACGCTGGCGAGGTCGAAGGGGATGAGCGCGAGTGCAACTAAGGTGGCGAGAAGTTGCACGCCGATGAGCGCTCCGAATTGACGCTTGGAGTGAACCCCTTCTCCCGCTCGGCTGACCTGCCAAAAGGCTGCGCCGAACGTGAAGAAAGCGAGCAGCCAGGCGAGGTAACGCGCCTTTAAGAGGTGCGCGGGTTCCTGCGCGAGGTCGGCAAAAATGGGTAAACCTGCCACAAGCCAAGTCGCGAGACCTGCTGTGCAGAGGAACCAATCGCTGGTATGCGTGTCTTTCACCTCCCCAAGTTTACTCGTTTCACCTCTCGGGTGCCCCTGCCAAAAGTCACGCCCTTTGCTGACCCCTAGGGATGACCTCTTGCACATGCGCGTAGGAGGGGAGAGAGGCTAGGCTCGAGTCACACCGAGAGAGCACCTAAGTTCTTTCGAGGAGGTGAGGCCATGCTCGTTCAAATCATGCTCATGCAAGCTGAGTTCGTTCAAACCGTGCTTATTGTCACGCACATTTTAGCCGGAACCGCCGCGCTCATCGTCGCGCCCATTGCGATGATCACGCGCAAAGGGGGCAAAGCCCACAGGAGGTGGGGCTGGGTCTTCTTCTGGGCGATGTTCGTAATTTTCGTGAGCGCAGTTGCCTTACTCGCCTTTCGCCCGAACGTGTTTCTCTTCATCATCTCGATTTTGAGCTTCTATGCGGTTTTTTCGGGCACGCGCGCCCTTTACCGTAAACGCCCGGAACGAGGACAAAGGGCGACATGGCTCGACTGGTTCGGTGCGGTTGTCGCGCTGCTTGCTGGACTCAGTTTCATACTGTGGGGCACGCTGCCGCTGCTCGGCTTGAGCGATAGCGACGTCCCCGTCAGCTTTTCCATCTTGGGCATCGCCTTCGGCGCGTTTCTCGCGCAGATGGCGTGGGTGGACCTGCGCAGCTTCGTCATTCCATCCGAAGACCGTAACTGGTGGTGGTTCTACCACATGGACCGGATGCTGAGCGGCTACCTCGCGGCGGTGACAGCGTTCATGGTGCAGAACGTGGGACCGCTCTTGTCGGAGAGCCTCGAGTGGACCGTCTGGGCTCTTCCGGGTGTGGTTGGCGGCGTGCTCGTTGGTCGCTGGATAGGGCATTACAAGCGCAAGTTTACGGCGCACACTTCTGAAGTGCGCACCACTTCCCAAATTCAAGCCACGCTGAAGGAGAAATTATGACGACTAAAACGCAAGGACCGTCCCTAAATAACTACCGGCTACTTCGCCCTACGCTTGAGTGCGTAGCAGTTGAATATGGAGCAGTAAAAAGAGGTGCGTTTTGAAATGCACCTCTTGAGTTGGAGCTAGGCGACGAACTCGAGCTTCAGCGACGTCTCGTCCACCTCGCGCTCCTCGGTTGCGCAGATGAGCCGTGCGTCCTCGCCGTAGAGCCCGCGCATCATCTGAATGATGCTCTCAATGGAGGTGGCGGTGTGAGTTAAAAACTCACCGTTGATATATACCTCTTTGTCCATCGCGTGCTCCGCTTGTGAAGCTCTGAATGAAGCGTTGAGTTGAGCGCGGGCTTGCTCAGCCCGTGAGACGGTCTCGTCGAGTTCTCTGTGGATGCGCATAAACGAGATGACCTTTTCACGCTGCTCAGGGGTCATGAACTTGGCCGAATTCGAGCCCGTAAGGTGCACCAAAAGCCCTTGATATTGTCCGGGTCCAAGCTCCAGTTCGTCGCGCAGGGCGTGAATCGCTTGGAGCTGTCCGACGTAATAAGGGTAGTCGGGAGAGGTCTTTTCCATGTGTTTAGTTTAGCATGAAATACCTTATTATTTAAGGTATCAAGCGACGTTGAAAAGAGTATATTGAGGCGTGGTTGAGTCCCTTAAAAAGTCTGTGAAAGCTGAAAAACCGACCTCGCACGAAGAAGTTTATGGCGAGGTTCGCGCTGACCCTAACACGCTGAGCGTTCTGCAAAAAGATGAGGTCATGACTTCGCTTATCGAACGCTTCGGACCCTATACTTGGACGCTTACCCCGCCCTTTCACGCGCTGGCGCGGGCGATTGTCGGGCAGCGTATTTCTGAAGCCTCAGCGAAGGCGGTCTTTGCTCGTTTGGAGGAGAGAACGCGCCTTGAACCTGCTACGGTTTTGAATACCTCCCCTGCCGACCTCAGAAACCTCGGCTTGCCTGAGAGCAAAGTGGGCTACCTCTACAACGTCGCGGCGTTTGCGAGTGAAGGGAAATTTCGCGGCTTAGCTACCTTAGCCAATGAAGAGGTTATCCGACATCTAACGAGCATCAAAGGCGTAGGCCCCTGGACGGCGCACATGTTCTTAATCTTTAGTCTAGGCCGCTTGGACGTGTGGCCGACGGGTGACCTCGGCGTGGTCAAGGTAGCGAAGCGCCTTTATGAGGTCGAGGGTAAGGGCGGGCTCGAGGCGCTAGGTGAGCGTTTCGCCCCATACGAGAGCGTGGCAGTGTGGTATTTCTGGCAGTTCACTTTGGCGCGTTAACGGGTTCCGAGCACGCCAAAGTTGCGCTATGATGAGAGAACATTAAAGGCTTGGCAAGGGGAGTCCCGATACTAACGCTCAAGCCGAGGGGTACAGTATGAATATGGTGCGCAAGGGTGTCCCCGTCATCTTTTTCGTCGTCTTAGCGGCTGTCGTTTTTAGCGTTTTAGTGCTTTGGCAGTCTGGTATCTTGCAGGTCAATACGCCCAATTTTCAGAAGTCGCCCGAGGAGCTTGCCACGGCGCAGCTCTTTAGCGCGGTCCAAGCGGAGGATTTGCTCGAGGTCAGAGCGAGCTTAGAGGCGGGTGCAGACCTCAATGCTACCCTGGAAGACATGACCCCACTGATGCTCGCCGCGCAAGCGGGCAACTTGGGTATCCTTACCGAACTGTTGCAACACGACGCCGAGATCAACGCTACGACGAGTACAGAGCTGACACCCTTGATGATTGCGCTCAGAGACAGCGACATCCCCGCGACGGCGATCGCCCTCCTCAACGCGGGCGCTGACCCCACCCTGCAAGATAGCGACGGACGCACGGCGCTCGATTACGCCACCGAAAACGGCGTGATGCGGCGTTCGGGGCTGTATGTGCTTTTGGAGGATTTAGTCAGCCGCCCCTTCAACCCCGAGTGGCCGAGCGGCTTTATCTCGCCTGTGCCGGGCGCGACCTTTAGCTCCCGTGCGCCTCACCTGCCCGGTGCGCGGCGGGCGTACCGTAACGGCTACCACGAGGGCTTCGACTTCTACAACGGCGTGGTGAGCGTGCCCATCACCTACGGCACGCCTGTCGTTACTACCGCCGACGGCGTCGTGCTGCGAGCCGACCACGACTACACCGAGCTGACGCCCGACGAACTCCAAGCCCTCTTAGATGACGCTGCTGCTCGCCCCGCCACCCCGCAAGAGACGCTCGATAAGCTGCGCGGGCGGCAGGTGTGGCTTGCGCATCCGGGCGGGTTCGTGTCGCGCTACGCGCACCTCTCCGCTATTCCTGACGACCTCAGCGTCGGCCAAGTCGTCGTGCAAGGCCAGACGGTTGGGTTTGCGGGCAACTCGGGTACGTCCGAAGGCGCGGAAGGGCACGCAAGAGGACGCGCACCCGCACTACGAACTCTGGCGCGGTGAAGAAACCTACTTGGGCGAAGGGCTCACCGCAGATGAGATTTATCCACTGGTGGCGCAGGTGTTTGGGGAGCGGGCGCTGCCGCCGTTTCGGGAATAAAGAGGCCATACTTGTATTGAAGCTCCTCATTCTTGATTTGGACGAAACGCTCATCCACGCAACCGAGAAACCTTTGGAGCGTCAAGCTGACTTCACAACCGAGCTTTATTACGCGGTACGGCTGAACATGCCAAGTTGCTGAGCGGGCACTTTCGGGTTGACGGGATTGTCAGAAGCACTTTTCTGTAGCATCGTTTGGACAACTGCGGGTGAAGGTTTTGCAGAAGCTGTGGTACCAAAAAGAGGTGTTTTCACTCAATTACCCTCTAAAATTTCTTTGGTCACGTGAAAGGTGCACCAGAGGTCTATAACGCAGATGAGTTGGAATACTACTTCGTAAAAGATTTGGCAAAACTCAAGCGCAAAGGCTATCGTTACTCGAGAATGTTCTAATGGTTGACGATACCCCCGCAAAGCTCGAGCTCAATTACGGCAACCTTATCCGAATAACGGCGTGGTTAGGCGACCCCAACGATTCAGAACTACTTGCTCTTTCGTGAATACCTCACCGAATTAAAAGATGTTGCCAACGTCCGAAAGGTAGAGTCTTTAAACGCGGCTGGCAGACATCGTTACGCTTGCACCTTAGATTGCGCTACCTCCCCCATTCTGAGCCTGTGTAGTTCTCAACGCTTTAAAAATAAAGTACACCACACTGGCACGCGCCATACTGTGCCACAATCGGGTGTGGCGAAGACCCCGTGGCTAGAACTGCTCGAGCCCCTCCGCAACCACCTCTCCGGGAGTGACCACCGGGGGCAGCGCGGCAGCTTGCGCTGGCTCGGCGCGGCTATGGCGGAGCGGGGCGGGCGCAGGGGCACGGTGCGCAACATCTTGTACAAAGATTTGGGCTCGGCGGCGGAGAAGGCGCGGTTTTTTGAGCTGTTGAGCGAACTCTACGAAGAGGTCGGTCTGGAGCCGCCTGACTTGCCCGAAGACCTCACGGCGGCGCGAGCCAAACGCGCTTTAGGGCGAGACAAGCGTGTCATCTTTGCGCGGTTTACCCGCGAACTGAGTGGCGACGCGCAGCCTCAGTTCGTGGTGGTGGGCGGACCGGCGACGGGCAAGGGCGTGCTCTTGGAGCAGGTGCGCAAGGCGCAGCCTGAAAGTCTGTTCGTCAACTTGGCGCAGGACATTGTGCCCGCGCTGATGCTGCTCATGACGGAACTAGAAACGAACCTGGCAGTAAGCGCGGGGCGCGTCGAGCCTTTAGAGGCGCTTATCGCGCAGCTTTCGCCCGCGCAACCCTTCGCGGTGCAAGCGGCGCGGCAGCGTGAGGTGCGTGAACTCCTCCGGGATGGACTCAATACGTTAGGCAAACCTCTTCTACTTCGCGCGGAGACGCACGCGACGCTGAGCGCTCTGCCCTTGCGTGGTGAGGACGGCGCTGAGGTGACGTTAGCGGCGTGGCTCGAGCCCCTCCTCACCTCTCTGAAGATTCCTTACCTGGTCGCCTGCTCCGCCGCGCCGCCGACGCTCCCTTATCAAACCCTGCGCCCGCCGAGCCGCGAGGAGGCGCGGCGCTACGTGCAGGAGCGGCTGCCCGATATCTCCCCTGAAACCTTAGAAGAACTACTCAACCAAGCGGGGCGCAACTACGGGGAGCTGTCGCGGCTGAGTTTGCTCGAGCTGAGCCGCGCGGGTGGCGACGACGAGGCCCTCTTGCGCGACCCGCGCTTGGGTCCGACGCTCCGCATCCTCGCCGCGCTCTCGCCCGCTGCCGACCCGACGGTTCCCATCCCCCTCCTAGAAGCTGCCTTAGAGAGACCGCTCCACACGCTCAAACAGGCTGAACACGCGCTCTTAGAAGCCGCGGGTGAGGGCAAGGTACGCCCCGCTTTAAGAGGTCTTTTGCCCACGAATGAGGACCGGGACGAAGTGCAGAGCGAGGTGCACGCGCTCGCGCTGCGCTACTACTTGAATGAGCACGAGGAATCTCGAGACGAAGGGCGTTCCGTTTTCAGAACGCTCTATCACGCCGAACGCGCTGGGGCCGCGCAGACCCTCACGGAGATGCTGAGCAGCGACCCTTCGCGCTTAGCGCTCTTGCCGAACCTCTGGACGAACGCAACCTCTTGGCCGCAAGCAGTGAGAGAGCAGCTCGCCCTCGTCGTCGTGCGCTACCGCGCGGTGCTCGGCGACTACCTCCACCCCGAAGCGCAAGCGGCGTTGGCGCTCCTCACGACCTCGCAAATGGCACAGACGAGCGCTTGGGCGCGGGTCAAGATGGCTGAGGCGCAGATTGACGCGGGGCACTTCGAAGAAGCCGTCGCGCTCATGAAAGACCTGTCTCCCTTAAACGACGAAGCCCAAGCCGAGGCGCATCTCGTCCACGCGGCGCTGTCGCGTTGGCGCGGCGCGTACGACCAGGCTGAGCGCTCAGTTCACGCGGCGCTCAGCTTGGAGGTGCCGCCCCTCCTCAAAGACCGCGTGCAGCTCTGGCATGGGCTCGTCGCGAAGGACGCAGGCCGTTTTGAAGAAGCGCTAGAAAGCCTGAGCCAAGTCGCGCACAACCCGCTCCTCACCGGGCGTGCTCGCTACCAAGAGGGCGAGTTGCTGACGCGGCTCGGTCAGCCCGACGCGGGAGCGCGGCGCATCGAAGAGGCGTTGGGGCTGTTACAGAGTGCGCCCGTCGAGGAAAAGGCGCGGGTCAGAGCGCGGCTCGGCACGGCGCTGCGCAAACTGGGCCGCTACAAGGAGGCCGAAGCGCAGTTCGCCCACGCCCTAAAGCACGCCCCGGACGCTTTCAGCCGCGCCCGCATCGCCTCGGAATGGGCGATGTTGGAGACCGCCCGCGCCCGCTCTTGGGACGCGCTCCGCCTACTGAGCGAAGCGGAGGCGACCTTTAGAAGTTCAGCCCACCGCCCCGAAGAGGCCCGCTACCGCCACCAGCGCACGCGCTACCGCCTGGGGCTCGCGTACTGGACGATGCAGACGGGCGAACCTTACCGCCCGCCTTTTCGCGGGGGACACGCCCAAAGAGGGGCGATGTCGAACGTAACCCAACACTTCACCCCCCTCCTTGATGAAGTCGCTCCGCTCGCCCGCCGCAACGACCGCTACGCCGCGCTCACGCTCGACATTGCGACGGCGCTCTCGCTGTCCCTGCCCGCAAAAGAAGCGCTGTCGTTGTTGGGGTCCGTAGAGACGCTGCCGAGCAGCTACTTGCAGCTCAAACTGCGCCTCGCTATGGCTGAAGCGCAACTCCGTATGGGTGACGCACCCGCCGCCGCCGCCGCGCTCGCCGCCGTGCGCGACCTGCCGCCCGACCCTGGCTTAAACGCTTGGAAAGGGGTGCTCGAGGCCGAACTCCTCTTGGCCCTAGACCAGAGCGAAGTCGCCTGTAAAGTGATTGACGACTTGACGCTCCCCGCCCCGTTTCGCGCTCAACTCGGGCGCGTTTGGGGCCGGGTCCTCTGCGAAAGAGGTATGGGACATCTCGCGGCGCGTTGGTTGGACCAGACGAGCCCGCTCGCCCTCCCCGACGCGCTCGCCCTTCACTTCTTTAAGCCGGGCACTTCTTCAACCTTAGACGTGCTCAGGGCTGAAAAGGTTGCACCTTGATGATGAGCGACCTGTCAATCTCGCTGGGTGAGGTCGCGCCGCACAAGGCTAGCGAGAGGTCAATTTCGCTTCTAAGCATGTCCAAAACGCGCTCCACGCCCGCTTGACCGTCCGCCGCCAAGCCCCACAGGATAGGCCGCCCGATCGCCACGGCTTTCGCGCCTAGCGCGAGCGCTTTGAGCACGTCGGTGCCGCGCCGCACGCCGCCGTCCATGATGATGTCCACGCGAGAGTCCACCTTTTCGGCAATTTCAGCGAGCACATCCACTGAGGCGGGCGCGGTGTCGAGCTGTCTGCCACCGTGGTTCGAGACGACCACGCCCGCCGCGCCATGTTCGATGGCTTTCTCGGCGTCCTCCGCGTTCAAAATCCCTTTGACGAGCACAGGTAAATCAGTGATGCCTACCAGCCACTCCAAATCCTTCCACGAGAGCGTCTGGTCAAAAAGTGAGGTCACGTAAGCGGCGAGGCCCGAGCCTTCGGTCTCGGGAAAGTCGTCCGCGCCCACCACGTTTTTGATGCGCAGCCCGTCGGGAAGCTGAAAGTTGTTCTTCACATCGCGCTCGCGTACGCCCCAGACCTGTCCGTCTACGGTCAACACAATCGCTTTATAGCCCGCTGCCTCGGCGCGGCGCACGAGGTTTTTAGTCTCTTCACGGTCTTTATACACGTAGAGCTGAAACCACATGGGACCCGTCGCGGCGTCCGCCACCTCTTCGATTGAAGAGGTCGAGAGCGTGCTTAACATCATCGCCGTGTCCGCCGTGCCCGCCGCTCTCGCCACTGCGACCTCCCCTTCAGGGTGCGCCATGCGGTGAAAAGCGGTTGGCGCAACCATAACGGGCATCGAAATCTCTTGCCCCAAGACTGTCGTGCTGAGGTCGCGTCCGCTGATGTCGCGCAACACGCGGTTTTTAAGCCGGTAGCGCTCAAAGGCGCGGACGTTGTCGCGCAGCGTCACCTCGTCGTCGGAGCCACCCACATAGTAGTCGAAGGCCATCTGCGAGAGGTTTTCCTTGGCCGCCGTTTCGTACTCGTGGAGGTTGAGAGGTTTCATAGAAGCTCCTTCCGCCCCGCAAAAAGCCTAGCAGGACTCTGTCGGATTGTGGAACCTTATTTTTCCATAGACCGCGCCGCGCAAGTGTGGTTGTTGAGTGTATTGAGGACGTGTTAGTAATGTTTGGGTGAAAGGGTGTTTGAGTTGAGACCTAGAAAACAGAAATAAACCCTTTCCCTTCACTTTTATCTGAAGCCTAATGGAACGCTGCCTCGTAGGGGCGGGTTTGAAACCCGCCCCTACACCGCGCTGCATACACCCGTAGTTTTCACAGCGCTGCTCCCTAGGGGGGATTCATGAATCCTACGCCGCTCTACAATCCATCTGGCATTTTATAGCATTTCCACTTTTGGCTGCTGCAGCAGCCAAAAGTGCGAGCGGATGCGAGAAGAAACGGACGCCCTCACCGGGTGCAGCGACAAATGGAAATGCTGTTACAAAGACCAATTTTACAAAGGCCATAAGAAAAACCCGCTCTAAGTCAGAGCGGGTTTAAGGGAATTGAGCGTAAGTTTAACCGAATAGCTTCCACCAGGGCTTCTTCTTGGTCGCCTCCGCAAGTTCGGCCTTGAGCCCGTCGATCTGCTCTTTGGCTTTCTCTAAAAGGCCGCGCTGACGTCCAATTTCGGCTTTGGCTTTCTCGAGCTTGGCCTTAGCCTTCTCGCTCTCCTCCTTGAGAGCGCTCTGGCCCGAGGCGGCGGACTTGGCTTTCTCCAACTCAAGAGTGAGTTGGCTCTGCTCGCTCTGGAGCTTAGCGACTTGGCTCTCCAACTGCGACTTCTCGCTCTGGAGGCTCGAGACTTGCCCGGCGACTTGGCTCTGCTGCGCCTGGGCGCTCTGGAGGCTCTGCACCTCTCCCTTGAGGCGTTCAACTTCATTGAGCGCGGCCTGGTACTCGGCGCTGCTGATGCCGGAGGCGCTAGGCGCGGGTGTGCTCGCTACGGGCGCAGGTGCCGGGGTAGGCTCGTCCAGAGAAACCGCGTCAAGCAGCGCGTCGCTCGGCGCGTCGGGCGCGTCACCCCAGGTGATTTCGTCTTCGGCGCTAGGCTGGGCGCTAGCGTCAGCGCTACCGGCTTGCTCCGCTTGAAAGGCTTTGATGTCCTCTTCGGGCCAAGCCTCCATCCCTTCAGGGGTCGGCTCGGCGGTAGGGTTGAGGGCTTCTTCGCCGGCCATGACTTTAGCTAGGTAGGTCAGCACGTCTTTTTCGACGACGCTGCCTTCGGGACCGGAGCCTGAGAGAACGCGCCAATCGACGTTGTTCTCCTCGGCAAGCTGTTTGGCTAGGGGGGCAATAGTAGGTTCGCTCATCACGCCTTACTATCCTCCGTGAAAGGTGTAAGGTGCTATCTAATTTTTTACATCTTAATATTAGACCTCTTGCAAAAGTTCCACTTTATCCACTTAGGGCGTCTACTCCTACTCGCTCTACTCGGCGAAAGCGGAAGCCAGGCGAATGCCTGCCTCCCACTTTCGCAAGAGGTCTATTGGGCGTTTCTAAAGGTAACGCGAATGACAAAGCAATCAGTAGCACCTGTGAGGGTGTTGCTGTCCTTTGAAGTTGAGCGAAGTTCAGTACTGAGCGCGGTTGTGTTGTAAAACTCGCTGAATACTATAGACACAGCTTGGCAAACGCAGTACCTTTGAACGGAGTTTGTAGAGAAAGAGGAGGGATAGCTATGTCCACTGTTGCCCTTATTGCGGTTGCTGTTACGGGTATTGCCATGTTGCTCGTGTTAGTGGCGGTGGTGAAGCTCGAGGCGTTCATCAGTTTGATCTTCACGAGCATGGTCGTCGCGCTTTTAGCCGGGATACCGCTCACGGAAATCATCGGCGCGATTGAAGAGGGGATGGGTAGCACGCTCGGCGCAATTGCCATCATCATCGGCTTCGGCGCGATGTTCGGCGAGATGCTGCGCGTTTCAGGGGGGACGCGGCAGCTTGCGACGACCCTTGTGGACAGCTTCGGCGAGCGCTGGGCTCCCTGGGCGATGGGGCTCACAGGTTTTCTCGTTTCCATCTCCGTCTTTTTCGACGTCGGGCTCATCGTGCTCCTCCCGCTCGCCTACAGCCTGACGCAACGCTCGGGCCGCTCGCTGCTGTACTACGCGCTGCCCTTGGGCGCGGGGCTCGCGGCCACGCACGCCTACATCCCGCCGACCCCTGGACCGACGGCGATTGCCGCTGAATTAAATGTGGATTTGGGCTGGGTCATCCTTTTCGGACTCATTGCAGGGCTGCCTGCGCTTGGCGTCGGCGGCATCGTCTTCAGCCGCTTTATCGCACGGCGTATCCATATACCCGTGCCCGAAAGCGTACGCGAAGAGGAAGAGGAGTCGGCGGAGACGCCCGACCCGCCCAGCTTCGGGCTCGTCATTTCGCTCATCCTCTTTCCGCTCGTACTCATCTTGATCGGCACGCTGACAGGGGTCGCGCTACCCGAAGAGTCGGTTGTGCGCAGGTTCTTCGCTTTCGCGGGACACCCCTTTACCGCGCTGCTCCTCGCGTCGCTCCTGGTCTTTTATGTCCTCGGCGTGCGGCGCGGTCGCTCGATGGAAGAGGTGCAGAACATCGCGACCAAGTCGCTCGAGCCCGTCGCCCTGGTTCTCCTCGTCACGGGTGCGGGCGGCGTCTTCGGCAACGTCTTGCAGCAGAGCGGCGTCGGCGAGGCCATCGCCAGCCTCATGTCCACCTCGGGCTTGCCGCCCATCCTGCTTGCCTTTTTAATCGCGACGATGGTGCGCGTGGCGCAGGGCTCGGCGACCGTCTCGATGGTCACGGCGGCGGGGTTGGTCGCGCCTGCGATTCAGCAGCAGGGGTTGTCCGCGCCCGCCGTCGGTCTTATCGCCATCGCGATTGCCTCGGGTGCAACCGTGCTCAGTCACGTGAACGACTCGGGCTTCTGGCTCGTCAACCGCTTTTTAGATATGTCGGTAGCGGACACGCTCAAGTCGTGGACGGTGTCGGTGACGTTGGTGGGAGTGACGGGGTTTTTAGTGGTGTTTGTGCTGAGTTTTTTTATTCAGTGAGATGTTTGGAGGGTGCCAGCACTGCGAGGTGTGGTCGCGCAACAGCGGGGTGACGAGGCTCGAGTACGTCAATCACCCGGACCGCGTACCTTGGCGTTTACACTATTCGAACCGAATTGACCATCTTTTGGAGAGGTAGCTTGACATGCTCGAGCTCGCGACTGGTTCACGGCGTTGACATGCTCGAGGCTGACCAAAAACCACAATGATGAACCCCCTCACGAGCGAGGGGGTCAAAGAAGTTGATAGTTTGGGTTGAATGAGGCTCGAGCCTAGTGAAACTGCTCCGCCTCCGTCGAACCTACAAGCGCCGCCGTAGACGCCTTGCCGCCTGTCGCAACGTTTAATACCTTGTCGAAGTACCCCGTCCCCGACTCACGCTGGTGCTTCGTCGCGGTGTACCCATCGGCTTCGCGGGCGAACTCCTCCTCTTGCAGCGCGACATAGGCGCTCATGCCGCTCTCGGCGTAGCCTTTCGCAAGCTCGAAGGTGCGCAGGTTGATGGTGTGCCAGCCCGCCAAGGTGATGAACTGGAACTTGTAGCCCATTGCGCCTAATTCGCGCTGGAACTTGGCAATCGTCTCGTCGTCCAGGTGCTTCTTCCAGTTAAACGATGGCGAGCAGTTGTAAGCGAGCATCTGATCGGGGTACTCGGCGTGGATAGCTTCGGCAAATTCACGTGCCTCGTCCAAGTTCGGTGTCGAGGTCTCCATCCACAAGAGGTCTACGTAGGGCGCGTACTCCAACGAACGCTTGATGCACGCCTCGATGCCCGGCTTGACGTAGAAGTAGCCCTCGGGCGTGCGTTCGCCCGTCAAGAACTCGTGGTCGCGCTCATCCACGTCGCTGGTCATGAGGGTGGCAGCGTGCGCGTCGGTGCGGGCGACGAGCATGGTGGGCACGTCGCACACGTCGGCGGCTAGGCGAGCGGCGGCGAGGGTGCGTAAGAAGGTGGAGGTAGGGACTAAAACCTTACCACCCAAGTGTCCGCACTTCTTCTCCGAGGCGAGTTGGTCTTCAAAGTGGACGCCCGCCGCGCCCGCTTCGATCATGCCCTTCATCAGTTCGAAAGCGTTGAGCGGTCCGCCGAAGCCCGCTTCCGCGTCCGCTACAATCGGCGCGTACCAGTGGAGGTCGTCGTTCACGCCGTCCAACTTGCTGATCTGGTCGGCGCGGGTCAGCGCGTTGTTGATGCGTTTGACGACGGCGGGCACGCTGTTCGCGGGGTAGAGGCTCTGATCGGGGTAGGTCTGCCCGGCCAGGTTCATGTCGCCCGCAACCTGCCAGCCGGAGAGGTAGATGGCTTGAAGGCCAGCGCGAACCATCTGTACGGCCTGTGTGCCCGTGAGTGCGCCGAAGGTGTTCACATAGTCTTCGCTGTGTAAGAGGTCCCAGAGCCGCTCTGCACCGTGACGGGCGAGCGAGTGCTCGATGTGGACGCTTGGGCGGAGCGCCATGACCTCTTCGGCGCTGTAGTCGCGTTTGACGCCCTTCCAGCGGGGGTCGGTGTCCCAGAGGTCTTGGAGGTCTTGCGCGTTTTGCGTTACGTTGCTCATTTTGTCTCCTTTGAGGCGAGTTTACTTTGAAAGTACACAAGTTTTCGGTGCGGTTGTCACTCGGATAAGTGCGAGAGGTCGTTCATGAAGTTAAAAGCGTCTAACACCTACCTTTCGGGGTTTTTGAGACATGAAGCTACCTAGCGCCTCGAGTCATCAAAGTAATCGGACGGAAAAAGCGTCGGAGGTTTTAGGGATTTAGGTCGCCTGACCTCTCCATAGAGACCTCTTGATGAAGAGTAAGAGGTCAGGCTCGAGAGATCAATCTAAGTAGTCGTACGCCTTCAATGTCAAGAACGTGCGGAAGTGGTCGCTCTTCACGAGGTCGTCTAAAATCTCGGCGGCATCTTGGAGGTGGTCGCCTTCCAACTTCTCCAACTCCTCTTTCTTCACACGCTCGTAGAGGTCCACGCTCATCGTCTCGCCGCTCTCCAAGGTCGCCCCGTGATGGAGCCACTGCCAGAGCTGCGCCCGGCTGATTTCGGCGGTTGCCGCGTCTTCCATGAGGTTGAAAATCGCCGCCGCGCCCGTGCCCGAAAGCCAAGCGTTGATGTACTGGAGCGCCACGTTCACGTTCTGCCGCACGCCCGCTTCGCTTATAGACGCGCCTTCGATGTTCGTGTTAATGAGGTCTTTCGCGCTCACCGACACGTCATCACGCTGCCGTTCGACTTGATTCGGCTTATCCCCTAAGACTGCGTCAAATTGCTCTTTGGCGGTAGGAATCAACCCAGGGTGCGCCACCCACGTGCCATCACAGCCCGCTTCGGCTTCGCGTTTTTTATCCTCGGCGACTTTAGAGAGAGCGTTCTCCGTCACCTCGGGATCGTCGCGGCTCGGGATAAAGGCCGCCATGCCACCAATCGCGTGTGCGCCACGCTTGTGACAGGTTTTGATCATCAGCTCGGTGTAGGCGTGCATAAAGGGCACGGTCATAGTGACTTGACCTCTATCGGGCAGCGTCATGTCCTCGCGCTGGTGAAACGTCTTGATAAACGAGAAGATGTAGTCCCAGCGCCCTGCGTTAAAGCCGGAGATGTGCTCGCGGAGTTCGTACAAAATCTCTTCCATCTGATAGGAAGCGTGAATGGTCTCGACTAAGACCGTCGCGCGGACGCTGCCCCTCGGGATGCCGAGTTCGTCTTGGGTGAAGTTGATGACGTCGTTCCAGAGGCGGGCTTCTTTATAGTGCTCGAGCTTCGGTAGATAGAAGTACGGTCCCGTTCCTCTATCTAAGCGCTCCTGTGCGTTGTGGAACATGTAGAGTCCGAAGTCGAATAAACTTGCGGAGATGGGCTCGCCGTCTACCTGGTGGTGCTTCTCGACTAAGTGCCAGCCTCTTGGACGCACCAAAAGTGTAGCGACCTCATCCTCTAATTCGTACGTCTTACCTCTTGCCTCATCTTCTAACCGAAGCGTCCCCCGCACCGCCTCCTTGAGGTTCTGCTGCCCCACCACAACGTTCTCCCAAGTGGGGGAGAGGGCGTCCTCTAGGTCCGCCATAAAGACGTTCGCCTTCGAGTTGAGCGCGTTGATGGTCATCTTGCGCTCGGCGGGGCCGGTGATTTCGACGCGGCGGTCTTGCAGGTCGTCGGGGCAAGACGCAACTTGCCAGTCGCCCTCGCGGACCTCTTTGGTTTCCTCTAAAAAGTCCGGCATTTCGCCGTTATTAAAGGCTTCTTGCCGCTTCTCGCGCTCCGCCAAGAGTTCCTTGCGGCGTCCGCCAAATTCGCGGTGGAGCTTCTCTAAAAATGCCACTGCTTCGTCGGTCAAAATCTGCTGCTTGATTTGATTGAATTCGTTCTCGGTCTCGGCTGTAGCTTGCGCCATGAGCCCTCCCTGGGATTAGCAGGTATCATCTGGTCACAAACGCTACCAATCTGTTGAGCGCTGTCAACCACGCACGTTTGGATGATACCTGCGAGAATTTATCTCACTACAACGGTGCTTCCGTGCGTTGCTTCACACTAGACTAAGTATGCCGCAAATGGCAACTGAATACTGCGTGTAGTTGAGGGGTGTGTACACGTAGAGGTGGTGTAGGAATGTGCGGATACACCGTTTTGGATTCGAGAGATTTCACCTCTTGCTCAGTGCAGAGCAGGTGTTTTGACTGAGTAAGGCGGTTTAGAGGTATGAAGGTCTGGCTGGTCAGTTTTGCTATAGACTAAGCGCTTTTAGGTAGTGTGGCAACCTTATCAGGTTCTACAAGCGCCATTTCACGAATAGCGTTCCAGTCAATAACGGCAACCCAAATGTTCTCATCGGTAGAGAAGTGAACGCGCCCATCTACCTCGAGGTCTTCGCTGTAAAGCGTAAGATAAAGACCCTCTTCTAGTGCAATACTCTGTCTCGAGAGGTCTTCTACTGTGCCGACACAGTTGAGGCGCAGTCGTCCCTGTGCGTCAGCGCTGTGAAAGTCGGCGTAGATGCGCGGCGCGTTCATAGACATAGTATATCACTCCCTTTTCCGCGCTGGATTAGCCTCGGTGGGGGTGAGAAGTTGACTGACCTCTTCGGGTGTAAGACCCGTAAGGGTAGCGTGATAAGAACTTCTGCCCGACGTACGAATGACCTCTCCACCGAGCGCTCTTACCCTTCCGACTGTCGTTACGCCTATCTGACCGTGCGGAATCGTTCTCGCTAATTCTTCAGTTGACATATCGGCGGCGCACTCAACAGAAATGCCTGTAATTCCGCTCGGATGAGTTCCGGTAGCCCTCGCAATTTCTTCAGGTCGGTTTCGCCCACCTCTTACCAGGAGTGCTCCATCAGGAATTTTGCTTTCCACTGCGTGACTTTACCATCACCTCAAGGATATGAAATCCGCGTCTTACCCGCGCGGTGCTCCGCTAAGGCTTCCTCAGCTAATTCAGAGAGCAAATCTTGTGATTCAGCAAAAAGTGTTTGCCAGCGTTCTTCCGAGGCAAGCTCAGTCAAGAGAAGTTCAGCGAGTGCATCTTGCTCGCGCTCCGGTAGCTGTGCGGCTTTGGAGAAGGGTTGCTCGAGAAGGGTTGTCATAAGGTTAGATTTTACAGTAGGTCTGAGATGGTGTACTTTCCGATGGTTATGGCTTAGTGTCTCTTAAAGAACTTTATTATGCATCGCCACCTTGAGTTGCCTTGTTAGCACGCTTCCGATAGTCGTCAATCTGATGAGGTAAGGAATACAAATATTCAAGTAAAAAGTCTAAGAATTTAACGATGTCTTGAGCATCTTGCGGATTGGTTGGAGCTTGTAGAGGATGAGGGTGTGCAGAATCGTTCCCCAGTTCTCGCACATTATTTGCCCAATCTTTCATGATAGGCGGAAGAATTCCTTTAGATGCTAAGTCATCAATTTCTTGCTTCAAGCTCTTGCCTGATGCTTGTTTCTCCCTCAAGGTAACTTGTAAAGAGCTTCGAGCCATTAAAGCTGCTGCATCCCAGTTTTCGTCGCGGATGTTTCGCTTTGCTTGAAGCCAATAGCGTCCAACCGCCTCGGGCCAGTGTTCAGGATACTTTTCAAATTTCTTTGCTTGAGGAAGAACTCTGAAGTCATGAAGTCCATCGCCAAATGAAAGCTCGCTTGTAGACCATAGAACCATAACGTAGCCTCTACAGTTGCCGCACGCGAGGGTATCAAAGTTTAGCCTTTTACTTGAGTTCGGTTTCTTCTTTTGCGCTCGATATTCGAACCTAAAATTGCCTTGTTCCATGCAAAAGGGGCAGGTAATCCTATAAAGGGCAAGCTCCTCGCCATCATATCCGCTACCTTCTCCAAGTTGCCATAAGCTGTCCACAGCTCAAACCTCCTCGATTATTATTGAAAACAATAAGATTGCTTATGGTAAAGCCTACGGCTGTAACCGACTCCCATCCCTTGGAAACGCCCGCGCAAACCGCACATTGCTAATCCCTAACAAGAGCGCCGTAAGCCGCTCCGCCCCAATCGCAAACCCCCCGTGCGGCGGCATCCCGTGTTTGAAGACCTCCAGGTAGCCCTGAAAGCGCTCCGGGTCCATGTTGCGCCGCTTCATCTCGTCCACGAGCATGGCGTACTCGTGAATACGCTGCCCGCCCGAGGTAATTTCGACGCCGCGAAAGATGAGGTCTAAGCCGCGTGTGAGCCCGTCATCCGTCGGGTAGGTGTAGAAGGGCCGCGCCGCCTGCGGATAGTGCGTCACGAAGACGAAGTCCGAGCCGTGCTCCTCTTTAGCCCAGCGTCCGAGTAAGCGTTCGGCTTCGGGGTCTAAGTCTTTGCCGCCCGTCTGATGACTGTAGCGCTCCTTGATGAGTTCTCGAGCCTCAAACAGTGGGATGCGCGGAAAGGTGACGTTAAGGTCGGGAAATTCTGCACCGAGCAGTTCCAACTGCGGCTGACAGTGCTCCCCCACATGCGTCATCATGGACTTGAGAAGTGCTTCTTCTAGGTCCATCACATCGCTATCACTCTCAATAAAGCCCATCTCCACGTCCAGCGAGAGGTATTCGGAGAGGTGGCGCGAGGTGTGCGAGAGTTCGGCGCGGTAGACGGGCGCGGTCTCATAAACACGCTCGTAGACGCCCACCATGATCTGCTTGTAGAGCTGCGGCGACTGCGCTAGGTAGGCGCGTTTGCCGTAGTAGTCCACCTCGAAGAGGTTCGCACCCCCTTCCGCGCCAGCCGCCACAATCTTAGGCGAGAAGATTTCGGTAAAGTTCTCCGTGTTGAGGTATGTTCTGAAGGCCCGCACGAGTTCGGCTTGCACCTTCATGGTCGCTCTGAGCTTTCTGACCTCTCAGCGAGACGTGGCGGTATTCCAAGAGCGTATCAGGGTTGACCGTCCATTCCTCTTTAGGGATTTCGATGGGCGGCGCGTCTGTAGCTTCGGAGATGAGGTGAGCGAGTCGGCGTGGAGTTCGAAGCCGCCGGGGGCGCGGGCATTCTCGACCACTTTGCCCGTTATTTCCACACAGCTTTCTTGCAGCGGCATGTCACCTTTCGAAAAGACGCACTGCACCAAACCGCTCCGGTCTCGCAGGATCAAAAACTTGACGCCGCCCAAGTCGCGGCGGTTGTGGACCCAACCTCTTAGTAAAACGTCTTCGCCCACCTGAGACGGAAGCTCAGAGACGAGGCTGCGGGTGGCGGTTAGGTTCATGACAAACTCCAAAAATAAAAAATCCCCGAGGTTAGCCTCGGGGTGTGAAAGCATCGTTGTGACGCCTACGCCCCGAGCTTCCTATCATTATTAGCAGGTATCAAAGTCTGGACGGTAAAACCTCGGCGCTCCGCTGAACTCACTGACGTTCGGAGCTGGTCACAAACGCCACTAGTAAATGAAGCGTTGTGGGTAATGCACATTAGAGGATGATATCTGCGGTAGCTCATCTTGGTGGCAAAGGCGCAGCGGTTCATTGCGGGTATCGTAACAAGGCGTCAAGGGGATGTCAACGTAAATTCTCGAGCGACCTCTCAACATTGTCTGGACCAAAGAAAGATGACTGTATTCAAAGAGGTTTGGCACGCTACTCTTTGCAAAATACAAGCGCCGTCGCAATACCGATTACGAGCATTGTGCAGGTGAGCGCTAAGACGCCGTACCATCCGTAGGTCGCCCAGAGTAGTCCCGGCAAAAACGCACCTAAACTGCCGCCGATGTAGTACGTGAAGAGGTAGAGCGAATTCGCGCCGCCCCGGTCGTGGTCGGCTTGCGTAGCGACGAACGAGGTGGTGGTGCTCTGCGTAGCGAAGTTGCCGAAGCAGAGGACGAGCAGCGCGGCGATTAAAAGCACCGTGCTAGGCGTAAGCGTTCCCAGGTTCGCCGCAAGCGCCACCATCATCCCCAGCGC
The DNA here is from genome assembly GCA_965213645.1 of Trueperaceae bacterium. Lineage (GTDB taxonomy): Bacteria > Deinococcota > Deinococci > Deinococcales > Trueperaceae > CBDBZX01. The sequence goes on from CBDBZX010000002.1 coordinate 215,548, forward strand.
CATGACGACGCGGCTGCTGAGACGCTCCGTGAGCAGACCCGAAAGGGGTGAGGAGAGCATTCCCGTCGCGTAGACGAGGTAGATAAGCCCCGTCGCAGAGGGTGAAAAGTTAAAGGGTGGCGCTTCTAAGTAAAAAGGCAAGTAGGTAAAAATCGCGATAAAGGCAAAAAAGAGACAGAAACCCACGCCCAACCCGCCGACGATGCGGCGGTTCGAGAGGTGGGACAGGAGCCCCTTAAAGGCTTGCGTGAATTTGGGCGCGGCGTGAAAGTGCGTGGAGGGCTGGAGCCGCAGCAGTAACAAGCCGACGAGCAGCGCCACCCCTGCGCTTAGGGCGAACGCCCAACGCCACCCGAAAAGGTCGGTCACGAAGCCGCTCAGCACGCGGCTGATGAGCCCGCCAAAGACCGTCGCACCGATGTAACCGCCGATCAGCGCCGACGAGCGCCCACGCTCAAACTCCTCGGTGAGATACGTGACCGTCACCGCCGTGATGCCGGGGACGAGGCAGCCTTGCAAAAAGCGCCAGATGAGGAGCGTCGTGAGGTTCGGCGCGAAGGCGCAGAGGATGGAGGGGACGCTCAGGAGGAGCGTGCAGCCCACCAACATCGGCTTGCGCCCGATGCGGTCCGAGAGCGGCCCCATAACGAGCGACGCGCCCGCAATGCCAAAGATCAGCAAGCTCACGCTCAAACTTACGGCGCTGGGGCTGACCGAGAGGTCGCGAGCCATCACGGGCAACACCGCTTGCGGCGTGTACATGGCGATAAAGGCGGCGACCACGGCGGCGTAGAGAAGGAGGGTATCGGTCCAACTCGAGGACTGTTCAAAAGGTGAAGCCGAAGGTGCAGTCTGCTGAGACATAGGCGAATATAAATATAACAGCAATCCAGTCAAGCTGGTTACGCAGTCTCCCGTAGGGAACGAACGGTGAGTCAAAAGCAATCCCCTTTCGGAGACGAACGGTGAGCAATGAGTTTTTGTCTTCCACTCATTGCTCGTTGCTCATTGCTCCCTACGCCACGTCCTGCCGCGTAAAACTCCATACCAAAATCGCTCCAAAGATGAGCCCATAAACCGCCATCACAACCGCCGAGCGCGTGAGGTCAACGCTCAAAAAGTTGCCTAGCGGCCCGCCGATACCGCCCAGCGCCTCTTGCCCGAAGACCTCGGCGAATTGACCCAGGGGCGTTAAGGAGGGCGCGTAGAGGTTCGTCGTGAAGAAGTAGCGCGGCAAATCCCGGATCGTATTCTGAATCTGCAACGCCTCTAACGCCGCGTTGAAGCGGTTGATCCGGTCAAAACCGACCACGACGCTGTAAAAGCTGTACGCGCCCTCGATAAGCGCGGGCAGGAAAAAGATACTGACGATGCCGAGCGGAAGGTTGCGCAAGAGCCAGATCATCAGAAAGGCGAAGAGCATCGCCGTGAGCCCAAAGACCCACTGTAAGCCGTAGAGCCCTGCGAGCCCCAGCCAATCCGAGCCGAACGAGGTCGGCAAAAAGAGCATCCCGACGCTGCCGAATAATAGCCCGCTGAGGTAGCTACCCAGCAAGAGCACGCCAAAGACGATCATCGCCGCGACGAGCTTGCCTGTGAGCACGGTCAAGCGGTCCGGCTGCGCGGTCAGGACCGTTTTCCACATGTTTTGCGAGCGCTCCTCCCCGATGAAAAGCGCGGCTAACAGGGCAATGACGATGATGAGCAAGCTCGGCGAGAGAAGCCCTAGCAGCAAGAGGTTGTTGCGCGTAATCGCCACGGGTGAGGCGACGAGCTGCACGATTTCTTGGACGCTCACCGCTTCGTCCGCGAACGAGCCCGCGACCCTAGACTGCAAAATCCAACCGATTAAGAGAAGTAAGACGGGCACCACGAGCCACATCAGCCCCGCCATGAGGTAAGTGCGGCGCTTGCGCACCGCTTTGAACACTTCGGCGCGGATAACGTTGGTTAGGCCGTTCACTGCGGTCTCCCGTCCTCTTTGAGCAGTCTGAGATAAGCGTCTTCCAAACTGTCTACCTCGCGCCGCGCCTCTAACACGTCCACCCCTTCGGCGGCTAAACGCGAGAGGAGTTTGGGGGCGTCTTCTAGGGGGACGATGGTTTCTAACTTCTCCCCCTCGAGGTCTTGCACCGGATAATTGAACTTTTTTAACGCTGACTTCAAGACCTCTTTATCCGTCGCGGTAAGTTCGTAGCTCACCTGCGGCTCGTCCAACCTCTTAGTGAGACGCTGCAAGGGTCCGTCGAACAAGAGCTTACCTCGCTCCACCACCAACACGCGCTCCACGAGCTTTTCGATTTCGGCTAGGATGTGGCTCGAGATGAGAATCGTCACTCCCTCTTGCGCCGTAGAGCGCAGATTCTCACGGATTTCTGCAATGCCCACCGGGTCGAGACCGTTGGTCGGCTCGTCCAAAAGCATGACTTTGGGTTTCCATAAGAGCGCTCTGGCAAGGCCCAAACGCTGCCGCATCCCTTGTGAGTACGCGGAGAGCTTTTTGTCCGCTGCGTTCTCCATACGCACGAACTTCAAGACCTCGTCGATGCGACTGTCCGGTACGCCGCCGTGCAGAAGCGCGGCGTGTCTGAGGTTGGCTCTGCCCGTCAAGTACGGGTAGAAGCTCGGCTCCTCGATCATCGTGCCGACATCCATGAGGCTCGGTCCTGGGGCGCGTTGGTTCAAAATTTTCGAACTGCCGCTCGTCGGGCGAATCAGCCCCGCGAGCATCCGCAACGTCGTCGTCTTGCCCGCGCCGTTCGGCCCCAAAAAGCCGACAATCTCGCCTTCTTTAATGTCGAAACTCATGCTGTCTACAGCCGCCTTGCGTCCGTAGCGTTTGGTCAGGTTCGTCGCTGAAATTGCGCTCATCGGTGCTCCTAATATTCAAAATTGCCCTTGCTCAGCTTACACTCTGCACGCCGCTGCTTGTTGAGTCTTCGCACTAAATATCGTGTGTGACGTTAAGAGCGTACCTCTTTGGTAACTTAGCAAAACCTTTCATCTGCGCTTTAGGTTCCTATAATGTAAAGACCTCTTCGTGACGAACGTGGGTCATTTCACGTTTCTGCGCGTTAGGCTTGGGTAATGACACTACTCGAGTGGCTCATCATCCTCCTCGTCTACCTCGCCGCTTACGGTCTCTGGTCCGTTTTCGAAACCTACCGCGAGCGTGCACCTTACAGGTCGAGAAAGTCGCGGCGCGTCACCAAATTTGTCGTGCTCACCCTCGTCCTTGTGGGGCTCGGCGCAGCTTATAACAGCGCCGCCGTAAAGAGTTTCTTTCAACCTAAGCCCACTTCAGAATCCGCGCCGAACTCCATAGAAGAACCCGCTAAAGATGAAAGTGGGGCTAAGGGATTAGGGGTACAACTACCGAAATCGTCAGAAGTAGGGATGGAGGTGGAGAGAGACCTTTCTATCGCCACCTTGTCGAGCCGAGAGGTTGAAGTTAGAGAGGTGGGATTCTCGAGCCCACCCCCCATCACATCGGTTCCGCCTCAAACCGCACCAACGCCAGTTGCATCCAATCAACCTAAACCCGTCGCTACAACGCCTCCAGCACCCAAGCCCTTCAAAGTCACCTTTCAGAGCGACCCCCCTGGCGCAGCGCTCTACATCAATAGCGAGCGCGTCGGTGTAACGCCTATCGAACTCTCTTTGACCGAAGATGAGCCTGTGCTCTACACGCTCCGCGCCGAAGCGGGCGTGCCGAACTACCCGCTCTATCACCCCTATTCGAACACGCTTGAGCTGACTAGGGACACCTCCTTGAGCGTCTGGTTGGAGCGCTTAAACGGCGAAGAGGTCGCCGCGTTGCAACGTCGGAATGCAAACCGAGAGGTTGCGCCAGTGCACCTCGAGCACGTCAGCGCCAACACCACGCGCTACAAAATCGCCACCGATTGCAGCGAAGGCTTAGACCTCACCTACACGGACAAGGCCCAGCGCGTGGTGCAGGAGAGAGGTCGTAAGGATGGCTGGGCGTACGGCTTCATCCCCAAGCCCGGACAGTTTCTTTACCTCTATGCCAGAAACAACTGCGCCTCGGGCTCCTTAACTGTGCAGCTTGTCCAAGATGGTGAAGTGCTCGAGGAAAACACCGCTATGGGCAGAGACGCTATCGCGACGATTAGCACGTATTGGTAGACTGTGCATTTCGACCTCTCGAGTTTATTGAGCATAGCGTTAAGTAAGAAAGCCATGTCATTCTGAGCGAACGCGAAAAATCTCTGCGTTCGCCTCTTCTACTGCGAGGGAGTGCAAGTTACGAAGTTTTGGCTATTGCCAAACGAGACCCTTCGACAAGCTCAGGGTGACACACCGCTGCTTTGTCATTCTGAATCAGGTTAGAGCAAAGCTCAAAGGCTTTCAGCCTTCACCTGTGGAGCGCAGCCCCCTTTCGGGGACCTACGGCGACGGAGTCGAAGAATCTCTGCATTCGCCTTCTCCTCTGACAGAGAATGGAAGTTACGTAGTTTTAGCGTAGCTAATTACGTAGTTTTGGCATAGCTAAACGAGACCCTTCGACAACCGGGCTACACCCAACTTCGTAAACAGAGTAACAATAGACCTCACCCCGTATTACGCATCCCCGCTGAAACACCCAAAAGACTGACGCGCACGGAGTAGTCCAGCGGACCTCTTTCGGGCGCGTCTTCATCTAAAACGCGCAGCCGCTTTAAGAGTTCGACCTGCAAGTACGAAATTGGGTCAACATACGGGTTGCGTAGTTCGATGCCGCGCCGCAGGGTCGGGTCGTGCTCCAAGAGCGACGCGCCCGTTGCGCGGCTCACCGCGTCTACGGAGCGCTCGTACTCCTCTCGAATCATGGGCCAAAAGCGCTCTTTCAGGTCGTCTGAGATGAGCACCAAGTAGGATTCAAAAATACCCATATCCGCTTTGGCGAGGCTCATCTGCGCGAAGTCGATGACGGTTTTGAAAAAGGGCCACGCCTCGTACATCTCGCTCAGCGAGTCGTTATCCAACTCGGCTAAACCCGTGCCCAAGCCGTACCAGCCTGGCAAGTTGGCGCGGCACTGCGTCCAGGAGAAGACCCAGGGAATTGCGCGGAGGCTCTCTAAGGAGCGCTCGCCTTTGCGCCTGGCGGGACGTGAGCCCACCTCTAAGCGGCTGATTTCCTCTATCGGCGTGACTTGGTGGTAGAAGTCCAAAAAGCCCGGCGCTTCTAAAAACGCGCGGTAGTGCGCTTTGGCGGCTCCTGCGGCGCGGCTCAGGGCGTCTCTATGGTGCGTGCTCACTTCCGGCAGCGTTTCAGGGCGAGCGTCCCGCGCCGACGAGAGGATAAAGGCGTGCGCGACCTGCTCCAAGTGGCGGTGGGCTAAGTCGGGGTTGGCGTAGCGGTCCGAGAGCGCTTCGCCCTGCTCGGTCATGCGCATCCGTCCGCCCAAGGAGCCCTGGCGGCTGCGCCAGAATCGCGCGTCCTGCTGGGCCACCGCCCCGCCCGATAGACGTGCCACGTCCGTGGAAGAGGCGCAAGGGCACGTTTGCCTTTCGGCAGGTCTCCGCGACGCGCTCTTGCGCCTCGTAGAGCGCCCAGTTTGCCGCTAAAAAGCCCGCGTCCTTGTTCGAGTCGGAGTAGCCGATCATCACCTCTTGCACGCCTCGGCGCTCTAGGTGCTTGCGGTAGACCTCTAGGCTGAAAAGTTGCTCTAAGATACCCGGCGCGTTCTCCAAATCCGTGACGGTTTCAAAGAGCGGCGTGATGTCTATTTCGCTCACGCCCGCTTGTTTTGCCAAGATGAGCGGCTCCAAGATGTCCGAGACGCCCGCTGTCATCGAGATGATGTAGCTGCTCGAGACCTCATCTCCGTACTTGCGCTGCATTTCCTTATAGGTCGCTAAAAAGGTCAGCGCCCGCACGGTTTCATCCTCGAGGTCAGACCCAGGCGCGGCGAAGGGTCGGGGTGAGGCGAGTTCACGCCCTAAGAGGTCAACTTTCTCCTCCTCTTCCAGTTCGGCGTAGTCGTCGCAGATGCCCGCGTGCTTCAAGAGGTCAGCCACCGCCGCCTCGTGCAACTCGGAGTGCTCACGCAGGTCCAGTGCTGCTAAGGTGAGCGCCGAAGACCGCCGCGCGGTAACGCGCCGGGCGCACGAACGCCTCCGCCGCCCGCTCGCCCTTGTCCGCGCGGAGCGTGTTTTCAACCAAGGTCAAGTCACCCAAGTACTCCTGTCCCGCCTCCGGCTTGTCCTTCAAAGCAGCTGAGAGCTTGCGGTGCGTTTCCGAGAGTTTGAGGCGGTAAGGTTCCCCTTCGAAGCGGGTGAGTTTGGGACGAATCTTCTCCAACCGCTTCTGCTCCTCCTTAAAGTCGTCGGTAAGCTCTACCCTGTCGCCCCACTGCGAAAGCCGCTGGATAAGCCCGTCCACGTCATCTAAGTAGCGCGTTAAGGCGACCTCGGACTGAAGCGCGTACGCCTCTCTCATCACCTCGGGTGTCACGAACGGGTTGCCGTCGCGGTCGCCGCCTATCCAAGAGCGGAACTTGATGACGGGGGGTAGGGGGGCCGCGTCCTCTACTTCGTAGTACGTCTCCAAGGCGTTTTCCATCTCGAGCATCAACCGGGGCACACTCTCCAATAAAGAACGCCGAAAGTAGTAGAGCGCCGACTTGACCTCATCGGTGACGGTCGGCTTTTGTGTAAAGAGTTCGCGCGTCCCCCACAAGGTCGCAATTTCAGCGATAATCTCCCTCTCCCGGATGCTGCGAGCTTGCGGGGAGAGGTCGCGCTCGCTGAGTTGGCGTAGCGCTGAGGTGACGCGCTCTAACTTGAGCCGCACGGTGTAGCGCTTGACCTCAGTGGGGTGCGCCGTAATCGTGGGTTGAATGTCGAGCGCTTCGATAAAGCGCCGCGCTTCGCTGTGTGACCAGCCTTGATCCTTGAGTGATTTAACCGCCGCCGCCACGGACTCCTTGCGGGGCGCGTCGTCCGTCGCCTCGCCCTCACGCAAACGGTTGATGCGGACGCGGTGAATCTCTTCGGCTAGGTTGATGAGTTGAAAGTAGATGGTAAAAGCCCGCAAGAGCTTCTCGGCTTCATCCAGACTCAGCTCAGCGAGCCGCGCTCTGAGTTGTTCTCGCAGATGCTCAGCCTCTGGATTCGATCTCAGCTCTTTGGTGAGCGTGCGCACCTCTTCAACAAGATTATAGAGCGGCTCACCTTCTAGTTCGCGCAGCACCTCGCCGAGCGAACGCCCTAAGAAATCCACATCCGAGCGCAGTTGGTCGAACGCGCGTTCGTACACGGACGCTGTGTCCTCACCGACATCTATATTGACATCTGCGTCCTTACGTTTCAGTTCAGCGACATCGCTCATACGTCACTCCTTATAAGTTGAGAACGGTGAATGGTTTAGAGCATTTTGCGCAAATTGGGGAAACGTTCAAGAGGTGAAGAGGAATAAACGTGCGACTTGTGAACGCTCGAGTAGCGCAACGTTAAGTATGACACGAACACCCCATAAAACAAAATCTGCAAAGCGAATATTGGAACAAATTGGGGCTAGGCGTCCACTGTCCACTGAAGGCGCTCGATACTCACAGCTTTACCCCCTTCAAGCTCCAATGCTACTGCGCAGAGCGTTCCCGGTTTATCGGCAGGCTTGTAGCGCTTGGGTAAGCCCGTGCTGAAGCGGTAGACGACCTCATCGAAGCGCAAGCCTATCGCTGAGTCGAACACGCCCGTCATGCCGACATCGGTGATATACGCCGTGCCCTTTTTAATCATCTCGTCGGCAGTTTGCACGTGCGTGTGCGTCCCTAAGACCGCCGCCGCCCGCCCTGCCAAGAGGTGTCCTAGCGCCCGCTTCTCAGAGGTCGCCTCAGCGTGGATGTCCACGATGAGCGTTTCGCTTACCTCGTCGGCGAGGGCGTCCAGAGCGGCGAAAGGATTGTCCGTCGGCGGCATAAAGATGCGCCCCATCGCCTGCGCCACGGTGACGCGCTCGCCCGTCCGCGCCTCGACGGTGGTATAGCCCAAGCCCGGTGCGCCCGCCGTGTAGTTCATGGGCCGAATCAGGCGCGGCGTCTCCTCCAGGAGCGTCATGACCTCTTCTTTATCCCAGGTGTGGTTGCCGAGCGTCACCACGTCCACGCCCGCGTCCGTGATTCGCTCGAAGTTTTTGCGCGTAAGCCCGAAGCCGCCCGCCGCGTTCTCCCCGTTGGCGATGATGAGGTCGTAGCTTTCACGGAAGCGCTCTAAAAACTTTTCCAACACCGCCAACCCCGGATTGCCAAAAACATCGCCGACAAAGAGGACGCGCACTAGGTCTGCGTCTTCTTCTGAGGTGCTTTCTGCGCCTCGTACGCCTCACGCCACACCGCCTCGTCCCAGCCCACCGTGAGCGTATTGCCACTGCGCACCAGGGGTTGCACCATCAGCGCTGGGTCTTGGGTGAGTCTTTCTATCATCGCCTCGTCACCGACGCGCATGTATTCAAGGCCCGACTTCTCATACGCTTTGCCGTTGGTATCAATGAGCGCATTAAGCCCCTCTTTCTGCACAAAGCGCTTCAGCTCACCCGGCGCGATGTCGCGCTCTTTGAGGTCCATAAATTGCGGTTTGATGCCGCGCTCCTTAAAGAAGCGGAGCGCCTTCTTGGTGTCTTGCGACTTTTTGGTGCCGAATATCTGAACGTTCACGCTCCTAGTTTAGAAGAGTTAGCCCTTAGAGATGTTGCTTTGCAGTCGTTTCTGAATTTCAACTGTGACCTCACCGTCTGGCTCTCGCTTTTCTCCTAAACGTTCATAGCCCAAATGGAGGTAGAAAGGGAGAGCGATGAGGCTCGAGTACGCCCCAAGCCTCTCAACACCTCTCTCCTTTGCGACCTCTTCGACATGTGCGACTAACTGTTTGCCAACCCCTTGACCCTGCAAGTCTGGACGAACAAATACACTGCCCAGCTCGTCCTTCTGCAACGTCGCCGTACCCACAACCTCATCCTTTTGCACAGCGACGAAGCTCAACCTCTTGCCAAAACGCTCACGCACCTTTTCAGATGTAAATTCAGCGCACAACCTCTCGATTTGACTCGGCGCATAGTCGCGGCTGTTGACCTCTTGCAAACAGCGCGTGATGACCTTGGAGGCTTGCTGTCGTTAGCGTGAAAGGGACGTATGCGAGTTATATTGCCTCACCACCTTTCGCGTCACTATCGGTAGCGTGGAGTGGGCGGCGTAGGGGCGTTTCAAACCCGCCCCTACTACATTTGCCTCCTTCGCAACTCTTTCAGCGAGGTCCATCAACGTGTTCCACCCTAAGTCGGCGTCAGAATTTCTTCAAATTCCAAGTTCTCGGCGGCTAAAACGAACACGGTGGTCGGCAATCCCTCGGCGCGTTCTTGTAGCGTTTCGTAGTAATCAACGTACCCTTCCCCTTCGGGCGCTTTCATCCCTAAAAAGACGAGGTCGGCGTCATGGGAGGATTCGCGCAAGATGGTGTTGAAGGGGCGTCCGCCTGCGACGGTCACATCGGTCTGTGCACCCGTCCTGACGCTGTCTACGACCGAGTCGAGGTTGCGCTTTGCGCCCTCTGCGCCCTTTTCTGAAGCGACGACCATCTTGATGCGAATCTCTGCGCCGCGCCAGCTCGGGCTAGTCTTTAAGAGATACGCTAGCGTAATCATTAAGCCGCCGTTGCCTTTAAGCCCGCCCCACCACACGTCGATGCGTTTGCGGTGGCCGTAGCCCCGCTCGGGGTTGTTGTGGACGATCATCAGGTTGCGCTCCGCCTGGTGAAAGTTGGCGAGCATCTCGCAGTAGCGCTCCCTGCGCTCAGTGGATTCACTGTCACCCAAGAGGACGGTGTTGGGAACGAGTGCGCCCAAGCCGTACGATTCGACGAGCCGCTCCGCCCCGGCAAAGGAGTCGGGCGCACGCACCACGCGCAACAAGGCTTGGACACCGCGCTCCTCTAAGTAGTCGCGGACGGTACGCTCGAGCGAGTCCTCGCGCTGCGGTGAGACCGAGCGGTCGGTGAGCACGCTCGCAATCGTGACCAACGCGCGGTTGTGAGAGAGCGACATCGCTAGGTCCACGAGGTACCAGCGCTTAGTCGGCGCACCGGAGAGCACCAAGAGGTGAGGTCGCCAGTTTTTGGGGTCGGGCGCATTGCGAAGGCGCAAGAGACCCGCCCTCGTGACCTCCATCCACAGCCCTTGGCGCACGTCGCCCCAGGCGGTGCGCAGTTGGCGACGCTCGAGCCACACAAAGATAACCATCACGACCACCGCCGCAATCACCGTGGCGAGCGCGTTGATAAGGAGCATCACCGCGATGCAGCCTACCGCGCCCAACACCGACCAACCCCAGTGCACACGGAATTCAGGGCGGAACGACGGGCTCGACAGGAGTTGCTCCAGCGCCGCCGCGACGTTGAGCACCGCGTAGGTCGTCAGGAAGAACATGGATAAAATCGGCGCAATTAGGTTGAGGTTGCCGAAATACACCGCTGTAAGCGCCACCCCTAAGGTCACGAACGTACCGACGCGCGGCTGGTCCGACGCGCCGCTGCCGCGCCCGAGCCAGCGTAGGATGGGCGGCAGCACGCCGTCCCTTGCTAGGGCTTGCAAGACTCTAGGTGCGCCCAAGATGCTGCCTAAGGCGCTCGAGAGCGTCGCTCCCCACACACCTAAGAGAATTGCATCGCCCCAGAAGGCCATATCACGCATGATCAAGGGGTTTTCGATGAGCGTCACCGCGTCCGCTCTGGTCGCCAGCAAAATAGGCAGCAGCATGTAGATGACGTAGCCCACCCCAACCGCCGCGAAGGTGCCCAAGGGGATAGATTTGGTCGGATTGCGCAAGTCACCCGAGAGGTTCACCCCCGCCATGATGCCCGTGACCGCCGGAAAGAATACCGCAAAGACCGTCCAGAAAGGCTCCGAGACCCGGTCCGCCGCGCCGAACAGCTCGATGTTGGACTGCTCCACCGGTCCGCCAAAGATGAGCGAAATCAAGGACACCGCGATGGCCGTCATAATGATGTACTGCGAGCGAATCACAATCTGCGCCGAGATGAGCGCTAAAGCCGCTACCGCCAGCGTGGTGATGAGCCCCACCAGGCGCTGATCAACCGGAAAGACGCCCGCCAAACTCTCCGCAAAGCCGATTGTATAGAGCGCAACTGATAAGGCTTGGGCGAAGTAGAGCGGGATGCCCACCGCGCCGCCCGTCTCGATACCCAGCGAGCGGCTGATCATGTAATACGCGCCGCCGATCCGTACGTGCTGGTCAGTGGCAATCGCCGAGATGGAGAGCGTCGTCAAAAAGGTGATGGAGGTCGCCAGCGTGACGATGGCGAGCGTGCCGATGAGTCCCGCGTTGCCGACCACCCAGCCGAAGCGCAGGTACATGATGACGCCCAGGATGGTCAGGATGGAAGGGGTAAAGACGCCGCCGAAGGTGCCGAGCTTACCGTCTTGCGGGGGTGGCGCAGCCGACTCAGAGGAGGAAAAAAAGGTGAGGGGATTTTTCATAGCGCTTAGGGGCACCATACCAGGTTTGCAGGCGCACCAAGAGAGGTCAACTTCACCTCAATCACGACTCGTTGCCGCACATTCGTCGTAACTTAATGAAAACCGCGCCTGTAAAAAATGTCACACTCATGACATTTTTTTGGTACACTCATGTAGCCGACATCTCAGGCTAAGGAGGCTTTCATGAACCGTCGTTTTTATGTACTCTTCTCGTTCCTCACGCTTTTGCTGCTGCTGGCAGCCTGTAGCTCGGATAGCCCGGAGCCGGTGCCGACGCCGGAGCCTATTGTGGAACCCATAGACCCTACACCTGTTCCACCGCCACCCGTAGGCGGCAATTCCATTTCAGGCAATGTCATCGCGCCCGCAGGGGGTGACATTAGCGGTACGGAGATAGGCGCTTGTCCTATTGTCGGCGACGCTCCCGACTGCACAAACGTTATAAGCGTAGTTATTGCTCAACCGGGTCCTAGCGCACCGTACAACCTCGACGTCGCCGCAGGACAGCCCTATGTCGTTTTCGCCTTCAAGGACGTGAACAGCTCTGGAGCGCGTGACGACGGTGACTATTTTGGTGCCTACCCTAGCGCCGAAGCCGCTGAAGCGATTACAGCGCCAGCGAGCAGCATCAATGTCACGATGCAGGTGTTCGGCAGCGGTTCCCCTACGCCACCTACGGGTGGTGGCGAAGGAACCGGCATCAGTGGCACACTGAGCGCAGGAGCGGCGGGCGACGTTGCCAACACAGTTATAGCCGCTTGTCCGGTGGTCGGCGGCTCTGCGGACTGTAGCAGCGCCGTGGGTGTTACACCGATTACTCAAGCAGGTGCGAGTGTCGCTTACAGCCTCGATGTGCCCACCGGGTCCTACCTTATCCTCGCGGTTCAAGACATCAATGGAGACGGGACTGAGGAATTCGCAGGTGCTTTTGAGAGCAGTCAAAACCTACTGTCCGTTCCCGCTCCAGCTAACGGCATCAACTTTCAGCTCGAGCCCGCCGCCAACTTTGCGAGTGCCAGCGCTTCTAGCGTCGATACGCTAAATTCGGATACTTTGAGCATCAAGGGACTCGGGAGCTTGCTCGAGTAACCCCTTTTCAAGCGATTCTGAGAGAAGAGGTCAATCCTCTTCTCTTTTTCATATCTCTTTCGCTACGCCTCGAGCCGCTAAGCAGTCTGCTATGCTCATGAGCGTTACAGGAGGCTTCCGTGTACCAGTATCTCGTCCGACTCCCTCTCTTTTTGGCCTTGCTGCTCGCAGCTTGTACCTTGGAAGCAGAACCAGCGCCGCCGTGCAGCCAAGAATTGACAACTTTATGTGCGCCGCCGACGATCTCAGGTGAGGTTATCGCGCCAGCAGGGGGCGATGTCGCCGACACCTCGGTAAGAGCCTGTCCGCTGGTCGGAGGGGACGCTATCGCTTGTGGCTATGGAGATGACGCAACCATAAGGATCACTCAGTCAGGGCCGAGTGCACCTTACATCCTCGAGGTGCCAGCGGGGGAAGCGTACGCGGTCATGGCCGAGCAAGACGTTGACGGCGACGGAGAACCTGAGGCGGGGGCGTTTGTCTCTACGCCGTCTCCGGCTAGGGATGTCGCTATTCAGCTCGAGCCCTACTAGCAGCCTTGAGAAGAGCAAGCCATATGTGCAGCTTAGCTAAGTACAGCCGAGACCTCTTCCTCCGCGCTCCAATCATAAGTCTGCCCACTCAGCGCCGTTAAGAGCGTGTTCAAGATGAGCGCGTCGGGCCTCAAGTAGCCCTGATAGTAGCGTGCGTTATTCGCCATTATCTCACGCCTCAAGGCGTCGTCCTCAAAGAGGCGCTGTACCTGCGCCACGCATTGCTCAGGCGTCTCGAAGGACAGATAGTTTTGCCCTTCGGAAAAACCTCCTAGCACGCCGTAATTGAGCTTCTCGGTGACGATAGCTTTGGAAGAGGCGACGTATTCGCCGAGCTTGCCGCCGATGGAGCCGAGTAAGCCTGTTGTAGCGATGCACACTGGGTAGCCTTGGAGCAGCTTGAGGTAGTTTCCTTTGGTCGCGACGCTGGGGTCCGGCATGAGCGCGTCCGGGTAGTGCTTTTGGGCGTAAGGCTTGTGCGCGAAGCCGCCATAAAAGCGCTCGCCAAATGCTTCTTTGAGCGCTCTGATGCACGCGGCCCTAGTTTCGTTGACCTCGTGAAACTCCGCGACCTTTGCGGGCGATCTGTCGGGCACATCGTAGGGGTCCCACGTTCTCGCCATAAAGAGCACCTTGGGCGGCTCGTCGCTGAGGGCGTGGTGCGGCAGTGCTTCCATGATAGAGACTCTCGGCGTAAAACCAAGCTGGTTAAGAGGGTCTAGTGGACGCGCAAGCTGTCGCCAATTTGTTCGGTCTAAAAACGCAAAGCTGCGCCGTAAACCGCGCCAATCCAGCCCGTCGGGATAGACGTTATAATAAAGCCCCAGCGGATAGACCTTGTCACGCGCCGCGAGCTGCCGCAGGTGGACGGGCGAAAAGCTCCGCTTGAAGTAGAGGTCCGCCGCCTCTAAAAAAGGCTCGTCTATTTCCCAACTGTCGTGCGCGTCGTAGTGAAGTCTCAGACCGTTGACGAGGACGCTCAGGTGCGCCCGCCTCGCGTCGCGGAGGTATCTCACCCTGGACGGATAGATGATCTGCTCCCCCGAAAAGCGCTGCTCTAGGTCGATGAGTCCGCGCCGCCGGAGCATGAGAAAGCCCGCGTAGGCTTGTTGCACGTGAGGACCGTTCGAATGGGAAAGAAGTTGACAAGTGATGTTCATGAAGATGCACCTTCCACGGGCTGTTCAGCGGTTTGTTCGCAGCTTAACCCAGTGCGCCTTCCTTCGCCATGTCTACCAAGGGTAAAGAGCTACCATGAAGAGAGTGAACTGTCTTGCCGTGACGAGCGCGGCAACGCGCTTAACGCTCAGTCCGAGGCTTCTAGCGCGGGCTCGAGCTCGAGCGACGCCAGCGCCTGGCGAATCCCCTTAGGACCGTAGCCGTACTTCTCATGTTGCGCTTTCGGGTCGCCGTGCGGCACGTGCTCGTCAGGGATGCCTAAGCGCACCAGTTGCGTCTCTAAGCCTTCATCTTTGAGAAATTCAGCGACAGCCGAACCCAAACCGCCTGTACGCACGTGGTCTTCTGCGGTGATGAGCACGTTCGCGCTTCTAGCTATCTCTCTCAGCATCGCCTCGTCGAACGGCTTGACAAAACGCGCGTTGATGACGCCCACATCGCTCAGGTCTTCCGCAGCTTGGAGCGCGTACCCTAGGGTCGGGCCGAGCGCTAAGATGTAGGCGCGTTTGCCCTCTTTTAGCTTCTCCCAACTGCCCCAGGCGATGTCGGGCCAATCTTGTACGGCTTCGTCTGGCGCAGCAGGGGTCTTGCCGCGCGGCCAGCGAATCGCTTTGGGGCCGCCGAGCGTTAGCGCGGCTTTGAGCATGGAGCGCATCTCCACTGCGTCTTTAGGCATCGCCACGGACATGTTCGGGAGCGCCCGCAAGTAAGCGATGTCGTAGACACCCTGGTGCGTCATGCCGTCGCTGCCGACCAGCCCGGCGCGGTCGATGGCGAAGATCACGTCCAGATTCTCCAAGCATACGTCGTGAATGACCTGGTCATAGCCGCGCTGCAAAAAGGTGCTGTAAATCGACACGATGGGCTTCTCGCCGCGCAACGCCAAACCCGCCGCCGTCGTCACGCAGACATCTTCGGCGATGCCCACGTCCAGGTAGCGCTCCGGGTGCTTCTGGCTGTAATCGTCTAAGCCGCTGCCGATGCGCATGGCGGGCGTCAGGACCCAGACGCGGTCATCGGCGTCAGCAAGTTCGGTAGCGGCGTCGCCAAAAGCGTTGCTCCAGCCGTAGGCTTTGTCCGCTCTGACTGGGTTAAAGGCGTCGAACTTGGGCGGGCCGTGCCAGTACATCGGGTCGGACTCGGCGATTTTATAGCCCTTGCCCTTCTTGGTGACGATGTGGAGCATGGTGGGGCCGGGCAAGTTCTCGACGTGCGCTAAGTAGTAGAGAAGCTGGTCGACGTCGTGACCGTCAATAGGGCCGACGTAGCGCAGCCCCATCGCGTGAAAGGGGTTGGCACTGACCGGGTCGAAAAAGCGCCGCGCTGCTTTCTTGGCGCGGCTGCCGAATTCGGCCAAAGGTTGCCAGACGCCCGAGAGCGCACGCTTACCCGTCTCCTCAGCGTTTTGAAACCACTCTTGCACCTGCAGTGTGCGCATAAAGGTGTTGAGCGCCCCGACGTTTTCGCTAATCGACATTTCGTTGTCGTTGAGGATAATGGTCATTTTGGGCTTGACGTGGCCGATTTGGTTGAGGGCTGCCAGCGCTTCGCCGCCCGTGAGTGCGCCGTCGCCGATGACGGCGAGGACGCTGTAGGGCGCTTGTCTAGCGTCTCTCGCGAGCGCCATGCCGAAAGCCGCCGCTAAACTCGTGCTGGCGTGGCCCACCGTCAGGGCGTCGTGGGGGGATTCCGAAGAGGTCGTAAAACCCGCCAAGCCCCCCGGCTTGCGAATCGTGTCGATGCGGTCTTTGCGTCCGGTGATGATCTTGTGCCCGTAGGTCTGGTGGCCCACGTCCCACACGATGCGGTCCTGAGCGGTGTTGTAGAGGTGGTGGAGCGCAACGGTCAGCTCGACTGCGCCCAAGCTCGAGGCCAAATGCCCCCCACCCAACGCGCACACCCGCACGATCTCGCTGCGCAGTTCGTCCGCGAGTTGATGCAGTTCTTCGCGCGAGAGCGCCGTGACGTCATCCGTGCTGTTGACCCGCTCAAGAACGGACACGGGGTCTCCGGGTATGGGGATGAGCAAGAAGACGCCAAAAAGGAGTCAAAAAAGAGCGAGCTGCGGTATCAAACATAACTTAGCTTACCAAAGAGGTTGGCCCCAGCTATGTGTGGAGACCTCCGGTTAAAGCGTCTATTAAACCGGGGCCCAACTCGGAGAGGTTAAGGGTTATAAACTCTCGTAATTTCAGGGGTTAGCTACCTCTTTCTCGTTAGTTGGAAACCGCCAACCTCTTGAGATTCTTGCGTTGGGTGTTCGAGTCGCACAAATCCGTCAGCGGTAACGAGTAGTTCCCAAACATAATTGAGATGGAGTACCGCAGGTATCGCTTAGATATGTGTGTCAAGGCGTGTTTTCTACAGTGAGAGCGTTTATGACCTGTGCCCTGCGAAGCGGGTATACCTGCTACTGCGCCTGCGCGAGCTGAAAGTTGGCGTCCGTCAACACAAAACCCAGCTCGGTACGAACCTCACCTACATAGGGCGCAAACCAGGTTTCTTGGCGCACGATTTCACCCCTTCTCGCACTGTTCCCACTCCCCGCGTCAGCGGCGGTAAGTTGACTTTCCAAGTTGATGACAAACACGTTGAATGTGCCCGCCTCCACCCTGACCTGCCGCCTATCCACCACCGAATAGGTATAGGTAAAGCGCAGGGTTTCGCGCTGACTTTGGGGGGGTGCGTCGGGGTAATAGATGCTGGCGGTCGATTCGCCGCCCCAGCTCGAGCCGACGCGCAACTCACCCTGCGCAGGTAACTCTCGCAGTGGTGGGTCGAAGGTGAGTTGGGTGCCAGGTCGCGTTTCGCGCAGCACAAAGACCCCGTCCGGTCGGTACTGCTTAAAGGTGCGCACATCTAAGCCGCGTCCCGCTAAACGCCAAGAAATCCAGCGTTCGCCGCCGATGAGGGTCGGACCTTCGACCTGTTGAAAGACGGGCAGCGCGTCGAGCTGAGCGCCCGCAGGCAAATAAGTCCAGGTCGCGCCCGTCTCTTGCGGGTAAAACGAGGGCTCGCCCGCAAGCTGCGCAATTTCGGCGCGGCCCACGTCCGTTGACGGGGAACACGCGCTCAGTGCGAGGAGCAAGCAGGGGACGAGTAAGTAAAAACGCATCATGTTTTCAATGTACCGTGACCTCTACATGATGCTTTGAAGAATTTCACATCAGACGGCAGGTATTATCTGGTCGCTAACGCGCTCCCTCGAGAAAACTTTCGACTAACACGCACATTTAGAGATAATATCGGCGACACTTCATCTCAGTATATTGCGGAAGTGCCAATCCATATGAGTACGCGCGGGTGAGCTTCAAAGAAGAGGTGCGGCGTTCGGGTAGAAAAGTGTAGTCAGGTATCAGTAGTCAGTAAAAAGGCTTTTCATCCTGACTACTGATTACAGCGTCAACTAAATCCTGCGACACTGTTGTCACCCCGAGCGAAGTCGAGGGGTCTCGTCTTTCAATCTCAATCAGAGGAGGCAGCAAGGTCAGAGATTCTTCGACTCCGCTTCGTGGAGTCTATCCTGTAAAGGGCTCAGAATGACATCACTCATTTTTTAATTGACAGTGTACTGATACCTGACTACTAAAATATTGAATCCAAATTCCAAACGAACCCACCATGCGCCGTTTTTTACATGTCGCTGTAACCCCACCCTCGGGTGATAGCATGACCTCATATGCGCACTCTCATCCTCAGCGATATCCACGCCAACCTCGTTGCCTTCGAAGCGACCCTGCGCCACGCTTCAGCGCGCCGCTGGGATGAGGTCATCTTTTTAGGCGACATCGTCGGATACTACGCCGAGCCTGAAGAGAGCGTGGCGCTGCTGCGCGACCTAAACCCCAAGGTCAACATCCTCGGCAACCACGACGCGATGCTCCTAAGCGAAGTGGGCGAACGCGGCGGCAGCGGCTTTCGCTCGCGCAGCATCGTCGCGGAGGTCGTGAACAAGCACGCGCAGGTGCTTTCGAAAGAGAGCGTGGCGTATATCAACAGTTTTCAAGCTCACGCTTTGACGGAGACCTGGGAAGCCACACACGGCTCCTTGAACGAGCGCTGGGCTTACCTCTCGGGCTTACCGCAAGCGCAGAAAAACCAACCCAAAATGCAGCGCGACCTCTTGCTCTTCGGCCACACGCACGTGCCCGTCGCTTACGTGAGCGTGACAATGGGCGGCAAAGCGATGTGGCGCACCGTTTCCTTTCGCGGTGAACGCTCCGTTTACCGGATACCTCCGAACGCTCAGGTGCTCTTCAACCCCGGCTCAGTAGGTCAGCCGCGCGACGGCGTGCCGAGAGCGAGCTACGCCATTTTAGACGAGGAAGCGCGGGTCTTCGAGCATTTCCGGGTGGACTTTGACATCCATAAGGTGCAGCGGCAACTGCGCCAGGCGAACTATGACGCGGGGCTGGGGACGAGGCTCGAGCAAGGCCACTGATGTTAGGGGAAATAGACCAACTCAGCTTCATCGGTCACGAAGAGGTCAAAGAGGTGCTGCGCCGCTTGGACACGCACACGCTCCTCTTCGTCGGCCCACCCAGCGTCGGGCGGCGGCGCGTCGCGAAGTGGTACGCTGCGCTCTTAAACTGCGAGCGTCAAGAGGTCGAACCGTGCGGGCATTGCGCTAGCTGCCGCTTATTGCAAAACGATACCCACCCTGACTACCGCGAAATTGGACCTGATATTACAACCAAAACGGGTAAAAAGAGCCGCAACCTGCAAATTGTTATCGGCGACCTTGTCCCAAGGCCAAACAGTAACCCAAGCCCGCTCGGGCCTTGGCTAGAAACGCGCCCCCGCTTCCGGCGGCGCGTCGGCGTGATTGACAGAGCGGAGACCTTGAACCCACAAGCCGCCAACGCCTTTTTGAAGTTCCTAGAAGAACCCCCCTCTTACGCCGTCATCATTCTGATTGCGCCGAGTCCGCAGGCTGTTTTACCAACCATCACCTCTCGCAGTACGCCTATACGCTTCGGCACGGTAGACGTGACCTCTTTAGAATCGCCCGTAGCGCACCCCGCCGCGCGGCTCGGACGCGCGGGCGACTTGATCAGCGCAGCGGCGCACCCTGAGGACTTTAGCGATACCGTTGAGCTGGTGAATAGTTATGTGCTGGTGCTCGAGAAAGGTTTAGAAGCGTCCTTCGAAAAGGCCGACGCCCTCGAGAAAGCCTGGTCGGGTGAGACGCGCTTTAGCATCCCCGAACTGCTCCGCGCCCGCTTGAGCGACCTCTCGCCGAGCGCCTACGCCGCCGCCTTAATCGCCCTAGAACGCTGTGAGAATGCACTCGCCGCCTACGCCGCGCCGGGGTTGGCGGTGCAGGTGTTGACTTTGGAGTTGCGAGAGGTCGTCCGCAGTAGATGAAAGATGCAGCTAAGAACTATCATGACTATCTTATCGAAAGCGTTCGTACTGGCCCCCGTCAGGAGCTTAACCTACTCCTCAGAACACCGATGAGCGAACCTTTTGCATGGCTCCGCTTCTCGGCTATCTCCGACTATTCGATTATTGGAAGTTGGCGTCAAGACAACGAACAGGAGATAGAAGCCGTCAATGCGGGAGAAAGACTTATTCGTATTGAGGATTGACACTGTGAGCCTATAAATTCTCGAGAGTGTAGGTATTCAATTCGGCTGGACAACGTAGACAATCTCAGTTTTCGCGGTCGTAAAGTGCAAGAGCTAAAGTACACCGAAGAGTGAATCTATCCAGCACGTCGGCTGAGTTGTATACCAGCGCAAAAATTTCAAAGAAAACATTGAGCTTCCCCTCCAACTCCGGTATTCTCTTCTCCTAGTGGATGAAGGAGGCTAGGCATCAACGTGACTAAAATTGTAGTGCAAAAGTACGGCGGCACATCCGTCGGCGATGTGGAGCGCATCGGCAAGGTGGCGGCGAGGGTCGCCAGGACGGTGAATGAAGGCCACAAAGTCGCCGTAACCGTCTCGGCGATGGGCCACACCACAGACCGCCTCGTCTCGCTCGCCAAAGAGGTCTCGCCGCGTCCGAGCCGCCGCGAGTTGGACGTGCTGATGGCGACGGGCGAGCAGCAGTCCACCGCGCTCCTCAGCATGGCGCTGCACAAGTTGGGCGTTGCGGCGCGGTCATTTACAGGGCAGCAAGCGGGCTTTTTGACCGATGAACTCAGTGGCGGAGCGCGGATTATCGAGGTGAACCCGGCACGGGTATTGGAGGCATTGGAGACCGAGGATGTCGCGGTCATCGCGGGCTTTCAAGGGGTGGACGCGGCAGGCAACATCACCACGCTCGGACGCGGCGGCTCGGACACGACAGCGGTGGCGGTTGCGGCGGCGCTAAACGCCGACACCTGCGACATCTACACCGACACCGAAGGGATTTACACCACCGACCCGCACCTGATTCCGAGTGCTCAGAAGCTCGAGGTCATAGACTACGAAGAGATGCTAGAACTCGCCTCGTTGGGGGCTCAGGTCTTGCATCCGAGGAGTGTGTGGTACGCGCGGCGCTACGGTGTATGCGTGCACGTGCGCTCGTCTTTTTCTTACAACCCCGGTACGTTCGTCAAAGATTTAGGAGACAAGCGCGTGAAAACAGATAAACCCGTCACCGGCGTCGCTTTGGACCGCTCCCACGCCCGCATCTACCTCTCGGGCGTCGAGGACACGCCCGGTGTGGCGGCCAAGGTATTTAGCGCTCTAGGCGACGCCAACATCAGCGTAGATATGATCATTCAGGGCGTACCGGGCGACGGCAGCCGTCAGCAGATGGCGTTTACGCTCAACCAGGATATGGTCGCGGAGGCTTTAGAGGTCGTTAAACCTATCCTGAGTGACGTGGGCGGCGCAGCGCAGGCGGACCCCGATATCGCCAAGCTCTCCATCGTCGGGGTGGCGGTGGGTTCGACGCCGGGCGTGGCGGGCCGGATGTTCGCGGCCATCGCTGAGACGGGCGCGAATATCGAGATGATTGCGACAAGTGAGGTGCGCGTGTCCGTCGTGTTGCGCTCTAGCCGCGCTGAGGAGGCGCTTAGAGCAGTTCATAAAGCGTTCGGCTTAGAAAGCTAACCTTGCGAAACATAGTTTAGCTCATTATTTAATGATGAGAACATTGTATGGCTCAGTTAGCATTTCCAAGATACATTGAGACAGATAAGTGCAGATATCATCTCGTAACGTGAGTGCTAGACAGTATTTCTTAAAGTGAGACTGTCTCAAACCAGATGACTATAGTACCCCTGTCCTCTAGGGGTGTACTTGCTAGGTATAGTGCAGCGCACTAGGCTGCGTCATCCTCGCCCTCACAACATCGCTCGCCACAACGACGTCACTATCCTCATTTTTATTACCTTCCGATGAGGTTCAATAGCTTTATGAGAAACTTAATGGTGAAGTGGTTTGTTTTGGTGAGCTTAGGGCTTATGTTGACCGCGTGCGGCACCACCAACAATCCAAATGAGGAAGATAGTTCAGAAGAGGTCATCACAGGTGACAACATTATTGACGTGGCGGCGGACGCGGGGTTTAGCGAGTTTGCGCGGGCCTCGAGAGAGGCGTTTGGCGACGACGAGTTTAGAGGTAGCGGTCCTTACACGCTCTTTGTACCGACCAATGCGGCGCTTAGCGCAGCAGACTTGAGCGCAGGTGAGGACGTGCTCGAGTATCATGTCGTCGAGGGCTCCTACACCTTAGAAAACTTGGAGAGCGGCACGCTCGAGACGGTTAGCGGGCTCGCGCTCGAGGTGTCCGTGAACGGCGACAGCGTGAGCTTAAACGGTGAAGCCAACGTCGTCGAGCCCAACAATTTAGACGCCGTCAACGGTGTGGTTCACGCTATCGACAGCGTGCTCACGCCGCCTGAGGAGTCCGAGGAACCTGGCGGACCCGAGGAACCTGAAGACAACACCTTCACCGCTGATCTCAACGCGATTGCTGACGGGGTCGAAAGCGAGGGGTCGGGCGAAGCGACGGCGACGCTCGAGGGCGAGACCCTCTCCGTCACGGGGAGCGTTCAGGGCCTCTCGAGCGCCATCACCCAAGTCGGCCTCTATGAAGGCGGCGGCGACGACGCGGGCGTGTTGTTCTACGAATTGGATGTCAGCGGTTCCACTTTTAGCGGCGACTTTTCGTTGACACAAGAAGAACTTAATATTTTAGACGCCAACGACTTCTACATCACCGTATCGACCGAAACTTACCCCGAAGGTGAGGTCAGCGGGCCGCTTCTCAGCGGCGAAGAGGAGGATTAGACACGCTTCAAGGTTTGCTTGGCGGAGTTTGAGCGCATCCTGACGCGCTCAGGGTGCTTTTCGTTAGGCGGGGGGTTAGGTGGCAGGTTTAAGCCTCGAGTCCCACAGGTCGCTTCTCCTGCAGCGCACTTAACAGTGCCTCGGCTAGCGCCAGCGCCGCCCTTTTATCCAACGTCTGATTCCCGTTCCCACACTTAGGTGAGAGCACGCAGCGCGGACAACCCTCTTTGCAGGTGCAGTCTCTGAGCAAATCTCTCGCCGCGCTGAGCCATTCGGGAAAGAGCGACGCCCCCGCCCGCGTATAGCCCACCCCACCCGGATAGCCGTCGTAGATGAACACGAGTGGTTCGCCTACAGCAGGGTAAAGCGGATACGAGACGCCACCCACGTCCGCGCGTTCGCAGAGGACGAAAACGGGCAAAAGGCCGATGAGGGTATGTTCTAAGGCGTGCATCGCAGCGGGTAAGTCCGCAGGCGAGAGCGCCTTCATGACCTCCTTGACGCTAAACCATAAGGCTTGCGTCGGATAAGAGACGTCGGGCAAGTCCAAGAGCCGCTCGTCTAGGGCCGCTTCACTATAGAAGCGCTTGCGCACGTAAGAGGTCATCTGCGTGGTGACGCGCACCCGTCCGGTATGGACGTTATTGAAAGAGGTCTCGCGCTCCAAAATCTCGATTTCGGTAACCGAGCGCGTTTGGGTGTAGTAGTCCTCGAGGTGGGGGAGTAGCACGGCGACGCCCCGCTCCAAGTCGAGGTTGCGCACCAGGTAGTTCTCGCCCTGATGCAGATAGACCGCGCCGGGGTGCAGTTCGCGCAAAGCCGCTTCATAGTCGCTCACGCCGAAGCGCTTGCCGGTGGCGTCTTTCATCACGATGCGCTTACCACCCGCGCCGCGCACGCTGATTTTGGGGTGGGGATAGCCACCTAAATGATAGAACTTGCCGCGCAGCTCCTTAAAACGTGAGCTTCCGCGCAAGTCGAAGCGACCCACAACCTCTTCTCGTTCTACAAGCGGCCTTTCGTAAGCTGCGCACGAGAGGTGGAGCGGGTGAAGCTCGCTGTTGAATGCGTCAGCTACGGCGTTTTCGGCGCGTCCGTCGGTGATGAGGTCGGGGTGGTTGAGGTAGTATTCGTCCAAGGGGTCGTTGCCGGGGATGAGCAGCGTCAGCGCTCGCCTATCACCGCGTCCGGCGCGGCCCGCGCGTTGCCACAGCGCGGTCATTGAGCCAGGGTAGCCAACCAAGACCACAGCGTCCACGCCGCCCACGTCCACACCGAGTTCCAAGGCGCTCGTGGCGGTCAGGACGCGCAACGCGCCGCTTTTGAAGTCCGCTTCTAACTTCCTTCTATCCTCCGGTGTATAGCCCGCGCGGTAGGAGCCCAAACGCAGTGCCTCTTCGTCCGTAAGTTGCCCGGCGGCGTAGCGGCGCAGGAGTTCGGCGGTCTTGCGAGAGTTGCAAAAAAAGATACTCTTCAAACCCGTGCGCACGAATAAGGCTGCAAGGTCCGCCGCCTCGGTGTTGATACTGCGCCGCGCGTCCTTACCGGGTAGCTCGGGTGGCCGCCAGAAGAGGAGTTCACGCGCTGCTCTCGGCCCGTGGTCTTCGCGCACGGCGGTGAAGTCCAACCCCGTCAAGTTCTGCGCATGTAAGGCTGGATTGCCAATCGTCGCACTCGCCGCAATGACTTGCGGCGTCGCGCCGTAATGTGTTGCCAAACGCAGCAACCGCCGCAAGATGTTCGCTACGTGCGTCCCCATCACGCCGCGATAGGCGTGCAGTTCGTCTACCACGATGAACTTCAGACGGCTGAAAAAGGTTGCCCAGAGCGTGTGGTGCGGCAAGATGCCGTAGTGGAGCATATCGGGGTTGGTGAGCAAGCAGCTTGCGTGTTCGCGCACACTGCGGCGCTCGTTGCTCGGGGTGTCGCCGTCGTAGCTCGAGACCCTTTCCGCCAGCCCAAACGCCCGTGTAAAGTCACGCAGCTTGTCCAACTGGTCGTGCGCGAGCGCTTTCGTCGGGAAGAGATACAGCGCCGCGCTGCCCTCTTGCATCGCCTTAACGGTAGGCATCTGGTAGCTCAGCGACTTGCCCGAGGCCGTCGGCGTCGCAATTACGACGTGCTGCTCCGCTTCAATCAGGGTGAGCGCCTCGGCCTGGTGACGATACGGGGTAAGGCCGAGCGTGTCCAGAAGAGGTCGGTACGCTCCCTCGTAAACCACGCGCTCCCCTTCTTTGCGCCCCGGCAAAAAGCTGTACGAGGTGATCTGCCCCTTGTAGTCCGCCAAAGAGGTCAGCCAACCGTGATAGGAGGTGTGCTCACGTAGAGTGTCGGGGAGTTCGCGCACGCCTCGAGCCTACCGCGTCTTGCGCCCGGAGGGTGTTGCCGTAAAAAGTTAGGTTTAGGGGCTCGAGCCCCTAAACTCCTCACTGCAGACCGAAAAACTACCGAGCCAAGGGGGTACAGATAAAGGCGGTAAGAAAACGGTACAAGGAGGTATCTTTGCACCTCAGATTTTGCCACCTCACACCGCACTGTGAGATTCTAAACATGCTAGACTCCCTCTGATGCCGGCTAATCTAGTCTTAATCTTTTCTATAATTCTGCTTGGGGTCGCGCTGTGATCACAACAGTTTATCTGGTTTTACTCTACGCTTTGGTCGTTCCTTACATCGGCCTGATGCTGATGGTCGTGGTCGGACTCTTCCGCCGCAACGAGCGCCCTTTCAACCCCGCAATACCTTCAGTCAGCGTCATTATCCCTGCGCACAACGAAGAGGATAAAATCGGCGCAACCCTAGAATCGCTCTCTAAACAGCGTTACGACGGAGAGGTCGAGTTCGTCATCGTCAATGACCGCTCACGTGACGCGACGCCTACTATTATTCAAGCGTTTGTAGAGCGTGATTCGCGTTTTCGGCTCGTCAACGTCGCGGAGCCGAGCCGCCGCCTCGCGCCCAAAGTTAACGCGGTGAATATCGGTATCGCCAACTCAACAGGTGAGATCATCTTGACCAGCGACGCGGACTGCCAGTATCCTACGGGCTGGGTCAACGGCATGGTCTCACACTTCGAGACGGACGTAGCGATGGTCGTGGGCTACGTCGAGAGCACGCAGCCGGGCGACGGGGCGGGCGCGGTGCAGCGCTTCGAGTCTACCGACTGGCTCTCCTTGATGCTCACCTCGATGGCGCTAACGCACTTCGGCTGGAAGTTCGCCAGCAGCGCCAACAACCAGGGCTACCGCCGCTCCGCCTTTGAGGAGATCGGCGGCTTCGGCGCGTCGGGGCGTGCGCCTAGCGGCGACGAAGACCTCTTGACCCAGCGCATGGGACGCTTGCAAGCGGGGCGCATCGTCTTCGCCAGCGACCCCAACATCCGCGTCTTCACTCAGCCGATGCCGTCAACACTTGCACTTCTCAACCAGCGCCGCCGCTGGGTCTCGCGCTACCGCCACATCATGCACTACCACCCCGCCTTTTGGCTGAGCATTTTTACGCTAGGGTTTCAGAGTATCTTTTTGTCTGCTGGCGTTCTCTTATCACCTTTTTTCCCAGCGATTGCACCTTATGTGCTCGGACTTTGGGCGGTTAAACTCGCCGTGGAATTTTACGGCATGTATATAGGGACGGGCATGATGGGGCGGCGCGACCTGTGGGGCGTGACGACGGTGACGTGGGCGCTCTTACATCCTTTTTTCATTGCAACGGTGGTGATTTGGTCGCTCATTAAGACGGGCGAGTGGAAGGCCGGGGCGCAGGGGTATCGGCGGCGCTTTATGAAGCGGCAGTTTAGGGAGATAAGGCGGGAGTGGCGGCGGAAGGTGCGCGGGGGGACGTTGTAGATAGGTGAGTTAAGTACGTATTAGCACCTCTTTTTTCTTTGGAGAGAAATTGTGCCAGACATTCTCGTAAAGCTTATCGAGCATAACAACTGGGCGAATCTCCAGATTATTAGACCTCTTGCAAAAGTCAGAAGTCGAGATTGGCGTTAATGAGCCCGGCGATGAGGTTAAAGCGCAAAGAGAAGCGCTTGCGCCTATTGTGGTAAGTTTCCTTGAGAATGCGCCAGACCTTGAGCGAACGAATCACATCCAGTCAAGCTGGACGAACGGTGTTCTACCGCAATGCGGAAGCGTCCTAGCGCCCGGTCGTGTTGTTTGTCTTCGTCACTAAGCTCACCGCCTTTAGGCTTTTTGATGGGCAAGCAAGTCTGCGGGTGACGTGAGGCGAGACCTTGGTAGCCGCTATCAGCGACGTACCAGACTTCGGGCTTACACCTAGGGGCTGTTTCTTTGAACAGCGCGTAGTCGTGCTTAGGTCCTTTCGCGTGCGCTGTAGAGAGAATCTCCGTACTGCTCGCGTCTACCAAAACTTGACTTTTCAGGGTGTGGCGCTGCTTTTTTCCGCTAAAGTAACGTCGCTCCTTTTTTTGGGCTTCTCAATAGGCGTCTCGGTGACATCAACCAAGACGACAGTCCACTCAGTCTCTTCCACCTCGCGCCTTTTAGGTAAGCTGAACTTGCCTGAAGCGATGAGCACGTCTTCAGTCCGCGTAATGATCCGGTTTGCTGTAGATTCGTGAAGTCCGTAACTCGCCGCGATGTGAAACTGTGTCCTGTATTCGCGCCAGTACGACAGCGCTAAGAGCAGCTTGTCCTCCAAGCTGAGTTTGCTCGTGCGTCCCGCCTTCTTCTTCTGACGTTCAGCTTCTCGTAAAACGTCGAGCATCTGTTTGAACACCCCAGGCTTGACGCCTGTTAAGCGTCTGAACCCTTCTGGCGTTAGTCCTCTAACCTCTTCGTATCGCATAGCCTTACTTTGCAGCTATATGTCTACTTTTGCAAGAGGTCTATTGAAGCCTGCTCCACTTTAAGCGAAGAGCAATTAGACGCCGTTCCTCTGCCTACCTCGAGCTGGAGCATTCGCCACACCTTATTCCATCTCGTCGAGTCGCAGGGAGGCTATGTTTCGCTCTTGACCTCTTCACCTAAGCGGAAACAAGCTATACCTCTCACCAATTCATTTACCAAGTTGCGGCGGGCAGCCGAAAGGAGCGGAGAGGCGCTACTCACCCTCATTCACAGCGAAACCGGCGAATACTTCGCTGCACGGATTCAGACAGCGGACGGTTACTCCATAGACCTATGGGTCGTCGTCGTCCAGGCGATCAACCACGCTACAGAACACCGTAGACAAATTCGCAGAATGTTGCGAATTTTAGATGTTACACCACCTGGACTTGACGGCTGGACCTTCGGAGAGGTTACAGATGCGGTTGTTCCCGTTACTACAGGATGAACCGTTAGATTAGACATGGCACAGCTAAGTACTCCTACAGAATTAGTTTTAACTACCCCGAAGTATTGTGCCAGCAGCGCTGCTTCGTAGGGGCGGGTTTCAAACCCGCCCCTACCACGCCGAAACGCTTTCTGTTATTCGTGAGCAGCGCTAAGATTCATATTTTAAGAGCGTTTCTTGGTTCAACTTAAATGAGTGCAAGTACCTAGGTTCAGCAGAACGATCTGACACTCGCCGCTCAGCCTAAATGTTAAACTTCTTACTATAAGCCCGCTAAATTGCTCTTTTACCTGCAGTTTAGATTTGCATTCGGGTCTATCTTTACAGGAAATTTACCTTTTATGGAGGCAACGATGAAGGTCATGATTTTAGGCGGAGACGGCTTCTGCGGCTGGCCCACCGCGCTGCACTTGTCAAACTTAGGCCATGAGGTCGTACTTCTCGACAACTTGTCGCGGCGCAATATCGACAACGAACTAGAAGCGGGCTCTTTAACGCCGATTCAGCCCATCGGTACGCGCCTCAAAGTGTGGCAAGAGGTCTCGGGTGAGACGATAGGGTTTTACAACCTCGACATCGCCCAGGAATACGAACGCCTCTTACACGTTATTTTGGCGGAGGAACCGGACGCCATCGTGCACTTCGCCGAGCAACGCGCCGCGCCCTACTCGATGAAGTCGCCCAGGCACAAGCGCTACACGGTCAATAACAACCTCAACGCCACGCACAACGTCCTTTGCGCCATCGTCGAATCGGGGCTCGATATTCACGTGGCGCACTTAGGCACGATGGGCGTTTACGGCTACGGCACGGCGGGGATGAAGATTCCCGAAGGCTATTTAGACGTCGAAGTCAAAACCGACACGGGCGAGCGCATGATGCAGCAGATTCTCTACCCGACCAATCCCGGTAGCGTCTACCACATGACTAAAACGCAGGACCAACTCTTTTTCGCCTACTACAACAAAAACGACAGTGTGAGAGTTACCGACTTGCACCAGGGCATCGTCTGGGGTACGAATACTGAGGAGACGAAGCGCGACGAGCGTTTAGTCAACCGCTTCGACTACGACGGCGACTACGGCACGGTCTTAAACCGCTTTTTGATGCAAGCCGCCGTGGGTTATCCGCTGACCGTGCACGGGACGGGCGGACAGACGCGAGCATTCATTCACATTCAGGACACGGTTAAGTGTATCCAACTCGCCTTGGAAAACCCCCCCGAAAAGGGCGAGCGCGTCAAAATCTTAAACCAGATGACCGAGACCCACCGCGTCCGCGACCTAGCTGAGATGATCAGTGAGATGACGGGCGCAGAGGTCGCATATCTGGACAACCCACGCAAAGAGGCCGCCGAGAACGAACTCCACGTCAAAAATGACCTCTTCTTGGATATGGGTTTGAACCCCACTACGCTCTCCGAAGGACTGCTATTGGAAGTGACCGAAATTGCCCGCAAGTATAAGGACCGCGCCGACATGAACAAGATTCCTTCGACGTCGGTGTGGACAAAGGAGCAGAAAGCGGGGATTTTGAAGGATAAGAAGTTGGAAACAGCAGGCTAGAGATAGAAGAGGAAAGATAGAAGATAGAAGATTTTTCTCTTCTATCTTTCTTTTTTAATCTTCCATCACCTTTATGAAGATCGCCCTCTTCACCGAGACGTTTTTGCCTAAAATTGACGGCGTCGTTACGCGAATCGTGCGCACCTTGGAGCAGTTTCGCGCTTTCGGTCACGAAGCCATTATCTTCGCGCCGCATAACCCGCCGGAGTTCTATGCAGGCTTCCGCGTGGTGCGCGTACCGGGTGTGCCCTTTAAGCCCTGGTATCCCGAATTGATTCTGGGGATGCCGCGCCCGCGACTCGGGCGCGAGTTGGACGCTTTCGCACCCGACCTCGTCCACGTCGTCAACCCGGTGATTTTGGGGCTGTGGGGCACGGCGATTGCCAAGCAGCGCAACTTGCCGCTGCTCGCCTCTTTTCATACCGATTTGCCGCAGTACGTCGCCCACCTCAAGTTGGGCTTCTTAAAACCCCTCTCGCATACCTGGATTCGCGACGTGCACAACCAAGCCCACGTCAACCTCTGCACGAGTCAGCCGATGGTCAACACGGCGCGGGGCTTGGGCATCAAGCGCGTACGGCTCTGGCCCAAAGCGGTAGACACCGAGACGTATCATCCAAGGAACACCTCCGCCGCGATGAGGGCGCGGCTTTCGGGCGGTCATCCCGAACTGCCCCTCATGATTTACGTCGGGCGGCTCTCGCACGAGAAGCGGCTCGACTGGCTCTATGCGCCTGTGACGCAACTCAGCGGCGTGCGCCTCGCCTTTGTGGGCTCGGGGCCAGCGGAAGCGTTTCTTAAAGAGCGTTTCAAGGACACGCCCACCGTCTTCACAGGCTACATGAGCGGACAGGACTTAGCTGAAGCCTACGCCAGCGCCGACGTGTTCGCTTTCCCTAGCGACACCGAAACGCTCGGTTTCGTGGCGATGGAGGCGATGGCTTCGGGCATCCCTGTGGTGGGCGCACGTGCGGGCGGCATCCCCGACGTGATTACGCCGGGTGAGAACGGCTTCATGTTTACGCCCGGCGACTTGGGTGAGTTGACCGAGCAGTTGGGGAGGCTCATCCAAGACACCGAGTTGCGAAAGAGGTTGGGCCGACAAGCGAGGCAGAGTGTGGAGCGCTGGGGTTGGCAGGAGAGCACGGAGACGTTGCTCGAGTATTATCAACGAGCACAGACCATCCACAAACGCTATGACCCACCCAGCGCGTACTGACGAATTCATCTTCTATCTTCTATCTTTCTTCACCCCTTCGGTGTATCTCCAAACCCCGCACGCCACCCTCTAAACCCCCTTTTGCGGTAGCATAGCGCATGGTTCGCTCCCTCGAGACCCGCCATCTCCCCGCGCTCTTAGACCTCTTGAAGCGCCAAGACGACCAGGCCGAGCTGCGCACCATGAGCCCTGAAAGCCGCGAGCTCGAGGAGTTGACACTAGAGTTAGGCGAGTTGTCGCCCTACAGTGAACTCTTCCCCTTCGTGCTGGCACGTGACGAGGATAGTAATGGCGACTTCGCCGCTTACGTGGCGCTCTGCAACTACGGCGGCGAGGCATTTTTAGAGGGTCCCTTAATTCAACCCGAGGTGGCAGCAGAAACAGTTTATCCTCTGGTCGAGAAGGTGGTCGAGGAAGCTCAGCGCTACGGTTACGGCTTCCTAGAGGCATTTGTAGACGAGGAGAACGTGCGCTCGCAAGAGGTCTTGCAGGCGAATCACTTCGAGCCCTTTCGCACCACCTACATCTACGAATTCACTCGCCAAGACAAGCTCAAGCCGCTCTCGCCTAGCGAGTTTCACTTCGACATGTCGGGCGAAATCACCGCCTCGGACTACAGAGGGCTCTACCGCGAGACGAGCGACAACTGGAGCACGCGCTTAGCCTGGAGCGATGAGGAACTCACCGAGCGCTTTAGCGACCCCGACGTGAAGCTGATGCTGGCCTATCAGAATGATGAGGTCGTGGGGCATCTGGAACTCGAGCTCATCTCCGAAGAGAATTACGCCGAAATCGCCTACTTCGGCGTGTTGCCCCGCGCTAGAGGTCAGAAGCTTGGACGCGAGTTGCTCCTGCGCGGTTTACACGAAGCCTTTCAAGATGAGGGCGTTTCCCTCGTCTTAGCGCGGGCGCACGACGACGAACGCGCCGCCTCGTTTTCCTTGGAGAAAACCGGCTTTCACCTCTCACACGCAGTGGTAGCGCTGACGCTCGAGCTGGACTAAAAAAAGCTTGACTAAACGACAGTTTCACATACTAACCGCAGGGCGAAGCGCAGCTTTGACGCTTTTTCTGTAGTTTATTCTCTTGTTTCACCGAACTTTAATAAAAAGCGTCATTCTCTCTGTTCCTTGTTATGGTGGCACCGTCCACAGCCACAGACCAGGTGGCCTCAACTCGACGTGCATTCTCTGGGAGGGTGTTATGCAGCGACGTATTCGGCAATGTATTCTTCGGCAACATATTCAGCGACCTATCTACCGACTTTTTCCACTTCTTCTATTCATTTTCCTCTTTACCGCTTGCGGCGACTTGGAAGGTTCAGGCACCGCACCTGACCCAGAGGAGAACGTCAGCGATGACTCGGCGGTTCCAACAGGCGACTTCGGCGTCAGCTTGACGTTTGGCGGACCCTATCTGAACGACACGGGCGAGGCCATCTCCAGCCCTGACGACGAGCGCGTCGTTGAGGTCGAGCCAGGGGATAAGTTCTATGTCCAGGTGGACTATGAAGACCCCAGCGGGATTACCGACATTGCGGTGAATTTAGTCAACAGCAGCCCTGAGGATTTAGCGGGGACGCTCGACCCGACCCAACGTTTCTTTACCTTGGGTCAGCCCACCGACATCAGTGAGCCCAGTGGCTGTGACCTTTCAGAAGGTCCAACCAGCGTGGTTTGTATCTATGAAGTCAGGGTAGCAGACGACGCCGTGAACATCACAGAGTTAGAGAATTCAGCAGATGAGTTTGCCTATGTGTTTCGCACGAAAGTCACGGATGCTGCTGGTAACACCTCGGATGAAGCCGAAAGAGGGTATGTCACGGTTGTGGGGGAAGATGGCGATGGTAACGAGAACGGGGAGCCCGAGCCGCAGCCTGAAACCTGCGTGAATCCTGTGGAGATTCCCGATGAGATTGCGGAGGAGTTTATCCGCGAGGAGCTTGACAAGCCCGAGGGCGAGCTGACCTGCGAGGACTTGGCGAACCTTAGAGAGTTCAGTGTAGTTGACGGGAACCTCGAGTTCATCCCCTTGGAGAGCATTGAAGGTTTACAGTACGCGGTCAACTTAGAGTCCTTCGCTGTCATGGACGGCGCACAGTCGTTAGAGCTAGACCTCTTGACAGGTTTGCCGAAACTTACGGATGTGTTTTTTGGCCCTTACGACATCACCAACGAGGACCTTAGGGCGCTTGGGCGCATCGAGACGCTGACCCGCCTCTATTTGCGCACCGGTGACAATGTCCTCGATTTCGATCCCGAAGAGGTCGGTTCGAAGGCGACCGATATCTCGCCCTTAGCGAACCTGACGAACTTAGAGGTCTTGGGGCTCGAGTGGTTCCAGGAACTCAGCGACATCTCGCCCCTGGAGGGCCTCGCTGGACTTAGAGAGCTAACCATCAACTACACGGACGTTCGTGACCTCTCACCATTACAAAACCTCACGAACCTAGAGAGGCTTGAACTCTCGAGTAACGAGATAGGTGATCTCAGCGGGCTTGAAAACCTGGCCTCTTTGCAGTATCTCGAACTCACCAGCAACCAAATCACCGACCTCTCACCGCTCGTTGACAATAGTGGTTTAGGCGAAGGAGACGAGATATTACTCAGGTTCAACGACTTTAGCACCTGCCCAGGTACGGAGGCACGTGAGGCTATTGACACGCTCACAGAGCGCGGCGCTGAGGTGGAGTTTGACGAGCCCAGAAACTGTGACACGGGTGATGGCGGTGGAGACGGCTTTATCGAGGTCACCACAACTTCAGGTGCAGCCTCGCTAGAGAACGAATGCACCCTGCGGGCTGCTATCACCGCCGCGAACACAGACGAAGCTGTGGGTGGCTGCCCCGCTGGGGACGGCGCGGATACTATCGTCTTGGATAGCGGCGCGACCTACACGCTGAGCGAGGTGGACAACGAGACGAACGGTCCGAACGGGCTACCTGTGGTGACTAGTGCGCTCATATTCGAGGGCAACAGGGCGGCTATCGCACGTAGCACCTCGCAAGACGGGTCCGAGTTTCGCATCCTGGAGGTCGCCGAAACTGGAACGCTTACCCTACAAGACGTAACCCTAGAACGCGGCTTCCTCTCGGAGGATGCGCCCAATACTTCTAGAGGTGGCGGTATCTATAACCTCGGTACGGTGACGCTCAACCGGAGCAGCGTGAGCGAGAACGAGGCGTTCGACGCTGGCGGTATCTACAACGGCGGCACGATGCGGCTCAACGACAGCGACGTATCCGAAAACATTGCCGCAGGTGAAGTTGCGGGCGGTATCGAGAATATCGGAACGCTCATCGTTGAAAGCGGTAGCACGGTCAGTGGTAACACGGCCGACCTCGCAATCGGCGGTCTTCTGAATAGCGGCGAGGCGACCGTTAGCGACAGCTTCATCCGAGGTAACTACGCGGTTAGTAGCACCGGAGCCCTGTTCAGTTCCGGCAAGATGACCATACGCGACACGGTCATCGAGAACAACTCCGACGACGGCAACACTTTTAGCAACGCGGGCGAGATGGAACTCACCGACGTTACCTACCGCGACAACACCGACGCCATCTCGAATAGTTTCTTTGGTGAAAACGCTGGCGTCATGACGATCTCGGGGAGTATAATCACGGATAACTTCAGAGGCGGCCTCGAGAACAGCAGCGAGATGACACTCGTCAATAGCACGGTTAGCGGCAACGGCGACACGGGCGTTGTCAATGAGACCTTCTCGAACCGACCCGAAGCCACGCTCACCGTTCTCTACAGCACGGTGGCGAACAACACTGTAGGCGTTGATAACCAGAGCGGTACGGTGAGTCTCGAGGGGAGCATCGTTGCTGACAACGACTTTACTGATCCCAGCGATGCTGGCGAGGGGCAGAACTGCCGGGGTAATGTCTCATCCGAGGGTTACAACTTGGATACCGACGGCACTTGTAACCTCGGTCAAGAGACCGATCTCTCGAACGTAAAAGCTCAGCTTGGTCCCCTACAAGATAACGGCGGACCGACCTTCACGCTCGCCTTACAGGAGGACAGCCCTGCGATTGACGCAATCCCTACTGATGTGTGCAGCGTTGACACCGACCAGCGCGGCGTCTCACGTCCGCAAGGCGAAGCGTGTGATATCGGCGCGTTTGAAGTAGAGCAGTAAACTAAAAACCTCTCAGAGCCGCCAGTAAGGGCGGCTTTTTTTATATTCCCAGCCCAAACCAACCTCTTCTTTGCGAGAACAGAAACAGCCGAAGCGTCACCTCTTTTACGCTACCCTTTAACGCTCTCTCGCCCTCTTTTTGCCCCTCCTTAACTGAACCTTTAATGAGCTTCAACTGTAAGCCAACTCACTAGATTGAGAGAAAGATGAGATGCTATTTTAGCGGCAACGGTTCGAGACGAAAAATTGAAAAGTAACCAAGGTGCACCGGGTTAGGGCTGGGTTGGGAACAGACCGTTCGGTCCTTTTGAGGTGCACACGTGTGCCGTGTGGTTTGAGAGGAGAAGGGCTACCGAGGGGCATATAGGTTAGACAACGTTGTTGTTTTAGCAGCATAGCTTCAGCATATTCAAACCTTAAAGGGGAACCATCATGAAGTGCGCAGTGCATAAGTCGGTGTATAAGTCAATACGTAGGCCCATCCTAGCTTGGAGCAGCGCCCTGCTCCTCTTTCTCCTAGCGGCTTGCGGTGGCGACGCCGGGCCGGACTATAGCAACCAAGAAGGTGTCGAAGTTAGTATCTTTGCCAGCTTGGGTAGGACTTCCACAGGTGAGCAAGCCAGTCTCTCCTCCCAAGGTGTCCCCGTGGACCCCGCAACAGGTGAGACAGGCGTAGACACAGCCGAGCTAGAGGTTTACAGCGGCGAAACGAGGCTCTTCTTTAGAGGGGGCAACGTCGTAGACGAAGCCGAGGGCGAGAGCGTCATCCTTACACCCGACGACAGCGAAGTGTCGCTCTTCTTACCCGAAGGAAACTACCGCTTCGCGCTCAGCGCTTTGGACGAGCAAAACAACGTCTTAGCCAGAGGACAAGTCGAGCAGCAGATAGGTGAAGAGAGCCGCGTCTCTATCCCCTTAACCAGCTTGCTTGGCTCAGCGAGCTTTCGGGTGCCCGAGTCGGTCACCGCCAACGCCGTCTTCGACGCCTTCTTAGAGGTCTCTCCCCCCAACCGCAACGACTTGCGGGTGCCTTTAGGGGATTTCACAGTGTCGTATGAAGTCAAAGAACCGAGTGTGAAGTTAGAAGGCGCAAGCAACGTCGGCGTCAGAGTAGCGGCGGCTTGTGACGTAGTAGAGGTCACGGCCACAGTAGACAACGACTTGTCCGAAGAGGTGAGCGCTTCAGCAAGTATTCCTGTGAACGACGAGGCGTGCGAAGAGGCGAGCGAAACACCCGTCGGCACTGACCTCATCCCGCCCTTCGTCTCCATCAAGACACCTGAAGCAAATAGCACGCTCAACACCAGCTTCACCTTACAAGGGGATGTGAACGACCAGCAGAGCGGGGTGGACAAGGTCGAGGTGTATGAGGGAACCGTGAAGTTGGGCGAAGCCAATATTGACAGCGACAGTATGATGTGGAGCTTTGACGCCTCCTTGGAGGAAGGCAGCTACACGCTGATTGCTATAGCCTTTGACAAGGCGGGTAATACTGCACGAGCAGAGGTCCAAGTACGAGTTGAAGAGGGTGCAGGGGGTGGGGATGGTGGTAACGGCCAAACCTGTACGAACCCTGTCAACGTGCCCGATGAGGTGCTCGAGCAGGCGATTCGCGACGCGCTTGGCAAGCAAGGGGGCGAGCTGACCTGTGAGGATTTGGCGAACTTAGTTGAATTTAATAATGACAATAACGGTATCAGCAACTTGGAAGGCTTGCAGTACGCGCTCAACTTGGAAGTCCTCGATACCAGATTCGGCACCTTTGGTGATCTCTCACCGCTCAGCGGTTTGACGAAGCTGAAAAGTCTTATCCTTATTGAAAATAGCATCAGTGACATCAGCCCGCTCAAGAACCTTACCAACTTAGAGATTCTTCTCCTAAGTAATGGGGCCGATGGCTCAGAAACAAACAACAATGTCACTGACCTTACGCCACTAAGCGGGCTCACTAAGTTAGACAGGCTCGATATTGTTGACAATGGCCTAAGCAGCTTAGAGGGTTTGCAAGGTCTCAACCTGACGGATATCGACGCGAGAGATAACAGCATCGAGGACTTGGGGCCGCTGAGCGAGGTCGCATCGCTCAACCGACTTGTACTCAGCGGAAACAAGGTGAGTGACTTAGGTCCACTCGCAGGTTTGAGTAATTTGGAGACGCTATTTCTTGACGATAACCAGATCAGCGACCTTTCACCCCTTGCAACACTCGAGAACCTATCTTCCATTACCCTTGGGCAGAACGAGTTGACCGACATTCAGCCTTTAGTCGAGAACAGTGGTTTAGGCGATGATGACCAGGTTGTGTTAACCGAGAATCCCACCTTGGACACTTGTCCTGGTAGCGAGGCTAGAGCCGGTATTGACGCGCTGATTGAGCGCGGCGTGGATGTTTCCTTCAACCAGCCCGAAAACTGTGATGGGGATGGTGGAGATGGCAGCGAGGGCGACGACTTCATCAGAGTCACCTCGACCTCAGGCGCAGCCTCTTTAGACGGCGAGTGCACCTTGCGAGCGGCGATTACCGCTGCCAATACCGACACGGCTGTGGGCGGCTGCCCAGCGGGAAACGGCGCAGATACGGTTGTGTTGAGCGAAGGCGATCCTTATACCTTAACTGAGGTGGATAACGAGACAAGCGGCTCGAACGGCCTACCCGCAATTACCAGCGAGATTGAGCTGCTCGGGACCACGGGCGTCTTCATCACCAGAGCGGAGGACGCGCCTCCTTTCCGCCTTCTCTATGTGGCTGAAGGGGGCAATTTGTCCTTGCTCGAGGTCAGCGTATCTGGTGGCGTCTTCGGTACGACCTCAGATGACGCCATCAACCAAGGCGGCGGCATCTTTAACGCAGGTACGCTGGCGCTAGAGAATGACAGCGCCATCAGGGGCAGCTCAGCCAGCGACGGCGGTGGACTGTACAATCAGGGCGAAGCGACAGTTCGCAATAGCGTGATCAGTAGCAATACGACCGGGAGCGGCAGGGGCGGCGGTATCTTCAACGCGGGCACGGTGACGCTCATTGGCAGCTCGATCACCGAGAACTTCGAAAGTGAAGGCGCAGGCTTCTACAACACGGGCACACTGAGTATGCAAGTCAGCAGTATAGAGGGCAATACAACGCCAGGTACAGCGGGCGTGTTTGTGAACGAAGCCTCGGGCGTAGTCGAGCTGCAGGGCGTCGAAATCATCGGCAACTCTGACGACGGCGGCGGTGCGAGCAACCGCGGCGGTGAGGTGACGCTGACTGAGGTCGTTTATGACGGCAACTCCGACAGCATCACCAACTTTGAAGGGGGCACGCTGACGCTAGTAGACAGCACGGTGAGTAACACCGGCCCGTCCTACGGGCCAGGCATAAGCAACGAAGGCACGCTAAACATGCAAAACAGCACCGTGAGCGGCAACGAACTGGGCGGTATCGGCAACAGCGGCACGTTAAACGTTGCCTACAGCACAGTTGCGCGTAATAGCGGAGAATTCGCCTCTGAAAATACTGTTGGCATCTCCAACGATGCCGCTGGAACCGTTGCCCTTACAGGTACGATTGTGGCTGGGAATGATACCGATTGTCAGGGTTCTATTACGTCGGACGGTTACAACCTGGACAGCGACGGGAGTTGTAACTTGAGCGCGGAGGGGGACCTCTCGAGTGTTGACCCCCTGCTTGCTCCTCTACAGGAGAACGGTGTGACGCTAACGCATCCTTTGCAAGAGGGTAGCCCTGCGATTGACGCTATCCCTACAGATGTATGCAGCGTAGACACCGATCAGCGCGGCGTCTCGCGTCCACAAGGCGGTGCGTGTGACATCGGCGCGTTTGAAGTAGAGCAGTGACCTAAACCCTCAACCTCTCTGAGCCGCTCTTATGAGCGGCTCTTTTTTGTCCCCACCCCTAGCATTCCCTCGCTACTTTAGGTGACAATAGACACAATGACTCCTCAACGTAAACGCATCGCGATTTTAGGCTCTACCGGCTCTATCGGCACACAAACCCTAGATGTCGCCCGCTGGCGCGGCTACGAGGTCGTCGGGCTGGCTGCCGGGCGCAGCACCGACGTGCTTTTGAAACAGGTGGACGAATTTAGACCCAAACTCGTCTCCTGTCACCCCGAGGTCGCCGCGCAACTCAAGCCACATCTGCCGAGCGGTGTAGCGCTCGCTACAGGCGCAGCAGGCGCGGAAGAGGTCGCGACCCTAGAGGTTGACAGCGTCGTCGCAGCGATTCCGGGTATTGCGGGGCTCAAACCTACCGTCGCCGCGCTCCGGGCCGGGCGACACGTCGCCCTAGCTAACAAAGAGGCGATGGTCGTGGCGGGGCCGCTCGTCTGGGAGGTGGCGCGGGGGTGCGGCGCGACGATTACACCCGTAGACTCGGAGCATTCGGCGCTCTTTCAGTGCTTGGTCGGCGAGCGCAAGGAGGACGTGGACAGCCTCATCCTGACCGCCTCGGGTGGACCCTTTCGCACGGAGCCTGCCGACCTTACAGACGTAACGCCCGAGCAAGCCTTGAAGCATCCCAACTGGTCGATGGGCGCAAAGGTGACGATAGATTCGGCGACCCTTTTCAACAAGGGTTTAGAGGTCTTAGAAGCGCATTTCCTCTTTGAGATGGCCTTGGAGAAGATAGAAGTCGTCATCCATCCTCAATCCTTAGTCCACAGCTTCGTGCGCTTTAGGGACGGCAACTTAAAAGCGCAAGTTGGCCCACACGATATGAGGCTCCCCATTCAGTACGGGATTGAATACCCTGCGCGGCCCGAGCTTCCTCTCCAACCTCTTCCCTTGCAGGGCGCATGGGAATTCTACGAGCCCGACTCAGAGCGCTTTCCGAGTTTGGGGTTGGCGTACGAGGCGGGAGAGCAAGGGGGCACGGCTCCCGCGATTCTCAACGCGGCGGACGAACTCGCAGTGGAGGCGTTTTTGCGCAAAGAGATAGGCTTTACGGAGATTCCGCGCATCTTAACACACGCTTTGACGAACACCCCTATGACCGAGCTGAGTTGGGAGGCGATTGGCGCAGCGAATGAGGAGGCTAGAAAGGTTGTTGGCACATTCTTAGGGCGCTAAGCATGTGTTCATGAGTATTGTTTATAGTGAAGAGGTATTTTTACGAATTTTCTTCCGTCTTCACCTCTACACTGCCTAACCTCATTATTATGCAGACCTCCAGACGCGACTTCCTCAAACTCAGCGGCGCAATGGCTGCGGGGCTGGTGTCGCCTGCGCTAGTCAGAGCGCAGGAACAAGCGCACTCTGTCCATCCCGAGCTGCACCTCTTGAACCGTATCACCTGGGGGCCGCGCCCTGAAGAGGTCAAGCGTATGGGGAAGATGGGGCGGGATAGGTATCTCGAGCGTCAACTCCACCCCGAACGCATCGACGACGCCGCATTAGACGCTAGACTGCGCGAACTCCCTATCCTAGCGATGGACCGCCGCACCGCCTACCGTTTGAGCGACTACCGAAACCGCTGCCGCGAAGCGCTCATTCAGGGGATGGTGCTCCGCGCCACGTACAGCAAGCGGCAGCTTTTAGAGCGCATGGTGGACTTCTGGACGGACCACTTCAACGTGCCGAGCCGCGACTTGGAGCCCGAAGTCATCGTTTTTCAGCGCGAAGCGGTTCGCGCTCACGCGTTGGGCCGCTTCCGCGACCTGCTCCTCGCCACCGCGCAGAGCGCCGCCATGCTCAGCTATCTGGATAACACCAGCAACAAGGCGCAGAGCCCGAACGAAAACTACGCGCGTGAGCTTTTGGAGCTGCACACCTTAGGCGTGGACGGCGGCTACAGCGAGCAGGACGTGAAAGAGGTCGCCAGGGCCTTCACGGGCTGGACGGTAGACGAGCGCACAGACACGGGCTTTTACTTTCGCTCAGACGTACATGACACGCTCGAGAAGCATGTACTCGGACATACACTGCCCGCCGATAGGGGTATCGAAGACGGTCTGCACGTCCTGAGCCTCGCCGCTGACCATCCCTCCACCGCCCGCTTCATCTGTACTAAGCTCTGCGTCAAGTTCGTTGCCGACGAGCCGCCGCACAATCTAGTGGAGAGCGCGGCGCAGGTCTGGACTCGCACAGGCGGCGACGTCAAAGAGGTCTTGCGCCACATCTTTTTGTCCGAACATTTTGCGGCGTCTGCGGGGCAAAAGCTGCGCCGCCCTTTAGAGTTCTTCGTCGGCGCACTCCGCGCGACGGGCACCGAGGTGCACGACGCTCATGAACTCAAGCGGCTTTTAGAGGACCTTGCGCACGTGCCTTACGGCTGGGAGCCGCCGGACGGCTACCCCGATAAAGCGGCGGCGTGGGTCTCGAGCAGCGGCCTCTTAGCCCGCTGGAACGTCGCCTCGGCGCTCACCCACACCGCGTATAGTCAGCGGGACTCGGAGATGAGCACGCAGCTCTTCGAGCGCGTGGGGAGTTCCGAAACCGTCAGTGAACTCGTGGACGCCGTCGCCTTTCAAGTTTTCGCAAGGCGTTTGGACGAAGCCGAGCGAGGCCCTTTTATCGCCTTCGCTTCAGATGGTGAAGGGGGCGACAGAGGGGTCTCGGCGCACCTCTTAGCACGCAAACTTGGACCTTTATATGGCCTCATGCTCGCCTCGCCCGCCTATCAGTGGAGTTAAGGAGTCAAGATGAACAGGCGTGACCTTTTAACGAACTTGGGCGCACTCGGCACGCTCGGCGTGAGCCGCGCCCTCTTGCCCAACTGGTTGCCGCAACTCGCCTTTCGCTCTCTCGAGACAGTGAGCACGGCTCAATCTAATGCACCAGGCGACACCCTGGTCTGCATCTTTTTGCGCGGCGGCGTGGACGGGCTGAGCGCGGTGGTTCCTTATGGCGAAGGCGCGGCGCTCTACGACGCGAGACCGACGCAACGTGTCGCAGAACCGGGCAACGCAGCGGGCGCAGCGCTCGAGCTAGACGGCTTCTTCGGCCTCCACCCCGCGTTAGCGCCCTTGGCTGATATCTATCATGACGGTGACCTCAGCGTCGTCCACGCCGTAGGCAGCACGGACGCATCGCGCTCGCACTTCGACGCGATGCAATATATGGAAAACGGCACCCCGGGCGTGAAGATGACCAGCACAGGCTGGCTGGGGCGACACCTCAAGAGCGCCGCGTGGCAAAACGGCTCCCCTTTTCGCGCGGTCGGCATCGGCGCGATGCTGCCCGCCTCGCTGCGCGGCGGCACCCCGCTTTCGCTCCGTTCAATCGCGGACTTTCACCTGCGCGGACGCCAAGGGGAGGTGCAGCGCATGGAACAGATGCTCGCTGACCTCTACACGCTCCATACGCCGGGCGAGATGCTCGGCCCCCAAGCCGACCTCGTCTTCCAAACAGTAGAGATGCTGGACGCTCTGGAGACGCACAGCTATCAGCCTGCGGGCGGCGCGTCCTACCCAGAGGATCATCACGGTTTCGGTAAGGGTTTGGCGCAAATCGCGCAGCTCATCAAAGCCGAGGTCGGTTTAGAGGTCGCTTGCCTCGACCTGGGCGGCTGGGACACGCACGAAGAACAGGGCACATTGGACGGAGGCTTTAACGACCTCTTGGACACATTGGGGCGCGGCTTGGACGCGCTCTACACCGATTTAGGTGAGAAGATGCAGCGCACCACGGTCGTGACAATGAGCGAGTTCGGGCGGCGCGTGCAGGAGAACGCGAGCGCGGGAACCGACCACGGGCACGGCAACATGATGATGATGATGGGGGGCGGCGTGAAAGGGGGACAGGTCTATAGCCAGTGGCCGACCTTAGCACCCGACGCCCTTAGTGACGGTGACCTCGCGATTACCACGGACTACCGCGACGTGTTAGCGGAAATCGTGGCGCAGAGGTTAGGCAACGCTAAGCTGGGTGAGGTTTTTCCGGGGCATAGCGTGACACCTCTAGGACTTGTGGAGCCCTTGGAGGCTGAGAATGCTCGCGTTTAGCGTGCGGCGCTGTTCCCTCCTGTTGACGCTGTTCGCCTCTTGCTTATTTCTACAGTCGGGCGCATTCGCGCAGTCAGGTAGCGCGGAATCGGGTGGAAGCGCCGAAGAGTCCTACGAGGAGCGGCAAGCGCGGTTGATTGCGCTGGTGGCAGAAATTGAGGACTTTGCAGACTGGCTTGCGAACTACGAAGGCTGGCAGGGTAAGGCGTCCCCTCAAGATGGCGACGACCAAGATGGACTCTGGTACGTCGAATTCAAGGACGCCGACGACGAAGAGTGGCTCGGCTACGCGAACGTGGATATCGAAGGAAATATCGAAGATTCGTTTATCCCGCGCCCCCTCCCTGAAGACGAACTCGCCGAAGGTAAAGTGCGCGTGCGCGAACTCGTTTTAGCCGACCCTGAGGTCGCGGCGCGGCTCACCGACCCGCTCCTTTGGGAAGTCGAAGCGGACTACGACCGCTATGAGGTGAATTGGGTCGTCAACTTTTATAGAGGTTTGGAGCATCTGCGCGTGATTGCGCAGATGAACGAGGATGAGTTTTACGTCGAAGAGGTGCGTAACCAGCGCACCTTTAGCGAAGAGGACGCCGTAGAATACGCGAAGGACGAGGCCGTCCGCCTAGCTTACGAAGAGGTCGGGGACGCTTTGGAGGGCTTGGACGATTGGCGCACTTACGTCGAGCAGCAGGGCGGGGCAAGGTGGAGCGTGGCGTTTGTAGCGGGGGAGACGGAGCGTTTTTACGCGCTTGTGGATGTGGAGAGTGAGCAGGTGTTGGAGAGCTACGTGAGTGAATAGTCACTTTATGAGAACTCGTTAATCGAAACATTAAGGCAAGCCTTATGTGTTTGGGGAGTAAGTGAAGTAATATACATACATGGGTCTCTGCGCTGCCCAGCGTGACGACTCCTTCGGCGCGGCGGTTCGCTTTACCTACTGGGGAGGCCACCCTAATGTTGTTAGAACCGCCGCTCCTACCCTCTGAAAGACCTTAATGCTTTCCAGAGGTTCGCTTGAGAAGCACGGTGTCGAGGTATCCCCTTACACTGCAAACGAGAGGTTGACGAGCTATTCCTTCATTTTCAGGACTTCTCGAGCTTCCTCAAGAATCAGAATCCAGAAGCGTCACCCGCGAGCTACGTTCTCACCGCGAGTGACGCTTCAAACGTTTCAGGAAGCTGCGGCGCGTTCAGTATCTCTGCGAGCGCGTCCATCAGTTTGAGGTAGTGCACCGCCCGCGCGTTCTCCCCCATCAACCCTAAACGCCAAATCTTCCCCGCCGTCTCGCCTAGACCGCCTGTGATACTGATGCGGTAGTCGTTGCGCAGTTGCAAGCGCACCGCCGCGTCGTCTACCTCTTTAGGTAGATTCACCGCGAGCACCGTCGGTAGGCGGTGAGGCTCGAGGATGTAGGCGGAAAAGCCAACCGTTTCCAGAGCGTTTAAGACAGCTTCACCTAACCACCTAACGCGCTCCGCTCTCGCCTCTGCACCCTCCTCTAACGCCGCGCGAATCGCCTCACCTGTCGCCCAGTGAAGCTGCACCGGAATCGTGTGATGATACTTGCGCCCACCCCGTTCCGCCGAGGCCCAATAACCCAGCATCCCTACAGCGTCGCTGTACCAGGTGGTCACAGGTATCTTTCGCGTGCGGATGACCTCTAAGGCGCGTTCGCTAAAGGCGACGGGCGCGAGTCCTGGCGGGGCGGAGAGGCACTTCTGCGAGCCCGTGTAGGCGTAGTCGATGTTCCAGTCCGACATGCTGAAGGGGAGCATCCCTACCGTCGTGACCGCGTCCACCGAATAGAGCGCCCCGACCTCTCTAGCAACCTCGCCGATTTCCGGTACGGGGTTCA
The DNA here is from genome assembly GCA_965213645.1 of Trueperaceae bacterium. Lineage (GTDB taxonomy): Bacteria > Deinococcota > Deinococci > Deinococcales > Trueperaceae > CBDBZX01. The sequence goes on from CBDBZX010000002.1 coordinate 260,099, forward strand.
TCACGCCCGTGCTTGTCTCGCCATGGACGGCGGCGATGAGTTTAGGCGCGAAACGGTGCGCCGCGTCACGCACCGCGCCTAAGTCAACGGGGCAGCCCGGCGCAAAGCGCACCACCTCGACCTCTGCGCCTAAGCGCGACGCCATCTCCACCATGCGCTCGCCGAAGACGCCGTTCGACACGATGAGAACGCGGTCACGGGGCTCCAACAGATTTGCAAAGCCCGCCTCCATCCCCAGCGAGCCCGTCCCCGACAAGAGGCTCGTAAAGCCTTCGCCCTGCGTCCCGTAAAGCACGTGCAGGTCCGCCACCACGCGGTCGTTGTAGGCGAAGACCTCGGGGTCCATGTGACCTAGCATCGGCCAGCACAAGGCGGCGGCGGCCCTGGGGTGAATTGGGGTGGGGCCGGGGGTGAGTAAGAGCACGGGCTGGGGGTGGTTCATACAAAATCCTTTTCTACCTCTGTAAGACTGTCTGTAAAATACTGCCTATCTATAAAAGAAAGGCGACCTCACCACTAGGGTAGGTCGTTTCAGTACGCGATACGCAGAATAACGCATCGCAGGCTAGTTAGCTCGTTGGGGAACGCACATCATAGAGAGAGTTTACACAAATGAGTAAGTTGTGTAAAGTGGAGTTGCTTACAGGTTAGGCCGAGTTAGGGAAGTGTGAAGGTCTCGGTTACGCCGTTGACGTTGAGCGTGTAGGTGCCGCTCGAGAGGTCGTCAGCGTCAAGAACAACCGTTTCTACAAAAGGTGGCGCATTAGGCGTACAGACAGTATCCGCTGGCTCTGCTGTCGTAATTTTCACGAAGAACGTATCACCCTCACGGCGCTGCTCGGTTTCGTGTAACGTCATGCAACCGCTTATGAAACTGCCGTAAGCCGTTACTCGAACGCTCGGGGGGTCAGGTAGCAAAACCTCCACTTCTACTCGTTCGATGCTCGCATTTCTAATAACTTGACCTTGAGAGCAAGCACTGAGTAGGGTGCATAGAAAAAGTACAACCACGCTTCGAATCATCGTTTCCTCCAATACTAGACCTCTTGCAAAAGTACCGCGTTACCCACTGAGAGCGTCTACTCATACTCGCTCTGCTCGGCAAAAGCGGAAGCCGGGCATTCGCCCGCCCCCCATTTTCGCAAGAGGTCTACTACTCTACAATTTAGCAAACTGAATGGGGTATGGATTCGTTATCTACGCTGAAGATAAAGCGTTCGTGTATATGCGCAGAGCTTCTGTCCTAAAATTGACTAAAAAGAGTCACCAAAGCGGTATCTCGAGACGTACGCCGACTAATTTGTGACTAACCTAAATGTCCACGAGAGGTTGTATTTTTCTTCGCAAAGGGCGTATAATTCGCTTTGGAGAAATCCCGACTACCTTATCTAAGGGTGGGTGCGCTGCACGCCACCTTTTTTTGATGGTTGAGGGATGAGAAGTAGTAAGTAGCAGTGTTTGTTACTGAGTTCGAATCACGCAGACATCATCTCTAAACGTAAACGTTGAATTAGGCTTTATCCGCTGAGATTGTTTGTGACCAGATGACTACAGCGCCCGTTAGGGTGTACCTGCTTGGGAGGTTGTATGGAATTAGCAAGAGCAGCGGAGGATTTGCTCGAGCCGCTAGGCTTCGAGGTGTTAGAGCTAACCGTGAGCGGCAAGGGCAAAAAGAGAAACGTCCTCTTGCGCATTGACCGCTTAGACCAGCAAATCGTAACGATGGAGGACGTGAGCCTAGCGACGCAGGTCTTTAGCTTGGAACTCGATAGATTGGACCCCTTCGAGAGCGAGTATAAGTTGGAGGTCGAGTCGCCCGGTCCCGAAAGGCCCTTAAAGCGCCCCGAGCACTTTCGGCGCTTTCACGACTTGCTCGCCAAAGTGCGCGTCGGTGACGAAACGTTTAAGGGCAAGGTGCGCGAGGTGACAGGCGAGAGCGTCACGTTTGAGATTGGCAAGGAGCGGCGTACGGTGGCGCTGAGTGATATCGGGAGTGCTCGCTTGGCGGAGTGGCCGGATACGCCGAGATAAAAGACAGAAGATACAAAGGTATTGCCCAGGCAACACCCACAACTGAATAAGGAGTAAAGATTATGAACAAAGATTTTATGGACGCCCTCAACCAACTCGCTGTCGAGCGCAACCTGGACAAAGACCAGCTTTTGGCCTCGTTTGAAGAGGCGTTGGAGCAAGCATACGAGCGCAATGTCGAGCCGGGTAAAGCGATTGAGGTGCAAGTGGACCCGGAGACGGGTGAGATCGAAGTCTTGATCGTGCGGCGCGTGGTCGAGGAGGTCGAGGACGCCGAGCAGGAGATGAGCTTGGACGAGGCGCGGGAGCTTGACCCTACCGTCGAAGTCGGTATGGAGATGGAGTTTCCGGTGGACCCCGATAAGTTCACCCGCATCGCGGTGCAAACCACCAAGCAAGTCATCACGCAGAAAATCCGCGAGGCGGAACGCGCTATCGTTTTCAACGAGTACAAGGACCGTGCGGGCGACGTCATCACCGCTGTCGTTTCACGGCAGGACAACAAGCGCAACGTGTTTGTGGACTTAGGGCGCGGCGAAGCGATTATGCCGCCCAAAGAGCAGATTCCCGGCGAGCGCACGATGGTGGGGATGCGGCTCAAGGTGTATGTCGTCAAGGTCGAGCTGTCGAACCGGGGGCCGAGCATTTTGGTCTCGAGAGCCGCCCCCGAACTCTTGGAGTACCTCATGCGCCAAGAGATTCCCGAAGTGACCGACGAAACCGTGGAGCTTAAAGCGATTGCCCGTGAAGCTGGGCAGCGCTCTAAAGTCGCTGTGATTAGCCGCAACCCGAACGTAGACCCCATCGGCGCGTGTATCGGACACCGGGGCTCGCGCATCCAAGCCGTGACCGCCGAGTTACAGCGCGAGCGCGTGGATATCATCCTCTGGGACCCGAGTCCCCGCGAGTTCATCCGCAACGCGCTCTCGCCCGCGAAAGTCGGCACGATTGACGTGGACGCCGACAAGGGTGAGGCAAAGGTCTTAGTCGGCAACGACCAGCTTTCCCTCGCCATCGGTAAGGGCGGACAAAACGTGCGCCTCGCTGCAAAACTCACAGGCTTCAAGATTGACCTCGTCGCGTCGGAGACGGTCTCTGACTTAGACGCTGCGATGCAAGCCGCTGCCGAACGCGGTGAAGAGATGCCCGCCATCGGCGACGACGCCAAACGCGCTGCCTTTGACGCGCTCTTTAGCGCTTCGCCTGAGCCAGAAGAAGATAAGGGTGAAGTTGAAGCGGCGGTAGAAGCGAGTGAAGAGGTCGAGGCGAAGATAGACGCTGCTCCCGAAGCGCAGGAGGAGACGAGCCGCTAGTGAGCAAGCATGTGCCCATGCGCCGCTGTGTCGCGTGTCGCCGCGAACGCCCACAGCGCGACTTCGTTCGCTTTTACAAAAGCGAGGCCGAGGGCTGGCAACTCGACACCTCTTACTTGAAAAACAACCGTAAGAGCGACGGGCGCGGCGCGTGGGTTTGCGCGGACAACCCCGAATGCTGGCGCGTCAAGAAGCTGAGGCGCTTCTTTCGCGGTCAAACTGAGCAGTTACACGAAGAGCTTCTAGCGCACGCTAAAGGTCAACCGCAACAGGAAGTTTTATGATGACTCAATTTGAAGTGACGCAAGTATCATCTACGAATGTGATAACTAAGCAAAAAGCTTTATCAGTGGAGAGCGTCAGTAACCAGATGATACCTGCTGTCAATGGAGGACTAAACTAAATGGCTGAAAAAGTACGAATTTATCAACTTGCCAAAGACTTAAACCTAGAAACCAAAGATATGCTCGATATGCTCGACTCGATGGGGGTGGAGTATAAGTCGCACTCGAGTACGCTCGAAGGAGACATCGCCGACACGATTCGCCAGTTGGTCCAAGAAGAGGGCGGCGCAGCCGAGGCAGAAGCCGCTGTAGACAGCGCCAACGAAGCTGAAGCGGGTGAGGAACTCCAAGAGGTCAAGCCCACGGTTGACCCCGACGCACCCTCACGCGCTCCCGTCGTCACCGTCATGGGCCACGTAGACCACGGCAAGACGAGCCTCTTGGACTACATCCGCAAAGCCAAAGTCGCCGAGGGCGAAGCGGGCGGCATCACCCAGCACATCGGCGCGTACCAGGCCGAGACGCCGGGCGGCCTCATCACCTTTTTAGATACGCCAGGCCACGAAGCCTTTACGACTATTCGGCAGCGCGGCGCGTCGGCGACCGACATCGCCATCATCGTCGTCGCGGCGGACGACTCCATCATGCCCCAGACCCGCGAGGCGATTGCGCACGCAAAGGCGGCGGGCGTGCCTATCATTGTCGCCATTAACAAAATCGACTTGCCTCAAGCGAATCCCGACAAGGTCAAGCAGGACTTGATGCAGGTCGAACTCGTCCCTGAAGACTTTGGTGGCGATACCATTGTCGCGCCCATCAGCGCTCAGACAGGCGAAGGGGTGGACAACCTCTTGGAGATGATTTCGCTTGTGGCGGAGTTAGAGGACTTCCGCGCTCCTACAGATGGAGCAGCCGAGGGCGTCGTCATCGAGTCCATCTTGGACAAGCGTGCGGGCGTTTTAGCAACTGTGTTAGTGCAAAAAGGCACCCTCCACGTGACAGATTACATCGTTTCGGGTGAAGCGTGGGCGAAGGTTCGCGCCATGACCGACTTCTCAGGCGAGCGCGTCAAAGAGGCTGGACCGTCTTTCCCCGTCCAGATTTTAGGTTTCAGCGAGCAGCCTCAAGCAGGCGATAAGGTCGTCGCCGTGGCCGACGAAGCCACCGCTAAGCAGCTCGTGGCGGAGCGTACCGAAGCCCGCGAAGATGACGAGCGCGAGCGCATCGGCATGAAGGGCGTCACGTTGGCTGACCTCTTCGGCAAGCCCAAGGTCACGACCATCAACCTCATTTTGCGGGCCGACACGCAGGGCTCGTTGGAGGCCATCAAAGGCGTCATCGCCAAGGAAGCCGAGAAGACCGAAGAGGTGGACGTCGAGATCATGCTCGCCGAAGTCGGCGCACCCACCGAGAGCGATTTGCTCTTGGCGGGCACGGCGGACGCAACCGTGATGAGCTTCGGCGTCAATCCAGCGGGCAGCGTTAAAAAAGCCGCCGAGCGTCAAGGCGTTACGCTCAAAACGTACAAGATCATCTATCAGCTCATCGAAGAGGTCGAGCGGATGATTCGCGGGCAGATCGAGCCTGAGTACGAAGAGCAGGTCACGGGCCACGCCGAAGTGCGTCAGGTCATCCGCGTGCCCAGGAGTGGCAACATCGCCGGGTCTTACGTTACCGACGGCACGATTCGGCGCGGGGCGAAAGCGCGGCTTATTCGCGGCGGCAAAGAGGTCTATAAGGGCTCGGTTGCGCAGCTTCGCCGCTTCAAAGACGATGTGCGCGAGGTCGGCAACGGCTTTGAGTGCGGGATCAACTTGCAGAACTACGAGAACGTGCAAGAGGGCGATGTGATCGAGGCGTATGAGATGGTGGAGGTGCCGGTCTAAGGTTTTTAGACCTCTCTATAACATCTCGGTAGACGTACCTAGCTACTCACGAATTCAAACCACCATGAGTAGCTAGGTGTGTTTTAGGTTGTCTTTAGTGGATAGCCACTCGGAACATGGGTAATGGGAACATTAGGGAGCTTCGGTCCCAGCCATTCCGCTAGATACGCCATCCCCGCTTCCTCCGTCGGCTGATGTCCGACGATAATAAGACCGAGCGTGCGTCCATAGGTTTGAGCGTCACGTACGTATTCGCTCAGTTCCCACTCATTGACCTCGCCGCAGATGAGCAGGTCGAGCTTGTCATTTGTGATTGAGGGAAGTTGCCAGTAGGGACCTGGCGAGCCTACGAAGAGACCAACACGTTCATGTAGGGAATTTTCGTCACCTATCACTTGAACGGTTCTTACGCCAAAAATGCCTTTAACTTGACGGGCTAAATCGTTAAGCGGCGTTGGCGGCAAAACGAAGACGTGCTGACTTCCCCTCTCCAAATACGTTTCCCATCCCGTCCAGCGGGTTACACCCACGAGGCGTTGGTTGCCCTCCTCTAAATACTTTTGCCATCCCATCTGACGTACGATACCCGTGTAGATACCGTCGGGCTGGTGCATGTGCCAATAGTCATGATAGCGGAAAATGGCAATGCCGTAAAACTCAAGCCTCTCCGCCTTTCGCTGAATAACTGCGTCTTCCGGGAACGTCTCCGGGCTGTCGTCGTGATGGTAAAAGGTAGCTTCATGGGTGATGATGAGGTTCGCGCCTAGCGCCGCTGTCTTTTCGATGACTTCTGCTGTCGCTAGAAAAGTTGTGACAATACCTGTAACCTCAGCGCTTTCGTCACCGACTTTGAGCGTATCGTTCGAACCACTTAAAGGTCCTCTTTCGGGCATGTTCGGCGCGGCGGTTTTGAGTACAGCGATGACCTCACCTACGGTCATCGCATTTTAGCTTTCATCGGATAAGTGCCGAGTGGCGCGTAAAGGTAGACTTGGAACATACACTATTGTTACACGTGTAACCTAGTACAGCGTTAAATAAACAATGAGTTATGTCATTCTGAGCCCTTTACAGGATAGACTCCGTCGAAGAATCTCTGACCTTGCTGACTCCTCTGCTAGAGATTGCAAGGCGAGACCCCTCGACTGGCCGAGGCTTAACGCCCGACTTACGTGAACGGGGTGACAACAGTGTCTCGAAACTTAGCTAACAGTGTACTTAGTGGCACGTCTTCAAAAGGCTAAGACTGTTTCACCGCCACCGCCGCGTACAGCTCGCGCGGCCCGTACCTCGAGGGCCGACGCCCCACCTCACGCACCTCACTTAGCCCCACGCGGGGCGCAAGGGTTTGAAAGCGCCCAAAGGGAACCGGAAACGGAATCCAGGGGCTGCCTCTCGAGAGGTCGTATTCGACGAGCAAAAAGGTGCCGCCGGGTTTGAGGTGGCGAACGAGCCCTCCTAGTACCCGCTCGTGACGGCGGACGAAGTGCAGCGCGTTCGCCATGAGGAGGCCGTCTAAAGGGGGTAGCTCGAGCGCCCGAGTAAAGTCCGCTTGTAAGGGGATAATCGTTCCTCGCTCAGGTTCGCGCTCGGCTAGATGTGAGGGTTGCCGGTCTACGGCGAAAACTTGTCCCTCTGGGCCGAGCAGATCAGCTAGGGCTCGAGTAAAGACCCCCGAGCCCGCGCCGAGGTCAGCCCATACGCCACCTTTATTCGGCACACCTGCGCGAATGAGGCTCACGGCGTCGGTATGGTTCACACTTCAGCATAGCGGTGCGTAGGGTTGGGCTGAGTTAGCTAAGGTCGCACTAGTGTTCGGTTGTGACGGCTGCTCATGTCTCGCCTAAAAACCTGTTATGATAGATAGCTGCTGCAAAGCGCAGCGAGCCTATAAGAAAGACATGAAAAAATCTGCACAAAGAAAGGAGGTGAACCGTGCCAACCTACAAGCTCAACGTTATTTTGGACCCCAACTTGAACGAGTCGCAGCTTCAGATTGAAAAGGACGCTGTAACTACGCAGGTGGAACGAGCCGAAGGCGAGATTACTGAAGTAGACGAGTGGGGCAACAAGCGCCTCGCGTACCCGATTCGCAAACTCAACGAAGGGTATTACCTCATCTACTCGCTGACCTTACCTGAAAGCGCACCCAAAACGGTCGAAGGAAACTTGAGACTGCGTGACAACGTCATGCGCGTCTTAGCAACCAGAGACCGCCCAGAGCAGCGCACCCGCAAGCCTAGAAAACCCAGAGAAGAACGAGCAGCCCCTCAGACTCGTAACTAGACTCGAACAGAGGCAATAACGCACATCGTGACTATAAAAGGAGAAAGACATGGCAAGAGGCTTTAACAGCGTCCAGTTTGCAGGCACCCTGACCCAAGCACCGGAGATGAAATATACCGCCGGTGGTTTAGCGATTCTCGAGCTCAACTTAGGCGGCAACGACCATGTAATCGGCACTGACGGTCAAGCGCGAGACTTAGCGTGGTATCACCGCGTGACGGTCTTTGGCAAGCAGGCCGAGTATTTGGCGGATCAGTTGGAAGCGGGAAGTCCCGTTTTTGTAGACGGACGCCTTAACTACCGCACTTGGGAAGACCAAAACGGCCAGAAGAGGAGCGCTTTAGGCATCAACGCGATTCGCGTCGAAGCCTTGCAGCACGGTCCGCGCAAAGAGCCCACCGTTTTGGATGCAAGAGGTCAGGAGCGCCTAACGAACGCGCTCAATCAGGTCACTATCATCGGTAACTTGATTAAAGACGCTGAGCTTCGCTATACCCCGTCGGGCGACGCGGTAACGCGCTTTGTCGTCGCGGTGAACGACCAGTACCGCGACCGGAACGGTCAGGACCAAGAGAACGTTCACTTTATAGAGGTGAACGTGTGGCGCGAGTTGGCGGAAAGTTGCGCCGAACTCGCCAAAGGCGACCCTGTGATGGTCATGGGGCGTTTGGTCACGGACAATTGGACCGACAAAGACGGCAACCGCAACTATAAGGACAAGCTCGAGGGGATGCGTGTTGAATACTTGACCCGTGGTCCCGGTGGTGGTGGCACCGGAACCCGTCCTAGCGCAAACGCGAATAGGGACGCCCAAAGGGGTCAGGAAACGAGTCGTAAGGGCGCAAATTCAGCCCTGGACATCGACGAGGAGTTTCCACCAGAAGAGGATTTACCTTTCTAAATGGCACAAGATAGAGGAAAACGAAGAGGCAGTAGCAGCCGCGATGACAAGCGCGGAGGCCGCAGAGGTCGCCGCCCCAAGGTCTGCCCCTTTTGCACCGGCGAACAAGAAGTGACGGACTACCACGACGCCAGGATGCTGCGCAGGTTCATCTCCGACACGGCGAAAATTTTGCCGCGTCGCCGCACCGGGGTGTGCGGTAAGCACCAGCGTAGGCTCGCTACGACGATCAAGCGTGCGCGGATGTTGGCGATTGTGCCGATTACGGAGAAGTTGGTACGTCGATGAAGCTCTTAGAGGTATCATCTATAAAGAAGCGTCAGAGGTATCATCTATGAACGTGATTTTGCTAGAACCTGTTGACAACCTTGGCGAAGCCGGGGATATGGTCAACGTTAAGCCGGGTTACGCACGTAACTTTTTAGTCCCGCGCAGTTTGGCGCTGCCCGCGACGCAGGCGAACAAAGCCGAACTCGACGCGCGGCTTCAGCAACGCGCCAAGCAACTCTCCGAGCGCAAGTCCGACGCGCAACGCCTCAAGGAACTCTTGGGCGACGCAGGCGTCGAGATTCGCGTGCGTGCGGGTGAAGAGCGTATCTACGGCTCCGTAGGCAATAGAGACATCGCTGAGGCCGTTGAAAAGGCTTACGAGGTTGAGATTGACCGCCGTAAGTTGGACCTCTCCGAGCCGATTCGGACGCTAGGTGAGTACACCATAATCTATAAGCCACACCCTGATGTGCCCATCGACCTCAAGGTGCTCGTACTGAGCGATGACCCGAACGCGCCGCTGCCGACCTCGGCGCAGGCTAAGCCTACTGCGTCTGCGGAGCAACCTGCTGAGGCTGAAACCGCAGACGAGCAGCAGAACCGGACGAGCAAACAGAGGCTTAGTCCTTAGAACAATCATAAGAAAAGAGGTCGAGTTTGACTCGACCTCTTTTCTTCGTACCTATCTTTTGCTCAGTTGGCTCGAGCCACCCCAACCTCACCGCTGTTGAAGCAGAACCAATACGTCTCACTGCACGCATTGTCAGAATATGCAAAATGAGCGCCCAAAAAGAGCGTGCGTCCACCCTCGTCCACCATGAACGCGGCGACTCGTCCGCCACCTTCATGAAACTCGGCTGTGCCTTCGGTTGCCGTAAAGGTCGCACTGACCTTACCGTCCTCTAGGAGCGTTAAGGTGAGAGGGTAGTCTGCGCTCAGGTCGTAGGTTGCATTTTGCTCTGCTTCGGGTGCGCCGCTAAACTCGAGCCCCAACGCCAGCACCGCGTCTTCATTGGTTTCAAAAGCGAACCCTGTTGGGCTGACCTCTCTCACCGCAAGGTCGCCCGCGCTGAAATCAAAATTCCCGGCGACAGCGTCCGAGAGGTGCAAACTGAGGAGCGGTGCACGGTAGGGCGCAGATGGACTGACCTGTCCGAGTTGCCAGGTTGCTACACCTACTAAGCTCAGCAAAACGAATGCGATGAGGCTTTTGATCCCCTTAGCACCGACTAGTGAAGTGGGCCGTGTGACCGGATTGACTTTCATGTCCGACCTCCTTACTAAGAGGTTAAGAGGTCACAGAGCGAGAATCAAAAGGCTTGGACGGTTGATGCTGCGTCATCTATCGAAAATTTAGATGGATGATTATACACGTCTATCACGCTGGGTGCGCTAAAGTAAAGGATGAAACTTCAGCAGCTTAGAGCCTTGCTCGCTGTCCTCGAGGCCGGTAGTTTCGGCGGCGCGGCCCTAGACCTCGGCGTGGCGCAGTCGTCCCTAAGCTACGCGGTTGCCGAACTCGAGCGCGAACTCGGCGTGAAGCTGATGCAACGTGGACGCTTCGGCGCAGAACCTACCGAGGTCGGTTCTAAGGTTGCGACTCACGCCAGAGGTATCGTGAAGCTGACTGAGGTGATTCAGCAAGAGGCGGACCTCTCGAGAGGTGAGATTACAGGGACGCTCAACGTGGCGACCTTTCGCAGTGCGGCGGGGAAGATTATCCCCAAAGCTATCGCTCTACTCAGGCGCGACTATCCTGACTTGCATGTGCGCTTTTTGGAGATAGACAATGAAGGTCCGAGTAGCAACGAGAAGCGGCAACTGGTACGCGAGCACCGCGCCGACATCGCGTTTGTCGATACCGAAGCAGAAGACGACCTGCTGACCTGGAAGCTGATGCGCGACCCCTACCGCGCCCTTGTACATACAAGCGATCCCCGAGAGGTTCTCACTTGGTCTGAGCTTGCGCAGATGAGCCTTATCCTAAGTGGTCATATCATGTGTGGAGGGTACGTCAAACGCTACGCTCAAACGTTAGCGCTCGACTTGCAACCTGCTTTTGACGTACAAGAAGACTCTACGGTAGTGCGCATGGTTTCCGAGGGGCTAGGCGTCGGCATCTTGCCTGAATTTGCCATTGATGAGCTGCCCGAAAACGTGAAAGTGGTGCCGCTAGATTATCTCTTAGAGCGCATTATTTACGTTACGATTGCGCCTAACAGCCTTAAAATCCCTGGCGTAAGGGTGTTTCTTAACGTGCTCAAAATGCAGTTTCCCGACAGTGAGCTGCCGAGGCTCGAGCTCCAGCCTACCTCTAGCGAACGTGAAGAAGACAAGAAAGAGGCTCGAGTTTAGACTCGAGCCTCTTCGCTAAAACGAATTAAATTAGAAGTTGTAGTTCGCGCCAACGGCTAAACCAAAGTATGTAAACGCACCGCCGCCGCCAAAGACAGGGTCAACGCGCAGTTCGCCGAAACCTGAGACAACGTCGCTAAAAGGATACTCAGCGCCGCCACGAACGCTCAAGCCGAACCGCACAGAATCTGCGAAGTAGAGTCTAGGACCGCCACCTACATAGATACCAAGGGGCGTATCGCCCTCGAGTTCAAAGTTATAGAGTGCGTTCGCTCCGATGTTGAAGCCACCGTCGAAAAGTACGCCTAGATCAAAACGGGCGTCGAGGTTTTCAGCTAACACATCTTGAATGCCGAACTGTCCCGCAATTGACCCCGTCACATCGGGCGAAAAGATAAGCCCTAACGACGCACCCGCGTAATAGTCCGTTGTCGCCGTGTCGTCAATCGTTTGAGCGTTAGCGGCTCCCAATCCTAAAGCGAGAACCCCTGCCAATGTAATCAATAGTTTACGCATATTTCTTTACTCCCTCCGAGTTTAAGTGAGAAATTTTAAGTATCTCCCACGCTGTCGCCTTTATAACACGCATTTTTGTTCCGCTACAAGTAGGAAGGGCTACAGCTTTTGTGAGCACGCTACACAATTTAGGCGCTAAGCACCCGCTATACTAGCGATTTTTAGCACCACAAGTGAGTTAGAATGCGTGAGCCAGGGAAAAAATGAGGTTGTTGCGACGACCTTCTTCACTCTTCGCGGCTGCGCTCTTGGTAGCGCCGCTTCGCCTCTCTCGGCTGGGGCGTCGCGCGGTTGCAAGGGGGCAACGCGCCGTGACGCGCCCTATACGCCGCTAGATGCGCTGCTTCGTCCGCTTGCGGCACGCGGCTGTAGGCGTAGCGCCAATAGAGGGCACGCTCAGCGATACAGGCGTTCTTGGCGAGGTGCTGGCGGATGCGGTTCGGCACGTCCTTGGCGGACTGACCGACGTAGAGAAGCCTCTTCTTTTCGTCAGCGAGTTCGTAGACGCCGGGCATAGCGTCACGTCCACGTGGCGCGGGCAGCGCGGCGAGCTTGCGCCAGCGAGCGCTTATCGCCATGATGCTAGGTCCCCTATCGGCAGCGAGGGTAGGTAGTGTAGGCAAGGCGTCATGAGATAGAGGGGTCGGTCCAGGCCCGACAAGAGGTCAAAAGGCTCCGAGTCAGTTCTCATAACCGAGTTCACGCAACGCTTCGCGGTCTTCGCGCCACGCTTTATGCACCGTGACTTCTAGGTCTAAATAGATTTTCTGCCCCACAAAGATCTCTAACTGCTTGCGCGCTGTGCGCCCGATCTCGCGAATCATGCTGCCCCCTTTGCCTAACACGATCATGCGGTGGTTGGCGCGTTCGACCCAGATTTCTGCCAAGATGTAGAGCGGTTTGCCCTCTTCCTCGGGCTCGCGCACCTCTAAGACCTGTACGGCGACAGCGTAGGGCAGCTCTTGGCGCAGGTGCGTCATGGCGCTCTCGCGGATGAGTTCGGCTAGCCAATCCTCCCTCGACTGGTCGCTGCGGATATCCGCAGGAAAGAAAAAGGGGCCTTCGGGCAAGTCCACGAAGAGGTCTTCGCGGAGCGCGTAGACGGCCTCGGGATCGTCCAGAGCGCTTAGGCTGTAGACCTCTCTGACGCTGGGCAAGAGGTCTCTGTACAGCGCCAACGCTTCATCTGGATACTTGGCCGCGTCGAGCTTATTACCGATCAGATAGATAGGCGTCGTAGGGTCGATGCCGCGCAGCAGCCGCGCGACCTCTTTGTCTTCGTCGCCCGGCGGCCTGCGCAGGTCTACGAGCCACAAAATGCGGTCTACGTCGGCAATGGCGGTGCGTACCTCGCGGTTCATGTAGTCGCCTAAGGCGTCCTGAGCGCGGTGATAGCCTGGCGTATCTACAAAGATAAGCTGGCGGTTCCCTTCGCTGTAAACGCCGCGCACGCCGCGCCGCGTCGTTTGCGGCTTGGAGGTAATCGGCGCGACTTTAACCCCTAACAGGGTGTTGAGCAAAGTGGATTTGCCGACGTTGGGCTTGCCTAAAATGGCGACGAACCCCGAATAGGTGATCTCTGAGTCAGACATGTGTGCTCCTTGGATGTAACGGACGTACACGAAAAACGAAGATGATACCAAATCATAAGAAAAGGCCCGCAGTAGCGTCTACCGTGAGCCTGTTCGAAGGTTGGTTGCGGGGGCCGGATTTGAACCAGCGACCTTTGGGTTATGAGCCCAACGAGCTACCAGACTGCTCCACCCCGCGGCGCAGCAAAAATAAGTGTACTCCTTTATAGCGCAACATGTCAAGGGCGTGTAAGGCGTCAGGGCTCGAGCCCCTCAGCGCGACTTCGTTTTACGAAACGAAGTCGCGCAACTTCGTATAACTATGTAAATTCCATAACTTCATACCTTTATGTGAGAAGGAATTTTCGTCTATGAAACCTCTAACGTCCCTCTCTGATGAACTTTCCCAATTCAGCGCTAATACTTTACACAAAAAACCTTAATAATTTTAATAATTGTTCGCGTTAGTTTCTGACTAACTGAGGACGGCCTCCCCTCAGAAATCTACAGAGTGTCTATGTGACGGCTTACACTCCAATTTGTGAGTGACGAAAACATAGACCAAACATACGCAGCACACCCAAGGTTGAAAGAAGGTTTATGAACCTTCAGGTAAGTGTGTTGCGGTTTAGGGCGGCTGGTTTAGCCAGTCACATTAAAACGCTGGGCAGCAGAAAGAGAGTTCAAGTATGAAAGAAAAGTCATCTACAACGTCGTGCATTTTGGAAGGGCAAGGTAAGCGTGAGCGCCTCGGCGCAAAGCTCGTCCTCGCTGCGGTCATCGCACTTCTACTCGCCGCCTGTAGCAGCGGTTTAGAAGAGGAACTACCCGAGCTAGCTACAGCAGCCTCAACCAAGACCACCGAGTCGCGCATCAGCTCGGACCGTGACGACGCCGAGGAGAGAAGCTCAGGTCTCGTCATCACTAGCAGCACCGACATCGAACTGACCCACGACGTATTGCGCGGCCAGCAGTACATCGGTCTGCGCTTCAATAATGTTAATGTGCCACGCGGCGCAGATATTAAAGAAGCGTATATCCAGTTCAAGGCCGACGAGACTGACTCAGGTTCTGTCAAAGTGCGCATTCATGCACATGACACCGATGACGCGCCTAGTTTTTCCCAAGGTTACAACGAGGGCATTTCCAAGCGGAGCAAAACCTCGGCGTCGAAGAGCTGGAGCATCGCGAGCTGGAACGAGCGCGGTGAGCGCAGCAGCAAGCAGCGCACGCCCGACCTCAATGACGTGATCGAAGAGGTCACGGACCGCAAAGGTTGGAACTACGGCAACTCTATGGCGTTTATGATCTCGAGCAGCGACAAGAACGACCGGCGCGTGGCCGAGTCGTACCGGGGCGACGCGAAAGGTGCGCCGACGCTCGTCGTGAAGCATAGCGGCGGCGATACGAGCGCATCCAGGAGTAAGCCGGTCAGCTCAGGCCCGAGCGTCAGCAAAGGTAGCGCCGACTGGTACGTCTCACCTAGTGGCAGCGACAGCAACAGTGGCCGCTCCAAGGACAAACCTGTTAGGACGTTGCTCAAAATTGCTCGAGAGGTCAAGCCCGGCGATGTGGTCTTCTTGCGCGGCGGCACCTATAAGGGCGAAGGGCGGAGCTACATTCAGTGGACGAACCAAGCGTTCACAACAGACGGCAGAAAAGGCTCACCGATCACCATCATGAGCTATCCCGGCGAGCGGGCGATCATCGACGGCGGCGACATAAGCTATAAGAGGTACAAGAGCGTCAGCAGCCCCATCCTCTTCCCAATCAAGGCCGACTACTACGTCATTCAAGACCTCACCTTTAGGAACGGGGCAGGTCGTGCCCTCTTCATCAGTGGGGACCACAACACCGTCAAAAACGTGAAGTCCTATGACAACCATAGTGACGGTGTCTACGTTAAGGGCAGCTATAACCGCGTCGAGAACGTCGAGTCCTACAACAACTACAGCAAGCAAAATGGTGGTGACTCTGCTGACGGTATCAAGGTGACTAGCGGTAAGGGTAACTTCATCAAAAACTGCCGCGTCTACAACAACTCCGACGACGGTGTTGACATCTGGAACAGCAAGCAAACGCGCGTCGAGAACTGTGTCTCTTCAGGCAATGGTCGCGGTGGTACGGGCAACGGCGTTGGTTTCAAGGTAGGCGCAGGAGGCTCTAAAAATACCGGCAACGTCATCATCAACAATGAGGCTGAGAAAAACCGCGTGAACTTTTCAACCAACAACAGTACGGGGGTCGAGCTGCGCAACAACGTCTCCCGCAACGCGCGGAGCGTAGGCTTCGTCATCGACAAAGGTAACGAGGCTTGCGGCAACAAGAGCTACGACCGTAATAACTACGTGAAATACAACTCTGGCTGCGGCAACAAGTGGTAAACAGCTAGGTTCTCACTAGGCTTCAAGTCAAAGGAAAGAGCGAGCGGACCTCCGCTCGCTCTTTCCTATTCATATTCCCGCTGAAACCGTCAAGAAGCTCAAGCGTTCAGTGGTTCAGTCTAGCCAATACTTTTTGTGGGCAGCGCGTCTCCGGCGGTGTAGGCGTCTATGTCAAAGACGCTGAGTATTTCCATCGCCCGCCCCTCCTCCTCTGGCGTCACCTTGCTCCGCCACTTCTCCACAAGACGCTTGCGGTCTTGAATGAGCATCTGCTGCGTCTTCTCGTCTGACTTGTGGGTCGAATTAGAGGCCACATATAGCTGCTTCTCCATAAGGTGCAGCGCGGGTAGCTCTAACTTACGCGCAAGTTCTTTAAGTATAGGCTCAGGCTCTAAGACCAGTTGCTCGTAGGAGGTGACGACCCAGTCGTCGGTCCTTTGTTGGAGCGGCACCGCTATTTGGAGGCACCAATACAACATGCCACGCTCGAGGAACGAACCTGAGCGGTTGATCTTCTCAGCGAAGGCCAACTGTCGATCCGTGAAATGCTCCTTATAGCTGCTCGTCGTAAGCGCGTCTAAGCGCCGAATGTGTTCGTGTGAAACGACGGTAGCGATAGGGTGGCGCAGCAAAAACACAATGCGTCCATTGAAGGTGTCGCGAAACCAGTTGATTCTGTCTTCGCCGCCGTGAATGATCTTGAAGACGATGCGGCGCGTCAAGTAGCGGTAATGTTTGTTAGCTAGAAAGTTTGTATCCTTAGCGTGCAAGCTGCCGTCACAGATACGGCCAAAGTAGTTTTCAAGCGCAGCCGTCGCCTCTTCGGTGTAAAACGATTCCCAAGTGTGTAGTCCCAAGTGGTCTCTAACGTTCTTTTTGGCGATGAAGAGCGGCTCGTCAATAGCTTTGAAGCCCGGCTGACTAAGGATAAGCTCCTCGAGCCAAGTCGAGCCGCCGCGCGGCATCGCAAATATAAAAACGTTGGGTGAACCGTTAGGTCTATGGACGTTGGTCACAGACTTTACGAGTCGTTTAAGGGTCTCTGTCGTGGCGTCATACATAAGGTTCTCCATTAGTCAGTTGCAGCGACGCACCAGTGCTGAGTCATACAAATTCCGAGTGATTACTACATAAACTCCCTCGGAGTTTCTTCCGTGCTCATCAGAATCGGTATTTTTTTCTACTCACTCCGTTCGGGGTAATTCCTATAGGAATTACCCCGAAACCGTATCATTCTACAAGGACGCCACGTCGCGAAACTGCTACCGCGCAGACGCCGCTTGGACAATACTGAGCACACTGTTTGTCGTTATACAAAAATATCATTAGCGCGGGTTTAGGCGTGGCTCGAGCAAAAACGCCGCGCCTCGGGTGAAATTCACGATAGCAGCGTACCTCGAGCCGCGCGGCGCAAAGGCTGATTGCTCACAGCGCACGTTAGCTTCGCCCCTAGGACCCCACCTCGTTTTTCTCAGTGCACGGATACCTGCTGTGTGATTTCCTTTATCCTTATCAAGGCAGGTCATCTTTCCGGTTGGCGTTGAGAAAGAGGTCCTTGCCGAGCGGACTGAGTGCTCTCCAGGGAACCGTAACCGCGCCTTCCTCTCTGGCTAGGCGGTGCAAGCTTAGGCGCTCAGCCAAGAGGTTGTGCTCGACTTTCGTGAGCAGCGAGCGGTGATAGAGCGCCGCGAGAGGTTGAAAAGCGTTGCCCGGTCCCTTGCCAATTACGATAGGCGCGTTCCCCCGGTACTGGGAGAGATAAGCCCAATATTCTGAGGTCAAAAAGGGCATATCGCACGCGGCGAGCGCCACCCACGTCTCTTGCGTGTGGTGCAGCGCGGCGTGCAGCCCGCTCAAGCTGCCGCCACCCGGTAAGCGGTCAGGGTAAACGGGAACGTCGAATTCGGGATAGTCGCGGTTGGCAATGATGAAGCGCTCGCTCGCCCCTTCCAAACTGTCTAAAGCCCACGCCATGAGAGGTTTGCCTCGGTAGACAAAACGGGCTTTGTCCTGGGGGTTTCGCTTGCTGGCGAAGCGGCTCGAGGCTCCCCCCGCCAACACTACCCCGCTGTAACGTGTCATGATATAAGTTTAACGTCATAATGAGGTCATGAAGTTGCTCAAAAGAATCATTGTCGGTCTCATCGTCGCTGTCGTTGCTCTGGTCGGCGGCGTCGCCCTCTCCATCCCGCTCGGCTGGTGGGTCAGTGGCGACATTGAAAGGCTCACGAACGTGCAGATTCCAAACGATAGCGGCCCCGATATTGCTGCCTTCGTCGCTCGCCCCGAGGGAGAAGGACCCTTCCCCGCTGTCATCATGGTGCACGAGTTTTGGGGCTTGCGTGAGGACATCACGGGCAAAGCGGAGACGTTGGCGCAAGAGGGCTACGTCGTCACCGCGCCCGACACCTTTAGAGGACGCAGCACGACCTGGATTCCAACGGCGATTTATCAAACTGTGCGGACGCCGCAAGAGCAGATCAATACGGATGTAGATGCGGTTTATAACTGGCTCGAGCAACAACCCGGCGTTGACCCCGCCCGCATCGCCATCGTTGGCTTTTGCTATGGCGGCGGGGTGGCACTCGAGTACAGCTTTCACAACCCCGACATCGCCGCAACGGGTGACTTTTACGGCGATAGGGTAACGGACGTGTCACGGCTACGCACCCTACCCGGCCCCGTCCTCGGTGTGTTTGGTGCGGAGGACGGCATGATTTCAGTCGAGAGCGTGCGGTCTTTCGAGGCGGCATTAGAAGAGGCGAACGTGCCGCATGAGGTCACGATATATGAGAACGTCGGGCACGCTTTTGTGAGCGCGTCTGACCCTATAGAGGCAGGTGGCGCACAAGGGCGAGCGTGGCAGCAGCTACTAAGTTTTCTCGCCGACAGCCTTTAGACCTGCACTTTAGATTTGCAGGCCCGGACTCTCTAAAACCGTCTCCGCTACGCGCTTCGCGTCCCGCACGCAGTCGTTCACGCCGACGCCGCTATACGCATTGCCCGTGAGGTAGAGCCCCGGCTGCCCCCTGACCTCTTGCATGATCGTCTTGACCCTAACACCGTGCCCGAGTTCATACTGCGGAATCCCTTTAGGCCAGGGAATGTGCGTCACCATCTCCGGCTCAGCAGTAATGCCTAGACTGACCCTTAGATCGCGCTTGACGACCTCTAACGCTTCCGCTTCTGACAAGTGCGAAAACTCAGGGTCAACGCTGCCCCCCGTAATCACGCGCAGCAAAACCTTGCCTTCGGGCGCTTGACCTGGGAAGATCGAGGAGCCGTAGAGCACGCCCAACACGCGCAGGCCTTCCCCCCTCGGCGCGAGGAAGCCAAAGCCTTCTAGCACATCGGGCACGTCGGCGCGGTCATAGCCGAGTCCGAAGACCTGCACGTCGGCGTAGGGGATTCTTTGGAGTTCTCTTGCAGCGAGCGGTAAGAAAGGTTGAATAAGCTCTGCCGTGACGTACGCAGGCGTCGTCACGATGACCGCATTTGCATCCAAGGTTTCACCAGAAGAAAGCGTAAGTTTATAGCCTTTGGTTTGCGGCTCCAACCTCTCCACCCCAACGCCCAGCCGCACCCGCTCCCCGAGCGCATCTCCGAGCGCGTGGATAAGTCTGTTCACGCCACCCGCTCGAAAGCTCGTCAAACGACCTTTGGGTTTATTCTCTGCTTTCGCTTTGCGCTGCGCCGCTATCATCCCGCGAATCAAGCTGCCGTGTTCACGCTCCAAGTCGCGAAAGCGCGGAAAGAGCGCGTCCAAGCTGAGTTCTTTGGCGTCGCCCGAGGTAATCCCTAAAACGAAGGGTCCCGCGAACACGTCCGCCATCTGCTTGCCAAAGTGACGCTTGAAGAAGTCGTAAACGCTCTCTTCACCCTCGTAGTGTTTGCCGAGAAGAGGCTCGAGCGCCGCCCTCACCTTACCTGAAGGGAGCAACAAATCAGACTTGAGAAAAGCTGGGGGTGAAAGAGGTAACGCTTTGAGTTCGCCGTTTTTATAGAGAAAACGGTACTTGGCAGCGTCGGAGGCGGGCTCTAGCTCATCCTCCAAGCCCAAATCCCGCGCTAAGTCTAAAGTCTCTGTAACGTTGGTGAGAAAGCCGTTCGCCGCCCAATCCACCGTATAGCCCTGCGAGGTGCTGACGCCCAACTTGCCACCCAAGCGGGGGGAGGACTCGAGCACCGTCACCGCTAACTCAGGATGCTGGGAGAGGTAGTAAGCCGCCGTGAGGCCGGAGACGCCGCCCCCGATGACCGCAACATGCATCACGACGGTCAACGAATGCTAGTGGTCGTTGCCATACAGGTCGTCGCGATTCTCTGTAAGGCCACTTAGTGCACCGTTAAGTAAAAAATAAGGTATGTCATTCTGAGCCCTACAGCGAGCCATAGGATAGACTCCACGAAGTCCCCTTTCGGGGATGAACGATGGAGTCGAAGAATCTCTGCCCTTGCTGACTCCTCTGATAGAGAATGAAAGACGAGACCCCTCGCAGCCTGCCCTGAGGAACTCGAATGGGCTCGGGGTGACAACAGCGTCGCAAAACTTAGTTGACAGTGTACTTAGCGCATCGCCCGCAAAGATTTCATAATCATCGAAAAAGGGGTCTCGCTGAGTGTTCGGCATATTTTCCGGTCCATTATGTAGCGATTCGCGAACGAGCTCTTCTAAAGAAACACCCTCTTCTCGCGCTAAGATTTCGGCGCGGGTTTTAAGCTCGAGGGGCAAGATAATATCAAGGTGTTCCGTCATAGCCTTATCATAGCGTAGCCCCACGTGAAAAGGTTACGTGAAAAGGTTCAATCAACTTGACTTAGTTTTGCCCTCACCGCGTCGTGCTCTGCCTTGCGAATGGGGTAGCGCCACGCGAGCAGCAGGGCGACAAAAAAGGCGCTCGCGGCGGCGGGGCCGACGGTCCAGGTGATTGCGCCTTGCGCGGACAAGGGGGCGGCGGGGGTGTAGTGGGCAAGCTCGAGCACCAGCGCATTCAAAGCTGCCCCGAGCGCAAACGCCGACTTCTGCGCAAAGGTGAAGACCGCGTAGAGCAGCCCCTCGCGCCGCGCCCCGTGCGCCAAGAGGTCGAACTCCACCACGTCGGGTAACATCGCCCAGGGAAAGAGCAGCGCCGCGCCCGTACCGACCCCTGCGAGCGCCACCGCGACGATAAGAGGTAGGGAAAGTCCGGCTGAGGGGACGACTAACACGGTGAGGAGCAACCCAACGATGAGCACCGCGAGGCCAAGCGCCAAAGCGAGGGATTTGCCCGCACGCTCCGCGACCCTATTCCAGAGCGGTAGCGTCACGATCGCTACGATGAAGAGAAGTCCTAAAACGAGCGTTTGCTCGTCCGGGGCGAGCTGTAAGCTCGCCAAATAGAAAGGCAGCATCGAGGAGACGACGCCGAGGCCGAGCGTCACGCTGACGAAGAGGGCGATGAGGGCTAAGTAACCTCTTACGCGCAACACTGAGCGGAGGGGTGGTTGGCGGATTTTTTCTGGGTTGATTTTTTCTGGGTTGACCTCTTGCGAAGGGGAAGGGTTGGGTTGGGCTCGAGGCTCCCGCACGCTCAGCGCCATAAGCAGATACGACACGCTCATCACCACGCCAAAAATCGCGCCCATTCCGCCCCACCCCAACCGCGCCTCTTCAGGGAGTCCCGCTACGCCGTTAAGCGACGCCACGAGTAGCGGCGGCGCAGCAGCGGCGACGAGCGAGGCGAGCGTGCCGAAGCCGACGCGGTAGCTCGTGAGCCGGGTGCGCTCCTCGTAGTCCGGGGCAAGCTCAGGAGTGAGCGCCATGTAAGGGACCTGCACGACGGTATAGATAATGGCGTGAAGGGCGAGCGCGAGCGCGGCAAGGACGAACATCGCGCTTTGTGAGGCGTTGGGAACCGTCCAGAGGAGTGCGAACGAAAGGCCGAAAGGGATGAGTCCCGCCCAGATATAGGGCTTGCGCCGCCCGTAGCGGCTGCGCGTGCGGTCGCTCAAGGTGCCCATCAGCGGATCGGTCACGGCGTCGATGAGCCGCCCCGAGAGGAGGGCTGCGCCCGCTAAGCCGGGGCGTAAGCCGATAATATCGACTAAGTAAAAGAGAAAAAAGAAGTTCACCGCGTTGTACGAGAGCGACGCGCCTATGTCAGCGACGCCGTAGCCGAGCTTGGTGCGTAGAGGAAGATGAGGTGAGAGAGGTAGGGACGGCACGGCCTAAGCGTATCACACAGCGCGTGTAGAACGGACTTTTACCGACTCACCTTTTACTGAGATTATCCGTAGGTCGCTCGAGCTTAATGAAGATGAAATCCTCTAAGTGTGAAGATTTTTACTCACCTAATTGTCTACTTACCCACAATTATCGCAACCTGACGTTTGTTACCGTACTCCTATGAGATATTTACTGATTCTTTTACTCACCCTTACTTTTGGACTCGCTGCATGTGGAGATGGCGAAAGCGACGCCGAAGCCGGCGCTGAGCAAGCCGCCGAAGAGGTACAACAAGGCGCTGAAGAAGCTGGCGACGCTGTCGGCAACGCTGCTGAAGAAGCAGGCGACGCTGCCGGGAACGCCGCGCAAGAGGTTGAAGACGCTGCCGGAAACGCTACGGACGGCGACGGAGAAGGCGAAGACTAAACTCTAAGACTGAGTTGCCTCATAAAGGGCAATACCCACCGCAACCGCGAGATTTAGGGACTCGATTAGTTCACTCTGAGGAATGGTGACGCTTCGGCCTACCTCGCGGTACGTTTTTGGCAAGCCCGCACCTTCCGGGCCGAAGACAAGCGTAAAAGGTGATTCGAAGTTGACTTCTTGCAAGCTGCTGTCCGCGTCCAACATAAAGGGGTAAAGCTGACGCTGAGAGGTATTTTGGTATGCCTCCAAATCGTCAAAGTAATGCGCGTTGAGCGCAAACACCGCGCCCATCGAGGCGCGAACAACGTGCGGGTTGAAGAGGTCGGCGGCGGGGCGCAGGAGCGCCAAATCGCGCACGCCAAAGCCCAGCATCGTCCTGACAATCGTGCCCAAGTTGCCCATGTCGCTCGGGTTGACGAGCAAGAGGTGGTTGGCCTCTTGTTGGAGTTCGGTCTCGTATTTTTCGAAGACCGCAAATACATAGACGTTTCCCTTGTGGGCGAGCTTGCTCACGAGCTTATCGTTGACCTCAAAGGGGATGTTTAGCGCTTCGCACTGCGTCCGAATCTGAGCGACGCCCTCACTTATCTCTCCTTTGGAATGCACCACGACGCGGACGACCTTGTCCGGGCGGTGTGTTAAAAGTTCCAACGTCGGGAAGGTGCCGAAACTGTAGGAGTGGGAGAAGTCTTTTTTGTAGCGTTTAAGTTGCATGGTTAGTTTGAGGTCATTTAGATAATTTTATGGGTTTCGATTCTGTGGATTTGAGGGTCGGGCTCGAGCCTCCTCCCAAAGATCCGAACAGCGAACGTCATTTGCGCCTACTGTACCGCCTCTTCTCGCAACCCCTCAAAAGGCGCAGCCAAGCCCGCTTCGGCAGCCTCCACCGCCTCGCGCGGAGCCCACTCGAGCGCCCGCACCCCTCTGTACGCCCTGAGCGCCCCATCTCGTTCCCCTACCAAATCCCGGAGTTGACCCAAACGCGATAAGAGGTAGCCGGGCAGATAATACGGCTCGCTAAAGTCACCTCGACTCGCCGCTTCCAAGAGGTCCAAGGCTTCGGTGGTGTGACCATTGGCGAGCAAGAGGTTAGCTTCGTGAAAGCGGGTCTCTGCCGCCTCCAAAGACCTGAGCTGCGCAATCACGTTGCCGGGCTCGCTCACGTCCACGCGGAAGGCGAAGTCCAAGAGGCTGCGCTCACGCACCTCTTCCGTGGGTTTAGGCTCAGCGGGCATTGTCACCTCGGCATTATCTTTAAGCGCGTCCTCCAAAAAGGGCAGATGGTCCACGCTCGCCAACACGCCGACGCGCTCGTGAGGGAGCGCCAGAATCCGCGACGCCATCACCTGAGCGCGTTCGCGCAGCCAGTCCGTACCGGGACCGTCACCGAACGCTTCTTCCTTGACCTCTTGCTGTTCGCGGAGGATCGGCGCGACCTCTTCGCGGATGCGCGTCAAGGTCAGCCCCTCTTGCAACAGCGCGTTGAGCGGTCTCAGTAAAGCGTTGAGTTGAGCGACGGTATTTCGCGTCTTTTCGTACTGCGACAAGTAGCGCTGGAAGTCGGCTTCGGCGCTGGGGTCGGGGCTGGGCTCGAGTACCCCAACCACCTCCACACCTTTTCGCTTCGTCCAGGGAACAACGGTTAGAGGCAAGGGGACTTCGGGCGTGTCTTGCCAGTCCGGTGTGTCAAACGCCTCGGGTAATAACGCCGTCGTAGCGACGGCGTCCGGTTCAAAGGCCGCGAGTATATCGCGTACGCTCACCGCGTTGTAGAGCGGGAAGCGCAGGTGGAAAGGTCCCATCAAAGGGATGAGGGTCAGCTTCACTCGTCTTCGTCCCACTCGTCTAAACCCCTAGCGCGGCGACGTTCCTCTAAGCGCCACGCCCTTTCGTCCTCGAGCTGTAAAAGCCGCGCGTTCCTGTCCCGTCTCGCACTCGCCTCATGGTGAATGCGGTTGAGGAGTCTGTCCGCTGCCGATAGGGGCTCGACCTCTTGTCGTGACCTTTTTTCCGAGCGCCGCTTAGCCTGCTTGACGCGCCGTTTGCTCTTCTTCGCCATACCCTTATGGTACGGCGTAACGCGGGGGCAGCTAGTATCAGCCGTGTTGCGACGCGCTGAATTGATACGGATTCCGCTTAATTCCATATCACCGAGAGAAACATTCGGTGATATTCCATACCGCTCCACCCGTATCCTTTTCCCACTCGCATCCGCTCGGATTGATTCGCTTATGATAGCGAATCAATCGGAATTCGTATGAGAGGTTTACAGTCCTGGCTTAGAAAAGGTTCTGTTCTTACGAATACCCAAATCCTCAACCGTCAGATGCTTATGCGGATAGAGGAACGCTCAGCCGCCCATCTTGACGAGCGGTTTGTACTCGGGATGACGCTGGATATACGCTTTGACGAAGGGGCAAAGAGGTGCGGTTGTCATATCGTTATCGCGGACGTACTCCAACCCCGTCTTCGCCAACGCCCCGCCGATACCTTGCCCTTCTAAGCCGATGGGCACTTCGGTATGCGTGAAGATGTAGGTGTTGCCGACCTTCATATATTCCAGCACCGCCGTTTTCCCCTCGACTTGCGCCTCGAAGCGGTTGTGTTCCTCGTCGTGTGTGACCTCAACCTCTCCAGACGTTTTATCCACGTGGTCGGCTAGCTTCTCGCTCTGCTCAGGGTTGTCGCTCATCATGTACCTCCGTAGAGGCTATCTTACTCGGTTCTTGCGCTGCACGTTCTCCTCCGGTGCGTTCTTCTAAGACATAGAGCCCACCGTTACGGTCTGAGGCGTAGATGAGCGGATCGCCGGGCAGCTTGTGGATACCCCATACATCCTGCACACCGCCATTCCCTTCCTCAAACGTTTCGTCTGCGCCCTTAAAACGAGCGATTTCAACCGGGTTATACGGGTCGCTGATGTCTAAAATCAGCACGCCCTCGGCGTACCAGGAGACGTAGACTTTGTTACCTTCGACGATGAGGTTGTGACTCGAGTAAATCCCCTCGTCAAGGCAGCTTTCGTTGTCGGGATAGGCGCTGCACAAGGTGTTGAAGGTCGAAGCTAAAACCGGGTTCGCCGGGTCGCTGTAGTCCCAGATGCGCAGGCCGCTCCAGCCGCTCGCGCTCGCGCCCACCGTGACCTCTTGACCTACCGTGCCCACCTCTAGCTCACTGAGCGTGTCCACACCTGCAACCTTTAAGCCCGCGCTATGGCCTACGAACGCGCCAGAGATACCTGTCGGCGCGTCGCCGCCCATCTCGATGAGCGTTTCGTCACCTGCGCCGTTGAAGACGACCACGCCCGCGTAGCCCGCTTGCCGCGCTAGGGTCGTCTTAAAGGTAAAGGTGCAGCCGCCGCGCAGGATGAGGGCGATGTGGTCTTCCGCCTCTGCTTCAGGCATCCCCTCGCAGCCCTGCCCCACGTAGAGCGTCGGACCTGACAGGGTTTCACCGGGTAACGTGGCGACGGGTGTAAGAATCGGACCTTCTACGCTCAAAAAGGTGCTGTTTTCGGTTCGTACGGTGGTGCTGTAAGGGTCAAAGTCCTCTTCGCCCTCTACAACGGTTCTTCCGTCTTCCGAGGGCCAGACCGAGTGGCTGTTGACTTCGCCGTCTTCGCTCAGGGGCTCGAGCGCCACGCTCACCACTTCGGGATTCGCAAGGTCCGAGAGGTCGAGCCGGATGAGCCCCGCGTCCCAGTGGGCGAGGTACGCCGTCATCCCGTCATCGGTGACGTAGTGGTCGTGCAGGTAGCGGTTGGCGGACTGACCGAAGCCGTCTCTGATGTAGTCCTGCGCCTCGTCGAAGAGGTCTTCATCGGTCTCGTTGACCCAGTCAACGTTGGGCCACTCCAGCACCTCCGGCCCAAACGAACTCATCAGCGTGACGTTCTCCGGGTCAGTGATGTCGAAGATTTGGAAGTTGCCTAAAAAGGTGTAGACCTGCGCGGCGACGTAGTCGCGTCCATCCCTCGAGAAGAGGTAGAGGTTGTGCACGCCCTCATCTTGGTGGTCGGGGTCTCCCTGCAGCGTCTTGTTGACGATGTCGGTCTGGACGTGCGCTAAGTGAACAGGGTTCAAGGGGTCGTTCACATTGTAGACTTCGAAGCCGCCTGCGCCGTCTCTGCGGCAGCGCTCATTGGAGTGAACGAGAATATTGCCGCCGTTCATCGCCATCACCTTTACGTCGTTCACGCGGCTACCGTCCACCGAAGGGAGCGAGCCGACCCGTGTAATTTGCTGCGGGTCGCGCACGTCGAATACCTGCACGCCTGCGTCGCCGACCTCACCGTCGCCACAAGGCCGCATGAACGTGCCGATATAGGCGTAAGCGTCATGAACCCAAACGTCCGTCGTCGCGTTGGCGAGCACGCGCTCACCGCGCCCCACGAGTTCTAAGCGGTTCGTCCAGCGTGTTTCTTGCGATCCATTACTCACCACATCGAAGCTGATGTCGCTCGTCGGCACGAGCGGCTCGCCTAAGTTGACCGCGATGCCGCCATCGTTAAAGACGACCTCATCGTGCGCCGAGGCGAGGCTGAGCAAGAGGAGCACGCAGAGCACGCTCGTTCGGATTGCGTTATTGAAAGAGTTCATAAGTTACCTTTTAGTTTACTCGAGAAACCACGCTCAGCGCGTACCTTTAGGTCACAGACAGGGCTGACGCACCTTAATCAAAAGCCCGTAGACATAGTTGCGCTAATGAAGCTTCCAGTTGACCGTGCCACATACTGTTTTGCTTTCGGTTCCAAAGTTCGAAGGGGTGATATAAGCCAATTGCAGAACCGTCTTCGCATACTCACAAGAGCGGATGAAACTTAAATTTAGCGGCTACCGCGCCGTTCTTAACGCCTGCAATTTTGATGCGTCAGCCCTGGTCACAGAAGAGAAGCTAGTCAGCCTGTCAGCATCGCTCATCCAGCCCTGTTCCCGGTTACGAAGTTTCCCTCTGGGAAGGGAAACTTCGTAAGCCCTGCTTCAACGGGTATAACTGGATTTCGGGTTTTCCTGACAAGCTGAAGTGCTGACGCAGGTTAGAGCATCGTTCATTCAGCTTAACTGGAAAGCTCAAAGGTCGCCGTAGGTCCCCGAAAGGGGCTCTTAGCCTTCACCTATGCTGAAATGCTCCTTCACTCGAGAACCAACCCTATGCGCCCTCTACCTACACTGGCAAGAGGTCAAACACTACCAGTTCCGCCGAGCAGTTCAGCCGCGCAGGAAGAATCACCGTGCCTAGACCCCTCGAGACATACCCTAGCGCCACCCCCGGCTCCTCCATCCAGCCCGCCGCAAACCGCTGACCGTAGGCCGAAGAGGTGAAGACCGGACCCCATCCAGGTAGGTGAATCTGTCCGCCGTGCGTATGGCCGCAGAGGGTTAAATCAACCTCTTGGGGGCCATGTTGCGGAACCTGCGGGATGAAGTCGGGGTTGTGGGCGAGGAGGAGGCAGGCCGCGCCGAGAGGTCGGTTGCGAAGGGCGAGCGAAACGTCCGGTGTACCGTTTTGAACGTCATCTACCCCTGCCAAATAGAGGTCGTCTCTGAGGGCGACGCCGCGATTGTTGAGAATCTGGATGCCGGCGCGGTTAAGGGGTTGCTCGAGCCGCTCCATATTCCCTGCAAACCGCGCGTGGTCGTGGTTGCCCCACACGCCCCAGACCCCGAGCGGTGCGCGTAAGTCTAAAAGAACACGCTCTAAGGTCGCTAAGTCGCGCCCGAACCACTGGTCTACGAAGTCGCCCGTGATGACAATGAGGTCGGGGCGCTCTGCGTTCGCCGCGCTCACCCATTCCCGAAGGGCGGTGTAACCGATGAAGGGACCGGTGTGAAGGTCGCTGAGTTGCGCGACGCGGAGTGGCTTATTTAACTTAGGCAGAGTACGGCGGTGGCGCGTAACACGGAAGCGGTAGGCGTTTTGAACCATCTGGACGGTGCTCAGGGCGGTTGCGCCGATGAGGGCGCTTTGTAGAGCGAATTTAAGAGGGCGTTTCATCAGACAAGTCTAACGCGCGTCGCTCGTTATACTGCCCCGTTTGTTAGGACGCTATTTGACTGATGTTTATGGCGTCTTTTTCGGCACAACCCAGTTTTTTGGCATAACCCAGCTAAACTGAATTTGGCTCGAGGCCCCTGAAGCGTCAATAAAGAAACATTAACAAAGAGGTACGTATGAAGACCAACCCCGCACGCCCCATGACCGAAGCCGCGCAGATGGAAGGCGTACTTCAACCCGAACAGCCCACTCAACAACCCAGTAAACAACGCAGTTGGGTCGTCGAGCATTCTCCCTTTTACTACGGCTGGATTATCCTGCTCGCTGGCACGTTCGGCATCATGATGACGACGCCGGGGCAAACGGTAGGTGTGTCGGTCTTTCTGGACAAAATCATCGCCGATTTAGGCTTACCTCGGGCGACGGTCTCGCTGCTCTACACCATCGGCACGCTGATTGGCTCCTTCTCGCTGCCCTTCGTCGGGCGCTTTATCGACAGGCGTGGCCCGCGTTTAGCGGTCATCCTCATCGCGTCGCTCTTCGCGCTGGCATGTGTGTGGATGGGTTTTGTGAGCGGTCTTGTAACGCTGCTCATCGGCTTCGTGCTGATTCGCGGTTTAGGGCAAGGCGCACTAGGGCTCGTCAGCTTATACGTCATCAATATCTGGTTCGTGCGGCGGCGCGGTCTTGCCATTGGGCTCTCGGGGCTCGGCATGGCGCTGGCGACGAGCTTCTTTCCACTTCTGATTGAGTTCTTGCTCGCTCAATTCGGCTGGCGCACGGCTTACATAATGTTGGGCGGGCTCGTTGCACTTACCATTTTGCCGGTTGGCGCGTGGCTCTTTCGGGCGCACCCGGAGAGGTTTGGATTGCATCCTGACGGGATTGTGCAGCCGGACGACGCGCCCGCTGAGGTCAGTTACAGCTTAGCGGAGGCGAGAGGTACGCTGACCTTTTGGCTCTTCGCGGGCGGCTCGGTGTGTGTATCGGCGCTCGGCACGGGGCTCATCTTTCACCACTACGACATCATGGCGGCGCGGGAGCTTACCAGGGTTGTCGCGGCGACAATGTTCGTCCCCTTCGGCCTGGTGATGGCAGGCTCGAACTTGGTGACGGGTGTGCTCGTGGACCGCTTGCGGCCTAGATTCTTGTTGAGCGCCATGCTGCTCCTCTTATGCGGCGCGCTCTGGCTCGCGCCGCAGGTTAGCGGACCTCAAATGATGCTCGTTTACGGCGGACTTTTCGGGTTTTTACAGGGGATGCAAGGGGCGATTCAGGGGAGCGTGTACGCGCACTACTTCGGGCGGGAGCACATCGGCTCGATCAAGGGGTTCGTGACGACGCTGGCGGTGGCAGGGACGGCGTTTGGACCGCTGCTCTTTGCGCTCGGCTTAGAGGCTTTCGGTAGTTACGTTCCTACGCTCTTGATCTGCGCTTTGCTACCTCTTAGCGTTGCGGTGGCAGCGCTCTTTATCAAACCGCCGAGTGGGACGCTAGCGACTTCTCAAAGTTGATTTACCGTGATGATACCGCATCCGTATCCTTTTCCTGCTCGCATCCGCTCGGATTGATTTGCTTGTGATAGCAAATCAATCGGAATCCGTATAACAGCTAGGTTTTAACCAGCTTGAACATCATCTCGGTGTTCCAGCGCCTGGCGTAGAGCACGCTGATATCACGCATAGAAAGCGGCTTAGGCGCGCGGCTTCCCGCGCTTATAGCTTGGAAGCTCCATATCGCTGAGCGCAACAAACGTCTTTAGCTCTTCGCTTAGTCCTTCCGCTTCTGTTGTCATCCCTACAGCTTGGCACACCTTCTACTGATTTTGTTGGCGTGCATGGTTTCTAACCCGCCCCTACGACGTTCGCGTTACCGAAGAGCCCTACCTCGAGTGTTCCAAATTTCAGCCCTATCACGTTCGCCGCGCTATTCTACTTCCTTGGGAGTTGAGCGCCGTGACGATGACTGACGACAAACAAACAACCGGTCCTGCTTTACAGGGCTTCGCCATGCCCGCCGAATGGACACCTCACGCGGCGACCTGGACGAGTTGGCCTTTCGACGATGACCTCTGGGAAGGTCATTTGGAAGGCGTGCGTGAGGAGTTCGCGCAACTCGTGGTGACGATAGCGCGGTTTGAGCCTGTCACGCTCAATGTGCGGGATGAAGAGGTCCAAAGGGATGCACAGAGGCGTTTGGAACAGACTGAAAACGGCCTACAGAACGTCACTTTCCACCGCGTCCCTCTCAACGATGTGTGGTTTCGGGACAACGGACCTTTGTTCGTCAAAAATGCCGAGGGCAAAGTGGCGCTGACCGATTGGACCTTCAACGCTTGGGGCGAGAAGTACAGCCCTTGGGATGACGATAACCGTGCGCCGCAAGAGGTAGCTGAAACGCTAGGTATGAAGCGGTTTCCCTTTCAAGAGGTGATGGAAGGGGGCGCATTAGAATTGAATAGTCAAGGGGTGTGCCTCACCACGCGCTCGTGCTTGCTCTCACAACACCGCAACCCGAACATGACGCAGAGCGAAATCGAGGCGGTATTGCGCAACGCTTTGGGTATCAAGCATCTGATCTGGTTGGAGGCGGGGTTAGAAGGCGACCACACCGACGGCCACATCGACACGGTTGTGCGCTTCGCGAATGACCGAACAATTATCTGCTCAGTGGAAGAGGACGAGGACGACCCAAATTTTATGACGATGCAGCACAACCTCTCGCTGCTGCAAACGTTGCGAGATAGTGCAGGAGATTCTTATAAAATTGTTCAACTACCTCTTCCCAAAAAGCGCATGGAGCTTAACGGCGTGCGCTTGCCCTTGACATACGCTAACTTTTACGTCGGTAACGGTTTTGTGGTGGTTCCCATTTACGATGACGCGAACGATGAAAAAGCGCTGAACATTTTGCGACCTCTTTTTCCTGGGCGCGAGGTCATCGGCTTGAAGGCGACGAGTTTGATTACAGGCGGCGGCGCGTTTCACTGTGTTACGCAGCAGCAGCCAGAGGGAGAAATTTATGGCGGCTAACGAAAATGTGAGGTTAGCCGTCGTTCAGATGGCGTGCTCGGACGATTTGGCGGCGAACCTCTCCAAAGCTGAAGCGATGGTGCGTGAAGCGGCGGCTAACGGCGCGAACATCGTCTTGCTACAAGAACTCTTTGAGAGTCTGTATTTTCCACAGCTCGAGCGCGAAGATCTCTTTGCCTTAGCGCATCCGCTTAAAAATCACCCCTTTTTAGAGAGGTTCGGAGCATTAGCCGGAGAATTGGGCGTCGTTTTGCCCGTCTCCTTCTTCGAGAAAGCCAATCAAACCTATTTCAATTCGCTGATGATGTTTGACGCGGACGGGTCAAACTTGGGCGTCTACCGCAAGAGCCACATCCCTGACGGTCCCGGTTACGAGGAGAAGTATTACTTCAACGTAGGCGACACGGGCTTTAAGTCGTGGCGCACGAAGTTTGGCACGGTTGGTGTGGCGATCTGCTGGGACCAGTGGTTCCCCGAGGCGGCGCGCTCTATGGCGCTGCAAGGGGCCGACCTCTTGCTCTATCCGACGGCGATAGGCTCGGAGCCGCAGGAGGCGGGCGGCTTAGAAACGAAAGCGATGTGGAGGCGGGCGATGGTGGGTCACGCGGTCTCAAATTCGTGTTACGTGGCGGCGGCTAACCGCGTCGGGCCCGAGGATGACGCGACCTTTTACGGCGGCTCGTTCGTGAGCGACTACATGGGAGAGATGCTCACCGAGGCGGATGAGGTTTCGGAAACGGTGATTTACGCCGACTTAGACTTCGCTAAGGCGCAGACCTTTCGGGCGGGGTTCGGTTTTTTTAGGGACCGCAGGCCGGAGCTTTATAAACGCTTGCTGACGCTGGACGGTGAGTTGGTGTGAACATACAGACGTTCTCGAGGTCGTACTTTGGCTTGCTGAGCTTATAAAAAGAGCGGGGCGAAAATTTTCGGTAAACGTATTTACAAAATTTGTAAGCCCTCTGCATGAAGATACGATGTAGGAAACTTCACATTCGGTGTGATATTTGTTACACTGCTCACGATGTTACGACTGCGGCTTGTTCTTACCCTCGGACTCATCCTAATTTTATCCGTCTCCCACGCGCAGCAAGTCACTACAAGGCAAATTACGGTGCAACAAGGCGACACGCTCACAGGTCTCGCTGAACGCTACGACACGACGGTTGACACTATTTTGGAGGTCAACGGGCTGAGCGGCAGCGACCTTCTGCCGGGTGCGGTGCTCGAGGTTCCCAGCCAATCCCAACCTATGTCGTCTTACGTCGTTCAAAGCGGCGACACGCTCAGCGAAATCGCGGCTTTAGCAGGGGTGACGGTGAGCCAACTCGTCGCGCTCAACGCCTTGCAGAGCACCGACCTTCGCGTCGGGCAAACGCTCAAGTTGAGCGGCACAGCGGAGCCGCTCGTCGTGACCGTCGAGCCGGGCGAGTCGCTCTGGGTTATCGCGGGGCGCTTCGGCGTTGAGGTGGCGGCGCTGAGTGAAGCGAATGGGCTCTCCGACCAAGCTGCGCTCAACCCCGGCGACGCACTCACTATTCCAGGTCACTACGCCAATGAAGCCGACCAGGGGGGCGGCGCACTGCCTACGGTGACGGTGGCGGCGGGTGAGTCGCTCGCGGCGATAGCGGAGCGCAACGGCACGTCGGTGGAGGCGCTTATGCGGGCGAACGACCTTTCCAGCGACGTGCTCAACCCAGGGCAGCGGCTTTTCGTCCCTGAAGACACCGCGACCTTGCCCAATTCGACGCCCGGCATGGTCTGGCCCATTATCGGCCCCATCACCTCACGCTTCGGGCCGCGCTACCTCTTCGGACAGACCTATCACTACGGGCTCGACGTGGACGGCGTGACGGGCGACCCCATCGTCGCCGCGATGCCCGGCACCGTGACCTACAGCGGCTGGCGCACGGGCTACGGCTACACGGTAATCGTCACCTCCGGCAACATCGAATACTACTACGCGCACGCTTCGGCGCTGCTCGTCGAGGTGGGCACGCGCGTTCAGGCAGGTCAGCTCCTCGCTAGTGTGGGCGCGACGGGCACGGCGACGGGCTCACATCTGCATTTCGAGGTGCGCATTGACGGCAAAGCGGTGGACCCGTTGCCCTTCTTGGAGCGCACGGCGCAGCTTCCTTAGGGTGATGTGTGCGGCCTCGAGCTTTGCAGAGCTACACATTATGCCCAACCCGCCACACTACGCTAGAGCGCACACTGTTAAACTGAGCCGATGGAGACACGCGCCCTAGACGTTGCCCAGGCGTCTCTACGCCGCTACTTCGGCTTTGACACGTTTCGGCCCGGTCAGCAAGAGGTCGTTAACGCCGCCCTGTCAGGGCGCGACGTGCTCGCCGTGATGCCGACGGGCGCGGGCAAGTCGCTGACCTATCAGTTGCCTGCACTCGTTACATCTGGACTGACGCTCGTCGTCAGCCCGCTCATCGCGCTGATGAAAGACCAGGTGGACGCGCTCCGGGCTAGGGGCGTTGCTGCAGCGGCGCTCAACAGCTCGCTCTCTGCGGGCGAGCAGCGTAGCGTGCGCCGTAACTTACGTGAGCTTTCGCTGCTTTACCTCGCGCCAGAGCGACTGGCAAATGCTGAATTTGTAGAGATTCTAAAGCGCATCGGTGTGGCGCGGCTGGTCGTGGACGAGGCGCACTGTATCTCAGAGTGGGGACACGATTTCAGACCCGACTACCGCGACCTCGGTGCGTTTCGTAAAGCGCTAGGCTCCCCACCCACCACCGCGCTTACTGCAACGGCGACAGCGCAAGTCCAAGCGGACATTACAAGCGTTTTAGAACTGCACAACCCCGTGCGCGTCGCGACCGGTTTTGACCGTTCCAACCTCGCCTACCGCGTTTGGTCTGCGCCTTGTCAAGCGGCGAAACCCGGTTTGCTGAAAGCCTTTTTAGCGCGTCAGGAGGGGCCGGGTATCATCTACGTAGGGACGCGGCGAGAAGCTGAGGCGCTGAGCCAAGCCGTCTCGAGCCCAGGTCTGGCAGAGCGCGTGTTATCACGGCGGCCACGAGGTGAGCGTGCGGAGCGAGGTGCAAGAGGCGTTTTTAGCGGGGCGACTCAACCTCATGGTCGCCACGAACGCCTTCGGCATGGGTGTGGACAAACCGGACGTGCGCTTTGTCCTTCACTATCAGATGCCTGCAACCTTAGAGTCCTATTACCAAGAGGCGGGCCGCGCTGGGCGAGACGGCGCAGCAGCTTGCTGCACCCTTCTCTACGCGCCGCAAGACGCTGCTTTGCAAGCCAGCCTCATCGAAGCGGGCAGCGTGAGCGTTTTAGACCTCAAGCGGCTCTATCTGTACTTGCGTAACAGTGGACGCGCCTCGGCGAAAGAGGTGATGGCGAGGCTGGGACTAGCTCGAGGAAAATTCACCAACGCGCTAAAAGTGCTAAGCGAGCAAGGCGTCGTCAGGATAGAACCTCGTACCGATGGTTTAGAGGTGGCTTTGGCGGAACCTTTCGACTCGAGCCTCCCCGACTTCACTAGGCTTGATGCGCTACTCTCAAAACGCAAACAAACCCGCTACGCGCTCCTCGAGGGGATGACGACCTACGCTGAGCGCTCAATGTGCCGCCGCCGCGCCATCCTCAGCTATTTTGGTGATATGCGCACGGTTGATACATCCGCCGCGTGCGCCTGTGACCACTGCGACCCAAGTATGAGTGCGCCGCTCACCGAAGACGCTCAAGTTGTGTTTGGCGTCGTCGGCCCGAAAGGTATCTCACGGCGTAAGCTCGTGGGCGTGCTGGAGCGTCATCCGAACTTCGCAACGTGGCAAGCGGAAGAGGTGCAAGCTTTTTGCGCGTGGCTTGTGAAAGAGGGCTGGTTGCAGGTACGCTGGAGCGGCGTTCGCCTTACCGACTCCGCTAAAGCGTTGCGCCATCAACCTCAACCTCACGTTCAGGTAGGGAACCCGTTATGCACCTAGTCGTCATCGGAGACATTCACACCCAAGCCGCGAAGCTCTGGAAGATGTTGCGCGAAGCCGGGCTTGCCGACGCGGAGCGCCGCCCTACCCAGCGGATGCGCGACCCCAACGTTAAGCTCATCTTGTTGGGCGACCTCGTCCACGCCAAAAGCCGCCAGCAGTACAGCGCTCTAGCGGGCGTTCATACCTACGACGAATATAACCCTAAGCACCTCGCTAAAACGGAGGCGGCGCAGGTGAGCTTTCTGCGAGAGGTCAAAGCCTTTCAGGACGCGGTGGGGGAGCGTATGGTCATTTTGATGGGCAACCACGACTTCAACGCGGTGAGTCACGAGCAAGGCCCGCTGCGCACCGATGACATTTCCCACCTCGAGTGGACCGAGGGCTACGGCAGCGAACTCGACGCCCGAACTGCGCACTTGGATGTCAAGCTGGCCCTTCCAAACCGTCATCGACGACATCCACTTCGCCCACGTCGGCCCGCACTCTGAACACAACCGCTACGACAGCGGTTTTTACTTGGAGAACCGCCGTCGCTGGATTTACGAAAACCGCGACTTTTTAGCCGAGACGCCCTACCGCTTAGGGGTTTACGGTCACACGCCCGTGCGCGGTGGCGTCAATGTAGCCTCGCAAGGCCGCGCCATTTTGCTCGATACAAATGGGCACGGTGAGGAATATTCCTATCTCACAGTTGAGACCTTTGAGCAGAACTATCACCTGCGAATGCGGGGGCTGTTCTTTGATGAGGTGATGAAGCGGTAGGTGCAGGTAATACCAAAGTGATTTGAGGATGGCACAAAGTGACATTCTCAAACGCTCGTCACCCCCTGCGGGGTGCTCCCGCTTGATGAGCGTAACTTCAGACGCCCTCACATTGTGCCATCCAGTCGAGCTGGACGAACGGTCCCTTCTTCAGTCTGGTATAACATCTGGTCATCAACGCGATGTGTGGATAACGCCGCGCACACGACCTCTCGAGGATTCCACATCCATCATTCGGTTTTCTACTGCACTCATCCTCGAGCCCCACGCCACCCGCACCAAACGCCTCATGTTACGCTTGACGCGTGGCAACCGAACTCTGTAGCTACCGCCTCAACCTCTACGGCAAAGCGGTAGGAACGCACACGCTCCGCACGCA
Source organism: Trueperaceae bacterium (assembly GCA_965213645.1). GTDB lineage: Bacteria > Deinococcota > Deinococci > Deinococcales > Trueperaceae > CBDBZX01. Next base: position 296,647 of record CBDBZX010000002.1, read on the forward strand.
GCCGGGTAAGCAGGAAGTGAGGCTCGAGGCGCGACTTGCCTTGCAGGGTTCGTTAGGTCAGAAGACGATTACACAGACGAGTCAGCTTAACACCTCTTTAGAGAGTATGCGCTTTACCGAGGAAACCCAAGAGCGCTCAGAGACGCGCATCTTTGAAGTCACGTTTGACGTGGAGCGCGGCGTCGTACGGGCCTCGCAGAGTAAGGGTGGCAAGAACGATGTTGCCGAAGTCCCTTACACCTTGCCCTACCGCGACCCGCTCGGACTTCTGCACGCGCTCCGCGAGCTGCCCGAGAGGTTGCGCCTGCCGCTGCTCGGCAAAGATGTCGTCGCGGAGCGGCTCACACCGATTTCGCTCGAGACGGCGTTAGGCGAGCGGCGTGCATACCCCTATGTGCTCTATCCGGGCCCCAACTACCTCTACATAGACGCCGCCCCACCCCACCTCATCCTCCGCTTCACCCAACGCTTCGAGGGCGGCTTGCTCGACGCTTTTCTGATGAAAGTCGCGCAGGAGGACACCGCTATCCAGGAGGACACGCGCCCCTCCAAACGCAGCCGCCGCCGTCGCCGCCGGAGAGGGCGACGCGGCGGCGATAAGAACTGAGCGAAGTTAGGCGAGTAGCCAAGGCCGCGCCAACATCGCAAAGCCCAAAAACGACGCGAAGCCGATGATGTCCGTGACCGTTGTTAAGATGATATTCGACGACTGCGCCGGGTCTTGACCGAAGCGCTCCATCATCAGCGGAATGCCTGCGCCCGCGATACCTGCAATTACGAGATTCACGGTCATCGCTACCGCAATCACGACGCCGAGCGCGACGTTTTGCGTCACAATCGCCGCAAACGTACCTGCGACGAGCCCCGTTGTGAGCCCGTTGACCAGTCCGACGGTCGCCTCTTTCAAGAGTACCTTGCGAGAGCGCCCGATATCGACCTCTTCTAACGCGAGCGAGCGCAGCATCACCGCTAGGGCTTGCGCCCCGGCATTGCCGCCTTGTCCTGCCACGACGGGCAAGAACGCCGCGAGAATCGTGATCTGCGCGATGATGCCGTCGAACGCGCCCACAACTGCCGCCGCTAAAAAAGCCGTCCCCAAGTTGACCTGTAACCAGGGGAGGCGTTTGCGGATGCTGAACATCGGCGTGGACGTCGCCTGTTCGTCCGCGCCCGCCCCGAACATCTTCTGCGCGTCCTCGAAGCCCTCCTCTTGCAACTCACTCACGAGTTGGTTGGACGAGACGACCCCTTTGAGCTTGTCGGCGTCGTCCACGACGGGTATCGCGTGCAAGTTGCGCTCGCGCAAGAGGTCGGCGACGTCGTCGATGTGGTTGCTGTCGTAGACCTTGACGACGTTGCGAATCATCACGTCCTCTAGGGGCGTCAGGGGTAGATTCAAGACGAGGTCGCGCATCATGATGACGCCGACGAGTTCTTCACGCTCGTTCACCACATAGACGTAGTTCACGTGCCGCCCGACCAGCGCTAGACGCCTGAGCCGCGTCAAGGCGTCACCCACGGTTGCTTTGCGGCGCAAGGCGACGAAGTCAGGTGACATGATGCTGCCCGCCGTATCCTCGGGGTATTCACCCAACGATTCGATCTCGCGAGCGTGCAAACTCGGCAAGGCCGCTAAAATCGCCGCCTCGACCTCATCGGGGACGTACTCCAGGATGTCCACGGTCACTTCAGAGGGCAACTCGCGCACCAGGCTAAAGGTGTCTTGCATACTCGCCTCGAGCAACAACCTCGCCGCAAACTGCGGCGAAAATCCCTCCATCACGGGCGGACGGTACTCCTCATCCAATTTGCGCAACTCAGACCACGCCTCACGCGGCTCGAGGCGCTCCAAGACGCGGGCGCTGTCCATCGGGTGATGCTGAATGAGAAAGCGAGCAAAGTCCTCGCTGTAGGCCAGAGTCTCCATAGGTTCTATTGTGACCTATTTTTTGGGATGTGTGTGGATGATGAAGTGAGGTGGGGCTTTAGTCCGAATCAGTTCTTAGCTCGAGAGAGGATGCAAGCTCAGGTTAGCAACATGTTCAAAATCCTGAACGTTAAAGGTAACGAGCGTGATGCTATGCACCAAAGCCGTTGCCGCAACTATGGCGTCGGGAACGAGAATCGGCTGGTTCGACCTCTTGCCCTGAGCAATGATGTCGCCCGCTCTATCAGCGATAGCGGAGTCCAAATCCAAGTTGACAAAACGAGACAGTAATTTTTCCGTAAGGGCCCGCTCGCCTGGATGTGCGCCCGCTCTCACCTCGAGCCTCGTCACGGTTGAAATACAAAGGCGGTTCGACTTCCCCAAACCTCTTAGTAGGTGCACCGTGCTCTTTTGTCCTCGCAAGTGACGAATCAACAACCCAGTATCGAGCAGATAACGCACTAACCCCAACCCTGACGCGCTTCTTTAAGCCACGTATCTACGCCTTCATCATCTTGCAGCGTCGGATGATTGTCGGTAGACCAAGCCCCCGCTGCCTCCTCCAAAGCTGACGCTTGCTCAATAAGGTCGAGCTGTTCTTCAATCGCTTCAGATATGAAAAGGCTACGCTTGCGGCTGGGTACGGTTTTGTTGAGGCGCTCGAGCAACCCTTTAGACAAGGTAACGGTGACTTTCTGCTGATTTGTAGCCATCTAGCTAGACCTCCAGTTAGAAGGTTAGTCTAGCATTGAGACGCTACTTCGAGTAGTGATAGCGCAGCGCAGCGAGGTGCAACTCGTCACTTTTGACGCGGTAGACCATACGGTGCTCATCCGTAATCCGCCGCGACCACCAGCCCGAGAGGTTGTGCTTGAGCGCTTCAGGTTTGCCGATACCCTCATGAGGCGAGCGCTCAATGTCTCTAATGAGTAGGTTGATGCGTTTGAGTATCTTTTTGTCCTGCTCGAGCCAGTAAAGGTAGTCTTCCCAAGCTGTTTGATGGAAAACGTACTTCACTCAGGGAGTGACTCTTTAGTGATCAGGTCCTCGCCTTCGTCAAAGTCGCGCACTGCGCCGAGTAAACGCTCGGCGTTGGCAGGGCTGCGGAGCAGGTACATCGTCTCTTGCCAGGCGTTCCAATCCTCCAAACTCATCATGACCACCGCTTTGTCACTCCCTTTTGTGATGATTAGGGGTGTGTGGTCGTTCACGACATCATCAATGGCGCTCGCTAAGTTCTGTCTCACGGTGGTGTAATTGAGGGTTCTCATATGTACATTTTACTGTACGTGTTAGGGTTGTGCAAGGTAAAGGGACCGGAAGCGTTCGCTGAGTGTTTTGTCTAAGGTGTGCTAGGTTGGCTCGAGCCGTCCCAAAGCTTGCTTCAGGCTGGATCAAGCTCCGAAGTCACAAAGCGCTATGGGGAGCAATTCCGCAAAAAGTGTAAAGTCTTTATCCGTCGTTAGAATTTCGTAGTCGCGGCTCGCCGCCGACGCGCAGATGAGGAAGTCAGTGTTTGCGCCCTGTACGCCGTTAGCTCGGCAGAGGTTGGCGTATTCGGCGGCGCGTTCGTAGTCTCTGGTCTCGAGCCTTAAATCTGGAAAAGCACGTAACGTAAGCCTCAAGCGTTCAAACTGTTCAGCGTGACGAAGACCCGAAAGAACCTCTTGCCTGACCGCGCCCAATATCACGACGCGCCCATCAGAGATCAAATCCTCAAGCACCTCTCTATAGACTGTCTCAACAGTTTTACGCCTAAAAGCTAGAGACCATACAGAAGTGTCAACAACGATTTTCACCCGCGCTTGCGCTGAACTTTGTGATCGTAGTCTTCGTCGTAATCAATCGTTCCAAAGAGGTCTACGACTTGAAGCTGCTTGCGCCGCATGACGTACTCCTGCAACGCTTCCTCGACTACCGCCCGCTTCGTTCGGTGTTCGCCTAGTTCGAGCGCTTCTTGGATGAGGTGTTCATCAATTTGGAGGTTGGTTGCCATGTGCGTATTGTTGCACAAGAGAACGTGCAAAACAAGATGGCGGAATCACGCAAAACGCAGTAGCTGTATATCAGGGTATCTGTACGAAGCTCACTTGCTCATCAGCCGCTTTATCAATGGCCGATGCAATCAAGTCTGTCACCTTTCTAATTCGCGGCCAACTTGTTGTACTCAGCACGACCACTGCGAGCTTCTTGGTGCTCAAATTTTGTTGATACCGTAAGTTCTGATCTGTGGTTATAAAGACCTTGAAACCATCTGCCTCGGCTGCATCCAGCAACTCGCTGTCTCGGAGCGTAGCCCAACCTTTCTCATACGCAGTAGAGACTTCATGGTTTTTAAGGAACGTCCTTAGTGGCGCAGGTGTGCCTTGATCAAAGAGGATGCGCATTTACGCAGCTGCCGCACTCCGAGCTACGTGTTCAAGGACCTCTCGGACTTGCTCCGCGCTTACGCCAGGAAACCACGCCACAAACTCCTCAGCGTTGCTACCGTCTTCTAAGTTCTCGAAAAGAGCAGCTACAGGAATGCGCGTGCCGCGAAAAACCCAAGCGCCACTCACGCGCTCTGGGTCGCGCTCAACGGCTGAGCAGGTGGACCAATCCATCATAGGTTTATCTTAGCACTACGGTTATTTGATGGTTGCTCGAGAGAAGAAGCGCGGATAGTAGGAGGAGGCTCGAGGCTATACCACCACGCTCGCAAGATGTTCCTTAAATAGTTTGATCTTCCGCTTAATCTATTTCGTACGAAATAAGCGCATCAAGCATGTTACGTAGCTCATCGGAGATTCGATAGTCCAGAAAAGCGGTTTTTGTCTCTCCCTTTGCAAAGCCGAAGCCATGACCGAACGAAGCTTCAATGCTCTTATCGCTAAAACGAAAGGAAATGCCCGGCTGCTCTGGACGTAAACCGTGTCGCCTTGATCTTGACACGATGAAGGTAGCCATTGATTGCCCAGCCCTTAGCTGATGGTCATAACCGGCTGCTCTCAATTCAGATATAAAGTCGAGCGCTTTCGTTGCCCAAGCTGTTCTCTCAGAAAATCTCTGAAAAGAGGTCTCAATTTTATCCCAACTCACAACGAACTCTCCTTCGATACCTTTCCCTTCTTCGTAAAATTTCGCCAGTTTTGTCACCTCAAACCAAAAAAACTCGTCCGCCATTTCAGAAGGTTGTGCTTGGTCATAAAGCCACCGCTTAGCGGCTAAGCCTAACTCCATACCGTCATCGACTTGGGTTTTGAGTAAATTACAACCGTCCCAATCGAAATGACAGTCTGGAATTTCATTCTTTGCCCAGAAGCTAAAATGAACAGAGCGAGAATCCGTATCGAACCTTAAATAGTGTATGTCACTATTCGCCCATTGGACTAGTCCATGCTTTGCGTGCTCATCTAGTTCAGGAGCAACCTTTAACATAGTTGCTTCTAACGCAAAAAACTTTCGCTTATTTTTATCAACGAAATCAAACTTTTCGTAAAGCTCGCTGACTGTCGCATCAGTCAACCAAGAAGCAACCGCATTGACGGTATCAGCTATTGAAGCTGCTCGACCTGCCGCAAACCTATTTGAAGAACGTTCGAAGTAGATTAGATATTCTGGAACTTCTTGAAGAGGTAATTCGAAGCAGTGAACTTTACAAAAGTTATTTTCCTTTCGAGCAGTGCAGTTCCAGTGTACGCCTCCGCCTTCAATGGCTAACTCAATATCTTTCCTGCTTCGAAACTTTGCGAGAAGTTCGCCATGTAGTTCACGAGCATAACTCTCTATTCGCTGCATGTTTTTGTTTGGTCTCTTCACCATGTAGATTGAGTATTCACAAGATACGGTTTATATTTCACCCCCGCACCACTTCCCCATCCCCATACTCCACCAGCGTCAACCCCGCCCGCTTCGAAGAGGTCAGCCGCCCCGTATAGGGCGCACTAAACGAACCAGACGTGGGCGCAACGTCGCGGTAGTCACGTCCGACGGCGACGGTGATGTAACTGAGATTGGGGCGGCGGCGATTCGTGGGGTCGAAGGCGTAAGCTCGCAACTGTTCACCCTCAGGAATCAACACCTCCACCCAAGCGTGTGAGCCGCCCTCGCCGAGCATGTGCCCGGAGACGTAGCGAGCCGCCACGCCCGCCTCGCGGCAGAGGGCAATCATGATGTGGGCGTAGTCTTGGCACAAGCCTTTACCGATGGTGAGCGCTTCGGCGGCGGCGGTGCTGGTGTCGGTCGCGCCGAAGCCGTAGCGCATGGCTTTACTGACCCAATTGCTGGCGGCTTCGGCGAAGGCGAGGTCGTTTTGAGCGGTGACCTCGAGGGCGTGCGCGATGGCCGAGAGGTGCTCGTCGGCAAAGGTCAAACGGGTGGGGGAGAGGAAGTGGTCGGCGGTGTCTTTGGAGACGTAGACGGGTACGTCCTCGGCGCAGCGCGTGACGGTGCTGCTCATCTCGAAGGTGAGAGGGGACTCTAACGCGGCGGCGTTCACCGTCAAAATCTCGTTGTCGAAGAGGTCCGTTTTGCGTTTGACCTTGAGGTCGGGCGACACGTCAAAGCGAAAGTCGCACCGCTGCTGGTCGCCGTACGTTAAGCGCGGCGCGATGATGAGGCGGTGCGTGAGGTCGCGAATCGGACCGGGATAGGTGTAGTGAAAGTGCTGGACGAGCGTGTGCTGGACTTGCTTAACGTCGGGCCAGCGCACCTGAGTCCGGTCGATGAAGGGGTTCAGGGTTGAAGTCAACAGGGTCTCCAAGAGAGGTTTGCGTTACCTCTCCATGTAGTGTTTGTCATCTAAATGTCCGAAGCTAGGAAATATCTAACTCGAGACAACTAACTTGCCGCAACTTCAGAAAGCTCAGGCAGCTTAAAGTTTTCGCTCACCTCATCGGCCCAAACTTTCATCGTGGTCAGTTTGAGGTTGCCGTAAGAGGTCGAGAAGGCGGTGTCTACCGCGTCGCGTCCGTAAGCGATCAAGACGCGGCCTGTGCGCGGGATGTTGTGCCGCGCGTCGAAGGTGCGCCAGTCGCCATCGATGTAGGCTTCGAACCAAGCGTGAAAGTCCATCGGGTTGGGGTCGGGCGGTACGTTGATGTCGGGCAAGAAGCCCGAGACGTAGCGAGCGGGGATGTTGAGCGAGCGGCAGAAGACGATGCCTAAGTGGGCGAAGTCGCGGCAGACGCCAACGCGCTCCCTGTAGGCTTCGTAGCTCGAGGTCGTCGGCGTGCTCCCGGCTGTGTAGGTGACGTTTTCGTGGAGCCAGTCGCAGACCGCTTGCACCTGCGCCCAGCCGCCCTGAACATGGCCGAACATGTCCCAGGCGTCGCCTATGAAGTGCTCGATCTGGCAGTAGCGGCTCGGCAGCGTGTAGACCATGACCTCGTCGGGCAATTCTGTGACGGGGACTTTCGGTAAGTCCGGTAGGACGGGGTCGGGCGTCGGTGGGACTTCGGCGACGGCGTCTTGGTACAGCGTGAGCTTGCCGCCCGGCGCGTCCACGCGCCACACTTCGTTGCCGAAGCCGTCGGTGTAGTTGCGCGTGATGTCTTGGGGCTCGATGCGGTACTGCGACGAGACAAGCTCGTGGTAGCGGCTCTTGTCGCGTGGTTGCACGGTTGCCATCATATGTGCGCCTTGGGGTGATTCGTAGACGAGTTTGCAGCCGACTCTTACGCGCATGGGACCCCCCAGGTTTCGTTTGCGTTGCGGTTATCTACTGGCTGATGGGTCATTTAGACGTCCCCCCTCGAGAATAGTTGCTCTTGGCTCTGGTCTTGTTCACTCTGAGATTGACCTTGAGATCGGCTTTGAGATTGACTCTGGCTTTGGCTGCCGCCCCCACTTTGAGACTGGCTCTGGCTTTGGTTCTGATCGCTTTGGCCCTGTCTACTTTGAGATTGGCTCTGTTGCTGGGCGCTGCTTTGGTCGAAGTAGGCGCGTGAGACTGCTTCGGAAAGGTCGGCGAGACCTCTTAGCAAGGACTCTAAACTTGGGTCCTCGGCTTCGGTGACGTGCTCGGCGCTGGGCATGTACTCGAGCTGCGCCGCCAACCACCCTGCCTGACGGCTCGGCTCGGCGGACACGTCCGGGTTACGTGCCTCAATCTCTTTAAGGATGTCGTAAACGACGCCCGCACTGAAGCGCACGCTACGCGGGAAGAAGGGGTCGAGCAGCAAAAACTCGGCGATATATTTAGGGTCTAACGCGCTGTGGTAGCGCTTGCGAAAGGCTTCAAAGGCGCTAATCGACTTCAAGAGCGCCATACCACGGTGCGTTTCGACGCCCCGCGCCACGACCTCTTGCCCCTTGAACTGCCGGTAGCGCACCATGAGGATGCGTAAGACGTTGTCGGTGCGCTCCAAGTACTGCCCCGCTTTGAGAAAGTACCAGCCCAAGTCGCGGGGCAAGGTCGCGTCCGCTGTGCCGAAGAAGAGGTAGCTCGACTCTCTGGCGGTGGCGCAGTAGTCGTGCAGCGTCTCCTGGGCGATGTCTTCACGCTTGCCGTCACAAAGCTCTAAGTAGGCGCGGTTCAAGGTTTCCCACATCTCGGTGGAGATGCGGTCCCTTAGGGTGCGGGCGTTTTCGCGGGCGTGGGTGAGGCTCATGCGGATGCTGCTCGGGTTCTCGCTACTGACCGCCAGCCACTCCGGGACGGTGCTTCTGTCCGCCCTGTCGAAGTGCTCCCGGAACCGCACCTCGTCGTCCAAAATGTGCAAGAGCGGAGCCCACTGCTCGGTGACGATGCCCTTTGTGCCCGGTTGAAGCGGCACCTCCACGATGGCGTGATAATTCACGTCTAAGAGCCGCGCTGTGTTCTCAGCCCGCTCGACGTAGCGGCCCATCCAGTAGAGGTTCTCAGCGATGCGGCTCAGCATGAGATTAGCCTTTGTTTGTCGTCGTAGTTCAAAAACTCACCCTCAGATGCTGACTGCGTTCCAGCAAGGGGTTGCGACCCCTTGTTCATATCCGGTGCAACCTCACTCACGCTGTCTCACTCTCGTCCGCCAAGACCCACGTATCCTTCGAGCCACCGCCCTGTGACGAGTTGACGACCAGCGAGCCGCGTTTTAGCGCAACGCGCGTAAGTCCTCCCGGCACCACCGTAATCTCTTCACCTACCAAAATGTACGGGCGCAAGTCCACGTGGCAAGGCTCAAAAGCGTGGTTGTCCGCGTAGTAGGTTGGGTGGCGCGAGAGCTTCATGACGGGCTGCGCGATGTAGTTACTCGGTGTTTCGCGCACGCGCCGCACGAACTCGTGGCACGCTTCCTCGCTCGCCTCGGGTCCGATGAGCATCCCGTAGCCGCCCGCGCCGCCGACCTCTTTGATGACGAGTTCGTCCGCGTTGTTGCAGATGTACTCGAGCATCTCCGGGTCGCTCCCCAAATAGGTCTGCACATTCGGCAAAATCGGCGCTTCATTGAGATAGTAGTCAATGATTCTCGGTACGTAAGCGTACATCGCCTTATCGTCGGCGATGCCCGTACCGATGGCGTTAGCGAGCGCGACGCGCCCCGCGCGGTAAACGTCTACGAGACCCGGTACACCCAACATCGACTCTTGGCGGAACGCTGCAGGGTCTAAAAAGTCGTCGTCGATGCGGCGGTAGATGACGTCCACCTGCTCCTTGCCGCGCGTCGTGCGCATCCAGACGCGCCCGTCCTCGACGAAGAGGTCGCGCCCTTCAACGAGTTCGACGCCCATCTGCTGCGCCAAGAAAGCGTGCTCGTAGTAGGCGCTGTTGTATTGCCCTGGCGTCAAGATGACAATGGTCGGCACGGCGACGTCTCGCGGCGAGAGGCTCCGCAAGCACTCGAACAAGGCCGAGGTGTAGTGCGAAATCGGGCGCACGCCGCGCCCCGCCATCAGTTTAGGAAAGGAACGCGCCATCACCGTGCGGTTCATCAGCATGTACGAGACGCCGCTTGGGTTGCGCAAATTATCCTCTAAGACGCGGTAGGTGCCATCAAAGTCGCGGATGAGGTCGCAGCCGACGATGTGCGTGTAGGCGCGGTGCGGCACGTCGATGCCGCGTGCTTGAGCGCGAAAGTGGTCGTTGCCGAGCACCAGATGGCGTGGGATGACCTCATCTCTAAGAATTTCTTGGTTGTGATAGATGTCATCCAAAAAGAGGTTTAGAGCGCGGACACGCTGGATGAGACCTCTTTCTAAATGCGCCCACTCGTCCGCTGGGATGACACGCGGAAAGGGGTCGAAGGGAAAGGTACGCTCCGTGCCTGCCTCGTCGCCGTAAACTGTAAAGGTGATGCCTTGATTGCGCAAGGTGAGGTCGATGAGCGCTCGCCGCCGCCCGAACTCCTCTGCGCCGTAAGCGTCGAAACCCGCAACGATGTTGCTGTAGTGGTCTCTTGGGTCGTGGCTGGTGCGAAAGGCTTCGTCGAAAAAGGTGCCGGGTTGGTACTTATCAAACATCGTTGCCATATAGATAAATGTTACATAAATGAAATCGGGAAAGAGGTGCAAAAACCATGTGTAAAGAATATCACACTGCCAAGGACGTGAGGTAGGTTGGTAGGCTCTCAATACCTCTATGGACTCCCTTGACAAGAGGTTGGCAAAGTGTGCAGCCTATATTTAGCAGATGCATACTTTATCATCAACACCGATAAGGTTGCGTGCAAGGGAGCCTGCCGCGTTACTTTTCTTATAGTGCTGGGTCGATCTTTGGCTGATGATAGCTGGGGGCAACCGAGTCGCAGCGCAAAACGTTGTAGCATAGAGATAGGTTGCCCTTCCGTGCATGATTGTGTGTGAGTGTGAACGCGCCGAGGGGCAGCGAAGCGAACAGCGAATACTAAACATTAAGACTAAGTAAAGGCAGCTGACGTCCACTCACAAGGCGGCTCATAGGGGGGTTGAGGGGACGGCAGCTACCTGATGAGGAGCACTATGCAACATCCCAAAGGCGTGCTGATCGAGCACTGCAAGCAGTCCGGGCTAGCCAAGCCCAAATTCGACACCAAAAATACGGGTCCCGAACACGACCCGACCTTCGTAAGCGACGTGCTCATCCAGGGCGAGGTCTACGGTAAGGGCGAAGGCGGCAACAAACGAGAAGCGGAGCGCAGAGCGAGCGAAGTGGCACTCTCCAAGTTGAGAAACGGTTCTGGTCCTGCGCGAGCTGTAGCGGCGCAAAATGGACATGCTACTGCGCCGCTATCTTCAGAAGCGCTCGCAAATTCTGTAGGAGATGACGCGCCCTTCGAAGGCCCGTGGCCTATTTTCCCGGAGGTGTTGGCCTCGAGCCTAGCCGTTGCCAACAGCCGCGTAGACAGCGTTTTGCGGGGCGGCGAAGCGATTAGTGCGGTGCAGGATTTGGCGCTCAGCTTGTACAAGTCGAGCTTGAAAAACTTGGGTGAGGTTATCGAGGTTGAAGAGTAGCGAGGTCGTAAGCAAGGGGTTGTAACCCCTTGTTGATGGGTGGAGCGCTTAGGCGTTACGAACCTCTCTAAGCGTTCTCTTTGGCCCACCGCTCAATCCGGGTGAGGTCATCCGTGGCCTTCTCCTCTTTCATCATCTCCAAAAGTTTGGGGCTCGCGTTCACCTCACCTGTTCCGACCCCTTCGATAATATCCACCATCTTGGCGCTAAAGGCGCGAAGGGGCACCTCCACACTGATGTCTTGCGTGTTTTCGGGTGTGGGCTTGTGAAGTAGGAGCAAGTCTTTTTCCAAAGCGTTGCTGCAGTCTGGATTGACCTCGACGAGCACGTCGCCGTAGTCGGTTTTAACGAGATAAGCGTTCATGTGTTAGCTTAGCACGCGCTTGGCGAAGCGTTCGCCAACAGATCAAGGGTGAATTGCGCGGCGCTTTGGCTGACATCTATGAGGGGAAAATCACGTATAGTTAGCTCATAATGGTGAGAGGCATTTGAGGTGGGCTCGAGGCGCTAAGCAGAGTGTTCAAGTCGCCGGCGAGCTTCTATTCGACCTTAGTTCTAACCTTTACATTGCGTGATCCAAAAAAGGGTGCAGCCTCTACACTGCCCTATCTATCTTGTGAGAGGAACCTGTCATGAACCAAGTGGCACGACTATCTCTGTTGATTCGGTCTATAGAACTATCTAAGCGCTTAGCGCACCGCGTGTTCAGTCAACCTACCTACTGCCGAACCAAGTCGCAATTAAGGTACTGATATGGAGCTATTCCACCTAAACCCCGGCTTTTTCATCGCACTGACTATCGCGTTAGGCGCGGCGGCGCAGTGGCTCGCGTGGCGCGTCAATCTGCCCGCGATTTTGCCGCTGCTCATTATCGGCTTTCTCATCGGTCCGGTCTTCGGCTTTATCACGCCTAGCGAGTTTATCGGGGAAGACTTGCTCTTTCCGGCGATCGGCCTAGCCGTTGGGCTCATCCTCTTCGAAGGCGGGTTGACGTTGCGTCTGCCCGAAGTGCGTGAGGTGCGCCGCGTGGTGCTCAATCTGGTCATCATCGGCTCACTCATCACCTGGCTGGGCGCGACGGCGGCGGCCTATTACCTCCTCGAGTTGAGCCTTTCATCCGCCTCGCTCTTCGGAGCACTCATTATCGTCACCGGACCGACCGTGATCGGACCGCTGATTCGTAACGTCAGGCCAACCGCGCGAGTCGCCAACGTGCTCAAGTGGGAAGGCATCTTAATCGACCCGGTTGGGGCGCTCGTCGCCGTGCTGGTCTTTGAGTACATCCTTTTGGGCAACCGCACCGAAGCGCTCGGGCAAACTATCTTGCTCTTTTTGCGTTTTCTCGGCGTGGGTACAGTCATAGGTGTCATCGGCGGACTCTCTTTAGCTTTTTTGTTGCGCCGCCGCTTCATCCCGGACTACCTCATCAATTTTGTGTCGTTGGCGCTCGTCTTTACCGTGTTCGCGCTCTCGAACGGGTTCGCAGAAGAGTCGGGTCTTTTGGCGACGACGGTTATGGGCATCATCATGGCGAACCGACATGTTCCGAATATCGAAGGGATTTTGAGCTTCAAGGAGGATTTGACGATCCTCTTTATCTCGCTCTTGTTTCTCGTCCTGGCTGCAAATATCGAGCTGGCGTCCTTTATGCAGGCGCTCTCCTGGCAGAGCCTTGCGCTCGTCGCGGTCATCATGCTCGTGATACGGCCCTTAAACGTCTTCGCGAGCACCCTGCGTTCACCTCTGTCAATACGCGAAAAGCTCTTCTTGTCGTGGATTGCGCCGCGCGGTATTGTGGCCGCCGCCGTCACCTCTCTTTTCGCAGCTCGGCTTGGCGCGATAGGTTTTGCGGGAGCCGACGTCCTCACCTCACTCGTCTTTATTGTCATCATCGGTACAGTGACCTTAAACAGTCTGACGGCCAAGCCCGTCGCGCAGTTTTTAGGGGTAGCGGAGCCCGACCCGCAGGGCTTTTTCATCATGGGGGCGCACAGCGTGGCGCGGCGCATCGCGGCGTTTTTGAAAAGTGAGGGTTTCAGCGTCATCGTCTCGGACACGAACTGGTCGAACGTGGCTTCAGCGCGTATCGAAGGATTGGAGGCGTACTACGGTAGCCCCTTATCTGAACGTAGCGATGACGAACTGCGGCTCTCGGGCATCGGTAAGCTCTTGGCGCTGACCTCGAACGACGAGGCGAACGCGCTCACCGCCTTGAAGTTTGCGAGGGACTTTGGCTCGAGCCACGTCTTCCAGCTAGAGCCAGGCCGCAGCAGCCGTGCCCGCGAGAACCTGAGCCAAGAGCAGCGTGGACGGCTCATCTTCTATGGCGGCACGACCTACGCGCAACTCAGCAATTTGTTTAATAAAGGCGGCGAGCTGAAAAAGACGCCCATCACCGCCGAATTCAACCTAGAAAACTTCGAAGAGGTCTATGGTCAGGATTATCTGCCCATGTTCGTCATCAGGGGCAAGCGTATCTCTGTTGTCACCGACGAGAGTCTGGAACTCGAGCCCGGCGCGGTGCTGGTGTCTTTGGTGCTGACGCCCAAAGAGACGGCTGAGCGGGTGCTTTCTACAAAGGCTTAGGGTTGTTCAGAAAAGTGGTGACGCGAAGGCTTCTTTAGGTATTCTGCCAGGGCATACGCATGTACAAGTTTTGCTGGCATGGGCAGCTAAAGTAAAGGATGAACGAAATAGAGATACCGAAACTACTAGCCCACTTCACGGTTGTGCCTGATCCGCGAGCACATAACGTGTGCCATAAGCTAGAAGACATTTTGGTCATCGCCATCTGCGCGGTGATCAGTGGCGCGGACACGTTTAGCGAGATCGAGCAGTACGGTCAGGGCAAGCAAGCCCAACTAGAGAAGATATTGGACCTTCCTAATGGTATTCCTAGCCACGACACCTTTAGGCGGGTGTTCATGCTGCTGGATGCGGAGGCTTGGCAGGGAGTGTTTTTCAGATGGACACAGAGCTTAGCGTTAGCTGAGCGGGAAGTTCCTGTGCGAGCGGTAGATGGTAAATGGTCACGTGCGAGCGGTTTACACACAGTAAGCGTTTGGGCAAGTGAGCACCAGATTGTTTTAGGGCAGCAGCAAGTTGCCGATAAGAGCAACGAGATCACCGCCATTCCCGAACTGCTCGAAGGGCTTGATATTGCTGGAACGACGGTCACAATTGACGCAGCAGGCACCCAAACACAGATTGCTTGGACCATTCGCGAACACCTAGCAGACTACGCTTTAGCGCTCAAAGCCAACCATAAGCACCTTTTCGAAGACGTCCGTTGGCTTTTTGAACAGGACCAGAGCGCACCGCATTGGTCTACCAGCAGCCGAGGTCATGGACGCCTTGAGACCCGCGAGGTGTGGTTACTCACCGAGTTGGACTTTTTGGAGAACACCTCAGCTTGGCGTGACCTTGCCGCTGTTGCGAAGATTAGAAGCACCCGCGAGATCAACGGTGAAAAGAGCGTCAGTGAGCGCTACTTCCTGACCAGCCTCACGGACGTGGAAACGCTCGCTTATGCTGTGCGCGCTCACTGGGGTATTGAAAACAGCTTACATTGGACTTTGGACGTAGCCTTCAAAGAAGATGAAAGTAGAGCTAGAACGCAAAACGCCCAAGCTAATCTTGTCACTTTGCGACATCTAGCCCTCAATCAGCTCAAGCTAGAGTCAACACTTAAAGCCAGTATCAAAGCCAAGCGCAGCAGGGCAGGCTGGGATGACGACTACCTCCTCAAAGTTCTACATGCGTAAGCCCTGAGGTATTCTGCTGTAATACCAAAGCAAATGCAGTAGGGGTGATACCCTTTCCGGTTGAATACGCTACAAAGTAGCGTGTTTAATCCCGAGATACTCTGTTAAAAGTCAAGGTTCTAGGGTTGGTTTGAAGGGTTGGTTAGAGCATAGAACGCCGTAGACGATACGAAGCAGCTTTGCCATAGCAGCGACGAGCGCAACTTTCTTAGGTTTACCTTGCGCGAGCAGGCGTTCATAGAAGGTGCGGATACGAGGGTTAAAGCGCTTGGCACAGAGCGCAGGCATGTAGAGCAGACGTCTAAGCGTGGATGACCCCATACGGCTTATCGCGGTGTAAGCTCTGTACGTTCCTGATTCATGACGCCGAGGTGTCAAGCCAGCCCAAGCGACAAGACAACTGGCTGAAGCAAAGCGCCTGACATCGCCGATTTCGGCAAGGAGACTGCAAGCCGTGAGCTTGGCAATGCCTGGAATACTCTCGAGCAGTTCGACATCCGAGCGCTGATCTTCTAGGGCGTCTTCGAGCTGTTGTTCGAGCGCCTGCTTCTCCTCTTTTAGGGAGCGGATGCGGCGCTTGAGCGACGCTTTAACACCTTGGGGAGCGAGTCCAGCTTCGGCTGCTCCAAGGCGGTTTTTGAGGCGGGTCATATCATCATTTAAGGCTTGTAATTCTCTAACGATGTCTTTAGCTTGCTCGTTTAACTTAGGGCTAGGCGTAGGCTCACGTTCTTTAGCGAACTGGGCTAAGAGCGCCGCGTCTACTTTGTCTGTTTTATTGCGCCGATTCTGGCTCTTTGCAAAGCCGAGAATCTGTCTGGGGTTGATGACGCTCACCAGAACGTTCTGTGCTTGTAAATCTTGTTGTAGACGCAAGTGGTAGACGCCAGTCGCCTCTAAGACAACGCGGGAATATCGGTCTTTAAGCGTAGCGATGATCTGCTCAAAGCCTGTTTTATTATTCTCGACACGAAGGTGCTTGACTTCCCCGGTAGCCGCTAAGATGCAAACGTCCAAGTGCGCTTTACTGACGTCAATACCAATCCAGCACATGCTTGACCTCCTCTAGGCAGAGTTACCCTTATCCACCTTCACACCGGGCTTGTTATTCGACCTCAAAGGGTCAGGATACTTCTTCGGTATCTTGAAGGTGGCAAGAGGTGGAGCTATCTCGGGTACGAACTTTTGAGTTCACGGATGCGAACGCTCTTCTCTCTTGCCTGTAGTCAACATACAAGCGGATGCGAGTAGAAACAAGTACGGGTTCCGGTGATAACGGAAGAAACCCCGAAGGAGTTTATGTAGTAATCAATCGGAATCCGTATGATT
Source organism: Trueperaceae bacterium (assembly GCA_965213645.1). Classification (GTDB taxonomy): domain Bacteria; phylum Deinococcota; class Deinococci; order Deinococcales; family Trueperaceae; genus CBDBZX01. Next base: position 313,054 of record CBDBZX010000002.1, read on the forward strand.
CATGAATCACCCCTACGCCGCGCACTCCCTCGAAGATAATTGCGCGAAATTCAAAGTTGCGCAATCCAAGAACAACCTCTACAAATAATCCAAGCCGCACCTAATTTGTAGCGTTCGCACCCTGCGGCTCATCAGGTATCGCCTCGAACGCTTCGGGCGGACTCAGCAACCGCCAGTTCCATTCACCACTCCTGCGTGGCGGCCAGATCACAGCGGTCGCTTGGCCTGCCACCGCGATACTCTTAATCGGCCCGAAGTAGCGCGAGTCCTCGCTGCCGCCGGGCGAACGGTTGTCGCCCATGATGAAGTAGTGACCTTCGGGTACGATGAGTTCGTGCAAGAAAGGTTCACCTTCGGGCGCGTTAGCTGGGATGGGCGCGAGCGCGCCCAGCGTGCCGCCGTAGAAAAGTTGGGTTTCGGGGCTGGTGATAGGTGCGGGTTCTAAATCTAAACCGCTGAAGCCGCCGCCAAACGTACCGGAAATCAATCCCTGAAAGTCGGTGACTTCACTGTTGTTGACCTCGACGACTGGAAAGTTCACAGGTTCAGCCATGATTTCGCCGCTGTCTGTGATAAAGCCTTGGTCGAGCGGTGCGCCGTTGACGTACACCTGTCCGTCCTGAATATAGAGGTGGTCGCCGGGTACGCCGATGACGCGCTTGATAAAGAAGCTGCGCCGACCTGAGCGCTGTGAGGTGGGCGAGTTAGCGGGCTCGCGCACCACCACGATGTCGCCGCGTTCGTAGGGGCCTAAGATACCCGCGCGGCGTAACCACGTGTCGTACTTGGGAATAAAGACCCGGTCGCCCGTAAAGAGGGACTGTGGGAGTTGGCCGTTGCCGCCGTTTAAGTTGGGACGCATCGAAGCGCCCACCACACCGACGGTCGTAAACACGAAGGTGACGATGAGAAACGCGACGACGAGCGCTTCGGCGTAGCCTCTGACCTCAGCCCAGAAGCGTTGTGAGGCTGTCTTTTTTTGGGGATTTTCACCGGATTGCTCCGGCGATGTTCTCGCTTCAGTTGCCATAGCGTGTAGTGTACCCCTTCAAGACAGAGGCTCGTTCGGGTAGGGATACGCCAAGGGATAGAGTATTGAGTAGCGTTAGATGAGAAATCGTCATAGTCGAATCTTTCTGAGGGAATTTTGACGTACAGTGTCAATTCAGATCGTATTACCCAGCGCAGAATAGCTTAGCCGCGCTATTTAACCACGAGGTGCTCGGGTATACCTTCGGGTGGGGTGTAGGCTCCTATCGCCTCTTGCGACAAAAGTCCGGCTTGCGTAAAGGCCCGCATCGCCTCCCATTCGCCCAGGGCCACGATCTCGTCAAAGGCCCAGAACGACTCGACGCGCACGTGCGGCATGGCGTGTTGCACGCGCAGGTCAGCGGGGTGCATGTTGTACTGGATGTCGGTCAGAATGCTCTGCATGATATCCGTGGAGCGCAAGACCATCTGCGCCATGAGGCTGCGCCGCTCGAGCTTGATCGTCGCCATCATCCGCCCCCACCAGTTCTCGTCGAAGGGGTCAGAAAAGGCCGCACGGCGCGGCGCGGTGGCGTCGCTGGCGATGGCGTAGGTCGCGCCCAAAAAGGCGACGGCGTTTACAGGCAAGTTGTTGACAATGCCGCCGTCGGCGAGCATCCGTCCGTTGAAGTTTACGGGCTCGAACGCGCCGGGATAGCACGATGAGGCCCGCACCGCTCTCACCAGGTCGCCCTCTAAGATAAAGACTTCGTCGCCCGTCTCGACGTCCGTCGTCGCGATAGCCAAAGGTTTTTTCAGCTCGCTGAAGTCGGCGGGTAGGTGCGTCGCCAAGAGGTCGTGGAGCTTTTCCCCTTTGAGGAGCCCCGCTTGCATGGAAAAGTCCAAGAGGTGACGCCACGAGACCGCCTTGGCAAGCTTGTAAATCTCATCAGCGCTGTAGCCACTCGCGTAGAGCGCCCCTAAAATTGCGCCGATGGAGGTCCCCGCGACGACGTCCACCTGAATATCGGCTCGCTCCAGCACACGCAACAAGCCGATGTGAGCAAACCCCCTCGCGCCGCCCCCACTTAAAATGAGGCCGACCTTTCGGGTTTTGCCGCCTTGTTGCTTACCGTGCGTTTTGCTGGCTAGTTTGCTCGAGCCTTCCACGAGTTCCATATCAAGCCCAGTTTAGCACCGAGAGATGCACCTTCGGGGTGTAGATGTGGATAGTAGCAGGTGTCAGAATTCAATAGTCAGCAGTCGGTAGCGCCGTCCTACGCTGACACCTGCCTTACCCTATACTGAGCCCATGCCGCTCCCCCACATCCCCGAACGCCTCGAGACCCCCCGCCTCATCGTCCGCAGACCGCGCCTAGAAGATGTACCGGATATCTACGCCTCGGTACGTGAATCGCTCGCCGAACTCTCCCCTTGGATGGTGTGGGCGACGCCCGACTATTCGCTTGCAGGTTGTGAGGAAAATACCCGCGAGGCCATTGCTCAATTTATGACCCGCCGCAATTTGCGCTATCACTTTCACGACAAGGAGACGGGTGAGCACATCGGCAACAGCGGTCTGCACGCGGTTCATTGGGACGTACCCAAGTTCGAGATCGGCTACTGGTGTCGCACCTCGAAGGTTGGGCAAGGGTATGTGACGGAGACCGTTCAGGCGCTTACCAAGCTCGCTTTAGAGGACTTAGGAGCGGCCAGGGTCGAGATTCAGTGCGACGATAAGAATATCAAGAGTGCGCAGGTCGCCGAGCGGTGTGGGTATGGGCTCGAGGGGGTGTTGAGGTATCACTCGAGGGATATGGACGGTTCATTGCGAGACACGCGCATCTACGCGGTCACTCGGACAGCTTGAACAAGAGGTTAAAGAGGTCAGAAAAAAGGGACGCACCTCTAAAGTGAGGTGCGTCTTTGATTCAAAGTATCGTATGCGGCACCTGTGCGAAGCTAGTCGCCACCCGTTCCCGAACCATCTTGGTTCTGCGGTACGACCGCCAGGGTTACGTCGATCTGCTGCTCTTGACCGTCGCGCACAACCGTTAGAGTGACCGTGTCGCCTGCTTGCTGGCTGAGCACCGCGTCCTGAAGCTCCGCTGAGTCTTCGACGGATGTACCGTTGACCGCCGTGATGACGTCACCACCCACGGCGACGGGCTGACCCTGTACCATCACCTCAAACCCTGCGGTTTCTGAACCTTGTAAGCCCGCCTCCGCCGCCGCGCCGCCAGGTTCGACCCTCTGGACGATCACGCCGTTCTCGGGCAGGTCGAGGTTGTTGCGAACCTGCTCAGGCAAGTCGGAGATACCTAAAATCTGGATACCTAAACGGGCCCTGGACTGCAAGTCAACGAAGCCGCCCTCCTCGAGCCGCGCCAGACTGCTCTGCAAGAGGTTGCTAGGTACGGCGAAGCCGATGCCGATGTTGCCGGGCGTGCCGACAAAACCGCCGCCGCCGGAAAGGATCGAAGTATTGATGCCGATAAGCTCACCGTTCGAGTTCAGCAGTGGACCGCCCGAGTTACCAGGGTTGATCGCCGCGTCGGTTTGGACGTACGGCACATTGACCTGACCGACACTCGGCGCGTTGCGGCTTATCGCGGAGACAACCCCTGTCGTGACCGTGAAGTCCAGGCTGAAGGGGTTGCCAATCGCGATGGCTTTTTGTCCGACCGCGACGTTATCCGAGTTGGCGATAGGGATGGGCGCGGCGTTTTGTGGCAAGTTGGCGGAGTCTTCAAGCTCTAAAAGCGCGAGGTCGTAGAGTGCGTTCGCGCCGACGACTCGAGCCGGATACTCCTCGTCGTTGCCCGGAAAGGTGACGCTGACCGAAGAACCCTCCGTCAAATTTACCGAGCCCTCTTGCAGCGCGGCGCGAACCACGTGATAGTTCGTAATCATTCGCCCAGCATCATCAATGACAAACCCGCTGCCCGAGCCCTCTTGAGGCTGAGGTGTCTGCCCTTGACCCTGCTGCTGATCCTGGAATTGCCTAAAAAAGTCACGAAGCTGAGGTGGAATCTGGTCTTCAGGAATATCGCCAAACGGCGTACCCGGTGACGTCACAGGTTCTCCCTGCGCTTCGACATTCACCGCCACGACGCTCGGCCCAACGCGCTCGACCACGTCAATCGTATTTTGCTCGTACTGTAGCAATCCTTCAGGGTCACTTTGCTGACTGGCTTGCCCGCCCGTCTGCTCCTGCGCGGTTACTGCGCTCGTTCCGACCACGCCAAACGCGCCGAAGCCCAAAAGCGCCATCACGCCTAGCGGAAGAAATATTCGTCTTGCGTTCACTGTCAATCCACTCCTCTTAGATTGTTCTATTTAGGGATAGCCCTGCAATCTATTAAATGTAGCGTACCCACCCGCTATGAGTCTTTCTCATTAAGACCGTGAAGTCTGTGAGGCAGCGTAGGGTTTAACCTTAACCTCACATTAATTTAGTCTAGTTATGTCAAATAAAATACAGGTCACGCACTCATCAGAACTGCATTTAGTACACTGTTAGCTAAATTTTGCGACGCTGTTGTCACCCTGTTCACGGAGTCTGGCGCGGCCTTGGTTGTCGAAGGGTCTCGTTCGGCTGTGCCAAAACTGCGTAATTAGCTACGCTAAAACTTCGTAACTCGCAATCTCTGCCAAAGGAGTCGGCAAGGTCAGAGATTCTTCGACTCCACGGAGCCTGTCCCTTCGAATTCCTCAGGGCAAGCTCTGAGCGTGCCGAAGGGTTCCGCTCAGGATGACACGAAGGTTCATTACTTAGCTGACAGTGTACTTAATTGTTCCTCTCAGATTGAGCGGGTTCGGGTCTATCCAAGAGGTAGACGAGCCCAAAACCCAGCGCCGCGAGCAGAAGCGCGAAGACAAACTCGACGCTAAGGGGGGGCAGCGTGTTCGTCCCCAGACCTTCGGCAAGCTCCAGAGCGGTTCCCTCCTTAAAAGGCCAGACCTTGCGAAGCGAGCCGAGCATAAAGCCGGTTAGGACGGCGATGGTCAGATTGGGGTAGCGCTGGAAAAGCCAGCCTAGCACCTGCGTAAAGGAGACGAGACCCACCACCGCGCCAAAACCTACCGCGAGAATCACGGGGAGGTTCAAGCTGCTGAGCGCCCCGAGCACAAAGGTGTATTTCCCCAACAAAACGAGGATGAACGCGCCGGAGATGCCGGGAAGAATCAGAGCGCAGACCGCTAGAGCACCGGAGAACATCAAAAAAAGCGTGGACTCGGGCGTCTGCGCGGGCGTCAGGCCGACCAGGAAAAAGGCGAACACCGTACCTAAGACAAAGGCGGCTATTACGTGAAACTGCCAGCGCTCCACCCTCGCGCCCACCGTGATGACCGAGGCGGCGATGAGGCCGAAGAAGAAGCTCCAGACAAAGACTGCTTGCGTGTTTAAGAGGTTTTCTAAGAGGTTGGCGAGCGTGAAGACCGCTAGTGCGATGCCCGCGCCGAGCGTGAGCAGAAAGCGCCAGTTAACATGCGTGAGCGCCTCAGCGAACCTCAAGCGGAAGAATGCGCCCAAAAAGGGCGGCTGTCCGAGGGCGCGAACGCTCTGAATAAGCTCTTCATAAATCCCTAAAATCAGCGCCATCGTCCCGCCGGAAACGCCCGGCACGATGTCGAAGCTGCCCATTGCGAAGCCTTTTAAGAGGAGCAGGCCGTAGTCTTTGGGGGAGCGAGTCGTCTGAATAGTGGATGGGGCGGTGGACTTAGCGTGTGGTTCACTCTGGGTCATGGGTGGTGTCCTTCAGGGGGCTCGAGATGTGCTCGAGCCAAACTTTGAAATAGAAATAAACATTCGCTGCGCTAGGAAGCGCTCACGCTTCGCAACCTACCATCCGCAGCAAAGAGTTGTCTCCACATCGCGCACACCCTTCGTGCTAGGCTCTAACGATGAGGGGTGAACACGTTAGAAGCATCGCGGGGAGCCATGTCCGAGGCTGAGCTGAGCGGTCTGGTTGACGAAGCGCTCAGCGCAGCGGAGCTTGACGCTGAGACGCTCAGCACGCTCGCGTCGCAACTCGTTTGGCGGGTGGGGCGAACGAGCGACGACGGCCCGGTGGTGGTGCGCGTCGGCTTTGCGACGAGCGCGGGTCTCTTTGCCGAGTTACCGCGCCTTAAAAATGCGACGGACCAAGAACTCGAGGCCGCCGCCAGAGAGGGCAACGTGCGCGTCGAGTGGGTCGGGCAGCGCGCCTCATGAGGTCGCTCATTGTCCCTACTCTCACCAAGGGGTTTGTCATAGCGAGGTCAAATCCTGTATTGTGTGACCCCCACAGCCACGACGTCCCAAATGGCAGCGTATACTCTTACGTGAAGGGAATCACATGAAGCTCACCCACACCGTTCACTTTGCGTTCGACCTCTCGCTCGCCCAGAGGGGGGCGGTGGCGTTTGTGCAGGACGCGCAGCAGAGTTTGAGCAAAGCCTCGTTCATTCGTGACTTAGAGGTCGTTCAGGTGAATAGTACGGGCGAGCAGCGCGTTGAGGCGAGTATCCCCATCAACGCCGCCTTGTTCGGACAGCACGACCTCAGTTTCCAAAGCGTGCTGATTCCTAATGCGAAAGGGGCGAGGCTCGAGCCCCTCACCCCCGGTGAGCCCAAAATGGGCTGGGCCGAAGTCGCCGGCGAAGCCGAGGTGCGCCCGCTACCGAGCGGCAGCCACGTGGAGTACGGCTTCGACATCACCATCCACCTGGATTTACCGCAGCCCGAGAAGTGGGGCGGTCAAGCCCTCCTCAAGATGATTCACTTCACGGCGCAGCGCGTGTTAGAAGGTATCGCCGCCGAGTTTCCCAAAGCGGTGCAGGATGCCGCCGCCGAGACTGAAGCCGCCTACAGCCGCGCCCGCTAACTCAGATCAAATTATGGAGTGGGCCGCGCTCGTCCCTGAACTATACGTGATGGATTTCGAGAAAAGCCTAGCGTTCTACACGGATGTTCTCGGTTTTGAGGTCGCCTTCTCACGTCCCGAGGAGCGCTTTGCCTATCTGCAACTTCGGTAAAGCGCAGCTCATGATTGACCAGTTTGTTGAGGGTGAAAGCTGGCAGACAGGTGAGCTGAGTTATCCGCTGGGGCGGGGGATGAATCTCGAGATCGGCGTCAATGATGTAGAGGCGTTACTGGGGAGGTTAGAAGCTGAGAACTACCCTCTCGAAGTCCCGCTAGAAGAACGTTGGTACAGACAAGACGAGGTGCTGAACGGTCAAAAGCAATTTTTAGTCATGGACCCTGACGGCTACCTCTTGAGATTTGTCGAACCTCTAGGGACAAAACCCGTTTAACCTCTCGGCACCTTAGCGTTGTCTCTCTAGCGCGCCACCTAGACGCTTGACCTCTTGGGCTCTGCTACAATTCGGCGTAGCACAACTTGTGGGTTCAGAAGCGTTTACCTTTACGTTAGCTCGTCGGATAGCTCGAGAGACCCAAAGGCTGAAAGGGGAGCATCATGAGGAGAGCGTCGTGAGGGCCATCGTTTTAGCGCTCATCGGTCTAGTGGCATTTTATCTGGCGTATCAGTTCTATTCACGCTTCATCGCTAAATTTATCTACAAGCTCGACCCTGACTTCGAAACGCCTGCCAATGAACTAGAAGACGGCGTGGACTACGTGCCGACGAATAAGCACGTTTTGTGGGGTCATCACTTCACGTCGGTGGCGGGGGCTGCGCCTATCGTTGGCCCCGCTATCGCCGTGTATTGGGGCTGGCTACCCGCCTTTTTGTGGATCATCTTCGGGACAGTCTTTTTCGCAGGCGTCCATGATTTCGGCACGCTCTGGATTTCGAATCGCCACAAAGGTCGCTCGATTGGAGCGCTTACTGAGCAAATTATCGGTCCGCGTTCACGAACGCTCTTTATGCTCATCATATTCTTGCTCCTGTTGATGCTCAACGCGGTCTTCGCCATCGTTATCGCAGGGCTTTTCGTAGACTTTCCCGGCAGCGTCATGCCGATTTGGTTGCAAATCCCCATCGCCATGAGCGTCGGTTACATCATCTATCGGCGCGGCGGCAAGCTCTTTTGGCCCTCAATCGGGGCGCTCATCGCGCTCTATATCCTCATCTGGTTCGGTCAATATGTGCCGCTGTCGCTACCCGCAAGCACGCTGGGCTTACCCCCTACGGCGATGTGGGTGCTGATTCTCTTCGTCTATGCGGGCGTGGCGTCGCTGCTTCCGGTGTGGCTCCTCTTGCAACCCAGGGATTACGTCAATTCCCATCAGCTCTTCGTCGGGCTCACCATCCTCTACCTCGGCGTGCTCATCGGTAATCCGAAAATCGTCGCCCCGGCGGTCAACCCCGACCCGACGGGCGCACCCTGGCTCATCCCCTTTTTATTCGTGACGATTGCGTGCGGCGCGATTTCCGGCTTTCATGGCTTGGTCGCGTCAGGAACCTCTTCGAAGCAACTTAAAAAGGAGACCGACGCACGCTTCGTGGGCTACTTCGGCTCGGTGGGCGAAGGCGCGTTGGCGCTCGGCGCGGTGCTCTGCGTCACGGCGGGCATCGCTGCCACGCAGGGCGAATGGGCGGGCGCATTCTATACGGATTGGGCGACGGCGAGCGGCAACGCGACGAGCTACTTTGTGCAGGGCTTGGGCGCGTTTGCGGGCAACTTGGGCATTCCGGTCGCGGCGGCGGAGGTATTCGCCTCCGTGGTCGTCATCAGCTTTGCCGCGACGACGATGGACACGGGCTTACGCTTGCAGCGCTACGTCCTCTCGGAAGTCGGGGATATGTACGGCGTCGGTATTTTACGCCGCCCCGCCGTTGCAACTATTGTGGCGGTAGTGTGCTGCTTGCTCTTAGCGTTCGGCGCACAAGGGCCAGAAGGCGGACTCGGCACAGGGGGGCTCGTCCTCTGGCCGCTTTTCGGCACGACGAATCAGCTTCTAGCGGCGCTTTCGCTCGTCGTTGTCTCGATCTTCTTGCGTCAACTCGGGCGCAACGCGCTGCCGACGCTCATCCCGATGGTCTTTATCCTCACCGTGACCATTGTCGCCATGCTGATTAGCTTGGGTGGTTGGTTCGGGCTCACCGGAGAACCTAACTACCTCTTGGGCGTGCTCGGTATGATGGTGCTGATTGCGGCGGTGTGGATGGCGTTTGAGGCGTTCGCGGCGCTGAGCGATACGGGCGTTAAGCCGACAGAGCAGACGACGCCAGGAGATTAGAAGAAGCTGCTAGCCGTTAAGTATTGACCTCGGGAGCTAAAGGATAGCTTAGCGCATCAGGAACCGAACTAGGTTGTTCCCGGAGGGAAAGAGCACCCCAAGAGGGGCGACGCGCGTTCCCGCTAGCTGCTAGACCTGCTATACATTGAGAAACATCTCGCGTCCCTCTTCGCATTAGGCTGATATAAGAAAGCATGTTGAGCGAATTCTTAGACGAGCTAGAGGCTTCTACGGCTAGCCAAGCGCACAGTGAGACGATAGGCCGAGCTATCGAGGTCGAAAAGCTGACCAAGGTGCGCGGCAAGCGTCCGGTGGTGCGTGAGGTCAGCTTCTCTGTGAATCCGGGCGAGGTCTACGCGCTCGTGGGGCCAAACGGTGCAGGTAAAACGACGGTCATTCGCCTGCTTACTGGGCTTATCTTTCCGACTTCGGGCACGGTCAAGTTGCTCGGCGAAGACCCCTTGAGCACGCCGGGCGTGCGCCGCAGATTGGGCGCAGTGGTCGAGGCTCCGGCAGCGTTTTATCCGTACTTGACGGGGCGGGCGAACTTGCAGTTGCACGCGCAGCTTGCGGGCGGGGTGGAAGAGGAACGTATAGGCGAAGTGTTGGACACCGTCGAACTCGGCAACGCGGCGGAGCGCAAGGTCGGCGCGTACAGCCTGGGAATGCGGCAGCGCTTGGGCGTGGCGGCGGCGATTTTGACGCGCCCGGACGTGCTTATTTTAGACGAGCCCGCGAGCGGGATGGACCCCTTGAGCCTGCACCTTGTCCACCGGATTTTGCGACAAGCCGCCGAAGGAGGCGCGGCGGTGCTCCTCTCGACGCATCACTTGGACGAGGTGGTGGCGTACTGCTCGAGAGTCGCCATCCTCGAAGAAGGGGCCTTGGTCGAAGAGGTGGACTTAGGCGAGCGCCGCGCACGTTATAAGGCGAGAGTTTCTAACGCAGCAGAGGCCAAAGTCGCGCTGCAAACGCAAGCCTTCATTGGTGAGGTCAGCGGGAGCGAGGGCGAAGTGAGCTTTACTTTGACGGATACTCACGCCCTTGGACGGGTCCCCAGCGTACTAGTCAACAGCGGGGTTGAGGTGCTCGAGCTAACTGAAGATACCTTCAACCTCCAAGCCCATTACGCCGAGCGCATGGCGCGGAAGCTATCTACCGCCCAAGCTAGGGAGGCTGCATGAAACCGCTTCTCACCCTGGAGTTCGGCAAGCTCTTGCACCTCTCGAGCCTGCGCTTTAGCTTAGGTCTTTTGGCGCTTTTCCCTATCGTGTGGGCGTACGCGCCTGGTGTCTTTGATGTCTACGGCTTTTTTCTGGTGTCGGGCTATCAGCTTCCGGGCTTGACGCTGCTCTCGAGTATGGAGTTCTTGCTCCCCTTACTCGTCGCCATCGCCAGCGCCGAGTTGGTCGGTTTAGAGCGCACCTACGGCACGCTGCCCACGGTGCTCCTACGTCCCGTCACCCGCTCGCAGTGGCTCCTCGCCAAACTGCTCGTCGCGCTCGCCTACCCTTTTTTGCTGCTCACCTTTCTCTTGCTCGCCTCGCTCCTTTCAGGCGTGTTCTTCGGCTACGGCGAGTTCGTCGGCGGCACGGGCGTCGGTGATGCGGGGCTCTTGGGTCAAGGGGTAACAACGCCAAGTATGGCGCTAGGCGAACTTTTACGTGCTTACACCGTCGCCGCCTTTAGCCTCGTGCCGATCAGCCTCTTGGCGGTGCTCTTCACCGTCGTGTTTATGAACGCCGCCGGGGGCGCTCTGGCTACGCTGTCCGTCCTTATCTTCATGAAGCTCTTGGTCGTTTTCCCTGGGTTGGGCCGCTTTTTGCTCACCGAGCATCTGGACGCTTACGCCGCGCCCAGCGCCACGCTACCTTGGGCAATGATGCTTTTAGCCGTCTACGCCGCCGCTTTTGCCGCACTTTCGGTGACGCTTTTTGAGCGGAAAGATTTTTAGGCTCGAGGACTGAGGTTAGAGGACTGAGTGAAAAACTCACCTCAGTCCTTTTTCTTTTCGCTCTGCAAATATGCAACGCTCCCTTTAGCGTCACTTGAAAGTGAAATGGAATGAACAGCCCGTGCACGCTGACTCAGCACTTCTCTTCTTAGGAGTCTGAATGGTACGCTTGAAGTGTGCGCAGGCTTTTATATTTAGGCTTTCTTCTTCTCACCCTTCAGAGTGCGTTAGCTATTTCCTACACCGTTCAGGTGGCTGCGCTTTCCGATGAGGACGCGGCGCTAGCCTTGCAACAGAGTTTGCGTGAGGAGGGGTATCCGGCTTACTTGGTGAGCGTGCCAAGCGAAAGCGGGACGATCTTTCGGCTGCGCGTCGGCGCATTTGCAGACCGCGCCGCCGCTCAAACCTACGCCGAGTCGATGCGTGGCGTCGGCGGCACTGCGCCCGTACCTGCGCTCGCCGAGGGGATTCCGGCGGCGCTTTTTCCCTTAGAGCCTACCCTCATGAGCCGCTACCCCAACGCACCCGAGATGACGGGCCTCACCGTTGTCCCATGGGGTGAAGGGGCTGCGCTGCGCACACAAGGACGTTTTGAAGACCAACCTTTTATCGCGGAATACCGCGTGCTGCGCGAAGGCGCGGACGTAGCCACCTTTGCAGCGTGGCGAGCAGCACCGCAGGACGACGCGCAGGGCGCAAGCGTCCTGCGCGTTCACAACCTGTCCCTTTGGCCCGAGGAAGAGATGAGCGAAGCCGAGCGTGAGACCTACACCGAAGCGCGGCTTGAAGAGGTCGCTCGCAGCTTGGAATTAACGCCTGAGCAAGTGCGGCCTTATCTGCTCCAAGAGCCCGGACGCGGCGCACCTTTCCTCGTGCTGGCTGAGCAGTTTGACCTCGCGTCTTACCTTACGTCCGACTCAGCGAACGCTGACTTACCGAACGCCTCAAGTGACAGTTCAACGGCGGGTGGTTCTGCGACTGGTGGGTCTGCCGCGCCTCAGAACTCACCTCGCGCTGAGCGCTACCGAGCCCTCGGCAACCCCATAGAGCGGATATCGCCGGGTGGTCCCAGTCTTACCTGGTTCGACCGGGCTCCGCCCGAGGGCTTCCCCACCGACCTGAGCGAACCTCTTTTCGATTTGGGGACGCGCTTTACAGAAGGCGAGCTTACGAGGGAGCCCCGCACGCTTACTGGCGACGGCTGGAGCGCGTCGGCGCAGGGTGACTACACTCAGCTAAGCGTAGGGAATAGAGATTGGCGAGCCGTCGTGGGCTACCCGCTTTGGGCGGGTGGAGACTACTTGCTGGTTTTTGCGGACGTTCCGGTGCTCTACAAGCTGGTGCGTCCTGAGCAGAGCGAAGGGGCGACAGAAACAACGCAGTAGGGTCGATGCAGTAGCTAGTAAACCGTCCAACTAGACGAGCACCGAACGCCCCAAAACACGCTCCGCTAACACCTCGGCAAAGCGAGCGGGTTCTTCTAAATGCGGACAATGTGCCGAGCGTTCAAACCACACGAGTTCTTTTGTAGGCGCGTCCACCTCGTGAAAATAGGCTTGCGCTAGGTCGGTGGGCGTGACCACGTCGTGACGCCCGGCAAAGAGATAGAGCGGCACTTGCAGCGAGGCCGCGCTCTCGAAGAGGTTGATGCGCAGCTTCGTGGCCCACAAGGACTCCAACGAGAAGAAGAGGGCTTGAAAGAAGCGCGGCACTTCTCTGGGCGCATAAAAGCGCAGCCCCGTCCAGAGCGCAGTTGCGAGGTCTCGAGATTGATAGAAGAGGTTACCCATCCGGTAGAGCCACCACCAGCGCATCAAAAAGCTGTTCGCAGCCGCGTCAGGCTCTCCCAAGAGGTGCAGGCGGCGCAACGTCGCCATACGTTTGAGCTGCTGCGCTCTCCCTAGCACATAGTTGTAGAAGCGCGTTTCGTTTTCCTGCCCGTGCACGAGCGGTCCTACCCCGACGAGTGCGTGGAATAGCTCCGGGTAGCGCTGCGCTGTAAGTGCGCCTAACGCGCTACCCCACGAGTGACCGACCAAGAGAAGTTTCTCCTGCTGAAAGCGCCCTTGCAACATCTTGGCGAGGTCTTTGGTGTCGGTGATAAGGTGATCCAAGGTCATCACTTCGCGGGACATCCCCGGCAGAAAACTCCGACCTGCGCCGCGCTGATCCCAGTGCACTACCAAAAAGTGCCTCTCTAACGCCCGCATGTAAGGTGACAGGCTCATTTCACTAACGCCGGGACCGCCGTGCAAAAAGAGCAGCACCGGGTTTCGCGGCGAGCCACGCAGGAGGAGGGTTTGCTCTAAGCCCCCTAGCGCCAAGCGTTCCAAATTGTTAAGTGTATTTAGCGCGGATGAACCCAATTTGAACCCCCTATACGTCTCATGTCCACTTCCCCCCCCATTCACTCATCGCATCGAAAATTGGTCGTAGCGCCTTGCCCCGCTCGGTCAGCGAATACTCGACTCTCGGGGGCACTTCGGCGTAGACCTCTCGTTTCAAGATACCGTGCGCTTCTAGCTCGCGCAACCTGTCGGTGAGCGTCTTGGGGCTCACGCCTGTCAATGACGTGCGTATCTCACCAAAGCGCTTGGTGCCGCCCAGCAGCTCGCGCACGATGAGCGTCGTCCATTTGCCGCCGATGACGTTCACGGTGCGCTCGACGGTGCACTGGGGTGTGTTGGCAACTTTCTCCTGGTATTTATTTCGGTAGTTCATTACTTAAAATTATGTTACAGCGAGTAAGCCTCGTCAAGCGGTCTTTCACTTGGTTGTACTCCAATGGTTGTACTCCAAACCTCTCTCAGTTACTTTTCAGACACTACTTCACAAAGTAAAACATTGCTGTTAGACTATGTTTATAGAGCTTTTGTGCTCGGAAGGAGCAAAGATGACTCATCAAACGACTGGTCAAAACGTTCTGGTTTACGGCGCGACTGGGTCGCAGGCGAAACCCGTCGCCACAAAACTTTTAGAAGCAGGACACCGCGTGCGTGTCGTGACGAGAAATCCTGATAAAGCCGCTGACTTGCAGCAGAGAGGCGCAGAGGTGGTGCAGGGGGATATGGGCGAGGCGGAAAGCCTCCACCGGGCGAGCGAAGGGATGAACGCGGTTTTCTTACTCGTCCCCTTCTTCACACAAAACCCCACCGACGGCGTGACTTACGGCGTCAACGCTATCGACGCGGCGAAAGCGGCGGGCGTGGACCTCTTGGTGTGGAACGCCAGCGGTGAGATTCCGCCCCAGCGGAGCGGCAACCCTGGTTTCGACGTGCGCATCGACGTACTAGAGCACCTTGAAGCGAGCGGTTTGCCTCACGTCGTGCTGCAACCTACCGCCTACATGGAGAACTTCTTAGGTCCGTGGACGCTTGCGGAAGTTGCCGAAGCGGATACCTTTGCCTATCCAACACCCAACGAGGTGCAAATGCAGTGGGTGGCGACGGACGATGTGGCGGCGTTTGCGGTCTACGCTCTGGAGCATCTCGAGTTAGCCGACTTGAACATCAAAGTGTGCGGTCCTGAAAAGCTCAACGGCGAGGCGATTGCCGAGCGCTTTAGTCGGGCGCTAGCAAGGGACATTACCTTTCGTCCCATGCCTGCGCAGGAATTCGGTGAAAAGATCGACGCAGTTTTTCCCGGCATGGGCGAAGGTGCGGCGCAAGGGTATGCGATGGCCTATGAGTACCCGGAGATGTTCTCCTCCAACGTGGACTTAGATGCGGCCTTGGAGAAAATGCTCATCGAACTGACCTCTTTGGAGACGTGGGTACGCCAGCACGCAGATGCGTTCTCGAGAACTCCCGTAAAGTAAGGCATGAAACTCGCTGTATTTGGTGCAACCGGAAAAACAGGCAAACCACTCGTGGAGCAGGCGCTAGCGCAAGGTCATGAGGTCACGGCGCTCGTGCGCACGCCCGCCAAGCTCCCCCTCCAAAGCGACGACCTCACGGTGATTCAGGGCGACGCCACCGACCCCTACGCCGTGGACCGCATCATCATCGGCGCGGACGCCGTGCTGAGCGCCCTCGGTCACGCGAAAGGCTCGCCCGACGACGTGCAGAGCGTCGCCACAAAACACATCGTCACGGCGATGAAGCGGCGCGGCGTCAAACGCCTAGTCAGCTTGACGGGCGCAGGCGTCGAAGACCCCAACGACGCGCCCAAGTTAGCCGATAAGGTCATCCGCTTTTTGCTCAAAACGTTTGCGGGCAAAGTCTTGGAGGACGCCAAAAACCACGCCGAGGTGCTGCGCGAGAGCGAGGGCATCGACTGGGTCATGGTGCGCGGGCCGAGGCTCACGAACGGAGCGCACACAGGAGAGTACCGCGTGGGGTACGTGGGGAAGAACTCGAGCACCCAAATCTCCCACGCCGACACCGCCGACTTCATGCTGACGCAAATAACGGACGATACCTATGTTCATCAAGCGCCGGTGGTGAGCTATTAAAAAGAAGTTGAAAGCAACGAGCAATCCAGTCGAGCTGGACGAACGGTGAGCAGTGAGTGAAAGACTTTAGAATTATTGCTCACCGTTCGTCCCCGAAAGGGGATTGCTCGAAACTCATTGCTACAGTACTGATTCCGTACTCTCATCTGGAGGTTTCACCTTGCTTCACATCGATATCTACGCCGACATCGTTTGCCCTTGGTGCGCCATCGGTGAAGCGCGTTTGGAAAGGGCGTTGGCCGAGCGCCCTGAGCTCGAGGTGACAAAACGCTGGCGTCCCTTTCAGCTTCGCCCGGAGATGCCCGAGGGTGGACTTCCTTGGCGCGAATTTGCTGAAGAGAAGTTCGGCGGTCTGCGAAACGCTGAAGCTGCTTTTGCGCAAGTTACGCAACTCGCCGAGGCGGAAGGCTTGACCTTTGACTTTGGGCGCGTGGCGAGTGCGCCGAATACGGTGAACGCGCACCGTCTTGTATTGATGGCGTCTCATCACGCTAAGACGTCGGAGGCAGCTCACGCGCTCTTTCGGGGGTACTTTGCTGAGGGTCGCGACCTCAACCGCTTGGATGACCTCTTAGAGATTGCGCAAGAGGTAGGTTTAGAGCCAGAGGCCACCCGCACCTACTTGCAGAGCGACGCTAACACCTCTGGGGTTTGGGAGAGCCAACAAGAAGCGCAGAGATTGGGTATTTCGGGCGTGCCCTTTTACATTTTTAACGGTACACATGGACTTTCAGGGGCGCAACCTGTGGAGACGTTTTTGCGGGTTTTTGATATGCTCACGGCCCAATATGAAGCCAGTGCATCTGCGTAGGAGCGGGTTTGAAACCCGCCCCTACACCGTGCCGCAAACACCTTCGTCCGAAGACAGCGTCGCGGCGTAGGGGCGATTCATGAATCGCCCCTACGCCGCGCACATCACATAAAGCTGAGATGAACTTAGAGCAGAGCCTTAGGAGCACAACCGAACGCTGGATGAATGAGGTGTGGGAAGAGCGCAACCTCTCGAGCTTGGACGAACTCCACGCGCCCAACTTCCAAGACCACAGCCCGGCGGGACGAGGTAGCGACTTAGCGAGCTACCGCGCAGGTATCGTCGAACTCTTCACTGCTTTTCCTGACTTCTCTACCCTCACCGAAGATATTCTAGTGGACGCCTCCGCGCATAAAACAGCGGTGCGCTGGAGCGCGAGTGGCACGCACGAGGGCGCGTTCATGGGTGTCGCGCCGACACATAAGCGCGTTACCTTTGCGGGCATCGAAATTTTGCGCATCGAAGAGGGGCGGATCGTGGAGCGCTGGGGCGAGTGGGACGCCTTGGATATTTTAGCGCAACTGAAAGGACAATCATGAAAGCGATGGTTTTGAAGGACTTTGGTGGAACCGAGAACTTTGAGCTTCAAGAGCTGGACAAGCCCACAGCGGATGCGAATCAAGTCGTGGTCAAAGTTTACGCAACTTCGGTCAATCTAGCTGACACAGGTGTCCGCTCGGGTATGTTCGGCCCCATGATGAAAACACCGACGCTCTTGGGCTACGACGTATCGGGTGTCATCGAAGAGGTCGGCAGCGGCGTTGCAGGATGGGGGATGGGCGACGAGGTCTACTACGCGGTGGAAATTATGGGCGGTATGGGCGCGAACGCGGAATATACGCTTACACACGCTTCCAAACTCGCGAAGAAACCTAAGAACCTCTCGCACATAGAAGCCGCAGCCGTACCCGTTGCGGGCGGCACGGCGTACGCGGCGCTTATCAGCACGGCTAATTTGCGCCTCGGGCAACGCGTCTTGATTCACGGCGCGGCGGGCGGCGTCGGTCACTTCGCGGTGCAACTTGCCAAGGCGACGGGCGCATACGTCTTCGCGACCTGCGGCGGTTACGACGCCGAGTTCGTCCGTTCGCTGGGCGCGGACAAGGTCATCGACTACCGCAAAGAGGATTTTGTCGAGGTGGTGAACGCTGAAACGGACGGCGCGGGCGTCGATGTGGTGCTGGACGCAGCGGGCGGACAGGTCGCGAAGAGCATCGAAGCGACGGCGGTGAACGGTCACATCGTCACAGTCACGGGCGCACAGGGCGACCTCAACCCGGCGATGCGCAAAAACATCGCGGTTCACTTTATGCATTTGGACGACGCGGCGGTGAAGTTAGAAGCCCTCCGTGTGCTCTTCGAGCGCGGACAGATAGAGCCGAGCGTCGGCGCGACCTTTCCACTAGAAAAACTCGGCGAAGCCCATGAACTTGTCGAACGCGGGGGTGAAGAGGTGCGCGGCAAGGTTGTTGTAGAGATTACCTAAGTCTACTCCGAAACGCTGCACAGTTGACCTATAAGGAGAACGTTATGGCCTCATCCACCTCAACCCGAACTAGCGGCGTCAGCTACCGCCGCCTCGCTCAGCTTGCGCTTATGGCCGCCGCCGCCGCCGCCCTAGCCAACGCGGTTCTCTTCTTCATCTTTCAGCCCCTCGGCGCGTGGCCCCAAGACGTGATTGCGGCGGGCAATCAATCCCATGAGCTTAGCTCCTATTCTCATCTTCTCATTTGTGGGGGTATTCGGCGCGGCGGTCGTGTTTTCGGATTACTCGCGAGGTTCACAGGGCAACCCGAGCGCAACTTTTACATCGTCGCGGCGGTGGTCTTCATCGGCTTCTTCTTCACGCCCTTTACTATCCCCGATGCGCCGAGTGTCATGATCGTCGCTTTAGAAATCGTTCACGTCCCACCCGCACTCGCGTCGCTTATCGTCTTGCCGAAAGCCTTGAAAGGACCGCATGAGCCACATCACGGTTAAACCGTCCGATAAGAAGGTTGAGGTCAGCTTTGCAGGTGAAATTATCGCTTCGTCAACGAAAGCCTTAGAGCTTAAAGAGGGCGACTACCCTGCCGTTTACTATCTACCACCAAATGATGTCAACGAGAGCTACTTGAGCAAAACCGACCACCAGACAACCTGCCCTTGGAAGGGCGACGCCACGTATTGGAGTGTGAAGGTTGGCAGCGAAGGGGCCGAAAATGTCGTATGGGCGTATCTTGAGCCGAAAGAAGATGTGAAGGAGATCGAAGGATGTATGGCGTTTTATCCGAGCAAGTTGGAGGTCAAAGTAGACGGCGAGGTGCTAGGCTAATTCACTACCGTTAAGACGACGTGCCCGCCGACCCTTTTAAGTTGGGGTCCACGGCCCTACGGCTGTTCCGATAATCACCGTCTCCTCTTCCGACCCGTCAAAGTGATAGGCTCCAGCGGGGACAAGTAGATAACTTCCCGCTGGATACGCCGCCAACCTCTCCGCGTCAAAATCTGCACCGTAGCCCAAGTAAAGCGACCCGCTGAGGACGAAGACCCGCGCGTCCGCTGTGTGAAAGTGCGGCGGGTCCCAGAAGCCAGCCGGAATGTAAAAAGCGTAGCTAAACGCCTCCCCCGGTACGTCGCGGCGGCCTTCTAAAAGCGCGTGTTTCGTGCCGTCTGGAGAGGTCTCTTGCCACTCAATCGTACCGAGTTGCCACGCTTTAGCTTCTCGCATCTACTCAGCGCTCTCGGCGAACAACCCGCTCAACGCGGCTTCCTGAGTTAGCAACCTCTCTTTACGCGCCACGCCCCAACGGTAGCCGCTCAATTCGCCGCTCGAGCGCACAATCCGGTGACAAGGGATGCTGAGCGCCACCGGGTTCGTGGCGCACGCCCGCGCCACGGCCCGCACCGCGCTGGGCTGACCGATCATCTCGGCGAGTTCGGCGTACGAGCGCGTCTCACCATAAGGGATGCTCTGCAACGCAGCCCACACGCGCTTTTGAAAGTCGGTGGCCTGCACGTCAAGAGGTAGACTGAGGGTCGGCAACGCTCCTTCTAAATGGGCGTTGACCTCTTGGGTTAAAGAGGTTAGCGCAAGGGCATCTTCACGCAATTCCGCGTTTGGAAACTCCGTCTTTAACGTCTCCAAAAGTATCTCATCCTCACCGAAGCGAAGCGCACAGACACCTTTATCCGTCGCGGCTAAGAGCATCCGCCCCAAAGAGGTATTCACAAGTGCGTATGTCACCCTTTCTCCTTTTCCGCCTGCTTGATAAACTTTTGGTTTCATGCCTAAGTCTCGCTGTGAGGTGCGATATAAGGCGTGGCTCGAGCCGTACCCCGCCTCGTACATCGCCTCCGTCACCGTTCCCTCCGTTTTGAGTTTGCCCGCTAACTTCTCTGCCCGTAGAGCGTTCGCGTACCTCTTGGGGCTCAAACCCGTTACCCTCTTAAAGAGTTTTTGTACGTAAGTCGGGCTGAGGTCCACTTCGGCGGCGAGTTCGCTCAGTGTGGGCGCAGGGTAGCGCGTTTCTAGCAGGGATTGAAGCTGCGCGACCACCTTTTGCTCGAGGCTCACCTCATGAGGTTTGCAGCGTTTGCACGCTCGAAAGCCTGAGCGCTCCGCTTCTTGCGCATTTTCAAAAAAGCGAGCGTGCTCGCGCTTGGGACGTCTCGAGGGGCACGTCGGACGGCAATAGATGTGCGTGGTTTGTACGGCGTAGACAAAACTGCCGTCCACTGACCTGTCGCGCTCCAAAACGGCTTGCCACCTTACTACGTCGCTCTCACTCTTGGCTGGCATCATTATTACCCTAACCTCCTGCTCACAGCTTAGAGGTTACGCCGACAAGCGGCTATCCCGTTCTTGCACGCAAATTTTTGTGAATGAAGAGGTCGTGAGGGTGGTGGTGTGAGAATTATGATATAAACGTCTCATATTTGTCATAAACTGAGCAGGATATCAACTCGGAGGGTCGCGCTTTGAAACACCGTGCTAGGGCTGTTCTCTTTGTCATTATCTTTGTTGCAGGCGTCGCGAGTTTGCTCGCGTCGTCGGTTCCGCCTCTTTTTCTCCACGCTGAAACGCTCAATGGGCGCGGCAATCAGAGCTACTTGGCTTACGCCTGTCAAGGCGAAACGGTCACGCTTTCCTGGGAGGAGTACGCCGAGGCAACGCTTACCCTTCGCGCTGACCCTGCTGAGAACTTTGCGCCCCCTTTGACTGAGCGGCAAGTCAGTGGGTCGGGCTCGCTCGAGGTCACTGCCTTGGGCGACGCCGAGGTGACGCTCGAGGGTGCGGATCAGCCAGACGGGGAATTGCGTTTAGAGCTTTTGCCAGAAGCGTTCTGCGAGACGTTTGGCTTTCCGCTGGTCGGCTGGTATGAGGGGACGTTAGGGCAAGCCTCTCCCACGTCCAAAACGTTCCCGCGTCAGCTCGCACTCTACGCTGAGCCCTACGCCAGATTAGTAAACAACGAGGAAAAACCGAGGCTCTATCTCGAGCTTGGTAAAAAAGTGTGGACGTACCCACCCTTTATCGTGCCCTGTACCTTGGATGTAGCGGCGGCACAACTGAACTGCGCGAGCGAGGAACAGTACTATAGCAGCGACCCCTCTACCTTTGAACTGACTGCGCAGATTACCGAGAACGGCTTGCGCGGCAGCTACAGCGGGACGAACGTGGACGCAGGCTCGCTCATCCCCTTTTCGGGCTCGCTCAGCTTCGACAAGCAGCCCGGCACGCCGCCCAGCGAGGGACCGTGAGAACATCCGTCAACCTCTTGAGCATCGCGCTCGCAAGCCTCTCTCTCGGCACGCTCGTCTACCTCACGCGCCCCGCTGGAGCGCTGTTCCTAATCCCGAATCTCAAAGAGAGTCTGCCACCGCTCTTTGGCCCCCTGAGCGGCTCGCTTCCCTCGTTCATGCACGCACTCGGTTTTACCTTGCTCAGCACGCTCGCGCTAGGCGTATCGCGCCGCACTGCGCTTTT
Source organism: Trueperaceae bacterium (assembly GCA_965213645.1). GTDB lineage: Bacteria > Deinococcota > Deinococci > Deinococcales > Trueperaceae > CBDBZX01. The sequence goes on from CBDBZX010000002.1 coordinate 334,402, forward strand.
TAGCGCCGCGCTATGGCTCGCCCTTGAAACCACCTTTGAAGTGGGTCAGCGTCCTATCATCACTGCGCAGCTAGAACGGCTAGGTTTGGGGCTGCCTTACTTTCACTACGGCACGTTCGACCTGTTCGACCTCACCGCGTGTTTTGCGGGTGTGGCGTTAGCGCTGGTTATCTTACGCACTGCACACAAGGAGAGCGATGCTTAAACGCCCTTGTACCAGACTGAAGAAGGGATGGCACAACGTGAGGGCGTCTGAAGTTACGCACATAGTGCGTTTGAGAATGTCACGTTGTGCCATCCTCAAATCACTTTGGTATTACCTCCTCACCGCGCTGCTCAGCTTAACCCTCACTTTAGGAGGGTGTTTTCCCTCAGCGCCGCCTCCGGCTCGGGGCTACCTCACGCTCATCCAACCGAGGGACCTAGACAACTACGGCGCGGCGACCTACGCCTGCGTAGGGGACCGCGTCCAACTTCGCTATGAGCTAGAAAGGGTCGCGAGCGCCACCTTGAGCGCGAACCCAACCGACGCCCTAGCACCCGCCCTGAACGCCACCCAAGTCTTCGGCGAAGACACCCTCAGTTTTGAAGTCTTAGGCGCAACCACCTTGACGCTCGACTATCAGGAGGACGTGACGACACGGCGGCTCGAGCTTATCCCTGAAAGCGTCTGCGCAGACCTTCCTACAGACCTCTTGAAACGCTTTACAGGCACATTGCAGCAAGAGACGCCCGAGCCACGCACGTTGGAGCGCCGACTCGAGTTTTTCTGGCGCGACGCGGGTTTAGAAGCGGTGCTTTTTGAGAATGAGCCGTACTACGGCTATGACGTACAGCTAAGGTGCAGCGCTGAGAGCGAGACGGCTAGCGTAAATTGCGCGGGTGTAGACACGGACTTCTCGCTAAACGCCACGCTGAGCACGAATGGTTTAACCGGAAGCTATCAGGGCAGCACGCAGGGTTCCGTTCTGACGAGCACCTTTGCGGGCACATTCACCTTCAGAGCACCCTAATCTACAAACCTCATATTCAACGACCTACACCCAACTCTCCCGGTAATCCTCCACGTACTCCCGCACCGAGACAGGCGCACGCCCCAAAAGCTGCGCCGTCTCTTGCGTCACGTTAGACGCCAAGCCAAAGCGACAAACCGTGTAGAGCCCGATCATCACCAGGATGAAAGGGACGCTCAGACCTCTTTTTCTCATCCGTTGCCAAAACCGCCAGGGCGAAGGATTCGGGTAAGTCACCCCTTTTCCTAAAACATCGGTAAAAATATTCGCGACCTGAAAGTAGTCGAGCGCATGAGCGCCCGTGAGTTCGTATGCGCGGTTTTCATGACCTCTTTGCGTCAGCGCCTCTACAGCCACCGCCGCTATGTCGCGCACGTCGATAAAGCTCGTCTTGCCTCTTCCGGCGGGCACGAACACCTCGCCCTGTGCGATGTCATGGCGGTGCGTGGTGTTCAGATTTTGCATGAAGAACGAGGCGCGTAAAAAGGTGTAGGTCAGCCCGGAGGATTTGAGATACCTCTCGGTTTTCGCGTGGGGCAGGAGAGGGTTGCGCTCAACCCCTTGCAGCGAGAGAAAGACAACGTGTTTGACCCCTGCGGCTTTTGCTGCGTCTATAGCAGCGTTGAGCTTACTCGCGTCGGCTACGGCGGGCGGACGCATCAGAAACATCGCTTTGGCGTCTCCAAAGGCCGCGTCGTAAGTTTCAGGTTTGCCGAAGTCGAAAGGGACACAAGACGCGCCCTCGCCGAACTCAGCTTCGGCTTTTTGCACGTCTCGCACAGCGGCGCGTACCGCGTGACCTCTTTCTATCAGCAGGCGCACGACCTCTGCACCGACATTGCCTGTTGCGCCTGTGACCAAAATAGGAGTCATGTTGCATGTACCTTAATTGAATCCCGGCTAGTTGTTATGAACACCCCTCCTAACCTCTCTTGAAGTAGCTAAAGGTGGCTACGTACTCCGCCGATACTGCGCTACCGCTAAGGGTACAAAGACCGCGAGAATGCCTAGCGCCCAAAGAAAGGCCCACAGCACATCGCCCTGCGTTACGCCCGGAGCCGCGCCTCCCGAGGTCAAGTAGCGCACCGCGTCCACCGTGACGGAGATGGGCTGCACCTCCGCGAAGGTGCGCAACCAAACGGGCATCGTCTGGACGGGTACAAAGGCCGAACTCGCGAAGACGAGCGGGAAAATCCAGACGAACCCAGCGGCGTCCGCGCTTTCAGGGTCCCTGACCAACAGGCCAATGAGCGCCGAAATCCAGGAGAAGGCGAAGCCGAAAAAGACGACCAACACCACCGCACCGACGGCTTGCAAGAGGCTCCCCTCAAAGCGAAAACCGATCATCGCGCCGACCAAGAGCATGAGCAGCACGACGAAGACGTTGCGGGCGCTGTCCGCTAGGGTGCGCCCCGCCAAGACCGCGCCCCGCGCCATCGGCAGCGAGCGGAAGCGGTCCACCATCCCTTTGGAGAGGTCTTCGGCTAAGCCCACCGTCGTTTGGGACGCGCCGAAGAGCACCGACTGGATGAGGATACCGGGGATGAGGTAGTTGATGTAGCTCGTGCCGGGCGTTTCAATCGCGCCGCCGAAGACAAAGGCGAAGAGAAGCACGAACATCACGGGCTGAACCGTGGAGAAGACCAAAAGCTGTGGCAAACGCAAGTAGCGAATGAGGTTGCGCCAAGCCATGACCAGCGTATCGTTGACGTTGTAGGAGAGGCGCTGCCACAGACTCGGCGATGAGGTCTGGACTTGGGTTTCAGCCTCTCTTTGGGCGGTTAGACTCATGCGTTACTCCTCTTAGATTTTTCAGTATGTTTGTCGGTGAGGGAGAGAAAGACGTCGTCGAGCGACGGGCGGCGCAGGCTCAGGTCAGCGAGCTTAATCTCGGCTTCGTCGAGTTTGCGCACGGCCCGAATCAGACTTTGAGCGCCATCAGAAACGCTTAGGGTGAGGCGTCCGGCGTCTTCGTCCACCTGCGGCGTGTCGCCGCCGATCGAACGGAGCACCTCGGCGGCGCGGTTTATTTGAGAGGTCTGCTCGAGCCTAAGCTCCAACACGTCAGACGCCAGCTCCGCTTTAAGTTCGTCCGCCGTCCCCTCCGCAATCACGCGCCCGTCGTCAATGACCGCGATGCGCTCGGCGAGTTCGTCGGCCTCTTCTAAATACTGCGTGGTGAGTAAGAGCGTCGTCCCGCCCGCTACGAGTTCCTTGATGAGACTCCACATCTCCAAGCGGCTGCGCGGGTCGAGCCCCGTGGTTGGCTCGTCCAGAAAGAGCACCTGCGGACGCCCGACCAAACTCGCGCCCAAGTCCAAGCGGCGGCGCATCCCGCCCGAATACCCTTTGACGGTGCGGTTCGCCGCGTCTTGAAGCGAAAACCGTTCCAAGACCTCTCCCGCCCGCCGCTTCGCCTCGCGCCGCCCCAAGTGGTAGAGCTGCCCGACCATCTCCAAGTTCTCGCGCCCGGTCAGGTTCTCGTCCACGGCGGCGTACTGACCCGCAAGTCCAATCAGTCCGCGCAGCTTCTCCGCCTCGCGCGTCACGTCCAGGCCGAGCACGCGTACCTCTCCCTTATCCGGCTTGAGGAGCGTGGTGAGGATGTTCACGAGCGTCGTTTTACCTGCGCCGTTCGGCCCTAGAAGTCCAAAAACCTTGCCCTCTTCGGCGTGGAGTTCAACACCCGCCAAGGCTTCGACGTCGCCGAAGGACTTGTGAACGTCGCGGACGACGATGGCGGCGTCAGAGGGCATAAGCGTTCCGGTAGGTCAACATTAGGTCTCCTTGTTACTGTGTCTTTATAGGGTGGTCGACTCGAGCCCCCTCCACTGACTTTCGCTACCGTCAGGGAGTCAACCCTTCAATAACTGTACTTTAGGGGATACGGACCTCTTGGACCGTAGCAAGCGGTACGAGCTTCAGCGCTTCGCCTTCACTCCCCCATCTAAAACACCTGTGTCTAAAACGCGCTCCGCGAGCACCCGCGCGAGCCGTTCGGGTTCTTCTAGGTGCGGGCAGTGCGCAGAGTGCTCGAACCAGACCTTTTCTTTGTGGGGAGCCTCGAGTGTGCCGAAATACCTCTCTGCAATCGCGGGCGGCGTCACCGTGTCGTAGCGGCCCATCAAGAGGTAGAAGGGTACCTCCAAACGCGGCACCGCTTCAAAGAGGTCCACCGCCAAGACCTCATCCCACAGTTGACGGATTGAATACAGAATACCAGACGGATAGCTGAGTACGTCCCTCGCCGAGTAGGTCGGCGAGCGGAACATGGCGCGGGTGTAGGTGCGCCAAAGTTTCTCATCGTGGAAGAGCCCGCCTGAACGCAACGTCGCCCAGCGCTGGGTCAAAAGAGCAGCGATCCCGTTTGCGTAGGGCGGCTCGCCGAGGTTTTTAAGCCGTTTTAACATAGAGGTGTGCCCTAAACTTTCCAACTGCTCCTGGACACGCTGATAGGAGAGCTGCGCGTTCTCCTCACCGTCCACCAACATCCCTTGGGCAATGTAGGCGTGAAACAACTCCGGGGTCCGCTGCACCACTTTTGCGCCAAACGCGCCGCCCCATGAGTGACCGAAGAGGTAGAGCTTGTCCTTACCGAAGGTCTTTAAGAGGTAGCGTGACAGCTCTTCCGCGTCTAAGACATACTGCCCCAGAGTCATGTTCGGCGTCCTTGCTCGGAACGACTTGCCACCGCCGCGCTGATCCCAATGCGCAACCAAAAAATGCTTTTTAAGGTCCCCTTGAAAACGCTCCGCAAAGCCGATTTGCGCGACGCCGGGGCCGCCGTGCAAAAAGAGCAAGAGTGGCTTCTCAGGGTCGCCGCTCACATAAATCCACTGCTTTAGGTCACCTAATGTGACCGCTTCTAAATGCTGAATCATTCCGTGAAGCATACCGTAGAGGTGATGCGTGAACCGTCCTCGCGAGACAGCGGGACTCTCACTGGATGAGCTGGAGCGAGCCTTTGAGCGGTTCTATTGGGGGAACGTCTCGAGGACGCGCCAAAAGGACAGTAGAGGTTCGGGTGGCGGCTCAGGGTTGGGGCTCTCCATTGCGAAGGCGCTTGTAGAGGCACATGGGGGGACGTTGGACGCTCGCAATCATCCTAAGGGTAGGGCGGTGTTTACCCTATCTCTTCCGGTTGAGAAGCGATTTGCCTAATTCAAGTAGGACAAGCCTCCTCAACGTGTCCTAGTTTTCGAAGGGAACTTCTTTGCACTGTCAATTAAGCATCCACTACGGAACGATGAAACTGTCAGACACGCGCTCCGACGTGTTCAACTGTTGCGAACCAAGGTCCAAAGACGGCATCTGCGAGTTCGCAATCACGTGAACTTCATATTCCTTGCCAGAAGAAAATCCACTGTCAAAGGTAAAAGACATGTCAGACGTTCTATAAAGGCGTCCAATCTCCTCGTCTACGTCGTACAACATGACACCATAAGCCTCCGCATCTGCTACAGCAGTCCAGGAAACACGAATCGCTGAAGTATTAACCTCATCGAGACTGACTGAGTTGACTCGAGGTAGAACCTCCGAGAGGTCGACCCGAAGGTATTGAACGTGAGTTTCGCCATCGACTTTAGCAGTAGCTTTGTAGGTGCCAGGGGTGTCGAAGCAGCATTTGGTCGTCAAGCTCGACTGGAACTCACCGAACTGACTAATTTTCCCTCCGTTAGGTCCGACTATCGAAATCGGAAAACCCCGACCGTCTCTAACCACCTGGATTACTTGACCTACGCTCTCCTGTCCCTGATTTGATGTACCGACGAAAAACCGAAAAGGCGCGTTAGGGTTGTTAGCTGGTGGGTCAGTTGGTAAGGCTGTGGTGCCGCACCCCACTAGGGCAAAGGCAAGCAAAATACAGGTTGTAAGCTTGAAATATCTCGACATTTGTATCCCTTCAAATTGGTGTTTAGAGCCTTTACAGCTTTGGGGCTGTTTACGACATCAAACGAACTTCACGTTGACAACCTTACCCTCAGATAATTACGCTTTACACTTAAAAAGTTCACTCGAGCCCCCTCACCTCTCCAACTTTGTAAGACCCTCAAAATCCTCTTACACCCTCCCGTGATAGGTTAAACCCATGAGCACCGCCCCCTCTCAGCCGCGCCGCAAGGGTCTCAAAACCTACCTCTCCTTCGTCAAGTTCGAGCACACCCTCTTCGCCCTGCCTTTCGCGTACGGCGGAATGCTCTTAGCAGCGGGCGGCTGGCCCGGCTTCGTCACGTTCCTTTGGATTACCCTAGCGATGGTCGGCGCACGCACGGCGAGCATGGCCTTGAACCGCGTCATCGACGCAGAAATCGACGCTCGCAACCCGCGCACGGAGGCGCGAGAGATTCCTAGTGGTGTGCTACGCAGGCGCGAGGGCGTAGGGCTCGCGGTGACTGGTTTCGCCCTCCTCATCCTCTCGGGTTGGGCGCTCAACGCGCTTACTTTGGCGCTCTTGCCCGTCGCGGTGTTTTTTCTAGCGCTCTACCCTTACACCAAGCGCTTTACCTGGCTCTGCCACTTCTGGCTCGGCACGACGATTGGTGCGGCGGCGGCGGGCGGCTGGATTGCGGTAACGGGGGCGTTTGCGCCTGCGGCGATGGCGCTGTGGGTGGGCGTCGGGTTGTGGATTGCGGGTTTTGACATCATCTACGCCGTGCTCGACTACGACTTCGACGTGGCGCACGGTGTTTACAGCGTTCCGGCTGTGTTTGGTGTGAACAAGGCGCTCATCATATCGGCTTTCACGCACGTAGCAGCTTGGCTGTCGCTCGCACTCGTGCTGCCGCTTACGGGACTAGGTTGGCCTTACGCCGTCGGTTTGATGATCGTTGCAGCTATCCTCATTGCACAGCACTTCTTGGTTCGCTCGAGGCAGATTGGCGACGTATTGCGCTCGTTTAACGCCAACCTCTACGTCAGCGCGGTCATGCTTCTAGCGATTATTGCGGATGTAGTCCTTTAAGTAGACCTCTTACAAAAGGTCTAGTGTCAAGAGGTACGTGTAAAAACCAGCGTTGACAAAGCTCAGAAAACTCGGGTATCATGCACTTCGCTCACTCGAGTGAGCCGCATGGAGCCGTAGTGTAGCGGTTAGCATATCTGCCTGTCACGCAGAAGGTCGCGGGTTCAAATCCCGTCGGCTCCGTTACCAGGGAGGTATCATCTTCTCAAAAGAAAATGATACCTATTCCTGAAAGAAGGTTAGAAAAATACATCTATAGTATTTTGGCTGGCTTTCAAACTTAAAAGGTATTGTTTTTTGCTGGATGATACCCACCTCGGCCAGATAGCTCAGTTGGTAGAGCATACGACTGAAAATCGTAGTGTCGGCGGTTCAATCCCGCCTCTGGCCACCACTGAAAATACGAGGTATCATCCACACTTCAAAACTTGAATTTGCGAGATGATACCTCGCTTGCCGATGTAGCTCAGCGGTAGAGCAGCCGATTCGTAATCGGCAGGTCGTCGGTTCAATTCCGACCATCGGCTTTTGTTTAGGACGCACGCTCGAGAAAGAGGTGCGTCTTTTTTTGTCTCGAGAACTTCCAACCCTTTCGTTAGCATTTCCACTTGACGTTGCTACACTTCTCCGCAGATATCATCCCTTAAAGTGCGTGCTAAACGATGTTCTTGTTATTGAGAGTGTAGCTGACCAGATGATACCTGCTAGTAATTAAACCGAAAACACCTCCGAGCGAAGAGGTTCGAGCGTTACAATCAGGCATGTCCATCCTACTCACCGAAGACCAAAACGCCATTCGCGTACTCACCCTTCACAGACCCGACGTGCGTAACGCGCTCAACGCTGACCTTATCAGCAGCTTACTGGAAGCGTTGGACCAAGCTGAGCAAGAAGAGGTCAGAGCGCTCGTTTTAACGGGGACTGGCAAAGCCTTCTGCGCCGGGCTCGACCTCGCTGACCTTAAAGCGATTAGCACTCGTTCGACGGAGGAGAACCGTCAAGACTCAGCGCACTTGGCAGCACTTTTGAAGCGTATTTATACCTTTCCCAAACCCGTCATTGCGGCGCTCAATGGTCACGCGGTGGCAGGTGGCGCGGGGCTCGCCTCGGTCTGTGACCTCGTTGTGATGAGTGAGTCGGCAAAAATCGGTTATACAGAAGCGCGAATCGGTTTCGTGGCGGCGTTGGTCGGTGTGTTTCTAGTGCGGCAGGTCGGCGAGAAAGCGGCTAGGGACCTCCTTCTCTCCGCTCGCCTTGTTCAAGCGAGTGAAGCGAAAGAGATGGGGCTTGTCAATGAGGTGTGTGCTGGAGAAGAGGTGATGGAGAGGGCCTTAGCGAGAGCCGATGAACTTGCAAAGAACGCACCGACCTCTTTAGCCATGACCAAGCAACTTCTCGCGGCGGTGCCGAGTATGGGGTTAGAGGAGGGGCTCCGCTACGCGGTTGAAGTCAACGCTTTGGCCCGCACCACAGATGACTTGAAAGAGGGTGTGTCGGCGTTTTTAGAGAAGCGTGAGCCGCGCTGGAAGCGGTCATAAGTCAAATATAAATATGAGAACTGCGGTCTGAGTATCCAGACCGCAGTTCTGTTTTTTGATTGTTAAGCTCGAGTCAACCTAGCCCTACACCATCGGTACAGGCTTCGCAAAGATGATCGCGTCGTCTTCAACCGTCACAATGATGCCCTCTTGCGTGCCGTGTGTCAGGATTTCTAAGGAGAGCGGGTCCTCGATGTACTCGCGCATCACGGCGCGTAGGGGGCGGGCGCTCTCACCTTTGGGCAGTTTGGAGACCAAGAACGAGGCGACTTCTGCGCCGAAGGTGACTTGGATGTCACGGCTCGAGAGGTCCTCACGGATTTCGTCGAGCATCTGATTGGTGATGTGCAAGACGCCTTGCTCGTCGAAGGTTTGAAAGGAGATGACCTCGTCTAAGCGGTCTAAGAATTCGGGGCTGAAGATGCGTTTTAAGGGACCTTGAACGTCTCTCGAGACCTCTTGAAAGCCGATGGACTGACCGACGTTAAAGCCCGTGTTCGAGGTCATGATGAGGATGACGCGGCGGAAGTCCACGGTGCGGCCTAAGCCATCCGTCAAGCGTCCATCGTCTAAGACCTGCAAAAAGGTGTTGTAGATGTCGGGGTGCGCCTTTTCGATTTCGTCTAAAAGCACCACCGAGAACGGTTGACGCCGCACCGCTTCGGTCAAGCGTCCGCCCTGCTCATGTCCTACGTAGCCTGGAGGTGCGCCGATGAGCTTCGAGGTTGCGTGCGATTCCTGGTATTCGGACATGTCGAGGCGCACGAGCGCACGTTCGCTGCCGAAAAGCTGCATGGCGAGTTGCTTGGCTAAAAAGGTCTTACCGACGCCCGAGGGTCCGACGAACAAGAAGGACGCCGAGACGCGGGTGCGTCCACCTAAGCCGACGCGGGCGCGGCGCAAGGCTGCACCTAGAGCCGCAATCGCTTGATCTTGCCCGACCACGTGGTTTTTCAATTCGTTTTCGATATTGGCGAGCTTCTCGTCATCCTGCTCGTCCACGTAGATGCCGCCCCACGAGTTGACGACCGCTTCCACGTCGTCACGGCTAACGATGGGCGTGCCGTCCTCTTCCTCTAAAATCGGGAAGCCGAGCGACTTGTTCAGCCGCGTTCGCGCTGCCGCCTCGTCGATGAGGTCAATCGCCTTGTCGGGGAAGTTGCGGCCCGGTAAGCTGCGCTCGCCGTAGCGCACCGAAATCTCTAAAATCTGCGTGGGGATAACGACGCCGTGGTGCGCTTCGTAGCGTTCGCGGAGGCCGTGCATAATCTCCAAGGTCTCTTCAGGGGAAGGCTCTAAGACGATGACAGGCTGAAAGCGGCGCTCTAGGGCGGCGTCTTTTTCGATGTAGCGGTGGTATTCGCCCGTGGTGGTCGCGCCGATGACCTGGACTTCACCGCGCGAGAGGGGCGGCTTGAGGATGTTAGCGGCGTCCAGCGTGCCTTCCGCGCCCCCTGCGCCCACTAAGGTGTGAAGCTCGTCGATGAAAGCAACGACACGAGCGCTGCGCAACTCTTCGATAATCTGGCGAAGACGCTCTTCGAACTCGCCCCGGTACTTCGTTCCGGCGACGACGTTCGAGAGGTCGATGGACAAGACGCGCATGTTGCGCAGATTCGGCGGCACGCGGCCTTCGATGACGGACTGCGCGAGCCCCTCGACGATGGCGGTTTTACCAACGCCCGGCTCACCGATTAAGACAGGGATTGTTCTTGTTGCGGCGGCTCAGGATTTGGATGACGCGGCGAATCTCTTCGGTACGTCCAATTACAGGGTCGAGCTTGCTCTCACGCGCCTCTTTGGTGAGGTCTCGAGCGTACTCATCCAAAAAGGGTGTATTGACGGTTTCGGCCTGACCTTTGGGGTCGGCAGCAGCTAGGATGCGCCAGCGCACCGTGTCCACGTCGCGGGTGAGTTGCTGCAAGATGCGGTACGCCACGCCGTCACCCTCGCGGATGATGCCGAGCAAAATATGCTCGGTGGCGATGACGTTCGAAGCCTAGCGAGCGGGCTTCGGAGCCCGCGAGTTCCATCACGCGGCGAGCGCGCGGCGTAATCGCGGCGGTCTCGTTGCGCGGCAAGCCGTCGCCGCGTCCGACCATCTCTTCGACTTGGCGGCGCAATCCTTCTAGGGTTGCGCCGAATTCACCTAGTACACGGCTAGCGGTGCCGCCTTCGCGCATGAGCCCTAAGAGCAGATGCTCGGGGCCTATCATGGCGTGGCCTAATTTGGAGCCTTCTTCTCTGGCGAAGTGAAACACGAGCCTCGCACGGTCGTCGTATCGGTTCAAGTCCCTCTCCTTTACGCAGCCTCGACTGGGGTGCTTGCTAAGCATACCAGGGGGCAGAAAGAATACGGCGGGATAATCATCTTCATAGTGTTATACTACGCGCTCAGCAGGCGACCTGAAAGGTCTTTCGTTACTTTCATGTCCATAAAGGTTCATCACGCTCCCCTTAAATTTTTCACATTTACCTTATGAAGAGGTGCGTGGTAAGCGCTGGCGTCCTTTGGATAGCGGATATTAAATCTAAGTATGGTTCGAGCAAGTACTGAGGAATTTGAGGAGAAGTCATGCACTTCCAAGACATTATACTGAATCTCGAGCGCTACTGGTCAGAGCGCGGCTGCGTGATTACACAGCCCTACGACACCGAAGTCGGCGCAGGCACGTTTTACCCTTCGACCTTTTTGAAAGCGCTCGGACAAAACCCTTGGCGCACGGCGTATGTGGCACCCTCGAGACGCCCCACTGACGGACGCTACGGCGAGAACCCCTACCGCTTCCAGTATTACTTCCAGTACCAGGTTCTCTTAAAGCCCTCCCCGATGGACATCCAAGACCTCTATTTGGGCTCCTTGTACACGCTCGGCATCGACCCCCACGCCCACGACATCCGCTTCGTCGAGGACAACTGGGAGCAGCCCTCCTTGGGCGCGTGGGGCTTAGGTTGGGAAGTGCAAATGGACGGCATGGAAATAAGCCAGTTCACCTACTTTCAGCAGGTCGGCGGGGTGAGTTTGAAGCCGATTTCGGTTGAGTTGACCTACGGTTTGGAGCGCATCGCCATGTACTTGCAAAACGCGGCGCACGCCTATGAGGTCACGTATGCGCCCGGCACGACGCTAGGCGATATCCGCCGCGACTTCGAATATCAGCACAGCGACTACAACTTCAACTTTGTGAACGCCAAACTTCAGCGCACGCTCTTCGACGCTTTTGAGGAAGAAGCGGCGCGGCTCTTAGAGGAAAAGCTCCTCTATCCGGCTTACGAATTCACCATGAAAGCGAGTCACGCCTTGAACCTCTTGGACGCACGAGGTGTACTCTCGCACATGGAGCGGCAAAACTACGTGCAGCGGGTACGGCGCTTGGCGGAAGGGGCGGCGAAGCTGTATCTCGAGCTAAACGATTCCCAAGACGAGCAACAGAACGCTCAAAATCAAGAGGCGGCGGCCTAGTGGCGAGCTTGCTCTTTGAAATCGGCACGGAGGAGCTGCCGAGCTGGTACGTGCCACAAGCTAAAGCGAGCCTCGCGAAACTAATGGCGGAGCGCCTAACGCAAGCGGGTTTAGATTTTGGTGAGGTTCAGACCTACGCCACGCCTCGGCGCATCGCCGCATCCGTCCAAGAGGTCGCGGGCAAGAGCGAAGTACGCACCGAACTCAGGCGCGGTCCCGCTGCTGAGGTCGCTTTTGACGAGGCGGGCAACCCGAGCCGCGCGGCGCAAGGGTTTGCGAAATCGAATGGGATAGACCCGTCAGAACTCGTTACGCAAGAAACTGACAAGGGTCGTTATGTCTTCGCTCGGCGGCAACTCGGTGGTGAAGATGCCAAGACGCTGCTCCCACCCCTGTTGACGAATATCGTCAAGGACTTTCCCGCGCCGCGCAAGATGCACTGGGGCGATGTGGAGACGCCCTTCTTGCGTCCTATCGCGTGGCTCGTGGCGCTTTTGGATGAAGCGGTTTTGGACCTCTCCGTAGCCGGGTTACGGGCGGGGCGGGTCTCGAGAGGCCACCGTTTCTTAGCTTCCGGTGAGGTCGAACTTCCTCACGCCGACGCTTATCTGGACACCCTCCGTGACGCCTTTGTGATTGCCGACGTGACCGCGCGGCAGCAGCGGACCTTAGAGGTTGCCCGAGAGGTCGCGGCGGGGAAAAACTTGACGCTCATCTTCGACCACGAGCTTTTGGAAGAGGTCAGTCACTTAGTCGAGTATCCTACCCCTATTTTGGGCTCCTTTGCCGAGCACTACCTAGAGCTACCCGAAGAGGTCTTGACTACCACCATGACCCACCACCAGAGCTTCTTTCCGACACGGCGCGAGAACGGCTCGCTTGCGCCTGTCTTTGTCGGTGTGTCGAACAACCGCGTGCCGGACGACGCCGTCGTGCGCCAGGGCTACGAGCAAGTCTTAGATGGACGTTTGGGAGACGCTCGCTTTTTCTGGGCTGCGGACCGGGAGAAGTCACTCTCGCAGCACGCTTGGGGGCTCTCGGGTATTGGCGTGCACCGGCAGCTCGGCACGGTAGCCGACAAGGTGACGCGCGTCGGGGTGAGTACGGAAGTCTTGGCGGAACGTTTAGACCTGTCTGAGCACGAGCGTGAGGTGCTCAGCAAAGCCGTGCCCGTCTTTCGCGCCGACCTCGCGACGCAGATGGTGGCGGAGTTGCCGGAGTTGGAGGGCGTCATGGCGAGAGCGTACGCTACAGCAGATGGTTATGACTTAGGGGTCGCCACCGCTTTAGAGGACGGCGCACGCCCCGTGGTGGCTGGGGGAGCCTTACCCGAGTCTAATGTCGGCGCACTCTTAGCCGCCGCCGACCGCTTCGACAAGCTCGTCGGTTTCTTCGACGTGGAGCGCCGTCCGTCTGGCTCCGCTGACCCCTTTGGACTGCGCCGCGACGCGATTGCCGCCGCTCGCATCTTGAACGTGCAAGGCTGGACGTTGCCGCCCAACAGCTTTACGGAGGCCGCCGCGCAGGGCTACGGCGCAGAGCGGGAAATCAGCGAAGAGGTGCAGGCTGAGGTCATCGACTTCTTGTGGGACCGCGTCGCCGGTCTCCTGAGCGAAGAGGGTATCCGCACCCAGTTCATCCGCGCCGCCGCCGCTGACAACCCGCCCGTTATTACCGCCTCGAGGCGCTGCCACTTGCTCCGCACACTGAGCCAAGAGGAGGAGTTCGAGACGCTCCTCACGCTCTACAAACGCGCGGCGAATTTGGCACGGGAACTCGGTGAGCCTACCGATATCGACACCTCACGCTTTGAAAGCGCTTATGAAAGCTCCCTCTACGACGCGCTGATACCTGCAAGAGACGCCGTAACCGACCTCATGACCACCGTGGAAGAGGTGCTCACGCCCTGGGATTTAGGACGCGGCCCCGAACGCGACCTGCCCGACCTCGACGACCAAGTCGCGCAGGTCATCGCGCTCAAAACGCCTTTGGACGAGTTTTTGGACAACGTCTACGTCAACGTAGAGAACCAAAAGGTGCGCCGCAACCGCTTGGTGCTCCTCAGCGAAGTGCGTGACGCGCTCCTGCCGTTAGGGAGGCTCGAGGCCCTAGAAGGCATGGCTGGCTAGCCTTCCAATCACCTCCGGTAAACAAGGGGTTGCAACCCCTTGTTATTTGTGAACCTTACCGTGCAAGAATCTGAAGGCGGCTTGGGACCATAGCTCGAGCCGCTCTTCCACCTTTTCGACCTCTTCCCACGTCACGAAACCTCCGGCGAGCTTGTGCGTCTCACGCACGCTGACTTCCTCTCTTTCAGCGGGCGTTTTCACCCGGTACAAGATACCCGTGTGAACCCTTTCGACGGCAGTTTCGGCGCGGTGAATGAGTCCCACCGCTTCAGCGAAAAAAGCCTCCATGTGAAGTTCTTCGCGGAGTTCGCGGGTAAGTGCGCCTTCGATGGGGTCTCTCGCGTTGGCATGGTCAATAGGATTGATGTGTCCACCTAAACCGATAGACAAACGGTTGTGGAGCCGCGCTTCGGAACCCGCTTTCAGGCGCTCTACCAAGAGGACGCGGCCCTCTTGGTAGAGGACTGCGTAAGGGATAATTTGCCGGTAAGTTTCGTCAGTTTCAGCGGCGTCCCGCGCTCTAAACTCGCCCTGCTCCGCGATGCGCCGATAGAGCGATCTGTTGAGCGGGAGAACGTCCGGGCTCGGCTCGGGTAGGTGCGCGGCCTTTAAGCAGAAGACCTCTTCGGACATCCTCGTAACCTACCATGTGGCGAGCGCGTCGTTCGCCTAACTGTGTGAGCCGAGCGTCAGCGTGCCCGCTCACTGACCTTCAGCGGTCATAACGGTAAGCTCCCCTGAAGGGTCGTGGTGGCGTTGAACGCTCCTCTGATAGTTAGAGAAGAAGTCGTCGGTGTCCACGTCCCGCACGTACTCGAGGGCGACAAACGGGGTGGATCGCCCCGAGGCGAAGGTGCGGATGTAGCTCCCCCGAAAGGTTGCTCCGCTAAAGCCGCCTACAACCTCAATTGTCGAAGCTTCGTTAGGCACGAAGCAATTCATGTAGAGTCTGTCGTTCACTACCAGCCCTCTAGTCAGACAAGTTGGCGGCGCGTTCAAGTCGATGCCGACGTCGGGCCGGGCGTAGTAAAGCGCGCCCGCTATCTGTGCGCCGCTCTGCTGGAATACGACCGTCATGAGCTTATCCGTCTGGTCACTCGAGTAGATCAAACGACCAGACCAGAGCTGACCATCGACATCCACAGCACCAGCTAGTTCGTCCGTTGCGGTTCCGCCACATCCTATAAGAAGTCCAAGTGCAAGAATGGCCCAAATGCGCATCGTTTACCTCCAAGGCGAATGATTCTTAGATTTGGATAGCAGGTATCATCTGGTCAGCTACACTCTCATTGAGAAGAACATCGTTTAGCACGCACATTCAGGGATGAGGACTGCGGAACTGTGTAGCAATATTACGTGGAAATGCTAGGAGTATCATACTTAACTTCGCGTCTTTGGCCTACGGTTCGACAATGGCGTAATCCACACTCACCGACACGCTTACCGAGAGTTGACCTGCCGAGACGGGCATGTCGCTCGCCGCTTCCGCCGCCATCATGCGGACTTCTTGCGGCACAGGCTGTGACCCGCCACCTTGCTCCACAATCCGCTGCACCGCGCCTAACTCAACCTCGGCAAGCTCCGCGAGTTGCTCGGCTTTGTCCTTCGCGGTGTTCATGGCTTGCGCCCTCGCTCGGTCTTCTAAGGCTTTAGGGTCCGCAAAGGTGTAACGGACGTTGCTCACCTCATTCGCCCCAGCTTGAATGCTGCGCCCTAAAAGTGTGCCGAGTCGCAACGTGTCCTGCACGCTAACGCGTACGCGGTTCACCACGCGAAAGCGCGTGCCTGTGAGTTCACCGTCGCGGTTGTAGTTCTGCTCGGGGGAGATGCTCACGTCTACGGTGCGAATATCGCGCTCAGCCACGCCGAGTGATTGTAAGGTTGCAATGAGACGCGCAACCCGCTCGCTGACCTCTTCGCTCGCGGCAATCACATCCTCTTGAAAGGCGCTTACGCCCGCGTCGAAGGTGGCGAGGTCGGGCTCGGCGTACACCGTGCCTGTGCCCGTGACGGCGATAGTTGTTTCAGACATTTCACTCTGCGCCCACGCGAGTGAGCCAAATAAGGTTAAGAGCATCGCCAGGATAAGAGGTTTCATCAATGACTCCTTTAGTCTTCGTCAAGTGGCCGGATTCGGATGGCCCACTCTAACTTGAAGTATGAGGTCACTCTTTGATAAACCTCTCTAAAGCAGCTAAACGAAACTTCATCAAATCAGTTCGTCCTTAACCTGCCACGCTTGCCAAAGGTGCCGCCGCTCGTGGGCGAGCAGCAAGCCGAACGCTTCAGACACGCTCATCCTGAGCCATTTACTCTCTGGAGATGTGATTTTCAGCTTGTTAAGAGGTAAATCTTCAGCGCGGAGTAAGAGGTCGCGCATCCTCTCTTGCAGCTCCAAAAAGGTCGGCAGTACGGACGCATCCGGTACGGCGACGGGGCGAAAGGCTTTAGGAGACGCCATACGCCAGCGAACGGGCGGCTCCTGTGCGCGGATGAAAAGACCTGTGAGCAGACCGTAGCGAAGCGTTCCGTTGCCCTTTTCGCCATTCGCCTTCGCCGCGCCGATGACAGGCATGAGCATTTCTAAGTAAAGCTCACCTGTGATGTTGAGGTGCACCAAACATTCTTGAACCGACCAGCCGCTCGAGAGAGGTTGCTGCGTAAATTGCTCAGGAGTCAAGCCCACGCAGAGGTTCTTAGCATCTTCCTCGAGATCGCGGAGTTGCGCTTCGAAGGATGCTACGCTCGGTTTCCCTGTCGCCTTTGCCGTTACCGTCATGTTAAACCTCCTGTACAGAAGATTCTAATAGACAAGTCAGTACCAAAACCAGGTGAAAATGTCCCACATGTAGGGGCACGTTTATGCATTGTATGAATCGCCCCTACATAGCGCCGCACGAGACTTCAGCCAAACAGCGCTTCTACCTTCACCTCAGCTTGCGGCTCGAGATACGCCGTGTCCATCTGCGCGAGTTGCAGCGTGCCCGAGACGTCGTCGTTCACGCCGTGCCAATAGG
Organism: Trueperaceae bacterium; assembly: GCA_965213645.1. Classification (GTDB taxonomy): domain Bacteria; phylum Deinococcota; class Deinococci; order Deinococcales; family Trueperaceae; genus CBDBZX01. Next base: position 351,524 of record CBDBZX010000002.1, read on the forward strand.
TGTAGGAGTCCAATACCCAAATCCCCGACTCACGTGTTCCGTTACCCGAGCCCTTCACGCCGCCGAAGGGCATGTGCGCCTCCGCACCCGAGGTCGAGTTGTTGATTGAGGTCATACCCGCTTGAATCTCATCTTTGAAGCGGTGCGCCCACTCGCGGTTGTTGGTGTAAATCGCGGAGGAGAGGCCGTAATCCACGGCGTTCGCAGTTTCGATGGCCTCATCAATGCCGTCCACTTTGACGAGGTTGATGGTCGGGCCGAAGACCTCTTGTTGAAACTGGCGCATTCCCGGTTTGACCCCTTCCCAAATGGTGGGCCAGCCGTAGAAGCTACTGTCCGCGTCGCTCACAAAACCTTCGGGTTGATTCTCTTTCGTAATGCGCCCTTCGCCGTAAAGGAGCGTCGCGCCGTCCTCTTCACCCCAAGTGTAGTGCTCCACCCAGCGTTCAAAGAACTTCTCGCTGATAAAGGGACCGTAAAGGACATCTTCGACCCTGTTCGGGTCGCCGATTTTGACCTCTTTGGCAGCAGCCAAAAACTTCTCCTTAAAGTCGTCGTAGACGGGCGCATCCACGATGAGGTTGCCCGCCGAGGTGCAGCGCTGCCCGCCCGTCCCGAACGAGGCCCAGAGCGCCCCAGTCACCGCGTTCTCCATATCGGCGTCGCGCATGACGACGAGCGGGTTTTTGCCGCCGAGTTCCAGAGTCGGGTGCATAAGGTTGCGCCCCGCTACTGCGCCAATCATCTTGCCGACCTCAGTCGAGCCCGTAAAGGCGAACTTGCCCAAGTAGCCCTCGTCCATCATGTCGATGAGGTGCTGGCCCGCCGCGTCCTTGCCGCCGCCGAACACGAGGTTGACGACGCCTTCGGGGATGCCCGCCTCTTGAATCAGCTTGACAAAAGCGTAAGCCACAGCGGGCGCGTCCTCGCTGGGTTTCCAGACGACCGTATTGCCCGTGACCAGCGCGGGTATAATCTTCCAGCTCGGTACGGCGATGGGGAAGTTTCCCGCCGTGACCATGCCGACGACGCCGAGAGGTCGGCGGTACGTATTGAGGTCTTTGTTTGGCATTTCCGAAGGGACGGTTTGCCCGTACAAGCGGCGGCCTTCGGACTGGAAGAAGTGACAGGTGTCGATGGCTTCTTGCACTTCACCCCTCGCCTCTTTGAGCGTCTTGCCCATTTCTCTCGTGACCAAACGCGACAAGGCTTCTTTTTCACGCTCCAACGCCTTGCCAATCGTCCCGATCAGTTCACCGCGCACAGGGGCAGGCGTCTTCGACCAACGCTTGAAAGCGTCTTTGGCGACTTTACAGGCGTCGCGCACTTGCGCTTTGGTCGCTTCGGGAAAGGTTCCGATAATATCTTGTTGGTTGGACGAGTTGCGCGATTCGAAGGTCTCGTCGCCGGGGACCTCTTGACCCCCGATGAGGTTGGGAAAATTTTTTATAGCTGTTTGTGGCATGATAGCTCCTTTTTGAGAGTAATTGACCTTTTCTCGATGCTATCATGAGGAACGCTCAGGGATTCACGGCGTGAAGAGGCTTGGGAAACAAACGAGCGAGCTTCCTAAGACGTCGTAAACGAGAGGTCGTAAATAACGCACTAACACGGACTTTTTCGGTAAAATTGAGAGGTTGTGAGCTTACGCGCTAAACCTGATAAACCTGCCGAATGCGCCATGTGTGGGCGCGAAAAACCGCTTACTTTTCACCACCTCATCCCGCGTACAAATCACGCCAATAAATGGTTCAAAAAGCGCTTCGACAAGTTGGACATGACCCACCGGGGCGTGTGGCTCTGCCGCGCCTGCCACAAGCACCTGCACCGCACCTTTACCGAAAAAGAGCTAGGCCGATACTACAACACGCTCGCCGCGATTCTCGCCGAGCCGCAGATTCAGAAGTTCGTGGGCTGGGTCAGGAAGCAAAGGTAAGAGCACCCATTCAGACGGGTGCTCTATCAACTTAAAACTCAGGCTTTATCTCTTCTACCTCAACGCTTATTACCTAAAAAACGTTTAGCGGCGAAGGCGGCTAAGCCAGCCAGCGCCATCTTGCCCCCGCGACTGTTCAGTGGGCTGTTCGAGCCGACAAGCTGCTCCAAGAGGTCAGGGTCTTGCTTGGCGGCGCGGCGCGTCATGCGGCCTAGCTCGCGGGGTGAGGAGGCTCGCTCCACATCGTGATTCCGGTCGTACCCCTGATAAGAGCGTCCGCTGTCCTCGGTCGCTTTCATGTAACGCTCGGCTAAGTCGCGTCGCTCCTGAGGGGAGAGGTTGCTGAAGGCGCGTTCGTACTCGCGCTGCACCTCTTCGTCCTCGTCCTGGTCGTCCATCTGGCCCATCATCTCGCGGTAGCGTCGCGCTGCCTCTTGGTCGGAGACCTGGTCAGGGTTTTCTCGCTGGCGACGCTCAAAGTCGCGGTAGTCCTCTTCGCGGTTTTTGTCTTGTCCGAAAAATTCGCCTAACGCTTTGTCTAACACTATTTCCCCTCCTGGTGAAGTGAAATTAAACTTACATTTTTTGCTTACATTTCCACTATAGAGCGTCTCAGGGTGAGAAGACTGTAGCCGCGTCTGAAGAGTTCAGTTCATTAACGGTTCGGATTCGCCTGTATTAGATTCACCTGTGTCAACCGAACCTAAGTAGTCGTTTTGGGGCTGCCAGCCCGTTTGGAAGGCGCTGCGGTCCGACACCTTTTTGGCGGGCACGCCCGCGATGGTGATGTTGGCTTCGCGGAAGGACTTGTTAACCACTGCGTTTGCGCCAATTGAGATACCGTCTGCGATGGTGATGTTACCGAATAGCTTGGCTCCCGGCCCGATGTAGACGTTGTTGCCGATATGGGGGGCGTCTCTCGAGCCCCCTGACGCGCCGATGTTGACGCACACATGGATGCGGCAGTTCGCGCCGACTCGAGCGTTTTTGTGAACGCGGAGCGTGCCTTCATGCGCGATGGCGAGACCGGGTCCAAACACATGAGGATAAATCCTGATGCCCATGTATTTGCCGAGATAGTAAAAGCGAACGCAGCAGTAGGCCAGCACGAGCTTAGCGAGCGGACCACGTTTGCAGTTTTGATAGTACTCAATCTTTCTTAGCAAACGCTGGTAACGCCACACGTCATGAAAGAGGTAAGTTTTCAGGGTTTTTCGGCACTTCAAGTTAAGCCTGTCCGCCTCCAGATAGCATAAGTAATCTTCTTTACTTTTGATCATACTCGGTAGTTTACCTGAAACTAGGTGCCTATGTAAAATATTTCATACACGCGCGTAGCAAAAAATGCCTTAATTAAGGGTTAGTGAGTACTGCGCTGTGAAGCTCGCAGGGATAGGGAAATGTTTCGTAGCGAAGCTCGAGACCGCCCAACGCTGCAACCTTCAAGTACGCGTGCTTCGAGGTTGACTTGACCGGTGCTGGAGCTGAGAGCGATAGAGTGCGCCATAAATGCTTCTTTGTGCGAAGATTTATACGGGTAGGCCACGCTGGAAACGTCATAGCAGGAGGCAAATGTAGGTGGGTTTCAAACCCACCCCTACATCTATGTCGCGCACTCCCTAAGCAGGAAAGATAATTAGACCTCTTGCGAAAGTGGGGGGCGGGCGAATGCCCGGCTTCCGCTTTTGCCGAGCAGAGCGAGTATGAGTAGACGCTCTCAGTGGGTAACGCGGTACTTTTGCAAGAGGTCTATTGTGTGTTGAAGAGGTCTATCAGTACTAGACTTCACTCGTTATAGGTGAGTATAATACCGTTTCCGGGTAATTACTGTAGGAATTACCCCGAGCAGAGCGAGTAGAAAAAAGTACGGACTTCGGTAAGCACGGAATCAACTCCGCCGATAGCGAAGCGCGTAACGTCGGAGTTTATGCAGTAATCAATCGGAATCCGTATAACGCGACTTATCCTATGACTCGTCCCGTATTTAGCCTAAGGTGCTCCGTCCAAACGCTCCAACCTCAGCCCATAAACATCCGCAAAGAAAACTTGCGTTCCGTCTTCTTCAGGGATCGGCGTGAGCACGACGGTTCGACCCCCAAAGGTAAATTCGGCAATGTCGAGCCCGTCCAGCTCGATTAAGAAGAGTTTGAACGCGCCGTCCTCACTCTCTCCTGCTGCCGCTGTGCCGCTCGTAATCTCGAAGGATTCGCTTTGACCCCTCGAGTCATAGCGCCACTCCCCCAAAAAAGCAATACCCTCTTGGGGCGGCGTCACCTCAGAAGCGACCTCGACGCTATCTATGATGTCACCATTGACTAAAATATCGACCTGCGCTCTCTCATCAGCCGCCCTATGGAGGCACACTGCACCCTCAACCTCTTCGTAGCTCGAGCCCCCAGAACAGCGCACCTTAACCTGCGCGTCCGCGCCATAGCCTTCCGCTTGAACGGTGTAGCGCACCGCCCAGGGTGCGGGGCCGCCGGGAGTTTGAGTGACGTTGATCGTGCCGCCCTGCACTGGCTCACCCGGATTTTCAGGCGGTGCGTCTGGCTCCGTCACGCTCACGGTGATGCTATCCGATGCGGAGCCTAGAGGTGTCTCAGCCATCGCCACGACGATGTAAACACCCAGTTTTTCGAAGGTGTGGGTGAGGTCGGGTGCGGTGTCGGGCAGCGTTGTTCCCGCCAAAGTCCAAGTATAGGCGCTCGCACTTAGAGCCGCGCCGTCATCCGCTGTGAGCGTGGTGGTGAAGGTGGCCTCGAGCGGCGCAATTCCCTCTGTTACCGACGCATTCAGCACAAGTTCAGCGGTGCGCTTCTCCACCACGGGTTCGCTTTGCAGCGCACAGGCCGTAAGCAGCAGCAAAAGCAAGAGGTAAGGTAGTTTCATAAAATTAAGCATCAAAATAAAAGTTGGGGTCTGGTCTTCAGACCCCATAAAGCGCTTTAGAGGTTGTTCGGGAAGTCGGGGTCGAGCAGCACGCCGAACGTGCCTTCCAGACCTGCCGGAATGCTGATACCTTCAGGGAAGAAGCTCGCGTCCGAGATGGCTGCGTCCGGGCTCAAGTAGACGATTTTGGCAACTTGGAGCGGCGTGCGGCTGAAGACGATGGCGTTTTTGTCGGTAGGCGTGATGTTGGCGGTGAGCCCTTTGGGACCGTTGGCAACGCCTTGGTCTAGGTCGCTCGAGCCGTCCAAGGAATCACGCGCATCCGAAATCGCCTGCGTGACCTTCCAGATGTCCACGCCGCCGTAGCGGAATTCGCGGCGCTGGTCCGAGCTGTAGAGAAAGCTGCGCACTTCGCCCGCATGGTACGCCTCGACTGCGAGGATGCCCGCAGCCGCTTCCAAGTAATCTTTGTTCGTGATGAACCGGGCCGCACCTTTGTACGCGGTCACGCCGACATCCTCGAAGATGAACGCGCCGTGCAAGAAGAAGGTGTCATTCGCAAAGGGATTAAAGCCGTTCGGGTCAAAACCGAGTCCACCGTCCGCGAGGCCGTCGGCGGCTGTCGCAGCGGCGACAAAGGACGTGCTCAGGTTGAGGACGGGCAACTCGGCGACGGGCGCACCGATGCTGTCTAAGACCGTGCGCAAGAAAACCACATGGCTCAGTTCGTCCTCGGCGATTTCATTGGCGAACTCGCCGACGAGCTTGGTCACTTTGGTAACGGTCTGGGAGGAGAGTTCTTCGGGCGCGTAGAGTGAGGTGCTGGGGTCGGTGCCGTCGTAGCCCTCAGGCAGGATGACCTTGTCGGGGCTGTAGCCGGGTAGCTCGCTCAAGCGGCCCACGGCGGCGAGGTAATAGGCAGCTTCTAAATACTCTAGGTTCAGTGCAAAGTTGAGAATCGCGGCGTCCACATCTGGGCCGAGCGCCTGCTGCGCCTCCGGTTCATTCTGGCCGACAACGCTCGTACCACACGCGGTTAGCACTGCGCCCGCGCCCATCATCCCTAAATTGCCGAGCAAGCGGCGGCGGTCTGTCTTAGCGCTCAGTATCTTCTTGACATCCATCTGCGTAGCCTCCAAAAGCACCCAAGTGAAGCGGCCCACCTTGGAAGTGAAAAGGTAGAGTTGTGGGCTTTCTATTAAATTTTACGCATTGCAAAGAGATTTGGATGCACGTCTAAAGGTTTAATGAAGACATGGCAAGAAAATTTTAGTGATGTTGACGTAGGGGAGATTCATGAATATCCCCTACAGAGCGCTATACTGCGTCAGTTCGAAGGCGAGGCTGTGTAGGGGCGGGTTTGGAACCCGCCCCTGCGACTGAATCCATATTCTTTTTGTGATGCTGGAGTTACAACAAAGCTCTTGCTAACTTAAAAAGCGCCTACAAGCTCAGCTTCTCGTTGTCGCCTAAGTTGCCCGCCTCTTCACCTTGCGCGATGGCCTTGCCCATCTTAAAAAGCTGCACCATCTTGCTCGAGGGGGCGTCCCAGTATTCGGCCCGCGTCGGCTCCACGCGGAGAAGCCCTAAGTGCGGGTCGTCCAAGCCTTTCGGAAACCACGCCTTGACTACCGGATTCCACATCTCCTCGGCCTTCTGTCTGTCATGAACGAGCCTAGCAATGCCCGAGACGGAGACGTAGGTGTCGTTGTCCGGGTCGGCGTAAGCGAGGTTGATGTGCCGGTCGCCCTCGATCTCGTCCGTTTTGGGGTCGTCGTCCTTGGTGAAAAACCAGAGTTGCCCGTCGTATTCGGCTTGCTGCGTGTACATCGGGCGGCTGCGCAGGGTGTGGTCGGCTTTCATTGTTACCATCATCGTCGTGCGGATGTCTTTGATTTTGTCCCAGAGTTTTTGGTAGTCTTCTTGCATCGTTTACCTCTCCTTTTTTCTTTGGCGGTGTACCACGTTTTGTGTACGGAACCGAACACCACTTGTAAAATTGGCGAGCGGATAACGCATACACAAAACGGGACATCTTTCTCGCCCGTTATAACGAGCGAGTTCTGAGAGGTCTGCAAGCTGAGGCGGGATTAGTTAGCTGTGTTAGTTAGACGCGGTTGTCGTCTCGAGCCACCCCTTGACCTCTTCAAGCGTCGTTCCCACTTCGAACTTAGCGAAAGGGCTTCAGGGTCGTGCTAGCTTGGTTTTGTCTTGGGTGATGACTCGTTTTGAAAGGCGAACAGTTCTTTCAAGAGGTTGTAACCCTGTAGGTTATTACAACTATTGAGAGAGGTGCGAACAACGCTAAAACTTCATCACCCGGTAGTCCAAGCGCTCTTCGGACAAGATCATCTCAAAAAACTGACAGTGCGACAAAGCGTCGATCATCGCGAAACAGTTCTCTTTATCTACATGGATGCCATCTTTCATCGAGGTGTGACCGTAGACGCCGAAGCGGTGGCCCCCATGCTTGGCGAGTTCGGGCTTTTTGTACCACCAGTGCTTCGTGTCACTGTCGTGGTAGAAGAAGTCATCGAAGAACTGCATCCCTGGCAGCGGGCCCGCGTGCGCGAACTGCACGTCAAAGAGCATCTTTTCTCTCGGGAAACTTTTGAACCACTCGGCTAGGTCTTCAGGCAGCGCCACGCCGCCCTTGTCCTCGTCGAATTCGTTATGCTTCAAGCCGCCGCGCGTGCTGAGGTCGTATTCGTGGGTGAGCGCCGACTCGTCGTGGTTGCCCAAGATCACGGTGACGTTGCCGTTCGCTTTGTCTACATAGTTTTTGAAGCGGTACAGCTCGCGAATCTGCGCTTTGGCGGCGCGGCGGAGCTGTTTAGGGTCTTCGGGGTCGTAGTATTCGGCGCCGACGACTTGCGCGTACGTGCCAAAATCCTTGTAGTGGACGAGGTCGCCGACGAAGACGATCTGAAAGCGCCCGTCTTTGACGGGGTCAGTGGGCTCGAAGAGGTTATCCGCCGCGCCCGCAGCCTTGAGCGCCCGCCACACTTCGGCCCATTGCCCGTGCACGTCGCCAAGCGAGATCACTTTAATCATAGTCTACCTATCATTTCTAACATCTGCTTACGCGCCCCCGCGCAGCAGTTCGCGCAGCCGAGCGTAGAGTTCGCGGGCGGCGTTGGGGTCAGTGCCGTAACCCCCGTAGGCGTTGATGAGTTTGGCGACCTCGAGCCCCTTTCCCTCCGCCCCCAGCCGCTCCACCAAGCGGTCGATCGCCTGTTGACCGGCGGGTTTGGTTGTGGGCTTGCTGGCGGGTTGGCTTGACGCCGCTGTATTTGACGTTGTACTTGGCGTTTCTGTACCTGGCGTTTCTTCTGCCGCAGAGAAAGGCGCGGCTACAGGCTCAGGCGCACCCTCTTCGGAAGCCTCGGCTGAAGGGGCACTCGGCTCGTAGAGCATCGTCTGGTTCTCTTTATCGTAATCCACCCAGTAGCTGAGGTTAAGGTCAGCGGGCGGTAACATGTGAAAGCGCTCCGCCGCGTAGACGAGCGCGTCGTCGGCTAACGCTGAGGCGCTCATACTCGGTCCCAAACTCGCAGCCGCCGATTTACTCACGCCCTCAACCGTGAGCGTGCAGGCCAGCGCCAACACGTCGGCGGGCGAGCCGAGCGAGAGGAGCGTATTCGACCAAGCAGCCACACCCACCGTTTCGTCCAGGCGGCGCAGCACAGCGTCTACGCGGAGTTGCGGACGCGCCTGCGCCCGGAGTCCATCGTCATCAAGGCGGATGACGCGCCACTCCAAGGCGCTTGCCGGAAAAGGTTGAGCGAGACTGGTCCAGGCGTCTTGACCCATTGCGCCTCACTATACCAAGTCGCGCCCAACCTGTAGCGTAAAAATCCCCCTTGTGAGCATAGGTTGAGCCGAAAGGGTGTCTCAGCGAATCTGTCATGCAGCTTGCACCTAATACCTCATATAATGCACTGTTATGTTCACTGATATGGTTTATGCACACGCGCACAAGCTCACCCACCGGAGGCCCCCTATGGTCCACATCCTTTTCACGCTGCTGCTCTTAGGTAGCACCGCTCAAGCTGCGTTACCCGTAATCTTTGCAGTAGCTCAGACACAAGAAAGCGACGCCACCGGGGGCGCGAACGTGGGCGGCGTGAGCCCCGAGCCTACCGAAGCCGTTCAAGCCGACGCGCAAGGCAACACCGACCTAAACCGCGAGAGCGTCGACCCGAGCACCTTGGAGTTTTCCTTGCAAGGCGATACTGTTGTTGCGGCGAGTAGCGGCAGCCCCGTTTGGCAGCTACCTTTTCCCGAAGGAAGCGGCGCGACGCAAGGGCTTTTGGAGTCCGAAGGCGAACTCTACGTCGGGCACGGCAACAGCGTTTTGCAGCTCAACCCGGAGAGCGGCGCGGTCGAGTCGCGGTGGCTGGTCTCGAGCCAGGTGAATAGCATCGAGCGGGTCAATGAGAACACTCTCTCGATGACGGTGGAGCATGAAGAGGGTTTAAGCGAACGCTTTACGCTCCGTAGCGGCAATCTGCAAAACCCGGTGCGCTTCGGGCTCAATCCGCAAATCTTCGACTATTTGCAGCAAGAGGCGCAAGTGGATAACCCTGCCGCCCGCTTAGAGCAAGACCCCACGAATCCCTGGCTCTATCTCGCGGTTGGCCTGCAAGAGTCCGACCCAAACGCGGCGCAAGAGATTTTGACGCAAGGGGTCGAAGTTGCGCAGAGCTTTTACGACCTCGCAGGGCTGGCGCAAGTGCTGGAGGAGAACGGCGAGCGTAACTTGGCGGAGGAAGCCTTTGCGCGGGCTTTGGAGGACTTCGCGGCGAGAGGCTACGACCCGAGGCTCTTGACTGACCCCTCCTTGCAAGAGGCGTACAACTTTCCGCTGCGCCCGCTTCAAGAAGCTATTGCCAACGAAAATGTCATCAGCGCGGACTTCTGGGCGGAGCGGCTGCTCCTCTCTGCGCCCTATGTGCCGGGCGCGAGCACCGCCTTTTCCAACTACGCCGACCTCATCGAAGACGAGGTGAGTTTAGAAGAGGTCGGCTATTGGCGCGGTCAGTCGCGGGGCACGGTGACGACAGGGCTGAGCGGCTTAGACAACCTGGCGGGGTCGCTGGGCAACGTCGGCTGGTACGCGGCTTTGGCGGTGTTCGTCGCTATTCTCCTCTTACACCTCACCTTGCTCTTCAAATACTGGATTCCGCAGGGTGGTGATATCAAGCGCCAGCGCGTAGAAAACGGTAAGGGGAGCCAAGCGGCGCGGCTCTTGGTTCCGCGCTACTACACCATCACCGAAAAGCTCGTCTTGGTGCTTATGTTCTTGGTCGTTATCGCCTTGGTTGGGCTGGCGGGCTGGAATGACCGCAGCGCAGGGCTGCCCGTCGCTACGGAGTCGGGCACGCTCGCCAACCGACAAGCACTCGCGTACCTGGAGCGGGCTGACCTGATGGGCGCACGCGGCGCGTTCATTCGCGGGTACGCCTCGCAGGTTGCCGATGAACCGAGAGACGCGCAAGCGGATTATGAGGAGGCTCAAGGTTACGGACCTGCACTCAACAACTTGGGCGTGCTGACCGAAAGTTCGGACCTCTTTAATCAAGCCTTGGAGCTTGCGCCCAACTTGCCTGAGGCGCGTTACAACCTGGGCGAGCCGCAGAACGAAAACCCCATCTTCCTCTTTCAAGAGCAATACAGACCTGACCAAGCGCTGCTCGCCACGCCGACTCAAGACGACTTTCAAAATGCGGTCAGTGGCACCTGGAACGACGCCTTGACGGGCGTCTTTACGAACCCCTGGGCCAATATGCGAAGCTCGAGACCCAACATGTTCGCCCCGATTCCCTGGACAGCTATTATCATAGCGTTCTTCTTACTCTTGCTTTTCAACATCGTGTTTCTCTTCCTGCCGCGTCCCAGAAGTGGCCGCAACGCGCCGCGCACGCTTACCTATCAGGTGCTCGCGTTGCTTATACCGGGCAGCGGTCTAGCCGACGAAGCCTGGGGCTTTTTCCTCATCGTGCCTTGGGCGATTGTCAGCCTTGATGTGGTGGCGCAGCTCGCGGGCTGGCCCATCGACTTGGGCTTTAGCGCGCGCACCGACTACATCGCGCTAGGCGTCATCTATATTGTCAACACCGTTTCGTTCATCATCGAGTATGGCTCGTATCGTCGGCGGATGCGGGCGCTGAAAGCCGAGAGCCGCGCTTCGCGCGCCTCGAGCGTCGAGGCGCAGCGGAGCTAAACATTCTACTGCCTCACTTGCTACATAGATTCGCTAGGATTTGCTGGGTAGATTCGCTAGGCGGATTCGCTGGGCGGCTTGCGCAAAAGTCTGGGTTTTTGCTCAGGCTTTTCGCATGGTTGAAACCGAGCCAGCTCAACCCCTCGTTGCCTGTTGTTACGTTCATGCTAAGCTCAGCCTAGTGACGTGAACATGCTCGTTTCTTCTACCCTTTCAACCGCCGCTTCGCACTGTTTCGTGTCGTGAGAGGTGCTTTGCTCGAGCTACTCAAAACTCAGCGCAAGACCAACTTGTTTCTCGTCAGCCTCGTCTTTATCTCGCTGGTCGCACTCTTCGACGCTCGCATCAGCCAAGAGCTGTCATTGTCGCTCTTCTACCTCTTGCCTGTCTTTCTGACTGCCTGGTATTTAGGGCGGGCGGCGGGCGTCATCATCATCTTGCTCACGGCGGGGCTCTGGACGCTTTCGGACTTCATGTCGAGCAGCGTGACGACGCTGGCGCTGCTTTGGAATCTACTGGTTCGCATCGGGCTGCTCTACGCCTTTACCTATCTGCTGCTCACGCTAAAGAGCGGCTTGGAGCGCGAGGCGGCGCTCTCGCGCACCGACCCCTTGACAGGCGCGGCGAACGCGCGAGCCTTTTACGAAATCGCGCAGCGCGAGTTGGAGCGCTCGGAGCGCTACGAGAGCGTGACCACCGTCGTCTACTTCGACCTCGACAACTTCAAGACCGTCAACGACCGCTTCGGTCATCCGGTGGGGGACGAACTGCTGCAGAGCGTCGTGCGCACCTTGCAAAAGAACGTCCGCGCGACGGACACCGTTACGCGCATGGGCGGCGACGAGTTTGTCATCCTCATGCCTGAAACCGACCAGCGCCAAGCTAAGTCTGCGGTGAACAAACTCCGCGCCCTGCTGCTGAGCGCGATGCAGACGCGGCGTTGGCCCGTGACCTTCAGCATCGGCGTCTACACCTTTCATAAGCCGCCCGAGGACGTTTCGGTGCTGATTCAGCGGGTGGACGAGCTTATGTATACGGTCAAAAATAGCACCAAGGATGACGTCAACTACGCTTCGGACGAGGATGAGGTGGAGGGTGCTGATGGGGGCTCGAGACCCGATAACATCCCCACCCCGTCTACCGCACCTAACGCTCAATCTCCAGAGTGACCTTGAGGTTGCCCCTCTTGGTCTCGCCCAAGACCTCCCGGACGCTAAAGCGCCCCAGCCCTTCGGCGTAGACCTCATCGCCCAAAGCCGCGCTGCTCGACTTGCCCGCCGTCACCCCGTTGACGCGCACCCGCCCGCCCGCGACGCCCTTGCTGAAGTATGACCTCGAGACCTTAAACGCTTTCGCCCCCAATGCGTCCACGCGCAGAGACGGCACGACCACCTGCTGTATTTTTTGTGAACCGCGCCCCAAGTGCGTCAACTCCACCTCCTGCGGTGACACAGGCTGACCCGCAACATGCGTGAGCGCGAGTGCGTCATCTTTGTCTGCGGCTAGCACGACGAACGTCACCCCATCTTGGTGCGCCAAGGCGTCTCCCAACGACCTCTCATGTACCCCCACCCCCTGCAACGCGACGCGCAGTTCATCCTCTGACACGCCCCCGTAGTAGAGCGCTACAAGCGCCGCACTCGCCTCGGGGATGTGCTCAGGAAAGGCGGTGACGACGCGCCGCCGTGCTCCCGTATAGCCCCCATCTGAATGTACCCCCACCCCCGCATCGCGCAGCTTCGCCGCCAAGCTCGCCGCGTCGTCGGGCTCTAAAAAAGCGGTGCTCTTGACCCGCCCCCCTAGTGCCGCCTTGCTGAGCTGAGCCAACCAATCCTCAGCCATCCGCGTCGCCCCCGTCTTGGCGCACGTCAACCACCTCTAAACCCTTCTCCCTCAGCCGCTCGGGATACGCAGACGCGCCTTCCCCCACTACGCGCACCACCAACTCACGGCGCTGCCCCTGCTGCACGCCTGCCGTGACCGCCGCAATGATGTTCGAGGGTGCCGCCGACGACGCCACCTGCGCGAGCACGCCCGGCTCATCGGGCAGATTCACCGTGACGCGCGTGCCCCCTTCGCGCAGCCCCAACATCGCGACGAACGCCCGCAGCATGTCAGTAATGGTGAGAATCCCTCTTAGCTCGCTCTCCTCGACGACAGGTAAGCCAGAGATTTTATGCTCTTCCATCAAAAGCGCGGCGCGTTCCACCGGGTCGTCGGGGCTCACTGAAATCACGGGCGACTTCATCACCTCTTTGACGCTTAGTTTGCTCAAGAGGTAGTTAAGCTCATAAACCGATAGCGTGGACGCTTTGGAAGGCGTCGCATCTTTAAGGTCTCTGTCGGTCACGATACCGACCAGGGTATTGCCGTCCACAACGGGCAAACGGCGGTAGCCGCCCGCCCTAAGTAGTTGCATCGCTTCCATCACGGGTGTTTTTTGAGTTACGGTCTGTGGGTCTTGCGTCATCCACTCCTGTACGAACATCTGGGTCACCTTGGCTCAGAAAGCCCCTCTCATTCGTTATTGAGGGATTGTACCGAGAAATGCGGAGGCACCGCCAATACTGAATCGTTTCCCTGCCCTTTAACGCTCTCTCGCCCTCTTTTTGCCCCTCCTTAACTGAACCTTTAATGAGCTTCAACTGTAAGCCAACTCACTAGATTGAGAGAAAGATGAGATGCTATTTTAGCGGCAACGGTTCGAGACGAAAAATTGAAAAGTAACCAAGGTGCACCGGGTTAGGGCTGGGTTGGGAACAGACCGTTCGGTCCTTTTGAGGTGCACACGTGTGCCGTGTGGTTTGAGAGGAGAAGGGCTACCGAGGGGCATATAGGTTAGACAACGTTGTTGTTTTAGCAGCATAGCTTCAGCATATTCAAACCTTAAAGGGGAACCATCATGAAGTGCGCAGTGCATAAGTCGGTGTATAAGTCAATACGTAGGCCCATCCTAGCTTGGAGCAGCGCCCTGCTCCTCTTTCTCCTAGCGGCTTGCGGTGGCGACGCCGGGCCGGACTATAGCAACCAAGAAGGTGTCGAAGTTAGTATCTTTGCCAGCTTGGGTAGGACTTCCACAGGTGAGCAAGCCAGTCTCTCCTCCCAAGGTGTCCCCGTGGACCCCGCAACAGGTGAGACAGGCGTAGACACAGCCGAGCTAGAGGTTTACAGCGGCGAAACGAGGCTCTTCTTTAGAGGGGGCAACGTCGTAGACGAAGCCGAGGGCGAGAGCGTCATCCTTACACCCGACGACAGCGAAGTGTCGCTCTTCTTACCCGAAGGAAACTACCGCTTCGCGCTCAGCGCTTTGGACGAGCAAAACAACGTCTTAGCCAGAGGACAAGTCGAGCAGCAGATAGGTGAAGAGAGCCGCGTCTCTATCCCCTTAACCAGCTTGCTTGGCTCAGCGAGCTTTCGGGTGCCCGAGTCGGTCACCGCCAACGCCGTCTTCGACGCCTTCTTAGAGGTCTCTCCCCCCAACCGCAACGACTTGCGGGTGCCTTTAGGGGATTTCACAGTGTCGTATGAAGTCAAAGAACCGAGTGTGAAGTTAGAAGGCGCAAGCAACGTCGGCGTCAGAGTAGCGGCGGCTTGTGACGTAGTAGAGGTCACGGCCACAGTAGACAACGACTTGTCCGAAGAGGTGAGCGCTTCAGCAAGTATTCCTGTGAACGACGAGGCGTGCGAAGAGGCGAGCGAAACACCCGTCGGCACTGACCTCATCCCGCCCTTCGTCTCCATCAAGACACCTGAAGCAAATAGCACGCTCAACACCAGCTTCACCTTACAAGGGGATGTGAACGACCAGCAGAGCGGGGTGGACAAGGTCGAGGTGTATGAGGGAACCGTGAAGTTGGGCGAAGCCAATATTGACAGCGACAGTATGATGTGGAGCTTTGACGCCTCCTTGGAGGAAGGCAGCTACACGCTGATTGCTATAGCCTTTGACAAGGCGGGTAATACTGCACGAGCAGAGGTCCAAGTACGAGTTGAAGAGGACAGTGGTGGGGATGGTGGCGACAACCCTCAGGTCTGCACCAGTCCTGTGGAGATTCCTGACCAGTTCTTAGAGCGGGAGGTTCGCGAAGCGCTCGGCAAGCAAGGGGGCGAGCTGACCTGTGAAGATTTGGCGAGCTTGGTCGTTCTCGAGGCTGGCCCGGAAGGTGATGACGACAGAATCTTCTCGCTCGAGGGTTTGCAGTTCGCAACAAACCTAGAGAGACTGAGCATCAGCGGAACCCGCATCGAGACCCTAGAACCCTTGCGCAACCTACCCAAGTTGACCACCCTTGAGCTAGACAGCTCGGGGACAGGCACGACGATTGACCTGTCGGCCCTGACCGAAGTCGAAACATTGCAAACGTTCAGGCTTACAAGAACCAACATTGCAAGCCTCGAGCCTCTGCGCGGCCTTACGAACCTCGAGACACTGGAACTCGTAGACGTTGTTATTGAGGACACCGAGGTCAGCGCTCTAGCAACCCTCACAGACCTTGAGCGCGTCGTTATCAACAATATAGGGTTAGACTCACCTATTCTTACTCTCGATCCTTTTGTCAACAACCCAGGGCTCGGTGACGGCGACACACTCGACCTGCGCGACAGCTACAGCAGCTTCAACTGCCCCAGCGACCAGGTGAGAGCGAACATAGAAACGTTGCGGGGGCGTGGCGTTGAGGTTCTTTTCGACGAGCCCGAGAACTGTGATGGGGGTGGTGATAACGGCCAGACCTGCACGAGTCCAGTCAACGTGCCCGACGAGAACTTGAGGCGAACGCTTAAAGATACGCTCGGTCTCAGCGAAGAAGACCCCATCACCTGCGAAGCGTTGGCGGGACTCACTGAGTTCTTTCAGATAGGCACGGACGAAAACGACAACTTGGTCGAGATCAGCACCTTAGAGGGTCTTCAGTTCGCCACGAACCTAGAGGTTATCGACATTCGTGACGCGGTCGTCGGCGACATCTCCGCTGTCTTTGACCTGCCCAAATTGCAAAAGCTCAGCATCACGAGCCTCGAGGCTTGTTCCGGTGAAGCGTTTCAAGCTGAGCTTGAGCGCTTGCAGGAGCGCGGCGTAGAGGTTGAAATTGCGCTTATTGGGAGCTGTAGCGACACGACCTGCACGAACCCGGTGGAGATTCCAAATGAAGCGCTAGAGGCAACCATTCGCGCAGAGCTAGGGCTTGCTGAGGACACCACACTTACGTGTGAGAACCTGGCGAACCTGAGTGAACTGAGATACGGCGCTGAAGAAAACTTCTCTGAGGACAATAAGGAGCTTCTCGAGGGCCTGCAATACGCGGCGAATTTGAAGAGATTAGGCTTGAGGCTTAGAATCAACCCGCTGACCTCGGAAGTATTCGCGCCCCTTGAGAACCTCACTATTCTCGAGACGATCAACCTCTCAATACCTGTAGATACAGAGGATGAAAGTGTTCTCTCCTTTTTAGACGACTTCACCACTTTGAGAGAGCTTTCCGTTGAGCCCGCGCTCGTTGACGACCCCGAAGGAGTTGTCGGACCTACCCTCGACCTCAGTGCGCTCGGAGGGCTTACCAACCTCACCAACTTACGCCTCTCCTACATAGACTTCACCGACCTGAGCCCGCTCCAAAACCTCTCTAACCTCACCGACCTCATCATCGAAGTGAATCAGGGGATAGGCGACATCAGTGTGCTTGAAAACCTCTCTGCTCTTACCAATTTACAGCTCGACGGGGCGTCTGTAAACGATCTCGATGCGCTCGAGGGGCTAACCAACCTCACCTCTTTAGACCTTCTCCTCGAGGAGCTTAGCGACATCGACGCGCTCCGAAACCTTACAAACCTCATGAACCTCTTTCTCGCGGCTCCGGTTGACGACATCCGTCCGCTGCAAAACCTCACCAACCTCTCCGACTTAACGCTTCTCGTGCCAGTCAGTGACATTAGCCCGCTGCAGAACCTTACGAACCTCACTAGATTGAGCTTCGGAGGCGAAGCGTTCAGCGACGTTAGCCCGCTACAAAACCTCTCTAACCTCACCGATTTAGACCTCAGCTCCAATGAGATTAGTGACATCACCCCGCTGCAAAACCTCTCCAACCTCACCGAATTGAACTTACGCGGTAATAACATCAGCGACATCAGTGTGCTGCAAAACCTTACAGGGCTTACGGGACTGTTCCTCGGCAATAATCCCCTTGGTGATGATATCGGTGTGCTACAAAACCTCTCCAAGCTCGTCTCTTTAGACCTCGCTTCTACCGGACTCAGTGACATCAGTGTGCTCGAAAACCTCACGAACCTCACCTTTTTAGAACTCAGCTTCAATGAGATAAGCGACATCAGCGCACTTGTTGCGAACGAAGGCTTAGGTCTGTCAGATACGAACGAGGGCGACGAAGTCTTGCTTAGAGACAACCCCCTCAGCCCACAAGCGTTGGAGGACGTGGAGACGCTGGAGGCGAGATTTGTTGTCGTAACCCTTTAGCAACATCTCGCTAGGTTCCCGCTTCAGCCTCGAGGCTGAAGCGGCGGATTCACCTCGGCGCAAACGAATCTAAACCGAAAAATAAAGTAAACGTATTAGGGCGACCCCAAAAGTCGCCCTTCCTCTTTGTGTTCACCCACATGATAGGATGAAATCCCGAGAGAGGATGGAATTATGCCAACCAACTACATCTTCATCACGGGCGGCGTCGTGAGCAGCTTAGGCAAGGGGATTGCGACCTCAAGCATCGGCGCACTTTTACGAGCGAGAGGCTACCGCGTCACGGCGGTCAAAATCGACCCTTATATCAACGTGGACGCAGGTACGATGCGTCCCTACGAGCACGGTGAGGTCTTTGTGACAAGTGACGGAGCCGAGACAGACTTAGACATCGGCACCTACGAGCGCTTTTTAGACCTCAACTTGAAACGCGGCAACAACGTCACGACGGGGCAGGTCTACCAGAGCGTCATCGAAAAGGAGCGGCGCGGCGAGTACCTCGCGCAGACCGTCCAGGTCATTCCGCACGTCACCGATGAGATCAAAGAGCGTATCCGCAGAGCGGGCAAAGAAGCGAACGCCGAACTCGTCTTGGTTGAGGTAGGCGGCACGGTGGGCGACATCGAGTCGTTACCTTTTTTAGAGGCGATTCGCCAGATGCGCTTCGAAGAGGGACGCGAGAACACGCTCTACTTACACGTAACCTTGCTGCCTTATCTGGGCACCAGCGAAGAGTTCAAGACCAAACCGACGCAGCACTCGGTGGCGACCTTGCGCGGCGTTGGCGTTCAGCCCGACGGCATCATCTTGCGCTCGCAGAGCCCGGTGCCTAAAGAGGTGCGCAGCAAAATTGCGCTCTTCACGAATGTAGAAGCGAGAGATGTATTTAACTCCCACGACGCCGACCACGTCTACGCGGTCCCTGAGATTTTGGAGCAGCAAGGGATTGGACGCTTCATCGAGCACAGGCTAGGCTTGGAAAAGGTCACGCCCGAGCTTCGCGCCTGGCGCGAGGCGGTCAAGGTTTTGTATCAACCCGACAAAGAGGTCACGATTGGCGTGGTGGGCAAGTACGTCGCCATGCCCGACGCTTACTTGAGCCTCATGGAAGCGCTGAAACACGCGGGTATCGCCAACAACGCACGTGTATCGCTACGCTGGGTCAACGCCGAAGACCTCTTGGAGCAGCAACTAGACGTACTGGACGATTTAGACGGCGTCCTCGTGCCCGGTGGCTTCGGGGTGCGCGGCATCGAAGGGAAGGTCTTGGCGGCGGGCTACGCTCGCACGAACGGTGTACCTTACTTGGGCATCTGCTTGGGGATGCAAGTCGCGGTGATCGAGTTTGCGCGGAGCGAGGCAGGTTTGGAGGGCGCGAACTCCACCGAATTTGACGCCTACACGCCGCATCCCGTGATCGGCTTGATGCCGGAACAGCTCGAGCTAGAAGACTTAGGCGGCACCATGCGCTTGGGCGACTGGCCGATGCAGGTCGCGGGGAGCACGCTCTTGGAGCGGTTGTACGAACCTCTCTTGAGTCAAGACAACATCGCCCTAGAGCGCCACCGCCACCGCTACGAGGTCAACCCGGCCTTCGTCCAAAGGCTCAAAGACGCGGGGCTTAGCGTCTCAGGCGTCACGCCGGGGATGAAAGGGCGCGGCGCGGGTTTGGTCGAAGCCGTCGAACTCCCCCATCACCCCTTCTTTTTAGGCGTGCAGTCACACCCCGAATTCAACACGCGGCTGATGAGAGCGAGTCCGCCGTTTAGGGGCTTTATCGAGGCGGCGGTCAACACCCGTGAGGCGCGACTTGCGGCGGCTTCACCGCTCGAGTCTTCCAGCGTCTACAAGTAATGCTCATTCATGCCAAGCAGTAAAAAACCACTCGTAATCGGCTTAGCGGGCGGTACGGGCTCAGGTAAAACCACAGTCAGCGCCGCCATCGCCCGCGCTGCCGGGACCGAGCGCGTCGTCACCCTGCCGCAAGATGCCTACTACCACGCGCTGCCCGACCTCCCTTTCGAAGCGCGGCAGCGCACCAACTACGACGAGCCGAGCGCGTTTGATACCGACCTCTTAGTCGAGCAAATCGACACGCTCTTGCGCGGCGAGGCCGTGGAGCAACCCGTCTACGACTTCTCGCAGTACGACCGCTCAGACAAAACCGTGAGGCTAGAGCCCGCCCCAGTCATGGTCGTTGAGGGCGTGCTTGTGTTGCACGAATCCGCCTTGCGCGAGCGCTTTTCGCTCAGCATCTTTGTGGACGCGCCACCCGACGAGCGCTTTATAAGGAGACTCGAGCGCGACGTTCGCGAGCGGGGGCGGAGCGCTCAGAGCGTGATTGACCAGTACCGCAGGAGCGTCAAGCCGATGCACGACCTCTTCGTCGAGCCGACCAAGCAGCACGCCGACCTCATCATCCCTGAAGGCGGCAAAAATCAGGTGGCGTTAGAGGTGTTGAGTACGTTTGTCAGGAGTTTTGTCGAGCGTGCTTAAAGGGTGGGATGGGCTCGAGCTTCCAAAAGAAAAACAAGTGGTACTAGAAAAGTTCGTCACCAAACTGAGTACGGTTCCGAACATCATCGCTATCGTTCTAGGCGGTTCGTACGCGAGGGGGACGCAGCACGAAACCTCTGACCTCGACCTCGGCCTGCTCTACTCCGAAACGAACCCCTTTGATATTGAGGTTATTAGACACGTTGCAAACGGTCTAGGCGTTCAAGGTCCGCCCACCGTCAGCGACTTTTACGGTTGGGGGCCGTGGGTCAACGGCGGGGCTTGGGTTCACACCGAAGCGGGCAGGGTGGACCTCATCTACCGCAATATGGAGCAGCTCGAGAGAACGATTGCGGACGCGCGGCGAGGGGTCGTTTATCAAGACTACAGCCAGCAAGCGACTTTTGGCTTTTACAGCGTAGCGTACTTAGAAGAGGTAAGAATCGCTGTGCCGCTTTACGACCCACACGCGCACCTCCCTAAGCTTAAAAAGCGCGTCGTATCCTATCCGCCCAAACTTAAACAGGCGATCATCAGCGGCGCATTTCTGGGCATCGACATCACCTATCCCACCGCTCGAAAATTCGCAGACTCGGGAGACATCTACAATACGGTTGGGTGTCTGGCTAGGGTCGCCGCCTACTTGGTCCAAGCGCTTTTTGCGCTCAACGAGCGGTATTTCATTAGCGATAAAGGGGTCATGGACGCCGTTGCAACGTTTCCTCTGCGACCTCTTGATTTCGTCAGCAGAGTCGAGCGCACCTTGTCTCAACCTGGCAAGAACGCCGCTGGGCTCAGCCGTTCGCTTTATGATTTTGAAACGTTGTGGCATGAAACGCGCCAACTCTCGGGCGACGTGTACAAAATTCGACACGCACATAACCCGCTGAGCGAGTAAGCTCATGAGGTTTGGGGTGAGTCTCATGTCGAACATCACTTTATACATTCAAACGCGCAAAGCGGGTAGAATCCTCCTGATGACGCACTTGCCAACTCAATTGCACACTTTTTGTAAATACAAACATTGCGGATGTAAGCGGTGATACGGGCCAAGCGCTTCTTGTGGCTCATCGTTTTGCTGAGTCTCATCCCCGGTCTTATTTTGGCGTACACTCGCGTGCGCGTCGAAGGGGGCAGCACGTCCGTTACGCTGCTCATGGACGAGCAAGCCTTAGGTGAGCAAGCGGCGTTTTTGGGCACGACCTCTTTCGAACTCGGTGAGCGCTACCGCGCGGCGGGCCTCAACGGTATCGCGCTCTATGAGGAAACCTTTGAGACATTGGCAGCAGCGGGCGAGGTCGCCTTGCTTTCGGGAAACGCGGCCAGGGCTGAAGACGCGCTGTCAGCAGGCAACATCACGGTTCCTGCAAACAGCGTACTGGTGACGGCGTTAGAGCTAGACGCGCTGAGGCCAACCCTCGCTAAAAACACACCCGAGCCCCAAAGAATTTCTTTCGGTAACACCACCTGGTACGCCTACCCCGACCCTGGCGACGGTGAGGGCGAGGAGCGTCCGGCGGGACCGAACCGCGAAGAGGTTGAGCGCTGGGCACAAGCGGGCTGGGACATCGCCTATCGGCCTTACAACTATCCGGGCTTGCGGGAGGTGGGCGCGGACTTTCCAACCGAAGCGAACTATCTCATCCACGGCGCGTTAGAGGTCGCGGGCAACCCCAACGCCTTGTCGCAGACCGTAGCAACCTCGCAGGACTACCTCACGGGCGTCATCGAAGGGGTCGAGCAGGCGGGCATGGCGCAGCTTGCGGGCAAAGTGCCCGTGGCGCGAACCTTTGGCATCAATCAGGACTGGCTCAACACCTTAGAACCTGAGGTCGTGGTGGGCAAGTACGTTTTAGCGACGAACGAACGCGGGGCGCGGCTCCTCTACGTGCGGCCTTATACCGAAGAAACCGTGGGCGATATGGTTCAAAATACTGAAAGCCTCGTGCGGGGGCTGCGGACCTCTTTGGAGGCGGAGGGGTACAGCGTCGGGGAGGTGAGGCGGCTCGAGTACGACACCATCCCCCTCTTACGCGCTCTGAGCGCCGTCGGCATCGTCGCGGGGCTCGTCCTGTTAGCGTTCATGTATCCGGGCGTGTGGGGCATCGTCGTTTCGGTGGCGGTGCTGTCGCTGGGCATCCTCGCAGGGGGCTTAGATTGGGACGCTTTAGCCCTCGCCGCCGCGCTCGCCTTTCCGGTCTTGGGCTACGGGCTTTTACCCGAAAAGTTGACGAGTCTAGGACTCGCGACGCTCATCTCTCTAGCGGGCGCGGTGCTTCTAGCAGCAGTGGGCAGTGACCGCGAGGCGATGCTTGCCATCACGCCCTTTGCAGGCGTTGCGGCGACGCTCGTCGTGCCGCCCGCGCTCTTCTTGTTTCACTACGCGCTGCGCTACCGCCCGCCTACACAATGGATCACCGACTTTTGGCGCTATCCGGTGCGTTTGGGTGACGTGGCGATTGTCTTCATCGGCCTGGCGGCGCTCGCCGTGGTCCTCTTGCGGCGCGGCAACTTTCCCATCATCGGCGCGAGCGGCGCGGAGCTAGGGCTACGCGAGTTGTTATCGGAATACTTCGCGCGGCCCCGCTTCAAGGAGCTTTTGGGGCACCCGCTGGCGGTGCTCGCCCTTACCAATAGCGGTTGGGCGGCTTGGCTCAGAGGTCTTCTCCTCACGGGCGGCGTGGTGGCGCAAGCGAGTATCATCAACTCGTTTAGCCACTACCACACACCGCTTTTAGTTTCTTTGGAGCGCACCCTCGTCGCCCTCGCCTTAGGTCTCGTCATCGGTCTACTCCTCACGCCTTTAGCGCGTCTCGCCACGGGCGGCGTCAAACGCTGGCTCACAGGGGCTCGCCGTGCGTCGCGGGTTTGAGTAGGTTTAGAGCTATGAATGTACTGATCAGCGGTTACTACGGCTTCGGCAACCTGGGTGACGAGGCGGTGCTAAGTGGTTTAGCGACAGGTTTACAAGCGCATGGACACAGTGTGAGCGTGCTCTCGAGCAATCCTGAGAAAACTAGAGCCCTGCACGGCGTCGAAGCGGTCACGCGCTACAAGGGTCTCTTGCCTGCGCTCGTGCAGTGTGACGCGGTTATTTCGGGCGGCGGGGGTTTGTTGCAAGACAAGACGAGTGCGCGGAGCTTGCGCTACTACTTGGGGATTTTGCGCCTCGCTAAAACGCTCGGTAAGAGAGCGGTCGTCTATGGGCAGAGCGTCGGGCCGCTCAGCCCAGCGGGGAAGCGCACCGTACGCCGGACACTAACGGGCATCCCCGTCGCGGTCAGGGATGGTGCGTCGCAGCGTCTTTTAGCGTCTTTAGGCGTCACCGCCGAACTCGTCGCCGACGCCGCTCTGCTCCTCCCCGAGCCCAAAGGCACCACCACGATGAGCCTCACCCCGCCCGTGCTCCTCATCCCGAGAGGCGGCTATCCTGAGATCACCGAAGCGCTTATCGCGTTGGCGAAAGCGTTGCGGGTCAAGGGCGTCCCTTTGGCGGGGATGGGGGTTCAGCCGGGACAGGACGACGCACCCTTAAAGAGACTTAAAGAGGCCGTGCCGGAGTTGGCGCTGTGGCGAGCGGACACGCCGAGCGCGGCCATTAGCACCGTCGCGGGCGCAACTCACGTCGTGTCGGCGCGGCTGCACGGGCTCGTCTTTGCAGGGGTTGCGCAGCGCCCTTTTAGCGGTATTGTTTATGACCCTAAAGTCGCAGCGTTTGCGCAAGAGGCGGGTGCGGGTGCGTACTATGTGCCGCTCGAGCTAGACAAGGTCGTCGAGGCCGTCACCACCCCAACTTTAGATGTAGATACGAGCAACATAGACGCGCTTAAAGTGCGGGCGGCTCAGGGGCTGCTGTGGTTGGACGAAGTGCTCAGGCAGGGGAGAGCAAGGTAAGGGCGAAGAAACTACACGCGGTAAATAGTCCTCACGCTAAAACGTTAGAATAAACAGCGTGATGTGCCAGTTTCAACAAGGGTGTAAAACTCGAGGGTCCAAACCTCTCTGCAAACAGGCGCTCGTCGGGCTCATCCTCGGGCTTATCTTCTGCGCAACGCCGCTAACCTTCGCACAAGGCGTGCCCACCTCCCTAGACGAGATGCGCACACTGCTCCAAGAGGGCCTCTACGCCCTCGCTGCCCAAGTCGAAGGTCCCGAACTCGTGCGGGCGCTACCGGACAACGCCGAAGCACATTACCTCTATGCCAGAGCGCTCTACCTCACGGGCGACCTCGCGACCGCCGAAGCGCAGCTTGAAGAGGTACGCGCGTTGGGAGAATCTAGCGCCGAATACACCCAACTCGAGGCCCTCATCGTCGCCGCTAACGGCGATCTAATTAGGGCGCAGACGCTTTTAGAGGCGACCTTCGCGCAAACCCCTAGCTACGACATCGCGATGGACTTAGGGCGCATCACCTGGCAAGCCGGCGACTTTGGCGGAGCGCTGAGCGCCTACGAAGCTGCGGCCAACACCCCCGAAGGCGAACGCGCCCCCTTGGCCGCACCTGCACCGCGCTAGGCTCTTGGCGGTTCAGGGCAACTATGAAGAATCCATTAAGGTGTGGAATAACGCACTCAACGTCTTAGACAGTGCCAGCTTGACGGAGGAGGGAGCCGCCGACGCGCTTCCCTCCCCCGCATACGTTGAGGCGTTTTACGGCTTAGGTGAGGCGTACGAGGCGCTCGGTGAGCTTGACCAAGCCGCCGCGAATTACGCCGCCGCGCTCGCCGCTGACCCCTCTTTCGAGCCTGCCACCGAAGCCTTGGCGCGTCTGGACGAAGCCTCTCGTTAAGGAAATCACAAAGAGTGTAAGATTCCATACCGACAAAGTCGCGAAAATAACAGACCATTTAGTCTGTAGGGTCAGGCGTCTAGGTTAAATCTTTACACGGTTGACCTAAACTTAACTGCAGGATTGAGTTGGGGGACTTAACCGAGGCTTGACCGAGAAGGAGGCTCTTCATGCTGAGCGTAGCCGAGCATCTTAGCGAACAAAACTGTGAAACCCCGAGCATCGTGCCGAGTACCCTAGCGCACCCGACGCGCACCCTAGAGCCCGGCAGTGTGCTCTACGAAGCAGGTCGCGACGCAAGCTCACTCTATATCGTCAATCAGGGCGTGCTCAAAGCCATTGTGCCGACCTCACTAGGGCGCGACCGCATCGCTGACCTTTACGGCCCCGGCGATGTGTTGGGCGTTGCCACCATCGAGTCGGGCCGCCACGCCGAGACCGCCACCGCCGTCCACGACGCCTGCTTGACCCCTTTGGACCCGCAGCAAGCGATGAACGACCGCAAACTGCGCGACTACATCGTGAGCAGTATGGCGCGGCAACTGCGCCGCAGCCGCGAAGCGATTGACGACGCAGAACTTCCGGTGGGCGCAAGGGTAACAAGGGCTTTTTTACGCTTAGCCGAGCGCTTCGGCCAACACGCCGACGACCAAACGGGCGTGAAGTTGCCGCTCGCCCTAACGCACGAGGATTTGGCCTCGCTGACGGGCTCTTCGCGCGTGACGATTACGCGGATTTTAGGCGAGCTTAGGAGTGAAGGTGCGCTTTCGGGGACACGCGGTATTTACGTGGCGAACCCTAGAGGTTTAGAGGCTGCTACCGACCATTACGTGATGCAGGTCATCTAAACCCTCGAGCGAGAGCGTTTGCGCGGCGTAGGGCGGATTTCAAACCTGTCCCTACATTTGCCTCATGAGTAGAGGAGGTTTAGCGGTATTCGGGGCGGAGGGTAAAGCTTTCCAATCCCGGCACTCCCAACCACCCCTCCTCATACCTCAACCTCTCCTCCACCACATCCTCTTCTAGCTTCAGCGGAAAACTCAGCTCGCTCGGAAAATCAACGCCCGCTTGACTCGCGAAGAGCGCACAGTGCCGCGAGCCCAAGCCGCTGCTCGCCTGCGAACCGACCATGACCCCTTTGCCCGCTTCTTTGGCTAGCGCCAACATCTTTCGTGACTCCGTGAAACCCGTTCTAGCAGGTTTGATGTTCAAAATATCGAACGTATCCAGCGCCAATTCTCTTCGCAAATCGCGCAAGGTGAAGCACGAGTCATCCGCAATGATGGGAAGGATTTGCGCGGCGCGGAGGGCGACTCGCTCTTTAATGAGCTCAACGCTCAGCGGTTCCTCGACGTAAGCGATACCTAAGTTTGCCAACCGCTCCAAATCTCGAGCCACCGTATCAGGCGACAACCCTTCGTTCGCGTCGGCGTAAAGAACGGCGTCCGTATCTGCGAATTCACTCTGGAGCGCGCGGATAAGCTGCTCGTCTAACCTCTTGTCCCGCCCAATCTTGACCTTAAAAACGCTGACGCCCTGCTCAAAAATCCACCGCGCCTCAGCGAGCATCTTATCGATATTCGCAATTCCCAAAATAAAACTGACCCGGATGCGTTCACCGGGTCCGTGCCACGTTTCAAAAAGCGTCTGACCTCTCGCTTTCGCCCGTGCGTCGTGGATAGCGATGTCGAGTGCGCCTCTCGCTGTGTGGTTATTCGCAGTCAAGTGTAGCGCATTCCAAACCGCTTCTTCATCTTCTAAGGGAAGCCCGACGAGGTGAGGTCTCAACCACGCCACGATTCCCTCCACACTCGAGACCGTTTCCCCATAGATTGTCGGACGAACCGGAACCTCAGCCATCCCCGTGACTTCATCTGCGCCCTTACCAGCACGAACTTTGAGGAGAACATGCTCCAACCCACTCAAGGTGCTCCCCTTGCCCCAACGCAATTTGCCACGCATCGGCAGGCGAAAAGGTTGCGTCTCAATTTGAGTGATTACAGCCACGGCTCGATCCTCGCCGCGACCTCTTCTATAGATAGCTTGCTCGTGTCGAGGTGAAGAAGTCTCGAGTCATCTAATGTGCGAAGGTAGGCTAAAGCCGCGCTCGAGTCATAATTTTGCTGCTCCGCCACGATAATTTGCACCGCGTCAAGGAGGGCTTGGTCGTCTATGCCTGCGTTGGCTTCCAATCGCCCCACGTCGTAGAGGTCAAAAACCTTGCTTGCACCGCGAATCATGGAGAGTTTTTCGGCGAAAGAGGTATTTTCAAGGCGCGTTGCCGATACTTGGTCGAATATATCAGCGCGTCCAATAAGCCTCTTGAGGCGAACGATATTGGGCGCATCCAAAAAGATAAAGCGCGACTTTATAAAGGTGTCGGCGGCACTTTTTACCTCGTCTACGCCGCGCACGTTGTCGAAGAGGAGAGGTCCTTGGAAAGCGGTTTGGTTGAGGTATTGCTTTAGCGCGTGAACCACGCCGCCGGGATGCTGCTGTCTATACCCTTTGGTCAGCTCGAAGCGCTCTAACCTATCCGTCGCCTCTCGCTGCGGCTCGCCCCTTCGCCGCTGCATCTCAGGGATGATGATGGTGTCGGCAAGCTCGCGGCGGTTAGGCAAGAGGGTCAAAGCCGAACGCTGCAATAGCGCCAACGTCGTGCTCTTACCGACGCCCGTCAAACCGACGATAAAGGTGATGTCTACGTCTGTCATAGTGCAGCTTAAAGGTTCTTTAGTCTTTGCCCCGCCTTGGAGATGGCCTCATCCGACTTGCAAAACGCGAAGCGCACCAGGTGTTTCGCCAAATGTTTGTGCGCTGGCGAATAGAACGCGCTCGGCGGAATCGCGCCGACGCCCACGTCTTTAGGCAGGTTTTCGCAGAGCGCCACATCATCTTTGTAGGGCAGCGCGGAACTGTCTGCCATGACAAAATAGCCGCCCTGCGGGGTGAGAGGTACGAACGGCGTTTCGTTCAGGGCGTCCACGAGCAGGTCGCGTTTGCTGCGGTAGAGCCCCTCCAAACCCTCGTAATACGCTTCATCCGCCCGCCGCAAAATCTCCGCCGAGGCGATTTGTAGAGGCGTCGCCACGGTAAAGGGTATCCACTGGTGCGCCATGCGCAGGGCGTGAATGAGGGGCTCTGGCCCCGTTGCCCAACCGACCTTCCAACCCGTGATCGAAAAGGTCTTGCCAATGGACGAGACCGTGAGCGTGCGCTCCCAGCCGCCGGGTCTGCTGGCGATAGACACGTGCGGCGCAAAGGTGATGTGCTCGTAGACCTCATCGCTGAGAATCACTGCGCCGTGCTCATAGGCGAGCTTGACGATGGCGTCGAGTTCGTCTGGGCTAAAGACTTTACCTGTCGGGTTGTGCGGGGTATTGAGCAAGATAGCTTTGGTTTTGGGGGAGAACGCCTTTTTAAGTTCGTCTAACTCGAGCACCCACGCGCCACCCTTTTGCGGGTGCAGCGGCACGTATTTGGGCACGCCACCCGCCATCAACACGTCGGCGGGGTAGGCGTCGTAAAAAGGCTCCAGGAGGATGACCTCATCGCCGGGGTCAATGAGCGCTTGCATCGCGGCGTAAAGAGCTTCGGTTGCGCCTACCGTGATCTGTACGTTTCGAACGGGGATGACCTCTCGGCCTAGCCGCGCCGTCATCTTGTCAGCGACAGCCTCAGCGAGAACAGGCATTCCCGGCAGCGGTGGGTACTGCTGATAGGCGCTTGCGCTCGCCCGAAGCGCCTCCAGTGCAAAGTCCGGTGGGTCGAAGTCGGGGAAACCTTGTCCTAAATTGATGGCGCTGTGGTCTTGAGCGAGCCGCGTGTACTTAGCGAAGACGGTCTCGCCGAAAGGGGCGATGCGCTGAGCGCCTACTGTTTTCTTCTGAGCGGCCCTAGTCATTGCATCCGATTCTACGCTCTACAGAGCTAAATGCAGCGCAAGCCGCCTTGCATTTTTACGCTAACTTTAGCCTCTAATTGAAATCCACTTGCCGAGCTTCTTTACTAACTTGGCTAGACAAAACTTTGAACACAACTTGAATCTGCGTGTAGTGAGCAAACAAGTGTACTTCGTTCCGCTTCGAATCTACACCGCGAACAACCATACCGTATGAATCATTTCGAGAGATGCTGCTTACGGTTATTTCTAAACTGTTCTGACCATGCACAAGCATGATAACTTCTTTACCTTCCGCTTGTGCATGTGCTCGAAGGTTCAAATAGTATTTTTGCAATTCTTCGAAATATTTGATGAATGTCGCCTCTTTCGTGACTTCAGTTATAGGGCGAGGCATAGGCACTTTGTAGTTTCTATCCATAGAGCAATTATACGTCAGTACGCTTTTAACGTTCACATACCTGACAAATGAGTGCATATATAGAGCTTCAGTCACGCTGTAGGAAATAGCGGTAAAATCATACTCTTACAGCGCAACTGCTCTAAACCTCATAGAGCGAACGGAACTTCGTATTGAGATAATCTATATAAGGCTTCGCGTCAAGCTCGCTGCCCGTGGCCCGCTTCAAGAGGTCGCTGGGCTCGTACTTGGAGCCGTGTTGATGGACGTTTTCGCGCAGCCAGCCTAAGAGCGTGGCGAACTCTCCCTGCTGAATCTCTTTTTCCAACTCTGGATGTGCCCGCTTCGCCGCTTCGAAAAGCTGCACGCTCATGATGTTGCCGAGCGTATAGGTCGGAAAGTAGCCAATTGCGCCGAACGACCAGTGAATATCTTGTAAGCAGCCTTGCGCGTCATCGGGTGGGGTGAGCCCTAAATACTCCTGATACTTCGCGTTCCAGGCTTCGGGCACGTCTTGAACCTGTAGTGAGCTCTCCAACATCGCTAACTCCAACTCGAAGCGCACCAGCACGTGCAAGTTATAGGTCACTTCGTCCGCCTCGACGCGGATTAAGCTGGGCTCGAGTTTATTGATCGCCGCGTAAAACTCGTCCAATGAGACCTCAGCGAACTGCGCCGGAAAGACCTCTTGCAAGCGCGGATACTTATTTTCCCAAAAGCCGTAGGAGCGTCCTACCAGGTTCTCCCACAAGCGCGACTGCGACTCGTGGATGCCCAAACTCACCGTGTTGCCTAAGGGCGAGCGGTAGTATTTATCCGCGACACCCTGCTCGTACATCGCGTGACCCGCCTCGTGCATCGTGCCGAAGAGCGCGGGGTTGAGAAAATTGCCTTGATAGCGCGTGGTGATGCGCACGTCGTACTTACTGATGCCCGTCGCAAACGGGTGCACCGTGCGGTCTAGGCGGCCTCGCTCAAAGTTGTAGCCAAAACTTTTAACCACCTCTTTGCCAAAGCGTTCTTGTGACGCTTCGTCAAAGGCTTGACGCACGCTCGCGTCGCTGACCTCGCGGCCTTTTTCCACAACGTCTTTAACGAGTGGCACGGTGGCGTCACGGAGTTCGGCGAAGACCGCTTTGACTTTGGCGGTATTCGAGCCCCGCTCGTAGAGGTCGTGAAGCGCGTCGTAAGGGTGCTCATCATAGCCTAGATAATCGGCTTGCCGCCGGGTGAAGTCCAGGATGGTCTCTAGGTGCGGCGCGAACTGCGCGAAGTCCGAATCTGAGCGCGCCTTGATCCAAGCCTGTTGCCCCGCCGAACGCGCTTTGGTGAAGTCCTCGACGAAGTCGCTAGGCAGCTTAGTCGCCTTATCGACGCTGCGCCGCGTCACCTCTAAGAGCGCCGCCTCATCGCTTTCGTCCGCGAAGTCAGCCGTTTCTAGCGTGCTCAGCAGCTCGTCTAGCCGCGGGTCTATGAGCCGCTCATGGCTGAGCTTGCTCAAGGTCGCCATCTGCTGACCTCTAGCGGCGGCGGCCCCGTCCGGCATGTACGTGTTTTGATCCCACGAGAGTAGGCTCTGCGCCTGAGACAAGTCCTCGAGCACGGCGAGCTGGGCTTGTAGGGCGTGGAGCGTTTTTTCGGCTGGCTGGTTAGTTGGTTCTGTAACTGATTTCATCGTTGATCCCTCATCCTCCGGCTCGAGCTTAGCAAACGGACCTCATATATTCTTTAGCCTACCTCTAAAAACGGCGAGAATCTACGGAAGAGGTTGCGAGCGAAACAGTCGAGTGGCACGGATTCTGGATGAAGCCACTACAAAAAGTATTCGCACCCCTGCGTTACTCACCGGAACCCGTCGCTGTTTCTACTCACTAGACCTCTTGCAAAAGTACTGCTTCATCTGCTGAGGGCGTTGCTTCGCAGAACTTCGTACACTACTCATACTCGTTCCACTCGGCAAAAGCGGAAGCCGGACATTCGTCCGCCTCCCACTTTCGCAAGAGGTCTACTACACTGTTGATTAAGTTTTACGGCATGTTTGTCACCCTGAGCCATAGGCGAAGGGTTTCGTTTGGCTATGCCAAAACTTCGTAATTGGCTACGCTAAAACTTTACAGTTGGCTACTGCCAAAACTTCGCAACTTTCGCTTCTCAGCTAGAGGAGTCAGCAAGGTCAGAGATTCTTCACAGTCTGCCCCTTCGAGTACCTCAGGGCAGGCTCTGAGCCTGTCGAACGGGTTCAGAATGACATCGGGCGGTGTCTAAGTCAGCTCGAGTCCCACTCAACCGATTTTTCGTTCAATCTTTATGTATCCAAGCACTTGCAATACAAAAGCGTAACGCGCTAGTATTACAAGGTTGCGCCGGCGTCTTTTTGTGCCATATTTTTGTTCAACGCCCGACTTCATATCTATCAGTCCAAGCCAAACTATCTGACCAGGCACCCATCCTATAGAACTCAATAACAGGAGGAAACCATGAAATACAATAAAGGCGCGATTCTGCGCTCCATCGAGCAGCCTTATCTGCGTGACGACATCCCCGAATTCGACACGGGCGACACCGTGCGCGTTAACTATAAAGTCTCAGAAGGCAACCGTACCCGCGTTCAAGCTTTTGAGGGCGTCGTCATCGCGCGTCAAAACGGCAAGAAGGGTGCGCGAGCCTCCTTTACGGTGCGCAAGGTGAGCTTCGGCGAAGGGGTCGAGCGCGTCTTTCCGCTTCACTCGCCGCTGATCGACACCGTTGACATCGTGCGCCGGGGCCGTACCCGCCGCGCCAAGCTCTACTACCTGCGCGACTTGCGCGGTAAAGCGGCGCGTCTCAAGACGGACATAGGTCGCCAAGAAGAGGACCGCGCGGCGGCGAGAGCAGCTCGGGACGCGCAGAGAAGTTCCTGAGCGTTTTGCTGCTCATCCGCTTGACACAGGCGGACGAAAGGCGCTAAACTAACCGTTGCTGCTCGGCTTATACCTCTTGTACAGCTAGCTCGTATAGCCCAGTAGCGGCGTGGGGCCGTGGCGCAGTTGGGAGCGCGTCTGAATGGCATTCAGAAGGTCAGGGGTTCGAATCCCCTCGGCTCCACCATCTTATAGCAGGTATCAAAGTCTGTTTCACTCCATTCGGAGCTGGTCACTGACGCGCTCACTCGTAAAAACGTTGGAGTAGCACGTTTCCTAAAAGCTGGTACTGCGCTATTTAAGCTCAGTATTCATAATGAGCACTGTAAATAGCCCGCTGAGTCGGGCAAGTTCTGAGCGGCGAAAGCGAGCGTATGCAGAACTTATGTTTGATATTTAGAAGAACTGCTCATAACGATGTAGCAGAGCGGTTGGAGGTTGAGAGATGTTCGCAATTATTCAAAGTGGCGGGAAACAGTACCGCGTGACGGAAGGGGACGTGTTGAAGCTCGAATCCCTGAAAGCCGATCCCGGCGACACCGTCGAACTTCCCGTCATGATGTTAGGCGGCAATAATGAGGTCAAAGTTGGTGCGCCTTTAGTGGACGGCGCTAACGTCAAAGCCGAAGTTATCTCGCACGGACGCGGCAAGAAAATCTATATCTATAAGTTCAAGGCGAAGGCGAACTACCGCCGCAAGAACGGTCACCGCCAGCCCTATACTGAAGTGCGCATAGGCGAGATCACGGGCTAAGTCCGTCAGGAGGATAAAATGGCACACAAGAAGGGCGTAGGAAGCTCTAAGAACGGGCGCGACAGCCAGTCGAAGCGTTTGGGCGTCAAGCGCTTTGAGGGTCAGGCTGTCCTCGCGGGTAACATCTTGGTGCGGCAGCGCGGCACCAAGTTTAAGCCCGGCAAGAATGTCGGTCAGGGCAACGATTTCACACTTTTCGCCATGCGTGACGGCGTGGTGAAGTTTCATAACAAAGGCTCCAAAGGACGTTTCATCAGCATCGAGAATCAGGACTCACCTGCGCTTGCAGCAGATTAAGAAAGTGTTTGAAGAGAGAGGGCGTGAGGGCTAACCTCGCGTCTTTTTTCTACTTGTCCGGTTTTACAGCGTCAAACAAAAAATGAACATGTTATTCTGAGCCCTATAGCGAGCTATAGGATAGACTCTACGAAGTGAAGTCGAAGAATCTCTGACTTTGCCTTCTCAACTATGGGAGATTGAAAAACGAGACCCCTCGACTACGTTGCACGGAGTCTATCCTGCAAAGGGCTCGGGGTGACAACAGCGTTGCAGAACTTAATTGACGCTGTATTAAGTAGTAGATACAAGAGGTTACACATGGCATTACGAGACGTTCTCGACATCACAGTTCAAGGTGGCAAAGGCGGCGACGGCGGCATGTCGTTCTTGCGCCTCAAATATGTACCCAAAGGCGGGCCGGACGGTGGGCACGGCGGGAACGGCGGGAGCGTGTACTTAGAGGCCGTGGACGACATCTCCTCTTTAGAACGTATGGTCGGGCAGCGGCTCTACAAAGCGCAAACAGGCGGACAAGGCGAAGGGCGCAACCGGGCGGGCGCGAAGGGTGAAGATGTGACCCTGCACGTTCCCGTCGGCACGTTAGCCACCGACTTAGAGACGGGCGACGTGCTCGCTGACCTCTTAGAAGTCGGGCAGCGGGCGCTCGTAGCGCAAGGTGGACTCGGCGGACGGGGCAATACTTCGTTTGCGTCGTCACGGCGGCAAGCGCCGCGCTTCGCGGAGTTTGGAACGAAGGGGGAGAAGCGCAAGGTGCGGCTCGAGCTGCGCACCATCGCTGACATCGGCTTGGTCGGCTACCCAAACGCGGGCAAGTCGAGCCTCTTGGCGGCCTTGTCGAACGCCAAACCGCAGATCGCCTCCTATCCCTTCACGACGCTCAGCCCGAACTTGGGCATCGTCGAGCGTGAGGGGGAGCACGAACGCTTCACCTTGGCAGATATCCCCGGCATCATCGAAGATGCCCATAAAGGTAAAGGCTTGGGTTTCGAGTTCTTGCGACATATCTCGAGGACGCGCTTGCTCGCGTTTGTCTTGGACATCGCCGAGTCGCCCGCCGAAAATTTAGAGGCGTTGAGGCGGGAGTTGCGCGAGTTCGATCCGCTCCTTTTGGATTTGCCCGCCGTCATCGTCCTCAACAAGACAGACCTCGCCAGTGAGGACGAGGTGGCGGAAATTGTCGGCACCTTAACGCGCTTTGGTATGCCTGTATTGGCGGTGTCGGCGCTCGAGGCGCACGGTTTGGATACGTTGCGCCAAAGTCTTTTCGAACTGTTGCCGCAGCGCTCCGACATTACCCCGCTAAGCGCGTCACCCAAACGCGTTGTGGTGGACCCCGTGCGCGTTGTACAAGAGGACGGCTTTTGGCGCGTCACGGGCTCTGAAATCGAGGCGGTCATCTCGCGTTTTAGCCCGACGAACCCCGAGGCTGTCGCCTATTTGCAGCATCACTTCGCCTCTTTAGGCGTCAATAAATTGCTTAAAAAAGCGGGCGCACAAGACGGGGACGACGTAGCGATTGGCGAGGCGGTGTTTGAGTACTTTGACGAGGATAAATCCAGGGCTACAGAGGTACAAAACGAGGTAAGCTAAGTACTGTGATACTTGTACGTTCACGCCCCTTCCTTGGAGGTAGACTCTCACGATGAGACTTACGGTGAGGTTTACACAGTGAGGTTGGCGCGGTGAGGTTGGCACAGTGAGGCTCGGGCTCTTCGGTGGACGTTTCGACCCGGTGCATATGGGTCATCTTATGGTGGCGCAGTATGCGCTCGAAACCTTGAAGCTCGACGAGCTGTGGTTCATCCCCGCCAAGACGCCACCCCATAAAGACGCCGCTGCTGACGCCGAGAAGCGCTTTGAAATGCTCCTGCTCGCGACGAATACACATCCGCGATTTTTTGTAAGCCGCGTAGAGATTGAACGTTCAGGTGCGTCCTACACTTTTGATACGGTGGCCGAAATTCGCGCCCGAATACCGGAGGGTGAGCTTTTCTTCCTTACGGGTGTAGACGCCTATGCTGAGATTGCCAGTTGGCACCGCGCCCGCGAGCTTGTCTCGTCCGTATCAATGGTAGCGCTAGGTCGCCCTAACTATACGCTTGAAGAGATTGAACCGTATTTTAAGGAGAGAGTCCATATTTTAGACACGCCGCTGTGGGAGGTCTCGAGCACCGATATCCGCCGCCGCTTAGCCCAGCGAGAGAGCGTTCGCTACCTTGTCCCCGAACCTGTGGAGAGCTACCTTGCAAAAAACCCTCTTTACCATGAACAGCCCCTGCACCAGAACTAGCGTGCAACCCTACTGCGTGCGCGTCAAGGAGATGGTCAGCGCGGAGCGCTTTGAACATATCGTGCGCGTCGCCATCCTCGCCGAGACTATCGCTAGGGCCAACAATTTTACGGACGACGAACTCCGAGCTGTGAGTCTAGCGGCGATGCTGCACGACGCCGCTAGGGACTTACCCCCCGAAAAGATGTTCGAACTCGCGCCGCCCGAAACGGAGTTGGAGAAAAAGCATCCCTTAGCCGTGCATGGACGCGCCGGGAGGCGCATCATCGAGGGTTGGGGCGTCAATGACGAGCGCGTCTTAGACTCCGTCGAAGGGCACGTGTTTGGCGTCTCGCACGATAACCGCATCGGCATGGCGGTCTACATCGCCGACGTGTCCGAGCCAGGGCGCGGCGTCAACGCCGACATCCGCGAGTTGGCCATGCACAACCTCTTTCGGGCCTACCAAAGAGCGGTGAATTCCAAGGTAAATTACCTGCGCTCTAAGGGCAAGGCGGTTCACCCGGCGACGATGAAGGTTTACAAGGAGATATGTGGGGCAGTTCAGTAAATTGAAGGAAACTCAAAAGGACCCAAAAGAATAATGTCGAGTAGCGTGCGGAACTTCAGCCGTTTCGTTCAGGTCGTCGGGCTTCTGATTGGACTCGGGGGCATTGTGGGCTTTTGGCTTACTCAAGACGTGCAGCGCACCGTGCTGAGCGACGAGCAAGCGAATCTCGTCAACCCAGAAGGTGAAGCGTTTCAGGCGAGCTTTGTGGTGGCGGGCCGTGACTACAACTATCAACCGGCGGGTCCGATGGTGTGGAAAGATGGCGAATTGAGGCGCTCGTATACGACCGAGGCCGAACTCGGCTTTCGCACAGATACGATCATTTACGTGAACATCGTCGGCAACGACGTCTACATGGTGAACGTTCCCAGAGACCTCTTGCTGCCTCAATTTGATATCGGCATCAACGAAATCTACACTTACGGTCCTGAGATTTATGGCGGCATGAACCGCGCCGAACACGTGCGCCGCGCGGTGGCGGAGCTTTTGGGCGTGCCCGTGGATTACTACGCGGTCATTAATATAGGCATCTTCGAAAGGCTCGTAGACGCCATCGGCGGCGTTGACCTGGACGTGCCCTACCGGATGTATTGGGAGGACCAGGCGGGCGGGCTCAAGATCGACCTGCAGCCGGGCTTCCAGCACCTGAGCGGCGAAGAGGCGGCGGGCTTTATCCGCTACCGCCAGACCTTGCGCGGCGACATTGACCGGATTGACAACGTGAAGACGTTGGCGCGGGCGATGCTCGCCAAACTCAAAGAGCAACATGTGCGGGCGGTAGGCACGTTGCCTAAACTCGTCAATACCTACCTCGAGGAAGTAGACACTAACGTCAGCCCCGCGCTGGTCTCGCAGCTCGTCCCTCGTCTAGCTAACCTGGAGATTAATGCGGCAACGTTGTGGACGAACGACGTCGAGGGTAGCGGGCGCTACGTCGAGACCAATCGGCGGCTCACGGAGACCTTCTTAGCCGAACTTTTCGGCGGTGAAGCGAGAGCGTTAACTGAAACGCCTCAGGCGAGCGTGCTTATCTCCAACCGTAGCGGTGTGCCTGCGTTGGCAGATGAAGCGAAGCGTATCCTAGTGGAGATGGGGATACCGGCGGAGCGGCTCAGTGTGGAAGAAGCCTCACCTGTACCTGTGGCCTCATCGCAGATTATTACCACTGGAGACAGGCTCAGCGCCGCCAACTACTACGCTGACCTCTTAGGGCTGGGCGTACAGCAGATTGACCGTTTTAATAGTAGTATTGACGCGGATATAGAGGTTATTTTAGGTCAGGACGCGCAGGCGTTTTTCTATACGACCTTGGCTCAGGCGCAGAATTAGCTCGAGCACGAAATAAGTCAAGCAAAGAGGCAAAGTCAAAAGGAGGCAGTTAAGATAGACACCGAACAAGTAACCCCACAAGCCAGCATGGAACAGACAAACTCGAAACAAGCCAACCCAGAACAAGCTAACACCGAAGTCCCCCGCGAGGTTCAACTCATCGTCAACGCGCTGGACGACAAACGCGCCCAAGACATCACCGTGATGGACCTTAGCACCGCCTCGGAAACGCTCGACTACTTCATCGTCGCGTCGGGCGAGTCGGGCTTGCAACTCAAAGCGATGGAAGACGGTGTTAAAGAGGAGCTTAAAGCGGCGGGCACGATGCCTAAAGCGATTGAGGGACCCTCCGGGCGCTGGGTCTTGATGGACTACGGCTACATCGTGGTGCACGTGATGAGCCCAGAAGCTCGAGAGTTCTACGACCTAGAAGGTCTTTGGGCGGACGCGGAGCGGCTCAATATTGAGCCAGCCTAATTTTAAGGTGTCTCGTTTTGTGTGCCCACAGAAGCTGACTTCCCTTTCTTCCAGTTTTCGCGCGACACCACCCACAAAACGTGGTACACCGCTAATTTAATGTGGCGAGACATTGGGCGGAAGAGGTAGCGCGGCACTACTTGAAAGGTCAAGGGTACGAGGTCTTGGAGACCAATTACACCTGTCGCCGGGGCGAGGTTGACCTCATCGTGCAAGAGGGTGAGATGCTTGTCTTTGTTGAGGTCAAGCAGCGGCGTGACACGATGTACGGCACACCCGCCGACGCTATCACACCAGCAAAAATTGCTAAGTTGCGTCACACGGCGCTTCATTACCTCATCCAAACGTATGAACGCGACGACCTTCCCCTGCGTTTCGACGCGGTGCTGCTTGTAGGCACAAAAGCAGAACATCGTCTGGAACACCTCAAAGCGGTGTTTTGAAGGGTGCGGCGCACAATTATGACATACTACAACAGTGAGTAAAACTAAGAAGAACAAGTCGGAGAAGTCCCAGAATTCTGAGATGAAGCGCGTGGCGATTATCGACCTGGGCTCGAACACGAGCAAGTTGGTGCTCTTCGAGTACCGACCCGGTCACTCCTACCGTGAAATCGACGAACTCCGTCAAGTGGTGCGCTTAGCTGAAGGTATGGGCAAGGCTGACGTGCTGCGCGTGGACGCCGCAGAGCGGGCGATGCGGGCGCTCACTACCTTCGATGCATACTGCAAGGCGTCGGGCGTGGAAGAGGTCTGCATCACTGCTACGAGCGCCGTGCGCGAGGCGACGAACGGCGAGAGCTTTTTAGATGAGGTCAGAAGCCGCACCGATCTCGAGCCGCGCATCTTGTCCGACGAGGAAGAAGCGTACTACGAAGCCGTCGCTGCCGCGAACAGCCTCCCTTTTGACGACGCTTACCTCTTCGACATCGGCGGGGGCAGCGCCGAATTCAGCAAGCTAGAAAAGCGGCAGATGACCCAAGCGAACTCCTACACCATCGGCGCACTGCGCATGACCGAGCAGTTTCTGACCTCCGACCCACCCAAAAAGAAAGAGGTCAAGGCGCTCGTGAGCCATGTTCGGGAGCTGCTGGGTAACTTTGAGGGCTGCGCCGAAGAGGTTCCCCTCATCGGCATGGGCGGCACGCTCCGCAACCTCGCCAAAATTCAGATAGACCGCGACGACCACTCCGGCGACCTCGTCCATCACTACGTTTTAAGTAAAGACGACTTGGAAGACATCACTGAAGACCTCTTAGATATGAAGGTTGAAGACATCCGCGACGACGTTTCCGGGCTCAAGTCAGACCGCGCGGACATCATCACGGCGGGCGCGGTGACAGCTTTAGAGGTGCTCAAGATTACGGGCGCGTCCAGCTATGTTATCTGTGACCAGGGCTTGCGTGAAGGGCTCTTCTACGGCTACTTGTTGGACAGAGACCCGCCCCTCTTCGAGAGCGCTGAAGAACTCCGCGACTTCAGCGCGCGCAATTTAGAGCGGCTCTACTACGACAACGAACCACATAACGACCACGTTCAGACACTCTCTTTAAGCCTCTTCGACCAACTCGGCGAGCTGCACGGCTACGGCGACTTTGAGCGCGACCTCTTGGCGGCGGGGGCGCGGCTGCACGATATCGGCATGGCGGTTGCGTACGACGACCACGAAGAGCACGGCTTATATCTCCTTATGAACCGCGCCTTGCCGGGCTTTAGCCAACGCGAGCAAGCGCTCATCGCTCTGCTGGTGCGCTACCACCGCGACGACGACACGCCCGAAGATGAAGGCTTAGATGACCTCTTGCAAGAGGACGACATGGCGCGCCTCGCCAAACTCGCGGCGCTGCTCCGCTTAGCGGAATACTTGGAGCGCAGCAAAGCGCAGAATGTGAACGAGGTCAAGTGTCACATCGGGAAGGGGTACGTGCAGATCGAGGCGCTTTCTGATACGGATGTCGCGATTGAGGTGCAAGAGGCGAACATGCGCAGCAAGCTCTTTGCAAAGGCGTATGAGGTTGAGGTGGAGATTGTGCAGCGGTTTTAGAGGGGTATCATCCTTCAATTAACGCTCCCAGATGACGTCTTAGTCCTGCAAACGCCTAATTGTACTGTCAGCATTGTACTTTGTTATGTCACCCTGAGCTTGCCGAAGGGTCTCGTCCTCCAATCTCTGTGGAAGGAGAAGGCGAATGCAGAGATTCTTCGACTCCACTTTGTGGAGTCTATTCCTTCGACAAGCTCAGGACAGGCTCTATAGCTCGCTGTAGGGCTCAGAATGACATGCTTGCTGATAGTTCAGTGGCTCGCTGGCAGCGTATTATACGAATTCTGAGAGGTCATCAGGCAAAGCAAACGTCCCTGCTTGATTGCAAGGAAACTCGAGCACCCCCACCACCGCCTCCAGATTAAGAGGTCCGTAGAGGTGCGGAAAAGGTTCTTGTGTACCTAAGCGTTCCTCTTTTATCTCTGCTTGAACTTGTTTAGAGTCGATGCAGAGAAGAAGCAAATCTTTTTGGTGCTGGTAGAGAACGTTCGCGACGCTGACGACTTGCTGCGGATAGGAGAGGTGAATGAAACCGTCTTTCGTGAGCGTATCCGCTTTGTAGACACCTTCGGCTAAGGCTCGAGCCCACGCTTCACGCTGACAGACATGCAAGACCACACCTCATTCTAAAGCTATACTGAATCCATGCGCATTAAGATTTGTGGCATCACTAGAGTTGAGGACGCCCTGGCAGCGGAAGCGGCGAGCGCGGACGCCATCGGACTCATTTTTGCGGAGCGGTCTAAGCGCCGTGTGACGCTGGAGCAAGCCGCCGAGATTAGCGGGGCGTTGGGTCCGTTTATGAATAGGGTCGGCGTCTTCGTCAACGCTCCTCTAAAAGAGGTTTTTAGCACGGCGCAAACTTTGAAGCTGAGCGCGGTGCAACTTCACGGACAAGAGAGCGCCGAGTACGCGGCTGAACTTCGCCCCTACATCCAGGTCATCCGAGCGGTTTCGTTTCACGCGGGACTTGATGTAGAGAGGTTGCAGGAGTTTCCAGCGGATGCGTTTTTAATCGACGGGCTCAAACCGGGGAGCGGGGAGCGGTTCGACTGGTCGCAAGCGAAAAGCCTGAGAGGACTGCCGCGCTTCATCTTAGCGGGCGGCTTGACGCCCGAAAACGTGGCGGCGGCGGCGCGTACGCTCAACCCTTACGCGGTGGATGTCGCGTCAGGGGTGGAGGTGCAACCCGGTATCAAGGAAAAAGGCAAGATACAAGATTTTGTACGCGGAGCGCGGGAAGCCGCAAGCGTACTCGGTTATGAACAGGGTTATCCACAGTTATCCACAGGTTAGCCACAGCCTGTGGATAACGCATAAAGCCCCATGCACACGCAAAAACTCGCTCTCAGAACGCAGAAACGCTGTCTGTGACGCATTTTCTAGTTTTGTGAAGAATTTACAATCGCCTAACAGATATGTCACCCTTTTGTCAAGCGCCATAGTTATCCACAGCTTTAGGCGGACTTATCCACAGGTGTTGGCGTACACTTAGGCATAAAATGGAGGCAAAAAGTGACGGATAGACGGGTTTTTTGGCATGTTGGACAAGTTTTGAATGTGAAGTATTTACAGACAGGAAGAACGTTTTGTCACCCTGAGCCCGTTCGAATTCCTCAGGGCAGGCTGCGAAGGGTCTCGTTTGGCTACTGCCAAAACTTCATAACTTCCACTCTCAGCAAGAGGAGTCAGCAAGGGCAGAGATTCTTTCACGGAGTCTATCCTGTAAAGGGCTTCGCTACGTTCAGAATGACAGCAGCGGTGGTGTGTCACCCCGAGCGCAGCCGAGGGGTCTCGCCTTGCAATCTCTCACAGAGGAATCGGCAAGGGCAGAGATTCTTCATCGTTCATCCCCGGAAGGGGACTTCACTTCGTTTCATTCAGAATGACACATCATTAAGAGGCCAGCGTGGATAAGCTCGAGACCAACCTCTCCCTAGAGGAGCGCCGCAACGACCCCTTTCACGCACAGAAAAAGTCTTGGGCGGAGCACGCCGAGACGTTAGAGAAAGAACGCGAGCGCGTCGCCAAAGGGGGCGGGGAAAAAGCCATCAAGCGCCAGCACAGCAAGAACCGGCTGACGGCGAGGGAGCGCGTCGCCAAGTTGATCGACAAAGACACCCCTTTTGACGAACTGATGACCTTTGCGGGCGACGGATTGTATGAAGAGGTCGGCGGTGCGCCTGCGGGCGGGACGATCACGGGCATCGGTAAGGTGGCGGGGCGTGACTGGTTGATTGTGGCGAATGACGCGACGGTCAAGGCGGGCGCGTTCTTTCCGATTACGGCGAAAAAGGTAATTCGGGCGCAGACCATCGCCCTGGAGAATCACCTACCGACGATTTACCTCGTGGACTCGGCGGGCGTCTACTTGCCAATGCAAGACGAGATTTTCCCCGACCAGGACGACTTCGGGCGCGTCTTTTACCTCAACGCCCGCATGAGCGCTTTGGGCATCCCGCAGATGGCGGCGATCATGGGCAACTGCGTGGCGGGCGGTGCGTACTTGCCGGTCATGTGCGACACGCTCATTATGACGGAGGGCTCGGGGCTCTATCTGGCGGGGCCAGCGCTCGTGAAAGCGGCTATCGGGCAAGAGGTCAGCAGCGAGGACTTGGGCGGCGCGGCGATGCACGCGGAAATTGCGGGGACGGTGGACTATCACGAGCCGGACGACGAAAGAGCGCTTTGAAGAGGTTGCGCAGCTTAGCGGGAACCTATGCGCCTGCAAAATTAGCGCCCTGGGCGAGAGGTCGCGAAGAGGTGCACCCTCCTAAGCTCAAAGAAAAAGACCTCTTGGGCGTTGTGCCACCCGAAGGGGGGAAACGTCCGTACGAGGTGCGCGAGGTGATTGGGCGGCTGGTAGACGGCTCCACGTTCGACGAGTACAAAGCGAAGTTCGGCAAGACGATTGTCTGCGGCACGGCGCGACTCGGCGGCTACGCAGTCGGCATCGTGGCGAATCAAAAGACTGCTGTGAAGTCGAAGGGGAAGCTCCAAGTCGGCGGCGTCATCTACGGCGACGCGGCGGACAAGGCGGCCCGCTTCATCCTCAACTGCAACCAAGCAGGGATTCCGCTTATCTTCTTGCACGACGTGAACGGCTTCATGGTGGGGCGCGAGAGCGAGCATGAAGGTATCATTCGGCGCGGCGCGAAGATGGTTAACGCGGTCTCGAACAGCGTTGTACCGCGTATCAGCGTCATTTTAGGCGGCTCGTACGGCGCAGGTCACTACGCCATGAGCGGCAAAGCGTACGCGCCGCGCTTTATCTTCGCGTGGCCGAGCGCCAAATACAGCGTGATGGGCGGTCAGCAGGCGGCGAAGACGATTTTAGACATTCAGGCGGCGCAGCTTAAACGTGCAGGCCAAGAGCCCGACGACGAAGAGATTGCCAAGCTCTACGAGCAGATTCGCGGCGACTACGAACGCGCCTTAGACATTCGCTACGCGGCGGCGCGGCTCTGGGTGGATGAGGTGATTTTGCCGTTGGAGACGAGGAACCGC
This sequence comes from Trueperaceae bacterium, assembly GCA_965213645.1. Classification (GTDB taxonomy): domain Bacteria; phylum Deinococcota; class Deinococci; order Deinococcales; family Trueperaceae; genus CBDBZX01. Next base: position 394,784 of record CBDBZX010000002.1, read on the forward strand.
CTTATTAGAGCGCTGGACGTTTGTGCGCAGAATGCGGAGATGGAGGAACTCAAGGTAGGGGTGTTTCAGGTTTAGAAAAGGAAAGGTTGGTTACAGCGTCAAATAGAAAATAAGTCATGTTATTCTGAGCCCTTTACAGGATGAAGAATCTCTGACCTTGCCTTCTCCACTATCAGAGATTGCAAGGCGAGACCCCTCGACTGGGCTCGGGGTGACATGGTGGGGTTATCTCGAGCCACCCGCCCATTTCGCCCCCTTCACCTGTCATACTGTAGAGATGAGCCATACTTCCTCCCCCTCAGCGTCTCACCTCGTGGTTGTGGCAGCGTCGGCGGGTGGACTCACGGCGCTCGAGACCCTCTTAGCCGACCTGCCCGCCGATTTTGGTGCACCTCTTATCGCCGTGCTGCACCTCTCGCCCGACTACCGCAGCATGATGGCGCAGGTTTTAGGTCGTTTTACCGCTATGCAGGTCAAGCAGGTCGAAGGGGGCGACCGCTTGCAGCCCGGTACGGTCTACTGTGCGCCGCCGGACTTTCACGTGCTCGTCACCGAAGAGGGCACGCTCCGCTTGACGCACACGGCCAAGGTCGAGTACGTGCGGCCCTCGGCGGACGCGCTCTTCGAGTCGGCGGCGGAGATTTACGGCGCAAGCGTCATCGCTGTAGTCCTCTCCGGGACGGGGCGCGACGGGTCGGACGGGGTGCGAGCTGTCAAGGGTGCGGGTGGTGTCGTGTTGGCCCAAGATGAGGCGAGCGCCTTGCACTTCGGGATGCCCAGAACCGCCGCCGAGACGGGCGCGGTGGACTTCGTGCTGCCTTTGGAGGAAATTGCGGGCAAGCTGCTCGAGCTGACTTCCGCTGAAAATACAAGTAGAGACGCCGCTAAGGATACCGCTAAAACGACTGAGGAGACCCCATGAGCCTAATGGGTGGCGACACCTCTTTTGAACCAGAGACCGACCCGCAGCTCGAGGATTTGCTCGAGTACTTAAACGTCAAACGCGCCATCGACTTCACGGGCTACAAGCGCACGTCACTCACAAGGCGTATTCAGCGGCGGATGCAGAGCGTCCATGTGGCGACCTTTAGTGATTATCTCGACTATTTGGAGGTTCACCCCGAAGAATTCGATCTGCTCTTCAATACGGTTTTAATCAACGTGACCTCGTTTTTCCGGGACGAAGCCGCTTGGGAGTCGCTCGCGCAGGTCATCGCGCCCTTAGCTGAACGTCAAGGCGAGCCGATTCGCGCCTGGAGCGCGGGCTGCGCGACGGGCGAGGAGGCGTACACGCTCGCCATCTTGCTTGCGGAGGCGCTAGGGGAGAGCGCCTTTCGCAAGCAGGTCAAGATTTACGCCACCGACATCGACGAGGAGGAACTCGTCAAGGCGCGCTTGGGGTCTTATAGTGCGGATAGGGTCGAGGGTATCGCGCCCGAGCTGTTAGAGCGCTACTTCGAATACGACTCGGGGCGCTACACCTTTCGCAGCGACCTGCGCCGCGCTGTCATCTTCGGGCGGCACAATCTGGTCAGCGACGCGCCCATCTCACAGCTCGACCTCTTGGTCTGCCGCAACACGCTGATGTACTTTAACCGCGAGGTGCAGTCGCGCATCATGGCCCGCTTTCACTTCGCGCTCAAGGAGGGCGGAGCGCTCTTTTTGGGCAAGGCCGAGACGATGCTCTCGCGCTCCGAGCTTTTCAAACCGCTGAGCCTCAAGCACCGCATCTTCACGAAGTCGGAAGGCAGCCTGCGCGACAAGCTGCTCATCTTGTCGCAGGCGGGCAGCGAGGACAGCGGCAGGTGGATGGCGCAAGAGGTGCGGCTGCGCGAGGTCGGTTTCAACAGCTCGCCCGAGGCGCAACTCGTGGTGGACGCGCGGGGCCGCCTTTCCCTCGTGAACGAACGCGCCCGCACCCTCTTCGCGCTATCCGAAGACGACCTGGGCCGCCAGTTTCAAGACCTCAAGCTCTCCTATCAGCCTGCCGAACTGCGCACGCCCATCGACAAGGTGATGAGCGAGCGCAGCGCCACCGACTTGGGCAGCGTCGAACACGCTTACGGCGGTGAGGTGCTCCATCTGGACGTGAAGGTTGTGCCTTTGGTCAGCAACGGTGGAAATAGTAGTGGGTACAATGGTGGGAACAGGAGCAAAGCCATCGGTGCGAGCGTCATCTTCCGCGATGTGACCTCACATAAGCGCTTGCAAAATAGCTTAGAACTCGCCAACGGGGAGCTTGAAACGGCTTACGAAGAACTTCAGTCCACCAATGAGGAGCTTGAAACCACCAATGAGGAGTTGCAGTCCACCGTCGAGGAGCTAGAGACCACCAACGAAGAGATGCAGAGCACCAACGAAGAGTTAGAAACGATGAACGAAGAGATGCAGTCCACTAACGAAGAGTTGGAAACGATGAACGAGGAGATGCGCCGCCGCACGGAAGAGGTGGACCGCTTAAACAGCTTTTTAGAATCCATCTTAGGGAGTTTGAGAGCGGCGGTCGTCGTTTTAGACCAACAGCTCAACATCTACGTCTGGAACGCTCGAGCCGAAGACCTGTGGGGTCTACGCGCCGATGAGGTGGAGGGTCACTCGCTCTTCACGCTCGATATCGGGCTGGATGTCGAGCAGCTTAAAGCGCCAGTGAGAGCATGTTTGGAGGGCAAGTCAGCGGTGGAGACGCGCACCTTAGGGGCGCTCACGCGGCGCGGCAGGACGATTCAGTGCCGCGTGACCTGCACAAGCTTTGACAGCCCCGACAACGCGCTGCGCGGGGTGATTTTGTTGATGGAAGAGGTGGGGGATGAGGGGTAAAGAGGGGGAAGGGGATGAAATGAAAAGAGAGAAGCGTGAAGAAGAGGGTGAGGCCGAAGCAGCACGCACAGAGCAACTCGCACAGAAGCTAAAGGCTGAGGCCGCCAAAGTGGAGGAAAACACACATCGGCTCGAGGCCACCATCGAACGCGCCGAAGAGGGGATTCATCGGCTCGAGAGCCAAGCCCACAGCTTTGAGAACACGCTGCACGAAGCGCACGACAGACATCACAAAACTGAAGCGGGCGTCGATGAGGCAAAAGATGAGCAAGAAGCGTCTCAGACGCCCAATCGTGAGCAAGACGGTAGTTCGGAAGCGTAGAAAACGCTACACTTTCTTTTGAGAAACTGTTGTTGACGTGCTTGGGAGGGTGTAATGGAGAGCATGGCGAGCAGTACTGTAAACAGGACGAGGAGCACTGAGAAAGACGTGACCACCGGCTTCACCGAGCGTATTGATAAATTACAAGGGTACATCAATACTCTGCGAGAGCGTCTGGACGACCCTGCACCCTCCGACTTAGAGGTATATCAGGAACTTTCGACTACCTTAGAGGAGCTTCAGGTCGCCGAAGAGGAACTGGCGCAGCAAAACGAGGTGCTTATTTCGGCGCAAGAGGGCTTGGAGCGTGAACGCCAGCGCTACCAAGAACTCTTTGAGTTTGCCCCGGACGGCTACCTCGTCACCGACGAATTAGGCGTCATCCGCGAGGCGAACCGGGCTGCTGAAGCGCTCTTGGGCGTACCGAGCGACTATTTGCGCGGCAAACCTCTCTCTGTTTACCTGCACAAAGAAGCGCAGCGCGACTTTCGCCAAACGCTCTCGCAGCTTGCTCGGGGGGAACCGCTCGAGCGTTGGGAAGTGCCCCTCAAACACCGAGACAAGACGCATGAACACGAATCCGAACGCACAGTCGAGGTCAAAGTCGCTGTGGTCAAAGACGCTGAGGCGGCGGCCTTTCGTTGGGGGCTGCGCGACATTTCTGAGCGCAAAAGGGTGGAAGACGCCCTGCAGCGCAGCCAACTCCGCTTCCGCCAAGCCTTCCGCATCGGCCCCGTCGCGGCGATTATCACCTCGCTAGACAATGAGCAGCTCTTAGAGGTCAACAGTGCCTTTGAGCGGCTCACGGGTTACGACCAAAACGAAGCCCTCGGACGCACGGCGGCGGAGCTAGGGCTGTGGGCGTCACCGGAAGACCAAACTACGATGGAGCGAGCTAAGGACAAAAGTGGTGCGTACGGTGAACTCGAGCTGCACATCCGCACCAAAAAGGGTGAGATGCGCAATATCTTGTCCTCTACCGAAGTCATCGCGCTCAACGGCGACAATGGAATGCTCCACATGTTCTACGACATCACCAAGCGCAAGCAGAGCGAGCAGGAGCTGATGCACGCTATCAATACGGTCATGCAAGACACTGCCTGGTTTAGCCGCTCGGTGGTCGAAAAGCTCGCGCAGCTCCAAGCGGGCGAGATCGACCCCGCGATGGTTACTGAACTGACCAAGCGCGAGCGGCAAGTCTTGGAGCGCGTGGCGCAAGGCCACTCCAACGAGGCGATTTCAGACGATCTGGGCATCGCCAAGCAAACCGTGCGCAACTACGTGACCCGCGTGTATGAAAAGCTCGGGGTGCATACCAGGGCAGAAGCCGTAGTGTGGGCACGCGAGCGCGGCTTAGCGGGCTGAGTTAGAATTACCCTTAATCAGACTTAGTACAGCGTCAACTAAAGAATAAGGCATGTCATTCTGAGCGGAGCGCAGCGGAGTCGAAGAATCTCTGCCTTTGCCTTCTCCTCTGACAGAGATTGCGAGACGAGACCCTTCGACAAGCTCAGGGTGACAACAGTGTCGCAAAACTTAGTTGACAGTGTATTTAGCATCACTGCCAGTAAGTACAACTGCATCTATGCGGTCCGCTCCTACTTGTGTACACTAAGAAGTAAACAGAAGCTTGTACATAACTAAAGAAGTTTTTCAGACACTTCAACGCTGTGTTTGACGTTCTCATGAGCCTACTTAAACTACGTTTTTAACCTGCCTTGGGGGGTGGAGATGACACATTTCGGAGAGTATTTCAAACTTTTAGAGCGCTTGGACCCATCTTTAGGGTCGGCGGAAGCGTCAACGAAGGACCTAGATACGCGGCTGCGTGAGCTCGGCTATATCGTGCGGCATGACGAGCGGCTCGAGCCCTGGCAGCGCACCGTCCTCTTAGAGCAGCTTTTCTTGCTGCAACGTCCTACTAAGTCTAAACTCGCCCATGACGCATAAGTACCTCTTCGGTTGATACGCTAATCCTTGTGTAAATTACCCTTCTAAGCCGTCATTATCTGTTTTAATAAGGGTGGCGCTCGCGCCGCTCCGCCGGGGGGACATAAGCCCACGAGAGCCTCGAGCTCTGTGGGCTATTTCATTGCTCCGACGCTTCCTAATGTCACCCCTCGTACAGCATCCGCAACGAACGCGGCACAACTTCAACCTCGAACCGCTTCTGCACCTCTAAAAGTTGCCCTTCCACATGTGCTGGCGTCACCTCTTCCCAATGAATGGTGATACGCTTGCCTACCGCCTCATACACTTCAGGATGACGCAACCGCTCACCCCGCAGCACTTTGGGCAAGAGACGAAGCACGTCCTTGGCCCCGATGCGCCCCGCCACGACGACGTTGAGCAGGCCGTCCGTGAGGCTGGCGGTGGGGGCAAACACGAAGCTGCCGCCCGTGCGAGGGCCGTTTTGAACCGAGGCAAGCAGGGCGGGTCCACGGTAGAAGGGCGCACCGTCCACCGTGACCTCTACGTGTTTGCGCCGCAGAGTGCGCAGTGTCACCGCGACGGCATAGAGGTAAGCGGCGCGTTCTCTTAAAACTTTGGGCGCACGCCCAAAGGTGTGCGCGACCTCCGCGTCGAACCCCGTACCGAGCGAATTGATAAAGGGTGCGCCGTTGACCGTGGCGGTGTCCACGTGGATGACGTTTTCTGAGAGGGCGTGGGCTAGAGCATTTCGGGGCGAACGGCGCTCGACGCCTAGCGCCACCGCAAAGTCGTCCCCGGAGCCCCCCGGCACGACGCCTATGGTGCGCTCAGTGTGAACACACGCCGAGGCGACCTCGTGAAGCGTACCGTCGCCGCCCAAGACGAGGAGGGTGGCGTCTCGAGGAAGAGACGCGGCGATTTGCGCGGCGTGACCTGGAGCCCTGGTTGGGTGGACGCGGTAGGGGACGCGCTGATGCTCGAGCCTCTTCCGCACCCGCCTGAGCCGCCGCAAGCTGCGCCCGCGTCCGGCGACTGGGTTGACGATGAGATGTAACATAAACCTTGCTCCAATGTGTGCCCCGATTGTACCTTGCGCCCTTCCAGCTTAGAGCTAGTAGCGCGGTAGACTACCACCATGCTGACAACCGCCGAGCTTTTTGATTTAGAGCGCGTCGCGCCGCCGCTCCGCGAGCTTTTAGAGACCCAGTATCCGTGGGAGGTCTTGGCGCGGCTTGACATATTTTTGCAAAACGTGCAGCGTGACGTGCGCGGCGAGGTGCACCCGTCGGCGGTCTTGGAGGGCGCAGTCTTCGTCGCTGAAGGTGCCAAGGTCGGCCCGCACGCTTATCTCGAGGGACCGGTGTGGCTAGGCGAGGGCGCGGAAGCCGGACACAGCGTGTATCTGCGGGGCGGTGCGGTGTTAGGACCCAAGGCCAAAGTCGGCCACGCCTCCGAAGTGAAGCACGCCCTGTTATTAGAAGGAGCCAAAGCGCCGCATTTCAACTATGTCGGGGACGCTATTATTGGACGAAACGTCAACTTGGGCGCGGGGGTCAAACTCGCGAATCTCAAAGCCATCGGCAGAGCGGTCAAGGTCGGTGAGGTGGACACGGGCTTACGCAAGTTTAGCGCGGCGGTGGGCGATGAGGTGTCCATCGGTTGCAACGCGGTGCTCACGCCAGGGACGCTGATTGGGCCACGCACAACGGTTTACAATGGCGCAATGCTGCGCGGCGTCTATCCAGCAGACGCTATCGTAAAGGTGCGGCAAACTTTAGAGCAAGTCCCATACCACTGAGTTTCAGTCAAAGCTCTGTTAGCCTTACGCTATGTTTCCCCTCCGCGACGCTAACCCCAGACACCGCACCCCTTACGTTGGCTACGCGCTACTGCTCCTCAACATCCTTGTTTTTCTCTACGGCTTGACCTTTACTCAGGGCGAGGCGAGGGCGTTCGTCTTTACCTACGGCTTTATCCCCGACCTCTTCTTCAGCAACCCTGTAGGCGAAAGCTACCGCCTCTTCACCAGCCTCTTCTTGCACGGCGGCTTCGCGCACATCTTGGGCAACATGTTCTTTCTCTACGTGTTCGGCGACAACATCGAAGACCGCATGGGCCACGTAACGTTTTTGGTGTTTTACCTCTTGGGCGGCGTCAGCGCGACGCTCGCGCACGGGCTCTTTATGCCCGCTTCAGAAGTGCCCATGATCGGTGCGTCCGGGGCGATTAGCGCGGTTTTGGGTGCGTATATCATCCTATTCCCGAGGATGCGCGTGTTGACCTTTATCCCCCCCTTTTTCATCTTTTGGCTCCCGGCCTGGCTCTATCTGGGCTATTGGGCCATTATCCAAGTCGTGCAAGCGGTGGGCGGCGCATTGGTCTCTACGGCAGCGGTCAACGGGGTGGCGTGGTGGGCGCACGTAGGCGGCTTTGTCTTCGGTGCGCTGCTGGTGCGCGTCCTCGCGGAGCCCAAGGAGGCGCATTCGGTTGTGTAATACCAAAGTGATTTGAGGATGGCACAAAGTGACATTCTCAAACATACTATGTGCGTAATTTCAGACGCCCTCACTTCGTGGAGCTTCGCGATCACATTGTGCCATCCCTTCTTCAGTCTGGTGTAAGTAGATATGTTTAGCGCTCATTAACATGCCTTCCTAAACCTTCTCACTCAAGCTCGTTAGACTGGGAGACACTCTTCGCACCTTTTACGCTAAAGGCGTGTACTGTATGCCAAGAGGGTTGAAGAATACGAGGTTTGCAATGATTAAGTACGCTATATGTATTTTACTGTTAGGACACGCTATTTGCGCGACTGCTCAGGTAGAAACGTATCTGAGCGAGAACGGCACGAACCCCGAAACGACGCGCGGCGAGTCGCGTTTGCTGCGCTACGAACGAGAAGACTTTCCCGTCGAGGTCTACATTCCGCGTCCGGTTGGGGTGGAGGCGGGCGAGCAGGCGCAAAGGGAGGTGCGGCGCGCCTTTGAAGCGTGGGCAGAAGCCGCACCTGAAATCGTGAGCTTCGAGTTTTTAGAGGAGCCCCATGAGGGCGTACTGGTCGTCAACTGGGAGACGTTAGAGGGCGTTGCGGGGTCTTACCGCTACAGCTTTAGCGTGTCGGCGAGTGGTCAATACGACTACCGCGCCACGAGCATCATTTTAGACCCCGCCACCGAACCGGGCGCGCTCTACCGCTTCGCGCTCTTACAGGTTGGGCACGCGCTAGGGCTCTTCGGGCGCAGCCCCTTCGAGGGCGACGCGCTCAGCGCCGCGCCGAGCGGTGAGATTACAGGGCGCGACGTGGCGACCTTGCGGGCGCTCTACGCGCTGCCGAGTGGAACGGTGTTGCGAGAGTAGTGGCGCTATTTGGAAAGATGTAGAAGTCAAAACAAGGGGTTGCATCCCCTTGTTCATCACACGGAAATGGCGGAAGAAGTATACGTCAGCATTCAACTTGAACCCACTACCAAACAGAGTATGAGTCGCTACCCACTTAGCTACTACTCATTTGGTTTGTGTGTTCAGTTGCCGGGCTCGAGCAACCCGTAATCCCCGTCATGCCGCAGATAAATTACGTTGATCTCTTCGGTTTCCATGTTGCGAAACATAAAGAACGTGTGGCCTAAGGCTTCCATCTGCATCGCTGCGTCCTCGGGCGACATTGGGCGGAGCACGTGGCGCTTGACGCGGGCGATGGACGGACCGTCGTCCACCTCAGCCTCTTCTAAGGGTGGCAAGTCAGGCAGGTCGGTAGGTGGAGGGGGCGGCGCGTCGTGCGTGCGGCGGGCGAGCTTGCGCTCCTTGAAACGCCTGAGCTGACGCCCGAGCTTGTCCACCACCTTGTCCACGGCGGCGTAAGCGTCCGGCCCGCTCTCCTCGGCCCGCACGATGCCGTGCGGTATGTTGAGCTGCACCTCAACCTTAGCGGGCTGCGCTGCGTCACCATCCGCCGCGTACGAGATGACAACCTTAGCGTCCACAACCCGGTCAGAGAAGTGGTCGAGCTTCGCGAGCTTCTCCTCGGTGTAGCTGCGCATGGCGTCGGTCACGTCGATGTTGCGCCCAATCATTCTGTAGATATCCATACTCTCCTCCACATCATCACAGGCTTGCGTCTCGAGAGGGCACTCTCTATGTGTCCTCTATGGTAGAGGCAAGTGTAGCACTTTGACTCTGTCAGAAAAGTGTCAAGGATAGCGTGAAAATAATTCTTGACAAGTACAAAGTGTCTACGCCGTTGGAGGGAGACTGTCCTAAGTGAGCCAACGGCGCAAGCGGGACGGCTTTTGCCCTTCGTGCCGGGCCAAACGCGCTTCTAGCTCTTGCCACCGCGCCTCTAACACCTCGATCTGTTCTTCTTGCAGCTTGATTAGGGCGCGGAGTTTTTTCATCTCTTTAGACTCTTGGCTGCGGTCCGTGGGCAGCAGCGAGGCGTGGAGGCGTTGACGCTCGCTTTCCAAAGCCCATAGCGCTTCGGCAAAAGCGTTGTCCTGAGAGGTTTGCGTCTCCTTGAGCTGCGCTTCATAAGCGTACGGTTTACGCCCTGCTAGAAGCCCTCTAATTCGCGCACGCAGGTTCTTATCGCCCAACGGTTTCGGGATGATAAGGTCGGCTTTGACGACCTCGGCGAGCCTTTTAACCTCGTCATTCAGGATCAACTGCCGCGACGTAGTCAAGATGATAGGCACCTCTTTAAGCCGCTTGACGCGCTTCATCTTGCGGCAGAGGTCGAAACCGTCCACGCTGGGCATATCGGTATCTAAAATCGCCACGTCAGGCGTGTGTTCGCGCAAGTAGGCGAGCACGGCTTGGCCGTCGGTAAAGGTTTGAAGTGCGTAGTCGTCGCCGTGAAAAATCAGATCGAAAAGTTCAAACTGTAAGGGGTCGCGGTCGGCGATAAGCAGGGTATAGGGCATGAGGTGACCTCGTCCCTAAACTAGTACAAAAGTTACGGAATACGGGTGCAAGACCTCACATCTGGTGCCTGTTCTCTTGCGTTTGGCTCGAGAACAAGCCGATGAGAGTAGCAATTCCATAAGTCGTTACTACACCACCCATAGCGTTTATTTCTATTTGCATCCGCTCACATGTGAAGCTGCTACAGCAGCTTCACATGGAAACGCTAGAGGTTGCGCTCGAGCTGAGCGCAACCTCTTCCCAAAACTTTTGCAACGACTAAAAACCGTGCGCGGTCAAGGCTACTTCGCCTCCGCCCCCTTCGCAGGCAAGTTCGCCACCAACACCATCCGGTCCCCCTGCTGGTCGATATTCACGTCGTAGCCGCTCTCGTCCGCCGGGAAGTACTTGCTGATGACCTGCACCAACTCCGCTTTGAGTTCGTCCATCTTGGCGGGCGAGAGCTTGGCGCGGTCATACTGTAAGACCAACTTGAGGCGGTCTTTAACGGTCTCTTTGCTCTTTTTTCTACCGAAGAATCCATTAAACATTGCTCGCTCCAAACAGACGGCGGATATACGCCATGAAGCCGCCGCTACTCTCTAAGGCCGCGTGCGGCACCTCTTCGCCGCGCAACCTTTTGGCGATGCTCCTAAACGCGTCCCCCGCGCCGTTCTTGCTCGCCTCGCTCAAGCTGATCGGGCTGCCAATGTTGGTGGAAATAATGATCTTTTCGTCCTCAGGCACGATGCCGATGAGCTTGATGCCTAAGATTTCCAGTACATCATCCACTTCCAACATATCGCCGCGCTTGACCATGTCAGGACGAAGGCGGTTGATGATGCACTTGACTTCGGTAATCTCTCTGGCTTCAAGAAGTCCGATGATGCGGTCTGCGTCGCGTACCGACGAAACCTCCGGGTTCACCACGACGAGCGCACCCGTCGCCGCCGACGCTGCCGTCTGAAAGCCCGACTCAATCCCAGCAGGTGAGTCGATAAGGATGCGGTCGAAGCCCTCTTCCTCCAAGAGTTTATTCACCGTTTCTTTCATGTGATCTTCGGACAACGCGCTCTTATCCCGCGTCTGCGACGCGGCTAAGAGATAGAGGTTTTCCACGCGCTTGTCACGAATGAGCGCCTGCTTGAGCTTACAGTTGCCCTCGAACACGTCGATGAGGTCAAAGACGACGCGCCCCTCGAGCCCCATCACCACGTCTAAGTTGCGAAGCCCCACGTCGGTGTCGATGACGGCGACCTTTTCCCCTTGCTGCGCGAGCGCAGCCCCCACGTTGGCGGTGGTGGTGGTCTTGCCGACCCCACCCTTCCCCGAAGTTACGACGATTGCTTTAGCGTCCACTGATGTTCCTCCTACCTGCTTTTGCCCTGTAGTTCCCTACCTGACACACTTTGTCATGTGGTCAAGATATTGACGTTGAATTGTAACAAGAGAGTATATCAAGTATCTTCGTAACCTCTTCAAGATAGAAAGTTGAGAAACGTTTCTGTTCGAAATAGCGCGTTTGACTGTTACCCTGAATCCGTTTGACGTCGCAAGGCTTCGCCCGATTCCATGAACAGGACAGGCTGTGAAGGGTCTCGCCGTTCATTCTCTGTCAGAGAAGTCAGCAAGTGCAGAGATTCTTCCCCTTCGACAACCAAGGCTTCGCGTTGCGTGGTTCGCGAAGCACCTCCGAAGGAGACCGCTCCCGCTAGCGACTCTGTGAACAGGGTCAGAATGACAACTTCACGACGCCGCGCTCAAGTTCGCGTACTTCACTAAAAGCCGCTTGAGACCCGCACTCTTGAACGACACGGTGATCTCCGCGCGTGCGCCTTCGCCTGAGACACCTACGACAGTTCCCTCGCCAAACTTGGGGTGCGTGACCTTTTCGCCGCCTCGGTAGCTGGTCTCCTCACCTTTCGACTCACTTTCAACTTTGGGTGGGTTCCAAGTCGGACGGCTGTATTTGTTGAGCCCCCTAGCGTCGTGCATCTCCTGACCCAACACGTCAATCTCCATGAGCATACTTTTGGGCACGTCCTCCAAAAACCGACTCGGGCGGCTGAACTCGGTGCGCCCAAAGGTCATGCGCGACTCGCAGTTGACCAGGTACAGCGCTTCTTGAGCCCTGGTAATCCCTACGTACAAAAGACGTCGCTCCTCTTCAATCTCTTGCAAGCTCCCTGTCGAGTTGCGGTGGGGGATGAGGTTTTCTTCCATGCCGACCAAGAAGACGACGGGGAACTCCAAGCCCTTCGCGTTATGCAGCGTCATCAGCGTCACGGCTTCTTCGGGTACATCACCTTGATTGACCGCTTTCACAGCGCGGTCATCCAAGCTCGCCATCAGCGAGGCTTCGTCTAAAAACTCGGCAATCGAGCCGCCCGCCTCCTCTTGCCACTCGGCAACCGCGTTAATGAGTTCGTCCAGGTTCTCGATGCGCCCTTGTGCCTCGAAGGACTTTTCATCTTTTAGGGACTGCAAGTAGTTCGACTGGTCGAGCACGGCTTTTAAGAACTGCGCGGCGGGTAAAGTCTCGGCGGCTTCCTTGAGGTCGTCCATCAACTCGACAAAGTCGGCGATGCGTTTCACCGCAGGCGTACCGCGTAAAATCTCTTCGGCGTTTCGCAAAGCATCGGAAAACCGCTCACGCCGCCGCGCTGCCCATGCTGTTAAATTGTCCTCACTCGTCTTGCCGATACCACGTTTGGGTCTATTTAGAACACGCTTCCAGGCAATGTCGTCAGCAGGATTCAGCGCTGCTCTCGCATAAGAGAGAATATCCTTAACCTCGCGCCGCTCGTAAAAGCCCACACCCCCGACGATTTTCGCGGGGATACCCGCGCGGCGCAGGGCTTCTTCCAAGACCCGCGACTGCGAGTTCATCCGGTACAAAATGGCGAAGTCGTTGGGCGTAAAGTCCTTTTCCGCCTGTAAAATCTCAATCTGCCGCGCCACAAAGTCCGCCTCGGCGCGGTGGTCTACCGCTCTATAGAGCTTGACCTTTTCCCCTTCGCCCTTGACGGGCTTGAGGTCTTTTTCCAAGCGCCCTTCGTTGTGCAAGATAATGGCGTTGGCGAGTTCTAGGACGCTATTCACCGAGCGGTAGTTGAGTTCTAAACGGTATATCTCCGCGTCTTCATAATCGTTTCTAAAGTCTAAGATATTGCGCACATCCGCGCCACGAAAGGCGTAAATCGACTGGTCGGGGTCGCCAACCGCCATTAGATTGCGATATTTCGACGCCAACTGCCTCGTAAGTTGATACTGCGCCGTGTTCGTATCCTGATACTCGTCCACGTGGATAAAGACGGCTCGCTGCTGCACCTTGTCCAGCACGTCGGGGAAGCCCTCGAAAAGCTCCACGGTGCGCCCTAAGATGTCGTTGAAGTCTACGGCGTTGGCGCGGCGGAGCCTCGAGCCATACCGCTCAAACCCCTCCACAACAAGCTCTAAAGGCATCCCCGAGATCATCGCCCCAAAAAAGCGCTCACCCTCTTGCGCCAAGTCCTGCGGCGTCCACAGGTTCGACTTGGCGCGGTCTATAAGCGCTCGCAAGACTCGCGGGTTCGCCTCCCCCAACCCCTGTACCGACTCCAAAATCTCCTTTAAGACCTCCAACTGGTCTGTGTCGTCATAGATGGCAAAGCCCGGCTGAAGGTCTATTAGCTCGCCGTAGTGCCGCAAAATCCGCAAGCACGCCGAGTGAAAGGTGCTGACCCAGAGGTCTTTGGCTTTGGGTCCCATCAGGTGCGCCACGCGCTCTTTAAGTTCGCCCGCCGCTTTGTTCGTAAATGTCACCGCCAAGATTTCCGTCGGGTAGACCTCTTGCGCCTCCATCAAGTAGGCGATGCGGTGCACCACCGTGCGCGTCTTGCCCGAGCCCGCGCCCGCGATGACTAAAGCGGGCCCTTGAAAGTGGCGGGCGGCGGCGCGTTGTTCTTCGTTCAAGACGGCTAAGAGGGGGTGTTCAGCCTCGGCGTGAGCTTCTAATTGGGTTGCTGGCGTAACTGGGTTTGGAGCAGTATCAGACACTGAGCCATCATAACGCTTGGGGAGAGGTGGGGCTGCTTACGGGGGAGAGGTGTGTGTGGGACGCTAATGTTTTCCTAAAGATTTTTGTAGCTCGAGCCTCAACCGTCTCACCCGCCACGCCCGTTTGAATAAAATAATCCCGACAACGCCCATGTAAAAGGAAAGTACGATGAGTGCCCAATTTTCAATACTAAACTGACGCCAATTCGCTACACCGTAAAGGTAGATAGGCGCACCAAAACCGAAGATGATGAGCGCGGCGGAGATGAAAAGAGGACGGTTGGGAAACCTCTTCGCGAGTACGCCTGAGACATAGACGGGCTCCTTAGGTACTTTGGTAAAATAGATGGATAGATACATAAAGTAGTAAAACGTGAAGCGAAAGAAATCGTCGTACTCGTGAGCGAAGGTAAAACTGATACGCTCTCCACCTAACAGTGTGAAAGCAAAGCCGGCGAAGCTCACCGCAGCAAACCATTTTGCCCCTACCTTGAAGAGCAGCATGAATGTCGCGAGAGTACAGAGCGAAAGGGCGAGAAGTAGCAGAAACATCCAATCAAAGTTTAGCAAGAGGTCAGCGGTAAGCGCGGTGACGATTCGTGCTCAAAACAAATGCTGTAAAATAACCCATGACCCAAGCGGTGCGCTTTGCCTATGAAGATTTAGAGCAGTTTCCCGACGACAATAAGCGGCGGGAGCTGATTGACGGAGAGGTCTACGTGACGCCAGCCCCCAACATTCGCCATCAGCGCGTCGTTGGCAATCTTTACCGCTTAATCGGTAACTTTTTAGAGGAGACCCCGTTAGGTGAAGTTTTTGTTGCACCTGCGGATGTTATCTTTTCCGAGGAAGACGACGATGTCACTGAACCCGATATTATCTACCTCTCTAAAGAGAAAGCGGATAAGGTTAGTCAACGGGGCATCGAAGGCGCACCGGACTGGCTCACCGAAGTGACCTCGCCCTCCACGCGCAACCGCGATTTCACGCTCAAACTCAAGCTCTACCAGAAACACGGTGTGCGCCTCTACTGGATTATCGACTTAGACGCGGAGATGATTCACGTGTGGGATGAGGGGGAGCATCAGGTGTATAAGGCAGATGATGTAGTTCAAGTCAAGATGTTGCCGGGGCTCGAGCTACCCACCTCCACCCTCCTCATGCTCTAGGTGATTCGCGCTGTTTGCTTCGACTTCGACGGGACCTTAGCGCACTTCACTGGGGATTTCGCAGACCTCTTGAATCAAGGCTACGCCAAACTAGGCTTAGAGCCTCAAAAACGCGACACCGTTCTCACTGAGTACGCTAAGCAGCTTCGTAAAGACGGCGCAGTGACCTCTCTAAGTGCGCTGGTTGAGACGTTGGAGCGCTTAGATTTACATTCTGGCGCTGATTTGAAAGCTATTCATACGGAATTTGTTCAGGCTTACCGTGAGCAGATGGAACTGTTGCCAGGAGCGCAAGAGGTGTTAGAATTCTGCTCCGAGCGTGTTCCTCTAGCTCTCATCACCAACGGTCCTGCCGACATGCAACGCGCCGCCATCGAAGAGGTTGGGGTTGCCGATTATTTCCAGAGCATCCTTATTTCAGGGGCGCAAGAGATCGCGGTACGTAAGCCTGATGCGCGGATTTTCCAGCTTGCGTGTGAGCGCTTAGGAGTTTCGCCAAAAGAGGTGTTGATGGTGGGGGATAATTTGGGGGCGGATATAAGAGGTGCGCTCAATATCGGGATGAAGGCGGTTTATATCGGGCCGGATGATGTAAAGGGCGTTCAACGGGTTGCTGACCTCTCCATCTCTTTAACTGGAAAAGCCCCAGCAATGCGCTGAGGCGGTGAATGAATTTGGTGTCGTTTAGTGATCGGACTCAGACTCCTGACTCACGTCTTGCGTGCCGTCTTCACCGGGTTCACCTTGAATGCGGTCGTAGGGATCGTCACAAGCAATGAGAGTGAACGTAAAGAGGATTAGCAGTAAAGACAAGATGCGTTTAGTTCGTTTCATAGGAGCATTCTAACGCGAAAAGCGCAGCCGCGAAGCTGCGCTCACTTTACGTGTGAAGCTTAGAGAAGGTTGAAAACAGTGGGTACGGCGGCGTAGCTCTGCGTCGCAGGTACGTTGCCTTCGTCCTCGATTTCGCCGCCCTCACACGCTGCCAAACCTAGAACCAAGATGAGTAAAAGTGGAAATAAAACTTTTTTCATATCTGCCCCTTTCACCTGCTTAGTGTAGCGGCAGGGCGGATGAGGGTAATGAAGACTCGCTTACAGTCCGTGCTCATGAAGTGCTGACTGTCTGAGCAGGGTAAACTAACCCTATGACTGACCAGCAGACCGACAAAAAGACCGAGCGTGACAAGGCGTTTTACGCCGCGTGGCAAGAGGTCCTCACCTGGATGCGCGAGTACGCTGACACCCGTGAGGAAGCCATCTTTGAAAAAGAGGCGGACTTTCCCGACTACATCTACCGCATGGAGCGCCCTTACGATTTGCCGACGACCATCATGAGCGCAAGCTTATCGCGCCCGGATGGGCATCCCGTCTTGCTGATCAACGCGAGCCCGCGTCACACCGTGTTCAAAGAGGTCGTGGTGCACCCTTTTGAGTCGCATACATACCGCAAGCTCAGCTATCTGCCGAGCAAAAAGGCGCTGGCTGAGGGGAAGCGTCCTTTTGACAAGGCGCGTCTTTTCGACCTGGCGGATTCGCTCTTTGAGGTGGACGCTGAAGCGGAGTGAGCGAAAATAAGGCTGACCTCATTAGAGCGGCGCAGGGCGGGCTCTGCGGCGTGTGCCGCTACGCGGAGCTGATCAAGAGCAGCAAGGCGAGCCTCTTCGTGCTGTGCACGCACCCTGAGTTGCCCAAATATCCGCCTGTGCCGGTTTTGCGCTGTGCCGGGTTTGTGGGACTCGAGCCTCAGTAAGTCCGTTAGAAGTGCATTAGCTCATATGCTCCGCCGCGCCCGTGTCCTATCGTCAAGTCTATGTGGAGAACCTTATGAAGTGGACCACAGGCTTTCTTTTGACCGTGCTGCTTGGGCTGCTCGCGGGCTGCGGCGGTGCGGGCGACGAACCTGGTGGCGGCGGTGAGCCTGACGGCGGACCTGAGAAACAACCCGGCGGGACGGAGCTTATAGTAGAGACAGCCGGGGCTGCTTGGGTCGCTTACCGGGAGGGTGAGGGAGCTTGGCAGGTTCTGGGGGCAGGCGAACGCCACACCGTCAGATTAGAAAATGCGACTGGGCGCTACGGTGTCGCGCACGTGTGCTTGGACGAGGCCGATGAGGTCGCGGCGACGCTTTTCTACGCGGCTTTAGCCGAACGCGCTGAGGTCGCTACGCCTTGTTCGGGCGAGGACGACGCTGAGACCGCCTTTTATACGCTTTCGGGCGCGGTGAGCGGGCTGGCGGCGGGCGAAGCGGCCCGCGTGTACGGCGCGTCACAAACGGACATTGTGTCTGAAAACGCCTATAGGCTCGTAGGGCTCACCGAGGGCGAGTACGACCTTTTGGTTACGGTACAGGCGGATTCATCCAGTCCACCTAGCGAGGTCCTGCTTACCGAAGTAGCGGTGAGTGGTGATAAGACGCTGGACTTAGCGCTTGGTAAAGCTGTATCAACCGAGTTAAATACGCTCACGGTTGAGGGTGTAGCGGAGGGCGATGAGGTGGCCTCGAGCCTCTCCTTAACCACAAAACGCGGCACGAGCGCCGAGCTAGGCTCTTTGTTCGGCGTTGCAGAAAAAACTTCGCTGTCCTTTGACTATGGGGCGCTGCCCAAGTTGGCTGACGGCGCGTTCTATAGGTCGTCGGTGGAGCGTTTCTCGGTAGATCAATCAGCGGACGGGGGAGAGGAGAATCTCTTCTCGAGCCTAGAGCGCACCTTCACGGACCCCCAAGACTTCACGCTCAGCGTCCCGGCTCCCTTACAAGCGGAGGTCAGCTTAGAGGGTGGGCGTCCTCTAGCAACGTGGCAGGCATACGAAGACGGTGCAGACTACCGCGCCACCTTTGAAAACCTCTCGGAAGAGGACGAGACGCGCTACGATGTCTTTTTAGACAGCACTTGGTTGGAAGGTCCTAGCTACCTCTTGCCCGACTTCAGCGACCTGCCCGGCTGGGACGACGCTTGGACCCTGAGCACCGACCTCTTTTGGGATTTTGCCGCTCAGGTTGAAAAGGAGAACGAAAAGGTGGTCTCGAGCCGCTCCGGTACGCTCTCGGACGTAGATTAGAAGACAGGTTCGCAAACGGCCTCAACAATAGGCCCTGGTGCGAGAGGTACAATTCAGCCCTAGCGCAGCCGCGCCGCGTAAGATACTTTTATGGACAAACTAAGCTGGCTCAACGTACCCGAACGCGGCGACTTGCCCGAAGACGCGCAGACGCTCTTCGCCAAGGCCGAGGAGAAGATGGGCCTCATCCCCAACGTCTTCAAGGTCTTCTCCCTCACGCCCACGCACTTCATGAAGTGGTTTAAGTACTACGACTTTTTGATGAGGAACGAGGAGAGCGAACTCTCGAGGGCCGAGCGTGAAATGATTGCCCTAGCCGTCTCCGTGGAAAACCGTTGCGAATACTGCCTGGGCTCGCACAGCGCCTACTTGCGCGAGCTGGTGGACGACCACATCAAAGCCGACGTGATTACGCACAACTACCGCCGCGCCGACCTCTCGGAGCGCGAACGCGCCCTTTTAGACTTCGCCGTCAAACTCACCAACAACTCCTTTGAGATGACGCCGGATGACCTTTCACCCCTACGTGAAATTGGACTTTCGGATGAGACGATTTTCGAAGTGGCGCAGGTGGCAGCGATGTTCAACTTTACCAATAGGCTCGCCAATTCGCTTGGCTGGAAGCCGAATGACGAATACTACAGCCAACACCGGCAAGATAGCCAGGTTGAACCTGCGAAAGAGCCTATCAGCACCGATTAAGCTTCGCGAGTAAGCTGCTCGGCTAGATTCTCAGCGAGGTGCGCCGCAGACAGGAAGCCGCGCCCGGCGAGTGCGCCAAAAAACCACATGTTAGAGTGCACCTCTTGAACGATGGGCATATTGTCCTGTGCTTTAGCGCGGACGCCGCTCCAGCTCGAGACCCGCTCAGCCCCTTTAAGCGCCGGGATAAACCAACTTCCTGCACGCTGAAGCTGCTGTGGCGCACTCTCATCTGTCTGCTCAGCGGCGCGGTGGTTGCCGCCCAAATAGACGTGTTCACCTCTCTTTGCGCCGTAAATCGCGCCCGCTAAAGCGTGCGGTAAATGGACATCTGTTTTTAACCCGATGACCTCGCCGGCGACGTGCTCGAGCCCCGCCACCCCAAGTTTAGTACTAAATTCTGAATTCGTTCCGGTACAGAAGATAATAGTCTGAGCTTGAACCGTTTGTCTTGAAGTCTTCACCTCTCGGTGAGAACCCCGTTCGCAGACCTCTTCAACTTCGCAGTGTTTCATAACATTCGCGCCGTTACGCTCCGCTGCTGTGATCAAAGAAGAGAGGAGTTTTTGGGGCTCGAGCCAGCCCCCACCCTCCACTAAAAAGCCGCCGAACGGCGCGTTATAGACAGCCGGAACCTCTTCGGACTCTAGCCACCGCACCCCGTCACGCTTGCGCCACGTCTTCGCCTGCTTATTGCTCGAGGCAATTCGCAGGACGCCGTTTTGATGAATGCCATGCGCCAAACCGACCGCTTCAAGCTCATCGGCAAGCCGCCTCATCGCCGCCAACCCCGCCAAATCAAGCTCGCTCGCCCGCGCACTCCGCCCCCGAAACGGATTTAGGAGCGCCACTGGCACCGACGACGCGCCCGCCGCGCCGACCTCACCTCCTTCTAAAAGCGTGACCCCTACGCCGCGCTTAGAGAGCGCGTAGGTAAGCGCACACCCCGCAACGCCCCCGCCGATGATGAGATAATCAGCGCTGGAAACGGGACGTTTGTCTACTTGTAGTTCGGACATTAAGACAGTATAAAGACCTTAGGAGATGTTTATGTACACCTTACTTTTATGGCTTCACAGCGTCACGCGCTGGATTGTTCTTTTGGGCGGCGTGGCGGCGCTCGGCACGGCGTATTCGGGGCTTTTTAGCAAACGCAACTATAGCGGCGTGGACAAAGCGACGGGCGTGTTCTTTACGGCAGTCTTCGGGCTTCAAGTGGTGCTCGGGCTCATCCTCTACTTCATCAGCCCGTGGGGGCTACAAGCGCTCTTCGCACTCGATACGGCGGGCGATAACCGCGCTCTGCTGATTTTTTTCGGTGTCTATCACATTACGATGATGCTCGTGGCGCTCGTGGTGGCGCAGCTTGGGTACTCTCGCGCCAAACGCGCCGCCACGGACCGCTTAGCCTTTCGCAACGCCGCCATCGGCTACACGGTGGGCTTGCTGCTCGTTTTTCTGGCAATTCCTTGGGGCATCCGCTCGCTGTGGCCAACGGTACAGCCTTTTTAGGGCAACCTTTCTAATTAAGACTTTCTAACCCTCGAGAAATCACCTCGAGCCCCTCCTCGCTACCATCATCTCCCGCTTCCCACCCGGCGGCCCTGATCTCTTCTCCACTTCGAACCCCAACGCCTGCATTCGCCGCCGCACCTCGCCCTTGACGCAGTAGGTACTCAGCACGCCGTCACTCGTTAAAGATTTTCGGAGTTTGTCTAAAAACGTCTCTGACCAGAGTTCGGGATTGGTGGCGGGGCTAAAGGCGTCTTGGTACACGGCGTGAAAATGGTTTTCCGGTAGAGGTTGTAGGGTGGCGTCGCCTAGGAGAAGCTCGAGCCTCACCCCTGCAAATTCAAATTCACTTTTTTGTAAAGATTGTCGCCATACTAAGAACCTCTCTAAAAGTTCAGGATGTTCTAAGTGCGTTCCGTAGCCAAGAGAAGCAAGGTCGTCCGCGCTCAAGAGATCTTTCTCTAAAGCGGTGTAGCGGAGGTCTGTCTCGTAGTTCAAAGCGACATCAGCCGTCAAAAAGAAGTTCAAGCCTGTGCCGAAGCCGACTTCTAAGAGGTGAGTAGGGTGACGGTGCTCGAGTCTCTCAACCACCCCTGTTCCTTGTAAAAAGACATGCTTCGACTCGGTGAGTGCACCTTTATGCGAATGAAAGCTCTCGCCGTAGCGCTCGCTGTGGAGGGTAGAGCTACCGTCGGACGTGATGCGCTTCTTCACTAAAAATCTACTTTGTCAACAGTGCCGTCAGCAAGGCCAAGCGATCTAAGGTTTCCGACACGCGGATGTGTTCGTGGCGTGCGTGCGGGCCTTCACCGGAGGAGCCTAAGCCGTCCAGCGTCGGGACGCCTAGCGCTGAGGTGAGATTGCCGTCGGAGCCGCCACCAACGACGGCGCTGTCTAGTTCAAACCCCAACCTCTTCATTTTCTCTCTCGCTTCTTCAAACAGCGCTCTATTTTGCTCAGTAGGCTCCATCGGCGGGCGGTTCAGCCCACCAGTGACGTGAACCTTGACGCGGCTATCTTTGGACGTGTAGCCGTAGACCGCCTCTTCAACCCGCTTGCCCTCATCCTCTTGCAAGGCTCGCAGGTCCACTTCGGCAAACGCCTCTTCGGGGATGACGTTGCCGACGCTGCCGCCCCGCGCCACGGTGAGGTTTACACTCGTTTGCGCCTCGTCGTCGCCCAGCGTTTCTACAAAAAGGAGAAAATGCGCCAACTCGCGCAGGGCTGACGCGCCATCTTTGGGGTTGTTGCCCGCGTGAGCGCTCTGCCCTTCGAAGTTCACGAAAAACGCGCCGACGCCCTTGCGTCCGACTTTGAGTGCGCCGTCGTCGCGGCCTGGCTCTAAGACTAGAGCGCGGTCATGCGCCTTGGCGAGCGTTTCGATGAGGTCGCGGGAGTGGCGGCTCCCTACCTCTTCGTCTGAGGTAATGGCGAGTGTGATGGGGCCTAGCGGTTCTAAATCCTGCTCCTCCAAAATCGAAACGGCGTGAATGCCCAGCGCAATCCCCGCTTTCATGTCGAGCGTACCGGGGCCGTAGAGCAGGTCTCCGTCGCGTCTAATGGACATCTTTTCCAGCGTGCCCACAGGCCAAACTGTGTCGGCGTGGGTTAAGAGGAGCGTGGAGGTGTCGCCGGGAAAGTCCTTGCGGGCGACGAGTTGGTCGCCGACCTTTTCTTTAGCCACGCGCTCTACGGCCCAACCTCTTGGGTTTAGCACCTCTTCCAAATGCTCAATAAGGGTATCGACGGCGGCTTTTTCTCCGGTGGGAGACTCGAGCCTCACCAGCGCCTCTAGGGTTTCGATATAGGTCTCTTCCTGAGCGTGCGCAGCGGCTCTTAGGTCGCGTTCAGAATTCATCGCTACACCATAACAAGGAAAAGAGGTAGGAGCGCTTAGCAAAGGCTTTTCTACTAATGGCTAAAAACTAATCGCTTTACTTACTCCGTCCCGATGGCCTCTTCCTCACGCTTGGCACGCTCGGCTAAGTGCTCGCGCCAGAGCGTCTCAGCCAGCACGCGCACAGCCGGCTCGCGGGTGGTGCGGGCGTAGGAGTAGCCCATGCGCAAGTCAGCGTCCGCTGAGGCCGCGCCTAGACGCTTAGCGACTCCGTAACGCGACAGATAAACCTGGGAGAGGAGCGCGTTGCGCATCCGCTGAGGCTTGACGGCGTGGAGGTCGCGCAGAGCGTCGCTGTAGGCGTCGAGCGCACCCCCCGTGTCCCCCTGACTTGCCAGCGCTTCACCGCGCTTAAAGTGCTTGGCCGCGTTGTAGAGCAGTTCACGCATCAGACCTTTCTAACACGCCACCCCACGTCAAGTATACCGTTCACTTCTCACCTTCAGCGTAGCCGTGTAGTGTCGTCATGAGTTTTTGGGTGCGGCTTGGGGAGTAAGGAGGCTCGAGACGGCTTCCTCATAGAACGCCGAAAAGGAACCTCTAAAAATTTTGCGCAATTCCACACTGTTAGGGGTGTGCTACCCTTAGTTAATGGACCCCAAATACCTCCGCGCCGACGAGCTAGGCATCCGCTTGGAGATGGTTGCAGGTCTACCTATCTGGGAGCCGCACCCCGTCTATAAACACCAAAAAGAGGTAGATAGGATTCGCTCGAGTGTCGCGTCCGTAGAGAGTGAAGCTCCTGCTGTTTGCAAATGTATCCACGCTGCAGACATTTACGTGAGTTTCCCCGACGGCTCCCTCAAACGTCCCGATATTTCTATCTTCTGCCGCGAACCTGATGAGCAAGAGGAAGCCGTCACACTTGTACCCGAAGCCGTCATTGAGGTCATAAGCAAGGGATATGAAGCAAAAGACTTAGAGATCGGTCCGCAGTTTTACCTGTCACAAGGGGTGAAAGATGTCGTGGTGTTTAACCCCTACACACTCGTCGTTCTACATGTTAGGCGCGATGGAGTGGAGAGGTCTATCTCTCCGGTAGAGGTGGGGCTCGAGTGCGGCTGTACCTGCACGGTATAAATCCGTTGCTAACGCTAAAGCGTATTGAGAAGAAGTGCCGCAGGTATTACCCTTAGTGTACAGTTCAGTCAAAATAATTTTCAACTGAGAGCGTCAATGACCAGATAATACCTGCTACTAAACCTGAATCGTCACCCGCGCCCCATCTCCCAAGAGATGAACTGCGTCAGCTAAGCGCAGCACTCGCGACTGATAGCCCATCGAAATCGAGTGCGTGCGAGCGCCGTTCTTGAAAAAGCGCACGCCGCGCAAGAGGTCGCCGTCGGTGATGCCCGTCGCGCTAAAGACGATGTTTTGTCCTGGGGCTAGGTCTTCGGTCTTGTAGACCTGGTCGGTGGACGCGCCCATCGCCTCGAGCCGCTTCTGCTCACCTTCGTTGCGCGGCTTAAAGCGTCCTTGAATCTCGCCGCCCAAACACTTCAAAGCGGCAGCCGCGAGTACGCCTTCCGGCGCACCGCCAATGCCCATTACCGCGTGGACGTTCGTCCCGCGCACCGCCGCCGAGAGCGCTGCAATCACGTCACCGTCGCCGATGAGCTTGACCCGTGCGCCCGCTTCGCGTACCTGCTTCAAGAGGTCAGCGTGGCGTGGCCTATCGAGAATAACAACAGTCAAATCTTCTACGGCGCGGTCCAAACTCTGCGCGACGGCGCTGAGGTTCGCCGTGACGGGCCAAGTGATGTCTACCTTGCCCGCCGCTGGGGGGCCGACGATGAGCTTTTCCATGTAGGTGTCGGGCGCTTGGAAGAGTCCGCCCTTTTCGGCAATGGCAATCACAGCAACCGAATTATTCACCATCCGCGCCGTGATGCCCGTGCCCTCGACGGGGTCCACCGCGATGTCCACCGCCCACGCGCCTTCGCCGCCGAGCCCCAACTTCTCCCCGATATAGAGCATCGGTGCTTCGTCGCGCTCGCCCTCGCCGATGACGATTTCGCCGTCAATGTCGAGTTCGTTCAGGACGCGGCGCATAGCGTCGGTGCCCGCTTGGTCTACAAGGTCCGAGTCGCCTTTGCCCGCCACGCGGCTCGCAGCAATCGCGGCTTGTTCAGTGATGCGCACCGTGTCAAGGACTAAAGCGCGTTCCATGTCTACCGCTTTGTTCTGCTTGCGCGGGCGCTTTTTGGGTTTGTCAGGTTTAGATTCGGGTGCTTTTGTAGTCATACCGCATGGTGACATAGTGCACCGCGTTGACGGGTGGTGTATCTCTCTGGTTGGTAAACAGGAGAAGAGCAATCCAGTCAAGCTGGACGAACGGTGAGTTCCGAGCAACGAGCAACGAGTCTAAAGGTTTTTACTAGACCTCTTGCGAAAGTGGGAGGCAGGCGAATGCCTGGCTTCCGCTTTTGCCGAGCAGAGCGAGTAGGAGCAGACGCCCTCAGCGGATGAAGCGGGACTTTTGCAAGAGGTCTACTCATTGCTCGTTGCTCACTGTTCGTTCCCTTCGGGAGACTGCGTAATCCCGAAAGGGGATTGCTTTTAACCGTCTTCTCTCATTGCTTTCAACTATCTTTTAGTCTGGTGCCGCTCCATAAGCTCATCCGCAACCTCTTGCAAGCTCACGCCACTCTCCCGCAAAAGAACCGTGAGGTGAAACAAGAGGTCAGCGGCTTCACTGGTGAGTTCGTCCGGTTTATTCTCCAACGCCGCCACAATACTTTCGCCCGCCTCTTCAACTACTTTTTGCGCGACGTACCCCTTACCTCTTTGGTGCATGTTCGTGACGTAAGAACCTTCGGGCAGGGTTTCCAACCTCTCGTTCACAACTCGTTCCAAAAGCCCCATCACCTCTCCTAAGGAGGCTTGCTCCTCAGCCGACGAGCGGTAAAAACAGGAACGCTCGCCCGTGTGACAGGCTGGACCTTTCTGTTTTACACGGTAGAGGAGCGCGTCCTCGTCGCAGTCTACGCGCACTTCGGTGACCTCTTGAGTATGTCCGCTGGTGGCACCTTTGCGCCAGAGTTCGTTACGCGAGCGGCTGTAGTAGTGGGCTTGGGAGGTCTCGAGCGTCTTCGTAAGCGCCTCCTGATTCGCATAGGCGAGCATCAATACTTCGCCGCTTAGCGCGTCTTGGGTCACGACGGGGACGAGACCTCTTTCATCGAAATTGACTGTTGGAAAATCGGCGGGTAGGTCAGGCATCTGCTCAGTCTACCTTTTAGTTCAGAGCAGCGAGGGCTTGCGCTAAGTCTCCGATGAGGTCATCGGGATGCTCCAATCCCACCGATACCCGCAGTAAATTCGGCGGCGTCTGCGACTGCGGACCCTCAACCGAAGCGCGGTGCTCGATCAGACTTTCTACCCCGCCCAGACTCGTCGCCCTGGTAAAAAGCTCGACTTCGGCAGCGACCTTCATGGCGTCCTCCGCTGAACCTCTTACCCGAAAGGAGAGCATTCCGCCCCATAAATTCATCTGCTTTTTGGCAACCTCATAACCCGGATGAGGCTCTAAACTCGGATAATGCACGGCTTCAACCTGGCTGTGTTCAGCTAAAAACTCCGCAATCTTCTGCGCGTTCTCGCAGTGCGCCCGCATCCGGTAAGGAAGTGTGCGTAGTCCTCGCAATACAAGCCAGCAGTCAAACGGTGAGGGAACCGCGCCCTCCATCGTCTGCACGGTGCGTATACGCTCGAACAACTCACTCTTCTCTCTCGCCACGACTGCGCCGCCCAACACGTCGCTGTGACCCGAGAGGTATTTGGTTGTGGAGTGGACGATGAGGTCTGCGCCGAGGTCAAACGCGCTTTGTAGCGGTGGCGGTGTCCACGTGCTATCTGAAGCAACCCACGCGCCCGCATTGTGCGCAATCTTAGAAACAGCGGCGATGTCGGTGATTTTGAGCAAGGGATTGGAGGGGGTCTCGAGCCACACCAGTTTCGTCTCTTTTCTTATAGAACCGCGTAAAGCGTCTAAATTCGTGAGGTCAACGAAGTCAACCGCTAAACCCCAAGGGATGAAAACCTCTTTTAAGAGCTTGGCAATTCCGTGATACATGTCGTCGGGGACGATAGCGTGGTCGCCCGGTCTCAGAGCGCGAAAGACCGAACCAGCGGCGGCGGAGCCCGACGAGAAGGCGGCGGCTGAGGAGCCTCCCTCGAGCCGCGCCAACGCCTCTTCTAGCGCCGCGCGGTTCGGGTTGCTCGTCCTCGTGTAGACATGCCCGTGCGGGAAAGAGCCGTCTTTCTCCCGCTCAAAGGTTGTGGAGAGGTGAATCGGTGGAGTAACCGCGCCCGTGGTGGGGTCGGTTTCTAGTCCGGCGTGGACAGCAAGGGTTTCGAGGTTGTATTTTTTGGTCAAAACGACCTCCAGAGATGCTCGAGAGTCACTCTTACTGCTCCCATGTCCTCTTTGGTGAGCTGGCCCAGCGTACGTTTGACAAGGGTCTTTTCTAGCGTTGCGACTTTGTGAAGTTTGACCGTAGAAGGAAGAAGTAACCCCGGTTCGCGCCATCTTTGCAACGCCACATCAAACTCGCTATTGACCTGTTGGTTCGTGACCCTAGCGACCACAATATCTTCATCGCCTGTACCGAGGAGAACAAGTGCCGGACGCTGCTTTGCTCTGGCGGCATCTGAAAAGGGAAAGGTTAAAAGAACAACGGTTCCAGTCGCGTAAATCACATCACTCTAAGGTGTCGTATATGCTGTCGGTGTCACTGTAACCCGCTGCAAACTGCTTACGACTTAGCTGCGCCCAACCTTCGTCGTCGGCGCTCTCCACGAGCAAAATTATGCGCGCTTCGGACGCTTCTTTGAGCATTTGCGTTAAATTTGCAGGCAGTTCAACCTTACCGTCGCTGTCTAGTTTGACGGAGAGTTCGTAGGCTTTCATCTTCGCAGTTTAGCACCTCTTCATGGAACTGACTCAAACGCGGTACTCAAATACGGTACTGTGCCATCACCACAATATCCTGATATTGTCCATCTATAGAGCGAGCATAGCGTTTGAGACCTTCTTGAACATAGCCGTGCTTTTTGTAGAGACGAATCGCGGGCTCATTGTCAGCGAAGACCTCCAACTCCAACCTCTTCAAACCGCTAGCCCAGGCGTGTTTAACTGTTTTTTCTAAGAGCTGACTCCCAATACCTTGACCGCGATAGTCCGCTAAAACTCCTATACCGAGCGCACCGACGTGGTTCATCGTTGGATGACTTAACGGGATAATGTCCGCCCAACCGATCAGTTTTTCGCCATGCAGGGCGACGTACTGCGCGTAGTTCTTCTCCACATTGTCGCGTACAAACGCTTCGGAACGCTCAAAAGGTGGTGGCTCAATCGTCAAGATATATGTTCGCTTTTGCGCAACGCTCGAGAGGGCAGACCAGAAACTTGGGGCGTCCTCTAGTTCGATTTTTCTTACAGTGATGTTCACAGTAGTTGCGCCTGCGCAGTTTGAAGTAACGTGAGCGGAACTTCCACACGTAACTATAACAGCTTCACACGCACGTCCGCCCCCTCGAGACTATTGGCAAGCTATACCCGAAAAGGTATACTGCGGAAGTTGAGAGGTACGGTGCTAGAGAAACCTGTAATCTGGATAGGCTCATCCAAAAGAGATATGAGGAAGCTACCCGAGGACGTTCAGAGCGAGATGGGCTATATCCTCCACTTGGTTCAGAATGGCGAAGGGGATAGGAGCATCAAACTTCTTAAAGGTCGAGATCTAAACGGCGTTTATGAGATTCGTACCGACTATGACAGCGATACCTACCGCGCAGTTTACACCCTGAACTTAGGAAAGCGCATCTTCATACTTCACGTCTTTCAGAAGAAGTCGAAGCGCGGCAGCGAAACCCCGAAACCGGACATGGAGAAGATACGCGCCCGCTTGAAGGAAGCGAGAGTCTTGGCAAAGGAGTTAGATAGTGAGTAAGAGCAAAAGCGGCATTGAGTTTGAGGTAGGTAGCGGCAACATCTTCGCGGATGTAGGGTTGCCTAACCCCGAGGAGCATCTGCTTAAAGCGCGTTTGGCTCGCCTCATCAACAAAGCGATTACTGAGGAGGGCTGGACGCAGCAGCAAGCAGCGGAGGTGTTGGGCGTCACTCAGCCGAAAGTATCTGATCTGAACCGGGGACGCCTTAAAAACTTTTCAGTCGAGAGGTTGCTCAACTTTTTAGCCCAACTAGATCACCGCGTCACGATTACAGTGAGCCGTGACGATTCGCCAGCAGAGGAGTTTGTGATTGCTGCTCATAAAGCAGCGTAGGGAGAAGGTGGCCCGTTTTGTATGTATTCGAAAGCTAATTCGTGTCTCTTATACCAGACTGAAGAGGGGATGGCACAATGTGAGGGCGTCTGAAGTTACGCACATAGTGCGTTTGAGAATGTCACTTTGTGCCATCCTCAAATCACTTTGGTATTACAGTCATTATGCCCCCGCGTACACGTTGAGGTAGTACACCGCCCGGAGGATGATTTAGATAAGCCTCACATGCACGTCCTCTTCTGCCAACAACCTTTTGACCTCTCCCACTGTCGTCTCACCTCTATGGAAAATCCCCGCTGCCAACGCCGCGTCCGCCTCGCTGTATTTCAAAACTTCGCGCATGTGCACCGCGTTTCCTGCTCCACCCGAGGCGACAACAGGGATATCCACCGCCCGCGCCACCATCTTTGTCGCTTCTAAGTCATAGCCCGTCTTCATTCCGTCCGCGTCGATGCTGTTTAAGACGATCTCGCCCGCGCCGAGTTCTTGACCTCTTGTGGCCCACTCGAGCAAGTCCAACCCCGTCTTTTTGCGTCCGCCCGCCACGTAAACTTCCCACCCCTTGCCATCTTCACGCTTTTTCGCGTCGATGGAGAAGACCACCGCCTGCGAGCCGTAGTGCTCCGCCGCTGCGCGTACGACGTTCGGATTTGCGACCGCGCCCGAGTTGATGGAGACCTTATCTGCTCCTGCTAAAAAGAGCGTGCGAAAGTCTTGCAGTGTGCGCACGCCGCCGCCCACCGTCAAAGGCATGAAGCACCCCTCCGCCACTCTCGTAATCACATCCGTAATGAGAGAACGCCCCTCGCTCGTCGCGGTGATGTCGTAGAAGACCAACTCGTCCGCGCCCTGCTCGTTGTAGCGGAGCGCCAACTCGACGGGGTCGCCCACGTCCGCGAGTTCGCCCTTCTCGACTTGTCCGAACTGTTGACCACGGGTGGTTCTGCCGTTGTGGACGTCGAGGCAAGGGATGATGCGTTTGGCTAACATAGTCAAGAGCATATCAGCTCGTCAGCATTTCACATGTGAAGGCCAGATGCTACCCTTCGGACATCTGACCTTCATTTTGGTGTGGGTCTGAACGACTGATACGGATTCCGCTAAATTCCCTATCACCGAGAAAGGCGTTCGGTGATAGTCCATACCGCTCCATCCGTATCTTTGTTCCTGCTCGCATCCGCTCGGATTGATAGAGAATCAATCGGAATTGGTATGACTCGCAGCAGGTGAGAACGTTTACGCTCTGCCGCTAGTTTACTTCTGTACCAACTTTTCATCTGAGTCTAAACTGTGCGCCTCCCATAATGAGCGCAGCAGTACAAACCCCGGAGAGGCGGGGTTGAGTTCTGGGGAGGTTTGCTCGAGCTTTTCCCATTGGACGGTAGAGAGGTTGAGCGCCTCCAAGTCCGAAAGCGCCGTGCAGCCCATGTACCAGTTGGGGAACGCCCGCGCCGCCGAGGTCTGCTCGAACACGACGGCGAAGTGATGATGGCGCTCGTCGTGAGCGATGCGCTCCAAGAGCGCAGTCACTTTGTCGGTCGGTCCTTCGAGGCACTGCGCGAAGAAGCTGTCGTGGTGCATGAGCACCCCGGTGATGTCGTGCACGGCGTTGTGGTGGCGCGAGTGCTCGAGCAGCGCTGCTAGCATCTCCTGACTGAATTCCTTTACGGCGTGACTTGTATAGACAACTTGGTATATCTCTTTTTTGCCGGGCTCGGTGTTCACAAAATGCTCCTAATCGGTGAAAGGTGACGTGAAAACTTGTACGGTGCTTGCCTTATAAAGTTAAGGATACGCAGCAGGTCCTTACAAAATACTTACGCTTCGCGTGAAAGGTCGCTCACGCACAAAGAACGCTGGCGGAACGCCCGGTGCACTAGGCTAACCTATGGTCATTACTACCTTAAAGACTTCTCTTTTCACGCTTTTTCGCGTAACTCAAAAGGCGAGCGCCGGGGCGCAACTATGAGCCGCGACGATGGCGAACGGACCTTTTCCCTCGAGGAGATCGAGAGCGACCTGATGTTCGATGACCTCTTTGGACGTGAGACCTTTCTCGAGCGCTTCGTGCGGCGCACGCTAGGCGAAGATTGGCTCTTTACGGTCTACCCGACCCAGCGCCCAGATGAGGTAACGGTTCACGCACAGCTTCGCCAACGCAGCTACATCTATGTGCTCAAAGCGCCCTTTATGCAGGAGTATTTAACGGACGTTGCGCAACATTACCCCGTCACCGGCAGCGCGGCGCGAGAACTCGTCGCCCGCGTCGGGGCGGGTCCCTTCCCCTGGCGGTGACACTCCGGTTAGCGACGCCAGAACATCCAGCGCGGAGCGCGTGGTGTTTCGCTATCCGTTCGGGCGCTCTGCGGTTCTTCTTTTTCTGCTTTTGCGGTACGCACCATTTCTTGCTCGGTCTGAGGCGTACGCGCTGAGGTGGGTTCAATTATAGGTTCAGCCTCAGCTTTTTGAACGGGGGTTTCCGAAGCGCGCTCTGCCACATCAAGGTCTATAGCTTGGAGGTCTGTGTTGAGATCTGCACTTTGATTGAGATGCTCGAGCACGTCACGCGCTGTAACTACGCCGTTCGCACCACTGCCAGAAAGCGTACTGAGGTCGAGGTTGTGGGTTTTCGCTAGCCTTTGGGCGAGCGCTGAGGCGTCTGACATGTTTCTTTGGCGGGTCCTTCCGTTTGGCAGATGAGGTTGTGGGGGCGCAACATGGGGCTTGTCTAATCTGATGAGGCGAAGCACTCGCAACGTCGAGCTATAAGAAAAGCCGGGCGTGAATACCCGGCTCCTCCCAATGTCCTCAACAGGTGATGCGCCGCCTCTAACGTTAAACGCGCAAACGCCTAAACGACGACCTCGGCGACGATGCTGGTCAGCTTGTGACGCGCCATCGCGAGGTTGGCTTGCTTGCGGTTCAGCACGAGGTAGAAGAATAAGGTGCTGCCGGGTAAGGGGCGAATCACGTGGTAGGCGTCGTTTAGGGTGATGAGGATGTCTTCGATGTTGCCCTCGAGCCCGAGTTCGCTCATCGTTTCCATCTTGGCGCGGACCACTTGGGTGTTACCGGCTGCGGCGACGTCTAGGTCGAGACCGCCACCGACTGAGCCGAGTGACATGCCGCTGTCATAGTCCACGATCATCGCCGCGCTTGCGCCGTCGATTTCTAATGCTTTGTTAAGTGCGGATTCTGCGTTTGCCATGGTGTTTACCTCTCTAGGGTGAGTTTTGAAGTTTCTTATCGCGGACAGCGTTGAGGGTTTGGTAAACTACTCGTTTACTCATTTGAGTATGACCCGCGTTATCCTCTGACGCTGTACTTTTTTTCATTTACCGCACGAAGATCTAGCAACGTTCTATAGGACTGACTTAGAAAGAGTACCTACAAAAACGTGTCGGCAATCGCTTGGGCGGCGAGGCGAGCTTTGTGGTTGATCATGGCGACGTTGGCCTTGCTGTCGGCGGTCAGCGCGAGCACCGCGCGTGGTCCGGCGGCGTAGAGGAGAATCTGTCCCGTCGAGCCGGAGATGCTGGTCTCGGTGAGGTCGCCCGCGTTGGCGATATTGATGATGCGTTTATTGAGGCTGATGGCGGTCGCGGTCATCGCGGCGACCTTGGTCGCGTCGCCCTGGCTCACGGTCTGTACGAGCGGCAGGCCGTCGTTGCGGGCGACGATGACACTGCGCACTTTGGGCAGCGCGAGTTTCAACTCCTCGATGATCGTTTGAATGGGTGCTAAATCGACCTCTGCTTGAACCTGGCTCACCGTTTACCTCCTTTTGCTAAATGCGCCGCGACGCGCTCGTTGATGGATTGCGGCGCGGGTGACTCATACTCTGGCTCGGGTGGCGTCTCACGCCCTGGTTTCTCTTGTAGCTCCTCGTGCACGGGTTCTTCACGTTCCAGCGCTCCACGTTCCGGCGTCTCAAAGTGAGGTTCCTCGTAGCGTGATTCCTCGTCCGGCTCCTCTTCGTCCCCCAACGCCTCGAGCAGCGCCGTCACCGCGCCCAAAGCACTCTCGCGCTCAGTCGCGTTGATGCCGACGACCTGTTCGGGCTCGAGGCCGAAGTACCCGGCGACGTCTCTGGGCTCCCACACGCGGCGCATGTCTTGGCGCGTCACCCCGACGATAAAAGGGATCGGGATGCGGCTGGTGACGAACTCTAAAATTCTGCGGGCGTGCGGATAGTCGCCTGGTTTATCCCCCGAAACCAGCAAGATGAGCCCGAGCGCACCCTCGCAGAGCACCTCCCACATAAAGTCGAAACGGTCTTGCCCCGGCGTACCGTAAAGGTGCAAGACGCTGTCGCCCTCGATCAACATGCCGAAGTCAAACGCCACCGTCGTCATCTCTTTGCCGATGTCTTCGGACGAAACCTCTTCTGTTTCGATCACGTCGATAGCGGAGAGGCTGCGGATAAAGGTCGTCTTACCAGCGCCAACCGGACCTGAAACGACGAGCTTGAGGGGACCGTTATTCATTGAGAACCTCCGGGTGCGATAGCAGCTAACAAGCGTCTGATGAGCCCTCGCCTGGCGGGGGGCGCGGTGTGTTCGGCTGCTTTGGCGGTGTGCTTGGGCGCGGCGAATGCCGGGCTACGCCCGGTGTCACTGCGTTCCGCGCCTTTATCTGTACCTCTGTGTTCTGCACCACTGCGCGGCGTAGCTTCAGGCTTAGGCGAAGGTGCGTGCGTCATTCGGCTCGCTTCGTAAGCGCGAACCGGCTTAACGGTGCCGTGCGAGCGTAGGCGCGAAAGGTATAGCTGTGCCCGCGTCAAGGACATGCCCTGTTTTTCAGCGATGTCTGCTGCGCTCGCGCCAGCTTCTAACAGGTGCCTGTAGGTTTCCGCGAAATCAGCCAGAGAAGGAGAGAGGTCATGACTCACTTCAGTGAGCGTAAAGCGCGTATCCTTGTCGGGAATCTGTTGGCTCGCGTTGACGCCTCCACTAGAGCCTTTAGCGGTGTCCTCCTCGGCTCGAGCGGCGATCTGTAAAAGCGCTCCGTAGGTGATGTCGATGTGGTGCTCGAGGTCTTCGGGCGGCGCGTCGCTGAAATCGAACTCGCCCTCGCTCTGTTTGAGCAGGTCGTTTAAGCCGACTTCGAGCGTACCGCTGTCATGGGCTGAACGTCCATTGATCTGGAAGCTCCAGAGGACGCCCTCGTGAAGATGAACCTCCGTGCTGTTCTGATGGGGAAGTTGAAAGTATAGTTTGCCGGAGCGTCGCCCTAACATGGCGAACACTTCTTTGGGGGGCATATCTGCGAGATTTCCGAACATTGCCATGTGCTAAAGTATGCCTAAAGCTCCCTTACAAAACTCTTACGAGTTAGAAGGTGTCCCGTTTTGCGCGTGTATGAAAGCTAATTCGTTTCTCACAAACATCACGCCACCCTACATACAAAACGTGGTACACCGCTATGAGTTAAGGTTACGTGCTCGTCACGCTTAGCACTATGATGTTTTTTACCCTAGTGTAGTGTGGCGCGGGTGCGCTGAAGGGGTGGCCCACGCAACCCACCTCGAGAGGTAAACTAAAGCCGTGATCCTCTCCTTTAGCGGTGACGAATTCTTAGCGACCCGAGCCGCCCGCCGCGCCCTGCAAGCCAGAGGTTTCAAGCTGGACGAAGTGACCGAGCTGGGCGAAGGGATGGACGCACCGCAAGTTGCGCAACTCGCCGCGCAATCGGGACTCTTTGGACAAGTCGCGCTGCTTTTAGATTTTGACGCCGCATTTAAGGGACAAGCGGGTGTCAAACCGCGCAACGAGGTCTTAAAAGCGTTGGAGAGCGTCCCCGAAGACAGCCTCATCGTCGTGATTGATTTGAACGCGAGTGCGTCGCGGCAGAAGACCTACAACAAACTCGGCCAACACGAGCACCTCCCCACGCCGCGCTTTGGCGCGCTCACACACTGGGTTCGCCAAGAACTCACCGCCGAAAGCGTGCAGTTCGACAAAGACGTGCCGCAAACCCTAGCCGACCTCTTCGGCGAAGACCTGCCGAGCATCGCCGCCGAAATTCAGAAGTTGGAAGTTTTGGGCGAAACCTTGACGAGCGAGCGGGTGCGTGAGATTGTCAATCGCCCCGCTGCTAGAGACGCCTTCGACCTCATCGAAGCAATGTCAGATGGAGAGGCGGCGCGGGCACTTGCCATCTGCCAGAGCCTCGTCGCGCAGGGCGAAGCGCCGCCGCGCGTGCTGGGGGCGCTCACCTGGCAGTACAACCTGGTCGCGCGGTGCGTCGGGCTCAAGGAAGACCGGGCGGCAGTGAACGACGGATTAGTGATGCAGACCTTAAAGGTCAAACCGTTCGTGGCGAAAAAGGCGCTAGGGCTGGCGAAGGGGTTAGACGAGGCGAAGTTAAAAGAGGTCTTGTCAGCCATTCTCGAGGCGGATGTTGCTATGAAGTCCGGTGGAGATGAGGGGTGGGCGCTGGAGCGGTTGGCGCTCGAGCTGTCCTCGCTGGCAAAACGGTAGGGGTGATTCATGAATCGCCCTTACACAGCGCCGCCGACAAGTGCAGAGAACGCAGGAATGTGTAGGGGCGGGTTCAAACCCGCCTTACGAAGCGTTGCGCGCGAACGCACGTGATGAAGCGCGGTAGCTTGCTACTTAACTCGAGCCCTCACTATATTTAGGTACACTTTGTAGATGACTGACACCGCTAAAGCTCAGCCTGAGCTAGCCCAACAAGATTCTTCGCAAGAGGTACGTGTCAAGAGCGTCCCCGAACAGCCTATGCGCATCATCGAACAGGGCGATACGCGCTACACGATTTTAGGGACTGCCCACGTCTCCAAAACCAGCGCCGACGAGGTCGAGCGCCTCATCAACACCGGCAATTTTGACGCTGTTGCCATCGAACTCGACCCGAACCGCCACGCGAACTTGACCGACCCCGACCGCTGGGCTAAGACCGACCTCTTCGAAGTGTTTCGCCAGGGCAAAGCGAGCATGATGGCGGCGTCGCTGGCGCTGGGCGCGTTTCAGCAGCGCATCGCTGAACAATCCGGCATTGAACCCGGCGAGGAGATGCGCCGCGCCATCCGCGTTGCCAAAGATGCCGAGTTACCCGTCCTCCTCATCGACCGTGACATCGGCATCACCTTGCGCCGCGTCTACAGCAACGTCCCCTGGTGGCAGCGCATGACGCTCGTCGGGGGGCTTTTAGCGAGCGTGGTGAGCCGCGAAGAGGTCACGGAAGAGGAGATCGAGAAGCTCAAAGAGGGGGATATGTTGGAGGCGACGTTTAACGAGTTCGCGGAGTCGTCGCAAGAACTTTACGTACCTCTCATCGCTGAGCGTGACGAGTATATGGCGGTGCGGCTGCGCGAAGAGACGAACGTCAAACCCTATAAAGAGGTGCTCGTCGTCATTGGCGCAGGACATCTCAAAGGGTTGGCGCAGAATTTGGAAGCGGGCAAGGCAGAGCCCGGAGAGGTGAGGCGTAGGCTCGAGACCCTCCCCCAAGGTACGCCCTGGCTCCGCATTTTTCCCTGGTTTATCGTCGCCCTTATCATTACAGGCTTCATCATCGGCTTCTCGCGCAGCCCCGAATTAGGCTGGCAACTCGTCGCGGATTGGGTGCTCATCAATGGCGTGCTTACAGCGACAGGCGCACTTATCGCCACGGCGCACCCCTTAACCGTCATCGGCGCGTTCTTCGCCGCACCCTTGACCTCTCTTAATCCGCTCATCGGCGCGGGCTTCGTGGCGGCGGGTATCGAACTGTGGGCGCGTAAGCCCAAGATGGGTGACTTCAATTCGCTCCGCCAAGACGTGACTGAGTGGCGCGGCTGGTGGCGCAACCGTGTCGCGCGGACGCTGCTGGTCTTCTTCCTCGCCACACTCGGCTCGGCAGCAGGAACATACTTAGCAGGCTTTAGCATCGCTGGGCGGCTCTTTGGCTAATGGCGGGTAGGGATAATAAACCTTACACCTACGAACGCGCCTGGAATTACGTGCTGTGGCTTTTGGGGCGGCAGTCGTATACGAAGGCGCAACTCGTTAAGAAGCTCGAGCGTAAAGACGCCACCCCCGAAACCATCGAACGGGTGATGGAGAAGCTCGAGCGCCTCCACTTCGTCGATGACGCTTTGTACGCCGAAAACTACATCCGCGCCCGTAAAAGGAAGAAAGGTCCGTTAGCCTTGAAGCAGGAGCTTTATCAAAAAGGTGTTCCCGGTAAGCTCATCGCGCCCGCTATTGAGGAACTGGGCGAAGAGGAGCAGGTGCAAGCGGCGTTGACATTAGTGGAGAAACAGGCGTGGCGCTGGAAGGGGGAGCCCTATGAAAGACGTTCTAAGGCGTATGCGTATCTGGCACGGCGGGGGTATCCGGGGGATGTGGTGAAGAGGGTGCTCGAGGTGAGTGAAGAGTTTGACGTTGAAAGGCAATAAACTACAGAGGGCTGAGTTGAAGCTCAGCCCTCCCAAGACAGATTCGCGACCGTTTTTGTTTGGTCGTTAAAGTATCTACAATTGTGGCGCGTTACTGAGTTCTGATTCGCTCACTTCAGTTCTCGGCTGACGTATATTGATGACATACGTCGCCGTGGTTGCCTGTCTTCCCGGCTTCGAATATAATGTGAAGCGAATGCGGTTCGACCCTCGAGCATCCTCGGGTATCATCAGCGCGTAGGTGACTCGAACGGCGTCAGTATACCTAGTACTCCAAACCCCCCTAGCTTTTTGCCGATAGACAACCTCATAAGCGATCTCTTGTTGTGTAATTTTAGCCTGCCAACCCGTAGGCATGTTGCTCTCTTGCAGATTGAGCCAATTGACACGTGATGTCAAAATATCGTCCTTGCGCGTGCGATCATCGAATATTGGACCAGACTCTGCCATATCAGCGTCACTTATATTTAACGATTCTTCGCTGTAGTCGTCACGCAGATAGAGCGTTGAGCCCGCCTCCACATAGATGAACTTACTGTCACTATAATCAATAGGGTTATAACGATTACCAGGTTCAGTTGCAGGCAAGCATGAGGTGAGAGTGACAAGTAGGGTGAAAACAAATATACGCTTCATAACATCAACCTAGCAAAACTGTAGCGTAGGTCTTGTGAAAAATAACGCGGTGCACCCGTGGCTTTACATTCTCGAGATGGGGTTATCAAGTAGCTTAAAATGCTGCAACGTTAGTTGGTAAACAAAGAAGCTGAGTTTGGTACTCAGCTTCTCAAAGGATAGTTAAAGGTTTACGCCTGCGCTGCTGGCGCTTCCGGGTCCTTACGCTTCCGGCTCTTCTTGGGCTTCTTGCGAGACTCCAACGCCTCCAACCCGCCGACCATAAAAACCTCCAACGCCTTATCCAAGTCGTCTACCTCGTGGAAGTCTAAGCTGCGGCGCAGGTGACTCGGAATATCGTTAAGGTCCGAGAGGTTCTTCTCGGGGAAGACGATGTGCTTGATGCCCGCTCGTTTCGCCCCTAAGACCTTCTCCTTGAGCCCGCCGATGGGAAGTACCCGTCCGCGTAAGGTAATCTCACCCGTCGAGGCGACGTCTTTGCGCACCGGTACGCCCGTTAGAGCGCTGATCAGCGAGGTGGCGATAGCGACGCCTGCGCTCGGTCCCTCTTTAGGCGTCGCGCCTGCGGGAACGTGGATGTGTAACTCGTGATTGTCGAGTACGTCTTGGGCGATGCCGAAGCGCTCGGCGTTGTTCTTCGCGTAGGTCAGGGCCGCGCGTGCGGACTCCTTCATCACGTCACCGAGTTGTCCCGTCAAGACTAAACCGCCTTTACCGGGCGTCACAGACGTTTCCACGAACAAGATGTCACCGCCGACGGGTGTGTAGTACATGCCAGTGGCGACACCCACCAAGTTCTCTTCCGCTTCGCTCTCGGGGGTGTAGCGCTCCGGTCCTAAGAACTGCTCCAAGGAGCGCTCACCGATGCGCACGCGCTTGTCTCCACCTTCAGCGATGCGCCGCGCCGACTTGCGAGCTAAGGTGCCAATAGTGCGCTCCAAATTGCGGACGCCCGCCTCACGTGTATAAGAGGTCACGAGCTTGGTGAGTGCGCCGTCCGAAATGGCGAGTTGCTTCTCTTTGAGTCCGTTCTCCCTGACCTGACGCGGCAAGAGGTAGCGCTTGGCGATTTCGACTTTTTCCGGCTCGATGTAGGAGGAGAACTCCAAGGTTTCCATCCGGTCCATCAGCGCTTCGGGGATTTGCTGTCCGTAGTTGGCGGTGGCGATAAACAAGACTTCGGAGAGGTCGAAGGGGACGCCTAAGTAGTGGTCTACGAAGGTACTGTTTTGCGCGGGGTCCAAGACCTCTAAGAGCGCGGAGGACGGGTCCCCCTGATAGCTCATGCCGAGCTTGTCGATCTCATCCAAGAGGAACACGGGGTTCTTCGTCCCGGCTTGACGGATGCCCTGAATAATGCGCCCCGGCATGGAGCCGATGTATGTGCGGCGGTGTCCGCGAATATCGGACTCGTCGCGTGCGCCACCCAAGGAGATGCGCACGTACTCGCGCCCTAACGCTTTGGCGATGGACTTCGCAATCGAGGTTTTACCGACGCCGGGAGGTCCGACGAAGAGAAGGATGGGTCCCCGGTTGACTTCGCCCTCTTCAAGCTCACCCTTTGCCGCGCGGTCCGCTTTGAGCTTGCGCACGGCGAGATATTCAATCACGCGATCTTTAATTTTCTCCAACCCGTAGTGGTCTTCGTCCAAGATGTCAATCGCTTTATCCAACTTGAGGCGGTCTTCGCTGCGCTCGTTCCAGGGAAGTTCGGTAATCGTCGTCAAGTAGGTGCGAATGACCGAGGCTTCCGCCGAGTCGGGGTGCATCCGGGCTAAGCGGTTCAACTCGCGCTCGGCTTCCTTCATGACCTCTTCGTCCAAGTTCAACTCGTCTAACTTGACGCGGAAGTTCTCGACCTCGTCGTCGCCCTCGTCCGAACCGGAGAGTTCACGCTGCAAGGCTTTAATTTGCTCGCGCAAGAAGTATTCGCGCTGGTTGCGGTCGATCTCGTCTTTGACCTCGCGCTGAACACGGCGCTGAGTTTCGGCGAGTTCGATTTCGGTGTCGATCAAGACCAAAACCTTGCGGACGCGCTCCTCGACGGAGGCGGACTCCAAGACCTCTTGCTTGTCCTCGAGCCTAAAGTCCAAATGATACGCCACATAATCGGCAAACTGCCCCGCGTCGTCCAAGTTCATCACAAACTGCGCGACTTCAGGTTGGATATTGCGGCCCGATTCGATAACGTCGGAGAACTTCTCCTTGAGTTCGCGGAAGGACGCCTCGAGCGTCACGTCGCTCCCGGTTGGCACCTCAAAGGGCGACACGTCCGCCTCGATGATTTCGCCGTTGTGATACCTGTCGATTTTGACCCGCGCAAACGCCTGCACGAGCATCTGAATGCTGCCGTTCGGGTTCTTCTTCATCCGCAAGATGTTGCAGGCCGTGCCGACGTTGAAGAGGTCGTCGCCCGTGGGCTCTTCGACTTCGCGGTCCTTCTGGCTGACGATGAGGATGGTGCGGTTGCGGTCTAGCGCCGCGTTGATCGCCCGAATCGAGACGCCGCGCCCCGCGTCGATGGGCATGACCATCGTCGGGTACAAGACCGAGCCGCGTACCGGGCAAACCGGAACGGACGTATCGAAAAGTTCGTCGTTAGTTATCTCTGCCATGTAGGTCTCCTCTGAGTGAGAGGTTCAAGTAGGATTGCTATGGAAATATGAGCGTGCATGTATCAAGTTTACTACGTTTAGCTATATAAGCTGGAAGGTAACTTACATAAAATTCGGCTCGGAGAATTGCGGTATGGAGGATATTCCGTTCATCCTTTAGTGTAAGCCTCTTTGGATGACTTGAGAGTAGGAAAAGGCGAAAAGGGAGATATTTAACAGCAGCAATGAGAAAGGGGTTAGTTGGCCGAGGTAATACAGAAAATTGGTTGAGCGCAAATCGTCAGGTTCGACTAAAACATCATGTCACCCTGAACGGATGTGAAGGGTCTCGTCTCGCAATCTCTGACAGTGGAGAAGACGAAGGTAGAGATTCTTCATCAGGCGAAGCCCATCCCTTCGGCAAGCTCAGGACAAGCCTGTAAAGGGCGGAGTCTATCCTGCAAAGGGCTAGCGCTCCGTTCAGAATGACAAGTTTGTATTAGGCTCATTACTTCCTCCACACGCCCAGAAAAAGAACTCCATGTTAGCTTAGACCATTATGCAGACCCTCAAACTCCAACTCAAAAACGCTCTCGCTGACGCGCTCAACGAGATGAACGTAGACGCGCCCGACATCGCCATTCAAGAGGTCCCGGAAGGTAAAGCGGGCAACTACGGTAGCCCCGTCGCCTTCGGACTCGCTAAAACGCTTCGCAAGAATCCAGCAGCGATAGCGCAGGACATTATCTCAAGTTTAGACCTGCCCCCTAGCATCCAAAAAGCCGAAGCCGTTGGACCTTATATCAACTTCTTTGTAGAGCCCGCCAACTTCGTCCAGACTATCTCTACAGTCGATACGGCGCTCCCGAGACAAGACAAAAAAGCTATCGTCGAGCACACCAGCGTCAACCCGAACAAAGAGGCGCACGTGGGGCATCTTCGCAACATCGTCTTGGGCGACGCTTGCGCCCGCATCCTTAAGGCTGCTGGCTATGAGGTCGAGATTCAGAACTACATCGACGACACGGGGCGGCAAGCGGCGGAATCTATCTTTGCGACGACATATTTTAACGCTCAATATGACGGGTCGAAAAAGTACGACCACTGGTTAGGCGAGCTTTACGTCAAGTTGGGTGAGGCGAAGGAGACGGACGGTGAAGCAATCGAGCGTGGCGT
The DNA here is from genome assembly GCA_965213645.1 of Trueperaceae bacterium. Classification (GTDB taxonomy): domain Bacteria; phylum Deinococcota; class Deinococci; order Deinococcales; family Trueperaceae; genus CBDBZX01. The sequence goes on from CBDBZX010000002.1 coordinate 436,229, forward strand.
CTCGGGGGTGATGCACCGGCTCGAGCGCGGCGAACTCCGCACGAAAGTGGAGGATGTGCTGAGGTCGCAGCTCGAGACCTACTACGCTTTAGGCGTCGAATACGACCTCTTGGTGTGGGAGTCCGACATCGTCCACAGCGGCTTCTTGGCGCAAGCGTTGGACGTGCTTAAAAATAGTGAGTACGTCTTCCAACCCGACGAGGGCAAGTTTGCAGGCGCGTTGGTGATGGACGTGTCCACCTTTATCCCCGGCTTAGAGGAGCCTTACGTCGTGCTCGTGCGCAGTGACGGCAACGCGATGTACGTCGCCAAAGACATCGGCACGCAGTTTTGGAAGGTCGGATTGTTTGAAGGCTTGAAGTTTAGTTCGTTCGACACGCAGCCTTCGGGGAGGACGCTCTACAGCAGCAACCCCGATGGCGAAGCGCACCCAGGCGGTCACAGTTTCGCTCACGCAGACGAGATTATCAACGTCATCGACGTGCGCCAGTCGCATCCGCAGACGATTGTGAAAACGGCGTTAGCGCTGACCGATACGGCGCAAGGCTTCGACGCCTCGCATCACTTGGCGTATGAGGTGGTGACGTTGGAGGGTCAAGCTATGAGTGGGCGCAAGGGGATTACCCTCTCGATTGATGAGGTCATTGAGGAGGCGACGAAACGCGCTCGTAGTGTGGTTGAAGAGAAAAACCCTGAGCTTGCCACTATCGAAGAAGTCGCGCGGCAAGTGGGCATCGGCGCGTTGCGTTTCGGGATGCTCAAGAGTGAGGCGAAGCGCATCATCGACTTTCGCTGGGAGCAAGCCGTATCACCAAAAGCACTACAAGGGGACTCTGCGCCGTATGTGCAGTACGCGCACGCGCGGGCGTGCAGTATTCTTCGTGCGGCTGAAGGCTTGGACGAACATAACGCGGATTGGTCCAAAGTCGGAACCTTAGAGGTCAAGTTGGCCCAAGAGGTTGCGCGACTGGGTGAAATTACGCTTAGCGCTGCCAGAGGTTACGCCCCGCACCTCATCGCGCAGTACGCGCTCGACTTAGCCACCGCTTGGAACAGCTATTACAACCACAAAGATGAGCAGGGGAGACCGGATACGCAAGTTTTGAAGGCGGAGCCTGGACTGAGAGAGGCGCGGCTGGCGTTAGTGCGGCGTGTGGAGGAGACCTTAGCGCAGAGTTTGGATTTATTAGGTATTGCTGCGCCAGAAGAGATGTAGGCATTCGTGTTCGAATTGAATGCGATACGGCACTGTGTAGGGACGGGTTTCAAACCCGTCCCTACCACGCTACTGCGTTTTCCACGCCCAGAGATTGTGTCGCGGTAGGGGCGATTCATGAATCGTCCCTACGCCGCGCACTGGCTACGGGAAAGAGGTAACGGATGCAAGGTTGTAAAACATGTGAACTTATTGCGCGTCGCGACAGAGGCGACGCGCCTTTGTGGGATGAAATTTTATGTACACCTCTTTGGGACGTCGTCCATAACTACGACACTTCTTTACCGGGTTGGCTCGTCTTGGTGGTGCGCCGTCACCTCTCTGCGATTGACGAAATGACGGAAGAGGAGGCGGCGGAGCTTGGCATTTTGCTGCGGAGAACCTCAAAGGCACTTAAAGAGGTCGTCGGCTGCGAAAAGACCTATGTGCTCCAGTTCGCCGAGCACCCTGAGCATCCGCACGTGCATTTTCACGTCGTTCCGCGCATGGCAGGTATACCTGACGAGTACCGGGCTACGGGGGTGTTTGGGTACTCGAGCCCAACCCATGAGCGCGTCAGCGAAGCGGCGATGAATGCGCTTGCTGAGCGGTTACGCCCTTTGCTCACTGCCTAAATCAAAATCAAGTCACCCGACCTCTTCTCGTGGCGGCGCTGCGCTCACGCTCAAAGCTCACTGAATCTGCAGAGGGCTCACCTTAGACGTGGCTGGGCTGATAGACTAGGCTCAGGCGTGAGTGAGATGTTTAACGCATGGGTTTTATGGGGGTGTCTCGCTTGTCAAGAGGAGGTCGGGTGAAGCAGATGATAGTGGGTGATGATGACAGGTGATGTGGTTCTAAGCAACATAACTTTGGGTGGCGTTGGCTCGAGAGATAACGTGCCAATTATTTTAGCAAGTGACGTTCGGGTGAAAGGGTTTAGAACGCGCCTCGAGGGGAAGCGATGAACGCGCAACTCCTTCTCTTGTCGGCGGTCTTTTTACCCCTTGTCGCGGCGCTGCTCGCGCCTTTAGTGGCCTCCGTCTTAAAGGCTAGAGCTGGGCTCTTGCTCGCACTGTCGTTCGTGCCGGGGCTCTATTTGGCGACGCTGGCGGATTCGGCGCGGGAGAATCCGGTGGTGGCGAGCCTCGAGTGGGTGCCTAGCATCGACCTCTCGCTCACATTTCGTGCTGACGGTTATTCGGTTCTTTTTGCGCTGGTCGTGGCGGGTATCGGCGCACTGGTCCTACTCTACGCTTCGGCGTATCTAGGTAAGGGCGAGCGCTACGGGCGCTTTTACAGCTTCTTGCTGCTTTTTGGCGGCGCGATGATGGGGCTCGTTTTAACGGATAACTTAGTTGCCCTGTTCGCCTTCTGGGAACTCACCTCGATCTCGTCGTTTTTACTCATAGGCTACTGGGACTTCCGCAAGGCGTCGCAAGACGGGGCGATGAAGGCGATGCTGATCACTGCGATTGGCGGCTTGGCGCTTTTGGTCGGCGTGGTGCTGCTGAGCATCGCGGGGGGCAGCGGGCGGCTTTCTGAGCTTGACTACCAGGCGATTCGCACCTCTCCTCTTTTCCTTCCCGCCGCGCTGCTCCTTCTTTTGGCGGCCATGACCAAGTCGGCGCAGCTTCCCTTTCACCTCTGGCTCCCGACGGCGATGGAAGCGCCCACGCCGATTTCGGCGTATCTACACTCCGCAACGATGGTCAAAGCGGGCGTGCTCTTGGTCGCTAAGTTGGGGCCGTTCTTCGTCGGCACAGCGTTCTCAGCGGCGTTGCTCTACATCGGCTTAGCGACGATGTTCTGGGGTTCGTACCTGGCGATTCGTCAAACCGACCTCAAGGCGCTCTTGGCCTATTCGACGGTCTCGCAGTTGGGCATCCTGATGGCGCTCTACGGCGCGGGGCACCCCTTCGTGGCGACAGCGCACCTCATCAACCACGCGGCGTTCAAGGCGACGCTCTTTATGGTGGTGGGCATCATCGACCACGAAACGGGCAGCCGCGACCTGCGCAAGCTCTCGGGGCTCATGCGCAAGTTCCCCGTCGTGTTCGCGCTGGCGCTCCCGGCGGCGCTCTCGATGGCGGGTTTACCCCCGTTCGGCGGCTTTATCTCCAAGGAGCTTTTCTACGAAGAGATGCTGCATGACGGGTTTTTGCCCATTTTCATCGCGGTAACGGGCAGCATGATGACGTTTGCGTACAGCTTGCGGTTTTTAGATGTGTTCTGGGGCGAGGTGAAGATTGAAAAGCCCGACGTCCACCGCCCTTCGCCTGCCTTCTGGTTGCCCATCACACCTCTTGTCGCCGCTGTGCTTCTCTTCGGTCTCTTGCCCGTCACCGCGACGTGGCTCACCAACCTCGCCGCGCCCTCACTCGGCTTCGAGCCGCACGACCTCTACCTCTGGCACGGCTTTTCGCTCGTCTTGGGGCTCTCCGCGCTGACCTGGGCAGTTGGCTTCGGCATCTACTGGTTTCAAGGGCGCTTCACCGCCGTGCAGGAGGCGCTCACGCCCTCGTGGAACGTCAACACGATCTACTACGCTCTAGTGCGGGGGTTGGAGCATCTCTCGAGCTTCGTCACCAACCACACGCAGAACACGAGTTTTGCGAACCACGTGCGTCTCATCTGGCTTCCCTTTGCGCTGGCCGGGCTCGTGTTCGGCTGGCGCAGCCTGCCTCCCGAGTTCGGCACACAGCTCAGTCCGGTGCCCTTAGAGTTCTTTGTTCCCGCCCTTTTGGTGCTCTCGGGCGCGGTGGGGCTCTTAGTCTCGAGGACGCGCCTCAGCGCCCTTATCTTCATGGGCCTGGCGGGGCTCTCCTCCTCGGCCATTTTCGTGATGCTCCGCGCCCCCGACTTGGCGCTCACTCAAGTTCTCATCGAGACGGTCACGGTGATTTTGTTCTTGGCGGTCTTTCGCTACTTGCCGCAGCTCACGCGCTACACGCGCTCCAAGGCGAGCGCGACCTTCGACGCGGTGCTGGCGTCGTGCGTCGGTTTAACTGTTTTTACAACCCTCATTGCGGTGCAAACGCCCATCGCCGAGCGGCTCAAAGACTGGTTTTTGGAGAACAGCAAAAAGGGCGGCGGCGGTAACAACGTGGTGAACGTCATCTTGGTGGACTTTCGCGGCTACGACACGATGGGCGAGATTACCGTGCTCGGCATTGTCGGCGTGTCGGTCTACGCGCTTCTCAAGATGAAAACCGCGCCTTTAGCTGACGAAGTTCCAACCGAAGAGGAGGATGATGGTGGCTGATAAACCCGTTGACGCTTCGACTGACTATGAGGGTCGGCACGGCGAAGGGGAGGACACCGAGCACTTAGAGATCTTCTTCCGCACCTTCACGCGCCCTGTGATTTACGTGCTCGTGCTGTTGGGCCTACACCTCTTCTTGCGCGGCCACGGTTCGCCGGGCGGCGGCTTTATCGCGGGGCTCGTCATTGCAGTCGCGGCGCTCCTCTCGCGCATCGTGTTAGACAGGCCGCTCCTGCGCGGTCAGCCGAACGCGATGATTCCCTGGGGGCTGCTTTTGGCGTTCGCTACGGGCGTCGTACCGCTCTTTTTTGACCTGCCCTTCTTGACGAGCGAGTACGGTTACGTGACCTGGCCGCTGATTGGCGAGTTCGAGTGGGCCACCGCCGTGCTCTTCGACGCGGGCGTCTTTATCGTCGTAGTCGGCACGACCCTGACGATCATCGAACTGCTTTCGGGCAACACCGACGAGACCCTGAGCGATTACGGCGAAGCGGATGGTGGGACGTTCAATCCTCAGGTGCAGGCCGACATGGACGCCGCTGACGTACCGGAAGGGACCGATTAGATGGAACTTTTGCTCCCGCTGCTCGCCGCCGTTTTAGTCGGCACAGGCGTCTTTTTAGTGTTGTCACGGGCGATGATTCGCCTGATCATCGGCTTGTCGATGATCGCCTACGGCGCGAACATCAGCATCTTGCTGGTGACGGGCATGACGTTGGACGCGCCGCCCCTCCTGAGCGCTGAGGGACCTTACGTGGACCCGCTGCCGCAAGCGCTCATCCTGACAGCGATTGTCATCGGTTTCGGTACGACCTCGCTGCTCTTAGTCCTCTCCGTGCGGGCTTACCAAGCGATGAACACCGACCACGTGCAAGAACTCATCGACCAACCCGACCCGGTCAGGCCGCAGCACGTCTACGCCGACCCGGAGCAGCCTTCGATTTCGCCCGAAACCACGAAGGATGCACGTGACTTAGACGAGGCCGCAGATTGAACCTCATTAGCCTCCCCATCCTCATCCCGCTCTTGCTAGGCATCCTCTTGCTGGTCTTTAAGGGGCACCGCTCGAGAACGGTCGTCGCCGTGCTCGGCAGCAGTGTCACGCTGACTGTCAGCGTCCTCATCATGCTGCGCACCCTCTCGGGCGAGGTGCTCGTCTTACAGATGGCGAACTGGCCTGCGCCTTTTGGTATTTCTATTGTGGCGGACGGACTTACGGGTGTAATGCTCGTGTTGTCGAGCACGGTGGCGCTTTTAACGGTGATTTTTGCGTCTTCAAGCTTTCAACACACCCCCAGGAGGGGTCAAACCGCACTCCTCAACCGCGCCAGAGAATCGTTCGGCGCACATTCGCTCCTGCAATTTCTCTTCATGGGCGTCCATATGTCATTCCTCACGGGCGACCTCTTTAACCTCTTCGTTTCCTTTGAGGTCATGCTCATCGCTTCTTACGGCTTGCTCCTCATCGGCGGCGAGGTGGCGCAGCTCCGCGAGGGTTTCAAGTACGTGGTCATCAACTTGGTCGCGTCAGCGATTTTTGTCGTGGCGGCGGGCTTCTCCTATGGGCTCTTCGGCACGCTCAATATGGCGGACGTCGCGCAGCGCTTAGAGGGCGTTTCTGATCCTCGCGTCACCGTCGTCGCGCTTCTCCTGGCGCTCGTCTTCGCCACCAAAGCCGCCGTCTTTCCGCTCGGCTTCTGGTTGCCGCATAGCTACCCCGTGCCACCCGCCGCTATCAGCGCCTACTTCGGCGCGATTCTCACCAAAGTCGGCGCGTACGCGCTTATCCGCTCGTTTACGCTCATGTTTCCCGAACAAACAGGACTACAGACGACGATTTTGGTGCTCGCCGCCGTGACGATGCTTATCGGCGGCTTTGGCGCGATCGCGCAGGGGCGCTGGCGCTACCTCTTGTCGTTCGCGAACGTGGCAAGCGTCGGCTATATTGTGATGGGCACCTTTATCGGCAGCGAGGCCGCGCTGAGCGCGACGCTCTATTACTTCATTAATTCGGTCCTGGTCATCTTTGCGCTCTTTCTAATTGCGGGGTTGGGGGAGAAGCTTTCAGGCCAAAACTTCTACAGCGAGGGGCATTTGGCGGCGTATCCGTACCTCGGGATGGGCTTTTTCATTGGGGTGATTGCGCTGGCGGGGTTGCCGCCGATGAGCGGTTTTATCGGCAAGTTCGGGCTGGTGCAGGCGCTCTTGGCGGACGGTGGGACGCTCAACGCTTGGGTGACGGGGGCGGCGATGGTCTCGAGCTTCCTGCTGCTCTACGCGGGCTTGTCCATCTGGCGCGGCTTTTTCTGGGGCGAAAACGACGCCGTGCACCGCGTCCATCTGCCACGTGGGATGTCGTTCGCGGCGGGCGCGGCGGTGAGCCTCGTGGTCGTGTTGACCGTGCTGAGCGGTCCTATCTATAACGCCACTGAGCGCGTCGCGGCGCAACTCAGCAATAGTAGCGAGTACATCACCGCCGTACTAGGGGACGAACAACAAGCCACCGAAGAAGCCGAAGCGAACGCTGGAGGCTATCATGAATGACATCCTAACGGTGCTGCTCATCGCCTTTTTGTGGGTTTTTATCATCGGGGCGGGCACCGTGGACTCCGCACTTTTCAACGCCTTGGTCGGGACGGTTTTGGGACTTTTGCTCATCAGCTTGGTCAGCAGCGACGAGCGCTCCTTTCCGCGTCGGCTCGTCGCGTTCGGGCGCTACCTGCTCTCCTTTTTCAAAGAACTCGTGGTCGCGAACCTCATCATTGCGAAGCTCACCTTGCAGCCGAAGCCGACCTTTAACACGCACGTCATCGCCGTGCCCATCCGCGTCGAGAGCGACGCCGCCATTTCGCTCCTCTCCGCGACGATCACGCTCCTGCCCGGTACGGTGGCGATGGGCGTCTCGAACGACCGCAAACAGCTCTACGCGCACGCGATGGGCGCGAGTCTGGACGACGCCAAAGACAGCGTCACGCGCATGGAAACGCTGATCATGGGGTTTATGAAGTGAGGACGGATAAGGTGCACCCTACATACGTCGTCATTTTGAAAGGGTGTTGCACGCCTAAGGCCATTAGCTTTTAGCTGTTAGATATTAGCAAAGGCTGTTTAGCTAATCGCTAAGAGCTAACCGCTTCTTTCGTCAGAAAGGAAAACTATGATTTTTGTCGCACTCGTTTGCCTCATCGTCTCCTTTTGCCTCGGCACCTACCGCGTCATTGCCGGTCCGACCGTCGGCGACCGTATCGCAGCGTTTGACTTTTTAGCGGTGAACTTAGCACTTCTCATCGTGGTGGTGGCGCTGCGGACGGGCTACTCGAGCCTCTTAGACGTCGCCCTGCTCGTCTCCATCTTGGGTTTTCTGGGTACGGTGGCCCTCGCTCGCTACCTCTTGACGGGTCGGGTGATGAAGTGAAGTGGTTAGCGCCGTTTCTTGCAGCGCTGCTCGCCTCTCACGCGCAGGCCGAGGTCATCATGCAGCGCAGCGCCCCGCTCTACCTCTTCGATTTGCTAACGCTCATCGGTAGCTTTTTCATCCTCGTCGGCGCGTTGGGCATGTTCCGCTTCCCCGACTTCTACACGCGCCTGCACGCCGCCACCAAAGTCGTGACCTTGGGCGGCTTCGGCATCTTTTTAGGCTCCGCGCTCATCTTTAACGATACCTTAGCGACTACGCGGCTCATCCTCATTGCAGGGTTTTTTCTGCTGACTGCGCCTCTATCGGGCTACATGGTGGCGAGGGCGGGCTACTTGCACGGCCTCACCATTTACGAGGAAGAGGATAGCGTGGACGAGTGGAACGCCTGCGGGAGCGAGGGAGCGGAGCCCTCAGAAGAGGCGGTGTCTTGATGTGGAGGCACTCTAAAACGTCAGCCTAAGGGGCGTAAAGGGTAGGGAGTGAATATAAATACCTCTCTTCTGTATTCGTCTTATCGGTCGGCTCACTTACAGCTCAACTGACCCTCCATGCAGCTTTGGACCCCTGTCAACTCACCCGCAGGCCCAAATTTCAGGCTCAAATGTGAAGTCACACCGGCTTCACATCTGGCACTCCGCATGAAAAACCTCACAAAAACGCAAAAGAATTGCTGTAGAATCGTGTGAGAAAACCTATATGTGCAACAATCACACGCTAAAGCGAAGTGTGAGAAAAAGCGACGGTCAGAGAGTTTATCAACATTTCTGCGTGTACGAAAAGAACGTAATGTAAGAAATCTAACGTGAAAAACGTAACACAAGAGGGGGATGGGTACGGTAGACTCTCTCCATGATGCAAGAATACCCAAGCTTAGTCTGGCACTTAAAGAACACACAGCTCTTCGAAGACCTCTCAGAAGACGAGTTGGAGGAACTCTCGCGCATCACCCCGTACAAGCGCTTTAAGACCGGCGACATCATCTACCACATGGAGGACCCCGCCGACGCGCTCTACTTCGTCCGCGAAGGCATGGTCAAAATCTCCATGTACTTCCCGAACGGCAAAGAGATGATTCTTGCGCTCTTCGGCAAATACGACACCTTCGGCGAACTGCTCCTCCTCCCTAGCGAGCGCCGCCCTAACCAAGCCGAAGCGGTCATGGACACCACCCTCATCGTCTTGCCCGAGGCCGACTTTCACCGCCTCTTACAGCAGCAGCCCCGCATCGCCATGAAGTTTATGCAGGTCATGTCCACGAACCTCTGGCAAGCGCAGACCCGCTTCGCGGAAGTCGGCGCGTTTGACGCACCGGGACGACTTGCTAACCTGCTCCTACGCTTGGCCCATGACTTCGGTTACGAAGGCGACCGTGGCACGGTCATCGACCTCAATCTCACTCAGCAAGACCTCGCTAAGATGATCGGCGCGACCCGCGAGACCGTCTCGCACTGCTTGGCCCGCTTGTTGGAATACGGCGCAGTCCGCCGCCGCCGCGCACCGATTGCGGTGAATATGGATAAGTTGCAGCAGTTCTTAGATGAGGCGAGCGAGTAAAGCAGGTACAGCAGGTACACCCCTAGAGGCGGAGCGCTGGGGTACTATAGTCATCTGGTCATGAATGCTCTCAGCGCTCAAGGTGCCAGATTAACGCACGTTCAGAGATGATTTCTGCGTGACACAAACTAAGTATGGATGCGCGTCTGTTCCGGCAGATGCGCTTTTTTGTGGTGAGGCTCGAGCCATGCTACACTGCTAAAAAGTGACCACTAAGGAGCCACCATGCGCAAAGTAGGGATTAAAGAATTTAGAGATAATGCCACGAAGCTGCTTGCAACTGGAGAGACCATACTGATTGAGCGGCATGGGCATCCGGTAGGCTACTTTATTCCGGTTAAGCAAAAGGATGAAGCGGAGATTGCGAAAGCTACAGCGCGCCTAGAGAGAGCTATTGAGCGTGCTATGGATGAAAGTGGCTTGACCGAGGACGAGTTAGCTGACCTCTTTACGATTAAGCGAGACCGCGCGTCTATCGTTGACCTCATCTCAGATAAACGCGCCGCTGAAGTTGAGTTCGAAGTGGAACGTGCTCAGGGTTCATCGTTGCAGGTCCCTGAGTTCTCTGAGTAAGCGTGTTTCTGTTAGATACCAACGTCGTTTCAGCATTGCGACGGGCGGCTAGTGGTGAGGCGAACGAACACCTCGTAACTTGGGCCTCTAGCGCCCATAGTAGCGCACTCTATCTGTCCAGCATTTCGGTTCTCGAGCTAGAGATCGGCGTACAGAGGGTGGAGCGGCGCGATAAACGTCAGGGTGAGGTGCTTAGGTCCTGGCTCGTTGACAAGGTGAGACCCGCGTTTAGAGGTCGCGTCTTACCCTTCGATGAGGCTTCGGCTATTATCTGCGCCGGGTATCATGTACCGAATCCACGCTCAGACCGGGATAGCTTTATTGCGGCGATTGCTGAGAGTAACAGCATGAGCGTGGTTACACGTAATGTCAAGGATTTTGAATCTCTCGGGGTCCGGGTGTTGAATCCGTGGCTGCCGCAAAGCTAAAGTTACGTGACGGCTACAACGTTAAAGTGTATTCTTTAGTTATGACCACGCGGGAGAAAATTCAAGAGCGCATCGCGGAGATGGACGAGGCTGTTTTACCTGAGTTGCTCGAGCACATAGACCGTTTTGAAAAGCGCCGCCGCACATTACCTGAAGAGTTTTTCAGCACGCTCGACGCAGTTCACGAGAGAAACAAAGACCTGAGTGAGGAAGAGGCTGTGGCGCTTGCGGATGAGGCGGTGAAGTGGGCAAGGCAAACTCGTAAACCTTAGCGCAACCTGAATGCGAGTTGTTCTTGATACCAACGTTCTCATTGCTGCTTTTATCTCGCGCCAAGGGCTGCCTGCTCGAGTCGTTGGATTATGGAGCGGTGGAGACTACGACCTCGTCACATCAACCTGGCAGATAGAAGAGTTTCGCAACGCAAGCCGCTATGACCGTGTTGAGAGAAGAGTGAACTACGCAGAAGTCGGTACGTTTATAAACGCATTATGCAGAAATGCGGTAGTCGTTGAGAACTTACCTAGCGTCGATCTATCTCCTGACCCAGACGATAATTACATCCTTGCCACGGCGTTCGCTGGAAGAGCGCAGTACCTCGTGACCGGGGATAAAAGCGACTTGCAAGTTCTCAGAAAAGTGCAGGGCATCCGTATAGTGACGGTGTGTGCATTCATGGAGATGTTTACTTGATTTTTATTAGGCGAAGAGTGATGTGGTAGTGAAGAAAGTAACAGCGCAGTTGGATGAGTTGATAGAGCAAGCGATGGAAGAGAGCGGACTTACTCGAGATGAGTTGGCGGATTTATTTGTTCTCGAGTGGGACGGCACACCTAAATTGTGAAGTTTATTAGAAATGTTCTAAATCGCTGTATTTAGTTCGTATGTCCGTACGATGGCGGAGGAGGAGAGCAAGGAGACGCATCACTAAGACTATTGTAGCATCCCCTTGTAGTGGTTCCTCGGAGCTCGTCAGTTTTTCGAGGGTAGAAAGGGCAGCGGGTAGTAGCCACATTAGCTGCTGCATCAATAAAGTCATAAACTCCACACCTCGCTTTGGAAGCCTTATACTCTCCAGGCTGCATGCCTCCTTAGCGTGCGTATCTCGTCTTTTGACTTGCCTGTAGACAACCACTGAAGAGCGCGACGTTCGAGCCGCGCAAGAGCTTTTAATTTGTGGACTGAAACACCTGCTACTTCGCACACGCCAGCAAGTGAAGAAAGTGTTTTGAAAACGCCTCTTTCTTTTGGCTTGGGCGTGTTGCTTTCGCCTTCTTCTCCTAGCCAGGAGTAAACAAAACGTGGCGCACCTACAGCGACTCTGTAAATCTCGCTCTAACCGTCCGCAAGCGCGAACTCATGTATGATGCGAGATGTGGAAATAGCAAGTTTTGGTTTTGATACCGTCAAGGCGAGATATGTGCTCAACGAGCCCCTACCAACAACAGATGATAGCTTTATGTCTGAGATGGTTACGATGGGTTGGGAGCCCAAAATTCGTCAGCTTTTCTCTAGTGACGATGGAGCAATGCTGCAAAGCGCCATCTACCTCTTCAAAGTCAACGGGACGACGCTACGTTACAACATCATCAATGCAGGGCGTGAGGTCACAGCAGAATTTTCTGTACCACGACACCGCGATAACTCCATTCTGAATTTCAACCTCGCGACAGCAGGTGAGGTGCGAGCATCCGTCGAAGAGGTAGGCAAAGAGTTGAAAGAACGCTTGCCGGAAAAGCGCACGATGGAAGTTGAGCGTTTGTCTCGAGTTGATGTTGCGGTTGACGTTTACGCCGAAGATACGAAGCAAACGCTTATTAGAGCAGCGGAGCACTTTAGAATCCCTAACGCGAAGAAGCAAGATGTGGTGAAGCACAACCACGAGACGACAACGATTAAAAGCCCGTCCGCAACCTTTCGAGTTTACGATAAAGCTACGGAAGCACTCTTTAAGACCAAAAAGTTGAAGCTGTCGAAAAAAGAACAGCAGCAACTGGACACGGCTGAGCGTCTAGGCAGGGTAAGAATGGAATATGTCTACAAACAGCGTGGCGGCTACTCGCTTAATGCGCTCGAGAGCATGATTACTTCTTATGCAGACACGTTAGAAAAGGGTTTTGGCGGTGGTGTATTTCAGGTTGAAGATTTAGAGGGCATCAGGTTGAAGCTAGATGACCTCAATATCAACGAAATGACCCGTGCCAAACTCTACATGTTCTTCGTTCGCCGCTTGTTTCTAGGGCTTGAAGGAACGAGAGATAAAATGGGTAGAACAGCTTACTTTGATGCGAAAAAGAGGATAAAGGAATACGGTCTTTTTGTAGGTGATTTAGGTCAAGATAACTTGAGCCAGTACGAGGGCGAGATCAACTTAAAGCCTGTAATCGAAGCGTTGCGGGCTAACATCGCTTAACCTTAGAAGCTAACTATCGAAGGGCTTGCGTCTACTCGGATTTGGGCGTTTCTCGAGAAGCCCGAACCCAAGCCATAACGTCTCTACGTTTTTCTTCCTCTTTGAGCTTTTTCTCTCTGCTCTCGTAGTAACGCCTGTAATGATAAAAAAGAATAGGAGAAGCCAATGTAGCCAAAACAGTTAGCAATCCTATCAGAATCATTAGCTTTTCCACCGCATAGAAATTGAGGTAGCTTTGATTCGATGTGGATATATAAACTGGCAGCCTAAAATCTTCATCTCAATGTTGAGCATAAACTACTTATCCGCTGATGTCTACCCCGTCAACAGTTACGCGAGTCCGAACTAAATATCTCGTTTGTGCAAATCTCGAAAGGGCACGCTTTGGCTTTCAAAATTTCTTTGAAAACTTTGACGTGATTATCTTGAAGCCCTCGAGTCCCCTCACCCACTCCAACCTCTAATTCTTGTTTTCTTTCTCTACTATTACGTACAATACTTTTATGAGCAATGCCTCGAGCCCTCTGCTAAAGCGAATCACCATCAACCCCGAGCAGTGCGGCGGACGCCCCTGCATCAGAGGGATGCGTATCCGAGTGACCGACGTGCTCGATTTGCTCGCTGCTGGCTTGTCTTATGAGCAAGTTCTTGAAGAGCTGCCCGACTTAGAACTCGAGGATATTCGGGCAACTTTGGTATTTGCGGCTGCTCGCGAACCAGTTGCCTGATAGCAGTCACGTCGAGTCGCTGAGGATGCGGGGAAGGACGGGCCGCGATATTTGGCATTACGCCAAAGAAAGGAAACCGGCTTACGCAATGATGAAACCATCAGAAGTTTACCACTCCGACCCCGAGATCATGAGTGGAGAGCCGGTGTTCGTTGGCACCCGCGTTCCCGTTCACACCCTCGTCGATCACCTCGCCTCTGGGGTTCCGCTCGGCGAGTTCCTCGCCGACTTCCCAACCGTAAGTCGGGAGCAAGCTGTGGCTTTCCTTGCCCTCTCGGAAGAGGCGCTCGTCGGGGCTGATACGGACTCCGTTTAATTCCCTATCATCGATAAAGGCGCTCGATGATAGTCCATACACTCCATCCGTATCTCTGTTCCTACTCGCATCCGCTCGGATTGATAAAGAATCAATCGGAATTCGTATGATGCTTGAGCCGGTTCGCGTGCTGCTTGATGAGGGTGTGCCAGAGAAGCTACGCACGGAGTTCTCGGCGGACTTCGTGGTCGAGACGGTGCGGTATCGGGGCTGGGCCGGTCTGAAAAACGGAGAGCTTCTCCGCGCAGCCGAGCCCATCTTTGACGTACTCATTACCGTGGATAAGCGGCTGCGCTACCAACAGAACATTGGCGCACTCGGTATCGCAGTCGTCGTGCTCGACGCGCCGGGGACGAAGTTCGCTGATCTGCTGCCGCTCGTTCCTGAGGCTGAAGCTGCTCTACTAGAAGCGCGGCCAGGTAGCGTTATCGTCGTGGCGCGCTAATACGCGACCTGGCGCAGGGCTCTGCTTTCAAGCCTCAGCGCTTACGTTGCCTCGTCTTACCGTTGTCTCGTCCTATGTGGGTGAGCCGCAAGCTGTTATCACCTCAAAACCTTCCTCAACCAGCTCACCTGCTCCAACCTCTGAAAACTCTCCCCACCCTCATGATCGTTATAGGGATAAACGCGAATATCCTTCTCTCCTGCGTAGTGGTTATAGGCTGCAAACACCGTCGAAGGCGGACAGGTGGAGTCCATGAGCGCGGCGGAGAAGAGGGCTTTAGCTTTGGCTCTCGAGGCGAAGTTCACCCCGTCAAAATAGCTGAGCGTGCCAAACACGGTCTCAACTTTGCCCCGGTGGATTTTGCAGAAGTGCGCGATTTCAGAATAGGGCGCATTGTCGGTAATCTCAGTCGCGCGGCGGTAGTGGCATAAAAAGGGTACGTCGGGCATCACAGCGGCGACCTCTTCCAAACCTGCCACGGTCAGCGACACACCGCCGCCTTGACTCTGCCCGGTGATGATAAGTCGGTCTGTGTCCACCTCTTCACGGCTCTTTACAGTGTCTAACGCGCGTACCGCGTCCACGAACAAGCGGCGGTAGTAGTACGTCTCGGGGTCTAAAACCCCTAGGGTCATGAAGCCGGGGTGGTGAGGGCTCGAGCCTCCAAACACGTCCGGCGTATCCCCTTGCCGCCACGCGCTCCCCTGCCCTCTCGTGTCCATCACAAAATAGGCGTAGCCCATGCTGGGCCAAAAGAGCCAGTCCGTAGGAAAGCCGCGCCCACCGCCGTAGCCGATGTATTCGACCACACAGGGGAGAGGTTCGGTGCGCCCATGCGGGAGTAAAAACCAACCTTTAATCTTTTGCCCACCGTAGCCTGAAAAGGTCACGTCGAAGGTGTCTACGGTGACTAGACTGTAATCCACCGGCTCGAAAACCGCGTTGAGGTCAAACTGACGCGCTTCTTCCAATGAACGCTGCCAAAAGGTATCGAAGTCATCCGGCTCTTGGCGCGGTGGCTGGTACGTCCGCAGTTCTTCTAGTGGGAGGTCAAAGCGCATGGGGTCCTCGAGAGTCGCATCACAGTTCGTGTCATGGCGCTAAGATAGCACAGGGTTAGACCAGGTGATTTTAGGGGCTCGAGCTAAAGCTCGCGTGCACGATACCGTACCGTATAGTGTGGGCATGAAAACTAAAAGCTCAGAGACAAGAGGTGCAGCGTGAGCGTGCTCGTCGGCGTGGACACGGGCGGCACCTTTACCGACATCGTTTGGTTCGAAGCGGGTGAGCTGCGCGTCCATAAAGTTCTTTCCACACCTGAAGACCCCTCTAAAGCAATTTTAGAGGGGTTAAAAGCGCTGGGGACGTCCGACGAGTTAGACGCTTTAGTGCACGGCTCGACGGTAGCGACGAACGCAGTTTTAGAGCATAGAGGTGCGCGTACAGGCTTGATTACGACGGCGGGCTTTCGGGATGTGTTGGAGATAGGACGCCAAACTCGCCCCAAGCTCTACGATTTGCGCCAAGAGAAGGAGCCGCCTTTAGTGCCACGCGAACGCCGCGTCGAGGTGGTCGAGAGGTTGAACGAGCGCGGTGAGGTGATGACGGAACTGGATGAGGAGTCGTTGGAAAAAGCCATCCAAGCCTTGCAAGATGAAGAAGTTGAATCTGTTGCGATTTGCTTGCTCTTCAGCTTTACCAATCCCAAGCATGAGCAAGAGGTTGCTGAGGCCGCAAAATCTCTAGGCGTACCTGTTTCCGTCTCGTCTCGAGTCGTGCCCGAGTTCCGCGAGTTTGAGCGTACGAGCACGGTTGTCTTAAACGCCTACGTTGCGCCCGTGATGGGGCGGTATCTGGAGAAGTTGGAAACCTCTTTGCCCGATAACCTCCCCTTTCGAGTGATGCAGAGTAACGGGGGGTCTATCTCGAGCCAAACCGCGCGTCAAAACGCTGCCCGCACGCTCTTGTCCGGCCCAGCAGCGGGTGTGGTTGGCGCGGCGTTCGTGGCGGGCGCGTCGGGCTTCGACAAGGTCATCAGCTTCGACACGGGCGGCACCTCTTCGGATGTCGCCTTGATTGACGGCGAGCTGAGCGAAACAACAGAGGGCAAGGTAGGCGGCTACCCCTGCAAGCTGCCGATGATCGACATTCACACGGTTGGGGCGGGTGGCGGCAGCGTGGCGTGGTTCGATGCGGGTGGCGCTTTGAGAGTGGGTCCCAAGTCGGCGGGGGCAGAGCCGGGACCGGCGGCATATGGTAATGGGGGTGAAGAGGCGACCTTGACGGACGCGAATGTGGTGTTGGGGCGGCTCCTGCCCGATAATTTTTTGGGTGGGGAGATGACGTTACAGAAAGACGCAGCAAAGAAAGCGGTGGCGAAAGTTGCAAAGAGGTTGGGGACCTCTTCCGAAGACGCCGCGCTGGGCATCGTCCGCGTGGCGAACGCGAACATGGAGGCGGCGGTTCGGGTTATCACAGTGGAGCGCGGGGTAGACCAGCGTGAGTGTACGCTCGTGGCGTTCGGCGGAGCGGGACCGTTGCAGGCGTGTGAACTCGCTTCGGCGCTGTCGATTCCCAAGGTGCTCATTCCCAACACAGCGGGTGTTTTATCGGCTTTAGGGATGCTCGCGGCGGATGTGAAAAAAGATTATGTGCAGACCATTATGCTCTCAGCGGATGAGGCGCAGGGAGAGGTCGAGGAGACGTTTGCGGGGTTGTACGAGCAGGGGAAAGGTGAGTTGAAGCATGAGGGGTTTGGAGAGGAGGAGATGGGGTTGGAGCCCTTTTTAGACCTCCGCTATCAGGGTCAGTCTTTCGAGTTGGTCGTGCCGTATGAAGGCAGCGTTGGCGACGCGGTGAGAGCTTTTCACAACGCCCACGAGCAGCGCTTTGGTCACAGCAATGAAGAGGAACGGGTGCAGGTGGTGAATGCAAGGTTAAAAGCGAAAGCGAGCGCGGAGAAACCCGAGCTGCCTTCAGAAGAGGTCTCGGAGTATGACGCGGAGCCGAGCAGTGTGCAAGAGGTTGTGTTTGAAAGAGAGGGAGAGGTTGAGAGGTTGGAGGCGAGAATTTTCGAGCGCGACACCTTGAAACCGGGCGCACATTTTGAGGGTCCCGCTATCGTCACGCAGTACGACACGACGACGGTGATTCCTCCGGGTTGGCGTGCGGAGGTGGACGCTGTCAAAAACCTCATTATCGAAGTTGGAGTCTCAGCATGAGCAAGGTGGACCCAAAAGTAACACCTGTCAGTTTAGAAATTTTCCGCAGCAGCCTCACCGCCATCGCTGAGGAGATGGGCGCGGTCTTAACGCGCACCTCTTACTCGCCCAACATCAAGGAGCGGCGCGACTTCTCGTGTGCGATTTACGACACGGACGCCCGCATGGTCGCGCAAGGGGCGCATATGCCCGTGCACTTGGGCTCGATGCCCGATTCGGTGGCGGCAGCGGTAGAGGTCTTTGGCAAACTGGACGAGGGCGACGTGGTGGCGCTCAATGACCCCTTTTTGGGAGGTACACATTTACCTGACATTACGGTCGTTTCACCGATGTACGTCGAGTTGGGGGACGAAAAGGTCTTTATCGGCTACGCGGCGAACCGTGCGCATCACTCGGACGTAGGCGGGATGTCGGCGGGCTCGATGCCCAAAGCGACCGAGCTGTATCAAGAGGGCATCATCATTCCGCCGACCAAACTTTACGAAGCGGGCAAGTCGAACGAGGGCGTGTTGGGCCTCATCTATAGGAATGTACGCACACCGGGCGAGCGGCGCGGCGACTTGAACGCTCAAATTGCGACGAACCGCACGGCGAACAAGCGCTTGCAGGAGTTGACCCTAAGGTGGGGTTTAGAGACCGTCCAAGCCCACGTAGACGAACTCATCGCCTACACCGAACGCATGACCCGGAGCGCCATTGAAGAGATTCCAGATGGCGAATACACCTTTGAAGATTTCTTAGACAGCGACGGCGTCACCGATGACTTGGTCAACATCAACGTCAAGCTCACCGTTTCTGGAGGTGACCTCACGGTAGATTTCACGGGCAGCAGCGAGCAGGTGCGCGGCAACGTGAATACGGTGGCGGCGGTGGCGAAGTCGGCGACGTACTACGTGGTGCGCTGTCTCATGGCGGAGGACGCGCCGACGAACCACGGGACGTTTGCGCCCGTTGAGGTCGTCGCGCCGAAAGGAACCGTTGTGAACGCGCAAGCACCCGCCGCCGTCGCGCAAGGGAACGTCGAGACCTCGCAGCGCATCACCGATGTCGTCTTCGGCGCACTCGCGAAAGCGCTGCCCGAGCGGATTCCGGCAGCGAGCCAAGGGACGATGAACAACGTCACAGCGGGCGGGGTAGATTCGCGCACGGGTGGCGCGTTTGCCTACTACGAGACAATGGCGGGCGGCATGGGCGCGAGACCTCAGCTTGACGGACTTTCAGGTGTCCACACGCACATGAGCAACACGCTCAATACGCCCATTGAAGCATTTGAATACGCTTATCCAATGCGGATTACGGCGTATCGGCTGCGGAGCGGTTCAGGTGGCGCGGGTGAGGCGAGGGGCGGCGACGGCTTAGAGCGCGAACTGACCTTTGAAGTGCCTACCGACGTGACAATTCTGAGTGAGCGGCGTAAGCGGTCGCCTTACGGGTTACAGGGGGGCCGGGGGGGTGCAAGAGGTGAAAACAGGCTCTATCAGAATGGAGAGGAAAAGCAGTTAGAGGGCAAGGTGAGCTTTCGGGCGGAGCCGGGGGAACGACTGGTGATTGCGTCGCCGGGTGGGGGCGGTTGGGGAGAGGGGTAGCTCGCTTTGGGAGTAAACGTAGAGGTCAACTATCGGAGTGGCCGTTGGCTTGACCTGTCGCTTGAGAGCCGCCGAGCCACACGACTTCAACTTCGTCAACGGCAGCGAACTGAGCCGCAATATCTCGAGCAATATCATGAGGGTCATATCTTTTTATCTTGGCTGTCAGCATCCCTGATTCTACAGATGCTATCCTCTATTTGATTAGATTCGCGCTGTACGGTTTAGGCAAGTGTTGACGCTAAAGCGACCTTTCAAAATCTGAGCGTTAGTCTATCACAAGGGGGAAACGTGGCAATCAAACCAGCAGCCAACATCATCACCATCTTTGGCGCAGGCGGCGACCTCACCTGGCGCAAGCTCATCCCGGCCTTGTTCGACCTCTACGCAGCGGGTTACTTGCCCGAAGAGGTCAATATTATCGGCGTGGACATTAGAGAATTTGATGATGCGGCCTTTAAGGAGCACGCCAAGGACGGCGTAACGACCTTTGCCCGCTATCAGGAGAAGGTTGAGGAAACCTGGACGGCGTTTGCGGAAAAGTTGAGCTATCTGCAAGGAGATTTTAGCAAAGCGGAGACGTATCAGGAACTCGGGAAGAGGTTGGCAGCGTGCGACCAGGCTTGGGGTTTAGAAGCGGAGCATATCTTCTACTTGGCGACTGCGCCGACCTTTGTCGAGATGATCGCCGAAAACCTCAACGCGGCGGGGCTCTTGAACGACCATGTGCGCAGCCGCGTCGTCGTGGAGAAACCGTTCGGGCATGATTTGGAGTCCGCCAAGGAACTAAATAGAGAACTTCTCAAAATCTGCCCCGAAGAGCAGATTTACCGCATCGACCACTATTTGGGCAAGGAGACCGTGCAGAACATCCTCGCCTTTCGCTTTGCGAACGCCCTTTACGAGCCCATCTGGAACCGCAACTACATCGACCACGTGCAGATTACCGTGGCCGAGAGCGTCGGCGTGGGGCACCGGGGCGGGTATTACGACCACGCGGGGGCGCTGCGCGATATGGTGCAGAATCACCTCTTGCAGGTCTTCTGCCTCATCGCGATGGAGCCGCCCGTGTCCTTTGGGGCGGACGAGATTCGCAGCCGTAAAGTGGATGTGTTGCGGGCGGTGCGTCCGATTGAATTTGAAGCGGTCCCTGACATGGCAGCGAGAGGTCAGTATAGTGACGGGTGGCTAGGGGGCGAGCACGTCGAGGCGTATAGAGGCGAGCCCGATGTGGCGGAGGGCTCCATTACCGAGACCTTTGCGGCCCTAAAGCTCTACATCGACAACTGGCGCTGGCGCGGCGTACCGTTTTATCTGCGGAGCGGTAAGCGCCTCAGCGAGCGCGTTTCCGAGGCGGTCATTCGCTTCAAGCCCGTGCCGCACCAGGCGTTTCCCGAAACGCTCGCGTCGCACTGGCAGCCCAACGACTTATTGATGTTCCTTCAGCCAAATGAGGGAATCGCGCTGAGGATGCAGGCCAAAGTGCCGGGTTTGGAGATGCAGCTCGGCGGGGTCAACATGGCGTTTAGCTACAAGGATGCGTTTGAGGCGGCCTCGCCCGAAGCCTACGAGACACTCCTCTTAGACGCGATGCGCGGCGACGCGACGCTCTTTATGCGCAGTGACCAGGTGGAGAAGGCGTGGGAAATCGTCATGCCTGTGCTGGAATACTGGCAGCAGAGCCGCGACATTTCGCGCTACGACGCGGGCATGTGGGGGCCGGACAGCGCGACGGAGCTGATTGCGAGAGATGGGCGCTCCTGGGTGAGGCCGCAGAAGATTGATACGGCGGATTGAGGCTCGAGAGGAAACCTGTGCTAAGAGTTCTGAATTGGCAGCCGCAAGGGACGCTTGCTAAGAAGGCACGGAATTTGATACGTCACCCTAGCGAGGGATGGCGGTAGAGAGGCAAACGCCATGAGCCAGGTCGAAGTCAGCTTTATCTTTCCCACCCGCAACCGCAAAGAGACCGTGCGCGACCTTCTCGCCCGCCTCTACAAATTATCAGGGCCTGAGCGTGAGGTTATCGTCGTAGATGACGCTTCAGCGGACGGTACGTGGGAGATGATTCAAGGCGAGTTCCCTCAGGTGAAAGGCTTTCGCAGTAACGTTCCACGGGGCCAAGATAATCTTCTCGAGGCCGTCAACCTAGCCGAGGGCGAGTATGTTTTCAAACTCGACGATGACTCCTATCCCGCTGAGGGCACGTTAGAGAAAGTCGTAGCGCACTTTGGAGCGAGAGGTCCTCAGTTGGGCCTCATCGCCCTCCCCGTGCTGGAAGCGAAAAGCGGGCGCATGGGCTACACGACGTACTTTCCTGACGTACCCGAAGGCGAAACGTACGCGCCGACGCGCAGCACGCGCTATCCCGGCGCAGTGTTTAGACGCGACGTGTTAGAGGATATTCCTATGAGCCCACCGGATTACTTTCGTGGGGGTATCGAAACGGCGACGGTGTTCGCACTTCGCGACGCAGGGTACGAAGCGGACTACCTCCCCGACGCCCCTGTGTACCACCATTGGGTCGGGCGCTCTCGCGACCTCAAGCCGGAAACAGCGTACTATCCCCTGCGCAACGACCTCGTCACCATCCGCCGCTGCTATCATGGCTGGCGTCGCTCGGAGATGATCATCGGGCGCTATCTGGTCGGCCTCATCCACCTGAGCGCAGCAGGGAGGCCGCAAGATTTTCCACGCGCTGTACGTGAGGCTAAAGCTATGCTCCGAACTAGAGAGCCCTATACCAACCTCTCCGATGAGACGTTAGAACACATGTACCCTTGCTTCGACGGCGTCACCCTCGAGACGCTCTTCTCCGAGACGAACCTACGGCGCGTCGCCTGGTATCTGGGTCTTATTCCGATTGACCAGACTTGCTGAACGCGCTGACCTCTGCGCGTTTGGCAAGAGCGCGTCCACTGATTAAGGGGCCTAAGATAAAGTAGAGATAGTACGTAAGCGAACGCCAGACAATCACGGTGGTTGAAATCAGTTGTGGGGTGGCGCGACCAGCCAGTGCGAGCGAGAGTGCGCCCTCCATATAGCCGCTTGCGCCGGGGGTAGGTACGGCGAAGGCGAAGGCGTGGATGAGGGTGCGCAGGGCGAGAAGCTCGAGCTGCGGTACTCCAAGACTAAGGGTGAACGCCACAGCGTTCAGAAACGAGAAGCTCACCACCCAAAAGAGCGCGGTGCAGATGTGTAAGCCGAGGTGGACATACCAGGGCTCTTTGGCAAACGTGCAGCTGGCGCTCTGCAGGTTCTCCAGAAAGCCGTTCGCTCTTTCAGCGTAGCGGCGCAGCCCAGGCAGCCGAAACAGAGCGCGAACGCCCCTGATAAAGAGCTGCAAACGAAAGGTCAAAAGAAAGCTCAGCGCAAACACGATGGCCGAGAAGAGCGCGACCAGCCAGCCGAGCCCGGCTAGAGGGAGCGACGTGCCTACCTCCGTGAGGTAGAGAAAAGCGGCGGGCACGCTCCAGGCGAAAAACGCCATATCGAGCACGGTCACGAGCACGCTGGTAATGACTGCGTTTTGAAGCGGCACGCTGTAGCGCGTCAAGAGCCACGTCAGCCCGAGCGCGTTGCCGCCGCCTGCTGGGGTAATTACGGAGGCGAAGAGCCCCACGACGTGCGCCCGCACTCCTTGCCAGAGTGACAAGGACGCGCCGCTCAGCCGCACGAGCAAGGCGGTGCGCCAGCCGCCGACGAGCCAGCGCAGCGCGAGTACGCCCACGAGGAGCGTGAGCTGAGGGAGCCCCAACACCGCGAGAGTGCGCACCGTTTCCCACTGAAAGGTCTCGGGTAAGATGAGGTAGAGGCTGCCGAGACCTAGAACGAGGGAGAGGAGGAGCGTCTGCCAGAGCTTACCCACCTAGCTGATCCCCTTGCCCAAAAGCGCCGGGTTGGGGCAGCGTGTCTTGGCGTAGTAGACGATGTAGTGACCGACGCGCTCGGTCATGCCGGGAAAGTCGAAGGCTTGTGCTCGCCGCTCCACCTGGCTGAGCAGCTCAGGGTCTCTGTAGTAGCGGCGGACGGCCTCTTTAAGCGCGTCCGCCGTAGGGACGTAGCAGCCGAGCCCGTGCGCTTCCAAAAAGCGGATCATCTGGTTCTCGATGCCGCCCGAGAGGTTCGGCGCGAGCACTGGGCGGCCCACCGCTAAACTCTCAAAGACCGCGGCGGGGCCGGTTTTACCGATGACGAGGTCGCTGGCCGCGACGAAGTCTGCCATGTTGTCCACGAACCCTTGCGGATATAAGAGAGGGTCAGTGGCGGCGAGCGCGTCTAACTCGAGCTTCAAAGCTTCATTGCGCCCTGCAATCACGACGATTTGCACGGGGAAGTCCAAGTTGCGTAAGGCGCGTATGAGCGCCACGGGCTGCCCGCCGACCCCTTCGCCGCCCAGCGAGATGAGGCAGGTGAAGAGGTCTTTGAGCCCCAACCTCTCCCTAGCGCAGCGCTTGTCCGGCGCGTGAATAAAGGACTGCTTGACGGGGTAGCCGACCACGTCCATCTTGTCGCGGCTCACGCCCAGACGCGCGAGGACGTTCTTGGCAACGGGCGAGCCGAGCATGAAGCGTTCGGCCTGCGGGTCGGCCCAGAGCGCGGTGGCGTCCAAGGTCGAGGTCTGAAAGGTCAGAACGGGAACGTCCAGCGCGAAGCGGCGCTGCGCGAGCGTCAAGGCTGTCGTAAGCCAGCCGTGATTCGCGACGATGAGCGCAGGCTGACGTTCGCGTAAATTCCGCGCCGCGTCTTTGGCGAAGCGGCGCAGCAACAAGCGGTGCGCCTTGACGGTGAGGCCCGGCGCACGGTCAATCAGACGCTGACCCCAAGTTACTGACCACGGGTTCTCCAAGGCCCGCCGCCACGAGCGCTTATGCAGCGCGTCGAAGCGCCGAAAGCCCGCGTCCTTCATGAGGTCGGAGAGTTCCAGGCGGTACGCGCCGGGATAGCTCGCCTCGACCGCTTGCGCCATCGCTTCGGCAGAAGAGACGTGTGATCCACCGGCGGCGATGGTAGCGAAGAGGATAAGGGGGCGCGGCATCGCCATATCGTAACAGAAGATACCCTGTTTAGACTATTCTTGAGGTGCAAGGTGTACGTTTTAAGCTCATCCTGGCTCACGTAAAGCTGTTAAAATTTTCAGGGCTATAAGATATCTCACGCTTCGTAAACTATTCCGCATTATAGAGTTCAAGCAGATGACAACCTTCACTACACTTCAAATTTAGGGGACGTTCTTTCGTGTTGCACATTCACTACAATTACAGATGGTTTTGCCTTGCCCTACTTTTTATACTCGCCGCGTGTTCGGGCGAAGAGGAGACGTCCGCGCCCTTTATTCCACCTCAGGGTCCTGGAATACAGGTGTTTAGCGCTGAGCCCTCCACGCTGACTCAAGGGGGCAGCACCCAATTGAAGTGGCGCGTTACAGGCGAGCCGCCGCCGCAACTTACGCTTACCCCTGCGCCAACAGGGAATGGTGACGTTACAGGCCGAGACAGCGTGGTCGTGTCGCCGAGTGAGAGCACGACCTATGTTCTCAGCGCGACGAACAGTGAAGGGAGCGCGGAGCGGAGGCTCGAGGTCAGCGTCTCAGCGCCGCCCCGGTTGCCTCCTAGCGAGGTCAGTGTTACGCTCAGCCCTGGCACAGTGGAGCTAGCCCCCGGCCAGACGCAGACGTTCACCGCCTTCGTCACCGGAGCCGATAATCAGGGCGTCACCTGGCAAGTCGAGGGCGGCGAGATTGACGTGAGTGGCGCGACTGTGACGTATACTGCGCCGGAAGCGACGGGCACGTACACCCTCACGGCGACCAGCGCCGCTGACAGCGCCAAGAGCGCCACCGCGACAATTACTGTCGGTGAAGTCGGCGTGAGCATCACCCCGGCGAGCGAGACCTTAGCGCCAGGCCAGAGCCGCACCTTTAGCGCTGAAGTGATGGGCGCAAACAACACTGCCGTAACGTGGCAGGCGAGCGGCGGCGAGGTAGACGTGAACGGTAGAACCGCGACCTACACCGCCCCAGACACACCCGGCGACTACACGCTCACCGCAACCAGCGCCGCCGACCCCAGCAAGAGCGCCACCGCGACGATTACCGTGGCGACCACGCCGGAGGACGAGCCCGACCCTGATCCCGACCCGGCGAACGAAGCGCCCGACGCGAACTTCACCTTTCAAGCTGATGATTTGAGTGTCACCTTTGACGCTAGCTCATCAGAAGACTCGGACGGCAGCATCGAAGCGTATAGCTGGGACTTCGGCGACGGTGAGACGGGCGAAGGGGAAAGCGTCAACCATACGTATAGCGAGGTGGGCACGTACGGTGTGACGCTTACCGTGACGGATGACGGCGGCAAGAGCAGCACGGTTGAAAAGTCCGTTCAAGTCTCTTCAGCCGATGCGCCACCACTTACGAACGAAGCGCCCGACGCGAACTTCACCTTTTCGGCGACGGAGCTTGACGTGGACTTCGACGCTTCGGCTTCGGAAGACCCGGACGGCAGCATCGCGTCCTATGCTTGGGACTTTGGCGACGGCGCAACAGGTGAAGGCGAAAGTATCAGCCACATCTACGTAGAGGCAGGAACGTACGACGTGATGCTCACGGTGACGGACGATGACGGGGTGAGCGCTCAGGTTGAGAAGTCCGTTGAAGTGACGCAGACGCCACCCGAAAACCAAGCCCCCCAGCCCGACTTCTCCGCCTCTTTCCAGGAACTAGCGGCAACCTTTAACGCCTCGGCTTCATCGGACCCGGATGGCAGCGTCGTGTCCTACACGTGGGATTTCGGAGATGGCGCAACGGGCGAAGGTGAAAGTGTTAGTCACACCTACGCAGAGGCAGACACGTACGACGTGATGCTCACGGTCACCGATGACGGGGGCAAGAGCGCTCAAGTGGAGAAATCCTTCGAGGTCAACGCCGCGCCCACCGAGCCTACTGACCCCACCGAGCCGCCTAATAGAGCGCCTAGCGTGCTTTTTAGCTTCGCGCCCAAAGAGGGTGAGCCGCCCCTTAGCGTGACCTTTGACGCCTCGGCGTCGGAAGATTCGGACGGCAGCATCGAGGCTTACAATTGGGACTTCGGCGACGGCGAGACGGATGAAGGGGTGCAAGTCGAGCACACATATGAGGAAGCGGGCATATACACGGTGACGCTTACCCTGGAGGATGACGCGGGCGACGAGGCGACGGCGAGCAAAGAGGTCGAGGTCGTTGCGCCGGACGCGCCGGAGGTCGCAGAAGCGTCCCTCATCCTCACTGAAGTCAGCAATTCGCCTGTGGGCAGCGCTCACTGGGTAGAGGTCTACAACGTTTCGGACGGAACGGTGAACTTAGAGGACTTTGAACTGCGTACCGCCGCAAGAGGTCGCATTTCACCCTACAGGCCCGCAGGCGTCACGACCTTCTCGCTGCCCCCGCTCAACCTCCCCGCTGGCGGCTACGCGCTCATCCTCGGTGAGCCGAACGAAGCGACCTTCGACGGCCCGCGCCACGTACACGTGCGCGGTGACGCAAATAGTGGTGCGGTGCCCGCTTGGGATGAAGACGGCTTTGTTGAACTCCTCGAGGACGGGGCGACGGTGGACTTCGTGCGCTTCGGTGACAGCGACGAGGAGCCGGAAAGCGCAGGCGCGTGGGGGGGCGAAAATACACCTGCCTTAGAGGATGAGTCTTTGGCAAGGGACGAAGACAATACCGACACGGACACCGCTTCCGACTGGACGCTGCAAGCCTTCGCCACGGCGGGTGGCCCCAACGACGTGCCCGCCAACGCGAGCGACAACGACGACGACGGCATCCCCGACAGCGCCGAGGTCTCTGGTAGTACCTTTGCAGGGTTAGACCTCTACGCAATGGGCGCGCGCACCTCACAGCCCGACATCTTCGTCGAAGTGGACTACATGAACACCACCGACCCCGGCGTCGTGCCGCAACGCGCCGCTTTAGACAAGGTCGCCGCTGCGTTTGAGGCTGAGGGGTTTAGCCTCCACTTCGATGCGGGCACGCGCTTCACCTCGTCGTTTTCGCCGGACGCCTACAACTTGGGCGCGGGCAATCCCGTCGTCCCTTACAGCGAGGGCATCGCCTTTTTCGATAAAGGTGAAGACTACGCCAACTTCTACGAGATTAAGGCGGAATCTATGGACATCACGCGCCGCCAAATCTTTCACTACCTCGTGTTCGCTAATTCGCAACGCACCGACGGCGGTCCAACTGCCGTAGGGCTCGCGGAGGTCGGCGGTAACGACCTCTTCGTCACGCTCGGCAAGCTCGGCTATGGTGGCGACGTCGCCGCGAACTTTCAGGCGGGCTCGCTCATGCACGAACTCGGGCACAATTTGGGTTTGG
The DNA here is from genome assembly GCA_965213645.1 of Trueperaceae bacterium. Classification (GTDB taxonomy): domain Bacteria; phylum Deinococcota; class Deinococci; order Deinococcales; family Trueperaceae; genus CBDBZX01. The sequence continues at coordinate 463,724 of CBDBZX010000002.1, forward strand.
AGCACGGCGGCGACGATAACACCAACGACAAGCCCAACTACCTAAGCGTGATGAACTACCTCTACACGCTCACGGGCATCGGGCCGCTCACGGGTGAAGGTGCAGGGGACCGCTACCTCTTGAGCCGCTTGGGGGTGGGCAGCTACTTCGGCCTCGTCAACTCGCCCTTTAGCGGCGTGGACAACTTCGTCATCGACTACTCGGACGGCTCGAGCAGCCCCTTAAACGAGAACGACCTGAACGAAAACAGCGGTCTGGGCCGGGGCGCGGCGACGATCGACCTCAACGACGACGGTGAGACGCAGACGAGCTTGGCGTTCGACCTCAACGACGACGGCGAGCGGTCCACGCTCCGCGACCATGACGACTGGGGTAACATCACCCTTCCCTTCAGCGGCACGGGCAACAGCGAAGACGGCATCTCGACGATGAACGCGGGTGACGAAGGTGAGGAGAGGCTCGAGCCCCTCCAAAACGACCGGCAACCCCTCGCGGACGAGCCCGCCTTGCTCCTCCCGCAACCCTAAGTAAGCAGCACTAAGCAAAAGGTAACGATGATACTCCTCCTCGCGCTCGTGTTCCTCTGGGGACAATCTAGCGAGCGCGGGGAGGGGTTTTTGCTGTCGGGTCTGCCTGCGGGTTCGTTCTCTGGCGAGGTGCGCGTGCAGCGCACGGCTGACGGGGTGAGGTTTCTTAGTCCGAATGAAGATAAAGAGGTCACGCTCTCCTTTTGGCCCTTTCAAACGGGAAGAGGTCTGTGGCACATCAGCGGCTACAGCCGCCTTCAACCTGACGGAGTGGTGCAGCGGCTCGAGCTTCGTAACGCTCAAGCGCACCTGATTTTCTTGGACAATGTAGAACATGGCGCAGACCTCGTCGCGGGTTGGACGTTGGAACGCCTTGACTCAGAAGAAATTCGACTCTCTTTGAATAAGGAGAGGGTGCGGCTCGAGCTAAACACCTCTGCCCCTCTGGATCAAACTTGGTGCGCCACGCTGCTCGGCGTGTTTCTGTCGCCTGAGCCCTCTCAGGACTACGCGAATGAGGTCACGGAGGTGAAGGCCGACCTCTTGATCGCTAGCTGTCAACTGGACTAAACCTCTACTACCTCAGCCTCACCCACCTGCGCCGCTTGAATCGCCGTGAGCGCAATCGTATAGACGATATCGTCTACTAAGGCCCCTCTCGAGAGGTCATTCACAGGCTTGCGCAAGCCTTGGAGCATCGGGCCGATGCTGATGACGTTCGCGCTGCGCTGCACCGCTTTATAGGTCGTGTTGCCCGTGTTGAGGTCGGGGAAGACAAAGACCGTCGCGCGTCCGGCGACCTTACTGTCAGGCGCTTTGCTCTCAGCCACGGCGCGAATCGCCGCCGCGTCGTACTGAAGGGGACCGTCGATCAAGAGGTCGGGGCGAGCGGCTTGCGCGAGGCGCGTCGCCTTCTTGACCTTTTCCACGTCGCTGCCTGTCCCCGACGCGCCCGTGCTGTAAGAGAGCATCGCCACGCGCGGCGGAATCCCAAAGGCTTGCGCGGACTCGGCGCTCCGCACGGCGATGTCGGCTAGCTCCTCGGGGTTCGGGTCGGGGTTCACCGCGCAGTCGCCGTAGACTAAGACCTGTTCGGGTAGGCACATGAAGAAAATAGAGGAGACGACCTTGACCCCCGGCGCGGTCTTGATGAGCTGAAAGGCGGGGCGAATGGTGTTGGCGGTGGTGTGAACCGCGCCTGAGACGAGGCCGTCCACATCGCCCTGAGCGAGCATCATCGTCCCCAACACGACGGTATCTTGTAAGTCTTCTTCGGCTACGGTGGCAGTGAGACCCTTATGCTTACGCAGTTCGACCATCGGCTCTATGTAATCTGGAATGAGGTCTGAGGGCGAGATAATCTCCAAACCCTCATGCAAGCGAATCCCCTGCCGCGCCGCCACGCGCTGCACCTCATCCGGGTCGGCTAAGAGGATGCAGTGCGCAATCCCCCGCTCTTCGCAGAGACTCGCCGCTTGCAGCGTGCGCGGCTCGGTTCCCTCGGGCAGCACGACGCGCTTGTTGGCCTTTCGCGCACGCTCGACCAAGAGGTGACGAAAGGCAGGGGGGCTCAGCCGCCGCTCGTCGGGGTGAAGCTCGAGCCGCGCCTCTAACGTCTCGATGTCGAGCCGCGCCGCCACGCTACTGATGGTGAGGTCGATGCGCTCGCGGTCATCTAAAGGCACCTCTAAATTCATCCCTCTGACTTTGAGCGCGGCCTGAAAGGAGTCTTGCGGGACGAGCAGCACGCTCAAGCCTGTGTCCAAGCCCTGCTTACAGAGCGTCAAGAGCTTGTCGTCGGGTCTGCGCCCGTTGGTGAGCAAGAGCGCGGCGATATGCTGACCGTTCAAGGCCGCCATTGCCGCCGCCAAGACGAGGTCGTCGCGGTCTCCCGCCGTGATGAAAAGGGTGCCGGGTAAAAGCCGCTGCGCCGCGTTGAGCACCGTACTCGCGCCCAAAGCAACGTCGGTGACGCGGCGCTCTAGGTCGCCCGCGCGGATGACTTCCGCGTCCACGAGGCGCGCTACGTCGCGTACCCTCGGCGCGAGCAGGTCGCGCTGCCAGGGGATACAGCCCAAGAGCTTGAAGTCGCCCTGAAAGACGGCGGCTTTTGTTAGCGCCTCCGTGCGGCGGCGCGTCCTCTGCGCCACGTCCTCCTCAGACGGCAGGTCGAGCCGCAAAAAGCCGCTGCTCTCGGGCGCACCGACTTGATTTAAGACGCAGCCCAGAACGCGCGGATGTGTGACGCCGCCGAAGTCTCTGGCGGTCAGCTCCAACACGTCGGAGAGCGCCTCGGGGCTGCGCTCGCCCGGCGCGGTGACGAGAACGATATCCGCGTCTAAGCTCTGCGCGACGCTAGCGTTGAGCCCGGACGCATACGGTTGCTGCGGCGTGGCGACGAGCCCTTCTAATACGACGATGTCCGCGCCCTTCGCCGCCTCTTGCGCCCTGACCACGACCTCTTCCAAAAGCTGATTTTGCTCCCCCCGGCTGTAGAGGTCTTCGGCGTGTTCGCCGCTTACGGGCGCGGGTGGGGTGAGGCTCGAGACCATCTCCACGAGCCGCGTCGAGCGCTCCGGCCCCGTGTCCGAGAGGTGGCGCTGGGCGATGGGCTTAGCGAACCCTACGGGCAGGGCTCGTCTGTCGAGCGCGTGAACGAGCCCAACCGAGACCGTGGTGAGGCCGACGCGCTGCCCGGTGGGGACCATCATGATGTACTGAGCCACAGTTCTCCTTTTGATAGGTCGTTTTGTTGCTGAAATGCCGAGGAAGACTCGAGGCGACAAGCTCTCAACGAGCTTTGATAAGAGATTACCCAGCACAGTTGCGCGCAACTGTGGGCAGTGCCGCGAACTTCTAACCTCCTTTGCAGCGCTTAGTCATACCAATTCCGATTGATTCTTTATCAATCCGAGCGGATGCGAGCAGGAACAAAGATACGGATGGAGCGGTATGGACTATCACCGAACGCATTTCTCGGTGATAGGGAATTAAGCGGAATCCGTATCACCCCTTCATCGTTCGTACTCGCAGCGCTCACCCCATGTTAAACTGATGTGGAAAACTTCACACTTGGACTAGTCAGCACCTGACCGGAACTTTGGTTCGGAACGGCGGCGTAACACCTCTGCGCCTACACTCATTCAACACTCGACCTGACCTTTACTCAGTTACTTCGTCTAGCACCGCGCAACGACCGCAGGGGGTTTTATGAGCACGCGCATACCGGTAGAAGCAGAGTTAAACGCCGTCAACACCCGGAGCCTATCCACGCAGAGCCTGAGCGCACGCCTGACTTGGCAACTCGCGATCGTCTCGCTCTTACTCATCGCGTTTTGCCTGGGCTTTCCGCAGTTTCACTACACCGCCGCGCTTATGGTCGCCGCGATTCTTCGCTATAAGGACACGCCCGGCGATATCTTTGCGCCCCTTCCGGTCAGATGAAACTGCTAAGATTACTCGCGTTGCTGCTCGCCTTATTGAGTTTAGACGGCGCATTAGCCCAGTCCGACTCAGATGTGCGTACAGAGGTGTCGCGCTCTAAACCGAGCGCTGAGCAGTTGCGCTCGCTGAGCGCTGAGACGTGGTCCGCTAAAGTCCACGGGCTCGAGCTGCGCTATCACCTCGTCAGTTTGGAAGGGTTTTCGTCGCTCGGCTACTTCGTCTTCGCTAAGGAAACGCAAACGTGTCATATCTACATCGACACGTGGCTCGCTCAACACGCCAGCCGAGCGGAGCACTTGGCCGTCGTTTTTCATGAGGTCGGTCACTGCGTTGACGCGACGAAGTTGCGCTTTAGCCACAACATGTTTGTGCGTGAAGGCTGCGCGTACGGCGCGTATTACTGCGCGCCCGCCGAGGGCTACGCCGAAGCGTGGCGCTACGCTTACACCGCGCGGTGCGGCCTCGACGCGGCGGCGATTGGGTATGAGCGCGTGCTGAACACGATCAGCTACGATGAAGGATACAGTGAAAACAAGCTGACAGGCTGCACGCTTCCTCTGGCTGAGGGCGTGGTGCCCCCTCTCTTTTCAGAGCAGCTTGCGCATATACATTAGAGCGGCTGTTTGGGGTGGCTTGAACCACCTCCCAAAGCGCAATTCAAGGTGCAATCTCGCTGACCTCTCCGCGCAGCTATAGGCGTGAACGCCGCACTATGAATCAGCGTCGAGTTAGCAGAAGTCAAATTTTCCAGGTGCTAAAAAGGTCATGAGTTGAGCACCACGTAGTGCATAACGTCTATACAAGATTTTTACACCTTGGTCTCTACAGCTTAGTTGAGAGCCTTAGCGTGTGGGGCCTTGCCGCGCTGCACATTTTTCACGGGAACGCTTTTTGCCGCGTTGCTGGTCAGGTAGAAGAGGTCGGCAAGCTCCATATTGATGTGCACGAGTTCTTTATCTTTGGGGTCGTGGCGTAGTCGCTCCTTGCATAAGCTGACCTTTTCAGCGATGCGCTCGCCTTCGTTCGCGCCGTAGCGCCGCCCCGGTAAGGGTGTCAAGCGGCCTTCTAGCCGCTGAATGAGATCACGGGCTGCGCCTCTATGTTGTTCTCTTTGGTGCTTCGAAAGTTTCATGTATGAACACCTCGTTAATCTTTATAGAGAGTTTATCATGAGGAGGTCTTGATAGGGAAGACCTTAGGCCACGCACCAGGCTTTTATCACGAGCCTTGCGAAGAGGAGAGGGTAAAGAAAATGATGCGCAGTTATGGAGACCACGCATCAAGGAAATGTACCAAACCCGCTGCCCTTCATTGTGAACGTACTCGATGAGCGAGATGAAGAGCGAACTCAGTATAGCTTCAAGATGCTTTTCGAGCTTGTACTGATGGCGATAAGTGCCAAGTCGGAGAATATCTTAGCCATCAGTCAATGGTTAGACGATCAGCAAGGATGCCTGTTCGCGCTAGGTTTCAGAGACCTTCAGGGACGGAAGTGACTTCCGTCACAAGCGACGTTGTACCGTTTCTTCTGGGCTTTAGAAGAGCGCATTGCCGAGCTCGAGCATCAGTTGCAGCGCTGGTCGCTTGAGGTGCTCGAAGAGGTGCGAACACCAGGTGAGTTGGTCCGCATCGGCGTAGATGGTAAGCAGGTTAAAGGGTCTAAACGCCCCCGCCGAGGCGAGAAAGCGAGACAACTTCTGTCTTGTTTTGTGCACGAGGTAGGTCTCAGCTTGGGCCAGACGTCAGTCGAAGGTACAGAAGCAAAGACGGCGCAGCAGCTACTGGCTAGCTTCTCAGGACTCGGGCGCGTTCCTTGGCTCTTGACAGGCGACGCTGCTTTTGCCGAACGCCCCCTGGTAGAGACGATTCTTGAGCGGCGTGGCATGTACCTATTCGACCTCAAAGACAACCTTGCTGACGTTAAAAGCAACGCCCAATGGACCTTCAGCTTGCCGTTTTGCGAGCAAGACAGCTATTTTGAGCACAGCGATACCCGCTACGCAGGGCACAGGGTGCGTAGCGGTGAACTCTGGGTTCGTGAACTTGAAACCCGTCCAGCACCGCCTGAACTGACCAATGACTTTCCTGCTGAACAGTTTGTCCGCTGTATCCGCACCGTCATCAGTAAAGCCACAGGTGAGATTCGCTTTCAAGAAACCGAGTATGCGCTGACGAGTGCCTGCTCTCCTGCCTCTGAGCTTTATACCTGGTGGCGCGGTCAGAAGAGCCCTTAGCAGGGCGTATCATGCCGTTATTGAGCTACTGTACCTACGACCAGATGCTACCTGCTGCTAAGGGCTCCTTCGGCAGATAGAAAACTGTTCGCATCACAAACGAGATACTATCTGGCAAGAAGATGCTTGTCGTACGCGCAAAGCTGCCCAAGCGTTCGCCGCTTTGCGCAATCTCCTACTCAGCCTTTTTCATCTCAAGGGTCATCGTCAAGTCCTCAGACATGCTAGACGCTACAACGCTCAGCCGCGACTCGCGCTTGAACTGCTTGGCTGAGGGTGATGATAAAAGCCTGGCGCGAACAACCCCGAGTCACCACGTGAGCAGTAAGCAATAAAGCAGCCTGTAAACTACCTTTCTCCTTGTTTTGTTGGGGGAGAGGTACATTTACGCTCAGGGAATTTTGGAAACTCGTAAAATCACCCTCAAACTGCAGTTAGATAAGGGCTACCTCGGAAGGTGTTCGGGTCTAATTTGCACTGCACCTGTGTCTTGTAAGCTGCACTATTTCCAAAAGCGTTGAGAAGCTCGAGGCTACAAATAGCGCCCAGCGTGACCCTTGCACGTGAAGTACCTTTAACCAACTGTTAAACTTTTCATGATGCGAGTCGGTATAGTCTGAGGCATAAAACCCTCGAGCATCCGCTCAGAATCTGTCAACTTGGAAAGACTAAAAGCGTGCGCTTTAACCAAATTTGTACGACCCTAAGCTGCTCTATGCTCTTACCTTGTGGGCAAGAAGGGGTTGGCGCACACGTCCCCGTCAGGAGAACATCATGCATTTACGACGTCACTTTTCATTACTTCTATGTCTGCTGCTCGCCGCCTTTGTCACGAGTTGTGCTCAAGACGATGCGCTGCCAGCCGAGAGCGGACGCTTAGAGCTGCGCAACCTCACTGCCACCGTAGACGGCACAACCCCGCCAGGTTTTTTTAACGACTGGCTGACGATGAGCCGCATCGCGACGATTCCTGAAGATCAACCGCAGTGGGACAACCTCGAGTTTCAGGATACAGCCACCTTACAGCTCGCAAACACGAGCCCCGAAGAACCGCTCCGTCTCACTGGCTTATCACTCGTTCCTGGGGCTCCTTTCACGCTCCAGCGTCCGCAGCTTCCCTTGGAGATTGCGCCGGGGGACACGTTCGACCTAACCGTGACCTTCACCGAGGAGACGGGGGAAAAGGGGGTACGTCGGGGGAGTTTGAGCGTGGTCTCGAGCGGCGGCACTGCCGAGGTTCAGTTGGCGGGCGTCTTCATGGAGGTGCCCGAGGGGGACGACGAGGTCACGCTCCAACAGATTGTTGACGCCTTTGGCTACACCACCGACATCGGCGCAGATGAGAACGGCAGGCTTTCTGAAGTGCCCAGCGACGCGCCCACAGGTGACGAGGTTCGCGCCAGCTTCTGGGAACGGGCTGACCTGAGCCGCCCGGTCTATGTGCGTCAACTCGCGGCCTATCACGGCTGCTGCGACGAGGAGAATTTCATTGAACTGAGAGCGCAAAGTGGTGACCTCATCGGTGAGTTCTTCCACGCTGAACGCTACGCGCAGTCCGTGTTACCTCTTTTTTCGGGTGAGACAGGCCCCGCCGAGATGACGTTGCAGCCCACCTCAGCCTTTGAAATCATCGTGGGTGCGCCCGGCGATAGCTACAGCACGAACACTGAAGGTAACTTAGGCGTGCGGCTCTGGCCCGTCAAGAACAGAACTGGCGAAATTGTTTCCAGCGCCTATATCATCGCTGAGGATTACGTCCAGAACGGTTGCGGCGAAGGCAGCGCCAACTGTGACTATCAGGACAATGTTTTTCTAATTACCAACGTTCAACCTGTAGAGCAACCTCAGTAAAAACAAGACCCCAATTAGTAAAAATAAATTTAAGGTGCAGGCGTCCTCTTACTCAGTAAGAGGACGTCCTACTGTATGCATGACAAGTAGTGCGCCTGGTAGCGCGGTGAAAACGAGGCGCTCATCCTTTGCACTTCAAAGTGCGCGGCGTAGATTGGTTTGAGTACGCTGAGTAACGGCTCTAAGACTTCGGGCTCAGGCAGCGCTCCACAATCCTCTAAGTGCCGCTGTAGCCGTTCAACCTGCACGGCGTAAAAGACTTTCTGGGCCGTGCAGCGGCTCACACCTCGAACCGTTTCTAGTTCGCTTAGGGTGAGCGCCTCGAGCCTCAGCAAATCCTTATCCACAACATTCAGCAGCGTTCTGACCTCTTTCCTTGCTACGCTGAGCGCGTAGGCGAAGAGGTTGGCTAACCTTTCTGTCGCGATAAAGTCGCGGAGGCGTTCTAAGGGGTGGGGTGGACGACGGTAGAGACGGCGTCTGGAGGAGAGCATCTTCTTACGCTAACCGGAGCGCGTGAGGTGTGTTTGGCAGGCTTATGAGTTTTTCTCGAGCAACCCCGTGAGTCCCTTTACGGCGTCCTCACGCACCGAGGCGTGCGCCAAGTGGCTTAAAGGCGTCTCCTGAGGGTTAACTTCAATCACATACGCCCCATTTTGCGCCGCCAAGCGCCCCAGGCTCGCGGCGGGCTCGACCACCGCCGACGTGCCGATAATTAGCGCGACTTCTGCGTCTTGAAAGGCGTCGATGGCACGCTGAAAGGGCGCGGCGGGCAGGGTTTCGCCAAACCAAACGACGTTGGGCCTAGCGCGAGCGCCGCACTTAGAACAGTGCGGCGGCAGGGGAAAGTTAAGCGCGAGCGCGTCCAGGTGGCCGCACCGCTCACAGCGGCTCTTCGTCAGATTGCCGTGCAGCTCTTGAACGTTCTCAGAGCGTGCGCGTTCGTGTAAGCCGTCCACATTTTGCGTCACCAGCGTGAAGTCGCTCGTTCTTGTTTCTAACGCCGCCAAGAGGTGATGCGCTTGGTTGGGCTCCGCGCTCATCACTTTGTGAAAACGCATGGCGTACCACTCCCACACGAGCTGAGGGTCTCTCGCGTAGGCTTGTGGCGTCGCTAAGTCCTGCGCCCGGTAGTTACGCCACAAGCCGCCCTTGTCCCGAAAGGTGGCGACGCCCGAGGCCGCGCTGATGCCTGCGCCCGTCAAAACAGCGATGCTGTCCGCTAAAAGGATGCGTTCACGCGCTTCGGGGTGTTCTCGAGTCATCCGTTGGAGAGGTTCTCGCTCATCTCCGTCATATCGGCGGCCTCGACCTCTAAAGGTGAGGCAAAGGTGGAGATGATGCGCCGCTCATCGGCCTCTTCGACGATGAACTGGTAAGCGTCGAAGTCATAGGTCTCGCCGGGCTGCGGGATGTACCCGAAGCGGCTGATCAAAAAGCCCGCTAACGTATCGAATTCGCCGTCGTCTTCGAAGACCAAGTTGAGTTCCACGCCGACATCTTCTAGGTGCGCGGAGCCCTGAATGCGGTAGTGCCCCTCCTCCAAAGACAAGATCTCCTCGTCCTCTTCGGTGTCGGTCTCGTCGTAGATTTCGCCCGTGACCTCTTCGATGATGTCCTCTAGGGTGACTAGACCTGCCGTGCCGCCGAACTCGTCCACGACGATCGCCATGTGATTCTTGCGGGTGCGCATGTCTTTCAAGAGGTTCAAGATCGACAAGGTTTCCGGTACGTATTGCGGTGAGGTCATGATGTCGGACGCGCAGGTTGCGGCGAGTGCTTCGGGGCGGCCCAGATAAGCCAAGAGGTCGCGGGCGTAGACTAAACCGCGCACGTTGTCGATGGTTTCGGCGTAGACGGGCAAGCGGCTGTAGCCGTGCTCGGTGACGAGCGCCAAGATGTCCGCTAGGGGCGCGTTTTCCGGCACGGCGATCATGTCCACTCGCGGCGTCATCACCTCGCGCACGACAGTCTCTTCTAGGTCAATGATGCCGCGAATCATCTCCTGCTCCTGCGCTTCGATGACGCCCGACTCCTCGGCGCTCCTGAGCATCAAGCGGAGTTCGTTTTCGGTGATGAGAGGGCCTTCGACGGGCTCGAGCCGCAAAAGCCGCAGCACCGTATTCGCCAAAAAGGTAAAAAAGAGCCCCATCGGATAGAACACTACCGAGAGGTAGTAGACAGGCCGAATCACCCAGCGCGACATCGAGACCGCGTTGTGCACGGCGAACGACTTGGGTGTAATCTCGCCGAAGATCAGCACCAAGAGCGTCATCGCGCCCGTCGCGTAAGCGAGCGCTAGAGATTCGGCGGTGCCGAACGACGCGGCGAGCCGGAGGGCAATCTGCGTAACGAGCGCAGTGGCGGCGATATTGACCAAATTGTTGCCGATGAGGAGCGTGGTAATGAAACGTGACCTATCGCGCTCCAGAAGCGCGAAGACGCCGTTCGGGTCTTCGCCGTCCTCGCGAATCTGGCGAATCTTCCACTGCCCCACCGCTGTGAGCGCCGTCTCCGAGCCGGACATGAGCCCAGAGAGCGCCAGAAGCACGACGAGCAGCGCCACCTGCGAGCCAGACACACCCGTATCAGGCGCAGCGCCTTGGGCGAAAGCCGTGCAGAAAGTGAGGAGGAAGAGGAGGAAGATGGGCTTGTAAAGACGCGATCGCGTAGGCGAATCGTCTAGGGGGAGATCGCTCATTCTTATGCGGAGTGTAGCACAGCTCAGGGGTGAAGAGCGTAGTGGGTTACGTTTTTGGCTACTTCCAGCAGGTATACCCCTAGAGGCGGGGCTCTGGCTAGCGGGAGCGTTTGCTTCGCAAGACTTCGTAACCACGCGTTACGAAGTTTTCGCCATTGCGAAACGCACTATAGTCATCTGGTTTGAAACACTCTCACTATCCAAAGTGGCGTTGCTAAGCAGCAAACTTGCGCCCCCTTTCGGGGATGAACGATAACTAGCACGTACGTTTGGTGATGAGATTCCGTTAGCGCTACGAGCTGAAATTTGCGTCACTTTATCTCAGTATGTCGTGAAACTGCTTCCCAGCGGATGAAGAGGCCCGAAAATGAAGCGTCTCGCCCCTTTGTCCACTCCCCTGCTCCCTATAATCAAACTATGAATTACCGCAACGTCATCGTTATGGGTGCGTCGATGGGTGGGACCGAGGCGCTATCGTCTCTACTCAGCCGTCTGCCCGAAGACCTTCCCGCTGGGCTGTGCATCGTGCAGCACACGTCGTCCAGTGCGCTGGGCGCTCTGGCGGAGGTGTTGGGCCGCCGCTGCCCCCTGCCTGTAGCGAACGCGCAAGACGGCGAGCCGTTCGTGCTCGGTCGGGTCTACGTCGCGCCTCCCGACCGCCACCTGCTCGTCAAGCAGGGGACGCTCCGCGTCGCGAGAGGTCCCCGTGAGAACCGCGTGCGCCCGGCACTCGACCCGCTCTTCCGTTCAGCGGCGGTGGCCTACGGGTCCAGAGTGGTTGGCGTCGTCCTGACGGGCCTTCAGAACGACGGTAGCGCCGGTCTTGCGGCTATTAAACGGTGTGGCGGGCTGAGCGTCGTTCAAGACCCCGAGGACGCCGACTTCCCAGAGATGCCGCGCAACGCGCTCCACGCGGTTCAAAACGTGGGTGGGCTCGACTACTGCGCGACCCTGGAGAGGTTGCCTAAGCTGTTAAGTCAACTCGTGCGAGAGGAGGTAACGGCGGACCCGAGCCCCCCGCACGACATCGTGCTCGAGGTGGACATCGCCGAACGTGTCATGAGTGATATCCCTAAGCAAAAAATGTTGGGTCAGCCCGCCGCGTTTGGCTGCCCCGAGTGCGGCGGGCCGCTGTGGGAAGTGGACGACCCGGCCTTGAAGCGCTACCGCTGTCACGTCGGGCACGCCTATACTGCCACGGCCCTGCTCGCCGACCAGTCAGACGCCACCGAAAAGGCGCTCTGGATTGCGCTGCGTACGCTCGAGGAGCGAGCCAACATGCTGCGAGTGATGGCCGAGGACGAGCAGGCACGCGGGCGAGAGCGCACGACCTCGCAGTTTAGAGCGCGTGCAGAAGAAGCCGAGCAAGACGCGCAGAGCGTGCGGCATCTCCTCTTAGGTTCAGTGAGGGACGCGGCTTAACTATTTAGCACGTGTTACGCTCTCAGAGGTCGCGCATGAGCGATTTGCGGGAGGTTCGCTGTGGCGTACGTGGTCATCGAAGGTCCGATCGGCGTAGGTAAAACGAGTCTGGCACGCCTTTTGTCAGAACAGTTGCAGGCGCGACTCGTCCTGGAGGTCGTCGAGGAGAATCCCTTTCTAGCGCCCTTTTACGGCGACCCCGAGCGCTACGCCTTCAGCACGCAGACCTTTTTCCTCTTATCGCGCTACAAACAGCTCCAAGACCTCGCCCAAGGCGCACTCTTTTTCGAACACACCGTAAGCGACTACCTCTTCGACAAAGACTTCATCTTCGCGTCTTTGAACCTCAAAGGGGACGAGTGGACGCTCTACAGGGAGCTTTATCAGCAGCTCAAACCCAAACTTCCCCAGCCCGACTTAACCGTTTACCTCCGCGCCGCGCCCGACATCCTCTTGCAGCGCATTGCCAAACGCGGACGACCTTTTGAGAGAGACATCGAAGCGAGCTACCTCCGCGCCTTGGGGGGAGCGTATGACGACCTCTTTGAGCACTACGGCGCACCTCTTCATATGGTTGAGGCGGCGGACTACGACTTCGTCGAGCGCGAGCCTGACCGCGAGCGGTTGGTGACAGATATTTTGCGTCTAGCAGAAACGGTCTGATAACGTATGTACCTCGCTATTGCAGGCAACATCGGCGTCGGCAAATCGAGCCTCACGGCGCTTTTGGCGGAGCGTTACGCTTTGGAGCCCGTCTTTGAGACGGTAGACGAGAATCCTTATCTCGAGGACTTCTACGCCGACATGAAGCGCTACGCCTTCCACTCACAGATTTTCTTCTTATCGCGCCGCCTAGAGCAGCACCTGGCGCAGGTCAATCCGGGCAGCCGTATCATTCAAGACCGCACCATCTATGAGGACGCCGCCATTTTCGCCCGCAACCTCTCCGAAGAGGGCATTATGGACGCACGAGATTTTGAGAGCTACCGCGCTATGTACGGCGCGATTCGCCGCACCTTGAAGCCGCCTGACCTACTTCTTTATTTGCGGGCGAGCGTTCCAACTTTACAGCGGCATATCGCGCAGCGCGGGCGCGACTATGAAGCGGATATTCAGACGAGTTATTTAGAACAGCTAAACCGTCTTTACGACGAATGGATCGAGACCTATGACCTCTCGCCCAAACTCACTTTGGACGCGGATAACCTCGACTTCGTCAATAGGGAAGAGGATTTGCAAGAGGTGATGGGTAGGTTGGAGCCCTACGGCTTGACCTCTCCGATTCTGCCGTAAAGTAGAGAGGTGAACCTCAACGACCTCTTACAAACATCGGGTTTAGTCGCACCTGATGCTCGAGTTCCGAACGTCACCGTCGATGACATCGTTCAAGATACCCGCCACGTTAGGGAACCCGGTTTCGTCTTCATCGCCCGGCGCGGCGCGGCATTTGACGGGTATCAGTTTGTGGAAAAGGCGTTAGAACTGGGCGCAGTTGCAATTGTGGGTGAAGCGTCCGACGGAGAGGTTGAGCGTTATTTGTGGTACGAAAAAGTCCCGCATATTCACGTTCAAAACGATAAAATCGCCGTAGCAAAGCTCGCGGCGGCGTTTTACGAATATCCTTCAAAGTCGCTCTATACGGTCGGCATTACCGGGACAGACGGCAAGACGACGACCGCTTATTTACTGTATCACCTCTTGTCGGGAAGCCATAAAACTGGCCTTCTCTCGACGGCTGGCGTGAGGCTGGGGGGAGAGAGGCTCGAGTTATCCGGTCACTTCACCACCCCCGAAGCCCCGCAAGTCCAGAACTTTTTAGCGCAATTCCGCGATGGCGGCTGTTCTCACGCCGTCATCGAGTCGAGTTCACACGGGTTTGCGATGCACCGCTTGGATGAGGTCTGTTACGACGTTGGCGTGTGGACAAACCTCTCGGCGGAACATTTGGATTACCACAAGACACTGGACGCTTACAAAGACGCCAAGGCGACCCTGATGCGCCGCGCTGAGGTGAGCATCTTGAACGCGGACGAGCCTGAGTTTTCGTATTTTACGGGTCAATCTAAAGAGGTCATCCGCTACGGTGTCGAGTCACGGGCGGATTACCGAGCGGTAGATGTTCGCGAAGAGACCGGGTGTTTGAGATGGGGGCTCGAGGCGAAAGGGGAGAGGTTCGACGCGACTTTGCCGATGATTGGACGTTACAACGTCCATAACGCGCTGGCGGCGTTGGCGGCGGCGCAGCAAACGGGTATTGAGATAGAGAGGTTACTCGAGCGCTTAAAGACCTTCCCTGGCGTCCCCGGACGGACGCAACTCGTCCAAAGAGAACCGTTTAGCGTTGTCGTAGACTTCGCCCACACCGCGCCCGCGTTGGAAAAAGCTCTGCAAGCCGTTCGTCCGCAAACGAAGGGGCGGCTCATCGTCGTGGTCGGCGCGGCGGGCGAGCGCGACCCCGGCAAGCGTGCGCCGCTGGGACGAACCGCCGTGCTGCACGCCGACCTTGCGATCTTTACCGAAGAGGATTCGCGCTCGGAAGACGCCCAAGCGATTTTGGCGGAGATGGTGAGGGGGGCTCGAGGGGTTGCTAGTCGAGGTGAGTTTTGGACTCTGCCCAACCGCCGCCATGCTATCGAAAAAGCAGTGCAAGCAGCGCAACCGGGCGACCTCATTCTCCTAGCGGGCAAAGGACACGAAGCGACCTTGGAGCGTAAAGGTGAGGTCATTGCTTGGAATGAGGTCGAAGAGGTGCAACGGGCACTCAGAGGGAATGCTTAGCACCCTCACCTAATAGAGCTGTGTCTCACCTACGCCTAACCTCTTACTCTCTATAATTAGCAGGTATACCCCTAGAGGAGAAGGGGCACTATAGTCATCTGGTCAGAGTGTACGAAGTTTTGCGAAGCAACGCTCTCACTTTGTAAAACAATATCTAGCACGCACTTTAAGAGATGATACCTGCGCTCAACTGTCTCAGTATGTCGTGGAACTGCTAAATCTAAAGACCTACCCCTTCGACATCTTGGCGGCGTATCTATACCTTAGTGGGCAGGGTTTTTTTATTGGAACCTCGCGGTTTCATCAGGAGGATTAAGCATGAACCTCAACTTGTTCCGTAAGGCGACTCACCTATTTCTATTCAACTGTCCGGTGGACAAGTCAGGGGCTCAACCCACCCTATGACCTTCAGCACCCTCAACCTCTTGCTCGTCTTGGTCGCCGCTTTCGCGGGCGGGCGCATCGCTGTGCGTCTCGGCTACCCAGCGGTCTTGGGCGAAATCATCATGGGCATCGTCTTGGGTCCGCCGCTCCTGGGGCTCCTCTACGCGAGCGACGCACTGACGGTCTTAGCGGACTTAGGCGTCTTGCTGATGATGATGTTCGTCGGCATGGAAGTGAATCTCAAAGAGTTACAGCGTTCTTCCAAGGGAGGCTTGTACGCCGCGCTGGGCGGGTTCATTATCCCCTTCATTTTGGGCGTCGCGGTGATGCTCTTCTGGGGCGAGCCCTTCGTAGCGGCGCTTTTTGTGGGCGTGGCGATGGGCGTGACCTCTTTAGCGACGAAGTCGCGCATCCTCACTGACTTGGGTATTTTAGACACGCGCTTAGCGAGCGTGATGATGGCGGGGGCGCTCATCGCGGACACGTTGTCGCTGCTCTTTTTCGCAACTATCTTGGGCGTAGCGGAGGCGGGGGGGCTCGAGCTTCTAGGCACCCTGTGGCTACTCGCCCGCGTGTGCCTCTTCTTCGCGGCGTCGTGGCTGCTAGGGCTTCACGTCGTGCCCCCGCTCTACCGCTGGCTCCGCAAGCGCGGGCTGACCGGACGCACCTTTAACGCGACTTTGGCGCTCATCATCGCGCTCACCTTCGCTGAACTCGCGGAGTTGGCGGGGCTGCACGGTATCTTGGGCGCGTTTTTAGCGGGGATGTTCCTCCGTGAAGCCATCAGCGAGCGCAGACTTTCTCACGAACTCACCGAGTTGGTGCGCGACGTGTCCATCGGCTTTCTCGCGCCTGTTTTTTTCCTGACCATCGGCTTCGAGGTGTCGTTTGGGGTATTAGGACAGAGCCTCGGCTTGCTCCTCACCGTCATCGTCATTGCGACGGTGGGCAAAATCGTCGGCACGCTCCTCTTTTACCTCTGGAGCGGCGGCAGTTGGCGCGAGGGTTTGGTCATCGGCATGGGCATGAATGACCGGGGCGCAGTCGAGATTATCTTAGCGGGTATCGCCTTACGCGCCGGGCTCATCAGCAATGAGATTTTCTCCATTCTCGTGGTAATGGCTGTCGTAACGACCGCCACCGTGCCGCTGCTCTTGACTTGGGGTGTGGGCTGGCTGTCAAAACGCGGCGAACTGGTGCGGGGCGGCTCGGAGCGCCGGGGTGTCGTCATCGTCGGGGCGGGTCCGGTGGCGCGGATTTTGGCGCGTGAACTGAGCGCGTCACGCCCCGTCACGCTCTTAGACACCAATCAACATAGCTGCGATGAAGCGGCGGCGCTCGGGTTAAACGCTGTGCACGGTGACGCTTTAGAGGATACGCCGCTCTTCGACGCAGGCATCGAAGGCGCGGGGCTCTTCATCGGTCTGACGCCCAACGCAGAGGTGAACGTCTTAGCGGCGAAACGTGCGGGTGAGGAGTTCGCCGTGCCCGAACGCTACGCGCTCTTAACCCGCGAAAGCGACGGGGGGCTCTTTCGGCAATTAGAGCGCAGCGGCGCACAGCCTCTCTTTGCGGGTCCGGTGAATCTGCTCGAGTGGGACCATGACCTCATCACCATGCAGGCGCAAGAGTTTCTCTATAAGATCGGGCAGGAGAGACAACTTGGAGGTGCAGAAAGTATCCTGCCCCTCATCGTGCGGCGCGACCAGACGAGCAACCTCTTTAGGAGCGTTCAAGATTTGCAGATGGGTGATGAGGTGGTGGCGATTCAGCGCGGGTGAAAAAGCGCTTGGCGATTAGAAGAATTAAAGGCTAATACTTGTTTCTAATTGCTCCTCAAAAGAGATGTGCTCCAAGCGTATATACTGGCACTTTCGCCCCACGCTGAAGCAAACCGAACAATAGTATCGTAACTATTTAGTTACAGGTGCTCTATCTGGTGAGCACGTCTATGACCAGATAACTATAGTACCCCTTCTCCTCTAGGGGTATACCTGCTTACCGCGCTACAATACCCTATGCGTCCAGTTGACATGATCGACCAGAAACGCCGTGGCGAAAGTCATAGCAAAGAAGATTTAGAAGCGTTTATTCAGGGCTATGTGGCGGGTGATGTCCCCGACTATCAAGTCTCCGCCTGGCTCATGGCGGTCTGCTGGCGCGGCATGACGCCGCAAGAAACTGCCGACCTGACACAGATTATGGCGGACTCGGGCGACATTTTAGACCTCTCCGACCTCTCTCATACGGTAGATAAACACTCCACGGGCGGCGTCGGCGACAAAACGAGCCTGGTGCTCGCGCCGCTTTTAGCCTCCTGCGGCGCAATGGTTGCCAAGATGAGCGGGCGTGGGTTGGGGCACACAGGGGGGACGATTGACAAGTTGGAGAGCGTCCCCGGCTTTAGGACCGACCTCAGCGAAGCGCATTTTTACAAACAGGCCCAAGAGATAGGCGCGGTCATCACCGGACAAAACAAAGATTTAGCCCCCGCTGACGGCCTGCTCTATTCGCTCCGCGACGCCACTTCCACAGTGGAATCCTTGCCGCTCATCGCTAGCTCCATCATGAGCAAAAAGCTCGCAGGCGGCGCGAAGTCCATCGTCTTGGATGTCAAGGTCGGCAGCGGCGCGTTTATGAAAACCTTGGACGATGCGCGGGAGCTTGCGGGGGCGATGATCGACATTGGTGAAAGGGCGGGGCGCAACGTAAGGGCGGTCTTGAGCGATATGTCCGAACCTCTTGGATATGCGGTGGGCAATACCTTAGAGGTGCAAGAGGCGATGCGCTGCCTAAAGGGAGAAGGGCCAGAGGATTTGCGCGAGTTATGTTTGACGCTCGCCGAGCAGGTTTTAGCCGCGTCGGACTTGGAGGTGACGCGCGAGGAGATTATTGAGAAGCTCGAGAACGGCGCAGCCTATCAAAAGTTCGAAGCGTGGATAGCGGCGCAAGGGGGCAACGTGTCGAAGCTAGAGAACTTAGAGCTTGCGCCTGGACGCTACGAACTCAGTGCAGAGAAAAGTGGCAGACTCGCTAAACTCAACGCGCTCGCCATTGGGCAAGCTGTTAAAGTATTAGGCGGTGGGCGAAGCAAAAAAGGCGACGAGATTGATGTGGGTGTCGGTATTATGCTCCACGCGAAAGTGGGCGAAGAGGTCGAAGCGGGTGCGCCTTTACTGAGTATTTATCACCGTAATGAAAGAGGTCTGCAAGACGCGCTGACCTTGCTCGAGAAAGCTGCTGACATCATCCAAGAAGAGGTTGACGCGCCGCCACTTATCTTCGAAACATTACCCTAAGTGGAGAAGCTCTACCTCTCGCAGAGCACCGTCAAAGATATTTTAGGGCACGCCCGCGCCGCCTTACCTGGTGAGTGTGTCGGTTTGCTCTTCGGGCAAGAGGGTAACGTCAAAAGGCGTGTTCCGCTGACGAACGTCGCTGAAAGTAAGGGCCGCTACTTTGCCGACCCCACAGAACTCTTCGCGGCCTTGCGAGAGGGAGAAGCTGAAGGGGATGACCTCTTAGCCATCTATCATTCGCATCCGAACGCTCGGCAAACGCCTTCAGAAACCGATATAAAAGAGGTGCGCTATGACGCGGCGCACCTCATCGTTGTGCCTCAGTCTGGGGTACTTAGGGCGTTTACGTTTTCGGGTATTAATAAATCTATAAGCGAACTTGACGTGATCGTGCTGCGGGGCGAACCTCTTAGTTTATGAATGCTCTTAACTTGTCAGGGCAGATAATAAGGCTCGAGCTTGAAGACAAGGAACGGCTTTTCTTTAGAAGGTTATTTGTCTTGATCGAAAACATGCTTTTGGAAACGCATCTCTCGGTCGAAGAGCATGTAGCTATCTTCGGTGAGAACGTAAACAGAGCTGAAGAGATGGTCATGCCCTTTAGAACGCGCGGCTCAGTTATACTCGAGTACTCGCTTGAAGAGGTAGACATGCTGGAAAAAGCTATCAATGTAGCCTTAAAGAGCAGCTATTTTGAAGACCGCTTCGAACTTCTACTCGGGCTTGATGAATCTCGAGCCAACGTTTTGCTGCGACAGTTAGCTGAAGCTAAGAATGCCTTAAACTAGCCTATGTTCAGCAAAGATCAATTAGACCGCTACGCCCGCCACATCATCTTGCCGGGTGTAGGCGCGGCGGGGCAGAAGAGGTTATTGGCGTCTAAAGTCCTCGTCATCGGCGCAGGGGGCTTGGGCTCGCCAATTCTCCTCTATCTCGCGGCGGCGGGCGTCGGCACCCTTGGGATAGTAGATGATGACGTGGTGGACGTGAGCAACTTGCAGCGGCAGGTAATTCACGGCACGCAAACTATTGGAGAGAAGAAGACCGCTTCGGCGCAGTCACAAACCAACGACCTCAACCCCGATGTTAAGGTTATTTTGCATGAAGAAAGGCTGAATTCTAGCAACGCCTTAGACATTCTCAAAGACTACGACCTCATCCTCGACGGCTCCGACAACTTCCCCACCCGCTACCTCATCAATGACGCCTGTGTGCTTTTAGGCAAACCTCTTGTCTACGGCGCGATGTCGCAGTTTGAAGGACAAGTCAGTTTGCTTCACGCTGAAACCGGAAACGGTTTAGGTCCGTGCTACCGCTGCTTATACCCGGAGCCGCCGCAGCCCGGTACGGTCAGGAGTTGCGTGGAGGCGGGTGTGTTCGGGGCGCTACCTGGTGTGATTGGCAGTTTGATGGCGACGGAGGCGATCAAGTATGTAGTTGGATTAGGCGAGACGCTTACGGGAACCTTACTCCACTTCGACGCGGTGTACAGCGAGTTTAGGCGCGTTAAGTTAGCGCGGAATGCGGCGTGTCCGGTGTGCGGGGATGCGCCGAGTATTCGTGAGTTGGTGGATTATGAGGCATTTTGTAGTGTTTAGCTCGGTGCTTTTGGAACCAACGCCGCTTGAAAGATGTACGCTTTGTCTCTATTCTTCTTTCGGTAAGGTAAATAGCGCTGATAAAGCGCTAAAAGCTCGAGCTGCAACCGCTTCGCCTCGTCTTGGGGTAGGTGAAGCTCCAAGAAGAAGTCAAAAGCGGCAGGGAAATCAAGCTGGGCGTAGTCAAGAAAATGTTGCCTCTGTTCACCGGAGTCTGAAAAAATGAACCCGGCGGAGTCGCGGTAGAGCCGCCTTCCGTGCTGACCTATCTCGCGTAAGAGATGTGACCAGGCTTGTGTCAACAGCTCGGCGCTAGGCGCAAATTGAACCCTGAGGCGTTCTTCTAGCTCAGCGTAGGGCGTCAGCTCGAGGGGGATAAAGTAGGCGTCGTGCACGGAGCGGTAGTGCTTAATAGGACGCCCCGCCCGCGCCGCCGTCCTTGTTATACGCAGCAAGCCAGCTTCTATGAGAATGCGCACACGGTAGAGCATCGCGTGAAGCGAGCAGCCGACCTCTTTAGCTGCTGCTGATACTGTCATCTCCCGCGCTAGGAAAGGTTCAAAGTATGTCCTAGTTTTTATATCGCTCAACAGGCGAGCTTGCTCAGCTTCTTGCACGGTGAAAAACGTTATAGGCAACGTCCTACGTAAATATTCCTCTTCCATTTTACGTAGCTTAGCACGGAGCATAGTTCTATGACCCCAAACACACCTTTTAAGCGGTCGCTCCGCCGAGTCAAACTCACCTACTACCTTTACGTTACCCTGTTTTGGTTCGCTACAGTTCTACCCGCCGCTGTGCAGGTTCTCCTCATCCAAGCTCGCGGCTTTGACCTCTTTCAAATCGGCGTCGTGCTAGGTATCTACGGATTTACAATTGTGCTTTTAGAGCTCCCTACTGGCGGTCTAGCAGACGCGGTTGGACGCAAGCGGGTGACGCTTCTAGCGCTTGGGTTTATCCTAGCGTCTGAGATTGCGCTACTCGTCGCTTTCTCGTTCGCCGCCCTGTTGGTCTTTGCCATTCTTTCCGGTATAGGGCGGGCGCTCTCATCGGGCGCGTTGGAGGCGTGGTTCATTGATAGCTTGCAAGAGGTGGACCCCGAGGTGGAGCTTCAACCCGCGTTCGCTGTTGCCGGAACCTTTGAACTCTTTGCGCTGGGCATCGGCACGCTCCTAAGCGGCATCATTCCGACTTTTTTTGTTGGCTTACCGGAGGAAGGTGCAGCGATTTTTACGCCTTTTTCGATAACGGTGGTGTTTTCCGCTGCTATGTTCGCCGTGACTTTTCTCGTAGTTATCTTTTTAGTTGAAGAAGACCGCTCGAGCCTCCAGAATGCCGAGGTCAGCGGCTTTCACGCCCTGCCCGACCTCATCCGTGAAGCGTTCAATCTAAGCCAGCGCAACCCTACGATTTTGCTGCTGCTTGGCGCAGCGTCAGTGGGCGGCCTCGCCCTGAGCGGCGTCGAGACCTTTTGGCAACCCTATTTCGCTGATCTCTTAGGCGGCAGTGAGGGAAATAGCGTTCTCTTCGGTTTTCTCCTGGCGGGTAGTTTCGGCCTCGGTATGGTTGGAAATCTGCTTTCAACTCCGCTCAGCAAGCTCTTCAAAAGACGCTACGCTCTTGTTGCAGCGCTCTTTCAAGGGATTCAGGGCGGGGTGCTTCTCTTGCTCGCGTTGCAGTCTACAGCGGGACTCGCGACGGCGTTTTTCTGGCTCGTGTATTTCTCGAGAGGCACGATGAATTCACCGCACGCGGCACTCTTCAACGCCGAAGTCCCTGCTAACAGGCGCTCATCTATGCTCTCGGTGCAGTCGTTGGCGAACTATATCGGCGGCGGTTTGGGAAGTATCACACTCGGTTATATTTCGGATAGTTTTTCCATCAGCACCGCTTGGCTGCTTGCGGCTGGGCTGCTCGTCCTTTCGCTGCCGCTCTACCTCTTAGTGGACGCTCGCCGCGCACGTGCTCGAGTTGAAGTAGAAGAGGTGGACGGTTGACCTCGAGCACAACACCCCCCATTTTTCTCATATGGTAACTTGGAAGGGTTTGCGTTTAGAGCATAATGACGTCTATTTTCTTTTATCTTTTAAGAGGTGAACATGCACAAAATCCTACTGATCCCCGGCGACGGCATCGGCTTAGAGGTTATCCCGGCGACGCGGCGCGTTTTAGAGGCGACAGGACTCGAGTTAGAGTTCGGTCACGCCGAAGCGGGTTGGGAGACCTTTCAGAAAACGGGCAACAGCGTCCCGGATATTACCCTAGAAAAGGTCAAAGCCACCGACGCCACCCTAGCCGGAGCCTTTACCAGCCCGAGCAAGAAAGTCCCCGGCTTTAGAGGCGCGATTCGCTACATGCGCCGACAGCTTGACCTCTTCGCCAACTTGCGCCCCGCCAAGTCACGCCCGATTCCCGATTCGCTGCAGGGCGTAGATATGCTGATGGTGCGCGAGAACACGCAAGGGCTCTATGTGGAGCAGGAGCGGCGTTATGAAGATGTAGCGATTGCCGATACGGTGATTACCAAAAGTGCGAGTGAGCGAATTGCGAAAGTTGCGCTAGAAGAAGCCCGCAAACGCCGTAAGAAACTTGCCGTGATTCACAAGGCGAACGTGCTACCGCTCACGACGGGTCTCTTTTTGGAGTCCGCCGTTAACGTGGCAAAAGACTATATCGACGTGGAGACCTACGACGTGATTGTAGACGCCGCCGCGATGAAGCTCGTGCGTGAGCCGCAGAACTTCGACGTGCTGGTGACAACGAACCTCTTCGGGGATATCCTCTCGGATTTAATGGCAGGTTTAGTCGGTGGCCTGGGCTTAGCGCCGAGCGCAAATATCGGCTTGGATAACGCCATCTTCGAACCCGTCCACGGTAGCGCACCCGACATCATGGGTCAGGGCATCGCGAACCCCGCCGCGACGATTTTGACGGCGGCGCTAATGTTGGAGCATTTGGGCGAACAAGACACTGCTCAAAGGTTAGATAAAGCGGTGGACACGGTTTTAGCCGAAGGTCCGCTCACCGCTGACTTGGGGGGAAAAGCGAATACCGAAGAGTTCACAGACGCGGTGATTGACGCGCTTAGCGGTTTGTAGAGGTTTCTGAGCAAGGGATTGCAACCTCTTGCTCATTGGATTGGAGGCTCGAGCCGATAAGCTCGAGATAATAAAGAAGAGGTAGCTCAGCGCTACCTCTTGCAAATTGAGAACGAAACCGTGTTAAGCCGGTAGTTGGACAGGCACCCCACACGCACACCGCTCCGACTCGCGCACCATCGTCACTTGCCCCTCTCGGTACCAGAGCGTGTCGCACTCGGGGCAGCGGATTTCGTCGCTCGAGATGGAGCGAATCTGCTCGGGCGTCACCCAGCGTTTTTCACCGCACCAGTGACACACGGCTTCTGCGCCGCCATCCTCACGGATCATCTGCTCGCGCTCTTCGGGCGAGAAGTAGGCGAGGGCGTCGAGCGCTTTTTCGTCGCTACAACTACATTCGAATCTGAGAGGTAAGGCGTCTTGCGTGAGAAGTTTGAAGTCTAAACCCCAGCAGAGTTCCTCGAGGATTTCTATGAGCGAGGTGCGCTGCATCGCGTCGGTGAGTTGACCGACCGCTTTGACGTTCGCTTCCAAAAGGTCCAAGGCAGCGGGGTCGGCGTCCGGTAAAGCTTGCAGAATCACGCCGCCCGATTTCACCACGCCGTTACGCTCCATATACACACCAACGAGTACGGCGGAGCTGATCTGCTCAGATTGCGCTAAAAAGACCGCGATGTCCTCCGCGACCTCACCCGTGACGAGGTCAACGGATGAGCTGTACGGGTCGCCGTAGGGGGCGTGGGCGCGGATGACTTGCAAGTCACCTTTACCGAGTGCGCCGCCTACATTGAGCTTGCCGTCAGGACGAAGCGGTACATACGTGTTTGGATTGATGACGTAGCCGCGCACGGAGCCGTCCAGACCCGCGTCTGCAATCACACCGCCCATCGGACCATCGCCGCGCAAGCGCAAGGTCACGCGGTCTTGGGGGTTTTTTAAGAGCACGTGCGAGAGGAGGAGTGCGCCTGTTAGCGTACGCCCTAAAGCGGCGGTTGCGGTGGGTGAGGTATCGTGGCGCTGCCTTGCCTCTTCAACAAGTTGCGTCGTGTCAGCGGCGACCACGCGAATGCCCCCGTTCGCTGCTATACCGCGAAGTAGATAAGACATAAAATGTCCTTTCGGAGTTGAGCCTTTGGATTGTCTGACTGGGGTGGATGCGTTCCTAAATCACTACAAGAAGTATACGCCTGACATGAAAAAAAGGGCGTAGGGTCAGTGACAAAGGGAGCGATGAGCAACGAGTTGAAAGTAATAGCAGGTATCATCTGGTCAGCTACACTCTCACTAGAGAAAGCGTCGTCTAGCACGCACTTTAAGTGGTGATACTTGCGGAAAAGTGTAGCAGCGATGAGTGGAACTGCTCTAAGTACGGGACAAATTGAAAGGAAGTGGCTTCCTGTACGAGAATAACTGTGTGAAAGAATCTCAAGGAAGCCTCCACAAGCATAAAACACAACTCAAAGAAACGCTAGCTGCGCACTTGTCACTTAATAATGCAAGACTCAAATGCCTGAGCACCTTGGTGCTCGTGCTGATTCAAGAGAAGAGCGTGAACTTGGTCAGTTTAAGTTTAGCGTTTCAAGGTCACGCCAAGCCAGAATCCTCCTATCGCCGTATCAAACGATTCTTCAGTGAGGTTAGCTTGGATAAACAGAGCGTTGCCCGCTTCATCTTGAGCACGCTGCCGCCACCACCTTACACGCTCTGCGTTGACCGCACGAACTGGCGCTTCGGCTCGCTTGACATCAATATTCTCGTGATTGCGGTGGCGCATAGGGGCGTCGCCTTTCCGCTGGTATGGACACTCCTGGAGAAAAAAGGTAACTCGTCAAGCAATGAGCGTATTGACTTACTTCACGACCTATTCAAACTCATCAAGCCGCAAGACATAGACTTTTTCTTAGCCGATAGGGAGTTTGTCGGCGGGACCTGGTTTAACTACCTCGATAAGCGCCGCGTGCCCTTTGCAATCCGCATTCGCAAAGACAGCTTGTGTGAAAACTGGTGTCCGGTCTATGCGCTCTTCGCGCAACTTCCAGAGGGTCAGCTTCACGTTCTAAGCCATGCTCATAAGGTCTACGGTTGCACGCTCAGACTCGTCGGTATGAAGCTCGCTCACCAAGACTATCTCATCATTGCAACCAACCGTGCGCCTACCTCAGCGTTTCTCGCTTACCGACGTCGCTGGGAAATTGAGATGCTCTTTTCCGCGCTCAAGTTGACCGGCTTCAACATAGAAGCAACGCATCTTGCCAAGCTCAATAAGCTCGATACCCTTTTTACGCTTCTAGCGCTCGCTCTCGTTTGGGCGCACCATATAGGCGAATGGCTTCATGACAGCACGCTCAAACCACTACGCCTCAAGTCTCACTTACGCCGAGAAAAGTCCTTCTTTCGGCATGGGCTCGACCATCTTAGATTTCTCCTTAAAAACTTGCCCCTCAAGCATAGAGACCTTAGCTTCTGTATTCAGCTTTTGTCCCGTACTTAGGGAACTGCTATAAAAAGACAAAACTCATTGCTTTTAACTCACTACTTGTATTTACGAACGTTCATTTGGGTAAACCGCTAATGGGACCGACTCGAGCTCCACTACCCCAACGCACAGTTGCAAGCGTGGACAGGGCATGTTCCCGCTCGGCATCTGCCGCGCAACTCCGTCCAGGCTTGTCTAAGTACGTAAACAGCAGACTGCAGAAAAACCGCCATGATGAGCAAGCTGACGATGAGGTCGGGCCAGGGTGTATGGGTGACGAAGACGAGCGCAGCGGCGGCGATAACCCCCACGTTCGCCACGATGTCGTTGCGCGAGCAGAGCCAGGTCGAGCGCATGTTGAGGTCGTCGTTTTTGTGCCGCGTCAAGAGGTACAAGCAGGTTGCGTTCGCTACCAAAGCGAGCAAACCCATAGCGCCCATAAGATAAGACTCGGGCACGGTGGGTACGAGAAGTCTGTAGCTTGCTTGTCCCAACACGATGAGCCCAAACGTCGCCATAATGCCGCCTTTAAGGAGGGCTGCTCTCGTTCGCCAGCGTGCACTCTTAGCCACGACGAAGAGGCTGAAGCCGTAGACGAGCGTGTCCCCTAACATGTCGAGCGAATCCGCCAAAAGCGCGACTGATCCAGCTAAAAATCCTACGGTTAGCTCGAGCCCAAACATCGTCCCGTTGATCCCCAAGACCGCCCAAAGGATTCTCGACTGCTCACGCTGCAACGTTTCGACTTCGCACGCTTTGTCTTGACAACAACTCATGACCTTATTATGACGCGACGTCCTCTGTTTGCGTGTAGGCGGCTAACGAGGCTAGCTCGAGCCCAAACGCCCCCGTTTGAGCGTTCGCAATCATCAGCCCAAACGACACAACGCGCTCCAAGTTGATATCCGGCGCGTTCTCCACAGGTTTACCCCTGTAGTCAGCTAAAAATGAGCTAAAGGGCATGTGCAGCGTTTGCCACCTCCCTAACGCCTCAAATTCGGCGGTGTAAAAGACGTCTTTGGCGTCCGTTTGCAACCTGAGTTGATAGACCTTGCCGTCACCCCGAAAGCGGAGTTCTAGCCCTTCAAACGCGCTTAGGTCAACCTCTTTAATTTCAGCGCGCACCGAGGCGAAGCCGCCGCCCTGCTCTAGTGAGAGAATGCCTCCAAAACGGGTGAAGCCGTCCTTATAGATGAGCTGGCTGCTCGAGATCCCGCCCATCACCACGTCGTCCACTGGCCTGAAGTAAGCAGCACTTTCCGGCTTGGTAAAGTCAAAAATCGTCTCAACCACGCTCTACCTTTGTCTCAACCTCAGCGAACTTTTCATCTAAAGCGCGGAGGCTGGGCTCGGGCACGAGCTTTTTGACCCCTCCGCCAAACCTGGCTATCTCTTTGACCCGCGTTGAGGACACATACGACCAGCGCGTTGCGGTCATGATAAAGGTCGTCTCGACGTTCGGGTTGAGCTGCCTGTTGAGGTGCGCCATCTGGAGTTCGTACTCAAAGTCCGACATCGCCCGCAGGCTCTTAACGATGACCTTCGCGCCCTTGACGCGCATGTAGTCCGCTAGAAGCCCCTCAAACTTCTCCGCCGAGACGTTTTGGATGTCGCGCGTCGCTTCCTCGATAATCGCGACGCGCTCGTCAACCGTAAAGAGCTTGTCATTTTTGAGGGGGTTATTGAGGACCGCTACGGTGAGGTGGTCGTAGATGCGACTCGAGCGGCGGATGATGTCTAAGTGACCGTTGTGAAGGGGGTCGAAGGACCCTGGATAGACGGCTTGAACCATGCCGCCTAGTGTAACGTGTGGAGGGATTACAAAGCGAGTTGTACGAGGGATTTGCGGCGAGTTGGCGTCTCGGTGAATCAGCACTTCAGCCAGTCGGCATTTCAGCTTGTCAGAGGCTCTTAGCTGTCGGTAAAAGCTAACGGTTAAAAGCTAGCCGCTTCAAACTCAAACCCTCGAGCCCAACAGGTCATCCACCACTTCACTAGGGGAGAGGTCGCCGTTTAGAACCGCCTCGACATAACGCGCCTCATCCGCCTCCACGCGGCGGCGTACCTGCGCAGTGACGATGGCGGAAATTTCAAAGCGAGCCCGTTGTCGCCTACGCTCTTCAAGTCCCCCCGCTTTTTTCAAATGCTCGTAGTGCTCAGCGAGGTGCGCCAAGAGGTCTTCGCTGCCTTGACCTTCCGATGCCACCGTTTCTTGTAAGGGTGGACGCCATGCGTCCTCTGCCCATGACCCCAAATCAAGCGCCGCTTGAATCTCGCGTTTTAAGCGTCCGGTTCCGTCCTGGTCTGCCTTGTTGATGGCAAAGACATCGGCAATTTCCATGATGCCCGCCTTGAACGCCTGCACGCCGTCGCCCTGCCCTGGATTGAGGATAAGCACTGTCGAATCAGCAACTTGCACGATGTCTACCTCGGACTGACCGACGCCGACGGTCTCCACGAAGATATAGTCGAAGCCGTAAGCGTCCAAAAGGGCGATCACCTGGAGTGTGGCCGCCGCTAAGCCGCCCAGATGACCCCTTGTCGCCATCGAGCGGATGTAGACGCCGGGGTCTTTGTGATGGCGCGTCATACGGATTCGGTCGCCCAAAATTGCGCCGCCGCTGTAGGGGCTCGTGGGGTCAACGGCGACGACGGCGACCTCTTGACCTCTCTCTCTGACTGCGCCAATCAGTCTGTCGGCCAAGGTACTTTTGCCGCTGCCCGGTGAGCCGGTCAATCCGATGATTCGCGCTTTTCCGCCCCCTGAACGCACCGCTTTGAGGAGGGTTTGCCCCTCTTCTTGACCGCCCTCGAGCAAGCTAATCGCTCTGGCGAGGGCGCGTTCGCTATGGGCGAGGAAGCGCTCTTTCAAAGTCTCGATGGGTTGCACAGGGGGAGCATACCACCCCGCCAACCTCCCCTCTAGGGGAGACTCAATCAGCAGAGGTGTCTTCGGTCGGTGAAGGGTCAAGGAGGTAGGACTCGAGCCTCTCCCTCACCCCCCTGAAGTCGCGCATGACCTCTTCGTTGTTGAAGCGGATAACTTGGAGACCATAGCCCTCTAAGACCTCAGTTCGCGCTCTGTCTCTCGCTTGCGTTTTTGGTTCTAAGTGATATGGTCCGTCCACCTCGATGACGAGCTTGAGCTTGGGGCAGTAAAAATCCGCAATAAAGTGGTCTATCGGGCGCTGGCGGTAGACGTGCAGCGGGAAGACGCGTAGGTACGACCAGAGTCGCTTTTCGGCAGGAGCCATCTTTTTGCGGTTGGCGCGGGCGTAGGCGACTAGCTTGCGGTTGTAGGGGAGGTGGTAGCGGGAGCGGTTCATCGTCCTATTATTGTGCCAGTCAGAACTCGAGGGGGAGGGTTGGGGGTCACAGGGACCCCCTAGCCCCCTTGAAAGGGGGAGAGTCGTAGCGCAGTTTCGGCACGCTGCGCCAGGGTTGCAGGCGGCGACCCCTGAGCGCGTTCTCGAGCGCGCCGCGCCAAGGTCACAAGCTTCGACCCCTGAGCGCTTCTGCGACAACGCGCTACCTCTACCCCTTTTCCAAAGGGGGGCGGGGGGATTCACCGCAACACCTCCGCCGGTTCTAAGCCACTCGCCCGCCGCGCCGGAATCACCCCCGCCACCACGCTCGTCGCAATAGAAAGCGCACAAACCCAGAGGAAGTCCCAGGCTTGCAACTCCACGGGAAGCTGCGTGATGAAGTAGAGGTCGCCGGGCAGCGGGTAGGGCTGAAACTTGAAGTAGAGCGAAAGCCCTAAGCCCAAAAGCGCCCCGAGCAGTGTGCCGCCGCCACCTAAGAGCAGACCCTCGAGCGTAAACACCGAAACAATCTGGCGCTGCGACGCCCCCATCGCCCGCAAGATGGCGATCTCTTCGGTCTTCTCCGACACCGTCAAAATGAGGATATTGGCAATCCCCATCGCCGCGACGATGACAATGAGGAATACGACCACACCGATGAGCGCTTTTTGCAAGTTGAGTTGGTCGATTAAACCGCCGAAGAGGTTTTGCCAGGGCGTCGCGAAGAGGTCGAACTCGCGGCTCAGCGCTTGACCTATCTCCGTGGCGGCTTCAGGGTCAGAAACGCGCACGTGGTAGCCCGTGATTTCGCCTTCTGCCCGCAGATAGTCCTGCAGATTAGGGATAGACGCGAATGAGGTCACGCTGTCGATGAGTTCGTTGTTGACGCGAAAGGTGCCTGCTACATTAAACGCTTGGCGGCTACGGTCTATGTTGACGATCTGCACCTCATCGCCCCCAAAGACACCCAACTGCCGCGCCAGCGTTTCACCCAAGACGATGCCGTCGCCGCTGAGGTTGTCTGCTTGCGCCTCTAACGTTCCCAAATCCAAGACCTCTTGCTCCAACACCGGGTCGATGCCCAAAATCTGCGTGTAGCCTTGGCGTCCGCTCACGCCGAGCTGCGCATTCGCCCGCCGCGCGATGAGCGCCTGCGTGGAGAGGAAGGGGCTCACCGCTTCGACGTTGTCATATTCTCCGATGGCTTCTAAAACTGCGGGGTCGTTCGGTAAACGCTCGCCGTCATAGCTTGACAAGGTTACATGCGGCGTCGCTTTAAGCGTACTACGGATGAGTTCGTCGATAAAGCCATTGGTGAGCGAGAGTGCTGTGACCAAAACCATCACGCCAACCGCTACGCCCAAAACCGTTAGGAGGCTCTGCAAAGGTCGGCGGCGAATGTGGCGGTAGGCTAGAAAGAGGACAAAACGGCGCATAGATTTAGTGTAGCGTGCGAGCTTTTTGTAGCTAGTCAGCTAGTCAGCATCGTTCATCCAACTCGACCGGACTTCAGCTAGTCAGGTTTGAGGGTTTTTGACAGACTGACTAGCTGAAATGCTCAGTGAAATGAACCCTGTCACACTACATTTCAACGCGCCGCGCTCAACACTGGAACTACTGAAATCGCCGCCACCTCAGGATGATCCAACACGGGTCCGTCCCACCCACGCCGCACGAGTTCTAGCTCCACCTTGCGCACGCCCCACTGCAAAGCTTCAGTGTAGGACTCGAACCACACATCAACTTGCTGCTCTTTGCGTGCGTGGAGCGTGTCTTCGACGACGAAAAGCCCTTGCGCGTCCAGCTTGTCTTGAAACTTACCGTAGCCGCCGCCACGGTAGCCACCCAAATCCTTGAGGCGCACCAGCGAGCCGTACGGGATGCTGCCACCTAAAAGGTCGCGGCTAATCGCGACGATACCGGGGCGCGTGGTTGTGCCTATGGCGGTGGTGAAAGGCGTGTCGTCGGTTTGCGACTCGAGCGAGTTATACCCCGTCGCCCGCAGCACAAAGCTCGGCCTAGCAGGTGGCCCGTGCCGCTCAAAGTTGTGGCTACGCGGTTCACTACGAATTTTTGCTTGCGGAGACATTTTAAGTTTAACGAACCGTTTCACCTTGACCGTCGCTTTCGGCGCGATAGCCACTTCTCTGGCAGGTTGAAACGCGGTCACGCCTGCGCCGATAATCGTACCGAGCGCGACGCACCTCAATATTGTACGCAAGGTCACGTTAGCCTCCACCTCGAAAATATCACGTCTCGCTATCTAAACCAAGCGTTAAAGAACAGTTTCGCTGAGTTTGTCGGCTTGGTAGACTCGGAGGGATGGACGCTCGAGCCAATCCCACCTCAACGCGCCTAGACCTGCTTCAAAAGCTCGCTGCTAAGATTTTGACGTTACCTTCAAATCACGTTGTCAAGGTCGGTATTGACGGCGTGGACGGCGCTGGTAAGACGGTTTTTGCGGGTGAGCTGGCTCGAGCCTTAGCCGCGTCCGGTAGACCGCTTATTCGCGCTTCTGTGGACGGTTTTCACAATCCCAAATCGGTGAGATACCGCTTAGGCAAAAGCGCGCCCGAGGGTTTCTTTCGCGATTCCTACAATTACCCTGCGCTCAAAGCTGCGCTTTTAGACCCGCTCAGCCCTGGCGAAACAGGCCGCTACCGCACCGCTGTTTTCGACCACCGAAGTGACGCACCTACGGAAACCTCAGAAGAACAAGCCGCGCCCGGCTCTAT
Organism: Trueperaceae bacterium; assembly: GCA_965213645.1. GTDB lineage: Bacteria > Deinococcota > Deinococci > Deinococcales > Trueperaceae > CBDBZX01. Next base: position 495,576 of record CBDBZX010000002.1, read on the forward strand.
CCTTATCTTGGACGGTATTTTCTTGCACCGCCCCGAACTGAGAGATTATTGGGACTTCTCCATCTTTTTAGAGGTGGACTTTAGCGTTTCTATCCCGAGAGGTGCGCAGCGCGGTGAAGGCTCGCCTGACCCGCACGCGAGGGGAAATCGGCGCTATGTGGAGGGACAAGAACTATATTTTCGGGAATGCAAACCGAAAGCGTACGCGACGGTTGTGGTGAATAATGAAAGTCTCTCTGAGCCTTTTGTCGTTGAGGATAGTTGAAAGCAGTGAGCAACGAGTCTAAAGGGTTTCACTCATTGCTCGTTGCTTTTAACTCATCGCTTATTTGGACGCTATGATGCCCCAATGAAGGAATACCGATGAATCAACCAGGCTTCAACTTCCAAATAGACAAAGAGGTCGGCGCGGTGCGTTTAGGCAAGCTTCACACCCCGCACGGCACGATCCAAACACCCAACTTCGTCGCCGTAGGCACACAAGCCACCGTCAAAACGCTGACGCCCGAAGAGGTCAAGGGGGCGGGAACACAGGTGCTCTTCTCCAACACCTATCACCTCTACTTGCGCCCCGGCGAAGACCTCGTAGCGTCCTTCGGCGGCCTTCACAACTTCATGGGCTGGGACGGCCCTATCATGACCGACTCGGGCGGCTTTCAAGTCTTTTCCTTGGGCGCGAGCATCGAGCACGGCGTGGGCAAAGTCGCGAACATCTTTCCCGGCGAAGAAGGCGGTGTATTGACGACGAAGCGCACCGAAGGCGGCAAGTCGTTCGTTACCGTAAGCGAAGAAGAGGTGCGCTTCAAGAGCCACATCGACGGCTCGGAGCATATCTTTACGCCCGAAAAGTCCGTTAGGGTTCAGCGGGCTTTGGGCGCGGACATCATCCTAGCCTTCGACGAATGCACCTCACCCTTGCACGACGAAGCCTACACCGCGAAAAGCGCTGAGCGCACCCACCGCTGGGCGCGGCGGAGCTTGGATTACTTTCAACAGAGTGAGCCGCAGCACGGCTACGCGCAAGCCCTGTACGGCATTGTGCAGGGAGGCGCGTTTGAGGCGGCGCGTAAAAATAGTGCGAAAGTCATTTCAGAGATGGACTTTGACGGGATTGCCATCGGCGGCAACCTTGGTAGGACGAAAGCGGAGATGCGCCAGGTTTTGGCGTGGACGACGCCGCTGCTTGCCAGAGAAAAACCCCGCCACCTCTTAGGCATCGGTGACGTGCCGGGCATCCTGGACGCCGTCGAGCACGGCTGCGACACCTTCGACTGCGTCGCGCCGACGCGCAACGCCCGCAACGGCGGCATCTTAAAACGCTTCGACGACGACGGGACGCCGCTTCCCAAGTTCCGCATTAACATCCTGAACGCTCGCTTTGCCGACGACACGCGACCTCTTGACCCAGAGTGTGACTGCTACACCTGTCAGCGGTTCTCTCGCGCCTACCTCCGCCACCTCTTCAAAGCCGAAGAACTCTTAGCCCGCCGCCTCGCCAGCATACACAACCTGCGCTTTATGGCGCGGCTTTGTGAGGAGATTCGCCATAGTTTGAGAGAGGAGAGGTTTGGGGAGATGAAGCGGGATTGGCTTACGCCATTAAGCAACGCGAGCGTACTTGAGAGGTAAAAGTTGGTGAACCTCTAAAGGTAGCAGTGCGTAAGTGCGCCCTTGATTATCGCTAAACTCAACCAGAAACACATCTGGTGCAAGTTCCTCAACGAGCGTTCCGACTTGCCCACGACTGAGATTTTCTTCAGGTAGATTAGTTGTAAGCGCAACTGTATCGAGCAGTTTCATAGCTTTTAGTATAGAGGATTGCTCGCAACCACGTCGAACCTACTTAGGTTCTCAAAGGACAAAAACGGTAGTGAGTCTTGGGAAATTCTCACTATTGCGAATAATCCAACCACTTCGGACACGCGCTTCACCCTTACCCGTACTTAGGTCGAAGTCAACTGTGTAGTTTTGCCCGAAGGGTGTGCTTCTTCCTCTAGTTGCCGTTCCAGTTCTAGCAGCTTCTAAAAGTGCGTCACGCAGCACGTCAGCGTTCTTCGTTGTAATACCAAGCGCAGATGCAAATACTCTAGCTTTATGCTTACCTCGTTCGTTGATAGGATTGAGAGCGTAATTGGTTAATTTTCCTGGGTCAATAAAAGCGTTTGTGCCATTAGGAAGTTTCACGAGAAATCTCCTCGCTTTCTCCCCGTTTAGTAAAACCTTCAAGCAACCTTGCGGTTACTAAGGTTCAGTTTATCATTATTTGTATTGCTATTATCGGTATCAAAAAATACTCAAAAATCCCACAATGCTAGACGCCGTCAAAATAGCAGTAATGATAGACAAACAACCACACCCGCACCCAGGCACTGTGTCAGCGTAAGCAACTTTTGTACTGCCACAAGAAGGACACTTACTAGAGAGGTCTTTTCCTCTTGGATACCAAGTGTTGCCGCAATCCTTGCATTTGTTACGCGGACGTTTGGGTGCATTGTACAAATTGAAGACTCTCTTCGGGTAGATCAGTCAGCAGGGCGACAGTCTCAAGCAGCTTCATAGAGCACCTTGACTCCGCTCAAGTCAGCGCGTTGCCGTGCTTCCCAGAGGTCATAATCTTGCTGCATATTTACCCAGCTTTCAGCACTGCCGCCGAACGCTTTGGCAAAACGTAGCGCCATGTCGGGCGTCACGCTAGCGCGTCCGTTGATGATAGCGGAGAGCGTTTTGCGGCTTACGCCGAGAGCTTGCGCGGTGGCGGTGACGGTTAGCTCGAGCGGCTCCAAGTAGAGCCCTTGCAACACTTCGCCGGGGTGGGGAGGGTCATACATCTCCATGCCTTTCTCCTTTCGCTAATGATAGTCGAGGTAATCAACATCATGAGCATCGCTATCTTCAAACCGAAAGATGATGCGAAACCTTCATCCCAGTGCGGTAAAACCTAAATTTGTAGCATACTCTGTAGTATGAGTCAGAAGAAGTTGTCGGTATCTTTGTCGGAGCCTATTGCGGAATTTGTTTCTAGTTATCAGGAAATCTATAGTCTCAAGACCAAGTCTGAGGTGGTGGAGCGGGCGCTCGAGTTGCTGCGGGAGCAAGAGCTTGAAAAGGCGTACGCTGAAGCCTCGAGCGAGATTGACCCCGCCTGGGATGTCACCTTGAAAGATGGGCTCTCAGATGGGGACTGGTTTAGGTAGATCAGCACGTGGAGCGACGGGCTCGAGCCCCAAAGAAAGAGCGGAGGAAAACACCCGTCTCCCTTCGCCCTCTAAGAACTGCGGCAGCTACCGTTTAGTTCCCTTCAACCGCTTCTCCTTCTGGCGAAACGACGTACCAAACCCCGCCAACCTCTTGTCCGGTCGTATCTCCGGCGCTCTGGTCACTCGCGAAGAAGTAGAGGGGCAGACCGTTGTAGGTGACTTGGGTGGTGCCGTCGGTGCGCGCGGTCGTGCCTAGAAGCGTGGCGTCTACCCCGTCGCCCGCCTCGGGCTCGCCGTCGGTAAGGAGGGGCGGCCAGCTTGCCGCGCAGCCGTCGTAGCAATTGCTGGTGTTCTCGCTATCGTTGGTGAAGAGGTACAGCGTCATCCCCTCTGCGTCCACCAAGAATTCACCTAGCGTGTCCCCTTCCGTGACCGCTACGGTAGCTGCGTCTCCGCTCATTGCACCGCCCGTCATGTCTCCGCCGGTCATCTCCCCGCCGGTGGTGTCTTGCGCGAAGCTGAGCGAAAGGCTTAGAAGGGCGATTAAACTAACGAGTCTCATGCGTGTCTCCTTTTGGAGCGGTCATGCTCCTGAGAAAAGTCTTACTGGGTTTGAACTCGTTTAGTATAAACCATCTTAATGAACGGGTATTGGGTGTTCGCTTGCGGATTGTGGGACTAGGGTAAATCAAGCGAGCTGCGTGGGCTCAGGTTTTTCGCCTCGAGAGGTAGAAGCTCATAAGTCTTCCCCTCGTTATCACTGAATTCAACCAGGAACACATCGGGTGCAAGCTCCTCGACAATCGTGCCAACTTGTCCACGAATAAGACTGTGTTCAGGCAAGTCAACGAGAAGAGCGACGGACTCGAGCAACTTCACAACCTCAAGTATAGCTCCTTGTCCAAAACCTCATCCCGATGCGGTAAAACTAGGTATGAACGTTGTTGCTATTATTTTCGGAATTCTCGCTATCATTCTTATCGTTTTAACCGCCATCATTCCCGTCGTAGGCGCGGTGTTCGCCTGGATCGGTGGAGGAATCGCGGTTATCGGTGTGGTTTTTGGGCTGCTTAGTAACCGGACCAACGGGCGTAATGTAAGCATTTTTGCGCTGATCTTGGCGGTGTTGCGTCTGGCAGTAGGGGGCGGAATTTTCTAAAAGAGAGAGGCTCGAGTTTTAGCTCGAGCCCCTCCTAAATTCTACGTGATCAAGAAGTCAAAAGTTCTTCTCCACCAAGTCCACCGTTGTCCCATCTTGCGTTACGAAGCGCACCACGCCCACGCCCGGCACGACGAAGAGGTCGAGCGTCGTCTGCGCCCCCGTATTGGTGAACGTTCTCTGGCGCACTTGCAGGGCGTTGAAGCGGCCCGCCTCGGTGCGAACGCCGCGCATCCGAACGACTTCGGCGGCGAGGGTGATGTCGAAGCCCGAGACGCTCGTGGCGCTTTGCCAGCTCTGCCCGACCTGCAAGTTGTTGCCCGCATAAAGCGTGAGCGGTGGGTCGTAGAGAAGCGTTTGCCCGCCTGTCTCCGTGCCGTAAGAGAACACGCCGATGTCGTCGTAGGCGAGATAGTCTTTGGAGATGACGTTACCGTCTAAGAAGTGGGTCAGAATCATGACCTTTTCGCCTGCGATTTCTTGCGGACCGTTAAGAATCTGCGTTTCTCCGTTGCTGTACGTCCACGAAAGACCGTCGCGGCTAGGAAAATAGCCTTGGGCAGAAGCAAAGCTAGTAAGTAGTAAAACTAGGGTAAGTAACGTGCGCACGAGTGTTAATCCTCCTGGCTGAGAGCGTGGGCCCTTTCGCTCGCCTCCTCGACTGCGCGGATGGCGGCGTAGCGCAGCCCGTGTCTCTCCAAAGCGGTGACGCCTGTAATGGCGGTTCCTCCGGGGCTCGAGACCTCATCCTTGAGGTTCGCGGGCGGGGCTTCCTCTAAGAGTTTAGCTGTTGCCAACATCACCTGACGTGCTAAATCTCTCGCCACGTCGCGGCTAAAGCCAACGCGCACCCCGCCATCGGCCAACGCCTCCGCAAAGACGGCGGCAAAGGCTGGCCCGGAGCCCGCCAGACCTGTAAAGGCGTCAAAAAGCCGCTCGGGAATCTGATAAACTGTACCGACAGCATTGAAAAGCTGCTCCGCCATCTCGATATCTCGAGGTGTCGCTTGAGGCAGCGCGGCGAGCGCAGTGGCGCTCAGTCCGACCCTTGCCCCCATATTCGGCATCGAGCGCACCACGCGGCTGCTGCCGACGCGCTTGGCAATCGTCGCCGCCGAGACGCCCGCCATAAGCGAGATGTACGGCGCGCTCCGCCTAGCGATAAGCGGCGCGACCTCATCGAAGGACTGTGGTTTGACGGCGATGAGGATGCGTTCGGCCTGATGAACCTCGTCGTCGCTGAGCGGTGAGACGCTGTAGAGCGCCGCTAAGGTCTCGCGCCGCGCCTCGTTCGGGTGATAGATGCCGACGTCCGAAGAGGTAAGTACGCCCGCCCTGAGCGCTCCCGTGAGGACTGCGCCACCCATCTTGCCTGCGCCGACGATGGCGAGTTTCATAGAGGTGTCCGGTCTGATAAGAGGTTAAAAAAGGTCACGCGCTATTGTAGCTTTTTCGTCCACCTCTTCGTCCACTCGTGCAGCAACTGTGGACGCCAACGGGTCAGGAGCGAAACAGCACTGACCGCTAACGCCGCCCCGAGCGTGTCCGCTATCCAATCGAAGAGGTCCGCGTCGCGCCCTGGCACGAGGCTCTGGTGGAACTCATCGGTGATACCGTAGAGCGAGGCTAGGAGGACGGAGAGCAGGGCGCGCCCTGTTGCCAGATAGAAAAGCAGTGCGAGTATCCCGAAGCTAATAGCGTGAGCGACCTTGTCGAGAGGCGGACGAAGGTCGATCCAGCTCGCTGCGCCTTGGATGTCGGGAGAACTCGAGAGCCAAAATGTCAACCCCATCCAGAAGATGACGGGAACGTAGCGAAGAAAAGAGATGAAGCGAGATCGAGTCACCGAACTATTCTATAGGTGCTCAACCAGTTCAATCAGTACGCCATTCGCCCACTTAGGGTGTAAAAAAACCACACGTGTGTGCGCCCTGCCCGCCCTCGGCTCTTCACTGATAAAGCGTGCGCCCTCTGAGGTGAGCCTCTTGACCTCTTTGTCTAAATCATTCACCCTGAGCGCGACGTGATGAAGTCCAGGACCACGTTTCTCGAGGAACTTGGCGATAGGACTGTTTGGCGAGGTGGGCTCGAGCAATTCCAACAAACTCCCCTGCACCCTCAGCGCCCTCACCTTGACCTCTTGGGATTCAATCGTTTCGTCTTCCCCCTCAGTGGGCAATCCTAAAAGTTGATAGGGAAGACTCGCCTCTTCCAAATCTTTAACCGCAATACCGAGATGGTCAATGGGCAACCCTTGAAGCGTCTCCGTCACTCGCTTATTTTCCCGGCGGTTTGGGGGCCATCGTCACGAGCAATACGAGCTTCGTGCCCGAATCATTGCGAACGCCGTGCGGCACACCTGCGCGGGCAATCACGGCGGTGCCTTCGGTCAGCATCTCTTGTTCACCACCAATGTCGAACACCGCCTCGCCCTCCAGAACAAGATAGACTTTGTCCTCATCCTCATGGCTGTGCACCTTTTGCGATTGCCCTGGCAAGAGGCAATACTGGTCAAAAAACATCTTCTCGGTTTCAAAAACTGGAACCTTTTGCATCTTCTGCTCCGAAAAGCGCCGCGCTAAGGTGAGGTGGGTGTATTCCATAGAGTATGGTACTGCTTTTGCGGGTGAGTTGTGTCTGATTGTTGGAAAGAACAAAGGACCGAGAGAAAAGGACTGAGTGCTGAGGTAAAAGAAAAAGGTTTCGCTCAGTCCTCAGTCCTCGCTCTCTCTAACCTCTCGTAATATACGTCTCCAACTGCTCGATCATCGCCGCTTGGTTTGAAATGACCGACTTCACCACGTCACCGATCGAGATGATGCCCGTCACCTTTCCCTCGGAGACGACAGGCAGGTGGCGGATGCGCTTTTCGGTCATAAGCTCCATGCACTCGGTGACGCTCTGCGAAGGTGTTACGATAAAAGGATCAGGCGTCATAATCTCTTCGACGGTAGTCTCTTGCGAACGCTTTCCCTGCAAGATGACCTTGCGGGCGTAGTCGCGCTCTGAGACGATGCCCACTAAGTTCTCCTCGTGGATGACGAGCAGTGCGCCAACGCCGCGCTCCGCCATCTTGGTAATTGCTTCATAAACTGTATTGCTGGGGAGGACGGAGAGAACGTCGTAGCCTTTTTTGCTCAAGAGTTGCCTGACCGAAATCATATGCGTCTCCTTCCACGCTGCCCTAAAATAGCTGTGCTAGCGCTATTGTACGCGGGAAAGGGAAGGCTTATTCGGTGTTGTAAAGTAGTGAAAGTGCAACGGTGGAACCGAATTTACGCTCAAAGCGAGGTGGACACGACAAGGGCCGACCCTTGGTTAGCGCGTTATTTGGAGCTTATGAAGGTGAGGCGTGAAGGCACAATTTTAGAGCTTGGCTGCGGCTCAGGTCAAGATACTCGCTTTCTAACCGAACATGGATTTCAGGTTCTTGCTACCGATTTCTCTGAGGAAGCCTTGCGTCTCACCAGACAAACTGCGCCGAACGCTGGCGTGCAACCTCTTGACCTCTCTGAGCCCTTCCCGTTTGCAGATGAATCTTTTGAGATCGTCGTAGCAGGGCTTTCACTTCACTATTTCTCGTGGCAGAAAACGCTTGAGATTCTACAAGAGATACATCGTTGCTTAGCGCTCAATGGACTTTTACTCGCCCGCTTTAACGCAGTGAGAGGTTTGGTGCAAAGGAATGTAGGAAAGAGGCTGGAAGAGAACTACTTCCTTGTAGACGGACTCCCACGACGCTTCTTTGATGAGGAGAGTTTGGCAGAACTTTTTGCAAGTTGGACAGTTTTAGAGGTATTGGAAAGGACAACGTTTCGTTACGGTCGTGAGAAGGCTGTGTGGGAAGTGGCGGCGCTGAATGAATGAAGAAGCTCGAGCCTCGAGCTTCTTCCTCTCTACTGTGCCTTGTTTGCTGTGCTTTACTCCTTCGTCGCAAACTGCTCCCCCGGTTCGGGCGGGATGCACGCTCTATCCTCACTGAACATGTGCGGCGAGTTATCCACTAAGTCACGGCGCTCACTGCGGGCGCGTTCAGCGTCCCTCAAAGCCTCAACGAGCGCGTCTCTACTCTCCGGGTACACAATAACGTTCGCATAGGCTTGCGTTCCCCTATCGGGCACCTGCAAGTTCTCGTTGAGCCTGTCGGGAAACCCAGCATTGTCGTAGTTCGGGAGCAGCACGCCTAGAAGTCCGTTAGGCAACCTCTCCGCCTCGTCCGCGTTCGCCATCTCGTCGCCGCCGTGATGCAGCGAGGCCATGAGTTCTAGGTCCACGGCGCGTCGAGTATAGGTACAAGGGCCGATGAGTACGAGCGTGATGGCTGAGTCTTTGAGGTAGCGCTCGCGGATTTTATGAATGACGCTGTGCTTGTCGTTGTCGCGCAGAATGTCTTCGGGCAATTCCCCTTCGCGCCACACCGCTAAGCCGTTGAGGTGGTCGAAGTCCTGCAAGAAGGTATCAACGAGGGCTTGATCTTCAGGGTGATAGCAGAGGTAGATACTTTGGGGCATGTCAATCATAGATTAGGCTACCCGGCGGAGCGTTAAAAGACTGTAGACGAGAGCGTAGATGGGCGGTTCTCTTGTGTCGCTGTTGTTTCTCGAGTCTCTTTGAAGCTGGCGGGGGAGCTTACCGGATACCCGGAGGAACCTGCGTGGGTGGCGGTTCGGGTAGGTCTCGAGGAATAGGTACGCCCGCCAGCCTCTTGACCATCCCGTTCTCATTGCACCCTATAAAGAAGGGACAGCGCAGACACTCGGACCACACCCTCGGGTGTAACTCCTTCGTTTTGTCAATCAGGTGAAAGCCGCACCGCTCGAAGAACCCTACCGAATACGTCCACGCGAAGAGCGTCGGGATGCCGATGCGCCGCGCTTCGCTCTCACACGCCGCGACGAGCTTTTTGCCAATGCCGCCGCCCGTGATTTCAGGCTTGACCGCCAGCCCGCGTACCTCTGCAATGTCGCCCCAGAGGATGTGCAGCGCGGCGCTCCCTGCGAACTCCGGGCCGTTCTCACTTTGAACCTCTGCCACGTAGAAGTCTCGCAGGTTCTCGAAGATGTTGGGCATAGGCCGAACGAGCATCTTGCCTTGCGCCGCCCACGTGCCGATGAGGTTGAAGATGTCAGGGACATCGTGTGCGGTGGCAGGGCGGACGGTGAGGGTGGCCGGGGCGGTAGGGGCAACCTGAGTCATGGGACAGTGTAGCAGGTACACCCTTGCGCTAGCGGGAGCGTCCACGCGACGTACTATAGTCATCTGGTCAGTTACGCCCTCACTGTAAAAAACACTGTCTACCACGCACATTTGGGGATGATACCTGCGGCACTCCGTCTTAGTATGTTCTGGAAGTGCTATGAGGCGCGACTTAGGTTGCAGAAGTCGCGCCGCAAAAGAGGTTTTGAAAGCTGAGGTGGATTGGTTCTCGAGCCCAAGCTCAGCTTATGCGCCGCACCCTAGACAACCCAGCGCCTTAGACAACTCAAGAGGTCAGGACTACCGCTAATAAAACGGGCAGTGAACGTGGTCGCTATGCCCATTTGGGTCGTTATAAGCGTTGAAGGTCTGCCCCGGATAAGAGCCCGCGCTGACGCAAGCGTTGCGTGCTGAGGTGTGGGCGCTGTTGGGATAGCTCAGGGTTTGTCCGTTCCAGATGCCCAAGTCGAGGCCGCGCCCCTTGTAGTGATCGGAGCCTGCGCTGTGCCGCCCGCCCGTGAGCGAGGTTACGTAGTACGAGTTGCCTTGTGCCATTTGCAGCATTGCCCCCAGCATCGTCGTGCTGAGATAGACGGTAGAGCTACACCGGCTGAAGTCAAAGCAGCCCGACTTGGCGGGCTTGCCCGCCGCTGTGTCGAGGATGTTCTGACGCGGGCTGCCACCGGGCGTGCTGCTGCTCGTCCCTAAAGTGATGCGGCTGTTGTTCAAAATCTGCTGCGCCAACTGCGAGCGCGTGCCGGATGCACAACTCACGCTGCCGCCGACTAGCGCCGCCCAGGTGTTCGCGCCTACCACGCCGTCCGCGCTTAAACCTTTGCTCTTCTGAAAGTTCATGACAGCGCTCTTGGTGCCGGAGCCAAATATGCCATCTACCGCGATGCCGAGCTTATACTGCACTGCCCTTACTGCGTCGCCGCTGCTGCCCTGCTGTACGGTGACAATCAACGCTTCCCAAGTGTTCTTGCCGATTTTACTGTCCTGCGTGAGACCTCGAGAGGCTTGAAAGCGCTCTACAGCCCCTTGCGTGCCTGAGCCAAAGGTCCCATCTACGCTCAAACTTTGCCCTCTCGCCCTGAGGAGGTACTGCGCCACTGTGACCGACCCGTTGCTGTCGCCGCGCTCTAAGAGCGGCCAAGTGCGGGCACAGGCAAGGGTGCCGAGTTCGGTTGGTTCGTCCGAACCCGCTAAGTCGCCACCACACGCCGCCATGAAAAGAACCAATAAAACGAGCAGCGCGAATCTGAGTCCGTATCTAGTTTGATGCATCATTACCTCATCCCTTGCCGAAACTCTGTGGATACAACCTCAGCGCAGTTTAACAGGCTGTGACCTCTTAAAAGTTAGTGTAGGGCGTGCTACTCTTCTGTCATAGTTGTTCTTGTAATGGCGAGAGGTCAGCTAAAATCGAGCGCGGCTAATGTACCCAATCCGCTGAAGATGCTTTACAATAGGAAACAATGAGCAACGTTCCCTCCGTCCGACTTGACAAAACAGCCTTTTCGGTTATCTCTTTGGATGACGAGGGGGGCGATAAAGCCTATTGGCTGAGCCGCACGCCGGAGGAGCGCTTAGAAGCTGCTGAGCTTATGCGTCAGATGAACTATGGCTATGATCCAGCTACCGCTAGGCTTCAAAGAGTTTTTGAAATTGTTAAGCTCGAGGACCTCTAAGCCTCCTCGAGTCCCATTGCAAACAGCGCCTCCTCTTCCACCGCAAGCTGCACCCTGGGCAGCGGCTCCACCGCCGGACCACTGACCGCCCGCCCTGCCTCGAGCGGCGCAAAGACGCTCAAGTGACAAGGGCAGACGAGCGCAGGGTGCTCGGTGCGGTAGTTAAAGGCGAAGTTGATGGCGTTAATATCGTCGTTCAAATTGACTAAACAGCCTAAGTGGGTACAGACCTGGCTAAAGGCGGCGTAGTGGTTGCCGCTTACCTCTATGCTTCCCGGTATCGGCTCGGGCAAACGAAGGGCGAGCGCAGGCGTTCCCTCTAAAACGAAGGAAGCCGCGCTCCATACCTCTTCGAATTCGGATAAGGCCGCGACGCGCTGCGGGACTTTCGGAATAAAAGTTGGGTTTTCGTCGGGACGCGCTTTGTTGAAGTGGACTTGATAGGCTTCGCGAACGCCCCATCCGGCTGCGACAAGAGTTGCTAGAACGGGCACGCGCCAGAGCCATTTGATGAGGGTGCGGCGCTCTTCATCCGTTTGAGCGGGAGGCTGAGAAGAGGGCCGCTCAAACTCCTCTGAGGACGAACTCGGCATATCGGATTAGGAAGTTCCGTCGTCTTGCCCGCTATTCTGCGGGGCGTTGCTCAGCCTGTCCTTCGCGTCCTGAATCAAACTCGGCACGCGCCCCGCCTGAGCGGGTCCGCCTGCTACCTCGACGTAAGACTGCCACACGTCAATCGCCGCTTGGAACTGCCCTAAGCTGAAGTGCGCGTTGCCCAAGAAGAGAAGCGTCTGCAGGTTTTCAGGGTTGGCGGTTCGCGCCCTTTCTAGCGCTGCAACCGCGTCCTCATTGCGTCCACTAAAGAAGAGCATCTGTCCGATACGGCTCATCGCTTGGGCGTTATTTGGGTTCACTTCGGACAAGACGCGCAAGTAGACGCTCGAGGCGCTCTCGCGCTCCTCACGCTGCCAATAGGCGTCGGCCAGGGCGATGAGGTTAGCCTCAGACGGATTGTCCGTGGCGGCCTGGACGACTGGCGCGAGTTCGCGTACCGTTTGCAAACGCGCCTGCACCTCTCCGTCTTCGGCTCCACCGGGCGCGGCGAGGTAGCTCTCCCACGTCGCCTCAGCCTGTTGAACGTTGCCCATCGCGAAATAGAGTTCGCCCAAGGCGAAGAGCGTTTCCAAGTCTTGTGGGTCGGCGTTTCTCGCTCTTTCCAAATAGCCGAGTGCAGCCTGCGTGTCCTCTTGCAGGCTCAAAAATCCGAGGCGGCGGTACGCGACAGCGGGCGTCGGGTCCACCTCGGCGATGACGCGCTGATAGGTCGCTTCGGCTTGGTCGGCGTCGTTTAAGCGCCAATAAGCGTCGGCCAAGGAGAGAAGCGTCTCTTCAGAGGGGTCGCGCCGCACGGCGTTTTGCAACTCCAAAAGCTCTCGCCCTGCCGCCAATTGACCTTCGTCAGAGGTCGTCACCGTGGCGTTCTCCCCGACCCTCGGCACGAGGTTGCCCCCTAAAAGAGACGCGCTCACGACCATGAGTCCGAGCAAGCTCAAGACGGCGTAAGGGACGCGGCGCGGCGTGACGGGTTTTCTTACGGGCGTCTGCCCGCGCAGTTCGGCTTGACGTTCGTCTAGCGCTCGCAAGACCTTGGCCGCTTTCGCTTCGTAACGCGCGTGGAGTTCGCTGCGGCGCTGTTCGGGCAGGTCCACGCGGGCATCGAGTTCTTGAATGGCGCGAAAGAGGGCGTCGCGCTCCTCTTCCAAATCCTGCGTGATGGGGTCGCGTAGATTGGGCAGCGGGTCGGCTTGGCTGGGCACGAGCAGCGGTACCGCGAGGTAGGCGAAAATCAGCGCGGCTAAGAGGATGATGACGACGAGGCCCACTACGCTTCACCCCCTGCACTGTTTCTGCGGTTTAGCTCGAGCCTCACCCGTTCAAGCTCCGCCTCATCCGCCTCAATAGGCTTTTCTGCGTTGCGCGTCCAGCGGCGCAGGTAGTAGATGAGCCCGGCAACGAGCAAGAGCCCCGCCAAGATGGGCACGACCCATACGAAGAGGTGCAGCCCGCGCTTGGGCGGCTCTAAGAGAATCCAGTCGCCGTAGCGTGCTCTGAAGTAATCAATCACCTCCGCGCGGCTGTCGCCCGCTTGCAACCTTTCATTGATGATGTTGCGCATCTCGATGCTTGTAGGCGAGTTCGAATCTGCCACCGATTCGGCTTGGCACACAGGGCAGCGCAGTTCGCGGGCGATGTCGAAGACTTGGGCCTCGAGTTGGACCTCTTGCGCCCCTGCAAACATCGTGAGAGAAGAAAGAAGAAGGAAGATAAAAAATTTAGTCATAACCATCATTGAATCAGCGCTTGCGTCTGCTCCGTGAGAATCTCAGGGGTCAGCGGTCCGGCGTGCTTATAGTTGAGCGTGCCATCTGCGTTGATAAAGAAGGTCTCGGGCAGGCCGAAGATGCCGTAGTCCACGCTCACGCGGCTCTGCTCATCGCGTCCGTTCGGAAAGGTGAGGTTGAAGCGGTCTAAGAAGGTTTGCATATTTTCCTGATTGCCGTCTTGCGTGTTGACGCCGACGAAGAGCACGTCGCTGCCAAACTTCTCCGAGGCGGCCTGCAGTTCGGGCGCTTCAGCTAAACAGGGCGCACACCACGAGGCCCAGAAGTTGATGACCATCGGCCTGCCTTCTTGCGCCGTAAAGGAGAAGGTCTCGCCGTATTCCTCCTGATACCGCGCGAAGAGCGGCATGGTAAAGGCAGGCATTTGTTTACCGATAAGTGGCGAGGCGATGTCGCTCCGGTCATTCTTATCGGTGAAGAGTCCGAAGCCCAAAAGCGCGCCTAGTGCCACGACGACGACGATGACGATAAGGAGACGTTTGGTGCTCGAGCCACTACTTTACACTATCGCTCACGCTCACTTTGCTATTTACTTGGTCGCTCACGCCGTCACCACCCTTCGCTCCGTGCGCGGTCTGCGCTCTCGTTGCGGGATGAGGCTATAAACCGTGCCGAATGCGAGAATAAAGCCGCCCACCCAAATCCAAGTGACTAAAGGGCTTTGCACCACACGCAAGATGAGGTGGTCTTGACCGGGGCGCACCGTGCTCACGTTGAGGTAGAGGTCGTGGAGGGGCGTGTAGTACACGTCGGGCGTGGGACGAGTTGCTGCGAGCCCGCAAAGAGGTTATTTTGCGGGCGCATCGTCGTCACGAGTTCGCCGTCCCGCCGCACCTCCACCACGCCACCCGAGCTGATGCGAGCGGGGGTGCGCTCCATGAAGATATCCTGAGCAAAAAGTTCGTAGCCTCTAAACATGGCGCTTTCGCCGATATTGATGCGCACCTGTTCGTCCACGCGGTAGCCACCGCTGCCCGCAATCCCTAGTGCAATCACAATCACGCCTAGGTGGGTAATGATAGACCCGAAGCGGCGGCGGTTCTCGAGGGCATAACGCCCGAAAACGGACGCGATACTCTTTTTCGTTGCGCGTACTCTCGGACGAATTGCGCCGCTTAAAAGAAGCCCGACACTGATCAGGTTATAGCCCGCCAACGCAACGGTTAGGAGCGGATACAGCTTCTGCACACCTAAGAGATATGCGACAAACCCGGTGAGGACGCCGCCCCCGACGAGCCACGCTAGGTTGACTAAAAGCGACTGATTATCCGCTTTACGCCAGGGCAAGAGCGGACCGACGCCCATGAGCGCGAACACGCCGAGCCAGATGGGGATACTCACTTGGTTGAAGAAGGGCGCACCTACCGTCACTTTATTGCCCGTCACCGCTTCGACGATGAGCGGAAAGAGCGTGCCGAGCAAGATGGTGAACGCCATCGCTAAGAAGAGCACGTTGCCCAAGAGGAAGCTGCCTTCGCGTGAGACCGGCGAATCTAACTCTGCCCTATCTTGCACCTGGTCCCACCTCAGCGCCAAAAGACCGAACGAGATGAGCACCACGAGAATGAAGAAGACGAAAAACGCAGGTCCGACGGGTCCGTCGCCAAACGCGTGGACTGAAGAAACGACGCCAGAGCGTGTCAGAAACGTGCCTAAAATCGTGAGCGCAAAAGTCAGCGTGATGAGCAAGATATTCCACGCTTTGAGCATCCGCCGCCGCTCTTGCACCTGTACGCTGTGGACGAACGCGGTGGCGGTTAGCCAGGGCAAGAAGGACACGTTCTCAACGGGGTCCCAGGCCCAGTAGCCGCCCCAGCCCAAGATTTCATAGCTCCACCAGCCGCCCGAGATAATCGCGGCGCTCAAGAAGCCCCAACCCGTGAGCGTCCAGGCGCGAGTCTGACTCATCCACTCCGAGCCAGGGCGTCTGGTGATAAGCGCGGACATAGCGAAAGCAAAAGGTACGGTCAAGCCGACGAAGCCCAAATACATCAAAAAGGGATGTACCGCCATCATCCAGTGGTTTTGCAGTAGCGGGTTCGGACCAGGACCGTCCAAAGGCGGATTGGCGAGGACGATAAAAGGGTTGGCAATCGTCGCGACGACGCCGACAAAGAAGAGTTGGACGACCTGCATCGTGACCAGTGCCCAGGGGCGCAACGCGTTGTTTGGCGCGGTCATTGCGAGAACTGCAGTGTACGCGGTTAAAAGCCATGCCCAAAGTAGCACAGAACCTTCTAAAGCCGCCCAGAGCGTTACGATTTTGACCCATAGCGGGGAGAGGGCGCTCGAGTGCTCCGCCACATACTTCACGCTGAAATCATCGGTCAAAAGCGCCGCTTCCATGACGAGAACGGCGGTTGTCGTGGCTAAAAAGGCTGCAACCGCCGCGAATCGCGCTGAGGTCTGCAGTCTCGCATCTTGGCGCACCGCGCCCAAAATGCCTGCGACGATAGCGTAGATGATGACGCCGACGGCCAAGAGGACGCTCGAGCCGCCCAACTGCCCCAAACTGAGTGTAAAAAAGCTATCCATTATTGAAGTCCATCACTAAAATCATCACTGTAAGCTGTCCTTTAAGAGTTCCAAATCAACCGCTTCGCCTTGGGCGGCCTGATAGTTCTCGCTGTGTTTGATCAAGAGGTTGTCGCCAACAAAGGTGTTCCCGTCGAAGCTACCCTCAATAACGACGCCCGTATTCTCCTTGAACAACTCGGGCGGTGATGCAGGATAGCTCACCGGATATGCTTGAATACTGTCGGTCACATGAAAGGTGAGCGTTACGTTGTCGCTGTCGTAGTTGACGCTGTTCTCCGCAACCATGCCACCCAAACGGATGAGCTGTCCGTCGTACTCGCTCGGGCTCGCAGCGTATTCGCTCGGCAAGATGAAGTAGACCAAACTCGAGCTGAGCGCCTGATAGATAAAAAAGCTCGCTACGCCCAAAATTGCTACGCCCGCCACGCTGTAGATTACTCGTTTGATAGCTCTTCCTCCCGCTCCAGGCGCCTTTCACGCCAATTCAGATAGCCTAAATAACCCGCGTACGCCACGATGAGCTGCGCCCACGCAAACGCCACCCAGCCCCACGCGCCCCATGACTCGAACAGAGCCTCAAACATGGACGACCTCTCCGCGCGGCGCACGCTGCTCCTCTTCTTCGCCAAGTTGGGCCTCGAGCCGTCCGATGCGCACGCGCTCCACCATGAAGTACACGTAGATTAAACCCGCCACTGCGACGTTGAAGAGCAGTGTCTGAAGCATCACGGGCTCCATCGTCACCCCACTACCATCTAAGTTGACGCTCTTCGCG
Organism: Trueperaceae bacterium; assembly: GCA_965213645.1. Classification (GTDB taxonomy): domain Bacteria; phylum Deinococcota; class Deinococci; order Deinococcales; family Trueperaceae; genus CBDBZX01. The sequence goes on from CBDBZX010000002.1 coordinate 512,534, forward strand.
GGGTGCAGCGTGCGAAACCACTCCGAGGCGAGGTAGTTAAACGGCAAACTCACCGCCACGATGATGCTCACGACCGCGCTCACCCGCCCGCGCCGCTCGGGATCGTCAATTAGACCTCTCACGATGAAGTAGCCAACCAAGAGCGCAAACATCAGCGCCGTGAGCGTCAGCTTGGCGTCCCACGTCCACCAGGTGTTCAGCGTCGGCTTGCTGTAGGTCATCCCGCCAATCAGCGTCAGCCCCGCGTAAAGCAGCGCCATCTCCGCGCTTGCCACCGCTAAGATATCGTCCATCTGCCGACTTCGCCACAAGAAGAGCGAGCCGAAAATGGCCGTCGCAATAATGGCGACGAAGCTGATCCAGGCAACAGACACATGCGCGTACATGATGCGAATGAGGTTGCCCTGATTTACGTCCTGCGGCGAGGTGACGAGCGCCATCGCCATGCCGATACCGAAGAGGACGAGAATAGCGAGCCCGAAGAGGTTAAGCCACAAGGGACGCTGCGGTCGTTTCTGTAAACGTTCCTGCGGGCGCTTGATAGGTTGTGATGTCATGCGTGCTCCTCCAGCGGATTCGTGAGGTCTAAATTCACAGGGTCTAAGGTCATGCTAGAAAGATAGTCGCTGCGATAAACTTTGCGGTAAAATGATCATGCTATTCCTCGACAACAAAAGGGAAGATGGCTGTGCAGACCACCAGATAGATGAGGTCGAAGCCTGCTAATAATTGTAACCAGTCCTGAGCGATTTGCAGGTTGCCCAAGCGCATAATTTCACCAGTGGAGCGCACCGCCGCGAGCAGCACAGGGACGACAACGGGAAACATCAGCACGGGCAGAAGAGACTCCCGTGCTCGTAAGTTGGCGGTCAGTGCTGCGTAAAAGGTCGCGATGAGCGAGAAGCCGAGTGTGCCCAGTAGAATAGTGAGCAGAAGCCACGGCCAGTTTTCCGTCAAGGGCGCACCGAAAAGTCCTGTGCTGACGGGTAAGAGGATGAATCCCAACAGGGACATAAAAAGCCAGTTCGCAGCGAGCTTGCCCAAGAAGATAACGGCTCTCGGCACGGGATAGAGGAGAAGCTGTTCGAAGGCACCCTCTTCAAGCTCCGTCTGGTAGCTCTGCGCCGCCGAAATCACCCCGGCAAACGCAAGCGCGACCCAGAGCACCCCAGGAGCAGCGTTGGCGAGCGCGATGTCGCTCGGGCCGATGGCAAAGGCGAGGATGACCAGCACCAAGCCGGAAAAAAACAGCGTCGCCACCGTGACCGCTTTGCTGCGCACCTCTTGCAAGAGGTCTTTTCGCGCCAGCGCAAAGGTCGTGATGAATTCAGACATGGGCGACCTCTGCGTTAGCTGTGTACACCTTCTCGAGCGTATCAGGTTTGGTGTTGGCAGCGGACACGACCTCTCGTTTATGGACTGAAGAGATCGTAAGTTGACCCTGCTTGAGTTCCAAAATGCTATCGGCAAACCGCGCACTCCGCACTAGGTCATGCGACGCCATCATAACCGTCTTGCCTTCGCGCTTCGCTTGAACTAAGAGATCGTCGATCAAAGTTTTACCGCTCTCATCGAGCGCAGCGTAAGGTTCGTCCAAGAGCCAGAGGTTCGCGTCCGACAAGAGGAGGCGGGCCACACCTAAGCGCTTTTTCATGCCGCTCGAGAACGTCCGCGTCAGTTTGTCTTTGGACTCGAGTAGTCCAACACGCTCGAGTACCTCTTCCAACGCCTGCTGATTCAATCTCTTACTGTAGAGCTTCGCTGCAAATTCTAAATTTTCCAAAGCCGAAAGCGTTGCGTAACTTCCACCTAAAACCGTCACATAGGCAATTTGTGTTCTCACCTGCGCCGCTTCTTTGATAAGGTCATGCCCGAAGACCTTACCGCCGCCGCGACTAGGGCGGAGTTTGCTCGAGAGCACGCGCAAAAAGGTCGTCTTCCCCGCGCCGTTGCCGCCTTGCAGCACGGTAGTCTTACCCGCTGAGACCGTGAGGTTGATGTCTTTTAGCACATACACCGCGCCGTAGCGCCTCGAGAGGTTGTAGAGTTCAACGGCTTTCATTTTTACAACCTACTCCATAACCATTCGGGCGTAAAGCGTATTAAATAGGTATTGAGTTCGGTGTAGGTACCCGTGAGGAGCATGATGCCAGCGACGAGTAGAATGCCACCCGAGATGCGCTCGACCCAGGGGAGGTAGCGCTTAAAGCGGCTCGAGAACCGCGTGAACGAGCCTATCGCTAAGGCGGAAAGTAAAAAAGGCACGGCTAAGCCGAGTGCGTAGCTCGCTAACAGAATGACTCCAAAGCCAAGCGTTCCCGATGCGCCCGCGAGCGTCAAGACGCCGCCCAAAACGGGACCGATGCAGGGCGTCCAACCTGCCGCGAACGCCATGCCTAAAAGCGCCGCGCCAACAGGTGTACTGCTGTCGCCGCTAAACTGCTTGCGCGTGTCGCGGTACAGAAAGGGTAATCTGATGACGCCCAGCATGACCAGACCGAAGGAGATAATGAGCCCGCCGCCCACGAGTGTGAGCACGCGGCGGTTTTCCTGCAAAAGACCCCCGATGAGGCTCGCTGACGCGCCGAGCCCGATAAAGATGAGGGAAAACCCGAGGATAAAAAAGAGGCTGTTACGGATGAGGACCTTTCTCGAGGCTGCGCCGCTTTCTCCTCGTACCGAACTCCCACCAACATACGCCAGATAGGAGGGCACAAGCGGCAGGACGCAGGGTGACAAAAACGATAGCACGCCCGCGAAAAAAGCGAGCGGCAGGGTCGGTGTCATAGGATGACCTCTTTCATCTTCTTAGTATTCAGTTTAGAACATGAACGCGGCGTCTTATAATAGACAATTGTCCCCTGTTGTCCCCAAAAAGTAATCCCCCTACCTCGCGATCAGAGGTAAGGGGATGGTTTCGCTCAGTGACGCTTGCTAAGCCTTCAAACTCTCGAAGTGGCAGCCTTGAATGTACGCCTCGAGCTGCTGACGAATCTTATCGTGGTCTGAGTTGAGCGCCGCTTCTTGCAAGGCTTGAACGGTGTGCTCCAACGCTTCGATGTCCAAAGAGGACGGCTTGGCGACAAAAATCTTCTTGTGCTCAGTGGACGCGCCGCGTTCCTCCTGGGTCATCAATTCCTCGTAGAGCTTCTCGCCGGGCCGCTTACCGGAGAAGACGATGGGGATGTCCACGTCGGGCTCGAAGCCGGAGAGCTTGATGAGGTCTTTAGCGAGGTCGTAAATCTTGACGGGTTCGCCCATGTCCAGGATGTAAATGTCGCCGTTTCTGCCCTGTCCGGCAGCTTGCAAGACGAGTTGCGTCGCTTCGGGAATCGTCATGAAGTAGCGGGTCATCTCTGGATGGGTCACGGTGACGGGGCCACCCGAACGAATCTGCTGCTTGAAAACTGGGATAACGCTGCCGCGACTACCTAACACGTTGCCGAAGCGAACCGAGGCGAAGACCTGCTCTGGACCTGCCTGTCGCGCCGCTGCTTGCACCACGCGCTCGACCATCCGCTTCGACGCGCCCATGATCGAGGTGGGGTTGACCGCTTTGTCCGTCGAGATGTTGACGAAGTGCGAGACCTTATACTTGAGCGCTAGAGTGACTAAGTTTTTGCTGCCGATGATGTTGTTGAAAATCGCCTCTTCGGGGTTGAGTTCCATCAGAGGAACGTGCTTGTGTGCCGCCGTATGAAAGACGACTTGGGGGCGGTAGTGCTGAAAGATGTAGTCTAAACGCACGACGTTTTGGACGGCGGCGATGACGCTCTGGTAGGGGATACCGGGCCAGTCGCGGTCGAGTTCACGCTCGAGCTTGTAGATACTATTCTCGCCGTGCCCGAACAGAATCAGCTCTTTAGGGTTAAAGCGACAGATTTGCCGCACTAACTCAGAGCCGATCGAGCCGCCCGCCCCCGTGACCATCACCGTCTTACCTGTGATGTAGCTGCTGATCGCGTCCGTGTCGAGTTCGATAGGCGGTCTGCGCAGCAAGTCCTCGATCTCGACCTCGCGGATGCGGCTGATATCAACCTGACCGCTCAGAAGCTCATAGACGCCGGGCATGATTCTGTATTTGAGGTCGGCCTGTGTCTCTTCGATACGCTCAACAATGCTGCGCACCGTCTTACCGTCGGTTGAAGGAAGCGCAATAATAACCTCATCGACGTGGTGTTTTTTGACAACCTCACTCAGGTCATCAATCATACCGAGAACGGGAATTGTCGCGATGCGGTAGCCGATCTTTTGCCTGTCGTCATCGAGAAAACCGATAGGCTGGAGACCGGTCTCTGGATGGCGCAACATCTCGCGCACGATGAGTGAGCCCGCTTCGCCTGCGCCGATAACGAGAACCTTGCGCTCTTGACCACTCGCTGTCCGGTTGAGACTGCTCTCATGCTGATAGCGAAAAGCAGCCCGCATACCGCTCATCGCAAAGAGGGTAATGAGACCGTCGATGACGGCGATAGACCTTGGTATCTGCAATACTGGGCCGAGCCAGAGCAGCAAAATACTGGCGACAAACGCGACGCCCAAAGTGATTTTGACGATATCGCCGACATCTCTAAAGGCGACCTTGGCCCAGCTTCGGTGGTAGAAGCCAAACGGCACAGTGACGGCTGCCTTCATGAGAACAAGCAGCGCGGTTACGGTGACGATACCCGCATACGTGTCTGCCGGAACCATCCCGTCATAGCGAATGAAAAAAGCGAGCAGCGGCGCTGCGGCCCAGGCGGTTAAGTCGATAGCAAACTTGACGAGTTTGCTGCGGTGGCGAATATCGAGGTCTATGAGTTGATTCCTAAGCGAGCGAGTGTGTTCGAGGTTAGATTGCACCATGCCCCCATCCTGACGTTGTTATAGAGTGTGTTGTGGTTTGCTGGTCGGTGTATCAATCTGGTGAAGTGACCTACCTGAAATACGTATAGCGTTTGCAAAACATAGTTCAGTGTTCTCGGCATCTGCCGGAATGCGCGTTGAGGTTGAAGTCGATAGGTTCATGTCACTGCAAGTCGTCTCTCTTGGCTTACTCACTCACCTTATAAGCAAGACCTATTATATAATCGCAGACACGTCACATTTTTGGTAGAGGGAGCCGGGTTCTTTAAGGAACGATGAAGGGGCAGCAGCTCATCCCGTCTATAACACCTCATCGTGTTCCAAAGAGAGATGAGTAAGATGACGGACATGAGTATTGTATGTAGTGGCGTCACCGCTCGAGGCAGAATTTAGAGCCAATCAGTTAGCCTACAGCTTAGCACGGGGTACGAGCGTATCTTTGCGGTATTCCGCAAGGCCGACGCCTCGATATCGCTAGGTTTGAAAGCGCTGTTATCAAGTAGCAGGTATCATCTGGTTTGAGACACTCTCACTATAGAGAACACTGTTTAGCACGCACGTTATGAGATGATATCTGCGGAGAAGTGTAGCAATGTCAAGTGGAAATGCTAAAAAATTGCGTTCAGCACGCTTTAACAACGCTTTTCTAGCGTAGACACTCCTCGAGGCTTTTAATTAAGATGTGATGAAGGTGCGTTGACTCCAGTTAGTTCAGTGAACGTGACGCAGCTTGCTGTCAAAACGTTGCTACAACCCGGACATAAAGGGTTAGAAGCAGCTATCTTTCGGGCGCAGCCTAGAATTAGTACATCCATGAGTGAGCAGAATCCGTACCAGCATGAGATTTTGCACAAGTGCGACGCCAAGTCAACCGCGACTAATACCAATTCCGATTGATTGTCCCAACATGGGAGGGTCTAAACCCCCAGCTTTAGCTGGCTGCTTTAGCACAGTAAACTAGGCAGTGTGAAGGACTATCGTCGGGGAAACCACTCACGCTTCGAGCTTGAGGTCAGAAACAAAGATATGGATGGAGCGGTATGGACTATCACCGAACGCCTTTCTCGGTGATAGGGAATTTAGCGGAATCCGTATAACAACCGTCTAAACATATCTATCCCGATCTAACACAACAGAACTTCGGCACAGTGAAACCAATTTGAAAAGACGATGCTACGCAGTAGCATCGTCAACTCGTTTGGATACTTTCTTGAATATTTTAGCGAATCTTATCAGCGCGTGGCGTAAGACATGACTTTCTCTACGGCGTTACATGTGTCGAACATATCCTGCTCAGAAAGCGTCGGGTGAACCAGGAACATAAGCGATGTTTCACCCAATTCCCTGGCGACGGGAAGCGGTCTTGCTGGCCCTAAGCTAGCTTCTACAAAGGCTTTCTCGAGGTAAATCTCACTACAACTCCCGCTGAAGCAGGGAATTCCTTCGTCGTTAATGGCTTGCATGATGTGGTCGCGGTTCCAGCCTGCGCGGAGCCGTTCGGGGCGCACAAAGACGTAATATTTGTAGTAGGCGTGCTCAACATTAGGGGAGGGAAGAGCGACGCGGAGCGATTCTATCTCGGAAAAACGCTCCGTCAAGATAGCGGCGTGGCGCTGCCGCGCCTCACGCCAAGCTGGAAGTTTGCGCAGTTGGAGTCTGCCGATGGCGGACTGCATCTCGGTGAGCCGCCAGTTCGTGCCAAAGGACTCGTGGAGCCAGCGGAAGCCCGGCGGATGGTCGCGGTTATAAACTGCGTCGTAGCTCTTACCGTGGTCCTTGAACGACCACGCCTTCTCCCATATCTCTTTGCTGTTGGTCGTCAACAGGCCACCTTCGCCACCTGTGGTCATAATCTTGTCCTGGCAAAAGGAAAATGCGGCGACGTCGCCTAAGGAACCGACCGGGCGATCCTTGTAGCGTGCACCGTGCGCTTGAGCGCAGTCTTCAATCACTTTGATATCGTGCTCTTCGGCGAGCGCCATAATCTCGTTCATATCGCAGGGCCAGCCCGCCAAGTGAACGGTGATGATGGCTTTGGTCTTGGGTGTGATAACGTCTCTGATAGTCTCAGCCGTGATGTTCTGGCTGTCGGGGTCTACGTCCGCGATGACGGGCGTCGCGCCGCGCATCACGGCGGCACTGGCCGAAGCGATAAAGGTGCGGCTCGTGGTGATGACCTCGTCGCCCGCGCCGACGCCTAATGCGTAGAGAGCCAACTCCAAAGCAACCGTGCCGTTCGCGAGAGCGATGGCGTAGTTGCAGCCTGTGTAGTCGGCGAACTCCTGCTCTAAGAGCCGCCCCTGTTCACCCGTCCAATAGTTGACCTGGCCCGAGCGCATCACCTCGAGCACGGCCTCCCGTTCGTCCTCTTCAAAGTGGGGCCACGGTGCGAAAGGTGTGGTGCGTACGGGAAGTTCTTTTTTGAGCGTTGCAGCGTTTGGCATAGTTGTGACCCCTTACGAAGTAATTCGGTGACGTGGTAGTTCAGCGCTGGTGATTCAGTGACGTAACGCGCTGATGGCTATTACCAACCCAGGCAAGCTCGAGCACCTGAGTCCTTATATTTCAACTTATAGCATTCTAAGTGGTTTGACTGTGACGCATGGGGTATCTCCGGCTCAGAACTTTCACATTTCCTTCACCGAGTTGTCCGCTTTGTGCTCCCACCTTTTACACACCATTGGGCACGTAAGCGTCACGGTTTGGCAAAATATCATACTGAATGATGAAGAGCTTAAACGCGGTTCGTTTACTTCAGTATCATCTAACCCTAGTGTAGCGCCAACCTCTTGCAAGATTGGCTTTGTAGAGCCCACACACAGTAGAAGTAGTGTGAAGAGATGACGAAGGCGCGCTCGAGCCAGACATTAGCTGCTCTAAAACCAGTGTTGAATCTCTAAAATATTGCCTTCTGGATCGGTCATATAGACGAACTTCAGCTTGCCCACCTTAGGAACTTCGGTCGTGACAACTTCCCCGAGGTCTCGGCCCCCGTGCGCCAAGACTTTTTCCCTGGTCTCGTCAACGTCGTCTACTAAAAAGGCGAGATGGCCCAAGCCGCGCCGGTTCGCCGCTGGCGAGGGCTTCTCCTTCATCTCGCCATACGAATAAATTTCTAAGGTCGGACCTTCCTCACCGTGACCCGGTAGCCGTAGGTGCATCCCGCGTAGCGCCGCATCCTTAACCCCGGTTCCTCGCTCCAGCCAGCCTCCTGACTGGTCGCGTTGCGGGGGTACAGGCTGGCAATCGAAGACTGTCTGATAGAAGTCGGCCAACCTCTTCCAGTCACCCGCGACGATGTTGGTGTGAACGTACCGCGTTCCCATACACCTCTTTTCTTTTGGAAGATAGATTTTTGAGGAGGCATAAAAAAGGCGCTCTTCTGTGAGCGCTTAACTTTTTCGACTTATTATAAAAGTAAGTGTACACCCGTATGCCCTATTCGTCAAGTCTATACACTCAAACCCGGACAAAAGTCTGTATACTCAAAGATGGACCAGCGAACGAGCTTTTCAGTTGCCTCGTTATGAGGTTTCATGTACCCTTATTAAAACATTTGAATTTTCGCTCCCTAGCGCATATTCATTAAGGTCGCGAAGCGTAAAGCTATCACATTTCTAAAGGACGGAACGCCTACGATACTTTACAGATTTACCCCTTTGTTCCTGCAATTTTTGAAAGATTAAACCTGCGCTTTTACAAGTAGATTGGACGCATCCATTATGACGAACTATAGAGACCATATTGTCATTGACTTAAATGAGCGGGGCGGTCAGCCTTGCATTCGCGACTCGAGAGTGACCGTCTATCAGATACTGGGCTACCTCGCTTCTGGCATGAGCGAAGCGGACATCGTAGCGCGTCATCCCAGCTTGACCCGCGACGACATCAGGGCGTGCACCGTCTTCGCAACCGCGTGCGAGCGCCAACTCGCGCTGGTTTCAGCGGTTTGAAGAGAGCGAGAAGTCAGCCTGAATTGAGACCTGTGTAGCGGCGTCGGAATGTCCATTCCGACGCCGCTACAGTTATGGCGAATTGCGTCGTATGGATTTCACAGAGATTGACGAGAATTCGAGTGGCCTCGAGCCTCACGACCTGCATAGGCGTGCAACTCAACCAAAACTGCGATAGCTAAATTTTCAAGAGGTGAGGTCACGAATTAGGTTAGCCCTGCGCTTAAAAAGGTCTTTTATCATCGCATGAGCGGGCCAATGCTCTGCTACTTCTACATTCATACCTCATCAGTAACCTCTTGTAAAAGTACCGCTCCATCCAGTGATTGCGTCTACCTCCCACTTTTGCAAGAGGTCTCGTGTAGTAATGATGTATTGAGTAGCGCTCTGCCAGCGCTCTCTAAACATCTGTAAACACATCTCAAAAGTATAAAATCTCCCGTTTCTAGGGGCAAATCTTCACTCGCCTCGCGCTTGAGCGTTGCTATAAAGAGAGAGGTGTATCTAAGCTCAGGCTGCCTCTATGACGGACGTTTTCTCTAACTTCACAACAGCTCACATAATGACCTGGCTCGAGCTAGCCAGCAGGCGACGCTCGGCGCACCCTTCACACTTTGCTCATTGTCTTATATACCTCTTGCACCCCGCCCAGACGATTCTCGGAAATACCCGGAGATGAATGCGGTTAATGGGCGCTCTGGCGAGCAGATCAAGCGGGCAAGGGCAGTTTATTTGCGCCTGCGCCGTATATGCGTTCTACTGGGCCTAACGTTACTCGCCGCGCTCCTCAGCACGAGCACGGCGCAACCCGAACCTCTGACCCTAAGTGCGCCCAACAGCCGCTTCGCCGCGCCAGGCGATTTCGTGACGCTCGTTTTTCGTATTGAGGCGTCTCAAACGGGGGTCGAGGAGACGCTCGAGGTGGATTTAGAAGCGCGTTCCTCGCTGGGTTGGCAGATTTTACGGCAACCCGGCGAGGTGAGCTTGGAGCCAGGGCAAAGCCGCCCTATCGCCCTTACGCTCGCCGTACCCATCAATGCGCCCGCGTTTGCTGAAAATACGGTGATGGTGGGGCTGCGCAGCCCCACCTCGACCCTGAGCGCCCAGAGTGTCATCACTGTGAGTGAACGCTCAGCGCTGAGTTTGGAAGCGCCCGAGACGGTTGTGTTAAACGCCGAAGGGTTCAGCGTCACATTGGTCAATGAAGGGAACGTGGCGAGTTCAGTGCGTCTCGAGTTGTTGGAGCGAAGTGAAGTCTTAGCCGTACGCGAGCGTGAGCTTGCGCCGCAGGAGCGGCTCGAAGAAAGGCTCGAGGTTGCGAGCGAGGGAAGCTACACCTTAGTTCTGACGAACGCCACGAACAACGCTGAAGAGGTGCGAAAGAGGCTCACGGTGACGCGCTTTGGTGTACCGAGTGCGCAACCTTTCAGCTTGCTGGCGGACGCCTCTGTCAGTTTCTCCACCGAAGGGTGGTCGGGTGAACTCTCCGCAGACGGCCCGCTCTCCGACTTCGTGAGCTTGAGTGCGAGGCTTGACGCTAAAGACGAGTTGAGCTCGTATATGGCGCTGACCCATGAGAGGTGGACGGCGCAGCTAGGTGGCGGCGGGAGCGACCCCTACGGCCTCGGTCTATCGGCGGGCGTCGGCGCGGCGGGGAGTTACCGGACGCCGCGCTGGGCGGTGGCGGGGGCGCTCGGCGGCGTGAGCGAAAGTGTCTCTGGCTACGCAGCGGGGACGTACCGAAGCCGAGCCGCGTTCGTCGCGGGCGGGCTAAGCGTACGCGCGGACGATGCGAGGTTCAGTGTGCGCGGCAGCGCCGACCTTGGCGCGTTGAGTGTCGAGGCCGAGGCGAGCTATGACGACTTCATTGACGCTTCACTGGAAGCCAAGCGCAACCTGCCCAAAGGGAGTTTGCAAGGCCGCCTTAGGGTGGCGCAACTGCTCACCGAAAGCGCGAATTTAGGGGCGCGTCTGGATTACTACGGCTCCGGTGAACACCTCTACGCGAGCGGCTCCTTGCCTTTAGGCGAAGATGTGCGAGTCCAAGAAGGGTGGAGCATCGGCTTGCAAGACCGTCTCGTCCTGGACGACCTCTCTCTACCAGGCAAGCTCAATCTAGGGCTAGAGATGGGCAGCGAGCAGGGCTTCGCGCGGCTGCGCTACGAGACGACCCTCGCGGACAGGTGGTTTGCCGACGCGCAGTTCGGCGTGGTTTATGACGATTTAGGGCTCGGTTTAGACACGTCCGTGCGCGTTTCGCAGAGCAGCGCGGACTACTACAGCTTGGGCGGCGACCTGACCTACTATCCGCGCAGTTCGCACCTGGGTGGCCAAGTTGACCTCAAATTGCAAACGACCCACGCACCTCTCACCTTTTTTGGCAATAGCACCTGGGACCTCACGGACAAGCGGTTGGGGCTCAACGCGGGAACGGTCTGGTACGGCGGGCCGTGGCGGGTCAACCTCGCGGGCAACGCCAACTACGGTTACGGAAGCCACGTGGCTGAGTCATTTGCGTTCGGACTGTCGCTTTCGAGCGACTACACCTTTGATGTGCGCATCCCGAGCCGCGTAAGCGAGCTTGCCGGAGGCCGTCGTACGGGAATGGTGCGGGGCGTGGTGCGCTCCGACGCCGGTCCGCTCGCAGGCGTGGAGGTCAAGGTCGGGCGCTACAAGCTCTTGACTGACGAGGCAGGACGCTACCGCGCTGAGCTTGCGCCCGGTACGTATAAGGTGAGCCTCGAGGTCGCGAGCCTGCCGATTACCTACCGCCTCATTGGGGAGGACACGGTCTCGGTCGAGGTGGCGCTCAAAGGAGAGGTTGTGCGGGACTTTCGCCTCGCTAGAACGGCGGCGCTGACGGGGCGGGTGCTCGAGGATGCGGATGCCGACGGCGTCGCCGACACACCCGAGCGCGGTCTCGCGGCGCGGCTGCTGCTCATCGACCCCGAAGGGCTCTATCGCTCCCTGAGTACAGATGAGCAGGGTAATTTTTCGGCTCGAGGTCTGCTCCCCGGCGAGGCGACCTTGCAACTCGCTAGCTACCCTATCGGCAGCGTCATCTTAGGCGACGCTACCCGCAAGCTCACGGTGCGAGCGGGTGAAATCGTCGAGGTTACGTTCTTGCTCCAACCCGCTCGCACGCGGGCGCGGAGCTTCGGTTCGTCAGCGCTCCGCGTGCGCCGCGTGACGCCGAGCGCCGAGCGCGTCCCCCCCGGCTCCGCCCCGCTCGTCAGCGTGACCCTTCAGGGCGACCCCGAAAGGGTGCGCGTCGCGACGTCAGCCGGCTCAACTGACCTCTCTCTAATCGGCGACGTGTGGCTTGGGCGCGTCAATGTACCGGGCGATACGCCGCCCGGCGTCTACACCTTTGAGGTCATTGCAAAGCGCGGCGACGAGCGCGCGAGCCGCCGAGGTCAATTCGTGATTGACACGGAGATACCGCTTTTGGAGGCCGTTGCAGACGGACCCGTGAGGGCGGGGGAGACCTTAGACCTCTCTGCTGCACCCCTCTTCGAAGCGGCTGAGGTGAGCGCGCAAAGCCCCTTGGGTGATGTGCAACTCACCGAGGTCGAGCCAGGGCAGTACGCAGCAGACCTTCCCATCGCTGCCGATACCGAAGACGCGGTCTATGACCTCCTCTTCCGCGCGGTGAGAAGCGGTGGCGCGGTGGTTGAGGAGACGCGCAGGGTACGGGTGCTGAATACGCCGTGACCTCTTGTTCTGCTTTGAGAATCACATAAAAATGTAGCTGTGAAGATATCTCCACAGCTACTCTCGTGTAATTTTGATGCGCTAATCTACGCTTATTGACTCCAGTCGAAGTCCCGCACGATGGGCGCGGCAACGTAACAGAGTAGCCCTTTCGCATCTGTTTCATAGGTAGGGTCTTCACCTTCCAGACACCCAAGGTCAATAGCGACGCCATTGGCTAAATCCACTTCAGGGTAGGGCTGGTTTTCGATAACGACTTCAGTACCCGCCGCACTTTCCAGTGTGACCTCCGCGTCGGGCGTGGTTCGCAGTTCCAAAACGTCCACTTCTTCGTAGATGAGGTGAGATTTGACAAACTCGGGCAGCTTGGGGTGTGCTAGAAATGTCTCCTCGTTAAGACCCTGCTCCGCGATGTAGGCTTGGAGCACGCTCATCTCATTGATGAACATGAGTAACAATGGGTATCGATTTACAGCTAGGTCATCGTAGACACCTGATGCTGTAATAGCACGCTCATATAAGTCGGCGTCCGTGCCAGTTCTTATAAAGTTTTGGAGCGAGGTCGTAGGCACATCAGGGTTTGTAGGCTCTTCCGGGTTGGGCTCAGGGATTGGCGTAGTGCTGCCCTGCTCCGCGCAACCACTTAAAGCGAGGACAAAAAGCAGCATTACCGTTAATAAGTATTTCATAGTAGCCTCCTAGTGGCGCTTGTTGATGTAGATGTCTCGAGAGCACAGATCAAGGATTAGCTTGCGCGTCATACGTCAGGCGAAAGGTATAGTCACCCGGCTCCTCCAACCCGTCCACGAGTAGCGAAAATTCAGCCGGCGTGAGGAGCGGCTCAAAGCCGTAGGTCGGCGACGCGCTGCTAAAACGCCGACCTTGCGCGGGCTGCCCGGCGAGGTAGAGGCGCTCAGCAATCAGCTCACCGCCCGGTGAAAGGTCTTCCTGTGTGACCGCAACGGTGACGGTGTAGCCTTGGGGGTCGTTGGAGAAAACCTCGAGCGTACGAACATCACTGTCTGTGGCGCTCAGCGGCGTGAGGGTCTCAATCGCTCGCAGGTACGTCATCACGTTGCTGCCGCTGTAGTCAAAGTCAACCCGCGCAGTTTGAGAGGTCACGAGCGAGCTGTCTATGCGCAGCGCCGTCGCCGTAGGGACGGCGATACGAACGTCGTGCTGCACAGGTGAATTGCCTGCGCGGTAGGTCACTGACGTTGTGTAGTTGCCCGCAACCTCTTGGCCCGTAAGCTGCACGCGGTACGCCACGCTTATCTCGGTGCGGTTGTCGGGGCTGGTGATCGTGCCCTGCAAAGGTCTATCTAAGGAGAGCCAGTTCGTGACTGCTGTACCGCCATTTCTCGAGGAAAAGGTGTAACGCGCTTGCAACTCGGGTGCGCCAGTAGACCGCGAGGTCGGCTCGACGCGAAAGGTGTAGCGCCGGGCGCGGTCTACGCGCATACGGATGTTGGGGCTCGAGGGCTCTGGCTGGGTGATCTCACCGAGCGACGCTAAGTAGGTTTCAGCCGTCGGCGCGAAGGTGACGAGCCCGGAGGAGCGAAAGCGGAGCCTTTGCGCGTCGGCGCTGCCCAGGACACATAAAAAGCACAAAAGGGTTAAGCAGACGTATGCGCGTCTGCCGTAAGCCCTTTGACTTTGTGCGGACAACGTCACGGGATTGAGATCGGTAACTCCGCCACGAGCAACTCGCCCCGGCTGTCCTGAATCAGCGCCAGCGCGACGTAGAAGCCTTCCTCGACCTCTTCAGGGAGAGGTAGGGTAAGCTCACGCTCGCTGCCTCTGAGAATCGGCACGTTGGGTACTTCGACATTGTGTACAACCTCACCCATCTCGTCGCGCAGCTCAATCTGTCCAGCCAAGCGCATAAGCGTGTTACCCGTATTGGCAATCGCCAGCGTCAGCGAGGTCTCGTCTTGCTGAAAGAAGTCCACGACCTCAGCGCTGTTGCGCTCCGTGCCCGCAACGGTGATGTAGAGCGTCAAGCCGATACGGGTGGTCGTCACGACGCCCACGCCCGTGAGCGCCGACGCGGGCGGCACGACGCGGAAGAACACCATGTCGTGATAGGTGCCACCTTCGGCGTCGGGTGGAATGGTCACGGAAACGCGCAGGTCGCGGCTCGAGTTGGGCTCCAAGAAGAAGTCCGTACTCTCCAAGCTGATCCAATTCGCGGCGCTGTGCGCCAAGCTACTCGCGGGCAAAAAGGTGATGTTGCCCGCTATATCGAGCGTCCAGTCGCTGATCTCGGTACTGACCTGGAGCCGCTCCGAACTGTTGGTAATGAGCGTGACGGTCTCGGTGATCGTCTGACCTGGGCTGCCCGCGAGGGTGAGCCGGGGCGGGGAGAGGCCGATGTCGGAGGCTTGCGCGAAGGTGGCGGCGAAGATAACCGCAAGAATGAGGTGGGTGAAGACGGGTCTCGAGGATAAGATGCGGCGTGAGGTTGGCATAGCTTTAAGGATAGAAAATCGTGTAGCTGACCGTTGTGGAATATTCGCCTGGCTCTTCGTCGCCGTTCACCTTGACGCGGTAGTCAAGGCCGTTAAAGCCCAAGGTCTGCCAGCCGTACGTACCGAGCAAGCTGTAGGCGACCCATTGAGGCGTTGTTGAAAGCGTCCAAGTGTCGCGTACATCGCCCCACACCACCGCCTGCGGATTCAGTCCAGAGCGTACTCCGCGCACCACTTCGATATCCTCTAAAGCCAGCCCTGCGCCTCCCTGCTGACCACGATAAGTAAGCGGCGACGCCTGAACCTCGACGTACCAGAGCGGAAAGCCGAAGCCTGTGCGTACGGAGACCTGCACGTCGGCGAAGTCGGTGACGTTGGAGGCTCCAATAAACCCTGGGCCTTCATAGGCGTCCGTGTAAGCGCTCACATCCGAGGTGTAGTCGAAGTTTACAGCGGGCGAGCCACGTGGAATATTCGCATTATTTACGATGCGAATGCCTAAGTAGCTCGGAATGCTGAGGTTGACCTCGTGGTCGGCGAGCTGCGCAGAGGCGAAGGGAAGCTGGAGCGCGGCGCACAGGAAGGCGAGGTAGACGAGCAGGCTGATTTTGCGCTTGGCGCTATGAAGTTGGAAGTCTATAGTCATGGTCATGGTTTCCTGTGAGGATTCCCTGCCGGGACGCAGGGACACCCTAAGAGAAGAGGTTAGGGCCAAGAGAACGAGAGAAGAGGTTAAGGTTCGATAATCGTGTAGGTGACAGTCGTTGTGGACTCGCTTAGGTTTTCGTTACTGTCAACCCTGATGCGGTCACCAAAGCCGTTCGCTGAAACGACGGCTCTCGCTCCAGCTACGTGAAGACAGCCGCCGCAATTCGCGGCGGCTGTCTTCGGAGTTTGGGTTAGGCTTAGAGGCCGATGATGGTGTACAGAACTGTGGTGCTGTAGTCGCCGGCATCTTCTGAGCCATCGAACTCGATGGAGAAGTTCTCAGGGCCGAAGCCTAAGCTCTCCCAACCGCCGGTCTTGGTAGCGCTGTCGGCGATGTAGCCGCCCCCGAGGTCGAACGCACCATATGTGCTTACGCCGGTCGCTGCGACCTTGACTTTGCTCCAGTCGAAGCTGGTATTGTCCGTCGAGACGCGCACTTCCCAGCCGTCAACATCGTTCGAGAACACTTTGACGTCATCCCAGTTGAAGCTGCCGGAGTTGGTCGGGGCGAAGACCGTGCCGACGTCGAAGGACGCTTCGTTCGCCACAAAGTCAAACTCGACAGCCGTGGGGTTTGCAACGGCGGCGTTGCTCGCTCCGCTGGTCAAGCGGATGCGCAAGACGTCGGGAATCTTGATGTTGACGTCGTGACTCTGCTTATCCTGAGCGAAGGCGACGCTGGTGCTGAGAACGGCTGCTGCTGCGAGTAAACCAAAAACCTTTTTCATGACATTCCTCCCGGAATAAGAAATTCGGCCGGTTGCGCTACTAGCTCCATCTTGCCCAAGCGCCCAAATACGGGTCAAGATTTCATCGCTTCCGAAAGGAACCCTCCGCGTGTTGGGTTTGGGGGTTGCGGAGGTGCGTTCAACTAAAGCTAGTATACGTATCTGCTCTCACAAAATTCTTACGAAGAATTAGTTTAGGGACGTTAAAAATTCCACTGGGTTGAAGTGGGGCAAAGCGGTTGAAATATGGAGATGTGTGACGAGAGATAGATTAAGTTGAGAGGTGCTCGAGCCGCAAACAAAACAGCTTTAGAAGACGCCACTCAATCTTGTAAGAGGATTGATAGGTGCACGACTTTGTGGGCTGCTCGGGTTTACCCAACAGCATGGTTAGCTTTGCTAGTCTCCAACGGCTTGTATAAAGGAGGTAGAGGATGAGGGAAGGGGTGCTAAGGTCGCGTGACGGTGTAGGTCACTGTCCCCTGATAGTGTCCGTCTGCGGGCAAGGTCTGAAGTCCATAACGAAGGTCGAAGTTCTGCCAACCACCCGTGTTCTCGCCCCGCTCGATAATCTGCGGGTAAGAGGTAAAGCGCTCCCAGCCACTTTTGTCCGCTTCGGCTCGCCACATGAGCTGCGCCGCTGCGTCCGCTTCGCTCGCCGGAACGTAGCTTGCGGAAAGCTGCCACGCACTGTTCGCCATGACCTGAACGCTGCTACCCGCAGGCGCAATCTCGAACGCACCGTCGGCAACGCGGATGCTCACGTCAACGTTGGCTTGATCCTGAGCAACGTCATCGTCAATTTTAAGTCTGAGAATGTTGGGAACGCTGATACTAACATCGTGACCTGCGCTTTTTTGCGCCGCTGCAATGTTGGCTAAACCTAAAACTACGAGAACGAAAAAAACGAAACCTCTACGCATCCAAACCACCCTTTCGTGGAATGGATGCAACCACCTTAATACAGAGCTAGACGTGTTTAGCGCGTCGCGCTCTAAGTTCGGCCGGTTGCATCACTGGCTCCCCGAGTCCCATGATGCCCAGATAGGGAAGGTCGGTTCATCGCCTCCGAACGCCATAAAAAACGCTCGACCAGGGGCACTTGGCCCGGCTGCTCGAGTGAGGTTCGCGCGTAGAGAAGTCTAAACAACGTTAGATTTCTGTATGTTGAATACCAGCTTGCGCTAAGTACTCGCGAGTTATCACCCTCGGCCGGGTGCGCTACTAGCTCAGCTTGTTCCAAGCGCCCAGATACAGAACAAGCGTCGTCGCTTCCGAAGTCATTCAGCGTGTGCTGAACTTGAATAGAGTGTAGCGCACCTTGCACGCAGAGGGTGTGCATTCGTCACACCGAGGTTGAACGAAAAGTCGGTTGAGTGGAGAATCAATGGGATAACTATAACGTCATGTCATTCTGTTCACGCAGTCGGACGAAGTCTTGCGAACGCGAAGAATCTCTCTGGAAGGGCTATCAAAGATTCTTCGATTACGCTTCGCTTTATTCAGAATGACACGCTAGCGCTAGGCTCAACTGACTTTTAGGGGTGACTCTTGCAGCGCTACAGCTTGACATGAGGCGGACGCGCCCCATATACTGCTAAAGCTGTTGGGTCGTTAGCTCAGTTGGCAGAGCAGCTGACTTTTAATCAGCGGGTCGTAGGTTCGAGCCCTACACGACCCACCAATATGGCCCCTTCGACTAGCGGTTAGGTCACAACCCTTTCAAGGTTGCGGCACGGGTTCGAACCCCGTAGGGGTCACCAGCAGTTAGGAAAGAGTCGGTATCATCGCTTGAAGAGGGTGATACCCACTTCTTTTCAAGAGGTATCAAGGAAGCTAGTATCAAAAACAAGCTGAGGCCGAGTAGTTTACAAGTGATAGCTTTTATCAGTTGACGATATCAACCTCGGGCGATTAGCTCAGTTGGAAGAGCGCCTCCCTTACAAGGAGGATGTCGGCGGTTCGAGCCCGTCATCGCCCACTCAAGAATGAGCGTGACAAACGTCGTACAGATCCATTACTGATCAGCGGTAGCTTTATACATCAGCGCTTTTACAACCATTTTACAACCACGGCGTCAACCGAGGTCATCTGGCTCAACTTTGTCCTTGGTTAAGAAGCTCATCCAGCTTACGGCGTTGCTCGCCCTCTGCTCCTCGAAAAGGTGCGTGTACACGTCCATCGTAAAGCTCGCCTTCGCATGACCCAAGCGTTCCGCTAGCACCTTTGGGGCGAAGCTCACCGTTTGACCGCCTCGAGCTTCTCTCTCGCCTCTCGCTGCGTTTTGCCATATACGAATGGACGATTGCGGCGACCATCGGAATGGTAGCCGAGTGAGATGGAGCCTTGCTAGGTTCCATCTTTACGTTTTGTCAGCGTGCCCTCGCCTTTTGCACGTTTTTTCGCCGCGTTGCTTGGTCTTAGTCTCTCATCTCGCAAAAAGCGGTTCACCGCACCGTGACTAAACCTCTCTGGGTGATCGGCAAAGTTCGTCAGCGTGTAGTTGACCTAGCTTACCAATAGATACTGGCAATAATTCAACCGCGTGACGCCCATTTGCAAACGCTACTACTTTTTCGCTCGCTGCGTAAGTCCTAATTGAGAAGGTTATGGGACGTCAAGATTGGGTGGAGTCTATGCTCGAGTTGCAAGTGGTGTGGCTTGGTGTTTTATTTGGTGCACATGAAGGTAGAAATAGGCGAGATAAATTGGTGCACTTTATGCCAAGCTAATAATGCTAGAAAGTGCACCAATGCATACGAGTGTGACACTCGATGATGAGGTGTTTCAGGAGTTAATGAAGATCACTCAGGAGACGAACCACATAAGGGCAGTGCAGAAAGCTGTAGAGGGGTTCGTTAGGGCGGCGAAGCTCGAGCGACTGCGGCAGCTCCAAGGCGAGGTGTCAATTCTCAGCAACGAGGAGCTTGAGGTAGAGGAGATTAGAGAACTCGAGTCTCAGGGTGGCTGAGCTGGTGCTGATTGATATGAGTGCTTGGATTGCCTTCTTTCGAGGGGACGAGTCGGTAGCTTCATGGGTTGATGACGCCATGATGGGTGTCTCCAAGCCTACCCTTTACAGCTATGTTAGGGAAAGCCAGAAAGTCGAACAGTTAAAACCGTAGGTTTCTATTCAGATGCGCCCGCTGGTCCAAGTTGCAAAGCTCTTCTCAGTTATTAACGCGCTTAGGCGTGATGTAGTCATCCTCAGGGAGTTTAGAAATGTACTCTTTCCCCGACCTTGATTGCGACGGACTAGTGACCTGGGTCGCCACCACACCGAGCAGTTTTATACCAACACGCTGCAACAGGTCGACAGTTGAACGTACCTGACGGCGATTCGTTGTCCGCACGTCCGTTACTAAGACGGTACCTGTACATAGCGGTGCAATGATCAAAGGATCAGCTACAGACAGCACGGGCGGCGAGTCAATAACGATGATATCGTACTGAGCACGCCAAGCATCTAAGCGCTCACGGAAACCGTGGCTCAAGAGGTCGGTGGGTGAAGCGGCTGATTCAAAGCTAGGTATAACGTGAAGGACCTGAGTTTTACTGATCTGAACGCCGACCGGGATACAGTCAGTCTCGAGATGATCGAGCAAGTATTTCAACGAGATGTCTTGTGCGGGGTTAAGATTATAATACTGGCCGATAACTGGACTTCTCAGCTCTGCGTCCACCAGCAAGGTGCGGAGTTCGCTGCGCGCACAACTCTCCGCCAAGCTTATGGCGACGCTCGACTTACCTTCGCCGCTTTTACTGCTCGTTACCAGGATAATCTTAGGGTGAATGTGTCCCGTTTCCAGTAGAATGTTAGCACGCAAGTAATTTATCGCTTCTATTGGCAGACGTCGTATACCCTTGCGGAGTTTAGGAAACTCAGCAAGTACCGGTAGACCACTGACTTTCGACAAGTTGTCCGCGCTCCGCAGACGTGTGTCGAGAGCTTGCCGCAAGAATTGCACGCCATAAGCGAGTAAGAGACCGAGGACAAATGCGAGCGTGGCGTTGAATTGGGGACGTGGCGAGACGGGAGTAAGCGGCGGGGTAGCGGACTCTAAGGGCTCGAGCCGACCCAAAGCCGAAATCCCCGAAACGCGCGCGTAAGCCAGGTCCTCCTGGCGCTCGGCTTGAAGTCTTAGAAAGCCGTCAAGCTGCTCTGGTGTTGCCTCCCCAGCGTCCCGAAGCGACTGAATCTGATCATTTAGCGTGGCAATCTGCTCTTCCAAAGACACGATGATGCGGGCGAAGTTGTCGCTAGCACGCTCATTGTCCCAGTTCACCAACGCCCTGGCTACCGCGTTCGCCCGCTCGGTAGCCTGCTCGGGCGTTCCGCTCGCTGCGTCAATGTGAATAAGACTCGAGAGCTCCGTCTCTACGGTGCTAACTAATATCTTGTCTCTGAGACTGCGAACCTGACTTTCATCAGCGTCGGGGGTGCCCAAGGTAGCGAGGGCTTCTCCGAGAACGGCCTTGCTATGCGCCGCGATCCGGTAGACGCTGACGTCGACGGGGGGCGGCGTGTAGAGCGTACGTCCTAAGGGGTCTTGACTCTGCCGCGACTGAGACTGCGACGCAAACAAAGTAGCGCGTGTCTCATAGCGCGGTGGCTCGTTCTGGCTGAGTTGATAAGCTACGGCGGCAGCGGCAGTAGCAACAATCAGCGCTAAGAGTAGACCCCGCAAGATAAAGCGGAGCAGGTCGCTCAAACTGATAGATGAGTTTTCTTGCACGGTACTCCTTTTAAGACGAGATTCGGAAACCCCTTTACGGAGGGTTCCACCAGGTATCTTTCGAGCATTCCTTTCGCAACGGCTTTACCTACTTATCCAACCGTTTCACCAACTGACGCTTTCACGAGTTTAGACCTTTTGCAAAAGTACTACCTTTTCCAGTGAGCGCGTTTACTCATACTCGTAAGGCTGCGTCCGACTTCGTGAACTGCTCGGCAAAAGCGGAAGCCAGGCATTCGTCTGCCTCTCACTTTCTCAATGAGGTCTCTTATATTAGCAAACTGCGTAATGTAGATTAGCCCATAGAGGTCACAGGTGGGTGCTGAGACGAGGGGTGAAGGGGGAGAATGATACTTCGGTTACATCATTTACCCCAGGATTATACGTGCTACGTCTCTTCCGACCCGCAGCTTGAAACCTTAAAGAGATCGCGGAAAAAGACTGTCTAAACACGTGAAATATTTTATTTGTACTGTCTTTTATGAGAAGGTCTGGAGGCGTTTAAGCTCAGAGCTGCTGCGCTAAGAGCGTTCAGGAAAGCCAAAAACGCCGTCTCTGTGAGCAATATAACCTCTCCCGTTGTGAGCAATATAACCTCTCGTGCGGCCTCAGATTATTTATCATGCACTTTGTCGAAGGGATTTCCTTCGGAGGCTGAGAAACCCGTTTCCCGTTTGGGCGCTTGGAACAGGTGGAGCCAGTAGCGCAACCGGCCGGGGATGGTCCCTCCATTCCTCTTAACTGCGTTGTGTTTCAAAAGCGCTGTCCAGGGCACGAGCCCGGGCAGTCATTTTTTTTGGAAAGAGGAGTTTTTATAATGACTAAAGGTTTACTGAAGTACCTATGCAGCATCTCCGTGCTGCTAGCGGTTGTACTGTCGGCTTGTCAGACCGCGCCGGTGTCCCCCTCTGCCGAGCAAAACATTGACACCTTGGGTAGTGGCTTCACTGAAAGGCTCGAGGCTGAACACGCTAAGGTCAAGGCGACTTTCGTGACTAGGCGTGACGCCGGTTCGTCTGCAGGCGGCTATCTGGTTCAACCCTCGAGTGTCAAGAACTCGAGGAATCCCGGCGAAGAAGCGACGCTTAGCTTCAAGGTTCCCAGGGACGGTAGCTACACCATGTGGGCCCGCTTGTACGGACCTTCGGGCAGCAGCGACGCCGTCTACCTAGGTTTTGACGGGAAGTTGCACCGCAAGTTCCCTGGTACTTACGGCAAGTACCGGTGGGTCAAGGTCACCTCGCAGCAGCTCAAGGCGGGCGCTCACCGTGTCTCTCTAGGACATGGTGAAGCGAGGGCTCGCGTTGACATGGTTGTTGTCACGACCGAAGAACTCAGCCGCAAGATGTTGGACAGCTTTATAAAGACGCCCAAAAAGGCAAGCCATCTGGATATCTTAGAGGAACTCGAGGGCTTCGGGAAGAACACTACTGGAGGTAAAAACGGCAAGGTCGTGGTCGTAACTAACCTGAAAGATTCTGGCGCGGGTAGCCTTAGAGAAGCTGTTTCGATGAAAGACCCTAAGTGGATTGTGTTCAAAGAGGGCTTGCGGGGCAGTATCAACCTGAGCAAAAATTTGAGTGTCAACAGTGACAAAACGATAGACGGTCGCGGTGCGGACATTACGATAGCAAGGCGTGCTCTGGTCGTAGATTCTGATAATGTAATCGTCACGCACCTGAAGTTCGAAGGCGCTGATCGTGACGCTATCCGCGTTTCAAGTGCAAAAAATGTGTGGATCCACCAAAATTCTCTGAAAAATTCGGGTGACGGTCTTATCGACGTCATCTACGGGTCTAAGAACATCACCATCTCCTGGAATAAGTTCAGCAACCACGGTCTGGTTATGCTGTTGGGGCGTAGTGGCACGAAGAATGCGCAGGACGCAAACACGACGATTACAATGCACCACAACTTTTTCGACGCCACGGGCGAGCGGAATCCGAAAGCCAACCGGAGCAAGGTTCACTCTTACAACAACTACTTAGTCGGCTGGAGACACGTCGGTGCCTACGTAGCAGTAGGGGGGCAGGTCTACTCAGAAGCGAACATCTACGAGGCGGGACGCGCCAAACGCGCTTCGAACTACAGCGACAAAAGTCCGGGTTACCTTCGTTCGGTAGGCGACCTTATGCAAAATGGGGCTTTTCATAAAGCTACGAACCCCGGGAAAGTGTTTAAGCCCTCGAGCTTCTACTCGTACAGAGCAGACAAAGCTGATGAGCGCCTAAAATCGAAAATTAAAGGGGGGGCAGGCTGGCAAAGGACCTCGGCGGCCGTAGCACTTGCCCAAACAAGTGGTCAGCTTGCCAACGCGGAGCGACCCTGACTTCTCGAGCAACACAGCTTTAATTGGAACGGGCGAGTTTTTCTCGCTCGTTTTTTACTAGACCTCCCCGCCAAAATGACTTACCTAGAGATACGCTCTACGGATGTCCAGTGTCAAAGATTAAGTACTCAGGTACCTGTAGGTTAAGTGTTCGCGAGTGCGCGACCCGCTACATTTGTACAATCTGAGAAAAATCGCACTTCCATGAGGCTTTCTCAAACTCGCTAAACTGCCATCAGGGTCACGGTTTACCTGCTTCGCATCGTATGAAACCGTGAGAGCGCGGGTGTACAAAAGGTCAACTGCTCATCTCCACGTAACTTTTATCATAGATGCCTTCGTTACATTGCACAGCGGTAAGTAACCCAGTCACGTTGCTTGTAAATTCGCTGGTTGTCCGCCGAGTCTAATCGAGAGCTTCGAGCGTGCGAAAAAAATTCATACGCATTTTGGTGCGGTGCCTGCGCTTTGGTATGTCCTGACACTACGTGGGGAATGTCTGAACTGAGGTACATCGAGAGGAATCTATGAACACTACATTTATGCGTCATCGGCCCGGAGGTTTAAAGGGGCGCTTTAGCGCCTCGAGCCTGATCTTTTTACTGCTGCTACTGCCTCTTTTGAACGCTTGCGGGGACGCCGAGTACGCGCCTGCCGAACTGGAAACGGCAGGGCTCAGCGATTTGCAGGCTGTCTTAAAAGATGCAAGTGGCTTTGGTAGAAATACGACAGGCGGCAAAAACGGCAAGGTCGTCGAGGTAATCAATCTGAAAGACTCCGGCTCGGGCTCGCTACGCGCCGCTATGGACGTCAAAGGTCCTAAGTGGATTGTGTTCAAGCGGGGGCTCAGCGGAGAGATTAGGCTCAGAGATATTCTTGAAGTGTCAAAGAACACGACTATTGACGGGCGCGGTGCCAAAATAACGATCGCTGGCGACACTCTCGAGATAGATGGTAACAGCAGATATCAGCCCGGTAGAAATGTAGCTATCATGTACCTCAACTTCAAAGATGCGAAAGACGACGCTCTACGCGTTCGAGACGGTGCGAAAAACATTTGGATCCACCACAACTCATTCGAGAAGTCGGGTGACGGTTTGATTGACATTATTCGGGGAGGAACAGACGTCACGGTCTCTTGGAATAAGTTCAGCAATCACGGTCCGGTTGCGCTGCTAGGGTCTAAGTGCAACCAGGACGACAATCTAAAGATTACCCTACACCACAACTACTTCGACGGGGTCGGTGAGCGTAGCCCCAAGGTCAACTGCGGCAAGGCGCACACCTACAACAACTACAACCACCGCTGGCGTCACGTGGCTGCCCGGGTGGAAAAAGGCGGCGAAATCTACTCGGAGGCAAATATCTACGAAGCGGGAAGTACTAAGCGGGCGAGCAACTACTCGAGTTCTGGTTACATGCGCTCAGTCAATGATCTGATGCAAAACGGTGCTTATCATAAACTGTCGAAGTCCGACAGAGTTTTTAAGCCGGCCCGCTACTATTCGTACAGAGTCGAGAAAGCCAGCTCGAGCTTGAAGTCTAAAATTTTGCGTAATGCGGGTTGGCAGAGCGTGAGTCGTCCCTAACGCTACTAGCAGAAGCGATTGCGAAGGAGGAGCCGAGCAAACAGCTCGGCTCCTCCTTTTGACTTTGAGACTCTCAACTGAGATACCTGACTGCCGAGCGAGATACAGCTTTACCCTTATGACAAATGTATGATGAATGTGGTTGACGTTTCTACACTCGCCGGTATTCTATGGCGGTATTTTGAACGAGTACCCTAAGCGCGTGGCCCGACATGAAAATTTGGTAGGACCTGAGTACGGGATAAAGTGGTACGATATTCCGGGAAAGGGATGAAGTTGGCACGACAGTATTTAGAACTTGGTAGTTTATAAAGCAAGTAAGGTATTTCCCCGTTATTTTTGTAGGTATATCGTGAACGGTGTATGAGGAAAGTGCCGGTCTATTTCGCCCTTCTCTAAGCTAACGTTTTCTTGCTGATGCGCTATCCTCTAAGCTCGAGACAAGGGAGGTTCTAAAGCTACATGAATGCAGTCAACAAACTGATAAGCCTAATTAGGTTGGGCTTCGTCTTGGTCCTAATTCTCTTTGTGCCTCAATCGTGTATTCCCGTTACGGCGCTGGCTTCTGACGCTAACTACCTGGGTATATTAGATGAACTCGAAGGGTTCGGTAGGAAAACGACCGGAGGTAAAGAAGGCAAGGTCGTGGTCGTGACCACCCTGAAGGACGCAGGTCCAAGCAGCCTTCGCGCCGCCCTTGCCAAAAAGGGTCCCAAGTGGATAGTGTTCGAAGAGGGGCTGAGCGGCACTATCAAAAATAAAACCATGCTCTACCTCTCAGGAGACACGACTATTGACGGGCGCGGCGCTGACATTACGCTCTCGGGAGAAGCGCTGGTCGTCAACGGCAAGGAGAACAGTAACGTCATCATTACAAATTTGAAGTTTAAAAACGCACGGCGTGACGCTATTCGCTTAGAGGAACAAGCCCAGAACGTTTGGATCCATCGCAATTCGTTCAGTAAAGGAGGCGATGGGCTCATAGACGTTACGACGGCGGCTAAAAAGATTACTATCTCCTGGAACACGTTCAGCAAACACACGCTGGGGCTGTTACTAGGGCGAAGCTGCAAGGAGGATGACAAGGGCGACGAAGTCATGAAAATTACTCTACACCACAACTACTTCGACGGAGTCGGGGGCCGGAGCCCTAAGGTCAACTGCGGTAAGACGCACACTTATAACAACTACAACCACCGCTGGCGTAACGTGGCTGCCCGGGTGGAAAAAGGCGGCGAAATCTACTCGGAGGCAAACATCTACGAAGCGGGAAGTACTAAGCGGGCGAGCAACTACTCGAGCCCTGGTTACCTCAAGTCAGTGGATGACCTGATGCAAAACGGTGCTTACCACCACGCTACGGGGCCGGACAGGGTCTTCAAGCCCTCACGCTTTTACCCTTATAAGGCTGACAAAGCCGACGAAAAGCTGAAGTCGAAAATCTTAACCCAGGCGGGTTGGCAAAATATTCTCAGACCTTTAGATTTACAAGCTGAGAAGGCGAGCCTCGAGTAAAGTCCAGCGTCTTGGGCTCGGTAGAGGGTGGGGTGCACCGCTCGCTTGCTCGAGAGGTAAGCTTCCTTTTTGAGCAGCCGCTGCACTATGACTAGTGTGCAGCAGGCTGTAAAAGCGCCGCCATAAAAGAGTTCAGATAAGGTTCGATACCGTTTTCGAAGCCGAGCGCGAAGTCCTAAGTTTGAAGTTTAGGTTTGGGGTAACAATGGAGATAGCCAAGAGCCTGTACGGGCTTTTATCAAAGCGTGAACGTCGTCAACTCTACTTTCTTTTTCCCGCTATCATCTTGATGGGCTTGCTCGAGGTCGTAGGCATCGCCTCCTTTGCTCCTTTCTTGAGTCTGGTGTCCAACCCCGATGCTATCGAAGAGAACCGGTACTTAGGCTGGCTCTATCAAACCTTTAACTTTAGTAACACGAATAGCTTTCTGATCTTTGTTGGGGTTGCTGTACTCGTAATCCTCACGCTGACCAACGGCTTTTCCATGCTGGTGAACTACGCGCTGATACGCTTTTCCTGGATGCGCAACTACAGTATTTCGCAGCGGCTCATCGAGCGGTATATGAGTCGTCCCTATATCTACTACCTGAGTCGTAACACGGCTGATATGGGTAAGACGCTCTTACAAGAGGTGCAGCAAGTCATCAAGGGTGTGATGGTGCCAGCGATGCAATTGGTCGCTTATAGCGTCGTTGCCCTGTTCATTCTTATCCTTATCATCGTGGTCAATCCGCTGATTGCGCTCGTCGCTGCTGTCGTGTTGGCGGGGGCGTACACGCTTATCTTTTTGGGGGTACGCCGTAACCTCGCACGTATCGGGCGGGGGCGGGTCAAGGCGAACGGAAGTCGGTTTCAGGCGGCGAACGAGGCGTTCGGTGGCATCAAAGATATCAAGGTTCTTGGTAGAGAGCAAGAGTTCGTCAAGAGGTTTGCAAAGCCCTCAAAGCGGTTCTCGAACTACGTGGCGACGAGCAGTGTCATCAGCGCCATCCCCTCGAAAGCCCTGGAGACTATCGCTTTTGGCGGGATGATTGCTATCGTTATCTACCTACTCGCCACCAAACAGAATCTTTCTCAGGTACTGCCGCTGCTTGGCATCTACGCCTTTGCCAGCTACCGCTTGCTGCCCTCTTTGCAAAAGATATTTGGGGCAGTTACCTCGATACGCTTTTACGCAGCCGCACTCGAGGAGCTAGAGCAAGACTTAGAAGGTGCTAATAAGCTAGTGGCGCAAGGTGAGAAGCTAACCCCCTTACCCTTTCGTGAACGGTTGGATATCGAGAACTTGACTTTTGCCTATCCCGGCTCGGCTCCAGTCTTAAAGGGCGTCAACCTCACGATTCGCCCCAACACGTCTGTCGCCTTTGTCGGCTCGACCGGTTCGGGCAAAACGACCCTTATCGATATTATCTTGGGGTTGCTCGAGCCCCAAGTGGGTCGGCTGCTAGTCGACGGAAAACAGGTTGACGAGACGACGCTGGCGAGGTGGCAGAAGAACATGGGCTACGTCGCGCAGCAAATTTTTCTTTGCGACAGTACTATCACGAGAAACATCGCCTTCGGTGTGCCGGAGAACGAGATAGACCGCGCCGCTGTCGAGCGTGCGGCGCGGATTGCTATGATTCACGACTTTATAGGCACCTTACCTGGCGGATACGACACGGTGGTGGGGGAGCGTGGCGTCCGGCTGAGCGGGGGGCAGCGGCAGCGCTTAGGGATTGCCCGTGCGCTCTATCACGACCCCGAAATACTTATCTTGGACGAAGCGACCAGCGCCCTAGACAGCGTGACCGAGGAGAGCGTCTCGCGCACCATAGCCAACGTCGCCAAAGCCAAGACCATGCTGATTATCGCCCACCGCATGACGACAGTACGCGACTGCGACATTATCTATCTGCTGGACAAGGGGCGCGTCGTCGCGCAGGGGAGCTACTACGAACTCGTCGAAACGAACGAACAGTTCCGCGCCATGGCTCAGGTCAAGCTCGAGGCTGACGCGGGTGAAAGGCTCGAGAAAAGTGTGTGATCTCTTTCCTACTCTCAAAAACAGCGCAGGTGACCTGACCGATGTCTAAGTTAGAACCAAACTTCTTTGTCGTGGGCGCTCCTAAGTGCGGTACAACGGCGCTGAGCGACTACTTGAGAGACCACCCCAATATCTTTGTCTCTACTCCCAAAGAGCCTCACTACTTTGCGACAGACATGCCCGGCTACCGAAGTTGTAACGTGCTTGAGGCGTACCTGCAGCTTTTTGCCGAGGCACACGACAACCACCACGCCGTGGGTGAAGCGTCTGTCTACTACCTTTACTCCCAGGAAGCCCTCAGGCACATCTACGCGTTCAACGCGGACGCCAAAATCGTTGCTATACTTCGCGACCCCGTGGACATGGTTTACTCGCTGCACTCCCAGCTTTTCGTCAGCCGCAACGAAAACGTCAAAGACTTTGAGAAGGCGTGGCAGCTCGAGGCGAAGAGAAAAGAAGGACAACATATCCCTCCCCTCTGCCGCGACGCATCGGTACTCTACTACTCAGAGATTGCCAACTATCCTGAACAGCTGAAGCGGGTTTATCGCTACTTCCCCAAAGAGCAGGTCAAGGTCATCTTATACGAAGAGTTCGCACAAACTACGGCTGAAGTGTTCCGCCAAGTACTCGACTTTTTAGACGTGCTCGACGACCGGCGGCGAGAATTTCCCGTCGTCAATGCAAATAAGCAACCAAAAAGCTCCCTGCTTGCCGACTTTACTCAGCGTACCCCACACGCAGCTAAAGCGTTGGCGACTCAGGTCAAGACCGTTCTGGGGATCAAGCGTTTGGGCATACTGAAACGCCTCAGAGACTACAACTTTGAAAGGGTAAAACGGGAACCTTTGAGCGAGGCGATGCGTCACGAGATCGTGGCTACTTACCGAGAAAGCGTTTCAGAGCTTGCCGACATGCTGGACAGAGACCTGAGCGGTTGGCTCGCCGCCCCTAATGTACCGGCTCGAGACAGACAAGTTGTGCGAAAACTTAGTTGACGCTTCTAAAGAAGGGACTGGACTTGTATTCGTCAACGCAAAAACCTACGAACAGGTTGCTAAGCGTACTCCTACTCAGCTTGGGTGCAGTGCTCGCCGGCGCTCTGCTAGGATTCCTTTTGGTGAAGCTCCCTGTTTTGTTACAGGTGTTGGGTCTTTTCCTTGTCGCTGCGGGCAGTACTTTGCTCATGATGCGCGTAACCGCTCTTACGGTAGCCACCTTTTACGTGACCTATATTTTGCAAAGCACGGTCTTCGGGGACCTGAGCCTTCCAGAGGGAGCCTACTACCCCCTCTACCTCATTATGCTCTTTAACATCGCCGTGCTGCTTTTCAAGGAGCGGCTCAAAGTTCCTTGGTTTATCCTGGGCAGCTACACCCTGTTCTACCTGTTTACCCTGCTAGGGCTAGCCGGTGTGACGGAGCTGGACCGCGACGTCTGGCAGCGCCTTTTTATTCTCGGCTTAGGGTTTCTCGTCTTCTTTCAGTTTCAGACTCTAAAGTCAGCACGGTTTTTCCTAAACACCACGGTAGCCGCCGGGCTTGCGCTGTCTATCTGGGTTGTCTCGAGTTCGGTGCAAACACAGTTCGCTTACCGGGGAGGGGTCGACAGCAACCAAAACGTGTTTGCCTTCTTTCTCGCTTTTGCTATTGTCGCGGTGTTCGCAAAACTACTCTCTCAGCCGAGCGGTTCCTTTTTCGCCCAGGGAGTACACTGGCTGAGCCTCATTTTTCTGACGTATGGCATGTTCCTGTTCGCCTCGAGAGGGATGTCGATTACGACAGCCGCAGCCGCTCTCGTCATGCTTTCGCGTGTCGCGCTCAAACCACGCATTAGCGTCCCCCTTATCGTCGGCGTCACGCTTGTGGCTGTGACTGTTTTGAACTTACCCGGTTCGCAAGGGCTGCTCGAGCGTTTTGCTGGAGATGACGTAGTGGTTGCAGGGGGGCGTGCAGGACTTTGGGGTGCGATCATTCGAGAATTTCTCGCCGCGTCTCCTTTAGAGGTGGTCTTTGGACAGGGCTTTCTAGCCAGTAGAACCCTGTTGGGGGGGTCTACACACAATGGCTATCTACTTGTCTTGACAGACTCCGGTTTGGTCGGTCTGCTGCTCTTTTTAGCCGTTCACCTAGTGGTAATCCGTTTCTTATGGGCATATAGAGATACGCTGAGCTTGTACGCCGTCGGCGCAGTTGTCGTGCTTATGCTAGCTAACATGACCTCTACGCTGATGAACAACTTCATCTACTGGGTCGTGATCGGGCACGTACTTGCTATAGCGTCGCTAAACTTCCATAAACGCGAGGAAAGTGCGTTGCGCCGGGAGCCCGGTACTACCTAGTAAAGTGCTCACGTCCTACATTCAACACTAAGGAGAAGACACCATGCTTCTAAAACAAAGGATAGAAGCGCAAAAACGTCGGGTCAACTGGGCTTACCGGAAAGTGACGTGGCAGAACAGGGTTTTACCGGACATCATCATAGTTGGGGCTATGAAGGCGGGAACGACGAGCCTGTTTGCCTACCTACGGCAACATCCGCACCTCTTACCCTCGTTTCGTAAAGAGATACACTTCTTCGATGGGGGGTTGAACCCTAAGGTCGATACCTTCGAGAGAGGTCAGAGGTGGTACCGCGCACACTTCCCGTTACGCGAAGACATGGGTGTTTGGCAAAAAACCTTCGAGGCGTCGCCTTTTTATATTTTCAATCCTCTTGCTCCCCAACGCATATTCGACCTCACCCCGCAGGCAAAAATCATCGCCCTACTGAGAAATCCGAGCGAGCGAGCCGTGTCTCACTACTTCCACGAGAAGCGGAAAAACAGAGAGACTCTGCCTATTTGTGAGGCTTTTCAGAAAGAAGAAGCACGCTTAGAACAGGTTATTAGGGAGAAAGACTATAAAAGTAACACCTTTATACACCAGTCTTACAAGAAACGAGGGCTCTACCAAGAACAGTTGGAAAGATATTTCAACCTCTTTCCCAAAGAACAGCTCCTCGTCATGAAAAGCGAAGACCTCTACGCCGAACCGGGTAAGTGTCTCAAAAAGATATTTGAGTTCGTAGGCGTAGATGCAGACTATAAGGTTGGAAATCTAGCGCCCAAAAACGTCGCAAAAAATAGAAGTGACGTCGCACCTAAGGTTTACGACGATCTAAACGCCTACTTTGCCCCCCATAACCGGGCGCTCTATGAGCTGATTGGAGAAGATTATGGTTGGTAGAATTTATGTCTGAGTCGTGATACGTGTGCAGCGCAACGTGCGAGATTTGGTTTAGGCTACGCACAGAGTCTGCATTGAGACCTCGAGCCGACCCGTCATCTTTGAAAGGCACGTCTATGCCCAGCGCCACAAAAGTTCTTTTCGTCATCAGCAACCTCTCCCCTGGAGGCGCGGAAAACCAGTTAGTTCAACTGATTTGCGCCAAGCCTCGTTCGGCGGACGACCTCGAGGTCGAGGTCCTGACAGTTGGACACCCTTCGGCAAAGGAACAGGTTTATCGGTCACGCCTCAAAGAGCAGGACGTCAAGGTGACGACCGTCGACCGAAAACGGCACGCTTTTCCCGCGTTTTTGTTCAGGTTACGCCAAGCTATCCGGCAGGCACGACCCGACATCGTTCACACCTTTTTACCCGGCACCCCCGGCACTTGGGGGCGCTTGGCGGCGCTACTCGCGGGCGTGCCTGTTATCGTCCACGCCGACCGCACCCTGTACCCGCAAGGGCTGCGCCGGGTCAACCATATGATGCGCCCCTTTCTCGACTCGAGGACGACGCACTTCATGCCTAACGCCGACGCGATCGCCCAGTCGCTCGCACATAAGGGTGTACC
Source organism: Trueperaceae bacterium (assembly GCA_965213645.1). GTDB lineage: Bacteria > Deinococcota > Deinococci > Deinococcales > Trueperaceae > CBDBZX01. Next base: position 544,985 of record CBDBZX010000002.1, read on the forward strand.
TCTTAAAAAGGTGACGGTCATGCCCAACGGCGTGGATACGGACAGGTTTGCGCCGGGTACGGTCGCGTCTTTGCGGTGCGCCTGGGACATTCCAAAAGACGCTGTTGTCGCCGGATTTCTGGCGCGCTTCGCCCCCGTCAAACGCTTGGACTTACTGCTCGACGCGGTGCAGGCTTTAGAAGAGCCCAAGCGCCCGGACTACCTTGTTTTGGGGGGGGATGGTCCAACCATGCCGATGGTCAAGGCGCGGGTCGCGGCTGATAGGTGGCTGCGAGAACACTGCCGCATCCTCGGCATGGTCGAGAGCCCCCCCGAATTTTTAGCGAGTATAGACTATCTCGTTCTGCCGTCTGATTCGGAGGGGCAGCCTAACGTTTTACTCGAGGCGATGGCGTCGGGTAAAACCGTGATCGCCTCGCGCGTTGCCGATGTGCCGGTACTGGTCGAGGGAGTCGGCTTTTTGATAGAGCCGGGGAGCAAGGAGAGTTTAGCTCAGGCTTTTGAGAAGGTGCAAGGCTTAACGCTCGAGGCGCGTCACACCTTGGGGCAGAAAGCCAGACAAAAAGCCGTCGAACAGTACGACATCAAGCGTGTGGCGGAGCGTTACTGGCAGACTCACCTGGAGCTTGCACATGGCTAGTCGCAGCAGACCTAGAGAGGGGCGCAGCTAGTGCGTATCCTCATCTTTTGCGGCATGGGTAACGGCGGTGCCGAGCGTCAGATGTCGCAACTTGCAGACGGGCTCGCTCAACGCGGACACGAGGTCGTGGTGGTGGCTTTTACGCCTGAAGGAAAGTACTGGCGCTGGTTGCAAGCGCGTCAGTCGGTGCGTTCGGTGGCTCTGTTCGAGCCCGCCAAGCACATTTTTGAGGTGGTGTTACAGTTGAACTGGGCGGCGGTGCGGCTGCGTCGCGTTATTCAAGACGAGAACATCGAGGTCGTCTACAGCGCCCTGCCTACGCCCAACGCCGTGGCGCGTCTGGCAACCTGGCGGGTCAAGGGCGTCACCCTGGTGTGGGGGCAGCGCGCCTCGAGCCTAACGGTCAATTGGAAGCAAAAAATCCCCTTTCACCTGTGCATACGCCTCTCTTCGACCGTACCGCTGCTTATCTCCAACTCCCAGGCGGGACTGCAAGCCTGCCGGACGTTAGGCTACCGCTGTCAGCGTTTTGAGGTCATCCCTAACGGCATCGACACAGAGCGGTTTCAGCCCTCAGCGGAGGCTCGAGCCGCCTTGCGAGCCGAGTGGGGGGTTACACCCGAGCAGACGCTTATCGGCATCGTAGCGCGGCTCTCGGCGATGAAAGACCACCCGAACTTCCTCCGCGCCGCCGCCCGCTTGGTAAAGACCCGCGACGACGTTCGCTTTGTATGTGTCGGCACGGGACCAGACAGTTACCGGCTCGAGCTACAAGCTTTAGCACAGGACTTAGGCTTGGCGAACCACCTGACCTGGGTGGGCGAACGCAGCGATGTCCCAGCGGTTCACAACGCGCTGGATATTCTGACCTCGTCCTCGTCGTTCGGGGAAGGGTTTTCTAACGCGATAGGGGAAGCGATGGCGTGCGAAACGCTCTGCGTGGCAACCAACATCGGGGACGCCAAGTGGGTTATCGGGGACACGAGCGTCGTGGTCGAGCCGCATTCGCCCGAAGCTCTGTGCCGGGGTTGGCAGGCGATTTTAGACTTGCCGACCGACGAACGCTTGGCGCTCGGCGTTGCCGGTCGTGAGCGTATCAAGACGCGCTTCAGTACCGAACACCTTATTGACCGGAGCGAGCAGGTACTCGCGGAACAAGTTCTGACCCGCGCACACGCCCTTGCCGGTTCGTCAACAAAGGCTACTGTAGGAAAGGAGTAGAGGCAGTTATGAAGGTGAGTTTGAAGAACAGCACGTCCACCCTGTCTCCCGCCGAATGGTTTGAGAATTGGGACCACTTGGGGGGGGCTTATCCTTACTACCAGGTAAGTCAGCCAGATGCGTTCAGCGTCGAAATAGGGAGCCTGCTCGAGCAGATACCTGTTGGTGATAGATACTTAGACCCGGTGGGGATCGTCGAAGTCCTCAACAAAAGCTACCTGCTCGACAACCGCACGCTCGTTCGCGGCATTAAACGCTCCCCGTGGATGGGACGTCCCAATGGCGAGGGAGGGTGGCGCTACGCGAGTGTTCCGCCTCACGGGAGTGAAACTGGGGCTCTTTCAGACATCGTCGCAGGGTTCAAGGCGGCGCTCAGGCAGGAGGCGCTGGGGTACGTTGAGGGTAAGTCTCGAGTAGGTATTTTACTGTCCGGCGGCATGGACAGCCGGATGGCGGCGGGTACCTTGCGCGAGCTGCAACTGGCGGGCGACTTTTCGGGTGACGTAGTGGCGTTTACCTGGGGCATCGACACCTGCCGCGATGTCCTCTACGCGGCTGAAATTGCCAAGCGCAACGGTTGGGATTGGCTGCACTTCCCGACAGGACCGGAAACGCTCAAACGCAACATCGAGGTAGGCGGTAAGATGGGTGCTGAAATCGCACCTTTTCACCTGCACGCCATGCCCGACATCAGGGCTGTCGCCGGAGTGAACGCCATCATCGCGGGGAGCTACGGTGACAGTGTGGGGCGTGCAGAGTTAACCGGTCGACATGTTCTTAAGTTGCGACCTATGGTCTCCAGCACGCTCAACCGCCGGGGACTGCTCCGCGATGAGGTCGTCCGCGACGTTTACGACCGGGTGCATAACGACGCCTACGCCTACCGGCACTATGTGCTGCGCGACGCCGAGTACAAGTACCGGGAGATTGAACATCACAAGCACTACACAAGGCGAATGCTCTTGGGCGCGATGGGCTGCATCGGCGCAAGAATCCCACTGTTCCAGCTTTTTACCGCCCCCGAAACCTTTGGCTACATCTGGTCTTTGGACATTGCGCTGCGCGATAACCGTATCTACCAGGGATTGCTCAAGACGCTACCAGGCAACTTAGACGACATCCCCTGGGCGCGGACGGGACGCCGCTTCGGGACCGAGAGCGGTCCGGTGGATGAAGCGCCTAAACAGCACCACCGCTACGGTCCGTGGCTGAGAAACGACCTGCAAGACCACATCCTTTCCCTCGTGAACAGTGACGAGATAAGAGGGCTTGGACTCTTTAACGACCGCGCTCTGGACCATCTGCTCAAGCTGTGGCCCAAAGCCACCACCCTAACGCTCAATGGGCTGGATGAGTCGGTTTCTTGGTTAGCGTCTTTAGCCGTATTTGTTAAACACTACCAGGTGCGCTCGCAACCTTACCCGCGAGCCCAAGTGCGCGACACCTGGGCTGCGCTCAAAGGGGTCTCTTATGCGTGGCTATACCAAACGGCTCGAGAGCAAAGGCGTGAGTGAGGTGAACGCGACTTCAAGGCTCAACCAAAGACCCATCTTTATCGTCGGTTTCTCGAGGGGAGGAACCAACATCCTACTCAACCTGTTGCGAAGCCACCCTAACGTTTGTAGCCCTCGTGGGGAGACGCAGCAAGTGTTCAAAGGTAAAGGGGACGACACCCTTTCCACCCGTATGATGAAGGTGTCACGCTACTTACCCATCATGCTGCTGGAGCAGCAAGACGTCTTTGGCGCAGACTTGTGGGAAGCCAGAAAGCCCTTCAAGTCACTTTCGAAAAAACGCATCGACCAGATTTTCTTTCGTGACAAACTTCGCGCTCGAGAGCCTAGTCAGAACTTGTACAAGCGCGAGAACGAGCGCTACACCGATGAAGAGATTGCTAACTCGCGCCTGCTCTGCAAAAACTTAAACGGAATCATCTTTTTGTCAGAACAGTTCTCGGAGATGTACCCCGACGCCACCTTTATCGCCCTGGTGAGAAACGGCTTTGCAGTCTGCGAAGGACATATCCGTAGAGGAAGTAAGGTTGAATACATCGCCAGCAGGTACGAAAAAGCCTGTCAGCAGATGATACGTGACGCTGAGAAAATCCCTAACTTCCATCTGCTCCGCTACGAAGATACTGTGGCGGAACCTCGAGAAACGCTGAGGAAAATTTTTGCACTCGCTGACTTAGACGCCGAACAAGTGACTAAAGTGAGGCTACAGGCTAAACAGGTCATGACGAGAGAGGGGCAACACGAGTACGTGAAAGGGGCAACTGAGAAACAGACGCTCTGGTACGATCTAGACGCTATGGCGAATCACTTCAAGTTGGACGCTAACGAAAACCAGATAGCGCGCCTCAACGATGAGCAAAAGTCGGTCATCACAGAGCTGTGTCGACCGAGCCTGACCCATTTCGGCTACCTATAGCTTGTGTTTACCCTGATTCGACGTTTACCTTAGGGGGTCTAAACTCACTGTGGAACCTAAACGCACTGTGGCGTCTAAACACCTCGTCATCCTGACCTCTGCTCTTGCCTACGGCGGGGCTGAAGTCCAGCTTGTGCGCTTGGCGTTAGCCCTCAAAGACAGGGGGTGGGTGGTCGACATCGTCATGATGCTGCCCTCGGAAGCGTTCGTGAGTGAGCTTAAAGCGCAGGGGATAGGGTTGCACTGCCTGGGGATGCGGCAGGGGTCGGACGTTCGCGGAGGGCTGGCGGGGGTGCGGGGGTTGGCTCGAGCCGTCACCCTCTTGCGGCAGCTTCGCCCGGACCTGCTGGTCTCTTTCAACTTTCCTGGTAACGCACTGGGGCGCGTGGCGGGGCGGCTCGCGGGCGTGCCGGTCATCTCTTCAATCCGCAACGAGTTTTTCGGCGGCGCACGGCGCGAAAGGTTCATGCGCGTGACCGGCTTCGTAGACGCGGCGACCACGACGAACTCCCAGCTCGCCGCCGACTCGCTCGTTCGGCGGGGCGTCGTGAAGCAGGACAAGCTGCACCTGACCCCCAACGGCTTGACCGGGGCGCAGTTTCAGACCTACCCGGCTGAAGCGCAGCACCTCAGGCGGAGCTTAGGCATCACCGAGGACACCTTTTTATGGGTTGCCGTCGGACGTTTGGAGCCGCAGAAGGCTTACCCTAACCTGTTTCACGCCCTCAAGCGGCTCGAGGGTGGGGACACTAAGGTCGCCCTGCTAGTCGCGGGGCAAGGACGGTTGCACAGGGACTTGGGGCTGCTCATCACCTCGCTAGGGCTGGGCGACCAGGTGCGCTTGCTCGGTTTGCGCAAGGACGTGCCTGTTCTGCTGAGCGCGGCGGACGCTTTTGTCCTGGCGTCTTCTTGGGAAGGGTTGCCCAATGTGCTGATGGAGGCGCTGGCAGTCGCAACGCCCGCTGTTGCCACGAGCGTCGGCGGGGTCGAAGAGCTTTTGCAAGCGGGCGAGACAGGCTACACCGCGCCCCCCGGCGACCCAGAGGCGCTAGGGGGGGCTATGCGGCGTATGATGGACCACAGCGCGGAGGAGCGTACGGCGATGGGGAAAAAGGGTCAGGCGTTTATCCGCGAGCGCTACGCTTTGGAGCGGGTTGTAGACATCTGGGAGGGGTTGTTCATGGACCTGTTGGCTAAGGGCGCTCGGTAAACATGGCTCGCTCTGCGCGTCCCAACTCAGACCCTAGGAGGAGGTATAGAATGGCAAAGATACTAGAGACGAGCGCAGCGGGATTTATCGGTTTTCACTTAGCGCAGCAGCTTTTGGCGGGAGAGGACACGGTCGTCAGGTTGGACGACTCAAACGGCTACTACGACGTAACCTTGAAAGAAGCGGGGGTGTGCTGCTTATTGCCTGGTGCCGGCGCTACTGTCAGCAAGAGCCTGCCCTCGGATAGCCTGTGCGCGTCGTCGTCTTAACCAACCTCGCTGGTTCACTCATCAACTTTCGTGGACCCTTGCTTAAAGCGATGGTCGACCGGGGACACGAGGTCATCGCCTGTGGACCCGGACGCGACCTGGCGCTGGTAGAACGCTTGAGTGAGTTAGGCGTCTCGTACCGCAGCGTGCCGCTGGGGCGCACCGGTATGAATCCAACTCAGGACCTGAAGACGCTAACGGCGCTGCGGCGGCTTTTTCTCGAGCTCTCCCCCGACCTCTTTTTTGGCTACACCGTCAAGCCGGTTATCTACGGCTCGCTAGCGGCTCGCTGGGCGGGGGTAAGGCACATTTACTCTATGGTCACGGGGCTGGGCTACGCTTTCGCGACGGGGACGCTAAAGCAGCAGCTCGTAAACTTAGCCGCTCGCACCCTCTACCGAACTAGCTTGGCAAGCAATGACAAGGTCTTCTTTCAAAACCCCGACGACCGCGACCTGTTTGTCAAGCTCGGGCTTGTCAAGCCGGGGCAAGCGGTGCTGGTCAACGGTTCCGGGGTCGACTTAGCATACTTTTGTCCCGCACCCTTCGTGCCGCCGCCTACCTTTTTGCTTATTGCGCGACTCATCGAGGACAAGGGCATTCTCGTCTACGCCGAAGCGGCGCGGCGCATAAAGCAGCGCTACCCCGAGGCGAGGTTTCACCTGTTAGGACCGTTCGACACGAACCCCAATAGCATCAGCCAAGCGCAGGTCGAAGCTTGGCAAGATGAAGGCGTTGTAACGTATCTCGGAAAGACTCGCGATGTGAGACCTTTCATGCGCGAGGCGACCGTGTACGTCCTTCCCTCGCACTACCGGGAGGGAACGCCTCGGACGGTCTTAGAGGCGATGGCGATGGGGCGACCCATCATTACGACCGACGCCCCCGGGTGCCGCGAGACGGTCATCAATGGGGAGAATGGTTTTCTCATACCTACTAGAGATGTAACCTCTTTAACTAAAGCGATGGAAAAGTTTCTCGAGCAGCCGGACTTGGTCGCTCAGATGGGGCGGCGCAGCCGCGAGCTTGCCGAACAAAAGTACGACGTTCATAAGGTCAACGCGGTCATGCTGCAGACGATGGGCTTAGACGCGAGTGCCTCGAGCTAGAAAGCGATTTTACTAAGCAATACGTTTTCCGGTTAATTCCTATAGAAACAGGGCTTACGCATGTAGAACTTTAAGGAGATAGTCGTCATCCCAACCTGCCCTGCTGTGCTTAGTTTCAACGCTGGCGAGGCGGCTCTTCGTTACCCATAAAGCTGTGCGTCGTAGCGTGACCCTCGGCGTTAATATCGTCACGTTTCAGTACTTTCAAGACGGTGCGCCAGAGAATTTTTAGGTCGAGCCACAAACTCATATTGTCCACGTACCAAACGTCGAACGCAAACCGCTCTTGCCAAGAGATAGCGTTGCGTCCACTGACCTGCGCCAGACCGGTGATGCCAGGGAGTACGTCGTGCCGCCGCGCCTGTTCACTGTTGTAGCGCTCTAAGTATACCACCGCTAGGGGACGCGGTCCTACCAAGCTCATGTCACCCTTGATCACATTGAACAGCTCTGGAAGTTCGTCGAGCGATGAACTGCGTAGAAACTTTCCAAAAGGTGTCAGCCGCACCTCATCCGGCAACAGCTCACCGTCAGCGCCGCGTTCACCGGTCATGCTGCGGAACTTGTAAATGGTAAAAGGATGACCGTGCAGTCCGGGACGGACCTGCTTGAATAGCACTGGGGACCCCAAGCGCCCGCGCACCAGTAGCACCAGGATCACTAAAAGTGGAGAAAGAAGCAGCAGGGCAAAGCTGCTGAGCACTAGGTCGAACACCCGCTTGGCGCGCAATTTTACCTTCACCGAAAGAACACCGGACCATGAGAGGCGTTTCTCGAGGCTCGCCGCATCACCTGATTGGCTACGTTGCAGGTTTCTACAGTATCTTGCCGCGACAGGGTAGGGTGAACCAAAAACATCAGCGAGGTCTCGCCAACCTCATCAGGTGCAAAGTGCGGCCAGAGCGCGGTGGCACCAACCAGTCTCTTGCCAGGAAGCTTTAGGTGATCGGTGTAGTTTACGGGTAGACCGTCGAACATAGAGTTCTCCTTAAAATAAGGTTTGGGCGACGTGGACGAGTCTATAGGGCAACACTTCATGAGTTGAAGTTAAAATTACAGCTCATTTTACATATATCTTCTCGAAGTGTAACATATTTAACTTGAGTTCGAGGTTTTTCCGAAGGTAGCTTTCTGTCTCTGACCTGCTTTCTTTGATAAGAGCAAGGCGTACTCCTCACTAAAGCACTCGGGAATTCTCGAAAGTTGAAATCGCCATTCTCTGAAGGTCGGTAGCTATCAAGAGTACAGGGTTTGCGTCTCCGACGCTGAAATAACTCCGAATTCAGGTTCCATAAGATTTTTTGGGGCATTACCGCAACCCGCTCCTAGCCTAATCTCAGACCTACCCCCACATCCTGTAGCCACTAACTCTGAGTGTGAGAGTACGGACCCGACAGGCGGGGCCTCACGAACTGGCGACAGTATAAGCGAGGTCTTCACCTGAGACTGTAACCAGCGCTTTCTGAAACCAACAGCTTTGTGATAAAATTCATTGACAAATGAGAGGGCATCAGATGTTCCGTGATGCAGCCCGGCTTACTTTTTTGGACCCTAGTAGTTCTGAACTGTCCCACTTAGGGCTGGCACCAGACTATTAAGACGGGCTGTTGCTAAAAGGTTGCGCTTTCGTTAACAGGCAGCCCTGAGTTTTCAGAGGGACACATGATAAGCCAACCACGAACGCTGAACTTCGCTAGTGCCAACCTTGTTGCAAACACCCGGAAGAGGGGTATCGTCATGAACGCCGTCTTGATGCTCAGCAAAATCACTCACCTATCTACCACTGTAGCGGTGAGCCTAGTCAGCCTGCACCTGACAATTCAGTTTGCACGTTTTTTCCTGGACATTAGTACAAACAACCTGATTTCTAGGTTCCTAAATGAGTTTCACTTAGAGCGAAATATCCTCACTTATCCGGCGACGGTGTTGTTCTGCTCCTTAGTTCTGTTTCAGACAGTGGAAGAGACCTCAGACACGGGGATTCTCGTCTTTATTTGCGCGCTTACAGCTTACATAACCTCGGAGCTTAGCGGCGTTCGTTTGATCGCACCGAGTCGGCAGGAGCTTTTGTGAAGCAGATAGCTCAACCCTCGAGCCGAAGCACATACAGGGACTATCCGCTAGGGCGTCCCTTGCACACCTTCATCGAGGCGCAAGCCGTCCGCACGCCCGAGGCGGTCGCCGCAACGTTTGAGGATGAAGCGCTGAGCTACGCCGAGTTGAACGCTCAAGCCAACCAGCTCGCACGGCACTTGCAAAGTTTAGGTGTCGGCCCTGACGTGCTGGTGGGGGTATGCCTCGAGCGCTCCTTGGAGATGGTCGTCGGGCTCCTCGCTGTTCTCAAAGCAGGAGGCGCTTACGTCCCTATCGACCCCGGTTATCCCGAGGACCGTATTGCGTTTATGTTGGGGGACGCAGACCCGCCCGTGTTGCTGAGTCAGAAGCGTTTAGGGGGCACGCTTCCGACTCACCATGCAAAAACACTCTACCTAGACACGGGCTGGGCTGAGGCCGAAAGCAGCGAACCCTTGAACACCGAGCTGACGCCCGAGAATCTCGCCTACGTCATCTATACCTCCGGCTCGACCGGGCAACCCAAAGGGGCGGTGAACCCACACCGGGGGGTTGTCAACCGCCTGCTCTGGATGCAAGAGGCGTACGGCATCGGTCCCGGCGACGCTGTGCTGCAAAAGACGCCCTTTAGCTTCGACGTGTCGGTGTGGGAGTTTTTCTGGCCTTTGATGACGGGCGCACGCTTGGTCGTCGCCAAACCTGACGGCCACAAGGACGCCAACTACATGGCGAATCTCATCCAACGAGAAGGCGTGACGGTCATGCACTTCGTACCGTCGATGCTCTATCTATTTTTGGAAGAAGCGAATTTAGGCAAGCGCTGCAAGAGTCTGAAGCACGTAGTGTGTAGCGGTGAGGCGCTGCCGTTTGACTTGCAAGAGCGATTCTTTGCCAAGATTGACGCGCAGCTTCACAACCTATACGGCCCGACTGAAGCGGCGGTGGACGTAACCCACTGGACGTGCCGCAAGGATAGCCTGGAGCGTGTGGTGCCGATTGGCTACCCGGTTGCCAACACGCAGATTCATATTTTAGACGAGGCGCACAATCCTGTTTCTGACGGTCAAGAGGGAGAACTCCACATCGGCGGGGTACAGGTCGCGCGGGGCTATCACAAGCGCCCTGAGTTGACGGCGGAGCGCTTTATCCCCGACCCGTTCAGCGAAGACCCGGACGCACGCCTTTACAAAACAGGTGATCTCGCCCGCAGGCGGGGCGACGGTGCCATTGAGTTTTTAGGGCGCAGCGACTTTCAGGTCAAGCTGCGCGGCTTTCGCGTCGAACTCGGCGAAATTGAGGCGGTGCTGAATAGCTTTGGGGGCGTTAAGCAGTCGGTTGTGGTCGCGCAGGAGCGTGCCGGGGAGATGCGCCTGGTCGCTTACCTTGTTTGGCAGAGAGGGGTCCCGCAGAAAGAGCCCGCCTCACGCAGCGAGCTGAACCGCTTCTTAGAAGCGAAATTACCCAACTACATGGTGCCAGCGGTTTTCGTGAACCTGAGCGAACTTCCTCTAAGCCCTAACGGTAAGGTCGACCGCGAGCGTTTACCCGAGCCGACGCGCCAGCGTCCTGACGTAGAGAGAGCCTACGCCCCGCCGCGTAACGACCTAGAGCGGTTTTTGACCCGGCTATGGGCACAGACGTTGGACTTAGAGCGCGTGGGTATCTATGACAAGTTCTTCGAGCTAGGCGGCAGCTCTTTACAAGCAGCGCAGTTCGTCAACCGGCTCCAGAAAGAGTTAGGCGAGTTTATCTACATCGTCACGATCTTTGGAGCGCCCTCAGTCGCTGAGTACACAGCGATGCTGAAAAGAGACTACGCCGGTGCCGTAGCGAAGCGTTTCGGTGGGACTGTTATACCACAAACATCGCGGATAGCGAAGCGTTCTCGGGGTGTGCCGGTGGGCGTGACAGCGCAGAAGCTTAGGGACTTTCAGAAGGTCATCCCCAAGCTCGAGTTACGCACGGAAGAGGGTCCTAAAAACCCTCCCGCTATCTTTATCCTCGCCCCCCCGCGCTCCGGCACAACCCTGCTGCGTGTGATGCTAGCGGGACACCCTAAGCTCTTTGCGGCGGCTGAGTTGCAACTTCTGTCTTTCAATACCTTAGCAGAGCGCAAGGAAGCCTTTACAGGTAAGTTCAGTTTGTGGCTCGAGGGCACCCTACGTGCCGTCATGGAGTTACAAAACTGCGACGCGGATGAAGCCAGACGCACCATGGCGGACTTTGAAGCGCGGCTCAGCACCAAAGACTTCTACCGCGTCATCCAAACGTGGGTGGGCGAGCGTATCTTAGTCGACAAGTCACCGCACTACGCTCTCGATCCTGGAAGTCTTAACAAAGCTGAGCGAGACTTTGACAGCGCCCTATACATTCACCTCACCCGCCACCCCTACGCCTCCACCAAATCCTTCGAGAACTACCACATGGACCAGGTACTCTACCTCAACGAACACGACTTCGGCGCACGCAACTTGGGCGAGATGGTCTGGACACAGAGCCACGCGAACGTCCTCACTTTTTTGCAGGATATTCCCCACGAGCGCCAGTTACGGCTACGCTACGAGGACTTAGTCGCTGAACCCGAATCTCTAATGCAGGCGCTGTGTGAACGCTTCGGGCTCGAGTACCACCCCGCGCTCATTAACCCCTACGGGGATATTGACCAGAAGATGACCGACGGGCTTTACAAAGACTCGACGCCTATGGGAGACACACACCTGCTCGAGCGCCGCAGCATCGACGCGGGAGCAGCCGACACGTGGCGCGGGGTCGAAAGCGATAACTTCTTGAGCGAACCCACCTGGCAGGTTGCTGAGACGTTGGGGTATGCGAGACCAGAGCCGTCCAGTCAGGCGGAGGTAGCTAACACTTCTACCAACACGTCTAAACGCCATTCACTCGAGCGCCAACGCCAGCTACGGCAACGTCGCCGCAGGTCTTGAAAAGAGCTAAGTTTTAGGAGCATTATGAACGACGTCACGAATCAGTTACCAGCGCGCGAAGAGATCGCCATCGTCGGCATGGCGGGGCGCTTTCCGGGCGCGAACAGTGTAACAGCGTTTTGGGAGAACTTGAAAAACGGCGTCGAGTCGATCCGACCCTTCACGACCGAAGAGCTGAGAGCGGCTGGCGTGACCGAGGAGACCCTGAAGCACCCCGACTTTGTCAACGCTGGGGCGGTGATGGACGACCCCGAGGCGTTCGACGCCGGCTTTTTCGGGATGAGTCCGCGCGAGGCGGAGATTACCGACCCGCAGCACCGCGTCTTTCTGGAGTGCGCCTGGGAAGCGTTAGAACACGCAGGCTACGACCCTGAACGCTATGAGGGGCTTATCAGCGTTTTTGGAGGCGTTGCGCCGAACACGTATTTTCAGAAGAACTTGACGACGCATGGGGACTTGCTCGAGACCCTCGGCAATTACCCCGTCATGATCGGCAACGAGCGCGAGTACGCACTCACGCGGGTCGCCTTTAAGCTCAACTTGACAGGTCCCAGCTTCAGCGTCAACACCGCCTGCTCCACCTCGGGCGTGGCGCTGCACCTCGCCTGCCAGAGCTTGCTGAGCGGCGAGTGTGATTTAGCATTAGCAGGCGGGGCGCGGATACGGGTGCCGCTAAGTGCAGGCTATCTTTACCAGCAAGACGGCATCCTTTCGCCTGACGGCAAGTGCCGCGCTTTCGACGCCGAGGCGCGCGGTACGGTCATCGGGAGTGGCGCTGCCCTTTTGGTCCTGAAACGTCTTTCCGACGCGTTGGAGGAGGGCGACACCGTTCACGCCGTCGTCAAGTCCACCGCCGTCAACAATGACGGGGCGCACAAGGTCGGTTTTACCGCGCCGAGCGTGCAGGGGCAGGCGGCGGTCATCGCCGAGGCGCACGCCTTAGCAGACATCACGGCGGACACGGTCGGCTACGTCGAGGCGCACGGCACCGCCACGTCGCTCGGCGACCCCATCGAGGTCGCCGCCTTGACCCAAGCGTTTAGGGAGACGACCGACGAGCGCGGCTACTGCCCCATCGGCTCGGTCAAGACCAACATCGGTCATCTAGACGCGGGCGCAGGGGCGGCGGGCATCATCAAAACGGTCATGGCGCTCCAAAATGGCGTGATTCCGCCGAGCCTCAATTTCGAAAAGCCTAACCCGCAGATCGACTTCGCTAACAGCCCCTTCTACGTCAACGACAAACTCCGCGAGTGGTCGGCAAACGGTACGCCGCGCCGCGCTGGGGTAAGTACCTTTGGGCTGGGCGGCACCAACGCACACATTGTTTTAGAAGAGGCTCCTGAGCCCGAGTCCCCTGACCCCAGTCGTCCCTACCAGCTTCTTTTGCTCTCCGCCAGGAGTGAAGAGGCGCTCGAGAGAGCCACCACCAACCTAGCTGACCACATAGCAGCACACCCAGAGCAAGCCTTAGCTGACGTCGCCTACACCCTGCAAGTAGGCAGGCGCGGGTTTAGGCACCGCCGCGTCTTAGTTACCAGCGATACCGAGGATGCGGTGAACACCCTGCGCGAGCGTACCCCCCGGCGCATCCTCACAGGAGAACAACCCGAGGGAGAGCGTAGCGTCGCCTTTATGTTCCCCGGCGGCGGTGCCCAGCACGTCAACATGGCGCTCGACATCTACCAGCACGAGCCCCTGTTTCGCCACTGGGTGGATACCTGCGCGGAAAAGCTAGAACCCTCCATAGGACTTGACTTGCGTACTTTGCTGTTTCCCGAAGCGGGCAAAGAGGAGGCGGCGCAGGCACGACTCGAGCAACCCTCGCTAGCCCTGCCGACCCTGCTGAGTGTCGAATACGCCTTGTCGCAACTGTGGATGTCGTGGGGCGTTCAACCTGCCGCCGTCATCGGGCACAGCGCCGGGGAGTACGCGGCGGCGTGTTTGGCTGGGGTCATCTCATTGGACGACGCGCTCGCCATCGTCACCAAACGCGGGCAGCTTTTCGAGACGTTACCCGACGGCTCCATGCTGAGCGTGCCGCTCTCGGTCGCCGAGGTCGAGCCTTTCATGAGCGCTGACCTGTCAGTTGCAGCGGTCAACCGCCCGGACATGTGCGTCGTCTCCGGTCCTACGGGTTCGGTTGACGCGCTCGCGGCGACCTTAGACGAACACGACTTCGACGCGAACAGGTTGCACATCTCGGTTGCGGCGCACTCCGACTTGGTCGAGCCTATCTTAGAAGAGTTTGGCGCGTTCCTAAAAGATATCGACTTCAACGCGCCGACCCTCCCTTACGTCTCGAACGTGACCGGCACGTGGGCAGACGCGGACGAGGTACAAACCGCGACCTATTGGGTGGAGCACCTGCGCCAGACCGTGCGTTTTTCGGATGGGTTGGAAACGCTATGCGAACGCCCCGACTTGGCTTTGCTCGAGGTCGGACCCGGTCAAGCCCTGAGCGCTTTCGCGCGGCACCATCCGGCTCGAGACGCCGCACAAGCCGCTGTTCCCTCGTCGCGCCACCCCCGCGAGAACGTGCCTGACTTAGCCTTTATCCTGAGTAGTCTGGGGCGCTTGTGGCAGGCGGGCGTGGAGATCGATTGGCGAGGCTTTTACGCCGAGGAGCGCCGCCAACGCGTCCCTCTGCCCAGCTACCCTTTCGAGCGGCAGCGCTATTGGCTCGAGCCCCAACCCCTGACCCCTACCTTACCCGCTCCGCCATCTACCCCCACGCCATCTCAAAACGCAGGCGCTCAGGCTACCCCGACGCCCTCTGCGGAGAGGACACACCATGTTCAAGCCAACCCGACACCTGACAGCCGACCCCTCATGAGTGCGCCTGCCACACCCCGGACGAGCCGCAAAGACCGCGTCATCCAGGAGCTCAAAGAAATCCTCTCCGAACTGAGCGGGCTAGCGCCTGAGGAGATGGAGACGGAGGTGAGTTTTTTAGAGCTGGGCTTCGACTCGCTGATGCTCACGCAGGCGAACAGCAGCTTCCGCAAGGCGTTAGGGGTCAAGGTGTCGTTCCGACAGTTGTTAGAGGACGCCGCTACGCTGAGCGCCCTGGCTGACTTTATCGAGCCGCAGCTTGCGCCCGACCTATTCGCCGAGCCTGAACCTGTGTCCGAGCCTGAATCTGTGTCCGAGCCTGCGCCTAGCGCCGCCCCGACGACACAGGCGGTGGCACCGACAGCGCTTAGTATGCCGCCGGTTGCAGGTGGAGATGTAGGTGTAGGCTCGAGCGCCCTGGAAGCCATCGTCGCCCAACAGCTTCAACTTATGAACCAGCAGCTAAACCTGCTGCAAACGGGGACGACGAGCGCGGCAGTGACTGGGATGGCGGCGCCTGTAACGGCTGCCTCGAGCCAAGCGCAACCCAACCAGTCAGCACAGAGTCAACCGTCACCGAGCCAACCCGCGCCCAACCAACCCAGCACCCCACCGCGCCCAGCGCAAGCCAAAGCCGACCCCCAACGCTCCCAACCCGCAGGGCGGCGTGCGCTGGTCACGGACAAGAGCGACCTGAGCCCCAAGCAGCAAGCTGCCTTGGAAGCCCTGACCGAACGCTACACAACGCGCACAGGCGAGTCCAAGCGTAAGACGCAAGAGTGGCGCTCGCTGCTAGCGGATAACCGCACGGTCGCGGGCTTCAACGTGCTGTGGAAGGAGATGGTCTACCAGCTTGTCGCCGAACGCTCCAAAGGATCTAGGCTCTGGGACGTGGACGGCAACGAGTACGTCGACGTGACCCTTTGCTTTGGCGCAAACTTGCTGGGTCACTCCCCCGACTTCGTGGTCGAGGCGGTCGAAGAGCAGCTTCACAAAGGGTACGAGGTCGGCTTGCAGACCGATTTAGTCGGCGAGGTGTGCGAGCTGATGCAGGAGCTCACCGGCAACGAACGCATCACGTTTAGTCACTCCGGCTGCGAAGCCGTGCAGTACGCGCTGCGCGTTGCCCGCACGGTGACGGCGCGTGACAAAGTCGTGCTGTTCGAGAAAGACATCCACGGACGCAGCGACACCGTGCTGGGTCGCACCCTCCAGGGCAAGGCGGCGATGCGGACGATGCCGCGAACGGCGGGGGTACCTAAAGCGTCTGTCGAGCATACGCTGGTTCTCGAGTACGGCACCCCCGAAACCTTGGAGATCATCCGCCAGCAAGCCCAAGAGCTAGCCGCCGTCCTCATCGAGCCGGTGCGTACCCGCAACCCCGACTTGCAGCCCGACGAGTTCTTGCGTGAGGTACGCAAAATCACTGAAGAAGCAGGGACGCTACTCATCTTCGACGAGGTCGTGATGGGCTTCCGGGTCGCGCCTGGAGGCGCTCAGGAGCATTTCGGCGTCCGCGCCGACTTGGTGACGTACGGCAAGGTGCTGGGGGGTGGGATGCCTATCGGCGCGTTGGCGGGCAAAGCCGAGTACATCGACGTGATCGACGGCGGCATGTGGCAGTTCGGCGACGCCTCCGTGCCCGAGGTCGGCATGACGGTCTCGGGCGGTACGATGATCAAGCACCCCATCTCGATGGCCGCCTCACGCGCCCTGCTGCGTCACCTGAAAGAGCAAGGTCCGTCCTTACAACAAGATTTGGCTGCGCGTACCCGGCGCTTAGCCAAGGCGCTGAATGCTCACTACCAGCGTCAGGGCATCCCGGTACACCTAGAGCAGTTCAGTTCCTACTTTCTGCCCAAGTTCACGGGCGACACCCGCTTCGAGGGGCTGTTCTACTGCTACCTGCGCGACAAGGGCGTTCACATCTACCTCGACTACCCCTGCTTCTTGTCAACTGCCCACAGCGACGAAGATATCGACTTCGTCATAGAAGCGTTCAAGGCGGCGGCGAACGAGATGGTGGCAGCGGGGTTTCTCGAGTCTCACCCTGGCAGCCCCGGCGGTCCTACGGGCGAATCTAAGGGCGAAGCCCTCGTCACGCTGCGCGGCGACGGCAGCCGCACCCTACCCCTTACCGAAGCGCAGAGGGAGATCTGGCTGAGTAGCCAGATGGGCGCGGACGCCTCTTGCTCGTACAACTTGTCCAACACCGTCCACCTGCGCGGTCCTCTCAACGTGTCCCTCCTGAACAGGGCGGTGCAGCAGCTCGTCGCCCGCCACGAGGCGCTGCGCCTCAGCTTCAAAGATGGTGAGACTCAGACGATCGCGCCCTCGCTGCAGCTTGAGGTACCCCTCGCCGACCACAGCGATTTAAGCCCTGAGGTACAGGCGGAACGGCTCGAGGCGCTCTTAACCGAAACGATGTCGACCCCCTTTGACCTCAGCCGGACGCCCCTACTGCGCCTGCACCTGGTCAAACAGAGCCCCGACGTGCACCTGCTGCTCTTCACAGCGCACCACAGCATCTGCGACGGCTGGACGCTAGGCGCGCTGACCCGCGACCTGAGTCACCTGTACAGCAAGCTTGAGGGGCGACCGGTAACGCTGCCTGGTCCCATGCAGTACAGCGACTATGTGCTGTGGCTAGCCGAGCAGCAAGAAGACGTGGCAGACGCGGCGGACTACTGGCTCGCCCAATATGAGACGCTGCCCGCCCCGCTAGACTTACCCACCGACCGCTCCCGCCCCCCTCTGAAAACGTACCCTTGCGCCCAGGCGTCCGTGACCCTACCGCGAGGCGAACTCGCCTCACTACAGACATTTGCGACCGAGCAGGGCACGACCCTCTTTTCGACCCTGCTGGCGGTCTACGCCGTCATGCTGCACAAGCTTTCGGCTCAGAACGACTTCGCCGTCGGCGTCTTCGCCGCCGGGCAGTCCGCTGTCGGCAACGCAGACCTGGCGGGACACTGCGTCAGCATGTTGCCCGTCCGCTGCAAGATAGAACCCGGACACACCCTCGCCGACGTACTTAGAACGATGAAGTTCGACCTGTTCGACGCCTTTGATCACCAAATCTTCACCTTCGGCAGTTTGCTCAAACGCCTAGACATGCCGCGCGACCCCAGCCGTATGCCGCTGGTCAGTACGACGGTTACCCTCGAGACGCCCACGGCGAACATCGACTTTGCCGACTTAGAGACGAGCCTGAGCGGCAATTCTAAGCGGTTTTGTACGTTTGACCTCGAGGTCTACTTCTCGCTCAGCGACACCGACTTAAAGGTGATGTTTCAGTACAACACCGACCTGTTTGACGCAGCGACCGTGCAGCGTTGGCTCGGCTACTACACCGATATTTTGGGGCAGGTCGTGACCGGGCAGGAGGAGGCGGTTGCCGACCTAGTACTGCGGAGCGAGTCCGAACAGCGCCGCCTGAAAGACCGAAACGACACAGCGTCCGACTACCCTGACAGAGCCGTTTATCAACTTTTTGAAGCGCAGGTCAAAGGTCGGGGCGACGCGCCTGCGGTCACGTTCGAGGGCGAGACGCTCAGTTATGAAGCGTTGAACGCTCGAGCCAACCAGCTCGCCCGACACTTGCAACTGGAGATAGGACCAGGTGACCTCGTCGGTATCTGTTTAGAGCGCTCTACAGAGATGCTGGTCGCGCTCTTAGCGGTTCACAAAGCAGGCGGCGCTTACGTCCCGCTTGACCCTAGCTTTCCCGAGGAGCGGCTTGCGTTCATGTTGGGGGACGCTCAGGTCAAAGTCCTCCTGACGCAAGAGGCGTTGTTGGGCGCTTTGCCCGTGCAGAATACTCACGTCGTCTGTTTAGGGCGCGACTGGGAGAGCATTGCCGGTTTTGACACGACCGACCTGAGTCCGAGTGCAGGCTTAGATGATTTAGCTTATGTCATCTACACCTCTGGCTCGACAGGAAAGCCCAAGGGCGTCATGGTCCCGCACCGAGCCTTCACGAACTTCATCTGTAGCGTGGCGAAGATGCCGGGGATGAGCGAGGCGGACAAGCTGTTAGCCGTGACGACCTTGTCGTTCGACATCGCGGGGCTGGAACTCTTTTTACCGCTTGCCGTTGGCGCTCATGTCGAGATGGTCAGCCGCGAGGTGGCGAGTGACGGATTGCGGTTGAAAGAGACGGTGGAAGGGTCGGGCGTTACGGTGATGCAGGCGACCCCAGCGACCTGGTACTTGCTGCTTGGGGCAGGCTGGCAGGGCAGCCCGGACTTGAAAGTCCTGTGCGGCGGCGAGGCGTTCCCACGCGATCTGGCAGATGCTTTACTCGGCAAAGTTGCTTCGCTCTGGAACATGTACGGACCTACTGAGACGACGATTTGGTCTGCCGTGTCACAAGTCACACCTGACGATGGACCCGTTCTGATAGGCGAGCCGATCGCTAACACGCAGCTTTATGTCCTCGACGCCCAGCTCAATCCGGTGCCGACAGGCGTTCCCGGTGAGCTTTACATTGGGGGGGACGGCTTGGCTAAAGGTTACCTCAACCGTCCTGAGTTGAGTGCGGAGCGGTTTGTTGATAACCCCTTGTCAGGCACGCCGGGTGAACGACTTTATAAAACGGGCGACCTCGTCAAAGTGAGAGAGGGCGGTACCGAGTTCTTAGGACGCACCGACTTTCAGGTCAAGGTGCGCGGCTACCGCATCGAGCTTGGCGAAATAGAAGCGGCGCTGAATCGTCACGAGGATATCGGTCAGGCAGTTGTGATTGTCCGTGAAGATATCCCGGGGGACAAGCGCTTGGTGGGCTACCTTACCGCCACGCGACACGTGCCTACGGTAGCTGAGTTGCGTAGCTTCTTGCAGCAAACCTTACCTGAGTACATGACGCCCTCTGCCTTCGTTACCCTTGACGCCTTTCCGCTGACGCCAAACAACAAGGTCGACCGCAAGGCGTTGCCCGTACCCGAGTTGCGTTCCGAACTGGACACTTTTATCGCCCCACGCACCGAGACGGAGCGCACACTGACGACGCTCTGGCGAGAGACGCTGGGGCTCGGCGAGGTCGGTGTCAACGACAACTTCTTCGAACTCGGTGGGGACTCGATGCTAGTGATGCAGGTGGTGACCCGGGCACAAAAGGTCGATCTGAGCCTCACGCCTAATCTGATGTTCCGCTACCAGACCATCGCGTCGTTAGCCGAACACGCCCTGAATGAGCAAGCGGTTCAAGCCGAACAGGGCGCGGTCGTAGGCGACGTTCCCCTGACCCCGGCGCAGCACCGTTTCTGGGAGCGCAACACCCCCGACCCCCATCACTGGAATATCTCAACCTTGCTCGAGTCTCGAGCGCCGCTCGAGCCTACCTACCTAGCTCAAGCCGTATCGACACTGCTTAGACACCACGACGCGCTCCGTTTGCGCTTCTCTCGCGGCACGTGGGGCGGGCAGCAGAGGTTGGTCGCCCCCGAGGAGGTTACGGATAGCGGGTTCTCGTCACACGACCTGAGCGACCTCTCGCCCGAGGAGCAGCGTGTCCGCGTCGAGCAGACTTGCACCGCTTTGCAGAGCAGCCTGGACTTAGAAAATGGTCCTACGCTGCGCGTGGCTCACTTCGACTTAGGACCCGAACAGCCGCACCGTCTTTTTGCCGCCGTTCATCACTTCGCTATCGACGCCCTGTCGTGGAACGTTTTTTGGGACGATTTCTGGAGCGTTTATGAAGGGTTGAGTCGGGGCGAAGCCCCGCAATTGCCGCGTAAAACGACCTCGTTTAAGCGGTGGGCGAGAGACCTTTATCAGCTCGCCCAGTCAGAGGAGGTCACAGAGCAGCTCACGCGCTGGCTCGCGCTGCCCTGGCACAACGTACGGGCGCTACCCCGCGATTTATCCGGCACCAACACGAACGGGTCAGCCCGCGTCGTCAAGGTGTCTTTAGACGAAGCCACGACCCGAGCACTTTTCAAGATGGCGAAGACCTACCGAATGGAGGAGGTTTTGAGCGTGGCGCTCAGCCGGGTGCTCGCCGCTTGGACGGGCACCGACACAGTCCTGTTCGACCTACTACGCCACGGGCGCGACATGAGCGAACAAACTGACCTCTCCCGCACGGTCGGGTTTTTTATCGGCTACGCCCCTATGCTCGCCCGGTTGGATGAGGTGGAAGCCAAGTACCTGCTGCCTACGGTTGCCGCCCAATTTAGGGAGGTCTCGAGCTTAGGAGCCAGCCACGACCTGCTGCGCTACCTGTGCCAGGACCCCAATGTCCAGCAGAAGATGCGAGCCCTGCCCCGCGCCGAGGTACTGCTGAACTACTGGGGTCACCACGTGCCGACAAACGGGCGATTCGCGCCTGCTCGAGAAGCCAGGGGACCGGGCGAAAGCCCCGACGGACGCAGGTACTACCCCCTCTCCATCAGCAGCGGCGTTACAGAAGATCAGCTCAGGGCTACGTTCGTCTATAGTCAAAACGTCCACGAGGCAGAAACGGTCGAGACGCTGGCCTCTACCTTCATCGATACACTGGTCGCGCTGACTAAGCACCAGGTCGTCGAACTCCCTTAATACAGTGCGGATGGGTTCGAAAACCCGTCCGCACAAACCGTCACCGGCACATGAGCTTACCCTTTTACCCCTTGTCCGCCGACGAAATTTATGTTTGGCGCGTTGACTTAGGGCGAGTCGCCGCCGAGGTAGGGCAGCTTAGCTACCTATCCCCCGACGAAGTAGCGCGGGCGAGGCGGTTTAAGTTTCAGGTCGACCGAGACCACTTCGTTGCGGGACGTGCGGCACTCAGACAAATTTTGGGGCGCTATCTTGAGACTCGTCCTAGCGAGCTTGTTTTCGACTACGGTCCCCAGGGCAAACCCTCGCTCGCAGACAATCCTCACGACTTACACTTCAACCTCACCCACTCGCGCGGGCTTATGCTCTGTGCGTTAAGACGGGGTAGGAAGTTAGGTATCGACGTGGAACATTTGCGGGACGACGTCGACTTCGAGGACATCGCCCAGAGCTTCTTCGCGCCGCAAGAGATAGCCACCTTGCGAACCGTGCCTGCCCATCTAAAGAAGCGAGCCTTTTTTAGATGCTGGACGCGCAAAGAGGCTTACATCAAAGCCGCCGGTCAGGGGCTGTCTTTGCCTCTGAATGAGTTCACCGTGCCTATTTTAGACACAGAGCCTATGCGCTTGCGCAGTAAGAGTGCGCCGCTCGAGCTGGAAAAGTGGTCGCTTACACCTTTACCCACTGAGGCGGGCTATGTCGCTGCCTTAGTAACAGAAGGACACACCTACACCCTTGCCCTAAGAGACTGGCACGACGACATCGCCTAACCAGTACTGACGGCTGCGTTTCAGAACAAATCCTCTGCGAAATAGTTGTAGAACTAGACCAATGGGCCAGAGTAAGACATGTTTTAGCAGGTATCCGTATATTAAGAGAAGCGAGGTGTTGCCCAGCAAGTATCAGCTTTAGGGCTAACAGATGAACTGCACACCTCGCTCACTAAGCTACACGGAGCTTGCCTGATACTAAGAAGCTTAGTAGCCTCATAGACGGATTTGCAGCTACCGTGAGCAACAACCTAAGGAGGCTGTATGGTCATGAAGAGCCCTCAGCAGGGCACCATGAGCCGTTATCTACGCGCGTTGATTGAAAGATGATACCTCTCGCTGAAGGCTCCTTTAGGCATAGACCCTCATCCAGGGAGCCACACAGCAGCGGCATTAAATAAGCAGGGCAAGGTATTAGGTCACTGCACCGTTACGAATACGGCTGAGGGCTTGGCGACTTTGGAGCACTGGATAAAGCGCTATGACGTTCAGCGGTGTGCTGTTGAAGGGGCAAACAATCCTTTTGCTCGGACGTTGAGTCAAGCGTTGCTCGGGCAGGATCATAAGGTTGTGGACATTAGTCCAAGTCTGACGAGTCAGTACCGCAGCAAAAGAGGACGAAAGAAGAGTGACGAAGTCGATGCTGAAAACGTTGCCAGAGTCGCGCTTGCAAATCCTGAGCTGTCTTCTTTTGCACCTCGGCAAGCGGTTGAAGACCTCAAACACCTCACGCGCACCCGAGAAGCGCTAGCCAAACAGCTTACAGCGCACAAGCTGAGCTTAGCGAATCTCGAATTGCCTACCGCTCGCGCTGCTGTTGAAGCCGTTGTTGCGGTGCTTAAAGAGCAAATTAAAGAACTTGAAACAGCGCTGAAAACCCTCGTTGACGAGTTGATGCCTGAACTCTTAGAGGTCTTTGGCATCGGCGTCGTTCACGCCGCCACGCTACTTGCTGAAGCGGGTGATACCCGGCGCTTTCGTTCCCAACACGCCTTTGCCATGTACTCGGGTTGTGCCCCAGTCGAGCGCTCCTCGGGGGGACAGAAGCGAAGGCAACTCAACATCGGCGGCAACCGTCGGCTCAACCGCACCTTTTACATGATCGTTCAAGTTCGTCTGCGCCATAGCGAACCAACAAGAGCCTATCTCGACAAGAAACAGCAGCAAGGTAAGACCCGCCGCGCTGCCCTTAGATGTCTCAAGACCTATCTCGCCAGAGAACTCTTCCGTTTTATGCTGCAAGCGACAAAGCAGCACCCACAGAGATGGAAGGGGGCTTGACAACGCTATACTAAGTTCATCTGGTTAGAGACACTCTCGGTCTACAAAGCAGCGTTGCAGGCAGCAAACTGCGGCCCCTTTCGGGGATGAACGATAACTAGCACGTTATGAGATGATTCCTGCGGCGTCCTGTCTCAATAAGTTGTGGAACTGCTATTGGTAGCGTTTCCACGTTTCATTGCTACAGCAATGAAACGTGCGAGCGGATGCGAGAAGAAATAGACACAGTCAGTTGGTGCAGCGAAGCGTGGAAGTGCTATGGTAATGCATGAAACGCAATGTGATAGAACAACGCGGAATGTCTCGGGACAAGCGCCTCGCCCCTTACAAGGAGGATGTCGGCGGTTCGAGCCCGTCATCGCCCACCACAAAAAGAGTGCCACAAAGGAGATCCGGAGTTGCTCAAACAGCTACTCCGGTTCTTTGCTAAACGACAACCCTTTAGCGTGAATCGTTGTCCGGACCCTCACCAGGCTCATTAGGGAAGGGGTCGGGCTCGAGCGCCGGGTCATCCTCCACGGGCGGCTCGTCGGGTTCTTCGTCGCTCTCGGCGGCGTCTTCACCCTCGGCTGCGCCTCCACTCCCGCCGCTCATCTCGTCCTCTTCGCCTGCTATCTCCACCGTGAGGATTTCGTTGCCGCGCACCGGATAGGGCAGCGCGAGGCGTGAAAGCTCTCTGAGTTCATTCTCAACGTACGCCTCGACGATGAGTTCGCTCGACTGGTCGTTCTGGCGCAAGGCTTCTAAAAGTTCGTCGAAGGAGAGCAAGGGGTCGCCGTCACCGCTTGCTTCGCTAGGCTCTAAGCCCCCCCTCACTGTGAGGTCAACCGTCCCGGACAGCGTTTCGGGTAAGGGGATGCGGAGCGTTTCTACTTCAGCTTCGGCGCGGTAAGGCTGCAAGCGCACATACGCTGTGACCAGCTCGCCCGGCACGACCTCTCCCTCGCCTTCGCGCACCACCTCGACGATGTCCGCGTAACGCTCCTCCGTCTCATAGCTGACCGTCAGATTGACGCGCTCGATGCGCGGGTCTTCGAAGACGTTCTCAGCGAGCAGCGCGAGAGGTTGCGCCGCTAGGCCCGCGCTCGCCGCCGCAATGTCGGCGGGGTCGCTGATTTGCTCCAAGACGCGCACGGTTTCGCCGCCTGCTAAAGAGATTTCCCAAGCGAGGTCCGCTGTGCCTTCGCTGACCTGCTCCAAAACCTCATCGAAGGCTTGCATGCTCGCCGCCGCCAAAAGAGGAGCGTAGAAGCGCTCGTCGCTCGTGACTTCGAAGCGCTTCGTGACGCTGCCCGCGTCACCATTCAAGGTCAGCGTCACCGGGATGAAGTCGGGTTGTTCTCCGACTAAGCCACTAATCGCGTAAGGGCGGTCTTGCGTGATGGCTCCCAAAATGCGCCGCCCATTGTCCGCGAGCTTGAAGGGTACGGTGTCGCTCGGCACGATATAGGAGACGTAGGCGGGCGCGAGAGCAAGGGAAACACCACCTTGTCCTAGAAGCGGATGCCCAAAGGCCCACAGTTTGCCGTCTTCGATGAGCGTGACCGTGCCGACTGCGCCAATCGTGATGTCGCCGCGTACCAGTTGGACGCTCACGGCGCTGCCCGGTTCCAAGGAATACGCCTCATCTTGTGCGCCTTGCTCCGTCCAGCTTCCGCCGCTTTGCACGGGTAAAAGCGAGGTTTGCCCGCTCTTGAAAAGGGCTTCTAAAGGCTGCGACGCCCGTTCAGAAAGCCCCGCCATGAGAAGCGGCGTGCGCACGCTCACGGCGTCCTCTAAAGCACGTGCGTTTCCAAAAGGTTCAGGTCCAAAAGGTTCAGGTCCAAAGGGTTCGGGCGAATTGGCAGACGCCTCCGCTTGCACACCCGGCTCAGCGCGGCGCATCGTCTCTATCGGCGTGACGAGCCCCAAACCCACCTCGCTATTCGGAAAGGTAAAGCCAATCGCGCCTAAAAGCGCGTCCTCACCGTCCAGAGGCAAGTAGACCGGGCTTCCGCTCATCCCCGCCGCAATGCCGCCTGAACGCTCGATAAACTCACCACTTGCCCGAACGAGCACCAGCGGAAAGCCCGTGCCCACATCATATTGCAAGGCCAGAATCTCGACCGGGAAGCGCTCTAAGACGTTTCCCGCGCCCGCCGTGACTGCGTAGCCCGTTTGTCCGGGTTGCAGGTTTCCTAAAGGATACGTAGCGGCGTGAGCGCCCAAGAGTAGACCCATGCTGAGAGCAAGAAGTAGGCGGACGAACAGCAGGCGTAAGAACTTCATAGGGTCCACTATAAACGCCGCGCCTGAGCGTTCGCTAACGCCGACTTACGAACGGGCTATCAAAGGCTGTGATGGAAGGTTTTTGAGACCTGGTTCTCTACACTTGATTTTTTAGACCTGTAGTGTTCGCGCGGTTACGCTACGCGCTCTGTTTTAGATTCTCTAAGTGTTGCTGTCCCCAAGCGTCAACCGCATCAATGACGTTTTGCAGGGCGAGACCTGCTTCGCTCAAGCGGTAAGAGGTGCGCGGGGGCATGGTGGACTGGACGCGCTTTTCGAGGACGCCGGCAGCCTCGAGCCGCTCCAGCCGCTGCGTCAGCGTCGTGGGGTTGCACCCGCCGATGTCCCGACCTAACTCGTTAAAACCCTTCGCCCCCTGTAAGAGCGAGCGCACAATGTGAAGTGTCCACTTCTCCTGCAAGAGGTTGATGGATTCGTAGACGGGGCAAAAGTCGTGTTTAGCCATCTCTACTACCATCATAACACATAAGCTTTGTAAGCTGGAGTAGTTGACAATTTATAGTACTCTATATTATGGTTGAAGCAAGTCAGATGTACCCACGTAAGTCTCATTTACTCAGGAGGTCACACCATGCCGACGAACGTCCTTATCCCATTTTACAGCACCTTCGGCCACACCTACCAAATGGCGCAAGCCGTTCATGAGGGCGCAAACGGCGTCTCGGACACCGAGGTTAAGCTAGCGCGTATCCCCGAGCTAGAGCAAGCCCGCCAAGCCATGTCGGGCGTGGACGCCTACAACCAAGCGCAAGAGACGATGTCTGAGCACCCCGAAGTGACCCACGACGACCTCAGATGGGCCGACGGCATCATCTGGGGCACGCCCACGCGCTACGGCAACATGACTGCGCAGATGAAGCAGTTTCTGGACACCACCGGGTCGTTATGGCAGAACGGCGAACTAGAGGATAAAGCGACGGGCATCTTCGTCTCTACCGCGACAATTCACGGCGGCCAAGAGACCACCATCATCACGAGCTTGGTGCCCTTCTTGCACCTCGGCATGGTCTTCGTCGGCACGCCCTACGGCCAGAATCCGCAGATGATGACGACCGAAGGCGTTGGCGGCACGCCCTACGGTCCTACCACGCTTGCGGGCGGCGACGGCTCGCGCCAGCCTACCGAAGACGAACTGACGGGCGCGCGCAACTTAGGCAGCCGCGTCGCGAAGGTCGCCGCCGCGATGAAGCAGGTCCGAGCTGCCGATCAGCAGGGGCAGCAGGAGCAAGCCGAAACCTACAGCAGCTAAGCCAAATCTGAATTGAGAAGAGGTTGGCGCTTAGGTGCTGACCTCTTTTTTGTGGCGCTGTCTCTTCGTAAGATGAAGCCGTGTCCGTTACCGAACCCCCCTTCAGCCCGCAACTCTTCTTGCTCATCGTCCTCTTCTTTTTGGCGATTGCGGTAGGCGCGTTGCAGCTTGCCGCTGTTATCCTCCAAGCGCCGCACCGCAGCTTCGCGCGGGCGCTCGTCGGGGCGACGGTGGGCGCGATTTTTTACACCTTTGGTTCGCTGCTCGCGCTCTTTGGACTTAGCATCGCGTTTTTCTGCACCTCGATGGCGTACGCCTCAATTCTAGGGACGGCGCTGCCAAGAGGTCTGGCGGCGGCGGCGCTACAGCTTCTCTTCGTGGGCGCGCTGGCGGCGATGTTTCGGTTTTTAGGGTTGTTTCAGCTTTTGCAGGATGCGGCGTAAAGGTTGCACAAATATTGGGAATCTAGCATGTTGGTGGAAAATTAGAGAAATTTCTGCTGATATTGTGTCACGCAGCTATCATCTTCTAGCGTCGTTGCTCAGAGGCACTTTATCCGCTAAGAGTGTTTGTGACCAGATGATACCTGCTGGTAAATCTGCGTGGGTAGGCTAGCCACGCCTACAGCTACCGAACGTATCGGTCTAAAGTGTCACTCTCCGAAGAGCCACGCAGTACATGAGTCTAAAATGTGGAGCTAAGTTTGTCATGAGAGTGTCAGTTACATCAGGTGCTGTTCGTTCACATCCAACCGAAACATGCAGCCCAAAAACTCCGAAGCAGTGCGGCACATGACCATGCGAGCCAGCGAAATTTCGAAGTAGTCCATCACCGAGGCGATGTTGGTGTCTATAGCGAGTTCCAACGTGATGCGGCATTTATCCGGCTCCACACGCAAAAATGATTCTGTCACGGCGTAATTGACCCTGTCGTGGATGTCGAAGTTTGAGTCTGTGTTAGGGTCTTGGACCCTCGAGCGGTGCACGTCCGCCTTATCCGCCAAAATGAGCGCCGCCGCGATGGGGCTCGTCGCGTGACCTCTCGCCTCCTCATGGTTGCCGATGGCTCCCATAATCAGCGCAATTTCGCCTATGTCCATGCCCAAGTCCAGCAGGATATCCTTCGCCATAAGCGCCCCAATTTGCCCGTGCGCACTGCGGTTCACCACGTTGCCGATGTCGTGGAGGAACCCCGCAATCGCCGCGAGTTCGACCTGCCGCTCTGAGAAACTCAGATGACTCAGCACGTTGCTGGCGATGCTACTCACTAACTTGACGTGCCGCTCGCCGTGCTCGGTAAAACCAAGTAGCTTGAGGTGGCGGTTAGCCGCGCGAATATAGTGCTGCACATGAGGGTGCTCGCGTACTTGCTCTAACGTAACGCGGTCTTTAGCGAGAGGTGCATCGCCCGTTACGAGGGCTTCTTGTCGCTCCGCTTTTTGGGGGGGTAGCTCGAGGGTGCCCTGCGCGCTTTTGAGCGACTGAACGACAGATTCATCCGCTTTGGCTTTAATTTGTGTTGAGGTATCTCCCATAGGTTAGCTTAAAGGGCAATTGTCAGAGCTGTTGCAGCCACTCCAGAAAGAGCGTTAGGTCCAAGATATTGTACACTGTGCGTCAATGCGCGACCCCCTGACGAAAACTACTGCGTGTATCCAATATCGGTTGGTCTTTCTTTGTCGAAACCGACATACAACGCCGAGTAACAACTTTGGCTTGGTCAACGTTCATGTTTAAGCTCGGTCCATATGACTGGTACGTTGACGACTCGGCTGAGGCTAGCGGTGTCAGGGTCGCTGAGCTAACGGGCGAGCTGCTTGTGACCCTACGGGCGCAGCTCTCGCAAACGGACTTTATCGCCGCGCAAAAGGCAGGATTGCTCTATGACTGGACCGAACCGAGCGATGAAGGCGCAGGAGGGGTCGAGTTGCGCTTCGGTGCGCTAGGCGTGTTGCACGATCCGGCAGCGCCGAGGGGCACGTTCGACATCAAGGACGGTAAAGAGCCGCACATACACAAGTACTGCGACGTGCAGGGTGTCGACGGCAACCTGCGCTTTAACGGCACGGTGGAATTCAGCGGCGATGAGGTTCGTTTTGCAGGCAGCATGTACGCCAGTTACGCTAAGCAGCGCAGCTTCGAGTTGACGGCGACGGTGCTCCTAGACGCGGACAGTTTGGTGCTTGAGCACTACCGCTACACCAGCCTCGAGGAGGTAGCAGGCGCGCCGCCCGAGCGCGTGCGCAAGCTGGACACCGAGCGCGTCAACATCCCCGAGTTGCCCGACTGGGTGCGGCGGTTCACCGGGCTGGAGTACCTGCGCCTGGCCTACCGCCACATGAATTCATACGGCAACTTGCGCGCGTTGCCCGATTGGATAGGCGAACTGCGCGAGTTGCGCGGTCTGCTCGTTCAGGGTTGCAAGCTGCGCCGTCTACCTGAAAGTATCGGCGCGTTGGAGAACCTCGAGAACGTTGCCGTTCATGCGTGCCAGCTCACCGATACCCCTGCCGGGTTGTGGAGGCTTCCCAAGCTCAAATACCTTACGCTCTCACAGAATCAGCTCACTGCGTTACCGTCAGTCATCAACCTCCCCGCCCTCGAGACGTTGCAGTTAGCACACAACAAGCTCCAAACTTTACCTGCGAGTCTGCTACAGGGCTGCCCAGAACTTACGCGCCTCAACCTCAATAACAACCCCCTCAAATCCCTTTCTACGGGGATCAAGCGCATAGAACACCTCGAGATAGACCTAGCTATTCGGCAGCAACTCGCACCCAAACCCGTCGCGAGCGGCGGCGGTGACTACGACCCGGCGCACTACGGAGTAAATAACGACCCCGCACGTGGTGCGGTGCTCGAGCAGCTACTCAGCGACTCAGAAGCTGACCCTGCGATTCAGACCTTTGTACGTCTCACGGCGCAAGCGGCGGTGGGTTTTCACCAGGAGGGTATACCTACAGACTACTCGAGCCTGGGCGTTCACCGCTTCGGCGGCTTGCCCGACCTGCCTGCGGGAGAGGCGTATCCGCGCTTCAGGGCGTCGTGGACGCAGGAGGAGCAACCTGCCGATGGATACGCCTACGAATTCATCGCGCAACTGGGTTGCGCGGCGCTCGCGCCGTTGCAGCAGTACTTACCGCGCACAGGCTACCTCTACTTCTTCCTCTCGACCTTTCACGACCTCTACAACGACGCCGAACGCTACCGACCAGGAATCGTTCTCTACCACGACGTTGAGCTTGCTGAGTTGCGTAGCGGTACGCGCTTTGAGCTGACGGACGAAGATTTCTTCGAAGCCTATTCGTCCACCGGCGAAGGGTACGCCTACACGGGTTACGACGCTGAGGCTGAAGCGACCCTGGGACTGCCCCCTTTCTACCCGCTCAGCCTCAACACGTACCTCTTCCGAGAGGCCCTGCAAGCTGCGGGGCTGACGGACGACAACTTAGATGACGACGCGCTTGATGATATGGACATTCGCTTGGAGGATGTCGGCTCGAGCTTCGACCACCTTGTAGGCGACTACGGCTTCTCACAGCACGAACTACCTCAAACGGAGGCGGCGCTCGCGCAGGGCGGCGACCCGGCGGATTACCTCGTCTTGCTCACTGTCAAAAGTCGGGGCGATATGCAGTGGAGTGACGCAGGCGACTTGTATTACGTCATCCACAAGGGCGACCTAGCGCGTAGCGACTTCTCGCAGGTGTTTGTGTGTACGTACAGTAGCTGAGGCGTGCTTTTAGAGGTGTGTGGGCTCGAGCGCCTCTTGTCGCTCCGCCTCTTAGGGCGGCATTTTGAGGACGTTTTACATTCCCTTGAGTGATTGGACGATGGATTTTTCTGCCTTGTCCTATGCTTTGCTGTTTATGTCTGCCATAGTGCACTCTGAAGGGTGATTGTCAGAGGAGCGTCGTAATTCACGAGAAATATCAGGTTGTCTCTTCCTTATTTTCATCCGCGATAGGAAAACACTTATTGACCATACCCAACAAGCCGTTGGATTCTTCAATAATCCATTGATTACTCTCGATTAAAGATTGAATGAGTTCTATTTCTCGTTTATCGAACAAGCTTTTATCTATTCCCGAGAGGTAATCTAAGTCGTCTACCCGCTTCCAGAGACTTTTATGCTCAGTTTTTTCTATACTTCGAGGTTCGCCGTTCGGGTATAGCATTGCAATCTCTGGGATTTTTTTCTTGACGGCTTCAAAAATCTTGAGCCCATCATAGTCCCAGTCGCAAGAGTAGTAGATAGGCAAACCCCTCGTCGTTACATAGTCCAGCTTAGCGATATTTTTGCCACCTGCGTACCAAAGCTCAATTTGATGCGTCCTCGGAATATTCGGACGTTTTAGAAAATCAAGGTTTTCGCATAGAACAATAAGTTTAGGATTTTCACAGTCCAACACATATCTGTACTGCTGATCTCTATCATCTGCCAACTCTTCAATATCCAATAAGTATTTCACGGCGTTAGTTAAGGCTTCTTTGCCAGGTAGATATTTTTCATTCTTGAAAAACATCAGAGATACGCCCCTCACGCTCTCTTGCGCTGCTATTATCTGCTCTCTTATCTCGAGAAGATTACCATTATGCATATTCTTCTCTATTTCCATCAAAATGCGAATATCAGCTTCCTCGAAGCGAAGTTGTGGCTTCAAAAAATCATTTCGGCGGAGAAAATCGAGATACCTTCTGTAATTCTCTCGGTGGGTGCGCTCGTAGTATTCATCGAACCCATCTCCTTTGATATAAAGAGCCGAGAACTCACATAGCTCTTTCGTATGGTTGAGTAAATGTTGCACTTGAGGGTCTTTGGCTAAAGCTACTTTGACGGGAACCTTTCCACGGATATAAAGCTCATTGAGCGACCTGAGGACGATCCAATTCACCGCTCTAAAGCTGCCAGGTACGTTTTTAGGTCTTCATTGTGCTCATTGGTTTTATAATAGCTCAGCGGCTCATTGTTGATGTCTGAAAAATCTGGGTGTTCAATTAAGTGATGCAGATACCAGCCTTCCTCAGAGTTGGAGCCGTAAGGTTCGGGCGTCATCGTGATGATCTGGTATCCAAAATCTCGAGCAATCTCAGGAAAGCTATTGAAGTTGGTTTTATCCAAGTTAGCCATTTCTTCTAGGATAATGAATCTCAGCCCTTTTCTTTCCGCTTTTTGAACCTTAGATAAGCGTCCAATACCGAGTAAGACAATAGCGGAGTACGCTTCCCCGGTGCTGCCAGGATAATCCTTGCCATCTTCGTCTTTGAGGCTTACCTGCAAATCGAAGTACGCTTTTGGGCTTAGAAGTGTGTAGACGTCGACGTTATGTTTATAGTTGCTAACGCTCTTGAAGAAGTCTTCAACGAACGTCTCTACTGAATCGCCGAAGGGGAGACCGCCGGGTTGGTGAACGCTTCTCAGCTTTGAGCGGAGTTCGTCTATCCACTCGATATCGAAAACAGGATTGGGACTAAAAGCGATGCTGAAAAAGTATTTGTTGCTAATTTTGTGTCCTCGAAAGAAGCTGTTAAGTCCTCTGACAGTGTTGAGGTGGTCGTTGTACCCTCTTTGTGTTTGGGAGAAAATCTTCAACATGGCGGTGTGAATATTGCTGGCTATATCTATACGTTTGCGGTTACTTTCTCGCAAGGCTTCAGCGATATTGTCTCTATGTTTGATTTTGGGTCCGAGTAGAACCTTCTCGAGTATGGAAAATTCGTAGCGTTCACTATCAACCTGTTCGTTGATCTCGGGATTGCTTTCGTCCGCCGCTTCTGAAAAAAGCTTCGTCATTAAACGATATTCAGTGTTATACGCAGTCTGTGCTTCTCTAAAATTTTCCTTAGAAGCTTCCACATCGCTGGATGTTATACTTTTTTGCGCTGCCAGTTCAATCTGTACGCCAAGCTTACGAGCTTCCAAATCTTTTTCGTTATACGATAAAAGTTTTTCGCGGTGGTTCCGTTTATTGTCGCTTACCTCTCGCTCGAGTTGAGGAATAAGCTCGCCTAAAGATTTTGCTCTACCCTCTTCTCCCCCTTGCAACTTAATTAGTTTAGTACTGCGCTGACGCATCTTGCCTAATCCATTTTTCCTTTTGGCAATTTGCTGTTCAAGGTCGCCGTTTCGGACTGGAAACGGAATTTCCCTGCTCAAATTGAATAATACTCGCGTGTGTTCTTGTCGCCGAAGCTCGAGTGAGGCTATTTTGTTATCTAAATTTTGAATGATTAACGCTGTTTTCTTCAAATCTTCTAAGTCAGTACTGTTTCGCAGACGCTGATCAAGTTGTAGAAACGGTAAGTTAAAATCCTGGTTTTGCTGAAACTTCTCAAGCTCCTCCCAAAGCGTTCTTTTCGTCTTTAGTTGATCTTGGAATTCTTCAACTGTTCTCTTCAACATTTGCTCAAAACGTTCGGGGTCATCAAAAATTTGTTGCTCATCGCGGTGAAGAGCGAATTCCTTTATTTGACCTAAATCGAGCCAAACTCCTCCATTGTGCTCATCGTATTGAATGTTTTCATCCTGGAGAAAATCCAGACTTTGGACATATCTGGAACCGCTTTGTGCCTCAGCAGGTTTTTGCCAATGAACATCCAAAAGATGAAAAAGCGCTGTTTCTTGATTCGGAGATAGAACCTCTTTGCGCTCCACGACTTTAGCAAGTAAATCTTTGTCGCTTTCTTCAGTCAGCAACTCAATCAAGCTACTCAGATGTTCAGTTTTGCTATGTAAATCTCGTTTCTGACGCTCAATTAGCTCAGTTTGCTCTCGGTACATATTTTCTATCGTCTGTAGTGAGCCGTACTGCTCATACACGGGCTTAAACTCAGCGATTCGTCTCAGTATCTCTCTATCGTCAAGTTGGTCTAAATCGACTTTATGTCCAGCAAGTTCGTCGATGTTGGGGGCTTGGGCTTCAACGAACCGAGAAATCTTGCTTTGCACCTCTTCCAGCTTTTCGTATTCATAAGAGTATTGAACTAAAGCTGTTACCCCTTCTTGATACGCCTTGAGTCGCTTCTCACTCAAATTGACAAGCCTATCGAGTTTATCTTTTCGACGTTCTAAAAAACCTCTTTCCTCTCTATATTCTTCTAATCTTCTCCCTGCCTGCTCGCTTTTCCCTTCCGCAACTTGTGTCGACTGAAATGCAAAGTTAACCTCAGCAACTAAAAGCTGTTCTTGAGCCCTCTTCATCTTTTCTTCTTTGTCTTCCAACTCTGTGAGATGTTTCTGTTTCTGCTCGAGGTTGTCAATATACGCTTCAAGGTCTTGATAGTCGCGGAGCAACTTTTGTAAGTCATTTCTATGAGTTCGAAAGGTCTTGTCATACGAGGCTTCATCTTCGAAGAGAAAGGCTTTAAGGCTTTTTGAGTTATCAACGTCCAACGTTTTCGCCTTAGAAAAAGACTGAATCACTTTGGCAAACGCTTTTAAGTTATCCTCTATGCTTAGGTTAATGGGCAATATCTCTTTGCGATATAGAAAAGAGAACAGCTCATTTTTCTTTTCCTTCGTTTCATAGAAGCTCAAGTACAGGTGATGTTCATCTCGCAACCGCTTCGCCAAATCTTGCAAAGAAAGCAGCATCTCATTCTTGATAAAATAAGAATGCAGAGGAAGTTGCTCTTTCGTATAGGCTAATTCGCCTAATCTTTTGTTCTGATCAGCGTCTTTTAGAATCAAGAAAGGTGTAATGGGTCTACCTTTGTTATTTGGAATGCAAGTTCCCACGGTTATAAAAGCGCCTTCTTCAACCTCGATATTTAAGAATGCGTAGGCTTCTCTCACATTATGAGGTAATCGTTCGGGTTGACGGAGGCTATGGTTCAAGCCATCGGTTCCAAACTTTATCAACTTATAGTCGGGGACGAAGATGATTTGCAAGAGGTCAGCGATGACGGATTTACCCACGCCATTACTACCTGTAAAATCCGTCCGCGCATGGTGAATGAGGTAATCCTGTCTGTAGTGTCTGAGAACACCGACTGTGGAGAGCGAAAAGATACGTGGATAGGTCATTCCTGATGCCTATAACTCTCAACGAACGCATCAAAATGCTCGAGTTCGCTTTTATAGAGTTTCGCTAATCGGTTGATGCTTGGGCTAATAGAAAAGTGTATATCTTCTGAATGGATGTGGGATTTTCTCTCCACCCAGCCCAATTTGTCAAATATCTTGATCGCATCTTTGAAACGCTTTTTTGCCTTTTGGCTCCACTCGTTATCTGTATAGCTTGACCTTACGCCACCGAACAAGAGCTTCTCGTACTGCTCGCTATTCTCACTCTCTACAATCTCGTTCTCAATATCTGACCAATAAATGTCCTTGGAAACGTCGAAGTACCTGTCGTAGTACATATTGAGGAGCATAATGCCTATGATTGTCTCATTGTGCGTAAGCTGCCTGATGCGCTCTGACATTTTCCCCTTGTGACCCTCGAGGAAATCCAAGTAATAGTAGACAACATCGTCCAGCACATTTTTCTCAATATGTAGTCCATATAGGAATTTGTAGTAGTAGCGAAATTCGTCGAGATAATCGCTCAAGAGGTGAAATATATCGGTGTCGAGCCTCTGAACGTGCCTACCGCTAAGCAGTGCTAAGTTGAGCGTAGCGAAGTACCGTTGTACATCTTCCTGTTCTAGGAAGGCGTAAGGGTTCACTCTGTTAAGTGTATTCCCATGTTCCATGTCAAAATCTCCCTACTTTGAAGCTCTCGTGCGAGAGGTTTGCTAACTGTGATGATGCATTCAGGCTTGCTCTCGGCAAATTGAAATAGCTCGAAACCTACCTGCAAAGCGATGTCAGCCTCTCCTTCTACTTCTAAAATCTCATAAAAGTGTGTCGTAAAATCAAGTATTTTATCTCGCACGAGCATTGCTTTATAGTGTTTGACCCACTGTGCTGTTCGCTCTTGACGCCTCAATGACTTCTCAAGCTTGCGCCTTTCTTGCCTTTCGTATTCATGATTACGGCGCGGCTGAATCATTGTGTTCGGAGGTTTGGCAAAAGTGTCGTAGTAGGGAACTTCGATAAACTTAGTTCTTTCGTACGGAATCTCTTTCAGAGGGAAAGAGGTTGGCAAAACAGGTCCATCCTTAGAGTAATCCCCTTCGTTTAGAACCAAGCTCAGAAACTTCTTCAGGTTGATTTTGAGTTTTGACTGATACCTGAAGTGTTCTGGTAGCTCGTTCAGCTTGGCGCTAGCGAAGATCATCTGGCTATTGACCAAGTTCAACTTCTCGTCGACAAGCTCAAAAAAACGTACAACTTCCGCGTTGATATCGGCTGCTTTCTGGTATTCCTCTTGCAAGATGGCGAGTTTTTGATTCTCTTCAACCCCGGCGCTCTGATAGTAATCAAGGCGCTCACCAAAAGTATCAAGAACCTTTTGAACCTCCTGGCTTATATCGCTACCTAAAATAAGAACTTCTCTTATCTCGTCCACCCTCTTTCCAAGCGTCCCAAATATAGAGGTGAACTCGAGCGCCATATCAACGGCATCCTTCTCTTGGTAATCCAAAATGCTTTTTAAGCTACGTATAGCAGCTTTGACATCGTCTTTCAGCGCTTCTAAATGCTCGAGGGCGGTTTGTCTCGCGGCGCTACGAAACCCCTGTTCGAACCAGCTTTCAAAATCCTCAATGCTCTGAATCTCTTCAGCTTTGAACTGCGCGTACCGTTCAAAACTTTCCATCAAAGGAAAGTTCTTATGTGGACTATTCAGCTTTCCTTCGATGAGCTTGACAAACCTCTCTGCGTACTCCGTGAGATTATAGCGTTCAATAGTTCCATGCGGACGCTCTATAAAATAGTGCATTAGAGACTTGAGAATACTTTCGGTATGAGGAAGTTGCTCTTTGTGTAACGATAAAGCCACTTCTCGTATCGCTTCTTTCATATTAGCGTAGGTAAAACTTTTATCTATATCACCTGCTTGAATCTCTCTGTATAGCCAGATGATTACCATACCCTCGAACTCTGCAGGAACAAGAGCTTGATAATTGTATCTTTCATTCAACGCGGCATAGAGGTCGAAGTTGCTGTCAGTCATGTTGTAAGTTGAAAGAGTATAGCAGTAACAGAACGCCACTGTTCAGTGAAATTTATCACTATACTATTTTGTTTCGTTCAAACTGTACAGACTTTCACTCCGTAAAACTTTGTCTGACCCTGCGTGTTGTTTGAGGTTACGGTGTATCGCTAATCTGCCTATAGTTTTTTGAACTAAATTTGGCACAGAAAGTTCAACCACGTCAGGCATCTCCAAACCTTGCCAGAACGCAAGCACATCCACCTCGTTGTAACGCGCCACAAAGAGCGACATCACCGAAGCGTGCGCAACGATAGCGAGAGGTTCATCTGGATAATTCTTCAGCACTTCCCTCACCGCCCTGTCAAACCGCTGGCGGGCCTGTGTACCTGTTTCGTTGCAAGAATGAAATCATCTGGGTTTTTGAAGAAAGACTCGAGCCGCTCCAACCACACCTCTTGCTCCATATAAGGAACGCCCGTTCGCTCATGTTCGTGCAGATTCGGTGCAGTACTCCAGGGAATACCGAGATGTCCAGCTAAAACGCGCCCCGTCTCTTTCGCCTTAACCTCTTCGCTGGTGATGATGCGGCTGAGATTGCGTTCTCTCAACCTCTTTGCTAAATCTTCGCAAGCTGTGTAAGCACGCTCGGTCAAGTGCCACTTTCGAGAGGGACTATCTGGGTCTTGCTTCGTCTCCGCATGGCGGATAAGCAAGAGGTTCACTACTCAGACAGCACGCGGAGCGCCTGCCCAACCGCCTGACCATAAGGAACCTCTCGCCCCAACTCGCGCAGCACATCCTCTAAAACCGCCACGACCGTTACCGCGTCATAGGGGTCAGCGTAGCCCATCACCGATGGACGAAAGAGGATAGGTTTAGCGTGGTCTTGTCCGCCAGCGATGCGCACACCTCTTTCGGCAAACCCTTTGACGATGGCGGGCGCGTCAACCTCTTCGGGCGCACGGAGCGCCGCAACTGCCGGGCTGACGCGCTCGGCGTAAGCGCAGCAATCTAAAACTTTCGCAGCCTCGAGGATCGCCCTGTTCATCCTTTCGCGCCGCGTCCAGACGTTTTCGACACCCTCTTCTAAAAGCATATCCAGCGCTATATCTAACCCATATACGAGGCTCACGGCGGGCGTGTACGCAGTCTGGCCTTTTTGCTGGCTCTTGCGCTCTTTGTGCAAATCTAAGTAAAAGGTCGGCGTAAAGTCACCTTTCTCTTCACCTCTTGTCCACGCCCGCTCGGAGAGCCACGCGAAGGCGAGTCCGGGCGGAGTCATCAGACCTTTTTGACTCCCGGAGAAGATACCGTCGAGTTTCCATTCTTTGGGTTTAAGCTCCGCTACACCTAAACTCGTCACGCAATCTACGAGGAAAAGGGCGTCAGGCGTGACCTCTTGGATGACTCGAGACATCCCTTCAACGTCGTGCAGCGCACCCGTCGAGGTTTCCGAGTGCGTGGTCATCACGGCGGCGGTGTCGGGGTGCGCTTTTAAGAGTTTACGGACCTCTTCAGGCTGAGCGACGCGGCCCCACTCGAGGCTCATCTCTACCACCTCATAGCCGTAGTGCCGCGCCAACTTGACCCACCGCTCACCGAACTTACCCGCGTTGAGGCCGATGACCTTACGACCTCTCGGTACGCAGGCGAGTAGTCCCGCTTCAAAGCCCGCCGTGCCGCTGCCCGCTAAGATCAGCACGTCTTCACCGGGCACCTGCGCCACTTGCGCCAACTTTTCACGCACCTCTACAAAAAGCTGCTTGAACACCTCTGTGCGGTGGTGAATCATCGGCTGGGCGCTGGCGGCTAGGACTTGCGGTGGGACTTCGACGGGGCCGGGGGCGAGAAGGCGGGGTTTGTACATGTTAGGTCTCCGTTTAAAAAGGCTTAGAGCGATTCCCAAGTTTCTCGGTCAATACCTGCTTGCTTTAGGAGGCGGATAAGCAAGTCTCTGCTGATGTCGCTTTGATGGGGGTTGGGAATGCGAAGGGTGACGCTTTCCCTAACCAGGAACTGATGCTTTCCGCCAGAGTAAGGGCCGTCAAAACCGTAATCGCGTAGAGCACGGATAAGGTCGCGGCGCTTTAGGGGTCCGAAGGGCGGAATTACGCGACCTTCGGAATAGTAATCGAGAGACCGTCAACAACGGGTAATGAAAGACCACGTGAGACGCGGAAGAGAAGCCACTCTTCCAACACTTCTGCTAACTCTTCACGGCAAGCCTCGAGCGTCTCAGCGTTGGCGTAGACGCCCCCAAAACCCTCGATTTCACCGTAAAAACTGCCGTCATCCGGCAAAATCTCATAGTGAGCGTGGTGAAGCGCGGCGCGTAGATAGTCGGTTAGCATCGTCTTTCCTCTTTCACCTCTTCAGTGTAGCAAAGCCTAAAGCCTTACGACGCTTAAACTCCGCAGCACGTTCGGCAGGCTCCGCAGCACCTCCAAGACCTCTTCGGAGGGCGCATGGTCGAGCGTCAGGACAAACAGCGCTAAGCCGTCCTCACCGACCCTCGAGAGCTGCATCCCCGAGATGTTCACGCCCGCGTCGCCCAAGACCGTGCCGACCTTGCCGACTGCCCCAGGGCGGTCATAGTTGGTGCAGATCAGCATGGTTCCCTCGGGGCGAAGCTCAATCGGGAAGCCGTCCACCGAGACGATGCGCGGGTCTGTGCCCAAGACCGTGCCGCCGACACTGACGCTCTCTCCGTTCGTTATGGCGCTCACCATCACGTGGCTCGTGTAGCCGCGGCTGCGCGAGGCGGTCACTTTGGAGACGCGGATGTCGCGCTCTTTGGCAATCGAGGGCGCGTTGATGTAGTTGGGCGGCTCGTCCAAGATAGGCTCTAAATACCCCTTCGTCGCCGCTACCGCGATGGGATCAGGGTCTAGGGGAAAGGTCCCTGAAAACTCGATTTGCAGTTCGCGCACGCGCCCCTTAGCGAGTTGGGCAATCATCTTGCCCAGCGCTTCACCGACTCTGAGATGAGGTCCTAAGGCCGCGACGACTTCGGGCGCTAGGGCCGGGGCGTTGACGACACCTCTCGAGAGGTCGCCTTTGAGCGCCAAGGCTGTGCGCTCCAAAATCTCCGCGCCGACGCGCGCTTGCGCCTCCGCCGTGTTCGCGCCCAAGTGCGCAGTCAGGACGACATCGTCACGTTTTAAGAGGGGGTGATCAATGGAGGGGGGCTCGAGCACATATACATCTAAACCCGCCCCGAAGAGCTTGCCACTTTCTAATGCTCCGAGCAACGCTTCTTCCTGAATGATGCCACCTCTCGCTGCGTTCACCACAATCGCCTTATCGGGCATGAGGGTGAGTTCCGCCGCCCCGATCATCCCGGTGGTCTCTTCGGTCAGCGGTGTGTGGACGGTTAAAAAGTCCGACTGAGACAACATCTCTTGGAGGTTGTCGAAGAGCTTGACCTTGAGGTCATCGGCGCGTTGATGGGTGATGTAGGGGTCATAGGCCATCACGCTCATGCCGAGCCCTTGCGCCCGCCGCGAGACCAGCGAGCCGATGCGGCCAAGGCCCACCACGCCGAGCCGCGCCCCCTTGACCTCTCGCCCTAAGAACTTCCGGTCCCAGGTGCCGCTGCGAATGAGCCGGTCCGAACGGCTCACCCCTCGAGCCGCGCAGAGCATCAAGCCCACCGCGAGTTCCGCCGCTGAGACGTTGTTCGCTTCGGGTGCGTTGAGGACGAGTAGACCTCTTCGGCTGGCCGCCTCGAGGTCGATGTTGTCCACCCCGACGCCGCCCCGCCCGATGACCTTGAGGTTTTTTGCCGCCCTGATGAGCGTTTCATCTACCTGCGTGCGGCTGCGGGTAATGACGCCGTCATAATTGCCGACGATGCCCAAGAGGTCATCGCGTGAGATGCCCGCTTGGTAGTCCACCTCGATGTCTGGATACGTTTTGTCGCCGAGTTGAATCGTGTCTGTTACGAGTACCTTATACGCCATATGCAGCCAGGATACCGCAAGGCGGCTGTGAAATCTTTTGCTTTGTAACGTAGTGGGAAGGACTGAGGAAAAAGGACTGTTACGAAGTTTTTGCAGAGCAAAGGGACTGAGAGAAAAGAGGTTTTGGCTCAGTCCTCAGTCCTTTTCTCTTTCAACTTTCTTATCGTCTCCGCCCCAGCTCTGTAAAGCCAGGCAGCCTTGGCGACGGCAGCGCATACGCCCACAGCGCCGCGCCGAAAAAGAGCGTGCCCCAAACGAAAGCGACGGACGCCAACGTTGTGCTGAGCGCGAAGGGGAGCGTAGAGGACCAAGCGAGCAAGATAACGCCGTGCAGCGCGGCGAGCACCACAGGCAAGGCGGCGACGCGCACGTGTTGAGGTCGGTAGAAACGCGGCGCGATGCGCAGAAGTAGCGTGGCGACGCCGACACTTAAAAGCGCAACGAGGATAACGCCGACGCCGAACCCGTCTAGCAAGATAACGCGGCGCAAGACGTAGATGAGGTGGAGCGCCCAAGGGAGCAAGCTAGCGAGCAGCACTTCGGGAATGCGCTGCAACCCTAGAGCGCGGCGGGCGATGAGACCGGCGATGAAGCCGAACAGTAGGGCGAAGATGCCGAAGCGGAAGAGGAGTCTCACGGATCTATTTTAGCGGTAAGTAGAGCTTGAGGTCGTGGGGCTCGAGGTAGCGCGTCAGCGCGTAGCCAAAGAGCCCGGCACTCGCTGCGAAAGAGAGCCAGAAGAGCCAAGCGTTCAATATGCCAATGTCTGCCATCCCAATCGGTAAGAGGTCATAGTCTATCGCTGCGACATCGCTGGTTAGACGACTTAGCGGAAAGTGCCAGTAGAGAAACCCTAAAGTCAGAGGTAGAGCGGCGTTCAGCAGCGGCTCTCGCCAAATCGCAAGCGGAACTGCGATGAGAACGAGCACACCGAGGAAGAGGTTGAGGGTCATGAACGTAGAAAGCGCCTCAGTAATCTGAGGTGCGTATTCCACCAAAGCGGACTGCGCGTCGTTTTTTAGGCTACTCCGCGTCCAACCTACATGAAGTCCCCAGGGATAAAAAGCGAACGGCGTAAAGATAGAAAGGACGAGCCGCCAGCCACCCGTGGACTTCATCAGACTGCCCGCAGCAAAACCTAACAGCAGGGTGATGAAAGGAAAAATCAGAGTCATGAAAAGAGGAAACATACCAGTCATCCACGAAATATTTTAAGCCAAAAACGGGTTCATGGCGCTTCTTTTGTCACTCAGGCTCGAGGCTCAACCTCTCACCGAACATCAATGTCAATCTCTGCACCAATCGAAGCAAAAAATTTGAGAGAATCTGAGGAGAGATGTAGTGCCGGATAGTGACCATCCGACCAGTTGAGTAAACCACAAGAAAGTTCGATATAGAGGTTCTCGGGTAAAAGTCGAAATTTGTCTTTAGCAGGACGCAATTTAGTTTCTAGTGCAGAGAGGTGTTCATCGAATAGGCTGTTAGAACGTTCAATACCTGACTCTAATTCCCAGAAGCTATGTTTATGCTTCATAATTGTTTTGCCGACAATGTCACCTTTATTTCTCGTTGCCGAAGGTGCAATACCTAGAATGTCTGTAATCTCATCAGGTAACCCATCCGGCTCAGTGAACATAATCAACAAGCCGACATAGAGTTCATAGTCATTTTTGTCACGTAAAGAGGATATTCAAATCACCTCTCTAAACCCAACCGTCTCCACCCTGCGCCGCAACTCATCACGCAGCCGCCGCGCCCAGGGAGCCTCCAACTTAGGGTCCGCCTCCAACATCTTCTTGGCGAGTTCTCGAGACTTCTCGATGATGTCCCCGTCTTGCGCCAAATCTCCCAACACAAGGTCAGGCATCCCCGACTGCCGCGTTCCGCGGATCTCACCGGGTCCGCGCAGTTCTAAATCTTTCTCCGCAATCACAAATCCGTCGGTGTGCTTCTCAATCACACCTAAGCGGTGCTGCGTCTTTTTAGAGCGGTCCCCGGCGACGAGCACGCAAAAGCTCTCATGCTCGCCCCGCCCGACGCGCCCGCGCAATTGGTGAAGCTGGGAAAGTCCGAAGCGTTCGGCGTTTTCAATGATCATCAAACTCGCGTTGGGGATGTCCACGCCGACCTCAATCACTGTGGTCGAGACCAAGAGGTCGAACTCGCGGCGGCGAAAGCGCTCCATGATTTCGTCTTTTTCAATTCCTGTCATCTTGCCGTGGAGCATCTCGGTACGGCAGGCTTGCGGCATGATCTGTTGCAAGTCCTCGAACATCTGCGTGGTCGAGACGATGTTCTCCAAGGCTTCGCTCTCCTCGATAAGCGGTGTAACGAGGTAGACCTGTCGCCCCTTTTGAATCTCACCCCACGCGAAGCGGTAGACCTCTCTGCGCTTGGAATCGTTCACCAGGCGCGTCTTGATCGCTTTGCGTCCCGGTGGAAGTTCATCGATGATGGAGAGTTCTAAGTCGCCGTAGTAGGTCAGCGCGAGGGAGCGGGGGATGGGCGTCGCGCTCATCACCAGCACGTCGGGGAGGTTGCCCAAAAGCTTGCGCCGCTGTTCCACGCCGAAGCGGTGCTCCTCGTCGATCACGGCTAGGCCGAGGTTACGAAAGTCCACGCCCTCCTGAATGAGCGCGTGCGTGCCCACTGCCAAGTCCGTTTGCGACGAGCGCAGCCGGTCCCGCGCTGCGTTGCGTTCCCGCAAACTCGCCGAGCCGATGAAGAGGTCGCTCTCGACGCCCAACGGGTAGAGGTATTGAATCAAATTGAGGTAGTGCTGCCGCGCTAAGATTTCCGTCGGAGCCATTAGCGCCGCCTGGTAGCCGTTCTGAATCGCCACGTAAATCGCCGCCGCCGCCACCGCTGTTTTCCCCGAGCCGACA
The DNA here is from genome assembly GCA_965213645.1 of Trueperaceae bacterium. Taxonomy (GTDB): domain Bacteria; phylum Deinococcota; class Deinococci; order Deinococcales; family Trueperaceae; genus CBDBZX01. Next base: position 588,732 of record CBDBZX010000002.1, read on the forward strand.
TCACCTTGGAGGAGCCGCGCCATCTGTTTGGGATTTTTCATGTCGGTTGAGATTTCGTCCAATACGCGCTTTTGAGCTTTAGTGAACTTGAAAGGTAGACTCGACTCGAAGGTCTTAACATCGTTCTTACGGACTTTGAAGGCTTTACCCAAAAGGGTCGTGTCGCGGTTTAGGAGGACGCGCAGCTCGAGAAACAAAAACTCATCAAATTTCAAACGTCTGAGCGCGGCTTGAAGCGGTTTCTCACCGGTGGGAAGGTGAATCTCACGCAACGCTGTATCTAAAGGGATGAGGTTGTAGCGTTCCAATACACTTTTCGGCAAGTGATCGGGGATGATACTCAGCGCCTCGAGAAGCCGGTGGGCAGCGCGGCGCAAGTACGCCTGTGAAAGTCCTTGCGTCGTACCGTAAAGCCCCACGATGCGCCCTGTCGAGAGACTTTCACCCTCGTCGTCAATCTCGTGGTGCGCCGCCGCGAGGTCTACATATCTGCCCTTTTTCTTGACCTTGCCCGAGACGATAATCTTTTGACCGGGGAAGAGTTGCTTTTCTAACCACGGCTGGTTAAACCACACTACCGTCAGCTTTGCGCCGAGCGAGTCCTCCAAGAACGCCCGCACTACCGTCATCCCGCGCTTGCTCTTCGTCGCTTTGCGTCCCGTGATGACACCTGAGACTGTCGCCGATTCATCATCTTGTAAAGCGGAAAAGGTCGGCAAGACGCGGCGGTCTTCGTAGCGTTTGGGATAGTGGTACAAGAGGTCGCGGTAGGTTTTTAAGCCGACTGGCGCGAGCTTTTTTAGGGGCTTGTGCGCCGAAGTCGATGAGCTTATCGGCGATGTCTTTGTCTAGGTCGTCGCTGCTGAGGGTTTCGCTTGGGTCTCTAGCAACCTCTTTAATCGGAGGTCGGGGGTCGGGTCTTGGTGAAGCTTCTTGCGGTTGTGCGCCGACCTCCAACATCCCCAACGCCTGCTCCAACCTCTCCGAGCGCTCTTCCGGCGTGAGGCTGCCGTAGCCGTTCATCACACTGCGCACATCCGCAAAAGGTGCGCCGACGGTGGCGACGAGCTTCTCTAAGCCGCCCACGACGACCGAATCTTGACAGCCATTTCTAAGCTCTCGCTCCAAAGGGCGTCTAAGTCTGCTCCGCAATTCCTCAACCGTTGCCACGTGTTTTATTGTACCTGCTGTGGTGGATGTCCCAACGTTTTTAGGTAAGACGTTAGCGTTTCATTTAAGCCAGTAATAAAGAGGTGCGTTCTCCGCTGCCGATTCGAAATAATCTCTTCCTGTACGGGGTTCTTTTGTTGTCGGTTCACATTCCTTTACCACTAAAGGACGCCATAGCGGGTCACGCTTAAAGGTCAAGTTTTTGAAGCCAACTGACGTTTCTTTAACCTCTAACGGTATTGCGTCAACCCATCTCTTCTGGTACGCGCACAGACTCTCTCGATTTGCTCCGCCTCCCATAGTCGGAAATCTCAACTGTACATGGTCATCTTCCCAACCACAGACATAACAAATGTCGTAACTACCAGGCGGTTCATCAAATGTCAGAAAGCCGCAAGCTGGACAGGTAAATTCTTCGTAATCGCCCATAGTTTTTGTAGATTACTCGCTTATACTTATGGAAGAAATCTAAGTACGGGACAAATTGAAAGGAAGTGGCTTCCTGTACGAGAATAACTGTGTGAAAGAATCTCAAGGAAGCCTCCACAAGCATAAAACACAACTCAAAGAAACGCTAGCTGCGCACTTGTCACTTAATAATGCAAGACTCAAATGCCTGAGCACCTTGGTGCTCGTGCTGATTCAAGAGAAGAGCGTGAACTTGGTCAGTTTAAGTTTAGCGTTTCAAGGTCACGCCAAGCCAGAATCCTCCTATCGCCGTATCAAACGATTCTTCAGTGAGGTTAGCTTGGATAAACAGAGCGTTGCCCGCTTCATCTTGAGCACGCTGCCGCCACCACCTTACACGCTCTGCGTTGACCGCACGAACTGGCGCTTCGGCTCGCTTGACATCAATATTCTCGTGATTGCGGTGGCGCATAGGGGCGTCGCCTTTCCGCTGGTATGGACACTCCTGGAGAAAAAAGGTAACTCGTCAAGCAATGAGCGTATTGACTTACTTCACGACCTATTCAAACTCATCAAGCCGCAAGACATAGACTTTTTCTTAGCCGATAGGGAGTTTGTCGGCGGGACCTGGTTTAACTACCTCGATAAGCGCCGCGTGCCCTTTGCAATCCGCATTCGCAAAGACAGCTTGTGTGAAAACTGGTGTCCGGTTATGCGCTCTTCGCGCAACTTCCAGAGGGTCAGCTTCACGTTCTAAGCCATGCTCATAAGGTCTACGGTTGCACGCTCAGACTCGTCGGTATGAAGCTCGCTCACCAAGACTATCTCATCATTGCAACCAACCGAGCGCTACCTCAGCGTTTCTCGCTTACCGACGTCGCTGGGAAATTGAGATGCTCTTTTTGTTGACCGGCTTCAACATAGAAGCAACGCATCTTGCCAAGCTCAATAAGCTCGATACCCTTTTTACGCTTCTAGCGCTCGCTCTCGTTTGGGCGACCATATAGGCGAATGGCTTCATGACAGCACGCTCAAACCACTACGCCTCAAGTCTCACTTACGCCGAGAAAAGTCCTTCTTTCGGCATGGGCTGACCATCTTAGATTTCTCCTTAAAAACTTGCCCCTCAAGCATAGAGACCTTAGCTTCTGTATTCAGCTTTTGTCCCGTACTTGAAATGAGCAATAACGCAAAAAACTTCCGCGATATGGAGCGCCCACTCATCACCTCTTCTGATGAATTACCCGACTTCAGCAAGATGACTGCTGAAGAAGAGGCGGAGTTTTGGGAGACGCATGACTTTGCTGAGGGTGTCTTTGAAGAGGGACCGGAGATAGACGCTGAGATAGATGAAGCGCTCGGCATTAAAAATTCTAAAGGATAGTAGGTTGACTTCACGGCGTTCTGCTTAACCTCTCTGCGCCATCGGATGTCCAGGGCTAAACTCGAGCAAATCCCACAAGTTCCCGTACAAATCCTTGAATACTGCCACCGTGCCATACTCCGCCTCTTTAGGCTCTCTGACGAACTCAATACCTTTTGAGACCATCTCGCGGTAGTCGCGCCAGAAGTCGTCGGTGCTGAGAAACAGAAAAACCCTGCCGCCGGACTGGTTGCCGATGAAGGGTTCTTGCTCTGGCTTGGAGGCCCTGGCTAAAAGGAGTGTTGTGCCGTCCCCGCCGGGTGGAGACACCACGACCCAGCGTTTGTCTTGCTCGGGCTCGTAGGTGTCCTCGAGCAGCGCAAAATGAAGTTTCTCAGTATAAAAAGCGATAGCCTCGTCGTAATCTCTCACAACTAAGGCTATGTGGGCAATGGTCTGTTTCATGTGCGCCTCCGCCATTTAGCGTAAGGCTAAAGGTCCAGCGCTCGCAACTTTTATTTACAGCGAGTTGTACGCAGCAGGAACGTATTCCCACAACACGGGCTCGGGCGCGAAGAAGGGGTCGAAGACGAGGTGAAGCTCGTCTAATGCGGCGCTGCTAAGCTCGGGGCTAAAGACGGCCCAGCCGAGACCTTCGTGCGCTCTCTTGTTGCCTTTTTCAAAACCGTAGTCGAGCAAATCGCCGTGGCGGGCGTGCCAGACGGCTAGGGCTTTGAGCAAGAAGAGGTGTGCGCCCTCTTTGATCTTGACCGAGACCATCACGTGTTCGTCTAAGTAGCTGGGTGGCGAGATGTTCATGGGCTAAGTGTAGAGAAGGGGGTCTTACAGGATTCTGACCGGACGTAATCTCGTGACGTTGCCCCTTCGCTGCAAGACACCTCTACAGCCTAGGTCGTAGGAGGTGCGACGCTTGTAAAAATATCTGCTTGTATCTGTTAGCAGTTCCACAACTTATTGAGACAGGACGCCGCAGGAATCATCTCATAACGTGCGTACTAGTTATCGTTCATCCCCGAAAGGGGACGCAGTTTGCTGCCTGCAACGCTGCTTTGTGGACCGAGAGTGTCTCTGACCAGATGACTATAGTGCCCCTTCCCCTCTAGGGGTATACCTGCTATGTGAGGGTGCTCACACCTCTCGAGAAAAGTCGGACGATCTCTCGAGTGTGGTGCTATACTGCTCAGCAGACGGGGGCGGTAAGAAGGCTTATGCAAGCCACAGTGTATTCAAGTAGGTGCGCTATATGAAGCAACGATGACTCAAATACGTGACTTTTTCTCGAGGCTCTTAGGCGAGCTGTGGCGCAGTTTAGAGGAGACTTTCGGGCTCTTCGACTCGGAGGCCACCACCACGAGCGTATTCACGGACGCGCTCAACCAACTGCTCGTCTCCGCATTGCTGGTTCTGCTTTTCGTAGGCGTCTATATCGCGCTTCGCGCCGGGTTGCGCTTTATCCTCGGGCGCACGAACTTGAGCAGCAGCATTACCGGACCTATCACAGTCGCGCTGCGTTACACGATGATTGTGCTCGCAGCTTTGGCTGTCATGTCTCAATTTGGCGTTTCCAATCAAATTTCGGGGAGCGCAGCTAGGGCGGCTGTCGTCGCCTTTCTCTTTTATTTAGCCTGGATTATCTTGCAGAAGCTCCTCAGCAATGTGTTGGGGCGCTATAGCCTCGACCAGTCGATCCTGCAACTCCTGCGCAACGTCGTTTCCGTCGTGCTCGTCGCCTTCGGCGTTGCGGCGGTGCTTTCGCAGGTCGGTGTGGACATTGTCGCGGCAGTGGGGGCTTTAGGCATCGCGGGTATCGCGGTGGGTTTTGCGGCGCAAGATACGCTGTCGAACTTTATTTCGGGTATTACCCTCCTGGTCGAGCGCCCCTTTCGCATCGGCGATTGGGTGGAAATCAATGGGCAAGTCGGCAAGGTTAAAGAGATCACCCTGCGCAATACGCTGCTCGTAACCAGGGACAACATCGTCACCTCGATTCCCAATGCGAACGTCGGCACGTCGGATATCATTAACTTTAGCGCGGGCGGGCCACTCCGCATCAACGTGCCGATTGGTATCGCTTACAAGGAATCCACCAAGCACGCTAGAGAGGTCATCATGCCGATTCTGAACGCAGACGAGCGCGTGATGCGCCTGCCCGCGCCGAGCGTCCGGCTGGTCGAACTCGGGGACTCGTCGGTAAACCTCATGATGGTCTACTGGATTGAGCCTAGCAACATCGCCATCGAGCCGAAAATCAGCGCGGATATTTTAGAGGCGAGCAAAGAAGCCTTAGACGAAGCGGGCATCGAGATTCCCTTCCCGCATTTGCAGCTCTTTATCGACGGAGCGAGTGGGCTCAAGCCGGTGATGGAGCCGCTTTATTCAGTTGAGCAGCCGCAAGTCGCGAATTCAGCGAGTGGTTCGGTGAAGCAGTTTAGTAAGTAATACTTGGTAGACCACGCTGAAAAGGTCACAGAAAGAGGCAAATGCAGTAGGGGCAGGTTTCAAACCTGCCCCTACGCCGCGCACGTCCTTACTAGAAAGATATATTTAGCAGTTCCAAGACATACTGAGACAGATTACTACAGGTCTCATCTCCGTAAGTGCGTGCTAGTTGCGCAAGTTTGCTGCCTAGCAACGGTAACTCATACAGTGAGAGTGTCTCTAACCAGATGATACCTGCTAATTGTGCGAAATTCAAAGAGGTCGAGCAATACCAGATTGAAAGGGGGGTGACACAATTAAACACGCGACTTTATCGCGTGTTTAACCGGAAAGGGTATTGTACGGATTCTGATTGATTACTCGAGCTAACCTGCTCACGCCCTTCCCAAAATTGCCCCTAAAAGCGTCTCGCGCACGGCCTCGACTGAAAAGTGATGGGCTTGGCGCTGCTGCGCTGCTCGAGACATAGCGTTATACCTCTCGGGACGCTCTAAAACGTCAACAAGTTTTTGTGCTGCGCTTTGCGGGTCGTTCAAATCCCAATAACGCCCTTCTGTTCCATCTCGAAAGACCTCAGGCACGCCGCCTACGGGCGCAGCGAAAACGGGTTTACCGACTGCCATCGCCTCGAGTAAAACGATGCCGAAGCTCTCCATGTGCGCCGCGTGGACGTAGGCGCGGTGTTTGGGGATATGTCTCCAGGCTTGGGGGAGAGCGCCCGTAAAGGTGACGTAACTGCGCAGATTGAGTTGGTCTGCAAGTGCTTCTAACCTCCCTCGTTCCGAACCGTCGCCGACGATGCTCAAACTATAGGGGTGGCCGAGTTTGTGAGCGGCAGCTAAGGTGCGGAGCAAGAAGGCTTGGTTTTTGCGTGGCTCCAACGTCCCTATCGTGATGAGGTCGGCTTCGGGCGGTTGCGCAGACGCGGCTAAGGACTCAGCGCGTGGCACAAAGTTCGGCACGACGTAGCGCGGCACGTTGGCAATCTCAGGGATAGCGCCCAGTACCTGCTGTTCCATAAAGTGTGAAACAAAGATGAGCCTATCCATGCGCGGCAAGACGCGCCTATCTCGAGCGATCATCTGACGGTACACGCGGCAGCCGCGTTTGATGACACCTTTGCCGACCCACTCCTCCGCCATAGAGAGGTTGACATGGATAGCGAGAACAAGCTCGAGGTTATGACCCGCGTCTCTAAGCGTCAGCGCAGAGGCGGCGCTGACGGGGTCTTGGGCGTAGATGAGGGCGGGGGTTTCCGCGTGGCGCAGTTCGTGGTGCAGTACATGGCGCATCAGCATCAGGCGGGCGTGTTCGTAGTACCAAGCGTGCGCGGGGCCGGAGAGTTTTTCTAGCCCTTTGCCGAAACCGAGCAGGGGATAGGTGAGCACCGGGGGAGCGCTGAAGGGGGAGACGACGTTTGCTGAAATACCGACCTCTTGAGCGACCTCCAAAAGAACGTTGAAGTGTTTTTGAATCCCGCCTACCGTCCCCATCGGGCGGTGCAAGGTAGCGACGACGATAGGCTGAGTGCTGAGGGTCGTTCGTCTAGTTTGAACGTGCGCTGACAAGCGTTAGCGTGCTCCGTTGGGTTTAATGACGACCTGCACCGTTTCGCAGAGCAAGATGAAGTCCCACCAGACCGACCAGTTGCGCACGTAATGTTCCTCCATCCAGAGCCGCTCTTCAAAGCGCACGTTGTTGCGCTCTGAGACCTGCCAGTGCCCCGTCATGCCGGGTTTCGCCTCGAAGACGATTTGGTTCGACTCGGGGATGTTGGCGAGCTCTTCCAAGAGGTAGGGGCGCGGTCCGACCAAGCTCATCTGACCTGCAAAAACGTTGAGGAGTTGGGGCAGTTCGTCTAAGCTGTATTTGCGCAGCAGCCGCCCGGCTCTGGTGATGCGCGGGTCGTCATGGAGCTTATGAAACAGCTCGTATTCGGTGCGGTATCTAGGGTCTTGCTCGAAGAGGTTGCGAAGTTGCGCTTCGGCGTCCACGTGCATACTCCGAAACTTGAAGCAGCAAAAGGGCTCGCCCCGCTGACCGATGCGACGACTGTGGTAGAGGGCGGGGCCGGGGCTGTCTAAGCGAATCCACCCGTAAAGCGCGGCGAGGAGCGGAAAGAGGAACATGAGCGCGAGCCCGGAACCGATGATGTCCATGGTGCGTTTGACGGCGCGGTTGGTGTGTGAAGCCAGGTTGTTTTTAATATCCAGCGTCATCATGTTGTGGAGGCCGCTGGCGTAACGTTTGGTGGTTTCTAAGCTCGAGAGGTCCGAAATAAACTTGAGCTTTTTGGGTGCGCCCCCCTGCCGCCCGACGCTCAGCTTGAGCCCGTGCTCAGGCAGACCTGTGTGGGTCACAAAAACATGCTTGAGTGAGCGACTTTCGATGAAATGCTGCGCGTCCTCCACCGTTCCCCTCACCGGCACACCCGCGAGCGTGCGCCCGACCTGCTCAGGGTTGTGGTCGAAAAAGGCGATAGGATTGAGGCCGACTAGGGGGCGCGACTTCATCACCTCAGCAACGAGCTTGCCCGTCGTGTTCGCGCCGATAATAACAACGGGTGAACCCCAAACGCCCAAGTGGGAGAGCCAGCGCTTCGTGAGGTACTTCAACACGGGGCTTATAGTCATGCCAATCGCGGTAGCTAAAATCGTGAACGTCACGGGCAATAAGATAAATTCGCTGACAAAAAGACTGATTCCTAAAATGATAAAGCCTACATAAAAGGTGCCGACCACTTGCTTTCTGAGGTGCTGAATCGCGGTGATGCCGTAGCCTGGATAGAGCCCTTCGCGCAAATACATGAGCGGCCATAAGAGCAAAAAGAAGAGGGTCGCCCGACCCGCTGAAACGAGTACGCTATGCTCCGCGCCGAATAAGATATGAACATAGTCCGCCGCGAGAATGGCGAACAGGGCGCTCAAGAGGTCCGTAGCGACCAGAGCGGTAATGACAAAAGATAGACGTAATGTAAGGAGTCCTGAGCGTTTGCTCGCCCTGCTAGGACGCCACGTGAGATTTTTGAATGGTTGCAGCATAATGGTTGCCCCTCGCAATAGCGACTGATCATGCTTTCACATGATAGACATGTGTAATCGTTGCGCTGGATATTTCGTTGGTTTGAGGATTAAAGGCGTAACGACGAAGAAATATACCACCCGGAACGTGTGGCTTTGAACAGCTCCCCTCTGCTCAAAATTGTAGGTGAGACTAAACTTCCGCTCTCACACTTGGAGTCTATACCAGGTCGTTAAGGAAATGCAATAGCTCATCTGAGCGATGTGAACTTGCAAAGTGTTAATAGAAAATTAACAAAAAGTACACTTTCGACTTTACAGTTTGCAAAAGTGAACCGACTGCTCCATTTTTCCTACTTTCCCCCTCGCTCATCGCTACCTATCTTAGCGTGCATTATGTCAGCGAACGTTCAGCCCGCACTCCCCTATGCTGTTTGGTGCCCCTTTTTTCGACTACACCGCATGTTCACGCCTATTTACCGGATCAACTCGAGAAGCAGCTTAGCTGAGGTGCGTACCTATTTGCGTATAGCGTCTGTCCCTCGTCCCTATGGCGTTCGTGATCATTAAGGTCAGGTCACTACGGACTCCCCGAAACCGCGAGCTGAGACCCCTCACGCAGTCCGGTAGGGACGGGGTAGATGACTTGCGCCCCTTCGCCAAGACCGTCCACGGCGACTCGGTCCTCGACTTCAGCGAGCACGTCGACGTTTTGACGCGCGGCGGTGTCGCCCTCGACGACGTAGACGAACGTCTCACCAATTTCGCTCTGCACTGCGCCTGCGGGCAAGAGGATGCCTTCGGCGGCTTTATAGGCGTAGGGGAGTTGGGTCACGACGCCGCTGGGGATTTGGGTCTGCGACCCGTAGAACTGAGCGGTGATCTCAACAAGCTGCGTTTCGGGGTCCACGCGGCTCTGGCTCAGCACCTTTGCGCCGTAGTCGAGGCCGCCATATTTGATGTACAAGATGCCCTGCTCGACGATGCGAGCGGCGACGTCTAAAGGCACGTTGAAGCGGGCGGTTTGTTCACTGTTGTTGGCGAGGCGAAAGACCGGCACGCCGCCCTGCACGCTCTCGCCCTCCTCGACGAGCAGCTCGACGATTTCGCCTGCAAAGGGAGCGCGGATGGTGGCGGCTTGCAGGGCTTGGCGTATCTGCGTCAACCGAGTTTGGGCTTGCTCTAGGGTGAGGCGCAGGATTTCTAAGCCTTCTGTAGTGGCCCTTGTGCTCCTTGCCACGGCGTTTTGCGCGTCGCTATAGGCGGTCTCGGCTTGGATGAACTGCGCTTCTAAGTTGGTGAGTTCGGCTAGAGAGATGAAGCCCTCGGCGTAGAGCTGTTGCCCTTCGGTATAGCGTTGGCGGGCGGCGTTTAAGGTCACTTCGGCGCTGCGCAGCCCTGAGTTGGCGCTGGTGCGCTCCTCTTGGTTGGCCTGCTGCGCTTGTTGCAAGGCGACGCGGGCGCTCTCGACCTCGAGCACCGTATTCTGCTCATCCAACTCCAAGGTGTCCGTATCCAAAATGATCACGGGCTCATCCTTGCCGACCACGGTGTCTTCACGCTTCAAGACGTTCAGTACGCGCCCGCTCGTGCCGGCTGCGATGCGGCTCTCCTGCGCAGGCTCGACGATAACCGAGGTTACGCGCGTCGCGTTGAGCGTGCCCGGCTCGGCCACAACGACCTCGACAGGCCGCGCTTGCGGTTGAATTTCGTCCTGCGGCTGGTTTTGCGCTTGATTCGAATCCTGTGTGCTTTGCTGAGCCTGCGCGAGCCCTACGAAGCCCGCGCTACTTGTAGCGTTCGCAGGTTGTCGCGCTGCCTGCACTGTCTGAGCATTTGCTTGCTCATTATCGGCACTTAACCCAGCGCTGCTCTGTCCGCTACCTTGCCCCGTACCCTGTCCTATGGTTTGTCCACTTTGCCCATTGGCGCGTCTTCCCAGCAGGTCTAACGCCTCACCCTGATACCACAAGCCGACGAGTAAGGCTGCGCCGACCAGGACGCCTAAGAGCAACAGTCTAAACCGCGTCTGATACTCCATCATGCACCTCCACTAACGTTGTCACTAAAATCATCTGAATTACTGCTCGAGTTGTCTCCACCCGTGTTTCCTCCACCCGTATTTCCGCCACCCGAGGCGTCACCTAAATCGCTCAGCTCGCTCAGTCCGGTCAGTTCGGCGAGCGAGCCCGCTTGCAGCGCCAAGAGCGCACTCAGATAGTCGCTCTTCGCGGCCAACGCCTCGAACTCGGCCTCGCTGTACGCAAACTCGGTCTGCTGCAGTTCAAGCTCGGATATGAGCCCCGCCTCCAAGCGGTTTTGCTGCGCGGCGAAGCGCTCTTGCGCGTTTGCTAAGCGCTCCCTGGCGACCTCATAGGCCGTGCGGGTGGTCTGCGCCTGCGAGTAGAGGTCGCGGATGACGAGCGCGTAGTCGCGTGAGGCTTCTCGCGAGGTTTCCCCAGTGGCCTCCAAGCGGACGCGGGCGCTCTCAATTTCGGAGCGCGGCGTGAAGACGGGATCCAAGAGGTCGTTGTCAAGCTCGGCCAACTCGAGCGCTTGCCGCGACTCCAGGACCGTCGGGTGCGCTTCGGCGCTCGCTAAGACGCGCTCGAGCGGCGGCACATCCACCAAGGCGTCGTCGGGGATAGGCTCTAAGGATTCGACCACCACGGCTTGCTCTAAAAGTCCGTTGAGGCGGCGTTGCGCCAAATTGAGCGCCTCTTGCGCGGCGCTCTCCGCCTGCTGCGCCCCCTCCAAGGCGGTGGTCGCGTCCTGCAAGTCGAGTTGCGTCGCCGTACCGTTTGCAAGGCGAATCTCGGCGGCCCGCAAAAGCTGCGCGTTGAGGGAAACGCGCCGACTGGCAAGCTCGTCGGCCTGCCGCGCTCTGAGCGCCTCGGCGTAGGCGCTGCCGATCTCGGCGAAGCTCTGAAAGTAGGCGCTCTCATAGGCCGCTTGCGCTAACTCGAAGCGCCGCCGCGCCGCCTCAATCTCAGGGCGCAAGGCGAGCGGGTCGGCCTCGCGGCGTTCTAAGTTGGCTCTGGCTTCGTCCAGCTCGAGCTGCGCCGTCAGGATCGCCGGGCGCTCCAAAACGCCCTCCAGCGACTCTTCGAGGGTCAGCGCCGCTGCCCAAGTGCTCAGCCCAATCGCCGCAGCAATCAGCGCAGTAAGGAGGGTGAAGAGAAGAGGTCGCCTCACGGTTGTACCTCGTTAGAATCAGCCGTGAGGCTCGAGGGGGGCAGCGCGTAGAACTCGTAGAGGTCGAAGCGGGCGCTCTGAAAGGCTAAACGCGCACTTCGAAGTCCTTCACCCGCCTCGGTCACGGCGAAGGCAGCCTGCTGCGTCTCCAGGGGCAAGCTCAGCCCGAGTTCTTCGCGGGATTGGGTCTCCTCCAAGGTCTGCTGAGCGCTCTGGAAGCTCTGCTGGGCTAAGTCCAGCGCACGCTCCGCACTGGCTAGGGCGTTGTCCAAGCCGACGCGCTCCAGTTGTGAGCGCTGAACGACGTTCTGCAAGGCCGCTTCCGCCTGCGCCACTTCGTCCTGGGCGATGTCCACCGCGCTAAAAGTACCTAGCGAGATGTCGTAAGAAACCTCCAAGCGAAAGCCCGTATCCACGCCGTCGCTCGTGTAGCTGTAGCCGACGCGGGGCGCGAACGAGGCCGTGCTGATCGAAGCGGTGAGCGCGTTGCGTTCGTCCAACCCTCCGTTATAGCTCGCCACGACGACCGGATAGAGACTGCGCCGCGCTGTACCGATGCTGATCTGACTGAGCGCGATGTTGTTTTGCGCCCGCGCCACGGCGAGGGGCAGGTCCGCCTCTGGCAGCGGGTACTCGGGCAGCGCCCCTAGACGTGCGTCCCCTACGAAGGTCTCCAAGCGGAGCGTCGCGAGCGCCAGGGCGTCTTCGGCGTTGGCCTGAGTGTTCTGCGCCGCGCCTACGCCGAGTTCGGCGTCGCGCAGCTCAGGAGCGTTGGCAACACCGCGCTCTAAGCGTGCTTGCACGGCGTCTCTCGAGCGCCCCGCCACCACCACGCCCTCTTGCGCTAACCGGAGCGACTCCTCAGCGAATTGTAACTGCCAAGCTGCCTCCAACGCCTCGACCTCTAAGCTGGTGAGCGCCTCGCTATAGTCGAGTTGCGCTTGCGCTAATGCCAGTTCGCTCTGGCGCACCACGTCGGCGTTTTCGCCGTACAAAAAGGGCCGAAAGACCGCGCCTGTAGAGGCGGTAAAGGTCGGGTCGTCCTCGGCAGGTTGCGGGTCAAAGGCGCTCGTGATCTGCAACCCGAACGGGTCGTAAGCCTGGCGCAGCCGCGCTTCGGCCAAGGCGAGCGAGGTCCGCGCCGCTTGCAGGCCCGGATAATTTTCTAAGGACGCGAAGAACGTCTCCAGGTTTTGCGCTGTCCCTACCCCTGACCCTAAAAGCGCTATGAGAAGTAGATAGCGTATTAACGCGAGGGTTCTGTTCGCGCCTACCTTCTTATTCGCACCCTTATTTGCACCGTGTTGTGTCCGTTTCAATCGTCTGCCTCTCTCACATCAACGTTTAACTATTGTCATTTGACTAGCGACGCTTACGTCTCGACTTTCATGTCATAACGTGACTGTATTATCTGGAGTTCGGGTTTTACGGAGATTGTTGAAGAGGTTGGACGCTCAAGCGAACATAGGAAGAAGGAAATCTCACACCCAAGGTCATCTTATAGGAGTTGATGCGTTTTGTGCAAAGGTACTTAGCAAACATACGCCTGCGAAAGTACGCTAGACCTACCTCTCGAGCCGCAAATTAGACTAGAGAACCCCGCACTTGATAGTAAGTACGCCCTGTCTACACAATGTCAGACGAGAACTTAGACGAAGCGAACGGCTCATGTGAGTTGTAAGTGACCAAGGCTCACAAAGGGTTCACAAGAGGTCAACGCGCTACTCATTGGAGCGAACGGTGAAAGGTTGCTCGTCTTCACCCGGCGGCGTCACCAGAAGCTGTAAGGCGAGTTCGTCGCCCGGCCCCTGAAAGTATTCGACGCGCACGCTGTGGGTGCTCGCGTCCAGCGTCACCTCTTCAGTCAACTCTTTCGTATCGTGAAAGCCGTCTAGGTCGATGATGAGCTGGTTGTCAATATAGAGCCTCGAGCCGTCGTCCGAGCGGAGCAAAAAGGTGTATGTTCCTTCCGTCTCCAAGGTAAACGTCCCCGTGTAGAGCAGGCCAAAGTCGGTGATGCGCCCCGGCACGCCCGGAAAGCCCCGCTCGAAGTTGCGCCTCGAGACGTTCAAAGAGGGCCGCTCCACCTGACCTTCCGGCGTCAGTGCTTCGAAGTCGGGCAGCGCGCGCGTATTCTCGGGCAAAAAATAGTAGTCCGCCCTGAGCGTTCCCTCAAATGCTGTTCCTTCAGGTGCGCTCTCTGTAGCACAAGCGGCGAGCAAAACGCTCAAGAGCAAGCAAGTAAGTCGTGTGCGCATCGTCTTCCCCTAACCACATCTTCTCACAACGTTTTCGTAATATTTTCGTGACGCTATTGCACGCTAAGTCATCCAAAGCGCTACGCCACGCTAGGCGACTATACTACGGACCTCATGAGGCTGTCCTGATGAATTGATGAAGGGAGGTTAAAGAGGTTGGGGACGTTGTCATTTTTTGCTCGAGACAACACTTCCGTCACTCAAAAAGTGTTTACAGAGCAATTTCTTGCATGACACGTCTCAGCATAAGATAATCTGACTGCAAAGTGGACAGATGAGGTGTACCCTCAACCCGAAAAGTTCAAATCTCGAGAGCGCGGCAGCCGCATTTGCTATACTGCCTCTCGTGAATACGCTGAGCGCATCCTTTTTACGAGGACGACCTACACGCCCTTATCATCGGTGCGCCCTCAGCACGTAAGTCGTTAGCGAAGCAACTTCAAACTGATACGAATACATAAAAAAACAGAGGGAAGCACCCACTTTCCTCGAACTTCTATGGCCTGAGTTTCCTGCTCGTCGCAATACGAAAGGTAGCCGAGAACCCACCATGCTCCAAATGAGTTTAGATCAATTACCTCAAGCCGACGATTGCAAGAGGTAAGCCCGTGTTCCTGACCCTCTCCACCACCCACACCCCCGCTTCTGACCTCGGCTACCTTTTGCACAAGCACCCCGGCAAGGTGCAGACCTTTACGCTGCCCTTCGGCACGGCGCACGTCTACTACCCTGAAGCGAGCGAGACGCGCTGCACGGCGGCGCTCATGTTGGATGTTGACCCCGTGCGGCTGACCCGGCGTGGCGGTGTGCCTAGTTTCGTGTTGCAACCTTACGTCAACGACCGCCCCTACGCGACCTCTTCGCTGATGAGTGTGGCGTTGGCTCGAGTCTTCGGCAGCGCCTTGGGGGGCAGGTGCAAGGCGAAACCCGCGCTGAGCGAGACGCCGCTACCTCTCCAAGCGACGCTCACCTCTTTGCCCTGTCGCGCCAATAAAAACGCTGGAGGTGAAGGGGGTGAAAGCCTGTTAGCGCGGCTCTTTACGCCATTAGGATATACCGTTGAGGCGAAGCGCTACCCTCTCGACCCCGCCTTCCCCGCTTGGGGTGAGAGCCCCTACTACACCGTGACGCTTTCGGGGACTGTAAAACTCTCTGACCTCTTGCGGCACCTCTACGTTCTGATTCCTGTGCTGGACGATGACAAACACTACTGGATTGAGCACGACGAGGTGACGAAACTTTTGGCGAAGGGTGAAGGCTGGTTGGAGCACCACCCGGAGCGCGAGCTTATCGCCAGGCGCTACCTCAAGCATCAGCGGGGGTTGGCGGCGGCGGCGTTGGGGTCTTTTGGTGCAGATGAAGATATAGACGGCGTTACAAGCAAAGAGGTTATGGGTAAAGCGCAAACTATTGAGACGGGTTCGAGCACCCTTAGGCTGCACGACCAACGTTTGACGTAGGTATTAGAGCAACTCAAAGCGAGCGGCGCAAAGCGTGTGCTCGACTTAGGCTGCGGTGAAGGCAAGCTCTTAAAGCACCTCATTCAAGAGCCGCAGTTTACGCGCGTCGTCGGTATGGACGTTTCGACTCGCAGCCTTGCGAAAGCGGCGGCGTGGTTAGAACTCAACGTGACTCAAGACCGCCTCGACCTCTTGCAAGGTTCGCTGCTTTACCGTGACCCTCGGCTCGCAGGCTTCGACGCCGCTGCTATCATTGAGGTCATCGAGCATTTGGAACCTTTTCAACTCGAGGCGTTTGAGGCGAACGTTTTCGGCTACGCAAGGCCCAAAACGGTGATTCTCACGACGCCGAACAGGGAATATAACGCGCTCTTCGGCATGACTGAGAGCACACTTCGTCACCCCGACCACCGCTTCGAGTGGACGAGAGGTGAGTTTGCAGCTTGGGCGGAGGAGGTCGCCAAGAGGTACGGCTATATGCTCTCGCTTACCTCTATCAGCACCGACTTCTTACCCGAAGATAAAGAGGTTGGTGCGCCGACGCAGGTTGGGGTGTTTAGACTTGATTCAAAGAAAGACGAAAGAGGAAAAATAGAAGAGGTGTTAAGGTGAATCTCTCTATCCCTGAATTCTCCCTCGTCATCTTGGTCGGCGCGTCGGGCGCGGGTAAGTCGAGCTTCGCCGCCCGGCACTTCAAACCTACTGAGGTCATCTCCTCGGATGCGTGCCGCGCCGCCATCAGCGACGACGAAAACGACCTCTCGGTGACGAAAGACGCCTTTGAGTTGGTGCGCTTCGTAGCGGCTAAGCGCCTCGAGCACAGACGTTTAACGGTGATTGACGCGACCAGCGTGCGGCGCGAAGACCGTCAAGCCCTCTTACAGCTCGCTCGCACCTATCACTGTCTCACGGTGGCAATTGTTTTTGACTTGAGCGAGAAACTTTGCCTGGAGCGCAACACGGTGCGGCCTGAGCGCGATTTCGGCCCTCACGTGGTGCGCAATCAAACGCGCCAACTCAAACGCTCGCTCAAGGGGTTACGCCGTGAGGGGTTTCGCTATGTGCACGTTTTGACCTCACCTGAAGAGGTCGCGGCGGTACAAGTCGTGCGTCATCCACTCTGGACGAATAAGCAAAATGAACACGGCCCCTTTGACATCATCGGCGACGTGCACGGCTGCTGTAGTGAATTGGAAATGCTCTTGGACAAGCTTGGTTATACCTGGAGTGAAAAGCAAGAGGTGAACGGTCACTATCCGCGCCTCTACGCACATTCCGAAGGGCGCAAAGCGGTTTTTCTCGGCGACCTCACCGACAGAGGTCCGCGCAACCTGGACAGCTACGGCCTCGTCAGCGCGATGGTCACGGCGGGTAACGCACTCTGCGTACCCGGCAACCACGACGTCAAACTGCTCAAGCGGTTGCGCGGCAAGCAGGTGAAGCTGACCTATGGCTTGGAAAAGACCGTGGCGGAACTAGGTGCCCTTCCCGAAGCGGTACGTCCTACTTTCGAAAAAGAGATGGCGAGCTTTATAGACGGTTTAGTCAGCCACTACGTTTTAGACGACGGTAAGCTCGTCGTGGCGCACGCGGGGCTAAGCGAAGACTTACAAGGCCGCGCCTCGGGTGCGGTGCGCTCGTTTGCGCTCTTTGGCGACACGACAGGGGAGACTGACGAATATGGCCTTCCGGTGCGGCGTAACTGGGCGGCGGACTACCGGGGCGAGGCATTAGTCGTCTACGGTCACACGCCCGTGGCGGAACCTCTCCATCTGAATCACACCGTCAATATCGACACGGGTTGCGTCTTCGGCGGTGCGCTCACGGCGCTTCGCTACCCTGAGATGACTACGGTGTCCGTCCCTGCCAAAGAGGTCTACGCCGAGCCTGCGCGACCTCTTGTTCTACCTGCTGAGGAGACTCGAGCCCAGCGTCCAGACGACGTACTCGACCTAGACGACGTGTTGGGCAAACGGCAAATCAGCACGCGGTTGCGTAAGAGCGTCACCATCCGCGAGGAGAACGCCGCCGCTGCCTTGGAGGTGATGAGCCGCGCCGCTGTCAATCCTAGGTGGCTCATCTACCTGCCGCCGACGATGGCTGCGCCGCAGACATCTAAACTCGAGGGACTGCTCGAGCACCCCACCGAAGCCTTCGCCAGCTACCGCCGCGAGGGGGTCAAAGAGGTCGTGTGCCAAGAGAAGCACATGGGCTCGCGCATCGTCCTCGTCCTCTGCCGCAGTGAAGAGGTCGCGGCAAAGCGCTTTGGTGTGTCGGATAGACGTTACGGTATCTTCTACACCCGCACGGGTCGCCCTTTCTTCGCAGAACCCTCTTTAGAAGCTGCTCTACTCGCTCAGGTGCGCACCTCTTTGGACCGCACGAACTTCTGGCAGGATTTTCAAACCGACTGGGTATGCTTGGACGCCGAGTTAATGCCCTGGTCAACGAAGGCGCAACGTCTTTTAGAGCAGCAGTACGCGGCGGTAGGAACAGCGGCGCAGCACGCGCTAGATGAAACGTTAGCGACGCTTCAAGGGGCGGCAGAGCGAGGGCTCGACGTGACCTCTTTACGAGAAGAGATGACGAAGAGGTCAGAGAGCGTCACGCGCTACCGCGAAGCGTATCGGCGCTACTGCTGGCCTGTGTCGTCCGTGGACAACCTTAAACTCGCGCCTTTTCACCTCTTGGCGACGGAAGGCGTGGCGCATACGGACAAAACGCACCGCTGGCATATGGAGACGTTGGCAAAGTACCTGGAAGGTCCGTCTTTGCAGCAGACAAAGTTTAGAGAGGTCAACTTGGAGGATGAAACGAGCGTGGCTGACGCTGTAGCTTGGTGGGAAGATGTGGCGACGCAGGGCGGTGAGGGGATGGTTGTGAAGCCACTCGAGTTCATTCATGAGGTCGAACGTAGAGGTAAACGAAGCCTCGTTCAGCCTGCTATCAAGGTGCGCGGGCAAGATTATCTCAGGCTTATCTACGGCCCGGAATACGCGCTGCCGCAGCACCTAGAGCGCTTGAAAGCGCGTAACGTCGGCGCAAAACGCTCGTTGGCGCTACGTGAATTTGCGTTAGGGGTGGAGGGGCTCGAGCGCTTCGTAAGAGGTGAGCCCTTTTACCGCGTTCACGAATGTGTCTTCGGTGTGCTCGCGTTAGAGAGCGAGCCGGTTGACCCGAGGTTGTAAGGGTTGACTCGTACCTCTTGGGTTAAGACTTCCTTGTGAGCATAGATGGCGGTATCGCGTACGCAGTTTGGGACGCCCTCTTTAGTCGAGAATTAGTCGAGAAGAGGTATTACCGAACTGCGCAGCGCGTCGTCTCCCTCAGCAGCGCCTTGGGACCAGCGGGTCCCCGGATGAACCCAACTTCGCCGCGCAGACAGGTGATACCGTAGCGTCCCTGATACTTGGGCAGCAGAAAAACGCGGCGGTCCTCGGTGATGCCTTGCGTAAGAGGTAAAAGGTCCGTTCCTGCGCGTTGGACCTCGAGCCACACCGTGACGTGCTCCCCTTCGTGCAGAGGAGGCGTAGGTCGCGGACGACGCGGCTCCCCGGCGGCGCGGCCATTGTGAAAGCGCAAGAGGGGACCGGGCTCGAGCCGCCCCCACATCTCAACGAACGCGCCCGGCCCCGGACGCCAGTCGAAGACTCGCCCCTCGACGTGCAGGCTTTGCTCACCCCCACTGAGCGAGCCGCGCACGAGCGCCTGCGCCTCTCCCTCAGGTTGATACCGTCCCCAAACGCGCACGTAGGTGCCGGGCGGCGCGGCGAGCGCGTCTTCCAAGCTGAGCACGCGGTAGGGGCTCGCTGCGCCCCAGCCGAACAGCGTCAGCACACAGATGAGTACAGGGATGAGCGCACGCCGCACGTTCGCGCTCAGTAAGGTAAATCGCCTGTAAAGCGCACGACAGCGACACGCGCCTCAGGGTCGGATGAACGCACAGTGACGAGCGCGTCCTCCCCCGTACCGTAGCCGAGGTAGTAGGCGAGCGAGCGCGTCTCGCCCGTCGCCGTTGCGAGCGGCGCGTTATACCAGATGTTTTGCCAGGTGCCGTCGCGCAAGTTGAGGGCGTCGTAGCTGTACTCGGGAAGTTTGCCCGTATGGTCGAACATCAGGGTGATGGCCCAATCGGTCATCATGTCCGCGAACGGCCCGAGCTGCGCGGCGTTCTTCTCGATATTCTCAACGCCAGTCTCCGGCCCCGCCGTCCAGCTTTTCCAGAAGTTCTCGTGGCCGACGCGCTCCGCAACGCGCCAGAGAAAGAGAAAATTGTAGCCGTAGTAGCTCGAGCCCTCCGGCCCCTCGTCCTCGTCATCGTCCACGACGCGGTAGGCTTCGGGGTCGGCGAGCGCTTCGCGGGCCTGATTCTGGGCGTAGCCTGTCACGGCGCTGCCGTAAGGGGACAACTCCTCTGCCGCCACTGCCGACGCCTCCTCCGCCCACGACTCTTCAAAGCCCAAAAACTCGTCCTCGGGCAAGCTCAGGCGCAAACCCACCGAGATGAGGTGCTTGAGTTCGTGAACCAAGGTTGCGGGGAGATTTTCGGTGAAGTAGCTCTCGCGCTCAAAGCCAAAAGCGACATTGTCGCTCGGTAAGTAGGCGTAAAAGATGTCGCCTTCGTTGCTGTTATTGCCGGTCTCGGCGAAGACCTCGTCGTCGTTGAAGAGGTCGGTAGGGTTGACGTAGCCGTAGAAGGGCAGGCTCGAGAAGACGATAAAGATTTTGTCGTTACCGTCAAAGTCGGGAAACGGACCGAAATATCGCTGGTCAACCGGCGCGATGTCGTCTTCAAAAATCTGCGCGAGGCGCTCTAGCTCGCCCGGCTCGAACTCATCTGCGTAGGCGTCGTCAACGAACCAGTAGGCGCTGGCACTTTCAAAGCGCAAGGTCGTATTGATCAGCGTTTGACCGTTTTCGGCTTGTTCATCGTAAAAGTAGAAGTCGCAGCTCGTCGTGTCCACCGTGTAGGGCGCGGGGCAGTTGTCGCCCAAGTCCTGCGCTTGCACTTCCTCGGGCGTCCTTTCCTTGAGCGTTGAGGTTCCGGCGCGGCGCAGCGCGGCGGCTCGCTCGGTGTTGCGCTGGAAGAGGGAGAGCCGCCGCTGCTCGCGCCGCTCGCTCGGTGACGGAGACGCTGCCACGTTCGGCTGGACGGTGGCGGGTAGGGCGCTCTCTAATCCCTCCGTTCCCAGCGAAAAGTTGATATTGGCTAAATCCGTATCCTGAGTGCCGTAGACCGGAATCACCGCGACGCGCTCCTCAGCGCTCAGCTCGGGTAGCTCGAGCGAGGCCACGCCCCGCTCAAAGACGTCCCCTTGCAAAACCGTGACGCTCGGCTCAGCGGGCGTATCTGACGTTCGGTTGCACGCGACCAAAAACACGAGCGCGAGCGCTAAAAGCAGACGTTTCATAGCGGACCTCCTTGCTACACGCAATCCCTTCATGGGGACTGCGACTAGCTGTAGTATGGACGTCACTATAATACAACAGCTTTTTAGGCGTGTGAGAGGTTGAAGTAGAAAGCGAATCCTCTAAGAGATAGCACTTCCAAAACATACTGAGACAAAATGCCGCAGGTCTCAGCTCGCAGAGCTAGCGGAATTTCATCACCAAACGTGCGTGCTAGTTACGCAAGTTTGCTGCCTAGCAACGTCGCTTCAAATAGTGAGAGTGTTGCTTCGCAAAACTTCGTACACTCAGACCAGATGACTATAGTGCCCCTTCCCCTCTAGGGGTATACCTGCTAAGAGGTGCAACGCATGGTCTCTTAGTAGCGTGCACATAAAATCTGTTCAAAATGCGGATGCTTGCGAACCGATAGCCTAAAAAGCTGTGAAAATCAACTAACACTTTATGAGTTTGTGTTTACGCGGACAACGAATCCACGCCCAGCTACGAATAGCGAGGAGACTAAAGGCTCGAGCCTGAATTTTTCAAAGGAAGCTCGAGACTTCTTTCACCCTCACAACTGTTTCACTGTTTAGGCACACAACTGCGCTACCAAACCCGGCAAGACCTCTCCGAGCTTCGCGTCTACGCATAAACAAGCGTCCTTGTCCCCCCGCGTCGGCCCCGCGTTGATGATCACGACGGGCTTGCCCTCTTTCGCCGCCCTCGCGACGAAGCGGTAGCCTGAGAAGACGGTGAGTGACGACCCCACGACTAGAAGGACTTCGGCCTGGTCGTACATGTTCCAGGCTTTCAATACGCGCTCTTTCGGCACGTTCTCACCGAAAAAGACCACGTCGGGTTTGAGCACGCCACCGCACCTCACGCACTCAGGAACCGAGAAGCGACGGATGGCCTCTTCGGAAATCTCAGCGTCCCCGTCGGGCGCAATCGTCGTCGCGACTTCTTGCAGCGCGGGGTTCATGAGGTTCATCCGTGCTTGCAATTTCCGCCGTGATGAGGCGGCGCGGCACGACAAACAGCGCACGGCGGCGAGGCTACCGTGTAGCTCTAAAACGTTGCGGCTCCCTGCCGCTTGGTGGAGCCCGTCTACGTTCTGCGTGATGAGTCCGGTGAAGCCGCGCTCTTTCTCGAGTTGCGCGAGCGCCTTGTGTCCCTCGTTCGGCTTCGCCTTGTAAACGCGCTGCCACCCCCTAAAGGAGCGCGCCCAGTAGCGCTGCCGCGCCTCGGCGCTCCCGACGAACTGCTGGTAGCGCATGGGGTTGCGCGGCTTTTTGGAGCTTTCCGGGCCGCGATAGTCGGGAATGCCCGACTCGGTGCTGATGCCTGCGCCAGAGAGGACGAGCACGCGGCGCCTCTGCAAGAGCGCGGTGAGCTGGGTGAGGTTGTCTTGTAAGGGTCTAGTATTTAAGGCGTACACCTTGTAGGATAACAAGCGGAGCGCGGTAGCCTTGTCGCCGATGTACTATAGATGGACGTTCTATAGATGTAGTGATAACTACGCCGCTCGAGCGCTCCATTCGAGACATGCTGGGTCGTATTGATACTTAATTTCGAGAAGAATAGTGAAAGCGCCTACAGCGCGCAGAAACTGTGCATCTCGGCTCAACCTCCCTACTTCCTACTCGCCTTTAGCATGGTGAATTTAGACTCGAGAGACGATAAGTCAGTAGAATTTAGTACTGCCCTGACCACTCATCCTCGTTCATCTAGGCTCAACCTCTTCCCCTCCCATCATCTGTCACTTACAAAATCTTGTATACTTGCTAAGTTTATGCTATCGGTTCTAGGAGCGGTCCTAAGAACCGAGCGTTTAGAAACCGGAACGCTCCAGGGGTTAGCAAAAAGCATCTAAAAACTGAGCCAGTTGATGCGCCCTTTTAAGGAAGAAGTCTGTGCCAGAGCCCATAACAAATGACACGACAAAGTCCGCGCAAGTTGCGCGTTTAGGTGAAGACGAGGTCTCGCTCCGCGAGCTGTACCTCATCTTCAGACGGGGTCTTCCTTGGATTCTCGGTGCGGCGCTCTTAGCGGGCACCCTGATGTTTGTACTCACCTTGCGGCACGTGAGCGTTTTCGAAGCGAGCGCGACGGTGCTCGTGTCGCCGCTTCCGGTGGAAAGTACCGGGGCAGAGAGCGAAGGCGTTGAGGAGGCCCAGTTGACGTTAGGTTGGGGCGGCGCGGTTCCTTTTGAGGTTTATAACGCCCTAGCGAGCAGTCAAGAGGTCTTGGAGAACGCCGTGAGCCGCGCTTCAGATGCGAACGTAGACGCGGCGCAACTCGGGGCGGCGGGCCGCGTAGGGGAGCGCACCCGGCCTAACCGAGCGGACGACAGTACGCCTTTAGTCTTCGCGCACGTCGTCAGCCACCCCAACCCGGACGCCGCCGCCGCGCTCGCGAACGCTTGGGCGACGAGCACCACCCAGGCCGTACACCGCGTGCGCAGGGCGAGTCTAGCCGAGATCGAAGAGGCGGCGCGCGTAGAGGCGGAGCGCTTGGGGGACTCCCTCCAAACCGCCGAAACCCAGTGGCAGGACTTTCAAGCGCAAAACCGAAGCAGCTTAGCGGCGGCTCGAGCCCAAGGTCTCACCACCGAACTCGTCGCAGGCGAAACGCAACTCAGGTCCCTAGCGCGTGAGGTCGATGCGTCCAGAGCCAAGCTAGAAACGCTCCGCGCCCAGCGTCAAACCAACACGCCGAGCAGCGTGGCGGACGTGCAGCGCGAAGAGATTACGCTCGCGGGCCTGCTCGCTGAGCGCGAGAGCTTAGAGGCGCAGCTTCAGCAGATCGAAGAGACGCTCGCGCAACCGACCTCGTCTGGTGCGACGCAAGAGAGTCAACTCAGACGCGCTGTAGAGCAGGCGAGAGCCGCCTTCATGAGCGTGAGCGAGGCGCAGACTCGGGCCGCTTATCTGCGCGAAATCGTACCGACCACCGCGCAGGTTTTAGACCGCGCCCAAGTTCCTGCTGCGCCGTTAGACGCGCCGGGGTTCTCGAGGGTTATCCTCGCTGCTTTCGCAGGCGCACTGCTCGCCACGCTCCTTATTTTCTTACGGGCTGCCGTTAGGCCAGTCACTCGAGCCTCATCAACCCCCGAAGCCACTCCTAGTCAAACCACCCTTTCAGAAAGCAGAGGTTAAGCATGAACGTCACCATCATCGGAACAGGCTACGTCGGACTCACCACGGGCGTCGCATTGGCCTACTTAGGTCACAGAGTTACCTGCGTGGATAAAAACCCGCAAATCGTCGAAACGCTCAAGACGGGCACGTCCACGATTCACGAGCCTGGGCTAGAAGAGCTTCTACAGAGTTCCAAGAACCGCTTGCGCTTCCAGACGGAGATCCCCTCACTCAAAGGTGAAGGTATCGTTTTCATCGCAGTGGGTACGCCGACCAAAGGTAATGGCGACGCGGACTTACAGTATGTAGACGCCGCCGCCAAAGAGGTTGCCGAGCGCATCGAGCCGGGAGCGCAACTCGTTGTAGTGAATAAGTCTACCGTGCCTGTCGGTAGTGCGCGTCACGTCGAGGGGATTTTGGAGCGCACCTTAGAGAAGTGCGGCGTCGAAGCCTTTGTCTCCGTCGCCTCGAACCCTGAATTTCTTGCGGAGGGCAAAGCCGTTCACGACACCCTCTACCCGGACCGCGTCGTCATCGGCGCGGACGGCGCAACCGCTGTCGGGATGCTCCGCGAACTCTACGCGCCCCTCTTAGAGCAGACCTTCGACGCCCCCAGTGAAACGCCGCGCCCCGAGCGCTATCCACTTCCCTCTTTGATTACCACCACACCGACTAGCGCCGAGCTGACCAAGTACGCCGCGAACTCCTTCCTAGCGACAAAAATCAGCTTCATCAACGAGTTTGCCGGTCTCGCTGAGCACATAGGCGCGGACATCACGCAGGTTGCACGCGCTATCGGCTTAGACACGCGCATCGGCCCCAAGTTCTTAAATGCAGGCATCGGTTGGGGCGGCTCCTGCTTCGGCAAGGACACGAAAGCGATTATCGCCACCGCGAAAGGTTACGACTACGACATGTCCATCGTCGAGTCCGCCATCCAGGTCAATCAGCGTCAGCGCCTTCACATCATTGACCGCTTGCAGCAACACCTCAAGGTCTTGCGCGGCACGACCATCGGTCTTTTAGGGCTCGCCTTTAAGGGCAACACCGACGACCTGCGCGACGCGCCCGCCCTGACTTTGATCGAACACCTGCACGAACGCGGCGCAGTCATCCGCGTCCACGACCCCATCGCGATGGCGAACGCCCGCCGTCTCTACCCGGACTTACCCGTCGAATACTGCGAAGACGTCGAATGCCTCTCGATGGGCTGTGACGCGCTCGTGGTCGTGACCGATTGGCAGGAGTACAAGCACCTGCCTTTAGAGGAGATCAAAGCGCGGATGCGCGGCAATTTGATTATGGACGCCCGCAATATGCTCAACCCGAGTGAGGTGCAAGAGCAGGGGTTGACGTATGTGGGTGTGGGGAAGTAGCCGAGTAGATTTTCAAGAAGATGCGAGGAGCGGGTAGTCTGCCTATCCGCTCTTTCTGATAGATGAGGATTCTTTAGGAATCACACAAAGCCCTACAGCTCCTCATACACAGTCATAACGCTTGACATATTTTGATGTAACTCGTGCCTCTCAACGAACTCCGTATTGAAGACGAAGTGAACATCTTCGCAGAAATATACATCTTCATAGAGACCCTTTGTTGTATGGTAGTCAGTCAACCCTATGAAAAGTATAAATAGCTTGCTGCCGTTGCTGAACTCGAGGCTGAAGCCGTAGGGAACAGTAATTTCACCTACGGGAACTGTAAATCTGGCTTGAATTTTAGTTGTGAGTTCGTATAGATCAAAACTCTCAATCGCCTTACCTCGATACTTCTGCCAGGGTTCGATCTGAGAAAAATCTGTTTTATAATTGGAGGGTTGGTAGAAGGGCTTTACAGTTAATTCAATGCCTTCAAATCCACCAAAATAATTGGAGTAGTATCTTTTGTTGAAAATGCGAAGTGTTTCACCTGAGCACATCTCAATCTCAGCACCGTGTAACGCTTCTTGCACGTCGTTATTCGAAATAGGTGTGTAGTCGTATCCCAATCTATCGGGGTGAACGAAATAAACCGCTTTGATCTCTTGACCGATGAATTTGGACAGAACAGTTTCCACTTCTTTTTTGCTGTAAAGGTCTCTAAAATTCAATTTCATGACTCGAGATTGACACTTTTGTAGAAGTTGCGTCGCCTAATTTTACCTCATATCTTCATCAATACTCATCCAAACCTTGTCATGCTGGTAAGCTAGTACGAGGAGGTCTCCCGCTTCGGCACACTTCCGCTCAACTTCTCTTCATCGCGGGGGCAGGCGACTGCGCACCCCCGAACGCTCTCAGATTACGACATCCTTCAGGTTGATATTACGTATCGCTTCGCTTTTCATACTCGCAAGCCTCTCTTATTTGTTACTAACTTTCAAGTGGAAGACTACCGCGAATTCGGAAGTGAAAAAAGAGACGTAAAACGTCATCAGGTTTGAAACCTACCCCTACGCCGCGCCATACTCGAAACACGATATGAACGTGGCGCTGTGTAGGGACACAAACAAATCGTCGTATGCATCTCCCTCACGTGCTGGAAATGTCAACTACTGCGTCCTCGAGACGTAGTCCTCATCCTCTTCATCTGCTTCTCTTGAAAGCTCGAGCCGCCGCTCCTTAGGCTTCTCCAAGCCCGCGAAGAGCGCCAAGAGCCCAGCAGCCAGCTCGACACCGACGAGCACAAGGTTAAACGGGGTAATTGCGAAGTCTATAAGCAGCAAGCTCAGCAGCCGCCCGAGCGCAGTCACCAACCAGAAGAAGCTGGCCGCAAGCACCCAAGGTTTTCCTTTGGGCCGCGTCACGAGACCCCACACTAAGGCGACGGCTACGCTGACATAGAGTAGGCCGAAGGTCGAACGCATCGTGCTGAGGCCCCGTGGCTCAAGGACCTCGAGCCCTACAAGCCGTACCATCAGAAGAGGGTTGATAAGACTCAGTACCCCTACGACGAGCGTAAAAAGCGCCGCTAAGTAGGCGAGTTGTGTGCGTTTACTTGTGCCTCTCATCCGACCTCCCTAACCTTTCCCTCGTAGCTCAGAACATGCACGTGCGTGTGAAAGACCTCTTGCCCTGCGCCCGCGCCGACGTTGACGACAAGCCGGTAGTCCTTCACATCGTTCGCCCTTGCCGCTTTAATCGCCGCTTCGATAAGTGCGCCCACCCCTTCTTTACTCTGCGCGTCGAGCATTTCGTCTAAGCGAGGACTGTGCTTTTTGGGAACCACTAAGAAATGCACGGGCGCTTTGGGCTGAATGTCTTTGAACGCCAAAAAGTCTTCATCCTCATACACGCGGTCTGAAGAGATGTCGCCGTCAATAATCTTCTGAAAAATACCTTTTTCGTTTGCGTTATCTGTATCGTCTGCCATGATAGGGACAGTCTACCCGAAAGATAAGGGGAAGCGTCACTGTAGCAGAGCCAATGACCCTACGTTCCACATGAAGACCAATACCAAAGTGAAGTTTAGATGTCAAACTACGATATCTAAACCGCGCGTGTTCACGAAGTACCGCGAAGCGCGAGCGTTTCTGAACGCAGTGAGAACAAATCGCTCGAACGCTCTCAGATGACGATATCCTTCATTCAGGTTGGTATAAATATTGGGTGGCACTCTGTTTTATAATCCCTAGCAACGAGTTGAAACGGCATTCATGTTATCCTTACTTTACAAAAGAGGAGTAAGGATGAAGAATACAGCTACGCTTACTAGCAAAGGACAAGTCACCATCCCTCAAGAAGTGCGGCAGCGCCTCGGGCTCAAGCAGGGCGACCAGATTGCTTTTGAGGTCGAGGACGGACGCACCGTGCTCAAGCCTTATCGGGGCGAGGACAACCCCTTTGCAGCCTACGCGGGCGCACTAGGTAGCTTTGAGACTAAAGAAGACATCAGCGCTTGGTTAAGCGATTTACGAGACGTATAAACCACTGTGCTCAGCGCGATTGACACGAACATCATCAGCGCGTTGTGGTCAAAAGAAAGCGCTTCGGAGGGCGTAGCATCGCTTTTGTTTAATGCACGGCAGCAGGGCGGTTTAGTCATTTGCGCAGCGGTGTACTGCGAGCTATTAGCTTACCTAGGGGCGGACAAAGCGTTCGTCGAGCGTTTTCTCGGTGATACAGACATTCAGATTGACTACAATCTGAGTGAGGTCGTGTGGCAGGCTGCGGGCGAGACGTTTGCCACAAATTCGTACACGTTGCGCAGCGTCGCCGGGCGGATAAAGCCGGGCAGCCCAAACGCCTACTCGTTGACTTTGTCGTTGGTGCTCACGCGCTGCACATGGCAGACCGCTTGCTCACCCTAGACGTGAAGCGATATGTGACGAGCTTTCCGGGGCTCGAGAGGTAAACCAAAGGTGCAAAACCTCACGTCCCCGCAGTAGAGCGCAAGTGTTACCATAAACCCGTGGTGACGCTCCGCCTCTTTTTTATAGCGCTCTTGGTAACTGCGCTGCCCTTGTCCGTGCAGCCTTGGACGCTCTCTAGCGGCGACGAGTCCTCAGGGATGAGCGCACCCGTACCGAGAATCGCGGAGCCCGCGCAACGTCTGACGTTGCCGAGGGCCAATAAGAGCAGCTTTCAGCTTCTTTTACCACCCTTACCGAGCTTCACCCTTGCGGCTTTTGCGGCCTACTTTACCTCTTTACCTCTTCTAACGAGCGCAACCCAGCGGCGCACTTTCTTGGTGTTTGGCGTGTTGAGGCTCGAGGGTGGCTAAGAAACAGCCATTAGCGTTTAGCAAAAGCCTTTAAGCTTAAAGCTAAGACCTAACGGCTAACAGCCAAGTCACCTTTTACTTAACCTCTTTTCTCTCAACCAAACAATTCAGGAGAACAAAGATGAATCAACGCTCATTCACGGGCATCCTCGTCCTTGGCGTCTTGCTCGCCGCCATCCTCTACATGTGGCAGCCGTGGGCTGAAGATGCCTCGCTCAAACTCGGCCTCGATTTGCAAGGCGGACTGCGCGTCGTCTTGCAATCCGACGACCCCAACCCCGAGCCCGAAGACCTCCAAGCGGCGCGGCGCGTCATCGAAAACCGCGTCAACGAGTTCGGCGTGGCGGAGCCCATCATCCAGACCTCGGGCGAGAACCGCATCGTCGTGGAACTGCCCGGTCTAACCGCCGAGGAGCAGAGCCGCGCCCAAGACCTCATCGGGCAGCAGGCGATTTTAGAGTTTAGCCTCGTTAGGCCGGGCGCAAGCGAGCCTTTAACCCCTGACAAGCTGCAAGAACCCGCCTTCACGGGTGAAGTGCTGCGCGGCGCTCAAGTCGCCTACGACCAGTTCGGCCAGCCGATTGTCACCTTTCAGATTCGCGGTCAAGACGCGCCCGCTTTTGGACAGTTTACGGGCGGCAACTTAGGGCAGCGCATGGCGGTAGTCTTGGACGGTGAGGTCATCACCGCGCCGAACATCAACGGGCGAATCGCGGAGAGCGGGCAGATCGAGGGGCAGTTTACGCTCGAGGAGGCCACCGACCTAGCCCTCGTCCTGCGCTCGGGCAGCCTCCCCATCTCGCTGGGCATCGAAGAGATTCGCGCGATCGGCCCCACCTTGGGTCAAGATTCGGTCGCGGCAGGTACAACCGCCGCTATTATCGGCGGTATCGCCGTGGTCGCCGCCGTGCTGCTCTACTACGGTCCGCTCTTCGGCGGCGTCTTGACGGTGGGCCTTATCTACGTCCTGTTACTCATTTTCGGCATCCTCTCAGGACTCGGCGCAGCCCTGACGCTCCCCGGTCTTGCCGGTCTCGTCTTGACGATTGGCGCGGCAGTAGACGGCAACGTCATCTCCTTCGAGCGCATCAAAGAGGAGTTGCGCGAAGGGAAAAGCTTGCGCCTCTCGATGCGGAGCGGCTTCAGCAACTCGCTCTCGGCCATTATCGACGCAAACGTCACCACGCTCCTAGCGGCGGCGGCCCTGTATCAGTACACCTCCGGCCCGGTGCGCGGCTTCGCCATCACGCTCGCTATCGGTGTCGTTTCAGCCGTGTTCGTGAACACCGTTGTCGTGCCCTTCTTGCTCGACGTGCTCACGGTGCGTTTCAAGCGTCCGATGATGCCCACAGGCTTCTACTTCACCGACCTCAAATTCGTGAGTCGTGCGCCCATCGTCATGAGCCTTTCAGGGGGTCTCGCCCTCTTAGCGCTCCTCATCGTGATTGTCAGCCCCTTAAACCTCTCGACGGACTTTACGGGCGGCACGAGTGCGCTCTACAGCGTGAGCGAAGAGACGACGATTGACGAGGTGCGCACTGCTATCAGCGAGCTTGGCTTGCCAGGCGTGGACGGCGGCTCGGCGACGGTGCAAGAGGTCCAGGACACAACGATTAGTACAGAAGGCGATACCGGCGCGGCGGAAGCGGCAGGCACAGAAACAGCAGAGGCGAGTGGAACCGAGGCGGCGGACGCGAACAAGCTCCTCTCGGTGCGCATCGGCGTCGGTGAAGACAGCGCGGCGAGAGGTGAGTTTCCTGCTCTCTTAGCGGATTCGCTCGGCGCGGAGTTGCTGCAAGCCGATTTCGTCGGGCCTTCCGTCGGTGAAGACCTGCGCAACGGCGCGGTCTTGGCGGTGCTCGTCTCCTTAGGGTTGATTTTGCTCTACGTCGGGCTGCGCTTCTGGCCGAACTGGATTGTTGCGGTTGCCGCAATTTTGGCGTCCATTCACGACGTCGGCATCGTGATGGGCTTTTTGGACCTCATCGGCGCGGAGTTCGGCGTGCCGGTGCTGGCGGCTTTGCTCTTCGTCGTCGGTTACTCCTTGAACGACTCCATCATCATCGCCGACAGGATTCGCGAGAACTTGCGCAAGGTGCGCGGGCGCTCCTACAACGACATCGTAGACCTCTCGGTGAGCCAGACGCTCTCGCGCACGGTGATGACCTCAGGCACGACGCTCCTGCCCGTCTTGGCGCTCCTCTTCTTCGGTGGCAGCGTGCTGCGCGACTTTAGCATCACGCTTTTGGTGGGCATCGGCTTCGGGACGTACTCGAGCATCTTCATCCTCGCCCCGATGGTCGCCTGGTTCAAGAAGCGCCAGCGCAAGCCGAAAACTTCGGTCAGAAAAAGCACTGCTTAAAGCAAAAGGCGTAGGGGAGATTCATGAATCTCCCCTACGGGGCAACGCAGTGTAAAAATTGGTGGAATGCGGCGCTAGGGGCGGGTTTCAAACCCGCCCCTACTCTTCAATGGTGGTGGCGAACTGCCGTACGATGCGCCCCCGAAACGAGAGCACCGCCCGCCACGTGCCGGGGCGAAGCGTGACGCGCTCGGGTGAAAACAGCGTGCTCGTTCCCCCTTCGACTTCCGATATCCACACCGACTCCGACGCCACTTGGTCGTTGTTCGGCGCGAACCACTGCACGGCGAGCCAGTCCGCTTCGGGGACTTCGTCCACGCGGTAGTCCAGCCGCAGCCGTTCGTTTTCTAGGGTCAATCCCGACGGACTGCTGAGGTCAAAGACCTTCTCGCGCGTCCGCGCTTCAGGGACAGGTGGAATGTAGGTGTAGGTGCAAGCGGAAAGAAGAAGAAGCAGCGTAAGTGACAGCGTGGTGAATCGTCTTATGTTGATATACATCGTGCAGCCATCATAAGCTCTGAGCTTAGAGCGCATATGTGGCGTCTATGAAGGTAGCTACTGTGTGAACGTTTTAACACTTGAAAGAACTTTTTTACAGAGCCTCTGGAAGTAGCAGTGCGGCGCTGAGGGCGATAGGCGCGGTTTCAGCGCGGAGGATGCGAGCGCCTAAGCGGACACCTTGTGCTCCCCTCTCGAGCAACCCCTCAACCTCTTGCTCAGTGAGTCCACCTTCAGGTCCAGTGATGAGCGTGACCTCTTCGGCGTCTGGAGAGATGACCTCTCGCAACGTTGCCGAAGCGTAAGGGTGCGCGACGAGGCTGAGGGGGGGAAGCTCGAGCTTCGTCAACTTACAAAGCGTCTCAACCTCGGGCACGACGCTCCGCCCCGACTGCTTGGCCGCCTCTTTGGCGACGCGGCGGTAGCGAGCCAGCTTGTTCTCAGAGAGCACTTTCACGTCACAGCGAGAGGTCAAGAGCGGGATAAAGCGCACCGCGCCCAGTTCCGTGCCGCGCCGCACGACTTCGGAGAATTTATCGCCTTTGAGAAGAGGTACGGCGAGCGTGAGTTTAAGGGCGGCTTCGACGTCACTCGGTTGTGGTGGTTCTAAGCGGAGGGTGACGCGCATGTCGTCCACCTCTCGCACTTCGCCCGCCGCTTCTAAACCTGAACCGTCGAACGCCTTTACTCTTACTCCCGGCTCAACCCGTAAGACTTGCGCGAGATGATGCGCCTCTGCGCCCCAAAGCGTCCTCTCGCCCGCTTCCAAATCTTTTAAGAAAACGCGGTGGACTCTCACGTTTCATCCCGCTTCGCCACGATGAGCGCCCACTCCTCTTTGTATTCAATGGACTCAATAGAGAGGTGGGACTCGAGCGCTCCTTTCGCCAATGCCAAACGCTCATCCAAAATCCCCGTCGCCAAGAGCCAGCCACCGGGTCGCAACACGCGCTGATACGTGCTAGCGAAGTCCACATGCAGTTCAGCGAAGAGGTTAGCAATCACGATGTCGAAGCCTTTAGAGACGGTGTCATCCAAAGTACCAAGTTGAAAGATTGCCTGTGAATGGTTGAGTGCGCGGTTTTCTTCAGCTACAGGTAGCGTCAAGGGATCAATATCAATCCCGACAGCTTCGGCTGCGCCTAAGAGGTCAGCGGCGATGGTCAAGATACCCGAACCAGCGCCCACATCCAAAACTCGCTTATTTTTTAGTTCAAACGTTTCTAACGCAGCCAACGCTAGATACGTCGTCGCGTGATGCCCCGTGCCAAACGCCATGCCGGGGTCGAGCCAGAGGACGCGGCGTGATTCGTCCGTTGGGATGTCGCAGTGGGTGGGGGCAATGATGAGGTGCTCGAGATAAACAGGCTCAAGCTCCGCGTAATACGCGGCTAAGTAGTCCGTCTCCTCGACCTCTTGCCAGATTCCCTGAAGAGGTAGCGCCACGGGTTCGGCAAAATACGCCACCACTTCACCACCCTCTTGCGCAATCCCGAGACAGCCCGCGTCCCACAGCAAAGAGGTTTCTGCTTCTAGGGTCTCGAGGTCTCCCTGCATGTGAAACGCCACGCTCACGCGAGTTCCTTAGGCGCAGCCACGCGCTCATCGCGGGTTACAATCTCGAAGCCGAGCCGCGCTCCCTCTCGCAGGTAAAACTCAATATCGGCGCTCTTCGTCGCATTGCCCAACGACTTGCGGTGAAAGGCCCGCGTCGCGCTCATGATCATCGTCTCCGCCATACAAGCAGGCACCATACCATCGCCAAAGTGCAAATCGAGGTGGCTGCGCATCGCACCGGGTGGGCGCACCACGCCGCCAGGAATGATGTGGACGCCGGGAACCTCTCGGACGCTCTCGTCCACGTCGGCGGGCCTTCCGAGGTCGAAAATCCAAGCACCAGGCTTGACGTGCTGGGCAAACAGGACGGGCGCGGGGTCGGAGGTGGCGGTAAAGATGAGGTCAGCCGTTTCACACATGGCGACGTCAGTGCTCGTCTCAATCTGCGTGTCGGGATATTTGCGGCGCAACGTCTTGGCGCTTCGCTCTAACCTCTCGCTATCTCGCCCGATGAGGATGAGCCGCGCGACCTCCGAGGCGACGATTCGGGCGACACCAAAGGCTACAACGCCGTTTGCGCCGACCACGGCGGCGCTCGAGCGCCCAAGCGCCCCCCCTTCCGCCACGAAGCGTTTCAAGAGCCCCGGCACAGCGGCTTTCACCGTCGCCGCCGTGTACGCCCCGCCATTGGTAATATGAATCTCCGGCACCGCCGCTTGCACGTTGAGACCCTTTTCCCCTACCGTAGACCAAAACGCGCCCAAGCCAAACGCCTCCGCGCCGAGTTCATGCGCGAGCCGCGCTCCCTGAACCGCCAAGCGCGTCGCCTCGTCGGGGTAGCGGCGAATCTGCTCGGGGAAGAGCGGGCCGCTGATGATCATGACGCGCAGCTCACGTCCGTCCGCGAGGCGAACGCCGCGCATCTCGCTCTGTTTCTGTGGACGCAAGAGGCGCACAGCGCGACGGATAAGCGGCAGCGGCACGACGCCGCGCCGCCCCAAAAAGCCGAGCCAGCGCAGGCTGCCGGGTTGCCAGACATCGTCTATGGTCAATGGGTGAATCATGAACGCGGCGGT
Source organism: Trueperaceae bacterium (assembly GCA_965213645.1). Lineage (GTDB taxonomy): Bacteria > Deinococcota > Deinococci > Deinococcales > Trueperaceae > CBDBZX01. The sequence goes on from CBDBZX010000002.1 coordinate 622,791, forward strand.
GACGACGTTGGGGTCTAAGCCGCGCACGGGGGGCGGTTTGCCGAGCTTCGGCTCCGTCTGGTCTAAAATTCGCGCGAGTCCAACCTTATGCCGCCATAAGCCCAAAATGAAGATGAGACCTCCAACTATTGTCAGCGGCGCAGACTGAGAGGTCACAGGTAGGGACAGGGCAAAGGCGAGCACTAAGAGTCCCACCACCGTCGCTAAGGTCACATACCGACTCCAAGCGAGTAGAACACCGTAAACCGCGAGCGGCGCGAGCACGACCCAAAGAGGGATGTCCGTATGAACCCACAATCCCACTAAAACCCCGAGCGCCACCCCGCTCCCCCTACCACGTGGCACTTCACCATAAGAGAGCCACGTCAGTGGGTAGAGATGTCCCGCGTACACGCCGAGCGCCGCCCAGGGATTACCCGCGAAGAGCGCCAGCACCGCGAAGCCTTTGAGCGCGTCTATAGCAAACGACGCGAGCACCACGCCCGCGCCGACGAAGCGCATGAGGTTCTCGACACCCAAGTTGTGCGCCGTCACCTCACTCGGCTTGAGCCGCGTCGCCCAGACCACGAGGAAGCTGCCCAAGGGTGACGAGCCGATGAGGTAACTCGCGAAGAGGATGAGGGCGTCCACGTGTCTATCTTATAGGCTTACGGATGAGTAGAGATGACGGGGCGAACTACCTTGTAGGCTTGTGCTTACATGGCTCAGCTTCTATCGCACCATCATTCTTGTGCTAAGGCGTGCGCGGCGTACGCCATCATCATCGCGCCCATGCGCTCCTGCTCGGGTGCGACGACCTCTTCGATGCCTACATCCCGTAATGCTTTCGTCGTCATGTGCCCTACAGAAACTGCTTGAACCTCACGGTTGAACGCACCTCTTAAAACAGCCCCTAAGCCCAACCGCTCAGCAATCTCAAAGAGGAAAAACACCTGCGTGTTGCTCGTAAAGGCGGCGGCGTCTACCTCGCCTGAGACAATCTCCCCAACAAAGCGCCGCACCTCTTCTTCGGGTGGTTCTTGGTACTGGTAGAGCGGAATTTCCAAAACGCTTGCACCTCCCTCAGTCAGCCAATCTGTCAACTCAGGTACGCGCGTTCCATGAAGCTGCACGGCGACGCGCTTATCCGTGAACTCTACGGGCTCCAACTGCCGCCGCAACCCTGAAAGCGTCCCGTCATCATCCAAGACATTCGGTTTCAAGCCCATCTCTTTAAGCGCCTTGACCGTCTTATAGCCGCGCACAGCAAGTTTGACGCGGTTGAGCTTAGTGAGGAAGTCATCCTCTACGCCCAGTGACACAGTCACCTCGCGCATCGCCCGCATCCCCATCCCGGTTGTTGCAATGAGCCAATCCGCGCCCTCTACCGCGAATTGCGTTACGGAAGTCGCCACAGCGGGTGAGTCTAAGGACTCGGTGAGCATCATGGGACGCTCGAGGGGCACACCGCCGAGTTTTGCGATGAGGGTGCTCAGTTCAACACTCCGGCGTGCACCGCAAAAGGCGATACGTTTTTCAGCGAGAGGATTCTGCTTTGATGTCGAGGGGGGACGCTTCGTCATAGCTTCCTTTGTAACTGAAACCCGCCCCGTCAAGAGGTGTTGCGGCGTACGTAGTACCCGTCTGCTCCAACGAGACGCGCTACTTGTTAGTTCGCTCGAGCCACCCTCAAGGATTGGTTCCTACCTCTATCCCGCCCTCTTCAAAAAGCGCCTTCAAGGTCGCCAAGTTTTTCAAAGCGTGCCCTTTGGTCGTATTCATCATCATGATGTAGACCTGAGCAAGCTCGTTTTGCCGCGCCAAAATATCCGAGACCCACTCGCGCAGCTCGTCCTTGTCGTATAAATAATCGTGCCGCTCCGCCGCGCTGTCACCGCCGTACCAGGTCTTCTCATTGCGTCCGTGCATTCGCAAATATGCCGTGTCCGAGGTGAGGTAGAGCTGCGGCTTTGGCATCCCGCTCACCTGCGGATAGTCCACGCTGACGTAGACGAGCCCCATCTCCTTGAAGCTCTCGCGTACCTCGTCTATGTCCCACGCCTGATTGCGAAACTCTACGGCTAAGCGCTCATCCTTGAAGTGTTCGACTAAGCTCGCTAGATACTTGCGGTTTTCGGGGGTGCGGTGGAAGGAGTAGGGAAACTGGGCTAAGAAGGGGCCGAGCATTCCAGCCTCGCGCAAGGGCTCCACAGACTCCAATAACCTCTTATAAAGCTCCGCGTCCGCCTTCCGGTCGTGCGTCATCACCTTGTTGAGCTTCACCGCAAAACGCACCTTCGCCTCGCTCTTGCGCACCATGCCCTCGAAGGCTTTGAGCCCTGGGATGGCGTAGAAGCTGCTGTTGAGTTCGACGGCGTTAAAGTGTTGGGCGTAGATGTTGAGGTAATTCGAAGACTTGGTGCCCTCCGGGTAGAGTTTGCCGAGCCAGTCGTCGTTGGAGTAGCCGCCGGTGCCTAAGTAGACTTCCATCTGGGTATTGTAGCCCTTAAATTTGTGGATGTTTGCTCGAGAAGGCTTGCACTAAACGGCGCTATTAGACTAGGCTTTTTCGCTTCAAGCCCATCCTACTTGACAAATAAAAAGAAAATCTCTAAAATAAAACTGGTTTGAAAAGCAAACCGGGAAAGGATAAGATGATGGATTTAGATGCGGACCAACGTATTCGACAATATTTCAATGTAGATGGGTTGTTCGAGCTGGTTTTCGGAACAATTTTCCTTCTCATTGCGCTCACTTCAAGCCTCAGCGAATACTTCTCATCCACACCTCCATATATCGTTTTTATACCTGTATTTGTAGCGATTCCACTTCTCTCGAGGGGTATTTTTACACTCAAGCAACGCTTAACTTACCCACGAACTGGCTACGTTACTGCGCGTTACAGACGCCCTCGCTATCTCCTCTTCATATTCTTTGCTTTACTTTTTCTTATGACAGCTATTCAAGGGTTCTTACTCCCCTCACTGGAACAGGGAATCCCTTTACTCCTGGGAGTCATGATAGCGGTGCCGCTATTGTGGGTCGGGGCTGGACTCATGCGATTTTACTGTTTAGCAGTGGCAGCACTCGCTTTGGGTATCGGATTGACGTGGCTTCCGCTCGGGGAGTTTTCGGGTGGAACTATCTTCTGTATCGTGATCGGCCTACTCCTACTCGCCTCAGGAGTGTATACCTTACGCAGCTATCTAAATCATCAGGAAAAGTAGCGGTGGACACACAAGACCTAGCGAATGATATCAGTGGCGTAGACCGAACGATCCACGCTCCCGCACGACTTATGCTCATGACATTTTTGTATAGCGCTGAGAGCGTAGATTTCCTCTATCTTTTACGGGAAACAGGTTTGACAAAAGGAAATTTAGCATCACACATTGCTAAGCTTGAAGAACACCATTATCTTGCGGTTACAAAAGGATATCAAGGCAAAATCCCTCTAACCACTTATGCTTTAACTAAAGAGGGACGAGAGGCTTTTCAGCGCTACCGCGAGCAGTTACAGCGGATTATAGATAGTACTGAGCCGAGTGCTGAAGCTGATTCACGCTCCAAAAAGCACTAAGCTACCGCGTCATTTTTCTTTTTTTACTTTTACGCCCCACAATTGCTTACTACATGCACAAGCACACATTTGTCTCATCGTGAATGCTTCAGATATATAGATGTGTTCGCGGTAAGCTTGCGCATTCTCACGAGATTTGAACTTTTCCAAATCAGACAAAGCCGTTACTTGAACACATAAGGGTTCAAGTAACGGCGGTGGACGCGGAGGCTCGCTATTTTCTGCTAATGGAGTGGCACGTTTTCCTGTCCACCTATTGTACTAGCCTTCAATTATCTACACCCATTAATGCAGAATCCAGCAGATACTGCGCAGGCAGTAGCGCAAGCTGCGGCTGCTGGGGGAGCGGGTATATAAAGGCAACTGATTGAGCAGGCTGTCTGCGCAGCGAGGCAGCCTGCAACACAAGAGCTTTGTTGCGGTTGGAGTAAGTCTACTGACTGCTTATTTACAAACTTGATGAGTTGAGCCGTTCCAAATTCTGAGGAAGGCGCACCGAGATTCTCCTCGACTAGAGCCATGCATTCCTCAGTTTGCTGAAGAGCAATTATACTTTTTTGTGCCTCATGTACTGTGGGATCGAAGGCGTAAGGGTTGAAAGTATGAACCTTAGCGTCAAATGATTGTGTCTGCATAGTTGGAAAAATGCTGGTAGTTGTGTGCGCCGCTACGCTGCTGCTCGAGTGGAGCGTAATCCTCCAGTGACAACTCACCGCTCGTCGCAAGCTGCTTCATCACAGTTTCGTATGTGGTGAAGTCTGTAAAGTAAAGAGACATGTTCAGTTCACTTAGCAAAGCCTCAAATGCACTTGAATCGCTAACTTCCTGTAGAGCACCAGCTTCTCTAATCTCTAAGAATGCGCCAAGTTGATCCACTTTTAAGAGATTACCGTTTTCTCCAAAAAAGAGGGGAACAAACGCGGTTGAAGGAGATTCGCCAATTTTCCCTCCGCGTACGGCTTGCTCGAACTCAATCACGTCGTGAAAATTGCCCGCTTCTGAGAAGACAAGCATCTCACCCTTTAGTTGCGCTTCATCTGTAGATTGCTCGCCGATTTGCGAACACGCGCTAAGCACAAGTAGAAGTACAAGAATAGCGGCAAATTTCACGAATACAACATTCCTCTTCATTTTATTTTCCTCTCATCTACAGCTCTACGGTAAGCTGCAAGGACTAGGATGACCATGAGATAATGTTTGACACTGATGACGCTCGATATCAGGTGCTGACCTCAATGGGGTGGTGGCAGTACCTGCCTAACTTCAAACCTCCTTTATGAGTTATCTGAGTGTAGCCACATTGACAACTCACAACCAGACCTATCGGTAAGGTTACGAAGGTACTGTTTATAAGAAAGGAGACTCGCTCCGCTGTACGTTGGCGTTAAATAAGTCCGTTTCAGCACTGATGTGTAGCGGCGGCAGCCAACCCCGCTCGAGCAATATCTCCCAATTTCCGAAGAAGTAGAGGTAACACTGCAGCCTGCTGCGCAAGTTGAGCTTCTGAAAGAGGTGGCTTAGGTTGTTTTTCACCGTCTGTTCCGATACACCGCGCTTCTGAGCAATCTCACAATTTGTGTGATCAGTCGCAACGAGTTTGAGGGTGAGCAATTCTACTGGCGAAAGCGGCGTGCTGAGCGGTTGTTCTTCCCTTTCACCAGAGAGAAAGGCGTGAACTGCCTCGATTTGAAAGGTTGGCAGAACAAACGCTTTCTGGCGCATCGTTAGCTTATATTCAGAGCAAGGATTTGCTGTTAGAACGAGTGTGCTTTGCTTTTGTACAAAATGGCGGTGACAGAAGCAAAAAAGCCCAGCCCGTAGGCGCGTCAAGTAGGACATCGAACTTTACATTAAGATTGAGCGTAGCGAAATTTTGAGCCATCTCATCGCGCAAATTTGCGTGACCGCAAAATACCCTCAAGCCACCAACGTCAATTCTATAAGACTGCTTCGCCTCCATACTTTCCTTAGACATAAAACGCCCTCCAGCACTTCAAAGATTTAGATAGCGTTGTAGTGGACGGGTTTGATCAACTTATAATTGAGCGTCGAAAAGTTTGAAAAGTGAGAAGTTGAGCTTTGTTTGCTCACAATTTGTAACGAGAGGTAATTCCTCGAGCCTTGACCCCTCCCCCTCCACAGCGTAGAGTGTCCTAATTCACAACTTGTAGGTTTTGAGGAGGGCATCATGCAAGGTCTAGGTTTAGGCAGGCGCATCGCACTCATCGCAGGACCGCTGCTCTGCGTCATCCCCTTTATATTCTCTGCCCCGGCGGGCTTGTCCGACCCCGCGTGGCGCTTGGTGGGGCTGACCCTCTGGATGGCGACGTGGTGGCTGAGCGAGGTCATCCCGCTCGCCGCCACCGCCCTCATCCCGATTCCGATGATGCCGCTTTTGGGCATCGCCGAAGAGGACCCCATCGCCGCGAGCTACGCTGACCCTTTGATCTTCCTCTTTTTAGGCGGCTTTATGATCGCCGCCGCCATGCAGCGCTGGGGACTGCACCGCCGCATCGCGCTGAACATCGTGCGGGTCGTCGGGACGAGTCCGGGCGGCATCATCGGCGGCTTTATGATCGCTACCGCATTTTTGTCCATGTGGATTTCGAACACGGCGACTTCGGTGATGATGTTCGCCGTAGGTATCTCTCTAATCGACTACATCGAAGACCACAGCGACGACGCGGCGAAGGTGCGCAACTTCGGGGTGGCGCTCATGTTGGGAATTGCGTATAGCGCCTCGATTGGCGGGGTTGCCACGCTCATCGGCACGCCGCCAAACGGTCTTATGGCGAGCTTTTTGTCCGATACCTATCAGACAACATCAACTTCAGCACCTGGATGCTCATAGGCGTGCCGATTATGCTCGTGATGCTGCCTATCGTTTGGGTATGGCTGACGCGCTTCGCGTTTCCGATTGGAGCGGATGCAGCTTAGCGGCGCGAGCGACGTGATTCAAGATGAGGTGGACGAACTCGGCGCGATGAGTCGGGGGGAGAAGGTCGTCCTTACGGTCTTTGTGCTCACGGCTTTATGCTGGATTTCTGGCGACTTTATCACAGGAGTTTTGAGCTTGAACCTCTCCGATACGGGTGTCGCTATCGCCGCGTCCGTCGCTCTGTTCGCTATTCCCGTGTCGCTCAAGGACCGCGAGTTCGCGCTCGACTGGGCGTCAGCCGCTGACATCCCCTGGGGCGTGCTGCTCCTCTTCGGTGGCGGCTTGGCGTTGGCAAGTGCGTTCGGCAGTACGGGCTTGGCGGAGTCCATCGGCAACGGCGTCAGCGGGCTGCAAAACGTCAATATCTGGCTCATCGTCTTGGTGGTGAGCGTCGTCATCATCTTCTTGACCGAGCTGACCTCGAACACGGCCACCGCCGCCACCTTTTTGCCCATCATGGGCGCGGCGGCAGTAGGTTTAGGGCAGAGTCCGCTGCTGCTCGTCGTGCCCGTGGCGGTTTCTGCGTCGATGGCGTTTATGATGCCCGTCGCCACGCCGCCCAACGCCATTGTCTTTGCATATGAGGGCTTGCGCATTCAAGACATGGTCAAAGCGGGCGCGAATCTTGAACGTGCTCACCATCGGGATTGTTTTTGTAGCGATGTACTTTTTAGTGCCCCTCGTGCTGGATGTGTCGGTGGGGGTGGGGTAAGAAGGTAAGCAACGAGTAATGAGTACCGAGCAATGAGTCTAAAGATTTTCAACTCATTGCTCATTGCTTTCAACTCATTGCTTACTCTTGAAGCCTCGAGCCCGACCTCAATCCAAGCTACGCGCTCCGTAATCCCGAATCATCCGGTAAGGATAAAGCTCGCTCAAGGCGCTCGCTTCGTCCAGCTTCGACCTCTCCTCATCTGTGAGGGTGAGGTCCGCCGCACCTAAGTTGTCTTCCAACTGTTCCATCGTTCTGACACCCAAGATGACGCTCGAGACCTCTTCTCTTTGCCGCAGCCATGCTAAAGCGACTTGCGGCACACTCGCGTCGTGCGCCTCCGCGACCTCTTCGACCACTTCTAAGATGCGCCAGTTCTGCTCCGTATTGCGGCGTTCCCACGATTCCTCGCCGGTCTCACCTGTTACGGCGATACGCCCCTCGCTCGAGTCTTCGGGCTTCTCGTCTCGCTTATATTTGCCCGACAAAAAGCCGCCGCCTAGAGGTCCCCATGGGGTCAACCCGACGCCCTCACTAAGGGCGAGGTCACTGAATTCGTGTTCGATGTCGCGCTTGACCAAGCTGTACTGATACTGCCCCGCCACGAAGCGGCTCCAGCCATGTGCGTCGCTTAAACTGAGCGCCTTCATAAGCTGCCACGCTTTGAAGTTCGAGACGCCGATGTAGCGCACATGTTCATGTTCAACGAGAGTATCTAAAGCGCGTAAGGTTTCTTCTAACGGCGTAAACGGGTCCCAACAGTGCACGTACAAGAGGTCAATTCGGTCCGTATTCAGGCGCTTTAAGCTCTCTTTCACCCCGTTCAAGATGTGATGGCGCGACAAGCCCACATCGTTCTTGCCCTCACCCTTTGGAAAGCGCACCTTCGTCGCTAGGATGACCTCGTCGCGCCGCTCGCGAATCGCCTCGCCGACGATCTCTTCAGAGCGTCCACCTGCGTAAACGTCCGCCGTGTCGATGAAGTTGCCGCCCGCATCTAAAAAGCGGTGAATGATCTTTGTGGCGTCCTCTTGCGAGGTTCCCCGAGGACCCTCTTCGCCAAAAATCATCGTGCCGAGCGAGAGGTCCGAGACGATGAGGCCGCTGTTGCCGAGTCGTTTGTAGTTCATATTTCCTCCTTAAAAACGCTCAACAGCATAGTCGCGTCAAGTTGACAAAGTATGTAGTGTGGGCGCATACTTACTCTTATCAACCTTTGGAAAGGGGGTGACGCGATGCCCACAAGAACCTTGACAGCTATCGGACACATAGGCGTGGCGCGTCCTCCCGTTGAACTTCCATTTCTGAAATAGCGTCACACCTCAACCTAAAAACTCGGGCGTTTTGAAGTTTGCCAGACGCGCAGCCACGAAAGAGGTCATGATCAAGAGGCCTAATCTTTGGGGTTGGTGTCACTGAACCCTCACGCCTACAACATTCCTATTGGAGGGACGCTTGCCCTACGATTACGACGATTTTGAAGATATGGAAGAATCTTTCGCTAAACGTAAAGACCGCCGCAGACCTAAAGGGCGGCGCTCGGTTAAAGAACTCGAGGCAACTCCTAAAAAAGAAGATAAAACCCGCTTCGAAGAACCCGGTTTACAGCACGTCTACGAACTCGGCGCGATAAACGAACTCATCGGCGAACTCAAAAGCGGCAAAGAGGCGACGGTCTACCTCGCCGAAGGTCCACAGGGGCTCCTAGCCGCCAAGCTCTACAGTGACATGGCGGTGCGCTCGTTCAAAAACGACCAAGTGTACCGCGACGGGCGCTTTATCGGCGACGCGAAGATTGAAAAGGCGATTGCGCAGCGTTCGCGCACCGGGCTCAATGTGCAACAAGCCTTGTGGATTTTGCATGAGTACATTCAGCTTTGGGAACTTTACGAGGCGGGTATCCCCGTACCGAAACCAGCCGTCGGGCCAGGCTTAAACGAATGTGCGAAAGCGGGGCGCGTGGTGCTGATGGAATTTATCGGCGACGACGCGGGAGTTGCCGCGCCGCGCCTTTCGGATGTGAGGCTGACAGAGGAAGAAGCCGAAGACGCCTTCTCGCAGAGCTTAGACGTCATGGTGGACCTGCTTAAACTCGGTAAGGTGCACGGCGACTACTCCGCCTACAACCTCTTGTGGTGGGAGGGGCGTGTGATCGTCATCGACGTACCGCAGATGGTCAACGTCAAAGAGAACAAGCACGCACCCGAATTATTGGAGCAGGATGTCCAGTCGCTTTGTCAGTCTTTGCGGCGCAGTATAGACGCCGACCCGCAGATGGTCTTGCATGGGGTGAGGCAGCGGGCGGGACTCAATCCGGCGCTGAATCCGCTAGGAGAGATAAAAGGGTAAGGAGACGGCGTGCCCCTTGACGCTCCCTCAAACCTCTTCTCAAACGACTGGCGTAGGCGTGATCTCTTCGTCTATATCCGCGTCATCTGCCTCATTACCCACGTCATCGTGGTCGGGCAGACGGTCTTCGGCGTTGCGCACGCTCGGCGCGAGATAGCCGCCTAGCCCGATAAGTACGCCTAAAAGACCCGCGAGCACGAACATCAGTGACATGCCTGCGCCCGGCCCGGTGCCGACCAAACTGCCGAAAAGGGGGGCTAACGCGCCACCCGGCATCAAGGCGGGCTCGAACACGTAGTCCGCCAAGGGTCCGGCGGCGAGCATCGCCACAGGCGCGGTAATCTGCGCGATGAGCCGCCGCGCCGCGAAGACCTTGCCCTGCACGTCCGGCGCGACCTTCGCCTGCCAGATGGCTTGGTTGGAGCCGTTGATAATCGGGATGAAGAAGATGATAAAGAAGCCGGAGATGAGCCAGAGGGTGACGCCGCCCGCTAAACCCATAAGGAGACTTCCGAGGAGGCTCGAGCCCATCATCCCTAGTAGCACGCCGTGAATGCGCCGCGTCGGTCCGCCCCAGGTGCTCAGGAGTAGCCCACCCGCCACGCCGCCCACCCCGAGCGCAGACTGCACACTGCCTAAGATAAGCTCGTCGTTGCCCGTGCTCGCCAGGACCATCGGCGCGAGCAGCGTGAGCGTAAAGGTGCCCGTGAGGTTGACCGCGAAAAAGACGAGCTGCAAGTGCAAAAGGGGACGCCGCGTCCAGATATAGCGAAAGCCGTACACCGACTCCTGTACAAGGCTGCCGCGCCCTTCGTCGCCTTCTTGCGAGCGCTTCGGCTGCGGAATCAGCACCAAGAGCAGCCCGCCCACCGCCAGCGTGAAACTCACGATGTCGATGACCAGAATGCCGCCGATGCCGATGACGCTCAGCAGGAACCCGGCGAGCGCGGGCGCGGCGACGTTAGAGGCTGATTCGGCCAAAGACATCATCCCACTCGCCCGTGTGTACTGCACTTTGGGCAGCATGGTGCTGATAGCGGCGGAGTAGGCGGGCCACTGAAAGGCGCTGAACGCGCCCGTCCACGCGCCCAAGGCGTAGAGGTGCCAAACCTCTAACGCGCCCGAGAGGTAGAGCGCCAAGGTCACGATACTCGCTAGGCCCGCCGCTAAGTCCGAGAGCATCATGACGAGCTTGCGGTTCCACCGGTCCACGAGTGCGCCCGCCACCGGGCTTAGCAGCACGGCGGGGCCGAAGCTAAAAAAGCCGACCAGCGCGAGCGCGGTGGCCTGTCCCGTCTCCTGCCAGGCCCAGATGGTCAGCGCGAAGCTCGTCATGGAGGTGCCTAGAAGCGAGACGAGCTGGCCCGCCCAGACAACCGAAAAGCCCTTCATCCCAGTGAGTTGCATGACGTCCACTTTATGCGGTCTCTACTTTGTGCGAAAGAGTGAGGGTAAAGTAGAGGTTACGGTAGACTTGTCAGGTGACGAGGAGAGACGCTTCTCATCACCTTCTCGCCTGTTCACTCTGTTCTCTTCGAAAGGATGTCGTGGCAACAGAGACCGCGCCCAACGCAGTACCTGAGGACTGGCTCGAGGTCACCGACCCCAGAGCCGCTGCCTTTTTGACCGACCCGGAGACGAGCCTCTATCTCAAGCCTTTTTTGGGCACAGCCGGCGTGACGGTAGGTGAGGCGGCGCAGCAGTTGGGCGTCCCTGCCACACGCTTCTACCACCGCGTGGTGCGTATGAAGAGGTTGGGGTTGCTCGAGGTGAGCGGCACCCTGCCGCGCCGGGGCCGCGCCCTCAAGCTCTACCGCGCCACTGCCGAACGCTTTTTCGTCCCCTTCTCGCACACCTCAGCGGAGGACTTGGCGGCGTTCGTCCGCCACATCGACGCGCTCTGGTATTCACAGCTTGTTGAAGGGCTCGTACAAGCCTGGACCGATGAGGCGGACGCGCCCCACTGGGGCCTTAACATCACCAAGAGCGACGAGGGCTTGCTCCTCTTCGGCTTCAGCCGCAACTCCAAGCTGCACCACGACGGGGCACTCTATAGTGCCTCAGGCGTGATCTACCTCTGGGACACGCGCTTTAACTTGAGCGAAGAGGACGTGCACGCCCTTCACGGCGAGCTTAAAGAGGTCTTGACGCGCTACCGAGACAAGCGTAGCGGTCCGCGTCAGGTGTTGCGGCTCGCCCTCGCCCCTCAGCCGCCTGACGAAACGAGGTGACGAGAAGGTGCAGAGAACCTCCCCAACTTTGTTCTCAAAGCGCTAATTGTGCTTTCTGCTTGGGATTATGGTGAAACGTGTATGCAGCTTACGCATGTCACTTCTCAAAAAGGGGGAAATTATGGCACAGTTAGACAACAAACGTATCGCCGCGCTCGTCACCGACGGTTTCGAGCAGGTGGAACTCACCGAGCCGATGAAAGCGCTGCAAGATGCGGGCGCACAAGTCGATATCGTCTCGCCCAAAGAGGGTAAGGTTACGGGCTGGGCGTCGACCGATTGGGGCGACGAATTCAGCGTGGATGTGAACTTAAACAACGCTGACGTTGCCGACTACGACGGCCTCCTCTTACCAGGTGGACAGATCAACCCCGACAAGCTCCGCATTGAAGAGAAAGCCGTAGCGTTCGCAAAAGGGTTTTTCGAAGCGCATAAGCCCGTCGCCGCTATTTGCCACGGTCCCTGGCTCTTGGTCGAAGCCGATGTCGTGAAAGACCGCACCATGACCTCTTACCCGAGCATCAAAACCGACCTCAAAAATGCGGGCGCGAACTGGGTCGATCAAGAGGTCGTCACCGACCAAGGGCTTGTCACGAGCCGCAACCCGGACGACATCCCCGCTTTCAATAGTAAGATGATCGAGGAGTTTGCCGAGGGCAAGCACGCTGAGCAAACTGTTTAGGTGTCTGCTCGAGCAGCACATCCGAAGGCACAGTAAGCTATCACTCAGGAGGAAAACATGGCTGTAGACAACGACAAAGCGATTGAATCTCTTAACTACCTCGTCGGTACGCTTAACGACGGCGAGAACGGCTACCGGGACGCTGCAGATGAGGTCAGTAGCCCCGAGTTTAAGACGATCTTCAACCGCACCGCTCAGGAGCGAGCGAGCTTTCGTGCGGAGTTGGAGGGGGAGGTGCGCCGTCACGGGGGCGAGCCGAAAGAGGGCGGCAGCACCGGAGCCGCGCTGCACCGCACCTGGATCAATGTGCGCGACGCGGTTACAGGCAAGGATGATGACGACGTTGTCGCCGAGGTCATCCGGGGTGACGAGACTGCCATTGAGAACTACAACGACGTCTTAAAGCGCGATCTGCCCGGCGACCTCGCGCCGATGGTGCGGCAGCAGCACGACAAGATTCAGCAGACCTTACAGGAGATGCGCACGCTTAAGCGCAAGGCTTAAAGCACGCCGAACTGAGAGGGCACGCCGCGCGGCGTGCCCTTTTCAATACTAATAGCATTTCCACTTTTGGCTGCTGTAGCAGCCAAAAGTGCGAGCGGATGCGAGAAGAAACGGACGCCCTCACCGGGTGCAGCGACAAATGGAAATGTTGCAAATTTGGGCGGTGTACCACGTTTTATATATGCGGTAACGTAATATTCATGAAGAACGCAAATTAGTTTTCATGTATAGCAGGTATCATCTGGTTTGAGACACTCTCACTATATGAAGCGAAGTCTAGCACGCACGTTTGGTGAGGATGCCTGCGGTACTTTGTCTCAGTATGTCGTGGAACTGCTGTACATGCAAAACGGGACACCTGCAAGTTTGACACTAAAGGGTTCGATTATTAGGGGGTAGATGATGGCGACCGTTATAGGACTTTACGACGATTTAGATGGACTTTATAGAGCGATCGACGTACTCGAGAAAGAGGGCTTGGGTGACGACATTAGTGACGTATTTAATGGCGACGCGGACGCGGGTGCGGACGGAGCAGACCAAGAGGTCAGCAACGAGGGTCTTTTGGGTGAAACCCAGACCATCGGCGCGGGCGGTATGGCGAACCGAGGCGGGAGTGCGCATCCGATGACGGTCGATTTGCAAGGGGCGCTTACCCGTTTAGACAGCTTGGGTGAAGAGGGTGACTTCTTTCGCAACAGCGTGCAGCACGGCGGCAAGCTCGTTATGCTCGACACGGGGGATACGAGCAGGGTGGTTGAAATCTTACAGGAGACGGGCGCGGAGCGCGTGCATGACCCACGCCAAACCTAACAAATGATTACGCCCGACAACGCGTTTTTGCTCGAGGCCGACCCCGAGGCTTCCGCCAAGCTCGCCAAGCTCCGCTACATCCACGACGACGAGCCGGGCATCGAGCGCCGACCTCGGGGCAAAGGCTTTACGTACATTAAGCCGGATGGGTCTAGAGTTACGGATAAAAAAGAGAAAGAGCGCATCAAGTCGCTCGCCATCCCGCCCGCCTACACGGACGTGTGGATTTGCACCTCACCGAGAGGTCACATTTTAGCCACCGGACGCGACGATAAAGGGCGCAAGCAGTATATCTATCATCCCAAATGGCGCGAGGTGCGTGACGAAACGAAATACAACCGCATGGTCGCGTTCGGTGAAATCCTGCCCAAGCTGCGCCACCGGATTAGCGAGGACATGGCGCAGCCGGGGCTGGGGCGCGACAAGGTTTTAGCCACCGTCGTCAAGCTCTTGGAAACAACCCTCATTCGTGTGGGCAACGCACAGTACGCAAAAGACAATAAGTCTTACGGGCTCACCACGATTCGCAAAAAGCACGTAGACGTAGAGAACGACACAGTCACGTTTGAGTTTTTAGGCAAAAGCGGTAAAGAGTGGCACATCCAAATAGAGAACGAGCGCATCGCTGAGGTCATCAGCGCGTGTGAGGACGTACCGGGCTACGAACTGTTCAAATATTTTGACGAAGACGGTGAGCGTATAGACGTGGAATCGGCGCACGTCAACGAGTATTTACAGCGCATCTCCGGGCAAGAGATTACTGCTAAGGACTTTCGCACCTGGGCGGGCACGGTTTTAGCGGCCTTGGCGCTCGAAGAATTCGAAGCGTTCGACTCTGAGACGCAGGCGAAAAAGAACGTCGTCAGGGCGATTGAGCGGGTCGCGCAGCACCTCGGCAACACGCCGACGATTGCGCGTCAATCGTACGTGCATCCGCAGATTATCGACGCTTACTTGGAGGGCTCGTTACGAGAATCTCTGAAAAAACGCGCCGAAAAGCAGCTCAAGAAGCTGCGCGGCTTAGAGCCGGAAGAGGCGGCGGTGTTGGCGTTTTTGAAAAGTCGGTTGGAAGAAGCTAAGCCGGCTCGGTAGACAAGGACAAAACGTGTAGGGGCGATTCATGAATCGCCCCTACGAATATTTACTGCTCCGCCCCTTCAGGTAAAAAAGCAGCCGAATCGTAATAGGTCCGAAAGCGCACTACCTCGCCTCCTTCGGTATCGAACGAGCTCACGCCCTGATAGTCGATGTCGTGACCGTTGGCGAGCTTGCCTTTGGATTCCCACTCGAGCACCACCGTCTCATCATCTTCGGTGACTTTGAAAAACTCGGTGCTCACCTCATCAAACGGCTCTAAATACTCCTGCCAGAACCGCTTCGCTTCATCCTTGCCCTCATACGTTTTGTGCGTTAGCCGCGTCAACTCTGCCTTATCACTAAAGAGGTTGACGAGCGCGTCCACCTCATTTTCCTTTTCGATCGTTTGCAGCGCGTCCATAAACTTCTCTGCGATTTCACTTGCCATAGCTACCTCCTGGTAGGGTCTAGCTTACCCATTTACGCGCCGAATAATAGCGTTCGGGCGCAAAATGTGTGAAGTTGTGTGCTCGACTACCCTTGTAACAGCGACTGTCCCCCGTCAATCCACAGCTCAGTTCCGGTGATGTGACTGGACGCATCCGACGCCAAGAACGCGACGAGCTGCGCGACCTGCTCCGAGGAGCCAGGCTCGCCGTCTGTCAGTGGAATCTTGCCTGCCGGGTACTCGACGGGTTCGCTCGCCTTCTCTAAATCTTCACGGTCGGTGTTTTTGTCTATCTGCGTCTCAATCGCGCCAGGACAGATCACGTTGACGCGGATGCGGTCTTTGGCGAGTTCCAGCGCGAGCATCTTCGTCATGGCGACCTGCGCCGCTTTGGTGCTGGCGTAAGCGGTCGCGCCGCTGTTGATAAACATGCGCGTGCCGTTGACCGAAGCCGTCACGACGACCGAACCGCCGCGCTCTCTAAGGTGCGGGACAGCGTATTTGAGGGTGAAAAAGGTTCCGTTTAGGTTGATGTCTACGGTTTTGCGGAATTCGTCGGGCTCGAGTTCGTCAATCGGGGCCCACGTTCCGTTAACACCCGCATTAGCGAAAACGATGTCTAAGCGTCCGTAGGTCTCTATAATCTGCGCGTAGGCGTTCTTCACGTCATTAACTTTGGAGATGTCGGCAGTGACCGCTAGCGCCTCGCCGCCTGCTCCCTCGACCTCTTCGACGACTTTGTCGAGTTCTTCTTTCGTCCGCCCAGAAATGACGACCTTCGCGCCTTGCTGTGCGAGCAACTTAGCCGTAGCCGCGCCGATGCCGGAACCACCGCCTGTAATGAATGCGACCTTGTCTTTCACTATATCCCCCTCCAGCAGGTATTATCTGGTCAGCGGCGCACTCAGTTAAAAAAGTATTGGCGAGCACCTACAGTCGAAAGATAGTATCTGCATGATTCAAGCTCAGTGGTCACGATAACCGCTGTGAAACCATGCTAGGAGAGAGATGATAAACGAACTGAAAGAGGGGTTACAAGTTGGACGTGCTCACTTCCGAACTCTTGCGCCGCGCTTCACGCTCGAGCCCTATCTCAAGGTACGCTCTATGAAAGTTGCGCGTCTTGACGAGCCCTACGAGCCACTGTCCCAAGTAGAGAAACCAAAAGCCCAAGCTGGTATAGCGCCGAAACTGCTCCGTGTGGACGGCCTCGTGTGCCAAGAGGCGAGGCGTCTGGTGTCCTTTGACCACGAGAATCGTCTCGCCCCAGGTCTGCGCGGTCGCTTTGAAACCCAACGCGGGGAGCGCGTCAACCTCGTAAACGTGAGGCGAGACGACCCTAGCGTGCAAGAGGTGGGCGAAGGCGCGGCCTGTTAGCGTGGCGAGAAAAGGGCGCGTGAGGTGCTCGAGGCCACTCACCAGCGCAAACAGCAAAAGAGTCCAGAGCATGATGCTCGAGTGTAGCGCAGAAATGCGCCGAATAACCACAGCTCAGCCTCTATCAACCAGCAGGTATACCCCTAGAGGGGAAGGGGCACTATAGTCATCTGGTCAGAGACACTCACATTTTGCAAAGTGCTGTTGCTAGGCAGCAAACTTGCGTAACTAGCACGCACGTTCGATGATGAAATCCCGCTAGGCTCCGCCTGAGGCCTTTGGCGTTGCCAAAACTTCCGTCTCCGAGCTTTGCTCGAAGTCTACGGAAAGCGCTCATCTGTCTCAGTATGTCATGGAACTGCTAAACGAACGGCGCTGAGCCCGTATAGTGCGCTTATGTCCAAGCGAATCTTGATTGTCGGCAGCCTCAACATGGACTTAGTCGTGAACGTCGCGCGTCACCCTGAGCCGGGGGACACAGTTTTGGGGGGTGACTTGCAGACCTTTCCGGGCGGGAAAGGGGCAAATCAAGCGGTAGCCGCCGCTAAAGCGGGCGGGGACGCGGCCATGTTGGGGCTGATCGGGGCGGATAGTTACGGGAGTACGCTCTTGGAGAGCTTAGCCAAAGCGGGGGTGGACGCTAAGGCGATTCAGCAGATTTCAGGACCGAGCGGTGTGGCGCTTATCGCCATCGACGAAGCGGGCGAAAATACCATTATCGTGAGTCCGGGTGCGAACGGTAAACTGACGCCCGAGCGTCTCTCAGACGATGTGCTCGAAGAGGTTGCGCTGGTGCTGATGCAGCTCGAGGTTCCTTTAGAAACCGTCAGGGAGGTTGCTGCTCGAGCACAGCAAAGAGGTATCGAGGTGATGTTCAACGCTGCCCCCGTCCAAGACTTACCGCGTGACCTCTTGCCGAACCTCTCTTATCTCATCCTCAACGAAGGCGAAGCGGCGTTTTTGAGTGATATGAGCGTCACGGACGAGGCGTCGGCGTTGGCGGCGGCGAAGCGGTTGCGCGAGAGCGGCGTGAGCGCAGTGGTCATCACGTTGGGCGCACAGGGCGTCATTTGGTCGAGCGAAGAGGACGAGGGTCATCTGCCTGCGCACCAGGTCGAGGTGGTGGATACGACAGCTTCGGGTGACGCCTTTTGCGGCGCACTCGCCGTGCAGTTAGCTAACGGTCACACCTTGGCCGAATCTCTGCGCTTCGCCAACGCTGCCGGGGCGCTCGCCGCCACCAAAAAGGGCGCTCAGCCGAGTTTGCCGAGCGCCTCTGATATCGAGAGGTTGATGGAGCACTGAAAAAGCTGGACTGAGCCTCAGTCCAGCTTTCAGATCAAGCTAGTCTTTAGAAAACGGTATCGCCGGTGGCTTCGAACTCGTCCTCGAGCGTCAACCCGCGCCCCGCCATCGTCGTCACGAGCGCCACACCGACGATGACGAACGTCACCGCGCTGACCATCACCGCGAGCAGCATGGGGTCCACGCTGCCTTGTATGCCCATCGTCATGTCGCCTGTCGGGGTATAACGAGCGGCGAACATCCCTGTGTAGTGCATTCCGCAGACCGCAACGCCCATGACGAGCGCAGCGGCTCCTTTGGCGAGGTCCACCGTGCGCTGACCAAAACGCGCTTCAGTCTTTTCTAGGTTGAGGTAGTAGAAGAGCATCATCGCGGCGATGGAAGCAACCACCGCAATCACGATAGAAACGCTGAAAAGAGTGGTGTCGTAGGAGATTTCAGCGGGCATACGCATCGCGGCCATGCCCATATAGTGCATGACTGAAACGCCCGCACCCATAACGACGCCCGCACCCAGGAGGCGCAGCGCGCCGAGGCTGTCGCCGCTCACCGTGTAGAACGCGATACCTGAAGCAATGACAGCGGCGACCACCGAGAGCCCCGTAAGGGTGAGGTCATACGACATCGGCATATCCATCTTCAGCGCCAACATCCCGACGAAGTGCATCGACCAGATGCCGATACCCATCGTGAACGCACTACCGCCTAGCCAAGCCCATAGTCCTGATCCTTCGGCACCTTTAACCTTACCCGCGAGCGTGAGCGCCGCGAACGACGCGACCGACGCCACCACGTAGGAAAGCGCTACCAGGCGAAAGTCCCAGGTGTAGCTCATCATTTCTGTCATATCCATGTGTTACCTCTTTTCCGCCCTCTAGGGCATATCGATCCTGTATATCTACTCTGACAGGATTTTGACGAAAGAGGATGATGCTTTTCACGAAAAATGTGTGTAGGACGTCACTTTTAGAGATTTGAAGCGGCGATATGCGTAAAGAAGTCGGCTTTTTGACGTTTAGAAGGTACTGCCGTAATAAACCCCATGTGGATGGGGTGCTCGAGTCATACGGATTCCGCTCAATTCCCTATCATCGAGAAAAGAGCCTCGATGATAGTCCACGCGCTCCATCCGTACATTTGTTCCTACTCACTACGTTCGGATTGATTCGCTATCATGCGCGAATCAATCGGAATTGGTATCACACCAGCCCCAACCTGTAAAGCTCGCTCTTCGGCTCGAGCGAGCACCGAAGCGGCGAAGAGGTTCGCGACTCGTTCGCTGCCGCGCTGAAGCTGTCGCGGATTTTTAGTCGAGGGGCCCCGAGTGACAGCGCTAGGCGGCTAAACAATAGGTGGCTAAACAAGAGGTCTACGTCCCCACAGATGCCAAACCAGCAACGCCCTAAAAAATCCCCTTCGTCGCACCCCCATCCACCAACAGCGTTTGCCCGGTGATATACGCCGCTTGCTGCGAGGCTAAGAAAACAGCGGCAGCCGCGACCTCTTCGGGCGTCGCGAAGCGCTTCGCGGGAATGCTTTGCTCGAGATTGGTGCGGTCTTGTTCGCTCTCAAAAATCTCCTCCAACCGCTCCGTCGCGGTGTAGCCGGGCGCAACGTTGTTCACGGTAATCCCTTGCGCCGCCACCTCCGTCGAGAGCGTCTTAGCGAAGCCCGTCACAGCGGCGCGAAAGGCGTTGGAGAGCGTCAGCGTGGGGATAGGCTCTTTCACGGATAAGCTCGTTACGTTGAGGATGCGCCCCCATCCTCGCTCTCGCATAGCGGGCAACGCGCCATACGCCAAGCGCACGGCGGACATGAGCGTAAGGTCATAGGCGTTCGCCCAAGCCTCCTGCGAGAGGTCGGTGGGCTTGCCTGCGCCCGGACCGCCTGCGTTGACGACGAGGATGTCGGGTTGGGCAATTTTCGCGACCTCTTCAAAAAGCGCCTCGATCCCTCCTGGGTCGCTCACGTCCGCAACGACAGCGGTTGCCTCTCCCCCGTTCGCACGGATGTGTTCGGCTGCTTTGTAGAGGTCGGTCTGACCTCTCGCGCTTAAAACGACGTGTACCCGTTCAGCCGCGAGACCCTGTGCGACCGCGAAGCCGATGCCTTTGGACGCGCCTGTGACGAGCGCTGTTTTACCCTCGAGTTGTAGATTCATAGCGTACTATACCCGCTTCAACCTCACCTTTTTAAGCGCCGCTACGTCTTTTACGCCCATACAGTGCATCGCGACGCGGAGTTCCCAGATGAAGTGCCCCAGCCACGCCACAACCGCTTCGGATGACTGCGTAGAGGGCGCTAAGAGAGGTCGCGCCACCGCCACCACCTCCGCACCTAACGCGATTGCTTTGGCGGCGTCCACCCCTGAGCGAATCCCGCCCGACGCAATTAGCGGCGTCTGCGGCAGCATTTGACGGACCTCTTGGAGCGCCGTCGCAGTGGGAATGCCCCACTCGGCAAGCTGCGCGTGGCGCACCTCGCCGTAGTTGACGTACTCCTCGACCTTGGCCCAAGAAGTTCCGCCCGCGCCCGCGACATCCAAGGCGGCGAAGCCCACGCCTTTAACGCGCTCTGCAACTGCCGCGCTCAGCCCGTGCCCGACCTCTTTAAGTAGCAGAGGATAAGAGACTTGGGAAACGATGTTGTGCAGCTTAGGGATGAGGGCTGAAAAATTGGTATCGCCGTCCGCTTGGAGGGCTTCTTGCAGCGGGTTGGTGTGCAGCGCGAGCGCGTCTGCGTGGATGAGGTCGGCGGCGCGGCTAAGCTCGGCGACGCCATAACCTTTGTTGAGTTGGGCGACGCCCAAGTTGCCGATCAGCAAGATGTCGGGGGCGAGGGGGCGCACCTGAAATGAGGGCAGCGCGTGAGGATGCGCCAACATCACCCGTTGCGAACCCAACATCAACCCGACGCCGACCTCTTGCGCGGCGAGCGCCAAGTTGCGGTTGATGAGTGCGGAGCGCTCCGCTCCCCCTGTCATCGCGCCGATGAGCAAGGGTGCGGCGAGCGTCCTCTCTAAAAAAGTCGTGCGCGTGTCTACGCTCCCCAAGTCACTTTCAGGTAGCGCTTGATACGGCAGGTCGAAACGTTCAAAGCCCGTCGTGCGCGTTTGATACTCCACCGGGTAAGACAGGCACACCTCGACGTGCTTGAGCTTGCGCGTGCTTAACGTTGGTTCTACGTTACGGGTCACCCCTATAGCTTATACGGTATTCGCTCGTACGGACTGACCTCTTCACACGCTCCATTCACGCACCTCGAGTCAAGCATTATCACACGTACCTCTGAGTCTCTCGTTTACACTATAAGGATGGTGAAATATTTCTGCGCATTTGTCGCGCTTATCCTTTTGCTCAACGCTTGCAGATCGGGTCCTGAGCCTGAACTTGAACTCTCCTTAGATGAACTGCGCTTAAACAGTACGTACCCTCAAGCGTCGTTCGAATTTAGAAATGTTGGGGAGGTGGGCTCGACCTTGGCGTGGAGTGTGCGCTCGGATTCGCCGCGCGTCACGGCGTCGCCTAGCGAGGGCAGACTGCCCAACATAGGGGTCGGTTCCTTCGAGGTTCAGGTGGACGCAGCCGGTCTCGCCGAAGGCGAGACGCTCCGCGCCAGCTTGCAAGTTGACTCCGACGGGGGCAACGAAACGCTGAGCGTCATCTACACCAACGCAGCAGGCCCGACGCCAGACGAGCCTGAAGCGTATCTCTGTTATCCAGATATGGAGAACGCTACCGCAATTGAACCACAAAACGCCCCAAATGGCGCATATGTACCGGGTCAGCTACTCGTGCGCTACAAAGCTGAGGCGGGTGCGCTGCAAACGTCGACGGCGCGTGAGAGAGCCACGCAAGCCGTACAGCGCGACTACGGTCTAAGCGTGCTGGAAGCTAACCCCAACAATCCCAACTACGCCGACCTCGTCGCCTTACCCGCCGGGCAGAGCGTGGAGGCGACGCTCAAGACCCTCAACGCCGACCCGCGCGTCGCTTACGCCGAGCCCAACTACTACCTCTACGCGCAAGCGACCCCGAACGACCCCCTTGTGGGGCAGCAGTGGAACCTCTTGGACTTCGGCGTGCCGCAAGCGTGGGCGGTCGAAACGGGCCGGAGCAGCGTCACCATCGCCGTGCTCGACAGCGGCGTTGACCTCTCACACGAGGATTTGCAAGGCAGATTTGTGCAGGGCTGCGACTTCTTTAGCAAGGACAACGACCCTAACCCCGGTTCGCCGAAAGATACAGCCGACCAGACGCACGGCACGCACGTCGCGGGCATCGCCGCTGCCACGGGCGATAACAGTGTAGGCGTGGCGGGCGTGGCTTATGCAGGCGTCGAGGTGCTCCCCGTTAAGGTCTTCGACGACGCGGGCAGAGCGGCAACGGTGAATGACGTCGCTAAGGCGATTCGCTGGGCGGCGGGGCTAGAGGTGAGCGGCGCAGCGCCTAACCCGAATCCTGCTAGGATCATCAATTTGAGTCTGGGGACGAAGGAGAGAGACCGCGACACCGGAGAATCCGTCACCATAGCCGCCCTCAACAACGCTATCCGCGACGCGAGGCGAGCGGGCGTGTTGACGATCGTCGCAGCAGGCAACGAGAACAGCGAAGGGGGGGCTAAGGGGGACGGCATCTTCGCGCCTGCGAACGCGCCTGACGCGCTCGCGGTAGGCTCGGTGAACGGCACGTACGAGCGCTCGTCGTTCTCGGCGTACAGCGTCTCAGGGCGCACCGTGACCCTGATGGCTCCCGGTGGTCAGCTATGTGTACCAAGTTCGTGTCCTTTGGTTCTGAGCACCGTTGCTTCAGAGGCCAGCAACGACAACTACGGTTACCAAGCAGGAACCTCGATGGCCGCACCTTTCGTCTCAGGTGTGGCGGCGCTCATCTGGAGCCAGCACCCGGGCTGGACAGTCGAGCAAGTCGAGCAGCAGCTCCTCACCGCCACGCTGTTTGACCCCGGCTACATGAACGAAAGCGAATACGGCGCGGGCGTGCTGTGCGCCGACCGTGCACTGGGCGCAGCGACGCTCTGCGGCGATTAGCAGCACTAAACCACGACCCACACGCATTAACTGACAATGAATAGGGAGGGGCTCGAGGTTCATAAACGCCAAGCGGTGACGGGTATAAATGAGGTATGAGATCTTCCCGTCTTCTCGCCATACTCCTGCTCGGGCTCGCCGCGTGTTCCGTGCAGACTGAGCCCCCTCCCGAATTTCCCGATGACCCCGCACCAGACCCTGCCACGCAGCGTAGCTTCACGCTTTCAACAGACACGACCGGCAACAGCGTAGACCCCGGCGAAGGGATAGCGGGTATCCCGGTTCGCGTCGAGCGAATACGCACTTTTGAAGATGAAGTCGCTTTCGAGCTTTTCGGTGCACCCGAAGGCATCTTAGGGAGTTTTGACCCGCCCAGTACGAGAGGTGATCTGAGCACCTTGACCCTCACCGTGGACGCGGCTACCCCTTCCGGCGACTACGACCTCACGGTGCGGGGCAAAAGCGGTGGGTTCAGCAATACCGTGCAGATTCCACTTTTCGTCACAGAAGCGGCGAATGGTCAGCCCGGCTTTAGCTTGTCGCTCTCACCCTCGAGCCTCAACCTCTTATCAGGCGAGAGCGAGAGCGTGCGCGTACGCTTCAACCGAAATGGTGACGTGGACGCCATCGGCCTCAGCGTAACGGGCGAGCCCGAAGGCGTCAATGTTGAGATAGATACGTCCGCTCAGAATCCAACCTTGCGCGTCACCGCGAACGGAAACGCCGCGCCGGGCAACTACGCACTCACTGTGCGCGGCAAATCAGGCGAGCTTAGCAGCAGCACTCAGCTTGGTCTAAGTATCTCGAGTGAAGAGGATAGCAGCGCCTCAGGAAGTGCCCGCGTGCAAGGGAGTGTGCGCACGGCGAACGCGGACATCTCGCTACGTACTATGGCTACGTCCCAAGCCTCCGCGACCTCAGGAAAGGCAGCGCTCAGCACGCTTTTAGGAACAGAAATAGAAGAACGACCCGCGTTCGTGCCGGGACAGGTCTTGGTTCAATACCGAACGGGCAAACTGAGCAAACAGTCGGCACAACAGACGGCGCAGATGAAAGCAGCCCTGCGGCAGCGCTACAGCTTAAACCTCTTAGAGGCGGGCGCGGGTCAGCAGCCCGACCTCTTAACCATTCCCGAAAATAGAGAGGTCGAGGACATCGCAGAGGAGCTGAGACGCGACCTCAACGTCCTCCACGCTGAGCCCAACTACTACCTCTACCCAGCAGCGTTGCCCAACGACCCCAATATAGAGGAGCAGTGGGCGCTCTCAGCAACAGGTTCACCCGTTGCTTGGCAGGCGGAAACGGGCGAGGGAGGAGATGTTGTCATCGCTATTTTAGACTCCGGGTTCGACCTCTCACACGAGGATTTGCGGAGCCGCTTTGCGCCCGGCTACGACTTCTGCGCCTTGGCGAGTGGCGACTGCACGAACGCGCCGAGCGACCCGGACCCAAGCTACGGCAACCCTCAAAACAGCCACGGTACGCTCGTCGCAGGCGTCGCGGGTGCGGCGGGCGACAACGGGCGCGGCGTCGCGGGCGTCGCTTACGGCGACAGGGTGAAACTCTTACCCGTGAAGCTCTTCAACAACGCGGGACTCGGCGCGACCTCGCAGAGCTTCATTCAGGGGATTCGCTGGGCGGTGGGTCTCGAGGTGGGCGGCAGTGTACCCACTAACCGCAACCCCGCACAGGTCATCAACATCAGCCTAGGCGGAGACTTTAACAGCAGCATTGTGCAGAGCGCGGTTGACGAAGCGAGAGGACGCGGCGCGGTGATCGTCGCGGCGACGGGTAACAGCGGGCGGGGCGGCGCTGAGGGCGGTATCTTGTCGCCTGCTGCCGCTCAAGGGGTCATCGGCGTGGGGTCGATTGGCCGCGACTTTACGCGCTCGTGCTTCTCAAACTATGGGATGGGTGAACGTAACGGGCCGGGCGGCGTGGACCTCGTTGCGCCGGGCGGCGAGGCCGCCGCCGCAAGCTGCAACAAGGGCAGCTATGGCCTCCTCAGCACCTCACTAGGCAACCGCTACGAGAGCGCCATCGGCACCTCGTTCGCGACGCCGATGGTCGCGGGCGCGGCGGCGCTCATCCTCAGTCATGAGCCAAATTTGAGCGTCTCGCAGGTCGAAGAGAGACTCCTCTCAGGTGCTTACTTTAGTAGCACGATGAACCGCAACGAATACGGTCGCGGCGTGCTGCGCGTGGAGCGTTCGCTCGGTTTAGCCGGACCCGGCGACCAAGTGAGCGTTACGGCGAGTGGCGAAAACGTTGCGGACAGTGACCTCGCCACCGTCACACTCGACCTCTTCGGCGGTTCCTCTACTTATAGCCTGGAAGATTTGGCCGCCGGACGTTACCGCGTCGAAGCGACGGCAAAGGGTCTCAGCGGTGAGGAAATTCTCACCTTGCGAGATGATGAACGTAGAGAAGACGTTATGATTGAGCTGCGCTAAGCGTCCTACCTGATGACATAACATTGCACGACAGTAGACGAACACACGTAAACCTCTGCGCTATACTTGCGCGGGGGTTCGCGTATGAATCGACCAACTGAGCAACGGCATGATACCGAGCACACTACAGAACAAATCACGGAGCACGTCACAGAAAAGTTAGGAAGAAAGTGGCGGAATACGGCGTAGAGACTCTCACTCGAGCCGCTCCTCTTCACGCCGACAAGCTCACCGCGTAAAAAGGACGACTATGTACCTCGATATAACCCACATCACCGAATATCACTACGGCGCGCCCGCCTGGGACTCGTTCAACGAACTCTGGCTGCGCCCCGCCGACGACTACCGCCAGACGCTCTTGGCTTTCGAACTCAACATTAGCCCAAAAGCGCCCGTGCGCAGCCGTAAAGACTATTACGACAACCTCATTCACCATTTCCACCTGCCCGACAACCACACGGAACTGCGCATCGAGGCGCACTCGCAAGTCGTGACCTATCCGACACCCGCGCCTTTAGCGGTCTCTGCGCACACGCTCCCCGACCTGCGCCACCGTTTCTTCGAGTATTTGGCTCCGACGAAGCGTGTGTCGATGAACCGCAATTGGCCTAAGGTCTTCGGCGCACTTCCCCTCAAAGAAGACGACAACATCGTTACCTATTTAAGCAATATGAATATATATCTCAACAATCACTTTATTTACAAGCCGAACTCTACCCGCGTGGACACGCCACTTGTCGAGTTCGCCGAGAACAGCACGGGCGTCTGTCAAGACTTTGCCCACGCGATGCTCGCCTTGTGTCGCACCGCGAACATCCCCGCTCGCTACGTCTCGGGCTATATTCACAGCAACCCAAATGCACCCGACGAAACGCTCATCGGCGCAGCCGCGTCGCACGCTTGGATTGAGGCGTTTATCCCCGGCAGCGGCTGGGTCGGCTTCGACCCGACCAACGGCTGCCAAGTCACCGAAGCGCACATTAAAATCGGGGTTGGGCGCGACTACGACGATTTGCCCCCAGTAAGAGGTTTACGGCGTGGCGGTAGCAACTCATCACTGGATGTCGAAGTGCACGTGCGCAAATCTCAGGAGACGCATGTGAAAGCGGAGGGGTTCTCGAGGCTCTAAATTTTAGCGGTGTACCACGTTTTGCAAATAGAGCCGCCTAAAGCGCTTGAGAGAGGCAATGAAACACTTCTATGCGCACAAAACGGGACACCTTTTTAATTCTCAACCGAGCGTCTCGAAATAACGTTCATACGCCCGCTTCACTTCAGGGTCAAAACAGACCAAATAGATTTCAGCCGGACACCTGTCATGCTCCGCACAAAAGCCGCGAACGCTGTCAATCGCCACCTTCGCGGCTTGCTCAATAGGAAAACGGTACACGCCGCAACTGATCGCAGGAAAGGCGACGCTGTCCACGTTATGGTCAACGGCAAGCTCTAAAGACCTCTTATAGCAGCTCGCCAATAACTCGTGTTCATTCTCGTCGCCTCCGCGCCACACCGGACCCACCGCGTGAATCACGTATCTGGCAGGTAAGTCAAAACCATCGGTAATGACCGCTTCACCCGCAGAAATCGGCCCCAACTTGCGGCTCGCTTTGACGAGTTCTAAACCTGCCGCGCGGTTAATCGCGCCGTCTACACCGCCGCCGCCAGCAAGGGAGGAATTTGCCGCGTTGACGATGGCGTCCACTTTGAATTGGGTGATGTCGCCGCTTGTAATCTCGAGCCTCATAAGCTCAGTTTAACGTTTTGACGCTGCCCATTCGTCATAACGCGCCGCTACAAACCTCTCGAGATTCTCCTTGAAGTGCTCCTGATTAAAGGTCAGCGCGTGCGAGCGAATCTCGCCCGCGTTGAACCTCTTTGCATTTTCCTCAAAACGTTCCACAGCGTCTACAAGCGAAGAGGTCGTTTGCAATTCGTAAAAAACACCCGTTGGCTTATCCGCATCTAAACCTTTGACGGTCTCTAAAACGCCGCCTTTTGCATAAGCAATTACGGGCGTGCCGCACGCTTGCGCTTCGATAGGGACGATGCCCAAATCTTCGACGGAGGCAAACACAAAAGCTTTCGCGCGTTGCATGTGGTCTTTCAAAACCTCAAAAGGTTGATAGCCCATCAGAGTCACGTTGGGACCTGCTTTGGACCGAATTTTAGGCGCTTCGGGTCCGTCGCCGATCACCACGAGCTTTTTATCCGGCATCTGTGCAAATGCCTCGACGATGAGGTCGATGCGTTTATTAGGGACCTGTCTCGAGGCGGTGAAATACATATCTTCTTTTGATTCATGCAGGGTGAAACTGTCCGTATCCACAGGCGGATAGATGACCTCCGCCTCGCGCCGATAGACCTTCCACACGCGCTTAGCGATGAAGTTTGAGTTGGCGATGAAATGGTCAACGCCGTTCGCCGTCCCCGCGTCCCAGCGACGTATCCGGTGAAGCATATAGCGCGTCGCCCAACCTTTGAGACCTCTCTCCAAATTCGCTTCCTTGAGATACTGAAACTGCAAGTCCCAGGCGTAGCGCATGGGTGAATGCACGTAAGACACGTGAAGCTGATCGGGTCCGGTGATGACCCCTTTGGCGACGGCGTGAGAGCTTGAAAGCACGAGGTCATATGAAGAGAGGTCAAACTGCTCTACCGCTAGCGGCATGAGAGGTAGAAACTGCCGATAGCGCTTCTCAGCAAAGGGTAAGCGCTGAATGAAAGAGGTCTGCACGCTTTTGTTCTGGATAAAGCCCCGTTCACCTTCCGGCAAGAAGTCCACCACGCTGAAGAGGTCAGCGTCCGGGTAAACGTGGAGCATCTGCTCTAAAACGCGCTCGGCTCCGGCGTAGGTGACGAGCCAATCGGCGATGATGACGACTTTCATATGGATAACGTCCTCTCGAGCACCGCTAAGGTCTTCTCCGCGCAAGCCGCCCAAGTGAACTGTTTGGCCCTTTCCAACCCCTTTTTTTGCAACGATGTTCGTAAATCCTTATCGTTCAGCAGCAAAATGAGTTTATCCGCAATATCTTGCGGACTACGCGGATCGCAGTAGAGCGCAGCGTCGCCGCAGGCTTCAGGTAGCGAGGCGGCGTTGGAAACAATTGCAGGGCAGCCGCACGCCATCGCCTCCAAGGGTGGCAAGCCGAACCCTTCGTAGAACGAAGGCAGCACGAGCGCGTCCGCGTGCTTGACGAACTGCTTCAAGAGGTCATCCTGAACAAAGCCGGTAAAGTGAACCCGCTCTCCCAACGCTTTCGCTCTCGCCGCAACCTCTTCATCTGCGGTAATCAACCCTTCGCGCCGCCCGGCGATAACAAGGTCGTGAGGGATTTGGTGTTGGGCGACTTCTAATGCCCGAATCAACCCGCCCACATTCTTGTGCGGCTTGACGCTGCCGACGAAGAGGATATACGGCTTTTCGTAAGGGCGCGGTGCTTGACTGATGTGAAACCACGCCTCATCCACCCCGATGTGAATAGGCGTCACCTCTTGCTTACTCGTATTCCCAGTCAAACGCAGAAGTTCGTTTTTACTGAACTCGGAGACGGTCACTATCGCGTCGGCTTTTTGTCTCACGGTGCGAAACATGCCCTTAGCGTAGAGCTTCTTAGGCAAGCTCATATCCGGTGCGACGAGGTGGAAGACATCGTGGACGGTGACGAGGAGCTTGCCTCTATAAAAAAGGGGAATGTTGTAGTGCGGGGACCAGAAGAGAGAGGTATCTTTAGGGGTTTTTTGAAGTAGCTCGAGCTGCTCCCCAACCGAATAAAGCGCCGTTTTACAATCTGAAATAGTAACGTTAGGCGCGTTCGTCCAGGCGAAGCTCGAGAGGTCATTTAGGGACCCCAAGAGGTGAAACGTCAACTCAGGTTTAGCGGCAATCAGCCTCGGCAAGAGGTTTTGCAGGTACGTGCCGATACCCGAATTGTGCAGAGCGCGAACGTCAACGGTCAGTGGCATAGAGGTGAGCCTTTAAGTCTTTCGTGTTCGCATCTGTATTGGCGGAGGAATATTGCATCAAGTAAGTCGCTAGAGCGAGCACCGGAAAAAGCCAGTACTGATAAAAGAGGACGTTGTTGAATTGACTGGTGAAGATGATGATAACAGTGAGGTAGAGCAAAAAATAGCGGACACAGCGGAAGGTGAATCTATCATTTGCGGCGTTCGAAGCCGACAGACGCCGCCACAGCGTCACGCCCCACCAGAGGACAAGTGAAGCAATAAAAAGTGTCCCTACCGCGCCAAAATTTACTAAAATCACCTGCAAGGATGAATCCAGAGAGGTGAGCCCTCTCGACTCCTGCGCGTAAATCAAGAGGTAGTTGTAGCCGACACCAAAAATAGGCTGCTCGGCAAAGAGGCTAAAGCCCAAGTCGAAAGAGTTGAAGCGAGCCTGCGCCGAGGCGTCCGTGCTCACCGCCGCGATGCGCGACCAGGTGCGTGTGAGGGCGTCCAGATAAACCGGGCTGGCGAGCGTAAAAAGAAAAAGTGCGGCAGGCACGACGACGAGCAGCGCCCGTTTGACGCGCCGTTTAGTGAAAAGGTGGAGTGTAGCGGAAAGGGCGAAAATTCCGACCACAGCGGCTAAGGTGGCGACGCCACTCCTCGAGCCCGTCAACACCACCGACACCGCAAAGAGCCCCGCCAAAATCAGGTATCTCGTCTTCCACACGCGCTGATACGCCAGCACGCTCAACATAAAAGGGAGTACCGCAATCGCCCCGTAGTAGTTCGGGTCGAAGTAGGGCGAGACGAACCGCCGCTGGTGGGGGTCGCCAAAGAATTCGATGCCAAACGTGCGCAAGAATGCCCAAAGCTCTCTCGAGTCTGGAAATAAAACATAGATGACTAAACCGAGCAAAAGCACGAACAGATACGTCACTAGAAAATAGTTGAGCACGTTCAAGAGGTCGCGCCGAAAGATGCTGAAGAGGTAGTACCCGGCGGTGAGCCCTGAAACGAACAAGAGCACGAGCCGTACGCTGTAGAAGAGTGCGGAGACGCTAAACCCGTTAAGCATTGCGCCGTAAACCGACGAAACGGCGAGAAAGAGCACAAAGGGCAAGAGACTTTTTAAGTTCCATACGAACAGCTTGCGGTGAAACATCAAGCAGCCCACCGTGAGCGCGTAGAGCCCAAATTCACCTAGTGAGAGGTTATCCGTTCCTGGAGAGGTCGGAATCACGCGGGGGATATTGCCTAGAACGAGGTAGAGGAATGAAAACGCCAAAAAAGCGTGCGGTAAGCGCAGGGCGTAGCCCGCTTTGGACTTGCGGAGTCCGCGAACGTAAAGCGTCACGTTCCCAACCTCTTCACCGTTGGCTTCGTTAGGGCTTCAAAGGCGAGTCCCAAAATCATCGGAATACGCTCCCACTGCCTGCGCTGCACGCGGTTGACGATGGTGATGAGCAGTCCGAGGTAGACGCTCGGCAAGGCTTCGGGCGCGTGTTTGCGGGTGTAGAGGAGGCGGTTGCGGACGCCGTAATAGTCGGCCAAGCGGCTCTTTTTTGCGCCTTCGCTCGAGGAGCCAATCGACCCACCCTCCTTGTGATAAACCACGCTAAGCGGTGCAAACGCCAGCGTGTAACGCCCCTTCGCCCTCGTCGCCCAATCCAACTCTTCGTAATACAAAAAGTAATCTTCAGAGAGTAAACCAACCTCTTCCAAAAGTTCTCTTGAAGCCAAGCACGACGCCCCTACCAGGTAATCTAGCTGCTCTTCGACCTCTTCCGCGTCAACCCCTCGAGCACTTGGCGCATCTTGCCCGATGTGATGCGACGTGCTCAGCCACTTGTTATAAGTCGCGCCGCCGTACGCCTGAATCTTGCTTCTATCGTGATGGTAAACGAGCGTCGAGCCGCACAGCCCCGCATCCGGTTTCTCTTGCATCCGCGCTACAAGCTGCGTGAGGGCGTCCGGTTCGACCAGCGTATCGTTGTTGAGAAGCCAAGCGTAGTCCGCGCCATACCCCAACGCATACCGCAAACCCACGTTCGTCCCTCCGGCAAAGCCTAAGTTTGCCCCGCTTTGGATAACGATGTGCTGCGGAAATCGTTCTCGTAAAACCTCTTCTGAACCGTCCGATGAGGCGTTATCCACCATAATGACTTCAAAATTGGGGTAGTTGAGATTACTGAGCGACTCGAGGCAGCCCAACGTATCCGCAAGCCCGTTCCAATTGAGGATGACGATAAAAACTTTAGGTGCAGTTTTAACGGGTTCAGCCACGTTTACCCATCTTCCCGACTAGACCGTGCCAGAGCCCTTGTCCTACCGCTTCTAACTTCTCCCGTTTACTCTGTTCGACTAAAATAATTTTACTAACCTCTTTGAGAAAACCGAGCATATCTCGCAGCACCCAGCGCGTTTCTGAGGTGAAATAACGGCGGTAGACGACCAGGCGATTTCTCGAGTTGTAATAACGGCGCAGTGGACTGTGATTCGTGGCGTGAAAGGTGAGACCCCACCTCTTATACTTCTGCGTTTCACCTAAGTTGTGGTTCAAGATGGCGGCGCGAGACTCGAGCACCCCAAACCCCTTTTTTCTACAGCGCAAGCAAAACTCGTGGTCTACGTAATCTATGAAGAGGTCTTCCTCGAATAAACCTGTTTTAGCAAGTGCATCCGCTTTGACTAAATTTCCTGACGTCATGGTTGAAACAATCTCTTGAAGAGGTTCATTGTTCTGTTCACCATGCCTAAATACTGTGCCCGTCGCCTCGTCGCGGTAGATGGGTGAGAGGATAGCGGTGCGTTCTTTGTTCGGGTGAATGTTGTAGGTCTCGAGTAACCTCTCTACAAATCCGGGCGGCGGTTTGCTGTCCTGGTCAAAGGTGGCAATCCAAGTGTAACCCTGTTCTAAAGTGTAGTTCACGCCGATATTCAAGGCGGCGGCGATGCCTAAGTTCTCTTCGTTGTAGAAAACCTTTGCGCCGCATTTTTGGGCCTCTTGAACGTGAACTAGAGAGGTTGGGCTCGAGGCGTTGTCCACCACGACGACCTCTTTCACTTGGGGATGCAGGGCGGTGATGTTCTCGAGCAACTTCTCACCAGGATTAAACGTCACCACAACCGCGCAGACGCTTTCATTCATCACAATATCAATACACTAGACACAGCGCCAGATGAACAACAACCCATGTCATTCTGAGCGGAGCGAAGCGGAGTCGAAGAATCTCTGCCTTGCCGACTCCTCTGGCAGAGACTGAAAGATGAGACCCTTCGCGGAGTCTATCCTGTAAAGGGCTCAGGGTGACAAATACAGCGTTGACTAAGTTCGACGACACATCGAGAACGTCCACAGAAAAACCCATAACCTCAAGGCGTAACTCTGCGCCCACTTCTCCCTAAAAACGCGTCCACACCCGCTTTAGAAATCATCGCCGCCTTCTCCTGATGCTTCGCTTTACCGAATATCTTGAGAAGTGTCCCTAGCGCAATGACCTTCACCGCCTTGAACTTCGCCTTGGCGTAACCCTCATGCTCGGCGCGGCGGAAGACGAGGTTGCGGTAGTCGTAGTAGAGCTTCCAACTCGGCTGCTCGGGAACGCTGACCTTACGCCCTAAGATGTTGACGTCTTCGCGGGGGACTTTTTTCATGTCGGCGTGATAGATGGGACCGTACGGGAGACGTAGAATCTTCGCGCCTGCTTTATGGATGCGAAAGGAATACTCCAAATCATCGTGGTAAATGAAGTAGTGCGCGTGCGGGTAGCCGATCCGCTCGACCAGCGTACGCGGCAGCGCCATCCCGACGAAGATGCCGAACTCTTCCTCAATAGGCTCAGACGCGGCAAGTTCACCCTTTTTCTCGTAAGGCAGCGACGGGTTGACGAGGGCGTTTTTACCGTCGTAGAAGTCCGCTAACGCTTTGCACGCGCCCTCGGAGGGTAAAGCGTCGTCGTCCATGACCCAGATGAGGTTGCAGTCGATTTGGGCGGCGCGTTTGAAGCCTGCGTGAAAGCCACCCGCGCCGCCTGTGTTCTCGCTCAAGGCGAGAAGCTCGAGCCCCGGATACGCCTCCGCGAGCATCTCCGCCGTTCCGTCCGTACTCGCGTTGTCCACAATCAAGATGTGACTGACTGGATAGGACTGGTTCAAAATTCCATCTAAGCAGCGTTTAAGGAGTTCTTTGCGGTTGTAGGTGACGACGACGGCGCAGATTCTCACTGTTTTCTTCGGCGCGTCCCTCTCCGGCGCAACGCCCGTATCTCTTAATGTAGAAGAGGTCATTTCGCAATCCTTTCAAAGAGGCTCAAGGCTCGCCCCGTCGCCTGGTCCATGTTGTAGTACTTGTAGTCGCCTAAACGACCCGCGAAGATGACGTTGTCCTGCTCTTTCGCCTCTTCCAAATACTTCTCGTACACCTCGCGGTTTTCGTCGCGTGGAATCGGGTAATACGGCTCATTTTCACCCAACACGTAGCGCTGCGGGTACTCGGTGACGAGGGTCGTCTTGGGCAACTTTTGCCCCGTCAGGTGCTTTTGCTCGGTGGTGCGCGTGAACTCGTATTCGTTCGGATAGTTGACCGTGCCGACCTCTTGATGGGTCTCCTCGTCCAGCGTGGTCAGCCCGAAGCGCACGCTCCGGTACGGGAGTGCGCCGTGTTTGTAGTCGAAGTAAGCGTCGATTTGCCCGGTGTAGACCATCTGCTTGTAGTTGACCTCTTCGGCGATGTCTTGATAAGGCGTATTCAGTAAAACACGGATATTCGGGTGCTTGAGCATCCGCTTGAAGAGTTGCGTATAGCCGTGCAGGGGAATCGCTTGATAGGTGTCCTGAAAGTAGCGGTCATCACGGCTGATATAGACGGGCACGCGCCCCGTCACCGACGGGCTCAGCTCCTCGGGTGTGAGTTCCCATTGCTTCGTGGTGTAGCCGTAGAAAACTTTTTGGTAGATGTAATCCGCGAGTTCTTGCAGGGGCTCAATCCCGCTCTCGCGCATTTTCAAAATCGGCACTTTGACGCCGAAGCCGTAGTGCTCTAAGAGGAGGCACTCGAGCTTCCTCGCATAATCCGGCGGAAAGAGCGCGTAGAGCGCATTCAAGTTGAAGGGCAGCGGGACTTTCTTCCCGTCCACTACACCCAATACGTGATGGTAGTAAGGACGCCACTCGGTGAAGTCCGAGAGGTAGTCCCACACCTTCTGCGAATTGGTATGAAAGATGTGCGGTCCATACTTGTGAACCAACACACCGTATTCGTTATGTTCGTCGTAAGCGTTGCCGCCGATGTGGTCGCGGCGGTCCACTAAGAGCACCTTTTGGTCCAGTTGTGTCGCAATTCGTTCCGCCAGCGTTGCGCCGGTGAAGCCCGCGCCGACGACTATCCAGTCTACGTTCATGTAAGTCTACTTTCTTGTGAGTCGGTTGCTGATACAGCGTCAAGTAAAAAATGAGTCATGTCATTCTGAACAGAGCGAAGCGGCGTCCCCTTTTGGGGATGAACGATGAAGAATCTCTGACCTTGCCTTCTTCTCTGGTTGAGATTGCAAGGCGAGACCCTTTGTGTTCGCAAGGCTAACGCCCTACTCACGTGAACAGGATGACATCTGTAGAAGCCCACTCTCCTATTGATTGTGAAAAAAGTCATAGGCATCTTATCAGTCTACGTTCTAATCCGCGTTCAGCCACGCTGAGAGGTCACGGTTGATTAAATCTTGAAGTTTGAGCGTGTCTTCGCGGTAAAGCTCAATTAGCTCTTTTTTAACCTGCGGGTCTAGCGGCGGTTTGGCGAGGTTGTTCTGCCGCACATTGGTGATGAGCTTGTGGCGCAGCTCATCCGGGATGAGGTGCTTGAAGGTGGACTTGAACCAGTTGGGTTTGGCTAAGAAGCTGTGGAGCGCTCTGTTTTTGGGCACACCCGAGACGTTGAGCTTCAAAGAGGTATCGGGCTTGAAGTTGGGGTCTACCCCTAAAAATTCGAAGAGGTCGCGGAACAAGGCGTCGGAATCACTCTTGAGGTCTTCTTGCAAGTAGACTTTGATATCCTCAGCGGGAAAGCGTTTGTAGTAGCGCTTGAGCTGCTCAAAGTAGAACCCTAAGCGCCGGTAGTGCCAAATGTGTTCGTAGCCTGCGGCAACCCTGGCGTCCTCTTCGCGTAACGCCTGCGCAAAGTCACGTAAGGGCTCGCGGTCATCGCGGATAAGGTGCAAGAAACTCGCGTAGGCGCGCTCAGAAGGATTGCGCAACATGACGATGATTTTGGCGTCAGGGACGTAGTGGGCGATGCGCTCAGGGGCGCGTTCGCTGTAAAGGTAAAGAGGTGAGGCTTCGCCTAGTGCGATTTCATCTGTGACGCCGTCGTATTGCGCTTTGTAGTCCGCTAAAGAGGTTACAGAAAAGCTATTTACCGCTTTGTCGTCACCTGGTCCGGTGAAGTTGAGCGGTTGGTTCTCTAAGGCAAAGAAGTTCGTCTCCTTGGTGTGCGAGACATACACCTGCGGGTGCTGCTTGATATAGGCGTGCAGCGCCGTCGTTCCCGCCTTCGCCGCGCCGATAATCAAAAAGCTGGGCATCTGGCGAGAGGTTGTGTGTGTCGTCGTTGGAGAGGGTGAGGTCGTTAGAGGTTGGGTCATAAAAATCCTTCTATCCGCGCTTCTCATTTTTACGCACGTCGATGAGCCCCAGAATAGAGTAGAAGCCGAAGCGTTTATAAACGAAGGTAGCGAGCAGCATGTTGTAGACCGCCATACTGGTCGCGGTGGCGGTGGCTGCGCCCACTAAACCGAAGCGCGGGATGAGCAAGAGATTCAAGGCGATATTGAGGACGGCGCTCGCACCGATGGCTTTGGCGGAGTCGCGCTCGTGCCCGGTCATGTTGAGCATCTGTCCGACCGAGCCAGCGGCGGCGTCCACGAGGAAGCCTACGCTGAGGATGGCGAGCGCGGCGCGTCCAGCGGTGAAATCGGGTCCGAAGATGCGCAGAAAAGGTTCTCCGAAGGCGATGAGCCCTAGCGCGAGAGGTAAGGAGCAGAGGAAGATAATGCGGGTGGTGCGGCGGATGGTGCGTTCTAACCTCTCTCTCTCCCCCTGCGCATAAAGCCGCGCAATCACGGGCGAGAGCGCCGCGTTGACCGCCGCCAACACGAACGCGATGAGCGCCGCGCCCTGCGCTACGATGCGGTAGATGCCCACCTCTGCTTGCGTCCCTAAAAAGCCCAGCATGATGATGTCGGTGCGGGCGTTGATAATCAGCACGCCGCCGATAAGCAAGAAAGGCAGGGCGCTGCTGAGCCACGTTTTCATCTGATATTGGGGGGCAGCTTGGACGACCTCTCGAGACAACGCCCGCCGCAACAGCCACGCACCGACGAGAAAAGAAAGCCCTGTCGCTAGGACGGACATACCCACCGCCCACGCCGCGTTGAACTCCGAGCCAAGCGCGAAGTAAGCCCCTACAACCAAAGCGATGAGCAAAACTGGACGCACCAGCATCTCCGGGATTTGCCCCGCAACGATGTGATTCAAACCTCTTAGCGCCGCTTGCCGCACCAGCGTCAGCGCGGCTAACGGCAGCGAGCTGAGCGCAATAACTAAGGCTAACGAAGAGGTCGAGATGCCCTGAACGCTCCAGATAATCGCTGTTGCAACGAGCGCAATTAAGAGCGAAGCCAAAAGCGCCGCGCCGTTCGCCCACCTCAGAATTCCTTTAAGGTGTCCCCAGTTTTCTTGTGTCTTGTAAACCGAGACCTCTCGCACCAGGAGTTCGCCCAAGCCCAAGACCGCTGGAATCGTCAGTAAGTTGACCCACGCGAACGCCAAAGCGTACGCGCCGTAAGAGGTTGCGCCTAAAAAACGGGCCAGGAGGATGCTCGAGACAAAGCCCAGCCCCGTCCCCCCCACCTTGAGCGCGAACGTGCCTAATGCACCCTTGACGGTTTTGCCTCTAACAGCATTGTAAAGTTTGGATGTGCGCGTGGTCGTTCCTAAGTTTTTGAGCGTGTTCAAGTCGCGTGCCCCCGCGATACTAAGAAGTTAGTGTAAGAGATAGCGCCGAAGCGGGGTGCCTCCTAGTACCAGCTTACCAGCATGAGGAGGATTGAATGAGCTAATTGATCAAAGTACAACCTTTGGTTGGTGAATGGTGCAGAATCTTTCTGCCCCGTTTATTTTAGCACTTCCACGCTTCGCTGCACCAACTGACTGTGTCTATTTCTTCTCGCATCCGCTCGCACGTTTCATTGCTGTAGCAATGAAACGTGGAAACGCTATTTTATTGGGTTAGCAGGTATCATCTGGTCAGCTACACTCTCAATAACAAGAACATCGTTTCACTGCGTGAAAACTACGTCCCCTTGCGGGGATGAACGATAATTAGCACGCACTTTAAGGGATGATATCTGCGGAGAAGTGTAGCAACGTCAAGTGGAAATGCTAGGTAAACACGCACCTTGAGCAAGATTAACCTATTACAGCCCTGTAGTGAGTAAGGACCGGCTTTTCATCAAGCACCCGTATGATTGAACCGTGATTTCTATCCGCTCTTTTTGGACCTTCTCTTTTCAAACCTTCTCAGCTTGGACCCTGCCATGTTTGCACCCTTAGCCACCTTTATCAGCCACTACCCCCGCTTCGTCCTCGGCGCGTGGTTTGCCCTCACCCTGCTCGCCTTGCCTTTCGCCGGGCGCGTCGGCGAGGTCTTGGGCGCTCAGGCGAGCGTCGTGCCGGGGAGCGCGGCGGCGCAGGTGGAGACGCTATTAAACAGCGAGTTTAGCGGTCAAGACCAGCGGCTTTTGGTGCTCGTGACGCGCTCTGAAAATGCCGAGGTCGGCGAGCGCAACTTCGACGAGGCTTACGCGGCTTTAGCTGCAGACTTACAGGACTTGCCGGGCGTGAGCCGCGTGCAGGACTACCGTAACGCGGCGGGCTTACCGCTCGTTGCGCCAGATAGGAGCTACGCGCTCTCGCTCCTCACGCTTGACGGAGCGGTGGACGCTAGAAATACACTCAGTGAGATAGACGGGGTGCTCGAGTCCGACACCTTCACCTTCAACCTCTCAGGCGGCGAAGCGGTCAAGCGCGAGCTAGAGACGATCAGCGCTCGCGACGCGCGGCGAGCGGAACTCTTCGGCTTGCCGCTCAGTTTAGTGGTATTGGCGGTAGCGTTTGGCGCACTGGTCGCCTCGGGCCTGCCACTCCTCGTCGCAGCAGTCTCGGTTACGCTCTCCTACGCGCTCCTCTTTGCCATCGGTCAAGTGGTTCCTTTTGCGGTTTTTGCGCAGACGATTGTCACCATGCTAGGGCTCGCCACGGGCATCGACTACGCGCTCCTCATGGTGAACCGCTTCCGTGAGGAGTTGCGGCGCGTTGCAGACCCCAGACGCGCCGCCGCCGCCACCGTCATGACCGCAGGCAAAGCGGTGACCTTTAGCGGCTTTACGGTAATGATTGCGCTCGGAGCGCTGCTCGTGCCGCCCTTGGACTTCATCCGCTCGATCGGGCTGGGCGCGATGGTGGTGCTGCTCATGAGCGTTTTGGTTTCGGTGAGTGCGCTGCCCGCGCTCTTGGCACTTTTGGGCGAGCGCGTCAACGCGGGGAAGCTAACGAGGCGACAACCCGGCGAGCGCAGCCGTGACTTCTGGCGCAAAAGGGCCCTAGCGGTGCAGCGTCACCCGCTCTATTGGGCGCTGGGCGGCACGGTGTTCTTGTTGCTGCTGAGTCTGCCCACCTTGCGCATCGCTTTGGCCGACCCCGGCAGCGAAGGGTTGAGCCCGGCAACGGAGGCGCGGCAGGTGCAGAGCGCGTTGGAGGAAACGGGCGTCGCGGGCGTGCTAGACTCGTTCGCCGTAGTTCTGGATTTTGGTGAACAGGGGTTTTTTGAGCCCTCTAGTGTGCGAGCCGTCTCGAAATTTTCGCGGCAGGCGGAGGAGGTAGCAGGGTTGGGGCAAGCCTATTCACCCACCACGGCGGGCGGCCTGCCCCCGCTGCTCGTCTCCGGCTACTACGCGACCCGTGAAACCGCTCAAGCGAGCCCCCTAGCCGACCTCGTCGCAGCCACCGTGAGTGACAACGGGCGCTACGCGCTCGTCAGGCTCTTTCCAGCGGGCGACCTCTCGCTGACTGAGGTGCGCCGCGTGGAGGAGGACTTAAAAGCGCTCGCCCTCGAGCTTGACCTAAAAACCACGGTAGGTGGCAGCTTGGTGCGCGAACGCGAATGGACCAGGACGCTCTACCGCAACTTCCCCTTAGCGGTGGCCCTCGTCTACTTAGCGACGCTCATCTTGCTGGGCCTCGCCTTTCGCTCGCTGCTCATTCCCATCAAGTCGGTGCTGCTCAACAGCTTGACGGTCAGCGCGGCCTTTGGGGTTATTACGCTCATCTTTCAGTACGGTGTAGGCATCTCTCTTTTTGGGCTTACCGAGGCGTTGGGGTATGTAGACAGCAGCACACCCATCTTCGTCTTCGCCATCGTCTTCGGGCTCAGCATGGACTATGAGGTCTTTCTGGTCGCCCGCGTCTTCGAGGCGCACGAGCGCGGGCTCTCGGACAAGGACGCCGTCGCCCACGCGATGAGCGCGACGGGCGGCGTCATTAGCAGCGCGGGGCTCATCATGATCGTGGTGTTTTCGGTGTTTATCTCGAGCCAAATCGTCCTCATCAAAACCCTCGCGCTGGGCCTCACCGTCGCCATCTTTTTAGACATTACCTTGGTACGCTTGGCCCTCGTGCCCGCCGTGATGTCGCTCGCGGGCGAGTGGAACTGGTGGCTGCCGCGTCCCCTAAAGCGCTTGGCGGAGCGGGTCAATATGCAGCATGATTAAGGTGAAAGGCGTCGCGATTGAAGCTGATTTGTATTTCGGCGCTTACACATAGCAATGAGTTCAAAGGAACGAGCAATGAGTGAAATTTAGACTCATTGCTCGTTTCTCATTGCTCATTACTTCTCTAAAAATGCAGCGTCTGCGCCGACTCCCCCTGGAGATAGACCGCTGCAAATTCACCTGCGGCTAGAGCGCAGAGCAGCGTGCCGCCTGAAACGTCAAAGAGGGCGTAGTCGCTAAGCGCCCCAAGCGGCGTTCCCGGGACCATCACCACGACGCTTTCACGCCCCTTGTCCGAACGCTCGCCAGAACGCCCATTGGAACGCTCCGTATAGCGGCGCACCGAGAGCGGTTGTCCGCCGACGCGCAAGTTGAGCGGTTCGTCGAGGAGTTGGCGGCGCACGCCTTTTAAGGATTCGATTAAGGTGTCGTCCGGCTTGCCGAGTGCGAGGTGGAGGTGATGCAAAAAGATTTCTTTGGTAGACCCGGCGAAGGGTACGTTGCTCGCTTTAGCGGCGCTTGTGCAAAGCCCCTCTAGCGCCCGCCGCTTGTCGGGAACCTGCGCGACCAAACGCCTGAGCCGCGCCAGCGAGCGCTTGGCGGTTTCTTGAGGCTCACCGGGCGCAACGCCCACCGCTGTCCTTAAAAGCTCCAACATACCGAGTCGTAAGGTGTGATGCACCGCGAGCGCCTCCGCGATAAGCGCGTTTAGGGGGCGCATCGTGTCGCGCACCTCCAAGTAGAGGTAGTCCTCCTCTAAAAACGCGGCGACGTGTTTGCTTGCGACCTCGAGCTGCAACGCCGCCGCGAGCGCGTGCTCCGCCCCCTCCAACACGAGCGTCCACGCGCCGGGTGCGCCGATCAACGCCACGTCCAAACCCGCGAGCGAAAAGCGCATCGGTCCCTTGAGCCGCAAGGTTAGGCCGGTAGCGCTACGCGGGATCGCCGTGAGGTTCAGCGCTGAATTCTCGGCGAACAGCACCCCACCGGGGAGCCGAGGCTCCTCCACCACGCCGCCGACGCGCTTGGGCAAGAGCTGTTCTAGCTGCCCAAAGAGCATCTCGGCGGCCTGCGCAAACGCTCCACTGTCGCGCTCAAACATCGAACGCTGCGAGCGCTCGCGCTCCCACGCGACCTGCAAGCGCCCCTCCAAGACGCGGCGCTGCGCGGAACGTTCCGCGTCGGACAGTGGCTCGCGGCTCAAGGCTTGAATCATTTGCCTAAGCTGCTGCGAGCTTGCGTCTTGACTAGGCAGCGAGCTGAGCCGCCCCGCGTAAGGGTCGCGGGCCACCGCTAAGGTGAAGCGGCGCAAGTAGGCGAGGGTTTGCTCTTCGCTTGACTCGAGCTTGCGGTAGGGGCTCTTAGGTTCCTTGAAGTTCAAAATGAGCTTGAGAAACTCGCGCAGCAGCTCGGTCACGCTCTCGACATCGTTAAACGAGTAGAGCGGGTCGGTGCGCTCTAACACCGCCTCGCTCACTTCGAAGTGGACGAGCGTCACGTCCTGGGCGAAGGTGGGCGTCTGCGCGTAGTGGGTCAAGTTGCGAAGTACGCCGTAGAGGAGCCGCACCGTGTAGCGCTCGCGCTCAGCGCGGTAGGTGGCCGCGAGACGCCCCAACGTGCCTTCGACCTCGGCCCAGCGGACGCGCCCAGCCAGGCGCTTCAAGACGCGCTGCTCCTCGCGCTCAGCCGGGCTCAGCAGGATAGCCGCTTCGGTGGCGAGCACCTGCTTGGCCGCCTCTTCTGCGACGGACGTGCCCAACTCTAACTGGTCGAAAGAGAGCGCTCCAAAAGACTCAGACTCAGTAGACTCGGGACCCTCGAGCGAGAAGTCCAAAGCTGCGTTCACCACGCCCAGGCGCTCTAGTTCCTGACTCGCCACCTCGAAGCGGCCTTGCGCCTCGGCGCTCAGCACCGCTTGGCGCTGCGCTAGATAGTTGTGCAGCGCGGCGACACTGTCCACCCCGCCCGTCGGCTCGAGGTTAGCAGTAAGATCGCCTAGTTTGTATTCGAGAAGCTCGAGCGCCATCACCTCGGTTAGCATAACTTCGAGTATAGAGAACCCGGTTTATAGGGGGAGTGACCTCTCTAATACAGCCTCAACCTCTTCAGCGCTGAGTGAGAAACCTCGCTCAAGCCAGTCCTAAACCAGATGCTCCAACGCACCCTTGAGCACCTGAATCGCCCGCTCGTACTCCTCCAACGAGAGATGCTCATGCGGCGTGTGATCGAGCGCCGAATCGCCCGGACCATACGCGAGCATCGGTACGTTCCAATGCGGCGCAACCACGTTCATATCCGACGTACCTGTCTTGAGTTTGAGACGCGGCTTGCCCGCTTGAAAGCGTATCGCGGTGCGAAAGGCTCTAGTAAGCGGTGTGTCTTTGGGGCTGCGGTAAGGAATTTCGGAGCCTACGAACGTTATTTCGGCATGGCCCTCAGCCAAGAGGTGTTCCAACCTCTCCCTAGCCTCTTGCGGCGGCAACGCAGGCGGCAGCCGCAACCCTACGACCCCTTCCGCACGCTGTTTCAGCCCGTCGCTCTCACTGTTGATGCTCTGAAGCGCCACTTGAATCTGGTCGAAGATTCCTTTAGTCTCAGCGTTGAATTCGTCCGCCCACGCCCTGACGCGCTGCCAACACCCGACCAAATCTTCCGCCGCCGTGCTGCCCTCGCCCGCGCTGTGAAAGTTATCCTTCTCCACGCACACCTTGAGCACCAGCCGCCCCTTATAGCCGAGCGTCACCGCGTCCCAGCCGCTCGGCTCGCCGATGATGAGCAGGTCAGGTTTGGGGAGATGTTGAAGCGCAAACCGCGCCCCTTTGCTGGACGCGACCTCTTCTTCTACCGCGCCAATCAAGGTTAACGTTAGCTTCTCTAACACCTCTTCACTTAGCAAAGAAGCCGCCGCGACTGCTGTGCAGAACGGTCCTTTCGCGTCCACCGAGCCGCGCCCGTAGAGCTTGCCCTCTCTCGTTTCAACGGGAATATCGCCCGGTACGGTGTCGATATGTCCTAAAAACGCAACGTTGAGAGGTCCGTGTCCAACGTGAGCAACTGCGTTGCCTGCTTCATCTATAAACGCCTCTCTTGCAAACGACCTCATCTGTGAGACGAGATAGTGCGCGACCTCAACTTCAGAGCCTGAGACGCTGGAAATGTTGAGGGTTTGTCTGAGGAGTTTAGTCGCGTTGAGCATTACGCCGCGTAAGGTTCAATCGTTTGAATAACCTCTTGCTCAGCCTGCTGAACGTTGAATACGTCCCAACGCGCTTGTACGTTGAGCCAGAATCCAGCCGAGTTACCGAAGAACTTCGCTAAACGCAGCGCCGTGCTAGGTGTTATACCCCTGCGCCCGTTCACAATCTCGTTAAGCCGCTGATAGGGTACGTGGATAGCCTCAGCAAGCTCACGCTGCGTAAGGTTCAGAGGAATTAAGAATTCCTCTTGCAGCATTTCACCCGGATGAGTGGGTTGACGCTTCGTAGGTATTCTGACCACGATTCATTCCTTTCTAATGATGATCTACGATTCCAACCTCTTCGGGTGCGTCGTTCCAGAAAAAGCAAATTTGGTAGCGGTTGTTAATGTGGATGCTGTACTACTTTAGACCTGCTTGTTTCAGAGCGCTATTCAGCGTACCTCTCGGAATATCTGCACTCAGTTCAAGTGCTCGGGCTCGAGGATTACGACGACGTATGTGTGACGGACTCTAAGCCGTGGCGAGAGCGCTACGTGACTAACGTACGGCGTGACCGAGGTACTGCGTGACTTACAAGCTTCTTGCGCGAGCGTTATTTTAGTCAGCTGCCACCGCCTCCGGCTCAGCCTCACCTCTTGCGGGATAGTCCTTTTCACATACAAAGTCCACCGCTTTAAGCATCTCATTTAAGTCAGGCCGACCAAAGGGCATACTGTTGATAGCGGCGTAATAGAGTTCACCATTTGAGCGCACCAAGAAAAGGCCGGGCTCGCTGAATAGCTCAGGCTCGGGGTCTTTGATGCCTCCGCTGAAGTAGAGCCCCCAGGCTTGGGCCTGCGCTTGGCTGAGACCGTAACCGACGCTCAGCTTGTCAAGTTCCCACTCGTCCACTGTTTGCCTCGCGCGGTCTTCACCGTCCATACTGACTGCGACGACCTCGACGCCGCGTTCGCTGTAGTCGCTCAGCAACGCCTGCGCCTTCTGCAAGTACCCTTTACAGACCGGGCAGTGTAAACCACGGTAGAAGATAACCATTGTAAAGGTTCTGGGTGACTGATCCTTCAAGCTCCAAGTCTCACCGTTCG
Organism: Trueperaceae bacterium; assembly: GCA_965213645.1. Lineage (GTDB taxonomy): Bacteria > Deinococcota > Deinococci > Deinococcales > Trueperaceae > CBDBZX01. The sequence goes on from CBDBZX010000002.1 coordinate 667,338, forward strand.
TGAGGTTAAACGAGAGGTCGGGTGCCTGCTGACGTGGCGTGGGATGATTCATGGGGTCCCCCTTTGTCTGGATGCTGACTGGATGCTGTCTGGATGCACCTATCTAGGTGCGAGTCGCGTACCCTTCCAGGGTAGCGCCCTAGGTCAGATGTAACCTCGCCTCATATGACAAAGCTCGAGCCTGATGCGACCTTAGACAATCAAAAACGCAAACACGCCGACGATGACAAAGCTCAAAATCGCGAGCAAAAAGCCGTGCAAGATGATTTTGGGGTAGCGCTCGCGCACGCTTTCGAAAATCGCCGCTGTAACCATCAAGACGCCGATCAAAAAGATGAGTGAGCTGATGAAGAGGACGCGCTCAGGAACCATCGGGAGAAACCATTTAGAGAGGTGAAGACTCGAGGCTAGGTAGGCGCGCGCCCTGCCCCGGTTCGGGTTCAGCATTTTGGGCTGGAACGACGAATGCAACGCCCACGAGCGTCACGAGAATACCTACCATCAACAGACCGAAGCGTCCGAGAAACCCCTTGTGTTCCTGAGCGCCTTCGCGCATTGTACGGCGAATACCGACAAATAAGAAATAGCCACCGATGAGAAGAACGAGGACGCCTACAACCGTTTGAACCATACAACCTCCGCCCATCATTATGACGCGGCTTAGAGGGGCAAAAAAGCGTGTCGCACTGCCTTCTTGCTGCTAGGAGAGGCGGATGTGCGCTAGAGTAGAGAGGTGCAAACCTTTAGAGCGCGTGTTGTGACGCTGGTGTGCGCCGTACCGCCAGGCAAGGTGGCAACGTACGGGCAGATTGCCCTTTTAGCCGGACACCCCAAAGCGGCGCGGCAGGTCGGCGGGGTACTGTATGGGCTCAGGGACAGTGACGTCCCCTGGCAGCGCATCATCAACGCGCAGGGGGGCATCTCAACCTGTAAGGTCGGCGCGGGTGAGTTGCAACGGGCGCTTTTAGAGTCCGAGGGCATTACCTTTGACCGCGAGGGGCGCTGTGACTTGGAGCGCTACCGCTGGTCAGGGCCGAACTAGCTAGGATTGACCGAAATTTATTTATCAGGAGTGATCTGACTAGCACCCTTTCTAGGTTCGTAACTTTCGGGCACGAGCACCAACACACCGTTTGGCACCACCTCGACCTCCAGAGGGGTCTGCCCCAAAGGGTCGCCGTCGATCTGCGTGGGCAGGGGCGTTTCAGCGCTGATGCGCACCTTTTTTGCTTTGTAGAAGCGCAGGTCGCGGTAGTTGGAGAAGTCGCGCCGCAAGACGCGCCAGGTGAGCCGCAAAATGTCGCGCAGCCCCACCGAGGCGACCACCATCACGTCGAGCGTGCCGTCGTGATGCCAGATGTTTGGACCTAAGGTGATGTTGGCGCTGTCGATGCGCCCGATATTAACTACCATCGCAGTGTGCGCCTGCACCTTTTTGACCTCTCCGTCAAGCTCTAAAGTGATGTTCGTTCTGCGCAAACCGAACAGCTCTTTGATGCCGACGAGCACATAAGCGATGAAACCCAAGCGCCGCTTGAGGCTGCGCGGCGAGTCCTCCATGATGTGCGCGTCGTAGCCTGCGCCGATGATGAGCGCGAAATAGCGATCCTCTTTGGGCAAGTAGCCGACATCTAGGTGGACCGTCTTACTCTGCCGGCCAAAAACAACATCCAACGCTTTTTTGTGGTTGCGCGAGATGCCGAGCGCCAGGGCGATGAGGCTGGCCGTGCCACTGGGAAGCTGCGCGAGCGGAATAGAACTATCGCTGTGAATCAGCCCTGTGATGGCCTCAACGACAGTGCCGTCTCCGCCCGAAACGAACACGAGGTCGAAGCCTTGGCGTTCAGCCTCCTCCGCCCACCTAAGCGCGTCGCCGTCCCCCTGGGTGCGGCGAGTCTCGAGTTCGACACCCGCCTTTTGCGCCCGCTCACGGAGCATCGCTTCGGTGTCGTCGGGGTCTTGAAGCCCCGACACGGGGTTGATAATCGCGAGGATGCGCTTGTAAGGCGTGGAGTAGGGCGTTTGCTGAGCCATGACCTCACTATGACATATCGAGACGTAAACATACTTTGCGCTGAGGATTGAGTCGAGCCATATCTCGTATGATGAAGGTATGACGACATCAGAAGCACACGCAGATACAAATCAAGAGGTCGCGTTGGCGCAAAAACTTGTTCAAGCGGCGAGTCCGTCGGGCCAAGAGTCGCCCGCCGCGCAGGTGCTTATAGGGGCGTTCGAGGCGTTAGGCTTTGACGAAGCCTACATCGACAACGCAGGTAACGCCGTAGGTACGTTGCAGCGTGGCGACGGCCCGACGGTGATGCTCAACGGACATATCGACACCGTACCCGTCGGCGACGAGGAGCTGTGGCCGCATCCACCCCTTTCGGGAGATATCGTAGATGGGCGCATGTGGGGGCGCGGCGCGTGCGATATGAAGTCCGCGTTGGCCTGCATGGTCTACGCCGCTAAAGACGTCGCCGACGAGATTGGGGGTACGCTCATGGTGACGGGCGTGGTGCAAGAAGAGGTCGGCGGCTTGGGCGCACGCTTTTTAGGTGAGACCCTTCAAGCCGATGTGGTGATTTTGGGTGAGCCGAGCAAGCTGCGGCTCATGCTCGGGCACCGAGGGCGCGTCGAGGTCGAGGTGAAGCTGCCCGGTAAGATCGCGCACGCCGCCAAGAACGAACTCGGCGATAACGCGCTCTACCGCGCCTCGCACCTCTTGGCGCAATTAGAGACGCTTTCCCTTCCTTCTGGCGGCCCGCTAGGGTCCTCCACGCTCACGCCCACGCAGCTCACCTCGTTTCCCCAAAACGGTAAAAACGTCGTCCCTGGCCGCGCCGAGCTGACCATCGACTACCGCAACCTTCCCGACGACGAGCCCGAAGCGGTCTTAAAACGCCTGCAAGCACTAGCACCCGACGCGACCTTTCACATCCCTACCGAAAACGCCGTAAGCGAGAGCGACGAGGTGCGCTACTCATTCCCGCGTATCATCCCGCCGTACCTCGCGCCGGGCGAAAACGCGCACGTCAACACGGCGCGGCAGGTCTTGAAAGAGGTCTTAGAGAGTGAAAAGGTGGAGTACGCCGAATCAACCTGGTGGTTCGGCACAGACGCGCCGCACTTAGCTAATATGGGCGCAGTCGTGGTCGGTTTCGGCCCCGGTGAGGAAGAACTTGCGCACACGACGCAAGAGAGCGTCCCGTTGGAGCATCTGCGCGTCGCCCGCAAAGGGTACGCCGCGCTCGTGCGGGCATATATGGGCAAGAAGTGAAAGGGGAAAGCGCCCTCATCAACGGCGATACCTGGACCGTCGTGGACGTCGCCCCCGCTGAACCTCTCGCGGAGATGGTTGCAGCCATCTTGGAGGAGGAAGGCTTCGTCGCGATGGTGCGCGGCGCGGGCGGGATGGCGGTGGATATGCTGTCGTCCTTAGGTGCGTACACAACGGAAACAACACTCGTGCTCGTGCCCGAAGCGCAGGCGCAAGCCGCGTTAGACCTCATTGCGGAGACCGTCACCGACTATGAAGGGTGAAGAATTAGACGTGCTTATTAGAAGAGATGGCGAGTTTGGAGGGGGGCACAGAGGGTCTCGAAGAGATTGAGGAGGGCTCGAGCGAGCGTTGATTAAAACATATGGCTAAATTTTCAATAAAAGAGTCCGAAGTCACTCCCACTGAGCGATTTGAGAAAGTCTCGGGTCGTTCCATATTTGTACTCGAGGCTGGTGTGGGAAATCCAGTCGTGTTTTTTGAGGCTGGTTTAGGCGATTTTTCGAGAGCGTGGCACCTCGTTCAACCGGAAATTGCCAAACGTGTCAAAACATTTAGCTATGACCGTGCAGGCAGAGGACAGAGTGAATGGGCAGGAAATAACAGAACATGTGACGCCATCGTGAACGACTTAGTGCAGCTTATTGAAAAACTAGCGATTAAGTCCCCTCTGATATTTGTGGCTCACTCTTTCGGCGGTTTCGTTGCTCGCACTCTCGCTGAGAGGTTTTCTGGACTGATAGCTGGAATCGTGTTGGTTGATTCTGCTCAAGAAGATACAATATTGCTCGCCCCAAATATCTACAGGGACATGAACCTGCCCCCTCGTCGCTTTGATGAACCGATTTGGCTCACCTTGAGCCGCCATGATAGAGCTATGCATCTTGACCCCGCCTTTCCAAATAACTTAGCTGATACCTTTGCAGAGGGAGTTAGTCTTACTGACTGCTATGAGCAAGTGAGAGCGTCTTCTTCCCTCAATGACACTCCTTTAACAGTTATCTCTGCTGGTATGGCGAACTTGCACCGCTCACATGGCGCGACAGGTGCGGTAGCCGAGGCTGAAGTTAAATGGGAAAAAATGTGGGCAACTTGCCAAACGAAACTACTCGAGTTATCCGCCCGCTCGAGACATCTTATCGCCACTAAAAGCTCGCATTACATCCAGCGAGATCAACCGGAGCTTGTAATCCAAGCGATTTTGGACATGATTGAGCAAATCGAATAGTAAATAGTTCACCGAGCCTCAACTATGATACTCGGTGCCGCAACGACTCAGTTCGATACCAGGCCAGCCCTCGAGACCGATTGGCGACAGTTCCGCACTTTTTTGACGAATGACCAACCGCTTAATATGGATGAAGCTGCCTTTGAAAGATTCCGCCGTAAAATCAATTCATCCTTGCACTGGGTCCTAGTCGTGGCTATAGGAGAAGAGGTTGTATATAGGATTAAGGAATAGCGCGTGTTTTCTACTGCGCCGTTGTCGAAGAGCAGATCATCATGCTGCACGCCTTCACTAAGAAGTCACAGAAGACGCCAAAAAAAGAACTTGACACAGCTAAGCGAAGACTCAAGGAGGTCAAAAATGACGCACGCTGAACTTAAACGCGCCGCGCTGCAAAATGAGGCGGTTCGCCAAGAATATAGCGCCCTTGCGCCTGAGTTCTCTCTGCTACGCGAAATGCTCAAGGCGCGTAAGGAGGCAGGTTTAAGCCAAGCCGATGTCGCCGAGCGCATGGGCACAAAGGCTCCCGCTGTCACGCGCCTCGAGGCTTCATTGACGAGCGGCAAGCATTCTCCTTCGGTGGAAACTTTGCGTAAATACGCTGAGGCGGTTGGATGTCGTCTTGAAATCCATCTTGTAGCGGAGGAGCGCGGCTAGGCGTTGCGAGAGGTGCGAATACTCGAGCCTATCCCCGCTGCTAAACTACCTCAATGACTCACTTTGACTTTATCGGCGCTCAACCGGACTTAGCTGACCTCTCCATTGACGGTGAACGCATCCGCTTAGTCAGCATCTCGAGAGCCTATGAACAAAACATCTTCGAGGAGTTTACGAGCGACATCACGACGTACATGATTCCTAAAGCTGCCGAAACCATCGAAGAAACGCGGGCGTTTATCGACTCGAGCCTCCAATCCTTCAGCGACGCAAACAACCTCGTCTTCGTCATCTTGGACAAACAGACGGATGAGTTCTTAGGCTGCTGCGGCCTGCATGGACGCGGCGATGTGAGAAACCCCGAGTTCGGTATCTGGCTCAAGAGGTCGGCGCATGGTCAAGGGTTAGGGCGAGAGGCGATTCGGACGCTGGCGGAGTGGGCGGAGCAAAATATTAGGCTCGAGTCCTTCATCTACCCCGTGGACAAGCGCAACGCGCCGAGCCGCAAGATTCCCGAGTCTTTGGGTGGTGTGGTGGTTGAGGAGCGCACAGAAGAAGGGATGACGGGGAATGTTCTGGATGAGGTTGTGTATAGGATTGGGGTGCCGGTGGACTTGAGCACCAACTAAAAACTAGAAGTACAACTCTAACTCGTTATAGCTCGAGGAAAGGAATTTTCTATGCTCTACTCCCTTGAAGGAAAGCGCGTGCTCATCGTCGGCGGCACTGGACAGATGGGACTCGCAACAGCGAGAGCAGCGTCCGAAGTTGGCGCTGAGGTCTCTGTTGCCTCCCGCTCTGGAACTGACCCTAGTCTACCTAATGTTTTACCCCTAGCGCTAGACGCCTCAGACGTAGCATCACTCACGGAAGCTTTGAATGAGGGCGCACCGTTTGATCACATTGCGGTTACGGTGTCGGCTAACGCACGCGCTAGTGGAATTAACTCAACGAGCCTAGAAGATGCTCAACGTGCCTTTCAACGTTATTGGTCATGCTACAATGTCCTGCATACGGGCAGCAACTTTCTAACCAACAATGGCTCAATCACTTTGGTCTCAGGTAGTAGCGGGCGTCGCCCCGTCAAAGGTTACGGCATCTGGACTGCACTACACGGCGCGATTGAAGTGCTCGCTAAAGCGGCAGCGATTGACTTAGCGCCGCTACGTATCAACGTCGTTTCCCCTGGAGGTATTGAGATGCAGCCTGACCGACAACTCGTTGAACATCCTGGAAAAGCCGAAGATGTTGGCTCAATGATTGTTGCGTTGATGGCGAACCCAGCTATAACGAATACTACCGTAGACGTAGATGGTGGGGAGCGCCTGGGTACTTGGCCTACGGAGGGAGTGTAATTTTTGCTTAGATATTGCCTGTAGGGAGACTAAACTGTTTTACCTCAATTATCCTCTTGCATCCGCGCAAAAATCATCCGCCCCATGTTGGTCTGCAAGTTGCTCGTGACGACGGTCTGCACCGTATTTCCAACCAGATGCGCCGAATCTTCCACCACCACCATCGTGCCGTCTTCCAGGTACGCGAGCCCTTGCCCCGGCTCACGTCCTGCGCGAACGATGTGCAAAGCGAGCAGTTCACCCGGCAGATAACTCGCTTTGACGGCGTTGGCGAGCTGGTTGACGTTTAAGACCTTGACGCCTTGCAGCGCGGCGACGCGGTTGAGGTTGAAGTCCGTGGTGATGAGGTCGGCACCTCTCGCCAAACAGAGCTTGACCAGCTTGGCGTCCACTTCGGATATGTCTGTAAAGTCGTCATTCACCACCTCAGCGCTGACGCTGCGCCCCTGCACGAGCCTATCGAGCATGTCCAGACCTCTCCTTCCGCGCTTGCGGCGCAAGGGGTCGTCCGAGTCGGCGATGTGTTGCAGTTCGCCCAAGACGAAGTGGGGGATGAGCAGGCGGCTGTCGATGAAGTTGGCCTCGGCCACGTCCACGATGCGCCCGTCGATGATGGCGGAGGTGTCCACGACTTTGGCGAGGGGGGAGCATTGTAAGCGGGTTGTGTGGGTACGGAAGAGGTGGATGGGGGCGGGGGTAACCGCTGCCCTGCAAAGAGCTGACGGTTCACCACGAAAAACCACGAGGACGCGCTGACGAGCACGAGTGCGATAAGGAGCGAGAAATACCAGGTAAAGCCAGGGATGGACTCCAGCACGCTGTTGAGCAACACGGTGATGAGCAGCGCCACCGTCGCGCCGATGCCCGCCGCTAGGATGGCGTCGGGCGGAATGCGTTTGACGCGCCCCGACACGCTTTGCCAGAGCCATCACCCAGCGCCGCGCGATAGGTGGGCTGACAAGGTAGCCGATGAGAAAGCCCACGAGCGTGAGGTAGACGAGGTTGATGGGGCCGCTCAGCACGTCCCGGTTGGCGAGCCACTGCGCGAGCGCGAGCCCCGCACCTGCCCCTAAGAGACTGAGGAAACCTCTAGCTAAAAGGTACATCGCCTAACAGCGTACATGAGGGGATAGGGAAGCGTATAGGGAGGGCTTAACACCCGCGTGAAGAAGAGGTCGAGGGCGCAGTTCAAGCCTCCCAAGCTGCTTTGAGCGCGGCTGCGAGCGAATCCACCCCGACGCCGCCCCTACCGTAGGCCTCGTGGTCGTAAGAGGGTGGTCCGATGAAGCGCGAAAAGTTCGCCTTCGACGCCTCGGCGACGCGCCGCGTGAGTTGCGAAACACTCCGCAGTTCGCCCGCTAAGCCAACCTCTCCGACGACAGCCGTGCCTTCAGGTACGGTGCGGTTCGTGACCGCTGAGTAAACGGCGAGAGCCACTGCTAAGTCTGTGCCGGGGTCGGTGAGGCGCAAGCCGCCTGCGACGTTGACGTAGATGTCTAGGCCCGCTAGGGGAAGTTCCAATCTCCTCTCCAACACCGCTAAAACGACGTCCACCCGCCGCTGGTCGAGCCCTTGCACAATACGCCGGGGCGAAGCGTAGGGCGACTTGGCGGCGAGCGCTTGTACCTCCAAAAGAAGCGGCCGCTGTCCCTCCAACGCCGCTACGACTGCTGAACCCGGCACACCGAGCGGCCTTTCTGCCAAAAACGCCTCGGAAGGGTTCGCCACAGGCGTCATCCCGTCATGCGTCATCTCGAAGACGCCCATCTCACCCGCCGGGCCGAAGCGGTTTTTAAGCGCTCGCAACACGCGGAAGCCAGAGGCGCTCTCTAAAGCCAGCGTCGCGTCCACCATGTGCTCAATCGTTTTTGGCCCCGCGATGCTGCCCTGTTTCGTTACGTGACCGATCAAGACGAGCGTAGCATCTGCCTCTTTCGCCGCTTGGGTCAAGAGAGCAGTGGCGTCGCGCACTTGGCTCAGACTGCCAGGCGTGCCGCTGTCGTCGGCTAAGAGAGTCTGAATGGAGTCTACAATGACGAGCTTAGGTCTCTCGGTGCGCAGGTGCTCAGCGAGCACGCGGGCGTCCGTTTCTCTGGTAAGTTGCAGGGTTGGGTCAACCCCTAAGCGCTCGGCTCGCAGTTTGACCTGCGCCAACGACTCCTCGCCCGCGACGTAGAGGGTGTCTCTGGCTTGCAGCGCGGAAGCGTGCGAGAGTTGTAGCAGCAACGTGGACTTACCGATGCCCGGTTCGCCTGCGATGAGGAGCACCGCGCCCGCGACCCAGCCGCCGCCCAGCACGCGGTCCACTTCATCCAAACCAGAGGGAAAGCGTAGCGTGTCGGTGCTCTCGACTTCGGCGAGGCGCTGAACGTTCGCGCTGTAGGGGGCACTGTAAGAGGGGCGTGCCCCCCCTCTTGAACCTGCTGACGCTGAGGTAGGCCGCTCGAGCCGCGCCTCCATGCTCCCCCACGCCCCGCAACGCGGACACTTGCCCATCTGCACGGGCGACTGCGTGCCGCACTCGCTACAGACGTAAGTGGTGGTGACTTTAGCCATGCGCCTTAGCCCTATACGTTTGTCCGGTTGCTTTTGCTGCGCGTATCATCAGCGTCCATCATACCTCTGCTGTGAGGTGCGCATCGCAGCTTCGGAGCATAAGGTCACGACTTTACGTTTGACAGCGCGGAGTGATAGCGCCTGGCCTCGACCCTATTGACCACTGCTGTTTGCAGTACGAAAACACTCCTTATTTGTGTCACAGACTTCTTTTGCTCTATATCTTCCAACCTCTTGAACGCCTCGAGCCTAGTACACATGTACCACTCTGTTTTTACCCTAAACTAAGCATGAAAGTTGTGAGTATGCCCGAAGTAACAGACTAACGTCTACAAACTCAGGTATTGAAATGTGAAGTCATTAGAGTCAAATGTACCTATACAAGCTGTGAAATACTTCGTATACTCCAGGTCACGCTTGCACGGGAGGTCGTTGACGTACTTGGAAGTTAGTTGAGTAAGCGCACGAGAGCCATAGTGAACACTCTGAGGTGTTCCGCTTACCGAAGCTAGTTCAGGCGCGTCGCATCACCGGACGGGTGACCTAGGGGGGAGGATGAATTGTGCAGCATTTATGTAGAGGGTTAGAAGACGGGGTAAACGTTGCGGCTTGCTCACAGGTCGGTTCGCTTTTCAGAACCAGCAGCCGTGACTAGCGCTCGAGCCTTAGACGCAACCGGGGCCAACCGTAGCGGACAGGCTCCACATTTCGAATACCTCGCGGCGCACTGCTATAGCGGCGTTGCGCGTGTAGATACGGTTAAGTTCAACCTAAGCCACGTTCAAAAGGAGATACACGCATGAATCAGATTCTGAACGAAGTGGGCGCAGCCAACGTAAATTTAGAGGCTCCCAGCCAAACCTTGAAGTTTCAGCGTAAACAGACGCTCTACCATAACGGCGACCCCGCGCAGTCTGTTTTCCGCGTTAAAGACGGCCTCATCCGCATCACCCGCATGACGCCCGAAGGCCGCATCCTCACCGTGCGCCACGTCATGCCCGGTGACTTTTTTGGCGAGGAAGCGTTTATGGACTCCAAGCGTGAAGAGATAGCCGAAGCCTTGACGAACGCTCAGATTGAAGCGATCGACCCACAGATGATCAACCACAGCGACCTCATGACCATCACCCAGTCCTTGTCGCGTCAGATGCAGCGCCTGATGGACTACGAGTACCACTTACAAACGGGAGACTTGCGTCAGCGCGTGGCCCGCTACCTCATCAAGCTCTCCGAGACCCCGTTAGCCTCTAAAAATGATGAGATGCGCATCGTCGTCTCCGCGACGCACGAACTTATCGCGGAGGGCACAGCGAGCACTCGTGAGAGCGTCTCGAAGATCATCACTGAGCTGAGAAGTGAAGGGCTCATCGAGTCAGGCTACCGCTCGATCGTGCTCTTAGTGCCCGACGAGCTTGACGAGATTGCCCAGGGGTTCTAAAGACCTCTTTCATTCCAATGATGAAAGTGCCTCGAGTTCAACTCGAGGCACTTCTCTTTGATTTGACATTGAAACTATAATACCAAAGTGATTTGAAGATGGCACAATGTGCCATCTTCAAATCACTTTATGAGCGTAACTTCTAACGCCCTCACTTCGTGGAGCTTCGCGATCACATTGTGCCATCCCTTTTTCAATCTGGTATAAGAGGTCGTCTAACGCCTTGCGTGCAGCCCCCGCATCATCAGCGCGAGCTTGCTGCTCTGAAGGACTTGCTCGAGCGTCACCGTTTTGCCGTCCGCAAAGCTCAAGGTGACGTTCTCACCGGGGATACCATTTTCGTTGGTGTCGTCCAACGTTCCTGCAAAGCTGACCGCTGAGTGTCCGTCTATCTGCAACGTGCCTTCGCTTATCGCAACGCTCTCGTTCTCCAGGTCGATGCTGTCCACGTTCAAACCGAGCGCGAAGCTGCCCGCGTTCGACGCTAAGCTCACGTCCACGCTGCCGCTCGTCGGGGTGTAGTCGCTGGTGAAGCAGTCCCGACGCTCGCGCTCGCCGCTGACGCTGAGATTCCACTCGAGTACGGTCCCCTCTTCGTAGTTGAGCGTCACTTTTCCTTGTGAGGTCGTCGTATCCACGACGTCCTCTTCAGCGACGCTGTAGCCGACGTTCTCTAACGTCAAGAGGTCACCGGTTCCGTTTACGCTCAAGCGGGTGGGCTCTGCGACGCCCTCAGCGGTGCCGCACGCATCTGTATTGTAATAGCTGAGCGCAAAGTCCACGTCAGCCACCTCTTGCTCCGCCGCTGACCATATTGAAGTTGAAAGCGGTGGGCAGCCTCGAGCGTTTCGCCCTCCGGTCCTGCGACGGTGACGGTCTCTGCGCCTGCGTTCCAGTCAACCGTCACTGTCGCTTCGGCCTCCGCGTTGACACCGCTATAGGGCCAAGTGAGGCTGAGGTCGTCGCTGTCCCCTTCGCGTTGCCACGAATCCGCAGCGATTCATCGTAAACGTAGCGACCGCGCGGCAAGGTTTGTTCGAGGTCCCTCTTGTTCACCAACCAAAGGAAAGTTCGCTGCGTCCGTGGGTAGCTGCTGCAAGGCGGCGCTGCTCGTACTACCCTGCATGGAAAATACCGCGCCCAGCATCTCGTTGGAGAGGTCGCCCAAAGCGGCGTTCGTCTCCGCTTCGCTGAGCTGCGCGGCGGGCGGTTGGGTGTTAGTGGTGTCGCTCGAACAGGCAGCGAGCACGCCGATGAGCAATAGGGCTGCGCAACGTTTGGCAAATACGGGACGTTTGAGGTTCATAGAGACTCCTTTTGGATGTAGGGATGAGCGTAGGTGATTCTGTCAAGCTTACCTATTATCGGGTAGGGTGGGGTTTGTGTCAGTGCGCAGCGTTCCTTCAATACTAAACCAACGATGTCAAGATAAGGTTAATGAAACGCTAGGTAAGGAGGGTGAGTGCGCCCTTCATGAAAATTTGAAGCATTTGAATCTTTTAGCGCTCAACTGCCCGACGCTTATCAGCTCGACCTACGCTCATAAAATGGTAGTTCACTTTGGACTGCTCACCGTGTATGAATAAGGGTTGTGACCTCTTATTTACCTAGCGTGGGGATTCGTTACGGCTCGTGTTATTTGACTTCGATCTATAAAATGTCTGGTGAAGCAGACGTGTGGCTCGAGGCTTCTAGTCAAAACGGTAGCTCTTAGGCACCACCACCACGCCGCGCTCCGTGACGACAAACCCCCTTGCCCTGTCGTCATCTAGATTGACACCGATTTGCGTGCCCTCGGGTACGGTGACGTTTTTGTCAATAATGGCGTTTCGCACCGTGCAGCGCCGCCCTACCGTCGAGTTGTCCAAGACGACAGAGCGCTCCACAGTGCTGTACGAGTTGACCCGCGAGCGCCGCGCAAAGATGGATTCGCGCACCGTCGCCCCCGAAACGATGACGCCCCCCGCGAGAAGTGAGTTGAACGCCTGCCCGCGCCTGTCGTCTGAGTCGTGGACGAATTTGGCAGGCGGCGAGAACTCCGAAGAGGTGCGCAGTGGCCACTCGGTGTTGTAGAGGTCGAATTCGGGCTGCACCGCGACCAAGTCCATATTCGCTTCCCAGTACGAGTCGATGGTGCCCACGTCGCGCCAGTAGGTATTCGCCGCGTCCTGACCGGGGATGGGGTTCTGCGCGAAGTCGTACGCTCTGATATTGTAGCCCTCTTCTAAGGCCATCGGCATCACGCTCTTACCGAAGTCGTGCGGGGAGTCCGGGGCGGCGGCGTCTTTGGTGAGGAGTTCGACGAGTGCTCCCGTCGAAAAGATATAGTTGCCCATCGAGGCGAGCGCGTGGGTGTCTCTGCCCGGAATCGGCTTGGGCTGCGCGGGCTTCTCCTGAAACTCGGTGATGCGAAAGTCGTCGTCTACTTGCAACACGCCGAAGCGCGTGGCGTCCTCGACTAGGGTTGGGTAGGCCGCGATAGTGACGTCCGCGCCCGTCTCCTTGTGCTGCTCGATCATATGGCGGATGTCCATCTTATAGATGTGGTCGCCGCTAAAAATCGCTACTAAATCCGCGTGATTGTTGTCAACCAGGTGCAAGTTTTGGTAGATCGCGTCCGCCGTGCCCCGGTACCACTCCTCGCCAATCTCCTCATAGCGGTACATCTGCGCGGGCGCTAAGGTGATGAAGTATTCGCTCAAAAACGAGCCGAAGCGCCAGTTGCGCTGAATGTGCTCGGTTAGCGACTGCGCCTTGAACTGCGTCATGACGTACATACCGTAAATCTGCGAGTTGATCATATTGTTTAAGGCGAAGTCGATGATGCGGTACTTGCTGCCGAAGGGTACGGCGGGCTTGGTGCGCTTGGCCGTCAAGGGACCGAGCCGCGTGCCCTTGCCGCCTGCTAGGACCATGCCCAAGACCTTGTCGTTGTGGATACGCTTCATAGTTCACCCTCTCTTGGATGGCGAGTTTGATTTAGGGGCATTGTAGCGCAGCCTGGAGGACGAAAAGGGGAGACGGGCTAAGAAAGGCAACTCAGGTCTGCGCAACTTGCTGAAGTGCCGCCTTTACCAAAGCGTGAAACATTTCTGGCTTGCAACGTAAGAGACGGCCCACACAAAACGCTCCCTGAAACGTAGAATAGAGGTGTGGAGCATCTTCTAGAGTATCAAGATTACGTGTTAGCCTACCGTTTACGCGCGCTTGTGGGCGGCAAGTCGCGCCCCCTTAAAGGCTACTTATCCTTAGCTGAATATGCGAAGCGGAGGCTCGAGCGCCAAGCCTTAGCTAAAGCGGTTTTGGGCGCATCCGACTACCGCGCGTCCTTACGTCAAGTCGAAGCGCTGACCGAAGAGACCAATTTCGGCTTCTGGCACAACCCCGGCGAGAGCGTGGATTTTCTTAAAAAGATGATCGAGCAGGGCGGTTGCCGCGCCTTGGAGTCCGACGAGCACTTCGTCGAAGAGCTGTTGACCCCGCGCGAACGCGGCGAACTGAGCGCCGACGAGCGTCGCCTCGTCGCTACCTATTATTTGGGACTCCTCCGCGCCTCCGCCGCGTACCTCGACGCCGAGGTCTTCACGCGGCTGCGCGGTGAGGTAGAGCCGCTGCGCGACAAGATGCCTGTGTTTGTACTGCCGACGGATGTGCCCTCAGCGTAAATTCTGCAGCGCCACGTTACCTACGTTCGGACGCGGCACTTCGTAGGGGTGATTCATGCAGGGATAAAAAGGTTCCCCTACGCTGCTTGCCTCTATATGTATTTGCTGTTGCGCGGCTTCCTCACCCAAACCACGTGCGTGCTAAGGTTAGAGCATGACAGAGACGCTGCCGAGCTTGCTCAACCTAGATCTCGCTGACTTGCCAACCGACGGACCCGAATACCGCCGCAAGCAGCTCTCCGGGTGGCTCTATGAGCGCGGCGCGAGTCGTTTTGATGAGATGAGTAACCTGCCGGGAGGGTGGCGCGAGACGTTAGCGGCGCATTACACTGTCAGCCCTTTCGCGAAGTTTGAACGTTTTCCCTCCAAAGACGGCTCGGTGCGCTACCTCTTCACGCTCACGGACGCTAAGCAGACCGAAGCGGTCTACATGCCCTACGCGGACCGCAAGACGGTTTGCATCTCGTCGATGGTGGGCTGCCCGGCGGGGTGCGCCTTCTGCGCGACGGGAGCACTGGGCTTCGGGCGCAATTTGACGAGAGCGGAAATTCTAGCGCAACTCATAGAGGTCGCTAGAGCCGAAGGTTTCCCTCCCAAAGAGATTCGCAACGTCGTGCTGATGGGGATGGGTGAGGCGCTCCTCAACTATAACAATGCTATTGGCGCGATTCGCACCATGATTCATCCGCAAGGGCTCGACATGTCGCCGCGCCGCATCACGCTTTCGACGGTGGGCTTGCCGCAGAAGATTCGGCGCTTGGCGACCGAAGACCTCTCGCTCGTGTTGGCGGTGAGCTTGCACGCACCCGACGAGGAGACGCGCCGCGCAATTATTCCGACGGCGCACGCACACTCCATCGACGACATCATCGCGTCCTTGCACGCTTGGTTTGAAGCGACGAGGCGGCGCGTAACGGTTGAATACACCATGCTGCAAGGGGTGAATGACGCGCTCTGGCAAGCGGAAGCGCTCATCGAGCGTCTGGACGGACTGTTAGCGCACGTCAATCTGATTCCCTTTAATCCGTGGCAAGCCTCTGCGTTTCGCTCGAGCACCACCGCCCAAATCAAAGCCTTCGAAGCGATCCTGCGCCACGCTGGGCTCTCCGTTTCGGTACGCTTTAGCCGAGGACGCGACGCGGGCGGCGCGTGCGGACAACTTGCGCTGACGCAAACGCCAACATCTGGCAGTCTACCTCTATAATTAAACGCAACGAACCACCCTATAACGCTTATGGACTAACCTTTATGACCCGAAGCGAAGCTCGAGACGCTATCCAACGCCAATTTAGAAAAACAGTGGATCGCGACGTCTCTTTTTTGGTTTATGATCAATTGATCGCCGAAGGACATAGGCAAGCCGCAGCGTTATGTACTCACTCGCATAAGGTGATTAGCGAACGGCTGTGGGCGAACTTTTCATTCGACTGGTCAAAGGTGTTTTTTAATCCAGGGGGTACGGTGGGTAAAGCGAGTGCATTTCTCCAGGCTAAGGCGGAGTTGAGTTATGTTTGGTCGTTGGCTGGTGGCGAATTCAACGAGACGCTCAGAGAACTCGAGCTGGCTTTACTGGGGGACCTAAACGCACTGTGGGCTGAGTGGGCAGGTTATTTTCTCACTTCATCTCCAGAACTCGCGGTAGCTATAGATCAACCTTAGAACACCGTTTACGTGAAGATTCGAACACTCACCCATCAAACGCCGCCCTCGTGTCAGATTTAATATAAGGGAGTGTGCGCGACGTACTACCATGTCCCGAATCTTGCTGTGTTTGCGCCCTTATAGGCGAGGCACGCTTTGGAGGCACGAATGAAAGTCATCACTTGCGGCGTTTTAATCGCGGCGTCGGCCTGCGCCACCCTGGGACACGCGCAACCGAGTTGGGCTACCCCTTCTGCGCCCTTATCCTCACAACCTGTATCCTCACGCTCAGCGCCACAACCAGTAACCTCACAAACTACTGAGCGTCCAGCGACCTTATCGAGTTTACTCAAAGAGACGAGGGACAACCCCGAAAATGTTGAAGCGTGGATCAATTTGGGGCAGCGCTATCTGGACAGCGGTGTGTTAGAGCGAGCTAAAGAGAGCTTTTTAGAAGCGGTCACGCTCGACTACCTCTCGGCGGAGGCGCACTTTGGCTTGGGCCTCACCGAGTACGCAAGAGGTGACTTCACCTCTGCGCTGTTCGAGTTTGGCGAAGTTTCACGTCTTTTCCCTACGCGCTTCGACGGACATTTCAACCGCGCTGTCACCTTAGCGAAGCTGCGCCGCACCGAAGAAGCGGTGAGCGCGTTTCAAGAGGCGCTCGCACAAGCGGAGCCCGAAGCGAGCGCCGCAGCGCAAGTGGATGCGTACTTGGGGTTGGCGGAGCAGCTTAAAACGTTGGCGCGCTTCGAGGAGGCCGCCGAAGCCTACGCCGCCGCAGGCAACTTGACTCAAGACCGTGAGCAGTATGGCGAGCTGACCTACGGGCGCGCTGACGCGCTCTACCGTGCGGGTCAAGGCTTAGACGCGCTGCCTAGCTTGGGCGGGCTCGAGGGTGACTACCGCGTCGATACGCTCATCGCCGACATCTACGCGCAAGCCGGACAAAACGACTACGCCCTGCGCTCGCTGAGCCGCGCCGCTCGCAACGCAGAGGCGGCAGGCGACGCGGACGCGCAAGCGCGTCTCTTGACCAAGCTCGGCACCTTGCAGCGCGACCTCGGACGTGAGGCGGACGCAGCCGCGTCCTTTGAGCGAGCGGTGAATGTTGACCCTGGCTCGAGCGGAGCCCGCTACAACCTGGGCCTCAGCTACTTGGAGAACGGTCAACCTCAGGCCGCCCTGGAGCCGCTCCAGCAAGCGCTACGCTTAGAAGACGGTACAGAAACCAGTGGCGCGACGTACCTCGCCTTAGCCAGCGCCTACGACCGTCTCGGCCAGCCCGACGAGGCGCGGCGCAACGCGGAAGCCGCCGCGCAGCGCCTCAGTGACGCTGAGCTGCGCAGCGACGCCAACTTCATCGTCGGACGCTCGCTCTACCGCCTCGGCGACTACCGGGGCGCACGCATTGCCTTAGAGCAAGTCGTCGCGGAGCAACCGGGCAACGCCGACGCGCAACTCTGGGCGGGGCTCGCCCACTATCAAGCGGGTCAGTACCGTAACGCCGCGCAGTTCTACGAACGCGCCGTGCAACTGAATCCCGAGAGCGCCGAAGCGCGGATCAACCTGGGCGCAGCCTACCTCGCAGGGGAGCGCTACGAGGACGCCGAACTCGTCTACGAACTCCTCATCCAGCAGACCGGCGGCGACGCCGACACCTTTTATAACTTGGGCTGGTCGCTCCTCTCGCAAGGGCGCGGCAACGAGGCGCGTCAGGCGTGGCAACGCTCATCCGACATGGGTTATACACCTGCTCGCACGGCGTTGAGGCAGTATTTCTGAGAGGCGTATACCTGCTGAGCAGCTCAATCAAATTTGAATGACGCAGGTCTCAGCTCGAAGAGCTAGCGGAACTTCATCTCCGAATGCGCCTACCACACGGTACTTTATTCACTAGTAACGTTTATGACTAGGTAGAATCCCGCTAGCCTGAAGGCTGAGACCTGCTATCAAATACTTCTAAAGCTAATTTCGTTTTAGAATAGGGCATGGATTGGTTAAGACGCAACTGGCCCGACCTCATCATCGCTGTCGCTTTAGTCGCGGTCATCGCGATGATCGTGGCAACTCTACTAGGGGGCAGCCCCCTTCTCTCCTTCGGTGGACAAGGAGGCGACGCGGGTGGCCGCCCCACTGAGCAGCCTCCAGCCGCGCAGGGCTCGCAAAACCCTGGGCGAGACGCCGAACAAAACACTGGACAAAATGCCCAGCAGAATTCCGAGTCACCAGCGGGTGCGAACAACAACGCGCAACAAGCGGGCATCGAACCCGTCGTGCCCGATTTGCCTAATGAAGGGGCGAGTGCGAATGCTCCAGAGAACGCAGACGACGCGCAGGCCGGTGAGTCAACCCCCGCTCAGGACGCCGGGCAAGCAGCCGATAATGTGACAGGTGACGCAGCAAGCGGCGCAGCCGACGCTACAACTGATGATAGTGCGGCGGCTGGAACAGGGGAGACGCCCGCCGCTGAGCCGATAGAAGGAGCCTCTTACCGCGTGTCGGTAGGGGCCTTTGCCTCGAGAGAAGGCGCTCAAAACCTCACCGAGCGCTACAGCGGTGAAGGGCTCCCCACCTTCATCGCCTCGCAGGGCGACTTGAGCCTCGCCCTCGTCGGCCCCTACGCAACCGAAGAGGAAGCGAACCGCGTCGCGCAGCAGATTATCGAGGCTGGTGGAGAAGCGCTCGTCTATTCCTATGAGCCGGATGTGGAGGAAGCGACCGGCGACGCAGCCTCGACTTCGGACGCTACAGCGAGTCAAAGCGATTCGACCACTCAAGAGGACACCGCACAGGCGAGCGGTGAAGAGATTAGCACGCCGACCTCCACTGACACATCCACCGACACCGCTCAGACCAGCGGCACCTTTTTACAAGCGGGCGCGTTTGGCTCCTCGGACAGTGCGCAGTCGCGGCGCGAGCAAATCGAAGAACTCGGTTACGCAACCTCTGAGCGCGAAGCGACGACGGGGTTGGTTCGGCTCTTCGTGGGCCCTTTCGGACCTAACGAAATTGAAGAGGCGCAGGCGCGACTTCAGACGCTCGGCATCGACAGCTTTCCAGTCACGCTACCCTGATGTTTAAGCCGATGTTTAAGCGGACGGTGACGCGCTGACGTCTTACCGCGACGGTCAGCCGTTTAATTACCTACTTGCGCGTTCATCACCCGACGATCTCCCCTGCAGCCACCGAAGAGGTTTTGTATTAGGTGAGTAGGGGCGATTCATGAATCGCCCCTAAACGTTCCAGCCCCCTGCCACCTCGAGCGTCACCCCCGTTATATACCGCGCTCCCGGTGAGATGAGGTACTTCGCGGCTGCGGTGAGTTCGTCCAAGGTTCCAGAGCGTCCCATCGGCAAGTCCTCAGGTTCCGAGACGCTGTTCTCTATGATGCCGGGCGAGATGACGTTCACCGTAATCTTGTTTTTGGCCTCCACTTTGGCGAGCGCTTTGCTGTAGAGAATCACGCCCGTCTTAGCGGCGCTATACGCCACGATGCTCGGCCTCGCCTTGATAAGTTCTGCGCCTGCGTAGCCCAGGTTGATGATGCGTCCCCCCCTTTCACGCATCAGCGGAACGGCGGCGCGGCAGGTGTAGAAGGTGCTGTGCAGGTTCGAGGCGAACATAGCGTGCCAATCGTCTATCTCTAGTTCATCCAACGGCGTAAAGAGGTAGTCGCCGACGTTGTTGACGAGGACATCCAAACGTCCGAGTTGACGATGTGTGTCGTTGACCAAACTCGCCGCTTGCTCGGCGTCGGTCACGTCCGCTTGTAAGGTGATGGCGTCGACGCCACGACCTTTTGCGGTTTGGGCGACCTCTTGCGCTTCGTCTCGACTCTTTCGGTAATGCACCGCCACGTCGTACCCCTCTTCGGCCAACATCAGCGCGAGGGCTCTGCCGATGCCTTTGGCAGAGCCGGTGACTAGTGCGGCAGGCATGAGAGCTTCTCGAGAGGCCGATGCTGCAAATAAAACTCAATCAGCTTACGGGTCGGTGCGTTGAGGTCATACGTCAGCGCCCTTTCAGGCGAAACCCACGTGTACGCCTCCGCTTCCTCGTTGAGCGTGACCTCTTCGCGTTCGCTTACGGCGATGAAGTTGAGCAGGATGAAGTGTGCGCTCTTGCAAAATTCACTGCTTTGGACCGCCTCTTGGACGGGTCCCCAATATATCTCGCTCAGCGTGAGATCTGTTTCTTCTAAAAACTCGCGTTTCAGCGCTCTCCTCATCGTCTCACCGTAGTCGATTTTGCCCCCTGGCACGCCCCATTTGCCGCGCCACTTGTGCGTCTTGACGATGAGCACGCGCTTCGAAGGCCCGACAACGAGTGCGCCGACGGTGGCGAGCGGGTATTCAGGCATGGTGAGACCTCTCGAGACGAAAGAAGACAGAGAGATTCGCGGTCTGATTCATGGAGATGAGTATACTGCGTTGTCATGTTTCTTCTGTGGTTGCTAAGTCTCGTTGCGCTGCTCATACTCTGGGCGCTGCTTTGGTCCCCTCGACCTCTTCCCGACGTTAGCGCGACATCCCCTCTCCTCATCGGACATCGCGGGATGCGTGGGCGCTTGCCTGAAAACAGCTTGGGGGCGTTCAAAGCTGCATTCGAGGCGGGTTTAGACGGCGTCGAATTCGACGTGCAGAGGAGTTGTGACGGCAACCTCTTTATCTATCATGACTTCGACCTCGCGGATGGACGCGCAGCGCGTTCGCTCACCTTGGCGGAACTGCAACGCTTTGACCCTAATATCCCCAGCTTAGGCGACCTCTTTACACTAGCAAGAAGGTATCCAGGTAAGTTGCTCAACCTCGAGGTTAAATCTCAAAGCTTGCGCTCAGATGGATTAGAGCGAGAGGTCGTTAGAGCGGTTCGTGATTATGAATTAACGGGGCGGGTGTTGGTCTCGAGCTTCAACCCTCTCTCCCTCGTGCGCGTGCGCCTCCTCGCCCCCGAATTGCGCACTGCCCTCCTCTACGCCCCCGATTTACCTCTACCTCTTCGCTCTGGACACCTCGCCAGATGGTTACACGTGGACGCGCTGCACCCCCATCACAGCCAAGTTGATGCGAAGCTGCTGCGCTGGGCGGCGCGTCACCGTCTACCTGTCAACACGTGGACGGTGAACGAAAGCGCACGTGTGAAAGAGCTTACACGGCTCCATGTGAACGGTCTCATGGCGGATGACCCCACAACGTTAAAAGATGGGGTGTTAGCTGCCAAGCGTTTGGGAAACGCACAGTTAGATGTGCAAACGTAGAGGAGAAACTGTGGAGCCAAAATTCAAGCTGATCACCTCGAGTGGTGTCGATACTTTCGAAGAGAGGTTAAACACCTTTATCACCTCTTTAGGGGTGGACGACATCATCGTAGACGTCAAGTTTTCAACCTCAGCAACCGGGCAGGGCGTGGAGTACAGCGCTCTAGTCTACTATCAGCAGACCGAAAGTTGGTCGGATTAGTGGCAACTGCAACGAAGAGTGGGGTGAAAAGCGGGGCGAAGAGCGCAGCAACCAACAAGGTTAATATCGTCAGTCAACCCGTCAAGAAGTCGAATACCAATCGGCTCGTCCTGACCGTGGACGACGACACCGCGATCCGCAAGCTCATCGAGGTGAGCCTCGTCTCGGCAGGCTTCGCTGTGATTACCTTTGACCGGGCGAGAGACGCCTTGGAGGAGCTTAAAGGCGGACTGCGCCCGGACGTCATCATCTCGGACGTGACGATGCCCGTGATGGACGGCTTCGAGTTCTGTGAGAACGCGCGTGGTATCGCCGAGCTGCGCGGGGTCCCCTTTATCTTTTTGACCGCTCTAAACGAGCGCGAGCACGTGCGCCACGGCATGTCGCTGGGCGCGGACGACTACCTCACCAAGCCCTTCGAGCGCTCTGAGGTCATTCACGCCGTCGAGCGGCGCATCGAGCGCTTCGCGGAGATTCGTAAGCCCGTCGAGGGCGTCGTCAAGGCGTCGGCGTTGGGCGCACCTTTGGTCGAAAAAGGGGGCGAGCGGCTCGATTGGGACTCCTTGAAGGCGTTGGAGCTATTCTTTTACCTCTTGGAACACCCCGACGGCGTGAGTACCTTTGAGGTCGCGGAGGCGCTCTGGCCCGGCAAAACCGAGTCGAAAGCGAGCAGTTCCTTTCACACGACGCTCTACCGCTTGCGCAAGGTGATGGGCGGCGAAATCGTGGAGTCGGCGAACCGCCGTTACTATTTACAGCGCAATTTAGAGATAACGTACGACGCGGAGCGCTACCGCTCGAGCAGTCTCGCCGCGCAGTCGAGCGGCGCGTTAGAGGACTACACCCAGCTCTTAGAGCTGTACCGAGGTGACTTTTTAACTGGGGTGGACTCGGAGTGGGCTGAGGTGACGAGGGCCGAACTTCACGCCGACCACCTCACCAACCTCTTGACGGCGGCGGAGATGGCAGAGACGAGCGAGGATTATGACAGTGCCACCCGCTTTTACAGCGCTATGACCGAGCACGACCCCTACAGCGAAACTGCCTGGGAGGGCTTGGCGAATATTTGGGAGCTGCGTGGGCAGAGCGCTAAAGCGGCTGAGACGCGCGAGCGTTTTGAGACCCTGATGGAAGCAGATTTCTGAGTGTTTCTTTTCAATGAAAAAGCAGGTTGAGTGTTTTAGACTACTCAACCTGCTTTTTTGTCTAGTCTCGAGCAACCTCGAGCCAATTCACTATAAGGTCAAAGAATCAAACTCAGTACACCGTAAACTAAGTTTCGCGACACTGTTGTCACCCTGTTCATGTAGTCGGGCGCAGCCTTGCGGAGTGCAGCCCCCTTTCGGGGACCTACGGCGACGCAGTCGAGGGGTCTCGTTTGGCTACGCCAAAACTACGTAACTCGCAATCTCTATCAGAGGAGTCAGCAAGGTCAGAGATTCTTCGACTCTGCGTTGCGGAGTCTATCCTGTAAAGGGCTCAGAATGACATGATTCATTTTTTATCTGATGCCGTGCCCAGTCTTGTTTTTGCATAACCCGCTCGAGTCAGTCCGGGATGTAGTCGAACGTGTCCGGGTTCGGACCCGTGCGCCCCTCTTCACCCTTATTGAGCGCGGTAAGCGTGTCCATGTCGCCCGAGTCTAATTCGAAGTCGAAAATGGCGAAGTTCTCTTCGATGCGTGAGGGCGTCACCGATTTGGGAAAGATGATGTCGCCGCGCTGAATGTGCCAACGCAACACGACTTGCGCCGCCGTTTTACCGACCTTATCCGCAATCTGGGTGATGGTATCGTCATCCAAGACCTCGCCCTGCGCAATCGGCGACCACGCTTCGGTCTCGATACCGTGCTCCTGACCGTAGCGGCGCACCTCGTCGTTGGTGAAATACGGGTGCGCCTCGATTTGATTCACGGCAGGTACGGTGTCCGTTTCGGACGCTAAACGCTCCAAGTGCGCAACCTGAAAGTTCGACACGCCCACTGAGCGGGCGCGGCCCTCGCGGTAGAACTCCTCCA
This sequence comes from Trueperaceae bacterium, assembly GCA_965213645.1. Classification (GTDB taxonomy): domain Bacteria; phylum Deinococcota; class Deinococci; order Deinococcales; family Trueperaceae; genus CBDBZX01. Next base: position 690,637 of record CBDBZX010000002.1, read on the forward strand.
AGGTCTGCCAGGTCGAGACGTAGTCGCCGCCGTATTGCGTCGGCAGAGGCCAGTGGATGAGGAAGAGGTCAACGTAGCCGCCGAGCTTCTCTACCGTTTCGTCAAAGGTCCGCCGCGCGTCCTCGGGCTCGTGAAAGCTGTTGTTGAGCTTGCTCGTTACGAAGAGGTCGCCCCGGTCTACGCCTGAACCTTGAATCGCCTCACCGACCTCTTTCTCGTTGCCGTACATCTGCGCGGTGTCGATGTGGCGGTAGCCGACCTCTAATGCCTTCGTCACCGACTCAATTGTGTTCTCAGGCTTGATTTGATACGTTCCAAAGCCGAGTTGAGGGATAGTTTTGTCGCTGTTGAGTTTAAGGGTAGGAACTGTGCTCATGGCTTTACTTCACCTCTCCGCTTAATCTGTTGGGTTCTCTAGCGTTCACTGATTTGCAGGCGCAGTGTAGCACCCAAGTTCTCTATGAATAAAAGCGCACAGCACGTTCAAAGTACGTTCGCTTAGGGCACCTTCAATCTTTCGCCCACAAAATCCGCCCACAGCTCGGGCAGCGCGTGATCCTTTTGCCCGTTTTGGCTTTCTGAATCACGTGAATGGGCAAGCGCATACTGCACCCGCCGCAGCGCTCGTTGTCCACAATCGGCACGACTCCGACGCCGCGTTTCGAGCGACGCACCTGTTCGTACTGTTTGAGAAGTGAGGCGTCGATGCCCTCAGCCACCGCGTTGCGCTCGTTCATCAGCGTGCTGATTTTCTCTTCGACTTGGGCCACTCTGACCTCTTCGGCCTGCGCGAGTTCGCCTAACTGCGGACCGACTTCGGCTAGCGCTTCCTGAAGCTCAGCGACCTCTCCCTCCAACACCTCCATGCGCTCCATGAGGGGCAGGGTGTCGTCCTCTAGCTCCTGCACGCGCGTTGCAAACTGCAACTCTTGATTTTGATACTGCGCCGCTTCGCGTGAGGGGCCAGCGGCAATCGCGGCGTTCGCGGCGCTCTCGCGGCGCTCGTTCAGCGTTTTAATCTCCAGCTCGTTGCGCCTGACCTCTCCTCGCACCTCGTTAAAGCGCGTTTCGGTCTGGGCGAGGCGCGTCTCTAGCTCCTCTTGGCGCTGCCTCGTGGTGATGAGGTCTTCGGGGGTGCGCCCCTTCTCCTCTTGGAGCGTGTCGAGGTCTAGGTCGCGCAGTTGTACTTGGCTGAGTTTGTCGAGCATGGGTCCTCCTGAAAAGCCTCGAGCTACCCTATATCAGAAATATACCTTACAGCAAAAAAATGCCCGCCATTCGCATGTAGCGGGGCGGGTGCTAGTGGGGGAACGCTCGAGGCGTCTGAAACAACATGCCTTAGTCTAGCACGCTGGCGTGTCTCACCTGTTGGGTGCGGCGTACCCTAAATGCGAATTGAGGTAGAAGAGAAAATGAAGCAAACAGACGTTCTTTGTTGCACCTCTACTTTGTTGTACCTCTGACGCGCCTTCATCAACCAATTTCGCTGAACCCCTCAGCGGGATTCAAGGTGTCCCGTTTTGTATGTGCTTGTAGCACTTCCAAAACATACTGAGACAAATTACCGCAGATATCATCCTATAATGTGCGTGCTAGACAGTACTTTATATAGTGGGAGCGTCTCTGACCAGATGATACCTGCTATTGAATATTTGCTCCTCCCACTCACAGGATTTGCGCGGCTCCCTACACAAAACCCTCTACATAAAACGTGGTACACCGCTCATTCAATTGCGGGTTAGAATACCCCGTGTCCAAAGCTGCGCCCAAGGCCGTATTCGAGACTCCTTTCGAAGACTCCATCGAGAGCTTTATCTTGCAGTGGAAGCCCTACGCCGCCTCGGTCCAACTCTTTTCGCGCACCGAGGGCAATCCGCTCTTAGAATGCGGCGCGGCGGGCAAAATCTTTCACGTTTTAGAACGCACTGGACCGTATCAGGTCGTGCCCGGAAGCGCGAAAATCATCGTCAACGCGATGACCGAAGCCGTCAGCAAAGCTGCCGAAGCGCGTAAGCGCTTGGAGGTCACGGGGCTCAGCAAGGTTCACGCGCAGGGACCGGTGCTCTTGCGCCAGCAGCGCACGGTGGTTATTGACGCGGGCGTTCCTCTCGTCGTGAGCGTCTTTGCTGGTCTACCCGACGATGTGGCGGCGGGGGACTGGCTCGAGTTCCACTCCCTCCCCCCGCTACACGGCTTCGTAACCTCAACCGCGCAACGTCTCTTTGCGAGTGCGCAGGGTGAGGAAGGGCTGTAGAAGCTAGTCAGCATTTCAGGTTTCAAGATTTTCCTGTTACGAAGTTTTCGGAACGAAACTAGCTGATCCGCTGACAGGCTGACTCACTTAACCTCTGCGTAGCTGCTCGCCAGAACTCAACCACAAGAGAACGGTAAGCTAAACCCTATGGATTTGCCGCCTGTTGAAAAGGGGAAGGCTAGGGCCTTTACGCCTTCCCATGTCGAACTGCCTCTGCCCGAGGAACACCGCTTCCCCATCTCTAAATACGCCCGCCTCGCCAAGAGGTTAAAAGACTTAGGCTGGCAGGTGGACGACGCGCCGAGCGCACCTTTAGAAGACATTGAGCGCGTCCACACGTCCGAATACCTTCACGCCCTAAAAACTTGCACCTTGGAGCGCAAAGCCGAGCGCAAACTAGGGTTTCCGCAGTCCGCCGCGCTCTGGCAACGCTCCCTGCACAGCGTCGGCGGGACGCTCGCGGCTTTTCACGACGCGCTGGGGCGCGGTTACGGCGTCAATTTGGCGGGCGGCACGCATCATGCCTATCCGGGTCATGGTGAAGGGTTTTGCGTTTTCAATGACTACGCGGTAGCGATTCGCCGCGCGTTTCACTACGGGCTGGCGGAGAAGTTCTTTATCGTGGACCTAGATGTGCATCAGGGCAACGGCACGGCGAAAATCTTTGAAAACGACGAAAGAGTCTTCACCTTGAGCGTGCACGGCGCACGCAACTACCCCTTCCAAAAAGAGCGGAGTGACCGCGATATTCCACTGGATGATGGGATTGGCGACGCGGAGTATTTAGTGCTTATCCAAGCAGAAATCCCGCCCCTGATGGAACAGCTCGAGCCCGACGTGGTGCTCTATATCGGCGGCGTGGACGTGCTGGCAAGTGACCGCTTCGGGCGCATGGCGCTCTCGCGTGAGGGGGTGCAGCAGCGGGACCGCTTTGTGTTCGAGTTGTGCCACGACGCGAACATACCCTTTGTCTACACGATGGGCGGCGGGTATCAAAAGGATATTGAGGTGACGTTGGCGGGACATGTGGCGGGGTTGCAAGAGCTTAGAGAGGTGATGGTGAAGAATACGCCGAGCTGAGCCCAATTTCATAGCGCTGTAAGCATCCTTTGTCTACAATTCTGTTTGGATATTTTAAGACACAAGGAGTTTTACCATGCAAATTTGCTCAACCTGCGGTGACTTCATCAAGAACGACGCCGAAGTCTTTTTCAAAGCTATTGCTCAGTCTAACAAACCTCTTCCCGTTTGCGGTAACTGCAACGCTGGTGTACCTCTCACAGAAGTCGAAGAGCCCGATTTTACCTCTGCGTGGCTCATGGGTCTTTTCGCGGGTATTCTAGCTGCGTTTGTATGGTTTGGCTTCGTAGTACTGACTCAAAGGCAGTTTGTCCTCATCGCAATTTTTGTGGGTTGGCTAGTCGGTAAAGCAGTTCTGCGCGGCTCAGGCTATCGGCGGCATTTTACGCTCCAGCTTATGAGCGTCGGCATCACCGTCATCACGATGCTTTTAAGCGAGTACCTTATCACACGTCTTTTGATCTCACAGATGCTGCTCAATCAGACGGGGCAAGGGCTTCCCCTCTTTATGGGCGTCGTTGACATGGTGAAGATTGCGTTTCAGGGTATCGCGCAAGGCCCAGCGTCACTCATCTTCTGGGGTCTGGCTATGTGGCAGGCGTTTACTATCCCCGGTCATCGCTCATAGTATCTAACTACTGGTTTCTAACTGTTCAAATTATACGTCAAAAACATCTCCGCTTCCGCTTCGCCGTAGTCCATCAACTCGCGGATGAAGTTCGGGCGGCGGTCGAGTTTGCTGGCGTAGTCGAGGTCGCGGTTCATGGTGATGCGTCTGATCTTGACGGGGGTGTGGGCGTCGCTGTTTAGTGCGCCGGCCTCGAGCAGAGCGTTCATACGCTCCAAAAACATCACGTCGCGCTCTAAAGACAAGTTGCCGATAAGCTCGTTGTGTCTGTCGGTAATCTCTTCAAAAGAGCGCGGCAGCGCGGCGCGGACTTTGGGGTTAATCTGCACGACCCAAATCTCATCTAGCTTCGTCTTGGTGAGGTCCAAAAGTGGTGGATTCTCGGAGAAGAGCCCGTCCCAATAGTAGTCCTCACCGAGCTGAACCGCTTGAAAGAGGCTGGGGATGGCAGCGGAGGCGAGGAGCGTCTCTACTGAGACCGCTTCGTTCTCGAACACCTTAAAATCACCGCTCAACACGTTGACCGCGCTGACGAGAAGCTGCGGGCTGTTCCCGTTGAACACTTTTGCAACCTGCTCCGGTTCGAAGAGCGCCGTGACCTCTCGGCGGAGTTCGCGCTGCGCCCAATCCACGGGTGAGGTGTTCGGGTTGATCCCCGGCAGCCTGCCCCGCTCGCCCGCCCTCACCGCGTGCACCACGACGTTATTGAGCCACATCTCTTGCAGTGAGGCGGCTAAGTTGCGCGACCAAAACCGCTCTAACGCCGCCGTGCCGCCGCCTAAAAGAAGCCCTTGCCACGCTAGCGCCGCGCAGATTGCGCCGCCCGATGTGCCGCTCAGCGCGGCGACTTCGAAGGGTCTGTCCGAGGGCTTATCGCGCAAAAGCCGCTTGAGCACGCCCGCTGTAAAGGCGGTGTGGCTGCCGCCTCCTTGACAGGCGATGGCGATGCGGGGGAGGGTCGTCACGTCCCAGGCTCAAACAGCGGAATAATATCCTCTAAAAAGTTGTTAAACGCCGCGTTTAAGGCTTCGATGCGCTCCGGCACTGCCTCGTCGTACTCATCTTCACAACCTTGCAAGTAGAGCGCCCGGTTGACCTCTAAGGAAAAGCCCGGTTTGTGATGGGCGAAGACGGGGTTGCTGTAGCGGCGCTGGATGTCGGCGACCGAAAAGGGCGAATTGAGAAGCGCTCGGGGCGGCACGTTGGGGCAGACCTTCATCACATCTTTGAAGTGGTGCTCGAGCTTCTCAATCAGCACCTGAGCAACTTCGGCGTTCACGCTGGTGTAGGCCCCTGGCGTCGCGGGTTTGCCCTCCTTATCGCCCCCGGTAATCAGGGTCAGCGCCGGGCGCAGCGCTCCGCTGTCTGGTCCGATGACAGGACCCACCGGAGCCATCGCGTGACCGTCCACAAAGAAGAGGATGTCGTCACGCTCCAGAGCGTGTTCGATCGCCTTGTGAAAAGGGTCCCAGTAGGTCTCTAAGCGGGCTTCGGCGGCCTCAACGCTGAGCCTATAGTCTTGGGGGTAGAGCGGTTCCGCGCTGAAATCGGTGAGCTTGATGACGCCGTTCGCGCCACCCTCGTCGCGCCGCCGATTATAGTCCACCACGAAGCGCGAGGCCGCCGCATTGAAGTGCAGCGCACCCTCGGCCCGGAAAATCTGATCGGTGTAGGGGTCGCCCTCGAAGAAGAGGCGTTTTAAGAACTTTTCGCGCAGCCCCTCATCGCTCGCCCTATCGCCGAGCATATCCGAGAGGATGTCGTCGGGGACGAAACCTGAGGAGTGCGGGGTGGAGATGAGGACGGGGAGGTGCGTGGGTGTGGAACTAGACATAAAGCAATAGTATAAGGCACGGCGTTTCCTCTGACTGTTCGGCTTTGCACGACTTTGAGTCCTTCCGCAACAGAGTTGGGAGGTGCATGAGCAGGTTCTTTGCATAGAGGTTTATAGTGGTCTATGCACTATACCGACCAAACGTACCTTAGAGAGACGCAGTATAAAGACGCCTCGAACCTAGACGCCCGTATCGCGCTGCACAAACGCTTCGGTGAGCGAGAGGTCAGTTGGCACCGCTGGCTTTTTGACCTCTACGACCTCCCTGAAAAAAGCCGTGTCTTAGAACTAGGGTGTGGCCCCGGTACATTCTGGCTCGAGAATGCCGAGCGCATCCCCGCAAGGTGGAACGTGACCCTCTCCGACCTCTCCGAAGGGATGCTGCGCGAAGTAAAGGCGCAATTAAAGCGTGTACCTCATGACTTTAACTTCGCCGTGGTGGACGCTCAAACTATCCCTTTTGAAGCTGACCACTTCGACATGGTGATGGCGAACTAGGTCTTTCATCACATACCGGACGCGAACCGTGCCTGCGCGGAGATTCGCCGCGTGCTTAAACCCGGTGGGCGCTTCTACCTCGCGGCGAGTGGGCAGGCGCATCTTCAAGAGTTAGGTGACTTGGCGGCGCACCTTATGGACGGGGCGTCGCTTCGCGCCTTCCGAGAGACTTTTGGCTCCCAGCCGTTCAAGCTCGAGAGCGGCGAAACGCTCCTCCAAGCGCATTTTGACGAGGTCACGCTGCGCCGCTCGGAGAGAAATGACCTCTTTGTGACCGAAGCGGAGCCGCTCGTGGCGTTTTTCCTCTCGATGAATTCGTCGGAAATGTTCAAAAAGGAACCAGCGGAAGAGGTGAAAGAGAGACTCGAGTTCTTTAGAACCCATCTAAACACACAGATTGCTGAGCGCGGTTTTGTCCATATCACGCGGGACACGGGGCTGCTCGAGGCGTCCTGACCTCTCGAGTTGTTTCCCCTTATTCTCCTGTATAAACCCTCGTCTCCGGCTTAAACGCCGCCCACGCAAACCAGAGCGTATTGTCATGAACGATAGGCGTCAAGCGTTCGCCTGCGAGTTCCCCACTCACCGCTTCACCCAAGAGGTTCCAAGCGCTGTTCGTCTCCAAATCCACAAACGCGCCCTCTTGCCACGCAAACGTAAGCTCCCTGTCCCCCAAACGCCTGTCGAACACGCCCACCGCGCCGATGTCTTTACCCTGAGCGATGGCGGCGCTATCCAACGCGCTCGCCGTGCCTTCTTGCCAAAAAACCGCGAGAGGTGTGCCGTTTAACTGGTCGTTAATGACGTGCACCTGTTCTAAAACTGAAAAGGGATACGCCGCCGTTTCCTCGCCCTGAACGACGCTCACCACCCGCTCTTTCGGCGTGAGCCTACCGTCGGTCACGCCCTGAAAGAGAAAGGCGGGGCTGCCGACGGCGTCGTAACCGACGTAGGGGTTTTGTCCGTAGGAGCGGCGGTAGCCTGTGTTTTGGGACAGCACGCTCGAGCCCGGAAACGCCTCTCTCGCCTGTTCAAACGAAACAATCTGCGCGGGATAACGTAGGAGCGCCGTGCCTGTGAGCGTGCCGATATTACCCTCGCCCAAAATCTGCGACCAGAGCGTGCTCGTCTCAGAATCGAACATGAGCAAGTTGGAGTTGTATAAAAGCCCGGAAACGCCGAAGGTCACGTCTAAACCTGCGCTGACCTTAACCTCTTCTCCCACTTGCGCGGCGTAGGCATCTAAAAAAGTATCGTCTAGCGGTGCGGGTTCAGCCTCGAGATTGACCTCTTGGACCCTCGCTAGTGCCGCTTCACTCAGCGGAATGCGGCGGTCAAAGGCTAAAGCGCTGTTGCAGAGCGGACAGAAGGTGACAGCTATGGGTACGCCGCCCAACGTGTCGTTGACGATCTCGTGCCAGGTCAAGATTTGCAGTGGGTAGATTTTGGCTTCACCTGCTAGAGAGAGGACGACGACGGGCTCTTGGGGCTCCAACCACACCGCCGCTTCCTCCTGTGAGACGAACGAAGGCGGGGTAGACGCCTCAGCGACCTCTTGCCAATCGCCACCGAAACCGAGCGCGGGGATGCCCTGCGGCGGCGGGCCGCCGCTCAAGACCTCTTCTAAGGGGATGTTGGCGCGTTCCGTATCCGTGCCAAGACGACTGAACGCACTGTCAAGCGAACTCTGCGCCCGTACGTTCCCCAAGATAAGAACCGAGAGAAAAACCGTTAGGTAGATAGTCCATTTCATAGAGGTCAGCTTAGCGGTGCTGACTTGAAACTGCCGTCAATCTCTTGACCAAAAAGAGCTAGTAAGCCGGTCAGCATTTCAGACCTTTCCTAACGCGCTGAAATGCTGACTAGCTGAGACGCTTATCACTACAACGCGAATCGCCTACAACCTTTCGCGGTAAACTCGCCTATGCTCAATAAAAACCTGTTATCACACTTCGGCTCAGACCCAGGCGAGGCCAAAACGGTCCTCATTCACGAGATGGACGCTTTTGAGGAGCTTCAGACCTCTTTGCAGGAGCGCTGGACGGAGCCCTTGCGCCCCGGTGGGTGGAGCCCGGCGCAGATCTTAGAGCACGTCCTAAAAACCAACGTCTCGATGAGCAAGGTGCTCTATCTCTTGCGTAGGGGCGCGCCGCTGCCTGAGATGCCCAAAAAACCTGCCACGGTTGAAGACGGTAAAGTGCAGTCCCCCGAATTTGCATTGCCAGGGGAGCCACAACCTTTGGCTGACCTCTTACCCGAATGGCAAAAGACGAACGAGCGCTTTTTGCAAGAGGTTGACAAGACGACCGCCTGGCATGACCGGACGGTGTTTCACCCCGTCTTCGGCGAGTTGGATGCGCAGGAGTGGGTGCAAGCGGCGAGTTTGCACATGGCGCATCACCGCAAGCAGTTGGAGGAGGCTTAGCAGCTACTTGTGTTTTGGTTCGATAATGAGGTGGCGCTTTTTTATTAGCATCTCAGCATTTCAGCCGGTCAGCGTTTCAGGGAAAATCTAAAAAGCCTGACTAGCTGAAGTGCTCTTCACTCTACGGGTAACGCCTCGAGCTGCCTAATCTCTTCGATAAACCTATCCACCGAGTCGAAGTCGCGGTAGACGCTCAGAAAGCGAATGTAGGCGACGTCGTCTAAACTTTTCAAGAACTTGAGGGCGCGAATGCCGATCTCCTCCGCGCCGATTTCAGGACTCTGCACGGTGTCTTCAAAGGTATAGGCGAACTCGCGGAGCTGCTTTTCAGTGGCGGGACGCTTGTTACAGGCGATGCGCAGCTTGTCCAGGAGCTTGTCGGGGTTAAACGCCTCGCGTCGCCCGGAGCGTTTGGTGACCATCAGCGCTTCGAACTGAGCGCGTTCGTAAGTGGTGAAGCGGCGGCTACAGACCGTGCATTCGCGCCGCCGCCGGATGGCGTTGCCTTCGTCCGAGGGGCGCGAGTTGACGACGCGCGTCTCGAGCGAGGAGCAGTAAGGGCATTTCACAGCGTGTAGCTCATGAAATGTCTTCCGCCCCTAGCGAGAAGTAGTAGCGCTCCATCTCGGGGTCTTCGTCGGCGTTGGTCTCACCCTCTACCTCACCCGCGTCTATATCTTCATCCTCGAGATAATCCTCATCCTCGTCATCCGTATCGTCATCGGTCTCGTCGCCTAATTCGTCTAGCTCATCCTCGAGGTCCTCCTCATCCTCGAACAAGCTCGCCTCTAAATCGTCTTGGCGCACGTTTTCGTCCAGCGCGGCTCGCACCTCGGGCAACAAGGATTCGATGACTTTGGGGGGCGGGGGCAGTTCGACGTAAAGTCGGTGCCCGGAGAGCCCGGTTTGTCTCGAGCCCAAATAAAGCACATTTTGCACAAGAGGTGCGTCGTGCTTGGGGTCCGAGGCCGAGCGCGACGGCACGACCACGTTCACGTTGAGGTTGTCGTAGCGCGCTTCAAAGCCCGCCGCCATGCGCGTAATCGCGCCGCGTACCGCGACCATGTGCGGCTCTATTGCATTCCTGGGCGGCGCAACTAGAACGAGCCAGCTCTCGTTGAGGAGCTTAGCGGCAGTTTTAAGCACCAAAAAGGTGCTCTTAAAATTCTCGTCTAAAAGCTCGCCAAACTCCCCTTCACCCAAGTCGCGAAAGCGCGTGTTGCTCTCGAAACTCGCCACGTGCACGACGCCCGTTAAGTCGCCGAAGATTTCAAAGACCTTGTCGAAGGCGGCTTTTACGTCCATCTGGCTGGTCATATCGGCCTGAATCGGGATGGATTGACCGCCCAACTCCTCGATTTCAGCCGCCGTCTTGGAGGCCAAATCCACGTCCCTGTCGGCGCACACCACATCAAAATCGGCTTGGCCGTAGGCCAGCGCGACGGCGCGACCGAAGCCCTGACCCACATTCGTAACGAGGATGACACTTACGCTCATGAAGCCCTAGCATACCTACCTTTCTCCAACTGCACAAGAGCGTGAGGGACAAGAGGTCGTGCGCGTTATGGTTACAAGAGGTTGAACGCCCTATACTCAAACGCGCCGTTTTTCCTTTTAGGTCGGCTTTGCGGCGACTAAAGCAGATGCACTAGGCTCACCGTTACGGCTGTACCGATTGTGCTATATGTGTGCTAAAGAGGTGAAGAGGTCGTGCTCGAGCCTCGCAATCTCCTGTGCAAGTTCTCCCGCTCGAGCGAGGTGCGCTGCTTGCTCACCCGCCTGAGCGAACGAGAGCGCTTTGAGTGCTTGTGCAAGGTGAGTCCAGAGGCTTCCCGAATGTTCAAAGCCTGTGGTGAGGTCTTTATCAAGCCCTAGAACGGGGGAGACCTCTCGCAAAAAATCGCGGTACAAAAGCCGAAAACCGCCCCCACCCGTACCCCGCTTTTCAATCCCCTGATAGCCGTACCGCGCTGCCCACGAGAGGTCAGGGAGTTCAGCCCAGTTAGGTAAGTCCGCTGCGAAGTGCCTTAGTCCAGTGAGTCCTTCGTTTTCTGTGGGTGGCCCCAACATATACTCAACAGTCTTTCGAATCGCTAAAGGTGCAAGCGCAGCCACGTCAACCTCTTGAACTCTGGGAGCAGGGGCGTAGTGATGCGGTTGTAAAAGAGGTGGGCGAGAGTCTTTGACAGCGTCGCGGAATGTTGTCCAAAGTCATTTTAGAGAACCCCTCCGCCGCAATATCCGCCGTCAAAACCTCGTCATCCTCTAAGCCCACAACGACAAGTCCATGCCCTGTAAAGTGCGCGTCGTCGTAGTAGGGGATGGGGTGAATATCGGTCTGCGCTAAAACGGGACGGTTGGCGGCTAAAGACTCGGTAATTAGTTCGGGTTGCCAAGAGGTTGCCCACGCGATAGGGCACCTCACCAAGCGGTAGAAGTTGCCTTCCAAGTCGGGCGCACGTCCGTTGAAGCGGCGGGTCGGGCTGCTGTTGGGTTCTTGAAGATAGAAAAACCCTAAGCCACTACCCAAGCCGAAGGTCAGCGCTTCGGACAGGTTCACGCCGTCATAGGCGAGTACGCTCCTGAGTGCGGATGAGGAGCAGTGTGCGCCGATGAGGTTGGGAAACTCGAGAAGTTTTACGTCTTCCATATCCTTTCTCACGAATTAAAACGGCCAAGGTGCAAGGTTCTTTTCCTGCAAAAGGGATTCCAGCCAGCCTACCGCCCCGCCGAGTGCGATCAAATAGTTGCTCCGCTGATAGCAGAGTAAGAAACTCACTGATTCATCAGTTAGATAGAACTCAAAACCGACAGACTCTCCAAGAACGAGTACAATGTCTGCACCGTTGAGAAAAGAGAAGCCGGATTCAGCCGTCACTTTGTCGAAAAGCATAAAAACGTGCTTGCCTTCAAGGAAGCTGTCGAGCCAACGCCAAGCTTCGTCGTTTCGAACAGCGATACTAGGTTCGCAAAACGACGTCCACATGCGCTCTCTCAATCTACGCCTCTTCTGCGATAGCAGCTTCCTATCTACATAGCGGTCTTTGACACGCTCCTTTAAGTCATCCCTGCGTTCAGGCGTTAGCTCTTCTGCTGTTACGCTCAGAAGATGCGCCGCTACAATAACCTCTTCTCTCGCAAGCGTGCTAATTTTGTGACCATAATACGCTCTACTCGTACTCATAAAACCCATGCCCACTTTTCCGACCAAGTCTTCCAGCTTCAACCAACTTCCTCAGCCCCTGCGTCGGACGAAAGCGCTCTCCCACCCCTTCGGTCATGGATTCGGAGATGAAGAGCATGGTGTCTAAGCCGACGTAATCAGCCAGCTCCAGCGGTCCCATCGGGTGGTTCAGCCCGAGTTTGACGGCGGTGTCGATGTCTTGGGGTGAGGCGACACCCTCTTCTAACATCCGCATCGCTTCGGTGAGGAGCGCGGCCAGAGCCCTTGTTGTGACAAATCCTTGACGGTCTTGCACGACGACGGTTGTCTTGCCGCATTGTTCAGATAAAGTTTGCGTGGACGCTAAGGTCTCGTCTGAGGTCTGCACCGCCCGCACGATTTCGACTAAGCTCATGCGCTCGGGCGGGTTGAACCAGTGCATTCCGATGACCTTGTCGGGACGCTTCGTCGCGGCGGCGATGGCGGTGACGGAGAGTTCGCTTGTATTCGTCGCCAAAACCGTATGCGCGGGCGCAGCTTCGTCCAACTGGGCGAAGAGGGTGCGTTTTAGCTCCAACTTCTCCGGCACTGCCTCGACGATAAAGTCCGCCTGAGCGACCTCTTCCAACTCAGACGTGACCGAAAGACGTTCCAAAGCGCCCTCGTCGTTGCGCTTGGCAACGCGCTTTCTCGCCCTCTCCAACGCTTCGTCCGCCGGGTCGAAGAGGTGAACGTCCAGGCCGTTCATCAGAAGGAGCGTGGCAATGCCCCCGCCCATTGTGCCTGCACCAACAACGCCCACCTTTTGAACATTGACATTTTGAATATTTTTCTGCTCGTTAGCTGCTTCTACGCTTTGCGCTGTGTCCATAGCTTCATCTTATGACCTCTTTATGCGCAACGCGGCGTTGTTCTCTTTGCGGGTGCTTGCCGCGACCTTGCGCTAACCTCGAGCGTCTGACTCTAGGGTGGGCTCGAGCGCTCAACCTCTCTAAACTCAGCGCAACTTCTTTCAAGACCTCTCGTCCCAAAGTGGTTTTAATGATGGCGGCGCGTTATACTCTCGTAGCGATTATTAGCATACTGAGATATATTCTCGCAGATCTCAGTTCGAAGAACTAGCGGACTTTCATCTTTGAATGTGCGTGCTAGTCAGCATTATTTCCTTCTGCGAGCGTTGATGACCAGATGATACCTGCCTTCAAAGGAGACCTGTCTTATGCCCTACCAACCCATCGAAAGTTACGGAATGATTGGCGACATGCATACGGTGGCGTTAGTCGGCAAGGACGGCTCGATCGACTGGTGCTGCTTCCCCCGTTTCGACGCGCCTTCGGTTTTTGGCGCGATTTGGACGACGAGAAGGGGGGGAGGTTTAAGCTCGAGATGATGGCCGAGACCGTCACCCACAAGCAGTTCTACTGGCCCGAAACGAACATCCTCGTCACCCGCTTTTTGTCCGAAGAGGGCGTCGGCGAGGTGACGGACTATATGCCGGTGGGCAGCGGCACCTATGATCTCGATAAGCGGCAGATTGTGAGAACCGTCAAGGCGGTGCGCGGCACGGTGCATTTCAAGATGACCTGTGCGCCTGCCTTTAACTACGCGAGAGATACGCATGAGGTCGAAGTTCATGATGATGGCGTCTGCTTTGCGAGTGACGGGCTTAGCTTGGGGTTGAGCGCTGAAGTCCCTCTCGAGAGAGATAAAGGCGCCGCCACCGCCGAGTTCGCCCTTTCCGAGGGACACACCACGACCTTTGTGCTGCGCGAGATCGGCGAGTTTAGAGGCTGCGGTGAGGTGCTCTCAGAGGAGGGCGCGGTCACGGTCTTCCGCGAGACGGTGGACTATTGGCGGCGCTGGCTCTCGAAGTGCACCTACACGGGGCGCTGGCGCGAGAGCGTTCACCGGAGCGCCCTAGCGCTCAAGCTCCTCACCTACGAACCGACCGGAGCCATTGTCGCCGCGCCCACCTGTAGCTTGCCCGAAGGTGTGGGTGGCGAGCGCAACTGGGACTACCGCTACACCTGGATTCGCGACGCCGCTTTCACCCTCTACGCCTTTTTGCGCATCGGCTTCACCGAAGAGGCGGGCGCGTTCATGAAGTATCTGGAGCGGCTCTGCGAAGAGGACAACCCCAGCGGGTATCCCTTGCAGATCATGTACGGCATCGGCGGCGAAAAGAGACTCACCGAGGAGACGCTGGACCACTTAGAGGGCTACTGCCACTCCAAACCCGTGCGCATCGGCAACGCCGCGTTTGATCAGCTTCAGCTCGACATCTACGGCGAAATCTTGGACGCGATCTACCTCTACAACAAGTACGGCGCACCTATTTCCTATGACCTCTGGCGCTCGGTGAGGGGGTTTGTGAACTGGGTCTGTGACCATTGGCATCTCAAGGACGAGGGTGTCTGGGAGATGCGCGGCGGCAAGCAGCAGTTCGTCTACTCGAACGTGATGTGCTGGGTGGCGGTGGACCGGGGCTTGCGCCTAGCGGATAAGCGCTCCTTCCCGGCGGACCGCGCCCGCTGGCTTAGCGTGCGCGACGAGATTTACGAGGACATCATGACGCGAGGCTGGAGCGAAGAGCGCGAGGTGTTCGTGCAGCACTACGAGAGCACCGCGCTAGACGCCGCCAACCTCATCATGCCTTTAGTCTTTTTCATCTCGCCTGTGGACCCGCGAATGCTCAGCACCTTGGACGCGACGCTCAAGACGCCCGAAGAGGGCGGGCTCGTCTCGAACAGCCTCGTTTACCGCTACAACATCACCGAGAGCGACGACGGTCTTTCGGGCGAAGAGGGAACTTTCAATATCTGCACCTTTTGGCTAGTCGAGGCGCTTACCAGAGCGGGGCAGGTGGAGCATGAGCGCCTAGAGGACGCGAGGCTTATGTTCGAGCAGATGTTGGGCTACGCCAACCACTTAGGGCTCTACGCCGAAGAGACCGGGCATCACGGGGAGGCGTTGGGGAACTTTCCGCAGGCGTTTACGCACTTGGCGCTGATCAGTGCAGCGTATAACCTGGATAGGTCGCTAGGAGGAAGTTAAAAGCAACCCAGTCATACCCGCTACACAGCTAGCGGGAGCGGTCTTCTTCGAAGGTGCTGCGCGAACCACGCGACGCTTACGAAGTTTCCCGACACTTCGTGCTTTAACAGAGCCGGGAACGGGGCTAGGCGAACGGCGAGCAATGAGTGAAAACCTTTGATTTTCACTCATTATTCATTGCTCAGAACTCATTGCTCGGAACTCACTGCTGTTTTCTCGGAAAGTTCCTCCCAATCGTTACAGTCGCGCGGCTCTCTTGCAGCAAATAGTCCAAATGGAGGTTCTCGCTACCTCAACGTTCAGCCTCCTAATCGGTGAGATTGACCTGAATCGCCCTACCGATAAACGTGATAGTGTCTTTCATAATTTAAGCAGAGGGGGCGCGTCCTCCCTCTTGGAGGATTCACCACATGGCATTCGAACGAGCATCCGGTATCTTGCTGCACCCCACCTCTCTCCCCGGCGGACACGGCGTCGGCGACTTGGGGCAGGGCGCGTTTTCGTGGCTTGACTTTTTGGCCTCGTCAGGGCAGCGGCTCTGGCAGGTCTTACCGCTCGGTCCGACGGGCTTCGGCGACTCGCCCTATCAATGCTTCAGCGCTTTTGCGGGCAACCCGTACCTCATCAGTTTGGACAAGTTGGTGGAGGAGGGGCTCTTAGACAGTGAGGTTTTAGAGAACAGCCCCGGCTTTTCCGAAGATGAGGTGGAGTACGGTGAAGTCATCCCCTTTAAGCTGGGCGTGCTGAATCAGTCCTACGAAGTTTTCAAAGAACGCGCCACGGAGCAGCAGAAAGAGTCGTTCAATACGTTTTGTGACCAGCAGGGCTACTGGCTCGAGGATTACGCCCTCTTTATGTCCTGCAAAGAAGCCAACGAGGGACGCGCCTGGAACGAGTGGGACGAGGGCTTGCGCAAGCGCAAGAAACGCGCCCTGAACGCACATCAGAAGGAGCACACCGAGACGATTCGGCGCTGGCGCTACTGGCAGTGGCTCTTCTACACGCAGTGGTTAGAGGTCAAGCGCTACGCCAACGCCCGCGACATCAAGATCATCGGCGACATCCCCATCTTCATCGCCTACGACTCCGCCGACGCCTGGGCGAGCCCTGAGCTGTTCTACTTCGACAAAGAGGGCAACCCGACGGTGGTGGCGGGGGTGCCACCCGACTACTTCAGCGAGACGGGGCAGCGCTGGGGCAACCCGCTCTACCGCTGGGACAAGATGGCGAAAGACGGCTTTGGGTGGTGGATTGCGCGTTTCAAATCCACACTGGACTTCTTCGACCTCATCCGCGTGGACCACTTTCGCGGCTTCGAGGCGTACTGGGAGATTCCCGCCGACGAGCCGACTGCGGTGGAGGGACGCTGGGTAGACGGACCTAAGCAAGCGTTCTTTGACGCGCTCAGAGAGGCGTTAGGTGAACTGCCTATCATCGCGGAAGACCTAGGCATCATCACGCCCGAAGTCGAAGCTTTGCGCGACAACAACAACCTCCCCGGCATGAAGGTTTTACAGTTCGCCTTTGCGGGCGATGGCAGCGACCTCTACCTGCCGCACAACTACATGCCTAACTTTGTGGTCTATACAGGCACGCACGACAATGACACGACGCTCGGCTGGTACAGGGATGCGCCCGAAAAGGAGCAGGACTTCGTGCGGCGCTATTTGGCGCGGGACGAGCGCAATATCGTCTGGGATTTGATTCGCTTGGCGTTTGCGTCCGTTGCAGACCTCGCGGTTGTGCCCTTACAAGACGTGCTGCGCTTGGGCACAGAGGCGCGAATGAATTTGCCAGGACGCGCCGGAGGGAACTGGGGTTGGCGCTACCGCCCGGAGCAGCTAGAGGAGTGGCTCGAGCCTGCGCTGTTGGAGATGGCGGAGAATTATGCGCGTGTGCCTGCCAAAGAGCCGGAGGATACACCGTATCGGCAGTCAACGACGGAAAGTGAGGTGAAGGAGTGAACGAAAAACCCGATAAGACGCTAGAGAGGTTTGAAACCTATGAAGAAGCCGCTGAATTTTGGGACGCGCACGACACGACGGACTGTTGGGATGAGTTCCAAACGATTGAAGTGAAGAGCGAATTGCGGAAGCGGTACTTTGAGATTGAAATTGAGGAAGACGTTGCTCGCTCCCTGCAAGATAAGGCGAGGGAGCAAGGGGTGTCGCTGGGACGCTTAGCGTCGGAGTTGCTGCGGCAGAAGTTGCGTGAAGCTGCCTAATCTGTTTTATGGCTGATTCAATTTCGCTACTTCCAGAGCAAATTCAGCAGTGGTATAAGTCGCAAGAGGTAGAAACCGTTTGCCGAAAAGTAAAAGAAGTGGCAAGAAGTAGGCTCGAGGGTTTAGGTATTTATAATAACGAAACACCTTTTTCAGAATCGGCTGAAGCGTTCGATAACCAGTATTTCGACTACAGCGAAACGGGAAACGCCGAAGCATCGGAGCTTTACTTTGAGATTGCTAGACTGTATTCGTCGGTGTCATGTTGTGAAGAAGGTGATATAGGTAGGGCAGTATATGAACTCTATTTTGGTTTGGGTGAATCAACAGAAAATTTTCTAAGTGCTATGAATACGGTTTGAAAGCTGCCACTACCGAGTAAACTAGAGCTATGAGCTCAAATACCGACCTCTTACAGCGCATCACCATCAACCCAGAAGTGCGTAGCGGCAAGCCCTGTAAGGGTACGCGGATTACTGTGTATGACATACTTGAATACCTCGCAGGCGGCATGAGCGAGGACGAGATTCTTGAGGACTTCTCGAGTCTCGAGCGTGAAGATATTCGCGCGGTGCTCGAGTTCGCCGCAATGCGTAAACGTAGCTTAGCTGCACCTGTGTAAATCTCGAGCCCCACCCACCTCTTCTCGCAGCGCATACGTGTCAAACTCAGAGCTATGAACGCCATACAGATAACCCAAAACGGCGGCGCGGAGGTTCTTAAACTTCAAGAGGTCGATACGCCTCAGCCCGGCAAGGGCGAAGTCCTCGTCAAAGTCGAGGCGGCGGGCTTAAACTTCATCGACATCTACAGGCGCGAAGGGCTCTATCAGGTTTCGCTTCCCCACATTCCGGGCAGCGAAGCGGCGGGCGTGGTGGAAGCCGTGGGCGAAGAGGTTACAGAAGTTCAAGTGGGTGAGCGCGTGGCGGGGATAGGATTCAGTGGCGCGTATGCGGAATACGCGCTTGCGCCCGCTCAAACGCTCGTCAAGGTGCCGGAAGGCGTCAGCGGCGAGCAAGCGGCGGCGGTAATGCTCCAGGGGATGACGGCGCACTACCTTTCTCACACGACGTATCCACTTGAAGAGGGCGACATCTGCTTGATTCACGCGGCGTCGGGCGGGACGGGCTTGCTGCTCGTGCAGATGGCGAAAAAGCGCGGGGCGCGGGTTATCGGCACGGTCTCCACCGAAGAGAAGGAACGCCTAGCGAGAGAGGCGGGCGCGGATGAGATTATCCGCTACACGGAGCAGGATTTTGAGGAAGAGGTGGAGAAGCTAACCGACGGGGACGGCGTGCAAGTCGTCTACGATTCGGTAGGAAAAACAACGTTCGCAAAAGGTCTGAATTGTCTCGCCATGCGCGGGATGATGGTGCTCTTCGGGCAGTCGAGCGGCGTGGTGGAGAACTTCGAGCCGCAGACGCTCAACGCGAAGGGGTCGCTCTTTTTGACGTGCCCCTCGCTCTTTCACTACGTCGCAAAGCGTGATGAACTGGTAGAGCGAGCGAACGACGTGCTGAGCTGGGTCGCGGCGGGCGAGCTTAGCGTGCGAATTGATTCGAAACTGCCGTTGGCTGAGGCGGGTGAGGCGCATCGGCGGTTGGAGGGGCGTAAGACGGCGGGGAAGGTGTTGCTCGAGCCTTGACAGCAGGTACACCCCTAGAGGACAGGGGTACTATAGTCATCTGGTCGCAAACGTCCTCACTGCAAAAGCATAGTTTAGCACGCACATTAAATGATGATGCCTGCGTGGTTCAATCTCAGTGTTCCTGACAAGCACGGTTGTTCCAGCGGTCAACCCCCGTAGGAGCGGGTTTGAAACCCGCTCCTACACCGCGCCACATATACCTGTAGCTTAGACAGCGCTTTCCCGTAGGGTCGATTCATGAATCGACCCTACGCGCTCTATCAGGTCCTAAAAATCACCCCTTCACGCTTAAAACTCCGAAACGCAAAGTCTAAGAGAAGTGCGGTGTAAGCGAGGCTCGAGCCATATGTCAACAGCAGTGGTAAGGCTTGTGCACTCCCTTTCACCAAGTCGTCCATCACGATGAGCGTGTTCAGTACGGGGATGAGGTAGAGGATGGGGTTCGAGCCAAAAAAGTCCGCAAATTGCAAGCCGACAGCGGGCAAGATGAGCACAAACGAGAGCGGCGCGACGTAGCTCTGCGCCTCCTTAAAAGAGCGGGCGAACATAGCGATGCTGATCAAGAGGGCGGCGATGAGCCCCGCGAGCAATAAGGCGCTGACAATAAGCATCACCACGCCAAACGCGCTCACATTGAGTGCGCCGCCCATGACGCTCACGATGTCTTGCGCCTCTTCGCCTTGAAGTTTGAAAAACTGTCGCAGCACCGTACCGCCCAGCACATACCCCAAAATCGCCATGAGCGCGGCGGAGAGCCCGAAGGTCATGGTGGCTAAGAACTTGCCGACGACGACTTCGGCGCGGCGCACCGGGGCGACTAAGAGGGACTCCAACGTCCCCCGCTCCTTCTCGCCGGCGGTCGCGTCAATCGCGGTCATCTGCCCCCCAGCGAGCGTCCACACGGCGATGAAGAAGGGGATGAGCCAGGCGAGTTGCCCACTCGAGCGCTCCGCTTGCGAACTAGCGTCCTCATTCCTTATGGTGATGGGTTCAAGTATGCTGGGCCCCAACCCGACTTCTCGCAACCTCTCGGCAACGAGCGTCTGCTGATAGGTGTTGATAACCTCTTCTAACTTGCCCGCGCTCAATTCGCTCCGCAAATTGCCCGTCTTGCTGTATACCGTGAGTTCGCCCCGACCCTCTTGCAATGACCGTTCAAACCCCTGCGGTACGGTCAATGCGACTGCGTAACCTCTTTCCCTCACCGCGACTTCGGGGTCGTTTACGGGCGTAAAGGCGATGCTCTGCGCTTCTATCTCACTGCGGAGTTCTTTCGGGAGGTTGCCTAAGCCTTGCATGGCGACTTCGGTGACGGTGGTCTGTTCGCGCTCAAAAAGTCCGCCAATTAAAAGGGGGAGACCGAGCATCACTAGCGGTAAGACGAGCAGCGGGATGAGGAGGCTCGAGACGATCGCCCGCCTATCTCTAAGGGTGGAGAGAATCTCCTTTTGAGCGACGCGCAAGACTATCGCGGGTCTCACGCGCTCACCTCTTGTTTTTGTGCCGGAATTTGGGAACGCTCGGCGCTCTGTTCTATAAGGGTGAAGAAGGCGTCCTCGAGGTTTTTCGCTCTTGCCTCGGCGATAAGTTCAGCTACGCTCCCCTTCGCGATCAGCTTGCCTCCGTAAATAATTGCCACGCGGTCACATAACTCTTCAACTTCGCTCATCACGTGCGTCGAGTAAATGACTGCCCGCTGCTCGCTCGGATAGCGTTTGACGAAGTTTAAGACCGTACGCCGCGCCATCACGTCCAAACCAGAGGTTGCCTCGTCGAAGAAGATGATGGGCGGGTCGTGCAGCACGGCCCGCGCAATCACAATTTTCTGCTTCATCCCGGTCGAGAAGTCGCCCGTGCGCCGTGTCAGGGTAGGACCTAAGTCCAAAAGCTCATCCAGTACCGCCACGCGCTCTTCTATTCGCGCTTTGCTCATGCTATAAAGCCGCCCGAAGTAGCGCAGCACCTCTAAGCCCGTGAGCCTGTCGTAAAGGCCCATGCCGCCGTTCACCACGCCGATTTCAGCGCGGACCTGCTCGGCCTCTTTGACAACATCGTGACCGTTCACCGTGGCACTGCCCGAATCGGCTTGCAAGAGGGTCGCTAAGATGCGCAGCGTCGTCGTCTTACCTGCGCCGTTAGGTCCCAATAGACCGAAGACTTCGCCTGCGGGCACGGAGAAGGAGAGGTTGTCCACCGCTTTGACCTCGCCGAAGGATTTACTCAAGTTGGAGACGTGAATCATAGGGCTATTGTAGAGGGCTGAGGGGTGGGAGGGGGCGAGAAGCGTCTCACGTATAAGTGTGTTTGTAGGACTACGTACTACACTGTCAGCTAAAGGATGGAACATGTCATTCTGAGCCCTTTGCAGGATAGACTCCGCCCTTAACAGGATAGACTCCGCCGAAGAATCTCTGACTTTGCCTTCTTCACTGTGAGAGATTGAAAGTTGCGGAGTTTTGGCAGTAGCCAATTACGAAGTTTCGGCACAGCCGAACGAGGCCCCTCGGCAACCGGGCTATGCGTCGCGTGGATCGGCTTGCCTCCCATGAAATGGACCGCTCCCGCTAGTGACTTCGTGAACGGGGTGACATCAGCGTCGCAAATCTTAGTTGACAGTGTAGTACGAACTGTGCGCGTTTATCTGCTTGCACCAGCAGGGCTCGCTATACTAATAAGCACTATGAGTGAAGGATTCCTCTATAGTTTTTTAGCCGACGCCGTCATGCTCGTACATTTCGGTTTCATCCTCTTTGTGGGCTTCGGGGCACTGCTGGTATTGTGGCGAAGGTGGCTCATGTGGCTCCACCTCCCCTGCGCCCTCTACGGCACGGCTATCTCCTTCTACGGCTGGACCTGTCCGCTCACCCCCTGGGAGCAAAACCTCCGCCTAAGGGCGGGTGAGGTTGGGTACTCGGGAAGCTTTATCGAACACCATCTGAGCAGGCTCATCTACCCCGACAACTGGCACGACGTCCATCTGTTTTTGGGCGCGTTCGTGCTGCTTTTCAACGCTGGCATCTACTGGCTGCTGCTGCGAAGAAGGGTGAGGACGTCTCAACCTCAGACCTAACCCGGAAGTAAAGGTGCTCCTCAGCCCTAGGGCTCCGCACCCTGTTATCATCACCTTTATGGCAGACCGCGATATCGCCGCTCTGGAGAGCTATCAGCTCATCCCCAAGCTCCTTCACGACGTTCAGATGGTGGACGCCTCGTGTCAACTGTTGGGGCGCACCTACGACACGCCGATCCTGCCGCTCATAGAGCGTGCTCTGGGTCGTCCCCCGACCAACCTTGGCAGTTTGAGTCTGGTAGACGCCGAACTCCTTTTAGAGCAGCCCGACACTCACTTCGACCTGAGCCTACCGCTCCTAAAACCCGAAAAGATGGGCCAACTCATGCCCAAAGTGCGCAAGCTCGCCGCTGCGGGCGTGCCTGCCTTTGCGCTCGACCTCTCTGTCTTAGCGGACACACCCCCTTACGGCTCGCACGAGTGGCGTCCGCGCACCCGCGAGGATTTAGCCGAACTCGGCGCGGCGGCGGGCGTTCCGCTGTGGCTCTACGGGGTATGCAGCGTGGCGGACGCGAATATCGCAGCGGAGGCGGGACTCGAGGGCGTCGTCATCACCTCGGGTGCCGGGCACTTCCTAAACGGCCCAGCGGCTGCCGAAATCTTCCCCGACATCTTCGATTCGGTAGCGGGCACGATTTCGGTTTATGTGGGCGGCCCGGTGCGGAGCGGTATTGATGTCTTTCGCTACTTAGCCATCGGCGCGGAGGCCGTCGTCGTAGACAGTGACAGGTCGTTGGAGAATCTCAAAGCGGAACTGGAATACGCTATGCGTCTAACGGGTTGTCAGACGCTCGCGGATATCGGCTACGAGGCTGTGTTCGCGCCCCTTTTTGGAGAGATTTGAGCTAGAGGGAGCTGTATTCAAGTCAGTGCAAGACAGCGCTCTGATTTCACTAAGGGGCCGCAGCAGAAGCTATGATAGAAGCTATGCAAATGGCTTGCGTTGACCTCTTTCTTTCTTCTATCTTTTCTCTCATTTCATGATTGCGTATATTGATGGCGTTATCTCCGAGATTCGTGACAGCAGTGTCGTGGTTCAGTCAGGCGCATTTGGCTTAGAAGTCTTTGCACCTAAGTCCACGCTCATCGTCTGTAAAGTCGGTTCTGCGCTGAGACTTCACACCTACTTGCTCGTCAAGGAGGATTTGCTCGCGCTCTACGGCTTTCATAATAAAGATATGCACACGCTTTTCACTTACCTCATCGGCGTGTCGGGCGTCGGACCTAAGCTCGCGCTGGCGATGCTCTCATCCATGCAGACGACGATTTTAGCGAGCGCGATTCTTGGCGGTGACGCGGGGCTCTTGTCATCTGCGCCGGGCGTCGGCAAGCGCATGGCGGAGCGCATTATCTTGGACCTCAAGAATAAGTTGCCCGAAGAACTCCTAGCCGCGTCGGGCGGGGCGCGGCCCACGGTCTTGACCTCGCAAGCGGGGGAGGACGCGGTGGAAGCCTTACTCGCCTTGGGCTACCGCGAATCGCAGGTGAAGTCTGTCGTGGCGGAGTTGGCGCTCAAAGACCCGGACGAGGCGGCAGAGGGATTGATTCGTAAGGCGCTCTCAAAATTGAGGTAGAAGGCGCGGCGTAGGGGTGATTCATGAATCACCCCTACGAAGTAGCGCAAAGTCATAGATGTTGGTGACGAAGAGGTCAAGTGAGTAATTTAGAGTTGGCGAGGGCGTCGTCGGGTGAAACGGACTCAATGCTGAAGGCTTCACCCACACCTTTGTGCGTGAGTTGACCTCTATGCGTGTTGAGCCCTTTGAGGAGCGCAGGGTCGTTTTGTAAGGCTCTCGCGCCGTGCTCCGCAAGCTCGAGCCCATAAGGGAGCGTCTGGTTCGAGAGCGCCGTCGTGCTCGTATTTGGCACGGCTCCGGGCATGTTCGCCACGCCATAGTGCACCACCTCATCCACTACAAAGGTCGGCTCGTCGTGCGTGGTGGGTTTGCTCGTCTCGATGCAGCCGCCTTGGTCCACGGCGACGTCTACGATGACGCTGCCCGGTTTCATCGTACTAACCATCTCTTTAGTAACGAGGTTGGGCGCACGCGCTCCGGGAATAAGGACCGCGCCTATCAAAAGGTCGGCCTTGGCGACTATCTCCGCAATATTCGCAGGTGTGCTGGTGAGCGTCTGAATGCGGCTGCCGAAGACGTCGTCGAAATATTGGAGCCTCGAGTGGCTGATGTCTAAAATCGTCACCTGCGCTCCGAGCCCCAGCGCCATCTTCGCCGCGTTCGTCCCGACGACGCCGCCGCCTAGCACGACGACCTCACCTGCTTGTACCCCCGGCACACCGCCTAAGAGCAGCCCGCGTCCGCCTAAAAACTTGCTTAGGTAGTGCGCTCCGACCTGCGACGCCATGCGCCCCGCCACTTCGCTCATCGGGGTGAGGAGCGGGAGCGTTCTGTCGGGAAGCTGCACCGTTTCATACGCGACTGCCGTCGTGCCTGCGCTCAGCAGGGCTTCGGTGAGCGGCTTGTCGGCGGCGAGGTGCAAGTAGGTGAAGAGCAACTGGTCGTCACGCAAAAAGCTGTACTCCTGCTCGATGGGCTCCTTGACCTTCATGACCATCGGTTGCGCCCACGCCTCCGCTGCGCTACTGACAACCTTTGCCCCTTGCGCCTTGTAATCGTTGTCCATAAAACCACTGCCGACGCCCGCGCCCGTCTCGACAAAGACCTCATGCCCTGCGCCTACAAACGCTTTGACCGCGCCCGGCGTCGCCGAGACGCGGTACTCGTGTGTTTTGACCTCTTTAGGGATGCCTAGTTTCATAAGGTAGTGTACGACATCTCGAAGCGGTGGCTAAACAGTGTATACAAATTTTTATACAAACTTTAGGGGTTGGTGGACTCCTAATCCTTCACCGCCCCCGCTGTAATCCCCGCGACGAAGTAACGCTGCAAGAAGAGGAACAGAATTAAGAAGGGCACCGTCATCAAAACAGCCCCAACCATAATTCCGCCCCACGACACCCGCGTCAGCCCCAACAGCGTGCCGAGCGCGACGGGCGCGGTGTACATCTCTTGTTGGGTCAGGATGAGGAGCGGCCACAGGTAGTCGTTCCAGGCGGTCAAGAAGAGGATAATGCCCAAGGCCGCCAACGCCGAGCGCACCAAGGGCAGCGCGATCTGAAAGAAGATGCGGTACTCGCCCGCGCCGTCCACCCGCGCCGCGTCTAAAAGGCTCTGCGGCAAACCCATGAAGTTCTGCCGCATGAAAAATATCCCGAGTGAGTTCGCTAAAAGGGGTAGCACCACGCCGATATACGAATTTGTGAGAGTAAACTCCCTTGCCACCAAGATGTACTGCGGTATCACCACGACGAAGTAGGGAATCGTCAGCGTGGCGATGACAATCGTGAAGATCGCGCCGCGTCCGAAGAAGCGGTAGCGGGCGAAGGCGTAGCCGCCCATACTGGTCAGGATCAAGGATAGGAGCGTGTAGAGCCCCGAAATCACCACGCTGTTGAGGAGCGTGCGCAAAAAGCCCGTGTCGGCTTGTAAATCTCTAAAGTTCGCTAGGAAGTTGCCGCCCGGCAGAAGTGGTACGGGCGTGCTGAAAATCCGCGTTTCCTCGACCGTGGCGAAGACGAACATAAGCCAGAGCGGGGCGAGCCACAGAAGCGCCAACGGCACGATGAACACGTGCAGCCACACACTGTTGATGAGCCTCGAGCGCTTCATGACTCCCGCCCGAAGAGCCGGAGTTGCAGCACGGAGAAGAGCACGGCTAGAAGCGCGATGGTATAGCCAATGGCCGAAGCGTAGCCGAAGTTAAAGGAGCTAAAGCCCTGGTTGTAGAGGTAGACGCCCAAGGTCAAGGTGGCGTTGCCCGGTCCACCCCGGTTGGTAATCAGAAACGGCTCGGTGAAGAGCTGCATGGTGCCGATGACTGATAGGACAAAAGCAAACAGCAAGATAGGGCGCAAAATCGGCACTGTGATACCCCAAAACTGCTGCCAGGCGTTCGCGCCGTCCAACTCAGCGGCTTCGTAAAGCTCCAAGGGCACGTTTTGCAGCCCCGCTAGGATGATGATGGCGTTGTAGCCCGTCCAGCGCCAGGTTACGGTCAAAATGATGAGAAAGAGCGCCGGCCCCGGCGTGTTGAGCCAAGCCGGAGTCGGCAGCCCGAGCCCGCCCAAGGCTGCATTGACCGCGCCGTTCTGATCGTTAAACAGCAACCGAAACACCGCTGAGTACGCCACCGAGCCGACCACCACAGGCGCGAAAAACGCGAAGCGAAAGAAGCCGCGCCACCTGAGCAGCGGTGAATTGAGCGCCACCGCCAGCGCCGTGGCGAGCGCCAGCATAACGGGAACCTGGACGAGCAGGATTAAAAGGGTATTTTGCAGCGCTTTGATGAAAAAAGGGTCATTGAGGAGCCGTCCCCAGTTCACACCTGGTTCAAAGGTGTTGGGGAAGCTGCGCGTGTCTAAAAAAGAGAGGTAGAACGAGTTGAGAATAGGCCAGGCCCAAAAGAGGATAAAGATAAGGAGATAGGGGAGTAAAAAGGTATAGGGGATGAGTTTGTTTCGTTGCATAGAAACTCCAGAAGTTGCTGTTAGAACAATTTCAAGATAAGAGAAGAGGTGCTTAGATGAATTTAATACACTGCTAGCTAAGTTTTGCGACGCTGATGTCACCCCGAGCCCAATCGAGGGGTCTCGCCTCGTAATCTCGGTTAGAGGAGAAGGCAAGGTCAGAGATTCTTCGACTCCGCTCCGCTTTGCTCAGAATGACATGACTGACTTGTTACCTAACGCCGTACGGAAGAATAAAGAGTAAAAGCTCGAGCCTCACCACCTCTAAGACTCGAGCCCCCAAATAAGGGAAAGAGTTGACCTCTTTCCCTTGACATAATTGTTACTCCGACCCCTCCGCAATCGGCAGGCCAACCGCGCCTGAAATCTGCTGCGCGGCTTCGTCCATCGCCGTTTGCGCGTCGGGGTAGGCGTTCTCCGAGAGGTACTGCGTCAAAACGTTCGTGACAATTGTCCGCGCCTCTTGGAAGTACTGTGTGCCGCGAGCCTGCGGAATCTCGCCCAAGGTCGCTAAGATGTCTTGCCAAATGGCTTGGTTGCCCCAGTAGGGAACCTCTTCGCTCACGTAAGGTGCGTCGAGCGCAGGTAGATAAGAGGGAACTAAGCCGTAGTCCTCGAGCATGTTCACCTGTCCGTTGGTGGTTGCAAGTGCGTACTCCACAAAGGCCATCGCCGCTTCGGGGTTCTCGCTCGAGGCGGGAACCGCTAAGGCCGAGCCCCCCAAGTTCGCTGCCCGCACGCCGCCGGGCTCACTGGCGGGCATCTCGTACACGCCCCAGTTGCCCTCTTGCTCGGGCGCATTGCTCTGAATCGTGCCGACGTACCACGCACCGAAGACAGCGCCTGCCAGCGAATCGTTCTTGATCGCCTGAATCGCGCCGTTCCAGTCGACAATCGAGACGACGTTCGCGTCGTAGAGCTGCTTCATCGTTTCCATCGCGTTCACGCAGCCGGGCTGGTTCGCCGTCACGGTCTCGCCCGCGTCGTCGAAGTAGAAGCAGCCGTTCTGGTTGGCGAGCTGCCGCCAGACGCCGTCGTCGGAAAAGTCGAACCAGAGCATCTTCGCGCCCGTGGCTTCGTCTAAAGACTGTCCGGCGGCGATGAAGTCGTCCCAGGTTTCGATTTCGTCCGGGTTGATGCCCGCTTGCTCGTAGAGGTCGCGGCGGTAGAAGGTCACGACGGGGCCGGAGTCCCAGGGGACGGCAAAAATCTGCTCGCCGAGCATGAGTTCGGTCCACTTGAAGTCGGGGTAGTCCGAGCGCAGCTCGCTTGCGCCCATCGTGCCGAGGTCGGTAAAGCAGGTCGGGAAGCGGTTCCAGAAGACTTCGGCTTCGTTATTTTCAACCGCGTACACGTCGGGCATGTCCGCGCCGCCCGCCGCGCAACCCGCCAAGCCTCGGTCGTAGACTTGCTGGTTGCCCAAGTTTTCAACCCTCACGTTGACGTTGGGGTACTCCTCGTTAAAGCCGGGTATGAGGTTGTCGAGGGCTTCGGCGGCCACGTCCCAAGCCATGACGGTGATGTCACCCTCCAAGGCCGCGTCGTCTTGGGCAAAACCTACTGATGCGCCGGTGAGAAGAAGTGCGAATGCTAGCGTTACGGTCCTCATTAAAACTCCTTTTCTCGCCCCTGTGAAGTTGGAGCGTTTCTATAGCTGACGTGCGCCTCGAGCGCCCCCTCCTCACAAATGCTTGCGACAAAGCGCAAAAAGGTAGAACCCACGAATGGGCGAGTTAAGAAGCTCGAGCTGCTACGTCCGGTTTGGCTATAAGAGAAGTCTATCGGTGCGCTAAAACCTTGTCAAGCATCCCGTCTTCATCGTTGGGCGTTGCAAGCGTACCGATTTTGGAGCGTCAAGAACCCAGTTTGCGTCTCATAGCACCTATACTAAAGAGGTGAATGACCCTCCCGCTGACCCCTGGACAAGAGGCGTTGACCTCTTTCAAGCAGGCGAATATTGGGAGTGCCACGAAGCGTTAGAACCTCTCTGGTTAGCGTCCGAGGGGTTAGACCGTGAGTTTTACGGCGGCGTCATCCTTTTAGCGGCGGCGCTCCACAAGGCGCGGGTGATGGAAAGCGCAAGAGGTGGACGCCGCAACTACGCCAAGGCGCTCGCGCACTTAGCGCTCGTTCCAGATGAGTATTTAGATGTAGACGTACGCGAGTTAGAGTCTCTCGTTCATACTGCGCTCCGCAACTCCGCGCACCAACCGCAAATTCCTTTTATAGAGGTGAAGACGTAATGGATAAGTCAAACAAGGAGCAAAGGCGCGATACCCTCTTACACGACCAGCGCCGCGCCAGGCGGCCCAACAAGCCGGGACGATTGACGCGCTCTCGTCAGGATCAGATCGTCGCGGGCATCATGGGCGGCATCGCTGAGTACGTGGACGCCAACCCCCGTACGCTGCGCATCCTCTTCGCGCTCAGCCTGCCTTTAAGCGGCTTTATCACGCTGCTCGGTTACCTCATCTTATGGCCGCTCCTACCCTTAGAGAAAGATAGCGCGAAAGAGAACAGCGACGCTTAGCGGTGCGCCCTATTGATATTGAACGGTTCTTAGAGGTGCTTGAAGAAGGTGCTGCGGCTTTTGACGTGCGGACTGAAGCGCAGCATCAGCGCGACGGGTTGCCGGGGACGGAAGTGTTGAGCTTAGAGGCGGTTCAAGCGGGTGAGTTGCCTGATGTGCCTAAAGAAAAGCCCGTTTACCTCATCTGCGAAAGAGGTCAGGTCTCGGAGTTGGCGGGGCTTTATCTCGAGGCGGCGGGCTTCCAAGAGGTCTATAACGTAGCGGGGGGGATGAAGGTGTGGCGGAAAGAACAGCAACGAGTTGAAAGCAACGAGCAATGAGTCTAAAGAATCTCGCTCACCGTTCGTCCCCGAAAGGGGATTACTCGTTGCTCATTGCTACCTTGTCAACCCCTTACGCCCAAACGCACCCTTCACAGGTAAACTTTAGACATGCACTACCCCATCAGTATCGCGCCCATGATGGACTGGACCGACCGCCATTACCGCTTTTTCATGCGCCAGCTCACCGAGCGGACCCTCCTCTATACCGAGATGGTCACGACGGGCGCAATCCTTTTCGGTGACAAAGCGCGTCACTTAGACTTTTCACTGGAGGAATTACCTCTCGCTTTACAACTCGGCGGCGACGACCCGCGCGCCCTCGCCGAATGCGCCCGCATCGCTGAGGGTTGGGGCTATTCTGAAGTCAACCTCAACGTCGGTTGCCCCTCGGAGCGCGTGCAGAGCGGCAACTTCGGCGCGTGTCTGATGGCGCAGCCCGAACTCGTCGCCGAGTGTGTGGCGGCGATGCGCGGCGCGACCTCTTTGCCTGTCACGGTCAAGCACCGCATCGGCGTGGACGAACTCGACCGCTACGAAGATATGGCGAACTTCGTGCGGGTTGTCTCGAAGTCAGAACCCGCGCGTTTCACCGTTCACGCCCGCAAAGCGTGGTTACAGGGACTCAGTCCCAAAGAGAACCGCACCGTGCCGCCCCTACGCTACGAAGAGGTGCACCGTTTGAAGCGGGAGTTCCCCCACCTGTTGATTGAAATCAACGGCGGGTTTAGGAGTCTCGAGTCCATCCAGTCTCAACTCACCCACGTAGACGCCGTGATGGTCGGGCGAGCCGCATATGAGACGCCTTACCTCTTCGCCACGGTTGATCGCGGGCTGTTCGGTGAAGATAAGGAACCCGCCACGCGGCGAGAGGTCGTAGAGGGGATGCTTCCTTACGTTGAGGCGCAATTGGCAAAAGGGGTTTATCTGGGCCGCATCACGCGGCATTTGTTGGGGCTCTTTGCGCATCAACCTGGAGCGCGGGCGTGGCGTCGTTTTATCAGCGAAAACGCACATAAAAAAGGGGCGGGCACTGAAGTTCTGTTGGGCGCAGTGGCGGAGGTTCCCGAGAGCGTTTTAGACGCGCCTCAACCCGCCGAGCCTGTTCTAAACTTGCACTAGCCGCTACCGCCGCCTTCAAGTGCCCGAAACGAGCGTACGACCTCTTCGGTGATCGGGTCGAAGGTGGGCTTGAGGTCTCTTGCGTATTGGAGGGTGAGGCTCAGGTACGCGCCGCTCTCGGGGTGCTCCATCACCTTGGTGTAGAACACGGTATCCCCAGCAGCGCCAGTGAAGCCCGAAACGACGAACCAGTCGTCGCGCTGCACTTTGTAGGTCACTTGTCTATTAGGACCATCCTGTGAGAGCACCTCATAGGCTTCCGTAAGGTCACGCTCGAGCAACAAGCGACTGCCGAAGACCCGCATCTGCGCCCCATCAGGTGACGAAAACACCTGACCGTTCCCGTCTGTTAGCCCGCCTTGCGGCTGGAGGTAGCCGAGCGGCACGGCCACCGCGAAACCGAAGCGGCCATTGAAGTAGGTGCCGTAAGAGACCTCGCCGGTGGTGTAGACACTGTCATCAACGCTCTGGGAGAGCGCACCTCCCCACGCGAGTAACGCGAGCAAGGTGGCACGCCGCAATAAGAAGTTCATAGCTCAGTGTAGCGGGGTCGAAGAGAATTATCTCACACGTTCGTCACACCCGCTTCAGTGCGTCATATAAATTAGAACGCAGCTCCTTAGCACAACTGGAGCCATCAGTCGCCAAGAGGTGAGGTGAGGACCTTCAGGGCTGCCTCGTAGGGCTCCTTTGACCTCTTTTGCACTTCGGGCCCCAGCTTCCTCCAACTCCTATTCAGCTTCTCCTTCACCCAAGTTGCGCCCTCGTCAATCCCCAACCGCTTGTGAACGTAGGCAAAAAGGAGTAACGACGGCACGTTCTGAAGATGCGCCAAAGCGTCCGCAGACGCTAAACACCGCGCTTCGGGCGTACTTCTTTTGCCCTCGACACTCCCTCTATGCTCAGCGATACAGCGTTTTACTTCGTCTATTTTCACCGCTGGATAATCCAAAGAGGTCAAGAGGTGTTGGGCCTCGAGCGGTCCGTGAACATGATGTTCTGCATACAACCTCTCATCTTTTACGCTCGCGTAGTCGTGCAAGAGTGCCGCGAGTTCAACGACCTCTTCATCTGCGCCGAATTCTGCTGAGAGGTCTTTACCCAACCTCACGACCTCTTGAATATGGTGCGTCCAGATGCCGTAGCCGAAGATGTTTGTAGGTGCGGCGCAGGCGCGTTCGACGAGGTGGGCGACCTCTTTGACAACTTCAGCGCGGGTCATACGTTTTGAGTTCATCTTGGGTAGGAGGTTGAAACCAGCCTATCCACTCTCTAAGTTTCGCCTCGGGGATGTAAGCTGCGCCTTCGGGAAGTTCGGCGTTTCTCCTTGTAAGCCGCTCCAAAAGAACCTCATCAGGCACGTCTAAAAAGTGGAGTTCGCTGCTCGCGCCTAGCTGCGCCGCCCTTGCTCGGTAATCTTCTCGCTCTTGGACTGACCAAAAACCGAAGTCTAAAATAACGTTCATGCCCAACGTAAGCACCCTCGCTGCAACCTCCCATTGCATTGCCTCAATAAGGTCGTGTCTTTCGTCATGCTCCTTTTCCAAAACGTCGTGACCGAACAAACGAATATGCCACTCATCAGGCGTGAGGCGCAGGGCGGAGACTTGGGGCTCGAGCCGCTTGGCATAGGTTGTTTTACCCGCGCAGGGCAGGCCGCAGATAAGGTGTAGCGTTGCCATAAGACCAAGCATAGCAACTCCTCAACCTCTCCCAACAAGTTGCTCCGCTATTTCTTGCTACACTCACTCATGTCCTTACTCAACAAACCCCCGGCAGTTTTGGCGCTCGAGGACGGCACCCTCTACCCCGGCTACGCCTTCGGCTATCACGGCGAGACGGTCGGCGAAATCGTCTTCAACACCGCCATGACGGGCTACCAGGAAATCTTGACCGACCCCTCCTATCACGGGCAAATCGTCACCATGACCTACCCGCACATCGGTAATTACGGCGTGTCCGTGTACGACATGGAGTCGAACCGTCCTTTTGCCAAAGGTTTCATCGTCCGCGAATATTCCCGCGTCGCTAGTAATCACCGCAGCAATCAGGACTTGCAGAGCTTCATGGATGAGCACAAAATCGTCGGCATCGAAGGGGTGGACACCCGCGCCCTGACGCGGCGGCTGCGTGAAGGGGGCGTCGTCAAGGGCATTATCTATCACGGCGAGACGGACGAGGCGCGGCGGAGTGAGCTGATTCAGCAGGCAAAAGACCACGCCGATATTGACGGGCGCGACATGACCCCGGAGGTGACGACGCCGCTGCCCTACGCCCGCCCGACCTTTAAGGACAACCCCCGCGTTGCCGTAATTGACTTTGGTATCAAGCACTCGATTGTGTATAAGCTCGAGCAGGCCGGCGCAGAGGTCATCGTCGTGCCTGCGCAAACTACGCCCGCGCAGATTATGGCCTTAAACCCTTATGGCCTCGTCATCGCCAACGGCCCCGGCGACCCGAACGGCCCCAAGTACGCCCACGACACCGTCTGGCAGATGCTGGGGCTGCTGCCGACCTACGGCATTTGCATGGGTCATCAGCTTTTGGGACTTGCGGTGGGCGGCAAAACCTACAAGCTCAAGCACGGGCATCACGGGGCGAACACGCCCGTCAAAAACCTCATCACCGGAGAGGTCGAGATCACCTCGCAGAACCACAACTACGCGGTGGATATTGACTCGATTCCTGGTCAGCAGTTTCGGGCAACGCACATCAACCTCAACGACGGGACGCTCGAGGGCATGGCGCACGTGCGCTACCCCGTCTTTAGCGTGCAGTATCACCCCGAGGCGAGCCCAGGTCCGCACGACGCTTCGTATTCGTTTAAGCGCTTTATCGAAGAGGTGAATGCGTTTGAGGGGGCGACTGCGCTACCTGCTGTGCGGGAGTTGAGCGAGTTTTGAAATGAGTTAGAATCCGGTGTGGCGAATCCTGATCATGTGGCGAAGTTGAAAGAGGGGGTTGAGGCGTGGAATCAGTGGCGAAAAGAGGATAATAGGCTACAACCTGATCTTAGTGGTCTGGAACTAACTGAAGAAAGATTCCTTGGTGTAAATTTTCGCAACACAAATTTCTGCAAGATTAAACTCGCACACGTAGAATTCCTTGATTGTGACTTCTCTAGCGCTAGATTTTGCGGTGCGGAATTTGAGCAAGTAGATTTTAATCGTACAGATTCTAGCGCCGAAAAAGTAGACCTTACTCATGCCAAGTTTCTAAATATAGATGCAAACAATTTGTCTTTCAAAAATTCTGACCTCACACTTGCTGATTTTAGTGGTTACTGCCGAGGTTTAGGTTTTAGTAACTCCATTTTGCGTAAGACTAACCTTCTCTCTGTCAGACTGCTTGAGTCTGGATTTGGCAACTGTTACATGCAAGAAGCTAAGCTTAATCCTCAATGTGAGCTAGTACGCTTTCAGAAAGTCGATCTCTCTAAAGCTATATTTGAAAGCTCTGCATATCTTCTTGATACGGAATTTTATGACTCAAATCTCACCGAAGCTGTGTTTAGAGGAATAGAGTTTGATTCTACCTCGTTTAATAACTGTAATTTTTCTGGCGTTGATTTTACCAATGCGAAATTAGCCGGTATAGAACACCTTGAGAAGCCTAGCTTTCGAGATGCTATTTTCCGAGATGCTCATTTTCTGCGAGAAGACGGTTCATGTAATACTGATCCTGCAAAGATAGATTTTAGAGGTGCCGATCTACGTGGTGTAGATTTTAAGGGTCAAGGGGTGAAGAACCTCTCGAGCGCCAAACTAGCCGAAACAAATCTCAGCGGTGTTGATTTGAGTGGATTAGATCTTATAGGTGCAGATTTAAGCGGCGCAAAGCTCGAGAACACTAATCTGAAAGATACCAAGCTCTATGACGCTAACCTTAGCGGTGCGGATGTTCGCAAAAGTATCGGCCTAATACTCGATTCTAACTATATACGTGATACGCGCTTTGCCTCAAATGCTTCAGACCCTTGGTCGATTTTACGGCGGAGATACACTGGAGCTAATTTCATTCTTAATCTTCTTCTGCTCTCTATCTTTGTTATACCTTTAGTTGCTAAAACTATATTTTGGAGTGTAGTTAACAGCACTCAAAATGCTTTAGCTGAATCGGCGGTGGCGCTTGAGACTAATTGCCTTTCCGCTGAATGCCGTGATTTTCCTGTACTTGGGCTCGTCTTAGGGTTTGACCAAAGTATCATCTATGGCTGTTTTGCCTCCACCTTACTCCTCTACAACTTTCTTCGGGGCGTGCTGACGTGGTTTGTAGGACCACTTAGAGATGAAGAAGAGCGTTCGAATTATGCTCCAGCTCTACGCTCATACCAGTGGCTTAGATACCTCGATAAAGTAACTCAATGGCTTGTACTAGGGGTCGTAGTGTTCTTTTTCGTCTTTACGCTTCCTCAAATACTATCTCTGCTCTTCTCCAGCGTCTCCTTACCTGTAAACCGCTAATCCTTACTTCTTTCAGTAATAATACTTACGGCGGTGCTCTCTAATTTCCTGCTCAATCCTGCGAATGGTTTCGTCAGTGTCAAGCTGAGCATTCTTCTCGTGACCCTCACGGTATGCCTGGCGAACATCAGCTAGAACATCGTCTTGCTGCTCGAGCAGCGCCAACGCCTCGCTAATCACTTCGTCGCGGCTCGCAAAACGTCCGCTGGCAAGCTGCCGCTCAACCGCCTGCTCTTGCTCTTCGGTAAGGTTGATCGTCATACTTCAAGGATAATCTTGTTTGCCGCGTAGGTCAATCATGAAGTGCTCTACAAATGTTCGCTGAAGATTCTACCTGGACACGCCCTCACCCCACACCCTCTATAATTAGACGAACTATGCCTTTCTCCACCTCCCTCGAAGACCAACTCTGCTTTGCGCTCTACCGCACGTCCAACGCGCTCACGCGCTTTTACCGTCCGCACCTTCAGGCATTAGGGCTAACCTACCCGCAGTACCTCGCCATGCTTGCGCTGTGGGAAGAAGACGGTATTACCGTCAAGGACTTAGGAACGCGGCTCGGGCTCGACTCCGGCACGGTGACGCCGCTCCTCAAGAGGTTGGAAGGGGCTGGATTTATTCAACGCCAGCGCGATACGGGCGACGAGCGGCGCGTGTTCATCTCTTTGACGGCGCAAGGAAAGGCGTTAGCGGAGCAAGCCGCCGACCTTCCTGAGACTGTCGCTTGTGCGATGGGGCTATCTTCTGACGAGATTCAAAGGCTTATCGACCAGCTCGAGGGCGTGCGGCACAATCTACAAACTGCCATAACGGACGAACCTGAGCGGTGAATCTTGACGACCTATCAAAATCAATTGCGCACAAGTAAATTGTAGACCGAGACAAGGTTGTTATGACGGGTGCTGGGTATAACCGGAATACATTCTTACTCACTACGGAGGGAAAAACTATGCCACTTATCCAAGTCGCAACCGAAAAAGACTATCCTGTCAACCTCTACTTCCAAGACTCCGGCGAGGGCAAGCCCGTCGTCCTCATCCACGGCTGGCCCCTCAGTCACCGCATGTGGGAGTATCAGGTGAACGCGCTGACCGAGGCGGGCTACCGCTGTATCGCCTACGACCGGCGCGGCTTCGGAGACTCGGACAAGCCCTATAGCGGCTACGACTACGACACGATGTCGAACGACTTGCGCGAGCTGATGAACGCTTTAGACCTCAACGATGTGACGCTCGCGGGCTTCTCGATGGGCGGCGGCGAGGTGGCGCGGTACTTTGGGCAGTTCGGTTCAGAGCGGGTGTCTAAAGCGATGCTCATAAGCGCCGTGACACCCTACATGCTCCAGACGGACAACAACCCCGACGGCGTGCCGCAAGACGCCTTCGATGAGTTTATGCAGAACGTCAAAACGGACCGCATCGCCTTTTTGGACGGTTTCGGCAAGCAGTTTGTAAACTTTGACGACTTAGGCGGCGACCGCGTTAGCGAGGACTTAGTCCACTACAACAAGACCATCGCATCTTTCGCCTCGCCTAAAGCGACCCAGGATTGCATCACGGCGTTTGGCACCACCGACTTCCGCCCGGATATGGAGAAAATCACTGTGCCGACCTTAGTGGTGCACGGCGACGCCGACCAGATCGTGCCGATTGACGCGAGCGGCAAGCAAGCCGCTGAGATGATCTCGGACAGCCGCTTAGAGGTCATCGAAGGTGCGCCGCACGGTCTCAACTACACGCATACGGAGAAGCTCAACGAGCTGATGTTGGACTTTTTGAAGTCGTAACAAAATTGAGTGCTTGAGATACAACCATCCGAAGATTTCGGACGGTTTTTGTGGTCAAGAGGTTGAGATTTGGGAGGTTGTACGAAAAGCCGGTTGAATAGGGATAGAGCGGTTTGACCCCGCCGCCATGTCATTCTGTTCACGAAGTCGGACGCAGTCTTGCAAATGCGAAGAATCTCTGACTGAATGGACAGTTAGAGATTCTTCATTCCGCTGGCGCTCCGTTCAGAATGACACATCGGAGGAGTACTCAACCGGCTCTTAGGGGTATCTCAGATTTGGAGTGTTGGCAGACCTCACGCTAACCCTACTGCGTCAAAACACGCTCTTGACCATCTCCAAGTGCAAAAGATGCGTCCTCTCTCTTGAGTGAGGGTTGAGTTGTGCTCGAGGAGCGTCTCGAGTCCCCCTTTAGGTTACGTCGACTTGCTCAGAGGTCAAACTAAGTCGCGTCTAGTCGTTACCGATAGTTGAGGGTTTCGTCTATATTTACGCTTGATGCATATGAGAAAAGCCGCGACCTCTTCAGACGTGACAGCGTATTGAATGAAGCACAAAAGAATCGCACTTCACATCTTACCGTTAAAAATCTCATCTTGTATTTGAACGCTCAATTTGTTAAATTTTATACAGGAGCCTTCTATGCGATATCTGTTGTGCGTTTTGTGTACTCTCGTCGTGCTCGTGGGCTGTTCGGAGACAGCGTCACCTCCTTCACTACCAAGCCAACCCCCTACCGACCCAACTACGCCACCACCCCCGCTCACCACCGGCGCGTGCGCACTCACGCTGAGCGAAGACATCACGGTGCCGACCACGCTCACCAATACGGCGTCCGCCTGCGATTACTTTTTAGACGGGTTCGTCGAGGTGAGTTCGACGCTGGTTATCGAGCCAGGTGTGGTCATTCAAGCTAGCCAAGACGCTTCGCTGTGGATCGATGGCGGGCAGCTTTTAGCGGTTGGTACACCGGAGGCTCGCATTACTTTTGAGGGGTTGAACCACATCGCGGGCTATTGGGAGGGGATTCGCTTTGCCGAGGGGCGAGAGAGCCGCATCGAGTACGTGGACCTCAAAGACGCGGGGCAGGTCTGCACGGTTTCTTCGTACTGTCCTGACGGCGGCCTCATCTTAGACGATGTGACGGTCTCGCTCGTCAACACGTCGGTCTCGAACAGCTACGTTCACGGGGTGAACGTCAGCGACACCGTTCTTTTCTCGGCCTTTGCGAACAACCGCTTTTACGGCAACACGTGGGCGGGCATCGCCTTGCCTGCCGAACATGTGCCCTTGCTCGATATAGGCAGCGATTACTTAGGGCAGGGGAGCCCCAACGGATACCCTCACATCGCTGTTTTTAGTGGCGATTTGACCGAAGGGGTCGAAAATCGGTGGAAGAACCTCAACGCGCCTTACCTAATTTTTACCTACCTCAATGTTGAGGGTGGCATTTTGGCCCTCGAGCCCGGCGTAACAGTGGTCTTTGACGAGGGGGCTTCGCTGACGATCAAAGATAATGGCGTGTTGAGAGCCATCGGCACAGCGGCTGCGCCCATCACCTTCAAAGGCGCGGTTGAGCAGCCCGGCTATTGGAACGGCCTGACGATTTGGGGTAGCCCGTGGGAAGAGAACGAGCTGAGCTATGTGCAAGTCCGTCATAGTGGTGACACCGACAGGGGGCTCCCTTCTTACGGCGCAGTTCGCTTGAGGTATGACGCGAGCGTTAATATCAATAACAGCGTGTTCTCGGACAATGCTCAGTTTGGCGTCTCGTGCGACGAACCCTCGGGCTACAAAGACCCCGTCCTTGTTTTAGGTTCCGGCAACACCTTCAGTAATAACGCCGCCGGCGACATCGACCCTGACTGCGGGGTTGCCCCATGAGGTGGCGAGGGGACGCCTGTTCATTCGTGCTCGAGTAAGGTCATTTGTTTTTCAATCATCCTTTAGATGAGGTAGACTGTGAGTGTGACCAATCTTACGTACGCCAAACACAACTAGGAGGCAAGGTGAAGCGTTTTCTTTTCGGTTTTGTAGCGTTATCTTTGATGATTTTGACGGCTTGTGGCGGAGGCGGTCCTGAGCCTATCGTCGAGTCACCGCTACCCGATGACGGCGGTGGCGGTGGTGCGGGCTTCTCCGGTACGATTTTTGCGCCGCCAGGTGGCGACGTTGCCAATACGGTGGTCATCGCGTGCTTCCTCGAGGCGGGCCAGTGCAACAGCGCTTCGCCCAACACGGTTGGGGTGAACGTTACAGCGAGTGGTACCACGGCCACCTTCTCGCTCCCTAGTGTCGCGTCTGGAACGTACTACGTTGTGGCGCTGCGAGATGTGAACGGCAACGGGACCTACGGCGATGTGGGCGACTATCAAGGGTTCTACTCCCTAGATGGTCAGAATCCCACGCCGCTCACACCCCCGATTGGCGATTTAAACGTTCAGATGAGCGTCCTGGGCGGCGCACCTGTGCCGCCGACACCCCCTGAGGGCAATGACCTCTCTGGCACGATTTCCGCGCCGCCGGGTGGCGACGTGGCGCAGACAGAGGTGGTGGCTTGTTTTCTCGAGGCGGGCCAGTGCAACGTCAACTCGCCCAATACGAAAAGTGTAGCGCTGAGCACGGCGGGCGCGACGGGCAGCTTTACCGTTCCCGGCTTAGCGGCGGGACAGTATATCGTCGCCGCGCTTAAAGACATCGACGGCAACGGCAGTTTTGCGGACGCCGTGGACTACTTCGGGTGCTACAACGACGGAGCCGACTGCGCCGCTGTGACGCCGCCGCAGACAGGGCTCACGGTTCAGATGAGCGCTGAGGCGGGTACGACGCCAGACCCCGGTACGGGCGGTACGGGCGCGATCACAGGTAACATAGTCTTTCCTGGTGCTAGGGGCGCGTCGCCTGCTGAGCTACGCTCGGAGGTCGGTGTGCAAGAGGTCGGTGTCCAAAACGTTTTACCCAACGCCTTAGACCAAGCCCAGCTTAGAATGCCCACGACGACGCCAGAAGTAACAGACGCGCCCACGAACCGCTTCGTCCCCGGTGAGGTCATCGTCAAATTCGCCTCCGACGCGCGGCTTCAGTCGCTCTCGGTGCAAGGTGTAGCGTTGCAGCGCCGCCAAGCGTTGGGCGTACCTAAAGCTGCGCTCTACGGGGCGGCGGGCTTGGATGAGCGAGGAACCCTCGAGCTAATCGACGACCTCAACGCCCGCCCCGACGTCATCTACGCTGAGCCCAACTACATCAAGACGGCGCTCAAGACGCCCAACGACACCTTCTATCCCTTTCAGTGGCACTACGAAGCGATGAACCTCCCCGCCGCCTGGGACATCACGGACGGCACGCTCGGCGATGTCACCGTCGCCGTGGTGGACTCCGGCTCGCTGCCTCACCCCGACTTGCAAAGCACGCTCGTCGGCGGCTACGATTTCATCTCCGACCCGGTCAATAGCGGCGACGGTGACGGCTACGACGCCGACCCTACCGACTTGAGCCAGGACTCGGTCTATCACGGCGCGCACGTCGCAGGTACGGTCGCGGCGGGTACGAATAATGGCAGCGGCGTGGCGGGCGTGAGCTGGGGCGCTAAGGTGCTCCCCGTGCGAGCCCTTGGCGTCGCGGGCGGGTCCATCACCGATATTGTGAACGGCACCTTGTGGGCTGCGGGTGAAAGCGTCGCGGGCGTTCCCGCCAATGCGAACCCCGCTCAGGTCGTCAACTTGAGTATCGGCGGCGGTGCGCCCTGCAGTCAGTTTGAACAAGAAGCGTTCAACACGCTGCGCTCCAAGGGTGTTGTGGTCGTGGTCGCGGCGGGCAACGAAAATTCGGACGTTGGACTTTCGTCTCCTGCGAACTGTGATGGGGTCATCGCGGTGGGCGCAACCGGGCCGCAGAACACCCGCGCTCCCTACTCGAACTACGGCACAGGCATCGACGTCATGGCCCCCGGTGGTGACACGGAGCAAACCTTGAGCATTGGCGGAGAAACGGTCGTAGCAGGTGTGTTCAGCACCTCTAGGGATGACTCGACGGGCGAGTTCGACTACTACGCCCTACAGGGGACCTCGATGGCGGCTCCGCATGTGGCGGGCTTGGTGGCGCTCATGCTCGCGCAGGAGCCGGGGCTGGACCCCGATACCGTCTTGGCGAGACTGCAAGCGGGCGCGACGCCCCTGTCAGCGAGCGAGTGCAACCGGCCTACGGGTGAGGAGTGCGGCGCGGGACTCCTCGACGCGGCTGCGGTGCTGAGCGGCACGGCCACGCCGCCTGATGACCCTACGGACCCTCAGCCGCCCGTTACAGGTAGCGCGGTTACCTTCGCCGCCGCGCTCTACTGCATCGCTGAATGTAGCAGCTTCGACAACACCCTTTCAAAGGGCTTAGAAGTATCCGCTGAGGGGCTCGAAGCACTGTACCGCATCGACGAACTCGTCGCGGGCACCTATATCGCAGCGGCTTGGCAAGACCTCAACGGCGACCAAGAGGTCAGTGACGGCGAGCCTTTTGGCTATCACCCGTACAACTTGACGCTCGTGGGTGGCGAAGTCGTGGAGCGAGCGGACATCTACTTGCAGCCTTTCACGCCGCAAGCAATGTCACAGATGACTGGGGATGTTGGAGAAGTGTCTGCGGTTGTGTCCAAGGTGCTCGAGCAGCGAGCAGCGCAACCCTCTTTGCAGGAGGTAAGGGGCGAATTTGAAACGTTCCGCGACCCGATGTTTGAGCACGCTTTAGAACATGCCGAGCAGCTTTTGCGGAGAGGCGATTAGGAGAACCTAGAAAAACCCGATTGGGAAAAGGTGTAAGCTGCGGCCCAGGTTAGATGACCTGGGCCGCTCTATGTGACATTTTCCTCATAGGCTGCGCCGCACACCCGTGCCTCACGAGACTCAGGCATGATGAGAGGGGGCTATGTTAGGCTGATACTGCCTTTTGGTATGACCGAAATAGTACGACTGAGAGACCGAAACACACGTACTTAGCCCCGCGCATTTAGCCCCACGGAGGAACCGTTGCCGCTGCCGGACACCTTTCGCCTATTTGACCTGCTCGATATCGTCATTATCGCGGTACTGCTGTATCAGCTTTATAAACTGCTTATTGGCTCACGCGCCTGGAACGTGCTGCGCGGCTTAGCGGCGCTCATCGGGCTCTGGTTCTTGGCAGCGCAACTCGACTTGACGGCGACGGCGTGGCTATTCAACCGAGCTGCGCCCGCCGCTTTTTTAGCGGTGGTCGTCGTGTTTCAACCTGAACTGCGTTCAGCCCTGGAGCGCGTAGGGCGCGGGCGCGGCGCACGCAGCTCGAGCGGCGACCCCGTCCAAGAGATCATGTCGGCGGTGCGCGAACTCGCCACGCAGCGGCGCGGCGCACTTATCGCGGTTGAGCGGCACACGCCCTTGGCCGAATATGGGCAGGTCGGTACGAAGCTCGGCACGCCCGTGTCTTCGGCGCTCTTGCAGACGATTTTCGGCTCCAAGGGGCCTTTGCACGACGGCGGCATCATCATTAAAAACGACACCGTGACCTACGCGGGCGCGATTTTCCCGCTCTCGGACAAACACGAAGGCTGGTCGGTCAAGCACGGCACGCGCCACCGCGCCGCAATGGGGCTCTCCGAAGTTTCGGACGCCTTTACGATCGTCGTGAGCGAAGAGCGCGGCACGGTGAGCGTGGCGCAGCGCGGTGAGCTGCAAGCGGATATTGCGCCCGCCGACGTGATCAAGGCGCTGCGTGAGGTTTATAGTGGCTAGTCTTGCGTGCCGATATGAACGGATGAGTCGTGTATAGATTCTCAAACTATTCAGTGTATAGACTCGAGGAGCTTGGCGAACGAACGCAGCGCGAAATTTGGAGACGTAGCTCGAGCACCCCTCTACACAGACATCTACACAGACATAGGTGCTGAGGTGAGACCCTCCTTTCGCCCCAACCCGCAACGCTGGCTGAGTAACTGGCCCTTTAAGCTGGCCGCTCTGGTACTCGCTATCATGCTCTGGTTTTTCGTCCGCACGGACGAGAGCTTGACGGGTCAGCGCACGCTCAACGTGCCTGTGACGGTGGTGGGTTTAGACAATAGTGAGCTGGCTTCGGGCGTGCCTGAGCGCGTTGCGGTGACGATTTACGGGCCGAGCACCAGGGTGGACGCGCTCCGCACAGAAGGGGTAGACGCTTTTGTCGACCTGCAAGACGTGTCGGGTGAATTCAATGTACCCGTCAACGTCTTTCCGCCTCAGGGACTGACCTTGGTGCGCGTCGCCCCCACCGAAATTATCGGCCGGGTGCAGAGCAAAACGAGCAAGCGCGTGCCCGTGCGCGTAGCGCTCTACGGGCCGACGCCAGCCGACGCCTTGGTGCAGCGTGAAACGAGACCAGGTGAGGTCATCGTGACGGGCCTAAGCTCGCAGGTGGAGCGTGTACAAGCGGCGCTGGCTCCCGTCACTTTACAAGGGGTTGACGCGCCCGTGAACCTCTACGCCGCCGACGGCAGTGGACAGCCCGTGCGAGAGGTCAGGCTCGAGCCCAACCAAGTCCGCGTCACCCTCAGCCGAGAAGAG
This sequence comes from Trueperaceae bacterium, assembly GCA_965213645.1. GTDB lineage: Bacteria > Deinococcota > Deinococci > Deinococcales > Trueperaceae > CBDBZX01. The sequence goes on from CBDBZX010000002.1 coordinate 733,839, forward strand.
GTGCTCCACACCCGCCGTGTACCCCTCAATCTCACCCTGCCCGATGTGAGTCCCCTAGAGATTTCAGCTCAATCGCTCAGTCAATCTGATGTGCTGCTAGCGGGTCCAAAAGAGGTTCTAATTTCACTGGAGCGCGTTCCAGCTTCGGTCAATCCCTCTTCCTCTGTGCCCCGAGTAAGGGAGTATACACAGGCGCTGACGCTGCAACTACCCGAAGGGGTGCGTGCGTTAGAGACGCCTCGGCTCGAGCTACAGCTCAGCCAACCCCCGTCAGAGACCTCTACGGGAGGCGCTGAGGATGCGCCGCCAGAGACTCAATCTCAGCCGGAGCCCAACCAGGTGCCCAACCAAAATCCTTAGTTGGCTGTGCTCCTGCCCACCTCGAGAACCTTTCAACGTTTTGTCCACCGAGGGCAGGGGTGACCTAGCTATTCCTGTTATAAAGGAAGAACTATGATTTACCCGATTCGCTACTACGGTGACCCCGTGCTGCGCAAACACGCCCGCCCGGTCAGCACCTTTGACGACGAACTCAGAGCGCTGAGTCAAGATATGTTAGAGACCATGTACGACGCTAACGGCGTCGGCTTGGCTGCGCCGCAAATCGGCCTCCCCAAACGCCTCTTCGTCGCTCTACAGATTGAACCTCTCGAGGACGAGGAACCCGACGAGGCGGACGACCTCGCCACGCTCTCCCCGGAAGAGAAGCGCAAACGCTGGGGTGTCGTCGCGGAGCATGTGATGGTCAACCCCGAAATCGTGAGACGCTCCGGCGAGCAGGTCGGGCAAGACGGCTGCCTGAGTGTGCCGGGGCTTTTCGTCACGGAGATGAAGCGAGACGAAGAGGTCACGGTGCGCTTTCAGGATGTGACGGGCGCGCCTCACGAACTGGACGCCGAAGGGCACTTTGCCCACGTTATTCAGCACGAGTTGGACCACTTAAACGGCGTGCTCTTCTTCGATAGACTGCCCGAGGAGGAGCGCCGCAGCTTCATGAACGAGCACCGCCGCGAACTCGCCGAGCTGCAGCGCGAAGCAAAGACGATGCTCAAGCAACTCAGGGACAACCCGCCGTTAGCTAGGGTTCAGTAATGTCTAGGTTACGCAATGCATAGGTTACGCAGTGCATAGGTTACGGGTCGCCCTCTTCGGCTCACCGAGTTTTGCGCTGCCGACGCTGGACGCGCTACATCAGAACCACGAGCTTGTTCTAGTTGTAGCGCAGCCCGATAAACCCGCTGGACGTGGCAACAAGCTGACCTCTCCGTCTGTAGCGAGGCGTGCAAAAGAGCTGGGAGCGAGGTTAGAGCAACCTTCAAAACTCCGCAAGAACGAAGACTTTTTCAGCTTGATCGAATCCTTAAATTTAGACGTCGCCATCACCGCCGCTTACGGTAAGATTTTGCCGCAGACGCTGCTCGACCTCCCTAAGCACGGTTTTCTGAACGTCCACGCCAGCCTTTTGCCCAAGTACCGGGGCGCTGCGCCGATTCAGTGGGCGCTGATGAATGGTGAGAAAGAAACAGGCGTGAGCGTCATGCAGACCGAAGCAGGACTTGATACGGGGCCAGTGCGGTACGTGGAGCGGCTCGAGATAGGGCCCTTCGATACCGCCCTAACCCTCTTCGATAAACTCTCTTCGTTAGGCGCAAAAGCGATGACCGAAGCGCTAGACAAACTGGCGCAAGGCGACCTCCCTTGCATTCCGCAAGACGATGACCAGGCGACCTTCGCCCCTCTTTTAACCAAAGAGGACGGCGAAATCCGCTGGAACGAGTCGGCTGAGTCCATCCGTAACCGCTTTCGCGGCGTTTTCGCTTGGCCCGGTACATGGACGGTGCATGGGGGCAAGACACTCAAGGTGCATGAGTTAGACGTGCAAGAGGGTAGGGGAGAGGTCGGTGAAGTGCTCGCAGTTGACGCCGAAGGCATCTTAGTTGGCGCGGGCGAAGGCGTAGTGCGCCTCAAAACCGTGCAACCCGCAGGCAAAGCGCGGATGAACGCGCACGACTTCGCCAACGGCTACGGCGTGAAAAAGGGGCAGTCCCTTGGCTAGGGTCGCTATCGTCGGACGCCCCAACGTGGGCAAGTCGAGTCTCTTTAACCGCTTAGTCGGGCGGCGCGAGGCCATCGTTGCGGACATGCCGGGCGTTACACGGGACGTTAAGGAAGCCAAGGTCGAGAGTGACTTAGGCGGCACCTTTACGCTGCTCGACACGGGCGGCTTGTGGTCCAACGACGCCTGGGAAGCGCCCATCAAGCGCCGCATCGAAGCGGCTTTGTTTGATGTTGATTTGGTGCTTTTCTGCGTGGACGGACGCAACCCCCTCTCCGCTGCGGACTACGACATCGCCGACTGGCTCCGCACCCTAAAAAAAGAAGTTTTGCTCATCGCGACCAAGATCGACGACCCGCGCCACGAGGAGAGCCCCGACGTGTTCGAACTTTACGCGCTCGGCTTTGGCGAGCCCTTGTTTACCTCAGCGGAGCACGCACGTGGTACGTATGAACTCGTTGACAGTATCTTGGAGCGCCTCCCCGAAGGTGATGACGAAGCCGAGTCCGAAGAGGTGCGTGTCGCCATCATCGGGCGGCCCAATGTGGGTAAGTCGAGCCTCTTAAATGCGCTCGTGGGCGACGAGCGCGTCATCGTCGCGGATATGCCCGGTACGACAAGGGACAGCGTTGATGTAAAATTCGACTTCGGCGGACGACCTTTTATTCTGGTCGATACAGCGGGCATCCGCCGCAAGCCGAGCGAGGACGTCGAGTACTACTCCAAGCTGCGCAGTGAAGAAGCCCTTCTGAAGTCGGATGTCGCGATGTTGGTCATCGACCCCTTCGAACTCGGCGACCACGAACTGCGCCTCGCCAACCTCGCGCTCTCGGCGGGCAAGCCTGTCGTCATGGCGATCAACAAGTGGGACTTGGTCAGTGACGAGCAGTTGCGCGAGTTCGAGTTCAACCTGGGCGAGGACTTAGCGCACCTCCACTTTGCGCCAAGAATCTACACGAGTGCGCTGAACGCTTACGGTCTCCATGATGTGTTGGCGGCGGTTATCCGCGTGTACGACACGGCCCGCTTCCGCATCCAGACGAGCGAGATCAACCAGTGGTTGGAGGTCTGGACTCAACGTCAAGCCCCGCCGAACTTCAAGGGCAAGCCCTTAAAGCTTCTCTACGGCACGCAGGCCGACATCGCCCCGCCGACCTTTGTGATCTCTGTGAACAACGAAAAATTCATCACCCGCGCTTACGAGTCGTACCTCTTGAACCGCATCCGTGAGGACTTGGGGTTCATGGAGGTTCCGGTGCGGCTGATCTTCAAGTCTCGAGCGGGGGGTAAAAGGGTGAGGTTGTAGCACCCTACACGTTACTGCGACCCCACTGACTTCTCTACTGCCGCTCTAACCGCATCAGAGCGTTGCACGGCTTGAGGGGTGAACGCCTCGAGGTAGATATCCGCGCCTTGAAAGGCTTGACCCGCTCCGAGCGTAAGGTTGGCCGGATAGACGCCAAAGGGTTCGTTGTCGTCAATCATGATGTTGTCGTTGAGGTCTTGCCAGGCTACAACGCGGTACGTGCCGGACGTTAAGCTTTCTATTCTAAAGGGGACCGCGAGCTGGGTCGCCGAGAGCGCAGTAGAGCCTGAGCGCGTTTCATTGAAGTCTGTACAAGAGGCTGTCGTACAGTGAAACGCAATCACGTAAGTGTTCACGCGCTCCGTCTCGGGTTGAGGAGGCAAGTCACTCGCGCCGCCGAGCGCGGCGGCGGCGTTGACGAGCCCCGCGCCACAGTCAGACCCTGACGAACGTCCGCACTCACTTGCGGAAAGAGGTTTGGCGCTCGCCTTGAGTCTCGCCAATACGGTATCCGGGTCTAAGTTAGGCTCCTTGGCAAGCATGAGCGCCACAAGTCCTGAGATATGAGGCGCAGCCATTGACGTACCATCATAGAGTGAGGAATAGCTAGGCCCACCCTCAGCACCTTGTACCGTGCTAAGCACACCGGCTGGAATTCTATAGCCTTGTATATCTAAAGCTTGATTAATATCTCCACCTGGAGCCATGACGTCGATACCTGCGCCGTAGTTCGAGTAAGGCGCACGGGTATTCTGCGGCCCGGTTGCGCCCACCGCGACTACACCGTCGCAGTTGGCTGGCGTAGAGAAACCCACGTCTGTGTTCTCGTTGCCCGCTGCCACAACAACTACACTGCCTTTAGCTCGAGCTATATCAAAGGCGTCTTGCGCAAATTGGCTACAAGGCGCTTCACCGCCCAAGCTTAGGTTGATCACCTGTGCAGGGTTGAGGTTGTTGGGTACGCCCGCGACGCGTTCACCCGCAGCCCACAGAACCGCGTTGACTACGTCGAAAAGGTAGCCCGTACTTCCAAGCGCCCGAATAGGAACGATCTTTGCGCCCCAGCTTACGCCCGCAACGCCGAGTCGATTATCTGTGCTCGCCGCGACTGTTCCCATCACGTGTGCGCCGTGGTAGCTCCCGCTTTGCCCTAAGTCGGTAGGGTCGGGGTCGTACCCATCGCCATCCGCAGCGTTAGCAGGATCAGAAACGAAGTCGTAACCGCTCAAAAGGACACCTTGCAAGTCTGGGTGAGGGATAGAGCCGGAGTCTATTACGGCCACGACAACGTCGCTACCTGAGCCGTCCTCAATGTCCCAAGCGGCGGGCAAATTCATCGCCTCGTAATGCCACTGGAAGGGATAAAATTCATCGTTAGGGGTTTTTTTGATAGTTTGAACCCAATTGGGTTCAGCGTAGACGATATCGGGGCGAGCATTGAGCGCTTCGATGAGGTTTAAGGTCTCACGTTCGTTCAGCCCTTCTGCGCGGTAGAGCGCTGTGCGAGGGAGCCCCGCTGTTTGTGTCCGCTGTAAGGATAATCCCTGCGCTGAGAGCGAGCTAAGCTGCACCTCGGAGCTAAACTTTATGATGACCTCACCGGGAACGAGCGAACCTTTCGCCGCGCTGAAGCTGCTTGGAGCAAGGGCCTCCTCGCTTGAACTGTCTAACGACACGCCGCTAACGCTGCCAGGAAAAATGAGCGTACCCGCAATTGATCCTGGGTCACCGGGAACTTCGGGCTCGGTCGTGGTCGGGACGTCACTGCAAGCAGCGAGAAGTAGGAGTGTCGCCAAAGTGAGGTGAGAATATTTTTTCAGGGGGCGACAAACCCGCAAAAGTCCTACAAAAAGATGGATAAACGGAGTCATGGAGGCTAGTCTAGCGTCACATTTAGGGGTATTCCTGACGGAAATCTCTCGTTATAATGCGAGAGATATCGTACATTTGGTGGAAAATCAAACGGCGCTAGGAGGTGGACGCACTTATTTTTTCCTCGAGGCTTCGCCCATATTTCCACAACAAATAAGGTGCTTCAACCAAACTACATCGGCGCTTTACAAAGCGCTTACCAGATGCGATACGATGGACAAACAAAAGGAGTTTAACTATGACCATGCAGGAACAAAAACAGCAACTTCTCGCCCTCCGGGGGTATCTTTGACGTCGCTGGCAAAGAGGTCAGGCTCAGCGAGTTAGAGCCCCGACTCAACGACCCCAACCTCTGGAACAACCCCGACGAAGCCCGTAAAGTGACGCAGGAGTCCTCGAGGCTCGGACGTATTGTTGAGAGTTATCACCGCTTAGAGAGCGACATCGAAGGCTTAGAAGAACTTTACGAAATCGCCTCAGAAGAAGAGGTCGCAGAGTTGGAGGACGAAAAAGCGTCCATCCAAAAAACGTTGGACCTGCTCTACCGAGAAACCCTCTTCTCCGGCGAGCACGACGAACGCGCCGCGATTCTGACCATTACCCCCGGCGCAGGTGGCACCGAATCCTCGGACTGGGCGGGAATGCTTTTCAGAATGTACCGCCGCTTCGCCGAGCGCCAAGGCTTCAACGTCGAACTCTTGGACGCCGTCGGCAACGACGCTGCGCCGAATGGCATCGACTACGCCCAGATCATCGTACGCGGCGAGCGGGCCTACGGGCTCCTCCAAGTCGAGTCGGGCGTCCACCGCTTGGTGCGCGTGAGCCCCTTCGACTCGCAGAACCGCCGCCACACGAGCTTCGCGGGCGTCGAGGTGATGCCCGAAATTGACGACGACATCGAGCTGAACCTCGACCCGAACGACATCCGCACCGACGTGTACCGCTCGTCCGGTCCGGGTGGGCAATCGGTCAACACCACCGACTCGGCGGTGCGCGTCGTCTATAAAGGTGGCACGCCGGATGAGATCGTCGTGACCTGTCAGGACGGTAAGAGTCAAATCAAAAACCGCGAGAAGGCGATGACGGTGCTTCGCTCCCGCCTCTTCGAACGCGAAGAGCGCAAGCGGTTGGAGGAGCAGATGAAGGCAAGGGGCGAGCAAAAAGCCATCGAGTGGGGTTCGCAGATTCGCTCCTATGTGCTCGATAAGCAGTACATCAAAGACCACCGTAGCGGGGAGACGCGCCACGACCCTGGCAACGTGTTAGACGGGGATATTGAGGATTTAGTGTGGAAGGGGTTGGAGTACAACGCGCAGCAGCGCGTAGCTGCGTAAGGTATCGAGATAAGTTAGGTATCACCTACGATTTCTGTGTTCTCTCAAAATATCAGCAAACTCTCTAGTAAGTTGAACGCAGTTTTCGTATCCTTCAACTTCGTCCCAAAGCAAAATAGAAGGTAAGTCCGTATGGCTAAGTATGCCGACGGTCTTGCCTTCATTTGTGTCAATTGTTGCAATAGGATGCATTGTTGCGTTCAGGTAGTCACTTGAGAGCGGTTTGTGAAAATGGACAAGTCTTCTAAGTTGCTCACCTTCGAAATCTTCTGTACCGACTATGCCTGGTGCATGATTAAGAATCTGATTGAGTTTATTGATCCACGAGACGCCGTAAATACGGTCTTCAACGTCGTCTGACTCGGATATTAGGCATACCGCCCTATTGTCGAACAATTGAAGGTTGACACGAGGCTCTTTATTGAAACTTATTTCTCCCTCTCTAATGATTTGCAACCTAGTTCAGCCTCGACTCTCATTCCCACACGTTTCCATACCTCGAGCCTCTACTCATCCTCCAACAAGTTCGGCTCATCTAACGCCAACTCCTCCTCAATCTGCGCGTCGAGCTGCGTATCCACCGACACGTCCGCCTGCGCCCCCTGCTTGACGACCTCGAGCGAGCGGGGCTCAGGCTTGGGCGCTGACCTCTTCTCCACATCGGGTAAAGCGGCCTCTTCCAAGCTCTTAAAGTCGGGTACACGTTGCAAGCGAACATTCGTAATCGGCTCGGGCATCAAGACATCCGCTTCGTCTAACGCCGCTTTCACCAGGCGCACCGCTTCACTGCGCACCTTATAAAAATCCGCGTGGCGCTGGTCCACCCAGCCGAAGAAGCGCACGATCACGTTGAAGTCGCCGAGTTCTTCGACGCGAGCGAAGGGCGTGGGGTCATTCATCACGCCTGCCATTGCCCGCAACGCTTCGATGCCCAACTCCTGTACGTAGGTGAGGTCTTCCTCGACATCCACGCCGACGGTGAAGTTGAATTGGCGGCGCGGGTTGCGCGTGTAGTTGGTGATGACGCCGTTGAAAATGGTGGCGTTAGGGATACGTACGTGGTTGCCGTCTAGGGTCATGAGGACCATCTCTCGAGAGGTCAAGCGGATCACTTTGCCCTCGTAATCCTCGAGCCTAATTAGGTCATTCACCGCAAAAGGTCGCCGCAAGCTCATCAGAATGCCCGCCAAATAGTTCTCCACGATGTCGCGAAAGGCGAAGCCGAGGGCTAAACCTGCCACGCCCGCCGTGCCGAGCACCGCTGTCACAACGGCAGTTGCCCCTAAAATGTCGAGCGCGAGCAAGATGCCTGTGAGGACGATGACGGTGCGCACGAGGTTGCGCAAGAGGTTTTGCAGGAGCGGGTTGACGCCCAAGCGGTTGAAGAGCGCGTCCCAGTTGCTGATAAGCCGGGCGAGCAGCGTGAAAAGCAGAACCATGAGGAGGGCGACGACCAAAAGGGGAGAGTACGCCACAATGTCGGTCAAGTAGCTGCGGATGCGGGTCAAGGCGGGCGCGAGGGTTTTGCGTAGATTCGTCTCTTGTTCCAAATTGTCTACGACGTAGAAGACGCCCTCTAACCTCTCCGCTAAACTCGCGGCGCTCTCGCGGTCGGCGGCGTTGCGCGTCGTCCCGGCAAGCTGCACCACGCCCCCCTCCACGCTGACTCGCACCTCTTCTAAGCCGGGAATGGTCGCGTAGACCTCTCGCAACCGCTGGGTAATCGCTTCGTCGGAGGGTCCGTCTACCGAGACGGTGGGTTGTTCGGGTTCTGCTGGTGTCTCTTGTGCGGCGGAAACTGTTACTAAAAGAAATAGGAAGATAGACAAGTAGAATAAATAGCGGGTTAGCTTCACAGCACTCCTAGTAGTTCAGCAAGTTGGCTTTAAGATACCTCGAGCCATCCTTCAACACAGGCACCATCTGAGTGAACACCGGGCTTTTCCTGACCTGCTGACTAGCTGACACACTGAAATGCTTCCACAGCGCACGGCGCAACCCTGCAAAGCGCGTTACGATAGTGAGCGGTGAATATCCTAGCCATTGCCGACGCCACCTCACCTTTTATCCACTCGGAGAGCTTTCCTAAGAACCTGCCGCCCTTCGACCTGGTGCTTTCTGCAGGCGATATGCCGGGTCACGTCTTGGAGTTTGTCGCCACCAAAACGACGGTGCAGCCCGTCTACGTCTTGGGCAACCACGCGGACGGCTACCTCAAAAACCCTGACTTTTACGGCTCGTATCTGCCGGGTGGCTGCATCAATATTCACCGAAAGGTGATTCAAATTAACGGTGTGCTCATCGCAGGCTTCGAGGGAAGTGCCCGCTACCGCCCCGGACCGCATCAATATACGGAGTGGCAGATGGCCTACTTCGTCAACATGATGACGCTACGCCTCTTATGGAACCGCCTCCGCTACGGGCGAGCGGTGGATATTTTGCTCACACACGCGCCGCCCAAAGGTCCACACGAGGGCAAAGACTATCCGCATAGAGGGATTCCCGCCTTTAACCGTTTTGTGGAGAGGTGGAAACCCAAGTTGCACGTGCATGGTCACGTTCACCTCAACGGCGTCAATGAGCCGAGGGAGTACGTCACCGAGTCGGGTGTGCGAGTGGTGAACGCTTACGAGTTTACGATGATTGAGATAAACCTGTAGTACGGGTGTAGGGCGCAAAATACGCGCGTGTCTACCGTCCTAAGTACACCCATACCTATTGCTCTGTATGTTTCCCTACTTTCACCCTGCCTAATTCTTCACAAACGCACTCCCTGACGTGCACCTTACACATGGCTCAGGGTTTCGTTTTATTCTGAAGTCAAGAAAGGGGTGTTGATGAGCCACCTTACACAACAACGTGCGCAACGTGAAGCTGAGAAGGTACGCTCGAGGGCCTTTTGGCACAAAGTTCTTCAAGGTCTACGCGGCATTGACAATGACCTCTTACCCTTTAGCGCCGTGCAGAACCTCCACCCCAACGCCGAGAGCTACGGCGGCACCAAAGCCATCCCCGTGGACCAGATCGTCGGCTCCGTGGACCGCTACCGCGACTTCGACCACTACTTCTTACCCAAAGTCAGCCACACCCTAGACCGCTGGGCGGGCATCCGTCAGGCGGGTTTAGACGGCAAAGAGCTGCCGCCCATTCAGGTCTATAAGGTCGGCGACGTCTACTTCGTCAAGGACGGTCACCACCGCGTCTCGGTGGCACGCAACGCCGGGCAGAAGTACATCGACGCCGAAATTATCGAACTGAGCGTGAGCGTTTCGCCCGACTCACATGACAGCATCAAAGACCTCATCATCAAAGGGGAGTACGCGGGCTTTTTGGAGCAGACGCGGTTGGATAAGCTCAAGCCCGACCACGAACGCATCCTCTTCACCGTACCGGGCCGCTACGACATCTTGGTCGGTCATATCAACACGCGCAAGTATTACTTAGGCCGCAACCTTCAGCGCGACGTGTCGTGGGAAGAGGCGGTGTGCTCGTGGCACGACAGGCTCTACGCGCGGGTCGTGGAGCAAATCCGCAAGTACGACGTTTTGAAGCGCTTTCCGGGCCGGACCGAGGCCGACCTTTACCTTTGGATTATGGACCACCGCTACAACCTCACGCAGCAGTTTGGTAAGGATGTCGGTTCGGAAGAGGCGACCAAGAACTTCGCGGATAATTTTTCACCATATTTTGCCAAACGCACGTGGCAGCGCCTTGTTAAGCGCTGGCGCGGTAGGTTGCCTGACTAAGAGGTTGTCCGAATAAGTACACCGTTAAGCAACTGCAACACAACCTCTTACTTGTCACCCTGTTCACGAAGTCGGGCGAAGCCTTGCTTGTCGAGGGGTCTCGCCTTGCGCTTCTCAGTCAGAGGAGTCGGCAAGGTCAGAGATTCTTCACTCCACAGCCTGCCCTGAGCCTGCCGAATGGGTTCCGTTCAGAATGACATGACTCATCTTTTAGTTAACGCTGTAATAGCAAGAGGTCGAGACGTTTTGCAGACGCCACGTTTTGTGCCTGACGCATGATAAGACGAGGGTATGATTCAAGCTGACTTTTTGACCGAACGCGGAGCGCGGGTGAATGGAGGAAGGGTCTCGAGCTTCTCAGATGACCTCTCCAGAGAAGTCTACAGCCTCACCCAAAGTGCAGGACTCGTCCCCCTCCTCACGACTACGCCTCTGCGTTTAACCGGAACTGACCGCTTAGACTTCTTACATGGACAAGTCAGCAATGAGGTCAAGCGCCTAAAGGCAGGCGAGACCAACACTTCTTTAATGCTCAACGTCAAAGGGCACGCCTTAGCCCAGATGCGCGTCTACCGCCGCGAGGACGACCTCTTTGTGGCGATTGAAGGCGGTGCAGGGGACTTTGTGCAGCGCGAACTGCAAGCGCACATTATCTTTGACCAGGTGGAATTAGAAAACCTCTCAGATGCGATTACCTCTTTTACGTTGCAAGGGGTGAAGTCTGGAGAGGTTCTAACGGAAGTTTTTGATACCGAATTACCGAGCGAAGGCGCGTTTATTCAACCCTCATTTGAAAGCGCTAAAGTTCTCGTCAGCCCCTCTAAGCGAAGTCAGGCGGGCGGCTTTGACCTGCACGTGCTGAGCCGGGATGCAGAAACGTTATTCAAGAGGTTAGAGCAAGCGGGCGCGGCTCCTGCTGGGGAAGATGCTTTAGAGGCGGTGCGCGTCGCGGCGGGTATCGCCTCGGCGAGAGGTGAAGGTGGCGAGGGTGCGCTGCCGCAAGAGGTCGGCTTGGAGCACGCCGTGTCGTACCGCAAAGGGTGTTACTTGGGTCAAGAGATTATGGCGCGGATTGAGGCGCGGGGGAAGCTTCGTAAGGGGTTGAGAGGGGTGAGGTTGGACGCGCTTCCTAAAGATGGCTCAAAAGACCTCTTGCTAGACGGTAAGAAAGTCGGGCGGCTCGGGACGGTTGTTGAGCATCCAGAGTTGGGTGTGATCGGCTTGGCGAGCGTGCGCACGGAGTTGAAGACGGGGCAAGAGGTTGAGGTTGGAGAGGTTGCGGCGACGTTGAGCGATGTACCTTTCGTGTAAATGATTAAGCTCGAGCGTTTCGACCATCTCGTCCTCACGGTTCAGAGTATCGAAGTGACCTGCTCGTTTTATCAAGAGGTACTCGGCATGAAGGTCGTCACTTTTGATAAAGGGCTCAAAGCGCTTCATTTCGGTGAACAGAAAATCAACTTGCATGAGCGCGGTCAAGAACTCGAGCCAAAAGCTCAAACGCCGCTGCCCGGTTCGGCTGACCTTTGCTTCGTCGCGCAAACCTCTTCTCAAGAGGTTATAGAGCATTTGCAGGCTTGCGGTGTGACAGTTGTCGAGGGTCCCGTGCTGCAAACAGGAGCATTAGGACCGATAACCTCAGTCTACTTCCGCGACCCGGATGGGAATTTGTTGGAGGTCTCGAGCTACGATTAGCCACAACTAGACAAAGTGTGAAAAATGCGCGGTACACATAAACATCCACCGTGCTCATCCTCACAAAACCTCTATAATAAGGCATGAAAACGAAAAAAGCCTGGCTCAGCGAGAACTACAAGGAGGCGACCTCCAAGTTCCCCGAGCGCGACTATCCTTCTCGCACCCTCTCGGATATCCAAGCCGACCCTATCTACACCCACGACGACTTAGCCGATTTCGACCCGGAGGAAAAGCTCGGTTATCCCGGCGAATACCCGTACACAAGAGGCGTCCAACCCTCTATGTACCGGGGCAAGCTCTGGACCATGCGACAGTTCGCGGGTTTCGGCTCTGCAAAACAGACGAATGAGCGTTTTAAGAACCTCTTGGACGCAGGGCAAACAGGGCTTTCAACCGCCTTCGACCTCCCGACTTTGATGGGCTACGACGCCGACCACCCCTTCAGCCAAGGTGAGGTCGGCAAGATGGGTGTGGCGGTCTCTTCCTTAGCGGACATGGAAACGCTCTTTGACGGTATTGACCCCGAAGCCATCACTACCTCTATGACCATCAACAGCCCCGCCAACGCAATTTGGGCGATGTACTTGGCGATGGCGGAGAAGAAGGGCGCAGACCTCTCTAAGGTGGGCGGCACGATTCAAAACGATATCTTAAAGGAGTTCACCGCGCAAAAGGAGTACATCTTCCCGCCTGCGCCCTCGGTGGGGCTCGTCATCGACACCTTTGAGTGGGGACCGAAAAACGTGCCCAAGTGGAACTTCGTCTCGGTCTCGGGCTATCACATCCGCGAGGCGGGTTCGACTTCGGTGCAAGAACTTGCGTTTACGCTTGCCGATGGGATTCACTACGTGCGCAAGGCACTCGAGCGCGGCCTAGACATCGACGAGTTCGCGCCGCGCATCTCGTTCTTTTTCAACGTCCATAACGACTTCTTTGAGGAAATCGCTAAGTTCCGAGCGGCACGCCGCATCTGGGCGAAGCAGATGCGCGAGGTCTACGGTGCGAAGAACCCTAAGTCGTGGATGCTCCGCACGCACGCGCAAACCGCTGGCGTGTCGCTCACGGCGCAACAGCCGCTGGTGAATATTGCTAGGGTTGCCATTCAAGCCCTGGCGGGTGTTTTAGGCGGCACGAACAGCCTCCACACGGATTCTTATGACGAAGCGTTAGCGCTCCCTACTGAAGAGGCGGCGCGGATTGCGCTCCGCACGCAGCAGGTCATCGCTTATGAAACGGGCGTGACAAATACGGTTGACCCGCTCGCGGGCTCGTACTACTTGGAGACCTTGACCGACGAGATGGAACGGCAGTGCCTCGCCTACTTCGACCAAATCGACGCTTTAGGCGGCGTCGAAGGGGCGATTGACGCGGGCTTCTTTGCCAAAGAAATCGGCGACGCCAGCTATCAGCAGCAGCGCGAAATGGACAGCAAAGAGCGGCTCGTCGTCGGTATGAACGCCTTTGTCAACGACAGCCCCGAGACGCCGCTCTTACCCTTTGACGAAGAGGTTGAGCGCGTACAGCAAGAAAACCTAGCGCGCATCCGTAAAGAGCGAGACCCACAAGCGGCAGAAGAGGCGATGAACGCGCTACGTAATGCGGCGAAAAGCGGCGAGAACACCATGCCCGCCTTTATGAAGTGCGCCCACACCTACTGCACATTGGGCGAGCAGATGGACGTGCTGCGCGAGGTGTACGGGGTGTATGAGGAACCGGTGCTGATTTAGCTGATAGCTGAGATACGATCATGAAAATGAACTACAGAAGCGTTATGAGCAGCGGAATCGTCGCTGGTTTAACCATCGTTATCTTAGGTTTAGCATTGATTCCAGTCGTGGGCAGCGACATGGATAGGGTACTGACAGATGCAGGATTACCTGCTTTAAGTAGCGGTGCAATGATCTATTTCGGAATCATGGCTCTGTTGCTAGGAGTTTTCGTTGTTTGGTTATATGCCGCCATTCTTCCGCACTACGGTCCTGGCTTAAAAACAGCTACGATAGCTTCCTCTGTAATATGGTTTTTCACCTATTTTTGGTCGAACGCTTCAATGGTGGCGTATGGCTTTATGCCAGTTAGAATAACGGTCATTGGCACCTTATGGGAACTTGTTGAGTTAGTTGTAGCAGGTGTAGTAGGCGCTCGGCTGTATAAAGAGGATGAATAGAGAACAGTAACGCAACCTGTCGCTTCGTATAAACCCGCTGAAGCTCGCTGGTAAACCCAATGTTGAAGCCGCTTTTACACCACCAGACAAAACACATTAATTAATAATGTACCCCCGTACCTGCGCTATAGTGACCTCACAACGCAATACTCGCTCACCCACCGCGAAGCCTAGCTTAGATAGCTGTAAGAGACGCTAGGGAGCTGCTGTTACATAACGCTTACTCTAGGAGACCACGTCATGAAAGTTGTACTTGTTTTCATTAGTGTCTTGTGCCTTAACGTTGCCTTCTCGCAGACCGATAAAGTGAATAGCTACTTCGGCATTAGCATAGCCACGTCTACCGTTGAAGATTACATTCAAACGAGGATGGACGAACTCAACATGCCGGGGCTGTCCATTGCCATTATCAACGGCGGCGAGGTCGTATACCGGGAAACGTTCGGCTACGCTAACGTTGAAGAGGGTAGTCCCGTCACGAACGAAACAATCTTTGAGGGAGCTTCCCTCTCCAAGCCTGTCTTTGCCTTTTTTGTGATGACTTTTGTGGAGGAGGGAACGCTTGACCTAGACAGACCTCTTTATGAATACTACCCGTATCCCGACATAGCGCACGACGAGAGGTACAAACAGATCACGGCGAGAATGGTGTTGAGCCATCAGGCAGGCTTTCCCAACTGGCGCGAAGATGACGGCGGAACGCTCAGGCTGCACTTCGAGCCGGGCACGGACTACCGCTATTCGGGCGAGGGCTATCAGTATTTGGCGCTGGTGCTGAGGGAAATCGCGGGAACCGACTGGGCGGGTTTGGACGCGCTGTTTCAAGAGCGAGTCGCTGAACCTCTTGGGCTCGAGCACACCGCCTTCATTGAGACACCTTACATACGCGCCAATAAAGCCCAGCCCCATGATGAAAACGGAAGCCCAATCGACCGGAATAACTACTGGTTTCGCAAAAATGAAGGTGTCTTCGTCGCGCCAGCTTCGATTCGCTCTGAGCCTACGGACTTTTCGAAGTGGATGCTCACCGTGATGGATAAAGGCTTGTTGACAGAGGAGAGCTACGCGCAGATGCTTAAACCCCACGCGGAGACCGCCCCGATTCAAGAGGGAGGAATCTTCTACACCTTAGGATTCCAAACGATCGGGTTCCCTTTCGGTAACCTCTATATGCACGGTGGCGATAACACCGGCTTCGACGCTTTTCTCGCACTCGATACGGGCAAGGACTGGGGCTTCGTGATGTTTGCAAACTCGGATAACGGGCAAGCGTTTGGTGAGGAGCTTCTTTACTGGCTAGTGACCGGACCGAATCAAACCGCCTTTTTAGTGGTTGCAGGTACTATCGCGCTCACGCTGCTCGTTTTAATTGTCGTGGGCACCGTCGTTGCGATTAGAAGATTGCTCAGAAGATTACGGCGTCGCCCGCGCCCGGCGCTGAACTGAGCGGTGTCGCTACCCGCGCTCTTACGTCTCATCGTTACCGCTATCCAGGTCGTTGGACCTCTTTTTCCCTACCCTGAGAGGTGGCGTCGCCCCGTTGGGCTCGTGATTTCGGTGCTCGTCGGCTGGCAGTTCTGGCACGACGTGTTGCTGAGCATGATGCCGGCTATTATTGGGTCTATTGACAAAAGTGGCGTTGCCAGGTCATAACCATACCTATGCCACAGTTCACACTATTCCTAAACGACATTCGAAGCCTCCGCAGATATCCGGGCGGCTCGAGCCCATAATGCCCCTTCACATTTTGACTCACTTGGCGGACGCCACATGAACCTAAAAACTTTGATTCCGGCGCTCGAGTGGATCAGCTCATATAAGCCGCGCTATCTGACCGCTGACCTCATGGCGGGGCTCATCATTGCGGTGATGCTAGTGCCGCAGGGCATGGCGTACGCCCTGCTCGCCGGGTTGCCGCCGGTGGTCGGACTCTACGCCTCGACGATTCCCCTTTTTGCTTACGCGCTTTTTGGTAGCTCGAGGCAACTCGCAGTCGGACCCGTCGCCATCTCGTCGCTGATTACACTTTCGGGTGTTTCGGCGCTCGCGCAGCAGGGCAGTGCGGAATTTATCGGGCTGGCGGCGCTCTTGGCGCTCATGGTTGGCGGGATTCAACTCTTACTAGGCGTGGTGAGAGCGGGCTTTTTGACCAACTTCATCTCGCACGCGGTCATTAGCGGCTTCACCTCGGCGGCGGCAATTATCATCGCGCTGAGTCAGCTTCGGCACCTGCTCGGCATCGACTTAGAGGGGGGCAACGTCTTTCAGACGCTTTGGGAGGCGCTCACTCGCATCGGCGAGACGAACCTCGTCACTTTAGCCATCGGCGGGATGAGCATCGTGACCCTGTACCTGCTCGGGCGCTACGCCAAGCGCTTCCCGGCGGCAATTTTAGTGGTCGTTTTGAGCACCTTGGCGGTCTACCTCTTTCGGTTAGATGCGTACGGCGTCAACATCGTGGGGGAGGTGCCGAGCGGTCTGCCCAGTTTCGCGCTGCCTGCGTTTAGCATAGAGGCTTTGGGCGCACTCGTGCCGATTGCGCTGACCGTCTCGTTCGTGAACTTTATGGAGTCGATTGCGGTTGCTAAAGCGATTGCCAGCAAAGAGCAGTACAAGATTGACGCGAACCGAGAACTCATCGGGTTAGGGTTTGCCAACATCGTCGGTGGATTTTTTCGCGCGTATCCGGTGGCGGGGGCGTTCTCGAGGACCGCCGTCAACCACCAAGCGGGCGCGAAAACACAACTCGCTTCGGTCTTTACCGCGCTGCTCATTATCATCACGCTGCTCTTTTTAACGCCGCTCTTTTACTACTTGCCTAACGCGGTGCTCGCGGCTATTGTCATGGTCGCGGTCTTGGGTCTGGTTGACATCGGAGAGCCGATTCACCTCTTTCAGCTCAAACCTATCGACGGCTGGACGCTGGTGACGACCTTTACCGCGACGCTCGTGCTGGGCGTCGTGCCGGGGCTCCTCATCGGGGTGGGGTTTAGCCTACTCGTCTTCGTGGGGCGCAGCGCCTACCCACACACCGCTGAGCTGGGGCGCTTGGAAAAGGAGGGGGTCTACCTAGAACTCGACCGCTACCCCGAGGCGCAGACCTTTGAGAAGGTGTTCATGGCGCGTATGGACGCTTCGCTCTACTTCGCCAACATGTCGTATTTTGAGACGCTCATCAACGACGCCGTTGCGGACCGCCCCGGCTTAGACCACATCCTCCTCGACTTTTCGCCTGTCAACGACATGGACGCGGTGGCGCTCGAGACCTTGGAGAACGAAATGGACACGCTCGCCGAGCAGAACATCACCGTGCACATCGCCGAGATGAAGGGACCGGTACGCGACCTCGCTGAAAGAGCGGGCTGGTTCGAGCGCTACGGCGAGCGCATTGCCTACTTAAAACTTGAAGACGCTCTAGTAGATATCGGCGTGCTGCCTCGAGCCGCTGATACCCAAACAAGCACAGCAGGACCTAAGTGACGAGAGGTTGAACGTAGCAGGCACTGTTTACGGTTTGGCGACGGAAGAGGTGAGCTTTTTGTGGTTCGCTCGAGCAAGTGGGGTACTCGCCTGTGCACTGCTGAGCAAAATATAGCGTCAGCCTACTCTAAACCTGCGCTATGATGGCGTCATGGAACAGCGCAATATTCGCGTACTTATCGCCAAACCTGGCTTAGACGGTCACGATAGAGGTGCTAAGGTCATCGCCCGCGCCCTTCGTGACGCCGGTATGGAAGTCATCTACACGGGGCTGCGGCAAACGAGTGAGATGATCGTCAACGCCGCCGTACAAGAAGACGTGGACGTGGTCGGGCTCTCCATCCTCTCAGGGGCGCATATGCACTACTTCAAAGAGATTATGGCAGGGCTCGAGGAGAGGGGTGCGCCAGACATCATCGTGTTTGGCGGCGGCATCGTACCCGACCAAGATTTACCTAAACTTAAAGAGATGGGCGTAGCGGAGATTTTCACGCCGGGGGCGAGCACACAAGAGGTTGTCAAGTATCTTCAGGAGACCGTACCGGAAAAGTGGGCGCAAGAGGTTTGATTGGCGGGGCTAGACTTCGCACTCGCAGCCGCATTCAAACGCTAGCTTCACGGGCGACTCGAGCCGCTTCGCCCCGTCCCTGCGGTGATGGTAAACGATTTTCGTCTGCGGTTCAAAGATGATCACGTCTTTGACGCCGAAAGCTAAGTAAAAAGATGGCGCGAGTTCCAAGTCTTTACGCTCGTAACCTTCACTGACGATTTCGATGACTGCCTCTGGCACGGCAGACAAGGCTTTACGCTGCTCGATCTCTTTGGGTAGCTCACAGAGAACAGCAATGTCAGGACGTTTCAAAGAGCTGTCAGAAAATTTGAAGAGAACGTCAGCGATGTGGACGCAACCACAACCTGCCGCGTCTTTAGAGGTGATGCTGGCGCGGATGCGGTCAACTTGAAGTTGATGCGCCAGAAGAGGGCTCGCCTCCCAAACGGGCAACCCGCGCATAATCTCGAGCCGCACGTTAAGCAGGTCGGCTTGCATGATGAGGTCTTCGGGCGGGATGCTCATAGGGGCAGTATAGCAAGGCACAGCGTCCCTACCGCGCTTGGTCGTTGAGCCCCCAGTCATAGGACATGTACTCCACGTCCAACTCAGGACTCTCCAAAACTGCAGTTGCCTCTTCGTCTGCAAAAGAGGTCAAATAAGCTGGAACGGACGCGGCGGCGTCTGTGAAGTCACCTTCAAACCAGTCGAAAATCTTGCTGATGCTCGCGGTACTGGTTTCGTAGCGGTTTCTTATCGGGTCGTTGATAAAAGACCGGGCTTGCTCGTTCAGTTGCGCCTCTAACCTCTCGGCGGTGTAGGCTTCGGTGCGAAGCTCAGGGCAACTCGTCGAAGCGCAGACGATCGCAAAGTGAATGCGCGGCTCCTCGAATTGAGACCGGAGCACGTCGTTTTCAATTTCATCCAAGCTGTAAGAAGTTCCGTTCACGACGTGCTTCTCTTCGGTAAAGAAAGAGCGCTCGGGGATGCCCAAGAAGTCCCTGGGTCGAATCGTCTCTACCGGATAGCGCTCCAACACTTCGCGCAGGGCAAAGGCGTTATAGGCGTTGATCCAAAAGGCCAAACGTTCGCCTTCAGATAAGCTCGTAGGGTCAAAGGACGCCAGTTCATCGGTAAAGGTGCGGAGCGCTGAGAGGTCGGTGTCACTTGCCTTCCAAGCGGTGTAGTCCACGAGTCCTTCGCCGCTAACGTACTTGCTCAGCAAGCCGTTTAAGCTCGCTTCGTCATAGGCGAACGCGGACGGTAGCAGGATAAGGATGAGAGCTGCCAAGAAGAATCGCATATGTTCGTTGTAACGCGCTACACGGTTTTTGTCGGTTAAACGCCATACCTGACGCGGTTCATTAACCCTTGCCAAAGGTGCTGAGGCGGCGCTCCAACCCTCGCAAACTCTCCACATTGTGCCCCGGCGCAAACACATCTACGTAAGGGAGCGCCGTTTGCATCCCGGCGACGGAAGGTTCATACCCTGGCGCAGCCGCCAACGGGTTAAGCCACACGAGCCGCTGACTCCGCGCTTGCAAGGTGCGCATCGCACCGCGTAAGGTTTCTAAGTCGCCCGTGTCCCATCCATCGCTGACGATAATTACGGCAGTTTTTGGACC
The DNA here is from genome assembly GCA_965213645.1 of Trueperaceae bacterium. Taxonomy (GTDB): domain Bacteria; phylum Deinococcota; class Deinococci; order Deinococcales; family Trueperaceae; genus CBDBZX01. Next base: position 753,673 of record CBDBZX010000002.1, read on the forward strand.
TAAGAGCGTGCCGTAGCGCTTCACTAGATTCTGTAAACACTTTCCAATCTTCGTGCCGCCGCTGCGCCCCGGCATCGCCTGAGCTGCGTTTTTAAGCGCCTCGTCAGGACCGCGCTGTTGCAAAAACGGCGTGAGGCGGTACAAGTCTGTGCTGAAGCCGAAGACCTCAATCTGCCCGAGCCGCCGCTGCTGCATCAGCGCGTAGGCGAGTTGGAGCAAGAAGGCGTTGTGTGCGAGCATGGAGCCGCTGACATCGAAGGCGAAAATCAGGCGTGTTTTGCCTTGAGCGTAGCGTTTGTAAACGAGTTTAAGCATCTCTCCGTGACTCAGGCTGCGCCGCACCGAGCGGCGCAGGTCGGCGCGTCTACCTCTCAACGTGGGGACGGTGCGCCTCGAGCGCCGCGTCGCCAACCTCTTGGCGAGTCGCGCCGCCGCCCGGTTGAGCGCCCCTACGTCATGTGTGGGCGGCGTGCTGCGGTCTGTGGTGGTCGTTTCAGAAGGGCTGTAACTCATGGTCTCTATGACCTCATCCCCTGTTTCATCCTCGGCCCAATCCGTCACGGTTTGCCCCTGCGACTTTTTCTTCGGAGGCTGGGGCGGTGGTAAGTCCGTTTTAGTAACTGTGAGTGAGCCGCCAAAGTAGAGGTCGAAGGTGTCGTCGAATTGAATGCGTTCTTTTGGAGTGCGGGTAAAGACGAGCCGCAACGCTGTACGAACATCGGTACGCTCGCCGAAATCAACCACCTCGAGCGTCCGTAACGCCAACGCAACCTCGGCTGCGCCCGCCGTGAAGCCCTGTCCGCGCAAGAGATGGGTAAAAGTCAAGAGGTTGGCTTCTAGGGTTCCGGGATAGGTCATAGGTGCAGGATTGTCCTCTTTGAATTTTAGCCGTAAGGAATTAGCCTTCGGCTTAAAGCCTCTGGTTGTGCTTTCTCTCACGGATACCGACCCAAACTACGCTGAAGCGCCTCGTTAGGCGGGTGGTATTTCGATCTTGTCGATACGTTTTTGATGGCGGCCACCCTCGAACTTTGCGCGGAGCCATGTATTAACGATCTCTATAGCCTCGTCGGTTGATACAACTCGTCCGCCCATAGCAATAACGTTAGCGTCGTTGTGTTCTTTTGTCATTCGCGCACTCCATACGTTCCAGCATAGCCCACAACGTACGCCTGGCACTTTGTTTGCAACCATCGCTTCACCGTTGCCACTTCCTCCAAATACGATGGCGAAATCTGCAGTGCCATTCGTGACCGCTGTCGCAGCCGGTCGAACGAAATCTGGATAGTCAACGGGGGCAGTCGATTCAGTTCCGAAGTCAATTGTGGTGACACCTTTTTTATCAAGGTGAGACTTTATTGCCTCTTTAAGGTCATAACCTGCGTGATCGGTGCCTAGTGCAATTTTCATTCTTTGGCCTCATTCTTGTCTATTCTGTCTGGAGAAAACGTTCTACTTCAGGGCGAGTTGAAGTTGCCGGTAGGCTTGCTCTAAGTAAAGGGCTTCGTTGCCGGGCTCCAACACCACTAACGCCGCCAACAGCGCGTCCAACCACACCGAACGAAAACGCCGCTGGTCTTCGCTGTGTTTGAGCAGCGCACTCACGGTTGTTTGGAGCGCGTCGCGGTCGAGCCGCTCAATGTTCATGACCGCCAACGCCGCCGCCCAGTCCAAACTCTCCGCCACGCCAGGCGGCTTGTCCAACGTCAAACGCCGTAAAAGCTGCACGACTGAGACGAGCTGAGCGCTCATCGTCTCGCTCAACCCCGGCACGCTGACCCGCACGATTTGTAGCTCTTTGTCAAAGGGTGGATAATCTATCCAAAGGTACAAACAGCGCCGCCTAAGTGCGTCCGAAAGCTCGCGGACGCGGTTGCTCGTCAGGATGGTGTGGGGGACCTCTTTCGCGCTGAGCGTGCCGAGTTCGGGGATGCTGACCTGCCAGTCGGACAAGAGTTCCAAGAGAAACGCCTCAAACTCTTCGTCGGCGCGGTCGATTTCGTCGATGAGCAAAACGGGTGCGGGGTCGGCGCGGATGGCTCTGAGAAGAGGTCGCTGAAGTAAGAAGTCAGGGCTGAAAATTTCAGCCTCTCGAGCACTCAACGCCTGCCCCGTGTCCTCCGTCATGCGGATGTGCAAAAGCTGCTTCTGATAGTTCCACTCGTAAATCGCGCTGCTTGCGTCTAAGCCTTCATAGCACTGCAAGCGGATGAGTTCGGTCTCCAAAACCCGCGCCATGACCTTGGCGATAGCGGTTTTACCCACCCCCGCTGGACCTTCGATGAGGAGAGGTCGTCCCAACTTTGCCGCGAGGTAGATGGCGGTAGCAATTTCCCTATCCGCGACGTAGCCGTTGGCCTCCAAGTCCGCTTGAATCCGCTCGATGCTTTGCATGAGGCTTTAGTTTAACCTGAAGTGAAAGGAGGGGTTAGGGGTTGGGGGTTTGCTCGAGTTGTTCGCGAAGGTTGTTGTAAGTCTGAGTTGTGGAGTACGTGATGGGGTGGTTTATTCCCAACCTTTCGTTATATATTTCTACTGCTCTGCCATAAGCTAACTCAGCTTCATCGAGTCGTCCGATATCCCACAGTAATGACGCGAAGTTGCTCAGCTTATTGGCATAGTTGGGATGATCTTCTCCTACCAATTTTGCCTCGATTCTAAGAGCTTCGTCGTACGCTTCTTCAGCTTCGTCGTAACGTTGCATACTAGCTAATAAGCTGGCTAAGGTACTCAAACTACTAGCGTAGGCTGGATTTTCCGAACCCTGCGTTCTTGAAATCGTATCAATAGCTTGACGAAAAAGCATCTCAGCTTCTTTATAGTTCTGTATATAATCTAGCAATATCGCTAATTTGTGAAGTGTGTTGACATAATATGAGTGCTCTGTGCCTAAAATGTCTTCCTTAATCCTCAACGCTTCGCGCAGCATTTGCTCAGCCTCTTCATAGCGACCTATCGTTCTAAGTAAATCTCCAAAGTCACTCAGTGGAGTAGCGTAATCGACACTATTTTTCCCTGACAATTTCTCGGCAGCTTCTAGTGTCATGTTGTATAAGTTGATGGCTTCAGCGTAGTGCCCCATCTCATCGTGGAGCATAGCCGCCCTGCTGAGCCCCTCATAGTACAACGCGCCGCTTTTTAGGGTATTTGCAATTCGAATAACGCTTTTCGTCTCTTCTATCGCTATTTCGTACAGCCCAAGTTTGTGAAGTGCGTTTACCAAACGAAGCCGAGTCCGCGCTATATACGCCAAATCCGGCTCCTCACGCTCCAACTGCCCCTTCAAAATCTCCCTGTAGAGCGCCACTTGATGCTCTAACTCACCTCTTTCGAACGCATCCACCTCTTCAAGCTCACGGTACGCTGACAAGCCAGGCTGCAACTCACCTCTTACATCAAACACCCCACTGCGCCACGCCCAAAAGTCTGGCGCACGTTTCATCAACCGGACAAGTTGCTCTTCGCGTAGCCACAGCACAACGGCGTGCGGCGCGTCCGTAAAGGCTTCGCGCTGGATGTTGACGTAGCCTGCGAACTTGTCGAAGTCGCTCTTGCCTTCGGGTAGGCTGCTGCCTAAAAAGGTGTAGAAAATAGCTTGACGGGGTTCTCTAGGCAAATCTAAAAAGGTATAGACGGGATTGAGGTTGTCGCCTTTTAGTTCGACTTCGGCGATGGGGAGGTCCAAGAGGTTTCTCAGCTTTTCGGCGTTTTCGCGCTGTTCTTTGATGTTGCGGTAGAGGATAAAAGCGATAACAGCATCGTCGGTGTCCTCGAGCAACACTTTTAACCTCTTATAATCGTGTTCTATGTCGACTTGAGAGGGCATGTCAATCCAGCAGATCATTTACCAAAGGATTGACGTCATACCAAACCTTGTGGTTGCGGTACTCGAGGATGCTTAGATTATGGAGGAGGTCTTGATAATCTTTGCCACGACCGATTCTCTTCTCCTGCTTAATCTCTTTGAGTAGAGCAATACGCTCTTTATCCTGTAACAAACGGTCATAGTTCTGACGCTCGCGGGCAATCGCTTCTTCTGCGTGCTCTTTCGTTACTTTGTCCTTCTTAGCAGCGCCTGCTTCCAGACATGCTCCGTAAGCTAAAGTAATGAGCTGTCTGGGAACACCACCGCTATAGCTGATGAGTAAATCAATCGCCTCAGCTTCAAAGAGCGTTTCCTCCACACGGTTAAGTAGGAGCTGGCGCAACCTTTTTTTACTAGCGCTATCCTCTTCGCCATCTCTACTGGTTAGCTTAAAGTTGGGGAGAACGTAGTTGTCACTGAAATAGTTTTTAACCTGCATAAGTTCGTCTGTATGACTAAGTGCTACAGGAAAGGTGTAGATGATAGGCAACTTGGGCGCAATAATAGAGTTGCTGTGATCATAGAAAATAGCTCTAGCTTCTTCTAAGTCTATTTTATCTAAATCTTCCACAATGCACAGAACTTGCTTCCCTGACTTGTCACTAATATCCTTAGCGAGAATATCGAGGCCACCGAGTAGGTCGGAGAGGCGGTGACGAACCCTTTCGCGCAGCACGTCTCTCGTATCGTATTCGCTTTTTATGCGCACGCCAAGCCTCAAGAAGTGACTAACAACTTCGCCAAATCCTAGTTCAGTTCCTGCACCCTTAATCGCACCTCTTTCTGACTGCTTTTCTATATCTTGCCCGAAAGACCAAAGGCTATCAAGTATGTCCCTTGTAGGCTCAGAAAGCTCCACTTCAGTGCTAGCCTCAACTTTCTCGGCGAGCTGAAGCGCGAGTGAAAGAAGTATATCAACGTAAGTTAAATCGTGAAGGTCGAGCACGTTTTTGAGTGCGTAACGAACGACAAAAAATTGATCTTGTAGATTGGACTCGAGCTTAGCAAGTTCGGTGCTCTTACCGTTGCCCCGATGACCCGTAAATAAAAACTTTTTTGGTTCGTTGTCCTCTAAAGAAATGGCGACGCGCTGAACCGGGCTGTCCGCTCGCTCAACATAAAATGTCTCGAGTTCGTCAACATCGAGTGAATGCTGATTATTGAGGTTGCGCCGCGCCTCTCGTAAGGTCTGCGCTTTACGGTTTAGTAACGCCACACCTCAATTTAGCACGCCTTTGTCAAACATTTTGCCTCATTCGAAAGAGATTTCCTTAAACTTCCGCGTCTGCTCCTCCAACGCCTGCTCTACCGGCAAGCGCTCCATACTGCTCGCCCCATAAAAACCGTTCACGTGCTTGCAGTGCTTGAGGATGTATTCTGCGTCCTCGGGCATGGCAATCGGTCCACCGTGGCAGAGAATAATGACATCGTCACGTACCGACTTCGCCGCGTCCGACCACTCGTCAATCAACGGGACGCAGTCCTCTAAAGTCTTGCCTGTCTCCGCGCCAATCGCGCCGCCCGTCGTAAGACCCATGTGCGGCACCAAGATGTCCGCGCCCGCTTCAGTCATAGCTACGGCGTCCTCAGCGCTGAAGATATAGGGCGTGGTGAAGAGGTCTAAAGCGTGTGCGTTCGCGATCATCTCGACTTCTAGCTCATAGCCCATGCCCGTTTCTTCAAGGTTTGCTCTGAAATTTCCGTCAATCAGCCCGACCGTCGGAAAATTTTGCACACCTGAAAAGCCTAAGTGCTTGAGGTCGGCTAGGAAGGACTCCAACATAAACGGGTCCGTCCCGTTGACCCCTGCTAAAACGGGCGTTTTCTTGACGACGGGCAAGACCTCTTTCGCCATCTCCACGACGATGTCGTTCGCGTTACCGTACGCCAAAAGTCCAGCTAACGAGCCGCGCCCCGCCATGCGGTAGCGCCCCGAATTATAGATGACGATGAGGTCGATGCCGCCCGCCTCTTCCCACTTAGCGGAGAGCCCCGTGCCTGCGCCGCCGCCGATGATGGGCTCACCGCGCTCAATCACGTCTCGAAATTTGGTTAAGAGGTCAGAGCGTTCGAATCGGGGCATAGGGTCTCCTGGAAGAAATCAGCTCGAGCTTACGTAGCAGCGTTACCGGACAATTTCCTGGAAATGTTGCACCAACGCCTCTGCAAACTCCGGGTCGTTGATGTTGTGCGGCGAGCGGATGAGCTTGCGCTGCTCGGTTTGCTGAACGGTCCCTTCTAAGGCGTCGAAGAGGGCTTTATCTGCCTCGGGGTCGTGAAAGGCTCCCCCTTCCGCGTCCAGCATGGAGACGCCGCCCTCGGGAATCAAAAAGCGCACCGGACCCTCACATTGATTAAGCTTCTCGCCTATCCAACGTCCTATCTTCTCGTTCTCTTCGGGCGTGGTGCGCATCAGCGTAACTTGCGGGTTATGGACGTAGAGGTTGCGGCCCTGATACTTCTCCGGGACGGTCTCCTTCGCGCCGAAATTCACCATGTCGAGCGCTCCACATGAGCCGACGTAAGGGAGACCCGTCCTTGCCACTGCGCCGAGCCTGTCTTCACCTGCGCTCATCGCGCCGCCCATCAGGAGGTCGGCGACCTCGGTGGTGGTGAGGTCGATAACGCCCGCGACGAGCCCGGAGTCCACGAGCTTTTCCATCGACTGTCCACCGGTGCCCGTAGCGTGGAAGACGAGACAGTCGTAATCACTTTCTAACCTCTCGCGCACCGCTTCGGCGCAAGGCGTAGTGACGCCGAACATAGTGATGCCTACCGCCGGTTTAGTATCCTCCACCTGCGGAATTTGGTTGGCTACCATGCCTGCAACCGCGTGTGCGGCGTTGCCTAGGACGCGCCTCGAGATGCGGTTCAGCCCCGCCACATCCGTCACCGAATACATCATCGCAATATCACTTGGTCCGACGTAGGGCGCGACGTTGCCTGAGGCAACCGTCGAGACCATGACTTTCGGTACGCCGACATCCAGCGTGCGCATCGCCGGGGTGACGAGCGCTGTACCGCCCGAGCCGCCGAGCCCGAGCATCCCTGCGACATCATCTCTCGCCTGAATGAAGTGCTCTAGCGCCACCGCCATCGCGCTGACCGCTTCACCTCTATCTTCGCTAAAAACAACCTCTTGACCTTTCGGATGATGCGCGGCAACATCGACAGCGCTCACGTCAACCTCTTGCTCCGATGCTTGCGGGGTGCTCTTCGTGCTGACGTCAACCGTTGTGACAGGTGCGCCTACCTTTTCCAACAGGTCTGCGACGTAGCGCAGTTCCGCCCCCTTCGTATCAAACGTTCCTACCACATAAATACTCCCCATGCTCAGCCGCGCTTGGGCGTCTCGCCCGCCGGAAAGACCTGCACGCCGGGGATGCCGCGCAGCACGTCTTCGGGACCAGGCGGCGCGTAAATTGCCATCAGTTTGAGAGGTTCCCAACCCGTATTCATCGTTTCGTGAAAGACATCCGGGGGAATATGGATGAGCGTCCCCGCGCTCACTTCGCGCCGCTCCTCTTGTGTCTCGCCGCTCCCATCCGAGACCTCGACCATCTGCTCGCCCGTGCCCGAGATGACGTAGAGGATTTCCTCGACGCCGGGGTGGTTGTGGCGTTCGTGGCCTTTGCCGGGCTCTAAGACCACCACGCCCGCCGTAAACCTCTCGGTCTTCGTCACCTTGGGTTCGGAGAGCCATTTAATGCTGCCCCAATCGAAGACGAGGGTTTCGACGTCGTTGGGATCGATAAAGGGGGAAGACATAGTTTGCTCCTTGTAAGTTCACGTATTGCTTCGTCTGTTCGGTTCTTACTGAGAGGCTATTAGCTGTTAGCTATTAGCAAAACCAAAAAGCTAAAAGCTAACGGCTAATAGCTAACAGCCAAAAGGCTGACCTTAACAGCCAGCCCCGTAACGTCAGCGTTGCCAAAACTCTCTCAAGCTCTTTCCCACGCCTCTAAAAGTGCCCGTTTAGTCAGCGCCTTGGTGAGTTGGCGGCGGTAGTCGGCATTGGCGAAGGGGTCTTCGAGCGGCACGATGTCGTCTGCCGCGTGTTCCGCCGCTCCGCTCGCGAGGTCGGTGCTGAAGGTCTGCCCGCTCAGCGCGTTTTCGGTCTCTTCGGCGCGGTACGCGCCGTCCGACATGCCCGTGACGCCGACGCGACACGACTTGACGGTGTCGCCGTCTTTCCCCAACACCACTGCCACCCCCACCACCGCGTAACCCGACGCCGGGTGACGCATCTTTTGGTACGACGAGCCGCCCTTCTGCACGGGCACGCGAATCTCGGTGAGGATTTCACCCTCTTGCACGGCGGTCTCGAAGAAGCCGAAGAAGAATTCACCTGCGCTCACGGTGCGCTCGCCATCCGCACCGCGAATGACCATTTCAGCGCCTAATGCCAAAATCGCCGCAGGTGGGTCGCCTGCTGGGTCCGCGTGCGCAATCGCGCCGCCCAAGGTGCCGCAGTTGCGCACCTGTAAGTCGCCGACGTTGTTGATGAGTTGCTCCAACAGGGGCACCTTTGTCTTGATAAGCTCATGACTCTCGACTTGGTAGTACGTCGAGAGTGCGCCGATGGCGATGTGGTCGCCCTCATCACGGACGTACTGCAAGTCGCCGCGCAGTTTGCGCATGTCGATGAGGTGCGCGGGCGTGGCGAGGCGCAGCTTCATCGTCGGCATCAGGCTGTGCCCACCTGCGAGAAGTTTGGCGTCATCAAATTCGCGCATCAAGCTGAGCGCTTCGTCTACGGAGGTAGGCGTGTGGTAGGTGAAACTGGCTGGGTGCATGGGGTCTCCTGAACCCCGCCCCCCTTGAACGACGCTTTGCTCGTTCGGTCCCCCCTCGAGGGGGGACGTTGAGCGCGAGCGTCAACGGGGGACGGTGGGGGGATAGTCTTTTTAATCGGCTGCCTGCGCGAGTTCTGCGTCCTGCATCGCTTGCCACACCCGCGGCGCACTCATCGGCATGTCCATGTGGGTGATGCCGAAGGGTTGGAGTGCGTCTGTGACGGCGTTGGCTACGGCTGCGGTGCTCGCGATGCAGCCCGCTTCGCCGACGCCCTTGACGCCCAGCGGGTTTTGTGGGGCGGGGGTGACGGTGTGATCGATTTCGAAGGAGGGCAAGTGAGAGGCTTTGGGCAAGGCGTAGTCCATGTATGAGCCGGTGAGGAGTTGGGCGTTATCGTCGTAGACGGCGTTCTCCAAAAGAGCCTGTGAGACACCCTGCGCGATGCCGCCGTGGACTTGTCCCTCGACGATCAAAGGGTTAATGAGGTTGCCGCAGTCGTCTACCGAGACGTAGCGCACCAATTTGACCTCGCCCGTGTCGGGCATGATTTCGACCATCGCGATGTGGGTGCCGAAGGGGTAGGTGAAGTTCGTCGGATCGAAGAAGGCGGTCTCTTCTAAGCCCGGTTCCAAATCGTCAGGGTAGTTGTGCGCCAAATACGCTTGCAGGGCGACATCCCCGAAGCCCACCGAGTTGTCCGGCGAGCCTTTGACGCGGAAGGTGCCGTCTTCATACTCGAGGTCGTCCTCCCTTGCTTCCAAGAGGTGCGCCGCGATTTTCTGCGCTTTATCTTTGACTTTTCTAGTTGCGTTGATGACCGCGCTGCCGCCAACCGGACCGCTCCGGCTGCCGTACGTCCCCCAACCGAAGGGCATCTTGCCCGTGTCGCCGTGGACGACTTGAATATTCTCCATCGGCACGCCGAGTTCGTCGGCGACGATTTGCGCAAAGGAGGTCTCGTGTCCTTGTCCGTGGCTGTGCGAGCCGGTGAAAACCTCGATCATGCCGGTGGGCGCGACGCGCACCAGCGAGCTTTCCCACTGCCCAGCTTGCGCCCCGATGCTGCCGACGAGCGAGGAGGGCGCTAAGCCGCACGCCTCGACGAAGCACGAGAAGCCGATGCCCAAGTAGCGTCCCTCTTTGCGGGCTTCGTCGCGTTCACGCTTGAAGTCTTCGTAGCCGACCATCTCGAGCCCCTTGTCCAGTGCCCGCTCGTATTCGCCGCTGTCGTAGGCGAGCGCGACGGGTGTCTGATACGGAAACTGGTCGGGCTGGATGAAGTTCTTGCGGCGGAACTCGGCGGGGTCCTCGTCAAGTTCTATCGCCATGCGGTTCATCAACCGCTCGATGACGTAGGTCGCTTCCGGGCGTCCTGCGCCACGGTAGGCGTCTACGGGCGTCGTCGTGGTGAATACGCCGTTGACCTCACAGTAGATGGCAGGGACTTGATATGTTCCCGAAAGGAGGCAGCCGTAGAGGTAGGTCGGCACGGCGGGCGCGAAGAGCGTCAAGTACGCGCCCAAGTTGGCGTCCGTATGGACGCGCACGCCCAAGATTTTGCCGTTCTCGTCCGTCGCCATCTCCGCCGTGGTGTGGTGGTCGCGTCCGTGCGAGTCGGTCTGAAAGCTCTCACTTCGCTTGGCGGTCCACTTGATGGGGCGTTTATGCTTTTTCGAGGCGTGGAGGACGACGACCTCTTCCGGGTACTGAAAAATCTTCGAGCCGAAGCCGCCGCCCACGTCAGGGCTGATGATGCGCAGTTTGTTCTCGGGGATGCTCATCACGAACGCGGCTAGAATCAGACGGTGTACGTGCGGGTTCTGCGAGGTCGTGTAGAGCGTGTATTCCTCCGTGCCGGGATTGTAGTCGGCTAAGGACGCACGCGGCTCGATGGCGTTGGGGATGAGGCGGTTGTTGCGCAAGCGGATGCTCACCGTATGCGCCGCTTTACCGAAGTTCGCGTCCGTTTCGTCCTTGTCGCCGATGGTCCAGTTAAAACATTGGTTGCCGGGCGCGTCTTCGTGGAGAAGCGGGGCGTCGTCCTCTAAGGCTCTATCCGCATACGCGACACCGGGAAGTTGCTCGTAGTCAACCTTGACTAAATCAACCGCGTCCTCCGCTGCAACCACGCTCTCCGCGATAATAGCCGCGACGATTTCACCTTGAAACCGCGCTTTGTCCGTCGCAATCGCGTAGTGGGGCGGCGTTTTGATGTCGGGCAAGAGCCAGCCCGCCGGAATCGAGCCGATGCCCGCGTCCAAGAGTTCTTGCCCCACAATCACGTCGATGACGCCGGGGTGCGCTAGTGCTTCGCTGGGGTCAATACTCTTAATCTTCGCGTGCGCGTACGGGCTGCGTACCATGATGACGTGGGCTTGCCCACGCAGGTTGATGTCGTCGGTATAGCGCCCTTCACCCTTGATAAACTTAGGGTCTTCGGTACGCTTGACCGCCTTGCCAAAGTATTTTTCGCTCATTTGAAACTCCTTTTAAGGAAGGACTGAGGACTGAGTGCTGAGGACTGAGTGCTGAGTAGCAAAGTCTTTTACTCAGTCCTCAGTCCTTTTCTCTTTCAACTTCCTAATCCGCCGCGACTGCCTGCTCTTGCGACGTTTGCATCTTATTCGCCGCATACTGCACCGCTTTGACGATGTTGTGGTAGCCCGTGCAGCGGCAGTAATTCCCCTCTAAGCCCTCGCGTATCTCGTCCTCAGATGGGTTAGGGTTGCGTTCCAAAAGCTGCACGGCGGTCATTAAAAAGCCGGGCGTGCAGAAGCCGCACTGTAAACCGTGCTCCTCCCAAAAGCCCTCTTGCAATGGGTGAAGCTCGTCGCCCTTGGCTAAGCCTTCGACGGTCTGAACCTCGGATTCATGGGCTTGCACCGCGAGGATGGTGCAGGATTTGACGGCGAGACCGTCCAGCATGACCGTGCACGCGCCGCAGCTACTCGTGTCGCAACCGACGTGCGTACCGGTGAGTTCCAGAGAGTCGCGGATGAGGTGGACCAAGAGCGTGCGCGGCTCGACCTCTTTTGTATAGCTCTTCCCGTTGACGGTGAGGTTGACTTGACTCATCTAAGCTCCTTTAGGCTGGTTTGACCGCTGGACTGATGGGTGGTGTACTTGTTGAGGTTGGATAGTCTTGCGCTTGTTTGCTGACGCTCTCGAAAAATTGCCCGGCGAGCTTTTTGGCGACGCCGCTGACGAGTCTCGCGCCTACAGACGCTAAGCGCCCGGAAATCTGCGGCTCGCCTTCGTAGTGGACGATGGTGCCGCTGGCAGCTTCCTCGAGCCTCAACACCCCCACCGCCTTCACCCCGCCCGGACCACCCGAGCCATCAACTGCTAAGGTCAATGAATCGGGAAGGTGCTTTTCCGTCACCTCGACGTGACCGGAAAACTCTCCTTTAACCGGACCGATGCCGAGTTTAAGCACCGCGCGGTAAAAATCCTCGCGCTCACGCTCCATCTCCTGGACGCCGGGCGTGGCTTTGGCGAGCACGTCCGGGTCTTGGAGCATGTGCCAAACCTGCTCTCTAGGCGCGGCGATGGTATGTGAACCCGCTACTTTCATTTTTCCTCCAGTATCTGTAGAGATTGGAAAGAGGTCGGTCCCTAGAGGTTAGTCCTCGTCGGACCTGAGGGTTAAGCGGACGGCTTTGAGCAGATTGATTAAAGCTAAGCCTAGCGTATAATGGGGCTCACGTCAATATTGAGGTGAGGCTGTCTCAGCATGTTCCTGCGCTTTAGTAAAAATTTTCACACGTTTGTAGAAAGGGTGATGGACTCGAGTCCTTTCACCTTTCAAACGCCCTCCTTAATTTGCTTCCGATTTACCCAAAAACCATCAGAAGAACGAAGAGGTGTAAAATAAGGGGATGAAACGTCTTTTCGCGCTCATGCTGTTGTTCACGCTTTTTAGCTGCTCGCCCTCAGAAGAACCTGAGCCATCCGCTCAGCCGAGTAATGAGCTTGTCTCGGTCACGGTTGATGTTCCCGAAACGATGCGCAGCCCACCTTTTGACGTGGCGCGGCGCTTAGAGGTTCCGGCTGGGTTTGGGATAGAGGTCTTTGCTAGAGTCGAGCGAGCCCGTTTCTTAGCCGTTACCCCAAACGGCGACCTGCTCGTCTCACAGCCCTCCAAAAACAAGGTCATCCTCTTGCGCGGCGGCGAGCAGTTTGACTACCTCACGGATTTGCGGCTGGCGCACGACATGGTCTTTCACGAGCTAGGCGGTGAGACGTACCTCTACGTTGCAGGCTCCAACCAGGTCAACCGCTATATTTACGACCCCGCATCAATCATCGCAGGCGAGCCAGAGGTTGTGGTTTCAGGGCTACCCGACGCTTCGAATACGGAGCTAAAAGGTTCCTACGGGCATCAGCTAAAGAATATTGCGCTACAAGGGAATGACCTCTACGTCTCCATCGCCTCCGCTTGCAACGCCTGCATAGAAGACACCCAGAGCGACCCCGTGCGCGGCGCGATTTACCTTTACAACGCGGACGGGTCGGGCGGCGAACTTTTTGCTGAAGGACTGCGCAACGCCGAAGGATTAGACTTCTTACCTACGGCTGAAGATGAACTGTGGGTCACAGTGAATAACCGCGACAATCTCCCATACCCTTTTCACGATGACTTTGACGGCGACGGGAGCGACGATTACGGAGAGGTTATACAGGGCTATGTGGACAATCATCCGCCCGACGAGTTTACTCGCGTTGAAGAGGGCGGCAATTACGGCTGGCCCTTCTGTAACCCAAACCCGGACACAGAAAGTGGTTACGACCTCATGCCATTTGACCGAGAGGTCACGCTCAATGCGAACGGCGAGCGACTCGACTGCGAGAGCGCGACTCGAATTGACAAGGGGATTCAGGCGCACTCGGCCCCGCTCGGCTTTCTCTTCTTACATGACACGGCGTTCCCTGAACCCTACCGTCAAGGCGCGGCGCTCGCCTATCACGGCTCGTGGAACCGTACGGAAAAAACGGGTTATAAGGTCGCGCACTTTCCCTTCAAGGACAGGCGTCCGGGAGAAGAGGTTGACCTAGTGAGTGGCTGGCTAAACGAGGAAGCGCAGACCTCTTGGGGGCGTCCGGTGGATGTGGCGGTGGACTCGAGCGGCGCGATGTACATTTCGGATGATGCAGGAAACGCAATCTATAAGCTGACCCAAAAGTGAAGCCTTCTACAATCCCTCCCGTATCTTCTGCGAAAAGTCAGGATCAGCCGCAAACGCTGTCGCCTTCTCCTTAACATTGAAGTGCGCACGCAACGCTTCAAAAGGCAACTCGGTATAGATCAGCCCTTTGCTGTAGAGCACGCGGTCCGACCAGCCCGGCGCGACCTGGGCGACGGTATAGCGCGACAGCGCCGAGGGGTCCACCTTGGTCACGTGTTTGACGATGCCACCCGTGCAGTTGTCGAAGAGCGTGTTGTAGAAGCGCGGCTGCTGCGTGAGCGTGTCGGCAGCGTAGAGGTAATCTAAAAGGAGTTGCCGCGTCACCCTGGGCGCGGCGCGAACCGGGTAGAGGTAGACGTCGTGGTCCAGGTAGGTCGTGCGGCGGGCGATGAAGTCGCGCTCGCTGCCGAATTGGTAGATGAGTTCAAAGGAGCGAAAAAGTCCGCGCAAGAGGTCGTAGCGCTCCCCCTTAGTGAGCCGCGCCTCGATGGAGACGGCTAGATACTCTCCGTCGCTAAAGCCGAAACTCAGCAGCGTGTGCCCCACCGCTTCCATGCGGCTAAAGGACTCGAGGACGAGCCAGAGGGACTCGAGCTTCGCCAAGTCATAGGTCCGCGTGTCATACGCAACTTCCACCTCCGTTTTGCTATAGCGAAAGTCGCGCAAGTCGTGAACTGTGACCTCTTCATCTCTGATGTCGATGCGCGGCAGCACCTCGTAATCGACTTGCCAGTCGCGGTCATTACGCGGCTTAGGGCCGAGTGAGACGATGAGAATGAGCAAAAAGATGAGTCCAGCCAATGAAAGGAAGTAGAGGAGCAGCGTCATTTCAAATCCAAAGTAGGGCGCAGATTCATGCTCCGAACCTCTTGCTTAATGCATTCGATATATCCAAAATCATTGAACCTCGCTCGCTACAGTCTGAACACACCTCACTCGACGAAGACAGCAGTTGTGCGAGCAGGTACGCTGAGGGAGCCGGCCCCCAAGCTCGAGTCCTTCACCCTTTCATCCGCACTCGCTTGCTGCACTGGATGAAGCTGCATGGTTGCGTCGGAGAGGTCAGGAAGGTCTAAACGCTGCACCTCATCCGTGGCGTTAAAGGCGACGAGAATACGTTCGTAGTCACCTTGTGTATCCGAGCCGTTCCCACTCAGTTCCATCACAATCACGCCAGGTACTTGCTCCGTCCCCGTATTGTGAAAGGTCAACTGATTTTGTACGGCCTCAGCGCTCTCCAAGCGAAACAGGGGCGAGCTTTGGCGAATGGCGAGCATCTCCCTTAGATGTTCGGCTGACCTCTCGATGTGCGCCCTCTCCGGGGCGTCGCGCCCTGCCAGTATCGGGGTCATCACATTCCAATTGTCTTCGTTCGCTTCGGCGGGCGGCAAGCCCACGCCCCAGTTATTGCTCCCGTAGCTGTAGTCCAACTTGTTGAACCAGTCGCCTGAATTGTACGAGTCGCGGTCTAACGATTTTGAGCGCAGCAACTCGCTGCCCGCATGAAAGAAGGGAACGCCTTGCGAGAGGGCGACGATGCTAAGGCCCATGTTTTGCGCTCTTACGCGCTCATCCAGAGAGAGGTCAGCCGGATGCTTGTACTGGTTGTTGTCCCAGAGCGTCTGGTTATCGTGCGCCGAGACGTAAGTTACGACCTCTTGCGGCGCTTCGGCGTAGCCTGCGGGTGAGCCGTTGTAGTCCACTGACGCGCCGCTGACCTCTTGACCTCTAGCGTTTTGAAAGGTGTAGCTCGACAAGTTCCCGGTCAGCCCGACGCGAATCTGGTCGGCAGCTTGTAGAAGAGCGCTCTGCTGTTCCGCTTCGGACGCTTCAACTTGCGCGTTCGGACTATAAAAGAGCCCATTGATCAACCCCTGATTCGCAATGAGGTCCGTGCCCTCGTCGAACGGCCCACCCCCGCGCACCGCGTCGCGCAGTCTGTCGTTAAAGGTGGCAATCCCTAAGCCGCCCGTATTGAGTTGCGTCGCGTTGATCCCTCTCGCCCCGTCCGCGACCTCGCCGAAGTTCCAACCCTCGCCGTAGAGAAGGATATTCCTACCATCTACGCCGTCCTCTTCTAACGTCAGCGCGTTCAGCGCTTGCTTGACGGCGACCATGTTCGCCAACATGTGATGCCCCATCAAGTCGAAGCGGAAGCCGTCCACCTTGTACTCCTTTGCCCACGTTAGCAGCGAGTCCACCATCAGTTTTTCCATCATTTTGTGCTCAGTCGCAGTGTTTTGACAGCACGTCGAGGTCTCGACCTCACCTTCTAAGTTGAGGCGGTGGTAGTAGCCGGGGACGACCTTATCCAGCACCGAGCGCTCATTTTGTCCGCTGGCGTTGGTGTGGTTATAAACGACGTCCATCACCACCCGCAAGCCCGCTTCATTGAGCGCTTTCACCATCTCGCGATACTGCACGATTCGCGGTGTACCCATCGGCTCCGTGCTATAACTTCCCTCGGGGACGGTGTAGTGATAGGGGTCGTAGCCCCAGTTGAAGGGATCTTGCTCACGGACTTCGCTGATGGCGGCTTGCTGTTCCTCCGACGCAGGACCAAACGACGAGAGGTCGCCCTCGGGCTCCCTCCACGCGGACTTGTCCTCGTTAATGGTGGCGATATCGAAGGTCGGCAAGAGGTGAAGGTGGGTCAAGCCTGCTTCAGCGAGTGATTTGAGGTGGGTCATACCGTTTGAGTCAGGATGGGTAAAGGCTAAATACGTGCCCCGCTCCTCTTCGGGTACGCTCTCGTCGCCCACGCTGAAGTCGCGCATGTGGAGTTCGTACAAGGTGCTGTCTCTGGTCGAGATGAGCGGGGGTTTCTCCAATTCTGCCCATCCCTCCGGTTGAAGCTCGAGACTATCCAAATTCACAATCTGCGAGTGCGTGCTGTTTTGCGCTAAGCTATGCGAATACGGGTCGGTGACGAGGTTGGTTTCAATCTGCTGCGTGGTGGGGGCGTAGACCGTCGCTTCGAAGAGGAAATACTGCTCGTTCCAACTAGGGTCGCCCGTCACGCTCCAGATGCCTGTTGAATCGTCAAAGGTCATATCCAAAACTCGAGCTGCTTCCTCATCAGGACTCGCAAAGAGGTGGAGCCGAACGTTTTGCGCCGTCGGAGCCCACACGCGCACGCTCGGCGCGTCTCCGTCCCGCACGACGCCGAGAGGTTCGTCGTACGCAGCTTCAGCGTAGAGGTCGTCCAAGACGCCCGGAATCTGCACGCCCGTCGCGTCTAAGAGGTTGCCCTCAGCGTCTCTCACCACGAGCGCGAGTTGACCTTTTAGAAGTTCGGGAACGTTGGAGGTACCTTCTAGCTCGAGCCGCCCATACTCAGCCAGGTGCGGAACGTCCTCCCTAACCTCTTGACTTAGACCGTTTTCATCCAAGCTCAGCGGAAAGGTTTCACTCGACTCTAAATTCTCCAAATCCAAACCCGCGTCCGCCGCATGAACGAGCGAGAACTGCGCGTCTTCTGCTAGATTGCTTACGTCTAGCGCTAAGGTATCTCTACGAAGCCAATGGGCTCGAGAGGTACTCAGGTCGCCCGCAGAGGCCGCCACCTCTTCACCACTCGGCTGCTCAGTATAGAGCGTCGCATCGCTCGACACGAGCCAGACCTCTTGTCCCATCTCGTCAACCTCGAGGCTCATGTCGGGACCGGGGTCTTTCTCGTCGCCCTTGTGGATGATAAAATTGAGCGTTTGCGCATCCTCGGTGAGCCCGACATCCCAATAGACACCGTACTCATCCTCGCCAGAAATTTCTAAGCCATTCTCCCACTCAGTTGGCTGCGTGGTGTCCTCCCACACGTGGAGCCGCCAGCCGTCGTAAACGCCGTCGGAACGGGTGTAGTGGATGCGGGCGGTGTCGCCCTCTTGCGCTGTTGCCGAAAGAGCGCTCGAGAGTATGCACAGCGCGAGCAAAAGTAGCCAGAACTTTTTCATCGGTCTCCCCTCAATCTTGTGAAGTAGGGTGAGTTTACCGCAAGTTTGTTCTTAGCGCCTTTCCTCGGTAGGGCTCGAGAACATGTTACGAAGGCTCATCCGCTCCCGCAAGCGTTTTAGCGTGCCGTGTTAGGCTCGGCTAACGTTTGAGGAGGCGGCTATGGAACGCTTGATCAGTCTCTTAGGCATGGCGACGCTACTCGCTCTAGGCTTTTTGCTCTCCAAGCACAAGCGCAGCATCAGCCCGCGCACGGTCTTGGGTGCGCTCGCCATTCAGGTCTTGTTCGGCTTTATCGTGCTGCGCTGGCCCTTGGGACGACAGGCGCTTCAAGCGGTGTCAGGAGGTGTGCAGAACGTCATCGGTTACGCGAATGAAGGGATCAACTTCCTTTTTGGTGGCTTGACCTCTCCAAATTCGGAGATCAGCCAGAATCTAGGGACGGTCTTCGCCTTTCAGGTCTTGCCGATTATCATCTTTTTCTCGTCCTTGATTGCAACGCTTTATTACTTGGGCGTCATGCAGTGGGTGGTGCGGCTTTTGGGCGGCGCACTCGCCAAACTTCTCGGCACGAGCCGCCCCGAATCGCTCTCGGCGAGCGCCAATATCTTCGTCGGACAGACCGAAGCACCCTTAACGGTGCGCCCCTATATCGCCAAGATGACCGAGTCCGAACTCTTCGCGGTGATGGTGGGCGGGCTGGCGTCGGTGGCGGGCTCGGTCTTGGCGGGGTACGCGCAGTTGGGGATAAGGCTCGAGTACCTCATCGCCGCGAGCTTCATGGCCGCGCCAGCGGGTCTTTTATTCGCTAAGCTGATCATCCCCGAAGTCAATGCCAAGGAGTCTGACGACAAGGTAGACCCATCCGAGGATGGGTCCGTGAACGCTACGAAAAAAGATGAGGTTGACAAGGAGACGGAGGCCAGGGAGGACGAGAGTGCAGAGAGCGCTGCTGACGCTGCTAACGTGTTTGACGCGGCGGCGCGAGGGGCGTCGGATGGTCTCCAACTCGCGCTTAACGTCGGCGCGATGCTGCTTGCGTTTGTCGGCTTGATTGCGCTTATCAACGGACTTTTGGGCGGTATCGGCGGGTTGTTCGGCTTTCCTGAACTTTCCTTCGAACTCCTCTTAGGCTACCTCTTCGCGCCCTTAGCCTTTGTCATCGGCGTGCCTTGGGCGGACGCACCTTTGGCGGGTAACTTCATCGGGCAAAAAATTGTCGTGAACGAGTTCGTAGCCTTTATCGCCTTTCAGGACATTCTCGGCACGCTCGGCACGCGCACGGAAGCGATCATCACCTTTGCCTTGACGGGCTTTGCCAACTTCGCGTCGTTGGCGATTCTCTTGGGTGGGCTCGGCGGGATTGCGCCCTCGAGACGCGCCGACATTGCCCGTTTAGGACTTTACGCCGTGGCAGCGGCGACGCTGGCGAATCTGATGAGCGCGGCAATTGCGGGGTTGTTTGTCGTTGGTTAGATTAGTGACAGAGGAGAGGTTAGAGGTAGGAGCATTTCAGCGAGTCAGCACTGTTCGTTCGCTACGCGAGATTACATAACCAGCTTGACTGGATTTCAGGAAAAGCAAGAGGTCAGCCCGCTTTGATGTCAATTTGCGTTCGGTGTCAGAAGGATTTTGCCGCTCGTCATCTCCTGCTCGTAGGTCTTCATACCCTTCACAGCTTCATCCAAAGTGTAGCGCCCCCGAATGTCTGCGCGTAAGTCTGTCCCTAGAGCGCGTTGCACCCGCACCGTGCGCAGCAGGAAGTTGGGCAGGGCTAGATTCTCGAGGTAGTCCGAGAGCCAAAAGCCCTCGACACGTTGATCCTCAAAGATGAGACCTCTCGGGTCCATGCGCACAGGCTCCTCGGACAGCGCACCGTAAACGAGGACCTTACTGCTGCGCGGCATCGCGTTGAGGAGTCGTTGTGGCATATCACCCGCTACAGCGTCAAACGCGAGGGTTGCGCCGAGTTCGTGACAGACCTCTTTAAGCTCGTCATCGAAGTTAGCGTCGCTGCTGTTCAGCACGTGCTCTGCCCCTAAACCTCTCAGCAATTCAACTTGCTCGTCGCGCCGCACCACGTGAATCATTGGCAGCTTGAACCTCTTACCGAGTTGTAAAATCATCCGACCCAAGGCGCTCGCGGCGGCGCTTTGCACCACAACGCGGTGTTCGCCCTGCCGCGCGCTCTCCACTAGACCCCACGCGGTGAAGGGATTGACCAAGAGCATCGCGCCTTGTTCCAGACTCACCCGTTTGAGAAGCGGCAAGCACATCATCGCGTCCACTAAAACGTACTGTGCCCACGTCCCATCCCCTTTTTGCTGCACACCGCAGGCCACGCGCTTGCCGACGAGCCACTTGGCGTAGGCTCCTTCACCCGCCACGACCACGCCGCTCGCCTCGAACCCCGGCACGGTGGGCAGAGGTTTGCTGAAGCCGTACAAGTTGCGCATGAACATCAAATCAGACGGGTTCACCGCCGCCGCTTCGACCTTGACGAGCACCTGTCCTTGCTGCGGTCTAGGTACCTCTTTTTCGACAAGCTCGAGCCCGTCCAACCCCTCATAGGCAGAGAGTTGCAGGGCGTTCATGGTGGTGGGAATATCAGACATAGTTAGGGAATCTCCTCGAGCTACGATACCTCTTGATGCCCTCAGCCGACCTTGCCGTACTCCTCATTGTCACCCTAGCCGCCGCTGTTCGGGCGACGGTGGGTTTCGGCGACGCGCTCATCGCCATGTCGCTGCTCGTGCTGGTCGTGGGTTTAGAGACAGCGACGCCGCTCGTCGGTCTGCTGGGCATCTCCAACGCCGTGATAATGCTGTTTCTCTCCTGGCAAAAGATAGACATGCGCAGCATCCTCCCCTTCTTGGGCGCGTCGGCGGTGGGCATCCCGCTTGGGGCGTTTCTGCTGACGCGACTTAGCGGAGACGGGCTCATCGTGACGTTGGGCGTTGTGTTGGTCGCGTTCGGTCTTTTCAAGTTGACACGTCCTGCCTTACCTGCTTTGCGCCACCCCGCGCTCACCTTTGTTCTCGGGGTCATCTCGGGGCTGTTCGGCGGCGCGTATAACGTGAGTGGTCCGGTGGCGGTGCTCTACGGCGGGCTGCGGCGGTGGCCGCCCGAGGTCTTCAAGGCGAGCTTGCAGGGCTACTTCATCGTGACGAGTCTGCTGATTGCCACCTCTCACGGGGTTGCCGGGCTTTGGACCCAAGAGGTGTGGCGGCTCTACGTTTTTGCTGTCCCCCTTACGGCGGCGGCTATTTTTGCGGGACATAAGTTCGCGAAGCGCGTGCCACAACGGGGGCTCGAGCGTCTCATCAACGTCGCAATTGTGTTGCTTGGCTTCACGCTCATCTTCTGAGAGTTAAACAAAAACGAGATAGGTAGAACGGCGTGAGCTTAGTCAGCAAGGAGCGCCAGCCCCGCCTCTACTACCTCACTCGGAGGGATGTCTAGGCACTCGAGGTTATACGGACACTCAAACGCATAACACGGTCTGCAAGAGGTCACGCGGTGCAGAAGCCTGAACCGCGTCGCCCTCGGCTGCCACTGGCAAGGTAGCTCAGTTCCAGCGAAGAGCACGACTAAAGGCGTGCGCGTCGCGTCGGCTAGGTGCATCACCGAGGTGTTGTTGGTCAGGACGAGCGCGGCGTGCTCCACCAGTGCGGCGAGGGTAGGAAAGTCAGTCTTGCCCATGAGGTCGCGGGCGCGTTCGCCCAGCGCGTCGAAGAGGGGTTGGGTGCGCTCACGGTCCCCGGCGACGCCCGTAACGGCGACGCTAAGCCCAGTCTCTTTAGATAGCGCGACGGCAGCGTCGGCGAAGCGCCCCAAGTCGTAGTTGCGCGAGGGGCAGCTTGTCCAGGGGTTGAGTAAGAGGTAGGGCTCGTTTAGGAGAGACTCGGCAATTTGCAAGGCTTCGGTGGGGAGGTGAAGCTCGAGCTGCCTATCCACCTGTTGATTAAGTGCGCGAAAGCCCACCGACTCGACCAGGTGCAAATTGCGCTCAACCTGATGCGCCGTGTCCGGCAGCGGGGTGACCTCATCACTCAAGACGCCGCCGCCCCACTCCTTGGACTCGCCCACGCGAAGCGGGATGCCCGCCAAATAGCAAGCGTAAGCGGCGGGGTGCGGCGTCTGCTTGAACGAGGTGAAGATAATGGCGGCATCAAAACGACCTTTCCGCAAGAGGGTGATGAGGTCTAACTCGCGTTGCGGGTCGAAGTCCAGGCGGCCCAGGTCCTGCCACAGCGTGCGCCAGGGGATGACTTCATCCACCCAAGGCAGGAGTGGCGCGGCCTTGGCCCCGGCGGGGCTCGCTAAGAGGGTGAGGTGAACCTCGGGTGCGGTCTCCTTGATAGCGCGTAGAGCAGGGCCGGTCATCACCACGTCGCCCATGTTGTCTAAACGCACGGCGAGGATGCGCTTGGCGTCCCTCCAAGTCACCTAAGCACCAGATTCATAGACGCTTCAGGAGGGCTTTTGCCTCCCTCAATACCGCTTCGACCGAGAGCGTTTCCAAACAGGTGTCGAAGCCCAGTCCCAGCGGGCACGTGCCCGCGTACCAGCAGGCTTGCTCGGTGAAGTTGGCGGGTATGCGCTCCGGGCACGCTGGGTAGCCTTGCAGGTTGACGTGCGGCGGCGCTTGCCCGTAGCGCCCGGCCCAGGCGGGTCCGAAGAGGGTCAAGGTCGGCGTGCCGACGGCGGCGGCAATGCGGGCAGGGCCAGTGTCGGCAGCGATCATAAGGTCGCCGCAGGCGAGCGCGGCGGCGAGTTTGCGCAGGTCGCCCGTCAAGTGATGGGCGCTCAATTTGGCAGCGACCTGCGTGGCGGCGTTACCCAGCCCGACGATAACGAGGCCCGCACCGCACACCTCTTGTAAACACCGCCCTAAAGCGACGAAACGCTCCGGCGGCCACGCCTTGATCGTCATACCCGCTTCCGGGCAGAGGAAGACGAGAGGCCGAGGCAGGTGTGCTAGAGAGGCTCGAGCCTCCGCCCGCGCCCCCTCACCCACGAAGAGGTGCGATGTCGTCTCCACCTCACCAATTACGCCGTCTCGCCTCAACAGCCGCACGAAACGCTCGCCGACGCGCTCGTTGTCCGGCGGTTTGCGCCAGAGGTTCGTCACTGTTTTTACGCCATTCGCTTCACTGTAACCTTCGATAAGCTCAGGGATACCGCTGTGGTTCGTGTCACAAACGATGAGATCGTAGGGAAGGTCATAGGGCGCGTTCAAGACCCCTTGCACGCTGCTGGCAGGGTCGTCCTTATCCGCGTAAAGCACCTGTGCAACGCGTGGATCATCCTCCAAAAGTGTCCCCCCCGGCGCGAAAGTCAGCACCGACAGTTCAGCCTCTGGATAGGTCTGAGCAAGCGCGTGAATCGCGCTGAGTGCGATAATGAGGTCGCCGATACCGCCTAAAAGTTCGGTGAAGAGGACACGCCTAAAGTCAGACCTCTTCATACGTCCACGCTCAGCACTTGCGGCGCGTCCACACGCCTGTCCGTCACCGTCGTAGGTAGTTCCTGATGATAGACACCCGAGGGCATCACGCCGCAGCCGCCGTACCGCGCCATCACGCGGAGTTGCGCCAACACGTCCTCGCCCGCGTGCTCGGGCGGCAAGTCCTGCCAGAACGCGAAGCCGCCTACGTCCAAAAGTTCCTGTCTGCCGAAAAGCACGCAGCCCGACGCCCACGCGACTTTGTACAAGATGGGGGACTCAAGTGTCGCGCCTAAGCGCTCTTGCACATGCATCAAGTTAGCCGCGTTATGCAGCTTAAAACGCCACCAGGCGTCACTCTCAGGGGTGATGCGCTCGGGGCGGACGGGGCCGTGCCAGAGTTCTAAGGGTTGTTCGTGCGACCTCTCGTCCCCCTTAAAGGACAGGCCAATAAAGGCGTTTGTGGCGAAGCCGCACCTCTGCTCTAAGAGGACGCGCTGCAAGAGGCTCAGCACCCAGGGCTCTAAGAGCACGTCGTCGTCTAGCATCAGGACGTGGGGAGCACTCGAGCACCCTAACAAAAAGTGCCGCTGCTCCGCGACGCCACGCTTGGGCAAGTGGCGGTGCTCCTGAACGGGGACGCCCCGGTGCGCCAACCAACGAATCACCGCACGCACCTCACCCCTCTCAAAGACGCTCGTCTCGCTCTGGTCGGACACGATGACGCGGAAGTCCCTGTGGGTTTGCGCTGCCAAGGTCGCCAGCGTCGTCGCTAGGGCGGCGGGGCGCTCGCAGGTTGGAATGAGCACGTCGATCACGCCTTGACCTCTTCGCGCACAGAATCTAGTACAGGCTCCGGTTCGGGGTCCAAAGTAATAGGCAAATAGTTGGGGGAGGGAGAGGTGCCTAGAAGCTCGAGCACCGCCGCCACCACGCACTCCGGCGTGACCCAGTGCAGGCAGCCGTTATGACCCTCCGGGCAGACCGACTTGAGGCAGAAGCGGCACGGCACATCCTCGTAGAGCACGTGGCAGGGCACGCCCCACGGGGTGTGCTGCGGGTTGGTGAGCGCGTAGAGGTCCACGACTGGCGTGCCTACCGCTGCTGCAAGATGAACAGGGCCGGTGTTATTGGCAAGCAGCAAGGGGGCGCGTTCCAGGAGGGCGGCGAGCTGGGGTAGCTCGAGCCGCCCCGCCAAATCATAAGAAGAAGCGGCCATTCGCGCCTGAATCTCGGCGATGAGTTCTCTTTCGTTTTGCGAGCCTGTGAAGACGATCTGAAGGCCCGAACGCGCCAGCCTGTCGCACACGGCTGCGAACTTCTCAGGCGGGTAGCGCCGCGACTGAGCGCTTGCGCCGGGGTGGACGACGAGCCAGTTCTCCAGACTAAGAGGTAAGTCAAGAGGTCGCAACACCTCATCCACCTTCCGCCGCGCCGCTTCGGGAATAGAAACGCGCATTTGTTCGTCCTCCAAGCTATATCCGACGCTCGCCACCAAGTCGAGTTGGCGGCGCACCTCGTGGCGGACGCCCGTGACCTCTTCTCTATCGCGAACCCAGTGCGTGAGCAGTTGATACGGGTTCTCGCGGCAGTGGGCGAGGCGCAAGGGGATGTCTGCTAGGTAGAGCGTCAGCGCGGTGGGCAGCGGGTTTTGGGTGTAGGTGGTGAAGATGACGGCGGCGTCGAAACGGTGGGAACGTAGCGTTTGGATGAACCCCAAGTCAGGCCCGCTATCTTCACGCTTCCCCGTCGCTTTGAGCCAGGGGGCGTCGTAGGTCATAACCTCTACGTCTAAGAGGTTGGCGGCGGCTTCACCTCTCGAGGAGGTCAGCAGGGTCACCTCTGCCCCGCCCTGCCCTAACGCGCGGACCGCCGGTCCCGTCATCAGCACGTCGCCCAAGGTGTCGAGCCGCACCGCGAGGATGCGTTCCGCTTGCCAATTCACTCCGCCGCCCCAGTGGACACGCCCACCCCTGTCTGAACCCGCGCAATGATGCCGCTCGTAGAGAGGTCGGGCAGATAACTCAGGAGTTCGACGCGCCCACCCAGAGACTGCACCAAGGGCGCTTCGGGCAGCGTCTCCAGGGTGTAGTCGCCGCCCTTGACATAGACGTTAGGCTTAATAAAGCGAATGAGCGCTTCGGGCGTGTCCTCTTCAAAGGCGATGACGTGGTCCACGCAGGACAAGCCGGAGAGCACGGCGGCGCGATCCTCCAAGACGTTCACGGGCCGCGTCGCGCCCTTGAGCCGCCGCACACTCTCGTCCGCGTTGAGGCCCACGACGAGCACGTCACCGAGCGCCTTGGCTTGGCTCAGATAGGTGACGTGGCCCCGGTGCAGGATGTCGAAGCAGCCGTTCGTAAAGACGACGTGCCTGCCTTCCGAGCGCAGGTAGTCGAGGCGAGCCAGGAGCCCCTCTAAGGGCAGCCGCTTCGAGACGCCCGAGAGGTAGCCGCGCAGCTCTGTCACGGGACAGGTCGTCGTGCCGCCGCGCCCAACCACGATGGCCGCCGCCGCCGCCGCTATCTCCGCCGCCGCTGTGGGCTCCGCGCCGCCCGCCAGGGCGAGGGTCAGGGCGCTCACGAAGGTGTCGCCTGCGCCCGTGGCTTGGGTGTTGGGTTGGGCGCGGGCGTAGGTGCGATAGGGTGGGCCGCCCGGCTGGATGAGGGTGCAGCCCTCGGTGTCTAAGGTCAGCGCGACCATCTGTGCGCCGGTGCGCTCTAAGAGCACGCTCCCGTAAGGCGTAAGCTGCGCTGCTCGCCCTTCAGATTGCGGGGCAAGCCGCAGGAGCCGCAACGCCTCCTCGTAGTTGGGTTTCACCGCCCGAACGCCGACCTCGCGGTAGCGGCTCAGGTCTTTAGCGTCGGCGACGAGCGTTTGTGGGGCGCGTTTCTGGAGCCGTTGGAGCGCCCCTAGAACCGTATCTGTCAGCACACCATAGCCGTAGTCGGAGATGATGACGGCGTCGTGGCCGCTCCAGAGGCGTTCTAACGCGCTCACGAGCGCCGTTTCAGCGACGCCTCGAGCGTCCTCGGTGCTCCCCCGGTCCAGCCGCAGGAGCATCTGCGAGCCCGCGAAGATGCGCTCTTTGACCAGGGTCTGCCGCGCCGGGTCGCGGATGAGGTGGGCGGTGACGCCGCTCGTACTCAGTGCCTCTTCTAACCCCCGCGCGTCGTCGTCCTCACCCGTAACGGACAAAAAGGTCACGCTTGCGCCTAAGGCCGCCGCGTTCACCGCCGCGTTCGCCGCGCCCCCCGCCACGCCCGCCCGCCGCGCTTCCGCCACGACGGGCACGGGGGCCTCGCGGCAGAGCCGGTGCGTCTCGCCGTAGACGTAGCGGTCTAACATCGCCTCGCCAACCACCAAGACGCGGCGGTGGCGGAAGGTCTCGAGTAATTTGAGATGGTTCATGTTCCCCCTAAGAAGCTAGTCAGCAATTTAGGTAGTCAGCAGTTCAGGTTTTCCTGACACGCTGACACAGGTGATCGCTGAAAGCGAACGGTTTTCAACCGTAACCTGTTGCTGAAATGCTGACACGCTTAAAATGACCTCTGCCGCCTCCGCTAACGTGCTCACGATGTGATGCGGCAACCTCTCGCGGTTCAAAACCCACTCCGTCTCGCCCCCGCCATTCTCTGTGTTGTCCAGCAGCACCGTCCGGCAGCCCGCTCGCCGTCCAGCCTGCACATCGTTCAAGATGTCACCGACCATCCAACTTTGAGAGAGGTCCAAGTTGTGCGCCTGCGCCGCTTGCAAGAGCATCCCTGGTTCTGGTTTACGATAATCGCAAGCGACGTTGTAGGGCGCGTGGCCCTCAGGGTGATGCGGGCAGTAGTGAAACTCGAGGGGTACGCCTAAAAGGTCGCGCAATTTCGTCCATACGGCCTCGAGCTCCGCTTCCACAAAGTAGCCCCGCGCGACCCCCGACTGGTTCGACACCACGACAAGGGCGAAGCCCGCCGCGTGCAGCTTGCGCACCCCGTCCGCCGCACCTTCAGTTAGAACGATGCGTTCAGGGTCCACGTTGTAGGGCACATCTCGAACGAGCGTGCCGTCCTTGTCAAGAAAGACAGCGGGCCTCACGCCTCACCTCTCAAAACTCAGCACTCTTTAAGGCCACGAGGTCTCGCGCATCGGCAGTACAGTCAACTCGGGCACGACCGTCCCTTCGGGCTGCGTCAGGGCGAAGAGCACCGCCTTGGCGACGTTTTCGGGCTCCTGGAGCAGGCCGGGGTCGGTGTCCGGGAAGCGGTCCATGATGAAGGGCGTGCGCATCCCGCCTGCGACCACGGCGGTCACGCGCACGTTGCAGGGCCGCGCCTCGACGTGCAGGGCGTGGGAGAGTCCCAAGAGTCCCCATTTCGAGGCGTGGTAGGCCGAGGCGTTCGCCCAGGTGCGCTTGGCGGCGGTGGAGGTGATGTTGATGATGCTGCCGCCGCGCCCTTTCATAAGAGGTAGGGCGAGCTTGGACAAGACGAAGGGCGCGCGCAGGTTGACCGCCTGCACGCGGTCCCAGTCTTCAATGTTCAGCTCCTCCACCGAGACGGTGATGTCGGTGCCCGCATTATTGATCAAGATATCGAGTTGACCGTAGCGCTCTACGATGTCGTTCACCACGCGCTCAGCCTCCGCGTCGTCGCGCACGTCGAGGTGAATGGGCTGAGCATCCAGCCCTTCGTTCCTCAATTCGCTCGACACGCGCTCCGCGTTCCCTAAGTTGACGTCCGCGCACACCACACGTGCGCCCGCTGCCGCTAGGGTGCGGCACAGCGCCGCGCCGAGGCCGCTGCCGCCGCCCGTGATAAGAGATACTTGTCCGCTGAGTTCGTTTGCCATTTTATTTTCTCCTCGTGAATCCGACTTACGCCGTAAAGGTCGCGCCGCAACCTCTAGCTTCTTACTCCTTGCTTCTAACTTCTAACTTCTCAATCGTTCGTGATGGGGATGGGCTCGAGTGCCGCATCCCGTCGCACAGCGTCTTTGAATACGCCCATCATCTCGTTCTCCACAAGTTCGCATAAGAGGTGTAAAACCAGCGTGTGCACCTCTTGAACGCGCGGCGTGTGGTGTTCGGGCACGACGAGGGGCAGGTCCGCCAGTCGGCCCGCCGCGCCGCCGCCCTTGCCGAGCAGCGCTAGCGTAGTCATCCCTTTCGCCTTCGCCTCATTAAGTGCCCGGACGAGGTTCTCAGACGCGCCGCTCGTGCTGATCGTGAGGAGCACGTCGCCGGGTCGCCCGAGCGCCTGGACCTGTCGGGCGAACACGTCCGCGAAGCCAACGTCGTTGGCCCAGGCGGTCAAGACTGAGGTGTCGGTGTTGAGCGATAGGACGGGCAGGCCGGGCCGTCCGTGCACGAGAAAGCGCCCGACGAGTTCGGCGGCTAGGTGCTGCGCGTCCGCCGCCGAGCCGCCGTTGCCGCACACCAGGAGCGTGTTGCCGCGCTCGAAGCAGTCCGTGAGCACGCGGGCGGCGTGGATGATGGGCTCGCGCAAAGCGGTGCGGGAGCGCTCTAAAGCCCGAATCGCGCCCGTGAAGTTCTGCTCGATAGTGTCGGCGCTTTGAGTCTCGTTATAGACGTCATTCGTCTGCGGCATCAGGAATTCGCTCATTTGTGTCTCGAGTGGCCGTGCTACCGCTTCGTACACGCGCCGCATTGCCCCTGCCACCCCTTCCCAGGTGAAGTCGCGCAGCACCCGCGCCCGCCCGCGTCGCCCCATCGCCTCGGCGCGTTCGGGGTCAGCGAGCAAGAGGTTAAGAGCACGTGCCAAGGCGTCCGGGTTTTTAGGCGGCACGAGCAGCCCGGTCTCTGCGTCCACGACGCTGTACTTCACGCCGCCCACAGCGGAGCCCACCACCGGGCGGGCGCAGGCCATCGCCTCGAGAGGTGTAATACCGAAGGGCTCGTACCAAGGGGTTGTCACGAACACGTCGGCGGCGGCGTAGACGTATCGGAGTTCATCTCTCGGCTTCTGGCCCAAGAAGTGGACGCGAGAGGTCACGTCAACTGACTTGGCGACCTCTTGCAGCCGTCCGATTTCCGGCGTCTTTACCGGGTCGGGCTCCGCCGTCTCGCCGCCTACGATGAGCAGGTGCGCATCTCGAACGTGAGTAAGCGAGCGCACTACCGTTTCAACCCCTTTGCGCGGGACCATGCGCCCGAGTTGGAGGATGAGCGGGGTGTTTTGCTCGAGAGGTAGAGCGAGTCGTACTCGAGCCTCCCTCTTATCCAGCGGCGCGAACTCGGCGGGGTCGAAGCCGCAGGGAATGAGGTGGATGCGTGAGGCGTCCGCGCCGTAGAGCCCGGTGAGGTCGTCCACATCCTGCGGGCACTCGGCGATGAGGGCGTCCGCTTCGCGAACTAGGCGGGCCTCGAGGTCGAAGCGTTCGTCTGGAAAGAGGTCCGCCGCGCCCTGATGGAGCCGCCGCACCTTACCCAAGGCGTGAAAGGTGACAACGAAGGGCGTACCCGTGCGCTCTTTAAGGTCCGCCGCAACGAGACCCGACAGGAAGAAGTTGGCGTGGACGAGCCCGTACGCGCCCTCCCTTTCAATAAATGCCTCCATCCAGTCTGTAAAGTCGCCCATATAAGGAAGCAGCCGCTCCTTGGGCACAGGGCAGGGCGGCCCGGCAGAAACGTGGACGACGCGCACGCCTGCCCAGGGCACGACCTCGGGTTGCGACGTACAGGTGCGGCGGGTGAACACGTCCACGTGCACGCCCACCGCCGCAAGCCGCTTGGCGAGTTGGGCCACGTAGACGTTCTGCCCGCCTGCGTCCACGCCGCCCAGGGTTGCCAAGGGTGAGGCGTGATCCGAGATCATCGCAACTCTGAGCGAATTAGCATGTTCGGACTTCAAGCGGAGACCTCCTCATTTATGGGTGCGTTTGCTGCAACATCGGCGGTGACGCTTGTAGCGAGTTGAGTAGCCCTCGAGTACGCTGCCTCCCAATCACGCGCAAACCTCTCCATACCGAAGCGCTTTTTCGCCACCTCTTTCGCCCCTGCGCCGAGCCGCGCGGCCTCCTCCGGGTCAGCGAGAAGCCGCTGCATCAATTCAACGAGCTTGCCCACATCCGTATCCACGTAGCCCGACACGCCGTTCTCGATGACCGTCGCCATCTCAGTTGTTGCCAAGCCGACCACAGGCAGTCCGACGCGCATCGCTTCGCACACTGCGAGCCCTAATGAGGTGTAGCGGATGGGGTTGAATAAGAAGCGGTAGCGGGCGGCGAAGTAGGGCAGTTCGTCGTGCGGCACTTCGCCCAAACCGCCGACCTCTTCCGAGCCGTAGCCCACGAGGTCTAAGGGGACGTGTTTGCGCACCTCTTGAAACACGTCCAGTCCTAAGCGGCGACCCCTCGAGCCCAAGCCATTGACCACCACGAGCCCCCGCGCCTTCTCGCCCGTATACCGCGCGTCCTCCGGCATATGAACGCCGTGCTCAACGACACAGGTCGGCGTGCGCCGCGCGTCCCACATGAGGGCGTTGAAGGGGGTGACGTGCGCGAGTAGGACAGAGGGGTCGTCCACGGGGTGCGGCGTGTTCGTGGGGTGGCCCTGCGGCGGGTCGTGCTCCAAGAAGATACGCGGCAAGCGGCGCTGAGTCGGACTTAAATCCTCGTATTGGTCCTCAGCCCAGTTCTTCGCCGACTGATACATGACGAGGTCTAGGTCTAGGTTTTTGACCTCTTCCGCCCGCACGTCCACAACATGCTCACCCCAACGCCCGCTGCCGAGTCGCCCGCCGTAGCCGGGTGGCACGCCCTCCTTGACGGGCAGGTAGTAGCGGTGGCGCGTGTTGCGCGTCAGGTAGTAGAGGTACGCCCCGTGGACGTGCCAGGTCAGAATGTTCATGGTGCGTTTACCATGTGTCCCCCCGATATGAGTTTCCCTAGCTGTGTGTGCGTGACGGCTAGTACGGCTGTGGGTGGCTCGAGTCCTGCCTGAATCACGATATGCCGCGACCTGTCTAGCGGAGCCCAACGCGCCGGGTCGGTCTTTAGAAAGATGACGACGCTC
Organism: Trueperaceae bacterium; assembly: GCA_965213645.1. Lineage (GTDB taxonomy): Bacteria > Deinococcota > Deinococci > Deinococcales > Trueperaceae > CBDBZX01. The sequence goes on from CBDBZX010000002.1 coordinate 784,938, forward strand.
GGCGTCTGGGTTGCTGCGGCGAGGTGCGAGACGCCCGTATCGTTGCAGATGAGCAGCCGCGCTCCCTTTAAGAGCGCCGCGAGCGTGCCCAGGTCGGTCTTGCCGCAGAGGTTGATAGACCCAGGCAACATCTGCGTCAGACGTTGCGCGAGGTCGCGCTCTCCTGCGCTCCCTGTCACCACGACCTGTAGCTCCAGTTTCTGCGCCTCCTGGCCGACGGTTGCGAAGTGCTCGAGCGGCCACCGCTTCGCCTCACTCGCCGCGCCGGGGTGGAGGATGAGGTAGTCCCTGAGCCCGTATTTACGCCTGAGCGCGTTCGCCTGAGCGAAGTCATCTGCGTGAAGCGGGAAACTCAGCGCTGCGTCTCGCACCTCATCCTCTCGAATACCCAAGTACGATAAGAGCCGCAGCCCGCGCCGCACCTCGTGCTCGCCCTCGCGCCAGGGCAGGAAGTGCGGGCCGGGCGGTTTCTCCTGCCCCTTCTGATAGAAGCCTACGGTGAGAGGTGCGGCGAGCGCCCGCACGAAGGTGTTGCTCTGCGGCCCGCTGCCGTGAAGCTGGAGCACGGCGTCGAAGCGGCCTCGGTAGGTGTTCAGGAACGCCGCTAACCGTTTGGCGTCAAAGGGTACTTCGGGCAAGCCCGGCGCACCGGGGAAGGGCAAGAAGGCGTCCCAGAGCCCGTAGCGCGAGGACAACGCAGCTTGCTCTGGCAAACCGATCAGTGTAATGTGCACGTGTGGCAGACCGCGCCTGAGCGCCCGGAGCGCTGGCGTCGCGCACAAAAAGTCACCCAGTCCAGGGAGTGCCCGGAGCACGGCGAGGCGACCTTTGGGAGCAAGCACAGTGCAGTGTAAAAAACTTCACACTGCAGTTCATCGGGCAGATGCCTGAAAATCTAAGGTAGTAAGACCATAGGTCGTGGCAGATGCACAGTAGTAACCCGCTTATTCAGGTTTTACACGGTTATTCGGAGTTGCTAACGCTAACTAGCACGGTACGGTGTAGGCGCGGCGCGTCTCCCTAGACATCCTATCGGACACGCCATCCGAGATTCTATCCGACATGCCTTTGTGCAGTTGCCTCATCACCAGCGCCAAGCGAATCTGCACGGCGTCGTCGAAGCGTTTCGGGTCCATGCCAGTCAGTGAGGCTATTTTCTCCAGGCGATACGAGAGCGTATTGCGGTGGACGCCTAACGCTTTGGCTGCCGCACTCGGCTGACAGTCGTGCTCGAACAGGCACGTTAGGGTACGCAGCAACTCGGGCTCGTCGTCCAGGGGGCTCAGCAAAAAGGTCGCGAGGTCGGCTTTGGTGCGCTCGTCCGCCACGCCGATAAAGGCGGCGATGCCCACCGAATCGAGGCAGTGCACCCCATTTTCCTGACCTAAGCGGCGGCCCAGCGAGAGCGCGGCTTTCGCGTCCGCGTAGGAGTGCGCGAGCCCAGGCAGACCTCGGTGGTAGCGCCCAATGCCGATGCTCACCTCAGCGCCTGTATCTCCCATATCTGTCGTCAAGCGCTCCACCAAGGCCGCCGCCGCCCGCTTGAGTGCGCCCAAATCAGCCCAAGCCGACGCCTTGTGGTCCTCAGCCCAAGGTGCCAAGTTCTTCGCGTCGCTCGCCTTTAAGACGGCGACCTCGCCCGCGCCGATGTAGGCGCAAATCGTATCGTTGGGCAGGTGGAAAAACCGCACCACGCTGTTGATGATATCGTCCGCTCTGGCTGCGTCGTCCCTTAGATACGCTTCCGCGCCGATGAGGAGCACTGCTCTAGGGGGCGTGAGGTCCATGCCCAAGATGCGGGCTTGGCGGTAGATGCTCTCCTCGTCCGAGACATGCCCGCGCAAGAGGTCGTGAATGAGCGTGTTTTTAAGGTCGCTGCCGCCCTGCAAACCCTCCAAGGTCATTTGGCTGATGATTAGCTCGAGCACCCCACGCACAAGCCGAGGGGGGTGTGAGATACGCCCCCTAGACGCTGCCGCGTGTGCCCCTACTACCACATGACCTTCCCAAGTGTTGAGGCGTAGTGGCGTAAAGATGTGCGAGGCAGCGTCCCTCAGCACGCGCCCCGAAAAACCCGGTTCGCTCGCCGCCACGATCCGCTCGCTCTGGTCAACGACGCAGACGTGGTCACCCAACAGGTCCGCCGCCCGCCGGCTCACCCTCGCCGCCACCTCTACCACCTGTTCCCTAGTCACGCTACTCCCCCCCCGCGAACATCTGACAGTCATGACCTCAGTTTCTACTCCATACTACCCCTAAAAAAATGGGTCAACTGTACCAAAAAGGCCAGTGCAAATGAAATGGGAATGAGGCGGAAAGATGCCTGAAGGGTGAGCTTGGCGTGTGTGTTGCGCTCGTCATCTCCAAATGACGCGCACCTACGAGGTCAACAGCGCTTCTAAAGAGACGCTACCTAAACCCTCCAACATGGCGTCGGGCTCGCCCAGCCGCGCCTGTGGGCCCAGGCCGACCACGCGGCAACCCGCGCCTCGCGCCGCCCGCACGCCCGCCGCGCCGTCCTCGACGACCAAGCAGCGACAAGCCGGAAGGCCAAGCTCGCGCACCACGCGCACGTACAGCTCGGGCGCGGGCTTGCCGCGCGTCACGTCGGTGCCGTCGGCGAAGGCGCTGAAGAAGGGGCGAACCTGGAGGCGCTCGCAGACCAAGCGGGCGTTGCGGCTGCTCGAGGCCAACCCCAAAGGAACCCTTGCCGCTTTAGCCTCCTCCAAAATGCGGCGCACGCCCGGCAAGAGTTCGGGCTCGGCGTCTTCGATGAGCGCCAAGTAGAGCCGGTTTTTCTCCGCTAAGAGGTGTATAATGACATCTTCTGGCAAGGTCTGTCCGTCCAGCAGCGTCGTGAGCGAGTCGCGTCGGCTCAGACTGCGCAGGGCGTCTAGGTGGGACAGCTCGAGCCTCACGTTCTCCCTGCTTAGCGAGAAGCTCCCACGAGCGGTTGTGGTGGGGCGTGGTTTCCACTAACACCCCGTCCATGTCGAAGATGAGGGCGGCGGCACGCTGACTGGCGTGTTTTATAGAGCGTGTCACGTTCTTAACACGAAAGGAGGACTCAGTACACTGTCAGCTATATAACGGACCATGTCATTCTGAGCCCTACAGCGAGCTATAGGATAGACTCCACGAAGCGGAGTCGAAGAATCTCTGCATTCGTCTTCTCCTCTGACTGAGATTACAAAGCGAGACTTCTCGACTGGGCTCGAGGTGACAAGTAAGTTATGTTGCAGTTGCTTAACATGGTACTCAGTGAAGAATTCGGTGAGAGGCATACGCAGACTCTACCGCGTCTGCTGTGCTGAGGGCGCAAAACCGACACCTGACCCACACAGTGCTGCGCGTCTTGCCAAGTACAGTGGGCTTATGCTTCACGTCGGACCTCTTCTGGAGAATATAGACCGCATCGCCGTGGTGCGTGCGAACGGCTTGGGCGACCTCATCGTCGCCGAGCCCGCGCTCTTCGCCCTGCGCCGCGCTTACCCGAAAGCGCACATCACACTCGTCGGCGCGGCGCACAGCCAAAGCGCTGCTGCAAGACAGACCCTTTCCAGTGGATGAGGTCGTGACGGCCCCGCTCATAGCGGGCGTGCGCTACGCGAGCGGAGCCGAAGCGCCCCCCGACGACCCACCTGAAGTCGTAGACGCCTTTTTTGGCGCGATGAGGGAGCGACGTTTCGACCTAGCGGTGCAGCTTCACGGCGGCGGTAGCAACTCGAACCCCTTCACAGAGCGTTTAGGTGCGCGAATCACGGCGGGCGCGAGGGCGAAGGATGCGCCGCCCTTGGATATCAACGTGCCCTATACCTTTTTCCAACACGACGTGCTGCGCTGGTTGGAGGTCGTGGCGGCGGTAGGTGCGCACCGCCCGTGCGGTTTCATCCACAGCTCGAGACTACCCCGCAAGACCTAGCGGAGGCCGACGCGCACCTCTCCCGAATGGGCTACTCTGCCGCCCGCCCGCTCGTCGCCCTGCACCCCGGCGCAACCGACCCGCGCCGCCGCTGGCCGCCCGAGCGCTTTGCGGGCCTCGCCGACGCGCTAGCGGCCAAGGGCTTTCAGCCCCTACTGGTCGGCGGCAGGGTGGACGCGCCCCTCACCGACGCCATCAAGCGCTCCGCGCAGAGGCCGCTGCTCGACCTCTCGAGCACCCTCTCCTTGTCCGGTCTGGTAGGCATTCTAAAACGCGCCGCCCTCTTCGTCGGCAACGACTCCGGCCCGCGCCACCTCGCCGAAGCGCTCCGCACACCGACGGTCGGCGTCTTCACCAAGTCGAACCTCGTGGACGTCGCGCCGCTCTTTCGCGCCCGCAACCGCGTGGTGGTCTCCTGGCGAAGCCGTTGCGCGGTGTGCGGTGTGGACGCCGTGACCGAGCCGCCCTGCACGCACGGCGTGAGCGTGTTAGCGGACGTGAGCGTAGATGAGGTGCTCGCCGAGGCGGTGGATTTGCTGGACGCTACAGCGTCCGTAGGTCAAGCGTAGATGCGCCCTAATATGCGCGTCGGGATGCTCGCAGGTTCGTACCAGCCCGCGCGGTGCGGCGTCGCGCACTACACGGCGCGGCTCAGCGAGGTACTGGGGCGTGAGGGGGTTCAAGTGGACCTCTACACGGACGCGGCGAGCGCGGCGCAAGCCTCACAAGTGGAGGTTAAAGGTGTGGGGGTCAAAGGGGTGACGAACGGCTGGGCCTACCGCGACCTGCTCCCGCTGGCAAGGGCTATTCGTAACGACGACCCGGACCTGCTCCACATCCAGCACGCGGGCGGCACCTACAGCTTTCAGCGGGCAGTCTTTTTGCTACTGCCGCTCCTGCGGCGTTTGGGCTACGGGGGGCGCGTCGTCACCACGGCGCACGAGTACGGCTGGTGGACGTGGTCCTTGCCGAAGCCTCTCGCTAGCTTTGACGCGGGCGCACACGCGCTCGCCCGCTGGGGGCAGCGGCGCGGCTGGTGGGACGAGGAGGACGGCTTTTTGCTCACGGGCAGCGACCACATCATCACGACGAACGCGGACGCGCAAGGGGCGCTTTTGACGCGGCTGCCACACCTCTCGAGCCGAACCACGCGCGTGCCACTCGGCGTTAATATCACGGTTAAAGAGACCGCTCGAGGCGTCGCTAGGCCCGCCCTGCTACGCCGCTACGCTTGGCCCGACGCGGCGCAGGTCGTTGCTTTTTTCGGCTTTCTGCATCCGGTCAAGGGGTTGGAGACGCTCCTGAGGGCCTTCCGCCAGGTGCTACAAACTCAACCCGACGCCCGCCTGCTCCTCATCGGCGGGGTGGAGAGCTTAGCCCTGCGCGGCGCGGAGGCTGCGCGCTACTGGGCCTCGCTGGAGGACTCCATAAGGGCGCTAGGGCTGGAGGGCAAGGTGGCGATGACCGGCTACGTGGAAGATGAGGTCGCCTCGAGCTTCCTCTGGGGCGCAGACTTAGGCGTGCTCCCTTTCAACCAGGGCGTCACCCTGAAGAGCGGCTCGCTCCTGACCTTGATGGCGCACGGCTTGCCTGTAATTAGCACACGTCCTAAAGAGGTCGAGTCAGCCTTGGAGCGGCTGCTCACCCTCGTACCGCCCAAAGACGACGCGGCGCTCTCAGCGGCGCTCCTTAAACACCTCGCCTCTCCCAGCTCAAACCTCCAAGCCGAAGCGGGGCGAGCGTTCGCGCAGCACCACACCTGGGATGCCGTCGTACGTCTCCACCTGAATATCTACGAGAAACTGCGAGCGGTGCGGGGCTGACCTCGGCTGAGCGGATTTCGTGTCACTTCGAAACTTCTGTCCAAAGCGCTACACTCTTCCCTCTCGAGCACGGCTATGGTAAACAATAAAGCAAAGGTCAGACGGTTGCGCGTGTGCACGGTAGAAAATTGCAGGTGTCATCCTACGATGTGTGCGTAGTAATCGGTGGTTTTGCAGCCCACAGCTTTAACGACCAGATGACTATAGTGCCCCATCTTTAGGGGTATACCTGCAATTGGAGGCGGACATGGACGCAAAAGCAGGCGAAAAGGCAGACATCGGGCTTATCGGACTCGCGGTGATGGGGCAAAACCTCGTCCTGAACATGGACGACCACGACTTCAACGTGGCCGTCTATAACCGCACGACCTCCAAGATGACCGACTTCGTCGCCGGACCCGCCTCGGGCACCAACGTCGAGGGGTTCGAGGAGTTGGAGGACATGATCGCCGCTTTGGAGAAGCCGCGCCGCGTCATGCTGATGGTCAAAGCGGGTAATGCCGTAGATAAGGTTATCGAACAGCTTTTGCCGATGTTGGATGAGGGCGACATCATCATTGACGGCGGCAACGCGAATCACCACGACTCGATCCGGCACGCCGAAGAACTCGAGGCGAAAGGTCTGCGCTATATCGGCACGGGCATCTCCGGCGGCGAAGAGGGTGCCCGCAACGGTCCCTCCATCATGCCGGGCGGCACGAACGAGGCGTGGCCCTACGTCAAGGACATCTTCCAGAGCATCGCCGCGCAGGTGGACGATGTGCCCTGCTGTGATTGGGTGGGCGAAAATGGCGCAGGCCATTTCGTCAAGATGGTGCACAACGGCATCGAGTACGGCGATATGCAGCTCATCTGCGAGGCGTATCACCTGATGAAGTCAGCGCTGAACATGGACAACGATGAAATCGGCGAGACCTTTAGAAAGTGGAACGAGGGCAAACTCGACTCGTACCTCATCGAAATCACGGGCGAAATCTTCAAGGCCAAAGACGACGACGGCTCACCTCTCGTAGACAAGATTTTAGACACCGCCGGGCAAAAAGGCACGGGCAAGTGGACGGCGGTGGCCGCTTTAGAGCAGGGCATCCCGCTGACGCTCATCGGTGAGGCGGTCTTTTCGCGCTTCCTCTCGGCCTTGAAGCACGAGCGCGAGGAAGCCTCGAAAATCTTAGAGGGGCCGAGCGAGAGCGTGGAGGTGGACAAAGAGGCGTTCCTCAACGACTTAGAGCAGGCGCTTTTCGCCGCTAAGATCACCTCGTACGCGCAGGGTTACATGCTCATGGGCGCAGCCGCCGAGGCGTACGGCTGGGACCTCAACTACTCGGGCGTCGCGCAGATGTGGCGCGGCGGCTGCATCATCCGCTCGGCCTTTTTGAGCGACATCATGGAGGCGTACCAAAACGACGAAGGGTTGCAAAACCTCCTCTTAGCGCCCTTTTTCAAGGAGCAGATTGACGAGGCGCAAGGGGCGTGGCGGCGCGTGGTCTCGAAAGCGGCGCTGCTCGGCATCCCTACCCCCGCCTCGGCGAGCGCTCTAGCTTTCTACGACGGCTACCGCACCGCACGCTTGCCCGCCAACCTCTTGCAAGCCCAGCGCGACTACTTCGGGGCGCACACCTACGAGCGCGTGGACAAGGAGCGCGGCGAGTTCTTTCATACGGATTGGACGGGGCACGGCGGGGACGTGCCGTCGGGGTCTTACGAGGCGTAGAGTAGGCGTGTGGGCTTTGAGAAGTTAAAAGAGCGCTGGCGCGGTGAGGAAGAGGTGCGGCGACGTGAAGCGGCGCACCGCAAAGAGGTGTTGTTGATACGTGGCCCGCCTCTTTTCAAACGCTACAGGATAAGAGAGGTCGTTCTCTTCGGCTCCGTTTTAGCGGGCAAAAGCGCCCGAACTTCAGACCTCGACCTCTTAGTTCAGCCCCTCCAAAGCGCGGATTATTGGAACTTCAAACGCGATATAGAAGAGGTTACGGGCTACCCCGTTGACCTCTATACACAAGATGATGCTCCTCTATTTGTTAGCAAGATAAGGGCAAGAGGTCAAGTCATCTTCAGGGCTGAGCCCGTATGAATATCGAGCTTCTCAAAGCCGACGTGCGCGACGAACTCCGCAAAATTGCGCAGTTGCGAGAGGACTTCGCTCAGGTCGAACCTCTTTTGACTCGAGACCCGATTAACGTCCCCTTCTACGACCGCGCGGCAGTCGGCTACTACCTCCACAGCTTCTACAACGGTTGCGAAACCATCTTCCGCACGGTTGCCCGCTTTTTCGAGAACGACCTTTCCGCTAACAGTTGGCACGCTGATCTGCTTAAAAGGATGCGGCTCGAGGTCAACGGCTACCGCCCCGCTGTCATCGACAATGAGCTTTACACCCTCTTAAACGACTTTCGCGGCTTCAGGCACGTCTTTCGCCATAGTTACACCTTCGAACTCGATTGGGAGCGGGAGCGCTTAGTGGCAAGTAGACTAACGCGCACGGCGGCGCTACTAGAAGCGCAAGTCGAGGCGTTTCTCACGAAGTTGGACGCGCTCGAGTAAAGGCTTAGGGGTGAAAAAGGCCGGCCTCGAGCCCCACCTTCACCTCTTGCGCACTGTCACTCTTCCAGGCGTACGCCATGTGCGGCGTGTTGAACCCGACACACACCCGCCCGCCCGCCGTCACCGTGATGAGCCCGCCCGACCCCTCCAAGGTCTGCACCTCTTCTAGCGACGCCCTGACCGCGCTCTGCAAATCCTCCTCGTAGTGCAGCCGCGTCGCGAGGCTCTTAGCCGTAACCGCCCTCGTAAACGCTTCGCCTTTGCCCGTGCAAGACACCGCGATGTGCGCGTCCGCGTAGGTGCCCGCGCCGACGATGGGCGAGTCCCCCACGCGCCCCGGCCACTTGCCGAGCACGCCACCCGTGCTGGTCGCGGCGGCGAGGCGTCCGTTTTGGTCCAACGCCACTGCGCCCACGGTGGCCGAATTCGCGGGCGCAAGTTTCTTCTCGCGCCATTTGCTGAGCGCCGCTCTAGTGCGTTCGGTGAGCAACGCTTGATTGTCGATGGGTTCATCCACCAAAGCTTCTGCGCCCACGCCGACGAGAAAGACGTGGGGCGACGCTCGCCTCACCTTGTCCGCCAACAGCACCGGATTCTTCGCGTTCGACACCGCCGCCACCGCGCCCACGCTCCTATCCCAACCTGCCATAACCGCCGCGTCGCATTCGACAACGCCCTCACGGTTCGGTGAGCCGCCCGTGCCTGCGTTAAACGCCGCCGTGTTGTCCTCCATCGTCGCTACGGTGATGAGGATGGCCTCGAGCGCATCCTTACCCGCTTCGAGCGCCGCGAAACCTGCGTCCCTAGCTTCTAAAAGCCCCGCCACATAGTTGTCTCTATCCTCCGCGCGAATCGTACCCGCGCCGCCGTGAATGACTATCGTTGTAGAGGTTGCCATAAGAGGTATCTAAACATATTTCAGCGTGCACCTCTTGAGTTTTTCATCCTTGCGTGTACAGGGATAGACCGTACCGAGTTTATACGGTATCGTCCTCTCTGTGGGCTATTTTAAGACGGTGGAGACGGGTAGTTCTATGACTCGAGGTTTTACAGCATTTTGTCGGACAGATACGTATAGGAGAGTTAAGTGAAGACGCGCGGCACGAGGAGCGGCATCGTCGTGAGCTTAGACGCGGAGGATACCCCTGCAGCGTTGCAGGGCGCTCTAGCGTCACAGCGTGATTTGCTGAGCGGTAAGGTGTTCATCGAAATCGGCGGGCGCGTTCCCTGGACAAACGTCGAAGCGGTTATGGCCACCGTGAAAGAGGCCGACGGCGACATCGTTGAGGTGCGCCCGCCGAGCGCCGTGGTGCAGGCCAAAGGCGAGACCGTCATCATCGCCCGCACGGTGCGGAGCGGCGCACGGGTCGAGTCGAGCGGCTCTATCATCGTCATTGGCGACGTGAACGCGGGCTCCGAACTCATTGCCGAAGACGACATCATCGTCTTAGGTGCGCTGCGCGGCGTGGCGCACGCGGGGGCGAACGGCAACGAGAAGGCGATTATTTGGGCGCAGCAGATTCTCGCGAAGCAGCTTCGCATCGGCAACGCCTTGGCGCAAGCGGGCGAAGGCGCGAAGGCAGCTTCTGGGCCGGAGGTGGCGCAGCTTCACGAGGGGCAAATCGTGTTGCGGCCTTGGGAGCGATAGTGGGATGGTTGGTTAGTGTTTTGAGGGGGACTCGAGTTCGTCCACACCCACTACTGCAAGAGATCTGTGGGCGTCATCTGGTCAACGAAGATGATAGCGTCGTAATCATCTGTAAGGACAATTTGACTAAATGTTTGTCCATCTCTCGGTGCCACTGCACCAATCTGCCGCATCTCATGAGGTCGAACGAGCCACGATGCCCGCGCGTCCCTCCTGGCTGCACGTACATCGAGTAGGAAGAGGGGTAAATCTAATGTGTGGAAGACGCTGCCTATACTTCCGGTGGAAGCAGGTTCAGCCACCTGAGTGCCAAGACCTTCGCCGGAGCGGACAGCCGTATATTGACCCGAGTAGAAACTAAAGCCGATAGATAGATAGTCCTCTCCGTAACGGTCTGCAAGTACATTGCCCATGACAACCGAAGAATTGTAGGGGAGTGACTTCTCTTTGATGTGTCCGTTATGCGCCCACAGAACAGCCTTAGCCTTTGGATTCTGCTCTAAAATCCACTCTATATTGGCAGCCATGCTCGGGTCACGAACGCTGCGCTCTTCATTCATATCTTTATTCATACTTTGAACGATAAGACGCGCATTTTGAATTGCCCAAGCAATGTCACTAGCAGAGGTGTTTTTATAGGTACTCTGTCGCTCCGTCAAATCGTTGAAGACGCGCTCAGCTTCACTGCGCCACGCGCTACGCGACGTTTCTATCTCTTCTATACTTTTTGGGCGAACCTCTCGGCTGTCTTTGCGAGCCTTTGTAACAGTATCATAGGCTTCATCGAGGGTGACTAAGTAGTCGGGATCATGTTTAGCGACAAACGCTCTCACCTCTTCCATAGCTACCGTCGGCGTCTGCATGTCAAAACCCGTGAACTGCATCACCCCTTGCCCTGAAGCGTTGTATTCACGCATCCAGAGGACCATATCCAAAACCTCTTGCGTGTTCCACGTCCAGAAGTACATGCCGTCCAGTAACTCTCTTGGGTCGCCTTCACCCGTCAGAACATACTCGTTCATCCGGTACGCCTCGGGCATATTCGCCTCTATGGAGAAGATGGTAAAGTTCATCTCTTCGGCTAGGAATTGGACGATGCGGTGTTTGATGGTAAAAAACTCGCTCGTGCCGTGAGTGGCTTCGCCTAGCGCGACGATGCGGGCATCGCCGACTATAGTTCTAAGAGGCTCGAGGTCCTCATCATCTTCTATGGGCACGGCACTTTGAAGCGGATGCGCGTTCTCACGCAACCAGGTGAGAAGTTCGGCAGAGGGTACCTTCTCCACTTGCGCAAAGGTTGTACCAAAGACGATAAGAGGTAGCAGCGCCAAACCCACCAAAACATTTCTTCGCCACGCTAAACGCATAAATGTTCCTTTCAAGTACCTAACTTGAGTCTTTATAGCCGGCCTCTTTCAAGTGTAGCCGATACCTGCGTCACTTGCAGGAAACCCCAATATTTTCCCTTCTTTAATGAGACCTACGTCCAACGAATAGATGGCATCTGCGCTGTTATTGGACGCTATAGCTAGATGGAGAGCGTCGGGACCACGTAAGCTCGAGCCCTCCCGCAAGATAAAGGTCGAGGCGAGCCTATAATCCGCTCCGGTCGGAACAAAAACTCGAAAAGACTCAGTCAACTCCCTTTCAAACACTTCTAAGATGGTTTCGAGCGTAGTCTGTTCAAGCTCACCCATCCGTCTCCTACGCGAAAGTAGACTCGCAAACTCCACCTGTACCCACGAACTGATGGCAAACTCTCCAGGTGTTGCGGTAGCAAATATAGAGGTAATACGCCCGCTCGTCGCCTCTTTGAGATAGAACGGAACGAGAAAGCTGGTATCTAGGTAAGTCAGTAGCGTGCCTCGTTACGTAAGGCTATGAGGGTCTCGAGGCTGCTTGTTTTCGCTTCAGGCTGAGAGGCGAGAAGCTCGGCGTGGGACGTAAAAGGTTTGAGCGGCTTCTGTGCCGGGGAGAGCGTTGCAACAGGCTTGCCGCGCCGCGTAATGACAACCTCTTCACCCTGCTCGACTCGCGTCAGTATCTCGCTGAGCTTGGCTTTCGCTTCAGCTACGCTCACTTCTGTATGGGCACTTTTCTGGTCAACCATATGACCACTTTATCATGCTCGAGCCAGAAGCCGCTATATGAGTGTTTGAAACATCGGACTATGCTACACTCACTCAATGCCTGAACCTACTCCTCTTGACCAACATACTCAGGGCTTCACCGTCGCCTCGCCGGACTTTACAGGCACCTTGGGCGAACTCGCCCACGCCCTGCGCGCTGAGCGCCTCACGCCTGCCCAAGTTGACCTCTTCAAGCTAGTCAAGGCGTATTTGGAGCATTACAAGCACCTCTCCGAGCGGAGCTTAGACCTCGCGACCGAAACGCTGCCCATGCTCGCCCGCATCATCGAACTCAAAACGCGCCTCCTCTTACCGCGCCCGCCGAAAGAAGATGACGAAGAGGTGTTGGAAGAGACCTTGGAAACCGTGAGGCTCCTAGAGGAGTTTGAGGACGCCATCGCCTTTTTGCAGCAGCGCCGCACCGAGCGGCGTTTTATCATGAGCGCTAAAGCGCCGCGCCCGACCTACACGCGCCGCGAGCGTCCGCTCAAGGTGAAGTTGGAGGGTCTGAGCGACATCGCCTCGCGTTTTAGAAACACCTCTTACTTCGAACTCACCGTCCCGCGCCTGACGATGGCAACGGCGATTGCGCGGCTGCGCGACGCGCTGCAACGGGTACGGCGCGGCTTCTTCCGCGACCTCGTCCCTACTGATTGGCCGACGCGCGTGGTGAGCTTTGCAGGATTTTTAGAGCTTGTCAAGGAGGGTGAGGTTCACGCGGAGCAAAGCGAACCTTACGGCCCTATCGAACTAGAAGAGGCCGCGCAAGTACGCGACGTCGCCTGAGCGCTTCACTCACCCTTCTCCCTAAGCACTTCCCTATTCTCCTTACAGTCAAACCGACACCTCAGCACGTAGGGTAAGGCAAAAGGGGTGAAACGATGGCAACACAAAATGAAGGCACACACGTGAAGTTCAGTCAACTCGTTCAGGACGACACGCTTCTAAAACCGCGCTTGAAAGACGAGGAGACGCAACAGGGCGCTAAGGTGATGCAAGAGGCGTATCGGGACAGGATTTTGAGCCTTTACGGGAGCGTTTCGGAGGCGTTAGGAGAGGCGCAGGACCCGCTCGAGCAAGGCACCCTCTCCGGCCTCCACGGAGAGAAGAGCGGCGACACCTTTAACATCGACCAACTCGCCGCCGACCTCTCGGGCGAGCCCGCGCAACTTCAAAGTGACCCACAGGAGTACGACGACCTCTCCGTGCGCACCATTGACGAGGACGACATCCCCGACATTCACTTTCTCGCGTTTATGGACGCTAGGACCTTTTACGGCAAGTCGGGGAGCGTAGGCGAAGAGGAGAACAATCAGGGTTACTTAGAGATGCGTACCGAGATGCGGCGTGTCAAGGAGCAACTTCGCCAAGCGCAGGAGAACGGCGATGAGGTCGAGCAGGCCGAGTTAGAGCGCGTTTTTGAGTCACTCAAAGCAGGCTTGCGCTCGGGCGAGCCGTCGGCGTCGGGACCCAAAACAGGCAAGAAGAACGCCGAGATGATTCAGGACCCACCCGGCGACAGCTACGCAGAGCGGAAGTCGGGTTAGGGAAGTTCTTAGCGATTCAACCCTTAGCTTTTAGCTTGGAATTTACTAATTACTAACCACACTATCAAGTAAGCACTAAACCTGTGTCATTCTGAGCGGAGCGAAGCGGAGTCGAAGAATCTCTGCCCTTGCTGACGCCTCTGCCAGAGATTGTGAAGCGAGACCCTTCGACAAGCTCAGGGTGACAACAGTGTCGCAAAACCCAACTAAACACTGTACCAATAGCTAAAAGCTGTAGAAAAGTAGTACAAACTCATCTGAGACAGAATATATAAGGAGAAATCATTATGGCTAAAGCAGCGTACAGTATCGTCTTGTGGCTCAACGTTCCAGGGCCGCAGGCGCGTGAGGGCGAAGAGGCCGAGTACTTGAGTCAGGGTGAAGCGGGGACGGATTCGTCTACACAAAAGGTGCAGTCGCGAACGCACGTCTTCAACGCGCCCGCCGCCACGCGGCTCGTCTACGGCTCGTACGAGACACACGACGAGGCGACGAAAGCGCTGAACGACCTGGAGTCGCAGCTTGCTCGCGACCAAGCCGTGCACGTAGGCGACAAACACGACGCGCATTCAACGGTCTATCTCATCCCCGCTGCGAGCATCTACTACGCGGTCCTCACACCAACGCAGCATAGTCAGCAATGAGTTAAAAGCAACGAGCAATGAGTAGAAGCCTTTTACTTTCAACTCATTGCTCGTTGCTCATTGCTACGTCTTACAAAATCTCCTCCGCCACCTCCACACGCAAAAGCGCTCGCACGTTCTCGATCTGGTTGGCGATCATCGCCACCTCTGAGCCCGCGAAGAGCAGCCCCACCGCGACGTTATCCAGCGTCGTCACCAGTGAGCCCGAGTCGCCGCCCGCCGACATGTTCGTGGTGACGATCTGGTCCACGAACCGCGCCACCTTGCCCCCGCCGTAGTTGACATCCACCGAGGCGTCAATCACGGTGATGCGTCCGGTGGTGTAGCGCGTGGTGCGCCCGGTCTTCTGCACAACCGTTCCAACCGTGACGTTCTCCTTGAGTCGCCAGCCGCGCACGTGACCTGACCAATAAATCTCCCTGTTCAAGAGGTCGAAGGGGCCTTCGGCGATGGCGGCGTCCACGAGGTTGTTTTGCTCCTCTAGGGGGACGGGCGGGTCTAAACGAATCGGGATAAAGCGCGTCAAGTTAGCGATGCGGTCCGCTGGGTCTGTGCCACCGTCAGCGGTGCCTGGCTGCAAGATGGGGTCGCCGATGGAGGCGGCGTTGCTGTTAGCGATGACGTGATTGTTGCTGAGGATGTAATAACGATTGGGGACGCCCACGCCAGGTTGCGGCGGCGTGACTTTTCCCTCCGGCAAGATGTCGTAAACGCACGTGCCGAGCGTGCCCGCCGATACGTCGGGGTGGCTGATGCTGTAGCCCCCTTTGGCGGGGCGCACGCGGGTGATGAGTTCTTGGGTGATGGGGGTAGGGAAGACCCCTTGAATGGAGGGGTAGGCGAAGGGGTAGCCGACAGCGAGGACGTCGGTTTGCATCCCTGAAAGTTCATCCGGGATGAGGTCGGTTTTGCTTAAAGAGCTTTTCCCCAACTTCTGCGTCACCAAGACAACCAGAGCCGGGTCGCCTGTCGGCTCGCCGCCGCGCCACTTGACCCCGACACCCATGCCGACGACGTTGGCGAACGCCCTGCCGCCCATAAATTCAGGCCGCGCCTCCTGGCCCGCCTTTCTGACCTCGCGGAGCGCCTTGGCGGACAAAGAGAGTTTTTCAGCGTCGAAGCTCACGAGGTTGTCTGGGCGCTCACGACGCCTAGCTCCTCAACGTCGCAGGGGACGCCTTCTAGCTCGCTCGGCACGCGCTCCGACGCTGAAAGTGTCTCCAAAGGCATTTTGCGCACGACGAACACCTTGATCACTTGCGTTCCGTCGCGCTCACCAAGCCCTACCCCTGTCACGTTGGGCAGCGCCATAAGCTCCCCCTCGAATTTCTTTTTAACCTCTTTAACGTCCACGCTGGTCTCCTCATGGTTAGAATGTGGGGTAACAGGGCGAATAAGCCTTTAGGACACCTTCAAGACAGCGTCGTGCAAGTCATCTCTATTTTAATCTTTTGCGCCACACGTGTGAAGTTTGACCGCCTTAGCAGCGCGACTCACAAGTTCGCCCGAGCCGCGTGCTAAACTGAAAAACTGAGGAGTTATGATGAACCCGCTACTATCTCGAGACTTTCGCATCCCCTTCGACCAAATCAAGCCCGAACATATCGAACCCGGCATCCAAGAGGCGTTGGCCAGGGCGCAAAAAGACTTGGACGAACTGACTGCCTACCCCGGCGTGCGTACCTATGAAAATACTATTCAAGCGTTGGACGCTTTAGAAGAACGCCTAGACCGCGCTGTGGGCCTCGCCTATCATCTCACCTCAGTGGTGAGCAGCCCCGAACTCCGCACCGCTTACAACGCCGTGCTGCCCGCGTTCTCCTCCTTTTACGCCAAGTTGCCTCTCAACGACGCGCTGTGGCGAGCCATCAAGGAGTACAGTGAGACGCCCGAGGCGCACGCCTTAACGGGCATCCGCAAGCGCCATCTGGACAAACTCGTGCAGAGCTTTGTGCGAGCGGGCGCGGACCTGCCCACCGATAAAAAGTCCAGGGCCGAAGCCATCAAAATCGAACTCTCGCAGCTTCACACCAAATTCGCCGAAAACGTCTTGGACGCAACCAACGCCTTTGAACTCATCGTCACGGACGAAGGGGAACTTTCTGGACTGCCAGATTCTGCCTTGCAGCAAGCTAAAGCGAGCGCTGAGGCCAAGGGTGTGGAGGGCTACCGCTTCACGCTGCAAGCGCCCTCGTTCGTGCCCTTCTTACAGTACGCCGACAACCGCGAACTGCGCCAAACGCTCTACACCGCCTACGTCAGCCGCGCCTCTGAGGGGGACACGGACAACCGCCCCTTGATCGAGCAGATTTTGAAATTACGCCGTGAACTCGCGCAGCTTCTAGGCTACGCGGACTTTGCGGACTACCGCTTAGAGGTCAATATGGTCGAGACGGGCGAGGCGGCGGTCAGCTTTGAGCGTGAGTTGCTCGAGAAAACTCAACCCTTCTGGCGCGAAGAGGTCGCGGAACTCACCCGCTTCGCTCGAGAGCTAGGGACAGACGATTTGCAACCTTGGGACACCTCGTATATGACCGAAAAGCTCCGCCGCGCCAAGTACGACCTAGATGCCGAAGCGCTCCGCCCGTACTTTCCGGTGGACAACGTCTTAAATGGTCTCTTTGAGATCGCTGGGCGGATTTTCGGCGTCACCGTCACTGAACGCGTCGTCGAAGAGGTCTGGCACCCCGAGGTCAAGTTTTATGACATCCACAGCAACGACGGGGGTGAGGACGGCACGCACTTAGGCTCCTTTTACGCGGATTGGTTCCCGCGCGAGTCGAAAAATGGCGGCGCGTGGATGAACTCCTTCATCACGGGCGGCCCACGCCTTAAAGATGGAGGGCAGGACGGCGAAGAGGTTTTCGAGCCGCATTTGGGGCTCATGGTCGGCAACTTCTCGCCGCCGCAAGCGGGCAAGCCCGCGCTCCTGACCCACCGCGAGGTCGAGACGACCTTTCACGAGTTTGGACATTTGCTGCATCACTGTTTGTCGAGGGTCGAAGTCCCCGCCAGAGCAGGCACGAATGTCCCCCGTGACTGGGTCGAACTCCCCTCACAAATCATGGAGAATTGGACCTGGGAGCGTGACGCTTTAGACCTCTTCGCCAAGCACTACGAAACCGGCGAACCTCTCCCCGACGCGCTTTTCCAAAAGATGCAAGCCGCCAGGACCTTCATGGCCGCCAACGCGCAGATGCGTCAACTTTCCTTTGGCACGGTGGACTTGTCGCTCCACGTAGATTACGACCCCGAGACGGACAATGACGCCGTCTCATTCGGTCAAAGGGTGATGGAGCCCTTTAGCATCAAGCCCGAATTCGCGCACAACTCGTTTCTGACGGGCTTCACGCACATCTTTGCGGGTGGCTACGCGGCGGGCTACTACTCCTACAAGTGGTCGGAAGTCCTGGACGCCGACGCTTTCAGCCGCTTTCAGAAAGAGGGCATCTTCAACCGCGAGACAGGACGCGACTATGTGGACGCGATTCTCTCGAGAGGTGACAGCGCCGACGCCGCCGAACTGTTCCGCGAGTTTATGGGGCGCGACCCGGATGTGTCGGCGTTGTTAAAGCGGAATTTAGGCCGGGAGACCGTCTCCGCTACCGACTGATTTATCATTCTATCTACATTCGAACGTAACGCGGCGTAGGGGCGATTCATGAATCGCCCCTACTAATCCAGTACCTCTAAGCGGTGCGCATCATATTCATTCTCGCAGGGTGGGCCGTCGCTGGCGTACATTGTCAAGCTGTTCAAATCCATAATGATTGAAGTAACAGTCTCGTAGCGCTCGTACTCGGGCTGCGACGTGTCGGGGTGACGGCAGACCGAGTTGGGGTGGCCCTGATGGTCGCGGAGCCGCGCCTTGACCTCTTCTAAGCCGAAGGTCGGCTGGTTGTGAAAGAGTGTGCTGAGCCGCGTGTGCCGCTCGTAAGACTGCGGACGGTGCTCGTCGTTGGGGGGCTCGGTAACGCCCGCCGCCGCCGGGTTGACGAAGTGGTTGGCGTGGACGCTGACGCCCGCGTCAAGCTCTGGTTCGTAAAGGGTGTCCGGGGCAGCCTCTACGTTCACTACCTTATCCGGCGCTTGCGCCATCACAAAGTTCGCCGAGCACGCCCGCTTTTCGTTCTTTACGACCTCCAAGGCCGCCTCAAAGGTGCGCTGTCGCAAAATTTCATAGCAGCGTACGTGAAAGGGCGTGTGAAGGCTCCTCCAGTTGTCCGCCGTGCTCGTCAGACCGTTGATGGCAAGCCCGAGCCGAGCGCTGTTCAGGCCAATTTTGCCGCCGACGATGCCCGCCTCAGAAAAGCTCAAGGTCTGTAAGCCGTCCTCATGGGTCGCGTGGAGCAGTGCGCCTCTAACTTGCGGAATCCAGTCCCAGTTTTGCCCGATGAAGAGGTGGCCCGCTTGGGTCCGCTCCGGCTTTAAGGCAAACGAGGTGCAACCGTCCGCCACGCCGAATTCGTAATAGAGGAGTTCGTAGCGGATGTTTAGGGCGGTGATGACGGTCAGTTCCGTCCCGGAGCCCTCCGCGACGCCGCGCATGGCGGCGTAGTAGTCGGGGTTGGCGCGCTCAATGGCGTCTTCGTAAGCCTTGGAGCGCGCCACCACCTCTGTAGGCGAGAGCCCGACCTCTTGTTCAAAACGCTCAAAGTAAACGTTGATATTGTGCTGAATCTCACCCCTGAGCGCCCTGCCGTGCGCTAAGCCCTGCTCGAAAGACCCGCCGTGTAGGGTAATGATGGGTAGGCTCAATGTGCCACCTCCAGCGTTTAGTATGACGTATGTTGGGGTAAAAAGAAGTAAGGGCGAAACGCTTCGCCCTGTGGATTTCGTTCGGTATGGTACTTGGTCAAGCTGTTACCACTGAATTTTCCGGTGCTCGTAAGTATATTGTCAACTTGATTTTGATATCTTTAGCATTTCCACTTGACGTTGCTACACTTCTCCGCAGATACCATCCCTTAAAGTGCGTGCTAATTATCGTTCATCCCCGCAAGGGGACGTAGTTTTCACGCAGTGAAACGATGTTCTTGTTATTGAGAGTGTAGCTGACCAGATGAAAGTGCCCTAACCAGGGTATACCTGCTACTTTTATAGGACATGATCCATTTTTAGTTGACATAGCAGGTACACCCCTAGAGGCGGCTAGCGGGAGCGAACTAGCCCCAAAGGCTAGCGGGAGCGGTCCACGCGACGCGCTCTTTGAGCGTTCTAGGTCCACGCGACGCACTGGCTAGCGGGAGCGTTTGCTTTATCGCCGTAGGTCCCCGACCGTTTTAATCATTCGTAGCGGAGCTAAGGTGTCTTCAGAATCACGAGCAACGTTACACACGCACTTTCACTGACAACTCGAGCACAGAAACCACACCGCACCCCTCCACGTCAAGCTGAACACTCACGCATCAGAATTCCTTTTCTGGTTACAATCTCTTACCGTGGAGATGCGCACCCCCCCTCACAACTTAGAAGCCGAGAAGAGTGTTTTAGGTAGCATCCTCTTAGACAATGAGGTTTTTGGAGCTTTAGAGGGCACCATCACCCCCGAGCACTTCTACAAGGAGAGCCACCGCAAAATTTTTCGCGTCTGTGACCGCCTCTTTCGCCGCAACGAGCCGATGGACTTGGTCACGCTCACTGAGGAACTCAGGCAGACGGGCGAGCTAGAAGCCGTGGGCAGTGTGCCCTACCTCATCGGTTTGGCGGACGAAGTGCCCACCGCTGCCTACGCTGAGAGCTACGCCAAAATCGTCGTCGAAAAGGCGGTGCTGCGCGACCTCATCGCGGCGAGTGGGCAAATTATGCAGACTGCGTACGACCAGTCGCTCCCCATCGAGCAGGTCTTGGACAAGGCCGAAGCGGGGATTTTTGAACTGTCTAGCAACAAGCGCACCCACGCCTTCGAGGGTATGGGCACGCTCGTCACCGACACCTTTAACTACATCAACGAGCTATTTAATAACCCCGATCCGATCTCGGGTTTGCGCACCGGCTTTAGGGAACTCGACGTGCTGACAGCGGGCTTGCAGCCGAGCACGCTCAATGTGTTGGCGGCTCGTCCTGCGATGGGTAAGTGTTTAGGTAAGGGGACAAAGGTCGTTATGTTTGGCGGCACGCTCAAAGCGGTTGAGGATATTCGCGTCGGTGACGTGCTGATGGGGCCGGATTCGTGTCCGCGTCACGTTACGTCGCTTGCAAGGGGTTGTGAACAGATGGTTTGGGTGCGGCAGCGGCACGGGCTGGACTACCGCGTGAATGAGAGTCACATCTTGTCCCTCAAGCGTAGCCGCAATCCGCATAAGGGTGAGGTTATCAACCTCTCGGTGAAAGAGTGGCTGAGCAAGAGTGATAAGTTTAGAAGTAACTACAAAGGCTACAAGGTCGGGATTGAGCTTTTAGAAAAACCCCTTTCGGTTGAGCCCTACTTCCTCGGTCTTTGGTTAGGTGACGGTGCCACGCATAGCGTCAGAATTACGGCGAACGACCAAGAGGTTGTGGACTACCTCTACGAGTATGCTGAGCGGCTCGAGCTGCGCGTAAGCGTAGACGCTCATGATGGACGCTGCCCGAGCTACGCTATCACAAGAGGTCAAAGGGGTGGCTCGGTTGAAGAGGCGAAAGAGACCCTTCAGGGACAGCTCGCCTTCTTAGGCTTGCTTGGACACAAACATATTCCTGACGTATATCTTCACAACTCGAGGCGCTACCGCTTAGAACTTCTCGCAGGACTTATAGACGCGGATGGGCATTATCTCAGAGGTCAAAATGGACCCTACGAAATCACGACGAAGCTAGAACCTCTCGCCAGACAGATTAAATACCTCTGCGATTCACTCGGCTACCGCACGTCGCTCTCGAGTAAAACAGCGACCTTAAAACGAGAAAACGCTGAGCCGTACCAGTGCGAGGTCTACCGCGTGCGCTTTAACGGCAATGTAGACGAGATTCCGGTGCGTGTGCCGCGCAAGAAAGCAGCGAACTGGACGGACCGTAAGGATTGGCAGGTCACAGGTATTTCAGTTGAGCCGGATAAGGTGGATGATTACTACGGCTTTACATTGCACGGCGACGGGCTCTTTTTATTGGAGGACATGACCGTCACCCACAACACGGCTTTCGCTTTAACCATCGGCCAAAACGTCGCCCTGCGCGAAGGCAAGACGGTCGGGATTTTTAACTTAGAAATGTCCGCCGTGCAGCTCGTCACGCGGATGCTCTGCTCGGAAGCTCGCGTCGATATGAGCCGCGTGCGCAACGGCCAACTCTCGGAGCGCGACTTTCAGCGTTTAGCGGACACCGCAGGCAAGATTTCTGAAGCCAACATCTTCATCGACGACGCGGCGGACATGACCGTCATGGAGTTGCGTAGCCGCGCCCGCAGACTCATGGCCGAGCACGACCTAGGGCTTATCATCATCGACTACTTGCAGCTCATGAGCGGTAGCGGGCGCAGCGGTATGGGTGAGAACCGGCAGCAGGAGATTTCGACGATTTCGCGGGGGTTGAAACTTTTAGCCCGCGAACTCGACATTCCGGTGATTGTTCTTTCGCAGCTCTCGAGGGCTGTCGAAAGCCGTCCGAACAAGCGCCCCATGCTCTCGGATTTACGTGAATCAGGAGCCATAGAGCAGGACGCAGACTTGGTCATGTTCATCTACCGCGACGAATACTACGACCCACATAGCGAAAAGCAGGGCATCGCCGAAATCATCATCGGCAAGCAGCGCAACGGACCTGTAGGCACTGTCGAGCTTCAGTTTCACAACGCCCACGTGCGCTTCAACGACCTCGCCAAAGCGACGCCTTGAATCGAAATCATATTGCCTTAACAGCCTCGCGGACTTCACACTGAAGACTTCATGGTGGAAGCAAGATGGTCAACTGTACTATACCTCACGTTAGCGCCGTACTAGGATGGGTGATTGAGGGCTAACGTCGTCCTAGATAGCATCCGCTTACACACCCTTATGGGCTCAAAGGAGTAAACTACACTATGGGGAAATTTCCAGTACGCAGCTTGCTCATCGCCGCCGCTGTCTTGGGCCTCGTCATCTTTGTCGCCTCGCAAAACAACGCGAGAAGCAGTGGCGACACCCAGCCCTACAGCTATTTTAGAGACCAAGTAACCAACAACTCGGTCAGAGAGATTTTAGTCAAGGAAAATGAGATCGTCGTCACGACGCGCGGCGACGAAGAGTACGTCACGAATATCTCAGCGCCGCTCACCACAGAGGCCCTAGAGCGCTTCAGCGACCAGGGTATCCAGGTGGATGTTGCCCCACCCGGCAACAACTGGGGCGGCATCCTCATCACACTCTTGCCGATTCTCCTGATGATCGGCTTTTTGTGGTACTTGATGCGCGGAATGCGCGGCGGTGGTGACGGCGCGATGCAGTTTGGTAAATCAAAGGCCCGCATGATCACCGAGGAGAACTCGCAGACACTCTTTAAGGATGTGGCGGGCGTCGAAGAGGCCAAAAACGACCTCTTCGAAGTGGTAGAGTTCCTCAAAAATCCCAGCAAGTTTCACGCGCTAGGCGCACGCATTCCCCACGGCGTGCTGATGGTCGGGCCGCCAGGCTCGGGTAAGACGCACCTCGCCAAAGCCGTCGCAGGCGAAGCCAAAGTGCCCTTTTTCAGCATCTCCGGCTCGGATTTCGTAGAGATGTTCGTGGGCGTCGGCGCGGCTAGGGTCCGCGACCTCTTTGAAAACGCTAAAAAGAATGCGCCTTGCATCGTGTTTATCGACGAGATTGACGCAGTCGGGCGCAGACGTGGGATGAACGTCAACGGCGGCAACGACGAGCGCGAGCAGACCTTGAACGCGCTCCTCGTCGAGATGGACGGCTTCGAGTCCAAACACGACATCATCATCATCGCGGCGACGAACCGCCCGGACGTACTTGACCCTGCGCTCTTGCGGCCCGGTCGCTTCGACAGACAGGTCGTTGTAGACGCACCCGATGTGAAAGGGCGCGAGGCGATTTTGCGCATTCACGCGAGAGGCAAGCCGCTCGCCAAGAACGTTGACCTCAAGACCGTCGCGCGGCGCACGCCCGGTTTCGTCGGCGCGGACCTGGAAAACCTCATCAACGAAGCGGCTTTAGTGGCGGCGCGGGCGAGCCGTAAGGAGATTTTAGCGCCTGACTTAGACGAAGCGGCGGACCGCGTGGTGATGGGACCCGAACGGCGCAGCCGCGTCATCAGTGACCGCGAAAAGAAAGTCACGGCTTATCACGAAGCGGGACACGCTTTAGCCGCGCAGCTTTTAGAACGCGCCGACCCGGTTCACAAGATCACCATCGTGCCGCGCGGACGCGCCCTCGGCTATGTCATGCAGTTTCCTGACGAAGACCGCGTGTCAGTTACGCGCTTGGCGCTCTTGGACCGCATCGGTGTTGCTCTAGCTGGACGCGCGACTGAAGAGATCATCTTTCAAGATGTGACGACGGGGGCGCAGAACGACTTTCAGCAAGCGACGGACATCGCTATGCGCATGGTGACGCGCTGGGGGATGAGCGACGTGTTGGGTAAAATTGCGCTGTCTAGCTCGAGCGAATCCTATTTAGGCGAGATGGAGGGCGCTCGCACCTACAGCGAAGAGACCGCCAAGGTCATCGACACTGAGGTCAAGTCGATTATCGACGAGCAGTATAGCCGCATCATCGACATGTTGGAGGAGCAGCGCGAAGTCTTGGAGAGCATCGTTGTGGTCCTTCTGGAGCGCGAGACGCTCCACGCGGACGAATTTGCGGCCCTCATGCGCGGCGAGACGCTGCCGCCTTTGGAGAGCGGCGACCCCCTCGCTAAAGACGCGCCCGCACACACGCCCTCACCCAAACCCGACACGCCCTCGAAGGGTCCGCTGTTGCCACCCGGCATGATGCCCAAACCGGGCTAGACGGCTCGAAACTCGAACACTAAGCTGCACATTTTTGTGCAGCTTTTTCATTGGCTTACTTCGGGCTCACAACGAAGCTAGGCTATGAGAGGCGATACACTAAGAGGCGTGCCTACGAAACCCTTTAGCCTCCTCGCCGACGTTTATGACGCCATCATGGACGATATCCATTACGAAGGCTGGGCTGAATTTATCCTGCGCGAAGCGGACAAGGTCGGCTGGGGAGGTCAAAAAGTTTTAGACTTGGGCTGCGGCACAGGCAACTCGGCGTTTCCCTTTTTCTCGAGAGGTTACACTCTCACCGGCCTCGACGCCTCAGCGCAAATGCTCGCCGTCGCGAGGGAGAAGCTGCCGCCCGTGCGCTTCGTGCAAGGGAACTTTACCTCTTTTGACTTAGGTGAAACATTTGACCTCGTCATCTCAGTGTTTGATTCGCTGAATAACTTGCTCGAGCCCCGTCACTTTCTGCAAACCGCCGAGCGCGTTTATCATCATCTCGCCCCCGGTGGCCTTTTTATCTTCGATGTGAACACCACCGTGGGACTTCGCGACCTCTGGGAAAGTGGACGCGCCGAAGGCTGGGTGGACGAGGTGCATTACAGTTGGGACCACACCTTTGATGAGGCCACGCGCATCGGCATCGTTACAGCGTACTGCGAGAAGAACGGGCGTGCGTTTACCGAGGTGCATGTAGAGCGTGCCTATGACCCGCCCGAGCTGAGAGACTTGCTTGCGAAAGCAGGGTTTGCAGAGATCAAGGTGCTGACCTATCCGAGCGGAGAACCAGCACAAGAGGATGAGGAGCGGGTCTGGGTGGTGGCGAAGCGGTGAGGATACAGCGACGTTACAGCGACGTGTACGCGGCTCAGCGCCAGTAGCTGTATAGCGGCTAAACCTCTTGTTCGCCAGCGTTTTGCTTAACGGACGCTTTCATGCTAAACTTTTTAAGTTTGCAAGTCCCCTAAGGGGTATCTCCCTAAACGGGTATTTTTCAGAGGTGAAACATGGCAAAGGTATGTGAAATCTGCGGCAAAAAGCCGATCATGGGCCGCGACGTGGTCCAGAGCGGCAAGCCTAAGCGTGAGGGCGGGGTCGGGCGCAAGACCACGGGCATCACCAAGAAGTGGAAGCTCCCCAACCTTCAAAAAGTCAAAATCCACCGGAGCGGCAACGCTCACACGATACGCGCCTGCACGAGCTGTATTCGCGCGGGTAAAACGCTCACCGTCTAGTTACAACTGCCGACAACTAGCATGAGGTGAAAGGCTGAGGTCAACCACCTCAGCTTTTTTGCTGTCTGGGTTGCTCTTATCTCACGAGCCCGTGCTACATTAGGTAGCTAAGCGGGGAAAGCGAATTCGCGCACACCGCTCTTTACGATGCCAAGAGACGTCACCGCCTTTGAAATTGTCTGGCGCAACCCTTGGGTGCGCGTCGTCACTTACGCTGCAGCAATCGCAGTCACCTTTTATCTGCTTTTCTGGATTATTTTTCCGGGCGCAGCCACCGCGCTGCAAGTCGCAATTATCGGCTTTGTTATTGCCTACATCCTCAACCCTCTCGTTGTAGGACTTAAACGTCTGCGCGTTCCTAGAACGGTTGCGGTCATTCTCGTCTACCTCATGTTGCTCGCGGTGCTCGTGTTGGGCTCGGTACTGATTACCGAGGTCGTCACCGAAATAGGCCGCTTCGCCCGCTTTATCCCCGACGCGATTGAAAATATCACCATGCTTTTAGGGCAAGCGGCGCAGTGGTTTTCTAGCCTCAGCGCAAACGTTCCCGACTTTATCGCCAACCGCTTCAGCGGCGAGATGACGGGCGGCGCGGTAGACGGGCCTACGGGCGCAACGACAGATGCAGAGGGCGCGGGGGCCCTTACGAACGGAGAGAGCGACATCGCCCAGCGCGTTGAGGAGGCGGTGCAGAACCTCTTGACGCAGGCGGCGACCTCTTTAGAGGCCGGTATCCAAGAACTCGTCAGCAATAGCGGCAATATCCTCCTTTCGGGTGGCGGCACCTTTATCTCCGGCGTAACGACGGTCTTCTCCACGACCTTTCAAATCTTTTTGATCCTCTTAGCGGGCGCGTACTTCCTCTACGACTTTCCCAAAATCACCGCGAACTTCCGGCGCTACGTGCCGCTGCGCTACCGACCCTTTTACAGCGGCATCGCCCAAAAGGTAGACCGCACGGTGGGCGGCTACTTGCGCGGACAGCTTATCGTGATGCTCGCGATTGGTGTTTTGCTCTGGATAGGGCTTTCGCTCGTCGGCGTGCCTAACCCCTTGTCCATCAGCTTTTTAGCGGCGATTTTCAATATTATTCCCTACTTAGGTCCGATCATCGGCGTGATTCCGGCGGTGCTGCTCTCCTTTACGACGGCTGCGCCCCTCACCACAGCCATCCTCGCAATCGTCGTTTTCATCGCCGCCAACCAGATTGAGGGCAACTTTCTCTCACCGCTCATCTTGTCGAAGTCCACGAACTTGCATCCGGTGACGGTCTTCATCGCCATCATCGCGGGCTTCGGGCTTTTTGGTCTGGTAGGCGGCTTACTCGCGGTGCCGAGCGTTGCACTCGCTAAAGTGCTCGTTGAATCTTACTTGCTGACTCGTCCGGCTTATACGGGTGAAGGTAAGAGCGCCGAGGAAATCGCGGGTGGCGCGGAAGCGAGGCTCACGTCGCGGGCGCAATCACGACAGGTACAGCCTCGAGCCGAAGAGGTTAGCGACCGGGTGGACGTTATAGAAAAAGCTGAAGAGGATGATGCAGGCGATATTGACGCCCAGCGCGAGCGTCCCTTACCACGGCGCAACCCTGAGACGGGCGACTGATTACCTTATTATAGTGTGTAAGTGCTGTAAAGCACTTCGCTTTATCCTCTCCCAGACGCGGTAGACTAGCCTGTGGCAAGACGCAAAGTGAAAAAACAACCTTCGTTTGACCTAGAAGCCTTAGGCTTGGTCGTGCTGGCGCTGGGCATTCTCATCATCGGCCTGTTACTCCCCGTACTACCTACGGGCGCGTTCGGCGCGGCGGTGCGTGAAAGCATGATGGGGCGCATCGGCTGGGCGGCTTACCTATTGCCTTGGCCTCCCCTTATCTTGGGTGGGCTTTTCTTACTGCGCCAAAACCCTAAAGGATTAGGGCGGATGCTCGCGGGCTACTTTGTCGTCGGGCTGGGCGCGTGGGCGCTCTTAGCGCTGCTTCGGCCTAATCTGAGCGGCGCGTGGGGCGACCTCTTTCAGTCGCAAGTGACCGGTGCGACGGGCGCTCTCGCTTACCTCTTAGCGATTTTGGTGGTGAGTTTGGGGCTCGAGCTGCTCCTCGCCCAACCCCCCACCAGCCTCCTGCGGCGCGGTGCAAGGCGCACCGCTTTAGGTATTCAACAGAGTTTCGGCGCGTTCGTAAAAGCGCGGCGCGTAGCAAAGGCAAAAGCCGCTTTTCACGCCGACGTCTCCCTCGTGCGCCGCGACCTTCGCAACCTTGTCAAAGACTTGACGACCTTGGACGTGCTCTATCCTGGTAGCGCCGAGTTGAAGAGGTGGCGCGGTGAGGTCAAAAAGGCGCAAAAACGCTTGGACAAAGCCGACGCGACGCGCTTGGAAGAGGTCGGGCTCGACGTCAGAGCGTGGCAAAGTGCGCTCGGCAGCTTCGTACAAGACCGCGCCGCTGACCTCTCCGCGCAACTCCGCGAAGAAGGACTTTACGATTTCGACTCGAAGCTGCGCAGTGTCAAAATGCAGCTTGACGAGCCCGTGGAGGGCAAACTGCGCTCGGCCAGAGCCCTCGATACGGTGCGCAAAGCACTGGCGCTCGACCTCACTGCGATCAGCGAACGCTACAACCGCCTCACCCGCGAGCGCGACCTCGCGGAAGCGCATCTTAGAGAGGTCAAAGCCGGGGAACTCGCGGCGGTATTGGAGGCGCACGGCGCTCGCCTGGCGCGGTACAAAGAGGTCGCGCTGTCTCAGAGCGCCTTGGAAGAGGACGCAGATAGGCTCGAGCTATGGCGCGACCTCATGAGCGATGTGTTGCGCGTCGCAAGCGACTATCCAGACGCCGAAGCGGTCAGGGAGTACGACGCTTCACTTACGCAAACCCTGCGGCAAGGCGGAAGGGGTGTGCTCCCAGGGGAAGAGGTCGAAAGACAGCAGGAGGAGTTGGTGGGGCTCGAGGCAACGTTGCGCACACCTAAAGAGGTTGAAACTGAATCAGGGGAAGAGGTTGAGGCTTTAGAGGACACGCCGCCGTGGGAGGTTGAAGCAGCGGATGAGGCGGGTTTTGAGACGCTCGAGACGGGTGCTTACGAAGAAGACGAAGATACCGAACCTATCCCAGAGGTCGGCGGCATCCCCATTCAAATTCCACCCTACGACCTCTTGGAG
Organism: Trueperaceae bacterium; assembly: GCA_965213645.1. Classification (GTDB taxonomy): domain Bacteria; phylum Deinococcota; class Deinococci; order Deinococcales; family Trueperaceae; genus CBDBZX01. The sequence continues at coordinate 813,484 of CBDBZX010000002.1, forward strand.
AGTGGCGAACATCACCAAGACGACCCCGTCGCCCAATCTCAAGAGGTCCGCAGCCGCATCGCTAAAATCGACGACACGCTCAATAACTTCAAACTTCAGGGGCGCGTCGTCGCCTCGGTGCGCGGTCCAACCGTCACCCGCTTCGAAGTCGAGCCTGCGCCCGGCGAAAAAATCAGCCGCTTCGCCAACCTGTCGGATGATTTGGCACTGGCGATGGCGGTGGGCTCCGTGCGTATCGAAGCGCCCATCCCCGGCAAGAGCGTCATCGGCTTAGAGGTGCCGAACACCAGCCGCGACCTCATCAAGTTCCGCGAGGCGGCTGAGTCGCCGAGTTTCAAGCGGAGCCGTCAGCGTTTACCGCTCATTTTGGGCAAGTCCATCGACGGTGAAATGGTCATTGCCGACCTCGTCAAGATGCCGCACCTCTTGATTGCAGGCTCGACAGGCTCGGGTAAGTCCGTCGCAGTGAACACGCTCATCGGCTCCTTGGTTTATAAATTCCTCCCCACCGACCTGCGCTTCTTGATGATCGACCCGAAGATGGTCGAATTGACGCCTTTTGACGGTATCCCCCACCTCTTGCGCCCCGTCGTCACGAATCCGAACGACGCGGCAGGCGTTTTGCTCGGCGCAGTCGCGCACATGGAGCGCCGCTACAAGATGATGAGCAAAATCGGCGCGAAGACCTTGGATCAGTACAACCAAAAAGCCCGCAACCTCGACCTGCCCGAGATGCCCTTTATCGTCATTGTGATTGACGAGCTTGCTGACCTGATGATTACGAGCCCGAAAGAGGTCGAATCCGCCATTATGCGCCTCGCACAGATGGCTAGGGCCACCGGAATGCACCTCGTGTTGGCAACCCAGCGTCCGTCGGTGGATATTTTAACCTCTCTAATCAAGGTGAACGTGCCCGCTCGAGTTGCCTTTGCGGTCTCGTCGGGACACGACTCGAGAACCATCTTGGACACGATGGGCGCGGAGCGTCTTACAGGCATGGGCGACATGCTCTTTTATCAACCCGGACTGGTGAAACCGGCTCGTTTGCAAGGTCCCTTTATCAGCGAAGAGGAGATCGTCGTTTTATCCAACTTCTTACGCCGCCAATACTTCGAGGACGAGTTTGTCGAGGCGTATGGCTCGGACTTCGACCCGCCGCCCTTGGACGACTCGAGCGCCACGGGTATGGTGGACTGGAACGACGACAAACTCCGCGAGGCAGCAGAGTTGGTCATCAACGAAGGACAGGCGAGCGTGTCGCGGTTGCAGCGGCGTTTGAGCGTTGGTCACGCACGCGCTGGAAAGCTGATGGATTCGTTGGAAGCGTTGGAAGTGGTCGGGCCGCATATGGGGAGTAAGCCGAGGGATGTGCTGGTGGATTTAGAGGAGTTGCCGAACCTCTTCGGGAAGTAAAGCAGGTATTATCTGGTCACAAACGCGCTCACGATGAAGAACATTGCTGAGCACTCACGTCAATAGATGATACCTGCGTGACACAATCTCCAGGTAAACCGCTATGATGCCCTATGACGGTTAAAGCGCAATCTCTCGAAATGAGCTACGAAGCGTTTTTAGAGCTTAAAGACGTTGCGTTTGTGGAGTGGGTAGATGGTAAGGTCATCATCAAACCCTCTGAAACGAGTCGCCATCAAGACCTCGTCGTCTTTTTGTTGGCATCGCTCAGCGTATGGGTCGAAGAGCGTGATTTGGGGTGGAAGCTCTCGCGGTTCCAAATCAAGCTAGCCCCCGATTTGCCAGGACGCGAACCAGATTTTTTCTTTGTTCGCCACACCAACCCGGCGAAGCTGCATACGTACTACCTCGAGGGGCCTGCTGACCTCATCGTGGAAATCGCCAGCTTTGAGAGCCGTACGAGAGATAGAGGCGAGAAGTTCTACGAATATGAGCAAGCGGGCGTCAAAGAGTACTGGCTCATTGACCCCGAGCGTGAGCAGGCCGAGTTTTACCTCTTGAACGAGCGGGGTGTTTATCAAGCTGCACCGCTGAGCGAGGGTGTCTTTCGCAGTGAGGTATTGGCGGGGCTCGAGCTTGACACCGCTTGGCTGTGGAGAGAACCTCTTCCACCTCTTATGTTTGTACTAAAGATGTGGGGCTTGGTTTAGGGGTTAGGCAACTTCGTCTCATTATACTCGCACACGGCCTCAACAATGCGATCAGATTTTTGCTTATCTAAAACTACGTGTCGCCCTTGAAGTCTAGCCCTCAGCCATAGTACTTTCGTCCTAGCTCATCTGCCCACCGCTCTGGATAGCCCTGATAGTAGCCCTGCCACTTCTCACCTTTCACCGCGTAGTGGATAGCGCCATAGATAACGCGAGAGATAGAAGGCAACCCTATGGCAACGAGATAGAGCGGCCCGAAGACCAGCGACTGAACAGTATGTCCGAATTCGTGCGCCTTATTATCAGGATTGATTTTGATAACGGCGTTGTCAGAACTTGACCAGAAAACGAAACTGCCGAGGCTAATACCAAAATTTGGAACGTGAAAAAATAGCCGCCCACGCTCAACTGTTATTTCAGTGATGTTACGCCTTACGCATAGCCAAACAAGACATCCCAGAAGATTTTGAGGAAGCTCCCAAATAAACTTTAACACTGAGAAAAGCAAAGTTATCACCTCTTCAAGAGATAATACTCCAAGTTTATGAAGAGAACGATGTTAAGGCGGTAGAGAGACGAATTAGGGCGACAACCGCTCAATTTTCCACCCGTCGTTCTCTTTCGAGTACAAAAACCTGTCGTGCAATCGACTCGGTCTCCCCTGCCAAAATTCGACAGCGTGAGGTCTTACCACGTACCCACCCCAAAACTCAGGCAGCGGCACTTGACCCTCTTCGTACTCGTCTTGAAGCTGCCGATAACCTCTCTTCTAAAACCTCGCGCCCTTCAATCACCCGGCTCTGATGCGACGCCCACGCGCCGAGTTGCGAGGCGTGCGGACGGCTTTTGAAGTAGGCGAGTGATTCGTCTCTTGGGGACCCTCTTCACCTCTCCTTGAATCCGCACTTGCCGCTCTAAGCCTAACCAGTTAAAGACTAACGCTACGTTTGAATTCTCCGCCATATCTCGAGCCTTACGGCTTTCATAGTTGCTGTAAAAAACGAAGCCCCTTTCATCCAAGCCTTTAAGCAAGACTATTCGAGCCGACGGTTGACCTCTTTCATCCACCGTTGCCAAGGTCATGGCGTTGGGCTCGAGCAACTCAGCGTTTATCGCCTCATCCAACCAAGTTCTAAATTGTTCTATTGGGCTAGGATTTAAGGTGCCCAGCTCGAGGCTCTTCAGCGTGTAGTTCTGGCGCAGGTCAGCGATGGATTTGGTAGACATGAAGCTATTGTAAGCTCGAGGCTGTTCAGTTGAACCTTTTGCGCATATCAAGTTGGCCCGTAAATTCAGTGTGCAAAAGAGGTGTCTCAGTTTGCGCGTACCTCTTACACCGTTATATGTTGACCTCGCTCTCTGCTGAAACTGGCACGCAAACTGTGCTACACCGACAAAAAAGAGGCAATTCGGAACACGATACAGATGTGACCTGAGCAATTGCGTAAACTCCCCTTACTAGGAGGAATATTATGGACGACAGCAACAAAGAGGAAATGAGATACAACAGCGACGACGAGGCGCGTGAGCGCGACGGCAACGCCAGCGACATACCCCACATGCTGGACGAAGAGTCGAACGAGGCGGCTAAGCGTGACGCTCTAGCGCGGCAGATGGAAGACCTCATCGCGGACGCGCTCGACTGGATGGAGATGAGCCAGAGTGAGGACGCTCGCGACATCTACAACACGCTCGTTGACGTGTACGAGCAACTCGACAACCCACCAGAGGACACCGACGACGAAGCGCGGATGGGCGAGGAAGCGCTCTAGCAAACTCACGCGCTTCTCAGATTAACGCCTCTTGCGCCAAGATATGAGAATTCTAAAGAGCCCGTGAAGTCTATAAAGGGTGCGTGAAGTAAAAAGTTCACATTTGTCAGCAATTGGCGGGGGTCAATAGGTAGACTCACCCAACACTGAAGTTCTCTCTCTTCACGCATTGCAACGTGCGACATCACCTTTTCAGTGTTTTTCGCCCTAGCGTGCCTCGGCTTACTCACTTCCGATGTGCTTAACGCTAGGGTTACTTTATGTCTAACCGTACGCCTAACCGTTTAGCTTCTGAAACGAGCCCTTACCTCTTACAACACGCTGAAAACCCGGTGGACTGGTTTCCGTGGGGACAAGAGGCGTTTGCCAAAGCTCGAGCGGAAGACAAGCCCATCCTCCTTTCGGTGGGCTATTCGGCGTGCCATTGGTGTCACGTGATGGCGCACGAATCGTTCGAGGACGAGGCGACGGCGGAACTCATGAACCGCGACTTTGTCAGTATCAAGGTAGACCGTGAAGAGCGCCCCGACGTGGACGCCATCTATATGAACGCGGTGCAGGCGATGACAGGCTCAGGTGGCTGGCCGATGACAGTGGCGATGACGCCAGAGGGCAAACCCTTTTTCGGCGGGACGTACTATCCACCCCAAGACCGCTACGGACATCCAGGTTTTAAGCGTGTATTGGCGAGCCTTGCGAATGCTTGGCAGACGCGGCGCGACGAGGTGATAAAGTCGGCGGAGGGGATGACGCAGTATTTGGGACAGCTTTCAAATCTCCCCACTCAGCCCGGTGAGTTGAACGCCGACATTACAGAAGAAGCCTTGAAAAACTTGCAGACCTCTTTCGACAGAGTTTCTGGCGGTTTCGGCGGTGCACCCAAATTTCCACCGCACAGCACCTTGGACTTTTTGCTCAACCGCTCTGAACCACACGCGCTCGAGATGGCAGACCTCACCCTCACCAAAATGGTAAGGGGCGGCATCTACGACCACTTGGGCGGCGGCTTCGCCCGCTACAGCGTAGACGCCGTGTGGCTCGTGCCGCACTTCGAAAAGATGCTCTACGACAACGCGCAGCTCGTCAGGCGTTACTTGAAGGCGTATCAGCAGACGGGGAAAACGCTTTACAGGGAAACGGCGGTAGGCGTTTTGGAATGGGTCAAACGCGAAATGTTGGACTCTTCGGGCGGTTTTTACAGCGCGTTGGACGCGGATTCCGAAGGCGTCGAAGGTAAGTTCTACGTTTGGGATGAGGAAGAGGTTGATGACCTCTTAGGTGAGGACGCGCCGCTTGCGAAGGCGTACTACGAAATCTCGAGCACGGGCAACTTCGAAGGAAAAAACATTCTCAACGTAACGCAGCCAAAAGAAGAGGTTGCGCAGCGCTTTGATATGAGTTTAGAAGGACTCGAGAAAAAGCTGTTCCACATTAACAAGATGCTGTTCGAGGCCAGGGCCAAGCGCGTTCACCCTGGCTTAGACGACAAGATTCTCCTCTCTTGGAACGGCTTGATGCTTGCCGCTTTCGCCGATGCAGGGCGTATTTTAGAGCGAGAGGATTATCTCGAGGTTGCCGTAAACAACGCAAAATTTGTCCGCCTCGAGATGATGAAAGACGGACGTCTTCTTCATTCTTACAAAAACGGTGAAGCGAAGATTGCAGGGCTTTTAGAAGATTACGCCTATTTCGGGCTCGGCTTAACCTCTCTTTACCAAGCGACGTTTGAGAGTCGGTGGTTGCTGCTCGCTTTAGACCTTGCCGAAACAATTACTGAACATTTTGTTGATGCTGAAAATGGCGGCTTTTTCAGCACTGCCGACGACGCCGAAACGCTCATCGTGCGCCCCAAAGACTTCTTCGACGCGGCGACGCCTTCGGGTAACGGTGCAACGGCTGAGTTACTTCTTACGTTGGCAAGATACACAGACAACCGTGAGTGGGAAGACTTGGCGGCGGGCGCGATTAAGCCGATGACGGAGGCGATGAGGCGGCAACCCAATGGGTTCGGGACGCTGCTCGGTGCGTTGGAGAGACTGTTGAGTGAATCCAGAGAAATCGCCATCTTCGGGAACAAAGAGAGCGAAGAGGTGCGCGAACTTCTTCAAAGCGTCCGCGCATACGCCTCACCTTTTAGTGCGCTCGCCGTGGTTGAACAAGATGATCCGCTTACCGCTCGCTTACCTTTTTTACAGGGAAGAGGTCAGGTGAACGCTCAGCCAACTGTTTATATCTGCGAAGGCGGCGCGTGTAGACTTCCTGTAACGACGGTTGAAGAGGTGCGAGCGCAGTTTAGGCGGTAAACTAGCATATGCCCACATTGCCCAAAGACTTGCGTCAGCTACTCGAGCAACTAGGCGAGCACTTAGGGAAGTTTTACGGCGAGCGCTATGCGGGTCTCATTCTCTTCGGCTCGTATGCGAGAGGGGATTGGACGGAGCACAGCGATGTGGATTTGCTCTTGTTGCTGAACGGTGAAGTCAGCTCGAGTAGAGAGATTATGCGAGCCGAAGACGTTATTTATCCTTTCGCGCTAGAATCCGGTCATCTCTTAACGTTAGTACCTATTAGCATCAACACATTTTATCATTCGGGCGATCCGTTCTTACTTAACGTGCGTGAGGAAGGAATCAGCATATCGGCGAATTAGAACAGGCGGCGAGGCAAGCAGCTCTCTTGGATAAGGCGCTACGTTCTTTAGAAGTCGCCGAAGAGATTTACAAAGGTGGCAGCTTCGATTTCGCTGCGTCACGTGCTTACTACGCTTATTTCTACACGGTTGAAGCGCTTTTACTCTCGCAAGGAATTAGCGTCTCGAGCCACAAAGAAGCCATCTCTCAGTACGGCTTACACTTCGCTAAAACCAAGCTGCTCGACCCTGCCTTTCATAAGATGATGCGCAGGGCATTTGGTCTTCGTCAAATTGGCGACTATATGGTTGAAAAGCCCGTTATACCGCAAGATGCTGAAGAGGTCATCCGCGAGGGCTGGGCGTTTTTAGAAGCAGCCAAAGCCTACCTCGCCTCGCTGTAGATTTTCAAGGGTTTAACTCGAGCTATGTCCCAGGGACATCAAGGAATCATCCTAATCTGCCGTAAAATGACCTCATGGCAAATGAAACCGCAACCCTCGGCGCAGGCTGCTTCTGGTGCGTCGAAGCTGTCTTCCAAGACCTTAAAGGCGTCCAGCGCATCATCTCCGGCTACACAGGTGGCGAGACACCCAACCCGACCTACCGCGAAATCTGCGGCGGCGACACGGGTCACGCCGAAGTTATTCAAATCACCTTCGACCCAGAGATTATCTCCTTCAAAGACCTCTTGTACGTCTTCTGGCGCACGCACGACCCGACGACCTTAAACCGCCAAGGCGCGGATACCGGCACGCAGTACCGCTCGGCGATTTTTTATCACAGCGACGCGCAAAAAGAGATTGCTGAGAAGTCCAAAGCCGAAGCGGACGCCGCCGGGCTCTACCGCAACCCCATCGTCACAGAGATTACGCCCGCGTCCCAGTTTTACGAGGCGGAACTCTATCACCAAAACTTCTACCGCCAGAACCCGAATCAAGGGTACTGCCGCGTAGTAATTGATCCGAAAGTACGCAAGCTCAGGAAAGAGTTTGGGGATAAGTTGAAGGGTGCTCAGGCTGCTTGAGTGATAGTCCTGCGTTCCTAGATAACCTCTTTCTGCTAAACTGGTCGAAATGAAAACGCTCATTTCGACCTTCTTTTTGTTATACGTTTTGTCGGGTTGTCAGCAGGCGTCGGTGGTGCTCGAGCCACCAAGCACGCCTCAGTCCACTTTGCAGGATTTAAGCGAGGCGCGAAAGGGACGAGAAGCTGCTCTGGAGAATATCGCGCAAGGGCGGCTTATGCTCATAGCTTATGGACGGCCTCACCCAATCTTTTTTGAGTACGCAAAAGTGCTCAAGGAGCGTTACGGCGTCATTCATTCACACAGAGGCTGTGTGCTGCTGGAATCTGAAGCGTACCTTAGAGCGTACGAAAGTACGATGAGTGCAGAAATTACCGAACGATTTGGCGATGATGTTTTCGACAAGGCGCGGCAAGAAGCCGAAGAGAACTGGGCACTCAACCAATCATAGGCAACACTTCTACATTGTGCTAGGGCTGACTCTCTAACCCACCTTTAGCGGAGTCTCTCCCTGCGCAAAAACACTGTTATTGCAGGTGACACATCTCCATTTAGCTGGCATCAAAGACTACTGCTTAGTGAAATTGCCCGTATCGAAAAGTCATGGGGTTTGGTCTAATTGAGCCTCATACCGCCAAAACGCTGACGGCGATATAATATCAACCTCGCGAAACCTCTCCAACGTCAAGAGGTCTTTGTCCCCCGTAACGATACACGTGCACGCGCCCGTTAGCGCAGTCGCGAGTATCCAGTCGTCATCCGGGTCGCGGCAAACGGGCTCGCTGAGCGGTTCTGGCGAGACACGCTGCATGTGAGAGGTAAGGAGGGATCGAGCCTCACTCACCTCAGCCTCAGGCACTTTGAACTTCTTTAGGAGCTTGCCCTCAAATTCGTCCAGGATGAAGTCCGAAGTGATGAGATCGTGGGTACGTTGGCAATGCTCGAGTAAGTCATGACAGACACCTTTAGCGACAAACGCCGCAATAAGGACATTCGTGTCAAGAACGAGCCTCATGAAATCTCATTGAAGACATCCTCATCGGTGTAAACGCCTTGTGCTTCGGCGTAAGGGGTGAGCCGCTGACGGAGCGAGCGCAGTTGGTGAGCGAATAGATATTCGCGTACTGCTTCACGGATGAGGTCGCTTCGAGACATACCCGCTACCTGAGTAAATTGGTCCAATTCGGTCTTCAAGTCTTTGGGTAAGCTAACTGAGATGTTCTCACGCATGGTGCCCTCCGGTGCTGTATCACATTGTAGCACAGTGAAGCTATATGAAGAGCTTCGAATCTATCACCCAATCGCAGGCAACGCCTCAAAATCCACCACTGGCTTATTCGCCAAAACAGTCGCCGCATCGGGCGTATGCACGATGTTATACAGACTGTCACGCTGACGCGGAACATATCCCGCTTCAGTCACTTGGCGGATGATTTCACGTTCAGGGGCGTTGTCGTTCTTTGCGCCCGCTTGTGAAACGACGTTCTCCTCCAACATCGTGGAGCCAAAGTCGTTCGCGCCGAAGTGCAGCGCGGTCTGCGCGACCTTGAAGCCCATCGTGGGCCACGAGGCTTGAAAGTTGTGGATGTTGTCTAAAAAGATGCGGCTCACCGCTAGGTTTTGCAAGTATTCGTGCGCTCCTGCGCCGGGCGCTTTGCCCTCGACGCGGACGCCTTCGGTCTGGAGCGTCCAGGAGATGAAGGCGGAGAAGCCGTTGCCATACTTTGCTAACGACTTGTCCTGTTGATCGCGGACGCGCTTCATGCTCTCCACACGTTGCGCGGGCGTCTCCCCAAAGCCGATGACCATCGTCGCCGTCGTGTAGAGCCCCAACGACTGCGCCTCTTCCATCACGCGGAGCCAATCGTCTGTGGAGATACGCGCAGGTGAGATGTGCTTGGCGTGGCGCACCTCATCTACGAGCATCTCGCCGCCGCCGCCGGGGAGACCGTCTAAACCAACGGCTTGCAGTTCTTTTAAGACTTCTAAGCTGCTCATCCCTGTGAGCTTGCTCATCCCTTTAATCTCTTCGGGCGAAAAGGCTTCGACGCGGACTCTCGAGTGATGCGTTTTGAGGTGTTTCATGAGGTCTAAGTACCAGGTGAACTCTAAGTAAGGGTTCACCCCGCCCTGCATCAAGATGCGCGTACCGCCCAAGCTCTCTAGCTCCCGCACCTTTTGGCTGATCTCTTCAAAAGATAGGGTATAAGCGTCAGCTTGTTTCTTAGTGCGGTAAAAGCCGCAAAAAGCGCAGCCAACGTTGCACACATTCGAGTAGTTGATGTTGCGGTCAATCAGGTAGGTGACAGTTTCGGGGTCAGTGCGCTGCTCACGCACAGCGTTGGCGGCGGCGGCGAGGTCAAAAAGAGGTAAGTCGTAGAGTCTGATGCCCTCTTCTAAGCTCAACCTCTCGCCTGACGCGGCTTTGTGGAGTAGGTCCATAGTGATTTTAGTCTAGCACCGCAAGAGGCGTGCAGACGTTACTTGGTGCAAGGATTCACAAGGGGTGATTTATGAATCACTCCTACCTGGTGCCACGTTACGTGCGTTTGAATACAGCGCAACGTAGGGGCAGGTTCCAAACCTGCCCCTATTACATTTGTCTAACAATACCTCTTTGAAGCTCGAGCCAAACCTTCGCCACCCCATAAGTCTGCACAAGTGAAACATTACGCTTGCTTCTGCCGTAGCGCAAGATACCATTCGCATAGACAACACCTCACTTCATAACGTAAGATAGCTTAGGTTTGCGGGCTCGAGCTTATGTAGCGCAAACCTCAGTTCAACTTTTGGCGCATGTTTTGGTGGTGTTTATCTGCATAATCTCTTGCGACGTGATATGAAATCAAGGTGAAATCTAAGCGCAATCCAGTCAGTTTCTGCACATAGAGGACTGTTTTCATTCAAAACAGAGAATTTAAGCACAACATTCAGCTTATGCACGTGTAAAGTAAAAAATGACCTGTTTAATGCAATCATCAAAGCATAAATATTCAAGGAGTGGTATTTAATGGAAGCCGACGGAGACACCCAAAAGCCTCAACATCATCAACACGGGCACTCTTCTTTCGACGCAAGGTCCGTTCAGCCGATTACCGACGTGAGCAGCGCGGATATCAGCAAGTTCACAGCGGGTTCACAAAGAGGTAAGGCGCACAGTCTTAAAGGCTTCGACGATGACTATACTGACATCGTGGATTACATCGTGCGGAGCACGCACAAAATATGGGAAGAAAAGGGCATCGGCCATATCTACACGCACTACCGCCACAACGTCCTGATTCACACCTCAGACGGCATGACCTACGGGCGCGACAAGGTCATCGCCGACTCGATTAAAACAATGGCGGCGTTTCCAGACGTGCGCCTCTACGCCGATGACGTGATTTGGTCGGGCAACGACGAAGACGGCTTTCATTCCTCACACCGCATCGTCTGGGTCGGTCACAACACGGGCTACAGCATCTATGGTCCACCCACAGGGCGCAAAGTCGTGCGGCGCGGCGTCGCGCACTGCTTTGTCAAAGAGAACCGCGTCGTCGAGGAGTGGATTTCGCGGGATGAACTCGCGTTGGTGCGGCAGCTCGGCTTTAACGAGTTCGAGCTTGCCCGCAAGCACGCAGCGAAAGACGCCGCAAGAGGTATTAAAGGTCCCGAGTCGCGTACGCATGGTGAGGTCGAAAGGCTGTGGGGACAGAATCCACCCGAAACTATGGAGCCCAAGCAGGGCGACGGCTTCGACGTTGAGGACTTTGTCGAGCGCAGCATTCACGAGATTTGGAACTGGCGGCTCTTGGGCCGGGTGGGGCTGTACTACTCCAAAAACTACCTCTGCCACACCTCCACCAACCGCACGCTCTACGGCTTGGGCGACTTCAAGGCAAATATCTTGGCGCTTCTAGCCGCCTTTCCCGACGCCGCCATGCGCGTGGACCACGTCTGCTGGCTCGGCAGCGACGACGAGGGCTACCGCGTCGCAACCCGCTGGACGCTGCAAGGCACACACGACGGACCCGGTATGTACGGCGAGCCGACGGGTCAGCGCGTTACGCTCATGGGTATCACACATCAGGTAATTAAAGACGGTAAGTTCATCAAAGAGTGGACGGTGTTTGATGAGTTTGCGCTCCTAAAGCAGCTCTATTGGCCCAAAGATGAATATGAGATGGAGCGGGCGTTGGGTAGAAGTGGGCTACCTTTGTAGGAGCAACTGCGAGAGGTCGCAAACCTCTTGCGGCTGACAACCGGGAAATCAAAAGGTAGAATGGGAAACGCAGATGCTTGAGCTTTCCGTTCTGCCTTTTATGCTACGTGCCTTTACGATCTTTTACCTCGAGCCAACTTAGACGTAACTTTAGATAGTGCTCGAGTCCCTCACTGAAAGAGAAAATCACGAGAGGAAACCACCATGTCAAATTCAAACGGACCTTACGACGTGATTGTCATCGGCGTCGGCGGCATGGGCAGCGCCACCGTCTACGAACTCGCTAAGCGCGGGAAGAGGGTGTTGGGGCTCGAGCGCTTTGATATCCCCCACGACATGGGCTCCTCACACGGCGTCAACCGCATCATCCGCTTAGCCTACTATGAAGACCTCTCCTACGTGCCGCTGATGAAACGCGCCTACGAACGCTGGCGCGAGTTGGAGCGTGATACCGGCGAGCAGATTTTGCATATCACGGGCTCGGTGGACGCGGGACCGGAGGATAATGAGGTGTTTAAGGGGTCGTATGAGTCGTGCTTGGAGCATAACATCCCCCATGAGGTCTTAGATCACCAAGAACTTCATAACCGCTTCCCTGGTTATCAGCTTCCAAGAGGTCATTATGCGCTCTACCAAGAAGAGGGCGGCTTTCTCCTCTCAGAGCGCTGCATCATCAACCACGTTGAGGCGGCGATGTCGAACGGCGCGGAGGTGCGGGCGCGTGAGCAGGTTTTAGATTGGGACGCTAAGAGCGGTCACGTCACCGTGCGCACCGAACGCGGCACGTACACAGCGGGCTCGCTTGTCATCACGGCGGGGGCGTGGTCGTCGCACCTCGTTCCGGGATTGGGTAAACGCGCCCAGGCGGAGCGGCAAGCGTTGGGCTGGTTTCAGCCGCATCAGCCCGAGCTGTTCTCGCCCGAACGCTTCCCCGTGTTCAACCTCTTAGTGGACGAAGGGCGCTACTACGGCTTTCCGGTCTACGGCGTGCCTGGCTTTAAGATCGGGCGCTATCATCACCTGGACGAGCAGGTGAACCCCGATGAGGTAGACAGAGGTCTCTACGCCGCAGACGAAGAGGTCTTACGCGACTGCGTAGCAAACTACTTCCCCGAGGCGAACGGCGCGACGATGATGATGAAGACCTGCATGTTTACCAACAGCCCCGACGAGCACTTCATCATCGGCGCACACCCCGAGCACGCCAACGTGAGCTTTGCGGCGGGCTTTTCGGGGCACGGCTACAAGTTTTGCAGCGTGGTGGGGGAGATGATGAGCGACTTGGCGCTACAAGGTGAGACGCCGCTGCCGATTGACCTCTTTGACCCGAAGCGGTATTTGGAGCTAGAAAACGCGGTATAATCGTTATTGACCGCCATGTATATCCGTTTCTACATCGACTCAGAAATTGGTCTACCTCATATCTACAAACATGGTGTCGATGAAGAAGAGGTTGAGGATGTTCTTTACAATGTGGGAGAAGATAAGCAGGGTAGGGACGGCTCGAGAACGGCTATCGGACAAACTTCTGCGGGACGCTATCTGCGAGTTATCTACGTTCCTGACCCGGAGCCTAACAGTGTCTTCGTTGTTACCGCGTACGAACTTACACCTAAAGCCTTAGCAGCTTACAAACGCCGTCGCAAAAGGAAAGGAGGCAAAGGATGAAGCAGAAGCAGAAACTACCTAAAGGCTGGACTGAAGAGAAAGTCAAAAGAGTGATCGACCACTATGAATCGCAGTCAGATGATGAAGCTATCGCTGAGGATGAGGCAGCGTTTGCAGCCGAAGAAGCGCTTGTGCAAGTTCCTCTTGATTTAGTCGCAGATGTGCGGGCGTTGATTGCGAAACAAAGGGCAGGCTGAACTTTTTGACCCACAATAGTATTCGTCAGCGGAAAGCGCAAAATAAGTCCAGTTATAGCTCTATAACTGGATAATATAGCCTTATGACAGAAATTTTTAACGTTATCAAAAAAACGCTGTCTCAATCAACTATGAGAGACTTCAGTAACTTTGTTAAGCGATTTCCCCCCGAAGCCTCTTGGTATATTCTGTCAGACTATTGTTTGGATGATAAGAACAGGGTCTATGACACCTGGACATTCTCAGTCCTACTAAATCACGATAATGCAACAAACATAAAAAGTTACATCCAACAACATGCTCCGAAAGACTTGAAGAATGCTCGAAATATTAGCGGTGACTTTCTTGCGTATTTGAACTCACCTGTAATATTTCACTTTTCATTTCTACTCTCGAAAAGTGAAAAGTTTTTGGCCAAGGCATTCAGTACACAGAAAATACAAGACCTTCTTCAAGAGCTTGGGGAACTAACAATACAAATGGGAGAAAACGTTCCAGAAACTGCTCGTTATTGGCAGTCGGTCCGAAGTCGTATTGAATTGTTCCGTCAAGATTCTTTCAGGCGAGGATTCAATCAAAAACTTGGTCGTCAATTGCTTCTGACTAGTCTGTTCGAAAGCATAATCTCGTTCCAGTTGTGGCTGTTTAACGCTGAGCCACATATTGCTTGGGTCTCAGATAGAGACGCAATAATCGACCGCTATGGTGGCGTTGTCTACGACTTGGCTTTTATCTATATTCTCTTACAGCAGTCGGAAGTCCTTGTAAAGCCAAGCAATGAATCGTACAAGCTAGTTGATGGCTCAAAATTTCATTATGTTACTCCAGAAAAAGCGGGAGCTGTCTTTTTTGATGAGTTAATCAGAATACCAGATTACATTGCAGGTACTCTTGCAACCCAACCTTTCAAATCGCAACAATCAAAGGAAAAGCATAAAGATATCGTTTTGAATTCTATAGCTAACTCAAGTCACCACGCTGTTATTGAATTGCTTGCGAATAAAGAAATGGTAACTGCCCGTAGATTGAAGTACGTATTTTGACGGTTCTTGAACTGTAAGTAATAGAACCCTTGCAAACCCCCAAGCAACTATGTTCTAATTTCCCATACCACTCTCTAAGAGGTGGCACTTATCCAGAGCAACCGAGGGACTTGGCCCACAGACGTTGCAGCAACCAGCTTTCATGTAAGCGGGTGCTTCATCCAACTCGAGACGCAAACTACGATAGTTGGGCTCGAGAGAGATAAGGAGTTTATGTTGAAACGCGATTTCGTACAATTTTACTCAACACGAATGTTTAGGGCGGCTTGATTGCTGAGTAGGTCATCACTCAGAGTTGAGCCGCTTTGTTTTTGACTTAAATAGCATTTCAGAAAGTCAGGAAGACCTGAAATGCTGACAGGCTGACTAGCTTCTTGTAACTTAAAACCATCTCTTATTCTCGAGGAGTCACTCCATGCCCCACCGTTTCGAAACGCTGCAAATCCACGCCGGTCAAGAGG
Organism: Trueperaceae bacterium; assembly: GCA_965213645.1. GTDB lineage: Bacteria > Deinococcota > Deinococci > Deinococcales > Trueperaceae > CBDBZX01. Next base: position 828,608 of record CBDBZX010000002.1, read on the forward strand.
TTGACGCCACCACCAAGTCCAGAGCCGTCCCCATCTACCAGACCACCGCCTACAACTTCGACGACGCCGACCATGCCGCCAGGCTTTTTGCGTTGCAGGAGTTCGGCAATATCTACACCCGCATCATGAACCCGACAAACGACGTGTTGGAGAAGCGGATTGCGGCCTTGGAAGGAGGTGTGGCCGCGCTAGCCGTCGCTTCGGGTCACGCGGCGGAATTTATCGCCATCACCACCTTAGCGGGCGCGGGCGACAACATCGTCGCGTCGCCCAACCTCTACGGCGGCACGTACAACCTCTTCAAGGTGACGCTGCCGCGCTTGGGCATCGAGGTGCGTTTTGTCGGTTCGGAGGATGATCCGGACGACTACGCGGAGTTGATTGACGAGAAAACGCGGGCAGTGTACTTGGAGTCCATCGCCAACCCCGCCTTAGTCCTACCCGATATCGACGCAGTAGCGAAAGCTGCGCACGACAAAGGCGTTGCTGTCTTGGTAGACAACACAACAGCGATGGGCGGCTACCTCTATCGCCCCATCGAGCACGGCGCGGACGTCGTCTTGCACTCCGCGACGAAGTGGATCAACGGTCATGGCACGAGCGTCGGCGGGCTGATCGTGGACGCGGGGACGTTCGATTGGGGCAATGGACGTTATCCCGTGTTTACCGAGCCGAGCCCGAGCTATCACGGGATGAAGTTCTGGGAGACCTTCGGGGCGGGGAGTCCGTTTGGGAATATCGCTTTTGCGGTTCGGGCAAGAGTCGAAGGGCTGCGCGACGTGGGCGCGGCGCTCTCGCCGCAGAATGCGTGGTTGTTTTTGCAGGGATTAGAGACCCTTTCGCTAAGAGGTGAGCGGCACATGCAGAATACGCACGCGCTCGCCGAGTGGCTCTTGGAGCGTCCTGAAGTGACCTGGGTCAACCATCCTGACTTACCTTCGCACAAACATCACGAGCGGGCAGAGGCGCACTATCCGAATGGTGCAGGTGGTGTGTTGACCTTTGAGATCGAAGGCGGCTTTGAGGCGGGTAAGACCTTTTTGAACAGCTTGCAGTTGGCCTCGAGGCTCGTCAACTTAGGTGACGCCAAAACGTCTGTAACGCATCCCGCTAGCACCACCCATTCACAGCTTCACGAACACGAGTTGCAAGCTGCCGGGGTCACACCGGGGCTAATTCGGGTGGCGACGGGGTTGGAGCACATTGACGACTTAAAAGAGGACTTCGCGCAGGCGCTGTCCAAAAGTCGAGAACCCGTACCTGCATGAGCAAGGATAAAAGAGGGTTTGACACCCTAGCGCTCCACGCGGGTCAGGAGCCCGACGCGGTGACGGGCGCACGAGCCGTACCGATTCACGCGACGAGTTCGTATGTCTTCGAGAGTGCCGAGCACGCCGCCAAGCTCTTCGCGGGTGAAGCGGTGGGTAATCAGTACGGGCGGATGCACAACCCGACGGTTCAGGCGTTCACAGACCGACTCGTTGCCTTAGAAGGAGGACAGGCAGGGCTCGCTCTAAGTTCAGGACAAGCCGCGACCACCGCTGCGCTTCTGACACTCGCTGCGCCGGGTAAGCACATCGTCTTCTCCAATCAGCTTTTCGGCGGAACCTTTAGCGTGGCGCGGAAGATTTTAGAACCTTGGGGCTGTTCGTTCAGCGCAGTGGAGCCGACCCCAGGAGCGATTCACGAGGCGATTCAAGGGAACACCGTTGCAGTGTGGTGCGAGACCATCGGCAATCCGAGCTGCTTTGTCCCTGACCTCTCCGCCATCGCTGAGGTATGCCGAGAGGTTGATGTGCCCTTTCTTGTGGACAACACCTGGGGCTGCGGCGGCTACCTCTGCCGTCCCTTGGAACTCGGCGCAGATGCCGTCATTCACTCCGCAACCAAGTGGATAGGCGGACACGGGACGTTCGTCGGCGGGGCGATTGTGGAGGCGGGGCGCTACGATTTCGACAACGGGAAGTTTCCCGCGTTTACGAGTTTGGACTCTCGAGGACGGAGTTATGTCTCGAGAACCGACACGCCGTTCACCCTCCGCGCTTACGACTTGGGACTTTTTACAATGGGAATGACCCTCTCGCCGCATTCGGCGTTTTTGGGTTTGCAAGGGTTAGAAACGTTGCCTTTACGTGTGCAGCGTTCGTGCGATTCGGCGTTAGAACTTGCTCGGTGGCTGTCTCAACGAGAAGAGGTCAAGCAGGTGAGTTATCCTGGGTTGGGGTCTCACCCTTGCCATGAGGTTGCTAAGCGAACTTTGCAGAACGGTTTTGGCGCAGTGTTGAGCTTTGAAACGCACAGTTTGGAGGATACAAAGAGGTTCTTAGATGGCGTCAAGCTCGCCTCGCACCTCGCGAATATCGGCGACGCTAAAACCGTCGTCATCAACCCCTGGACGACGACGCACGCGAGTTTGAGTGAGGAGGCTCGAGTCTCTGCGGGCGTCACACCCGAACTAATTCGCGTCTCGGTAGGGTTGGAAAGCCTCGCAGATATTCAACAAGACTTTGCCCAAGCCCTCGCACCCACCATCTTATCCCCACGTCAACCTCTTCTCGCCTCGCCATGAACCGCACCTTGGTTCACGAGACCTGGGGCGATCACGCGGCGCTCTTGGCCCGTACGCAGACCGGTGCGGGTGGGGTGGGCATCGTGACGCCGCAAGTGGTGGACGTGGCGACGCCGGAGGAGCCGCTGGTGCTCGAGTACGGCGACACCCTAAAACACGTTGCCGTGACTTTTGAGACGTATGGTGAACTCAACGCGACGGGCGACAACGCGGTTCTCATTTGCCACGCACTCACAGGCTCGGCGCACGCGGCGGGGGTGCAGGGAAGAGCACAGGTTCCGGGTTGGTGGGACCCCTTGATCGGACCCAGCAAACCTATTGACACCTCGGAGCACTTCGTGGTCTGCGCGAACGTCTTGGGCGGCTGCTACGGCACGACCGGGCCGAGCAGTTTAGACCCTGAGACGGGACATCCCTATCACCTCACCTTTCCGCGCTACACCGTGCGCGATATGGTGGAGGTGCAAAGGCGGCTTTTGGACGCGCTAAACGTGGTATCACTAAGAGCAGTGATTGGCGGCAGCATGGGCGGGATGCAGGTTCTGGAGTGGGCGGCGCTCTACCCCGAGAGGGTGAGAAGCGTCGTCCCCATCGGGATTGGTGCGCGGCATTCGGCGTGGGCGATCGGCCTAAACGAGGTGGCGCGGCGCTCCATTACGAGCGACCCGGCGTGGCGTGGGGGCAACTATCCGCTAGGGGCGCAGCCGGAGACGGGGCTCGGCTTGGCGCGGGCAGTGGCGATGCTCTCGTACCGCTCGGTGGATTCGTTGGAGGCAAAGTTCGGACGCGAGCGCGTCTCTCACTCGCGTGACCTCTTGGGTAAGTCCTTTGAAATCGAGACGTACTTGGATTATCAGGGCGTCAAGCTCGTGCAGCGTTTCGACGCCAACACGTATCTCTACCTCACCAAAGCGATGGACGATTACGACCTCACGGAAGGGCGCGGGCGGCTCTCGCAGGTCTTGAAGAAGATGACGATGCCTGTGCTCGTGATGGGCATCAACAGCGACGTGCTCTACCCTGAAGCGGAGCAGCGGCAGCTTATGGAACATCTGCCGAACGCGCACTACGCCCGCATCACCTCGCCGCACGGTCACGACGCCTTTTTGATCGAGTTTCCGCAGCTAGCGGTGCGGCTCAGGCGTTTTTTGGCTGAGGTTGTTTGACTTTAGAGCAAGTGGAGGTGTCCCGTTTTGTGTGGTTATAGAGGTTTAACTGCCTTTCTCACTGACCTTGCGGAGTACTATACACAAAACGTGCTACCCCACCTGAACAGATGTGAAATTTCTAACACCCGATGTACGAAACGCCTCAACCGCACTAAATTTTTTGGCTGTAAGACCTTTTCTATCATAAGCTGTTAGTTGATGCTGACAGGCTGGACCAACCTGGACTTCGCTCTCTACTTCGCTCCAGCAAGAACGCTAAACGCTGCGGTGCAAGGTACGGCGAAATAACGTTATGTTCTGGATTATCTTTGCGTTTATCGTCTCGAGCAAGTGCCTCGCTTTAGCCCTCTATGCGTGGCGCAACAAGGACGTGCCCGCCGCCCTTATCTTCATGCCCTTCTCGCTGCTTTTAGCGCTGTGGGCGGCGGGCTACGGGATGGAACTCCTGAGCGAGAACATCACGACGAAGCTGTGGTGGGGCAAGCTGCAATACTTTGGCATCGCCCCCATCCCCGCCGTTTGGTTCGCGCTCATGTTGCAGTATGCGCACCGAACGAGTTGGCTCAAAAAGCGCGTCCTCGCGGCGCTCGCCGTTATCCCCACCGTAACGCTTACCGTCATCTACACCAACGAGGCGCACGGGCTCTTTTGGCGCAGTGCTCAGGTGGAGGCTTGGGGCGCTATCACGCTCCTAGAACTCTCTTACGGTCCCTGGTTTTGGGTGCACACGGTGTATTCTTACGGGCTCCTCTTGGCGGGAATGGGGCTTTTGGTGTGGATGTTTACGGGCTCGCTCTACTTACACCGCAAGCAGTCCTCGAGCCTCCTCTTGGGCGCAACCGCGCCCCTCGCCCTCAACGTCCTCTACCTCTTTTTTCCCAATCTGCCTATCGACCTTACCCCTTACGGCTTCGGCCTCGGGATGCTCGCGGTTGCGCTAGGATTTTTCTACTTTCACATCCCTGACCCGCTGCCGAACGCAAGAGCGGTGGTCATCGAGAATATGGCGGACAGCGTCATCGTTCTGGACGCGCGGCACCGCGTGGTGGACTTAAACCGGGCGGCGCAGTCGCTCCTGAACGTACCTGCTGACGAGGCGATTGGACGAAGCGTCGCACGGGCGCTGCCGACGTGGACGGGACTAGAAGCGTGGCTTAGTGAGGCGTCGGGCGAGCCTAAAGAGATGAGCATTCCAGGTCAGGTGCAGGATGCACCGCCCAAGTACTACCGTCTGCGCAGCTCGAGCGTACGCGAGCCGCGCGGCGACTTTTCGGGCCAGGTGCTGGTCATTCAAGACGTCACCGAGCAGAAGACGCGCCAACTCATCGTCGAAAGAATGGCCTATAGCGACGCCCTCACCGGCTTGACGAATCGGCGTGGTCTCTTGGAGCGCGGCGAAGCACTCCTTAAACAAGCGGAGGAAAGAGGTCAGGACGCCATGCTCTTCTACCTCGACCTCAACCGCTTCAAAAACGTGAACGACACGCTAGGGCACGCGGCGGGCGACCAGTTGTTGACGCAAGTAGCGCACCGTTTAGAAACAGTGACGAGTGAAGACGACCTCTTAATTCGCTTAGGCGGCGATGAATTTGCGCTTCTATCGTTAGGGCTCAGCGAGAAAGAGGCGCAAGGGGTTGCCGAGCGCCTCCTCGCTGAGCTGCGTCGCCCCTTTACGGTGCAGGGACATGCTCTCCACGTAGACGCGAGCGTCGGCGTCGCGGTGCATCCGTGCAACGGTGGCGGCGTGGACGACCTCTTAAAGTGTGCCGACATCGCGATGTACGGCGTCAAGGAGGGACGAACAACCTCTCTCTTTTACAGCGATTCGCAAGGGGCGCGGCGGCGCGACTTGCTCTCTTTAGAGGCGCGGCTCAGATACGCGCTGCGCAAAGAGGGCTTGCACCTCTGTTATCAGCCTATCTCGAGCCTGCAAACCAGCCGCATTGTCGGCGCAGAAGCCCTGCTCCGCTGGGAAGATGCAGGCAACGAAGTCGCTTCGCCCGCAACCTTCATCCCCTTCGCTGAAGAACTCGGTCTGATTCGCGAAATTGACGAGTGGGTTTTAGCCAAAGCGTTTAAGACCTTGGCGGAAACTAGACTCGAGGCGAGCGCAAAGACGGGCGCGTCTACGCCTACATGGGTCTCTATCAACGTGTCGGGGCGCTCGTTTCGTAATGGAGCAGCGCTCACGGACTACCTTGCAACGCTGCTCAGGGAGTCTCAGGTTGACAAGCGAGCTATCATTTTAGAGATTACCGAGAGCGCTTTTATGGACCCGGCCTCGAGCTTAGACATCCTCCACAAACTAAGAGCGATGGGGCTGCGCGTCGCCGTGGACGACTTCGGCACGGGTTACTCGTCTCTATCGTACTTGGAGCAGCTCCCCATCGACATTCTCAAAATCGACAAGAGCTTCGTGTGGGGCATCGGCAAGAGCCGCGCCAAAGAAGCCATCGTGCGCACCATCATCACGCTCGCCCGTAACTTAGGCGTGACCGTGCTCGCCGAAGGCGTCGAAACCGATGAGCAGATGCGCTGGCTCAGGGCTGAGGGATGCGACTTGGCGCAGGGGTATCTGCTGGGCGAGCCGCAGCCGCCGCAGAAGCTTTTGAAGCATAACTAAGTACACCGTCAACCAAAAAATGAATTATGTCATTCTGAGTGTAACCCTTCGGCGTTGCTCAGGACAGGCTCCGTGGAGTCGAAGAATCTCGTTTAGCTACGCTAAAACTTCGTAATTGGCTCTGCCAAAACTCCGCAACTTCTGATCTCAACTAGTTGGGACTGTAAGGCGAGACCCCTCGACTTCGTCGCCGTAGGTCCCCGAAAGGGGGCTGCACTCCGCAAGGCTTCCGCGTCGCACAATACGCTCCCACTAGCGACTTCGTGAACGGGGTGACAACAGTGTCGCAAAATTTAGTTGACAGCGTACTAAGCGTTTCAGCAGTCCAGCTTATCAGCATCGTTCATCCAGCCCTGCGCTTTTCGGGCATGACTGGACTTCAGGTTTTCCTGACTAACTGACAAGCTTTTTTATGAGAGGTTCAAGTCTACTTCACAAACGGTGAAAATACTCGCTCATGCGTCGCTGTCGGGGCTGCTAGAAGTTTCACAGAAGCTTAACAAGGTTCAGCAAAGCTTAATTTTCTAACACGCCGATGTTCCCCCAGCGTCTAACATGACCTATGTTTCGCTACGGTTATCTTCCCTATGCTCTAGCAGCCCTCCTCGGCGCTCTCATCGCCCTATGGACGCTGCTGACGCCGTCCGCCGCTTGGGTCAACAGCGTCTATTCGGGTACGGTCTACCGCTTTATCGCCGCCGTGCTCGTCCCCATCAGCGACGCCGTACCTTTCTCGCTCACAGGGTTTACCTTTGTTCTTCTTATCGTCGGCGTACCTCTTCTACTCGTGCGCTCTTGGAAACGGCACATAAAAATGAAGCGCGGACTACGCCGCTTCGCCTTGATGTGGTGCTGGCGCGGCGCGGCGTCATCTTTGGTCGTTTACGCGCTCTTCCTAGCAACCTGGGGCGCGAACTACGGGCGCAGTCCGTTAGAGACGCGCATCACCTTAGAGACGATTCCCGCTACCACCGAAGAGATGACCGACCTCACCTTGAGCTTGGCGCAAACCGTTGCCGATAACGCGCACACCGCACGTAACCCCAATCTCGCAACTTCGCTTCGCGCGGCGCAGGTCTCACTCAAAGAGGTCGTGTACGACTTTGAAAAGCAGCGCGTCACGCTGCCCTCGAGGGTCAAGACTACCCCCCCAGGGCTCCTCATCTTGGGCGGACAGGCGACGGGCGTAATTTCACCCTTTTGGCTCGAGGCCCACGTGGACGGCGCTCTCCCCAACTACAGCTTCTTAGCGGTTGGCCTTCACGAACTCGCCCACGTCGCGGGCTACAGCAGCGAAGCTGAGACCGATTTCGTCGCGGCGATGGCGGGCCTTAAAGCGGACGACGCTTACGTGCGTTACAGTGTGGCGCTAAGCCTCTTCTCGCGCTTCGCGTGGCGACTCCCCGGCGACACCTACCAAGCTGCGTATGATTTACTCCCCCAAGTCGCCATAGATGACCTCGCCGAAAGACAAGCGGTGCGCCTCAAGTACCGTCCACCCAAGCCCGTCAAAAAGGTGCAAACCGTCGTCTACGACTCCTACTTGCGCACCCAGGGCGTGAGCGCGGGTATTCAGGACTACGGGCGCGTCGCCAATTACCTCGCCTCGGCGCAGCGCGAAGGGCTGCTCGCGCTGCCGCGCACGGTGAGTGTGAAAGTAAGGGCGAGTCTCGAGTAGCGTAAGTCTCGAACAGGGCAAGGGATTGCAACACCTTGCTTATTACAGCATTTCCATGAGTCGTTGCTACACCACCCATAGCGTTTATTTCTATTCGCAGAGAAGCCTTTAGCAGCTAGCGGGAGCGAACTAGCCCCAAAGGCTAGCGGGAGCGGTCCACGCGACGCGGGCACAGGTTACGGTTGAAAACCGGACACTTTCAGTGTTCACCTGTGCCCGTTCTAGGAACCACGCGACGCACAATGAGCCGTTATCTACGCGCTTTGTTTGAAAGATGATACCCCTCGCTAATGGCTCTTTTCCGCTCACACTTGAAGCTGCTACAGCAGCTTCAAGTGGAAATGCTATACAGTACGTTTCGCAGTAGCGAAAACTTCGTAACGTGTGGACCTAGAACGCTCAAAGAGCGCCCCTTTGGGGCTAGTTCGCTCCCGCTAGCTGCCTCTAGGGGTGTTAAACTATGGGAATCATTGATGAGTTCTAGAACGCTGCTCATACACCTCTAAAGCGCGGCCTAAAATAAGGTCAGCGAGGTCGCGTTTGCTCATTAAAGGGAGTTCTTCCGCTCGAGCGTCAGCCGTCACAACCGTCACCTTATTGGTGTCGCCGCCGAACGCCGTATTCTCTTGGGTTGGATAGTTGAGGCATATGAACTCGAGCCCCTTGCGCTCCGCTTTATCCGCCGCGCGTTCTACACCTTGGTGCGTTTCCATCGCAAAACCGATCATGATTTGCTTCTCTTTGCGCTTGGACAAGGTCTCCAAAATATCGGGCGTGCGTTTAAGTGCTAATGTTTGCTCGTCGCCCGATTTAGCCTGTTTTTCAGTGGCAATATCCGCCGCTCGCCAATCGGCAACGGCGGCGCTCATGATGAGCATGGTGGCGTCGCCAAAGTGAGCGGAGAGGGCCTCTAACATCTCTTCGGCGCTTTCGACCTCCAACCTCTCTACCCCGTGAGGTTGGCTGAGCGCTGTCGGTCCACTCACAAGCGTCACTCTTGCGCCGCGTCGCTGCGCCGCTTCCGCTAATGCGTAGCCCATGCGCCCGCTGCTCGGATTGGAGATGAAGCGCACCGGGTCTAGGTATTCTCTGGTCGGCCCAGCCGAAACGAGGACATGATGACCTTGGAGGTCGTGCTTGAAGAGGTTGCCTAACTGCGTGACAATCTCTCCGGGTTCTACCATCCGCCCGACGCCTTCACCTTCCCCTTTTGCGGCGAGCTTACCCTCAGTCGGGCCGATGAAGTAGTGGCCGAACGTTTTGAGCGTCTCCACGTTGTGCTCAACCGCTGGATGACGCCACATTTCAGTATTCATCGCGGGAGCCCAAACCACTTTGGGAACGCCCGCGAGAATGAGCGCTGAGACAACATCATCCCCTCGGCCCGTAGCTGCGCTTGCAAGCGCGTCGGCGGTGGCGGGTGCAACAAGTATGGCGTCCGCCCAACGCGCTAAAGAGATATGCCTCGCTTGACCGTCCGGCGCAAACCACATCTCGCGGTCAAAGACCTCACTGCCCGCTGCCACTGCGAGCGAGAGCTTGGTGACGAAATATAAGGCGTCGTCCGTTGCGGCGACGCGGACCTCATGACCCGCTTCTTGCAAGCGGCGCAGTAGGGACGGCGTTTTAAGAGCGGCGACGCCCCCGGACGCAGCGACGATGAGCTTCATGCTATAGCAGGTACACTCTGGTGCTAGCGGGAGCGTTCGCTTCGCAAGACTTCGTAATCACGCGACGTACTATAGTTATCTGGTCACAAACACCTTTAATAGATGAAGCATCCTTTAACTCGCACATTGTTAAGATTATCCCCTCGGCACAGCCGCAATACGTAAGCGTGACTCAATCTAAATGATGTTATAGAGGTTACTCGTCTTCGTCGTTGGGTGCACTCGAGACGCTATATCCACTCGTCTCCTCGCGCCGCTCGCGCTCGACGACTTGCTTGAGTTCGTTCAAGCTCGGCAAGTCGTCGCCCCAGCGGATGCCCGCGTGGGTTTCAAGCTCTTTCATCGCCACGGTGACGGTGTTGCGCGTCTGCGGATATTCATCAGTATTTAGGGTCGAGGGGATGCCCGCTTTAAGCTGCGCGGCGCGGCGAGCGGTGATCATCGAGAGTTTGTAGCGCGAATCGGTCAGCGCCATGAGATCGTCAAAGCCTTCTTGTGCCATTGGGTCTCCTTTAATACATCTATCTTAGCTTAGAATGGAGCTACTTTCAGGAGCAATGAGTAAAAAGCAACGAGTTGAAAGTGAAAATCAAAGGCTTTTTACTCATTGCTCGGAACTTATTGCTCATTGCTAGATTTATAGCTCCCGCAAAAAGTTCGCAATATCCTTCTGCGTCAAGTGCGCCGTGCGGCCACGCTCTGCATAGATGATACTGCAAAAATCGCGGACGGCTGTCTCGAGCGTGTCATTGACCACCACATAGTCGAACTCTTTCACCGCGCGAATCTCTTCACGGGCGCGTGCTAAACGCTTTTGGATGCGCTCTTCGGAGTCCGTGCCGCGACCTCTCAGCCGCCGTTCTAGCTCGCTCAGGCTGGGCGGGGCAATGAAGACCATGACCGCGCCTTGGAGCTTGCGCTTGACCTCGCGTGCGCCCACCAACTCTAGCTCTAAAAGAACATCTTGACCTCTTGCCAAGGCTTCACGGACAGGCGCAGCAGGCGTGCCGTAGAAGTCGCCGACGTATTCGGCGTGCTCGAGCAACTCGTCTTGCTCGATCATCCCTTGAAACTCGCCCTTCTCGTAAAAGAAATACTGCTTGCCGTGCACCTCACCGGGGCGGCGCGAGCGCGTGGTGGCCGAAATCGAGAAGTAGAGGTTGTCGAGGTCGGGCAGGGCGGCTTGGCGGATGGTGTCCTTGCCGACGCCCGACGCGCCGGTCATCACGAAGAGCGTGCCGGAGCGGTTCATAAGATGAGCGTAGGAGCGCTGTTGCGAGGTTGAGCGAAAAGGTGCATGGCAGAAATGTAACATAACGGCGTGACCACGCGCACAGACCGCGTCGCGATTCGGATTTTTCACACGCCCCGGTGCCACCCGCCCCTTATCCTAGACACCAGTGCCCCCGAGTCAGCTGGGGAAACCTTTGGGAAAGTGATGATGTTATGGAGAGAGCCCGCGTAGTGGATACCCCGACAAAAAGTTGGATAAAAAATTGTGCGGTAAGTTGTGTGGTGGCGGATGATAATGGCGAATGAAGTCTACACCCGCGCCCTAGGCGGCGTGCAGCGCCTCGTCTCGGCTAAGGCTGCCAGTCGCGCTTTAGGGAACGCTCTGAAAGCGAAAGGGGAGACCCCAGATACGGTGGACGCCGAGGTGATGAGCCGCATTTTGACAGGTCCTATCTTGAGCGAGTTTGAGACCATTCTGCCGCGCGAGGGCCTCAAGCGGCAACTGCGCAGCTTGGCGGCGAGTTTGCGGAAGAACTTCCCTAAAGCTGCGCCTGAACCTGTAGCCGAGCCTGCTGTGGAGGTTGCGGAAGTGGAGGTTTCAGCGGAGGATGTGCACGAAGAGGATACTTACGAGAATAAAGCCTCTGCCCCTGTGTCGGAGCAAGGAACGGACCCCGGTTTCGTCTATCAGACAAAGGCGCTCAGCGAAGTGCCCGAGAGCTTGGACCTCATCTTCGCCGTGACCTCTTCTTCGGTGAAGCTGCCGCAGCCGCCCGAGCATGAGGTAAAGCGCGCGGAACCTATATCTAGTGCGGTACTAGAGCCGGACGTGCTCGAGATTCCCGAAGAACCCTTCGAGCTTCCCGAGGAGTTCTTCTCGCACGTTCCCGAGGCTGACGCTCCAGCCAGCCCCGAACTTGCCGCATCTGCACCTGTACCCACAAGCGAGCCGCTTTCGCAAGCGCAGTTGGAAACCGCTGTGCTCCGCTTGGCACAGCTCGAGCAGGTCAAGTTCGTGGCGGCCTTGCGCTCTAGCGGTGAGGTCGCCGCGAAGCGCGGCAGCGGGATTGACGTGGACGCTTTGGCGCAACTCGGCCTCATCGGGCTCAAGCTGCTGCGCCGCAGTGGACCGCTACAAACCTACTACCTTGCGCACACGCAAGGCCAGCTTTTTCTGCTCTCTATTGGAGATGATACCCTCGCTCTCGTCGGCACGCCTGAACTCAACGTCGGCGCAGTTTTCAACACGTTCGCTAAACTCAAGGAGGAAAGATGATTCGCCCTGTTCTTCGCCGTATTTACGCTATTTTGTTGCTCGGAGCCTTCGCGCTGCTCCCCTTGGCATTGGCTCAGTCCGCTACCCAGCCTTCCAGCCAGCCTACGAACCAACCTACGAACCAGCCTGAAGACAACCTCTTGGTGACCTATCAAGAGGCGTTCACCGCGCTTGACGCCAGCGTCAAGGCGCTGCCCCAAGACAGCGCGACGAGCGCGGCGCAGCTCGAGAGGGCCCAACTCGGGTTCACCTCCTTGGCCGATAACGCCCCCGCCCCCCTCATCAGCGGCCTCAGCAGCACCTTTGAACGCGCCCGCGACGCGATTCGCAACCGCTCACAGGTGGACTTGGCCGTTCAAGCCGCCGTGCTCAAAGGGGGCTTTCACCGCCTCGTTTACGAAGCCGCGTTACAAGACGCCGCTGCGGGCAACGCAACAGATTTTGCCCAAGCGCAGCGCCGCCTCGCGCAACTCGCCACCGACATGGGGCTCTCCGCAGAAACGCAGAGCGCCTTAGGAGAGGTGCAGACGCGCCGCGCCCTGCAAGCCGCTTTCGAAGCGGGCGTCGCCGAGACGATCGGCGCACGCCTCGAGACCACCGAAGAGGTCGCCGCCACCGACACGAACTTCGCGTATCAAGCTATCGCGCAGGCTTACGGTAAATTCATCCCCGTCCAGGATTCGCCGCGCCTTCCAGAGGAAACAGCGGACACGTTCGTGAGCGCCTTCGGTGCGCTCGTTGGCGCTCAGAATGACGTGCTAGGCGCGCAAGTCGCGCAGCTTAGCGAGCAGATGCAAACCTTCGGAGCGGCGGCGAACGCGGTGCTCAATCCGAACGCCGTGACTAGTGGCGCTCAGATAGAGGCGCTTAGCGAACAGGCGCAGACGCTCGAGGCCGCCGCCGCCAATCCTGCGCTCAACGCCAGCGCCAGCGCGGGCACACAGGGAGCTGAAGCCGTGAGCACGGCTCAGCAGGTGTCGCAGCAGAACCCACAACAAACCTCCCAGCAGGCATTATCGCAAAGCGCACAAACTACGCCGAGTGAAGAGGAGCCCATACAAGAAGCTCAGCCTGATGCGCTCGTGCTCGAGCTACAAAGCTACACCCTCGCCGCAGACGCCTCGGCGCGCTTGGAGTCGGCGTACCGCGCTCAGGGGCTTACCAACGTTCAAGACGCGCTCGATATCCTCTACGCAGGGGGCGCAAAGGCGCTCGCCGCCGCGCAACTCGGCGAGGTGACTCGAGCGCAAATCTTAGTGGGCGAGTTTGGCGCGGACTACCGCAGCCTCATCGCGCCCCTACTCACTGACGAGAGCGTCCGTAACACGACCAACCGACTCGTCGAAGGGCTGCAAGACTCGCCCGCGTTGCGCCCGCAAGACCTGAACGTCTTGCTCGGTCAAGTCAGCGTGGTGGCGAACAGCTTGCAAGGCGGCGAGCCTTCCTTGTGGAGCCGCCTCTCGGCGAGCACCGGGCTCTTCTGGATGGGACCCATTCGCCTCAGCATCATGATCATCCTCTGCTTCTTCGCCTTCGTGCCGCTCTACCTCTTAAACCTCGCCTTCGGCGGCGGCAACCGCAACTGGCAGTACATCGGCGTGGCGCTCTTTTTGCTCCTCTTGCCCGTTATCTTCGAGGGTCTGAGCTTCATCGGCTCGGCGGTGGCGACCTTTGCGGGCGTCTCCGCGCTCGCGCCCGCCGCGACCTTGTCCATCTTCCAAACGCCGATTGCAAGGGTCACTTGGGCTGTCGTTACGGCTATCGCGATCGCCTTTGCCAGCGTCGGACTCTACGGCATCTGCGTGCAGTTCGGCCTGCTCGGTCAGCGCGAGGAGCCAACCAGCGACACCTCGGCTAGTGACACGCAGCTCTACCTCACCTCTGACGGTCCCGATACGGCGGTTGACTGGGACGACGAGTTCTAACCTATGGCAAACCCGGTCTACCAAGCAACCATCAAGCAGCTAGAGGGTGTCCTCTCGCCTCGCGTGGCCTCACAGTCGCTGCAAGAGGGGCTGAAAAAGCTCCAGAAGACCCCCGACACCGTCGCGGTGGAGGACGTGGAGACCATCCTCAAAGCGCAGGTCTACCGCCGCTTGCAAGTTACGCTGCCACCTGACAAGGCGAAGGACGCGGTTCAGCGCCTTTTGGAAGGTCTGCGCGACGTGCCTAAAGGTGGTGCGGCAGATACAGCGGACACAGGGGTAGACCTGCAAGCGCAAGCGCGGGACATAGGAGCGCTTAAAGACGCGCTCAAGCCCTTTAACCTCTACTTCGAGTGGCCTGAAACGCAAAAACTTCGGGCGCAGTTGCAGCTTTTAGAGGCCGAGCAAGAGGCGGGCCGCGACGCGCATGAACTCATCGACGAGGCGAGAGCGCAACTCGGCGTGATGGAGCAGAAGCTCGAGGGCCAACTCGTCACCCAAGCCAAAGAGCTGAGCGAGCTAAAGGACGCTTTTAAGCAGGTCAAGTCTCTAGGTGGCTCCAAGGTGCGCCGCTTGGAGAACCTCATCGGACAGATTGAGAGCGCCCAGGAGGGGCGGCAGAGCGCCCCTAGCGAGGTGGAGCGGGCGCGTAAAATCGCTACCGACTTGCGCAAGCTCGTGGCGTCGGCGGTGTTGGAGCCCTCTGAGGAGACGTCGGCTGCCCCTAGTCAGGAAAACCTAACGTCTGTCCAGACCTCTCGGGTCAGTGAAGAACTTAAACGCCTCGACCTGGAGAACGACGTCCGCGAGCTAGAGCGCCTCACAGGTGAGTTCGCCAACCTCTTCCTCTTCGAACCCGCGCTCGCTGAGCACATCGAAGGCGCTCGGGCGACGCTCGCCGCGCAGACACCGCTTGGCGAGCGCCTGGGCGAACTGCGCGAGCGCCTCGTACAGGCACAGACGGCGCTGCGCGACGAACTGCGCACCGAACTCGGCGACATCGCAGCCTACGTGAAAACGTTAGATGATGTGGACACCCACGAGCTAGAGGTTGCGCTGCCCATCACCCTCAGCGTGTTGGAAACGACGCTGCCCGCTCGCGCCGACGTGCAGCGCGTCCGCGACCTCTACAGCCTGCTCACCGCCGAAGGAACGGATGACCCCGAGAGGGCGGCGCAAATCGCCGAACTGCACGGGTTGGAGAGCGAAGCGGCGGCGTACTTGGAGCTTGACGACGACGCGGCGACGCAACTCGCGCTGCTCTTGGACGCTTCGCGCACACAGCTCGAGGTGGGCCGTGAAGCCGCTGACTTGTCCCAAGCCTGGCCGCTCCTCAAAGAGGTGCGTGAGGTCGTCGCGCAGCGAGCCGTGACCTTTGAGCCGCGCCTAGACGCCGCGCTAGAAGCGTTTGGCCCCATCGCTAGCCTCAACACCGATGAAACGCTCAGCGTGAAACGTACGCTGCGTCACCTAGACGCGCAGAGAACAGCGTTTGGCCGCGTCGCCCCAAGGATGCAGGCGCAACTCATCACCGCGCTGAGCGAAGCCGAAGCGACGCTCGGGGAGCTGCAAGGCGTGTGGGAAGCGACTCGAGCCGTAGCGGGTCAACTCGTCAGTGGCAACATGTTCGACGATATTTTGGGCATCTTCGGGTCCGATGAGGAGGCCGAAGATGAAGGAGTGGACACCGCTGACCCCGAGGCGGCAGCGGAAGTCATTCAAGATATAAAAGAAGATGTTAAAGACGAAGATGTTAAAGACATAGAGGCGGACGCGCAACTTCAGAGTTGGCTAGACACCTACGCGCAGCTTCAGGGCGTGAGCGGCGCGGCGCTCTTTTTGCAAGAGGGCCGCGTAACAGCGGGTGAAAGAGGCACGTTCACGCCGACTTTTCACCGAGCTGTTAGAGCGTTAGCGCGTGACCTCAGCCAACTTGGTAGCGCCCTAAAGGTGGGTAAGGCGAGTATTTACACGCTCGAGCTATCCAACCAAACCGTCGTCACCGCGTGGCCGAACGACCACGCCTACTTAGGGCTCATCGTCACCACGCCCGCTATGCTCAACCCGACGCTCAAAAAGCTGCGCGGTGAGTTGCCTGATTTAAGTGATTTGCTAAACTCATTACATGGCGCGACCCGGCGTGACACAATCCAGCCTGGACCTACCCACGCTTGAGGAGACTGAGCAGTTCGCCCGGTCTCTCCTAACGCTCGCGCCGGAGGGTACCCTCCTCATTTTGTCGGGTCCGCTCGGCGCAGGTAAGACGGCGCTGGTGCAGGCGCTCGGGCGACACCTTAACAGCTCCGCTCGCGTCAGCAGCCCGACGTATACGCTTATTCACGAATACCCAACCCCGGAAGGGCCGCTCGTCCATATCGACGCCTACCGCCTGCCGAGCGCCGAAGCGCTCTTCGACCTCGGCCTGGAGGACTATTTGGCGCGGGCTCGCCTAGTTGCAGTGGAGTGGGGCGAGGGGTTACTGAGCGAGTTCCCCGACGCTTTAGAGGTGAGGCTCGAGCTGACCGACGAGGTGAGACGCGCGACCGTACTGAGGCAAGGGCGAATTGTCACGTTGAAGAATAAGACGCCGAAAGACAGAACGCCGAAAGATAGAACGTAGGGCGAGACATACGCTTAGCAACCCGTAGCCAATACCCCTTATACTGCTAGAACTCTTTGCATTTCGCACAATCGTTTTGCCGCGCAAGGGCTTGATAGCGACCGAAAGCGCTTTTTGCGACCTCTTTAGCGTGGTGGAGCAATACCAGACTGAAGAGGGAGTGTCACAATGTGATCGCGAAGCTCGTCGCGAAGCTCCCACTTTTTTACGTCGCCGCGACCTTTGCCGCTGGCGGCGACCTGGCTAGGTGCTATCGGCAGCGCTGGCTTACCGAATCGTTCTTCAAATCTGCCAAGCATGGCTCATCGTTTCGGGTACCGGGCTTAAAGCCGAAGCACTTAGTAGCAGGTATACCCTGGTTAGGGCACTTTCATCTGGTCAGCTACACTCTCAATAACAAGAACATCTTTTAGCACGCACTTTAAGGGATGATATCTGCGGAGAAGTGTAGCAACGTCAAGTGGAAATGCTATAGGTATCCTTTTAACAGAGAGACGACTCAATTTCGAAGAGGCCAAGAGGCAAATGCAGCAAGGGCGGGTTTGAAACCGCCCATTTTGTATATGTCGCACGCGCTCTCACTGAGAAAGATAGTGGTGCGAGTAAAAAGGTTAGGCAATACTCCTAGGTGATACTGATTCCGATTGATTCGCTTATGATAGCGAATCAATCCGAGATACTCTGTTAAAAGTCAAGGTTCTAGGGTTGGTTTGAAGGGTTGGTTAGAGCATAGAACGCCGTAGACGATACGAAGCAGCTTTGCCATAGCAGCGACGAGCGCAACTTTCTTAGGTTTACCTTGCGCGAGCAGGCGTTCATAGAAGGTGCGGATACGAGGGTTAAAGCGCTTGGCACAGAGCGCAGGCATGTAGAGCAGACGTCTAAGCGTGGATGACCCCATACGGCTTATCGCGGTGTAAGCTCTGTACGTTCCTGATTCATGACGCCGAGGTGTCAAGCCAGCCCAAGCGACAAGACAACTGGCTGAAGCAAAGCGCCTGACATCGCCGATTTCGGCAAGGAGACTGCAAGCCGTGAGCTTGGCAATGCCTGGAATACTCTCGAGCAGTTCGACATCCGAGCGCTGATCTTCTAGGGCGTCTTCGAGCTGTTGTTCGAGCGCCTGCTTCTCCTCTTTTAGGGAGCGGATGCGGCGCTTGAGCGACGCTTTAACACCTTGGGGAGCGAGTCCAGCTTCGGCTGCTCCAAGGCGGTTTTTGAGGCGGGTCATATCATCATTTAAGGCTTGTAATTCTCTAACGATGTCTTTAGCTTGCTCGTTTAACTTAGGGCTAGGCGTAGGCTCACGTTCTTTAGCGAACTGGGCTAAGAGCGCCGCGTCTACTTTGTCTGTTTTATTGCGCCGATTCTGGCTCTTTGCAAAGCCGAGAATCTGTCTGGGGTTGATGACGCTCACCAGAACGTTCTGTGCTTGTAAATCTTGTTGTAGACGCAAGTGGTAGACGCCAGTCGCCTCTAAGACAACGCGGGAATATCGGTCTTTAAGCGTAGCGATGATCTGCTCAAAGCCTGTTTTATTATTCTCGACACGAAGGTGCTTGACTTCCCCGGTAGCCGCTAAGATGCAAACGTCCAAGTGCGCTTTACTGACGTCAATACCAATCCAGCACATGCTTGACCTCCTCTAGGCAGAGTTACCCTTATCCACCTTCACACCGGGCTTGTTATTCGACCTCAAAGGGTCAGGATACTTCTTCGGTATCTTGAAGGTGGCAAGAGGTGGAGCTATCTCGGGTACGAACTTTTGAGTTCACGGATGCGAACGCTCTTCTCTCTTGCCTGTAGTCAACATACAAGCGGATGCGAGTGGGAAAAGGATACGGGTGGAGCGGTATGGAATATCACCGAATGTTTCTCTCGGTGATATGGAATTAAACGGAATCCGTATGAAATGCTTTACACTTTATCCTCACGCAGCCGGACGCGATACGCCTTCTCACCCGCTGCGTGATAGCGTGAGAGGAGATGAAGGCGCTCATTTGGTCCTCTATCAATATTTGTGATTCTAAATGTGAGGTCAGTGGACGCGGTAAAACGAGGCTCTATGACGACAACCTTAAACCGAGCAACTATCGAATGATGAAGGGTACCGTGCTGTGAACATTCACGTTAGTTATCGCCACTACCTCTTACGAAGTCTCGCTACACTGATGCTATTTTGCATTGTCTACAGCGGCTTTGCCTCAGCGCAGATGGGTGCGTCTACGAGTCTGGCGGTCTTTCCCCTCGAGAGCCAAGAAGCCCTCTTAGGCGTCGCTGTGGCCGAGCGCGTCGCGACTGCCGTCGCCGAGAGGTCGGCGTCGGTAGAGGTTTTGGGACCGGAGGTTGCACTGGCGCTCGTGCCCCCTTTCGCGGTGCAAAACGGCTTTTTAAACCCCTTGGTCTTTTTGGGGGACCAGAGCACCAGCAGCCGCACGGCGGCGGCGCTCCTACGCGACGCGCTCGGCGTGGACGCGGCGCTCACCGGGACCATCGAATTCGTGGAGGGGCGGCTCGAGCTGACCTTCTACCTCGCCACCCCCAGAGGTCTTCAGACCTTTAGCGCCACCGCGCCCGAAGCGAGCCCCGAAAGGCTCGCGGAGACGATGCTGGCGGTTGTGGAGCAGCGGGTTCTAGCTGACGTGGATGAAAGCGTCACGGGGGGCGACCAAGCCGCGCTTAGGGCCGACCTTGACGCGATCGACACCATCAACCTAGACACCGCTTACGGCGACTACGTCGAAGCGTTGGCGCTCCTCAGCGGCGGCCTCCTCGAAGAAGCGCAGGCTGCGCTCGGACGCGCCGTGCGCAGAGAGGTCGGCGCGGACAACAAGACGCGTTATCAACAGCTTTTAACAACAGTAGAGACGGCTTTGGAAGGCAGCGTAGAAGAGATCGAGAATTTACCGCTCGCCGCCACCTTGTCGCTCAGCGTTCAGCCCCCCGATGAGGCGGCGGCGCGGCGCACTTTCCGAACCTTGAGCGAGCAAACAGATATTCCTGCTTACCAGACGTGGTTAGGGCTCTTGCAAGCGAGTGCAAACAACCCCGAAGAGGCGACGGAAGCGTTCGACGAAGCGGCGAGTTACCCCTATGGACGCGCGGCGCGGGCGCTTTTTGGCGCTTTGAATGGAGAAGAAGGACTCAGCGCTGACATTGCCGACGACTTGGAGCGCATCCTAGAGAGCGAGTCGCGGGGCGCACTTTTGGGCGCGATGCTTGTGGCGCAGCAGTTGGAAGATACAGACTTAGAAATCCGCTTAGCTACCCAACTCAGCCGCGTCGCGCCGAGCTTGCCCTACTCGTTCGAGCGCTTGTCCCAAATCGCCTTCGATGAGGACAGACCGCTCGACGCCGCGCAAGCCTTGGTGGTGGCGACGCGCCTCGAGCCGGGGAGTGACCTCTACTGGACCAACCTGGGCTGGGCCTACTATTTGCTCGGACGTTTAGACGAGAGCGAAGAGGCGTCGCTAAGAGCGGTTGACCTCAACCCGGATGAGTTCATCGCCTGGTACAATTTGGGGCTGACGAGGGCTGTGACCGGGCGCTTGGGAGAGGCCATGAACGCCTACGCCGAAGCGCTGAGCCGCGACCCCGAGGTGGACGACGCAGCCATTGAGGACTTGGAGAACGCTTTAGAACTCTATCCCGATACCCCCGCCATTCACTTCGCCCTCGCCACCCTCTACGAAGCGGAGGATAGAGGCGACGACGCCATCGCCCAATTCGAACGCTACCTCGACCTCACTCAACCAGAAGGAGCCGAGGACGCGCCGCGCTTTACTCAACAGGCCGAGGAGCGCTTAGCGGTGCTCCGCGCCCCGCCTGCACCACTAGACATCGGTGAGGGCGCGAGGCTCAGCTTAGGACCAGATAACCTGAACGCCGAGACCTTCAGCCCCGGCGACCGCCTCTTCCCCGACTTCGAACTCTTTACGCCGGGCGCGGAGTTACCCCAAGAGGTCACGCTCACCTTGCGGCTCGAGGACGCGCAGGGCGAGACGGTTGAGGGCGCGACGTATAGAGAGACCTTTCCTATCCCCGGAGACGCGGTGGCGCTGCAAATCGACGACATCGGCTTTACGCTGCCCCCGAGCTTGGAGCCCGGCGCGTATGGGCTCGAGGTCATCTTGAGCGCCAGCCGCGAGCGCCGCACCAGCGCGACACTCCCTGTGGAGGTAACGGGCGAGCCCTCCTTCGCCCGTCAACTCATCAGCCAGGGCGTCACCTTGCGCGGCCTCGCCTCGAACCGGGCGCTCTACGACGAGCGCAACCTCTCGTTGGGCAACGACGCGCTCACGCAGCGGCTCCTCGCCGAGTTGCGCAACAACGCCGAAGCCGCTCAGGACGCCCTACCCGAAATCACCACAGGCCGCTTTGAAGGGCTAGGCGGAGAGGAACTCTTCAGCGGGAGCAGCGCCCAAGACGTGCGCGACTTCCTCACCTTTTTGCTCGCTCAGCAGCCCGACGGTGAAGAACTCAGCGCGAGTTTCGTGGACGCCTACGCGCAGTGGGCCTTGGAGGGTGCGCCTACGCCCTAGTTTTGAGAAGTCAACCTTTCTCTGATGTCGATAAAGCCCGCAAGTCAGGCAGGTCTAAAGCGCGACCTAGACCGAGAATGACACAGTCGGCAGGCTCAGCCGCTAAAGTCACAGGCAGGCCCGTCTGCTGCTGTAAGAAGTCGTCCAAGTTGCGCAAGAGCGCACCGCCGCCCGTCAGCACGATGCCCCGGTCAACGACCTTGGCGGCGCGTTCGGGCGGGATGGCCTCGAGCACGCGCCGCACCCCACTCACGATTTTGCGCAGCGGGTCACGGAGTGCCTCCGCTACGTCTTCGGCGTTGATAGCGACGGTTTTGGGTATCCCGGTGGTTAGGTCACGTCCGCGCACCGCCTTCGTGCGTTCCGTTTCGGTATGCCTATCAGGGTTTATATCGACGTTTGTGGCAGCGCCTAGCTCGAGCTTGACCGCTTCAGCCGTTTGCTCACCGATGAGGAGGTTCGCCTTGTGGCGCACGGTGCGAACAATCGCCTCGTCAAAGGCGTCACCCGCAACGCGCAACGACTCCGACGCGACCACGCGACCGCCACCGACGACGGCGATGTGGGTAACGCTGCTCCCGATATGAACGAGCATCGCGCCCGCCGCTTCATCCACGTCAAGACCCGCGCCCAACGCTGCGGCTAAAGGTTCCTCGAGCAAAGACACCTCCCGCGCAACCTCTCGAGTCGCTTCTAACACTGTACGCCCTTCAGCTTCAGCGAGGCTCGAGGGTAGACATAAGACGATGTCGGGCTTCGAACCTAAGCCGTCCACTACGCGGCTAACGAACGTTGCAAGCATCTTCTCGGCAAGCCCGTAGTCCCC
The DNA here is from genome assembly GCA_965213645.1 of Trueperaceae bacterium. Lineage (GTDB taxonomy): Bacteria > Deinococcota > Deinococci > Deinococcales > Trueperaceae > CBDBZX01. The sequence goes on from CBDBZX010000002.1 coordinate 850,738, forward strand.
GACGATGCCGTCACGTAAGGGGCGCACGCTGATGACGTTGGCGGGCACTCTGGTATCACGCTCCGACACACGCTCCGGCATCGCCTCACGACCCACCGCTACGACCTCATTCGTCTCCTGATTGAGCGCTACGACTGAGGGCTCGAGCAGCGCGACCCCTCGCCCCCTGACGAAGATGCGCGTCATGGACGTGCCCAAATCTACAGCGACGCTTTGACGCCTAAACATGGCGAACGCTCGCACGGCTTAATCTCTTGGTGTTCGTAAGAGGTAACAAGAGGTTTGAGTGCAAATAGAGAGGTGTGTTCACAGTAGGTGCAGTATACCGCCCGTAGCAAATTGGATGACTCGAGAAAACGCAGAATATTCTAGGCAAATTTGAAGCTAGAGGTAGAGGGGAACCGCGCTATTCGCACCTTCCGCTGCGCGTCGTGCCAAGTACGCCGCGTCGGGCGCAACGTTTTCATAGTAAGGGAGGTCGGGGTACTGAGCTTTGAGGTCGCCTCGAGCGACCTTTGCAACTTTGTCATAACGAAGTTCACCTTTAGCGAGTTCGAACACACCCGCGTAGACATTGCCGCGCCGCGCGTCGAGCGCGATCACGCCTTTCGGTTCACCCTCGCTCAAGCTCGCGGCTGCCATCGCTACCAAGCTGCTCTCACCGCGCAGCGGGATTCCTAACCCCTGCGCGATACCTTTCGCTGTCGCCACACCGACCCTGAGCCCTGTATACGACCCCGGCCCTGTGCCGACACCGATACCAGCGAGGTCGCTGCGGCGCACGGCAGCGCGTTTTAGTAGCTCTTCCAATTCAACACCGACACGCGCGGCGTGGTCTCGTCCGACCTCTTCACAAAACTGTGCGAGGACACCTACGCCTTCCGACCAGAGCGCGAGGGAGAGGTAAGCGCTGGCGCTGTCGACGCCTATATAGATGGAAGGGGAACGTTGCACGGTTCAGTGTAACGTGTGGGCTGAGTAATACCAAAGTGATTTACTTAAACGCCCGTTTCGCAAAGGCGAAAACTACATATTATATAGCAGGTATCATCTGGTCAGAGACGCTCTCACTTTGTAAAACAATGTCTAGCACGCACTTTAAGAGATGATACCTGCGCTCAACTGTCTCAGTATGTCGTGGAACTGCTAATACTGTCAACCAAATAATGAACCATGTCATTCTGAACGTAACGAAGTGGCGTGAAAGAATCTCTACATTCGCCTTCCCTCTCGCTGAGATTGAAAGTTACGTAGTTTTGGCAGTTGCCAAACGAGACCCTTACGCCTTCGGCTCAGGGTGACATATAAGAGGTGTCAAAACTTTGTTGACAGTGTATTACTTCCTTAAAACCTGATCATCACGGATTAATTGTAAGCCTCTCACCGTAGCGCAACCCGTCGAGCGTCAGCGTAAAGGTTACGGGGCCGGGCTCTGAGGTCTGCCACGTCCCTTCGAGGCGCTCGCCGCCGCGTACGCGCTGCGCGGCAATCAGCTCGGGCTCGCCCGAGAGGGTCTCCACCGTGACCTGGGCGAGTTGCTCGGGCGTGCCCTCTTGGATGCGCCAGCTATAGGGGATGCGGCGCGGCTCGCCCCGGTCATCCAAGCCCGAACGCACCTCCGCCGCGACAGCCGGTGTGGGGACGGGTGAAGGTGGCCTGTTGAGTGTCAGCGCGACGCTCTGTGCTGACCTCGTCCCCGGCGGCGGGTCTTGGGTGATAACGCCTGTGGGCAAGCGAGCGGAGCTTATCTCTCTGGGGTCTCGTAAGCGCAGTCCCTCACGCTGCGCCAAACGGCGGGCGGCGTCTAGGGTCATGCCCGTGAAGTTAGGTACGCCCGTACCGCTCAGCGGAGGCGCGTTTTGTGCGGCGTCGCCCGTCACGCTAAGGCGGAGGGCCGCCGCGTCTTGGGCGATGAGTTGGTTCGGGATGATGTTTTGCGACACGACGATGTCCGCGCGTTGTCCGGTTCCGCTCACGCGCTCAATCTCGGGTGGCCCCAGGCCCGCTGCCCGGATGAGCGCGTTGGCCTCCGCTAACGTCATCCCTGTCAAATCGGGCAAAAAGGTCAACTCGCCCTGCGGCCCTTCGCTGACCAATAGGTCCACAGCGCTCCCGATAGGCGCTTGACCCTCCCAGGACTGCGCGATGACCTCGCCGCTCGGTGACGCGCTATGAATACGGGACAGCTCGCCCAACGCCAACCCCGCCGCCGCAAGCTGCTGCTCAGCCTCGCGCGCCGAGAGGCCATTGAGCCCCGGCACATCGGTTGGGGCGAGCTGTCCAGGCGGCAGCGCGTAGCGCAGGTGCACGGTGCGTCCCGGCCTGAGCTGCGCTCCTGCGCTCGGCTCGCTGCTGAGCACCTGACCGATGCTTTCGCTCGAGGAGACGGGGCTCGAGCTTGTATTAAGCCCAAGCTGCTGCAAGGCGCTCAGCGCCTCAGTGACCTCTTGCCCGCGCACGTTTGGCACGACGATAAATTCGCGGTTTAGGGGTCGGTAGAAGCTCGAGGCGAGCAGCACCATTCCCAAGAGCGCGAGGATGGTGCCCGGTAGCCACGGTTTCGTCCCTATGGACCAAGCGGTAAGCCGACGTTTCTGTTCTTGCGCCGTGACGGATTGCGCCCTATGAGGTTGCTGGGGTCGCACAGCCACCGCCGGATGATTCAAGGCTTCGGAGCGTTCAAAGGCGAGCCCATAAACCTTGACGCCCTCTTTGCCATCCTCTTTATCGGCGCAGAGGTGTGCGTCCTCTAAAGCCCAGCCGTGGGACTCGAGGAGGTGTGCAATACCCTCTTGCTCACCGTCATCACCGCTGCAGTTTTCAGGCGGCACAAGCCACGCGACGTAGTGTGCGCCTGGCCTCGAGACGAGGTCGTAAATTGCCGCACGTTCACCGCGTTTGAGTTTGCGCAGCAGCGTTCGGTAGCGCTCAAACTCTGCTTCCTCTGCCGCCTCTAGGCTGTACCAAGCGACGCGCACCGCCGCGCCGTTGGGCGCAGTGGCGTCGAAGAGCGTGCTATTGGGTCCTAGCGGACGTTGGGAGATGATTTCGTATTTACCGTCTAGCATAGGGTAGCAGGTATCATCTGGTCGTAAAAGCCCTCACTGTCTAAAACATTGCCCGGCACGTACTTTACAAGATGATATCTGCGGCTATTCTCCTTAGTTACGTTTAACGTGCGTTTGTAAACTCACGCCATCTATACTAACGCGGCAACGCCCAAAAATATGAAAGAGCGCGGCATGTACCCAGGGCTTACGCATGTAGAACTTTGAGGAGGTAGTCGTCATCCCAGCCTGCCCTGCTGCGCTTGGCTTTGATACTGGCTTTAAGTGTTGACTCTAGCTTGAGCTGATTGAGGGCTAGATGTCGCAAAGTGACAAGATTAGCTTGGGCGTTTTGCGTTCTAGCTCTACTTTCATCTTCTTTGAAGGCTACGTCCAAAGTCCAATGTAAGCTGTTTTCAATACCCCAGTGAGCGCGCACAGCATAAGCGAGCGTTTCCACGTCCGTGAGGCTGGTCAGGAAGTAGCGCTCACTGACGCTCTTTTCACCGTTGATCTCGCGGGTGCTTCTAATCTTCGCAACAGCGGCAAGGTCACGCCAAGCTGAGGTGTTCTCCAAAAAGTCCAACTCGGTGAGTAACCACACCTCGCGGGTCTCAAGGCGTCCATGACCTCGGCTGCTGGTAGACCAATGCGGTGCGCTCTGGTCCTGTTCAAAAAGCCAACGGACGTCTTCGAAAAGGTGCTTATGGTTGGCTTTGAGCGCTAAAGCGTAGTCTGCTAGGTGTTCGCGAATGGTCCAAGCAATCTGTGTTTGGGTGCCTGCTGCGTCAATTGTGACCGTCGTTCCAGCAATATCAAGCCCTTCGAGCAGTTCGGGAATGGCGGTGATCTCGTTGCTCTTATCGGCAACTTGCTGCTGCCCTAAAACAATCTGGTGCTCACTTGCCCAAACGCTTACTGTGTGTAAACCGCTCGCACGTGACCATTTACCATCTACCGCTCGCACAGGAACTTCCCGCTCAGCTAACGCTAAGCTCTGTGTCCATCTGAAAAACACTCCCTGCCAAGCCTCCGCATCCAGCAGCATGAACACCCGCCTAAAGGTGTCGTGGCTAGGAATACCATTAGGAAGGTCCAATATCTTCTCTAGTTGGGCTTGCTTGCCCTGACCGTACTGCTCGATCTCGCTAAACGTGTCCGCGCCACTGATCACCGCGCAGATGGCGATGACCAAAATGTCTTCTAGCTTATGGCACACGTTATGTGCTCGCGGATCAGGCACAACCGTGAAGTGGGCTAGTAGTTTCGGTATCTCTATTTCGTTCATCCTTTACTTTAGCTGCCCATGCCAGCAAAACTTGTACATGCGTATGCCCTGCGGCATGTACCGCGCTCTCTTTCAAACGTGTGAAAAATTTTGAGGTGTCCCGTTTTAGGGGTGGGTCGTCACGCCGCCTATCTTGCGCTTAAACGACGCTACCCATAAAACGTGGTACACCAGCAGAATAGCGTTAGCTGCTCGAGCCCTCCGCGCTAGGACGCGGGTCGATGGGCTGCTTCGTGCGCTCCTCGTTGCGGCGCTTTTGGCGCTCGGCAGCTTCGGCTTGCTCGGCGGCGCGTCTCGAGGCTTCCTCGATGTTGCGTTCAGCCGCCTCCTCTTCGCCGACGATCATCGTGGTAATCTCCTCGGCGGACGCGCCCTCTTGCGCACGTTCGTAAGCCCTGGCAATGAGCGCACCGTCCACCGTCTCGCGCTGTAAGAGCGCTTCGGCGACACCCTGAACCACAGGCCAGTTCTCGTCGATGACCTTTTCAGTCGTCTGATAAGCCGTGCTCAAAATCTCGTTGACTTGGCCCTCTAGCTCCCGCGCCGTCTCCTCGCTGAAGTCCTTGCGGCGGCTGATTTCGCCTCCTAAAAAGACCGGTCCCTGATCCGAGCCCCAGGCGACGAACTCTCTTCCGCCCATACCGAGGTCGAAGACCATCTGCTTCGCCATGCCCGTCGCTTGTTTAAGGTCGTTGGACGCGCCCGACGAAATCGTACCGGTGAGCTTCTTTTCAGAAACGCGCCCACCGAAGGCAACAACGAGTTGTTGGTGAAAGCGCTCGCGCGAGAAGAACATCTCCTCTTTGGACAAAGGAGCCATGAAGCCGCCCGCTCCGCCGCGTGGCATGATGGTGACTTTGCGGATATGTCCAAGGTCGGGCTGTGTCACAAACGCTACCGCGTGCCCCGCCTCGTGAAAGGCGAGAATTTTACGCTCGTTTTCGCTAGGGACCAACGAACCGCGCCGCAAACCTAAGACGATGCGGTCGAGCGCTTCGTTGAAGTCGGCCCAGGAGATGATCTGCTTGCCCGTCCTCGCGGCGATCAAAGCCGCTTCGTTGGTGAGGTTCTCCAGGTCAGCACCCGAGAACATCGGTGTCGCACCTGCCAAACGCTCCAAGTTCACATCTTCCGCGATGGGTTTGTTGCGCACGTGCACGCGCAAAACCTGCTCGCGCTCGCGTTGGGTTGGCAGACCGATTGTCACCTGACGGTCGAAGCGGCCTGGGCGCAGGAGCGCGGGGTCTAAGATGTCGGGGCGGTTGGTCGCGGCGATGATGATGACCGAGGTGTCCTTTTCAAAGCCGTCCATCTCGGACAAAATCTGGTTCAAGGTCTGCTCGCGCTCGTCGTGACCGCCGCCGATACCCGCGCCGCGCCTACGCCCAATCGAGTCAAGCTCGTCAATAAAGATAATCGCCGGGCTCGCCTTACGCGCCTCTTCGAAGAGGTTGCGCACGCGGCTCGCGCCGACGCCCACAAACATCTCCATGAATTCAGAGGCAGAAACGGTTAAGAAAGGCACACCCGCTTCGCCTGCCACGGCCCGCGCCAAGAGCGTCTTACCTGTTCCTGGCGGGCCGACTAAGAGCATCCCTTTAGGAATCTCCGCGCCGATGCGCAGGTATTTCTGCGGCGACTGCAAAAAGTCCACGGTCTCTTTGAGTTCCTGCTTAGCCTCTTCGTGTCCGGCGACATCGTCAAAGGTCGTCTTGACCTTGTTCTCGCGTCCATACGTCTTCGCTTTAGATTGTCCGAACTGCATCACCTGACTCGGACCACCTTGCGCCCGCATGAAGATAAACCAAAAGAAGGCGATCAGGATGATAATGGGCAAGAGCGCGAAAGCGATACCCGCCCACGGCGACGGGTTGCGCCCGTCGAAGCTGACGTTTTGCTCGCGCAAGAGGTTGATGAGTTCGGGGTCGCCAGCGGGGGGCGGGGTGGTCTCGAAGCGCAGGATGCTTCTTACGTTTTCACCCTGTCCGACTTGCGTTTCGGCGTTGAGTTCACCGCGAATGTTGCCGTCCTCGATAACAGCCGACTGAACCTTGCCCTCTTGCACCAAGTTGATGAATTCCGAGTAGCCGATTTCGCTGCCCGAGGGGGTGGCGTTAAACTGGTTAAAGACAAAGATACCCAAGATGATGAGCATCACCAGCAGCCAGGGATTAAATGATCGTTTCAACAGAGCCTCCAGGCGGCGCGAGCGCCGCGTCACCTACCTCGCGTCAACTCGCTGCTCGTTGCTTCTGAAAGCGGGTTGTGGTAGGGGTAATATGTTATTATGGTAGCACCCTCTCTCTTACGCTGGCTGTAAGCTATCGGACGAAATGGCGCGGAAATTTTAGCTGTATGTTGAATAATTCATGTTAGCTTTTCACTGCACCTTTTACCCTCTGTCACATGCTGAATTACGTTCGATACGCAGATTGTCTAGGTTCGTGATCTCCACCGTTGAATCGAGCGGTAAACTGCCTATGTGGATGACCCTGAGCCTCGCCGTGAGTCGAAACCTGCCCGTCAAGAGGCGCACAGAACGAGCGCTCGCTGGCTGAGCAATCTGCTCGCAGGTATTTCGGTAGCGTTCGTACTGATTCCACAGTCCTTGGCCTACGCCGAACTCGCCGGGCTGCCCGCTTTTCACGGCCTCTACGCCGCCGCCTTGCCCCCTATTGTAGCGGCGTTTTTCGCCTCGAGCCCCTACCTCCAAACCGGCCCCACCGCGCTCACCGCGATTCTCGCCTACGGTGTGCTCTCGTCACAATTTAGCGTCGCCTCACCCGAATACATCGGCGCGGCGGCGCTTTTAGCGCTCCTCGTCGGAGTGTTCCGCGTCGCCCTCGGTCTCCTAAAGATGGGCGCACTGGCCTACTTCATGAGCCAGCCTGTGCTACGCGGTTTTACCTCCGCCGCCGCCCTGCTCATCCTCCTCTCGCAACTGCCCACAGCGCTAGGCGTCGAAGCAGTGGGTGAAGGGATTTTTGCGCGGCTCTGGTACACGCTCACGCACCTCAACACATGGCGGCTTAGCGCCATCATGCTCAGCCTCGGCACGCTCTTTTTGGTGCTCGGGAGCCGCCGCCTGTCGCCGCTCTTTCCTGGCGTGCTCGCGGCGGTGCTCTTGGGTCTCGGGGTGTCGTCGTTCTTAGGGTACACCGCGCCGGTGGTCGGTCAGGTGGGCGCGTCTTTTATCCACTTGAATATAGCGCTTCCCTGGGGCGCACTACCTAACCTTTTCGTCGGCGCGTTGGTCATTGCGGGCGTGGGCTTCGCTGAGCCAACCGCGATTGCGCGGTCTTACGCGAGTGAGGCTCAGCGTTGGAACCCCAACCGCGAACTCATCAGTCAAGGGATGGCGAATATCGCGGCGGGGCTCGTGCAAGGCTTTCCGGTGGGAGGCAGCTTTTCGCGCTCGAGCTTGGGCCAACTCGCAGGCGCAACCAGCCGCTGGAGCGGCCTCGTCACCGGCCTTGTCGTGCTGACGTTTTTGCCGTTCGCCTCGCTCATCAGCGCCTTGCCACGCGCAGTTTTAGGTGCCATCGTGATTGCGGCGGTAGTGAATTTGCTCGAGCTTCGCGCCCTCATCAGACTCTGGCGCTACGCCCGCTTTCAGGCGCTCACCGCCTACGCCACCTTCGCCTTGACCTTGCTTTTAGCGCCGCGCATCGACTACGCGGTTTTAGCGGGCGTCGCGCTCGCGGTCGGGCTCCACCTGTGGCGCGAAACGCAACTCACCGTCCAGAGTCACCGTCGCGAAGATACGCTCGTGGTCGAACTGACGGGCGTGCTGTATTTTGGCTCGGTCAATCAGCTCGAGACCGCCCGGCAGTCCTTACCTAGCCTCAACGACATCGAAGAGGTCGTGGTAGACGGCTCCGGCTTGGGCCGCGTTGACCTCAACGGGGTGATGGCGCTCTATGAGTGGCAGCGAGAGGTCGAGCGGGGCGGAACGTCGCTCCGCTTTATTCACCTGCAACCGCACGTGCAGCGGATGATGCGGCGGGTGCAAGAGAGTAGGGGCAATTCATGAATTGCCCCTACTACAGCTACAGCGTCAGGTAAAAGAAGCATGTCATTCTGAACGTAACCCTTCGACAAGCTCAGGACAGGTTCCGAGAAGTGAAGAATCTACAGGCTGCGAGCTGAATTCCAGCGCCCCAACGCCGCCACAACTTCACCTTTATCCACTTCAGCCCAGAAGAGGTCGTAGCCCTGCCAGGTCGCGTGCTGATAGGGAAGACCCAGGCGTCCGAAAACGCGCTCGCCTGCGGGTTCACTCTCGTCCGTCGCGCTCAAGAGTTCCAACATGAGCCGCTTCCCCTCGCTGCCCAAGCTGCCGATTTGATGCGCGTTCTCGCTCAGCGCTAGGGTCGGCTCCGGCTCGATTTCGCTCACGCTTTCTATGTTTTCCAGGTCAATATACTTTACGTCTACCATTCACGCCCCCTCTTACTGCGCGTCTCGCACAGCTTCTTTTAGCTCGCCCTTGTCCATCTTGCTACGTCCCGACACGTCCAAGTCTTGAGCGCGTTCGTAAAGCTCGCTCTTGTTGAGGTCGGAGAGGTCTTCGTCTTCGGACCTGTTGTTAGAAGTATCTATCTCGGGAACATCCGCCTCGCGAATCGCCTGCACGAGTTCGTCCTTGGTCATGTCGCTGCGCCCCGAGATGTTGAGTTGCGCCGCCCACGTCTGCAACTCATCTTTAGTCGGCTCAGGTACGTTCTCACTCTCAGCGAAACCGAGCGCCCACATCGCTTTTTTGACCACATCGGGCCAATTCGCGTGCTGCTCACCTTCCTTAGAGACCTCCCGCTTCGTCTTTTCAGCTTCTTTGGTCTGCGCGTCTGTAAGCATCGCCCAGGCTTTTTTCGGCAGATAGCGCTTCATCGTGTCGCCCTTCTGCGCGTCCGCGTCGCCCTCTTTCGTCTGCCAATCCTGGTTTGTCCATTCCTCTAAGGACTCTGCCGCGTCGTCCTTCTCGTCCTTTTTGTAACCGCCGCCTTGCTTTTCGTATTCCTGTACCAAAAGCTGACTCTTCCGCGCCGACCACTGCCCTGGTTCGCCGCCCTTATCGGAGCGTTTGATTTCTTCTTTCAGTTCGCGTCGCAAGTCAGGTTTGGTGTACTTTTCGTCATAGTTGTCGTCTGCCACTAACGCATCCCTTCCAAAACCCTCTGCGCCTTGTCCGCGAAGTCGTTGTCCACCATCACCACGTAGCGCTCCGCTTGCATCCCACCAATAGAGGTGAAGTCGCGCCTGCCGCCCGTCATCGCGTAGCCGACCGCGCCTAAAATTGCACCTGCGATTGCGCCCGCAATGAGACCGTATAAAATCATCGTGAAGAACGCGCCGAACGCGAATAGGCCGAAGATAAGGCCGACGAACACACCCGTGGTTGCGCCGCTCACCGTGCCATTTAGAATCGCCTTGCCGTAGTTGAGGTTGCCTGTGACCTGCTCGACAAACTTGAGCCCCTCCGCGACGATGGCGGTGTGCTCCACCGGAAAGTCGTTGTCCGAGAGGTAGTCCACCGCTTTTTGCGCTTCGGCGTAATCTGAATACGACGCGATGGTCTGTCTGGGTCTTTTGGACGTTGCTTGGGGGGTGCCTCGCATGGGTTGGTCCATTGTTTCCTCCTGTACGTTTAAGATTAGGAGGAAACGCGGCGGTGTTTGTCGCGCTGTGTTACAGATGCGTTATGAAACAGTCTGAAGAGCCTCGAGCCACCCCCTCAGCCCCCTCCCAATCTCAGCCGGCCTATCCTCCGGCAAAAAGTGCAACCCTGCCCCAACATCAACCGCCGTGAGGTTCGGCAGCGCCTTGCACCACGTAACCTCTTGTTCACCGATAATCGCACCCGGCTGTGCGTAGAGAAGCAGCTTGGGAGCGTCAAACGTCGTGAGGTAAGCGTTATAGGCGTTCACTATCTCAGCAACGTCCGCAGGCTCGCCCTCAATCGGTATCTCTCTGACCGCTCGCAACATAGGCTTACGGGTTGACCTCTCTAAAAAGGGCGCACGGTAAGCGTCCAGCTCTTCTTTGGAAAAGTCGCGTAAGGTGCCACCCGGCAACACGGTCTCGGTAAAGAAATTCTCCTCCAAAATCATCCGTTCACCGACGCCCTCAGTGCGCAACTGCTTAAACATCGCCTGCGAGTCTTCGTCAAAGTCGTCCCAAGTGTTCGTGTGAAGATGGCCCTCCATAAAGGCTACGGCTTTAACCCGCTCAGAAAAGCGCGTCAGATAGTGCAGCCCAATCGCGACGCCCCAGTCGTGCAGGACAAAGGTGAGGTTATCCAGTTCTAGTGCCTCAATAAAAGCGTCCACGTAGGTGATATGGTCAACCAAACGGTAGTCGATGTCCGGCTTGCCCGACTTTCCCATACCGATGAGGTCGGGGGCGAGGCAGCGTCCTTTATCTTGGACGTGAGGGATGACGTTGCGCCAGAGGTAGGAAGAGGTCGGGTTGCCGTGGAGGAAAAGGATAGGGTCGCCGCTGCTTTCTGATAAGTTGGCCTCGAGATAGTGCATAAACGAATCTCTGACATTGACAGTTCTCGAGACTAAATCTTCAGGAAGAGACACTCTGGACATTAGAATGACCTCTTAACGAGCCTTGTTCGCGTGAGGAAAAGGTATATCGGGACGCTCAAAACCGAGAAACTGAGACAACTCAGTCCAGCCGCCGCCCTCTTCCCAACACACCTCTAAGAGGTCATCAGGCCGCGCTCTAAAGTAATCTCTGACCTCTTGCAAGTGCCGCTCGTAAAACTGAATGTGCTCCTCCTTATGCTCGTGCGGCATGGCGTAGCCGTAGATAACCTTTCTGAACTTGGTCGGGCCGGTCAGTTCGGCGTGCTTGCGCAGGCTCCCAAACCACGTCTCGGCGTCTTTGCGCCGCGTTAGGATGAACTTGGAGCCGGGAAAGGTTTGGTCAACTTCTCGGTAGACGAGCGGCCAGGGCCAATCTTCGAAGCTCTCGTAGTGGCTGATGTGCTCGAGCAATCCCTCATAATTCCGCTCGCGCCAGAGATTAAAGGCGTCCACGCTGTAAGAGGTGTGCTTGAGTCCCCAGTGGCGCAAACACACGCCGAGCGTAGAGGTGCCTGTTTTGTTGAGGCCGATACCGACGACTTTTCGCGGCGCTTCCGTCTTTTTCATCCCGTTTAGTCTAACCCTATTCCCGGTCAATAGATTCCGAAAAGTTGCTGTCCCTTGTATGTCTCGAGCTAAAGCGTGCAGGTTTGTGGTGCGCTACCCTTTACGGTAGAGTGCGCTATGCCTTTCTATCGTTTTGGAGGGGGCTGGCTCGAGTTGATCGTCGGTCCCATGTTTTCAGGCAAGTCCGAAGAGTTAATTCGCCGTGTGACCCGCGCTTTTATCGCCAAGCAAGAGGTCCAGGTCTTTAAGCCCAGCTTAGACACGCGCTACAGTACCACCTCGGTCGCCTCGCATAACGGGCGCACCTTGGAGGCTATCGCCGTGACCGACGCCGAGGAGATGAAGGCGCAGTTGGAGTCGCAGACTCAGGTCGTCGCTATTGACGAAGGACAGTTCTTGGGCGCGGAACTCGTCACCTTAGCCCTAGACCTCGCCGACGAGGGCAAACGGGTGATGATCGCGGGGCTCGACCTGGACTTTCGCGGTGAACCTTTCGGGGTGATGCCGCAGCTTTTAGCGCGGGCCGAGTCGGTGGAGAAGCTCACCGCTATCTGCGAGTGTGGCCGGGCTGCAACACGCACGCAGCGGCTCATCGGCGGACATCCTGCACACTTCGACGACCCGGTGATTTTGGTCGGCGCGGCGGAGCGCTACGAGCCGCGCTGCCGCGCCTGTCACCGCGTACCGCGTGCAGTGCGGGCGACGCCGTTTGAAGTTGGAGCGCGGCGAGAGCAGGAAGGGCGGAAGCGTTAAGCCGTTCTAAAAGTAAGACATTTAACACAGTTTTTTGGTGTGCCTACGCGCTATAAATGATAAGTTCAGTGGACCACTTGGGAGAGGGTCGCGGCTCGAGCTTATTGCGCAGCCCTGTAGCGGGGTGAAAGCGTTATTGGAAAAGAGGCAGACCTATTTTATGCCAGCAAACGATGTATTTGATGCGAGGGCAGACGCTCAGTTGACACCTTCCCAAGAGGCACTAAGGCGTGCGGCGCACGTGGTTCGCCGCCTGTTCGGTGTTTCCATCATTTTCGTCGGCAACGAGTCAGCGTCCTTCGTGTACGGCTTAGACGAGTCGCAGCAAGCGGCACTCTGGTCGCTTGCTGCTGAGGTGAGCATAGATGCTGCTGGAGAGGTCAACGTTATTCTCGACGCTCAGCGAGACGAACGCACGGCGCAGCACGCCGCTGTGCAGGACTTAGGGCTTCGCTTCTACGCGGGTGTGGTTTTGGGTGCTCAGCATTTCTGTATCGCCCACACCGAGCCGCGTGAGCAGTTTGGCGAGGAGGAGAAAGCGCTCCTCATCGACGTAGCGACGCTGGCCCTCGAGCATCACGCCCTTCATTTGGGCGCTGAAGCCCTTCGTGACAGCCGTGAATTCAACCAGAGGATGATAGCGAGTATTCAAGACTGTATCAAGGTCCTTAGTCTGGACAGCACGCTACTCTACATGAGCCCGAACGGACAAAAGGCGCTAGAGATTGAGAACATCGAGGACTTTTTGGGTCAGTCGTGGCTCAGCCTCTGGCACGGAGCTGACACTAAAGACGCGATGAACGCCCTTCAGGTCGCTCGAGGAGGGGGCGTCGGACACTTCCAAGAGTTTTTGCCGACCACGTCTGGTAGACCCAAGTTTTGGGACGTGCGTGTGACGCCTATCCTGGACGCCCAGGGCAGTCCCGAAAAGCTCCTACTCGTTTCCAGAGATATCACCGAACGCAAGCGGCGCGAGGACGAGTTGGAATCGGTGCGTGAACAGTTGGAGCTTGCCAATCAGAAGCTCGAGCACGACACCTTACACGACATGCTCACAGGGCTGCCCAACCGCAAGCTCTTCGCCGAGCACGTCTGGACGGCCATCAGCCGCTTAGAGCGCTACCCCGGACAGGGCTACGCGGTGCTCTTTTTGGACTTCGACGATTTCAAGCGAGTCAACGATACCTATGGGCACGGCGTCGGCGACGAGCTTTTAATCGCCATCGCTGAGCGTCTCAAGCGTGTGGTGCGCCCTTCCGACATCGTAGCGCGGCTCGCGGGCGATGAGTTCACTGCGCTGCTGAGCGATGTGCAGGACGAAAACGACGTGACCCAAGCGGCGGAGCGCATTACAAAGGCGTTCGTAGAGCCCTTAGAGCTGAGCGACCAAACCCTGCGCGTGACGGTCAGCATCGGCGTCGTCATGAGCGAAAAGCACTACCGCCAACCCGACGAGATTCTGCGCGACGCAGACGCTGCGATGTACCGCGCGAAAGCGGCGGGCAAAGCGCGTTACGCTGTGTTTAGACCCGCGATGCATTAGGTTCTGTAACGTTTCTGCGGCTCTCGCTGTCCCATACGGCTGCGCTCGTCGCGGTGCTCGAGTCGTCCCACAACAGGCTGCACCTTCAACCAGAGCCAGCCCACCTGCACGCCGCTCCCCATCACAAACGCCGCGATCCCAATGTAAAGCCCCGTCACCCCGCTCCACACCACCCCGACGATGAGGATGACGCCGCTCACAACCAAGGATAGGGCAACGGACTGCATGATACTTTTCGTTTGCCTGCCGTGCACGATCAGCCCCTGATACCAGTTTTGCAGCACGCTCAAACTCGGCCAGAAGAGCGCCAACCAGAGCCCCGACTGCGCAAGTCGCGCTAGCTCAGGGTCTAGGCCCGCCACGCTTTCAAACCAGAGGGTGCTGAGAGGCGTCGCGGCGATGAGGAGAAGTGCGGCTAAAATCCCGAAGGTGAGCAGCCAGGTAAAGCGCCGCAAATTCACTAACGACTGCGGCTCGTCCGCTAAGGCCACCACAACCTCGTTATAGGCCATTCCTAAGCTGCGAAAGATGAAGATAAAGCCGCTCAGCACGGGCCAGACTGCTAACGATTCCAACGCTAGAGGCATCCGTCCGAGCGCCGCGCTACCGAGAGGTTGTACCAGCAAGAGGAGTAGAGAGGTCGCGGCGAGGGGGACGTAAAAGGTGTAAAAAGCAGGCCAGGTAAGCTCGTCCACGTGCGGCTCCCCCCTAAGCTCTCGCAGAACCGGACGCACGCGCCACCCGATGTAAAACGCCTCAGTGAGCACGCCCGCCGCAATTCCCAGGCCGCCCACGACGATACCAGGCAGACCGCCCACGAGCACCGCCGCGACTACGGCCACACCCATCGCGGTGATGTTCGCGCAGAAGCGGATGAACGTGCCCGTACTGACCGCTCTGGACTGTCCAAAACGAATCAGCACCCCTTGATGAAAGCGGCGGTGCGCGATGCTCCAGGTCCAAGGCAAGATGACCATGAGCCCTAAGCGAGCGGGCGCGATGACCTCTTGTGGCGGGCTGAGCGCGGCGACGATGACGAGGTGGTAGAGCGGGGTGAAGACGAGGAGCACGTGCAGCAGCGTGAGCAGCCCACCCGCCCACATCATGAAGCGGTACACCTTCCTATACGACGCCCAATCCTTGCTGAGCGCAGTCGAAGCGGCGAGCAGCATGATGATAGGCGCTTCGATGATGAGCGCGATAGGGAAGACCACGCCGCCGAGCGCCGCCAAGTTGACCGTAGGCTCAGCGAGGCGAGCGATGACCGCGCCCACCAGGGGCTGCTCCAAGCCCATAAAGAGCCAACTCACTGCAAGGGGCCACCAGGTTTTGAAGATGTGTGAAAAGGGTAGCGCGTGCATAGCGCTGCTCACCATACCTGTTCGGTTCTATAAGCATTGCATGGTTCACCGTGTTTTGACTCCAGCGGTGTTGTTGAGGCTCGAGTTAGAGCCACAACGTTCAGAGCCACGTTAGCAAGAACGTCAATGACATTGATTAGACCTCTTGCGAAAGTACCGCTTTCTCTGCCCGTTGCGTCTGCTCATACTCGCTCTGCTCGGCAAAAGCAGGAGGTCTACTAACCTCTTTGAACTCGTACAATCATTTCTCTTAGCGAGGGAGTGCGTGGCGTAGGGGTGATTCATGAATCACCTCTACCATTTGCCTCTCAACCTCTCTAAGTTTAAGTCGTCTTTCTTTGACGTAAGGTTACGGCAAAACACCTAAGAGGCTTTCTACGACCCTTCCAGCGTGGTCTACTAAACATTTGCGCAGAACAAAACAATATAGAGAAGTGTAACCTCTCGCTGTTACCTCTACTTTCAACCCCCGCGTCACACTTCAGCCTGTCACAAGTGCTACGCTTTTTTCATGGCACGGCGCTCCACTCTGCGCTTCGATAGAGGCACGCTCATCTTGCATCCGCCCCCTAAGGGTCGGCGCTGGGTGGAGTTTGCGACGTGGGATGACCGGATCGAGAAGTTCCGGCTGCCCGCCACGCAGTACCGGAGTTTTTTAGAGGCGATGCGGGTCGAGGGAACCGAGGTCGAGGACAAGGCGCACGCTTTTGAGAAGCTGACATTATCCTCCACCGTTTCGATGAAGCCTTTCGCGCATCAAGCTGAGGCATTAGAAGCGTGGAAACAGGCAGGCAGGCGCGGCACCGTCGTTTTACCGACGGGCGCGGGCAAAACCTACCTCGCGCAGATGGCGATGGAGGCGACGCCGCGCAGCACCCTCATCGTCGTACCGACTTTAGACCTCATGCACCAGTGGTACGCGCAGCTCGTCGCCACCTTCCCCGACGCAGAGGTCGGGCTTTTAGGCGGCGGTTCGAAAGACCGCACCGCTATCCTTATCGCAACATACGACAGCGCCGCGATTTTCGCCGAAACGTTGGGCAACCGCTACGGCCTCGCCATATTCGACGAGTGCCACCATCTCCCCTCGGACTTCAAGCGCACCATCGCCGAGTACTCCATCGCACCCTACCGTTTAGGGCTCTCTGCGACGCCCGAACGCACCGACGGTAAAGACGAAGACTTGCGCACGCTCATCGGCCCTATCGTCTATCACAAAACGCCTGAAGAACTCGCGGGCGACGCGCTCGCCGAACACAAAATTATCCGCATCGACGTGGAGCTCTCCCAGGCCGAGCGGCTGCGCTACGACGAGATGACCGCGAAGCGCAATGCGTTTTTGCAGGAGCGCAATATCTTTTTAGGGAGCTTGCGCGGTTGGCAGCATTTTGTTCGCGAGAGCGCACGCTCACAAGCAGGTCGCGCTGCCATGCTTGCACACCGTGAAGCGCGTTCTATCGCCTTTGGCACCGAGGGCAAGCTCCGCGTATTGGCCGACCTCTTCACCAAGCATCAGAGTGACCGGATGCTGATTTTTACCGACAACAACGCAACGGTCTACCGGATTTCGCAGACCTTTCTGGTCCCGGCAATCACGCATCAAACCAAAGTCAAGGAGCGGCACGCGACGTTGCAGAAGTTTAGAGAGGGCCGCTATCCGCGCCTCGTGACCTCAAAGGTGTTGAACGAAGGGGTTGACGTACCCGACGCGAACGTCGCAGTGGTACTCTCAGGAACGGGGACGACACGCGAATACGTACAGCGCTTAGGGCGCATTCTGCGCAAAAGAGAGGGCAAGCTCGCCTTGTTGTATGAAGTCGTCGCGGCGAAGACGAGCGAAGAAGGGGTCTCGAAGCGGCGGCGCGAACGTCCGCAACGTCAAGAGGTGAAACCTGTTGTTATGGGAGAGCGTATCACCGCGCAAGACAGTTTGGATTTTGATGATCTGTAAGATGACCTGTGAAATCATGATTGATAGTGATCTCGTAGAGATGCTGGTTGCGGCTTACTCTGGAGTCATCACTGTGTGTGAACAAGGGGTTGCAACCCCTTGCTTAACCAAGCAGGGCGCACACGGGACTGCACATCACTTGGCTTTGGGCTACTACTGTAGCACTGCGGTGAACTTCTGATGCTGCCGAGTCAGCTTCTCATGCACCGCTACAAGGGCGATGAGGTCGTCCCTAAACGACTGCCGCTCGACGACAAGCACAAGCAGATGGCGGTGGACGCGACGACTATTTTCGAAGGGTGTGTTGGACAAAAGCGGAGCGAGCTAGAGGAGCAGTTGCAGCTTTTGGAAGGAACGGAGACGGATTACCGCGTCAAGCGTGGGCTGGTCCACCTCTTACACGGTTTTGCAGACTTTGAAACGGTGAGCCCCCTAGAGCCTGAGCGGTTACGCGAACTCGTCTTTGCCACTTCAGCACCGAGGTTGCCGAGTCGAGAAACGACACAACAAGTCGTAGTGGATGTAGCCGAGCGGTTAAGTATAGAGCTGGAGCGAGCCGTTCCCACCGAGCAGGTTGAAGCGGGCTTGTACGCGGATTTGCTCGAGAACCAAACCCTCATGTCCTTCGACGCGCCCACGCCTGAGACCCTCTTGCACCGCTACAACCTCTCGCAAGCCCAGGGCATCTTGTACCGCGCTAGCGACATCGTCATCACGGCGTACCGCAACGACCCCGGCGAGTACAAGCAGCTCTTCAAATTTCTCAAGCTGTTCGGGCTGATGAGCTACATCGAAGGGGACGCCGAGCACGGTTTTACCATCACCATTGACGGCCCCGACAGCCTCTTCAAGCCCTCGACGCGCTACGGCACCGATTTAGCCAAGTTCTTGCCTGCACTCCTCCAGGTGAGCCGCTGGCACATGGAGGCAACCTTGGTGCCGCGTCAAACCTACGACAACGTCCCGGCTGAAGCGCGGTTTTCCTTGGATGATAAATGTGGGCTCGTCTCGCACTATAAGCGCGGCAAGACTTACGACAGCGTGGTAGAAGAGGCTTTCGCTCAGCGTTGGGGTAAGACACAAACCGACTGGAAGCTCGAGCGCGAAGTGGACCTCTTGCCTGTGCCGGGTAGCGTCATGGTGCCTGACTTTCGCTTGGTCCACCCCGACGGACGAACGTGCCTTTTGGAGATCGTCGGCTACTGGCGACCCGAATACCTCAAGAAAAAGTTCGCGCAGGTCAAAAAATCTCTGCGCAATGACCTAGTCCTCGCTATCTCCGAGCGGCTGAACTTGGGAGCGGCGGGGATTAAGCTGGAGGACATCCCTGCGAAAATTGTCTGGTTTAAGGGGAAAGTCAATCCGAAGGATGTGCTGGACGCCATCGGTCTGGAGTCGTTTACCTCTTAGCGTACTGTTAGTTTTTTGCAACACTGTTGTCACCCTGTTCACGCAGTCAGACGAAGTCCGGTTGTCGAAGGGTCTCGCTTAGCTGCGCTAAAACTCCGTAACTCGCAGTCCCAGCTAGCTGAGATTAGAAGACGAGATTCTTCGACTCCATCGTTCATCCCCGAAAGGGGGCTTCGTTGCGCTCAGAATGACATGGTTCAGTTTTTAGGTGACAGGGTACTTGGTGTAATGGCCGATTAGTGTAAGAGTTGAACCGCGTAAATGATTTAGGAAGCAGACAACTTGTCCTCAGATTACGCTATGCTAGGGGCTAATTAAGAGGTTGAAAGGAGCGATAATGCAGTTTTCCATGATCAACGGTGACATCGTGCAAACGTCCAAAGCGCAGCTTCACGTGAGCGACTTGGCACTTTTGCGCGGCTACGGTCTCTTCGACTTCTTCCGTGTCAAAGAGGGTGTGCCGCTCTTTTTAGAGGATTACTTCGCGCGGTTCTACGGCTCGGCGGAGAAGCTTGGTTTAGAGGTCCCTATCTCCAAAAGCGAACTAGAAAGCCTCATCTTCAGTCTTCTGGAAGCGAACGGCGAACGTGACACCAACGTGCGGCTGCTCCTTACGGGTGGCTACTCAGACGATGGTTTCACCCCGGCTAAGCCGAATGTCATGGCGCTTCAACACGCGCGTAAGGACTACGACCCTGAACTGTTCGAAAAAGGTGCGGCGCTCATCACCCATAAATACGTGCGCGACCTGCCCGAGGTCAAATCTATCAACTACGCGACAGCGGTGCGGCTCATCCCTGAGATGAAAAAAGCGAACGCGATTGAGGTGCTCTATCACGACGCTGGTAAGGTGGCAGAGACTTCACGCGCAAACATCTTCATTGTGGATCAAGAGGGTGCGCTCGTCACGCCTGCCGAGGATATCTTAGAGGGCATCACGCGCAAGCGGATTTTAGAGTTGGCCGAGGATATGGAGGTGGAGACGCGGCAGGTGAGCTTAGAAGAGGTCATGGCGGCCCAAGAGGTCTTCATTACGAGTACTACAAAAGGTGCGATGCCCATTTCCGAGATTGACGGTCAAACGATTGGGGAAGGTCGCGCCGGTGAGGTGACAAAGCAACTCGGTAAGAGGTTTGAAGCGCGGGTCGAGGCTTATGTCCGCGAACATCAACCTACTGTGACATCCTGATTCAATACCTTTACTTGTGAAGGACTAGAACATAAATGCGCTCGAGCTAATTCCTGTAAGGAGCAACTCGAGCGCATTAGAAAAACTACGGATTCCGATGATGACGCCGCAATTTACTAGCATTTCCACTCGAAGCTGCGCAGGCAGCTTCAAGGTCAGAGATTCTTCGACTTCACGGAGCTTGTCCCTTCGAATTCCTCAGGACAAGCTCTGAGCGTGCCGAAGGGTTCCGCTCAGAATGACATAACTTATTGTTTGCCTAACGCTGTATCAAACATTAGTTAGTCGGCTTAGGAAAACCCGTCATCAGATGCGCAAAGGTCACTTCACCCATCGCGCCGGGTGCGTCGCCGTGCGTCATGTCGTCGGCATGATAGGCCACCACGAGGTCGCGGTAGTCGTTGCCCGCAGGCACGCTAAACTCGAAGGTTGCGTTTCCTTGTGCGTCGGCGCGAAACTCGTTGGGCAAGCTTCCTGCAGGTCCAACCTCCTGCCCTGCCGACGTACCCGCAAGACCAGGAATAACGTACCAGGTGGTGTAGAGTCCATCTGGAACTAAGCCGCTTGCCTCGAGGCGAACCGTGTACTCCTCCGCAGACTGAGCGCTCACGCTCGCCGCGCCGCCCGCCTCCTGCCACTGCGCCTCGGTGAACGCTTCGGGCGTTCCGCTGTCTGTCGTTGCCGACAACTCAGCAGACGCCTCAGCGCCTGCCCCGCCCGTATCCTGAGCTAACGCTAAACCTAGCGTGAAGAGGAAGACGAACCCCAATACCGCCGTGATTCTTTTCATATTGTGCTCCTTTCTAGGCCATTGGAGCAGCTCTGAGCACGCAGCACCGTCAACTGCTTGACCCTGTTAAATAGACGACGTTTGTCCTTAATGCCGAAGTGATTTCAAGAAGGCGCGGCTCGAGCCCCCAGGGTTTCCCACAGCTAGAGGCGCAAAGATGTGTAACACTAAGCGGCATGACACAGAGCAGTACAGGGCAAAGAGATAAGACATACGGGGTACTCGACACGCCTAAGCTCGAGCCATCAGCAGTTCCACAATATACTGAGAAAAAGTGTCGCAGGTCTCAGCTCGCAGAGCTAGCGGGATTTCATCACCGAACGTGCGTGCTAAGCAATGCTTTCTCGAGCCAGAGTGTTGCTTCGCAAAACTTCGTACACTCTGACCAGATGCTACCTGCTATATGCTAACCGGCGACATCCGCAACCAAGTTGACCGCATCTGGGACGCCTTCTGGACCGGGGGCATCAGCAACCCGTCCGAGGTCATCGAGCAGCTCACCTATTTGCTTTTCATCAAGCGGCTAGACGAGATTCACACCCGTGAAGAGAAAAAGGCGAACCGCATCAAAACGCCTATGGAGAATCCTATCTTTGCCGCAGACAAACAGCACTTGCGCTGGTCACGGCTCAAAAACCTCGAGCCCAGCGAGCAGTACGGGGTCATCACCGAGGAACTGTTCCCCTTCATGCGCAGCCTTACCGCCGCAGACTCCGCCTTTGCCAAGCACATCAAAGACGCCCGCTTCACCCTGCCCCCCGAAAAAGCCGGACTGCTCGCCAAGGTCATCGACATGTTAGACGCCATCCCGATGGAGGACCGCGACACCAAAGGCGACCTGTACGAGTACCTGCTGAGCAAACTCTCGACCGCCGGGCAGAACGGGCAGTTCCGCACGCCCCGCCACATCATCAAGCTGATGGTGGAGCTGACCCAGCCCAACCCTAACGACACCCTCTGCGACCCCGCGTGTGGCACGGCGGGCTTTTTGGTTGCGGCGGCGGAGTATCTGTACGACCACCACCGCCAAGAGATTTTCACCGACGACGAGCTGCGCGGGCGCTACGACGGCGCGATGTTTCAGGGCTTCGACTTCGACAGCACCATGCTCCGCGTCGCCAGCATGAACATGCTGCTGCACGGCATCGGCAACCCGGTCATCAAAAACAAAGACGCCCTGAGCGAAGACCACGGCGCAGAGCAAGATGTCTACACCCTCATCTTAGCCAATCCACCCTTCAAGGGCAGCTTGGACTACGAGAACACCGCCCAGGACTTGCTCGAGGTCGTCAAGACCAAAAAGACCGAACTGCTCTTTTTAGCCCTCTTTCTGCGCCTCCTCAAAGCAGGCGGACGCGCCGCCGTGGTCGTACCCGACGGCGTGCTGTTCGGCAGTTCCAAAGCGCACAAAGGCTTACGCAAGACCCTCGTTGAAAACCACAAGCTAGACGGCATCATCAGTATGCCCTCGGGCGTGTTCAAGCCCTACGCCGGGGTCAGCACCGCCATCATGCTGTTCACCAAAACCGGCACCGGCGGCACCGAGGGCGTCTGGTTCTACGACATGCAAGCCGACGGCTACAGCCTGGACGACAAACGCCAAGAGGTCAAAGCGAACGACCTCCCCGACATCGTCAAACGCTGGCACCACCGCGACGCCGAAGCGGACCGGGCACGCACCGAACAGAGCTTTTTAGTGCCTAAAGAAGAGATCGCCGCCAACGACTACGATTTGTCCATTAACCGCTACAAAGAGATCGCCTACGAAGAGGTCCAGTATGACTCGCCGCATGAGATTTTGGATGAGTTGGAGAGGTTGGAGCGGGATATCCAGCAGGGGATGAAAGACTTACGGTGGATGCTGGCTTAGTACATAGTCGGCTAAGTTGCGACACTGTTGTCACCCCGAGCCCCCATTCGACAAGCTCAGGGCAGGCTTTGAGGGGTCTCGTTTGGCTACTGCCAAAACTTTGTAACTTGCACTCTCTATCAGGCTAGAAGGCGAATGCAGAGATTCCTCGACTCCGCTTCGCTTCACTCGGAATGACAACAGGGGGTGTGTGTTTTGTCGGGGCTCAGAATGACATAATTCACTTTTTAGCTGACAGTGTGCTTAGCGCGTATACTAAAGGTCGATGGTCACGCTCCTACAAACTCACCAGCGCGACATTGAAACGCTCTGCCAGCGCTACGCGGTCAAGCGCCTGAGCGTGTTCGGGTCGGCGGCGCAAAGCGTGGATTTTACAGACAGCAGCGATATAGATTTACTCGTCGAGTTTGAGGACATGGAACCCGGACCCAAGGCAAAAGCTTATTTTGGCTTATGGTTCGGTCTCGAGGACTTACTCAACCGAACCATAGACCTAGCCGAACCCAGCGCGATTAAAAACCCCTACGTCGCCAAAACTGTCACAGAGGATTTAACCCCCTTCTATGCCGCTGCGTGAGTACCGGGGCTACCTGTTTGACATCGCTGAAGCCTGCGAGAAAGTTCAGGCGATTAGGTGAAGGAGTAAAGGGATGATTGAGATGTTGGAGTGGGAGATGCTGGTGTGAGATTAGGCGACATAGTTGATATTCGGAAAGGGAAGAAAGCCCCCGAAGAATTCAATTCTAAAATCTCTGACGACGCAAAACGCTATATCCAGATAAAAGATATACGAAGCGATGAAGAGATACGCTACGCGATTGCTCCTAAGGGAGTGTGTGCGGAGTTAAACGATATTTTGATTGTTTGGGATGGGGCTAACTCGGGTGAAGTTGGCTCGAGTTTATCTGGGTATGTAGGTAGTACTTTGGCGAGGTTGAGGATAATGGACCTCTACAGAGAACAAGTTTATGTACCTTACTTAACGCGGTTTTTACAGTCGAAGTTTGATCTACTAAATACTCAAACGACGGGAGCGACAATACCGCACGTAAGTAAAGAAATTCTTATCAACCTCGAGATTCCCCTCCCACCCCTCGAGCAGCAAAGATTCATTGCCGACGTGCTCGACAAGGCGGACGCGCTCAGGAAGAAGAGGCTCGCCGCTTTAGCCAAGTTGGACGACCTGCTCAAAAGCGTGTTTCTGGACATGTTCGGCGACCCGGTGACAAATCCGAAAGGCTGGGAGTCAACTGAACTGAGTAATGTTGCTGATGCTGTTTCGGGTGTTACCAAAGGGCGAAAGCTAGAAGGTAAGAAGACTGTAGAAGTACCATACATGCGGGTCGCCAACGTGCAGGACGGTCATCTGGTTTTAGATGAAGTCAAGACTATCAAGGTACTGCCAAGCGATGTTGAGAAGTACCAATTACTTCCCGGCGACCTCTTACTTACAGAGGGTGGCGACCCCGACAAGCTAGGACGCGGTACGGTCTGGAATGGCGAAGTACCCAATTGCATTCACCAGAACCATATTTTTCGGGTTCGGATAACCTCGGATATTATTTTACCTGAGTATTTATCAACGCTTATAGGTAGCACTCGAGGCAAACGCTATTTTCTGCGAGCTGGTAAGCAAACAACTGGTATAGCCACTATCAACAAAACACAGCTAAAGTCATTTCCTCTTCTGCTGCCTCCCGTTGAACTCCAAAAAGACTATAAGCGACTCATCAAGAGGCATTCTGAGCAGGTTGATAGACTTAGAAACAATTTGAAAACCTTTGACGACCTCTTCAACTCTCTTCAACAACGCGCTTTCAAAGGTGAGTTGACGCCTGCGGAGGCGGCTAGGGGGCTCGAGACCTTTGCTTAAAGAACGTTTCGGGGGTTAAGTGTTCTTTACGTCTTGCTAGAGAACGTTACGTTCTTTATAGTTTGCGCGTTTTGGACACCTCGAAAGAACTGGGGATTTTTCGCAAAGCAACGAGTAAAAAGCGTAATAGAATGTGGCTATACTGCATTGTCAGCTATGTACTGACACCTTCCCGCTGTTGTCACCCTGAGCTTGTCGAAGGGTCTCGTTTGGCTGTGCCAAAACTTCGTAACTCGCAATCTCTGCTAGAGAAGTCAGCAAAGGCAGAGATTCCTCGACTCCGCTTCGCTCTGCTCGGAATGACATCATGGGTCAATACTTCGCTGACAGTGTAATACAGCGACTATCTAAAAATCTTGAGCGAAGGGACCGAGCCCATCCGATGAGTAACTTTGAGTTTCTAAAGAACGACTTCCCTGAGATTCACGGGGCGGCGACGCGGGCTGAGGGCTATCTCAAAAGTGATACACGGAGCGCGTCGTTTTATGCGCGGCGGGGGCTCGAGCTTAGCGTGGCGTGGCTCTACGACAACGATGGGCTGTATAGGCGACCTTACAACGATTCTCTGGCTAACCTGCTCACGCAACCGGCGTTTCGCTCGAACGTGCCGCAGGGCGTTCAGCTCAAGGCGGACGCGATTCGCAAATTAGGCAACGCGGCGGTGCATAGCAACCGGCGGGTCTCGGACCAGGATGCGTTTAGCTGCGTGTGGGAGCTTTTTCATGTGACGTACTGGCTGGCGCGTACCTACGGGCGCACGCTGCCGGGCGACCTGCCGCAGACCTTTGAGCCTGCGCTGGTTCCTGACCCGGAGCGGGAGGCGAAAAGCAGCGTTAAGGAACTTCAGCGGCTCGAGGCGGAGCTGCACAAGCGCGACGAGGCGGCGCGTATGCTCGAGGCGCAGATTACCGAGTACAGGGCGCAGGACGAGGCGCGTAGGGCGGACATCGCGGCGCGGCAAGCTGAGGTGGCGGCGCGTAAGACACGCAATCAGGCGCAGACGGACACGCACAACTACAACGAAGCGCAGACCAGGGCGTTGATCATCGACCTGTTGCTGCGTGAGGCAGGCTGGGACCCGCAGGGTGAGAACGTCGCGGAGTTTAGGGTGGACGGGCTGCCCGACACGAAAACAGGCAGAGGGCGCGTTGACTATGTGCTGTGGGGCGACGACGGCTTGCCGCTGGCGGTGGTCGAGGCGAAGCGCACCACGGTGGACGAGCGCAAGGGGCGGCAGCAGGCGAAGGGGTACGCCGACGCGCTGGAGAAACGTTACGGACGGCGTCCGCTCATCTTCTACACCAACGGCTACGACACGCATTTCTGGGATGACACGTTTTACCCGCCCCGGCAGGTGCAGGGCTTTTTCACTAGGGATGAGTTGGAGCGCACGATTCAGCGCCGCGAAGGTGCCAAACCTCTTGCCGAGGTCGAGACGAACAAGGACATCATCAACCGCTACTACCAGGAGGAAGCCATCCGGCGCATCGCCGAGCGGTTAGAGTCGCGTTACCGCACCGCGCTCTTGGTCATGGCGACGGGCACGGGCAAGACGCGCACTGCCATCGCGCTCGTGGACGTGCTGATGCGGGCGGGCTGGGCTAAGCGGGTGCTGTTTTTAGCGGACCGCAGGGCGCTCGTGAAGCAGGCGGTGAACGCCTTCAAGCGGCACTTACCCGCCTCGAGCCCGGTCAATTTGCTATTGGAGAAAGAGGCGGAAAGCTCGCGCGTGGTGGTCTCGACCTATCAGACGATGATGGCGCAGATTGACGGGCGTACGCCTGAGGGCGAGCGGCAGTTTAGCCCGGGTCACTTCGACCTGATCATCGTGGACGAAGCGCACCGCAGCATCTACCAGAAGTACGCGATGATCTTTAGGTATTTTGACGGGCTGCTCGTCGGGCTCACCGCGACGCCCAAGGACGACGTAGACCGCAACACCTACGAGCTTTTCGACCTGCAGAGCGGCTTGCCGACCTACGCCTATGAACTTGACCAGGCTGTGGCGGACGACTACCTCGTGCCGCCCAACCCCCTCGATATGCCGACGAAGTTTTTGGAGCGCGGCATTAAGTATGGCGACCTCAGCCCTGAAGAGCAAGAGGCGTGGGACGAGCTCGAGTGGCGCGGGGACGGTGAGGTGCCCGCTGAAATACGTTCAGCAGACCTCAACAAGTGGCTCTTCAACCAGGATACGGTCGATAAGGTCTTAAAGCACCTCATGGAGCACGGCGTCAAGGTGGCGGGGGGCGACCGGCTGGGCAAAACCATCCTGTTCGCCGCCAACCACAACCACGCTATGTTCGTCGCCGAACGCTTCGACACGAACTACCCACACTTAGCCGGGCACTTCGCGCGGGTCATCGACAACCAGGAGCCTAAAGCGGAGGGATTACTCGAGGCGTTTGCCAAAAAAGAGGGCAGCAAGGACGGCGAGCCGGTTCCGCATATTGCCGTCAGCGTCGATATGCTCGATACCGGGGTGGACATACCCGAGGTGGTCAACCTCGTCTTTTTCAAGATGGTACGCTCGAAGACGAAGTTTTTTCAGATGTTGGGGCGCGGCACGCGGCTCTCCGAGGACCTCTTTGCGCCGGGTGAGCACAAGGCGCACTTCAACGTCTTCGACTGCTGCCGCAACTTCGAGTTTTTCAACCTCAACCCGGCGGGGGTCAAGCAGCGCGTCCAGGAGCCGCTAAGTCAGCAGCTCTTTAAGCGGCGGCTCGAGCTGCTGGAGTACCTCTCCAACGCACCTGACAAGTCTGAGGACAAATTTGAGAGCGGTGGGGCGCTCGAGGTCACGCTGCTGGATACCTTGCACGCCTCTGTCGCGGCCATGCCCCTAGAGAACTTTATCGTCAGGGCGGCGCGGCAGTACGTTGATCCCTTTGTAAAACGCGAGCGCTGGAACGCGCTGAGCAGCGCGGACCGGGCGAACTTGGCGCGGCACGTCTCCGGGTTGCCGACGACCTTAGAAGATGAGGACGAGAAGGCGAAGCGCTTCGACCTGCTCGTTTTGAACCTGCAACTTACGTCCGCACAGGATGCACCCGCGTCTGCCCGCCATAAAAACCGCGTGATAGATGTTGCTGAAGGTCTCAACCAACCTGGTAAACAGACCATCCCCCAGGTCAAGCTGAAACTGCCCCTCATCCAGGCGGTGCTGAGCGAGGAATGGTGGCAAGCGGCAGGCTTGGAGCGGTTTGAAGAGGTGCGTCTCGGTCTGCGGGGGCTCGTGCAGTATTTAGAGACAAGTAAGCGCAACCCCGTTTACAGCAACTTCGAGGATGAGCTAGGGGAGGCGCGAGAGATCGAGGTGTCTTACCTGGC
Source organism: Trueperaceae bacterium (assembly GCA_965213645.1). Taxonomy (GTDB): domain Bacteria; phylum Deinococcota; class Deinococci; order Deinococcales; family Trueperaceae; genus CBDBZX01. Next base: position 878,306 of record CBDBZX010000002.1, read on the forward strand.
GGGCGGCGTGAACATCGCGCAGTACAAAAAGCGGGTAGAGCGCTACCTCATGCAGATGAGGAATGAGCCGCCTATCAAAAAGATACGTAAGGGTGAACCTCTCAGTAGCGGAGACGTTGAGCAGCTCGAGCATCTCTTCTTCGAGAGCGATACCGTGGAGTCTCGGGAAGCCTTTGAAGCTGCTTACGGCAAAGAGGAAGGCTTGGCGAGGTTCATCCGCAAGTTGGTAGGCTTGGACCGTCGCGCCGCGAAAGAAGCGTTCGGCAGGTACTTGGACAGCAAGACCTTCACCGCCGACCAGATTCAGTTTGTGAACCACATCATCGACCACCTCACCAAAAACGGCTTCATCGACCCAGGCATCCTGTATGAGCGCCCCTACACCGATCTGCACGAAGAGGGGCTCGAGGGGGTATTCCCTGACGAGCAAGCCAACGCGCTAGTGGATATCATCCAGGAACTCAACGGAGCTACCGGGATTGCCGTTCAGTAATCACATGGCTGGACCGTACCGTAAACGTCATAGAGGGAGGCGAATGTAGGGGTGATTCATGAATCACCCCGCCTGTTTCGTTTATGTCGCGCAATCCCTCGCTGTGAAAAATGATTGTGACCTGTTCAGCGTAGTGAGGCAATGTGTTGGCTGTACTGCTTTGCCTAACTGGAGAACCCTCGAGGTAACGAGAGTTCTTTTGCGCTCCTAACAACTTTTCTTGAGTAGCGAAGGGGAGACTTGAACTCCCGACCTCACGATTATGAGTCGTGCGCTCTAACCGGCTGAGCTACTTCGCCGTGCACCACGCGCTTTCTCGCGTTTTTGGGCTTCAAAAGTTCACCCAACCTCCAGCACATGATTATATCTAGGACACCGCGATAACACAAGTGGGGATGAACTTTTAGGTTGGTTGGACGCTCAGCAGGTCAGGGCACTTGGAGTTTTTGCTTTTCGTCTCTTACTGGGGTTCAAGCCTCACCTGAAGCTGACCCGTTTCAGTGGACACACGACCTCTTGAGATAATAGACCTCTTGCGAAAGTGGGAGGCGGACGCATGTCCGCCTCCCACTTTCGCTGAGTGGAACGAGTATGAGCAGTGTACGAAGTACAGTCGTGTGGACTGCAACGCTCCCGCTGGGCGAAGCAACGCCCTCAGCGAATGAAGCGGTACTTTTGCAAGAGGTCTAATGAAGCCATGCAACCTTGTATAACCTGAGCCACGCTTGTTGACGTCCGGCGCACAATTGTATTCATATGTATTCATAGCCTTTTTTGCGTCCTTCACGCGATTCTTGGCTTTGCGAGACTCTGTGGGGTGGAGGTAGGCTCGAAGCCCGGAACGAACGCACAACCTGAACTACCGCCACCCTTCAACCTCTAACATATCTTCACCGTGCTCGGTGATGTAGCGGTGGTGCTCTCCTAACTTCGCCTCGTACTTCTCTTCAAGCGCTGCCTTCTTTTCCACCAAGTCCTGCCGGTGCTCGGTATGCCGCAATACGGATAGCGCGAGCTGAAAGCGGCTCATGCGGTTGAAGACGAGCATGTTAAAAGGCGTGGTGGTGCTGCCCTCTTCGATATAGCCGTGCACGTGAAAGCGGCTGGGATTCGGACGCTGGTAGATGAGCTCGTGAATCACTCTGGGATAGCCGTGAAAGCCGAAGGTCACATCTCCATCGTCCGTAAAGAGGTTTGTAAAGGTGTCCGCGTCTAGGCCGTCTGGATGTTCGGGGTCCAAAGCCAAGAGGTTGGCGACGTTGACTACGCGCACCTTTAACTCAGGCAGGTCACGCCGCAAAAGCATCGCCGCTGCTAAGGTCTCTTTTGTCGGCACGTCGCCTGCGCAGGCTAAGACGATGTCGGGTTTCCCTTCACTCTGCTCGTCACCATGTTCATCACCATGCCCCGCCCAGCCCCACACCGACGCGCCCCTTTTCAGGTGCACTTCGGCCTCCTCAAGGGACAACCACTGCGGCGTGGTCTGTTTCGAGGCGATGATCAAGTTGATTTGGTCGCGGCTCTTTAGACAGCGTTCGGTGACGGCGAGCAAACTGTTGGCGTCGGGCGGCAAGTAGATGCGCACGACCTCATTCTTCTTGGTCAACAAGGTATTGATAAAGCCCGGTCCCTGGTGGCTGTAGCCGTTGTGGTCTTGCCGCCACGAGTGCGAGGTCAAGAGGTAATTTAAGGAGGCGACGGGTTTGCGCCAAGGGGTGTCCCTAGCCGATTTGAGCCACTTGGCATATTGGTTCGCCATCGAGTCAATGATGGTGATAAACGCCTCGTAGCAGGCGAAGAGCCCGTGCCGTCCGGTGGTGAGGTAGCCTTCTAGCCACCCCTCGCAGGTGTGCTCCGAGAGGATTTCCATGACGCGGCCCTCTTTCGAGACATGCGCGTCGGTCTCCTCCAAGGGCCAGGTGAAAACGCGCTCTGTCACGTCGAAGACCGCATCCAGCTTGTTCGAGTCGATCTCGTCGGGGCAGAGCAGGCGGAAGTTTTTCTCCTCGGCGTTGTGCTTGAACACGTCGCGCAGGTACGCACCTACGGTCTTCGTTGCGCTCGCCTCGACGCTGCCCGGCTCGCTTACCTCTACGGCGTAGTCAGAGAGGTCCGGCAGTGTCAGCGGGACCAAAAGCTCGCCGCCGTTGGCGTGTGGGTTGCGACCCAACCTCTTGTCCGGTGCGGGTAGAAGGGACTGGACCGCGTCGTTTGGGTGTCCAGCCTCGTCAAAGAGCGACGCGGGGTCGTAGCTCCCTAACCACGCCTGCAACGCCTCAAACTCTTCCTCGTCGTTTTTCGGGTCGGAGAGCGGCGTACCGTGAGCGCGGAAGGTCCCCTCGACGGGCTTACCCTCCAAGCTCCCCGGTCCGGTCCACCCTTTCGGGGTTCGCAAAACGATCATCGGCAGGGCGGGCTTGGTGAAGTTCGGGTTCCCCCTGGTTTCCTCTTGCACCTCTCGAATCTCTCCGTAAGCTCTGTTTAGCGTCTCCCACAGCGCTTCGTGGACGGCTTTCGGCTCGTCGCCCGCCACGAAGTACACGCGGTAGCCGTAGCCCTCGAAGAGCTTCTGGAGTTCGGCGTCGCTCATGCGCCCTAACACAGTCAAGCCGCCGATCTTGTGCTCATTGAGGTGCAACACGGGCAGCACTGCGCCGTCACGTGCTGGGTTCAAGAACTTATTCGAGTGCCACGCTGCCGCTAGAGGTCCGGTCTCCGCCTCGCCGTCGCCGACCACGCACACCACGATCAGATTAGGATTGTCGAAGGCCGCGCCGTAAGCGTGAGAGAGGCTGTAGCCGAGTTCGCCACCCTCTTGAATCTGCCCCGGCGTAAAGGGGCGCAGGTGACTGGGCAGACCTTCGGGCCAGGAGAAGAGCTTGCAGAGGTTCGTCACGCCCTGTGCGTTTACCCGGAACCGCTCGTCCACCTCGCCCAACGTCTCCTCTAGGAAGAGGTTCGCTAGAATCGCGGGCGCACCGTGCCCCGGTCCGGTCACGAGCATCATATCTGCGTTTGTGTCCTGAATGAGCCTGTTTAGGTGCGCGTAGATGAGATTGAGCCCCGGCTGGGTGCCCCAGTGCCCTAGGATGCGCGTCTTGACGTGCTCCCGCGCTAACGGCTCACGTAGGAGCGCGTTCGCCTTGAGGTGAAGCTGCGCTGCGCCTAAGTAGTTCACCGCTCGCCAGTAGGTGTGAAGCTGCGCCAACCTCTCTTGGCTGACCCCTTGACCAACCTCTTGACTACCTGTATGACTGACTGTGCTGCTCATCCCAACCCCCTTTGCTTGAACTTATGCGTCATGGCTTAAAAAAGCGTCAGCCTTTAACCCAACGCCGCGCTGCGAGTGCGCCTAGCGCCAAGGCTCCGGCCCCCACCGCGCCACCCGCGAGCGCCTTGCGCCTGCGTTTTTGGGACAGGAGCGCTTGCGCCGCCAGGTAGCCCGAAGTCGCGTTCGTGCCGCCGCCGGGCCAGGTCGCCGCGCCGACCATCCAGAGGTTTTGCAGCGGCATCTGGTAGTTCGACCAACCCTGGATGGGCCGAAAGAAGTAGTTCTGCCGCAGATGATGGCTGCCGCCGACGCTGTCGCCGCCGACCAAGTTGGGGTTGTGGCGCTCTAAGTCGGCGGGGGAGTAGACGACGCGCTCTAAGATGAGGTCGCGAATGCCCGGTGCGTACGCCTCCAGCTTATCCAAAGCGCGCTCCGCGACAGGCTCCTTGGCCTCGTCCCAGGTGCGGGCCTCGATTTGATTGAGAGCGTCACCCCGGATGGTGCTGGGCAGCGTGCGCACCTGAATCCAAAGGATGTGTTCACCATTGGGGGTTCGTGAAGGGTCAAACGTGGTGGGCTGCCCGACGATGAGCAGCGGACTTGCGGGCAGCGTGCCGTTTAGGGCGTCCGTATACGTCTGGGCTAAGTCCTCGACGTAGGGCGCGATGTGGACGTAGGCAAAGTCGCCGATCTCTTCTCCCGCTTTCCACTGCGGCTTACCTCTAAGCGCTAAGTGCACCATCATCGTCGCGGGGCCGTACTCGTAGCGCTTGACCTCGCGGCGAAACCCCTTGGGCAGCGGCGCGTCGCGTAACAGACGTTCAAAAAGGACCGTCGGCGTGAGGTTGGCGATAACGGCGCGTGTCGCGCTTAGTCGCTCGCCGCCCTCGAGTTCCACCCCCGCAGCCCGTCCGTTCTGGGTAATGATATGTGTGACCTCAGCTTCCGTGCGCACCTCGCCGCCGTACTCGCGGATAAGGTTCGCGAGCGCTTGGGGCATCTTCGACGCACCGCCTTTGGGGATCGCCATGCCCTCTTCCATATCCGCAAAGGTCTCTAGGAGCGGAAACTGCGCTCCGCCTGAGACGTCCGGTCCGAAGTCGAGGTGCATCCCCCAAGTAGCGATGACGGCTTGCATCTCCCTGGACTCAAAGAAGCTCTCACCGAGTTCGCGCGTGGAGTTGAGCAGCAAGCGCGAGAGTTCTAAAACCTCACCCGCGCCCACCTTGCGCACCGCGTCCGCCACCTTCACGCCCATCTGCACCGATGGGAGCGGTGAACCGTAGAGCGGCAAGAACGCCTCTTGCAGTTTGTGGTAGTGCCCGTAGAGCTGCTGCCACCCTTCAGCGTCTTGCGGGTTGCGCTCCCGAATAAGGCTGAGCGTCCTAGCTGCGTCGCCGTAGACGCGCACGCTTTCCCCACTCGGGAAGAGGTTGCAGTAGGGCTTGTCCGAGACGACGTACTGGAGCCCGTGCCGCTCTAAGTCCTCTTGGAAGTCTCCATAGACGCTCGAGGCTAAAAACAGGTTTTGATTCATCGAATAAAGGTCGTGGACGAAGCCGGGACGGGTGATTTCACCGCTCTGCACCGCGCCGCCTACCCGCGCGTTGCGCTCCAAGACGAGCGTCTTCCAGCCCGCTTTAGCTAGATAAAGTGCCGCTGCGAGGCCGTTATGCCCTGCACCGACGATAATCGCGTCGTATACACTATTCTGACTCATATGCACCCCCGAGGTCTTAAAACCTTACAAATGTGAACGCCACATGCTGCCACAAACACTCTAAACCCAGCCCGCATTAGGAGAGTGCAACGCCGCCACCTAAATCTCAACTAGAGACGCGCTCGCTTGGTGTAGCGAGTGGAAATACTAAGCAGAGGTGTGGAAATAATCTAAACCAGAAAAGTTCGCGGTTCTTGCCTCGAGTGTAAAACTTCAGCAAAATGGTTTAGGTTATTTAGGCCGGAGCACTTATACCAGACTGAAGAAGGGACCGTTCGTTTACTTCGTAAAATTACATAACCAGCTCGACTGGATGGCACAATGTGATCGCGAAGCTCCACGAAGTGAGGGCGTCTGAAGTTACGCACATCAAGTGGGAGCGCCCTATGGAGGCGACGAGCGTTTGAGGATGGCACTTTGTGCCATCCTCAAATCCTTTGGTATTAGTTGGTCCACCTAATACCGACCTGATATGTCGTGCACCGAGTGCGTTGAGCTTATCCAACTCGAGGAGAGGATTACAAAGGTCCTCTCCTCGTAACGTGTTTTCCTACGCCTCCCGCCTAGTCGAAAGACGCCCGATAGCGCTGAGCAGTAGCGCCCCGCCCAGCGCCCCCCAAAGTCCGAGCTGTTCGCCTAACAAGAGCCAGGCGAGCAGCGTCGCGGTGAGAGGCTCCAAGAGTGTGATGATGCTCGCGGTGGTGGCCTCCGTGGTCCTCATCCCGATGACGAAAAGGACGTAGCCGAGGGCGGTAGGGACGAGCCCCAAGTAGAGCAGCAGCGCCCAGGCTACGGGCGAGAACTGGACGCTCAGACCTGTGCCGAGTGAAAAGGGCAAGAGGATGGTTGCGCTGACGACGAAGGCGAGCGTCGTGGACTGTAACGGGTGATACCGCGCGGCGAGGTGGCGGCTCGAGAGCACGATGAGCGCGTAGCCGAGCGCCGCGACAAGCGCTAGAACGAGTCCCCAGGTTCGCTGCTGCGCTACGGCGAGCACCTCCGGCTGAACGTCTACGAGCAGCAGCGTACCCGTCACAGCGAGCGCGAGCGACACCCACACACGCCTGCTCAACCTCTCGCCGAGTACCGCAGACGAGAGAAGTGCGACCAGCACAGGCGCGGTGCAAATGGTGATGAGCGTCGCCACCGCGACCCCAGCGCGGGCGACGGCGGCGAAGTAGCAGAGCTGAAAGAGCGCGAAGGCGGCCCCCATAAGACACACCGCGCCAAGGTCAGCGCGGCGCAAAGCGAAGGCGCGGCGACCCAGTAGGCTGACGAGCGCAATCCCGAGAATGGGGATTGCGAATAAAAGGCGGTAAAAAACGACGTCGAGCGCGTCCGTCTGCGCGACGTTATAAAGCAACTGGACAGTGATGCCAATTGTTCCCCACAGAAATGCCGTGAGCGTGATGAACACAACGCCCGCTTTAGGTGTTTTCATAAAGATTCCTTCCCGCAAATTTCGTTGTAACGTAGGACAGGGAAGGCAAAAGGAGGGGGTGCTACGCCCCGTTGCAGCAGCGTAGTCAGCCTTGTCTCACCTGTCCTTAGCGGACGAGGTGAAGTGGTGGGGGAAGGATGAAATAGCCTCTTTGCTCTGACATGGGGCTTAGCGTAGCACGGATGAATGTTGAGAGCGGCTATGTTCCTGAGGGTTACTTTTGAAGGCTGACAGTGTAAGGTGACTGAGGTCGGCTCCCTCTCGAGAACTCAGTTTATATCTTTGCTTCGTAGGTTTCAGAGCTTGGCTCGAGTTGTCCTCAACACCCCCTGAAAAGAAGTGATTGGCAATGTGCGCCGCTATAATAAAGCATGTCACTTTATGACGACGCCCCCAAAGGGCTCAAAGAGCGCCTCGGCACGCCGGGTGAGTACCCCTACACCAGAGGGGTCTACCCGCAGATGTATTCGACTGGACGCTTCTGGACCATGCGTCAGTACGCGGGCTTCGGCACGGCTGAAGAGTCCAACGAGCGCTACCGCTACCTCTTGGCGCAAGGCGGGGCGGGCTTGTCCGTCGCCTTTGATTTGCCGACACAGTTGGGCATGGACCCCGACGATCCTTTTGCCAGGGGAGAGGTCGGTAAAGTTGGCGTGTCTATCGCGACGCTGGACGATATGCGCACGCTTTTTAACGATATTCCGCTGGACAAAGTCACTACTTCGATGACCATTAACGCACCTGCCATGATGCTCTTAGCGCTCTATATTTTAGTCGCGGAGGAACAGGGCGTCTCGGCGGACAAGCTCGGCGGCACAGTGCAAAACGATATTTTGAAGGAATATATTGCAAGGGGCACCTACATTTATCCCACGCAACCCTCCATGCGTCTCATCACCGACATGTTCGCTTATTGTACGGAGAAGGTACCGAACTGGAACACGATTTCGATTTCTGGCTACCACATTCGCGAGGCAGGTTCGACGGCAGCGCAAGAGGTGGCGTTTACGCTTTCAAACGCCAGGGCGTATGTGCGTGCGGCGCTGAGTGCGGGTTTAGAGGTGGACGCCTTCGCTCCACGCCTCTCATTTTTCTTCGCGTGCCACAACAATATTTTAGAAGAGGTTGCTAAATTTCGAGCAGCGCGGCGGATGTGGGCGCAGATTATGCGAGAGGAGTTCGGGGCGAAAGAGCCCAAGTCGCAGATGCTCCGCTTTCATACTCAGACAGGTGGCAGCACGCTGACGGCGCAGCAGCCGGAGAACAACATCGTGAGAACCGCGTATCAGGCGCTGGCGGCGGTGTTGGGCGGGACGCAGTCCTTACACACGAACGGCATGGACGAGGCGTTGGGCCTCCCCACGGACAAGTCGGCGCGTACCGCCTTGCGCACCCAGCAGGTGTTGGCGTTTGAATCGGGCGTGACAGACGCGGTGGACCCCTTGGCGGGTAGCTACTACGTCGAGCACCTCACCGACGAAGTGGAGGCGGAAGCCCAAACCCTCATGCGTCAGATCGAAGACTTGGGCGGCTCCGTTAAGGCGATTGAGGCGGGTTTCATCCAAGAGGAAATCGAAGAGGCAGCCTTTCGTTTTCAGCGTGAAGTCGAGAAAGAGGAGCGCGTTGTGGTGGGCGTGAACCGTTTTCGTCTGGAACGTGAAGAGGGCGTGCCGATTCAAGAACTCGCCGCCGAGACGCAGGAGAAGCGCGAGCGTGAGGTCAGCGCGTACCGTGAGGCGCGTAACCAAGAGGAGACGGACGCGGCGCTGAGCGAGGTGTGCGAAACGGCGAGGGGTGAGGGCAATATGTTCCCCCCGGTTTTGGCGGCCTTTCGCGCAGGTGCAACCTTGGGCGAGGTCTGCGGGGTATTGCGCCGGGAATGGGGCGAATATAGTGGCTGACTCACTCTGGGGCTGCTCGCCCTTAGTTTCTCAACTTAACCTAAGTGTGAGAAAGTACACTGCCAACCCTCATAACCGTTGTGTAAACTACCTCTTACAGCACGACGCATAACACCTTATAAGCTGTGAGAGGAGGCGCTTTGGACTATCTGTTTTCAAAGTGTGCGGGTTCGTATCTTCAAGTAGGGAACGGGGGAGAATAATGGTAATTGGTCAGACGGAAAAAACATTAGACAACCTAGACGGCGGCGACCTAACCCTGAAGCAGCTTATCGAATTAGCCAAAGACATCCGGGGAGATCAGCAACTCGGGGTGCAAAAGCAGCACCAGCTTTTGCACAGAGTCTCCAAAAAGATTTGGCAGCGTTCGGTCTGCGAGTACGACGGCTACTAAACTAAAACAAACCACTGATGAGGGCTACTTCACACGTAGCCCTTTTTCGTGCTTGTTCTTTTGATACCAGTGGCTCGCCAAGTAGTAATCCTCGTAAAAGAGCTTGATAGTCGCCGCGACAGGCACCGCCACGAGCGCCCCTAAAATACCCCACAGGCTGAGCCCCAAGAGCACCGCGAGGATCACCGTGACGGGGTGAATGTGGTTGCTTTTCGACAAGATAAGCGGGCTAAACACGTGTGTGTCTATCTGGTTGACAACGAGAAAAAGAACGAGCGTACCGAGCGCCTGACCCCACCCTTCGCCAACTGCGAGGAGCAGCGCGGGGATACTGACTAAAACGGGTCCTAAGAAAGGGACGAGGTTGCCGACGCCCGCTAAAAAGCCGATGGCGAGGGGCAGAGGGATGCCCAGTATCAGTAGACCTAACCAGACGCACAGACCCACGAGCGCAGCGACAAGAAGCTGCGCCCTCACGTAGCTACCTACGACGTTGTCGAGCTTGCGAGCTACGTCTCTGAGCCCGCTTCTATGCCTGGGCGGAAAGAGCTGAAAAAAGCTGTGGCTAAAGTCGGGGAAGCTGTAGAGCAAATAAGCCGTGAGCACGAGCGTGATAAAGAATTGAAAAATTCCGCCGACCACACTCGCGAAGCCTATAACGAGATTGTTGGCATTGGCCTCGAGCCAGTTCGCCGCCCGGCCCGCTTGCCCCCCTAGCCAAGACTCTAACGTGTTAAAGCTCTGCCTAAAAAAAGGTTGCCACTCCTCGGATAAGTTGCGCTCAATGCGTTCAGGAATCGCCTCGACGGTGGCCGCTGTTTCGGGCAACGTCTCGACAAAGCCCGTAAGCTCCAAACCGATGCGCCCGAGTACAAACGACGCGACGCTGAGGAGCAGCGCGAAGAGAAACATCGTGAGCGCGACCCCCATCCAGCGCGGCATGCGCAGGCGCTCGAGGGCGCTCACCAGCGGATTGGCGATGTAAGCGAGCGTATAAGCGATCAAAAAACTTATCCAGACAACGCTCGTTTGGGCGACGAAAAAGTAGAGAAGGACGAGTACGAGAAGAAGAAAGAGTAGACGAACGTACAGATTTTGCCATATTTTAACCCACTGCCCCATAGCTTTATCATAACGGCTTAATTTTATTCTTGAATGTTCATTTGTATGATGTCACCCTCATACTTTCGTCTGATGATACGCGGTAGAAAACCTGCTAGCTTGGAGCCATGAATGATCCAAAAGAACGAAATAGCGTGAGTGAAAGCGGAAGCGGTGTCGCTATCTCGAAAGAAACGCAAGATTCGAACGGGCATTCTGAGCGAAGCCTAAAACAAGACGTTGCGCAAAACATTCCCCGAGACACCCGTACGCAAAATGCTTCTCAAACCGCGCAAAGTGGCGGTGTAAGCGCTACCTCTACAGCGACGAACACAGCAACAAACACAGCAACAAGCGCGGTAACCGTCACTAGCGCAGACAGAACCGCTCGCAATTGGGCAGTCGCGGCGCACCTCTCCGGTTTATCGCTGTACCTGGGTATTCCCTTCGGCAACATCTTAGGGCCGCTCGTGATTTGGCTCATCAAAAAAGACGAGTCGCCCTACGCCGAAGACCAAGCGAAAGAAGCGCTCAACTTTCAGCTTTCGCTGACGATTTACGGGATTGCGGCTGCGCTTTTAGCGTTCGTGTTCATCGGTTTTTTGCTCATACCCGTCATTTTCGTGCTCCACATCGTTCTGACGGTTGTGGCGACGGTTAAGACGAGTGAAGGTAAGGCGTACAGATATCCGCTGACCATTCGGCTTATCTCATAGTTCTGGAGTGCGCCGTGGACCTCAGGCGCACGTTTGAGCACTTTGTGGCGCGTTACTTCTAACGCGCCTTATTTGTTAGGACGGTGAAGGGACGCGGCGCGTATGGCTTTAGCGTGACTTTGCGCCGCTCGAGTCCCGCCAAACTTTGAAAGCCTACCCTTCTTCGTGACGAGTTTCGCGCGTAAGAAAAATCTTCACATAAGCAAACACGTTATACTCACGGAAATGTGAAGAGGTCCACAGTAGAGTCTGTCGCTGACACATTTTGCAACTACATTCACCGAGGTCTTAACCGTGAATATCTGGTTTAACCACAACTTCTCGAGCACCGCTCTAGCGATTCAAAGTTTGAAAAGTACGAATGTCTACCGCATCATTGCAAGCCATAAACGCGCCGACGCGGTGATGCTTTTAGAAGCGGATGTTGCCCTTAGCGAGCCTGACGTTACGGACGAAGAGGTTGAGAGGTATCTCGAGTGGGCTTTAGAGGTGTGTCAAAAACATCAAGTAGATGTGCTCATCCCTGAACGGTATAAGCTCGAGCTTGCGTCTTACCGCGCCCGTTTTGAAGAGGTCGGGACGCGCTTGTTCGTCGCAGCGGAAGCGGATGTGTTGGCGCTTGTCGAGGATAAAGCCGCGCTTTACGCGGCGCTGCCGCCTGATTTAGTACCTGTTCCGCCCCACCGCGTCATAAGAATGGCAAACGAGCTTGACGCAGCGCTCAATGATCTGAGGTATGACGCCGACGACTTAGAAAACAGGCTCTGCGTCAAACCCGTGCAAGGCATCTTCGCGAGCGGCTTCCGTGTGCTGGGCGAGGTGCATTTAGACCATCTGCTGCGCAACGCGCTCATCATTTCGCCCGCCCATCTGCGCGACCTTATATCTGGAGCGGAACTCGAGACTGGAGAACCCACGCCGTTCCTCATCATGCGCTACTTGACAGGCGACGAGCGCAGTGTGGACTGCTTGGCACACGAGGGCGAGCTTGCTCGGTGCGTGGTGCGGCGCAAAGGGGAGGGGGCGCAGGTATTAGAAGATAACCCTGTTGTGGTGGAGATGGCGGCGGCGCTGACGAAAACGTTGAACCTCACGGGGGTCTACAACATCCAGTTCAAAGACGACAACGAAGGTACGCCTTACCTCTTGGAAATCAACCCCAGGGCCTCCGGCGGCTTGCCGATGGCGACGCTGAGCGGGCTGAACTTTTACCATTGGGCAATTCAACTTTTACTAGGTAGCTGCGTTCCTGCCGATGTGCCGCAGCCGCGCACGGGCTTGCGCGTGACGATGGGCAGCGTGGCGCTCAATTTGGGAGTCAGAGAAGAGGTTTTGCGTGAGTAGTACTGCGACAGAGCGCACGGTTGAATTGCCGAGTGGGGTGCTGAGGCTCGAGCTTACGCGCCAAGACTGGTCTTTGGATGACCTCTGCGGCTTCGCAGTGCGCTCAAACCCGAAACGCGGCTTTCTCTTTGTGAGCCGCGTGTTGGGCAAACACCTGAGCGTCAAACCGAGTGTGATGAACGAAACGTATCAGATACTTGCGGAGAAAGTCTCAGCGTTGAACCTACCCGAGCCTGTCCTCTTTATCGCGTTAGCAGAGACGGCGACGGGTTTGGGGCAAGGCGTGTTCGAGGCGAGTTTGGCGCAAGGTATGAGTGACGCCCTTTTCATCCACACGACGCGGGCGCATCTGGAACATGCAGACGTCGCGCTTCACTTCCAAGAACCTCATTCGCACGCGACGGGACACCTTATCTATAGACCGAGTGACGCGGAGAGTCAGCGGATATTTGCAAACGCTAAAAGTCTCGTCCTCGTTGACGACGAAATCAGCACGGGAACGACGCTCACGAATCTCGCCCGAAGTTACGCCGAACTGAACCCGAATGTCGAACACATCGCCCTCGTCAGCCTTACCGACTGGCTGAGCGAGCCACGAGACATCGAGAAAAGAATGCCCGCACCGCTGACTCGTATCAACCTCTTGCAAGGACGTTATACCTTCCAGCCAAACCCCTCGTTTCGCCCGCCTGATTTAAGCTATGAGTCGAGAGGTCAAACTGTAAATGTAAGCCGTGAGCATGGACGTTTCGGTAAGCGCAAGCCTTTAGAGGTAGATGTGGGGAGGGTGCTGGGGTCCCTAAACTCACCCTCTGACGGTAGCATTTTAGTGTTGGGCACGGGCGAACACTTGTATCTACCTTATCGCCTTGCCCTGGAGTTAGAGCGGCGCGGCTTCGACACCTACTTTCAGAGCACCACCCGCTCCCCCATTTTAGAAGGCGAAAGCATCCGCAGCATCTTACGCTTCGCTGACCCGGTGGACGGTACGACGCCCAACTACCTCTACAACGTCGTGAAAGGTCAGTACGATTCGGTCCTCATCTGCTACGACACGCCAAATACCCACTCCAACCACGACCTTCTTGCACAACTCGGCGCGACGCTCATCACCTCAACCCTATTGGGAACTTCGTTGGAGACTTCATGCGCATCCTGACCTTTTTGGACCTTGACGACACCGTCTTTCAAACGAAACGAAAATGTCCGCCCGACGTGCCTTTGGAGGTTGGTGCGCTCAGTAAAACGGGCGAACCTCTCTCGTTCATGACGCCTGCGCAAAGGACGATGTTGGGGTGGCTCCTCAGCACCACCACCGTCATCCCAACGACGGGGCGTGACGCGGCGGCTTTAAGTCGAGTGCGGCTTCCGAATGGCTGCCGCTTTACCAACGGCGCAATCGTCAATCATGGCGGTACGGTTCTTAGTGCAGATGGTAGCCCGGATGAGGGCTGGTTGGCTCGAGTCGAAGAGGTCTTGGGGCAGACTAGGGGCACGCTTAACGCAGTGCTCAAAGGCGTGGCAGAACTTAACGAACGTGACGCGCTCGGCTTGCGCGTGCGACTCATCGGGGACTTCGGGCAAGAGGTCTATTTAGTGATCAAGCATCCGCAGGCGGATTTAGCGGCGGTCGCTAAAGCGCACGCGCTCTGTCAAGAACTTCTCGCCGATGAACCTCGGCTGCGCGTGATTGCGAACGGGAACAACGTCGCTGTCTTACCCAAGGCGATTAGCAAAACGAACGCCGTCACTTATGTTAAGGGACGTTTTGAGCAGCGAGAAGAGGTCACGACGCTAGGTTTGGGTGACAGTTTGAGCGATTTGGGCTATATGTTACATTGTGACTACGCGGCGCTGCCCCGCCGTTCACAAATCAGAGAGGGGTTGGAACGCTATGTCTCAGAACGCAGTGGCTCAAATGATGGGTCAAGTAACGGGGCCTCAGGTGATTGATGTCCCTGGCGGGGTGGCCGAAAGAGGGTTCAGCGGCAGTTATAGAGCAAACGACGTGACCTTTTTGCTGAAACCTCTGGCATTAAAGCCTACACCTATAGAAGAAAAAGAACGCTACATCCAAAGCGGCACCAAGCACTACAGCGAGATGATCAGCCGTGAAAGCGCTCCGAGCGCGGCGTATTGGCGCGTCTTCGACGAGGCGATGGCGCGAAATTTGACGCGGTTCAGCCAACACCTCTTAGATTTGGCGGCTTACTTGGACGAGTGTACGCCAAAGGGAGAGGTGGTGCTCGTTTCGTTGGCGAGGGCAGGAACTCCCGTCGGCGTTGCCCTCACCCGTCTTCTGCGTGCTCGCTTTGCTCGAGAGGTACAGCACTACTCGGTGAGCATTATCCGTGACCGAGGGATTGATAAGAAGGCGCTTCGCTTTATTCTTAATCATCACGCAGAGAACCGCGTTCACTTTTTGGATGGCTGGACGGGAAAAGGGGTCATCGCGAGGGAGTTGCAGGGGAGCATCACGGACTTTAATTCGGCGCACGGCGCAAACCTTCCCACGCAACTGCTCGCCGTCAGCGACCTCTGCGGCAGCGCGGCGCACAGCGCGACGTTTGAGGATTACCTCATCCCGAGCGCGATTTTGGGCGGCGTCATCAGTGGGCTCGTCAGCCGTTCGATTCTGAATGAGCACGTTGGCGAGGATGATTTTCACGGTTGCGTGCTCCTAGACGACCTCTCGCCTCTGGACCGAAGCCGCTGGTTTGTTGAACAGATTGAGAACGCTTCTCGCTCCCTCAGCCCGAATAAGACAAACTCAGGGGACGCCTCCGACCTCTTCAAAAGCCGTCGTTATTATCTCGACATCCTCAAAGCCCAACACGGCGTCGAGGACGAAAACCTCGTCAAGCCCGGTATCGGTGAGGCGACCCGCGTGCTCTTGCGGCGCACGCCTGCCTTAGTTATCTTGCGCGACCTAACCGACCCCGACACCGAACACTTGCGCGTTTTGGCAGAAGAAAAAGGTGTTCCCGTGGAGCAAGAGCGCACCATGCCCTACGAAGCGCTCTCCCTGATTCGGCGGCTCCTATGACCGCGACGATGCGTGCGAATGACGCACTTGCCCTCGGCGCAAGCCTATATGTGCCTGCGACACACCCCGACCTCAGTGCGATCGGAAGAGGTCAAAAGTTCGCGCTCCGCTCGCTGATTTACTGTACAGAAGATGCAGTAGGCTTACATGAATTGCCCTATGCGCTGCGCAACTTGGCAAGGTCTCTGAGTGACCTCTCTCGAGACAGTGACGCCGCTCCCATGCGTTTTGTACGGGTTCGAAATACAGAGGTCATGCGCCACGTGATGCACATGGACACCTCCGCGCTGCACGGTTTGGTTTTGCCGAAAGTCACGGCGGAGAATTTGCAGGATTATCTCGACCTCTTGCCCTCTGAGAGCCACCTTTCACTGATGCTCACGTTAGAAACGCAAGAGGTCTTCAGCGACCTCTCTATGTCGCGGCTTAGGGATAGGTTACTCGAGCCCCACATCAAAAGCCGCATCCTCTCCTTACGTATCGGCGGCAACGACCTCTTAAACCTGCTCAGCTTGCGCCGCGAGCGCGGAGTGCTGCTCTACGATACACCTCTTGCGCACGCCGCTGATCGCCTCGTCACCCTCTTCAAGCCCTTCGGTTTCAACTTGAGTGCGCCTGTCTACGACGCTATCAACGACCCCGTGACATTGACCAGAGAAACGCAACTCGACTTGCAACACGGGCTCTTCGGCAAAACCGCCATCCACCCTGAACAAATCCCCGTCATCGAAGCGTGCTACCAAGTTGGGGCGCAGGAGTGGGAGACGGCGCAAGCCATTCTCGAGGCAGACGCGCCCGCCGTTTTCTTGCGCAACGGGCGGCTCTGTGAGCCGAGCACGCATAAACGGTGGGCAGAGCAAATCGTTCAAAGAGCGGCGTATTATGGTCTCAAGGTGACGCCTTTAAGTGCAGAGGAACGGCAGCACGATTTCATTTCGGTGAATGCTATGTAGAGGTTGAGAAGCGATTAGCTCTTAGCCTTTAGGTATTAGCTAAAAACTAATCGCTAACAGCTTTTCCTGAAGTCCAGTTATACCCGAAGGGCTTATGAAGTTTTGCCTTCCCTTCGGGAAACTCCGTAACCGGCAAGCAGGGCTGGATGAACGATGCTGACTAGCTGACATGCTCAACCCTAATACCTGCAACATTTTCAACTGCGGGTTTGTACTAAGCTAATGATAACGTCAATCTATAAGGTCATTGAGATTCAAGGAGGAAACATGGCAGTCAACTTGCAAAAAGGTGGTAACGTCTCGCTCACCAAGTCGGAGCCGGGGCTCAAGAAAATTAACGTGGGCTTGGGTTGGGACTTGCGGGCGACGGACGGCGCGGACTTCGACCTCGACGCGAGCGCGTTCTTGCTCGCTGAGAGTGGCAAAGTGCGAAATGACCAGGACTTCATCTTTTACAACAACGCTAAGAGCAGTGACGGCGCGGTGGAGCACTTGGGCGACAACCGCACGGGCGAAGGCGAAGGCGATGATGAGGTTGTCGCGGTGAATTTAGAAGGTGTCCCTGCGGATGTGCAAAAGGTCGTCGTCGCGGTGACGATTCACGAGGCGGAAACGCGCCGTCAGAACTTTGGGATGGTGCAGAGCGCGTTTATCCGTGTGGTGAACGCCGACAACAACAACGAAATCGCCCGCTATGACCTCTCGGAAGACGCCAGCACCGAGGCGGCGATGGTGTTTGGCGAGGTCTATCGGCACAACGGCGAGTGGAAGTTTCGCGCGGTGGGTCAAGGGTTTAATGGTGGGCTAGGACCGTTGGCGTCTTCCTATGGGGTGAACGCTTAGATGTAGAAAGCAATCCAGTCGAGCTGGTTATGTAATCTTGCGAAGCAAACGAACGGTGAGCAATGAGTTAAAAGCAATGAGTCTAAAGGTTTTCACTCATTGCTCGGAACTCGTTGCTCTCCTAGAAGCATTAACGCATCCTTAACGCACTTTCTAAATAATCGTTAAAATTAAAACTCGAGAGGAGCACAACATGGCAGTCAGTCTACAAAAAGGTGGCAACGTCAGTCTCAGCAAGGAAGACCCGAACTTAAAGAGCGCGATGGTTGGTCTAGGGTGGGACGTGCGCAGCACGGACGGCTCGGACTTTGACCTCGACGCGAGCGTCTTCTTGTTGAACGAGTCGGGCAAGATTCGCAGTGATCAGGATTTCATCTTCTACAACAATCTCAAAAGCAGTGACGGCTCCGTCGAGCACACGGGCGACAACCGCACGGGCGAGGGCGAAGGGGACGACGAAGCGATTAAAGTCCAACTTCCGAGCGTGCCAAACGACGTGCAGAAGCTCGTTGTCGCGGTGACGATTCACGACGCGGACTCGCGCAAGCAGAACTTCGGCATGGTGCAAAACGCCTTTATCCGCGTGGTCAACGCTGAAAGCAATAACGAAATCACCCGCTACGACCTCTCCGAAGACGCCAGCACCGAGACGGCGATGATTTTCGGCGAGCTGTACCGCCACAACAACGAGTGGAAGTTTCGCGCTGTCGGACAAGGATATAATGGCGGTCTGGGCCCGTTGGCGAAAAACTTCGGCGTGAACGTAGGGTAGCGGATGAGCACCCTCGTTCGCGGACAGAAGACGAAACTGGGGGAAATTACGCGCAGTACGAACCTGCAAGTGGCGATGAGCAGCGACCGCAGTGACGCCGACATCAGCGTGTTCGGGGTAGACTCGAGCGGTAAGCTCAGCGATGAGCGCTACTTCATCTTTTACAATCAGCTCAGCTCACCGGAGGGTGCCATCGTCGCGAGCCCGGCGAGTAGCGGCAGGGTCAACGTGAATGTTGACCTTACTAAATTACCGTCACAGGTACAGCGGCTTGTCTTCACCGTGACGGGTGAGCAGAGTGGACCTGGTAATGCGCAATTCACGCTCACGGGTTCAGATGGCGGTTACGCAACCTACAGCACCTCTTCCGCTGAGCTTTCAGGTGAAAAAGCGCTCATTCTCGCCGAGCTTTACCTCAAGGATGAGTGGCGGCTGGCGGCGGTAGGGCAGGGGTTTCAAGGGGGGTTGGAGGCACTGCTCGAGCACTTTGGTGGTCAGTCCGCCTCACCTCCTCCACCCCAACCGCCACAAGCGCAACCTAACTACCAGCCGCCCCCTCAGACCAATACGCAGTACGGGCAGCACACCGGACAGACCACGCCGCCGATGCCGAGCGTGCAGACCTCGAAGCCGAATATGCCGCCGGGTGCGAGCAACATCTCCTCGTCGGGAAGCTCAGGTTTCCAACAACAATCCACGCAGCAACAAAGGGCCGCTATGTCGGGCTCAGGGATGCAAGGGGCGGAGAGTATTCGGAGGAGCAGTGGACAGACTATGAATCAGGGCGGTAACGCCGACGTCATCGACTACCACATCTTCGGCGACGACATGCAGCTCGTCGAAGTCGAACTCGACCACGGCGAGTCCGTCCAAGCTGAAGTCGGCGCGATGATGTACATGGGCGACGGCATCAAGATGAATACAGGCATGGGCGGCGGTGACGGCGGCATCATGCAAGGGCTTTTAGGCGGTTTGCGAAGAGCGATTAGCGGCGAGAGCTTCTTCATCACCTCGTTTGTGCATCAGGGACAGGGCAAAGGGCACGTTGCGTTTGCCGCGCCTTATCCGGGGCGCATCGTTCCTTTAGACCTGAGCGAATTCGGTAACGAGTTCTTCTGTCAGAAAGATGCCTTTTTGTGTGCCGCGAAGGGTGTAGATATCAGCATCGCCTTTACCAAACGCATCGGCGCGGGCTTTTTTGGCGGTGAGGGTTTTATCCTCCAGCGGCTCAAAGGGGACGGACGCGCCTTTATCCACGCGGGCGGCGCAATCGTTCAGCGTGACCTCAAAGCAGGGGAGACCTTACGTGTGGACACGGGTTGTCTAGTCGGGATGGCTCCCACGGTAGACTACGACATCCAGTTTATCGGCGGTTTTACGAACGCGCTCTTCGGCGGTGAAGGGCTCTTTATGGCGACGCTCAAAGGTCCGGGGCGTATCTACTTGCAGAGTTTACCCTTATCCAGACTCGCTGACAGGCTCAAGTCCGCACTCAGGCGGCAGACGGGCGAGCAGCGCGGCGCGGGCGGCACGGGTCTGCTGGGTGGACTCATCAGCGGAGATAGATAGTGAAGACAGGTAAGGTGTGACTCAGACGTTCGTACGTGGTCAAAAAAGTAAGTTAAGTGCGTTGACGAGTGAGAAGCGCCTCGAGCTAGGCGTCGGCTTGTCCAGCCAGGTTCCCGGCGATATGGACGTGAGCCTCTTTGGAGTGGACGCCAACGGCAAGCTCTCCGATGACCGCTACTTCATCTTTTACAACCAGAAGCGCAGCCCCGAGGGGGCGTTAGAGTCGTTGGGCGGAAATATGCTCGAGCGCGAGCAGTTCCGCCTTGACTTAGACCAACTTCCCGCGACGATTGACCGACTTATCCTCACGGTGTCGCTGGACGGTACGGGCAGCATGAACGGTTTGAACAGCGGTTACGTCCGTATCAGCGCTTCGGAGCAAGAGGTGATGCGCTTTGAATTTTCGGGTCAGGATTTCTCGAGTGAGAAAGCCATCATCCTCGCTGAAATCTACCGTAAAGGAGAGTGGCGTGTCTCTGCTGTTGGACAAGGATTTAACGGTGGACTGAGCGCTCTACTCGCTCATTTTGGCGGGGAAGAGATTAAATCCGAAGCGCAGCCTGAGCCAGAACCCGCACCGCCTCCACCCGCAGTTAATCTGAGCAAAGTCACCCTAGAGAAACGCGGCGACCAGCAGCGCGTCAACCTCAGCAAACGCGGCGCGAATCAAGTCCACGTCAACCTCAACTGGCAGAGTCCCGAAAAGCGCCGCTTCGCTCAGAAAGCGCCCGACCTCGACTTGGGCTGCATGTTTATGATGCAAGACGGCGACTCGCACGTGATTCAGCCTGTCGGTAACTACTTTGGCTCGAGGGACGACTCGCCCTATATCCTCCTGGACAAAGACGACCGTAGCGGCGCATCACAAGACGGTGAAAACTTGACCATCTTCCGCCCCGACCTCATCGACAAGGTCATGGTGTTTACCTTCATCTATGAGGGCGCACGCGGCTTCGGTGAGGTCAACGCGCGGCTCAGCCTCACCGACCCCAACGGGCGTGAAATCGTCATCAACTTAGATAACCCCGACCCTAAGCGCACCTTCTGCGCCATCTGCACCATCGAAAACCGCCAAGGCGACGTTCTGATCACCAAAGAGGAGCGCTACTTTAAGGGACACCGGGAAGCAGATGAACACTATGGGTTTGGGTTTAATTGGAGAGCGGGTAGAAAGTAGCGAGCAATGAGCAACGAGCAATGAGTGAAAACCTTTAGACTCATTGCTTTTAACTCATTGCTCATTGCTTTCCAGATGACTTCCGCACCGCAGATAAATAGTTTTAGTCATCAACGAGAGGAAAAACTATGAGCGTAAGTTTAAGCAAAGGACAAAAAATCAGCCTCGAGAAGGGCGGCAGCGGCTTGAAAGAGGTCGTGATGGGGCTCGGCTGGGACGCGAAGAAGTCGGGCGGCTTTTTCGGCTTTGGCAGCCGTGAGCAAGACATCGACTTGGACGCGAGCGCGGTTCTATTCAATGCGCAGAAGCAAAAGGTGGACGAGGTTTGGTTTCGCCAACTTCGCAGCCGCGATGGGAGCGTTGTTCACACGGGCGACAACCGCACGGGCGCGGGCGAAGGCGACGACGAGCAGATTATCGTGGATTTGAGCGGCGTGCCGAGCGAGGTTTCGACGATTGTCTTTGTCGTCAACAGCTTTACGGGTGAGAATTTCTCGCAGATTGAGAACGCCTTTTGCCGTTTAGTGGATAAGAGCAGTGGCGAAGAGATCGCCCGCTTCGACCTCTCGGCGCAGGGGAACCACACCGCACAGATTATGACGAAAGTTTACCGTGAAGGGAGTGGGTGGCAGTTTCAAGCCATCGGACAGAACGCTTCGGGGCGGACGTTTGATAACCTGATGCCGTCGATTACGCCGCATCTTTAAGCATTTCAGCTAGTCAGCTAAGTAGAGGTGTGAAAATAATCTAAACCAAAAAAGTTCGCGGTTCTTGCCTCGAGCATAAAACTTCAGCAAAATGGTTTAGGTTATTTGGACCGAAGCACTTAGTCAGGAAAACCTGAAATGCTGACTAGCTGAAATCCAGTCAAGCTGGTAGCTTTAGCCTCCGCAGGAACGAACGGTGCTGAAGTGCTATCCTTGCTGAGTTGCAAAACCTCTCCGTTTGAACGTTACATAACTCCCTACCTCAAAGGACTCCACGTGAATATTTTTCTTGCCTTCGGGCTCATTATTGCGGGCATCGTCTGTCTGTATTTTGGCGGCGACTACCTCATCGACAACGCGGCCAAGCTCGCCAAGTACTTCGGCGTCAGCACGCTTTTTATCGGTTTGACGGTGGTGGCGTTCGGGACGAGTGCGCCCGAACTCGCTGCTGCGCTGACGGCTGCTTTTCAGGGCGCGGACGACCTGGTGATGGGCAACATCATCGGTTCGAACATAGCCAACCTTGCGCTGGTGATGGGTATAGCAGCGCTTATCTATCCGCTGGCGACGACGAAGAGTTTCGTACGACGCGAAGTGCCCTTTATGATCGGGACGAGTCTTTTACTGCTTCTGCTAACCTTCGGCGCGGGAGACGATGGGCTGGCGCGGATTAATAGGCTCGAGGGCCTCCTCTTGTTCGGTTTGCTGGTTGGCTACGTCGTCGTCCTCCTGCGCAGTGACGAGCAGAGCGAAATCGAAGAGATGGCGAGCGAGTTAGAAGAGGTCGAAGGCGAGGGTATTGCTAAACCGCTCGTCTTCACAGCCGTCGGCGCGGCGCTGCTCGTCGCGGGTGCCCAGCTTTTGGTAGCAGGGGCGGTGGGCCTAGCGGAAGCGGCAGGTGTTCCCGAACGCATCATCGGCATCACGCTGGTTGCGGTAGGCACGAGTTTGCCCGAGTTGGCGGCGAGCGTTGCGGCGGCGCTTAAAAAAGAGGGTGATATTATTTTGGGCAATTTGGTGGGCTCGAATATCTTTAACGTGCTCTCGATTATCGGCATCACCTCGATGATCGTGCCCCTCAACGTGCCGCCCGAACTTTACAGCGTGGACTTCTGGACGATGATCGGTGTCAGCGTCATCGTGGCAATTTTCCTGACCTTGCGCATGAAGTTTACGCGGATTGAGGGACTCATCGTTTTAGCGGTCTATACGATTTATATTGGCTACATTGCGGTGGGCGTTTTGAACGCTTAGAGCCGTTGCAGGACAGGCAGTGGTTTTAAGTCAAATGCTGATGTACGCTTCTTCCGCCGCTTGTATGTGATGAGCAAGGGGCTGCAACCCTTGTTGAACCTCTGCATGGTTCCGAATAGCGCCACTACCCCTAAACTGAGCGCCCCCTCGAGTCTCGAGGGGGCTTTTCAAGTGTTATTTAGCCTTCGCTGTTCTCCGCGTTACGGTAGACGTAATTCTGGAAAGCGTACTCGCCAACTCGACTCCAGTCGCGAATCGCGCCACGGAATTCTAAGTAGTTCTGGTAGACCTGGTTGTAGAAGTCGTTGCTGGCGGCGGTCTCCTCGTGGATGGCGTCCATCGCCTCCTCTAAAGCCACCAAGACCTCATCGGGGAAGGTGCGAAGCTGTGCGCCCGCCTCGACCAAGCGGTTGAGCGCGGGGCCGTTCTTGGCGTCGTAATCTGCGAGCATCTGCAAGTTGGCCCTTGACGAGGCTTTTTGAATGGCCTGCTGAATGTCGGCAGGCAAGCCTTCGTATTCGCTCAGATTGATGTACGTCGCGAGTGTGGGGCCGGGCTCGTGCCAGCCGGGGGCGTAGTAAAACTGCGCAGCGGTGTTGAGGCCCAAAATCTCGTCGTCGTAAGGGCCGACCCACTCGGCGGCGTCAACCACACCTGTATCAAGGGCTAAGAAGACCTCGCCGCTAGGAATATTCTGCACATTGGCACCCGCACGGGTCATCACTTGACCGCCCAAGCCGGGGATGCGCATGGTCAAGCCCTGCAAGTCGGCGGGCGTGTTGATCTCTTTATTGAACCAGCCGCCCATCTGCACGCCCGTGTTGCCTGCGGGAAAGGCGATAAGCCCGTCCCTTGCGTTGAGTTCGTTGTAAAGCTCTAAGCCGCCACCCTGATAGAACCAAGCGTTGATCTGCTGCGCGTTAAGGCCGAAGGGCACCGTCGTGAAAAAGGCGTGCGTGGGGTCTTTGCCGACGTAGTAGTACGACGCCGTATGGCCCATCACAAACGCGCCCGAGGAGACCGCGTCGTAGACCTCGAGTGCGCCGACCTGTGCGCCGCCCGGATAAACTTCAACCGTGACGTCGCCGTCGGTGAGTTCTTCCAAGTACGCCGCCGTGTTGAGCGCACCCCCATAAATGGTATCGAGCGAGGTGGGCCAAGAGGTGACCATCTCGAAGCTAAATGAGGACGATTGCGCGTTGGCAAACATCAGCGGTGAGAGTGAGGAGCTAGCGGCAACCACACCAGCCTTTTTGAGAAAATCGCGACGTTTCATCTATACCTCCAAAGTTGGTCGTGCGAGCAGATATCAGGGTCTCGCGGCGGCTCGAGCCTATTTTTAAGCCGCTCTGAGAAAGAGACGTATTGATTACGTACTCGAGCGCACTCACGTACGCATTTCAACCCTATGCACTTCAACTCTATGCACTTCAAATTCATGCACTTTAGTCTCCGCGCTTGTGATAACTGCTTTAGAACCACTCCAGTATACGCGGGATGTGGATTTAATTACAAGTGAGCGCGTCGCCGCACACCTTCATGAAACTTTCTAGCTTCAGGGCAGGCTTGTTGTCACCTCTAAAACTTCGGCGTTCGCGAAATTTTTAGCGACAAGTGACAATTTTTACATCCAAACGTGTGAATAAGGCGTTACATCTAGTAGGGAAGGTCTATAAAAGCCCTCGAGCATCCCAACCCCCGGCGCGGATCGTTGTTGGCTGAGACCTATCATATAGGAGGAAAATATGAACATTCAGAAATTATTCGGAGCGAAACTCAACCGCCGCCGCTTGCTCGGCAACTTGGGCATGATGGGCGCGGGCGCGGTTATTACGGCGTGTGGTGGGGGTATGGCGCAAGACGATGACGATATGCAACCCGTCAACCGTGACCCTGCTATTCTCAACTTTGCGCTTAACTTAGAGTATTTAGAAGCAGCATTTTACTTAGCTGCGGTTGGTCGCATTGATGAGATTACTAGCATTGGCGGAAATGCCGCTATCACTCTCCCCACCGGCTTCGATGGTTCAACTGCTATTGAAGGGCTAAGCTCCGGCGTTCGCGCTTACGCTGATGAACTTGCAAACGAGGAGCTTGCCCATGTTCAGTTTTTACGTACCGCGCTTGGTGACGCAGCCGCAGACCGCCCTGTCCTAGACCTCAATACGTCGTTTCAAGCGGCAGCAACGGCGGCGCTTGCTCCCATCCCCGAAGAAGACCGACCCTTCGCCGGAAGTGATTTCAACCCCTTTGCCAACGAGCCCTTCTTCTTGCACGGCTCTTTCATATTCGAAGACGTCGGCGTGACAGCCTATAAGGGCGCAGCACCTTTGATCACGAGCAAAGACACCCTAGATGCCGCTGCGGGGATTCTTGTGGCAGAGGCGTATCACTCGGGTACGATTCGCACAACACTTTACGCTGCTGCTGAAGCTGGTGCGTACGATGGTCTACCCATCTTTACCATTGTTGATGCTATCTCCAATGCACGTGACGCGCTAGCCGGTACAGAAGGTACAGAAGGTGAGGACGACGGAAAAGACCAGCCTATCAACGGTGCAAATGTCGAGGGCGACCTCGCGACCTCTGCGGACGCCAACATCTCCGTCACGGACGCAAACGGTATCGCGTTCAGCCGTACACCGAGAGAGGTCGCCAACATCGTCTTCTTAGACGCAACGGGCGAGGCACTCATGGGTGGCTTCTTCCCTAATGGGCTCTCGGTTCCGGCGGGCCTCGAGTCTGACTTCGAATTCCTGTTGAGCATCGGTGTAGACGCCGACGCATAACTGAAGAGGTCGCAGTGGGGGTGCTCTGTGCACCCCTTCTCCATTTAATGAACCTACTTATAACCCACCATGACGTTCGTCCTCACCCAAAGGTGCTAAACTAAAGAACAAAACAGGAGGTTTTATCGTGCCGAACATAGGTCTACCCGAAATTATCATCATTTTAGTCATCGTACTGCTCGTCTTCGGTCCGCGCCGTTTACCCGAAATGGCAAAAGGTATCGGTCAATCCGTGCGCGAGTTCCGCAAGGGCATTCGCGACATGAAAGACGAAGTGACGGGTGACGACGAGGACAAGAAACCAGGCAAAGCGAGCAACGTGAGCACCGCGACGAGCGAGCCGGAAACCGGGGCGAAGCCTGTTGAAAATACTGAGAAGGCTCCCGAAAAAACAGAAGTGAAGTCTGCTTAACTCGTAGCTATCTGACGGACTTAAAGCGTTTAGCAGCGCTTTTATCTAACTATGCTTAGAGGATTTGATTTAGAGGAATAGCGTGACCTTAATCGAACATTTTGAGGAGTTGCGCACCCGGCTTTTTATTGCGCTAGGAAGCTGGCTGTGCGGCGGCTGGCGCGGCGTTTTATTTTCGCGACAATCTGCTCGAGTGGCTCCGAGCCCCCTTGCCCCCTACCGCGACGCTCAATGCGTTTCGGCTGCTCGAGGGCGTCCTCATCAGTATGCAGATCGCAATCTTCTTCGGGCTCGTTTTAGCGGCTCCGGTTATCGTCGGACAAATTTGGGGCTTTATCGCGCCGGGGCTCTACCCCGAAGAGCGCCGCTGGGCGGTTCCTTTCGTCCTCAGCACCGCGCTCGCCTTTGCAGGCGGCGTGCTCTTTGCCTACTACGCCATTTTGCCCTTCGCACTCCCCGTCATTATCGGTTTCGTACCCGGCGAAGTGCAGCTTATTTTGAGTATCGGCGACTATATTTCTAAAATTATTCTCTATTTGGCGGTGTTCGGCTTTATCTTCGAATTGCCCGTGCTGAGCTTTCTCCTGGCGCGGCTCGGCTTCCTCTACGCGACGATGCTCCAGCACTACCGCCGCTACACCTTTGTGGGCTGCTGGGTTGTCGCCGCCGTCATCACCCCGACCCCCGACCCCTTAAACCTTGCTCTCGTCGCTGTGCCACTTGTGCTACTCTATGAGGTTAGTATTGTAGTCGTACGTCTATCACAGCGAAAGGTACACAGTGAACGAGAAGATTCAGAACTTACGCGACCAAATTGACACGCTCAATTTACAACTCCTAGACTTGCTCTCCCAGCGGGCCGAACTCGCCGAAGCCATCGGCCAGGTTCAGACTGAGCAGGGGCTTTCTCATTACGACCCGGTGCGCGAGCGAGAGATGTTAGAGCGGTTGACGAACGCTAATAGGGGACCGTTTCGCGACGCGACGGTTAAAGGACTTTTTAAGTCCATCTTTCAGGCGAGTATGCACTTGGAGCAAGAAGCCGACAAGGTCAAGTTTTTGACCTCTCGCAAAACTAAAGCCGACGACACCGTCGTCCATATTGGCAACATCCCGATTGGCAGCGACCACTCACCTGTGCTCATCGCAGGGCCTTGCTCCATCGAGTCAAAAGAGCAGATGGACGCCACCGCCGCGTTCGTTGCGGAGCGGGGCGTACAGCTCTTTCGCGGCGGCGCGTTCAAGCCGCGCAGCAACCCGTATTCGTTTCAGGGGCTGGGCGAAGAGGGTCTGCGCATCGGGCGCGAAGCGTCGGACAAGCACGGGCTTAAATTCATCTCCGAAATCATGGACGCCTGCGACCTGGGAATGTTCGAAGAGTACGCCGATGTGATGCAAATCGGCGCACGCAACATGCAGAACTTCACGCTCCTCAAAGCGGTAGGGCGCTCCAACAAGCCTGTCCTCCTAAAGCGCGGTCTAAGCGCGACCATCGAAGAGTGGCTGATGGCAGCGGAATACCTCTTGAGCGAAGGCAACAGCAACATCATCCTCTGCGAGCGCGGCATCCGCACCTATGAGACATATACGCGCAACACGCTCGATGTGTCGGCGGTGGCGCTGGCGAAGTTGGAGACCCACCTCCCCGTTATCGTGGACGTGACCCACTCGGGCGGACGCCGCGACCTCTTGGTCCCGCTGACCAAAGCGGGCTTAGCGACGGGCGCGGACGGCATCATGATCGAGGTGCATCCGAATCCCGCTGTTGCGCTTAGCGACAACAAACAACAGGTGGATTTTGAGGCGTTTGACGATTACTTGGCGGAGACGGGTTACCACACGAAGCTGTCGCAGAAGCGGCATGAGGTGTACGGATTTTGAGGTGAGGAGAGGTCGATGAAGTGGGCGTTCATCCTCATCGGATTACTTTTACCAACCTTTGCAGTTGGACAAACGGGTGAACACGGGTGAACAAGGAGGCGCTGAAGCGCTTCCTAAAGCGTTGACGTTGCGCCTTCTCAGCAATCCTGAATGTCCAGAAGGAGATGTCACAGATATTTTCATCGGTGAAGTACCTGACGCGCTACCCGTTGATGTGCCTTTACCGCCGAATACAGACGTTGTCGGTACGCTGCTCTATGGGGAGAAGAGAGCGGAGATCGTGCTCGAGGCTCAGAACACATCAGTTAGTATGACCAACTTCTTTGAGACGCAGTTAGAGGGGTGGCGGCGCGTTCGCCTTCCTCCTGATCAGAATCGGGGGTTTATAAGCGCAGCGGAAAGCTCGTCCGCTTACTTTTGCCGAGGTGAGGACACGTCGCTCGGTGTCGGAACGTTTCAAAAAGACACCCTTACAGAGGTCCGACTCGGCCTTTCGGTTGAGGAAGGGTACTCGGTATGTAGCGAGGAAGAGAAACGTTTCGCTAGGGACGACATCCCTATGCTGACATCGGTTGCGCCTGACTGGAAGTTGCAAGACCTCGTTCGCAAACAAGGTCTTGCCTGTCACGGATAGAGAGTTTTGACGCGCTAAGTCGAGGCGTCAAGTGTTGCACCGTATAAGATATTTCATGGACATCACCAAAAAACAGCTTGTTTCCCAGCTTAACGAAGCGGCGAAACTCTTGGAGGTCTTAGCCGAGGAACCGCACAGGGCGAGGGCGTACGCAAACGCGGCGCGGCAACTGGAGAACTTCGAGGGCGACGTGACGCACCTTTTCGACACCGGCAAGCTCACCCAAATTCGCGGCGTCGGTGCGGGGCTCGCCGCCGAACTCATGACCTTAAAAGAGCGCGAAACGCTGCCCATTTTAGACGAACTTTACGGGCGCGTCCCCGAGGGTGTCCGCAACCTCTTCGTCGTGTCGGGTTTAGGGGCGAAGAAAATTAGCCTGTTGTGGCAAAACGGCATTGCTGACCTAAACGAACTCGTGGAAGCGAGCCGCGACGGGCGCGTGGCGTCGCTCAAAGGATTTGGTAAGAAGAGCGCCGAGTCGATTCTCACGGCGGCGGAGTTCGCTTTAGAGGCAAAAAAGCGGATGCGCTTAGACGTTGCCGAGGCTTACGCTTCGGCGCTGCAAGAGGTCATGAGCGCTGCGTTGCCGAAGGCGACGCTTACTTTTACGGGCAGCTTGCGCCGCAGCTTGGAGACGGTGGGCGACTTGAATGTCATTGTGACGGGCACGGGTTTTGAAGAGGTTGTGCGTATTTTAGAGCCGTTTGTGGATGACTTGAAGGTTGAATCTCCGCATTTAGACGCTGATTTTGAGGGGCGGAGGCTCGAGCTAACCGTCGTTCCAGAAGAGGTTTTAGGTGCAACGTTGGCAGTGCAAACAGGTGGCAAGGCGTTTGTGGAGATGCTCGAGGAAAAAGCCGTACAGGAGGGTTACAAGCTACGTCCTACAGGTCTTTTTAGGGAGGATGAACTCGTTCCTACACCGACAGAAGAAAGCGTCTTTGGGCACTTAGGCGTATCTTATGTTTCACCTGAACGCCGCGAAGGTGTTCAGACCTCTTCACCCGCTGATCTCATCTCTATAAACGCCATGCGCGGCGTGATTCACAACCACTCGACGTGGTCGGATGGGTCGTCGTCGTTGCGGGAGATGGTGGTAGCGGCAAGGGACTTGGGCTATGCGTATTTGGCGATGGCGGACCACTCGAGGACCTCTTACTACGCCAACGGTTTAAGCATCAAACGAGTCGAGCAGCAGTCGAAAGAGATTGCGAAAATCAACGAAGCACTTTCTGACGAGGGCAGCGACTTTAAGGTTTTGCATGGCATAGAGGTGGACATCTTGCCGGACGGCAAACTCGACTATCCCGATGAGGTCTTAGCCACGCTCGACTACACCGTCATCAGCGTCCACCAAAACTTCACCCTGAGCGAAGCTAAGCAGACCGAGCGCATCGTGAACGCAGTGCGCAACCCCTACGCCACCATTCTCGCCCACCCCACCGGACGTCTCTTGCTGCGCAGACCAGGCTACGCGGTTGATTTACAAGAGGTCATTGAAGCATGTGCGGAAGCTCGTACCGTCATCGAGATCAACGCCAACACCCGCCGCCTCGACCTCGACTGGCGTTGGGTCATCAAGGCGAAGCGCCTGGGCTGCACTTTTTCTATTGATCCCGACGCGCACCACACGAGCGGCTATGACGACGTGCGCTACGGCGTGATGATGGCGCGAAAAGCGGGGTTGAGCGTAGATGATGTAGTGAACACCGCGCCGAGCGCTGAGGACTTTCTCTCGAGGCTCAAGCAGAGACCCTAAAAGCAGAGGTTGTGAACCTGTGATTACCGTTTACAGCGAAGACCATAAGCTTCAAAGAGGTCAAGTCGAGTTGCTTGACGGGGAACTGCGCCCCTGTGTAGAAAAACCTGAGCGAGCGGAGATGATTCTGCGAAGCGTTCGAGAGGTCGGTTTGGGAGAGGTCATTGCGCCAGAGGACTTTGGTCTCGAGCCCATCCTCCGCGTTCACGATTTGGAATTTATCACCTTCTTGCAAACAGCTTACGGTGAATGGTCTGAAACGTTTGGCGAGCGCGACGCGCTACCTCTTAATTGGGCGGTGCGGGGTTTCTCACCCAAAGTTCCCCAAACGGTTGAGGGCAAGCTGAGTTATTACTCTTTTGACGCGGCGACGCCGATTACAGCGGGAACCTGGCAAGCCGCGACCTCTTCGGTGAACGTTGCGCTGACGGCGCAAAGACTCATCTCGAGCGGTGAACGCGCCGCCTTCGCCCTCTGCCGTCCGCCTGGACATCACGCGGCGCGTGACCTCTACGGCGGCTACTGCTTTTTGAATAATGCGGGGGTTGCGGCGCAAGCTTTTGCCGACGAGGGGAAACGTGTCGCCCTCTTAGATGTGGACTACCACCACGGCAACGGTACACAGTCCCTCTTCTATGCGCGAAATGAGGTTTTTTACATCTCACTTCACGTTGATCCCGCTTACGACTACCCGTACTTCTCTGGCTACACCGATGAGCGCGGAGTAGGGGAGGGTGAGGGATTCAACCTCAATCTGCCGCTTCCTCTCGGGACGGACTGGCAAGGCTACGAAAAAGCGCTGCAGACCTCTCTCACAAAGATTCAAAACTTTGCGCCTGACGTGCTTCTCGTGTCGCTCGGGGTGGATATGTTTGTAAATGACCCTATCTCGAGCTTCACCTTAGCGTCTCGGGACTTCCTAGAACTAGGTAAGCGCTTAGCAAGTCTGCAATTCCCAACCCTTTTCGTTATGGAGGGCGGTTACGCGGTGGAGCGTCTCGGGGAGAACGTCACGAACGTGCTTCTCGGCTTTGAGAATGAGTAAAAAGTTCTCTAGGTCCACCTCTTCAAAAGGTCTATAAAATTTGTCTCTATACTTGTTGACACCTCCCAAAAGAGCGTGCTAGGCTGTCAATTCGGACGCGAGGTTATAAGCCTCTGTCCAGGCTGTTTTAGAAGGTCTTGCCACCCTAGCTCAACTGGCAGAGCACTCGATTTGTAATCGAAAGGTTGTCGGTTCGATTCCGATGGGTGGCTCCAAAATCTCGGAGATTCGTTTCTTCTCGCTGAGGTTTTTAAGCAGCGTTCTGGTGCGTGGGTCGGTGCCCGAGTGGTTAAAGGGGACGGACTGTAAATCCGTTGGCTACGCCTACGATGGTTCAAATCCATCCCGGCCCACCAGAAATAAAGTCTCGAGATTCATGTCAGTGGTGTGGAGCTCGAGACGAAGCAAGCAGGGTATCAAGAAGACGATGCAACGCAGTGTAAAACTGATTGCGTCCGTTGATGGATGATACCTCTCTTGCAAACACAGCGTGTAGCGTTTGTTTATCGGTGCTACCGCTCAGCAGGAAATAGGTATTATTCTTTGATAGATGATACCTCTTTGGTAAAAGCGTGGTAGCGTTTATTGATTGATGTTACCACTCGTGCGGGAGTAGCTCAGTTGGTAGAGCGTCAGCTTCCCAAGCTGAATGTCGCGAGTTCGAATCTCGTCTCCCGCTTGAAGATAGGTCCGTTTTTCGGGTGGGCTTTGCCCGTCCGAAGCGAGCGGAGCGAGTAACCTTAGAAATAAGGTCTGACCTGTCTTTTTGACTACGGTTCTCGAGTAGGCTCGTGTAGCTCAGTGGTAGAGCACTCCCTTGGTAAGGGAGAGGTCGACGGTTCAATCCCGTCCACGAGCTCCAACTTAGAACCTAAACACAGCGAAGTCAGACCCAGAAATGGGCATCTGGCTAAATTTTGACTGTTCAGGAGTAAAAGGTAAGAAGTAACAGGAGAGGAACAGAACAATGGCCAAAGCGACCTTCAACCGCACGAAACCGCACGTCAACATCGGAACAGTAGGACACGTAGACCACGGCAAGACCACACTCACTGCCGCGATCACCTTTACAGCGGCCGCGGCTGACCCGACGGTAGAGACACTCAGCTACGACATGATCGACAAAGCCCCGGAAGAGAAGGCTAGGGGTATCACGATTAACACCTCGCACGTGGAATACCAAACGAAAGAACGCCACTACTCGCACGTGGACTGCCCCGGCCACGCCGACTACGTCAAGAACATGATTACAGGCGCGGCCCAGATGGACGGCGCAATCTTAGTCGTCTCGGCAGCCGACGGCCCCATGCCGCAAACGAGAGAACACATCCTCCTGGCCCGTCAGGTCGGCGTCCCCTACATCGTCGTGTTCATGAATAAAACCGATATGGTCGACGACGAAGAACTCTTAGAACTCGTCGAGATGGAAGTGCGCGAACTCCTCGATTCCTACGAGTTCCCCGGTGACGACACCCCCATCGTGGCAGGCTCGGCCCTTAAAGCCCTGGAAGCCCTAGGCGAAAACCCTAATACCCAAAGAGGCGAAAACGAATGGGTGGATAAGATCTGGGACCTGCTTGACGCGGTGGACTCCTACATCCCCACGCCTGAACGCGACGTGGACAAACCCTTCTTGATGCCGGTTGAAGACGTGTTCACCATCACCGGACGTGGCACCGTGGCCACAGGTCGCGTCGAGCGCGGTCAAGTGAAAACAGGCGAAGAGATCGCTATCGTGGGTTTATCGGATACCCGCAAGTCAATCGTCACCGGTGTCGAGATGCACCGTAAGACGTTGGACTCGGGGATCGCTGGCGATAACGTCGGCGTGCTCTTACGCGGTGTTCAAAGAGACGACATCGAACGCGGCCAAGTCCTAGCCAAACCCAACACCATCACCCCGCACACGGGCTTCAAGGGCTCTGTGTATATCCTCAAGAAGGAAGAGGGCGGACGCCACAGCGCGTTCTTCACAGGCTACCGTCCACAGTTCTACTTCCGCACCACGGATGTCACTGGCGTCTGCACGCTACCTGACGGGGTGGAGATGGTGATGCCTGGTGACAACGTGGAGTTGGACGTGGACCTCATCAAACCGATTGCGATGGAGGAGGGCTTGCGCTTCGCCATTCGTGAAGGTGGTAGAACTGTCGGTGCAGGGGTCGTGACTGAGGTGACGAAGTAGATTAGAAGGCTCGAGGGAGCACGCCTCCCTCGAGCTTTCGTTTTAGCAGGTTTAGGAGAAGCGAATGGCGAGCGATGTAAGAATTAAACTGCTGCTCGAGTGCCAAGAGTGCAAGCGCCGCAACTACACGACGAACAAGAACCGGCGCAACACTCAGGCGAAGCTCGAGCTGCGCAAGTACTGTCCTTGGGACCGCAAACACACCTCACACCGCGAAGTTAAGGTGTAAGGTGAAAGGGATTCTCAGGTATTTAAGGAACTCTCGAGCGGAACTCGGGCGCGTCACCTGGCCCACCCGCGACGAGGTCGTTCAGTCCACTCAAGCAACGCTTATTTTCGTGCTCGTCACGGCGATCTTTTTGCTCGCAGTGGACACGGTTTTCGGCAACCTCATCAACTTCATCATATAAGAGTCATCTAGGACGTGAGCATGTTTAGCTGTAACGCACAACTTGGAGCTCTCTTATGAGTATCGAATGGTACGCCGTTCATACCTATGTCGGTCACGAGGAGAAGGTGCGCACCAACATGATGCAGCGCGCGAGGTCGTTGGGCATGGCGGACATGGTCTATCAGGTCATCGTTCCCTCGGAAGAGACCGTCGAGCACGCGGGCGGCGGCAAGAAAGAGGTCGTTAAACGCAAGCTCTTTCCCGGTTACGTGTTTGTGCAGATGGATTTGGGCGACAACTTAGACGAGCCTAACGAAGCGTGGGAAGTGGTGCGTAACACACCCGGTGTAACGGGGTTTGTCGGCACGGCGACGCGGGCGGTTCCCCTCACTCAAGAGGAAGAAGCGCGGATGCTCGGTACGCTCGGCATCTCTGAAACGAAGGAAACGCCTAAAGTCCGTATCAGCTTCAACGTCGGGGAGATGGTGCAAGTGACCTCGGGACCGTTCGCAGACTTTACAGGTGTCGTGTCCGAACTCAACCCCGAGCGCGGCAAGGTCAAGGTCTTAGTCTCCATCTTCGGACGTGAAACGCCCGTCGAACTCGATTTTTCGCAGGTTATTAAAAATTAGGTGTAACCATCGCGTTGTGTCATTCTGAGCGCAACGAAGTGGAGTCGAAGAATCTCTGCATTTGCCTTCTCCACTGTCGGAGATTACGGGACGAGACCTCTCGACGTTGCTCGAGGTGACAATTCAGTAGAAGCACTAAGTATTAGCTATTAAGTAGATAGCGATTGGACCCCGGAGGGTATAACCTCTCGGGGGAGCTAAGGAGGAAGTATGGCAAAGAAAGTTGTAGGTATCGTCAAGCTCCAGCTACCCGCTGGTGGCGCAACGCCCGCCCCGCCCGTCGGACCCGCGTTGGGTCAGTACGGTGCAAACATCATGGGCTTCGTAAAGGAATATAACGCGGCGACAGCGTCGGAAGCGGGCGCGATTATTCCGGTGGAGATCACCATTTTCGCGGACCGCTCGTTTACCTTTATTACCAAAACACCGCCCGCGAGCTATCTGATTCGTCAAGCCGCTGGGATTCCCAAAGGCTCGGGTGTGCCGAACAAGGAAAAAGTCGGTAAGCTCACCTGGGACCAGTGCTTGGAACTCGGGCGCAACAAGATGAAAGACTTGAACGCCTCGAGCGAAGAGGCCGCCGCGAAGGTCATCGCAGGGACGGCGCGTTCGATGGGCGTGACCGTAGAAGGGATACCCGCCGATGCCTAAGCACGGGAAGAGATACAGGGGTTTGCTCGAGAAAGTAGACCACAAGAAAGTCTACGCCCCCGACGAAGCCGCCTCCTTGGTCAAAGAACTCGCCACCGCGAAGTTCGACGAAACGGTTGAGGCACATGTCCGCTTGGGCATCGACCCCCGCAAGTCCGATCAAACGGTGCGCGGAACTGTCGCGCTCCCTCATGGTACGGGACGGTCGGTTCGCGTGCTCGCCCTGACGCAAGGCGACAAGATTGGAGACGCCGAAGCTGCGGGCGCGGATTTTGTCGGTGGTGACGACATGATTCAGCGCATCGTGGACGGTTGGCTAGATTTCGACGCCGTCGTCGCCACACCCGATATGATGGCGGCTGTTGGTAGCAAGCTCGGGCGTGTCTTAGGACCGCGCGGCCTGCTGCCAAATCCCCGGTCTGGCACAGTAGGACCTAACATCGGCGAAATCGTCAAGGCGCTTAAAGCGGGTCAGATCGAGTTTCGCAACGATAAGACGGGCGTCGTGCACGCCCCGATCGGCAAAGCGAGCTTCGACGCGGCTAAGCTCACGGAGAACTTGAGCGCGTTTAGGGCAGCGGTTGAAGCGGCGAAGCCAGACACCGCCAAAGGTCTCTACATCCGCACGGTCTATCTCACCTCGACGATGGGGCCGAGCGTTCAAGTGAATGCCTAAGTAGCAATGAGCAATAAGTTGAAAGCAACGAGCAATAAGTTTTTGCTTTTCACTCATTGCTCGGAACTCGTTACTAATTTTCAGCATCTCGGTGCGAAGCGGGCAGAAGTCTTAATAGACGGAAGCCCACGTACCTTACTGGCGTCCGAGACAGCAGGGGCTCAGCCAGGAGCTTAAACATCCTGCCGAGGCGCTAAACGTTGTCCTAAAGGATTGCGTTTAGTACATGCTTCGCGGTTGACGTAGAGATGGTTTTGCGTGGAAGTTGGAGCGTGGAGCGGTCTCATAAGATTGAAGAGGTATCCAAAGCATCAGACCTGCACAGGCTGATGACCAGATGATACCTGCTTGGAAAGGTTCCCTAGTGGCAAACCCAAGAAACACGGAGTCGGTTGAAGAGCTTCGCGGGCTACTCGCGGACGCTAAGACCTTCTTCCTCGTGGATTACCAAGGGCTTTCTGCGGAACAAATAGGCGCGTTACGTGCGAAAGTGCGCGGCGCAGGGGCTCGGCTTTTAGTCGCCAAAAACACCCTCATTAACGTTGTCTTGAAAGAACAGGGCATCGAGGGGTTTGACGAAAAGCTGAGCGGTCCGACGGCGCTCGTCCTCATTGACGAAGACCCGGTGCAGCCCGTCAAGGCGCTCACCGACTTCGCGGACGATAACGCTAAAGACTTGCCCGCGCCCAAAGGTGGGCTTTTGCAAGGTGCGATGGTGGAGCCCGAAGCGTTCGCCAAAATCGCTAAGCTGCCCACCCGCGACGAACTCCTCAGTGAGCTTGTCGGCGTTTTGCAAGCCCCCATGCAGCAGCTCGTCGGCGTGCTGCAAGCCCCCCCGCAGAACTTGGTATCGGTACTCAATAACTACTCAGAGAAACTCAAGGAGGAGAGATAATGGCATTTGATAAAGAAGCGATGATGGAGCAGCTCAGCGGCTTGACCGTCTTGGAGCTAGTCGATTTAGTCGAAGGTTTGAAAGATAAGTGGGGCGTCGAAGCCGCCGCTGCAATGCCTGCCGGGATGATGATGCCGCAAGGTGGCGGCGAGGCAGCCGCAGCCGCCGAAGAGCAGACCGAATTCACCGTGACCATCAAGAGCCCCGGTGACAAGAAGCTCAACGTCATTAAAGAGGTCCGCGCGATTACGAGCTTAGGTCTCAAAGAGGCGAAAGAACTCGTCGAGTCGGGCGGCACCGTCAAAGAGGACATCTCGAAAGAGGAAGCCGACGAGATTAGAGGGAAGCTCGAGGCCGCAGGCGCAACTGTCGAAGTCAAGTAAGGAAAGCAGGTATCATCTGGTCAACGCTAGTCTCACGGTATAAAGCATTGACTAACACACACGCTAAAGGATGATACTTGCTATCAAGCACCAGATGCATGGGTCAGGGTCAAGCCAGTAAGATGGCTTACCTTGACCTCTTCTATCTCAATATATGCTACACTACTGAGTTGGGTTCTTTACCCCTCGAGGAGGTCCATATGGCTTGCTCAATGTTTGTTCTCGCTTCCCTTGATTGGAGCCTTTCATTATTTGGAAGCTGTCCGTAGGTGCTAGAAAAATTTTAACGTCAGGTCACAACTCGATATCTGTTCAAACCGGAGCTTCTTTCGCAACGGTTCATTTTCATTGCTTTCAACTACACAGTCAACAGTAGCAAAAATCTAAACGAGGTGGTGCGTGAGTTTTCACGGTAAGTTGGGGCGTACTGCGTCACCACTCGCAAGCAAAGTTCTAACTCAGTTTTTCACTGCATATCACATTAAGGGGTGACGATGCGCGAAATCAGGAAGTTCGGCTCGATTAAAGAGGTTATCAACCTACCGAATCTCACCGACATTCAGATTAAGTCATACAACACGTTTTTGCAAATGGACGCCGAGGGTAACTTAGCGCCCGCGTCCGCCCGTGATAATATGGGCTTGCAGAGCGCCTTCAAAGAGGTCTTCCCGATTGATGAGACCGAGCGCGGACGCCAGACGGGTCTCGTCTTGGACTTCTTGGAGTACACTTTAGAAGACCCCGAGTTCACGCCCGAGGAGTGCCGCGAGAAAGATTTGACGTATCATTCTGGCTTGTTCGCCAAGCTGCAGTTGGTCCACAAGGACACAGGTCTCATCAAAGAGGACCAAGTTTTCTTAGGTGATTTACCACTCATGACCGAAGACGGCTCCTTTGTCGTCAACGGCGCGGACCGGGTGATCGTTTCGCAGATTCACCGTTCACCGGGTGTATACTTTACGGGCGCACCTAAAGGGACGGGCCGCACCTATATGGCGAGCATTATTCCGATGCCTAAGCGCGGGCCGTGGATCGAGTTGGAGTTCGACAACTCCGACGTGCTCTGGATGAAGGTCAACAAGAAGAAGTTCCCCTTCACCCTCATCTTGCGCGTCTTAGGGATGAACGACGAGCAGATTCGCGGGCTTTTTGAAGGTCAAGAGCACATGATCGAGCCTGCCTTTGAAGAGGACTCGACGACGGGAGCTTCGAAAGAGGAGGCATTATTACGTCTCTTCACCATCTTGCGCCCCGGCGACCCCCCCAAAGTGGACAAGGCGACTTCGTACCTCTTCAGCCTCTTAGCTGACCCGCGCCGCTACGATTTAGGCGACGCTGGGCGTTACAAGATGAATAGCAAGTTGGGGCTCGAGTTTGAACAGAGCACCCTCATGGGCTTCTCCGAGGGCGAGTTTACCGATTACGGCCTCATCCCGACGATTCAGTACCTTGTCAATTTGCAAGCAGGTACAGAAAACTACCAAGAGGACGACATCGACCACTTGGGCAACCGCCGCATCCGCACGGTGGGCGAACTCGTCGCCGACCAGATTCGGGTAGGGCTTGGACGCATGGCGCGAGGTGTGCGCGAGCGGATGCTCTTAGGTAACCCCGACGCCGCTACGCCGCAGAAGCTCGTCAACAACCGCCCCATCGTCGCGGCGTTGCGCGAATTCTTCGGACGCAGCCAGCTCTCGCAGTTTAAGGACCAGGTCAATCCCTTGTCCGAACTGCGCCATAAGCGCCGCATCTCGGCGCTGGGGCCGGGCGGTCTGACGCGCGAACGCGCCGGGTTCGACGTGCGCGACGTGCACCGCACCCACTACGGGCGCATCTGCCCGATTGAGACGCCTGAAGGTGCGAACATCGGTTTGATTACTTCGTTATCGTCTTACGCACAGGTCAACGGCTTGGGCTTTATCGAAGCGCCGTATCGCCGCGTGCAAAACGGCAAGGTCTCGGACAAGGTCGAGTACATGACCGCGCACACCGAGGACCAATACACCATCGCGCAGGCGAACACCATCCTGAACGAGGACAGCGAGTTCGTCAACGACACGATTCTGGCCCGGAAGCTCGGCGACCCTGTCTTTGCGCCGCACGAAGACGTGGACTACATGGACGTGTCGCCCAAGCAGATCATCTCCGTGCCGACCTCTTTAATTCCCTTTTTGGAGCACGACGACGCGAACCGGGCGCTGATGGGCTCGAACATGCAGTCGCAAGCCGTACCTCTTATCAAAACCGATGCACCTTATGTCGGTACTGGGGTTGAGGAACGGGTCTCGAGAGATTCCGGCACCGTCCTCCTCGCTACCGAAGCGGGTACGGTTACATCTGTAGATGCTAAGCGGATTTTGACCGAGAATGAGAAAGGCGTCGAGAAAGAGTACCTACTGACCCGTTTCCAACGTTCGAATCAAAACACGAACTTGGACCAACGTCCGCTGGTCAACATTGGTGACGAAATCGGAGAGGGTCAGGTCATCGCGGACGGTCCCGCCTCGCAAAACGGGCGTTTGGCGCTCGGGCAGAACGTCCTCATCGCCATCATGCCTTTCGACGGCTACAACTTTGAGGACGCCATTGTACTTTCCGAGAGGTTGGTACGCACCGACTCGTACACCTCGGTTCACATCGAGAAGTACGAAAAAGAGGCTCGAGATACGAAGCTCGGACCCGAGAAAATCACTCGAGATATTCCGGGTCTCTCCGAAGCCGCCCTCCGCGACTTGGACGAAGACGGTGTGGTTCGCATCGGCGCAGAGGTCAAGCAAGGGGACATCCTCGTCGGTCACACCTCCTTTAAGGGTGAGACCGAGCCCACACCCGAAGAACGGTTGTTGCGCTCGATCTTCGGGGAGAAGGCGAGAGAGGTCAAAGATACTTCCCTCCGCGTTCCGCCCGGTGACGGCGGCATCATCTTACGCACCGTTCGCTTTAAGCGGACCGACCCCGGCGTCGAACTCAAGCCCGGTGTGCAGGAGATGGTGCGCGTCTACATTGCGCAAAAGCGCCGCCTCATCGAAGGGGATAAGCTCGCGAACCGGCACGGGAACAAGGGCGTTGTAGCGAAAATCTTGCCGCCCGAGGACATGCCCTACATGCCCGACGGTACGCCCGTAGACCTTGTATTTAATCCGCTGGGAGTGCCCTCGAGGATGAACTTGGGACAGATTTTAGAGACCCACTTGGGCTTCGC
Organism: Trueperaceae bacterium; assembly: GCA_965213645.1. Lineage (GTDB taxonomy): Bacteria > Deinococcota > Deinococci > Deinococcales > Trueperaceae > CBDBZX01. The sequence goes on from CBDBZX010000002.1 coordinate 918,543, forward strand.
TGCCTACAAAAATAACGTCTCTTACGTCACCCCCGTCTTCGACGGCGCACAAGAGGAGAAGATCAAAGACCTCTTGGAAGAGGCGGCTGTCCAAGAGCAAGAAGCCGACAAAGAAGCGGGCTTCACCGCCGACAGACGCGACAGCGAAGTCTTACGCCGCGCCAGTAAGCTGGGCATTTTAGAGCCCGACTTGGATATGGACACCGCCCAACGCGCCCTCGCCCGCACGGGTAAAGCCGTGCTGTACGACGGACGCACGGGTGAAGCGATTGACGCGCCTATCGTGGTCGGCGTGATGTACGTCATGAAGCTCTACCACATGGTCGAGGACAAGATGCACGCCCGCTCCACCGGACCCTACTCGCTTATCACGCAGCAACCGCTGGGCGGTAAAGCGCAGTTCGGCGGTCAGCGTTTGGGCGAGATGGAGTGCTGGGCGCTCCAGGCGCACGGTGCAGCCCACACGCTCCAGGAGATGCTCACCATCAAGTCGGACGACATTGACGGGCGTAACACCGCGTATGAGGCGATCGTTAAAGGGGACGATGTCCTGGAGCCCACCATCCCCGAGTCTTTTAAGGTGCTCGTCAAGGAGCTTCACTCGCTCGGGTTGGACGTGCAGGTTATGGACAACGACAAGCCTGTCGGCATCTTCGACGAGTCGGGGCGAGGCAAGTAAAAACTAGTGGATAGTGCTCAGTGGCTAGTTGTTAGCTTTTGCTCACCACTGACAACTAAGCACCATCCACTCTTTCCCGAAGGGAATACTGAATGAGAGAATTTAACAAGGTTCGCATCAAAATCGCCTCGCCCGAGCAGATTCGCGGCTGGAGCTACGGCGAGGTCACCAAACCGGAAACTATCAACTACCGCACGCTCAAGCCGGAGCGCGACGGGCTCTTTGATGAGCGCATCTTCGGACCCGAAAAGGATTACGAGTGTGCCTGCGGTAAATACAAGCGTCAGCGCTTCGAAGGGAAAACCTGCGAGCGTTGCGGCGTCGAAGTTACCAAAGCGACGGTGCGCCGCTACCGCATGGGTCATATCGAACTGGCGACCTCTTGCACGCATATCTGGTACGTCAAAGATATTCCCAGTAAAGTCGGGGCTCTTCTAAACCTCTCGACGAGTCAGTTAGAGCAAGTTCTCTACTTCGCCAAGTACGTCGTCACTGACCCGATGGACGCGCTCAGAGACGGCAAGCCGCTCCGCCGGGGGGACCTCTTGACGGACGAAGAGTACCGCCAACTCCGCTATGGTCATCAGGAGACGTACAGCGTTTCGGTGGGTGAGGACGCTGTAGTTGCCGACGGTGACTACGTCGAAACGGGTCAACAACTCGCCAAAGGAGCCAAGTCGAAGCTCTCCGGTCTGGCGCAGTACCGCTTTCCGCGCAAGCTCGTCTTTGATTACGAAGAATCCCGCGATGCGAGCTTCACCGTGCCGACCAAAGCGTGGATTGAAGAGGAGCGCTACAAAGGCGGACAGCCCCTAGCCGACCTCGCGAGCGACATCTCTATTACTGCCAAAGGCGAAGGCATCGTCGAACTGCTCCCGATTGGCGCAGACGGCGGGCTTCTTAACCTGCGCGACCCTGACGAAGACGAAGTCATCGCCTCACACCTTATCCTGAACGGGATGGAACTCGTCGTGGGCGACGGCGAATTTGTAGACGAGGGCGCGGAACTTGCGAAAGCAAGCACGGGAACGCAGCTTAGTGTGCCCCGCGAAGCCTCGGTCAGCATCTCTAAAAGCCGCAAGCGCGGACCTGAAACCGAACTTACGCTCAACGTCGAATGGTCCCGCCGCGACGAAATGCCCATCAACCCGACCATGCACGTCTTGACCAGTGACGGCGCACAGGTCAGCGAAGGGCAAAAAGTCGTCGGCGCAATCGACGCGGCGCAGGAAATCTTCGCGGAAGCGGACGGCGTGCTCCACATCGCCGAGCCTGCGAGCATCGTGGTCTCGAGAGCGAAAATCTACCCTTACGAGGACGAGCCCATCGTCGTCAACGGTGACCGCGTCATCCCTGGTGACGAGTTAGCGGACGACGGCAAAGTTAAAGCGGACATCTCCGGGCGCGTGGAAATCGACCTCGTGCGCCGCCAAGTTCGTTTGATTGAGTCTTACGACTTCGAGGCAAAGATGGGCGCGGACGCGGTACGTGAACTCTTGGAGCAGATTGATCTGCCGACGCTCGAGGCTGAGTTGGTCGAAGAGATGGAGTCGCCGAGCCGCCACAAACGCGCCAAAGCGAGAAAGCGCCTCGAAGTCGTTCGCTCCTTCATCGAGTCGGGCAACAACCCCTCGTGGATGATTTTGGACGCCGTCCCCATCATGCCTCCCGCCTTGCGCCCGATGGTGCAGGTCGAGGGTGGACGCTTTGCGACCTCGGACCTCAACGACCTCTACCGCCGCCTCATCAACCGCAACAACCGCCTCAAGAAGCTGATGGCGCAAGGCGCACCCGAGATGATCGTGCGCAACGAGAAGCGGATGCTGCAAGAGTCCGTGGACGCGCTCATCGACAATGGGCGTCGCGGCAGCGCCGTCGTGCACCCAGGGTCAGACCGTCCGCTACGCTCCTTGACCGACCTCTTAGGCGGCAAGCAAGGCCGCTTCCGTCAAAACCTCCTGGGTAAGCGCGTGGACTACTCCGGGAGGAGTGTCATCGTCGTGGGTCCGCAGCTTAGGTTGCACCAGTGCGGTGTGCCTAAGCGTATGGCATTGGAACTTTTCAAACCCTTCCTGTTCAAAACCCTAGAAGAGCGCGGCGTCGCCTCGAACATCAAGAGCGCTCGCAAGCTCTTGGAGCGCTACCGCGACACCAAAGATGAAATTTGGGACGCCTTAGAAGAGGTCATCCAAGACCGCGTGGTGCTCTTAAACCGCGCCCCAACGCTGCACCGCTTGGGGATTCAAGCCTTCGAGCCTGTTTTGGTTGAGGGTCAGGCGATTCAGCTTCACCCCTTGGTCTGCGAAGCCTTTAACGCTGACTTCGACGGCGACCAGATGGCGATTCACGTGCCGCTCTCAGTCTACGCGCAAGCCGAAGCGCGGCTCCAGATGCTTTCGTCACATAACCTCTTGTCGCCCGCGCACGGCAATCCGAACGTCGGCGCGAGCCGCGACATCATCTTGGGTCTGTTCGTTCTTACGCAAGTTCATATCGGGCGTAAAGGTGTGGGCAACAGCTACAAGAACGCGGAAGAGGCGCTGGGGGCGTATCGCAACAACGAGTTAGACCTCAACAGCAGCATCACGGTAGACGGCGAAGAGACGAGCGTGGGCCGCCTCAAGTATCACTTCAGCAGCGCAGACGAAGCCCTCTTAGCCGTCGAACGCGAAGAGATCGACATGCAAGATACAGTCTCTATTAAAATCAACGGCGAGATGATTCACACCAGCCCCGGACGGACCTTCTTCGCCCGCTTGGTGGAAGAAACGCTGTCCGAAGATGGCGGCGAAGTGCCTGCCTCGCTCATCCGCTACGACACCGCCTACGAGAAGAACGCGCTCCGCGACCTCGTGGTGGACTCCTTCAAGCTCTTAGGCATTGAGCGCACTGCGAAGCTCTTGGACGCCCTCAAGGACGAAGGCTTCAAGCTCTCGACCACTTCGGGCATCACCATCGGCATCGACGACGTGGCGATTCCGCCCAAGAAAGCGGAACTCTTAGCTGAAGCCGAAGAGAAGCTCGGCAAGATTACCAGTGCTTTCAACAAAGGTTTTGTCACCGACTTAGAGCGCTACCAGCAAGTGGTGAAGCTCTGGAACGAGACCACCGACAGTGTCCGCCAAGCGGTGTTCGACAACTTCAAGGACAACATGCCCTTCAATCCGCTCTTTATTATGGCGCAGTCGGGCGCACGTGGTAATCCGCAGCAGATTCGCCAGCTTGCGGGGATGCGCGGTCTCATGGCGAAGCCCTCGGGCGACACCATCGAGCTGCCGATTCGTACGAACTTCCGCGAGGGCTTGACCGTGTTGGAGTACTTCATCTCCACGCACGGAGCGCGTAAAGGGGGTGCAGACACGGCGCTTCGCACGGCGGACTCGGGTTACTTGACCCGTAAGCTCGTGGACGTGGCGCACGAAATCGTGGTGCGCGAGCACGACTGCGGCACGGCGGATTTCTCTGAGGTTCCGCTCTACGGGGAGGATGGGCGTCTGCGCTCCAAAAGCCAGCTCGAGATGAGCCTCTACGGACGCTACTTAGCGCTCGACTTCGAAGTCGGCAACTACACCTTAGAGCAAGGCACCATCCTGATGAAAGAGCATATCAACGAAATTTATCCGCGTTTGAGGGACAACCCGTCCTTGCGCTACGTCGAGGTGCGGAGCCCTGTCGTTTGCCAAACCAGGGCGGGCATCTGCCGTACCTGTTATGGCCTCGACATGTCGCTGATGCGCCCCGTCTCGCTCGGCGAAGCGGTAGGCGTTATCGCAGCGGAGTCCATCGGCGAGCCGGGCACGCAGCTCACCATGCGCACCTTCCACACGGGCGGTATCGCGACGGGCGGCGACATCACGCAGGGTCTGCCCCGCGTCATCGAACTCGTCGAAGCGCGTAAACCGAAAGTCAAAGCCTTTATCTCCGACTTGGACGGCGTCGTCTCCATCAACGAAGACGACGAGAAGGTGAAGTTGAGCGTCTCGAGCAAAGACGGCGACTTCTCCAAGACCTACAAGTTGGACCGCAACATGCGCATCTTGGTGCGTGACGGCGACGAAGTCGAAGCGGGCGCGCAGCTTACGCGCGGCGCAGTCAACCCACACGACCTCTTGGAGTCACGTGGACCCGAGGACGTGCAGCGCTACCTCGTCAACGAGATTCAGCGCGTATACAGGGGGCAAGGCGTCTCCGTACACGACAAGCACATCGAGGTCATCGTGCGGCAGATGCTCAAGTTCGTCGAGATTTTGGAGTCGGGCGACTCCGAGTTCTTGGAGGGGCAAGTCATCGAACGCTTCGATGTCGAAGCGGCAAACGACAAGCTCTTGGACGAGGGCAAGAACCCCGCAAGCTGGAAGCCTGTTCTCTTGGGCATCACCAAAGCGAGCTTGTCGACCAAGTCCTGGCTCTCCGCCGCCTCGTTCCAGCACACCACCCACGTGCTGACCGAAGCTGCCGTCTCCGGCAAAGCGGACGACCTCGTCGGTCTCAAGGAGAACGTCATCTTAGGACGTTTGATTCCTGCTGGCACAGGCTTAGACGCGATTCGCGAAGTTCGCGTCGCCGACGAACGGATGTTGGAGCGCCGCCAGGAAGCGCCTGCGAGAGACCGCGAGCAGCCGAGTGCGCCGTCGCGTCCTGCTGCTGAGCGTGAGCAGCGACCCGAAGCCTAAACTTAAATCTCCTGTTAGAAAGAGTCGGACACGTTCCGGCTCTTTTTCTTTTGCTATTCTCTAATAATGGTTGTCGGTTTAGACCCCGGTAAAAATATTGGTGTAGCGATTGTTAATAGTAAGGAAAAGCTCATCTATAGAAATATCATCACCTTAGAGGAGTTGCGGGGGCTCGAGCTGCCCCCCGGTATCACCATCATCGTAGGCAATGGCACGGGTAGTGATAGGGTCCAAGCCGCGCTACGCGAACGTGGCAAAACGTTTGCACTGATAGATGAACGGGATACAACGTTAGAAGGGCGTGAGCTTTACTTCCAAGCGAACCCGCCGAGAGGTTTGCTCAGACTTCTTCCTAAAGGGCTGCGTTCGCCGCCGCGTTTGATTGATGACTACGCGGCATACGCGATTGCGCTTAGGTTTTTGCGTCAGAACTATCTTGATTGAACTACATATAGCATTTCCATTTGAGCCTGCACCAGCAGGCTCAAATGTGAGCGGATGCGAATAGAAACGAACGCAATAAGTCGTGGTGCAACGAGAAGTGGAAATACTAATAGATTTTACCGCGAAGCCTTAGCATCGGGTTTCGGGAGTGTGAGGTCTGCGGTTACGCTGAAGTGATCGCTCGCCCAAATTCCGTCTACCGGCTTGTCGAAAGCCAGCTCGCAAGCGGAAATGTTCAAAGTAGGCCCGCCGTGCTGTCCGCACCGCACGAAGATGTGGTCAATCCTCTTGCACGGCCAGTCCCAGTCCGTCTCCGTAACCAACGGATTTTGAGCCGTAAACGTGTGCCCCGGTTCGTCAGGGTGCACACTGTCCCAGGCGTTGCGGTAACAAACGCTCATGCCATCTAAAGACTGTTTTCCAGCGAGAAAGCGCACGCTTGCCGCGTCGGGGTCAGCGTCGAGATCGCCCGCTATGATGACGTGCATGTCGCGTTCCCTTAAAGTAGCTTCAATAGACCTCGCCGCAGTTACGGTTTGCAACTCGCGCTCATACTCGTAATCTACTTGCCAGTTGGGAAAGTGATTGATGAGCAGCAGGGGGCCAAAAGGCTCCGGCGCTTGAATTTTGGCAATGAGCGTGGTGCAGGAGAAATCTGCTGTGCGAGGTGTGACGTTCAGATCAAGCTCGTGCACCTCTAAAACGGGCCAGCGGCTCGCAACTGAAGCGCCTTGCCCGTCCTCTTCTCTCGCTTCTGAATTGACGATATGATAGTCAGAGGGAAGCAAATCGGCAGCTTGGTCGTGGTCATCGGTCAAAATTGTTTCCTGAAAAGAGATGAGGTCTGGCGAGAGCTTTTTAATCCCGTCGATAAGAACGCGCCGCCGGTCTTCCCAATTTGAGCGCCGTCCATAAAGGTTGTGCGTCAAAACTCGCACGCTGTCGCCATCAGGTGAGCGGAGGTTATCGTTTTTCATCTGCAGAGTATAGGCTAAACAACGACATTATTTCGTGCCTGCTGTAGGTATTTTCAATTCAGGTGAGCACTGAAAGCGCCTATTCCGTTAGCTGCGCTTCAAGCTCGTCCATCGTTTTAAGAAACGCTGCCTCCAAATCAACCTCGTACGCCTGCGCCAAAACGATCACCGACCATAAACAGTCCGCGAGTCCGTGCCCCAACTTCTCCTTTGTATCGGGAGTATCTCTTATGCCGTTCATCGCTTGAACGAGTTTCGCTAAATCCCCTACATCGCTCACAAATCCTAGAGCAAGCTCCTCATCTGTCCAGCTTCGTCCGTACTTGACCTCTTCGAATTCAGCATAAAGCGCTCGAATCTCCGATGCTCGGCGCATTAAATCCATGAACTCCACAGCAACCTCTTTCAAGACAAAAAAATTGACCAGGATAACCCTGGTCTTAAAAGTTCTTTTATTGTGACAACTAATTGAGGTCGTCATCCTCGCCTGCGTCCATCATGTTCCGCGCTTCTTTGGCGGTGATGCTTAGTACCGCGCTGATTTCACCCGCTAAGAGGCGGAGTGAGCGGCGGTAGGCTTGGCGGTCTAAATCAGGGAGTCCGCGCTCCAAGTCCCAGCGGCGGAGTTCGCTGGCTAAGGTGGCGATTTGGTAGGGATCGCCGCTAGATAAAATCTCGGTAACGCGGCGGTGACGCGCTGCCCACTGCTTAGGCAAGTTGATGCGTCCGTTGTTGAGGCGCTCTAAAACGCCCTGAACCTCTTTTTTGGTAAGCGCAGGGCGTAGACCAGCGGCTTGTGGTGAGGCGACGGGCACGAACGCTTTGGAAGTTCCGTTAGGAAAATTTACTTCGTAATACTGATAATCCGAGCCTGCTACCGTACGAACAGTCGTTCCTGAGACGACGCCAACGCCGTAGGGGGGCAGAACGACCTGGTCACCGTTTTTGTAAGCCTTTTGTGATTCTTTCAAGGGTAGACTCCTTTAACACGTTTGAATCAGCACGTTGCTTCCTTAGATCAGCGAGGCAACGTATTGAGGTATGGGTCGGGTACTGCTAAATCAATTGTAGCTGGGATGGTTAGGTGTACTCGTTGCTGAGATGAAGGGGCAAAAAGCACAACCACGTACATCATTGTAACAAATTTCTCGTCCATTTACTAGCGTCAAGTTACAGAGTATGAAGATTGTTACACGTACAGCAGGTAGTATCTGGTCACAATGTACGAAGTTTTGCGACCGTTCGTCCAGCTTGACTGGAAGCAACGCCCTCAGTCGGCGAAGCATAGCCCCAACGTACACGTTCATAAGATGTTATACGGATTCCGCTAAATTCCCTATCACCGAGAAAGGCGTTCGGTGATAGTCCATACCGCTCCATCCGTATCTTTGTTCCTGCTCGCAGAGGAGTCCTCAACTGGGCGTATCATGCCGTTATAAACGCCCGTGGTGTTGATTCGAAGATGCTACCTCCAGTTGAGGACTCTTTCGCTCGGATTGATAGAGAATCAATCGGAATTGGTATTACCTGCGCACTTTCATCCTATAGCATTTCCATTTTCCGCAGTCACACAGTAGACGAAAGCCATGCCAGCATACTCGATAGACTTACGCAAACGAATTGTTGCGGCGCATATCGAAGAGGGACAGAACAAGAGCGCAGTTGCGAGGCGTTTTAACGTAAGCCGCCGTACTGTCGAGCGCTACGTCAAGCGCTTTAGAGCGGGAGGGCTAGCCGCGACACCGCACCCAGGGAGAGGGTGCAAACTTGACGAGAGCCACCATGAGGTGTTGCGCAAGCAAGTAGCAGAGCATAACGATTGGACTCTAGAGCAGCACCGTTCGTCCAGCTTGACTGGACGCCGAAGCGTTGGCGAAAAGCACAGGTACTAAACTCACGAAATCCACAGTAGACAATTACTTTCGCAAACTGGGCATCAGTCGTAAAAAAAGAGCCTTTACCCAAGTGAGCGAGATGACGTACTCAGAACGCAGTGGCGTGAAGAGATAGCGAAGCTTGCCCCTGAGAGACTGGTGTTTCTCGATGAAACGAGCGCTTACCTAAACCTCTCGCGCAGCTATGGACGCACCTCTACCAACAAGCGCGTGGTGGACGACGCACCCAAAGGTAAAAAAGAGCGAGCCAGTCTCTTAGCGGCGGTTACCCTTAGGGGGCTCAGCGGGGCGCACTGCTTGGTGCACCCTGAGAACGTCGATAAAGCCGCCTTTCTAAGCTATCTCAAGACCTTGCTACCTAACCTCAAAGTGGGCTCGGTGCTCGTCCTGGATAACTGGCGTGTGCATCATGGACCAGACGTGAGAAAGCTAGTCGAAAAGTACCACTGTTCACTTCTCTATTTGCCTGCTTACTCGCCTGACTACAATCCTATTGAACTCTTATTCAGCAAGATTAAAGCCTTCGTCAGAAAGCTCCGACCTTCCACTCTCGATAAGCTTATCAAAGCCTTCAAAGATGCGGTTCTTACAGTGACATCTGACGATGCTAAAAATACCTTCGAGCACTGCGGCTATCTGGTGCAGTGAATGTTGGAAATGCTACTAGTTTTAGGGTTTTACACTTGAGTCAATATATAGCATTTCCACTTGAAGCTGCTGTAGCAGCTTCAAGTGTGAGCGGAAAAGAGCCTTTAGCTGGAGGTAGCGTTACGGGCAGCCGCCCTGCCGTTGCATCTTCAAATCAACGCGCGTAGATAACGGCTCACTGTGCGTCGCGTGGTTCCTAGAACGGGCACAGGTGAACACTGAAAGTGTCCGGTTTTCAACCGTAACCTGTGCCCGCGTCGCGTGGACCGCTCCCGCTAGCCTTTGGGGCTAGTTCGCTCCCGCTAGCTGCTAAAGGCTTCTCTGCGAATAGAAATAAACGCTATGGGTGGTGTGGCAACGACTCGTGGAAATGCTGATAATAGAGATAGACTCAGCAAAAGATAGCAGCACTATAAGACTAACTGGAGGGTGTACGCTTCGGAGACGGCTGCGCCGCGCGGCTGTTACGCGTGGTCAGCGCGACGCCGAAGAGCAGGATAAGAGCGCCCAAGATGGTGAGCAGCGAGGGAACTTCGCTGAAGAGGAGGAGAGCTAGGAGGCTCGAGCCCACCGGCTCCAACAAAATCACCGTCGCGACGAAGGTTGGGTCTAAATGTTTCACCACGTAATTGAACGAGGTGTGCCCGATAAGCTGCGGCACGAGCGCCAAGAGCGCAATCCAGAAAAATGTCTCTAAGCTGTAGCCCGTATAGGAAAAGTTGAAAAAGAGCGGCAGAGGTAAGAGGACCAACGCGGCAACGCTATAGGCTACGCCGATGTAGGCTTGTAGCGACAACCCGCGCCGCTGCGCCGCACGCCCTAACAAAAGATACGCCGAGGCGCAAATTGCCCCCAAGAGCGCCAGCGTATCCCCCAAAAGCGGCGCACTCCCGCCGCCCAAGTCGCCAAAGCCGATGAGTGCTCCGCCTAAGACCGCAATCAGCACACCCATCAGCACCGTAAACGAGGGCGCAAGACCCAAAAATATCCAACTAAAGAGCGCCACCCAAAGTGGATTCGTCGTGACTAAAACGACGCTCGCCGCGACGGTTGTATACGACAAAGAGGTAATCCATGTAGCGAAATGTGCGCCCAGCAAAACCCCCGCGAGGAGCGTGTAACCGATGTTTTCTTTGGTGAGCGGCGTGCGTTTCAAGGCTCGCACCGTCCAGGGGAGGATGACGAGGCTCGCCGCGAGCATTCGGTACGCCGCCACGACCACCCCAGGGGCGTCGGCTAAGCGGATGAAAATAGCGGCTAAGCTCACGGCGATGACGCCGCTACCCAAGATGAGATAGAGGCGCGTGTTGGAAGACTGAGCGGCAGGCTGACTCATAGCTGCATCGTACCTCTTGCACCGCTTCGGAGTGAGAAGGGAATGGCAGGTAAAATAATGTGTCTAATAACAATAAGGTCACCGTGAGGTCGTTAAAGTGTGGGGAAGTAAGGAGGATGTATGAGCTTTCCAGAGGATTTTGTGTGGGGCGTGTCAACCTCGAGCTATCAAATCGAGGGTGCGTGGGACGAAGGCGGCAAGGGCCGCAGCATTTGGGACACCTTTTCGCATACACCCGGCAAGATTAAAGACGGCAGTACCGGCGACGAAGCCTGTGACCACTACAGGCGCTACGGCGAGGACATCGCGCTCATGAAAGAACTGGGTGTCGGTGCGTACCGCTTTTCAACCGCGTGGCCGCGTCTTTTCCCCAACGGCAGCGGCAAACCCAACCGCCAGGGGCGCGACTTTTACGATAAACTTATCGACGACCTCTTGACAGCCGACATCACCCCGTGGCTCTGCTTCTATCATTGGGATTTACCGCAAGCCCTACAGGACAAAGGTGGCTGGACGAACCGCGACATCACACATTGGTTTACCGACTACGCCGTGTATACCGCTGAGCAGTACGGCGACAGGGTAGAGCGCTTCGCCATGCTCAACGAGCCCAACGTGGTGGCGCTCGTAGGTCATTTGTTGGGCATTCACGCGCCGGGACTCCAAGACATAGGCGCGTACGCCGCGTGCGTTCATCATCTCAACCTGTCGCAAGGCGAGGCGTTGACGCAGCTTAGAGAGATAAATGCTTCATGGCAACTCGGCACAGTTCTCAACATGCAGCCTATCCATCCGAAGAACGATACCGAACAGGACGAACAAGCCGCCGCGCTTTTCGACGCCGTGTGGAACCGGAACTTCTCCGACCCGCTCTTCAAGGGACGCTACCCCGAGCAGACGCTAGCGATGATGGACCCCTTCATTCATGACGGTGACCTGGACAAAACCCAACAACCCTTAGACTTCTTCGGTCTCAACCTCTATAGCCGCACGCTCATTCAGTCCGACAACAGCCTCCTGGGAATGGGCCAAGCGCCGCCGCCCGAAGACGCCGAACTCACCGACACGGGCTGGGAAGTCTACCCGGACGCGCTCTTTGAGCAGCTTATAGAACTCAAAAACGACTACGGCAACCCCGACATCTACGTCACCGAAAACGGCGCAGCCTTTCCCGACGAACTCACGGACGAGGGCGTGGATGACCCTAAGCGCGTCGCCTACTACCGGGATTACTTAGAGGCTGCCCAAAGAGCGATAGACGGGGGCGCGAACCTCAAAGGCTACTTCGCTTGGACGCTTCTGGATAACTTCGAGTGGGCGGAGGGATACACGAAGAGGTTTGGGCTCGTCCACGTGGATTTTGCGACGCAGAAGCGCACGCCCAAGAGGTCGTTCGAGTGGTTTCAGCAGGTGATTAGTGATGGGTTGCCTGATAGGGAGCAATGAGTTGAAAGCGATGAGTGAAAAGTAATGAGCAATGAGCTAAGGTCTTTCACTTTCAACTCATTGCTCGTTGCTCATTGCTTCTTCACGTCCACTCGAGTCCCGAACGCGTCCCCCAATACGCTTTAGGTAGCTCAGCGAGTTGCGCCAATGCTCCTTCGACCTCTTCATCCCAAGCGACGTTTATGGCGGTTAGGTTCTCGAGCAAATGCCCCTCTTGCGCCGCCCCGCTCAGTACGACGCTGATCCAAGGTTGTTGCAAAACCGCCGCGAATGCCAGCGTTTCAACCGTCGTCCCCAACCTCTCAGCTTGTTTGCCTAGTATCCTCAACTTCTCCGCAAATTCAGGCGCATCGTTGCGGCGGGTGAGTCGTCCGTTGGCTAACGTCTCTTTGATGATGACGCTTAATCCCTCGCTATGTGCGGTGGCGAGCGTGCCGCCTGCGGAGGGTTCCAACACATTCCAAGTCGCTTGAACGGTGTCGAATAAACGCTCTCCTTCGACCTCAACCCTGAGCGCTTTTTCTAAAGTCTGCGCTTGAGATGGACCGCTTAATGACAAACCGACATAAACGCCTGACGCTTTAATCTCCGCAAGCCTTTTCAAAACCTCTTTATTTTCCAGCACGCCCGTGTCCAACGTTGCTGAGTGAATCTGATAGAGGTTGAGGTGGTCGCCTAAAAGGGTTTGGCTCTCTCGCCACTGTTCGTTTAGTTTGGCTCGAGAATGCTCTTTGACCTCATGTTTGTCGGCGTCCACTTGCCAATTTGCCGTGTAGGTATAGCCCCATTTAGAGCCCACGACGCAATCATCGTATTGCTTGGATTCTAGCCAATGCCCCAAAAATGCCTCGGCGCGTCCGTAAGAGCGGGCGGCGTCGAAGTAGCGCACACCGTTTTTATAGGCAGTGTCTAACATCATGTGGGCGTGCTTGCGCATGGCGTCCACGTCGTAATCGCGTTTTAAGTCGTCCGCGTGTCCTAAGTTAATGTAGCCCGGTCTGCCCAGTGCGGCGAGTCCCAAACCGATGGGGGAGACCTTGAGGGCTGTTGTGCAGAGAGGTCGAAGGTTCATAAGCCTACTCTAGCAAAGCTTTCAGGTTCATTGACCTGCTGATTCTAAACTTTCCATTAGCCTGAGCAAGCACAAGACTAACCCAATCTTGTTACAGTTGAAGGCGTGTTAGACCTACGGCTTACCGAAACTGTCAGCAGCACTTCCCCTTTGAGAGGGTTTCATGGCAGATAACGTTTTAGAACTCTGGCTGGTACGTCACGGCGAAACGCTGTGGAACCGTGAGGGACGCGCCCTTGGACAGAGTGACCCGCCTCTCAACGAACTCGGTATCCAGCAAGCGGAACGCCTCGCCAAACGCCTAGGACATCTCCGTTTCGACGCGGTGTACGCTTCGGACCTCTCCCGTACCCGCTACACCTCTCGCTTGGTCTTGCCAGCGGCAGAGGTTAGGCTCGAGCCTAGATTGCGCGAAATCGACTTCGGCGCGTGGGAGGGCAAGTATTGGCGCGAGATGGAGGGTGCGGACAAAAGGGCCCTCGACGCCTGGTTCAAAGACCCCTACCGCAACCGCGCCCCGGAGGGCGAGTCTTACGAAGACCTCTTGGGGCGCGTGCGTGAGTGGCTGAGCGAACTGCCCAAGTCGGGGCGAGCGATTGCCTTTACGCACGGCGGCACGATTCGCAGTGCGCTCTATTACGTAACGGGCTTGCCGCACGCTCAAACGTGGCGCTTCCAGGTGGACGTGGGCAGCGTCAGCAAGCTCGTCATCGGTGACATGGGCATTATCGTCAGCAAGGTCAACGACACCTCTCATCTTGGTGAGTTGCAGACGGTGATAGATTGAGGGTGCTGGTCACAGGTGGAGCGCGTTCGGGTAAGTCGCGTTACGCCGAAGCGTTGGCGCGGCATTTTGGTGGCGAAGAGGTTGCTTACATCGCCACGCTCGAGCCCTCCGACGACGAGATGACGCGCCGCATCGCGCAGCATAGGGCGCGGCGTTCTGCGCGTTGGAAAACGGTAGAGACGCGCTTAGAGGTCGCGAAAGTGATTCAAGAGGTCGAAGCGGAAGTTGTCTTGCTCGACTGTTTATCTGGGTTTGTGTCGAATCTTCTTCTGAAATATGGAACTAAGGGAGAGGTCGCCGCTACGGACGCAATTTCAAAAGCGGTGGAAGGGGTTATCAGTACCGTTCAAAGCTCATCAAAGACCGTCATCATCGTCAGCAATGAGGTTGGCAGCGGCGTCGTACCTGCGTATGCGCTAGGACGCTGGTACAGAGACGCGCTCGGAACGGCGAACGCGAGGGTCGCCCGTGTCGCTGACGCTGTTGTCCTCATGAGCGTCGGCATCCCGCAAGTGCTCAAAGGAACCTTACCGGAGGTCACGGTTGACGCTTAAAGAGGTCTTAGACACTATTCAACCTGCCAATGAAGAGGTGGCGGCGCAGGCGAGAACGCGGCACGACCAACTCACCAAGCCGCCGGGGAGTTTGGGGAGGCTCGAGCCCCTAAGCGTCCGCCTCGCCTCGGTTTACGGCACATCTCAACCTCTTGTAAAAGGTAAGGCTGTCGCCGTTTTCGCCGCTGATCACGGCGTTACGGCGGCGGACGTATCGGCGTTTCCCAAAGAGGTTACGGCGCAGATGGTGATGAATTTTCTAAATGGCGGTGCAGCCATCAACGCGCTCGCTGGAGTTACGGGAGTGTCACTCTTAGTTGTAGACGTAGGCGTTGAAACAGATTTACAACCTCATCCGGCTTTACTCACACGCAAGGTCGCACCGGGTACGAAAAACATGGTGGACGCGCCCGCTATGACGTTATCTGAAGTTGAGAAAGCCTGTGAGGTCGGTATTGAGGTCGCCAATAAGCTGATAGCAGAGGGTGCCAATCTTCTCGCGGGGGGTGAGATGGGCATCGGTAACACCACGGCGGCGGCGGCGCTTACCGCTGTCTTTACCCATAGTGATGTGCGAGCGGTGACGGGGCGCGGGACGGGCGTGGACGACGAGAGGTTAGCGCATAAAGTCCGCGTGATTGAACGCGCTTTAGAGAAACATCAACCTGATGCGTCCCAACCTTTAGAGGTGTTGGCCCTCGTTGGCGGTTTGGAAATCGCCGCCCTAACAGGCTTCTACCTCGCCGCTGCCGCGCAGAAAACGCCCGTTATCTTAGACGGCTTCATCGCCACCTCCGCCGCGCTCGCCGCTGCTGCGCTCAACCCAAACGTCAAGGACTACCTCTTCGCCTCGCATCTGTCGCAGGAGCCGGGGCATAAGAGGCAGTTGGCGCACTTGGGCTTAGCGCCTCTTTTCCACTTTGACATGCGTTTGGGGGAAGGCTCGGGCGCGGTTTTAGCCTTTGGAATTTTGGAGAGCGCCGCCGCTGTTTTGTCCGGTATGGCGACGTTTGCGGAGGCGGGGGTGGCGGACGCATAGAAGAGAGGGTTGGAATGGCGCTAAGTGTCCGAATCCCGTCGCTCGGGCAGCGCCTTAAAGAGCTGCCCCGCTTCGCTGAGCGCCCGACCTAACGTCAAGCCCGACCCTAACCCTTTGACGGACAGTACTTCGATTTGCTCGGGTAAGAGCTGGCGGGCGTAGCGCTCCCTAAGTTCAGCTAGTCGCAAGCGAAACTCCAGCTCGAGCCCCTCCACCGAATCCTGCAAGCCTTGATTTTTCTGCTCTCTCGCTTTTAGAGTAGCGAGTTCGCGGCGCACTTCGGAGGCGGCTGCCTCGAGTTCCTGCCGCGCCCGCACCAGGCTCGTCTGCTTCGCCGCGCCGACCTGCTCTGCCACGCTAGTATCCAACCTTACCTTCGCTTGTTGGAGGTCGAACGCGCGGCTGCGCGTCTCTTTGCGGCGCGTGCGTAGCTGCGATTCGACCTGTTTCACCGCCGCCTCGACGCGCACCTGCTGGGTCTCCGTCATCGCTTCGATCTCTTTTAAGAGCGTTCTGATGGCTTCTAAGTCCAAGAGGATGTCGTTGTTTGCCGAGGGCATACTGCCGCGCACGATTTCGATGCCGTAGGTTGCTCTGAGGTTGTCGTTCAACGCGCCAATGATATTGTCGATGCGGTCGCGTCCGCTGAATTTAACCCTAGCGTCTTCAATCGAAGTGATGATGCGCAAGTTGAGGTAGCCCGCGTAGAGGCTCAAGATTTTCATGATGTTGCCGGGGCTGCTTCTCTCAACGAACACGGCGGGCTCCACCACGCGAAAGGCGAGCTGCTGCGACAGGGAGATGCTGGCGTAGTCGGCGGTGAAGTTGGCGTCTTCGAGGTCAACGACTTGGTCGCGCTGCGAGACGAGAAAGGGGATAAAGGTGTCGAAGCGGTAGAGCCAGTTGCGTCCGGTCTTGGCTTGGCGTCCTCCAATTGGCTGACCGTAACGGCAGAGCACGCCGGTGTAGCCGTCGGGTACGTCCACGCGAGCGTTGTTTAGATAACGCCCCGCAAAGACGAGCACCCCTAAGAGGAGCGCGGGCAGCGCCAACACTTTGAGCCAGCCCGGTAACAAGACGAGCGTGAGCAGCCCGAGTGTGAGCAGCCCGAGCCCGGCGGGGCGGCGCTTGTCGGGCACGAAGCGCAAGATGCGCTCCTCGTCCACCGACTTAAAGCGGCTCAAGTCGCCCTCTTGCACGCCCCGCTTAACCGCGCCCAACATCTGGTCGAGCTTGCTACTGACCGCCGCCTCGACCTCACGCGAGCCGCTGTCCAAAATCTCTTCTAAGCTGCCCTTCGCCTGTTCGCCTAAACGCTGGCCCACCTCGCGGTAACTCATAGGCTCGCCTCCTCACCGTGTTCGCTATAGGGGTCTCTCTCCCTGTGGATATTTGCACTGCGAATATCTGCACTGTGAATATCTGCGCCACCCGTCTCCGGCGCACTCGCTTTGGCGGTGATCACCTCGACTTTGCGCTTGACCGATTCGGGTGTGTATTCGATGTGCGTGCCCGAGTCGGTGGCGATGTCCTCCAAGGCGCTGCTCAGTTCGCTCAT
This sequence comes from Trueperaceae bacterium, assembly GCA_965213645.1. Taxonomy (GTDB): domain Bacteria; phylum Deinococcota; class Deinococci; order Deinococcales; family Trueperaceae; genus CBDBZX01. Next base: position 935,651 of record CBDBZX010000002.1, read on the forward strand.
CAGCGTGTCCACGTCGAGCTTGTAGGCTTCTAAAGCGTCTTGACTCGAGCCCTCTAACCGCGCCAAGCCCCTGCGCTTGTACTCCTGCAACACCGCCCGAATGTCGCTCTCGTCCAGGAGCGCCCCCAAGAGGTCGCCTTGCATCACAGCATCTCTCACGTCGGTCTGGTCCGTTACGACGCGGCTCACACGGGGCAGCGTATCTATATGTGTGTCCAAGCGCTCTAAAAGTTCGTTCTGTTTCTGAATATAGGTCTCCAAGCCCGCACTCTGAACGCTCCGCGCCCGCACCTGCTCTTTGAGCGTGGATACCTGCGAGAGCGCCGGAGTGAGGTAGCTGCTCACGATGTTGTCAATCGCTGCTTGCCGCGCCCGGATAATCTGAGTTTCGGTAGCGTCATCTTGGAGCGACCCTTTGATAGCGTCGATCTCGCGGATGATGCGCTCGACCTCTAAGACGCCCAAACTTACATCCGCGACCTTCGCCGCAATTTCCTCCGAAATCTCCTCCTAGGTGATGTCTTTAAGCGTCTCGGTGGCTTGCCGCACCCTGGTGATAGACGAGACGAGCCCGACAGCTAAGGTGCGCAAGTAGTCGTCACTGGTGAGGTTGCCCTGCGGCAGATGATCTAAGAGCGCGATGCCGTAGCTGTGTGACAAATCGCGCAGCTTGTCCAGGAGCGCCCGCCGACGCGGAGCCTCGGTCTCGTCCAAACGAAAGCGCGACACGTCGAGTTCGGCGATGCTGGCAATTTTCGAGAGCAGTTCAGGGCTCAAGTCCTCTTTTTCTAGGTCCGCGAGCCTGTCGGTCAAGCTCTCCCCCTCGTCCGGCGCTTCGCTGCTCGGAAAGGCGGCGCGTTCGACTAAAAAGCGGTTGAAGTCCCGCGCAGAGATGCTAAGCATCTCGTCCTTGATAACGCTCTCAAATAGCTCTTCCAACTGAGCGCAAAACGCCTCGAAGCCGCCGCGCTCGACCAAGCGGTAGGTATCTTCGACCTGCGCGATCAACGCGCCCTTATACGACAAACTGATGTTGTCACCTGTCGTGCCCTGAACTTGAGGCATGTCCAACACGAACGGTTTGGTGGAGACAGCAGCGTAAGCGCGAACCCTTGGGTCTAACACCAGCGTGCTCTTGCCTGCTTTGAGCGTGCGCACGATGCGCTGGTGCTTGGTGAAGTGAATCTCGACGCCGGGTTGCCCCTTGAAAAAGCCACTCCGCACGAGGGTGGCGGCGAAATAAGCCGCGTAGATAGCAACCGCTAATGCGTACTGCGCCGGTGAGATAAACTGCGTATCGGCGATTCCTTCCAGGCCCGGAATGAGGCCGACGCCCGCTAGAGGGCGCTGCAAGAAGTAGAGGCTTAAAATCAGGGCAAAGCCCAAAGTGCGTAGCGCGACAGGGATCATCTGGAGGCCACCCCTCTCGAGATACGCAATCCCAATCGTCTCACCCTGCTCGTTCTGCTTGCCAATGCGCCGCAGAGCGCTTCCCACGTTCGTTCTAATTTCCGCCGTTCCTAACATGTCTCTCCTTGCCTATTCACTCAGTCGCTACGCTGAGCCGATGATGTAGCGCTCGCTTATTGCTCCATCATAGCGGGCGCTGTAGCAGGGTCAAGGCAAATTTGCACCGAACTGTCTGAGGTGAAGTGGCGGTCATGAAGGGTGAGAGCTACTCGAGAAACGTCACCACCTCTCCCAGTGGTTTCTTACGAATCTTCGGCACGTGTGCATTTTTCGCCGGATAGCCCACAACTAAGAGAAGATAAGGCTGTTCATTTTTAGGACGCTCTAAAATCTCACTTAAAAAGTTCATCGGACTCGGCGTGTGCGTCAAGCAGGCGAGCCCCGCGTGGTGAAGCGCCGTCACCAGAACCCCGCACGCAATCCCCACCGATTCTGAGACGTAGTAGTGCTTAACCTTACTACCGTCTGAATCCAGTCCGTAGCGCTGTGCAAATACGGCAATGAGGTACGGGGCAGTCTCCAAAAAAGGTTTATTCGCATCTGTTCCTAAAGGGGCGAGCGCGTCTAACCACTCGTCCGGGGCGCGGGACTCATAAAACTCGCGTTCTTCGGCTTCGGCGGCCTCACGAATCTGCTTTTTGACCTCTTGATTGCTCACCACCACAAAGTGCCAGGGTTGCAAATTTGCGCCGTTCGGAGCAGTGCCAGCAGCTAAGAGGCAGTGCTCGATGACCTCTTTAGGGACAGGTCTATCCGCAAAGTCCCGCACGGAGCGCCGCGTCTTGACCTCTTTGTAAAAGGTGGCGGCGCGGCGTTTTGTTTGCTCGAGCGAATACTCACGGTGCGTTAGAGGGATAAACGCTTCTGTTTTTGCCATGAGGTCAGTTTAGCGAATTTAAGCAGAGGTGCGAATAAAGCGTTTGAGGTGAAAGGTAGCTAAAGAAATAGTCTCGAGCTTGGCTGCTTTCATCATACTTATCTTAGACGTGCCTGAAAAGATGCAGCGTGAAGTTTTAGCCGTTGACCTTTGTACTACGTTGAAAACTCCTTTAAAGGTTCATCAAAATCGTCACTCATCTCGATAAGACCCCTTGCGCTACCTGGCTTCCTCGGTGTAAGCGGGTATTTCGCTGCGCTCAGCTTGACAAAAGGTTCATTATCTCTAGTAATGACGACCTCTTCGCCGTTTGCTGCTTTCTGTAACAGCTCGAGCCACTTCTCCCCGGCTTTTTCCAACGAAACATAAGCCATTCGTTCACCTCTTAACCGCTTTAGTATAGTACACTGTCAGCGAAGTATTGACCCATGATGTCATTCTGAGCGGAGCGAAGCGGAGTCGAAGAATCTCTGCCCTTGCTGACTCCTCCAGCAGAGATTGCGAGACGAGACCCTTCGACAAGCTCAGGGTGACAGCAGCGAGAAGGTATCAGTACATAGTTGACAATGCAATAGCGCTTAAAGGATTTTTCTTGTGTCGCCCTAGAAAGACCGCTCAAACAGCTTTAGTTTTATGCGCTGCCCGCAGCCTGTTTGAAGCGTTCGACTTTCTGGATGAGCCTGCGGAGCATAAAAAGGGAGAACGCGAAGATACCCGCGACGTAGAGAAGGCCGATGGTGAGCAGCGTGGAGGCGGGTGGGTTCAGTAACCACTGCGCGAAAACTATGACCAACATGCTCACAATCATCTGAACGCTGAGGTATAGGCCCACCTTGCCGTTCACGATTCGGTCTATCTCTGCTTGGAGGGGCCCTTCTAAATCTCTAAGCGGCGTATTTACGAGGGGAAGAGAGGTGTGCTCGAGCTTAGATTTCATAGTGCTCATTGTAGACGAGATGAGAGGGAGATGTGGTGACAATTTAGTCTCCCACGTTCATGCGAGCTTCACTAAACGAGTAGAACGGTGCAGCCTACAACCGTGTTTTTAGTGCGTTTCTGCCTTTATAGAGCCTATAGCGTCTCCCCGGCGACGCTTTGACCCTCCACCCAAGCCTCACCGTCAGCCGTAACCTCTCGCTTCCACACAGGCAAAAGCTCTTTAATTCGGTCTATGCAAGCGTGCGTCGCTTCTAGCGCGGCGCGGCGATGCTTCGAAGAGATCACGACGGCAATGGACGCTTCGCTCGGTTCGAGCCGCCCGAGGCGGTGCGAGATGACGATTTTGCCTAAGTCGAATTGCTCTCGCAGCTCACTCGCTACGACCTTCATCTGCGTCAAAATCATCGCTTCGTAACCTTCGTAGTCGATGTACTCGACCTCTTGCCCTAAGTTGGGCGAGCGCACTGTGCCGACGAAGCTCGCTACTGCGCCGTAGGGGTCCGCTACGGCGAGCGCGTGCAGGTGGGCGAGGTCTAAGACGCCCCCTGTCACGAAGAGGTGGTCGGTCTCGAGCAGGTCAACCTCGCCACCCGAAACGGGCGGGAAAAACGCGAGCGTGTCACCCCCTTTGACCTCTTGGTCGGGCGAGACGTAGCGCTCATTCAGGGCGCAGAGTGCGCCTTTGAGGGAAAGGTCGGGGTAGTCGGCTTGGAGTTTGCTGGCGACCTCTCGGACGGTGAGGGGGTGGGGTAGCTCGAGCGTCATCTCCCGCTGACCGACTTGGTCGCGGTAGCTAGCGAAGAGGAGAACGTTAATAGTCACGTACTTAGTGTAACAAGGGGTTGCAACCCCTTGTTAATTGAGATTCGCTCTCTGTTCGCCACTTTTCGCTACTGTCTCCGTCACCCCTTGCGCAATCGCCAAGGTCTCAGGGTAACGCATTCGTAAGGGGCCAAGGAGCATCAGCCCGGCTTTGGAGGAGCCTAGCTCGAGCCGCGCCGACACGAGCGCTAACGTCTCTTCTAAAACAATTCTCAACGCCTCATCTATATCCGATTCTGTATTCGGCTGCTCCACACGCTCGACCACCATGCGCACGAACTCGGGGTCGGTGGACTCGGGTTCCATCAAGAGGTTTTTGAGCCCCTGCGAAAAGAGGCGGGGCGGGTTCATGGTCGGCCAGGCGTCGGCTAAAGCACGAAAGGTACGCGCAACCTCTTCTTCGGCACGCCCAGCGATATTAGCGAGCGCCACCGGAACCTCTTGAACAGGAACATCTAAACTGCGCAGACTGCTCTCGGCTTCGCGTAAAGCATTGTCGTTCGGCGTCGGTGCGAGGTCCAAAACGAGTTGGCGGATGAGACCGTTTTCTAAGATGACAACAGCTAAAAGGCGCGTGCTCGAGAGCGCCGAGAGGTGAATCTCTAAAGTGTGTAAGTCATCATCGGCGGGTAAGCTCACTACCACGGCGTAACCGGAGAGTTCAGCGGTGACGTTGGCGACTTGTTGAAGTAGGGTGTCGCCGTGAGCGCCTCCTAATCTCATTTTCAAGAGGTCGCGCTGAAGTTTGGGCAAGCGTTTGGGTGGGATGAACTTGCGAGCGTAGCGCCGGTAACTTTCGGCGGTAGGAACGCGCCCCGCTGAGGTGTGAGGTTGGGCTAGGTAGCCCGCTTCCTCGAGCGCCGCAAACTCGCTCCTGACCGTCGCGCTACTCACGCCGAGTTGCTTGGCGATAGGAGCCGAGGCCACCGGCTTCGCAGAGGTGATGTAGTGCGCCGTGACGAGGTCGAGGATGTGGGCGGTGCGCTCGTTCATCTGTGTATAGTATAGCATTTCAGTCCTGTCCAGCACGTTTTAGAGCTTTGGAAAGGGCGAAGGGTGAAGTTTTGTTTATCGGGTTCTAATGGAGGGGTGGCTCGAGTTTATTCTTATTGAACCGTCCAAAACTTGTTATAGTTCAAAAGACCGTTTGGCTAGGGTTCCGTTTGCCAGCAGGTAACATCTGGTCAGGAACGCTCTCAGTAATATAGCGTCGTTGGAGCGCACACATTACGGGATGATATCTGCGTGATTCAAACTCAGTTGATTGGCAAGGTCTGGACCGAGCGCCATGAAAGCTGTCGTATAAGTTAAGTGCGGCGGAGACCATCCCAAGGATAAAAGCCTCGAGGTAGCGGTTCGAAGAGGTAATGCGAACTTCTTGGAGGTTGTACATGAACGGATGGTTGGTTGCACTGCTCATAGCATTGTGTGGTGGCTTGGCAGTTGGTTTTCAAGGGGTACTTAATAGCCTCTCGAGCAGGGCCATCGGCGCACCCCTGACGGGCTTGCTCGTCAATATCAGCGGGGGCGCGGTGTCGCTTGTTTTACTGCTTGTTTTCGCTCGGTCTTTTCCCTTTCAAAATATTGATGTTAGAGCGGCGTCTATCGTCGTGTTGGCCGGTACTATCGGTATCTTCGTCGTCTTTTCTATCGCCTTTGCGCTGCCGCGTGTAGGGATTGCTGCGGGTATCGCGGCGGTTATCTTGGGTCAACTGACGCTTTCCGTGCTGGCGGACGCGCTGGGCTGGTCGGGGAGTGTGATTCCGGTGGATTTGCGCCGCGTGATGGGGCTAATATTGCTCGCTGGAGCGTTGGCACTTTTGCTCCCCCAGCAGAGCTAACTCAAACCAAAAGCACTCTTCTGAGACTTCGTAGGGGTGGGTTTCAAACCCACCCCTACACCGCCACTATCTCGCACGTATGCTTGTGCAGCGCTGTCACTTACCCACTTCTCAGCGCAAAAACTCTAAGACCCCCCGCGTCAACACCTCCACTGCTACAGGTAAGGCGTCCTCGTCCAAATCGAACATAGGGTGATGATGCGCGTAGTGCGAGCCCTTCTCTTCGTTTCTCGCCCCGACGAAGAAGTAGCAGCCGGGCGCTCTCTGGAGCCAGAGCGCCATGTCGTCGCCGCCCATGATTTGTGGGGATTCAATCACCTTCTCTTCCCCGACAACCTCTCGCGCCACACCTCTTAACCGCTCGGTCATCGCCTCGTCGTTCACCACAGCTGGGGACTGCGTAATCCACTCCAAACCCACCGCCCCGCGCATACTCTGAGCCAAGGTCTTCGCTAAAGCGCTCTATCCTGCCCTGAAGAAAGTCGCGCGTCTCCGGCAAAAAGGTGCGGAGCGTGCCCTTGATGTCGACGTTCTCGGGGATGATGTTGTACGCGGTGCCGCCGTGAATAGAGGTCAGGCTGATGACGGCGTTGTCTAGGGGGTCGGTCTCGCGAGAAACAAGACTTTGCAAGCCCGCAATGAGGTGCGCGGCGATGAGGACGGGGTCTACGCTCTCGTGGGGACGCGCCGCGTGACCGCCCTTGCCGGAGACGAAGAGCCTAAACGAGTCCGTCGCGGCCATCGAAGGGCCGCTCCGCACGGCGACGGTGCCGGTCGGAAACTGCGAGGAGAGGTGTAAGCCGATGCTTGCGTCCGGTTTGACCTCTTTGAGTGCGCCGTCCTCCAACATCGCCCGTGCACCGCCGACAATCTCTTCGGCGGGTTGAAAGACAAACACGACTTTACCCGAGAGGTCGTCTTTGCGTTCTGTGAGGATTTTAGCGACGCTCAGCAGCACGGCGGCGTGTCCGTCGTGACCGCAGGCGTGCATCTTGCCATCTATGGTGGAGCGATACCCCGAGGTCTTCTCATCGTGAATCGGTAGCGCGTCGATGTCGGCTCTTGCCAAAACGCTCTTACCCGGCTCGCCTGAATCTAAAAGGGCGACGACGCCCGTCTTGCCAACCTCTCGGCGCACCTCTAAACCGAGACCTTGCAGCTTTTCAGCGATGACGCCGCTCGTCCTGACCTCTTCAAAGGCGATTTCGGGATGCTGGTGAAAGTCACGGCGGGTCTGAATGGTCTCTTCGGCTAAAGCGCGAGCAGCGTCTCGCACAGCGTTACCAGGTGGGGTGTCAAGCATGAGTCTCTCCTAGTTTGAGAATCTTGTTGTATTCTGCTTTTGTCACGCGCATCACGCTGAGGCGGTTGCCGCGCTGGACGAGCTTCATGTTCGCTAACTCGGGCTCCTCTTTGACCTCTTGCAGCGTCACGAACTTCTCCAGGCTGCGCCGCGCCTTCACGTCTACTGCCACCCAACGCGGGTTATCGCGACTGGACTTTTCGTCGTAGTAGGGGCCCGTTTCGTTAAACTGTGTAGGGTCAGGGTACGCCTCTTTTACAATTTCTGCCACGCCGACAACGCCGGGTGGTTTACAGCTCGAGTGATAAATAAGCACCTTGTCACCTGCCTTCATCTTACGCAAGAAGTTTCGCGCCTGATAGTTGCGCACCCCTTCCCACATCACACCTTCTTGCACGGCGCTTTGGCTGGAACTCACTAAGAGGTCATCATAACTAAACACGTCCGGTTCGGTTTTGAGGAGCCAATAGCGTGTAGACACGGTTTGAGAGGTCACGGGGTGATTGTAACGCGCTCAGGACACGCGGACATTGAGAAACAGCGTCTGTCTTACAAAGCGCTGTGTTTCAGATGGATAGAGTTCCAAATTAACAGGGTTCCAAACGGGCGGGCACTAGGAACCAGTATTTGTTAGTGTCAGCCCCCATTTGACCTCTTGCGCCGCGCCCTGCTATGATAGCTTGCTGTGCCTAATCGGGCCGGGATGGCGGAATTGGTAGACGCAGTAGACTCAAAATCTACCGGGTAAAACCGTGCGGGTTCGAGTCCCGCTTCCGGCATACTAGCAGGTATCATCTGGTCACAAACGCTCTGAACAGGTGGAACGATGTTCGACTCGCTTGTTCAGAGATGATACCCTTTGCGGAGTGAAAATTTACATAATCTTGGTTTAGGTTCGGTGGTTATGGTGATTGCAACTATTCGTAGCGTACTCACCGCGCTATTTTGGAGGACTCTGTGTTTATTCTTTTCTGGCTCATATTCGTACTCTTTATCTTGGCGTCCGTCGGTTTGACCTTTATCATTTTGCTCCAAGAGCCCAAACAGGGCGGTTTAGGCGAAGGTTTAGGTGGCGGCGGTGGTGAAAGTTTAGGCAGCACCACGGGCGGCACGGCGGGCGGCCTGCACCGTCTCACCATTTGGTTAGGCGTTGTCTGGGGTTTACTCGCCCTCGCGCTCGCAGTGATTCCCCGCGCATAAGAGCGACAAGTTAAAAATCTCACAGACCTGCTTCTTAGAAAGTGGGTCTTTTTCATTTTTGCCTTTACAGCGCACTTCGTGTCGAGTTTTGTACACGCGCCGCACGAAATCCGTAAGAACACCCAACAAATAGATGAATTCTCCTTAACCTGACCCGCTACCCTCTCATAAGACGAACACCTAAAGTACGCTTATGCTGCTGAGAGCCGACAAGTTCTTCAAGGGGTAAGGCGCTACGAGCCAAGCCTTCGGATAGCTAACTTTGGGGTAACACTTTGCAAAATTCGTTTACAAACTAGCAGAGCGTTACGGAAAAATTCGTCAAACAGCAGCCTCAGAGAAATTGACGAACTTAGCAGCGGGTGATACATTTAACTAACTGATGAGGAGGCCCTAAAAAACGTAGCCGAGCACACCTTGATTTTTCCCGACCCGCCAAGTTAGCCTTAACTTTAGCGATACAACGCGCTCGAGGACGTAGGACAGATAAAGAAGTGTCCTCGAATCTTTAGGAGGTTTTACATGAGAAGAACCCTCTCCGTTTTCACCTTTGTGGCTTTTATGCTGGGAGGTGCGGCGTTTGCTGGGCCAGAGGACAACAGTCTGGTCATCGGCGCGTCGCAAGAGCCTACCGCGTTCGGCGGTGACTTTTTAGATGTCTTGGGCAACCAAGCGATTAAGAGCGAGCTAGAACTCTACTTGTTTCCCGAGCTTATCGGCACCGACCTCAACAGCGAATCTACCGCCGTGATGGTCACTGAAGTGCCGACTGAAGAGAATGGCCGCGTGCGCTTCTCGGACATCGGCGACGGTCAGCGCCGCCTAGAAATCGACCTCACCTTGCGCGACGACCTCACCTGGTCGGACGGCGAGGCGCTCAACACTGACGACGTGCAGTTCTACTACGACGTTGGCAAGTTCGAGGGGATGCCCGTCTTGGACCCGGAGTATTGGGAGCGCATCAACCTAGAGGTGCAAGACGAGCAGAACATGACGGTCTCCTTTGAGCCTGCCTTTAATACCGACCTCATCGGCCCCCCTATCTTTTACGCGCCTGAGCATGTCATGAGAGACACTTGGGAGGAGACCAAAGCTACCGCTGAGGGACAAGAGGGCGAGCAGCTCAACGAGACCCTGACGAGCTTTTTCACCGAATTCTCTACGCCCAACGCCATCAACCAAGGCCGCATGGTCTACTCTGGTCCTTTCACTGCGACCCGCTGGGCCCCTGGCTCCTCGGTCACGATGCAGCGCAACCCGAACTTCTTTATCGACCCACCAGGGGGTAGCGACAGCTACGTGCAGAGCGTCGAGTACGTCTTTTTCAGTGATACGAACGCTTTAGAGATCGGCATTTTAGGCGGCTCCATCGACGCGACCTCTTCCGTCGCGCTCACCTTCGACCAAGGCCGCTCGCCGCAGCTCGCCGCAAGAAGCGCAGGCCGCTTCGACATCTACTTCGTGCCAAGCCCTATCTGGGAGCACATGGAGATCAACAAGTTCACGGATGTGCAAAAGGTCAGCGACCTCCAGTTGGGCGATCCCCGCACCCGTCAGGCGCTCCTTCACGCCATTGACCGTCAAGGCTTGGTGGACGCGCTTTACGAAGGCTTGCAGCCCGTCTCGGACACCTGGATTAACCCCAACCACCCCTTCTACAGCGATGACGTCACCAGCTATGAGTATGACCCTGAGCGGGCAGCACAACTCTTTGAAGAGTTGGGTTGGACGATGCAAAACGGCGTCTTGACCCGTCAAGTGGATGGTCGCAGCGTACCGTTTGAACTCGAGTTCGTCACCACCGCCGGTAACGCGATTCGCGAGCGCGTCCAGCAGTTTATCGCGGACGACCTCTCCCAGACTGGCGTGCGCGTCAACATCAATAACGCGCCCTCTTCGGTTGTATTCGGCGACGAGTTCTTCACCCGCGCCTATAACGGTTCTTGGACAGGCTCCTTTATGTTCGCCTGGATTTCCACCCCGGTGGAAAAAGGTGACCTCTACGCCTGCGAATTCATCCCGACGCCTGAGAACAACTTTCAAGGGCAAAACGTCGGCAACTGGTGCAACGAAGAGTTCGAAGCGCTCCGCGACCAGGCGATCATCGAGTTCGACTTGGATGAAGCGGCCAATATCTTCGCGCAGATGCAAGAGGTCTGGGCGAACGAACTTCCCACCTTGCCGCTCTACTTCCGTTCTACGCCGCTCGTGACGGCGACAGGGCTCGTCAACTACGTCTCGAACACCTATGTCAACCTCTACGGCTATCCGCCCGCCGAGCCGTGGCTCGTCGGCTGGGAGGAAAACGGCGCACAGCAAGTTTATGACCAAGCGGACTTCGCGCTGACACTCGAGTAAACCCTCTCAGGGGCTTAGGCCATCAGGTCTAAGCCTCTATTTTACCTGTGACCAACTATGCTTAACTACACCCTACGCCGAACCTTCCAGATGCTGCCGCTGCTACTTTTTGCGTCACTAGCTATCTACGTCCTCGTCGCGCTGCAACCCGGCGACCCTTTAGACGAGATCAGGCGCAACAACCCGCGCATCACCCCCGAGCAGTTCGCGGCCTTGCGGCAAGCCTACGGCTTGGACCAGCCCATCCACGTGCGCTACTTCAAGTGGTTGGGGCGAGCCGTGCAGGGCAACTTGGGCTCGTCGCGCACCTACGGCGTGGACGCCTTCGACTTCATCTTTAACCAGCGGCTACCGCGCACCTTACTGCTCACCATCGCCTCGCTGCTGTTGTCGCTGCTCATCGCTATACCTGTGGGTATCTATTCAGCCGTGCGTCAGTATTCCAAAACGGACTATCTGATTACCTTTCTGACCTTTATCGGCTTCTCTACCCCCGTATTCTTTTTGGGAATCTTGCTCCTCTACTTCTTTGCGCTCTTGCTCCCCGAAACGTTCAGTTGGTTTCCCCGCTTCCCCGTGCGCGGCGTGCCCAACGTGCTGTGGTCTGACATTGAAAATGGTCGCATCACCTTTTGGACCTACATCGGCCAGTGGACGTATCACCTCATCTTGCCCGTCCTGACGCTTTCCGGTATCCAGATGGCCTCCTGGACGCGCTTTATGCGGGCGAGCTTGCTGGAAAACTTAAATCAAGACTTCATCCGCACTGCCCGCTCCAAAGGCTTAAACGAGCGCAAAGTCATCTACAAACACGCCTTGCGCAACAGCCTCATCCCCATCGTGACCTTGGTCGGCCTCGCCATCCCAGGGCTCTTCAACGGCGCACTCATCACCGAGACCATCTTCTCGTACCCCGGCATGGGCCGCGCGATTTTCGACGCGCTCATCAGCAAGGACTACAACGTCGCGATGGCTGCGCTCGTCTTTTTAGCCATCCTGACCATCGTCTTCAACCTTGTCGCTGACCTCATGTACGCCGTCGTTGACCCGCGCATCAGGTACAGTTAGGAGGTTGGCGTTGGCAACAACTTTACCCAACAAGGACGCGCCGCAAACGTCCAAAGGCAGCCAGTCCGCCTTAGCGCTCGCCTGGCGGCAGTTCACCAAACACCGCTTAGCGATGTTCTCGCTCGGCGTGCTCACCCTACTCATCCTTATGGCGATTTTCGCGCCCTACGTCGCGCCCTACGACCCTTTGGCACAACCGAGGGGCGGCAACTTGCGCGAGCAGTTCTTCCAGCCGCCGAGCCGCGAGCATCTCTTAGGTACGGACGACTTAGGCCGCGATATGCTCTCGCGCCTCATCTTCGGCGCACGCATCTCGCTCTTAGTGGGCTTCGCCGTCGCCATCATCAATGTGATGCTCGGCGTCGTGCTAGGAACACTCGCAGGCTACTTCTCCAACCGGCCCTTTAGGTTCTATCTAGGACCTCTCAACCGCGAGGCGCGTGGCTGGGAGTCCGTCCGCTTCTCCATCTGGCGCGTGCTGAGTTGGCTGCTCTTCTACGCCGCGCTCTACTTTACGGCGAGCCTCGCCTGGACGCTGGCAGGGCCAGCGGTGCGTGAGGGCTTTGGTGGAGAGTGGACTTCGGGCAACATCTTTGCGGCTGCTGCGCTCGCCGTGACGTGGCTCGTGGTGGCGGCGGGCGCGGTCTGGGGTATTTTCGGACGTTTCCTCCTAGATTTGGACATCGTCATCAGCCGTATCATCGACTTCTTCTTGACTATCCCCAGCTTGCCCCTCCTGCTCGTCTTGTCGGCGCTGCTGCGCGACCCGCAGACGGGCTTCGGAAGCTGGGCGCAAGCGACCTTCGGCGACGCCTACTCGGTGGTGATCATCATCTTTATCCTGGCGCTCTTCGGCTGGATTACGAGCGCTCGCCTTATTCGCGGCTCGATTTTAACCCTCCGCGAGCAAGACTTCGCGGCGGCGGCGAAAGCCTTAGGCGCGTCCGAGTTCCGCATCATGTTTCGCCACCTCAGCGCCAACGCGCTCGCGCCCGTCATCGTTGAGGGGACGCTGGCGGTTGGCACGGCGATTTTGGTTGAAGCGGCGCTCTCGTTTTTAGGCTTCGGCATCCAGCCGCCCGTGGCGACCTGGGGCAACATGCTCACCAACGCTCAAAACTACATCTTCTTCGCGCCCTGGCTGGCCTTTCCGCCCGGCATCATGATCGTGATCACGGTGCTCGCGATTAACTACATTGGTGACGGGATGCGCGACGCTTTTGACCCGAGGAGTCAGTGAGGTTGATGTGCGTGAAGCGGTCTTTACCGCGCTTAGAAACGTCTCACCTGTGGGCTTGCTACACTTTAGCTATACGTTTCGAATGGAGGGATGACCGAGCCCAACGTCCTGTTACTTGATTTTATCAAACTTCCCAGGTTAGCCTAATAAGCGAATCAAAATTTACCTAAGTCACAAGATACCCGTAGTTATGTATCTACCCATTTCAGGAGGCGTAATTGTGAAAAAACTCTCAGTTATTTTAGTTCTTTCGTTGCTCTTCGGTGTAGCCGCTGCGCAAGAGGAACAGTTGAGAATCCTTTTGTCTACCCCGATGAGTGGTCGGCAGCCCCAAGCGAGGCGCAACCGGGTGGACAATTCCGTGCGTACAGTATCAGTGATTTCGATTCGTTCAACCCCTTTACCGTGTCGTCCTCACCTGATTTGCCTAACGATGGGATGACTCGAGGGTCTGGAAACAACGGCTTGGTGATTCGTAATCCTTACGAATTGAGTGAGTGGATTCCCTATATGGCGGAGAGCTATGAGATGTCGGAGGACAACACCAGCGTCACCTTCCAAATTCGCCAGGGGATGCGCTTTAGCGACGGCGAAGAGATCACGGCTGATGATTGGGTAACGACCCACCGCATTCACACCGATGAAGCTGTGGGCTCCAACTCCTACAGCAGCTTTTTCGTCGGCGCAGAGAATGAACCTGTCACAGTGGAAAAGCTCGGTGACTACGAGTTACGTATTAACTTTCCTCAGCCGGATGTAAGCGCCCTGTCCATCTCGTCGTATACGCCTTGGCCCGACCATATCTTCGGTCCGGTCTACGAAGAGGGCGGCGCAGAAGCGATTCAGGCGATGTGGTCGCTCAGCGATGACGTTAGCACCTTTGTCTCCCCAGGTCCCTTTATGACGCAACGCTATGTTCCTGGCGAGCGAGCAGTCTTCGCTCGTAATCCTTACTTCGGTACGTGGAACGTAGACAGCGCAGGCAACCAGCTTCCTTACTTAGAGGGTCTTACCGTTTCTCTTTTACCTGACTTAAATGCGGCGCTTGCTGCGTATTTGGCGAGCAACACGGACATCGCCCCAGCCTCAACGGTCGATCAGATTCAGCAGATTCAGCAGGCGATACAGGGTGGACAGCTCGACGCGACCTTGCTCCCTAATAAGAGCGGTCTAGCTAGCTCACAGTGGATTGTCTTTAATTGGAACCGCGCAGATGCACCCTTTAAGCAAGAGCTTTTCCGCAGTGAAGATTTTCGCTATGCGATGAGCCACCTGGCGGACCGCGAAGCGATGGTGCGCCTTGTCTACGGCGGTTTAGGTCAGCCCATCTACTCAGGCGTGTATCCCGTTTTAGACGCAGTGGCAAAACCCCGACCTCACGACCTACCCTTACGACCCTGAACGCGCCACCCAACTTCTCGCCGGGCTCGGTTTTACGGAGCGCGACAGTGAGGGCGTTCTCGTCAACGCCGAAGGTCAGCGTTTAGAGTTCAACCTCATTACGAACGCAGGTAACAACCAGCGTGAGCAACTCGCCCAGATTTTCGCGGACACGGCGGCTGAGGTCGGCGTTAGGATCAATGTTCGCCCAATCGCCTTTGAAGTCTTAGTGGAGCAGTTGACCGCGCAGGCTGATGAGCGCGGCTTTGACGCGATTCTGCTTGGTTTAACGGGCGGCGACATCGACTGGCCGTTCGGCACGAACGTCATCCCTTGCGGTACGAACCTGCACGCTTGGAACTACCCTGAGGACGGCGAGTGCTTAACCCCGCAGGAAACGCTAGCCGAAACGCTCTACTACCGAGGTCGTCGCCAGCTTGACTTTGAAGAGCGGCAGCAGACGGGCTACGAATTGCAAGAGGTCTTGAGCGAGTTGCAGGGCTTCGTTCAGCTTGCGCGCCCTCCTATAACCCGACCTGGAACAACCGCATGGCAGGCAACTATCCCGAGGAGATCATTACCTCGTTGCTTAATAGCGCCTTGTTTGGACCTCGAGACCCCGCCCTTACCTTCGTCCGCTAAATGACCCACGTTCACATATAGCATCACCGTAAGGTGGCCTTAATTGGGCCACCTTACTCCCTATTTTCTGACCCCTTACGGAGCACCATGACCGCATTTATTATCCGCAGAATCTTGAGCGCGATTCCTACCCTTTTCGGGTGTAGTTTGTTGGTCTTTTTTATCACCCAGGCTGCCCCCGGCGACTTTTTGAGCACCCGCCAACTCAGCTTGCCACCGGAGACCATCGCCAACTTGCGGCGCGTCTTCGGCTTGGACGAGCCCATCCATATTCAGTATCTTCTCTGGGTTCGTAATCTGCTCCAGGGCGACTTCGGCACGTCCTTTACCTACCGTGCGCCCGTCCTAGAGGTCATCATGCCGCGCATCCTCAATTCACTTTATCTGGTGCTCCTCTCGACCTTTTTTCTCTACCTCATCGCGATTCCGGTGGGCGTGTATGGCGCGGTCAGGCAGTACAGTCTGGGCGACAAGATTACGAGCCTTATCAGCTACTTCTTCTTGGGCATCCCTAGCTTCTTCTTCGCGCTCATCGCGATTTACCTTATCTTGCAACTTAATTTTGCGACGGGTTGGGGCATCCCGATTTCGGGGATGACCTCGCCTAACCACGCCACGCTGAGCCCTGTAGGTAAATTCCTCGACGTGGCCGCGCATATTATGATTCCAGCGCTCGTCGTGGTCTTAGGTGATATCGCGGGCTTTAGCCGCTATATGCGCGGCCAGATGCTGGAATATTTGGGTGCAGACTATATTCGCACGGCACGCTCTAAGGGTCTGCGCGAATATGTAGTTGTCTATAAACACGCCCTTCGCAACGCAGTCATCCCTTTCGTCGCTACGATTGGCGGATTGCTGCCTATGCTCTTTACGGGGGCGGGCTTTGTAGAGGTTGTTTTCGGCTACCCTGGCATCACCCCGATGTTTCTAAGCGCGATTACTCAGCAGGATGTCTTTATTATCGCGGGCTTCGGCATGATCAGCGCCGTGTTGCTTATTGTTGGTAACCTTTTGGGCGATATTTTGCTGAGCGTCGTTGACCCGAGGATTCAGTATGGCTAGCTCAGCGTCCACCTCGCCGGAACGCTCAGAGGAGCGGACATCGCGCCAAGCCGAGTCTCAGACACAGATCGCTTGGCAACAGTTTCGCAAGCACCGCTTGGCGCTCATTGGCGGCGTCATCCTCATTGCGCTCTTTCTTATGGCGATTTTTGCCCCTTTTATCGCACCCTATAACCTCAACTTCTACAGCCGCTCACAAATTACCAGCTTTCAACCACCTACCCCCATTCAGTTTCGGGACCCGGACACAGGGGCAGTGGTGCGCCCGTTTGTGTACGGCTACGAGGAAGAACTGGACATGGAGACCTTTCAAACGGTCTATGCGCCTCAGCTCGATGAGCGCTACCCCGTCCGCTTTTTTACCGAGGGCGCACCTTATAAAATTCTAGGGCTTATCCCCGGTAATATTCACCTCTTTGGGGTGGAGCAGCCGGGGCGCATTTTTCTCTTTGGCGCGGACAACTTAGGGCGTGACCTCTTCAGCCGCGTCATGTTCGCCGCGCAGATTTCCTTGACCATCGGGTTTGGCGCAACCGCGCTCAGTTTTGCTATTTCTATCGTTTTAGGCGGCCTTGCTGGTTATTTCGGCGGCTGGCTAGACGAACTCGTCATGCGCCTCATTGAGGTCATTTCAGCTATTCCTAGCCTGTTCTTGCTGCTCTCGCTCCGCGCCATTTTTCCCATTGACATGAATCCTATCCTCATTTTGTATCTGATTCTTGGAATCCTTGCGCTCATCGGTTGGGGAAACTTAGCGCGGGTGGTGCGCGGGCAGATGCTCACCACTAGAGAACTCGACTACGTTCAGGCGGCGAGATCGTTGGGCGCAAATACAGGACGCATTGTCTTTAAGCACATGCTGCCCTCAATCTACAGCTATCTCATTGTGGCGCTCTCCATCACCGTACCGACTTACATCTTGGTGGAGTCAGGACTGAGTTTCTTAGGTTTAGGTGTGGTCGAACCCTTTGCGAGTTGGGGGTCATTGCTGGCGCAGGCGCAACAAGGGGGGTTCGCTTCGATTACGCAGCGCCCTTGGGTGCTGATCCCCGGCTTTTTTATCGTTTTGACCATCCTTAGCTTTCAGCTTCTCGGGGACGGGCTGCGAGACGCCTTTGACCCGCGCAAGCGGCAGTGAAAAGTGCTCAGGGGAGAAACCCCTGAAAGAACCTCTCTTTTTACGTACCTCTGTAAGTGAAGCCACACAATCAGGTACAATACGCGCATGACAAGGAGCATACATCATGGCTGACTCCGACAAACTTTTAGAGGTCAACAACCTCAAAACCTATTTCGATACGGACGACGGCACGGTCAAAGCCGTGGACGGCGTGAGTTTTCACATCGACCGGGGCGAAACGCTCGCCGTGGTGGGCGAGTCGGGCTCGGGTAAGTCGGTGACAAGCCTGTCCATCATGCGCCTCATCGCGCAGCCCCCCGGACGCATCGCCGACGGCGAAATCCTCTTTGAAGGGGAGGATTTGGTCAAGAAGAGCGAAGCGCAGATGCGCAAAATTCGCGGCAACGACATCTCGATGATCTTTCAGGAGCCGATGACGAGCCTTAACCCGGTCTATACGGTGGGCGACCAAATTGCCGAAGCGATTGTCTTGCACCAGAACAAGAACCGCCGCCAAGCGATGAAGCTCGCCGCTGAGATGCTCGACCTAGTCGGCATCCCGGAGCCGGGCAAGCGCGTGCACGAGTATCCGCACCAGATGTCGGGGGGGATGCGCCAGCGGGTGATGATCGCGATGGCCTTATCGTGTGGGCCTAAGCTCTTGGTCGCCGACGAGCCGACCACGGCGCTGGACGTGACGATTCAGGCGCAGATTTTGGACCTCATGCGCAAATTGCAAAAAGAGATCGGCATGAGCATCCTCTTCATCACGCACGACTTGGGCGTGGTCGCGGAGATTGCCGACCGCGTGGTGGTCATGTACGCAGGTCGCGCCGTGGAAGAGGCGGACGTCGAGACGATTTACGCTGAGCCGCAGATGCCCTACACATTAGGGCTCTTGAACTCGATTCCCCGCGTGGACAAAGCGGCGGAGGAGCAAGAGCGGCTCCAGGCCATCCCCGGCAACGTTCCGAACCCCTTGTACTTGCCCGCTGGTTGCTCCTTTCACCCGCGCTGCCGCTTCGCCATTGACGAGTGCAAAGAGGCGGTGCCACCCTTGGAAAATACGGGCGGTGGTCACATGGTGCGCTGTATCCGTTGGAATGATTTGACGCTCGAGGAGAAAGTAGCATGACGGTCAAGGCTTACGACACCAGAGACCACGCGCAGACGGATAAGCGCAAAGGCGCGAAGGGCGAGTACCTCTTAGAGGTTAAGAACCTGAAGAAGTACTTTCCGATTCGCGGCGGGGTATTCTCCCGCGTGGTCGCCAACGTTAAAGCCGTTGAGAACGTCAGCCTGAACATCAGACCGGGCGAAGTCGTCGGGCTCGTCGGTGAGTCGGGCTCGGGCAAGACGACGGCGGGGCGCACCATTTTGCGTCTTTTAGAGCCGACCGACGGCGAAATCTTGTTCGATGGCGTAGACGTGGCTAAGCTCTCGCGCTCCGAGATGCGCGAGTACCGCAAAGAGATGCAGATCATCTTCCAAGACCCCTTTGCCAGTCTGAACCCACGCATGACGGTGGCCGACATCATCGGCGAAGCCCTGACGATTCACAATCTGGCGAAGGGCAAAGCGAAAGAGGAGCGCGTCGCCGACCTCTTGGAGCGCACCGGGCTTTCGTCGGCGCATATGCGGCGCTACCCGCATGAGTTTTCGGGTGGGCAGCGGCAGCGCATCGGGATTGCACGGGCTTTGGCGGTAGACCCGCAGTTCATCGTCGCGGACGAGCCTGTCTCGGCGTTGGATGTGTCGATTCAGGCGCAGGTCGTGAACCTCTTGCAAGACCTCAAAGAAGAACTTGGCCTGACACTGCTCTTTATCGCGCACGACTTGGGCGTGGTCGAATACATCTGCGATACGGTAGTGGTGATGTACTTGGGCAAGGTCATGGAGATTGCGCCCTCGAAAGACCTCTACAGCAACCCGGTGCATCCGTACACGGAAGCGCTGCTGTCCGCTGTGCCCATTCCCGACCCGACCATCAAACGCGAGCGTGTGATTTTGCAAGGTGACATCCCTAGCCCGATTAACCCGCCTTCGGGTTGCGTCTTTCGGACGCGCTGCCCGATTGCGATTGAAGAGTGCGCTAAAATTGACCCGCCTCTTGAAGAGGTCAGTCCGGGGCACTTTAAGGCGTGTATTCGGCGACCCGGACCTGTTTAATTGAAGGTGCCCCAATGTGTATGTTTCTGAATGGTGACGTGCATTTGTGACGGCAGTGCCGAAAACCCATTCACACATTGTGGTGCACCGCCATTTCATCTGTGTGCGGCGCTTCGTAGGGGCACCTCTGTACATCACGGTATGAATCGCCCCTACACGTGATGGGACAACCCATATTGTGTAGGCATCAATGACCTCTATGCAAGATGCCCTCAACGAGCGAATCCTTTCTCACCTTCCCAAAAACCACGCTAAGGGTGAGCTTGCAGCGTTTTACGACCTCATCCGTGATTATCCCCAAAGAGGCGGCAAGCACCTGCGTGGTCAACTCGTGCTGCGCTCCGTCTCGGCGCATGGCGCGAACTGGCAGAGAGGTTTGGATGTCGCGGCGGCGTTAGAACTCTTCCAAAACTGGGTGTTGATCCACGACGACATCGAGGACGACTCGGAGGATAGGCGCGGCGCACCTGCCTTGCACCGTCAAGTGGGGATGCCTGTAGCGCTCAACGTCGGGGACGCGCTACACGTTTATATGTGGCGGGTGCTGCATCACTTAGAGGATTTCTCGAGCGACGTGCAGCGGCAAGTTTTCAGCGAGTTCGAGTGGATGATTTCGCGCACAGCGGAAGGGCAGCACCTAGACCTCAGTTGGGTCGCTAGGGGCGCGTTCGATATCTCTGAAGAAGACTATTTAGAGATGGTCACACTGAAAACCGCCTATTACACTGTGGTCTGCCCACTACGGCTCGGAGCGCTCTGCGCCGAGATAGAGCCCGATGCGCGGTTTGTCGAAGCGGGGATAGATTTAGGCGTCGCCTTTCAGATTCGCGACGACGTTTTGAATCTCATGCCCGAAATCTCTTACGGCAAGGAGTTCGCGGGTGACCTCTTCGAAGCGAAGCGCACGCTTGTTTTAGCACATCTCTTTGCCCACGCGGACGAAGCTGAGCGCGAAGAGGTACGCGAGCGCTTAGCCAAGCCAAGGGGTGAAAAGACCGAAAGAGATATCGAACGCATTTTAAGCCTCGTAGAGCGTTACGGCTCTTTAGCCTACGCGCAAGAGGTCGCTGAAGCGAGGGCAAATAAAGGATTGTTGCTTCTCCGCGAGAGCTTTGCTGACTTGCCCAACCAAGAGGAAGCGCAGCGGATTTTGGGGCTGTTGAGTTCTTTAGCAAACCGAAAAACTTAGCTTTACAAATCAAGGGGTCGAAACGAAACAAAAAGGTGTCCCGTTTTGTACACATGTGGCACGCAATCACTCTGCTTATGGGTTTTGCATGATCTCGTATACAAAACGTGGTACACCGCTAAAACGAAAAGGAGGAGAGGTAATCCACACCTCTCATGGTGGAGGCGCTTTAGGCTCGAGAGGTGCTGAAATCCGTCACGACCCTCTTATATAGCTTGAGCCGCTGTCCTGTATGCAAGGAGCGCCCGAGTAGCGCCAAAGGCTGCTGCGCAATCTGTGCGCTAGCAATGTTCTCACCTCACGTAAAGGGCTTTGAACTGACACTGGGGAGCTATGAGGGAAGGCTCGAGCAAGCTGTCAGAGCCTTTAAGTTTCACGGTGTGACGCGCTTAGGCGTGCTCTTCGGTGAGGCGATGGCGGAGGCGGTGCGCGAAAGTGCGTGGCAGGTTGACCTTATCTGCCCCATGCCTTTACACACACGCCGCCGTCTGGAGCGCGGCTACAACCAATCTGCCCTCATCACCCAGACGCTCGCGCGGCGTCTCGGGGTTTCGCACCGACACGCCGTCAAGCGCGTGCGGGCGACGCAGCAGCAGGCGCGCTTGGGTGGCAGTGAGCGTCAGCAGAATGTTAGCGGAGCCTTTCGCGCCTCACCCCTAAAAGGCGAGCGCGTCCTCCTCGTAGACGACGTGATGACGAGCGGTGCAACCCTGACTGAATGCAGCCTCGCGCTGCTTGAAGCGGGTGCAAGCCAAGTTTACCTTGCTGCCGTTGCGACGCCACGTTTGCGGGCTAAATAAACGAGAGAAAGCCCGTGATGATGCCGAGCACCGCTCCCACTATTACCTGCGGATAGGTGTGACCCAACAAGGTCTTGAGCGCCGTCGGCTTAAAGCCTTCGTCGAACACATCGGCGAGTTCGCGCACCAACTCGTTGATGAGTTCAGCCTGCATCCCCGCCGCGCGGCGAATCCCGGTAGCGTCGTAGATGACGATGGAGCCAAACACCGCCGCGAGCGCGAAGAGCGGGCTGTCCCAGCCATGCGTTAGGCCGAGTCCGGTGGCGAGCGCGGTCACAGCGGCGGAGTGTGAGGAGGGCATTCCGCCGGTCTCGAGCAGTCTATCGGGCGCAAAGCGACGCTCGGTCAAGAGGATGAGCACCACCTTAAACGCTTGCGCGACGCCCATCGCGAGGATAGCGGCCCACAGCGTTTTATTGCCTAAAAGCTCAGCCACAGCTTTACTCTATCCTATCTCACGGCGCTTACACCTGGAACGGCGCGTGATTTTTTTAGGTCAGACCCTGCCTGAGAGGTGCGTATTGAACACGTAGTCACTAAGAGTATCGACGAGCTAAGCTGCACGGTTATGCTACATTATAGTCATGGAACGGCTCGAGGCTTTGGAAATGTTTATAAAGTCGCTGCGAGTGCGTTTTCCAGATACAGCTACGCTTCTCTACGGTTCTGAAGCGCGAGAAGAAGCAAATGTGGAGTCTGACCTCGATGTTTTGCTTGTGGTTCAGCCTGAAGTTCGGCGGGCGGTAAGTGAAGAGGCCGCTCGGATTGTCTCACACCTCACTTCTGCGGGTGCGCCTTACATCAGCGTCATCACGGTTGACCAGGAGCGCTGGCAACTGCCGACACCTTTCAACAGTCAGGTCAAACGCGACGCTGTTGCACTGTAACGCAGTATGAGCGTTCCGATACCGGAAGAAGCGGCATTTTTACCCCTGCACCGCCTCCAAAAACCACCCCGGCAACCTCTTCTTCTGCCGCTTCACAAAAGCTGGAAAGTCCGCGTCCAGCACATACGTCACCGCAAAATCCTCCGCACTCCGCACGCTCCGCCCATAGGCTTGCACCACCGTCAAGCAGGTGCGCCACTCGTACCAGGCCGCGTCCAGCGATTTGCGCCGCGCAATCTGCGGGTCGCCCAAATAGGGATAGGGCAGCTTGCAGATGACTTGCCAGCGCGAGAGGTCGTCGGCCAAGTCAATGCCTTCGGTCATGCTGGGTGTCAAGAGGACGGTGGGCTCGCGGCTGCGGATGTGCTGCTCTAGTGCGGCGTCGCGTCCGTCGGCGCTGTAGTGCGTCACGAGGCGTTTTTGGTAACGCTTGGGCAAGTTTCGGGCGATATAGGCGGCAATTTTGTAGGTGTGGGCGTGGATGACACCTTTGTCATAGGGGTGAGACTCTAAGAGTTCCACAATCTCAGCAACGAGCTTGGGTAGGTCACGCTCCAAGTGATGCCGTGTCAACTTAGCTACAGGTTTCGGATAAATCGGGCGGTTCTCGGGCGGAAACTCGGACTTGACCGCGATGACCTCGGCCTCTTCGGGAGCAATCCCCAAGCTGCGCAGATAGGTCGGCGGGTCTAAAATCGTCGCCGAGAGCATCAAGACGCGCTCGCCAAAGTTGAAAAGAAGAGGTTCGGCAAACGCGGAGACCCGCACCGGCTTAAAAGTCACGCTCTGCCCGTCACTGCCGCGCTTATGCTCGACGACCCACTCCACGTCATCTTCGATTCTCGAGTCTGTTAATAATCTTAGCCGCCCGAGTTGATTGTCTAACCACTGCTTGTGCTGCATCTGTTCCAAGGCCACGTCAGCGGGGAACTGGTTCTTTTTAAGCTCTATGTCGAGCGCTTTGCTACGGCTTTTGAGGAGAGGCATCACGTCTTCGGCGAAGTCGAAGAACTCGAGGTCATCCAAAGCACTCGGAATGTTCTCAGAAATACCCACACGCCGCAAAGCCACATCTGAGAGCGTCACCTCGATAAAGCCCATCAGCGCCGCCTCAGCGTTGTGCGCTTCGTCTAACACGAGCAGTTCGCGTGGTCCGAAGCCGCCCGAATAGTTGAGTTCGGCTAAGTAGTACGCATAGTTCATGATGGCGTTGTCCGCCGCGACCGCCGTGTCTTTCGCTAAGAAGTAGGGGCAGTCGTCGCACTCGGGGAACTTGCGCCCGGCGATGCAGGGGGCGGCGGCGGCGTGGGTCGGGGCGACCAAACAGCGGTAGTTGCTGCGGCCTTTCATCAGGGCCATATCGGGGAAGTCGCGGAGGTACTGCTCCTGGAGGAGCTTTTGCGCGGTCAAGATGTAGGCGCTCTGCGCTTGGCGGGCCAAAGTCACCGCGATGGCGGACTTGCCCGAGCCCGTCGGCGCTTCGATGACGACGAAGCGCTTGCCGCGCCCAAAGGCGTCGCTCGCTTGCGCGATGGCTTCACGTTGGCCCTGGCGGTAGGTTTTGAAGGGGAAAGTCTGGGGCACGTGTTTAGGCTATCACGTAGAGGTGCGGGCTGCGATAAGTGAAGTGATAGACTGCTGCTATGCGATTTCTTCTCAGCGGCATCATGTTTATCGTCCTCACTTTGTCGCTCGCACTCGCCTACCAAGGGACGAATGCTGACGCAGAGGAAACGCAGAGCGCGCGCGGCGCAGCCCTCTATCATTTGCGCTGCTCGGTTTGTCACGGGGCAACCGGGCAAGGTTTAGCCGAAGCGCGGCTCGCCTTCCCCGAAGATCATCGGCGCTGCTCGCGTTGTCATAAAGAGGGGAACCCGGTGCTTATGGCAAACCCCTTTATAGATAACAATATGTTCGATATCGGCGACGCGCCCGCGCTCGTCGGTGAAGATAAAATGGCGGCGTTTCCCAACGCCGCCGTGCTGCAGAGTTACATTCGCGCAGAGATGCCGCGCCACGCACCAGGGAGTTTAGCAGACGCGGAATATTGGGATATTACGGCGCACTTGTTAGCGCTAAACCGCGCCCTCCCCGCAGGTACAACATTGACCGAGCAAAACGCCGTAACACTCCCTTTACCCTGACCAGGCTTATGTACCACTTCTCGGATCGTTCACATCTCTAAAGGCGTCGCCTAAAAGGTTCCAACCTAACACGAACAGCACGATGACGATGCCGGGGTAAAACGAAACGTACCAATAGGCGAAGGGATCGTTGGGCGGTCCCAAAATCCAATCTCGAGCAAAAGCGATCATCTGCCCCCAGTCCGCGAAGCCGATGGGCGGTCCTAACCCCAAAAAGCTCAGCGCGGCGGCGGTGATGACTACTGTGCCGATGTCCAAACTCGCGACGATGATAATGGAGCCGATCGAGTTAGGCAGTACGTGCTTGAAAATAATGCCGACGTTCCCCGCACCCAACGCCCGCGCCCCGTCCACGTACTCCTGCTCTTTGACCCGCAAGATGTCGCCGCGCACGAGTCGCGCGTAGGTGGGCCAGCCCACGATAGCGATGGCGAGCATGATGTTGAAGAGCGACTGCCCCAAAATCGTCACGATGACAATCGCCATAATCAGACTCGGTACAGAGATAATCACATCGGTGAAACGCATCAAGATGTTGTCGATCCAGCCGCCGAAATAGCCCGCGATGCTGCCGATTAAAAGCCCGATAGATAAACTCACACCGATGACCAAAAAGCCGATAAAAAAGGCCGTGCGCGTGCCCCAGACGAGCCCGTAGTAGATGTCGTAGCCGCGACTCGAGGTGCCTAAGATAGACTCGGATGTGGGCGGCTGCGGCACGGGCGAGAAGGTCGTGCGGGGAATTGTGTAGCACGACGAGAGGGGCGCACTCGGTAAGGGCTGAGCGAACATCAGTCGCCAGAAGGCTGGCCTGAGCGGATTGTTGACCTCGCCAACGGTGCGAGCGGAGAGCCCCAAATCGCGCAAGCAGGAGCGTCCCGGCGTGGTGATGAGCGGCGCAGCGATGGCGACAATCACGAAGAAAAGGACGATGAGCGCACCCGTAATGGCTAGCGGGTTGCGGCGAAAGCGCTTCATCGCTTTGGAGTTCCACCATTTTGACAGGGCGTTCTGTTCGCGCTCCTGCTGAGCGGGCTGCTCCAAACTAGAACTCGCCATCAGTTGTACCGAATGCGCGGGTCGATCACGCCGTAGAGAAGGTCCACCAAGAGGTTGGCAATAACAACAATCATCGCGGTGAACACCGCAAAACCCAGTACTGCCGCGTAGTCAAGTTGTACGGCGGCGTCTGCGCCCCACTGCCCCAAGCCGGGATAGTTAAAGACCGTTTCGGTAATCACCACGCCGTTGAAGAGGCTAAAAAGCACCAACCCGGAGAGCGTAATCACGGGTATGAGCGCGTTACGGCGGGCGTGCTTGTAGTTCACCATGTTTTCTGGTAGCCCTTTTGCCCGCGCCGTACGCACGTAGTCTTGCGACAAGACATCTAAAAGCGAAGAGCGCATCACCCGCAAAATCTGTGCGGACGAGATGATCGCGAGCGTCGTCACGGGTAAGATCATATGCAGCACGGCGTTCCAGAAGATATCGAAGCGTCCGTTGATGAGCGAATCGATCGTAAGCAGCCCCGTAGGACGCTGAAAGTTGCTGTCCGCTAACTCCACGACGAAGCGCGTCGAGAGTCGCCCCGGTTCCACGCGAAACGCACCCCCTAAAAATTCGGATAAAAATCCGCCTAGCATTCCGTAGAAGACCACGAGCAGCCATATCCCCGCCACGAAGCTCGGTAGCGAGTAGCCCACGATAGCGGCAACCCGCGTGAACTGGTCGATGAACTTATCTCGGTTGAGAGCCGCCGATGTACCGAGCCAGATGCCGATGCCGATCACCGGAATGATGGCGTAGAGGGCTAGCTCGAGCGTTGCCGGGAACCTTTCACGAATTGTCGTTAAGACGGGCTCGTTGGTGACTTTCGAGTAACCCATGTTGCCCTGCGCGACCTGACTGAGCCAGCGCCCGTACTGCTGATACCAAGGGTCGTCGAGCCCGTAACGCTCGACGATAGCGGGTAAATTACGCGCCTGTTGCGGTGTTTGCGCGTAGGTAGACGCGCGCTGAATAGGGGTTAAGAGCTGCATGAGCAGCACGATAAAAATAGTGACGCCGAAAAATACGACGGGCAAAAAGAGAAGTCGTCTAACGACAAAAGCGAACATTTTTCACCTCCCTAGCAGGTATCATCTGGTCATCAACGCCCTCAGTTAGACAGAGGAAGGAGGGTAGTTTGATACGTGGAGATAATACATGCGCTCAACTTAAATATACCCAAAATAAGGAGAGAGGAGCGGTCTAGCGCCGCTCCTCTTGTGGTTCGAAGCCCGTTTAGTTCTTCGAGATGTCTTTCCAGAAGTAGTTGTGCGAAAGCATCGGGTTGTAGTAGACGCCCCCTAGCGCCTCACTCGCGGCGATGAACGCGCCGGGTACGGGCAGCGGGACGACGGGCGCGAGGTCGTAGTGGAGCTGCGTAGCTTGCGCGTAGAGTTCTTCGCGCTCGCTCTGATCTAACGAGCTATTAGCTTGCCTGAGCGCCTGGTCCATCTCTTCGTTGCTAAAGCTCGTGCGTCCGTCCGGGTAGAAGCCGTCGGAGAGGTAGAAGGTGTTAAAGAAGTTTCTCGGGTCGGCGTAGTCTGCGCCCCAACCGAGCACGAACATTGGAGTTAGTCCCTGATCGCTACGGCTCAGGAAGTCGGGCCAGGCGAGCGCACGAATGTTCATCGTGAAGTTCGGGCTCAAGAACTCCAGGTTCTCTTTGATGATCTCTAAAGACGCTTGCCGCGTGGTGTTGCCCGCGTTATAGAGCGCGGTGAACTGAAAGCCGGTGTCGAACAGTTGACCATCAAACGCTTGGCTAAAGGCTTGCTCCGCCGCCTCCAGGTCGAGTGTGCGGATCGGCACGTCCTCGGTGTAGCCGAAGAAGGAGGGGGGTAGCGCCGCTGTTACCGCCTGACCTTCGCCCTCATAAATCTGCTCGATAAAGGCTTGCTGGTCGAAGAGGTGCGCGAAGCCGATGCGGACGTTCGGGTCGGCGAAGAAGTCGGAGGGGATACCCTGACCGTCTAGCTGACCCGAGCCGACGTCCTCGTTGTTCTCCATCACGATGTCGGTGTTGAAGAAGACCGCCGAGACCGTAGTGGGGTTCCAGTCGGGGTTTTCGTATACGGTGACGCCCGGTGCGCCGCGAAGTTGCACGAGCGCCGCGCGGTCGCCTAAGATGGCGCGGTCCGCGTCGCCCTGTTGCAGCGCGAGGATGTTGGTGGACTGCTCCTCGACGTAGTTAAAAACGACGTTCGCGATGGACGGTGCGCCGTCCCAGTAGTCGCTAAAGGCTTGCCCGACGAAGGAGTTACCCGTCCACTCGACGAGCTGGTACGCGCCCGTGCCGCTCGCTGCGTTGTGCATAAATTCTTGCGTGAGGTCGCGCCCGATCCAGTCGGTCCAGGTCGCCTCGGTGCCGTCCCACATGCCGTTCTCGATGGCCCACTGGCTGTCCGTTACGCTGAACGCGGTGTACGCGAGGATCGAGAGGAACGCGGGGTCGGGCGCAGTCAGGTTGAGTTGCACGGTTAAACCGTCGTCACCGTCGGGGCACTCGACTGCGCCGTCGATCATGCCCCAGTCGACCTCTTCTTGGTACGCTGCCGCGTCGCTGCCGTCGGTCTGCGTGCCCAAGAACTGGTTGCCGACAAGGTAGCTGACCGCGCCCTCGGGGTGCGCGACGACCATGCCGCGCTCCAAGGAGTACTCCACGTCGCGGCAGGTCATGGTGTTGCCGCTATGGAAAGGAACGCCTTCGCGCAGGGTGAAGGTGTAGGTCGTGCCGTCTTCGGACGTTTCGTACTCGGTGGCAAGCGCCGGTACGAATTCGTCGATGCTCGCCCCGTCGTAGGTATAGAGCGTTTCGTAGACGTTCTCTAGGAGTGCGCCCGAAGCGGTGTCGTAAGCGCGAGCGGGGTCGAGCGTGACTGCCTCACCGAAAGCGGAGACGACGTAGGTGTCGGCGGGGGCTTGCGCCGCGCCCGTAGTGAGTAGGGCGAGCAGGGCGAGTAGGGATAGAGCTTTTTTCATAGTCCTCCAATGGGAAATGCGGTACGTTGAGGTAAAATCCCTCTGCTAAAGTTTGGTGCGACAAAGGTGACTCCGAAGCGCACAGGGCGCTCCCAAATAACCTCCTTTCTCGAGTATCACATCGTCATGACCTCATCAGTTTAACAAACTTATTCGCGTCTGCGTCACCTTGTAAGGAAAACCTGAAAAACAGATGACTTCATTAAGAGGTCGCTAGAGCGAGTAAGCTATTCAACTTTGTGCGAGTACATGAGCATTTATACATCAAGCGTACCTTATCATCAAAGGTAAGCGTGCGTGAAGTTAAATGTTGTTAAGCCTTCTTGTGGTTTTAGTTTCAGGGCTTCCGCGCAACCTTATACACATTTGACAGACACGCAGTGAGTGCTCGCTCGAGGCAAGCCCGTACGTCCGTACGTCTACCTCAACGCTGAGTACACGGCTTCGCGCCAACTTCACGGTAAACTATGAGGGTGAAAACGGTTATGAAACGTGCTCTTTTTAGCGCCTGCTTACTTCTCGGGCTAAGCGCCTGTATGAACCGCTCCGACTCGCTCGCGCCACTCGTCAACATCACCTCGCCCAAAAGCGGCACGGTGCGAACCGCTGAGAACTTGCAAATCAGTGGCTACGCGCTGGACGACGAGGGTATTCGTTCGGTACGTGTCAACGGGCTCGACCTCTTGGCTGAACGTATCTACGAGGGGCAGCGCGACAAGAAGTTGGTGCGCTTCGCCTTTATTCCGCAGTCGGTGGGGGAGGGGCAGTGGGCCTCGACGATTGAGGTGACGGACATAGACGGGCGCGTCACGGCGCTCGACTTTCCACTAGAAATCGACACCACGCCGCCGACCTTGGAGATTACCGGGGTCGAGGGCTTGGCTGAGGACCGCGTGCGCGTGGTGGGCGTGGCGCGGGACAACGACCAGGTCGGGCGCGTCAGCGTGAGCGGCACGGATATTTCGTTTATTCCCGCACCCCAAGTCTCCTTTTCGCTGGACGTAGCGCGGGCGGGGCTAGAGATCATCGTCACCGACCAGGCGGGCAACCGGATTGTCGAGCAGCCGCAATAGTGTGTATGTTAAACATGCAAAAGCCAAAGTAACCGAAGCAAAACGCGCTGTGACCTCTTCGCGTCCAGCCAGTTCATCGCCTAGCTTGCCGATTAAAACGGGTGACGTGCCGAGCTTGGGGGGGCGGGCGTTGGGGCTCGAGAAAGCCCACGGCAACGGCGACTTGGTGCGCATCCTCGAGGTCTTGGGCATCGCGGGTCCGTTCGAGGTCTTGAATCCCTGGGAACTGAGAGACGAGCGCGGACAACACCTCATCAATGCGGGCGGTTACGCGGCCTTACCTTTCGGTGAGCGCTACGGACCTCTTACTGACTTTATCCAGACCCATTTGGGGACGAGTACCAGCATGAGCTTGCCGCAGCAGTCGGTCTCAGCGTGGCGGGCGGCGCTAGAGACGAACCTCATCGCGCTGCTCTCCTTCTACGCGCCGAGCCATCACGACTCACAAGTTTTCTTCTCCAACAGCGGTACGGAGGCTATCGAGACAGCCCTCAAGTTCGCGCGGACAGCGCGGCCCAGCGGAACGCACCTCATCAACTTTACGCGGGGCTATCACGGCAAGACGGCGGGCGCACTCTCGCTCACGCCCAACGAGGAGTATCAAGCGCCTTTTAGACCCTTGCTCGGCGGCGTCGTCACGCTTCCTTATGGTGACGCGCAAGCGTTGGAGGACAAGGTGGCTGAGCTTGGCGCGGACACGCTCATCGGCATCCTCTTAGAGCCCATTCAGGGCGAGGGCGGGGTGATTCAGCCGCCGCCTGACTTCTTACCTGCGGTGAACGCGCTCCGTGAGCGTGGCGTTCTGGTGATTGCCGACGAAGTTCAGACCGGCTTAGGCCGCTGTGGTCATTGGTTCGCGAGTCTTGCGGGCGGTTTAGACCCCGACATCATGACGCTCGCCAAACCGCTCGGCGGCGGCGTCCTCCCCATTGGCGCAACTATTGCGCGGCGCGAGGTCTATAAGACGATGCTGGGCGGTCTGCAGAGCAAACGTCACTCGAACACCTTTGGCGGCGGCGCGTTGGCGATGGCGGTGGGGCTCAAGTCGTTAGAAATCATTGTGGAAGAGGGCTTGGTTGAGCGCTCGAGACAGCTCGGCGAGCATGGCTTAGCACGGCTTAAAAACCTGCAAAACGCTTACCCCGACCTCATCAGAGAGGTGCGCGGCGCGGGGATGCTCTTCGCCTTGCAGCTTCAGCCTGTCGTTTCCTCCAAGGTTTTAGCGGGCGAGTTGCCGTCCCAACTCGGTAGCGCGTTGGCCTTGCGGCTGCTCCATCAGGCGGGGGTGCACGGGTGTTACACGCTGAACTCGAGCGCCACCTTGCGCCTCACCCCGCCCCTCAATATCCCCGAAAAAACCTTCGCCGAGCTTTTGGAGCGCGTGACAAATTTTGCGAAGTGCACTCCTAAAGCCTGGCAACTCCCGCTCAAAACCCCACCTTCCGTACTGGCGGGTCTAGCGCGTCTTGCGTTGCGGTAGCCTCTCCATGCGCCCGGTGTACCGTTTCCAAATCCGCTTCGATAAGAACATCTTTGGCAACCTCTAAGATAAGATCGGCTTGTTCGGTAAGCGCGTCGCCGAGTTCGGGATGGTCGTTGATCGCTCTTAAAGCTTTGATCGTCTCTAAAAGATGCAGCGATACCATCATGCTGTCGCCACTAAAGCGGCGCAGCGGCCCGAACGTGTTTTTGACTAAATCGGTGATGTTGACCTGCGTGTAGATAAGCCGGAGCTTGTCCTCGTCGTCGCAGAAATACGGCGAGTGCGGTTTGCGCGAGGCGAGCAGGTTGAAGCCTGCGCCGATGCGGTTGATGCATTCAATCGCCGTCACGGGGTCGTTTACGCCCGGTGAGAGCGCTCTCAGCGCCACTTCGGTCAGTTGGTCGAACAAGAAGTCGAAGTCTTGCAGCGGCGTGCGGCGCGGACCGAACGTGAACGAGGCACGCAGCTCCCCCTCGAGGTCGTCCGTTAAGCGCTCACTGGGCCACACTTGCAAGAGCGATCTGCGCTCGACCAGAAAGGTGCCGGGTCGGTGCGGCACGTTGACAATGACGCCGTGCTCTTTGGCCGCCGCGACCAGCCTGTCTGTGCCCACCGTTTGTAGATAGCTGCTGTGCTCCATCGGCACGTCCCGCGCTTCCTCGTCGAAGTTGGCGGGAATCGTCATGGCGATATCGAGCGCCTCATCGCTGAGACCTCTTTGGTGTGAAAGCTGCTCTTCGGGGTAAATCTGCTTGATGAGTCCCTCTAAACTTTTAGCGATGTTGGTGATGATACTCGACGCCTGAATGGACTCCGCTGTGTGATGGATGAAGTAGATAAACACGCCCAGGTTAAACGCAGCTAAGAGCACCGAAAACGTCACCGCGAGGTGCGGTACAAACGAGGTCAACGCGGCGCTTTCGTCCGCCGAGCGTATGGTGCGTAATACTAACAGACAGTAGATAAAGGTGCCGATAAAGCTGCCTAAAACGAACTGATTGCCCCGGTCGCGCATGAAGTTGCCTAAAAGCCTCGGCCCGTATTGCCCCGAGGTGAGCGATAAAACGACCATCGTGATGGAAAAGGCCACGCCCGCCACGCCGATCATGGAGCCTGAAATCGTCGAGAGCAAGGCGCGTGCGCCGTCGGGCTGATTGAGGTAGATGAACGGGATATTGCGCAACCAGGTGAGCTTGTCGTCGCCCGTGTCAAGCCACACCATAAGCGTAGCGAGAAGGACCGAGCCCAAGGTCATTAGACCCGGCAAGAACCAGTAGCTCGCTAAGAGTGCGTCCCAAGTGCTGACGAATTTAGTGCGCATAGATAAACCTGCGATGAGTTCCAAATACGTTAAAAGTGAAAGGCGTTTGGTTTCTTACTTTCAACTCGCCGTTTCGCTTCTGTGAAAACTTTGTAATCGGTTCCTTTCGCATTCGCGAAAACTTCGTAATCGGGAGACTGCGTAACCCCGAAAGGGGATTGCTCGTTGCTTTCAACGTCTTAGTCATTGCTCGCCGCCCGTCCGCTTTCAGTCGCGCTCTCCTCCGTATAAGGTTGATGCAGCTTCACGGGCTTGCTTCCGCGCAGACGCAAGTTGATCATCTCGACAAAAACGGCGAAGCCCATCGAGAAGTAGATGTAGCCTTTAGGGATGTGCTGCTCAAAGCTCTCCGCGACCAAGGACACGCCGATGAGAATCAAAAACGAGAGCGCCAACATCTTGACCGTAGGATGCTCTTCGACAAAGGTGCTGATAGGCCCCGCCGAGATGAGCATAATGCCCACCGCAATCACGACGGCTGTCACCATCACCCCGAGATCGTCGGCCATGCCGACAGCCGTAATGACTGAGTCGAGCGAGAAGACCACATCTAAGATCAGAATCTGTACGATAACGGCGGTAAAGGAGGGGGCCACGCGCTTGCTGTCATGCCCCTCTTCGCCCTCCAACTTCTGGTGAATCTCCTGGGTCGCTTTACCGATGAGGAAAAGCCCACCCGCCAACAAGATGAGGTCGCGCCCGGAAATCTCCTGACCCAACACGGTAAAAAGAGGCTCGGTCAGGCCAATGATCCAACTGATGGAAAAGAGCAGGGCGACACGCGTGAACATCGCCAAAAAGAGACCCACGTTACGCGCTCTGGGCTGCTGCTTTTCGGGCAATTTCGACGAGACGATGGAGATGAAGACGATGTTATCTATACCTAGTACGATTTCTAAGAGGGTGAGGGTGAGGAGCGCAACCCACGCTTCGGGAGTGCTGACCCACGAAAATAAGTCCATTGTTGTCCCTTGGATGCTCCCTGGCTAGGAACATGGTGAAGTCGGCCCCTAGTATACCCTGCTACCTCGAGCAAATTCAGGGCGTCCTACGCTTCACTATGTCACCCCGAGCCCTTGACAGGATAGACTCCGTGAGGGGTCTCGCCTTGCAATCTCTGCTAAAAGAGTCAGCAAGGTCAGAGATTCTTCGACTCCGCTTTGCTTCGCTCAGAATGACAGCAGTAGTGTGTCACCCTGAGCTTGTCGAAGGGTCTCGCAACTCATTCTGTGTCAGTGGGGGAGGCAAATGGAGATTCTTCTACTTCATGGAACCTGCCCTAATGAGGGTGGAGTCTATTCTATAGCTCGCTGTAGGGCTCAGAATGACATGGTTCATTGATTACTTGACGCTGAAGGCTCTTCGCTCAGGGTTATTCCTATGGGGATGACCCGGAAACCGTACCCCCTCCAACCCACGGCCTCTACTCCAAAGTGTGGCACGGCGCTCGAGAAGGGTCTGCTAAGTAGCTCGCGCCTAGCGCCTCGAGCCGCCTCAACACCTCCCGCTTGAGCGCAACGTCGTGCGTCAGGTCGGCGAGCGTGCTGAGTCCTTTGAGCGCCCTTTTCCTCAGCGCTTTCGCCTCAGCGCGTTGGGCAAAGTCGCTGGACTCACTCGTGCACCAGAGCGTCTGAAAGTAGCGCAGCCGCGCCTCTTTGTCAGCGCGAATGTGCCGCGCGGCGAGGGCCGCTTGCAGGAGGTAGGGAGCCGCTTTTTCGCCCTTGCGTGCGCCTAACCAGTGCTGCGCGATTCGCTCGGGTTGACGCGCGACCTGGGCCTCGAGGACGAGCGCGGTGCGTTCGTGGAGGATTCGTGCGAGCGCCCTAGGTATATGCGCCAAGACCGCCTCGTAGATGAGGTCGTGTACGAAGTGCTCACCCGCTAAGACCTGGGCGTGTTCGAGTTCCTCCAACCCCTCGGCGACAGCTAAGGGGGTCATCTCGACGATGTCGGCTAAGGTATGAACGTCCACGCTAACCTGCCCTTGGCTGAGCGCTTTGGCCCGCGCAACGCGCAAGGCGAGCGGTGAGAGCGTCTCCAGGCGGCGGCGGATGAGCGCACCCGCCTGGCTAGGCGCGTGAAGGTCAAAGATAGGGAGATCAAGGGTGGAGAGGTCGAGGAGGGGCGCGGCCTTGAGGTCGCCACTGCGCTTCATGCTCTTGAGCGTCTCCAAGGTCAACATGGGGTTGCCGCCCGCGTAGCGGTGCAAGCGGCGGGCCAGCTCGACGCCGCCGGGCAGCCCTAAACTTTCCACGAGTTCCCCCACGGCGCTCGAGTCGAGCGGTTCCACCTTGAGGCGCACCCCTACGCCCGACTCTAAAAGCGGCGCGACGTAGCGCTCAAAGCCTTCCGGCGTCTCCTCGGGCCTATAGGCGACGATGATGGCGGCGGACGCTGAGCGGGTCACAAGCTGAGCGAATACTTGGGCGGCGAGCCTGTGGCTGGCGTGGTCGATGTAATGAATATCGTCAGCGGGCAACGCGGCGACGCTGCGCCGCATCCGCTCGAAGAGCGAGGTGAGCGCCTCGGTGAAGCGCAAGCACTTGCCGGGGGTGTCCAAAGGTGACGGGGTGAGCCCAGGGGTGTATCTGTGCATATGCGAGGCGTGCGCTAAGAAGCCCTGTGGGACCTCTTGGGTGTTCTCTTGAGGTAGCTGTGGCAAGAGCCGCGCCAAGGCTAAGCGCTCCCAGTCCGCTAGCTGAACTTCGGGGTGCGCTGCGAGAAAGCGGTGCAGACCTCTAGCGAGGACGATGTAGGGCGAATGAACGTCGCCCGGTCTCGCCTCATTGAAGATGGCTGACCCCAGATGCCGGGTGAAGTCGCGCAGCAGCCGCGTCTTACCAACGCCCGCTACGCCCTCCAAAAAGATCACCTTACCCGCTCTTTGCGCCGCCAGCATCTGCGCCCAGACCTCCCCTCGCCCGACGAGGTGCGGGGGCCGCAGCAGTTGCAGCGGGAGCGTCGCGCTCTGCTGCGGCAGGCCCTCCGCGCGGCTCTTCTCGATGAGGTGCGCGAGTTCTAAGGTCTCGGACAGGGGCTCCACGCCCAGCTCGAGCATCATCACGCGCCGACACGCGGCGAACTGCTCAGAAGCCGCCGCCAAGTCGCCCTGACGGTAGTGGAGCCGCATGGCGGCGCGGTAGCTCGTCTCGTCTAGGGGCTCGAGCGCGATGAGATGTCGGGTCAGTTCTAAAGCCCCCGAGAGGTCGCCGCGCGCCTCTAACCGCGCGACTTCGCCGCGCAGCGCGGCGCGGCGCTCGTCCTCTACGGACGAGCGGCGCTCGCTGAGCCAATCCTCGAACGCAGGCGCGTCGGCGACCCGGACATCCCCTAGTAGCGCCCCTTCAGACAGCTCGAGGACCTCGGCGTAGCGCTGCGCTTTCAGCGCGGCGCGAAAGCGCGTCAGGTCACTTTTCACCGCCACGCGCACCCGCCGTTCGTCGTCGTGAAGCCACGCCCGCGCCCCCGGCAGTTGCCGAAGCTGATAGAGCGCCTGGCGCAAGTTCGCGTAGCGGCCCGGTCCCCAGAGCAGTTCAGCGAGTTCGTCTCTCGTCAAGCCTTCGGGCGTGGCGGCGAGCACATAGAGTAGGGCGCTCCCTTTCTGTGAGACGAGGCGCAGCGGCGCACCTCGCCACGAGAGGCGCGGCGAGCCGAAGAGCTGCGCGTCCAGCGCGTCAGACGTGCTTAGAGCGCCTCCCATGAGCGGCGCGGCGGCGAACAAATCTGAAGCTGTGTAATAGTTCATAGACGAAATCTAGCTCAAGGGGGCTGAACGCACCCTGACCGGAATCTGCTGCACGCTCATGCGTTCATGAAATGCGCCCCCGGCTTGACGCTGAGCCAGCAAACACGTCACAATGGGCTACTAGCTGAACTCGGCGTGTCTAAGCCGAGATTTTGATACTCGAGCCCACGCTTCTACCTCTAGGCTCGAGCCTCATCCAGAGCAGCCGAGGGACCTGGCCCTAAGACGCTGCAGCAACCAGCTTTCATATAAGCGGGTGCTTCTTCCAGCCGAATGAAGGTCACGATGACCTCTTCGTTTGGACAGATGAGAAGGCTCTCGCTTTGACCCTTCTTGAATTCACGCATGTTCCTTAGGAGGGTTTGTTGTGGCATCTATCTATGCACTCAATACACTATCAATTAACTTCTGCAGCACTGCTGTCACCCTGTTCACGCAGTTAGGCGTAGCCCGGTTGTCGAAGGGTCTCGCCTTGCACTCTCTAGCAGAGGAGTCGGCAAGGTCAGAGATTCTTCGACTCCGCTGGCGCTCCGCAAGGCTTAACGCCCGACTTCGTGAACAGAATGACATGACTCATTGCTTAGTTGGCAGCGTACTCAATATGGTTATAGATATAGAGGGTCGCGCATGAGCTTCTCTTTCACCGAACGGCTCGGTCGGGAATTTGTTGTTACGGCGGAACTCGAGCCCCCCCGCAGCGCCGACCCGAGCAGAGCCTACCGCCAAGCCGAAGAGGTTAAGCCTTACGTTCACGCCGTGAACATCTCGGACGCGCCGATGGCGAACTTGCGCATGAGCCCGGTCGCGTTGGCGCACCTTATTCAAACTCGTTTTGACCTGGAAGCGACCTTTCATTTTACCTGCCGTGACCGCAATGTGCTGGCCCTTCAAAGTGAGCTTTTAGGCGCAGCCGCGCTAGGTGTCAACAACGTCCTCACCCTGACGGGCGATCCACCTACAAGAGGTGACCATCCTGATGCTAAAGGCGTTTTTGACGTAGACGTGCTCGGGCTCATTCGCCTTGTGAAGCGTCTTAATCAGGGCAAGACGCAAGGGCGCGACTTGGAGACGCCCACGAACCTCACGGTTGCCGCTGCTGCCAACCCAAGCGCCAAAGATTTAGAAGTCGAGGTCTCCAAATTCAACGCTAAACTAGAAGCGGGGGCGAACTTCTTTCAAACTCAGCCTATTTTCAGTATTGATGACGTGCTGAGGTTCCAAAACGCTTTCGGCGGCAGAGCGCCCGCCCCTGTGCTCTACGGCGTTTTGCCCGTGAGAAGTGCGAAGATGGCGAAGAATGTCTCCAAATGGTGCAACGTGCCGGATGAGCTTACCAAGAGGTTGGAAGCGGATGGGCAAGTTGCTGGGCTTCGCTGGACGAAGCAACTCGTCACGGATTTACGCACCCTCGGTGTGGACGGCGTTCACGTCTATCCGCTCGGGCGCACGGCGCTGTTGGGGGAGTTTTTGGAGCCCATAGAAGAGGTTGTGAGTTATGCGTAGAGAAGGTCCAAAGGGGTGAGCAACGCGCTAAAAATAGGCGCTAATTCACGGCGACCTTTTTTCGCCGTACCGCGCTAAAAAGGTCGTCACTGCGCCCCGCACGATCTCTTCGCACGCTTCGCGGCTCATTTCGTGCTCGACAAGGAGTAGCTTGGGCCAGAACACAGCGTCATTGATCATGCCCAAAAACTGCCGCTTCGCCAGCGTTACGTCGTCAACGTTTAACTCGTCAGCGTCTACGCGCTCCTCTAAGTAGCACCCTAGCTTCTCCAAGTACGCTTCTTTCCCGTGCTCGTAGAGCTTCTCACCCAACTCCGGGAACTGCTCGGCTTCGGCGATAATGACGCGGAAGAGTTCCTTGACGCCTGCGCGACCCAAAAACTCGGCGTACTCGTTGCCGATAAGGTAGAGGGCGTCCGCAGGGGCGAGCGTGCCGAGTTGCGCTAGGTCTAGCCTGCCGCGCAACTCGGTCCACATGCGCCCTACCACCGCGCCGAAGAGGTCCTCTTTCGTGCCGAAGTGTTTGTACAGGGTTGCGATGGAGACGCCTGCGTCCTCCGCGATAGCGTTTACCGACGAGCGGGCAAAACCCCGTGCTAGGAAGGCGGCCCTGGCCGCGTCCAGCAGGGCAGTGCGCTTCTCTTCTCTTATCTCGGCTTGGTAGTCGGCGAGGGGCAAACGGGTCTCCTATGAAGACATTCTACCCTAAGCTACAAAACGCCACTCGCTTCTAGCTTTAGATTAAAAGTGAAGTGAACGCTTCACTTTAGATTGTAGAGGGGGGTAGCGGTAGGGTTAGACATGGGGTTTGAATGACTAGCCGAAGGGTAAGGTCTTTAACTCAAGTGTTCTACCTTGAAGCTAGCGAACAGACGCCCAATCGGTCTGTCAGTTCGCTTGACTAGTTTTTGTAATACATCAGTTCTCGCAACACAATTTGGAGGGGTAACCATCAAGAAACTCACTTTGTCTTTCACACTTTTGTCTCTAGCACTTTTTCTCACGCTCGCAGTTGCGCAGACGGGCGGGGATACGGGCGGGTCCGCTACCGAAGGCTTCGTCGAACGCCCCGACGGAGCCCGCATCTACTATCAGGTGCAGGGTGAGGGTGAACCGATGATGCTGATTCACGGCTACCCGCTCAACTCGGGGCTCTTTAGAGATAACGTCGGCGCGCTTGTCGGGGCGGGCTATCAGGTTGTTACACCCGACCTGCGCGGCTTCGGCCAGAGCGAAGCGCCCAATGGTATTGCCTCAATTGAGACCTACGCTGCGGACATGTTCGCGGTGATGGATGAACTCGAGCTCGAGCAAGCCACCGTCCTAGGCATGTCGATGGGTGGCTGGACGCTTTTCGAGATGTATAGCCAAGCGCCCGAGCGCTTCACCGGGCTCATCTTCAATGACACCGCCGCTATCCCCGCCGTAGTCGCAGAGGCTAACCTCTGGCTCGGCACGGGCGAGCAGGCACGGCAAGTGGGCGTGGCCTCTTTGGTCCCCTTTCTGATGAAAGATATGCTCACGGGCGACACGCGCCAGAACAACCCCGAATTGGTGAGCTATCTCGGCAGCCTTATTGAAGCTGCCTCGGTGAACGGCGCGTCGGGTGG
The DNA here is from genome assembly GCA_965213645.1 of Trueperaceae bacterium. GTDB lineage: Bacteria > Deinococcota > Deinococci > Deinococcales > Trueperaceae > CBDBZX01. The sequence continues at coordinate 974,923 of CBDBZX010000002.1, forward strand.
CGGCGTGGCTTTAGCCCTGCGCGAAGACAACACGGACGTTTACAGCACCATTGAAGTGCCCACACTGATTCTCTTTGGTTTAGAGGATACCCTCACACCCGTCACCCTAGCTCAGAACATGGCGGACGCCATTCCTAACGCCACCTTAGAAATTATTCCAGGCGCGTCACACGCCTCGATTATTGAAGCGGCAGAGTTGGCTAATCAGATCATCTTAAACTGGGCCAGAGAACTTCAGTAAGAGGACCAAACCGTACAAGGGCCGTTCCAGAAACTACAGAGGGCGGCCTTCAGAGATGTCGAGATAACTTTCCGGGAGGGGCAATATGCGAGCACTTGTTTATAACGGACCGAACGACGTATCTATCCAAGACGTACCGGACGCGCAGATTGAGCAGCCGACCGATGTTTTGGTCAGAATCACTACGACAAACATCTGCGGCTCGGACTTGCACATGTATGAAGGGCGCACCGGCGTTGAGCACGGCAAGGTCTTGGGTCACGAGAACTTAGGGCAAGTTGTCGAGGTTGGGGGCGGGGTCACGCGCGTAAAGGTCGGCGACTACGTCTGCTTGCCGTTTAACATCGGCTGTGGTTTCTGCGTGAACTGCGAGAAGGGCTTTACGGGCTTTTGCTTAACAGCAAATCCAGGCTTCGCCGGAGCCGCGTACGGCTACGCGCAGATGGGACCTTATAACGGCGGACAGGCTGAATATCTGCGCGTACCCTTTGCCGACTTCAACTGTCTGGTATTACCCGAGGACGCCCAGGAGAAGGAGAACGACTACTCCATGCTCGCCGACATCTGGCCGACGGGCTACCACGCTACCGAGCTAGCTGGACTAAAACCAGGGGAATCGGTGGTCGTGTACGGCGCAGGCCCGGTGGGGCTGATGGCAGCGTACTCCGCGACGCTCAAAGGCGCGAGCGAGGTCTTTCTCGTAGACCGTCACCCTGACCGCTTGCGCTTAGCCGAACAGATCGGTGCGATCCCCATCGACGACTCTAAAGGCGACCCTGTCGAGCAACTCATGGAACTAACGGATGGGGTCGGCACTGACCGGGGCTGCGAGTGTGTTGGTTGGCAGGCGCACGACCCGCAAGGCCATGAGGTTCCGAACCTGACCATGAATAACCTCGTCAAGTCGGTGCGGGCTACGGGCTCGATTGGCGTGGTTGGGCTCTTCGTACCCGAAGACCCGCAGCCCGCGACTGAGCTGATGGAACACGGGCAAATCGCCTTTGACATGGGGCTTTTCTTCCTCAAGGGGCAGCGCATGGGTACGGGGCAGGCGAACGTCAAGAACTATAACCGTGAACTGATGCGGCTCATTCACAAGAAAGGCGCGAACCCTGCCTTCTTGGTGTCGCATGAGTTGTCCTTAGAGGCCGCGCCTGACGCTTATAAAAACTTCGACAACCGCGACGAGGGTTGGACGAAAGTTGTGCTGAAGCCAGGATTATCGAACTAGCAAACGAGAGGGGAAGCTCGAGGCTAGGACCTCGAGCTTCACTCAGAACCTATTCACGAAAGAGGTAACACATGGCGAACGAACTGCAGGGCAAAAACATCGCTATTCTCATCGCTCCAGCCGGCACAGAGCAGCCCGAATTTGAGAAACCCAAGCAAGCCGTAGAGGACGCGGGCGCAAGCGTTACCGTCGTTAGCGCCCAAACAGGGAACGTTCAAGCTGTCAACAACGATTTAGAACCCGGCGACAGCTTCCAGGTAGACAAGACCTTCGGTGAGGTCTCCGCCGCTGATTTCGATGGCCTCGTCGTACCGGGCGGCTGTGTCGGCGCGGACAAGCTACGTGGCAACGAGGACGCAGTCGCCTTTGTGCGCAGCTTTTTCGAGCAGGCAAAACCTGTAGGTGTCATCTGTCACGGTCCCTGGACGCTGGTTGAGGCAGATGTGCTTAAGGGGCGCAAGCTGACCTCTTTTCCGACCCTCCAAACGGACATCCGCAACGTGGGCGGCGAATGGGTGGACCAAGAGGTCGTAACGGACCAGGGCTTAGTGACCAGCCGCAACCCCGACGACCTGCCCGCTTTTTGCGCCAAGATTGTCGAAGAGTTCGCTGAAGGGAAGCATCAGGAGCAAGCGAGAAGCGCCTAGGCAGCGTCTTCTAGGTTCTTCGGCAAGGGTACGCCGTCCACACCTCTCAAAGAGGTTGCGCGAGCCGCGTGCCCTTTACGCTGCTGACAGATTTAGTTGATGGCAAATTCAATTGAAGACGGATTCACAGGAAAGTAGGAGCGATGAGCCAAGAAGATAACATCAAACTCCACGAACGCTGGGGACAAGAGGTTGCTGGCAAGGGCGACGTTGACGTTTTAGATGAAATTTTAGCCGACGATTTTGTAGATCATGATCCCGCACCCTTCCAAGGTCCGGGCGTTGAGGGTCTTAAAGACTTCTTCCGCGTCTTTCGCACGGCGTTTCCCGACCTCGAGCCGAGCGTCGAAGAGATGGTCGCGTTTGACGACTATGTCACCATGCGCTACACTTTGCGCGGTACACACCAAGGCGAATTTATGGGCATAGCACCTACTGGACGACGAATTGAAGCGCCCGCGATGCAGCTCGCACGCATGGAGAACGGCAAGGTCAAAGAGCGTTGGGGCGTAACTGACCAATCAAAAATCTTAGAACAAATAGGCGCACTTGACTCCCCCAGATAAGCGTTGGGACGTTCCGTCTTCAGGTCTTTGGTGTGGCTGAGCCGTCTCAGGACTTCTCGGATGCTGGCGCACCCGCAACGGGTAAAGCGCTCCGCGACGTTTTCTCCGCCAACGAGATTTTTCAGCGCATTACCGCTGCCGCCGCCGAGGAGATAGGGCGTCCCGCCCGTCTGCTCCTCGTCAGCGGCATATCGGCGGGGCTCGCCATCGGACTCACGTTTTTAGCTAGAGCGTCCCTCACAGGTATCGTGGGGGGAACCTTTACGGGCAGCCTTCTCTATCCGATAGGTTTTATCTTGATCGTCATCGGGCGCTATCAGCTCTTTACCGAGAACACTCTGACCCCGGTCACGCTCGTTCTAACACGCCTCACCTCACTGCCCAACCTCTTTAGAATTTGGGGTATGGCGCTTTTAGGCAACCTCATTGGCGTAGCTGTCGTGGCTTATCTCACGGGTGTGCCTGCAGTGCTGACGCCAGGGGCTGCGGAGGCGGCAGTTCAGTTTGCCGAGCACGCCCTCAGCATCCCAACCCTTGCGCTCTACCTCAAAGCGCAAGCAGCTGGCTTTATCGTCGCCAGTATGGTCTAGCTTAACCACGCTGCGAGGAGCATTACAGCGCGCATCTTTATCGTTTACCTGTTGATGCTGCTCATCCCTACCGCCGACCTCTTCCACTGCATCATCAGCGCGTGCGAGGTGCTCCACCTGGTCTTTATCGGCGGCGCGAGCTTCCTTGAAGCTGCTCGCTTCTTTAGTATCGTCGTTGTTGGTAATACGGTAGGGGGTGTAGTCTTAGTTGGTCTACTCAACTACGGTCAGACGAGTGACGCGCGGCAAGCGGCGGCGGCTATCGAAAGGACGAGGCTCTCTTGGCAAGAATTTCTTGGCTTAGGGCGTTAGTCGTTGGATAACCCCATAACCGTATGAACACCTTATGACCACTTTTACTGACAGTGCACCACGCCTTGTATAGAGACGCTATGCTCGTGAAGAACGTGAGTTGGTTTTGCATACATATAGCAGGTATCATTTGGTTTGAGTGTACGTAAGTTTTGCGAAGCAACACTCTTGCCGTATAAAGCGATGTTTCCTACGGAAAACTGCGTAACTACCACGCACATTAAGTAATGAAAGCCCGCTAGTTCTTCGAACTGAGATCTGTGGCACTTTGCCTCAATATGTTATGGAGCTGCTAACAGAAAATGGGACACCTTACCTTCGCTTAGAAAGTTATAGATCGGCATCTCAGCTTCTCAGGGAAAGACTTAGTGCGCTGGGATGCCGACCTAATCTTTTGTGAGGGTGCTCGAGACACGAGTAGGCGCTTTTTGTTAAACTAGCCCCTACGCCGCTTTCATCTAAGCGGCTATCTTCACCGAGTAGACATGTCACGATGGCTGAACTTGGTTACAGCAGGTGAACCGTGACCGATATTCACACACACGTACGAACACAACTCGAAAAACGCATCCTCGTCTTAGACGGCGCGATGGGCACGACCATTCAGCAGCACACACTCTCAGAAGCGGATTTCCGCGCCGAGCGTTTCAAAAACCACACACACCTCTTAGCGGGCGCAAACGATTTGCTCTGTCTGACCCAACCTCATCTCATCGAAGGGATTCACCGGGCGTATTTAGCGGCGGGGGCGGACATCATAGAGACCAACACCTTTAACGCCACCTCGGTCGGGCTCGCCGAGTACGGACTCGGTGAGGTCATCTACGAGTTGAACGTCGAAGCCGCCCGCCTCGCCCGCCGCGCCGCCGACGCCTTTTCGACACCGGACAAACCACGCTTTGTCGCCGGTGCCATCGGCCCGACGAACCGCACCTCGAGCATGTCACCCGATGTGAACAACCCCGGCTTTCGCGCCGTAGATTTCGACGACCTCGTGACCGCTTACAGCGAGCAGATACGCGGGCTCATGGACGGCGGCGCGGACCTCTTGCTGATCGAGACGGTTTTCGATACGCTCAACTGTAAAGCAGCCCTGTTCGCCGCCGAAGAGGTCTTTGAGCAACAAAGCAAGCGGTTGCCGCTGATGATTTCGGGGACGATTACCGACGCGAGCGGGCGCACGTTGTCGGGACAGACTTTAGAGGCGTTTTGGATTTCGGTCTCGCACGCGCCTTTACTCTCCACCGGGCTCAACTGTGCGTTGGGACCGGAGGCACTGCGTCCTTATGTCGAAGAGTTGTCACAGCTTGCGCCGATTTACACGAGCGTCCACCCAAATGCGGGTTTGCCGAATGCGTTTGGCGAGTACGACGAGACGCCGGAGATGATGGCGTCAACGTTGGAGACTTTTTTAGAGAACGGCTGGCTCAACATCGTCGGCGGGTGTTGCGGGACGACGCCGGAGCATATTGCGGCATTTGCGGCGGTGGCGGCGAAGTACGAGGCTCGAGTTCCACCGGAGGTTGAGCCGCGCCCCCGCTTCTCCGGCTTAGAACCCTTCATCATTCGCTCCGAAACAAACTTTGTCAACGTCGGCGAGCGCACCAACGTCACGGGCTCGAAGAAGTTTGCGCGGCTCATCACCTCGGACAACTACGAGGAAGCCTTGTCCGTCGCCGCCAACCAAGTCGAGGGCGGAGCGCAGCTTATAGATGTGAACATGGATGAAGGGATGTTGGACTCCGAAGCAGCGATGGTCACGTTTTTGAACCTCATCGCCGCCGAGCCCGACATCGCCAAGCTACCCATCATGGTGGACTCATCTAAGTGGTCGGTCATTGAAGCGGGCCTAAAGCGGCTCCAAGGCAAGGGCATCGTCAACTCGGTTTCCTTAAAAGAAGGCGAAGCGGTCTTCAAGCAGCAAGCGCGGCTCATTCGGCGCTACGGCGCGGCTGTTGTGGTGATGGCGTTCGATGAAACGGGTCAGGCGGACACCTTTGAACGCCGCATCCAAATCTGCGAACGCGCCTATAATATTCTCGTGAATGAGGTCGGCTTTCCCCCACAAGACATCATCTTCGATCCGAATATCTTAGCGATTGCCACGGGCATCGAGGAGCACCGCCGCTACGCGATTGACTTCATCGCGGCGACCCGCTGGATTAAAGCGAACCTCCCCCACGCACTCGTCTCGGGCGGCGTCTCGAACCTCTCCTTTTCGTTTCGCGGCAACAACGCCGTGCGCGAGGCGATGCACGCGGCCTTTCTCTATCACGCAGTGGACGCCGGGATGGATATGGGCATCGTCAACGCGGGGATGTTAGAGGTCTACGCGGAAATCCCCAAAGACCTCTTAGAACTCGTCGAAGATGTCATCTTTGACCGCTGTGAGGACGCCACCGAGCGGCTGGTGGACTTCGCGGAAACGGTTAAAAGCAAGGGGAAAGTTGCGGTAAAAGATGAAACGTGGCGGCAGGAAAGTGTGCAGGAGAGGTTGTCGCACGCGCTCGTCAAAGGGATTACCGATTACATCGAGCAAGACGCGGAAGAGGCGCGTTCGTCCTACACGAAGACCTTAGAGATCATCGAAGGTCCGCTGATGGACGGCATGAACATCGTCGGCGACCTCTTCGGCTCGGGCAAGATGTTCTTGCCGCAGGTCGTAAAGAGTGCGCGGGTCATGAAAAAAGCGGTGGCGTACTTGCAGCCTTATTTAGAAGCTGAAAAGAACCTCGACCCCGACGCGCAAGGGAGCGGCAAAGGCAAAGTCGTGCTGGCAACCGTGAAGGGCGACGTGCACGACATCGGCAAAAATATCGTCGGTGTGGTCTTGGCGTGCAACAACTACGAAATCATTGACCTCGGCGTGATGGTCTCGGCGGCGAAGATTTTGCAAACTGCTAAAGATGAGGACGCGGACGTGATTGGGCTTTCAGGGCTGATTACGCCCTCGTTGGATGAGATGGTGCACGTCGCCAAAGAGATGGAGCGGCAGAAATTCAACGTGCCGCTTCTTATCGGTGGCGCGACGACCTCGAGGGCTCACACCGCCGTTAAAATCGCGCCTTCATATAGCAACCTGGCATTGCACGTGCTGGACGCCTCGAGAAGCGTCTCCACCGTCTCCCGTTTGCTCGATTCGGACGCGAAAGAGGTTTTAGAAGCCGAAACTAGAACGCAATACGACAAGGTGAGAGCACAGTACGGCTCGAGGGAGAGTACGCGCAAACTCTTACCTCTTTCACAGGCGAGACAGCGTAAATTTAACTGGACGCAAACGGATACTACTAAACCCTCTTTTCTAGGCACAAAGGTTTTAGAGAACTATCCTTTAGAAACGCTCGTCCCCTACATCGACTGGTCGCCCTTCTTCATCGCCTGGGAACTCGCAGGACGTTATCCGCAGATTTTAGAGGATGAAGTCGTCGGCGTGGAGGCTAAAAAGCTCTTTGCGGACGCGCAGAACCTCTTGAAAGAGATTGTCGAGAAGAAGTTATTGACGGCGAAAGCGGTCTTTGGGTTCTATCCGGCGAACAGCGTGGGGGATGACCTCGAGCTTTACACCGATGACACCCGCACGAACGTTTTGACCTCTTTGCATACGCTGCGTCAGCAGGTCGGCAAGCGTGAAGGACAACCTAATTTAGCCCTTGCGGACTACGTCGCACCCAAAGATTCGGGCGTCGCGGATTACATCGGCGGTTTCGCCGTCACCACAGGTCTCGGCGCAGATGAGCTTGCCCAAACGTTCGAAGCGGAACTCGACGACTACAGCGCCATCATGGTCAAAGCTTTAGCCGACAGGCTCGCTGAAGCCTTTGCCGAGCACCTCCACGAAAGGGTGCGCACCTCTTATTGGGGCTACGCGCCTGACGAGTCATTGGACAACGACGCGCTGATTCGCGAACGCTACAGGGGCATTCGCCCCGCTCCCGGCTACCCCGCCTGCCCCGACCACACCGAGAAGGGCACGCTCTTTGACGTCTTAAACGCCGAGCGCATCGGCGTTCACCTCACGGAGAGCTACGCCATGCACCCCGCCGCGTCGGTGTCGGGGCTTCTCTTCGCGCATCCCGAGTCGCGCTATTTTGCGGTGGGGAAAATCGGGCGTGACCAAGTTGAGGATTACGCGGCGCGGAAAAGGATGAGCGTGCGTGAGGTTGAGCGGTGGCTCGCGCCGAACTTGGGGTATGAGCCGGAAGTGGTGGTCAAGCCTGTCGAGGTCTGAGTCTGTATAATATTAAGTGTGGCACCGACTCGAGCAACGCGACACGAACTAGGCGAACCTCAAAGCGTGCGCTTTAGCCTTCGAGATTACTACAGAATGGCTGAGGTCGGCGTCCTCAAAGCGGATAAACGCTATGAGCTTATTGATGGGGTAGTGCTAGAACTGCACCCCATCAGCCCCGCCCACAACTACGCTGTCAAGAGCTTATCCGACCAACTCAGTGCGTGCGTCGGAGAAGACGCCACCGTCTTCTCGCAAGGTCCGCTCCAGGTTGATGAGAGCGAACCTCAACCTGATGTCATGCTCTTAAAGCCTCCTACTGAACAGTACCGACAGCGCCACCCTGTTCCCGCAGACGTTCTGCTCATCATCGAAGTCGCTAACGCTACCTTGCAAACAGACCGCACGGCCAAATTGCAACTCTATGCGGGCGCAGGTATCCCCAAATACTGGATTTTGAATCTGCAAAAGCCGCAGTTGGAGGTGCACCGCAACCCCGGTACACAAGAGGCGCGTTATAGAGAGGTCAAGACGCTGTTGGAAGAAGAGGTCGTGGTGTTTGGTGAATGTGAGGTGGCGTGGTGGGTATAAATCCACTTCAAAAGAATAAGTACAGCAGCTACGTGTAAGACACCTGGCATTTCGGAGGTGCGTGCGTCCCTTACACTAATCTGATGTCTACCTCTCTCCGCCACATCAACCCATGATTCTTATCGTCGGCGCAGGCCCCGCCGGACTCGCCACCGCTTATTACCTCCAGCAAAGAGGTTTGCCCTTTCAACTGTTGGAAAAAGAGACGGCGGGCGCAACCTGGCGGCAGCACTACGACCATCTGCATCTGCACAGCTTAAAAGAGGTCTCGGCGCTGCCGGGGCTGCCGATGCCCGAGCACTACCCACCCTTCCCGTCGGGTGAGCAGGTCGCGCAGTATCTAACGGATTACGCGGCGCATTTTAGTTTTCCTATCGCAAGCGGCGTCCAGGTCAAAGAGGCGCGTTACCAGGACGGTTGGCAGCTTATGACGACAAAGGGTCATTTTAATGCAGACGTTTTAGTCGCAGCGACAGGCATTTGGAGCACGCCGCACCGTCCGCACTTTCCAGGCGAGAACGAGTTCACCGGGCAGATTCTCCACTCGAAGGACTACAAACGCCCCGAGCCTTTTGCGGGTCAGCGCGTGCTCGTCGTCGGTGTCGGCAACTCCGGCTCAGAGGTCGCGGTGGGGCTCGCTAGACAAGGCATCGAAGTAGACATCGCCGTGCGAAGTGGCGTGCGCATGGTTCCTTATCCGAAGTCGGAGACGTTGACGCGGTTGACGAGCTGGACGTTGCGCCATCTCCCCAGGGGCGTCGTTAATCGCCTTCTCAAGCTCTTCCAACGCGATTTTTCAGAGGTCGGCTTACCGCTTCCTGAGAGACCTATCGTGGACGTCTATCCTGTCGTCGGCTTCGGGTTGGTCGAAGAGGTCAAAGCGGGGCGCGTTCAAGTAAGAGCGGGGCTGTCGCACTTCTCCGAACGTGAAGTTCACTTTGAAGATGGGCAGTGTGAACATTACGATACGGTGATTTTGGCAACAGGCTATAGACCAAGCTTGAGTTTTTTAGAGGGAGTCGAAACGGATGACAGGGGCTTGCCGAGGTTGGAGCAAAACATAAGGAGCACCCAAAACCCCACCCTCTTCTGCGTCGGCTACCACTACCCCACCAACGAAGCGTGGTTTCAAGCGCTGCCCCGCGTGGCGAAAGAAGCGGCAGAGGAGATTGCGCGGGCGCACGTTAGAGCCGAGCACTGCAGCGGCGCGCTGGAGCGCGTAGCCTGACCATCTTTTCCCCGCTTCACCTCACGGTAGGCTCAGAGGATGCTATTAGCGTTTGATTTAGACAATACGATTATCACAGCGGACGACCGCTTGCCGGAAGAGATTGCGCGGGCGATTCGCTCGGCTAAGGACAAAGGACACACCGTCTGTGTCCTAACGGGCAGGCCGCACAGCTCCGCGATAGAGTTTGTGGAGCAGCTAGGCGTGACCTACTACAGCGTGAACAACGGGGCGCTCGTCGTGGGCAACGGTGAGGTGCTGGAGCGCATTGTGATTCCCGAGCGAGAGGTGCGCTCGCTCGCCGAAAGGTACACGGGGGATGAGCGGCTCGAGTACGCCTTCATGCTAGGCGACACGATCTATGTACGCAATCCCAAGGATGAGCGCTGGACCTGGGCGCACACCTCGAACCGCAACGTCGAACCTTTTGAACACCGTGAGGTCACAGAGGCCGACAAAATCGTCTTCAGTACCGACGGGCGCGGCGAGGTGATGATGCGCGACATCGAAGTGGCGCACCCTGAGTTGGTGTTGTACCTCTGGGGCGACGGCTTTTTAGAGGTCACAGGCAAGGGGGCGCACAAGGGTGCGGCGTTGGGGCGTCTTTCCCAAACGCTCTGTATTCCGCAGAGCGAGACCGTCGCCTTCGGTGACGGCGTCAACGACGTAACGATGTTGCAGTGGGCCGGGCGCAGTGTGGCGGTAGGTCACGCCTACGAAGAGGTCAAAGACGTTGCCGACGAGCACATCCCCTCACCTGAAGAGGGCGGCGTGGCGAGGTGGCTGGAGCGGAACCTTCTCTGACTTCGCCTCAAATTATGTCAGATACAGACTCAAGCCTCTTCCAAACTCTCATCACTCCTGCGCCTATCCCACACCACATACGCCACAAAAATTGCCAAGCTCACGACCGAGACCCACAAAAGCCCGACCTCGAGCCTCTCTATATCCGCCCCCAACCAAGCGATGAGCACGGTTAAAGGAAGCGTACCCGCCCCCGTCGCTACGATGAAACGCAGGTAGCCCATCTCGGCAAGCCCCGCGACTAAACTCACCGCGTCGGTGGACAGAGCCGGGGAGATGCGAGCGGCGATAATGGCCCAAATCCCGTATTCATGGACGAACCCCTCGACTTTTTTCTCGGTGCTTTGGCCGATGAGTTTATCCACCGTAACAGGGCCTAACGCGCGTCCGATAGCAAAGGCGACCGTTGCTGAAACGAGCAGCCCCACCCAGGTGAGCACGCCGCCCCAGAAGGGTCCAAACGCCAAGACCGTCACGACCATGATGACGACCGAGGGGATAAACGCCAACACAGTCTGCATGATCATCAGCAGCAAGATCACGACAGGACCCCACGCGCCGAAGCCGTCCACCCACGTCTCGAGCCGCTGCCTATCGCCGCTCAGTGAGATACTCACTGCCGTATCGACAAAGTCCCGGAAACCAGGCCAAATAAGGTAGAGCAGCGCGAAGAAAATGAGGAGCCCCAAGGGGATGAGCCAGGTTAGTTTACTCTGTTCGCGCTCACTCCTTGAATCTTTCTCGGGACTCGTTTGTTCGCTGCTGGTTGCCTCTTTATCCCTTATCTTTTGGTCACTCATCTCTCGCCCCCAAATTCAAATCTAAAACTATCTCTACACGACATCTTTCGCATTGCTGCTAAAATCACATTACTGCCAAGAGCATAGCGCAGCGCAGCGTTTTAAGAATGGGGCTCGAGGACAAAACAGAAACCACGAGCGAATAGTGCACCTCACCGGATGAGCGTGTCTGTATGATGGGCTGCGCGAACGGGCGCGTGCTAGGGTAGAACTAAGGGGTAACTATGTCCGATCTAAGCCGCACACTACTCGTTATCATCGCCCTCGTGTTGGGCGTAACGGCGCTCAGCTTGGCGCAAGTTATCATCATGCCGCTCGCTTTTGCGGGCGTGCTCGTCATCCTCTTTCAGCCCTTACAGCGGTGGCTTAATAGACGGCTGCCGACCTGGTTGAGCCCCTTTCTCGTGACGTTCGCTGTCGTCGCGCTGCTCGGGCTCTTCTGGGTCATCCTCTCTTACAGCGTGTCCGTGGTCGCCGTAGAAGTACCTGACTACACCGCACGCTTAGAGTCACGCTTGCAGCTATGGGAAACGCGACTTTCTCGTTTAGGGTTCTCGCTGCCGCAGGTGGGCGAGGGCGGCACCGCTTCCCTAGCGCAGGGAGCGCTGAGCGCTCTAGGCAGCGTGGCGGCGTCCTTTACGAGCACGGTTTTGGTCATTACGATTCTGCTTTTCTTGCTGCTCGAGCTTGGCCCTTTACGCCTCAAGTTGGAACAAGTCATGCGCCAAGCGGAGCGCCAGAAGTTCTCTCACGCCCTCAAGCAGATGACCTGGAAGCTCTCGCGTTACGCTTGGGTCACGGTGCTCATCAGCCTCGTTACCGGGCTTCTCACAACGCTCTGGTGCGTCTTGTTGGGCATCGAGTTTGCGTTTGTCTGGGGCATCATCAGCTTTCTGCTGAACTTCGTGCCGACGATCGGCTCGATCATCGCCGTCGTGCCGCCCACGCTCTTCGCGTTCGCCTTCGGCGGCGTGGGGCTCGGTCTAGCGACGCTCTTAGGGCTCGGCACGATGCAGTTCACCACAGGCAACTTTGTCGCGCCCAAGTTCATCGGCGAGGCGCTGCAACTCTCGCCGCTGGTCGTTCTTTTAGCCGTAGTCTTCTGGGGCTGGCTTTGGGGCATCGGCGGGGCGATTATCGGCGTGCCGCTTACGATGGCGATCGTGTTGGTCTGTCAGGAGTTCGACTCGCTGCGCAACATCGCGGTGCTGCTCAGTCAACCTAAGGTGGTGGACGACGTGGCGGTGCTCGAGCAGGCTCAGCTCAGCCCGTCAGGTCAAGCGGTTCAAAAAGCAGCGGAGGAGTGAGCCGCGCAGCAGCTTCAGTGAATTTTGATCTCAAAAAATGGAGTGTATATGCTGACTCTCGTTCCCTTCGTCCCTCTTGACGTATCCCACGACGCCTGCCCTATGATGTCAGCCAGTACGCTTTAGTTATTGAGTCTTTATGTCAACATTGAACCGACTTTGAGGAGGAATTATGGATTACGCCAACCCCGACGTACTCGTCTCAACTGACTGGGTTTTAGAGCACCACCAGGACGCCAACGTGCGCCTTTTAGAGGTGGACGAGGATGTACTCTTGTACGATACCGGCCACATCCCCGGTAGCCAGAAGATCGACTGGCTCATCGACCTTTGGGACGACACCATGCGCGAGTTCGTGCAACCTGACGAGCTTGCCCAACTCTTCGAGCGCTTAGGTATTTCCAACGATACGACAGTCGTGCTCTACGGCGACAAAAACAACTGGTGGGCAGCCTACGCCTTTTGGTTCTTCAAGTATAGCGGTCATGAGGACGTGCGGCTGATGAACGGCGGGCGGGTCAAGTGGATGTTGGAGGAAAAACCTATATCTAACGACGTGCCGAGCTACGAGAGAGGCTCCTACACACCAGGCCAGCGCAACCCCGATTTCCGCGCCTTCAAAGACGAAGTCTTGCAGCACCTTGACAAGGTCAAAGCAGGTCAAGGCGCAATGGTGGACGTGCGCAGCCCCGGCGAGTTCAGCGGCGAAGTCACGCACATGCCCAATTACCCGCAAGAGGGCGTCTTGCGCGGCGGCCACATCCCCGGCGCGAGCAACATTCCTTGGGCGAAAGCTGCCAACGAGGATGGGACATTCAAAAGCGCCGACGAACTTAAAGAGATTTATGACGCAGAGGGCGTGACGGGCGACAAGGACATCATCGCTTACTGCCGCATCGCGGAGAGAAGTTCTCACTCGTGGTTCGTGCTCAAATACCTCTTGGGCTACGAGAACGTCAAGAACTACGATGGGTCGTGGACGGAGTGGGGCAACAGCGTGGGTGTGCCGATTGAGAAGGGGAGCTAAAGCTTCTAGCTTAGTTCAAGTAGGTTGCCGACAAAGGTTTCGTACCTTTGTCGGCGTTTCTTTTCGTCAGCTATACTCTAAGGATGAGACGTGCCTAGAAAAGTCCGTGACTTAATTCGAGACCTCGAGGCCGCAGGCTTTCGAGAGATAAAAGGTGGCAAAGGTTCGCATAGAAAATACGTTCACCCCAACTATGCTGGCGCAGTCACGTTAAGTGGGAAATCGGGCGATGACGCGAAGCGTTACCAGGAGAAGCAGGTGCGCCGCGCGACTGAGGAGGTGCAAGCGTGAAGGTAAGTGACAGGTATCATAAATGGGTTGAGTGGAGCGAAGAGGACGGCGTGTATCTCGGCAAGTGCCCTGACCTTATTACAGGAATTCACGGAAACGACCCAATTCAGCTTTATGCGGAACTACGCGAGGTTGTAGAGGATATCCTTCATCACTTTGAGACCGAAAACCGCCCCTTACCAGAACCCCAGGTCAAACCGATGCGTGAAGTAGCTTAGTGGTTTATGCCTTTAACCTTACGCTCCCTTACTGGCTCGCAAATTCACGACTACCTAGATGGGCTTGCCGACTTGCGTATCCAAGTCTTTAAGAAATGGCCCTACCTTTACAAGGGTGACGCTGAGTACGAAAAGCGCTATCTAAGTACCTTTGCCGAATCAGAGGGAGCGCTACTCGTCGCCGCCTTTGCGGACGAGCGCTTGGTTGGCGCGTCCACCGCGCTGCCCTTGGAGCACGAACATGAAGAACTGCGTGAACCTCTGGAGAACGCCGAAGGGCTAGCCTCTGCGGAGTCCTGGTACTACCTCGCTGAATCGGTCCTACTCCCCGAGCATCGTGGGCAGGGCGTAGGGCGACGCTTCTTCGAAGAGCGCGAAGCGCACGCCCGCGACTTAGGCTTCGCCCATACCTGTTTCGCTGCCGTACAGCGTGATCCCGACGACCCGCGCCGCCCCGAGGACTACCTCGAGCTAGACCCCTTCTGGCGTCGGCTCGGCTATCAACCTCATGATGACCTAGTGGCACACCTCACCTGGCAAGAGGTTGACGAAGCGGAGGAGACGCCCAAACCTCTGAAATTTTGGCTCAAGCAGCTTGGCTGAGTACCAAAACTTGCGTGATGTTGCACACGTGGGCATGAATATGCACGTTTTGTAAACAATTGACAGAATAAATGGCTCGTTATCCTGCTTACTGTAGAGATGACGCAGCTCGAGGGTTTCACCCCTCTCAAACATTACGCTCGGCGCGTGTCCGCCCTGAGAGGTCAACCACGCGCCGAAGGCAAACGGCGGCTCAAGGGCCACATGCTCCTCTTTATCCGCAAGCACGAGCTTTTAGAGGTAGACGAAACCTGGCGCTCACTCGTGAACGCGCTGTTTGACGTCTACCCTAAGCAACTCAACTGAGCGCCGCTATTCCCTTATGAGCGACTCGCCGGTCATCTCATCGGGTTTGTCCAATTCCATCAGCGCTAAGATTGTTGGCGCAATGTCCCCTAGAACGCCGCCCGAACGGAGCGTAACCTCTCGCTCACTCCCGATGAGCACGCACGGTACAGGATTCGTTGTGTGCGCCGTGTGCGGGCTGCCGTCCTCGGTCAGCATCTTCTCGGCGTTGCCGTGGTCCGCAATCACGATGACCGCGCCGCCCTCCCCAGTAAACGCATCGACAATTTTGCCCAAGCCTTCATCCGAGGCTTCGCACGCTTTAATGGCTGCCTCAATGTCGCCCGTGTGCCCGACCATGTCGGGATTGGCAAAGTTGATGAGGATGAAGTTGTCGCCGTGCTCCTGGATGCGCTTCACCGTCTCTTCGGTCAGTTTGGGGGCGCTCATCTCCGGTTGGAGGTCGTAAGTCGCGACGTCGGGGGAATCAATGATGTCCCTGGTTTCACCTTCGAAGGGAGTTTCGACCCTTGCGTCAAAAAAATACGTCACGTGCGGATACTTCTCGGTTTCAGCCGTGTGATACTGCGTTTTACCCGCCTTGCTCAAGACTTCGGCAAGCGGCAGCGTGAGTTCAGGTAGCGCGAACGCGAAAGGTACGTCAAGCTCCTGGTCGTACTCCATCATCGAGGTATAGTGAATATCGACGAACTTACAGCGCTCGAACTTGTCCCAGGTTTCATCGCCTAAAAGCGCGTAGGTCATCTGCCGCGCTCTATCCGCGCGGAAGTTGAAGAAGACTACCACGTCCCCGTCGCTCATCTGCGCAATAGGCTCCCCGTCACTTGTAATGACCGTCGGCTTGATGAACTCGTCTGTTTCGCCCCTGTTATAGGCGCTTTGCACGGCCTCTCGTGCGCTCTGCGCCGTAAACTCCGCCTCACCACAAAGCATCGCGTCATACGCCTTCTTAACTCTATCCCAGCGGTTGTCGCGGTCCATCGCGAAGTAGCGCCCAGAAACGGTGGCAATCGCTATATCGTGTTCCAAACTGTCAATCTTGCCCTGTAACTCCTCTACAAAACCCAGCGCCGAGTCTGGCGCGGTGTCGCGTCCGTCGGTGAAGACGTGGACGTAAACGGGCGCGACCTCTTTGCGCTTGGCAAGCTCTAAGAGCCCGTACAGATGGCCCATATCGCTGTGCACGCCGCCGTCACTCACCAGACCCATGAGGTGAAGGGCGTTTCCTCGAGCGTACGCCTCGCTCAACACGGTGTTCTCAAAGAACTCGCCGTTGTCGATGAGCTTCTGGATGTAGGTGAGGCTCTGCATCACCACGCGGCCCGCGCCCAGGTTCATGTGCCCGACTTCGCTGTTGCCCATCTGTCCTTTCGGTAAGCCCACCGCTTCGCCTGAGGCTTGCAGTTCGGTGTGAGGGCATTCCTGCCAGTAGCGGTCGAAGTTGGGCGTATCGGCACGGGCGACGGCGTTGCCTTCGCTCTCGGGGGCGAGGCCGAAACCGTCCAAGATGACGAGCATAACGTTTTGACTCATAAGGGTGCTCCAAAGGTTCGAGAGGTTCGGTAGGACATTCCCTCAGCACTCTACCCCCATCAATCCCAAAAGAAAAGGTCGTCTTGTCACCTGTCCCCTTGTCTTCCGAGACAGCCCGAAGTGAAGTTTTACCGTTACACCCCCAGTCGTCCTTGTTTAGATAAGGCGAGGTCTGACCTCATTAAGAGAGGAGAAAGATGAAAAAGTTAGTGATGTGGGTTGCGGCTCTAGGGGTCGCTGCGGTTTTGAGTGCGTGTGGGTCGTCGAGTACGAGCGGTGAAGCGGCGCGGACGATTGCTGGGCAAGTCGCGGATTACAGCGGGCCTGCGGGGGTGCTCGAGGCTGATATGAATACTGATAGAGAGACTCCAGCTTCAATCGGAACAGGGGCTATCAGCGCAGACGGAAACTTTTCCCTCGAGCTAGTTGACGCTGTAGCTGAGTCGGCGCTTTACACACTCGAGTTTGACGAGGCATGCACTGGCGTCAGCGTTTCAAATCCTGACGTAAAAGGTGCCAGTGTCTCCGAATTCTCAGTGATGGCAGCGGGTGAAACAGCAGGCTACTTAGTATTGATGAGTGAGAATTCTGATACAGAGGTGGACTCCGAAGCACAAATAGTGTGGCTTTATGTTGACCAGAGCACGACAGTACGTGGTACTTGCGAATATGCCGATTCATTCGGTGTGGAGAGAGACACATATAACTTAAACTTGAAAAAAGGTTGGAATATTGTCTCATTGGAGTCTAATTACGACGAGGCGAATGACACTACCGAAAGCAGACTTTACAATGGTAAAGCATCGGGCGTTAAATGGTTCTACTACTGAATTGAAAGCTAGAGGGTTCTAAATATTGAAGCTCCGCTTTTGGCGGGGCTCTTCCTTGTATTGGAGAGAGATGAAAAAGATAGTGCTTTTAGTAATTCTTGGAATCGCGCCCGTACTTTCGGCTTGCGGCACCAGCTCGAGCGGTGAAGCGGCTCGAGTTATGCGGGGAAACGTTGCAGATTATGATGGTCCTGCCGGAGCGCTCGAGGTCAGCCTTTCTAGCGATCTAAGTTCTGCGGGTACGGGCTCTATAAGCGCAGACGGAAGTTTTCGCGCCGAGCTTGGAGCAACTCTACCCGCATCGGCGCTCGAGCCCATCACCTTTTTCGAGGGGTGTGACGCTATAGTTATTTCAGACCGCAACGCGCAGTTCACGAGGGTCGCTGAGATCAACGTCCTTGGTGAGAACGGCGAGGAAGGCTTTCTTATCCTAGCAAGCGAAGCACCTAGCGAGAATGCGCCCGCTTCGTTTACGGCTGTTGGGCGGCTGTACGTGGATAGGGACGTGACGGTGACGGGGACGTGCGAGGAGGCGGGTGCGCCTGCGAGTCTCACCTTGGGCCTCGACTTGGGGCGTGGCTGGAACGTGTTCACCTTGCGCTTTGAAGAGAACGCCAACCCGTTCGGCTCTTCTACTTACACCTCGGGCGAGGCGTCAGGCGTGGCCTGGTACTACACCCCCTTCTAAGCCGAACCAGCCTGCCAACGTTGCGCTTCAATGGGGTTCTCGAGGTCAACCGTTCCTAACCCAAGTGAAGTTTTACCCTGATTTATCCTCTCGAGCTTGTTTAGATGAGGTGAGGTCTGACCTCACTTAGAGAGGAGAAGGATGAAAACGTTAATGATGTGGATTGCGGCTTTAGGGGTCGCTGCAGTTTTAAGTGCGTGCGGGTCACCAAGTGTGAGTGGTGAAGCGGCTCGGACGATTGCGGGGCAAGTCGCGGACTATAACGGGCCTGCGGGGACGCTCGAGGCGATCTCGATTCTCGGTGATACCGTCTTAGGCGTGGGTACAGTTGATACCGATGGAACCTTTACGCTCGAGCTGGACGAAACCCCCTCAGACCTAGTGGGTAGCGCGGTGGCTCCTGCGGCTAGCGCGTGCCCCGACGTAGACGTCTCGGATACCCAGGTTAGAGGAACGGGCGTCGCGGAAATCAATGTGATTGCTGCTGGAGAGGTTGTAGGTCAGCTCTTTCAAAGCAGTATTTTTGCTGAAGACGCCGGGGATTCCTCCCTCGTGGTGACGCGGCTCTACGTGGATAGAGATGTAGTGGTAAGAGGAAGTTGCACGTTGAGGAGTGGAGGAACTGAATTCAGGGCGACGTACGACGCCGAATATCGGCAAGGGTGGAACGTCGCGCTGGCTGAGACGACAAGAGACGCTGACGCAGGCACATACGCCGCGCGTTACACCGGTGGCTCCTCGGCTGATGTCGCTTGGTACTATATCGCTTCAGAGTAGAAATCCGGTGCTTTGAGCCTCGCCGCCCGGTGCCTTTCTTCTGGTGCGTAAAGTGAATCACCCTTTTTGTCCCATTTATGATGAAGCGGTAGGAATCGGCCTCGTGAAGAGAGGAGAACGATGAAAACATTGATCATACTGGTTGCGGTGCTCGGCGTTGCCACGGTTCTAAATGCTTGCGAAAGGTCAGATGGAAGCAGCGAAGTGGCGCGAACAATCGCGGGTCAGGTCACAGATTATAGCGGGCCTGCGGGAGTGCTCGAGGCCAGAGACGAGAGAAATAGGGTTCGCGTCGGTACGGGCACTATTGACGCGGCTGGGCGTTTTCGGCTCGAGCTTGAAGATTTATCCGAACGTTCAGGCGCGCCCCTCATCCCTAGAGAATGCCCTGATCTGCGCGTTTCGGACGCGGACGCTAAGGGCTTCACCGTTACAAGTATCGACGTTGTTGCGGGCGGCGCTTCGGTTGGCACCCTCGAGCAGAGCAGCGTTAGCGGTGACGCCAACAACTCAATAGCTACGTATGTCGTAAGAACCTATGCGGACAGAAACGTGGGTATTGAAGGGTCATGCGCACCCCTAAGTGTGGACGGCGAAAGTGTTACGGCTTACGACCTCGACTATGCGCAGGGTTGGAACGTCAGCGTGTTAGAGATAGAGGTCAGTTCGGACATCAGCGCCATCTTCGCTGAAGAGGTCACAGTTTCCGCCGCTGTTGCTAAGGACGTCGGGTGGTTGTACGCGCCTAACTCGAACTAACGACCTCCTGCTTTGACCCCGCCCCTAAGCGGGGCTTTTCTTTTGATATGTCATAGTGAAGATGTGAAAGAGATTCCAGCGGGTATGTTAGAGGAGATTACCGCGCGACTCGTCGAGGCGTTTGACCCGGAAGCCGTGTACCTCTTCGGCTCGCACGCTTGGGGCGAGCCGTCTGAAGACAGTGACCTCGATTTCCTCGTTATTGTGCAAGATAGCGAGTTGCCACCTACAAAGCGGAGTATTCGTACGAGTGATGCTTTAGGTGACATAGCTGTGCCGATGGATGTTCTGGTGAGAACAAGGGCAGAGGTCGCCTGGGCAAACCGTGTCTACGCTTCGCTTATCAGCCAGATATTAGACGAGGGGAAACGTTTGTGGACGAAGCCAAGCGCCAATTTGTTAAAAACTGGTTGAGCGTGGCTAGCCGTGATTTGGCAGCGGCCCGAACACTCTCAGAGAGTTCGACGCCATATCTCGATGTAGCTATCTATCACTGTCAACAAGCAGCGGAAAAAGCCGTTAAAGGATTTTTGATTTTTCACGATCAACGCTTCAAAAAGACACATGATATTAAAAAGTTAGCAGGTGCAGCGCAGCCGTTTGCAGAGTCATTTGAAGACTGGCTAACGGAAGCTGAGCTTCTTAATCCCTACATTGGCAAATTTCGTTATATTGAAGATGTCGGCGCTGCCCTTGAGCCCAGCCGAGAAGAGTTCGACAAAGCTCTAAACGCCGCTACTAGATTTTACAACTTCGTTTTATCTCAGCTTCCCAAAGAGGTACACCCGTGATTGAGCGTTACACTACGCCCGAAATGAAGACGCTTTGGAGCGAGACGAGGAAGTATCAGGCGTGGCTAGAGGTCGAACTCGCCGCCACTAGAGCCTGGGAGGACTTGGGCGAGGTTCCCACGGGCACAGCGGAGCGCATCCGCGAAACCCTCCAGTCCCGACCTCTTGACGACGCCTTCGCGGAGCGCGTCGCCGAGATTGAAGCGCAGACGCGCCACGATATCGTGGCCTTTACGAGAGCCCTAACCGAGCGCGTCGGCGAAGAGGCCAAGTACATCCACAAAGGTCTGACGAGCACCGACGTGGTGGACTCGGCGCAGAACGTGGTGTTGCGAGACGCTTTAGACATTGTTCTGGAAGACGTTCGCGCCTTACAAGAGGTTGTGAAAGAGAAAGCGGTGGAGCACAAACACACTCCGTGTATCGGTCGTACGCACGGTATCCACGCTGAGCCGATGACCTTCGGGCTCAAGTTCCTCAACTTCTATGCGGCGCTCTCACGTGACGCAACTCGCCTAGAGCGGGCCAAAGAAGCCGTGAGCGTCGTGATGCTCTCCGGCTCCGTCGGGACGTACGCGCACGTACCGCCAGAGGTCGAAGCCAAGGTCGCGGAGCGTTTGGGACTCAGTGTAGACCCGGTAACGAATCAGACCGTCGCGCGTGACCGCCACGCCGAACTGATGAGCGCGTTAGCGATTTTTGGTACAACCTTGGAGCGCATCGCCGTTGAGATTCGCCACCTCCAGCGCACCGAAGTGCGCGAGGCACAAGAGGGCTTTGCAAAGGGTCAGACGGGCTCGTCCAGTATGCCGCACAAGAAAAACCCGATTGCAACCGAGAACCTCTCCGGCCTTGCGCGGCTGATGCGCTCGAACTTACAAGCAGCTTTGGAGAATGTCGCCTTGTGGCACGAGCGCGACATCTCGCACTCCTCGGTGGAGCGCGTTATCCTGCCCGATACGACGACGCTGGCGAGCTACGCGGCGCGGCGCTTGACGCGGGTGGTGAGAGGTCTCGTCGTCTATCCTGAGAACATGCGCAAAAACTTGGACGCTCTGCACGGTCTCATCTACTCCCAGCGCGTCTTGCACCTGCTCATTGACAAAGGGCTGATGCGCGAGGCAGCGTATGAGGTGGTGCAGCGTAACAGCTTGAGGAGTTGGGAGAACGGCGTGCCCCTTAGAGACCTGCTTCACGCGGATGTGCAGAGCCCCTTGACCGAAGACGAATTAGTTGAAGCCTTTGACCCAGCGTGGTATCTGCGGCAGGTGGATGAGATATACGTGCGGTTTGGGTTGTAGCTCGAGTTTTACCCCTTCCTACTACGACTTCGTAAAGATAGGTTTGAAACCCATCCTTCCCTACGCTGCACCACATCTAAACTCAAACAGTGCAAAGCTGACTGTAGGAGCAATTCACACAGTTAGCGGTTCCGCAATATACTGAGACAGATGAGCGCAAGTCTCAGCTCGTAGAGCTAGCGGGATTTCATCCCTGAACGTATGTGCTAGAGGGTGTTCTTTACGGTGAGAGCGTCTCTGACCAGATGACTATAGTACGTCGCGTGGACGCTCCCGCTAGCCAGTGCCCCGCCTCTAGGGGTGTACCTACTACAAGTGTGAGTAACCTCGCGCAGCACGAAATATTCAACGCCTGTGCGCCCGTGCGGGTGGCATACTCATAGATGTGTGGAGAAGACGTTGAGCGGCCTCAAGCAACTTTTGCCCTCAGGCTTGACCTTGCATAGGCGCGGGGAGAGCCTCGAGGCCATCGCTTCTAAAGCGATCGAGGTCAAACTGCTTGTCTCGGGTCAGGGTCTTGAAATCCACGAGGGTGCCTTAAAGCAGGGCGAGCGCATCACGCTGGCCTCCGCAGGTCACGCCGTGGAAACCTACTACCTCTTGGCGGGCGAACTGTCCGACGGGGTTCGCGCCCTCGGGCCGGGTGACTATGTGGTGACGGAGGGACTGCTCGAGCCCTACACCCTCTCAGCGCGCTCGGACGTTCGCTTTCTCTACATGAGCTCTTTACCGACCTTTCACACCGTGAGCCGTGAACTCAGCGAACTCATGAAGCTCGCTGTCGAGGTCGAAGTGCGCGACGGCTACACCGCTGAGCACTGTAGCCGCTTGCAGGCCCTTTCGTACGCTACAGGGCAAGAGCTTGGGCTCTCACCCGCCAAGCTCTACCTGCTGGATTACGGCGCGTACTTGCACGATGTGGGCAAGGTCAAAGTGCCTTTAGATATCTTGCAGAAGCCTGCAGCGCTGAGCGACCAGGAGTGGCGTCTCGTCAAACAGCATCCCATCTTTGGACGCGAACTCTTAGAGACGACCTATCTCAAAGAGGCGGGCACCATCGTCGAGCAGCACCATGAACGCAGCGACGGGAGCGGCTACCCTTACGGACTCACGGGTGACGATATTTTGGTCGAGGCTTCGGTTGTCGCGGTGGCCGACACCTACGACGCGATGACGACCGACCGACCTTACCGGCGGGCGTTGGACCCCGAGAGAGCGTTTGCGGAGCTGAGGCGCTACGCCGGACTTCACTATCCTAAAGAGGTCGTCTCCGCCTTTGTAGCAGCGCTTAGTAGGCTGAATGAAAGACCTGACGCGGCGTAAGCGAACCTACTTGTACGCACCTTTTGTGGAATTTCCCTGAGAACTTGCTGAGACACGTGCTATGCTGAGTCTCGAGGCGCAAGGAGCCTCAACGGAAGCGATGATCTCTATTCCTTATGAGCTTTTTTCAAGGCTCTTCTGGGCGCTTGGAATAGAGGGAGCTAGTAGCGCAACCGACCGGGATAATCCTTCCCGGAGCATACTCACCTTAGCCCGACTTCGGGCGCACTCTCTGGGAGGAGATACAATGAAAAAAGTTGCTATCAAGTTGCTCGTCGTGATGTTAGTTTCCACAACGGGAAGCGCGGTTTTTGCCAAGCCCGCCAAATCTTCAACTCAGCCCTCAGCTCAAGCCTACAGAGTCAACCGTTAGGTCTACGTGTCTGCTCCGTCAGACACGCTACCAGCGAAAGACTCGAACGTCAACTGCTGAGAATAAACGAAAGAGAGAGCTGCTATATAGCGTAGCAGCTCTTTTTTGGATCGTTTAGCAACGAGCGACGCAAAGCGATCAGCTCTCGACCTGCAATCCTTTAGGCGTCAGCACATACTCCACACGGCCCAGCACGTAATCCACCAAAATCGCGAGCATAGCGGCGGGTAACGCTCCGTAAATCACATATGGGACGATGTTTTGTGATAGTCCACCTGCGATTGGACGACCTAAACCACTTGCACCTGCGTACGCGCCTAGCGCCGCCGTGCCGATATTGATGACCGCACTCGTGCGAATCCCCGCCAAGATAATGCTGCTCGCGTTGGGCAACTCGATTTGCCACAAAATCTGATTGGCGGTCATGCCCATGCCCCGCGCCGAGTCGATCATAAAGTCGTCCACCGCCTCCAAGCCTGCAACCGTGTTACGCACAACGGGCAAGAGGCCGTACAAGATGAGCGCGACGATGGCAGGCCAGAAGCCCAGCCCGATAATCGGCACCATGATGGCGACGATCGCCAGCGTCGGCAGCGTCTGCCCGGCGTTGACGAAGTCGCTCACCAACGGCAAGAACTCACGGAACTGCTCGCGCGTCACCAAGATGCCGAGCGCGAGTCCCACTGTAATCGTGACGAGTGAGGAGACCAGCACGAGTTCCAAGTGGTCGGCGGTCAGCCCGATGACGCTGCCCTGCGGGTAGAGGACGCGCGGGCTACTGGGAAAGAGCCAACTGAGAAAGATGTCCCAGAGCGGTAGGTGCCCAAAGAACGACCAAAAGGTGAGGAAAATTGCGGCTGCCCGGAAGAGCGGACGCAAGAGCTTCTCGTCCTTACCACGAAAGGCGTAGGCGAGCCCCCACTCGATCCCTGCAAAGAGCACCAAAAAGGGGATCAAGGTAATGCCCGTATCGAACACCTCGACGCGGATGATCGTTGTGGGGCTCAGGCCCAACGTCGGTAGCCACAAGTTTGGGACGAGCGTGCCGGTCTCCTGCGGCAAGTCCTTGAGGTTAAAAGAGATAAAACTCAAGGCGAACATGAGCAGCGCAAACGCGAGCCAAGCCAAAGCTGCGCCGGAGGCAAAAAAGGGTATGTTGCGTTCTAAACGCGCTGTCACGCGCTCACCTCTTGCTCTTCAGATGAACGTGAACGCTCATTCTCAGGGTCGCTGCGCTCGACGAGTTCTTGAAGCGCCCTCAGCGTAATCGAACCGACCAAAAGCCCGTCACTATCAACCACGGGCGTGACCTTAAAGCCGCGTGTGACCATTGCGGAGAGCGCGTCGCGCACGGTGGCCGTTTCTTTAACCGAAATATCCCAATAGTCCGCCTCGTACATCGCTTCTAAAAGCGAGTCGCTACGCTCTAAGGCGCGTTTGTCCACCCACCCTTTGAGCTTGCTGTCCTTGTCAATCACGAAGGCGTTTCTGACCTCACGCTGTTCGATGGCTTTGCGTGCATCCTCGGCTTTGCCCTCAAACTGGACGATGGGCGGGTCGGTGTCCATGATCTCATGGACGCGCACCAGGCCAAGGCGCTTGAGCTGTCTGTCGGCTCCGACGAAGTCGCGCACGAAGCGATTTTTGGGGTGCGCCAAGAGCGTGTCGGGCGTGTCGAACTGCACGAGCTTGCCCTCGCGCAAAATAGCGATGCGGTCGCCCATCTTGATGGCCTCGTCGATGTCGTGGGTGACGAAGATGATGGTTTTGCTGATCTCTTTTTGAATCTGCAAGAACTCCTCTTGTAAGACCTCTCTGGTAATCGGGTCCACCGCGCCAAAAGGCTCGTCCATAAGCATGATAGGTGGATCGGCCCCAAGCGCACGCGCTACGCCGACGCGCTGCTGCTGGCCGCCTGAAAGCTGACGCGGGAACTTATCGCGGTTCACGTCGGGGTCTAAGCCGACCATCTCTAGGAGCTTATCGACCTGTTTGCTGATGCGGTCCTCTTCCCAGTTGAGGAGGCGCGGCACCACGGCGACGTTGTCGAAAATGGTCATATGTGGGAACAAACCGATTTGCTGGATGGCGTAGCCAATTTTGCGGCGTAACTCCTCGGCGGGGATGTCGCGGTTGTCGCGCCCTTCGATGGTGATGCGCCCGCTCGTAATCGGGATGAGGCGGTTCACCATGCGCATGGTGGTGGTTTTGCCGCAACCCGACGGTCCGATAAAGACGCAGATTTCGCCTTCGGGGACGTTGAGGTTGAGACCGTCTACGGCCTTGAACCCGTTTGGGTACTGCTTGACGACATTGTCGAATTCGATCATAGAACCTCCTATGTTGGGGTTTCTAAGGGGTGGCTAAAAACTTTTGCTGACGGTGAGGTCTTTTGGGTTTGGCTGTCTTACAAGATGCTCAGCGCCGCAAATAGCATCTTTTAGCGTGTGAGTGAGAGGGTGTTACGCATCGTGAGCGTGTTCGTGACCGGATGCTACCTGCTATCCGTCCTCCATTTGCTGAATCCCCTTCGACACCATCAACCTCTCCAACCCGCGCAGCCCCGCGTCTAAAGCGACAGCCAACAGCACGGCGGGCACCGCACCTAATAAAATTTGATCGATCGAGGTATTCACGACCCCGCCGATGATGAAGTCACCCAAGCCGCCCGCACCGATAATGGTCGCCACCGTGCCGATGCCGACCAAGGCAATCGCCGCGTTGCGCACGCCCGCCATAATGACGGGCAGCGCGATGGGCAGCTCGATCTGAAAAAAGCGCTGTGCCGCGTTCATGCCCATGCCGCGCCCCGAATCTACGATGGCCGCGTCCACGTTGCCCAGCCCCGCATACGTGTTGCGCACGAGCGGCAGGAGCGAATAGAGCGTCAGGGCGATGACGGCGGGCGCGGTGCCGATGCCTGACACGCCCAGGTTGCGCATGGTTAAGTTCGGGCCGACGTTGCCTAAGAATTGACTCGAGCCCTGAAAGAGCGCCACAAGGAGCGCCACTGCGAGCACGCCGCCGCCCAACCAGCCCCCGTAGCGAAGCACACGCCCCAAGGTTCCTCTCAGGTAACGTGAGCTTATCCAAAGTGTAAAGCCTACAATGAGCGCCACGAGCATAACCGTGCGAAGTGTCCCCAAAAACCCAGCGTTGGATGTAAAGGCGATGAGGCTAGCGCGGAAGAGAAAGCTCGCCAATACAACGGTAAAAAGCGCCAGCGGCACGGCGGCGGTAAGGGCGCTGACGATGAGTAAAACCTGCCGCAAAGTCTCAGAGAGCGTCTCGGCTAGGCGACGGTAGGCGAAGATGAGCGCGGCGGCAATGCCTAACGAAATAACGAAGAAGAGCCCTACGCTTAAAGCCCGCTGCGAGCCGAGCCGCGCCAGAGGCTCTAGGAGCACGCCGAAGAGCGCCAGGCTCGGGATGGTCTGGATGATACCGACGGCGTAGAGGATGATGGGCGAGATGCGCTCGTCGCGGTGCGCCCACACGCCTAGACCCACCCCAACGACGAAGCCGATAAAGAGCGAGACGCCCACGAACATGATGTGTTCGGTGGTGCGCTGTCCGAGTTGGTCGCCCCGCGCTTCAAGCTCGACCATGACCGAATACACGTCGAACTGCCCGGTTACGAAGCCGAGCGCGACGAGCGCCACACCGCCCCACGCCGCGATAAAGCGTGCCACGTTGGACGTTTCTGCCGCGATGAGGTCGCGCAGCCCGCCGTAGAGCACGACGTAGCTACCGATGAGCCCCGTGACGAGTGCGCCCGAGGGCAAGAGGCGCGGATTGCTGACGCGGACGTTTTCCCCTAAGAGGTCGCTGGCGTTGTCAATGAGGTTTTGTCCGGCGATAGCGGGCAAGAAAAGCGTTAGAAAGAGTAGGGCGTTGCCGATGCCGACGAGCGTCCAGCCGCGCGTGCTCGAGCGCTCACGCAACGCGGCGAAAATAGCGACGAGCGCCAACACAAAGAGAAAAGGATAACGCAAGTCGCCCTCTAGCTCCAAAAGCTCAAAGCTGAGCCCCGAGGCGAGACGGTTCGGCTTGAGTTCGATCAGAGGTAAGAAGAAGAAACCTAAAACCGTGGTAAGGCCGCCGAGAATCGCGATTCTGTTGACGATACAACCACCTCCAAATGACATGAAGTTCTTTCGGCTGCTCCCCCAACCCCTACCGAAACTGATGCATTTACACTAGGTTGAAGTGACTAGGCTGAAGCGAAGGTTTCGTGCAAGTAGACTGAAGTACAAATAGTACCTTGCGCTCACGTATTTTACCAAAGATGAGGGGTCGAGCTTAAAAAGTCCGACCCTGTGATGAAGTGATATGACGTTGTAGGGGCGTAAGCTCGTTACTCTAAAAAGCCGTTTTCTTCCAGGTAGCTCTGCGCCACCGCGTCGGGGTTCTCGCCGTCTACATCCACGCGGGCGTTGAGTTCTTGCATGGTCGCGTCGTCGAGCGATTCGAAAATGGGGTTGACGATGTCAGGGATGTTCTGGTACGACTGGATGACCTCACCTCGAAAAACGGGCGTCGGCTGGAAGACGGGCTGCGCCCCTTGGGGGTCTTCTAAGACGCGAAAGTTGTAGGCCATAAGTGCGCCGTCTGTCGTTGGCAAACGCCATCGCCACGTTGACGTTGTTCGCGCCTTCAGCCAAGGCTTGCTCGGTCTGTGCGGGCGTGCCCCCGGCGATGATGAGGAGTTGGTCTTCGGTGAGGTCGAAGCCGTAGGTCTCCTCAAAAGCCACAAGACCATCTTGCCGCTGCGCGAACTCGTCGCCCACCGCCATCATCACGTCGCCGCCGTTGCTGACGTACTCGGCAAAGTCCACCATCGTTTCCAAACCGTTCTCTTCAGCGAACTCTTGGGTGACAGCAAAGGCGTAAGTGTTGTTCGCAGGTGCGGGTTGGAGCCAGCGCAAATTGTTGTTCTGCATGTCGAATTCGCTGACGAGTCCATACGACTGTTCGGCGTCCGTAGACGCGCCTTCAGGCACATCCACGCCCGCGTTAGCGAGAAAGTTGGCGATCGCCGTGCCCGTGTATTCAGGATAGACGTCAATTTCACCGTTGACTAGGGCGGCGCGGTTCACGTCCGTCGAGCCTAAAGGGGTCTGGTCGGAGACGGGAATCCCTGCGTTTTCCAAGGCCGTTAGGATGAGCTTCGCTAAAACAATACTTTCTGTAAATTGCTTCGAGCCGACGCGAACAGGGTTCTGAGCAAAAGCGAGAGTGCCCATAAGCAGCAAAGACGACGCAAAGAGTGCAACGAGCCATGTCTTCATGATGTTCCTCCTTATGAGCACTATAACGCATTTCCTAGCTACGGCGGAATAGTACGACGGACTAGAGGGTGTGAAGGCTCAATTAGCTACCTTACGCCGCACGGCTCAAAACGCCGTTCATCGGCTCCTGACGCAATTTCAGCAGATACCACTTGAAGAAACTCTCTACCGACGCTTCTAAGGGCGAGAGCGGCCCCGGCTCGTAAAAGGCCGAGCGCAGCCCCGCGAAGTTGTTCTCGCACAGCTCCCAATCCTCTTCGCTGGTCGCTTTCCAGACCGCTTCAACTTGTGTGGGGTCATAGTCAACGCCCTCGACTGCGTCCTCACGCACCAAAAACGCCACGTCGATGTGCGTCACCTCTGCGCTGACAGGCGTGAGCCGCGTGGTCATCACGTAGTCGGCGTTGGCGTGTGCCCAGAAGTTCGGCAGTCCAACCAGACGTAGGCTGCCGACATTAGGAGAGGTCAAATCGCCCAGAAGAGGTGCGGTGAGCCCTCCGTCCATACTTTCGGTCATGTAGCCCGCTTTGAGGGGATAGCGCGAGACGCGGAACCAGGAGCCGTTGGGGAAGGAGACCTCCTTAGGCGACAACCCCACCTCTTCCCACCGCGCATACGCTTCGTTCAGCTCTTTTTGAAACGCCGCATCTTGCCGCGCGTCGCCCGGCAAGCCCAGGTCGTAGTTCGACAAGCAGAATTCGGGGTGGGTAACGGTGCAGTGATAACACTCGCGGTTGTTTTCAATCACGGTTTTCCAGTTCGCCTTGACCTCGTAGTGGTGGCGGCGAATGACCTTCGTCTTGTCTAGGTGGTGCGGAGCCAACTGTGGTGCGATGGCGTTACGCGCTTCGTCAAAGTTGGGTGGAGAACCCGCTAAGCAGATAAAAAGCAGCCCGGCGAGTTCGCGCACGTGAACGGAGCGCAGTCGGTACGCCTCTTTTTGGAACCCCTCGCCCATGAGCCGCGCTCCGGCGAGTTCGCCGCTGAGACGGTACGCCCACTGATGATAGGGACAAACGAGCGCTTTGGCGTGGCCGCAGGGCGCGTCATCGGTGATGAGCTTAGAGCCGCGATGCCTGCACACGTTAAGGTGCGCGTGAAGCTCGCCCGACCTGTCGCGAATCACGATGACGGACTCGCCTGCAATTTCCAAAAGCAGATAGTCGCCAGGTTTAGCAACTTCGCACGTGTGTCCAGCGAAGAGCCAACTTGTGCGGAAGACGTGCCCTAAGTCCGCCTGAAAGACCTCTTCATCAAGATAAAAAGCCTGCGGGAGCGAGTGGTTTGCGGTGCGCGTGGCGATGAGGTCGGCTAGAGTGTTCACAATAAAATCCTTAAACCCTTATGCGTGAAAGCTCTTCTCGAAGGTTTTGTCGGTCAGAGCGGGGCGATCTAAATTGAAGGTGTCGATGGGATAGCGCGTGCCGCCTTCTAACGCCAACTCGCTCAAAATCCTGCCGATGAGCCCCGCGAACTTAAAGGCGTGCCCTGCGCCAATCGCCACGGAAATCTGCGGCGCACGCTTTAAGGTGTCGATGATGAAGTGCTGGTCAGGTGGCACGGTGTAGAGGCAGGTCTTGGTGAGGTGCTCGGGTCCCAAAAAGCCGGGGATGGTCTGACTTAAAAAGGTGCGCTGCCGCGCTTGCCGCTCCGGGTCGGGCGCAAAGGTGCGCGTCTGCGCCGTGACCTCATGGCCGCCCATGTGCTGCCCTAGCTTCGTGGCGACTTCTCCATAGATAGGGAAGCCGTAAAAGCTATGTTGACCGTGCCACATGAAAACGGGAAACCGCTCGGGCGAAAAGTCGCGCAGATTCGGGGTGGCGTAGTAGGTAACTTGTTCTTGGGTGACGGTGAGGGGCAGCTCTAACCCTGCCTCTTTGACTACCTGGTTCGTCCACGCGCCGCTCGTAACGACGACGTGGTCAGCGCTAAAACGCTGCTCATCCGTCGTGACTTCGACCTTCGCACCTACCGGACGAAGCGACGTGACGGGCGTTTCGCTGGAGAGGTCCACGCCGTTCGCCCTCGCGAGCGCGATATGCACCGCGTTCGCCTTGCTTGCGTCCACAATGCCCGAGTCCTTTTGATAAACGGCCTCTTCATGGCCGCGCAGGTGAAACTGCGGCCAGCGTTGCCTGACGCCCTTTGCGTTTAAGTGTTCAAAATCTATACCCTGCTTCTCAAACGCTTCAACATATCCGCTGATATTGCGCGAGCCTACCCTCTTTGGGTCACGCCCCTCCGGGTCTTCGATGACGAGCCCACCCGTTTTAAGGACGATGCGTACGTCGCTCTCGCGCTCCGCCTCGTACCACGCCTCGTAAGTGTGCGGGGCGAGCGCGGCGTACGCTTCCTGGTGCTGCGCCAAGCGGATGATACGCGAGTGGTCTTGCGAGCCGCCGCTGCTATGACCTAGCTTGAACTGTTCGATACCTAAAACGGATTTGCCGCTTTTGGAGAGCCAGTAGAGGGCCGCCGACCCGATGCCGCCACAGCCCACCACAATCACATCGTAATGTTTCATACGTTCAACATGCCTCCTCAAAAATGTTGAAAAAATCACGCTGAGACGCATGTTCTTCCAAATCTTTATGTATTGTAGAACCTCTCATTACACAAGTCCAATAGTTTTATAGGGCGTAAATTGATACGTCTTTCAAATCAATTGCTATACTTACAAAGTGGAACTCAAACAGCTTCGCTACTTCATCGCCGTCGCGGAAGAGGGGCATTTTGGGCGAGCGGCTGAGAAGTTGCACCGCTCTCAACCTCCTGTCAGTACGCAGATAAGGCTGCTCGAGCGCGAACTCGGCGTCACGCTCTTGTCGCGCACCACCCGGCGCGTCGAACTCACGCCAGCAGGTGAGGTCTTTTTGGAGAAAGCGAAGCGCGTGTTAGAAGCTGCCGAGGACGCCCGCATCGCGGTAGGCGCGGCGGCGAAAGGTTTGGTCGGACATTTAACCGTAGGTTTCGTAAGCTCCGCCGCCTTGAGCCTCTTACCGCTCGCCTTGCGCAAATTTCGCGAAACCTACCCCAACGTGGACCTAAACTTGCGCGAGCTGACCAGCGCCGAGCAGCGCAAGGCGCTCCTAGCGGGTGAGATTGATGTGGGCTTAGTCCGACTGCCTATGAATACCGATGACCTCACCGTCACCAAAGTCTTAGCAGAGCCGCTCATCGTCGCCTTGCCCGCTGAGCATATTCTTGTTGCAGAAGAGGTGATCACCCTCGCCGCCCTCGCTGACGCGCCGCTTATCTCCTTTCCTAAATACCTCGTACCGGGGGCACACGAACACCTGATGGACCTCTTCGCGCGGAGCGGACACGCGCCCAACATCGTGCAAGAAGCGGTTCATCTGCAAACTATCGTAAGTCTGGTGGCGAGCGGTATGGGTGTGTCGGTCTTACCCGCCTCGGCGCGGCGCTCGCCCTTGGCGGGGGTGGTGTATAGAGCGCTCGAGCACGAGCACCCCACCTGGTTAGGTTTGGTGAGTCAGCAGAACTCCCCTTATCCCGTCATCGCCAACTTTACGCGCACCGCCCTAAGCGTGGCTGAGGCGGCGTCGCAGCTTGTACAAGCGGAAAGATAGGAAACGGAAGGTATGAACGTGACCTCTAATTCGGTAGGTAGTCTGAGACGTGCATAATAGAGAGATGTCAAGGTCCGAACTTCAAGCTGTTCTCACCGACATCCACGCCACGCCGCACTTAGGGGTTATCCGTTTTGCAGGCGCGGGGTCGCAAGCCTTGGCTTGGTTGCACAGCGTAGGGGGTTCCTCGCGAACGCTCTTAGAAGCCACCGATCACTACGCCGCCGCGTCGCTGGTTCAAGCGGTAGGCTTCGAGCCGGAGCGCTACACCTCGGAGCGCGTCGCTGTGGTGCTTGCGGCGGGCGCATATGAGCGGGCACGAGAACTCGCCCCCGACGCGCCCGTCTTCGGGGTAGGCTGCACCGCGAGCATTGCCACAGACCGAACCAAGCGGGGCGAGCACCGCGCCTTTATCGCTGTGCGTGACGACTTTGGCACAACCTTATACGCTCCGACACTGACCAAAGGCGAGCGTACCCGCCAAGGTGAGGAAGAGGTCGTCAGCCGTCTCATCGTGCGAGCCGTCGCTGAAGTGTGTGGTTTGCGCGACTTGCCACACGTCGGCGCGAACATCGAGTATCATTTTGAGCCCGAACCTGATTTACAAGTACTCCTCTCAGATGAGGATGAGGTGGCGTGGGTCGTCGCCCAACCCAACGGGCAGTTGCGCGTAGGGCGAAAAGGGGAGACGCTGCCTCGTCTCGCGCTCCTCTCCGGCTCCTTTAATCCGCTCCATCAAGGACACCGAGAACTAGCCGAGACCGCCGCTGAGCATTTGGGCCAAGCCGTGCACTTCGAACTGCCGCTCGTCAACGCGGACAAAGCGCCCATCGGCCTCGCCGAAGCGAGAACCCGCGCCGCACAGTTTGCCGCTTACGCGCCTCTTATTTTGTCCCGAACCCCTCTTTTCCCGCAGAAGGCTGACCTCTTTCCTGAGAGCGTCTTCATCGTCGGCGCGGATACGGCGGCGCGGCTGGTCGAGCCGCGCTTTTATGAGGGTGAAAAGGGGATGGAGAAGGCGATGGATAGGCTCGAGACCGCCCACTGCCGCTTTCTCGTCGCGGGGCGGCAGAGCCAAAAGGATGAACTCCAGCGCTTTCTCACCTTGAACGATATTGATATTCCTAAGCGCTTTCGTCACCTCTTTGAAGCCTTGCCCGAGGAGCGGTTTCGGCGAGATATTTCCTCGAGCACCCTCCGTACTAAAAATAACAGCGCTAAGAAAGACACGAAGTAACAAACTCACAAGCAAAGAAGTTGTGAAATAATTCTAAAGCTATAGATGGTTGGAAGTGTGGTTTTAAACCGATGTAACCCTATTGCAAACACACCTTAAAAAATAAGGTATACTAGAGCTATCTTAGCGAAGACGAGGTAACTTTATGACCCTAACCCCTGAAAGAAAACGCGCCCTCAGCACCACCCTCAGCCAAATCGAGAAACAGTTCGGCAAAGGCGCGATCATGCGCTTAGGCGACGAAGGGAGCTTAACCCCTCAAGGGGTCATCTCGACGGGCTCGATGTCAGTAGACTTAGCGCTAGGCGTAGGTGGCGTGCCGAGGGGTAGAATCATCGAAGTCTACGGCCCCGAATCAGGCGGTAAGACAACCCTTTCTTTACATATCGTCGCCGAAGCGCAGAAGCAGGGGGGCGTAGCCGCGTTTGTAGACGCCGAACACGCGCTTGACCCTTCGTACGCGAAAGCACTAGGCGTAGATACCGACGAACTCTTGGTCTCGCAACCCGACACGGGCGAACAAGCCCTAGAGATTACCGAACTCCTGGTTCGTAGCGGCGCAGTGGATGTCATCGTCGTGGACTCGGTGGCTGCTTTGGTCCCCAGGGCCGAAATCGAGGGCGAGATGGGGGACTCACACGTGGGACTGCAAGCACGCTTGATGAGCCAAGCTCTGCGTAAACTCACAGGGGTCTTGTCCAAAAGCCACACCACGGCTATCTTCATCAACCAGATCAGGGAGAAGATAGGCGTGTTGTACGGTAACCCGGAGACGACCCCTGGGGGACGCGCCCTCAAGTTCTACTCCTCAGTCAGAATGGAAGTGAGACGTAAAGGGGATGTCAAGTCGGGCGTAGATAAGGTAGGGAACCGCACGAGGGTGAAAGTCACGAAGAACAAGGTGGCACCGCCCTTTAAGGAAGCGGAGGTGGAGATCATGTTCGGACGCGGCATCGACAAGCTGGGCGACTTGATCAACATCGCTAGTGACTTAGACATCGTGCAGAAGTCGGGCTCGTTCTACAAGTACGAGGGCTCGACCATCGGACAGGGCAAGGAGAAAGCGAGCGCTTACCTCGAGGAGCACCCTAACCTCATCGAGGAGATCAAGCAGAAGGTCACCGCGAGCATCCAGGGTGTGCCCTATGAGCCGAAAGTCTCGCAGGATGACGAGGAGGCTGATGATGGGAGTTTATTTCCAGACTCAAACTGATCTGGTGAGTTTGGAACATGACGTTTTGTTCTGAGCCAATAAGAAAGCGAGCTACGTATTTATAGCTCGCTTTCTTATTTTGTTGAATGTCTACGCGCTGGCGCTCTTAGACTTCTCCACGAGCTGCTTGAACGCTTCGGGCTGCTGCACGGCTAAATCCGCGAGCATCTTGCG
This sequence comes from Trueperaceae bacterium, assembly GCA_965213645.1. Lineage (GTDB taxonomy): Bacteria > Deinococcota > Deinococci > Deinococcales > Trueperaceae > CBDBZX01. The sequence continues at coordinate 1,009,793 of CBDBZX010000002.1, forward strand.
GTTGATTTCTACACCTGACTTACGCAGACCACTCATAAAAACCGAGTAGCTGAGCCCCTCTTGGCGAGCAGCGGCGTTGATGCGCGAAATCCAGAGGCGGCGAAAGTCGTTTTTCTTGTCGCGGCGGTCTCTGTATTCATAATCGGCGGCGTTGAGAAGCGTCTGCTGCGCAATGCGGAAGCTGCGTGAGCGCAGTCCCCAGAACCCTTTAGCGCGTTTTAAGACCTTTTTGTGCTTGTTGCGGCGGACGGTGCTTGTCTTAGCTCTCGGCATAAATTTCCGTTAATCGTAAGGTAGAAGCGTCTTGACGCGCTTCGCCTCGGGTTTGGCGATGATAAGGTCGGTGCGTCCTTGCCGGATGCGCTTGCCACTCTTTTTATAATTGAGGTGGCGCTTGCCGCTTCGCATTGCCGTGACCTTACCTCGCCCTGTGACTTTGACACGGGCTTTGGTGCCCTTATGGGTCTTTAATTTCGGCATGTTTACAACTCCTTGTCCTCTTTGCTTGAACATAAAGCAGGACTCTTTTGGCGCTCTTCATAACCGTTGAGATTGAGTTGGTCAGGTTTCACTGCAAAGTAACCACAAAATTCTATAAGAATTTCAAAACTACGCTAGTGAGAGCGTTACTAACCAGATGATACCTGCTGTGCAGATTAGGCTTGCGCCTCTCTCGAGGGTCCTAACACCATGTTCATATCCATTCCCGCGATGCTAGGCGCGGATTCAACCGTCGCCATATCCGACACGTCGCTGGCGACGCGGTTGAGGATTTCTTGGCCCAACTCGGGATGGGTGCGTTCGCGGCCCCGGAACATGATGGTGACTTTGACCTTGTGACCGCCTTTGAGAAAGCGCTTCACGTGATTGACCTTGGTGTTATAGTCGTGGTCGTCGATCTTCACGCGAAACTTGATAGCTTTCATCTCTTGTTGACGCGAGCGTTTGCGGGCTTCTTTCTCCTGCTGCTGCATCTCGTAGCGGTACTTGCCGTAGTCCAACAGTTTGGCAACCGGGGGCTGGGCTTGCTCGCCGACTAAAACGAGGTCGAGTTCGGCGTCACGCGCCATGCGGAGCGCGTCTCTCGTATCGACGATGCCCTGTTGCTGACCGTCTTCCATGATGAGACGTACCTGCCGCGCCCTAATCTGCTCATTCACCTTCAGCTCTTTAGCTATGGACAACACCTCCAGAATAGCTGCTCTTGTGCAGCGCTCGAGTGTAGCAAATAAATGCCCACGAATCAACGCAGGGCGCGACACTATCGTGCGAAACATCGGTTGAGCAGAGGAGGTAGAGCAAGAACGGTTGATGACGGACGATTTTTGCGAAGAGTATAGAATAGATATAAGGTGAAGTCTACCGGACTGAAGTGCTATTCGGCTTTCGGCAGATTTTTCGCCGCCCACGTCATTTGCCGCCACAGCCCTCTCAGCGCCAAGACCTCACGCTCGCTCAGCTCCGCCCTGTCAAAGATGGTGCGGAAGAGTTCTCTGGCGCTCGCTTCGCGTTGGTCGTCGGTGTAGCCGATGAGGTGCAGCGTTTCGAGAAGTTGGGCGTACATAGGCTCGAGCTGCTCCCGAGGCGCAAGCTCCGAGAGGTCTCTGGTCTCCCTGCGCTCCACTTGATGCGCCACAAACCATTCATACGCGACGAGTTGTACGGCTTGCGCAAGGTTGAGTGAGGCGTAGTCCGAAGTGGGAATCTGAATATAACCTTGGCAGTGATCTAAGTCTTCGTTGCTGAGGCCAAAGTCTTCCGGGCCAAACGCTACCGCGACCTCTTCAGCGGGTAGCGTCTGCGCGGCCTCCCTTGCGCTATAGACGTGCTGAGCACTCGTTCTAGGTCGCGCTGTCGTGCCGAGGACGAATTTGCAGCCCGCTACGGCTTCGGTTAAAGAACTACATTTCACCGCTTGCTCGAGTACATCACCCGCGTGAGAGGCCAAGGCGAAGGCCCGCTTGCCGAGCGGTCGCTGAGGCGCGACGAGAAAGAGGTCGCTGAGGCCGAAGTTTTTCATCGCTCTAGCCGCTGCGCCAATGTTTGCGGGTTCTTTGGGCCGGACGAGGATGATTCTTAGGGGCACGCGAAAGTATACCCGCTACGCACCTTGACAGTGCACCTCGAGGGTGGAAATACCGCAACTTAATGCAAGAATGAGGGTGCTAAACCGTGCTACCTTATAGATATGCTAGGTAAAATCTTTCGAAAAGAGCCGAACAATCCCAAAGTTCCTGCTGGTCAAAGCGTCACCGAGCGCTTTCCTGTGCTCACATACGGCCCAACGCCGCGCGTGAGCGAAGAGGAGTTCGAGCTTCGTATCTTTGGACTCGCACAGGAGCAGACCTTGAGCTGGCAAGACCTCATGGCGCTGCCGCAAACGACCATGACCAAAGATTTCCACTGCGTCACGCATTGGTCAAAATTAGATGTCGGCTGGACGGGTGTTCTCACGACGGATTTGCTGAAGTCCGTGGAGCCGAGTGGCGACGCCACCCACGTGATGTTTCACTGCTACGGCGGCTACACCACGAACCTCAAGCTGGACGACTTCTTAGCGGAAGGCTGTATGCTCGCGCACAAGTTGGAGGGCGAATCTATCCCCATAGAGCACGGCGGGCCGATGCGCACCATCATCCCACACCTCTACGCCTGGAAGAGTGCTAAGTGGCTTTCAGGCATTGAGTTTATGAAGGGTGACAAGCCCGGTTTTTGGGAGCGCAACGGCTATCACATGCGCGGCGACCCATTTAAGGAAGAGCGTTACAGCTAAGTTTTATTGAATCAGTTACGGGCGTTTGCAGCGCGGTACATAAAAGAAGACATATCAGGTGAGAACTTGCACGAAGAGGTGTCTCTCACGCACTCAAAATATCACTGGAGAAGGCCAATGAACCCTAGTTCAACCCTAACGTTTAAGCCTTGCATAGTTTGACTACAACAGATTTTGAAAGCACAATTTTAGGAGTGTCGCTTGGTTAAAATAGCCGCCAGGGGGTCCAACGTGGCTAAAGACCAAGCGCAGATTCAAGAAGAATTTTTTGACCTTGTCAATATGACCTCGAGGCAGTTGAGTGAGTGGCTCGAGACGGACGAAGCCGAGTCCGTCGGCCAAGATTCAGGCGACGGCGAATCCAAAGGGCACAAGTCGGGCAGGCGCATCTTGGCGCTTAAAGAGAAGGACGGCTTCACAGATGACGACTTTGAACACATGAACAAGGTCGTGAGCTACATCAAGCGTCACTCAGCGCAGAGGCCCTCGGGCGACGTCAAGGAAAGCGACTGGCGCTACTCGCTGATGAACTGGGGGCACGACCCCTGTAAGGACGATGAGGTGAACTGCTAGTGCACGTGGCGCCGCCCCACATAAAAACCGAACAGCAGCCTGACGGCCCTTCTGTCCGGTTTTTGTACTAAACCCTAAGCTAAATTAAGCTTGTGCTCCGCTTAAACGCTTCGCCAAACGCGACTTCTTACGGGCGGCGGTGTTCTTGTGCAAGGTCGAACCCTTTGTCGCTTTGTCGATGAGGCTCACGGCGACTTTGTGATACTTTTCAGCGGCGGCTTCGTCGCCCGACTCGGCGGCGGCGATGGCTTTTTTGCTAAAGGTGCGAATGGTGCTCTTCATCGCTCTATTTTTGGCCCGCGCCACTTGCGCTTGGCGGTGGTACTTCATTGCGGATGGATTTCGTGCCACGTTGGTTCCTCTTTCCTTAGCTACATAATGAACTTGAATGATTTGTGAGATATGGCGCTTTCAGCGCTGCAACCTTGGAATTTTAGCATAAGAGAACCGGGAGAAGCAACGTCCCTGAGACTAAGCGGTTGAACGAAAAGTCGGTCGAGTGAGGTGCTGTGTGAACTGAAACTTACTACACTGTCAGGTGAGTGTTGCAACACTGTTGTCACCCCGAGCCCTTTGCAGGATAGACTCCGTCGAGGGGTCTCGTTTGGCGATGCCAAAACTACGTAACTCGCAATCTCTATTAGAGGAGTCAGCAAGGTCAGAGATTCTTCGACTCTACGGAGCCTGCCCTGGTGAGGGTTACGCTCAGAATGACATGGTTCAATATTTGCTTAACAGTGTACTTAGACCTCTTCAGCTAAACCCACATGGGCCGCGAGCCGCGCCACCTGCGCACGGAGTTCGGCGACCTCTCGGCGCAACGCCGCGACCTCGCCTCGCTCTGGCGTGTGTCTGGGCTCTGGGGCGTGTCTCGAGCTTGGCGGCGAAGACGGTCCCGATACGACCCTTGCAGGCGCATCCCCATCTCTCACCCTCGGCTTGAGCTTCTCAGGGTCAAAGCCCAACGTGTGTCCCCAACGGTCTTGGCTCTGCCCCGGTCCACGTCCATAGTTTTTGGCGAGAGGTGGGCGGTGTTCTTGTAGCCGCGCTAGGCTCTCCTCGACGGCTGCCACGTCGGGGAAATGTGTGTAGCGCTCCGTGCGGCTCCGCAGTTCACCGGGCGTTTGCGGGCCGCGCAGCATCAGCACGGCGAGCACGGCTAAGTCTTTGTCACGCACGTCTAACGCCTGAACCAACTTGTGATGATGCTTGATTGCGCGTTCGCTAACGCCTCTGGACGACTGCGTCAACCCCTTGTCGCTCAGCAGCCGCAAGGTTTCCTCAACCTGCAATGAATCGTAGTTCGTCACCGGGTCGCGGTTGGTCTTTTGGTTGCACGCTAAAACGAGTGCGTTGGTTGACAGCGGATACGTCTCGGGCGTGGTGCGCTCCTTCTCGACCAACGAGCCGAGCACGCGCAGTTCGATGTCGCTTAAACTCACGTCAGAAGTTTAGCAAATCTCGCGCTTGGCTGCCTACCTCTTTAGGGGCGGATATGAAACCCGTCACAAAGAGGACTAAAATAGCCAGAACTGTTCATTTACTTCGTAAGACTACATAACCAGCTTAACTGGATTCAGTAACCATCTCTATGCTGAATTCTGACAACTGAACCCTGTGTCCCGCATTCACCGCTCAGCGCCCTTGTACTCTTTCTACTTGACCTGTATAGTGTGGCAAATCAAAAGTTAGGTGGGTGGTAGTATGCCAGCGACACTCGGTATCGAGGACAAGGTCTTTTTAGTCACGGGCGGCAACAAGGGAATCGGTTCGTCTATCGTCGACCTCTTGGAAGACTCTGGCGCGAAGGTCGCGTACACGTACCGCACGAGCGAGGGCGATCACGGCTCGCTCGCGATTCAGGCGGACGTGCGCGACGCACAGGCGATGAAAGAGGCCACGGAGCGCGTGGAGGAGGAGCTAGGGCCGATTTACGGCGTGGTGGCGAACGCGGGCATCACCAAGGACGGGCTCTTCGTCAAGTCGGACTTGGAGCAGTGGAACGCGGTCATCGAGACGAACCTGACGGGCGTGTATAACACGGTGCTCCCCGTCATGCAGAAGATGAACGAGCACGGCGAGGGCTCGATTGTCCTCATCTCGTCCATCGTGGGCGAGCGCGGCAACATGGGCCAAGCCAACTACGCCGCCGCCAAAGCCGCCCTGATGGGCTTCGGCAAGTCTTTAGCAAGGGAAGGTGCTCGCAACAAGGTGCGTACCAACATCGTCGCGCCGGGCTTTATCGAAACGAACATGTTAGAGGGCGTGCCCGACAAGGTCAAGGACAAAATCACCTCTGAAATCCCCTTTAAGCGCTTCGGCAGGCCCGAAGAGATCGCCTGGGGCGTGGCCTACTTGCTCTCACCAAGGGCGAGTTATGTGACGGGCACGGTGCTGAGCATCAACGGTGGACATAACATGTAGAACCCAATATGTAGAACCCAGTGCACCTCTTCGATACCCTGAACATGACCCTATTCGTTTTATTTTGAACAGGTATAAACTGAAGTGGTTTACCTGACGCTCGGGTGTGTCTACCAAATACCCTTCTGCCGGGCACACTTCAAAGGGAAGCGTAAAAGGAGCAAGGATGCGCAAACGAGTTATCAAATCACCTGATGACGCCTCTAAAAACGCTTCGGCTGAGTGGCTGGATTTAGAGCGCTTAGCCCAGGTCGAGGTCACGTCTGAGGAGGAGGCGCATCCTGTCGAAGCGGCGTTGCTGTTGGACAAGGAAGCGGGCTGGCGAGCGGCGGAGCCGGGCGAGCAGCGTATTCGCATCCTCTTTGATGAGCCGCAAAAACTTAGACGAATCCAACTTCTTTTCGTCGTCCAAGAGGAGCGCACCCAGGAATTCACGTTGCGCTGGGTGAACGAAGAGGGACAGACGCAGGAGATTGCGCGGCAGCAGTATAACTTCAGTACTGGCGGCACAACCCGCGAGCTCGAGGAGTACAGCGTTGAACTTGAAGAGGTGGCGGTGCTCGAGCTTCACCTCATCCCAGATATCAGCGGGGGGCAGGCTCGAGCGTCTTTAGAGCAGTTACGCCTCGCTTGACTCACCTCAAACAAAAAGGGGCGAGTATCGACTCGCCCCTTCGCTATTTCTTCTGAACTACTTGGGTGACTGAGTCATCAGTTGCTCTAAGGTCTTCTCTAAGCTCTTGATAGAGGTCACGCGCTTCAAGCGCTTCTGATTGCTCCGCCCGCCCGACTTCCAATAATGGTCGAGGTTGTCCTTGAGTATAAGGCGTTTGCTGCTGTCGGTGCTGAAGTACGTCTCGCCGTTATGCTTCTCTCCCCGCACCGCGTAGAGGACGCTGCACAGGTCCCAACTGTTACGGCGGCTGGCCTTGCTGAAGAGCCTATACGCTCTCGCTACGGGGTTTTTGCGGCTGTTGTGCTTTTTGAGCGTGTGCCCCGTGATGACGTCGCCGCACAGCTCACCACCTGTAAAGACCAACGCCGTCGGCCATTTCTCGATGACGTACTGACCATCTTTAGCTGTGCGAGCCGGTCCGTTCGTTAAGTTGAAGTCTGCGTCTCCGCCCGGATAGCTTCCGCCCATCACGACGAGCTTCTTGACCTTGCGCTCGACAAGTCTCTTGCCGCTCAAGTTACTGTAGCGGTCGGGGCCGGACTTTAAGAGGTCGGCCATGTTCTTCATAAAGCCGACGACAACGACCGTGACGCTTCTATCCGGCTGCGCCGAGAGCACCTTGCGGTAGGTTGAGACCGCTGAGGGGACATCCGCGCTCGAGTCGTTTTTGAATTCCTTGTCCAAATTCTTGACGAACCGGGGTGCGTTGCGCCAATATGGATACGCTCTGTCCCATTTGTAGCTGCGCGGCGCGTAGTCGTTTTGGCCGATGAGCAAGTCCGGGCGGTTGTAGTGCGTGTTGACCGCGTCCATCGCGCCCGGCGTGTGCGGGTCGGTGACGACCGAGACGACCGCGAGGATGTCCGCTTCGCCGTTGTCTGCGAGCGCGTGGAGCACCGCCAAAGCGCCGACGTCGTCCACGTCAAAGCCGAAGTCTGTGTCGAGGATAATCGGCACGCCGCTGTCCTTTTTAGGTGCCGCAGGGCGCGAAGGCGCAGGTGACGACTCGGACTTCCGATATTCGACCACCAGCATAGGCCGGTTGGCTCTGTCACCATTGGAGGACTCCGCGACGCGCTCCCCTCTACCGCTGCTCGTGATGACGACGCCTAAAGTGTTACCGCGACGCCACCCCTGGCGGTCTACGACCTCTTGCACGAGCGGCGCGAGGTTGGGAGTACGCTGTTTGCGGCCCCGTTCGCCCCGCTTCTTCCAAGCTGAGGGCTGCCACGTCACCTTGGCTGAGGTCGCGCTGCGGCTCGAGATGTTGCGCTTATTCCCGCTATAGATGTCCGCGTCGTCCGTCGCCTCCGCGCGGAGGTGCAGCCTGACGCGGCCACTGTCTGTCTCATCGGTCTGAAACTGGATGTAAGCCTTCGTGACCTTTGCCCCTTGCGGCACGTTAAGACCGCCGAACTGTAAACCCACCGTCCGAGGTCCCCCATCGTAACCGAGTTCTAGGTCGCTACTTTTGATGTCTATCTCCCCCGAACGTCTCTCCTCGGCGTCGTAATAGACTTTCACCGACACCTTCTTCTTTGCGCCTGCCGTTTCTAGCTGGGGCGACTCCTCTACGCTGCTACAAGCCGCTAACGTGAACAGCAGCGCGGTGAGCAGCACCTTTTTTACGTTGAGCATCTCTCCTCCAAAAGCGTGTCTAGCGCGGCAGCACAAACGTCTCTAGGCGGTCCAAGAAAACCGCGACAAATGTGCCGATTTGTAAGGGATGAAGCGAAACCTTCACAACCTACCTAAAAAGGTTAAGTTTTGATGAAATAATGGTGTGTTAAAACCTTCATCAACGTGACGCAGGAGTGAGAATTCTTCCGAAGAGCCCTAAGCATGAAGATTTTAGTGTGAGTGGCTCAGAGGTGGAGTTGAAACGTGCTCAAAAACTGCTCGAACGCAAAACCCGTACGCTAATCGCACCCCGAGCCAGCTTAGAGGTCGTGCTCAGCGCGTCAAGGCTCCGCAGAGACGCCTGGAAGTCTCAAAAAACCGATGGCTCTGAGAAGAAATCGAAATAGCGCTGACCCAAACACGCTACGCTTAGCTCATGCTCCCTCTCCCGATCAGAAACGCCATCATTCGGACGCTTCAAGAGGTGTGTCCGCGCCACACACGCATCTGCGCGGCTTGGCTCGAGGGCGCAGACGCCCTGAACCGGGTTGACGCCTATTCGGACATTGATCTCTGGCTAGACGTAAAAGATGGCTTTGAGGATGACGCCATCTCACTCGTTAAGTCAGCTTTGGAATCTTTGGGTACGCTCGAGCTGGAGCATCACCTCGAGCATCCTCATCCGAAAATCAGGCAGGTGTTGTTTAGGCTCGAGAAAACGCCTAAATTCCTCATCCTCGACCTCTGCGTGCAGAGCCACAGCCGCGCTGAGCCCTTTACAGAAGGTGAAGCGTTAAAAATCTTGCTCGACAAAGCTGACGTGCTCGCCGCGCAACCTTTTGATGAGGTGCGTTTTGCCGAAGAGGTGAGAAACAGAGCTGAGCAACTACAGAGTGAATTTGAAGTGCGGCAAATTTGGGTTGAGAAAGAGGTCAGAAGAGGTCGTTTTTTGGAAGCGCTACACGCCTATCACGCTTACACTTTGGAACCTCTGGTCGCGCTTTTGCGGCTCCGTTATACGGTTTCCGGTTAAATACGAAATAAACATTTCGTATTTAACCCGAGATACTCTGTTAAAAGTCAAGGTTCTAGGGTTGGTTTGAAGGGTTGGTTAGAGCATAGAACGCCGTAGACGATACGAAGCAGCTTTGCCATAGCAGCGACGAGCGCAACTTTCTTAGGTTTACCTTGCGCGAGCAGGCGTTCATAGAAGGTGCGGATACGAGGGTTAAAGCGCTTGGCACAGAGCGCAGGCATGTAGAGCAGACGTCTAAGCGTGGATGACCCCATACGGCTTATCGCGGTGTAAGCTCTGTACGTTCCTGATTCATGACGCCGAGGTGTCAAGCCAGCCCAAGCGACAAGACAACTGGCTGAAGCAAAGCGCCTGACATCGCCGATTTCGGCAAGGAGACTGCAAGCCGTGAGCTTGGCAATGCCTGGAATACTCTCGAGCAGTTCGACATCCGAGCGCTGATCTTCTAGGGCGTCTTCGAGCTGTTGTTCGAGCGCTGCTTCTCCTCTTTTAGGGAGCGGATGCGGCGCTTGAGCGACGCTTTAACACCTTGGGGAGCGAGTCCAGCTTCGGCTGCTCCAAGGCGGTTTTTGAGGCGGGTCATATCATCATTTAAGGCTTGTAATTCTCTAACGATGTCTTTAGCTTGCTCGTTTAACTTAGGGCTAGGCGTAGGCTCACGTTCTTTAGCGAACTGGGCTAAGAGCGCCGCGTCTACTTTGTCTGTTTTATTGCGCCGATTCTGGCTCTTTGCAAAGCCGAGAATCTGTCTGGGGTTGATGACGCTCACCAGAACGTTCTGTGCTTGTAAATCTTGTTGTAGACGCAAGTGGTAGACGCCAGTCGCCTCTAAGACAACGCGGGAATATCGGTCTTTAAGCGTAGCGATGATCTGCTCAAAGCCTGTTTTATTATTCTCGACACGAAGGTGCTTGACTTCCCCGGTAGCCGCTAAGATGCAAACGTCCAAGTGCGCTTTACTGACGTCAATACCAATCCAGCACATGCTTGACCTCCTCTAGGCAGAGTTACCCTTATCCACCTTCACACCGGGCTTGTTATTCGACCTCAAAGGGTCAGGATACTTCTTCGGTATCTTGAAGGTGGCAAGAGGTGGAGCTATCTCGGGTACGAACTTTTGAGTTCACGGATGCGAACGCTCTTCTCTCTTGCCTGTAGTCAACATACAAGCGGATGCGAGTAGAAACAAGTACGGGTTCCGGTGATAACGGAAGAAACTCTGCAAGAGTTTATGCAGTAATCAATCGGAATCCGTATTACGCGCCGAGAAAGCACCTTTATCAGCTAAAAGATAGTGCTTACGACCTGCCTCAAGAAGTCGTCGCAACCTTGGAAGACCTCTACCGCGTCACCTCTTTGGAGGACGTTGCGCTGAAGCGCGAAGAGGCGGCTCAGCGCTTTGCTCAAACCTCCGAAAACTTTGGAGGGGCTCGAGTAAAGAAGATATAAGCGTCCCTACCGAACGCGAAATAGCGGACGAGCCTTTGCTCTACATTGACGCCACTGTGATATTCTTTACACCATGAACTTCAAGCGCGTTACCTTGTGGCTTATCACAGCTTCTCTTCTCCTTGCCCTCGCCGCCTGCTCATCCACCACGACGCCTGTCGGCCCAACGCCGGACCCAACGCCTCCGCCTCCAGACGAGAATGGTAGTATTCCCTTCGAGGGGACGTTGACGCTAAGCGACTATGACGACATCCAAGAGTTATGGCTTGGAGTTGTTGATTTGGACCTCTCCACAGGGCAAAAGTCGCGCGTTCTCGAGGGCGCTTTTCCGTGGCGGCATCCGAGCGGCAAGGTGGTCTTCGCGCAAGGGTGCGGTCAGCTCGCGAACCGCATCGTAGTGGCCGAGGGCGGTCTCATCACGCCTGTCACGCCTTGTAGCAGCGAGATCGAGTATCCTGAAGCTTCGAGTAACCAGTTTGAGTTCTCGCGTCTGTCGCCCGATCAGCAGAAAGTTGCCACCGAAATAGGTCACTACGTCAGCATTAGCGAAGGCAATGTCTACGACACCTACGTTTACAACCTCTCCGGCACGCTCCTGGCAACTTTCGAAGGGACCTACGCGCCCGCCTGGTTGCCCGACGGACGCCTGCTCTTCGCCACACGTGACAGGGGTATATATATGACCGACGCGCAGCTACAAAATCCTGTGCGGATTGACGGCAATCAGCTTAACGGTCCGGTAAGTAACATGGACGTGCATCCCTCAGGGACGTTCGTAGCCTTCGAATACAACCAGCAGATTTGGCTTTTAGACCTCTCTACCGGGGGGGTGCGCGAGCTGATCACAGGGTCCAAGCGCCTGCGCTTCCCGACCTTTTCGCCGGACGGCGTGGCGCTCGCTTATTTAGCGACCTCACAGGGTGAAGATTACGACCAGGTTATCTATTTCACCGATTTGCAGACGGGCGAGGGCTACGCGCTCGACTTCCTAACCGATAGTGTCTTTACTGTGCCCAATGGACCGCTAAGTTGGACCCCTTGAGCTTAACTAGGTCAATTCTCAACCGCTTTGCTTAGGGGTAAACCTCGAGTAAGAATCTTGTAAGAGCCCTTCACTTACACTATCCTCAGTTTAGCCGAGCGCTAAACTCTCGGAGGCCGAGCCTCCACCATCTCCTCTCTAAGTGCCCTGCGCCTCCCCCGTGCAGGGCAAATTTTTTGAAATACCACTCAATTTAGAGCACAATTTGTCTATGGAAGGCGAAAGAGCGTGCATGTCTCAGTGTATAGTTTCAGTCCTAGCTGCCCATATAACCCGTCCTCGACGCGAACGATGAAGGTGAATGCAGCCCTCCTACACATAGCTCACCACCTTATAGGGCTAAGATAGGTAATGGTCATGAATAAGCTAGTACAACCTGTGAGGAGTAGAGCATGAAAGCGACCACCTTAGGAGACCTCCGCGCGACCTCTTGGAGCACCAAGTCAGGGCGCAGCGTCAAGCAAGAACTGCGCGACAACCTCATCTGCCGCTTAAAAGAGAACAAAGCCATCTTCCCCGGCATCGTCGGCTATGAAAACTCGGTGACGCCGCAAATCGTCAACGCGCTACTAAGCCGCCACAACTTTATCTTACTCGGGCTACGCGGTCAGGCAAAGACGCGCATCCTGCGCCAGCTCGTGGACCTCTTAGACGATGAGATTCCGGTAATTGCCGAAAGCGAACTCAACGACGACCCCTTCAACCCGGTCAGTGCGGACGGCAAACAGATCGTTGCTGAGCAGGGCGACGCGACGCCGATTGCGTGGCTCCCCAAGGATGCCCGCTACGTCGAAAAGCTCGCCACACCCGACGCAACCGTGGCGGACATCATCGGCGACATCGACCCGATCAAAGCCGCCCGCCTCGGCACAAAGATGGGCGACGAGCGCAGTGTGCACTATGGGCTTCTGCCGAGGGCCAATCGCGGCATCTTCGCTATGAACGAACTTCCGGACCTCTCCGGCAAGGTGCAAGTCGCCTTGTTCAACATCATGCAAGAGGGCGACGTGCAGATTAAGGGCTACCCGATTCGCCTGCCCTTGGACGTGATGATGGTTTTCAGCGCCAACCCTGAAGACTATACGGCACGCGGTAAAATCGTTACGCCGCTCAAGGACCGCATCGGCTCGGAGATTCGCACGCACTACCCCGCCACCGTTGAGGAGAGCATGGCGATCACCTCGCAAGAGGCGTGGCTCGGGCGCGGCGCAGGCGAAGGCAACAAGGTCAAGATTCCTTCGTATGTCGCCGAAATCATCGAAGAGGTGGCGTTTCAAGCAAGGGACGACTCGCGCGTGGACAAGCACTCCGGTGTCTCGCAGCGTCTGCCGATCAGCCTCTTAGAGAACGTCGCGAGCAACGCAGAGCGCCGCGCCTACGTGTTGGGCGAAAGCACGCCCATCGCCCGCGTCATCGACCTCTATGCGGGGCTGTCGGCGGTGACGGGCAAGTTGGAGCTCGAGTACGAAGGCGAACTCAAAGGGGGTGAGGCTGTCGCCAAAGACATCGTGCGCCGCGCCATCGGGCAGGTCTTTAGCCGCCGAGGTGTGAACTTAGAAACTAGCACCATCACCGAATACTTCGACACCGACAACACCCTTAAAGTTCCCGATACGCTCCGCACTGAACAGCTCCCTGAAGTCTTAGGCAGCGTCCCCGGTTTGATGGGCGCGGCAGGCGAACTCGTCGAAGGCAAAGAGAGCGACGACCTTGCCGCCGCCGCCGAATTCGTTTTAGAAGGTCTCTACGCCCGCAAGCAGGTCGCGCGGAGCGAAGAGAGAGGCTACAGCGCGGCGGAGCCCGATATGGGTCAAGCGGCGCGGAGACGCTGGAACTAAGGATAATAGAAGATTGAAGAGGGAAGATAAAGGCCGTCAATCTTTCTTTTCTCTTTCCTCTTCAATCTTTACTTTTCTCCGAAGGAGAACCTAATGTCCGCTACTCGTTACTCCAAATACGAAGCCACCCTAGATGACCTAGACATGGCCGACCTGATGAAGATGATGCAGGATCGGCTCTTAGAGTCGGGCTTTCAGCGCAACCCCTGGGACCCTGACCCAAACTATCAGCAGACCATGCAAGACCTCTACGACGCCATCGCTGAGGCTCTGATCAACAACGAACTCGTCTCGGACGAGATGATCGAGCAGGCGATGGAAAGCGAGGATTGGATGGACTCGCAACTCGGCGAAGTCGTGAAAGAGTTGGCGCAGCGGCTCGAGCGCGAAGGCTACCTCAAGCCCCAAAACGGTCAAGAACCCGGCGATCCCAATCAACCGGGTGGACAGGGCGGCCAAGGCCCCGACCGCGACCCCGGACAGGTCAAGTTCGAGCTGACGAATAAAGCCATCGACTTTTTAGGCTACCGTACGCTTAAAGATGTCTTGGGTGGCGCGGGCAAGTCGTCCATCGGCGCACACGAGACGAAGTTTCAAACGACGGGCGTCGAAGCGACGGCGGAGTCCAAACCTTACGAGTTCGGCGACACCATGAACTTGAACCTCTCCGAAACCTTTAAGAACGCGGCGCAACACGGCTTCGAGGACGGCAAGTTTAACTTGGATTACGGTGACTTAGAGGTCATGCAAGCCGAGTACAACTCGTCTGCGGCTACTGTCGTGATGCTCGACTGCTCGCACTCGATGATCTTGTACGGCGAAGACCGTTTTACGCCCGCCAAGCAGGTCGCCTTAGCCTTGTCGCACCTCATCCAAACGCAGTATCGCGGCGACGTGATTAAGTTCGTTCTGTTCCACAACTCCGCTGAGGAAATCCCCTTAGCCAAGCTCGCGCAGGCGCAGGTTGGGCCGTATCACACCAATACCGCCGAAGGCTTGCGATTAGCGCAGAAGATTTTGAAGCGCCAAAACAAGGATATGAAGCAGATCGTGATGATTACAGACGGCAAGCCCTCCGCCATCACCTTACCTAACGGGCGCGTCTACAAAAACGCCTACGGCTTAGACCCGATGGTGTTAGGTGAGACCTTGCGAGAGGTCGGGAGCTGCCGCCGCCAAGGAATTCAGGTCAATACGTTCATGCTCGCCCGCGACCCCGAGTTGATGGCCTTTGTGCAGCGCGTCTCAGCGATGACCAATGGCAAGGCGTACTTCACGACGCCGCACACCATTGGACAATACGTCTTGATGGATTATCAGTCGCGGCGCACAAAGATGGTGAATTGAGGTTCGCTGTGAACTTTATCGCAATCAAAAGGAGCGCCCTAGCGGTGCTCCTTTGTGTTTTAGTCCTACTCGTCTCGTGTAACTCGGATGACGCCGCCCCAACTGAACCGACGCCGAACGAACCAGAGGTAGAGGTCCCTGCTGTGCCTAGCGGCCTCGAGCTGACAACTGTCACCTCTAATTTTGAAGCGGGTGTATCCGCCGCTGTCCTTGCCTGGAACGATGTAGAGAATGAGACGGGCTTTGAACTGGAGCGTCAAGACCCCTTCTCCGAAGACACCTTTACACAAATTGCCATGCTCGACGCGGATACAACCGAATACCGTGACGAAGAGGTTGTTTTAGGACGACCCTATACGTACCGCCTCCGCGCGGTGAACGCGGCTGGCGCGTCGCCCTACGCCGAAATTGAGGTGACGCCGCTACCCCCTGACGCCACCGTGCTCTTTGACGGCGCGGATTTAGCCGCATGGGAACCTGAGGAAGAGGGCGGCGAGGTGTGGCCCGTGGAAGGTGGGGTATTGGAGGTTCTCCCCGGCGAAAGGGTGGGCGACAACGACCTTCGCACGAAAGAGGTCTATAAAGATTTCTGGTTGCACGTCGAATTCAACGTGCCGGAGAGTCCTGAAAATGCCGACGAGCAAGAGCGAGGGAACAGCGGTATCTATCTACAAGGACGCTATGAAATCCAAGTGCTCGACTCCTATGGGCGCATCTTAGAAGGTGAAAATGACGTGGGCGCGGTCTACGGCGTGTCGAACGCGAGCGAAAACTCGAGCTTGCCCGCAGGCGAGTGGCAGCGCTACGACATCCTCTTTGCGGCTCCACAATATGAAGGCGAGACGAAAGTTGAGGACGCGCGAGTCAGCGTGCGCCTCAACGGAACGCTGATTCAAGATGAGGTGCAGATTCCGAGTAATACGCGACTCGGCAACCCTGAAGGGTCAGAAACTGGACCTGTTGTGTTGCAAGCGCATAGAGATAGGGTGCGCTACCGCAACGTCTGGGTTGAGCCGCTGGAGTGAGGCTCGAGACTAAAGAAGAAAGGTCAAAGAGAAAAGGACTGAGTACTGAGTAAAAACCTCTTTTCTCTCAGTACTCAGTCCTTTTTCCTCAATTCAGTACTCTCACCGGGTCATTCTTCTGCTTGCGCTGGCGCATGAAGAGGTAGCTTGCCAAGCCGAGCGGTCCGAAAAAGAGCGTCAAGAGAACGAAAAGACGCGGGTTGACGCCCCAATACTTCGCGTCGCGAAAAATCCACACGCCGACGAAGAGGTCCAAAGTGAGATAGTGCGCCCAGCCAGCCAGAAAGGTCCACTCCTGCGAAAAGCTCTCCCTGAGCGCCGTGAACGAGAGGTCGAAGCTGCCCGAACCCGTCGCTAAAGCAATTAATAAGAGGAGTGTGTAGAGTCCGCCGAGCACGATGTAAGGCCAATAGGCGAGCACTAACCTCTCCGTAAAGCGAGCACGTGGGAAGAGGAGCATTCCGAGCCAGATGGGGAGGGGCAAGATGGTGAGGAGATTGAATAAGCCTTGTGCCATAGGATTATCTTACCTTTATCATACGACGTCGTCTCACTGTACTTTGGCTTGACAGAAAGCTGTTAGCAATTAGCCTTTAGCTGTTAGCTTAAAAGCCTTTGCTAATCGCTAACAGCTAAAGGCCAAAAGCCAGACTAGGTAAGCACCGCGTGAATTCAGGTCAACTACTCGAGCGTTCCGAATAAATTGTTGAGCGACTCGGACAGCGTAGGGTGAGAAAAAGGATTGTCGCGTAAGGTTTGGTAGGGCAGCTTGCCGAGCATCGCCACTTGCACCACGCTCATGACCTCGCCGCCGTCGAAGCTGAGGATGGTCGCGCCTAAAATCTGGTCGGTGTCGGCGTCTACTACCGCCTTGAGCAGCCCACGTGTCTCGTCGATTTCGATGGCTCTGGCTGCACTTGAGAGCGGCATCTTGGCGACCTTGACATTGTAACCTGCGTCCCTTGCATCTTTTTCGTTCAATCCGACGTGCCCGAGTTGCGGGTCTATGAAGACGGTGTAAGGAACGACGCGCCCCTCTATAGTGCGTTTGGCATCATCTAAGAGGTTGTCTCTCAAGATGCGGTAGTCGTCATAGGAGATGTGGGTGAAGGCGGGGCCGCCTTTGACATCGCCGACGGCGTAGACGCCGGGGACGTTCGTCTCCAGTCCGCCGTTCACCTCAATGTTGCCCCGCTTATCGACCTGCACGCCTGTTGCTTCCAAGTTGAGCGTGTCGCTATTCGATTTGCGACCCGTTGCTACTAAGATATGCGACCCTTGCACGGTGCGCTCACCGTCTTCACCTTTGACGGTGAGCGAAAGCTGACCGTTCTCCTGTGAGACGCTTTGCGCCTCACTGTTGAGCAGTACGGTAATACCGTCCTCACGCAAAATTTCAGCGACGGTGTCAGCCACATCCTTGTCCTCTCTAGGCAAAAGCTGACCACTGCGCTGCACCACCGTCACCTCGGCTCCGAAGCGGCGGAACATCTGACCGAACTCCAAGCCGATATAGCCGCCGCCCAAGACGGTGAGATGCTCGGGGACGTCGCCGAGTTCCATAACCGAGGTTGAGGTGAGATAGGGTACGCTGTTCAAGCCTTCAATCGGCGGAATGTTGGGACGCTGTCCGACGTTGATAACGATGGTCTCGGCGCTCAGCTCGAGCGTGCCACCTTCGTTGAGGGCAACTTCTACTTTCTTCTCCCCGGTGAACTTCGCCGTGCCCATCAACAACTCTAAGTTTTCTTTATTTTGAACGCTCTTTTCGCTCCCCTCGTGAAACATGGTGACGACCTCGCGCTTGCGCTCGCGTACCCTTTTAAGGTCTACTGACACCTCATCGCCACCCTTATGAACGCCGTAGTTCGCCGCTCGCCGCGCCATATGTGCGACTCTAGCGCTCGCGACCATCGTCTTTGTCGGCGTGCACCCCTCGTTCACGCAGGTTCCGCCTACATGCTCTTTTTCGACGAGCGCGACCTTGCGTCCTGCTGCCGAAAATGCCCCTGCGAGCGGCCCGCCGCCCTGTCCTGCGCCGATAACGATGACATCGAGTTCCTTGTCTGCCACAGTGTCCTCCAAGTCGTGATAGCTGATGTTGAGAGTCCCCATTTCAAATGTTGTAGGGTCACACCTCGAAACAGCCTAAAACGCTCCTTCTATGCTACCTTTGCGGCGGCTCTGAGACCTTTCACTATGGAACGGTTACTTGGGAGAAACTGTCAAGCGCTTGACGAAGATGGAAGGATAGCCGAGATACCCCGTGAGCGCGAAATGGACTTCAAACTTCTTTCGGACGGCTCGTGCCCGGCTCCAATACACCCTTCAAAACGCGCCAATAGGCCGTGGGCAAAAAGCGCTGCAACACGTCGATGATATGCGCGTCCGCGCCGATGAGCACGCGGCTTTGGCGGCGCTCTACGGCCCGTAAGATGGTCGCGGCGGCGTCTTCGGGTGAGGTTCTGAGACTCTGGCTGAAGCGCTCGGCCTCTTGCCGCGCGGCTGCTGGGTCGAGCGTAGCCGCGACCCGCGCTCCTAAGGCGATGTTTGTCTTGACGCCGCCCGGATGCACCACGCTCACGCCGACGCGCCCGGCGAGTTCATGGCGTAAGGCTTCGCTGAAGCCGCGCACGGCGAACTTGCTGGCCGCGTAAGCCGCCTGCCCCGTCGGAGCGACTATACCAAAGACGCTGGATAAGTTCACCAGATGTGACCCGTTTTCGCTGAGGAGATGCGGCAGACACGCCTTGGTCAGCGCTACCCCCGCGTGAAAGTTGATGCTCATGAGCCACTCAAACTCGTCTAAACTGACCTCTTCAAAGCGTCCACCCAGCGCCACCCCTGCGTTGTTGATGAGCAGCGTAACGCGCCCGTGTTCGTCCATAACGTCAGTGACGAGCCCCGCAATACCCTCGCGCTGAGAGAGGTCGAAGACCTGCGTGCTCACCTTCACGCCGCCACGACTATTTTGTTGCCTAGCTCGCGCCGCCGTCTCTTCTAAACCCGCTTCGTCTCTATCGACGAGCGCTAGGTGACAACCCCGCGCCGCAAGCTGGGTAGCGAGTGAGCGCCCGATGCCGCTCGCCGCACCCGTAAGAAGCGCGACGCCGTCTTCAAAAACAAAGGGGGTCACGCTGTGCTCGGAGTGGTTCGAGGCTGAGAGGACTGGTTGCGAGAGGAGTGGGTCACACCTTGGCAGAGTTCATTCATGAATGGGCCTCCAGAGACGCTAAGAAGTCCAAAACTAGAGCGTTAAAGTCGGCGGCTCTTTCAAGCTGCGGCGCGTGCCCGGTATTTGGAAAGAGGTGGACTTGAGCGTGCGGGTAGCGCTTCGCCGCCGCGTTCAAATGCTTAACGGGTAGTACCTCGTCGTATTCACCCCAGACAATCAGCATAGGTAAGTCTAACGTTATGAGGCGACGAGAAAGGTCGTCTCGCCACGCCGCTCTGACGCCGCGCCACGTGCCCAAGTTGCGGACGGTGGCGAGAAACGCCCGCGCTGCGCCCGCTTGCCGCGCCAGATTTAAGGTGTGCGCAATACGTTCCTCGGTGACAAAGCCTGAACCATAAAAGAGGCTCTCAACTGTGCCTTTGGCACTGCGCCTCGAGGGTTTGAGCAGCAGTTCACCCAAACCCGGCAAGGTGATGAGCCTCAGCGCGAGAATCACCTCCGACCCAAAGCCCGCGCTCGCCACCAGCACGAGACTTCTTACGCGCTCTGGATACGTAGTGGCGAAGGTTTGCGCGACTGCGCCGCCCAAAGAGTTTCCGATGAGGACGACGGGAGCGGTTTCACCGACAGTGACCAAAAAGTCTTTCACAAACTCGGCTAAGCTCGCCAAGCTGTAAGGCGCGTCCGGTTTGTCCGTGTAGCCGAAGCCGATAAGGTCAGGAGCGTAGACGCGGAAACGTTCAGCCAGTGACGCCGACGCTGACCAGTCCTCTAAGCTGCGTCCGATGCCGTGTAAGAGGACGATGGGGGGCTGTCCCGCTTCGCCTGCTACCGCGTAGCGCGTACGGACGCTGCCAACATCGCCGTGAACGCTGCACCAATTGAGTTGCCAAGACGTTTGTGCTGCGCTCTGTTGCCCTTCTTCTGCGACCTCTCGCACGCTCTTCCTTTCTCAATCCGTTCAACCTTTTAGCAGCTCCACGACATATTGAGACAGAGTGTCGCAGGTATCATCAAATATGCGTGCTGAACATCGCTTCATAAAGTGAGAGTGTTGCTTCCAGTCAAGCTGGTTATGTAATTTTACGAAATAAACGAACGGTCGCATAACTTCGTTCACTCAAACCAGATGACTATAGTGCGTCGCGTGGTTACGAAGTCTTGCGAAGCAAACGCTCCCGCTAGCCTGTCCTCTAGGGGTGTACCTGCTATTTGCTACGAAGGTTCATAAGTTACTCGGGGGCTATAGAGATAGAGGTTGCGTAACGTCGCTCGAGCCCCTTGTAATTCGTGCTTTAAGTGACTGCATTTTAGTAGTCTCGATATGTAAGACTTCCCTGAACTAAGTTTACGCTTGCAACGAACATTGGAGTCAGTCTGCTTTGAACTTACCTCGAGGCCGTTCCCAAACCGCTACTAAACCAATACAACGCTAGAGCGGACGAATCCACGGGCTGTCTAGCGCCACGACCGCCTCGCGCAGCATCGTCGCAAGCACTTGAGAAAGCTGCGACCGGTACTGCTGCCGCCGCCACAAGCAGCCCACCGTGCGCTCCGGTTTCGGGTTGCGTAGCGGGATGCCCTTCACATGAGAGGTCGCGCCCATCCCCGCCGACCCTAACGTAGAACCTGCGGCGGAGCCGACGAGCGCCATCGCAGGCACGACGGCGACGGCGGCCATGTAGCGCACGCTCACGATAACGCTGGCAATCGAACTCATCTCAGCGACCGTGTTTGTGCGGATGCCTGCCACCTCACAGCAGGCGTCCCAGACGCGCTTCGAGCCGGGCACGATATTGACCATCGCCACGCCGTCAAGTTCGCTCACTTCGACCTCACGCCGTGACCAAAAGGGGTGACCGTCCGGCACGACGAGCATTAGCTCCTCTCTGAAGAGCGGCTCCGTGACGAAGTCGGGCTGATGTTCCCACAAAAAGCCGATGCCCACGTCGAACTCACCTCTGGCGAGTTGCGGCTCGACTCGGTCGCTCGCCAACTCGCGAATGTTGACAGACACGCCGGGGTAGCGCCGCCCAAATTCGGCCACGACGAGCGGCATGAGGCTGATATTGACGCTCTGCACCGTGCCGATGGTCAGGTGGCCCCTTGCTAACCCCTCCACCTCGCTCAAGACCGTACGAGCTTCGCGCAACTCCCGCAAGACGCGCCGCGCATAGGGCAAGAACGCCTGCCCTGCCGAGGTGAGGGTGACGCCCTGTTTGCTGCGTTCTAGGAGGACAGCGTTTAGGTCTCGCTCGAGCTTTTTGAGCTGCTGCGACAAGGCAGGTTGCGAAACCCCTAAGCGTTCGGCGGCCCTAGTGATATTGCCCTCCTCAACCACGACGACAAAGTAACGCAAAAACTGTTCACCCATAAGTGTATCTTATCATATGTTGCTCTTTTACCTATTTTACTTATCACTAAATGTACGCTATGCTAAATTGTCCTTCCGGACAAACTCAATTTTTGGAGGCCAGATAATGCGTCATCAACTTTGGCGAGGCTTGCTCTTTGGCAGCTTCATCCTCACCCTTTGCTTAGCCCTCGTGCTCGGCACCGCATTCGCTCAGCGTCAGTTTATCTCTATAGGTGGCGGCTCAACGGGCGGCACCTTCAACACCTTTGCCTCGGGCGTCGGCGACTTCTTATCGCAGAATATCGAGGGCTTAAACCTCACCGTGGAGGGCTCGGCGGGCTCGGCTGAGAATATCCGCCGCATCCAAGAGGGAGACATGGATATGGGTATCGCCTTTGCGGGCGACGCTTTCTTGGGCTATAACGGCGAGGGCGTCTTCGCCGAAGGTGGTCCCTACGATAACGTTCGCGCCATTGGCTTTCTCTACAGCGCCGTGTCGCAACTCGTGACCTTAGAGGAGACGGGCATCACCTCGGTCGAGGGCTTGGCGGGTCAAGCCGTAGCCGTCGGCGGCGCAGGCTCAGGTACGCAGCTCTCCTTAGAGCGCCTCCTAACCACGCTCGGTATCTACAGCGAGATTAACCCTGTACTCGTCGCGGGACAAAACGCCTCGGATCAGCTTAAAAACCGTCAGGTGCAAGCCTACCACGCGCTCTTCGGCGTGCCGAACGCCACCGTGACCGACACCTCTTCGACCAACAACGTCGTGATTCTGAGCACCTACGACGCGGCGGAAGAAGCGGGCTTTTTCGAGCAGTACCCCTTCTACTCCGAGTACGTCATTCCAGCCGGGACCTTTCGCGGTGTGGACGAAGACGTAACGACCTTCCGCGACGCGGGGCTGTGGATCGTTTCCGCTGATACGGACGAAGAGTTGGTCTATCAGATGACGAAAACTATCTATGACCAGGCGGGTTTAGACCACATGAACCAAGTGACCGCTGTCGCCCAAGAGATGGGGCCGGACAGCGCGCTGGTCGGCGTGCAGATTCCGCTGCATCCCGGCGCAGCTCGCTATTGGGAAGAGGTCGGCGTCGAGATTCCTGAAGTAGCGCAGCCTCAGTAACTACAGAACGTGTAGTAAAGATGTAGCGGAGGGGATGAGGCAACTCATCTCCTCGTCTTAAAAATTGGCGGATAAGCGTTCAGTACACTGTCAATTAAGTTCTGCGACGCTGTTGTCACCCCGAGCGGAGTGCAACGCAGTCGAGGGGTCTCGCCTTACAGTCCCAACTGGTCGAGATTGGAAGACGAGATTCTTCAACTCCGCTAGCGCTCCGCTCAGAATGACATACTTCATTTCTTAATTGACAGTGTATTCAGCACAGCGTCAAGTAAATATTGCAGCACGTTTGTCACCCTGTTCACGCAGTAAGACGATACCCAAAGCTAGCGGGAACGACGTGACGCACAAATGAGTCCGCTTGTCGAAGGGTCTCCTTCTCCGTTAGGGGAAGAAAGCAAGGTCAGAGATTCTTCACCGCCTGCCCTGAGCGAAGTCGAACGGGTTCAGAATGACATGGTTCATTTTTACCTGACAGCATATTCAGTGTTGTACCTACCACACATACCTCATTGAAGTCATAATCTCAAAAAATCCAGGAGCGCGTCAATGGCAAATGACAACCCCAATAAAAAACCTCAGCAAGTCACGCCTCCTGGCGAGATCGCTGCGCCTGCGGACAACGCTGACCCCGCTGACAATATTAAGCCCGCAGATGGGGCAAACAAAAAGGATGTCGAGGCGTTAGAGGCGTCGGTCAGTGGCAACGCGCCCTTAGAGCGTCCTTGGGAACTCGTCGTCAATGTTTTAGCGGCGGGAATGTCCTCTTACTATCTCTACGCTGCCCTCTTCGGCGCGACGCGCTTAGAGGTCTACTTGGGCGTCTACGTTGGGCTCACCTACGCGCTTATCTTCTTGGTCTACCCCTTAAAACGCGGCTCGCTGAAGTTCAAACCAACCATCTTAGACGTTGGCCTTGCGGTTTTATCGGTGGCGGTGGTCAGCTATTGGGTTGTCAACTATCAGGCGCTGACCTACCGCGCAGGTTCCGCGACGACTCTGGACCACACCATGTCGCTACTGATGATTGTGTTGTCGCTCGAGATAGGCCGCCGCGCTCTCGGCTGGGTCATGCCGATCGTCGGGCTGGTGCTCATGGTCTACGCCTACTTTGGCCCCTATATGCCGCTCATCGTCGCGCACCGGGGCTACGACTTACAGCGCATCGGCGAGGCAGTATTTTTAGATGAGCGTGGTGTCTGGGGCACGATGGCGCAGGTTTTGGTCAACTTCGTCATCATCTTTATCTTCTTCGGCGCGTTCTTGAATCGCTCAGGGGTCGGGCAGTTCTTCATCGACTTGGCACTAGGCGTCGCTGGCCGCGCAACAGGTGGTCCCGCCAAGGTCTCCGTCTTGGCGTCCGCGCTGATGGGCTCGATCTCCGGCTCGGCCATCGCCAACACCGTCTCGACGGGTACGCTCACCATACCGCTGATGAAAAAAACGGGCTTCAAGCCGGAGATGGCCGGAGCGGTGGAAGCCTCGGCGAGTATCAGCGGGATGTTTTTACCGCCTGTGATGGGCGCAGGCGCGTTTGTCATGGTGGAACTTACAGGCATCCCGTACACCCACATCATGCTCGCCTCTATCGTGCCCGCCTTTATATATGTCCTCTCGATCTGGATGAACGTTCACTTTGAGGCTAAGCGGTTGGGGCTGAAAGGCATTCCGGTAGCCGAGCTACCCAAGCTCGGCGAGACCTTGAAGAGCGGCTGGTTCTTAGCACTACCCCTCATTCTCCTCGTCACGCTGCTCATCATGGGGCGCTCGCCGGGATACGCCGCCTTCTGGGGCACAGCAGCGACTATCCCCGTGTCGTGGTTGACGAAAGACAGCAAGATGGGCCTCAAGCAGATTTGGGAGGCGTTAGTCGAGGGCGGGCGCAACACGCTCGTCATCGGCGCGACGGTGGGCATCATCGGTATCCTCTTGGCGGTCATCAACCTCACGGGCTTGTCACAGAAATTTACGACCATCTTCTTGACCCTCGCAGGCGGCTCGACGCTCTTAGCTATTGTGCTCGTCGCCTTGGCGTCGCTCGTGCTCGGCATGGGGATGCCCGTCACCGCGTCGTACCTCGTAACGGCGGTGCTCGCTGTGCCTGCTCTGGGCGACCTCGGGGTGTCGGTCTTAGCGGCGCATATGATCGTCTACTGGTTGTCCCAAGACTCGAACATTACGCCGCCCGTGTGCATCGCGGCGTATGCGGGGGCGGCGATTGCGCAGGCTGACCCCTGGAAGACGGGGTGGACGGCCTTTAAGTACGCCAAGTTGCTCTACGTGATGCCCTTGCTGTTTGCTTACACACCTATCCTCATCGAGCCGGGCGGCGTGGTAGACGCACACGTCATCACCTCGTGGATTTCTGCGACCCTCGGAACGATCGCCTTTGCTGCGGTCACAATCGGCTTTTTGCAACGCAAGACGACGGTCCCCGAATGGCTACTCTTAGCGGGCGCGACCTTTCTGTGCTACATGACGCCTATTTGGACGGATATCGTCGGTGTGGCGCTCGTCGCATTGCTCTTCTTGATGCAACGTCGGGTGGAGATTAGCTTCCGGCGCGGCGTGCGGATGCTCTCGCCGCAGCCCCAAAAAGCGTCGCAGGGCTAGAGGTCTACAGCTATTTAGAGTTGTCGTAAATTCGCTCGAGGTATATATCTCTTGTAAAATCAGAATGCAGAAGTAAAAATCGAAGTGCGTATCGCTTGCGGGCGGTGGGTCAAGGTTGGATAACGCGAACTGTAACGAATCTTTAGGTCCTACAGCATTTCCATTTGTCGCTGCACCAAGTGAGGGCGTCCGTTTCTTCTCGCATCCGCTCGCACTTTTGGCTGCTGTAGCAGCCAAAAGTGGAAATGCTACTATAAACAAGGGGTCGCGACCCCTTGTTTATACATGGTGAACTTCAGAGCGAGCTGTCACCCAAACGGTTAACGCAACCTAGCTGTGACTTGTACCCAGCTTGGCATCCCCCTTGACAAACGTGCGGTAGGCTGAATCTCATGTTCATGAGGCTCACGTGTTAGAAGGTTTAGACCGAACGTTGGGGCGCACCAAAACGTGGGCGCAGGAGCTTTTTTACGGCTGGTGGGTCTTAGCTTCGAGCGTCGCTACCCAATTTTTAACCGCGAGTTTTACCTTGCAGTCGTTCGGCGCGTACTTTGCGGTGATGGCACCTGAATTCGGCTGGAGCAAGACGGCCTTTTCAGTAGCGTTTGCGGTTCAGCAGGCGGGCGGCGGCGTGTTAGGTCCGGTCATCGGCTGGCTCTTGGGGCGCTTTGGCTCGCGTCAAGTCATCCGTGTGGGCCTCATCATCTTCGCGGTTGGCGTCGCCTTACTCAGTCAAGTTCAAACCCTTGCACACTTTTACGGCGCGGTCTGCGTCATCGCTTTGGGCGCGAGTTTGTCGGGTTTCCTACCTCTTAATACCATCGTCGTGCAGTGGTTTCGGCGCTGGCGCTCGCTGGCGCTGGCGTTCGTGCAGACGGGGATTGCGCTGGGCGGTCTGGTCGTGCCCATCGTCGCGTGGGCGCTAGAAACCTACGGCTGGCGGGCGTCGGCGCTGGGCTCGAGCCTTTTGGTCCTCCTTATCGGCATCCCTTTAACCTACGTTTTGCGCAACACGCCCGAAGAGATGGGCTTAGAGCCCGACGGCGGTTTGCCTCCGCAAAACCCGGACGCTACCCCTTTGGAGCGCGACTTTACCGCGCGTGAGGCGGTTCGCACGAGGGCTTTTTGGTTCATCAGCTTCGGGCACAGCTTGGCGTTAGGTGTCGTCTTCGCGGTGCTCGCACACTTGGTCGTCTTCCTCACCAACGACTACGGCTTCTCGCTCACCTTGGCTGCGACGATGGTCGCGGTAATGACCTCGACGAGTGTCGCCGGGCAGCTCATCGGCGGCTTTTTGGGCGACAGGTTCGACAAGCGTTTCATCGCCACCGCCGCGATGTTCGGTCATGCGGCGGGGCTCCTCTTGCTCACCTACGGGACGAGCCTCGCTTGGGTCATCGCCTTTGCGCTTACGCACGGGCTTGCCTGGGGGCTGCGCGGTCCGGTGATGCAGTCGCTTCGCGCCGACTACTTCGGGCGCACCCACTTCGGGCAGATCATGGGGCTCTCTTCGCCGATTATTACGGTGGGGATGGTGGGCGGTCCTATCTTGGCGGGCGCGTTTGCCGATCTCTTCGGCAGTTATCAGATAGGCTTTACTGTCTTGGCCTCTTTAGCGGCGCTCGGCTCGGTCTTTTTCATCTTCGCAACACCGCCGAAGCGTTCAAGTTGAGATGCAACTCGAGCCAAGAGGTGAGCCTTCTTGTGCCAGTGTCACGGTGTGAGGGTGGGGCTCGAGTCAAACTAACGTAAATCAAGAGATACCTAAGAGGTGAAAAGTGAGCGACGACAAAAACAAACGCGACGGTAGACAGGACGACCACGAACTGACCTTTGAAAGCGGCTACGGGGCGCAGGACAAGGTGCTCCAAGAGGACGAGACTTTAGAGGATGTCGCAGGCGTGAGCGAAGAAGACATTCGCAAAGACGTGCGCGAGACGCAAGAAGAGAGCGAAGCAGACTCGGATAAGGAACAAAAGGATGAGGGTCAAGGACTAAGTTAGCCTCGAGAACACAACTTGAATCCCCATGAAGAGGCCGAGTGGCAGAGCGATGACGAGCAGCGCATAAACAGTAACGACGCGCCACACTGCTCGCTCCAAGAAGACTTGTAAACCGCTGCGCAGCACGGCGAGATGCCACGTAAGCAAAAACACGACGCTCAATACAAAGCCCAAAGCGGGCACGACTAAAAGCGCGGGCAGCATCGACGCGCCGACGAAAAACGCCGGCGTCCAACTCCAGCCCGCCACTTCCCAAGCTCGCACGTCGAGTGAGCCGGGGCGCTGTAGTGAGACGCCCCCCAAGCCCCAAAAGAAGAGCAGTTGCAGTGCGCCTATACCTAAAGCAAGCGCGAAGATAGGCAAGTAGGCATTGGAGCCGCTTGAGCGCACAAAAGCCAACCCCAAACAGAGCGCGTAGAAGAGGTAAGAGAGAAGCGCTATCCCAAAGGCTCTAAAAATACGAGCGTCTCGGGGCTCTAACCGCTCAAAAAACCGCCTCGGAGCCGACGACGCCGACCACATCTCTCCGATCATGAAGCGGTAGGGGCAAGCTGCGTTGCTATGAAAAGCGGTTTTTTAGGCTCGAGTACGAGACCTCTCTCCCTAGCCCGTCTCAATAAGGTCCGCACCGCCTTTTCACCCGTCTCGCCCACGTCCAGCGAATAGTCGTTCACATAGAGGTCAATGTGCTGCTGCCTGACCTCTTGCGACATCTCCTGCGCGTGCGCGGCAATATAAGGCTCCGCTTCTTGGCGGTGCGCGTAGCTGTAAAGCAAACTGCGCCGAATACCCTCTTGGATATGCGTCAATTTTTCCTTACCCAACGAACGCCGCGCCACGATGCCGCCCAGTGGCAGCGGCAAGCCCGTCTCCGCCTCCCACCACTCACCTAAGTCGAGATGCTTCTTTAAGCCGTAGTTTGCGTACGTAAAGCGCGACTCGTGGATGATGAGCCCCGCGTCCACCTCCCCCGCTGCAACAGCGGGCATGATTTTGTCGTAGCGAAGCTCGACGACCTCAATATCATCGGGCTGCGAGAGCTTGAGCAAGAGGTTCGCTGTGGTGAGCCCGCCGGGAATGGCGACGCGCTTGCCGGAGAGGTCAGCCAACCGCTCTTTCGTCACGATAAGAGGTCCGACGCCGTTCCCGAGTGCGCCGCCGCTCCGCAACATCACATAGTCGTCCGTGAGGTGTCCGAAAGCGTGATAGCTGATTTTTGCGACGTCTAAGGCGCTCTTTCTAGCAAGTTGGTTGAGCGCTTCTACGTCTTCCAACCTCACTTGGTAGTCAAAGTCGGAGGCAACTCTTCCATGTGTTAGCGCGTAGAAGATGAAGCAGTCGTTCGGGCAGGGTGAATAGCCGAGTATCAAGGTTGGCGTCACAGCAGCCTTTGGTGGTCTGCCAACATGCAGCGGCTCTGAATCACGTCGATGCCTGCGTCCGAAAGCCTCTGCGCCACCTCATCGTGGCGGATGCCCGACTGGAACCACACGACTCTGGGGAGAGGTTCCATCTCGAGAATATCCTCGACGTGCTCAGGTAGCGCTTCGCTCCGACGAAAGACGTCCACCACATCAATCGGCCTTTTGAGGTCGCGGAGGTTGCCGCAAAAGGGCTCACCAAAGAGCGTTTTACCGTCATGAACTGGGTTGACAGGGTAGATGGTGTAGCCTTCGCCGTAGAGATATTTAGGGACGTAGTGCGCCGCTTTGCTCTCTCTGACGTTCGCGCCCAGTACCGCAACCGTTTCGCTCTCGCGGAGCACGCGCTTGACCTCTTCAATATCGGTGAGTAATGCCATGCTTTAGTTTACGCGATGAGGACCTGCGTGAATGTCTACAAAACTCGAGTGTGTTGAACCTCGAGACAGCTAAAACGAGAGGCTAGAAGCTAGTACGATTAACCTAGACATGGTGTGACAATCTACACATGTGTAGTCCTTCCTCGCCTATGCTACTTGGCGAGACGCGCAATCCAGGTAAATAGAGTGCGTTTATATCAAACTTAGGGAGAGTAGTATGTTTTTCCATGTCAAAAAGTTGCAATTCGGCGCAGAACCGAGCCGACCCGATCCACTTTTAGCCAAAAAGATGCAAGAGCTTATCGGCGGGCCATACGGTGAGATGAGCGTAGCGATGCAGTATCTTTTTCAAGGTTGGAACTGCCGCGCGAGCAAAAAGTATCAGGACATGATCATGGACATCGGCGCGGAGGAGATGTCGCACGTAGAGATGCTCTCGGTCATGGTCTCGAAGCTTTTAGACGGTGCGCCTCTCAACGTAGAGGACGCGAACGGCATCTCCGAGCACAAAGCCGCCGCCATGAACCCCAAGCACCTGATTGCCAGCGGCACGGGCGCACTGCCCGCCGACAGCGTCGGCTACCCCTGGAACGGCAACTACATCATCGCCAGCGGCAACCTCTTAGCGGACTTTCGCGCCAATGTCGCTGCTGAGTCGCAAGGGCGTTTGCAGGCCATCCGCATCTACGAATCCACCGACGACGACGGGGTGAAAAAGCTCTTAGAATTTATGATTGCACGCGACACCATGCACCAAAACCAGTGGCTTGCGGCGATCGAAGAGTTGCAAAAAGACGGTTTAGAAGAGGTCATCGCGCCTTCAAACTTCGACCAGAGCCGCGAGAACCAGAGCGTGAGCTACCAGTATTGGAACCTCTCGGAAGGCAACGACTCGCAGCAGGGCGCGTGGGCACAGGGAACTGCGCCGGACGGCAAAGGGCAGTTTGAGTATTTAGAAAACCCTGAACCGCTTGGGGAAAAAGCAGAACCGCTGCCCGCCGGGGACGAGCGGCTGCACAACACTGGAAAAGCGAGTATAGCAGCGACAGCGCAAGACTGAGGATGTAAAACTGAGCTTCTCCATCACATAAGAAGGTTCAAAAAAATTGTTAGAGCAGGCGTCTCGAGGGTGTTGGTTCTCGAGACGCCTCAAAAGATAGGATTCGAGAGGAGACCTCTATGAAAGCCGTTGTATTTCACGATGTCGGCGACATTCGCCTAGACGACGTACCCGATCCGCAAATTCAAGACCCTAACGACGCCATCGTCCGCTTGACCGCCAGCGCGATTTGCGGCACGGACTTGCACATGATTCGCGGCACGATGGCCGGGATGAAGCCCGGCACGATTTTGGGGCACGAGGGCGTCGGCATCGTCGAAGAAGTCGGCGACGACGTGCGTAACTTTCGCCCCGGCGACCGTGTCGTCATCCCCTCGACGGTAGGCTGCGGCTACTGTGTTTACTGCCGCGACGGGTACTACGCGCAGTGCGACAACGCCAACCCCAACGGTAAGCTCGCGGGCACGGCCTTTTTCGGCGGCCCCGAAAGCACCGGACCTTTTGACGGGCTTCAAGCCGAAAAAGTGCGCGTGCCCTTTGCGAATGTCGGTTTAGTCAAGATTCCTGAGAACGTCGCCGACGAGCAAGCCATCCTGATTTCAGACATCTTTCCTACAGGCTACCAGGGCGCAGACATGGCGGACATCGAACCGGGCGATACGGTGGCGGTCTTCGGCTGCGGCCCGGTGGGGCTCTTTGCGGTTTGGAGCGCGAAGCTCTTAGGAGCGGGGCGTGTGTTTGCGGTAGATAGGTTAGAAGACAGGTTAGAGATGGCCCAGAGCTTAGGCGCAGAAGCCGTGAACTTCGAACAAGAAGACCCGGTCGAGACCTTGCGCCGCTTGACGGGTGGCAGCGGCCCAGACCGAATTATCGACGCGGTGGGCGTAGACTCCGAACATGCCGAAAAAGGTCCGGCTGCGCCGAGCGAGGGAGAGGACGAGCAGTTTGGAGGAGAGGTCTCGCAAGTTGCGCCGGAGCAAAATCCAGACGGTGATTTGTGGGTTCCGGGGCAAGCGCCCTCGCAGGCGCTCGAGTGGTGCGTTCAAGCCCTAGCCAAAGCGGGCACGCTCTCGATTATCGGCGTCTACCCGCCCAACATGCAGAGCTTCCCCATCGGTCAAGCGATGCAAAAAAACATCACCATGAAGATGGGCAACTGTAACCACCGTAAGTACATCCCGATGCTTCTAGGCTTGGTCGCTTCGGGCGCGGTAGACCCGGTGAAAGTCTTGACCCAGATGGAGCCGACGCAGAGCGCGATCGACGCTTATGAGGTCTTTGATAAGAGGCAACCTGGCTGGATCAAGGTGGAGTTGGAAACAGCATAATCCTTTTCTGATGTGTCAGCGCCGCCTCGAACAGGGCGGCGCACTGTGCTGTAGCGCTTTCTTCAGCTCAGCCTCTTTGTGCAGTCCCTACGCCCCCATTTCTAAAGGGTGCCGACGCTACTGCACTGACCTCTCCTACGTACAAGTCCGTATGGGTTCTCTTACTCGGAATTGTCCTTGTTCTTCTCGCGTTGACAGAACGCGCTTCAGCCTTGTATACTCGCTAACGCTGGCTTACGTGGAGGGCTGGCAGAGCGGTTGAATGCGACGGTCTTGAAAACCGTTATAGGGGCGACTCTATCGGGGGTTCGAATCCCTCGCCCTCCGCCAACGCGGAGGTATGATTTCCAAACTGACCCTCCGGTGGGAACATAAAGATGTTCCCGCGAACTAGCAACATACGGGTACATCTAGCGAGTTTGCAGGTGATACCTACAAAATTTGGAGAGGTGGGTGAGCGGTTTAAACCACAGTCCTGCTAAGACTGCGTCTGGCGAAAGCTGGACCGAGGGTTCGAATCCCTCCCTCTCCGCCAGAATGGAGGTATCATCTTCGATCAGAAGATGATACCCAACATCAACAAGGTAGTATCTGCCTTAATTGATGATATCAGTTACCTTGCGCCCGTAGCTCAGCTGGATAGAGCGTCTGACTACGGATCAGAAGGCCAGGAGTTCGAATCTTCTCGGGCGCACTACTAGGAAAGCTGTAAAAAACGGCAAGTAGAAGCCCCGTTTGCAAAGCGAGCGGGGTTTTTTCGTGCTGAGCTTCGTTGCAATGTTCGAGGACAGGCTACTTTTTCTGCCCTCCGCCACTTGGAGCTGCCTCTATCCCGAGTGCAATATAGATGCTGCCGCTCGCATAGTGCTGAAGCTCGATTCGGGCACCTCTACACCTCCTTTAGGTTAGACCTGAAAATGCTCATACTCGTTCTCAGACGGCAACCCCCACACCGCCCAGAAATCCCCTGTGGCAGGTCGCATAATGGCTGCGCCGCACGACTCGACGTGATGAGGGGGTTTAGAGGTCACGCAAATGGCGTCAGGGTCTCTTGTCACGGCTTGCAAATCTGCTTCGGTAAGGTCGCCCTTATTCAAGAGGTTGTAGCCGCGCTTTAGCCGCGCTTCAGAACTCGCTTGGGAGGTGGCTTCGCGTGTGCGTTCAACCTCTTTGGTCGAATCGACAAGACAGTGGTTGGTGTGGACGAGCGGTTCGCCCTCTAATTCTATGACGTGCGTCCGCGTCGGCGTCGCTTCGACGCTGTAGCCCTTGCCCGCTCTGTCCATCAAAAGGTAGTTATGTGCGCCTGCGAGCTTGGCGTCCGTGATGCACGCTAGAGCGGCGTCGGCGCTCGACTGTTCCAAGGCCCTGCGAATCACGAAGGGCCACGTCACGCCGACTTGCCCGTCCGCCCCGCCCAGGTTGTTGATGCCAATCGCTACGCCCTCGCTGTTCATCCCGATCATGCCGACGCAGCCCACCGTCGTGAAGACAAGAAAGTCCGGTTTGCCTTCGGGTTTGCCGCGCAACATGACGACGTGCGGCGTGGCGCTGTCGTGCATGTCCCAGGTTTGACCGTATAGACCCTGCCGAGTTGCAGACACCTCACTAGGTACGAGAAACGCCGTGCAGTTGTCCGCACCCGCGTGAGCAGGGACTTTCGAAGCGTGTGTGCTGTAAACCAGGTCCACGAAGTCGGTAAAGCCGCCGACGATGACGAGTTCGGCTAAACTCAACCCTGTTGCGTCGCCGATGCCGTTTAGCTCCTCGAGTAAATGCGGCGCGTAACGCTCGTGTTCGTCCAAGCACGCCTCTGCGAGCGACAAAACCTCCCCTTCGGAGAGCCTCTGCCCCGACCACTTAGGGTCGCCGCTTAGCGCTACGCGCTCTTTCGTAAACGCACGAATTTCTTCTCGGAACCTCTCGCCGTGCCGAAGGCCCATGTCGTAAGGTGAGCCGGAAAGCTCCAACACCCGTATCTTATTCGTCATGAGGACAAGTCTAGCAGACATCTTGCCTGCCGAGAGAAAGCCGCCGTGCGGGGAAGGGGTTGAGGTCAATTGCTACATCGTCACGTATCAAACCAAGCCCAGCGCGTCAGTTCTCTCAACCCATCCGCGTTATGCTCCAACTATGATTAGACGAGCGGAATTTCTAAGCGTCGGTACGGAGCTTTTACTCGGTGAAATTGTCGATACGAATAGCGCGTGGCTTGCCCAGGACGTGGCGCGGCGCGGGGTGGACGTGCTCTGGTCACAGCGCGTTGGTGACAACTTAGGGCGCATCGTGGAGGGGCTGAAGCAGGCGCTATCTCGCAGTGATTTAGTGGTGATGTGTGGTGGCTTAGGTCCGACGGACGACGACATGAGCCGCGAAGCGATCTCGGAGATGGTAGGGGAGACCCCCGAGGTTGACGCGGATTTGGAGCGTACTCTGCGCGAGTGGTTCCAGAAGTTCAGCCGCACGATGCCCGAAAAAAATATCAAACAAGCTTATCTGATTCCTTCTTCGGAGGCGTTACCCAATCCCTTAGGGACTGCGCCGGGTTGGTTTGTGCGCACAGAGGGTAAGGTCATCGTGGCGTTACCCGGACCTCCCAGGGAACTCAAGAGGATGTGGCTTAAAGAGGTGGTAGGGCGGCTCGAGCTGCCCCAAGCCGCCCTCTACAGCAAGACCTTCAAGACACAGGGCTTAGGCGAGTCGGCGGCGGCGGAGAAGTTGGGTGAGTTGACCTTGCAGGCCAATCCGAGCGTCGCCACCTACGCTAAGCGCGATGGCGTTCATGTGCGCGTGGCGGCGAAAGCCGAAACGGACGAGGACGCCGCGCAGCTTGCCGCGCCCGTCGTCGCTCAAGTCCGTGAGGCGCTAGGCTCGCGCATTTGGGGCGAGGATGGTGACGAACTCGCCGCGCTTATCGTGCAAACGTTAGAGGAGAGAGGCAAGACGCTCGCACTCCTCGAGGGTGTGACGAGTGGACTTTTAAGTGATTTCATTACCTCGGTTGCGGGCGCACGGGCGGTTTACCCTGGCGGCGTGGTAGCCTACGGTGCGCAGACGAAGGCAGCGTTCGGCGTGCCCAAAGAGGTCTTGGACGCGCACGGAGACGTTTCGCAGGAAACCGCGAAAGCGATGGCTAAGGTTGCCGCAGAGCGTTTCTCGGTGGACTATGGTCTCGCCACGACGGGCGTGCCCGGACCCTCCGAAGAGGACGGTAAGCCCATTGGTGAGATGCACTTAGCGCTTTACGACGCGGCAGCGGACAAGTCTCAAATCCGCAGCTTCAAACTGCCGGAACTCGAGCGCAATTGGCTCCGCGAACGCACTGCCTACGCCGCCCTCGCTTTTTTATGGGTGCATCTGCGGGGTGAATAATTGATTTTAGCTCAGCAGCTTCACGCTGCTTGAATACCTACTTATTTGGAGGAGTTTATGGACGAACAACGAAAACGCGCCCTCAGCACCACCCTCAGCCAAATCGAGAAACAGTTCGGCAAAGGCGCGATCATGCGCTTAGGCGACGAAGGGAGCTTAACCCCTCAAGG
Source organism: Trueperaceae bacterium (assembly GCA_965213645.1). Lineage (GTDB taxonomy): Bacteria > Deinococcota > Deinococci > Deinococcales > Trueperaceae > CBDBZX01. The sequence continues at coordinate 1,044,597 of CBDBZX010000002.1, forward strand.
GGTCATCTCGACGGGCTCGATGTCAGTAGACTTAGCGCTAGGCGTAGGTGGCGTGCCGAGGGGTAGAATCATCGAAGTCTACGGCCCCGAATCAGGCGGTAAGACAACCCTTTCTTTACATATCGTCGCCGAAGCGCAGAAGCAGGGGGGCGTAGCCGCGTTTGTAGACGCCGAACACGCGCTTGACCCTTCGTACGCGAAAGCACTAGGCGTAGATACCGACGAACTCTTGGTCTCGCAACCCGACACGGGCGAACAAGCCCTAGAGATTACCGAACTCCTGGTTCGTAGCGGCGCAGTGGATGTCATCGTCGTGGACTCGGTGGCTGCTTTGGTCCCCAGGGCCGAAATCGAGGGCGAGATGGGGGACTCACACGTGGGACTGCAAGCACGCTTGATGAGCCAAGCTCTGCGTAAACTCACAGGGGTCTTGTCCAAAAGCCACACCACGGCTATCTTCATCAACCAGATCAGGGAGAAGATAGGCGTGTTGTACGGTAACCCGGAGACGACCCCTGGGGGACGCGCCCTCAAGTTCTACTCCTCAGTCAGAATGGAAGTGAGACGTAAAGGGGATGTCAAGTCGGGCGTAGATAAGGTAGGGAACCGCACGAGGGTGAAAGTCACGAAGAACAAGGTGGCACCGCCCTTTAAGGAAGCGGAGGTGGAGATCATGTTCGGACGCGGCATCGACAAGCTGGGCGACTTGATCAACATCGCTAGTGACTTAGACATCGTGCAGAAGTCGGGCTCGTTCTACAAGTACGAGGGCTCGACCATCGGACAGGGCAAGGAGAAAGCGAGCGCTTACCTCGAGGAGCACCCTAACCTCATCGAGGAGATCAAGCAGAAGGTCACCGCGAGCATCCAGGGTGTGCCCTATGAGCCGAAAGTCTCGCAGGATGACGAGGAGGCTGATGAGGAATGAACGCCCTCCTATTCATCTTCGCGCTGCTTCTAGGCGGGGCGATAGGGGGGACGGTCGGCTATTTGGTGCGGCAGCGCCGCGACGAAGAGGTCTTAGCGCGAGCGCAAGAGGCGGCGGCTGAGCTTAGGCGTGGGGCGCAAGAGGAGGCGGAGCGCATCATTGCGGGGGCGCAAGCCGAGCGGCGTGACCTTATTGTGGCGGAGCGCGAGCGTTTAGAGGCTGAGGCAGACAGGGCGAGGAGTATCCTGGAAGCTGACTTGGAGCGCCTCCGCCAGGTTGCTCAAGAAGACCTCTCGAGAGGTCGCACCGCTTTAGAGGAGGAACGCGCCAGCGTGCGCGAACTCCGCGACGAGGTCAAGCGTGACCGCGAGCGCGTGGACACTGCTGAAGAGCGGCTCAACAGGAGAGGTGAACAGCAGGACTCGAGAGCCCTGCGCTTGGACGATCAAGAGGAGCGCTTGGACGAGCGCGAAGCGGAACTGAAGGCTCGAGCCGATGACCTATCCAACCAACGCGCCGAAGTCGAGCGGCAACTCTACGAGACCGCGCAGCTAAGCCGCGAGGGAGCCTCCGAAATTATCTTGAACCGGCTAGACGGCGAGTTGGAGCGCGAAAAAGCGGTGCGCATCCGCGCCGAACTCGACAAAGCCGACGCCGAAGCCAAGCGCAAGAGCACCAACATCATCGCGCAAGCCATCCAGCGGAGCGCCAGCGAGGTTTCCGCTGCCATCAGCGTTTCCGTCGTGCCCATCCCCAGCGACAACATGAAAGGGCGCATCATCGGGCGCGAAGGGCGCAACATCCGCGCCTTCGAAGCCTTGACGGGCGTAGACCTCATCATCGACGACACGCCCGAAGCGGTGCTGCTAAGCTCGTTTAACCCCATTCGCCGCGAGGTCGCCAAGCTCGCCCTGACCGAACTCGTCGCCGACGGACGCATCCACCCCGCTCGCATCGAAGAGATGGTGCAAAAGGCGCAGACCGAGATGCAGTCCTACATCCGCGAGCGCGGCGATGAAGCCGCCTTAGAAGCCAACATCGTCGGCATCAAGCCGGGGATGCTGCAACTCCTAGGGCGGATGCACTTTCGCACCTCGTACGGGCAAAACGTCCTCATCCACTCCGTCCAGGTGGCGTACCTCACGGGCATCATCGCCGCTGAAATCGGCTTGGACGAAAACCTAGCGCGGCGGGCTGGGCTGCTGCACGACATCGGCAAGTCCATCGACCGCGAAATCGAAGGCACGCACACCGAAATCGGCGCGAACTTGGGGCGGCGCTTCGGGGAGTCGCCCGAAGTCATTGACGCGATTGCCCACCACCACGATTTAGAGCTTGCTGAGACGCTCTACCCGGTCATCGTCTCCGCCGCCGACGCGATTAGCGCGGCGCGTCCCGGCGCACGCCGCGAGACGTTGGAGACCTACCTCAAACGCTTGGAAGGGTTAGAAAGCATCGCCACGAGCTTCCCTGGTGTTGAGAAGTCCTACGCCATCCAAGCGGGCCGCGAAATCCGCATCATCGTCGAGCCTGAAAAGGTGGACGACGCCTCTGCTGTTCTCCTTGCCAGAGATGTCGCCAACCGCATCGAGCAAGACATGGAGTATCCGGGGCAGGTGCAGGTGACGGTGGTGAGGGAGTCGAGAGCCGTTCAGTACGCGCGGTAGTAGCAAGAAGCAATGAGTTGAAAGCAATGAGCAAAAACCTTTAGACCCATTGCTCGTTCCTCATTGCTTCCTTTGTACAACCTCGAGCCCACCCCCTCCAAGCGCGGTAAACTAAGCTTATCTTGCACCCGTTGGAGGCTCCGTGCTGACGCTACCTGAAAAGTTTTTGTTCATTATTTTAGCTGCCGTCTCGTTTTATTTTACCTATATTGGCTTTAAGCGCATTATTGACGCAGTTCGGCGCGGCGATAAGAGCTACTACCCGCGTTTCAACCACCTGAGTGAGCGCGTCGGCAAATCCTTAGCGCGAACGCTTTCGCAAGAATCTGTGTTCAAGGACAGACCCATCGCGAGTGCCTTTCACTCCTTTATCTTCTACGGCTTCGTCTTCTATGCGCTGGTGAACGTGTTTGACGGGCTCGAGGGCTTCGTCCCCGCCGCTTATCACCCCGACTGGGGTTTCGTCGGCAACGTGTACCGCTTCGGCGCGGATATCTTCAGCGTGCTGGTCATTATTGGTGTTGTTTATTTTCTGATACGACGGTTTATCACAGGCGATAAGCGGTTGAATTTCAACGACAACACACCGCTTCACGAAAAGGTCAAATCTGGCAGCATCAAACGTGACAGCCTCATCGTCGGATCGTTCATCATCTTGCACGTCGGCTTTCGGCTCTTCGGCGCGGGCTACCTCTTGGCGGCGGAAGCTCATCTCGACCCCTGGCAACCCTTCGCAAGTTTGATTGCGAACATTGCGGGTTTTGGTGAGGACCGTATCGTCGGCTGGCACGTCGGCTGGTGGGGCGCTCTAGGATTGATTCTCGCCTTTTTGCCGTACTTTCCGCGCAGTAAACACATTCACCTCTTTGCGGCTCCGGTGGATTATGCCTTAGAGCGTCGGCACGAGGATGGGCGCGAGGTCTCAACAGGAGCGTTGGAGCCTATTGATTTTGAGGATGAGACCTTAGAGCAGTTCGGCGTAGCGAAGCTAGAACACCTCCGCCAGACCCAGCTTTTAGACGCTTACGCCTGCATCCAGTGTAACCGCTGCACCAACGTCTGTCCTGCGCAGCAGACGGGCAAGGCTCTCTCACCCGCCGCGATTGAAATCAACAAACGCTACGAACTTAATCAGGTTGCACCTCTTTTAGCAAGTGGCGAAGAGACGCCGCGCCCCGTCATGGACTTTGTGCTGGATGAGTCTTCCTTGTGGGCGTGTACCGCGTGCGGGGCGTGCATGGACATCTGTCCGGTGGGCTGCAACCAGATGATCGACATCATCGACATCCGCCGCGACCAGGTGATGATGCAAGGCGAGTTTCCCGCCGAACTCGCGAGCGCCTTTCGCGGCATGGAGCGCACGGGCAACCCCTGGGGCATCTCGCAGGACAAGCGCGAAGAGTGGACTCAAGATTTACCAGGATTAGAGGTTCCAACCGTCGAGCAGAACCCCGACTTCGAGGTGCTCTATTGGGTCGGTTGCGCGGGCTCTTACGACCCGCAAGCGCAGAAGACGGCGCGGTCCATGGCCTCTATTTTGGACCACGCAGGCATCAACTACGCTATTTTAGGGCGCGGCGAGAAGTGTACGGGCGACCCGGCGCGGCGCTCGGGCAACGAATATCTCTACTATCAACTCGCTACGGAAAACGTGATGACCTTGAACGAGGTCTTGATCGACGAAACGCTTGACGAATCCAAGAAAAAGCGCGTCGTCACGACCTGCCCGCACTGCTTTAACGCGCTCTTAAACGACTACCCTCAGCTCGGCGGTGACTATGACGTGGTCCATCACACGCAGCTTATCGAAGAGCTAATGCAAGCGGGCAAGCTGCCCCCTTTAGACCTCTCGGGGAACGTCACCTATCACGACCCTTGCTATTTGGGGCGGCACAACGGCGAATACGACGCGCCGCGCAAGGTCTTAAAAACGAGCGGCTTGAGCCTCACAGAGATGCCGCGCAATCGGAGCAACTCGTTTTGCTGTGGGGCGGGCGGGGCGCAGTTTTGGAAAGAGGAGGAGCCTGGAACCGAGCGCGTCTCAGAGAACCGCTACCGCGAAGCGAAAGCGACGGGAGCCGAGAAGGTGGCGACAGGGTGTCCGTTTTGTAAGGTGATGCTTGCAAGCAGCGACAGCGCCGAAGCCGAAGACGCACCCGAAGTGGTAGATGTGGCGCAGATTGTGGCGGATCGTTTAGCTAGTATCTCAGCGCGGTTGGGGAGTGCGGCAGATTAGAGAAGCAGTGAGTCAGCGTTTCAGCGAGTCAGTACTTCAGGTTTTCCGGCTACGAAGTGTTCGGATTACGCAGTTTCCGCGCAGGCGGAACGAAACTAGCTGACGCGCTGTCCAGCTTCCTCCAGGACATTTCACCCTACCGGAAGAACCGCTTAGAGCTTCTATACTGGAGAGGTGAATAGACTCTGGCTCTTAGTTTCTCTCGCCGTCCTTTCGGCAGGCGTCGCGGCATTTAGCGTCTACCAACTGAGCCGCGCCTCGTCCACCGAGCTTTACGGCACCGTCGTAGACAGCAAGCCCGTCGTGGGCGATATCGAACTTACCGACGGCCAAGGCGAGCGCGTCAAGCTCTCGGATTGGCGTGGCGATGTACTTTTGGTTTTCTTCGGTTTTACCAACTGCCCCGACGTGTGCCCCCTAACGATGGGACGCCTCGCTAAAATGTACGAGGATATGGGTGCGCCCGAAGAGGTGCAAGTCGCCATGATTACGGTTGACCCTGCGCACGACACACCCGAGGTGTTGAGCAAATATGTGAGCGCGTTTCACCCTGACTTTGCGGCGCTGAGCGGTTCGCAAGCGGACATCGCAAACGCGGCGAAGACCTTTTTTGTCGGCTATAGAGGAATCGAAGATAAACAGTTTGTCCACACCGATACGGTGGCGATTCTTGACCGTGAGGGGCGGATGCGCCTCGTGTACGGTCAGGATAAGGTGAAGCACATCGAGGAAGATTTGGAGACGGTGCTCGCACAGAGAAACTGGTAAGTTGCTCTATCCCTAGTGTGAGCGATTCTTGAAATGCGCACGCCTCGCCGCGAGAATGCGTTCTTCGAGTAGACGCACGGGCTCAGCGTTGACCGCTCGCGCTAAACCTCTTACACAAATATCAATGTGGTTCTTTGCCTGCTCGAGCCTACCCAGCTCAAAATAAAGCTCTGCAACTAGAAAGTGACGGTTGAGGTCATTTTTGTCCGTGAAGTAATGCTCGAGCAAATACCCCATCTCCTTTGCAAGAGATTATAGTGAATTTTCATAAGTTTGTCCGTGACACCTCGAGTCTACATCTCGCACGCAAGGTGTAACTGCGAGTTCGCCGTGCATCCACCATCATCCACCTCAGCAAGTACAACGTTAGATAAAAAATAAGTCACGTCATTCTGGGCCCTTTACAGGCTTGTTCCTTCGAATCCCTCAGGACATACCTGAGCTTGCCGAAGGGATAGACGCCGCAAAGCTCCCTTTCCCCTTTCGGGGACGAACGGTCGGGGACCTAAGGCGACGGAGTCGAAGAATCTCTGCATTCGCCTTCTCCTCTGACAGAGGTTACAAGTTACGAAGTTTTGGCACAGCCGAACGAGACCCTTCGACAACCGGGCTGCGCCTAACTTTGTGACCAGGGTAACAACAGTGTCGCATTCCTTGCTTAACGCTGTAGTAAGCTACGCAGTTCCACATTAAGGCACGCGCACCTTTTGACAGAACGCCAAAAAACGTTTACGATGACCTCAACAAATAAAGTTCAGGGAGTCCAATTTGGCTGATAATTTAGCAGTGGCGTATCACGTTGAGCACTACCGCTATAAAGGTTGGTTCCTTCGTGAGTGGATGTCGGGACATTCGGCTTGTTTTCTTAACAGCGCGGCGGCTCGAGCTAGTCAGAGAGCGCACGTGAGTAAGGCGGACTTCACCACGAATTTTATCGCGGTAGACTTGGGCGCGTCGGGCGGGCGTGTTCTCTTGGGGAAATTCGGCGGCGAGCGCTTTGAATTGAGGGAGTTGCACCGCTTCCCGAACGGCCCCGTCAACGTGCTGGGGCGTCTGCATTGGGACGTTCTGGGCTTATGGCGAGAGATTAAAACGGGCTTGCGCCGTTACGCGGAGGCGCATCCCAACACACCGCTCGCGGGCATTGGTGTGGACACCTGGGGCGTAGACTTTGCCCTCTTAGACGAGGCGGGCAGCCTGCTCGGTCATCCTTACCACTACCGCGACGCTCGCACCGACGGGATGATCGAACAAGTGAGCGACAAGGTCAGCCGCGAGCGCCTTTACGAGCGCACGGGCGTTCAATTTATGCAGATTAATACGCTCTATCAGCTTTACGCTATGCGTTCGGACTCGAGGCTAGGCTGCGCCAAGACGCTGCTGATGATGCCTGACCTCTTTCACTACTGGTTGACGGGGCGCAAAGTCGGCGAGTACACCGTCGCCTCGACCAGTCAACTCTTAAACGCGCAAAGCCGCACCTGGGACGAAGAGGTGTTAAAAGCGTTATCTCTTCCCACCCATATCTTCCCCGGTTTAGTTCAGCCGGGCACGGTAATCGGTCCTCTACTTAACAGCGTCGCGAAAGAGGTCAGCTTAGCGAGCACACCCGTCATCGCAACGGGCGCTCACGACACCGCGAGCGCAGTCGCGGCGATTCCCGAGTTGGACGAGAACAGCGTCTACATCAGTAGTGGAACCTGGAGTCTGATGGGGGTCGAACTTGACGAGCCCATGTTGAACGAGGCGGCGAGGGCGCTAGACGTGACCAACGAAGGCGGCGTAGGGGGCACGGTTCGGCTTCTCAAAAACGTCGCGGGGTTGTGGCTCTTACAGGAGAGCCGCGAGCGGTGGCGGCGAGAGGGGCAGGACTACAGTTGGGAAGACCTCTTGGAGCAAGCGACAAAAGCCGAACCTTTTCGCTCGTTTGTCAACCCAGGCGCAGAGACGTTTCTTAGCCCCGGCGATATGCCCGCCGCCATTCGCGACTATTGCCGTGAGACTAATCAGCCGGAGCCAAAAAGCGTCGGCGCGGTGGTGCGCTGTGCTCTGGAGAGTTTGGCCTTGAAGTATCGCTCGGTTTTAGAGGGGTTAGAGGGGTTGCTAGGACGCCGCTTGGAAACCGTCTACATCGTCGGCGGTGGGTCTCAAAACGACCTCTTGAACCAGTTCACCGCCGACGCTTGTCTGCGCCCCGTCGTCGCCGGCCCGGTAGAGGCAACCGCGCTCGGCAATCTGATGGTGCAAGCACTCGCCACCGGACATATCAGCGACCTTGCGGCGGGGCGGCGCGTGGTCGCGGCGTCCGTGTCGCGGCGTCGGTACGAGCCCAAGCACGGGGCGGCGTGGGAGGAGGCGTACGGGCGGTTTCAAAGGCTGCTGGATTGAAACGGCGTAGGGGCGATTCATGAATTGCCCCTACAGCCCCTACAGGGTGGGTTCTTCTTTAACCCGCCCTCGAGACTAAAAGTTAAAGTCCCCAATATTCTCCGACGTAAAGACGAAGGGGTCACCCAGCAAAACCCACATGCTCGTCTCGTCCTCTTGCACTTCATACGACCCTAAGCGCCCCGCTTCGAAGGTGCTGCCCGGTTCTAGGCCCTGTTCTACCAACGCTTTCGCCGCGTAGATGCTCAGGTAGCCTAAATCCACCGGATTCCAGAGCACCACGCTTTCAATCACGCCCGCGTCCATAAAGGGAGCCATCTGCTGCGGGGTGGACGCGCCTACAACCGCGACTTCACCGCCGCGATTTGCCTGCTGCACCGCCTCGGCTGCGCCGGGGAAAGCGACCGACGAGAGCGCAAAGATGCCGTCCAAGTCCGGGTAGACGCGCAAGAGGTCTTGGGTGACGCTAAAAGCGAGCTGCTGGTCCTCTTCGCTCGGACGGGTATCGACGATTTCGAAGTTCGGATAGTTTTCCTCGATATGAGCGTTCATGGCGTCGATCCAGGCGTTTTGGTTGGGGGCGGTGAGGCTCGAGGTCACAACCGCCACCTGCGCGTCCTCACCCACTTGCGCGACCATGTCGTCCACCAGCGTTTCGCCGAAGCCTTCAAACGTCACCTGATTGACGAAGAGGTTGCGGGCGTTGGCGTCGGCGTCAAACGTCACGACTTGGATGCCTGCGTCCATCGCGCTTTGCAGCGCGGGCGCGATTGCCTGCGGGTCATTCGGCGCAACCGCAATCACGTCCACGCCCGCCGTCACAAAGTTCTCGATAAGCTGAATCTGCTCGTTGACGCTCGCCGTCGTCGGTCCCCGGTGGATAAAGCGGATGTCGCCGATTTCGTTCACGGCCTCTTGTGCGCCCTGCTCCGTCGCCGCGAAGTAGTCGATGCCGACGAGCTTGGGAATCATCGCAATGGTGAGTTGTTGCGCCGCGCCGAGGGTGAAAAAGGTCAAGGTCAAGAGGCTGAGAAGAAAGCGTTTCATAAAAAACTCCTTTGGAAGAAGGTGTGACTGCGAGAGAAGCTGTAGGAGAACTCGAGAGCTTATTTGGAGGCGCTTAGCTTTTAGCGATCAGGTATTAGCCAAATCAAAAAGCTAAAAGCTAAGCGCTAATCGCTTCTACGTCGTAACCGTTTCGATCACCCCCTTAACCTCACCATGAAGTTCATGACTGCCTCAGCCGCTGATTCACGGCGACCGCCGCGATGAGAATCAGCCCGACGAAGACGGCTTGCACCTCCAAAGGCACGAACGCCAGCGTCAAGCCGTTGCGCACGACACCGATAATCAGGAGGCCCAAAAGCGTACCCCAAATCGTGCCGCGCCCACCCGTCAAGGCGGTGCCGCCCAACACGACGGCGGTGATGACGTCCAACTCGACGAGTTGTCCGGCGTCACCCCTCGCGCTCGAGACCCTCGAGACAAAAATCACCGCCGCCACCGCGCTCAAAAAGCCCGAGAGGGTGAAGACGACCAGTTCCAAGCGGTTCACGCGCAAGCCGGAGAACCGTGAAGCGAGTTTGTTGTGTCCAAAGGCGTACACGGAGCGCCCGAAGGTGGTGCGGCTGAGGAGCAGCCCGAAGATGACGGCGAGGAGCGCAAAGATGAGAAGTTGCACGGGAACGGGGCCGATGTAGCCCTGCCCGAGCGTGAAAAATGCTTCGGGGAAACCTCGGTACGACTGCCCTTGCGAGATACCGAGCGCCACACCCCGAAAAATCGCCAGCGTCGCCAGTGTGACGACGAGTGCATGGACGCCTGTGCGCGTGATGATAAAGCCGTTTAGCGCGCCCGCCGCTGTTCCCACAGCTAGCGCTACGAGCACCGCCAACCAGACATTCAGCCCTGCCGTAAAGAGCGCCCCCATGATGACGCCACACATCCCCAGAATCGAGCCCACCGAGAGGTCGATGCCGCCCGTTAAAATCACCGCCGTCATGCCGAGCGAGATAATGCCGATTTCGGCGGTGAAGCGGACGATGTTGAAGAGGTTGCGCGTGGACAAAAAGGCGGGTGAGAGCTGCGCCATGACGATCACCGCTACGATGAGGACCGCTAAGAGCATCGCCTCGACGATGTTCTCGCGGAGCGCGTCACGCCAGGTGCTCTGAGCCTGGCCCACCTGCTGGCTCATGTCGCGCTACTCGGCGCGGTGCTCGAGCCCTCCGCCCGCGCCCGCCGCGCCTTGGCGCTCCGCCGCTGCGCCTGAACCACGCCGAAGCCCACCGCCAAGAGGATGAAAAGTCCGTGCAAGGTCTGCTCCCAAAAGGCGCTGATCTCCAAGAAGACCAAGACCGTCCCGGTGATGCCCACCAGGAGCGAGCCGAGCGCCACGCCCACGACGGTTCCCGAGCCGCCGAAGATGTGCACGCCGCCCACCACGACGGCGGTGATGACCAAAAATTCGAAGCCTGTACCGATGTTGGATTGAATGGTCGAAAAGCGCGGCGCAAAGACCATCGCGGCGACGCCGACGAGTGCGCCGTTGACGGTAAAAGCGCTCGTGATGACGTCCGCAGGTTTGACACCAGCGAGGCGGGCGGCTTCTTCGCTCGAGCCCACCGCGTACAGCGAGCGCCCCCACGCCGTGTTGCGCAGCACAAAACTCCCCAACAAAAGGACGAGCGCGGCAGTCCAGATGGGGTTCTCAATGCCCAAGACCGACCCTAAACCCACCTGCCGAAAGTTCGGCGGCAAGTCGTAGACCCACGCGCCGCCCGTCACGAAGAGCAAGACGCCCCGGTAGATGCTTAAAGTCCCGAGCGTAACGATAATCGAGTGAATCTTTAAGCGCGTGACGAGCAGCCCATTGACGAGCCCCAACGTCGCGCCGATACCGCAAGCGATGAGGAAGACGAGCGGAATCGGCATCCCCATCTTGCTCAGCGTCCCAGCAGTGATAGCGCAGATGGCTAGGATAGAACCGACGGAGATGTCAGGTTGCCCAGTAAGGATGGCGAGCATTCCACCTAGCGCGGCGATGGCGACGTAAGAGGTGTTGACTAAGATATCCTCTAAGTTGCCCACCGAGAAGAAGTTCGGCGCGAAGACGAGGAGAACCAGCGCGATGACGCCCAGAAACACAGCGATGGAGACCTCTCTCCCCCTATCAATGTACATGAACGGCCTCTTCTTTCTCGTTCTCCTCGCGAGCTGTGAGCCCCGTCGCGTGGCGCATGACCTCTTCGGGCGTAGAATCCTGCGGCAACTCCGCCGCGATGCGCCCCTCGTGCATCACTAAAATCCTATCTGCCATGCCCAGCACTTCGGGCAAATCCGAGGAGATGAGCAAAATCCCTACCCCCTGCTGCACCAGTTCGTCCACCTGCCTATGAATCTCACGCTTCGCGCCCACGTCCACCCCTTGCGTCGGCTCGTCCAGGATAAAAACCTGAGGTTCCGAGGCGAGCCACTTGCCGAGCACCACCTTCTGCTGATTGCCGCCCGAGAGCGACGCGGCGGGCGTATACGCCGAGGGCGTGCGGATACTCAAGCCTTCGATGAACTCGTTCGCCAGCGTCCTTTCGCGCTGCTCGTTCAAGATGCCCTGCGGGTGCAAGGCGCGCATGACGGGCAGCGCGACGTTGTTCTTGACGGAAAAGGGCAAGACGAGCCCCTGCGCCGAGCGGTCTTCGGGCAACAGCGCGAGCCCTTTGCCGATAACCGCTTTCGGCTCGCGCGGCAGCGGTTCACCCCTCATCGTGACGCTGCCCTCGTCAAAGGGGTCGATACCGAAAATTGAGCGCGCCACCTCCGAGCGACCCGAGCCGACCAAGCCCGCCACGCCGACGACCTCGCCCTCGCGGACTTGGAAAGAGATGTCTTCGAACATACCCGTGCGCGTCAGAGACTTCACCTCGAGCAGCACCGCCCCCGCCCCCCTCCGGTTGCGCGGATAGAGGTCGCTGAGTTCACGCCCCACCATCTTCTGAATGAGCCAACTTTGGTCCACGTCTTTGACCGGACTACTGCCGACCTTCGCCCCGTCGCGCAAGACCGTCACGGTATCCGCAATCTCAAAAATCTCCTCTAAACGGTGCGAGATGTAGATGACCGCGACCCCTTGCGTACGCAAGTCCCTAACGAGCTTAAAGAGCCTTTCGGCGTCGTCACTCGGCAGCGCGGCGGTGGGCTCGTCCATGATGATGATGCGGGCGCGGCGCAGCAGAGCCCGCGCGATCTCCGCGAGTTTCGTCTGAGCGCGGCTCAAGTCGCCCGCCCGCGCTTTCAGGTCTACGTTGATAGCCAGGTTGTCAAAGACCTCTTCCGCCTTGCGCGTCATCGCTTGCCAGTCGAGCAGCCCGAAGCGCTTTTTAAGCTGATGACCGATGAAGAGGTTTTCCAACACCGAGAGGTCAGGGTAGAGGCTGCCCTCTTGGTAGATCGTGGCAATGCCCGAATCCTGTGCCTGGCGCGGCTCGCTCAAGGTGACGCGCTGTTCGCTCAAAGTTATCTCGCCCGCGTCCGGCTGATGCGCGCCCGAGAGAATTTTGATGAGCGTCGATTTGCCCGCGCCGTTCTCGCCCACGATGGCGTGGACCTCGCCCTCCTGCAAGCGAAAGTCAACCTCTTCGAGCGCCTGCACGCCGCCGAAGCGTTTGCCGATGCCCTGCATGGTGAGGAGTTCAGCCATGACCCACTCCACAGTTGACCTCACGGCGTAGAACACAGCGTAAAACACAGCGTAGGCCCATAAGCCACCTCTGTTCGGCCTGCTGCTGTCGTAATAGGTCGATACGGAACCCCTTCCCGCAAGGCTCGAGCCAACTGGTTCATGCGCCAAATGCACCTGCGTTCACCGCTACGCTACTGAGATTCGAACAAATTATCACAAAAGCTACCAGGCGTCAATCATTAAGAGGCGAAAGAGAAAAGGACTGAGTGCTGTTACGAAGTTTTCGCAAAGCTTAGCTGAGAGAGACTGAATACAGCGTTAAGTAAGTTTTGCGATACTGTTGTCACCCTGTTCACGCAGTCGGACGAAGTCTTGCTTGTCGAAGGGTCTCGTTTAGCTACGCTAAAACTCCGTAATTGGCGATGACAAAACTACGTAACTTCCATTCTCCGTTAGAGGAGTCAGCAAGGGCAGAGATTCTTCGACTCCATCGTTCATCCCCGAAAGGGGACTTCGTTGCGTTCAGAATGACATCACTCATTCTTTAGTTGATAGTGTACTGAAGATAGAAGATGAAAACCCATATCTTTTATCTTTATCTCTTTTACCTCGTTCCCTTCACCTTCTCCCTTTCTAAGATTTGGTTTAATACAGTCCATATGGACACCGCCGACCTCGTCCCCGCTGCCCGCCGCGAAGAGATTATGCGCCGCGCTCATTTAGAGCGTGTTATCCGTGTGAAAGATTTAGCCGAACTGTTGAGCGTCCACGAGATGACGATTCGGCGCGACTTGGACGCGCTGGTTGACGAGGGGCGCTTGGAGCGGGTGCACGGCGGGGCGCGGCTCAAAAACCAGGGGGGGATAGAGGTCGCCTACGACGCCCGCGCTGCGACCAACCAGGGCGCGAAAGCGCGAATCGCGAGGGCGGCAGCGGACCTCATCAGCGAGGGTGATACGGTGGCCTTCGACGCGAGCACCACCGCTTTAGAGGTGCAGCGGCGACTGCGTCTCACCTCCGGCTTAGCGGTTGTCACCAGTTTGGACGGCGCGAATACGTTGGCGAGTGCGGGCGTGCCCTTCGTGATGATCGGCGGCAGCTTTCACGCGCCCGCCCGCTCCTTTGTCGGGCGCGGTGTCTGCGCCCAACTCGCCCGGTTGCACCCCGACAAGGTCTTTTTCTCCGCCAAAGGCTTCTCCGTACAGGCGGGTTTTACCGACGCCCATCTCCCCGAAGTCGAGGTCAAGGAGTGCCTCATCGCCTCGGCGGGGCTCAAAATCGCCCTGTTAGACAGTTCAAAGTTCGGCAAGGAGGCGCTGGGGACCATCGTGGGCACAGAGAGCGTGGACGTGCTGATTACCGACTGTGAACCGTCCGAAGAGGTGAGAGAGAGGCTCGAGCACGACGAAGTGCAGCTCATCGTAGCGCAATAAATACATCTAGCACTTCCACGCTTCGCTGCACCAACTGACTGTGTCTATTTCTTCTCGCATCCGCTCGCACGTTTCATTGCTGTAGCAATGAAACGTGGAAACGCTAATCGTTAAGTAATTACAACACTGTTGTCACCCCGTTCACGAAGTCGGGCGGAGCCTTGTGGAGCCCTTGACAGGATAGACTCCGCCCGACGACGAGCGTAGGATAGACTCCGTCGAGGGGTCTCGTTTGGCTGTGCCAAAACTGCGTAATTAGCTACGCTAAAACTTCATAATTTGCGCGCTCTCACAGAAGAGGAGGCGAATGCAGAGATTCTTCGACTCTACGGAGCCTGCCCCTTCGACAAGCAAGGCTGCGCCCGACTTCGTGAACAGGACAAGCCTGGTGAGGGTGGAGTCTATCCTATAGCTCGCTGTAGGGCTCAGAATGACATAACTCATTTTTTAGCTAACAGTGTAATAAAAGAGAAAAGAACTGAGAGAAAAGTCTTTAACCTCAGTTCTTTCACCTGTCCACCCTTGCCCTCCTGTTCAAAAATGTTTATTATTGTGCTACTACAGAACTTTGGTACAGCACTTTGCACGGTCTGGTACAGGAGGCGAAGATGGATAGGGCGGACATTGTGGTGAGGCTGAAGCGTCAGCAGGTTGAGACACCCTCGTGGGGTTACGGCGATTCGGGCACGCGCTTCAAGACCTTTCCCGCGCCGGGCGCGGCGCAAAACGTCTGGGAAAAGGTCGCGGACGCGGGCTTCGTTCACCGGATGACGGGCGCTGCGCCCTCCGTCGCGCTCCACATCCCTTGGGACAAGGTGGACGATTACGGCGAACTCCGCGAGTACGCGCGAGACAAGGGCGTGCGGCTCGGCGCAATCAACCCCAACCTCTTTCAAGAGGACGCCTACAAGCTCGGCTCGCTCTGCCATCCGCAACAAGAGGTGCGGCAGCGGGCATTAGCGCACCTGTTGGAGTGCTGCGACATCATGAAACAGACGGGCAGCAAGGTTTTAAGTATCTGGCTCGCCGACGGCACGAACTACCCTGGTCAGGACGACTTGGTGCGGCGCAAGGAACACCTCGCCGAAGGTCTCAAAGCCGTCCACGACGCGCTGCCTGGGGGCTCTAAGATGCTCATCGAGTACAAGTTCTTCGAGCCCGCCTTCTACCACACCGACTTAGCCGATTGGGGCACAGCCTATGTCATGAGCCTCCAGTGCGGCGACAAGGCGCAAGTTTTGGTGGACACCGGACACCACCCTTTAAGCACCAACATTCCGCACATCGTGAGCTTCCTTTTGAGTGAGGACAAACTTGGCGGCTTTCACTTTAACAGCCGCAACTATGCTGACGACGACCTCATCGCGGGGAGCCAAAACCCCTTTGAACTCTTCGACATCTACAGCAAAATCGTGCCGTTCGGGGCGCGCGGGGAAGCGGTCGCGTACATGATAGACCAGAGCCACAATATCGAGCCTAAGTTGGAGGCGATGGTCATGTCCGTGGTGAACTGTCAGGTTGCGCTCGCCAAGGCGCTCTCGGTAGATTACGACGCCTTGCGGGACGCGCAACAAGCTGAGGACGTCTTGGGCGCTCACCGCATCCTGATGGACGCCTTCCAAAGTGACGTGCGCCCGCTCCTGCGCGAAGTTCGCACCGAGATGGGCGTGCCCGCCGACCCGTTGACGGCTTTTCGTGAGGACGACTATCCGAAGCGCGTTGTAGAGGAGCGCGGTACGGGGAGTGGAGGCGGTGGCTATCCGACGGCTTGAGGTGCTGGATGAGGGTTCACACTTTCTCGAGCTGAGCTTTGCTCTGCTGAACGTAGGAAGTGAGCAGCAAGAAGCAGGGAGCAAGCAGGAAAGACGAGTGCCCACCGAGCCAGCGGACGCTTTTGAAAGAGAGCCTATTCAATTCAACGTTTCCGCAACGTGTTCAAGCGCTGCAAACCTCTCGCCATCAGGAGGACGCTCATGAGCCAGGCTATCCCCGACTATCAGCACGTCAGCTACGCTTGGGACGACGCCCACGCCGACACGCTTGACCCGGTTGAGCGCCTCGTCTACCGCTCGAACCTTTTAGGGCGTGACCAGCGCATCACCAACACGGGCGGCGGCAATACCAGCAGCAAGCTGACGATGAAAGACCCCCTCACAGATGAAGCGGTGGAGGTTTTGTGGGTCAAAGGTTCAGGTGGCGACCTGCGCACGGCTAAGCGGGAGAACTTTGCCTCGCTCTATATGTCTAAGCTGACGCGGCTGCGAGATATTTATAATTCATCAGAGAATAAGGGCGTCAAAACCTCTACCGAAGACGAGATGGTGGCGATGTACCCACACGCGACCTACAATCTCAACTCGAGGGCGAGTTCCATCGACACTCCCCTACACGCTTTTATTCCGCGCAAACACGTGGACCACACCCACCCGGTTGCGGTGATTGCCATCGCCGCTTCGGAGGACGGTGAAGCGCTGACCCGCGAGATTTACGGCGAAGAGGTCGGCTGGATACCCTGGCAGCGCCCCGGCTTCGACTTGGGACTGGCGATGCAGCGCAAACTGGAGGAAAACCCCAACCTCAAAGGCTTGGTCATGGGGCAGCACGGGCTCATCAACTGGGCGGAGGACGATAAGGAATGCTACGAGCTGTCTTTGGACCTCATTGAAAAGGCGGCGTGGTTTATCGAGGCTAAAGCTAGTGATAAAACGTTCGGCGGCGCGAAAGTTCAGCCCTTGAACGAGGCCGCGCGTGATGACCTCTTGGTTGAGGTTTTACCTAAGCTGCGCGGTCTAGTCTCACAGGCGCGCAAGTTCATCGGCACGTTTGAAGGGCGCGAAGAGGTCGTGCAGTTTGTGAGTAGCGTCCACGCGCCGCGCCTAGCGGAACTCGGCACCTCTTGTCCTGACCACTTCTTGCGCACGAAGATCAAACCTTTGTATGTAGACTGGAACCCGCAGGGCGAGACCACAGACGACCTCACTACGAAGTTACAACAGGGTCTGGAGCACTACCGCCAGGACTACGCCGACTACTACGAAAGCTGCAAACACCCCCACTCACCCCCCATGCGTGACCCCAATCCGACGGTTATTCTCATCCCCGGCGTCGGCCTCGTCGCGTGGGGTAAAAACAAGAGCGAATCGCGGGTCACGGCGGAGTTTTATACCTCAGCTATCGGCGTGATGCGCGGGTCAGAAGCCGTCTCGCGCTACCGCTCGCTGCCACAGAGAGAAGCCTTTGATATCGAGTATTGGGCGTTAGAGGAGGCGAAGCTCCAACGGATGCCGCCGGAGAAGGTGTTTGCCAGAGAGGTCGTCGTCGTCGTCGGTGCGGGCAGCGGCATCGGCGGCGCGGCGGCGGCGCGGGTGGCTCGAGAGGGAGCGCACGTCGTCTGTGCGGATTTGGACGTGGCAGCGGCAAAGAAGACGGCGGACGGTCTGACGAGCACCCACGGACAGGGCATCGGTGTGGCGGGGACGGGGGTCTCTTCTTGCGGCCCCGCCCTCCCCGCCCAGGTCGATATTACCGAGCGCCCCAGTATTCAAGCGATGTTGAGCAGGGTCGTCCTCGCTTACGGCGGCGTTGACCACCTCATTGTCACGGCGGGCGTCTTCTTTGCGCCGGACGCCTCGGGTCGTATTCCCGACGAGAGGTGGCGCACCACCTTTGAGGTGAACGTTATCGGGGACTACCTCGTCGCGGACGAGGCGCGGCGCATCTGGGAGGCGCAGGGTCTTAGAGGCTCGCTCGTGCTGACGACTAGCGTGAACGGCGCAGTGCCGAAAAAGGGTTCCTTAGCGTATGATACCTCCAAAGCGGCGGCGAACCACCTCGTGCGCGAACTCGCCATCGAGCTTGCGCCCAACGTCCGCGTGAACGGTCTTGCGCCTGCCACCGTGGTTGAGGGAAGCAGCATGTTTCCGCGCGAGCGCGTCGTAAGTTCGCTACAAAAGTACGAAATTGATTTTTCGGAAGACGAGGACACAGACGCCTTGCGGGACAAACTCGCCGCCTTCTACGCAGAGCGCACCCTTACTCGAGCGCCCATCACCTTAGCCGACCAAGCGGAAGTGGCCTACTTGCTCCTTACCGACAAGTTCGCTAAGACGACGGGGCACATCTTCAGCGTGGATGGAGGGCTCACGGAGGCGTTCTTGCGGTAGGTCTGGAGACCTCAACTACTGGGTTTGTCCGCTCAGGAGGTCGCCTAGCTTAGCCCTTCGAACCTCGTATTGATACTGCTCAACCTCAGCGTGGTCTACCGGTATGAGTAGGAGCGACCTCATTTACAAAAGCCCACACTTCTTCGCACCCTCTTTGAGAAACGCCAAACCGTCTCTCGCAATCGCCTCCGAGGGCTCGTTCGGCGGACGCCACACGCAGGTTGCGGCAGCTAGGGTGGGGTTGATCGCCGCGAAAGACTCTAAAACGAGGCTGCCGCTAAAGTCTATCTGCGCTAAGCCTGCCCACACCTCCGCCCAGTTCACCGTGCCCGTGCTGAGCGCGCCCCGGTGACTCTCGCTCATGTGAATGTAGTCGAGCACGTCGGCGGTGGCGACGATGGGCTCCCTAAAACCCTCCTCTTCGATGTTCATGTGGTAGGTGTCGGCGTGCAGTTTGAGGTTGGGTGCGCCTACCTCCACAATCGTCGCCCGCGCGTCCGCTAGGGTGTTGTAGAGATAGGTCTCGTAGCGGTTACAGGCTTCCAGCGCCAAGGTGACGCCCCGCGCGTCGGCTTCGGCGGCAACCTCGCGGAGGACGCGCACCACCGTGGCCCTCTCGTCTTCTGTCGGCGGCGCACCCGTGAGGTGACCCAAGTGATAGGCGAGACAGCCGCATAAATAGCGGGCTCCCAACGCGACGACTTTGTCCAGCGCCAGAAGCAAAAAAGCCTTCGCTACTTCGGGTCGCTCGGGCATGTGCGCGTGTTCGGGCAAGACGAGCGAGCACGTCGCCTCTATTCCCACCTCCTCTAAAGTACGGCGGTGCCTCGTCGCTTCGAAGCTCTCCGGTTCCAGCAGGGGTATCTCCAGAAAGTCGAAGCCCGCTTCAGCGGCCTGGGCGATGACCTCATCGCCAGATTGGGCCGTCCAGTTTCCTGTCCACACAAAGGCGTGTGCGCCGAACTTCACCATAAACTCTCCTCACCGAGCCTCAGCGTCTCGATCTGATACCCCTCTCAACGCCTTGACACACTCACGCCTTCATCCGTAATGCGGAATTGCACAACTAATTTATCTTTACTGAGGGCCCCCTTCCCCCTTTCCCCTTTCGGGGACGAACGGTCAGGGACGAACGGTCGGGGACCTACGGCGACGTTTTAACTTACCCTCCGTGAAGGTCACGGCTTAGTTTGCAAATTAAGCCGTGCAACCTCTTATAAGCTGCCTGCGCCGATTTCTCGAGGTCGTCAACGGACCGCGTAAGGCAAAACCGTCTATGACTTAATTGAAGAGACGTCGCTACCAAAGATACGAATGTCCGCGCAGACTCCCTGACCGTCCAAATAACAGTGGTAGAGGTAAAGTCATGTAGCCTTGCTCCTATTGTTAACTTTCTAGTCACCTCGTCTCCGCTCCGTCACCGGCTCACCTGCCACACCCCAATTGTCCGTACTGACCTCTTCGATTACGACGACGGTGGTCGTTGGGTTTTTGCCCAAGACCTCTTGGAGCAGCTTGGTTGCGCCCTCGATGAGCTGCGCTTTTTGTTTTTGGGTCGTGCCCTCTCGAGTGATTTTGATGTTGACATAAGGCATAAGGTTCCCTCTACAGATCGCGTCTTTTAGAAGAAGGGAGGGTGAGACTTCACGCCTCACCCCCAAAGCTGACTTGAAATACACTTAAACGTCTGCGAGGCTTAGCCCTTCTTCGCCGCCTCTTCGTGCAGGTGGCTGCCTAGGCCCTCGAGCAAACTAAGCACCGCGTAGAGTCCGCGCCGCACCTCGCGGTCGTAAAGCTTGCCTAAAAGCGCGGCAATGCCGGGCGGGTCGTCTTTAAGGCTATCCTGCGCCTTGGCTAAGCCCTTCTTCGTGCCGTCCAAAAAAGCTTGTGCCCCGTCCGGATCGGTGAGCGTGAGCGCCTTGATGAGCACCATCGTGTTGTCCACGGCGTTGCGCCCACCTTTCGAGTCGAGCTGGTCTAAAGCGACCTCTAAAACGCCGTTGCTCTGCGCCACCACGTTGTTGAGGATGCGCAGGATGCCCTTCTCGTGTAGGGTCTCCACGAGCGTATCCAAACTGTCCTGCGCGGTGTCCGTAGGCGGGGGAGCGGGCTCGTACTTGTACTGAATGGCCTTCGCCACTAGATGTTCCCCCCTTCCGGGCGGTTCTGCGTCGGGTAGACGTAGTCGTCACGGTCCCACTTGCGCTCGACCTGGACGCCGTACTGCGGCGTCGGGTTGCCGAAGCGCGGGTTGGAACTCGGCAGGGGCTGCTTGCCCTTCTCACCAAGTTTTTCCATCTTCACGGCGAGTTCTTTGTAGGCGGGCGTGTCGCTGACGCGGTCCTTGTCCGAGGAGGTTAAGAGGTTGATGGGCTCGGTGCGCGAGTTCATCGGCATGTAGAGCTCGTTGCCGTGCACCCGGTCCGAGACCAGTGCCCGCACCCGCACCGAGCCGCGCGGCGAGATGAGCCGCACCCAGTCGCCCGTCTCAACGCCGCGCTCTTTCGCCAACTCCGGCCCCACCTCGACAAAGGTGTCGGGCACCTTTTCGGCGATCCCTTTCGAGGCGTAGGTCATGTTGCCTGCATGGAAATGTTCCAGCATCCGTCCGTTGTTGAGGTGGAGGTCGTACTCCTCGTTCGGCTGATTGGCGGGCTCGATCCACTCCAGCGGGAAGAGCCGCGCCTTGCCGTCGTCGAACTTGAAGCGCTCGGTGTATAAGAGCGGCGTGTCGGTGCCGTCCGCCGCGACGGGCCACTGGAGCGACTTGTAGCCCTCCAGACGGTCATAGCTCACGCCCGCAAACAGCGGCGTCAAGCCCGCAATCTCGTCCATAATTTGGCTCGGATGCGTGTAGCCCCAGTCCTGCCCCATGCGCTTGGCGAGGTCCACTAAGACCTCCCAGTCGGGGCGGGAGTCGCCTAGGGGCTCCAACGCTTGGTAGAGCCGCTGGATGCGCCGCTCGGTGTTCACCACCGTGCCCTCTTTCTCCAAAATCGGGCTGGCGGGCAGCACCACGTCCGCGAACTCCGCCGTGCGGCTCATGAACAAATCCTGGACGACGAAGAAGTCCAACTGCGAGAGCGCGTCCTGTACGTGGTTGGCGTTGGCGTCCACGATGCCCAGGTCCTCCCCGATGACGTACATCGCCTTCAAGTTGCCCTCGTGAATCTCGTCGATCATGCCGTAGTTGTTGAGCCCCGGCTCCTCGGGCAACTCGACGCCCCAACTCTTTTCAAACTTGGCACGAATCTCGGGGTCTTTGACCTCTTGGTAGCCCGTGTAAAAGGTGGTGATGGAGCCGAAGTCCGACGCGCCCTGCACGTTATTGTGGCCGCGTAGCGGATAGCCGCCTGTGCCCGTGCGCCCGTAGTTGCCCGTCGCGACGAGCAGGTTGGATATAGCGGTGGAGGTGTCCGAGCCGCCCGTGTGCTGCGTGACGCCCATCGCCCAGAGCCCGCAGACCGACTCAGCCTTGGCGACCTCTTCGGCGACCTCTTTGAGCACGTCTTGCGACAATCCGGTGACGCGCTCGGCAAACTCCAAGGTGAACGGACTTAAACTTTCCCTATATTTATCAACGTCGTTGACCCATTCCTCTAAAAACTGCTTGGGGGCCATGTCGTTGTCCAGGATGTACTTCGTCACTGCCGAAAGCCACACCAGGTCCGTGCCCGGCTTCGGCTGCAAGAAGATGTCCGCCCGCTCCGCCATGACGTGCTTGCGCAGGTCGGAGACGATGACCTTTTGCCCATGTAACTTCTGCGAACTCTTGATGCGCGTCGCTAAAACGGGGTGCGATTCGTCGGTGTTCGAGCCGACGATGAGGATGAGGCTCGCCTTCTCGATGTCTTTAATGGAGCCCGCGTCGCCGCCGTAGCCGACCGTACGCCACAGGCCCACCGTCGCAGGCGACTGGCAGTAGCGCGAGCAGTTGTCCACGTTGTTGGTGCCGATAATCGCCCGCGCGAACTTCTGCGTGAGATAGGACTCCTCATTCGTGCACTTCGACGAGCCGATGATGCCAATACTGTGCGGCCCGTGCTGTTCCTTGATGCTGCCGAGCTTCTCGGCAATGAGGTCTAGCGCCTCGTCCCAGCTCGCTTCACGGAAGCGGTCACCGTCACGGATCAGCGGTGTGGTAATGCGCTCGTCGCTGTTGGTGTAATCCCAGCCGAACTTGCCCTTGATGCAAGTCGAGATGCTGTTTGCGGGCGCTTCGAACTGCGGGTCCACCTTGAGGATTTGGCGGCCCTTCGTCCAGATGTCAAACGAGCAGCCGACGCCGCAGTAGGTACAGACCGTCTTGGTCTTTTTGATGTCGGCCTCGCGCATCGCAGCCTCGGCGTCCGAGAGCGCGAAGATGGGGTTGTAGCCCGTGTAGGGCTCGAACGACTTGACTAACTCGATGGCCGGGCGGCGTACGCTCTGCGGCACGTCCTTGCCCGTGAAGTGGCCCGCCTCGCCAACCATGCTCTTTTCCATCAAGGCGTTACACGGGCAGACCGTGATGCAGTGTCCGCAGGAGACGCACGAGGAGTCGTCAATCGCGGAGCCGCCGTCCCACAGTACGCGGGGGTGCTCGGCGTCCCAGTCAATCGAGAGCGTTTCTGTCACCTGGACGTTCTGGCAGGCTTGCACGCAGCGCCCGCAGAGGATGCACTGGTCGGGGTCGTACTGGTAGAAGGGGTTGCTGTCGTCGAGTTCGTAGGGCTTGGGCTCGAACTCGTACTTCTGGTGCTCAATCTGTAAAAGTGCGGTGGCGTTATGCACGGTGCAGTCGCCGTTGTTGTAGTCGCAGATGGTGCAGTAGAGTTCATGGTTGCCCAGAATCCGCTGCATCCCTTCAACGCGGACTGCTTGCGCGGTTGAGGTCTCCGTATTGACGCGGAGCCCCTCGCTGACCACCGTGGCGCAGGAGCGCTCCAAGCTGCCGTTCACATCCACTACGCAAGTATCACAGGTCTGGATGGGACCTAACGCTGGGTGATAGCACACGTGGGCGATGTCTTGTCCAACTCTGTTTAAGACCTCCACCAGAGGTTCACCCTCTTGCGCCTCGACCTTTTGACCATTGACATACAGTGGAATCTTTTTTCCGTAATCACGAATCACTGTGACCCCTCTCTAACCCGTTCAACCTGTTTTCCAAATTTGGTCGCAACCACGCTAACGAAAGAGCGGCAGCGCTTTGATAATCGTAGCAATCAGACCGAAAGCAAATGGGACGCCGACTACAGCCCAAGCCACCGCGAGCTGCCCGGTGGGTTTGCCTTCGTAGGCTTCGCTGGGGGGAGAGTCTTCTAAGGTGACCCGCCCCGTATCCTTGCCTTGATTGTCGCCGTACGCTTTGACTTCAGCCATTTTAATCTCCTGTCGCTTCGCTAGTTCTCGAGGATGAAGGGGCTCCTTGCTCGTTCTCCCTCGCTTCGACGCTGTACTTTTCGTCCACCGGGCCCACAAAGAAGTTGCACACGAAGCCCACGATGAGGAGCCCCGCCATGATATACATGGTGACGCTGTACGCCTGCGCTGCGGGTGCACCGCTGTCAAGCTGCGCGTTTCTAACCCAGTTGATAATCGTCGGCCCCGCGACGCCAGCGAGGGACCAGGCGAGCAGCAGCCGCCCGTGAATCGCGCCGACCTCATGGGTGCCGAAGAGGTCGCGCAAGTAGGCGGGGATGGTGGCGAAGCCGCCCCCGTACATCGTGAGGATGACGCAGAAGCCCGCGACGAAAAGCACCACGCTCCCCATGTTGCCAAAGGTCGGAATCAAGAAGTAAAGCACCGCGCCTAAGGCAAAAAAGATGAAGTAGGTGTTTTTGCGCCCGATGTAGTCCGAGACCGACGACCAGAAAAAGCGCCCGAGCATGTTGAAGATGCTCAAAAGCCCGACAAAGCCCGCAGCGGCGGCGGCGGTCACGGCGGCGCTTTCGCCTACCGAGTCCACGGAGAACATCTCTTGAATCATCAGCGAGGCTTGCTGCAAGACGCCGATGCCCGCCGTGACGTTGAGGAACAGGACTGCAAAGAGCAGCCAGAACTGCGGGGTGCGAATCGCGGTGTCGGCGTCTACGTTGGTGTTGGCGATCATGCCGCTCTTGCTCTTCTCTTCGGGGTTGTAGCCCGAAGGTTGCCAGCCCTTCGCCGGGATACGCACGATAAACGCGCCGAACATCATCAGGCAGAGGTAGAGGATGCCCAGGGTGATAAAGGTGGGCGCGATACCGACCGAGTTGGACGTGCTGTAGATGCCAAGAAGCGTCTCAGACAAGGGCGAGGCTAGGAGCGCACCGCCGCCGAAGCCCATGATCGCCATACCTGTCGCCAAACCGGGGCGGTCGGGGAACCACTTGATGAGCGTCGAAACGGGTGAGATGTAGCCGAGCCCCAATCCGACCCCGCCGAGCACGCCGCTACCCAGATAGACGAGCCAGATGCTGTGGATGGAGACGCCCAGAGCGGCGACGAAGAAGCCGCCGCTAAAGCAGAGCGCCGCGACGAACATCGCCATGCGCGGGCCGACGCGCTCCAACCACTTCCCAAAAATCGCTGCTGACGCGCCCAGCACGACGATGGCGACGCTGAAAATCCATTGAATCGTAAACTGGCTCCAGTCGCCAGGCGCGGACTCACCGACGCCGATGATGCGCGACATCGGCCCGTTAAAGACGCTGTAGGCGTAGATTTGCCCGATGGAGAGGTGGATGGCGAGTGCGGCGGGTGGTACGAGCCAACGGCTAAAGCCGGGCTGAGCGACGGTATTTTCACGGTTTAAAAACGAGAGCATAATGTGTGACCTCCAAACAAGAAAATAGGGTTAGGGGACAAGATACTCCTCCTTCTAGGCTATGGACTAGGCATAGCCACCTCTCGTTCAGCGTGTGCGTCATGCTTTGAAGAGAGGTTGACTCTAGCCTCGCCCGCATAGATGTTAAAGCGTTCCCCGCGCAGAAATCCGACCAGCGTAAGCCCGAATTCCTTGGCGACTGAAACGGCTAAACTGCTCGGCGCTGAGACCGCACACACGAGTTGCACGCCCGCCGTTAAAGATTTCTGCAAAAGTTCAAAGCTCGCCCGACCGCTCAGTAAGACGATGTGTTCGGAGAGGGGGAGTCGGTTCTCCAGAAGCGCCCAACCGATGAGCTTGTCGAGCGCGTTGTGCCGTCCGACGTCCTCGCGCAAGGCTAAAAGCTCGCCCTCCTTGCTAAAGAGCGCCGCCGCGTGCAGACCACCCGTCGCGTCGAACAGCCCTTGCGCGTCGCGGAGTTTGTCGGGAAGTGAGGTGATGAGGTCGGGCGCAACGCTAAAGGTTTGCGGGAGCGCGGCGCAACCCTGTAACTCCAACGCCTCTAAGCTCGCTTTGCCGCAGACGCCGCAGGCCGAAGAGGTGTAAAAGTGCCGCTCTAAACTCCGCAACTCGGGCAGCTCGCCGCGCAAGGTCACGTTGACGATGTTGTAGCGCTGCTCCGCGTCGGTATCAACACAGTAGGAGATGCGCTCAATGTCGTCGCGATTTTTGAGGATACCCTCACCGAACAAAAAGCCTGCGGCGAGTTCGAAGTCGTGGCCCGGCGTGCGCATGGTAATCGCCACGCTCTGCCGCGCTGAACCGCTGAGCAGACGTATCTCCAAAGGTTCTTCCGTCGCCACAACGTCGCGTCGCGTCTGCGCGTCTCCTCGCAAAACACGCACGACCGTCGCTCTGGTCTTGCTCTTAGGGCGCTTCACGCCCCTTTACCTTCTTCCTCGCCCCGTGTCCTTGCCCGCATCTTAGGGTACTCCTCACTCACTACTGTTGACTAACTTCATTAAGGTAACAGATTAAGCGGCGTGCGTAAAGAGCGTATGGGCGACCTTTGGGACACACCTCCGTAAAGATTTGACGTTATGATGAAACACTGAGAAGCCCGCTCGAGGCTCGCCCTGTCTATTTCAGCACCTTTCGCTTGAAGGCCCTAAGTCCGCGCATCACGTAACCTCTACAGACTTTTACGTTAGGATAGTCTCAATGTCGTACGCTCAAACCAACTTCTTGACAGACGTATTGGAACGCTCGTGAAGTCGCTCGTTGACCAGCACGGGCGCGTGGTGCGCGACTTGCGCATCAGCGTGACGCCTCGGTGCAACTTCAAGTGTTTCTATTGCGACCCGTTAGGACATGGCCGCAAGGATCCCTTAGGCACGGTGAGCGTCACCGACGTTCGTCACGTGCTCTCTGCGGCGGTAAGCCTCGGGATGGAATCGGTGCGCTTTACGGGCGGCGAGCCGCTGCTACGTAAAGAACTCCCTGAGATGATCGCCCACGCCAAAGAACTCGGGGTTGAAGATGTCGCCCTCACAACCAACGCGAGCCTCTTGAAGCGGCGCTTGAGTGACCTCTTAGCGGCGGGCTTGGACAGGGTCAATATCTCTTTAGACGCGGTTGACCCCGACGCTTTTCGCCGCGCGACCAATGGCGGCAACATCAAACAGGTCTGGGAAGGTATCGACGCGGTGATGGCGGCGGGGCTGCACCCTGTGAAGCTCAACACGGTGGTGATTCGCGGCATCAACGAGGGAGAGCTTGTCGCTTTGGCGGAGCTGAGTAAAGACCTGCCCATCCATGTGCGCTATATCGAATACATGCACCTGAATAACGCCACATCTGAGGATTACTACGGGGCGTTGATAAAGGGGTGGGAGATTCGCTCAAAGCTCGAAGAGGTCTTTGGCAGGCTCGAGCCCCTCACCACCGACCCGAGCGCCCCCGCCAAGCTCTTCAAGGTACCGGGCTGGAGAGGCGCAATAGGCTTTATCAACCCCGTCTCCGAGCCCTTCTGCGGAGCCTGTAGCCGTATGAGGCTCACCAGCGACGCCAAGCTGCGCCCCTGCCTCTTGAATGACCGCGAGTTGGACGCACGTCCCGCTCTCAACTCGGCTGATCCAGTCGCGGCGCTACAAGATACCTTCTTGGTTGCGGCGCACCGCAAGGTCGCCTCGGGCATCACTACAGCCCACCGAGAGACCGAGGACGATGGTCGCGATTGGCGGGTGAACATCTACGTTTAGCTTTCGCTGTGCCCTATTTAGGATCTTGCGCTCGAGGCTAGACCTGACCCGCGCAAACTCGGTGCGCACCCAACGTCAGCACGGTCGGGTCGGCCGAACAAGCGTGCCTGAAACCGAAGTCTATGCCGCTTTTATTATTCAGCTATACCTGTTAGGCTATGAACTACGAAATACATATGGGGGCGAGGAGGAGGTACGCTGCCGTTTAGCAGATGAGCTAAGTAAAAGCTCGAGTAAGAAATCCTGAAGAATTACGCAGCCACATAAAAGGAGCATGTTATGGAGTTAGGATTACCGGTATTGACTGTGGGCCAATATCAGTTAGCCTACAACGCCCTATCATTTCGCGATTGCAGCGATGGTTGCAGGCGCGTTTTTCTTTATCCTGGCGCGTCCTACTGTCGGTGAAAAATACCGCTCATCACTGCTCATTTCGGCTATCGTCGTTATCATTGCGGCGTACCACTATTTCCGAATCTTCAATAGTTGGAATGCTGCCTACGCCTTCGAGGGCGGGGTATACATGCCCACAGGAGAGCCCTTCAACGACCTCTACCGCTACATCGACTGGCTCTTAACCGTGCCGCTGCTCCTCACTGAGACGGTCGCTGTGCTGGCCCTGCCACGCGGAAAGTCCGGCTCGCTCATCGCTCGCTTGGCGTTCGCCGCTGTGCTGATGATCGCGCTGGGCTACCCCGGTGAAGTTTTAGACCCGCAAAATCAGTTCTGGGCGCGTTTCGGTTGGGGCTTCCTAAGCTCGATTCCTTTCGCCTACATCCTCTACGTGCTCTGGGTTGAGCTCGGCAATCAGCTGGAGCAAGAGTCTGATCAGGTCAGGAAGCTCGTTCGCAACTTGACGGCTTCTGCTCCTCGGTACGTGGGGCGTCTATCCCATCGCCTACATGATTCCGATGTTCGGTCTTGGGGGTGCGTGGGCTGAAGTTGGTCTGCAACTCGGCTATACACTCGCCGACGTGCTTGCTAAGCCTGCGTTCGGTCTCCTTATCTACGCGATTGCGCGTGCGAAGACCCGCGAGGACGAAGGCGAAGTGGGCGTCGGCTCAGAGTCGGGCGCGTCCGCTGCTGCGACGGACTAGAGACAATCAAAAGGACACGAAAAAGCTCCGCACTGATGCGGAGCTTTTTCCTTGATGCATTCAAAGCTTAAAGATGGTGCTAAAAGCTCCTCGACGCGCCCGCGCAATCTCTTGATATCGAGGGGTTTTTCGAAGAAATCTGCGACGCCTAAAGGCTCGAGTCTAGGCTCAATATCTCGCTGAGCGCTCATCGCAAATTTGTTGAGGTCAGGATACGCTTGTAAACGGTTGAGCAGTTCCAAGCCGTCCATCTGCGGCATGTTGATGTCGGTGATGAGCAAATCAATGTGCTGCTGCGCTAGTAGCTCGAGCGCCTCCACGCCGTTCTCGGCGAAATAGAGGTCGTGACCTGTGCGGCCCAAAACGCCTCCAAGCAAAGTGCGCATAGAGCGCTGGTCGTCAACAATCAGGATGCTCGCCACAGCGCTGAGAGTAGCGCGTAAGCTCTTACAAAATTCTTACACGACTGATGCGGGGTAGGGGAGATTCATGAATCTCCCCTACGAAGCGGTGCAGTCTACTGGTGTGGAGAACGCAATAACGTGGTAGGGGCAGATTTCAAACCCGCCTACTAAGACGCAATGGTCTAGCTATACGAGCTTAAACAGCCCCGCCATTCCCTGACCGCCGCCGACACACATCGAGACGACGCCATACTCCGCGTCACGCCGTTTCATCTCCGCGAAGAGGTCCGAGGCGATGCGTGCGCCCGTCGCGCCGAGTGGATGGCCGATGGCGATTGCGCCGCCATTGACGTTCAACTTTTCGTCAGGGATGCCGAGTTCTCTCTGCGCGTAGTAGCACTGGCTGGCAAACGCCTCGTTGATTTCGATGAGGTCAATATCCGCAACGCTCATGCCCGTTTTCTCTAACAGACTGCGAATCGCTGGAACCGGACCGACGCCCATGATTTCGGGTGGCACGCCTACGGCGGCGGCTTGCACGAATTTCGCAATAGGGGTAAGCCCCTGCGCCTTCGCCTCCTCTTCACTCATGATCAGGGTGATGGCTGCGCCGTCGTTCATGGGGCTCGAGTTCCCCGCCGTCACCGTCGCGAGTTCGTCGTCGGCAAAAACAGTTTTAAGCGAGGCGAGCGTCTCCATGCTGGTGTTCGCACGCGGCCCCTCGTCTTTAGAGACCGTCACGTCGTGCCACTCCCCCTCGTCGTCTTTGACTCGCGTATGCACCGGGATGACGTGAGCGTCAAACTTACACGCCTCTTGCGCCGCCACCGCCTTCTGATGGCTTCTGAGCGCAAAGGTATCTTGCTCTTCTCTGGTAATACCGAACTTCCGCGCTACCGCCTCAGCGGTTTGCCCCATCGTGTGATACGCGCCGGGGTTGCGCCGATAGAGCGACTTGTTGATCGCCATGTTGTGCCCGCCCATCGGCACGCGGCTGGTGCAGTCGCTCCCACCTGCCAAGACCACGTCCGACATGCCGAGCATGACGGCGTGCGCCCCCTGAACCATCGTTTGCAGCCCCGAGGCGCAAAAGCGGTTGATGGTTGCGCCCGCGACGCTCTCAGGCAAGTCCGCAATCTGCGCGGCGATTCGCGCCATGTTGTAGCCTGCTTCGCCCTCGGGGTGGGCGTTGCCCAAGAGCACGTCGTTGATGCGGCTCACGTCTAAACCCTGGTGTGCGCTCTACCGCCTCGCGGATGATGAAGCCCGCGAGGTCGTCGGGGCGGGTGTCCCTCAAGGTTTCCTTTTTTGGCGCGTCCGACGGGGGTGCGGATGGCGGTGACGATGACGGCGTCTCTCATGTATTTAGCTCCTTTTCTGAGTATGGATTTCGCTAGTGGATTTGACTTTGTATTTAGAGTAGCAGAGACCCGGCCCTTCATGCGTTTTGTACGGTGCTACTTCGTCGCTTCTGCCTGCCTCTTACCGACAGATTTCCCTGTAAGCTAAGAATATAAGGAGCGTTCCTCGTGGATTCTGAAGTCGTTATAGCAGTTCAACACCAGAACAGCAAAAGGATTTTAGGTTCTGCGGAGCTTCTTGAGGTTCGGTATTTATGAAAAGTGCGTCCGGTTTACCCTACACAGGCGACTCTGAAACAGACCAAATTCTCGATGAACCCGAAATCGTTGCCCGCTTACTCGCTTCAAAGCGCGAGTGGGACAACCTCACGCCACAGGAGCGCGACGTTAAGTATCAAACTAAGCTCGCCAGTGGCGAACTCAAAACGATAGAACAGGTGATAGAAGAACAAGGCATAGATTTATCGGAAGCTGAAGAGGTGTAGCGACACCTCTTCACTTTGAAGAACGGAGAATTGCCCAGTGAGCGTTGAAGAGGTTGTCTTACAAAAATTGCGTAGTCTGCCCTCAGAGCAGCAGCGTGAAGTCTTGGATTTCGTGGAGTTTCTCGAGGCCAAAACCTCTTCACCCACTGAGGAGGAGTCCTCAGCATATGAGGATTATGTCAGTTATCGCAATGACCTTGCTGAATTAAAGGCAGAATCTATCAGAAGCTACGATCAGGCTTTACTAACGCTTTCGGGCGGTGCTTTAGGTCTTTCTATTGCCTTCATCGAAAACCTTACTACGAGACCCCCTAGTGTTCCTGTGGTACTTGTTTGTGCTTGGATTCTGCTCACGCTTGCACTGTTTAGTACACTCCTTTCGTTCTATTCAAGTCAGATAGCATTCAAAAAAGAGATAGAAGACTTAGATGTTAAGCATAGTAAGACCATTACTCAAAACAATAAAGCTAGTCTTTACCATAGAGCAATCGAATGGCTTACTGACCACTCCAACAAAGCAACCGAAACCTTGAACAGGCTATCAGCCCTTTTCTTCATCGTAGGGATTATTTTTCTAGTTTGGTTTAGCTCCGTAAATCTACTACAACCTGAGTCCGAGGTTTCTCCAGAGGTAGCTTTTCCGTCTTTGATGTGCTTCCTTTTGTGAGAGCAAGGCGTACCCGTTGCTAAAGCGCTCGAATATTCTCGAAAAGCGGTAAAATCGTAATCTCGGAAAGGTCGTTAGCTACTAAAAGTACAGAATTTACGTGCCTGACATGAAAATAACTTTTTGGTACTCGAGGTTACTACGCTTGAGTCGCGCTCACGTTTCTGTGCTACCCATTAGGCGCTTCTATGACTGTATGACAAGCTTCGAACCTCTCTTTAAGTAAAGATCCGAGTCGAAAGGATGATAAACCCCTGGACTCCAAAAAAGAGAGAAGGGACAAGGGGCAGACTGCCAAACGCCGTCGCTGCTGATGCTTTTTGTAGATTCTTCCTGCCATGTAAGACCCCTCCTGGTGGTCCTACATGCAGTAATCTCTCCACTTCACTATCATCGTTCAACCTCTCGAGCCTAAGTTTACGCCGAGACCTCTTCCTTCGCCTCCGCCCGAAGTTCGCGCCGTAAAATCTTCCCCGTCGCGTTCATCGGCAGCGCGTCCACGAAGTTGATTTCACGCGGATACTTGTACGCCGCCATCTGCTCTTTGCTCCACGCGATAATCTCGTCTCCAGTCGCCTGCGCGTCATCTTCTAGCACGAGGTACGCCGCAATCTCTTCGCCGTGTTCCTCGCTCGGCACGCCAATCACGGCGGCGAGTGAGACAGCTTCGTGCGTCATCAAGACCTCTTCGACCTCTCTGGGGTAGACGTTGTAGCCACCCCGCACGATCATATCTTTGATGCGGTCCACGATAGAGACATAGCCTTCTTCATCCATCACGCCCACGTCGCCCGAGTGAAACCACCCGCCGCGTAGCGCCTCTTCGGTTTCTTCTGGGCGGTCGTAGTAGCTCTTCATCACGTTATGACCGCGAATAATGATCTCGCCCGACTCGCCTGTTGGGACCTCTTGGTCGTTTTCGTCCACCACTTTGATCTCGACGCCGAAAATCGCTTGACCCACCGTGCCCGCTTTACGCTCCCGGTCCGCGTGGTTAAAGCTCGCCACAGGGCTCGTCTCGGAGAGCCCGTAGCCTTCCATGATCGGTACTTGAAAGGTGTCCTCGAAGTTGTTGAGAAGCTCGACGGCTAAAGCTGAGCCGCCGCTCATGCAGTATTGCAAGCTGGACTTGAGCGTCTCCTTCGCCTCGTCAGAGAGATTCTTCGCTTCGCCTAGAAGCCCCCAATACATCGTCGGCACACCTGCAAAGACCGTCACCTTGTGCGCTTGCATGGTCTTTAATGCGCCCGCCGCCTCGAAGCGTGGCATCATCGTAATCTGCCCGCCCGCGTAGAACATCGCGTTCATACCGCAGGTCTGCCCAAAGGAGTGAAAGAGGGGCAAAACCATCATAAAGACGTGGTCTTTGGCGACGCCCTTACCGCCGATGAGGTCAACTGAAATCATCGCGTTGAGCGCCATGTTGAGTTGGCTCAATTCTGCACCTTTGGGTCGTCCCGTTGTGCCAGAGGTGTAGAGGATGACGGCGGTGTCGGTGGCTTGCCGAGGGACGAGTTCGAACTGCTTAGGCTGCGAATGCAAAATCTGTCCGAGGGTTGCAGTGTTCTCAACTGGGCTCGGCGCGGCGGGGTCGGCTGTCATCACGACAAGGTGCTCGCAAGAAGCGACCTTTTCAAAGGCTGCTGCGCCCGCTTTCGCCATTGGCAATTCAGCCGTACCTTCAAAGACGAAATAGGCTTTGGCGTCCGAATCGTTAAGGTGATATTCGATTTCGGGCGCTTTGAGCAGCACGTTTAGGGGTACGACCACGCAGCCCGCTTTGAGGATGCCGTAGTAAACCATCGGAAAATAGGGAAGATTCGGGCAGGAGAGCGCGACGTGGTCGCCGGGTTCTAGCCCCTGCTCCACGAGATAATTCGCGACCGCGTTCGCCATGCTGTTGAGTTGAGCGTAGGTATAAGACTTCTCTCCCATGCGCATGGCGGTGCGTTCGGGGGCGCGAAGGGCGTGTTCTTGGACGAACGAAGCGAGACTTAACATGTAAAGCGTCCTTTCTATGGTGGTGAAGCGTCATTGCCGCATCTATTTCAAACTTGACGATGTAAAGGTATTGTACATGCTTTTTCGTTGTTGGTGTTATGGACGCTGAGGGTACGGCAATATGGGCTCGAGCCAGCCCCATTAAAAAGGCGGTGGAGATAACCTCTCCACCGCTTTAGTCTGCTCTGTTTCTAACTTATTGCAAACTTGGTCTTTGGCTGTAGACGTCGCTACTGCTAAGTCCCTTATCTCGCTCCGCTGCAATCTCTTCAGGTGCGTAGGGCTGAAAGTTCTGCAACGCTTGGTTGTTATCCCAAGCGGTCGAGGTGTAGTTGAGCACGTCGGCAATCGCCTGGTCGCTGAGCTGCGACCAGGCGGTCATCACGCCGTTGTAGCCCTGCCCGTTGACCTGAATCTGGCCCTGTAAACCGTAGAGCAGCACGTTGATGAGGTAGCCCCTGTCGGCGTTGTAGAGGCTAGGTACGTGGTTCGCGAGGTTGGGAAAGGCTCCAGCGATTCCTTGGCCGTCTGCTTGATGGCACGAGACGCAGTTGGCGGTGAAGACGCTTTCGCCTGCGGTCATCACTTCGGGTACGCTCTGCTGAGCCTGCGCGTCGCCTTCAGCGCTTTGCGCTTGTTGCTCACTCCCTTGCGCTTCACCTTGTGGTGCTTGCTCTTGCGGTGCTTGTTGTGACGTTTGTTGTGGTGCTTGCGCCTGCTGCTCGTTCCCTTGACCTTGTGCGGGCTGCTGAGCCGCCGCGTCCTGTTGGCTGCTCGCTTGCGGCGTAGGCACACCGAGTTCCGTGTTGATTTCGCCCAGGCCGCGCTCAGCAGTGATCGCAATGGCTTGCTCTATAGGGATGCTCGCGCGTCCGTTTTCACCCTGAGCGTAACTGCTTAGCTCCTGCGTGGCCGAGGTCAGCGTGCGCTGGTACTGCGTTTCGTCGGCGGGCGTGTAGCGGGCTTGGTCGATGGCTGAGGTGAGCGTCAAGATCACGACGATGACGACCACTGCGCCGATGCCTCCGCCGACGAAGAGGTTGCGCACCATGTTCGAGCCGATGGCGTAGTCGCGCTCGGGTGGGTCTTCAAGTTCGATATCTTCGTCATTCCCGACCTCGCGGCGCAGCTCCTCGCTATCCACTTCGGCGTTGTCCTCTTCAGAACTGAGCGTCTCTTCGGAGGTGAGGACTTCGCCATCCTCCAACTCGCGCTCTTCGGGCGGAGCCATCTCCTGATCCATCGGACCTTCATCGCGGATGTCTTCAAACTCTTCGTTTGCTTTATTTTTATCGTTATTGTCAGTCATGTGCGGCTGCTTCCATACCTGAGAGAGCGTTGGTGATGCGGGGGTCTTTGGTGGGCAAGATTTCGCGCTGCTTGATACGGGAGAAGAACACGGCTAACCAGATACCGCCGATACCGATCACAGCGGCAAAGTCGGTCCAAAGGAGCGGAAAGCCCTCGCGTTCAAAGGTCGGCACGACGATCCAAAAGAGGTCCACGAGGCGAGCGAAGATCATCCAGGCCGCGACCCAGATAAGCGCCCGCGCTTTCTGCTTGACCCAGCGCGAAAAGAGGATTAAAAAGGGTACGAAGAAGTGAAACACAAGTAAGAAGGCCGAGACCCAAATCCACTGCGTCTCGGTGCGGTAGACGTACCAACTCGCAGTTTCGACCACGTTGTTCGACCAGATGATGATGAACTGCGACATCTGCACGTACGCCCAGAACATGGTGAAGGCCATCAAAAAGTTGCCCAAGTCCTGTAACCGCTTGGCGTTATAAACCTTGGAGAAGGGCTCGCGGTCTCTGAAGTAAACGGTCACGAAGATAGCCAAAGCCATCGCCGAAAGCGCTTGCCCGATCATAAAGATGACGCCGTACATCCCCGAAAACCACTCGGGCGTTAAGGACATGCCCCAGTCGATGGCAGCGAACGTCATCGTCAGGATGTACACGATGATGCCGGGGGCGCTCACGTTGCGCAGGAACTGAAAGATGTCTGCGCCTTCGTCCTGCCGCCGCGACCAACGAACGAACAAGAACGCGCCGCCCGCCCAAATCGTGAAGTAAATGGCGCTGCGGATGATGAAAAAGGGCACGTTGAGGTATTCGGTCTTCTCGATCAAAAAGGTGCTGCTCTGAACGACTTCTGGGTTCGTCCACTCGTAGAGGTAGCCCAGACCGAAGAGCAAAGGGATAAAGAGGAGCGCCAGTACGGGCAAGACCATGATGGCTGCCTCCATCGGACGGCGCACCAGCGTGCCCCAAGGCCCGCCTGCGACATATTGGAGCATCAGGATGAAGAAGCTGCCCAAGGAGAGGCCGAGCCAGAAGAGGAAGCCGTACAAGTAGGACTCGAAAAAGCCCTCGGCGTTCAAAAACGCGCCGAACGTCAGGAGCCCTAAACCGACGACGCCTGTAATGAGCGCGATGCGCTGGAAGTTGGAGAAGCGTGAGGCGAGCTGTTCGGTCACTCCTGGCCCCCCTCTTGCGCGGTTTGGACGTTTGGCTGTGATTGCGTTTGGAACTGCTCCAATTGACCTCTTATATCTTCAGGCAAGTTCGCGGGGTCCGCGTACTGACTGAACTGCATCGTCTTGATATAGGCCGAGATGGCCCAGCGGTCTTCGGGGGGGATTCTCGAGGCGTACGAGTACATCCGCCCGAACCCGTTGGTAATCGCGTTGTAGAAGTAGCCCACGGGCGACTGCTGCAAACGCTGTTCATGGAACGACGTCGGCTGCACAAAACCCTTCTGTACGATCATACCCATGCCGTTGCCGTTGAAGTTGTGACAGGGCGAGCAGTAGATGTTGTAACGCTCTTGACCTCTCGCGAGCGTCTCCTCCGTGATCGGAATCGGCGACTCAGTGAGTAGCCCGTTCGCGTCTTGGCCCGTGAAAAACGCCTCGTTGACATCGCCGCGCGTGCGCGTCACTGTGCCCTCGATGAGGGGCCGCGCCGAGGTACCGTCCTCGAACATATCGCTCGTCTCGTAAGTCTCGTACTTGCCCTCTTGGTCGTACATGTTGCGCCCGCAGCCCGCTAAGAGCAAGCTGAACGCTGCAAGGA
Source organism: Trueperaceae bacterium (assembly GCA_965213645.1). Taxonomy (GTDB): domain Bacteria; phylum Deinococcota; class Deinococci; order Deinococcales; family Trueperaceae; genus CBDBZX01. The sequence goes on from CBDBZX010000002.1 coordinate 1,081,002, forward strand.
GTAGAAAATACCTCACCATTACACCTCAACCTCGGAGACGCGGTCCGGTTCCATCTCCTCTAAAAAACGCCGCGTCTCCTCGGGGTCGAATTTTTCGTCTTTGGCTTCGATGCATAAAAAGAACTTGTCGCGGCTAGCCGCCTCGAAGTTCGGCGTGTTGAAAATCGAGTGGTAGGGCTGTGGCAGGCCGTTTCGCGCTAACATGAAGAGACCCGCCGTAAACGCTGCAAAGAGAATCGTGCATTCAAAGGTGATGACCACGAAGTTCGGCCAACTGTTTAAGGGCTTGCCACCGATATTTAGGGGGTAGTAAACGACGTTGGCGTACCAGCACATGAAAAAACCTGCAAGACCACCCAATCCACCTACAATTAAAACGACCCAGCCGAGGCGTGTGTTGGAGAAGCCTAGCGCTTCATCAAGCCCATGCACGGGGAAGGGTGTATACCCTTCCATCGCGGTGTAGCCCGCTTCTCTAGCCTTGTCCGCCGCCTCGACGATTGCTTCGGGCGTGCTGAACTCCGCGACCATCCCGTACGTTTGCAACTCCTGTTCAGAGAGCGCGTGTGTCGCCATCAGTGGCCTCCTTCCGCACTAGCTTCGTTACTGTGAGCATCCTCGTGGACCAACTCTTTAATCTCGCTTGTGGCGATGGACGGCAGCAAGCGGATGAAGAGGAAGAATAAGGTCAAGAAGAGCCCGAACGAGCCGATGTAGAGTGACCAGTCCCAGACGGTCGGATTGTAAACGTCCCAGGAGGAGGGAAGCCAGTCGCGGGTCAAGCTAATCGCGATGATGACGTAACGCTCCAACCACATCCCCACCGAGACGATCATCGAAATGATGAAGAGCGCGGTCTGCGAGTTGCGCACGCGCTTCGACCAGAGCGGTTGAATGCAGGCGAAGTTGCAGAAGATCAGCGCCCAGAACGCCCAACCGTACTCGCCGAACATCCGGTTGACGATCATGTACTGCTCGACCTCTGCGCCCGAGTACCAAGCGATAAAGACCTCAATCATATAGCCGTAGCAGACGATTAAACCTGTTGCCAACATGACCTTCGCGCAGTTGTCCAGGTGCTTTTTAGTGATGAGCCCTTGCAGTCCGAAGACGTAACGTAGTGGAATTGCCAGCAGCAGTACCATCGCGAAGCCTGCATAAACAGCCCCGGCGACGAAGTAAGGCGGCGCGATGGTGTTGTTCCAGCCCGGCATCTGCGCCACGGCGAAGTCCATCGCAATCGTGCTGTGAACGGACAACACGAGCGGCGTCGAGAGTGCACCTAAGAGCAAATACGCCCGCTGATAGCGTTGCCAGTGCTTTGCCGAGCCGCGCCAACCGAGCGCAAGTGTGCCGTAAAAGATGCGCATGAAGTTGTTCGTTGCCTTGTCGCGCACCGTCGCGAGGTCGGGGACTAAGCCGATGTACCAAAAGAGTAAGGAGACGCTTGCGTAAGTCGAAATCGCGAAGAAGTCCCAGTCCAAGGGGCTCCGAAACTGCGGGAACAAACCGAAGGTATTGGGGTAAGGCACGAGCCAATAGAAGACCCAGGGGCGGCCCAAGTGCAAAATCGGGTAGAGACCTGCACACGCCACCGCGAAGAGCGTCATCGCCTCGGCAAAGCGGTTGATCGAGGTGCGCCAATCCTGCCGGAAGAGCAACAAAATGGCGGAGATGAGCGTGCCTGCGTGTCCAATCCCAATCCACCACACAAAATTGATAATCGGAAAGCCCCAGGCAACGGGGACGTTGTTACCCCAGATACCCGTGCCGCGAATGATCAGTGTGGTGATCGAGTAGAGGTAGACCATCAGTAACGTAAAGGCGACGCCAAAGCCGAAGAACCACCAGATAGGGGTGGCAAAAGGCCCTTTGAGGATAGGCTTGTTGACGACATCATCCACGCCGCCATACGTCTGCCCTGGCGCGATGACGCGGTCCGTCTCCTGGGGCCTGTTGCCTGGAGTTTTAACAGCCATCAGTGCGCTCCTTCGGCGCTCACTAGCGCGGGGTTGGGATTTTTAACCCTGGCGAGATAGGTCGTGCGCGGCATGGTGTTAAGTTCGGTTAGGACGCCGTAGTTCAAGACCGAGGCTTTGTCTTTGGCAACTTGACTCTCCAGGTCATTGATGTCGCCGAAGATGATCGCTTCTGCTGGGCACGCCGACTGACACGCGGTGATGATGTCGCCGTCACCAATCTCGCGGTTTTCATTGCTTGCGTTCAGCGTGCCGGTCTTGATGCGCTGAATACAGTAGGTGCACTTTTCCATCACGCCGCGGCTGCGCACGGTGACGTTGGGATTGGTGAGCATCGCTAGGGAGGTCTCGTCGAGCTCAGCGTACTGTAAGAAGTTAAAGCGGCGCACCTTGTAGGGGCAGTTGTTTGAGCAGTAGCGCGTGCCGACGCAGCGGTTGTAGACCATGACGTTTAAGCCTTCGTGGTCGTGGACGGTCGCGCCGACTGGACAGACCGGCTCGCAGGGCGCTTGCTCGCAGTGCTGGCACATCATCGGCTGGTGGTAGAACTCGGGTTCGTCGAAGGAGCCGCCGTAGTATGAATCCACGCGAATCCACTGCATCTCACGTCCGACGGCGACCTGTTGCTTGCCGACGATGGGGATGTTGTTCTCAGCTTGGCAGGCGGTCACGCAGGCGTTACAGCCCGTACAGGTGTTCATATCGACGACCATGCCCCAGGCGTGGTCGGGGTAGCTGTAATCCGAGTAGAGGTCGTAGTCGTGGTGCTCGACGGGATGGACGAACTCGGGGTGCTCGGGGTGAGCGCGTAGTTCGTCCAAGGTCCCGTGCCGGACGATGTGACGCGCTTCGACGCCGTCTTCGAACATCGCGTGGTGCATCTGTGTGCTGACGAGCTGATACTGCTCGCCCGTGGGTTCCATCTGGAGGCCCGACCCATTCCAAGGTGTGCTTGTCGTGCGGAGCAAGTAGGCGTTAAAGCCCGCACCGTTACCGATGCGTCCGACGTTCTCGCGTCCGTAACCCAGGTGTAAGGTCACGACGTTCTCGGCCTGGCCGGGCATGACCCAGATAGGGGCCTGGACACTATTGCCCTCAAAGGTGAGCGTGACGAGGTCGTGATTGGATAAACTGCGCCGCTCGGCTAAAACGGGGCTGATAAAGACCGCGTTGTCCCAAGTGAGTTTGGTGAAAGGGTTGGGCAGCTCTTGGAGCCAGCCGATGTTGCTGTAGCGCCCGTCGTAGATGCTGGGGTCCAGGCGGAAAGTGATCTCTAAGCCTTCACCTTGTTGAGAGGCTTGCCCTGAAAGGTCGCCCTGAACCGACACCTCTTTAGGTTGAAACGCTGTATTGGGTACAACGCCCCTATACATCGCGTCACGCCAGAACACATCGAAGTCACCCTCGGCCCGCTCCTGGTAAAAGCCGCGCACGATGTCGTAGGCCTTGGTGTCGGGCTGACCGAGCACGGCGGAGAGAAATTCGTGTGCCGACACACCGTTGTAAAAGGGTGCGATGAGGGGCTGCATAATAGTGAGCGTGCCGTCAAAGGCGCGAGCGTCGCTCCAAGTCTCTAGCTCATGTGTCTTGGGTACATGCCAGGTGCAGCGCACCGAGGTCTCGTCATAATAAGGGGCTAGGTGGACGCTCAGCGGCACGCGGGACAGTGCTTCAGCGAAATTGAGGTCGGCAGGTGCGTTGTAAACAGGATTGCCGTCCAACATCAAAAGCGCTTGCACCTCGCCCGCAGCCATCGCGTCCGTGAGGGTGCGGATGGACTCGAGCTGATTGTCCGTCCGCGCGACCACAGGGTCGGTATAAAAAACAGTGGTCCCTACGTTGCCGAGCGCACCGTTCATCGCGTGAGCGAGCGCGTGCACTATCGGCGACTGCTCATCGCCTGCAACGACGACGCTGTTGCTCTGTGCGTTTTGTAAATCTTCGGCTACTGCGCTGATCCAGTCAGCAGGCACACCTTCAGGTGCAGCCGCCTCACCCACTGAAACGCCGAGTTGTGAGGCTACAGCCCTTGCCAACCCTTCAATCTGCGCCGTAGAAAGAGGCAAGCGGTGGTCCGCCATGCTGCCCGTGATGGACGGCGTACTCTCCGCGACGTACACGCGGTTCATCTCGTCTTCAGCGCTACGCACGCGGCGCTTCTGCGAAAAGCCTTTCGTATAGTTGAGCTTCCCTTCGCCTGAGCCTAAAAAGTCCGCACCTAAGGAGAGCACCACGTCCGCTTGAGTGAAGTCGTAGCGCGTCTGCACGTCTTCGCCAAAGGCGAGTCTCGCGCCTTCACGGACACCGTCGCTATAGGCCGGGTCGAACTGATGCCACTGCGCCTGCGGATAGGTGCGTAAGATCTGCGCGAGTTGCTCCGCTAACACGGGAGAGGTCACCGTCTCGGTGAGGATGTGCAGCCCTGCGCCGTCACTGAGGCCGCCCAATGTCCCGCTCAAGGTCTCGGTGAACTCGGTATATGTGCTCGGGTTGCCGCTGTTGACCGTAATTTGTGAGCGGTCCGGGTCGTAGAGGGCGAGCGTGGCAGCCTGCATGATGGCGTCGGTTGCGCCTAAGCTCGCGGGGTGGTCGGGGTTGCCCTCGATTTTGGTGGGGCGGCCCTGATGGTTTTCAACCAAAACGCCCTTCGCGAAGCCGCCCTGGGTGAGCGCCGTGGCATAATGCACGGGCACACCGGGGATGAGTTCTTCGGGCGCTTTGACGTAGGGGACGATCTTCTCTTGGCGGTAGGGGCGCACGCAAGAGGTCAGTCCAGCGAGTGCCAAGGACGCGCCCAAGAGCTTCATGAAGTCGCGGCGGTCTACGCCGTTGACCATAGGTGCGGCTTGGCGTGGAAACTCTTTTTGCATGAATTCGTCGAACTCGGGCGTCTCGGCGAGTTCTTCTAAGCTGCGCCAGTACGCTTGACCTTTTTTGCTCGCCAGCTTCTCGCGAAGCTCGCTCATATCCAGCTTGGTGCCGGGTGTCGTTAGAGGGTCGTTAGGTGTCTTCATTTCATCCATAAAGCGTCCATTATCTGTGGCAATACGAGCAGTTCGCCATCGCGTCTGCGTTGATGTGGTAGCTCTTGACCAGGCTGCGGCCTAGCTCGAGCTGGTCGGCGGGCGGCTCATACGCAAGGTTAAAGACCTCTTCTTTGGGCCGGACGTACTTCTCGGGGGCGCGGTGGCACTCCAAGCACCAACCCATTGTCATCGGCGCTTCTTTCCAAATCGCGGACATCTGGTCCACGCGCCCGTGACAGTGGTTACAGCCGACGCCGTTGTTGATGTGGGCGCTGTGGTTGAAGTAGACGAAGTCCGCTAAGTCGTGCACCTTGTTCCACTCGATGGGCGTTTCGGTCTCCCACGATTCGTACACGGCGGAGAGCTGCGGCGCACCCACGCGAATCTGTGAGTGACAGGTCATGCAGACTTCGGTAGGGGGAACGTTCGCGTAGGCGGCGACTTCGACGGAGTTGTGGCAGTAGCGGCAATCGACGCCCAATTCGCCTGCGTGAAGGCTGTGCTGAAAGCCGACGGGTTGCGCGACAGGTACGCCGACGCGGTTGCGCGTCGTCCTCGCGTAGGCAGTAAGCGCGGTCGCGAGCACGAGGATAAATATGACGCCGCCGATAATGCTCCACTTAGCGAACGAGTTTGAGTTGGGGGGGAAGTGCTGAGGCATCAGACCTCCCTATTTCGAAGATGAATCATAAAATAGAACCTTTCGCGTATAACGTTGCTGTGTTGTATGCCGTTTGCAGAAAAAGCAAAAGCAGCCAAGCTCCTAGAAGGGTGACGGGAAAGAATAGATTTTACGTGCCTGTCTAAGTTGCGCAGCTTGGAGCCTCCTCTGCTCAGCGATGAGAACACCCGCTAGGCGGACGTTCAACGTTTGTACCCATCTCAACTAATCCGTTCGTTTTGTGCTGCCACACGTCATGAGGCTACGCTAAACGTAACATATTTGTCTCCCAAACAAACAGGACAATTGTCCTCACGCTTCTAAGAATTGAGCCGCGTCACGTGCGGGTGCGTTACCGCTATATACTTGAGCGCGTGACCACCGTGACCGTCTCAATCCTGGGGTTAGCGTACCAAGATTGAAGCGGCTGAAATGGAGCGCGAAAGCTCAGTTGGCTTGACCGGGTTGCGTTGACTTGCGGCGTGTAGGTTATTTCATACAGTTTGTCGTTAAAGAACGTCGCGGCGCATAATATAGCATTTCCCTAAGTACGGGACAAATTGAAAGGAAGTGGCTTCCTGTACGAGAATAACTGTGTGAAAGAATCTCAAGGAAGCCTCCACAAGCATAAAACACAACTCAAAGAAACGCTAGCTGCGCACTTGTCACTTAATAATGCAAGACTCAAATGCCTGAGCACCTTGGTGCTCGTGCTGATTCAAGAGAAGAGCGTGAACTTGGTCAGTTTAAGTTTAGCGTTTCAAGGTCACGCCAAGCCAGAATCCTCCTATCGCCGTATCAAACGATTCTTCAGTGAGGTTAGCTTGGATAAACAGAGCGTTGCCCGCTTCATCTTGAGCACGCTGCCGCCACCACCTTACACGCTCTGCGTTGACCGCACGAACTGGCGCTTCGGCTCGCTTGACATCAATATTCTCGTGATTGCGGTGGCGCATAGGGGCGTCGCCTTTCCGCTGGTATGGACACTCCTGGAGAAAAAAGGTAACTCGTCAAGCAATGAGCGTATTGACTTACTTCACGACCTATTCAAACTCATCAAGCCGCAAGACATAGACTTTTTCTTAGCCGATAGGGAGTTTGTCGGCGGGACCTGGTTTAACTACCTCGATAAGCGCCGCGTGCCCTTTGCAATCCGCATTCGCAAAGACAGCTTGTGTGAAAACTGGTGTCCGGTCTATGCGCTCTTCGCGCAACTTCCAGAGGGTCAGCTTCACGTTCTAAGCCATGCTCATAAGGTCTACGGTTGCACGCTCAGACTCGTCGGTATGAAGCTCGCTCACCAAGACTATCTCATCATTGCAACCAACCGTGCGCCTACCTCAGCGTTTCTCGCTTACCGACGTCGCTGGGAAATTGAGATGCTCTTTTCCGCGCTCAAGTTGACCGGCTTCAACATAGAAGCAACGCATCTTGCCAAGCTCAATAAGCTCGATACCCTTTTTACGCTTCTAGCGCTCGCTCTCGTTTGGGCGCACCATATAGGCGAATGGCTTCATGACAGCACGCTCAAACCACTACGCCTCAAGTCTCACTTACGCCGAGAAAAGTCCTTCTTTCGGCATGGGCTCGACCATCTTAGATTTCTCCTTAAAAACTTGCCCCTCAAGCATAGAGACCTTAGCTTCTGTATTCAGCTTTTGTCCCGTACTTAGAGCATTTCCACTTGACATTGCTACACTTCTCCGCAGATATCATCTCTTGAAGTGCGCGCTAAACGATGTCCTTATTATTGAGGGTGTAGCTGACCAGATGATACCTGCTAATAGTAACGAAAAATCCCCGCAACTTTATTGCGGGGATTTTTCTGAATCTGCTTGGGGACGCTTTACCGAGCGACTGCGCGGTCTGAGACGGAGGGGTACTCGCCGGGAACGTCTACCGCGTCGTAGTCGTAGCGCGACGATCTGCGGCTCATGTTGACGTGCGTTGCGACAATGCCTAAGAGGTTGACACGGCTGCGGCTAAGTAGCTCTATCGCGTCGTTGACCTCTTGCGGCTCGGTGTCTTGCAAGCTCGCCACGAGCACCGTGCCCGTGCATAGAGGCGCGATGGTCAGCGTGTCGGCGACATCGAGGATAGGTGCGGAGTCGATGACGATCACGTCGTAGTCTTTGCGCCAACTCTCCAGGCAGTCTTGGAAGCCTAAGCTGAGGAGTTCGGTGGGGGAGGGTGCGGCGCGGAAGGTCGGGATGATGTCTAAGCGCTGCGTCAAGTTGACTGAGACGTGGGCGGCTTCGTAGGCGTCGTGGGGGTTCTCCAAGTGCGCCCTAAGCGGCATGTGGCGCTTGTCGTCGAGGTTATATTCCTTGGCAATCACAGGGCGGCGCAAGTCCGCGTCTACAAGAAGCGTGCGGTAGTCGGCCCTGGTAAAGCTCTCAGCTAGAGAGAGCGCCACGCTCGACTTGCCCTCACCCGTCTGCGGGCTAGTCACGAGAATGACTTTGGTGTCCGCTTCGGAGGTCGCGAAAAGGAGATTCGTGCGCAAGTACCCCGAGGCTTCACGGGGGAGACGACGCGCTTTTTTAGGCAGTTTGGGAAATTCGGCGAGGATGGGCAGCCCGGTGGCGGTCTCTAAATCGCTGGCGCTGCGCAGTCTCGTGTCGAGCATGTTGCGGATGAGGAGCAGCGCGTAGCCGAGCAAGAAGCCGAAGACCCCGGTAAAGGCCGCAAAGAGGACGGGCCGAGGGGCGACGGGGTCTGCGGGCGGGGAGGCTGCTTGGACGACGATAAGGCGGCTCGCCGCTGTGCCGATAAGCGATTCTGCCTCTACGGTTTGTTCTTCCGATATGTTTCGCAAGTTGTTGAGCCGCTCGATTTCATCTGCGGGTGCGCCGCTCGCTTGCAGTTCGCTGAGTCTCGTGTCGAGGTTGGCGATGCGCTGGTCGAGTGCGGCGACGCTGGCCGCGAGGTAGTCGCGAGCGCGGTTTTCGTCCCAGTTGATGAGCGCTCTCGCTAAGGCGTTGGCCTGGTTCGCAACCGCGTCGGGCGTGTCGCCGGTAAGTTCTAACGTGACGGAGCTCGATTCGCGCGTCTCTTGCGTCACGACGTTCATGCGCTCACGTAAACTTTCAACTTCACTCTGGCTTACGTCGGTGACACCTAAAATCGTCAGCGCATCTTGTATAGTCGTATCGCTGAGCGCGGCTAAGCGGTAGCCTGACACGCTGATGGGCGGCGCAGTGACCCTAGGAATACCGAAAGACTGCACGTTAACGTCGCCAGTAGGCGCGAGCACTGTCGCATTTGCCTGATAGACCGGCGCTTGGCGGCTACTCAAATAGTAAGCGGCGGCGGCCCCTGCAACCGCGAGCAGGAGCGCGAGGAGCAGTCCGCGCCTCAAAAAGCGAAAAAGGTCCCCCATCGTAATGTTGATGTCTTGCTGCATCTTTCACCTCGAGTGACGGCCACGCCGTCGGCGCGTGACTTTCTATCTATACCCGTTCAATATGAGCTTTTCGTTTCTGCGTTGCCGACGTTTGAGCTAATGTGTTTCCAAACGGTACTTCTAAAGCGTAAATTAGGGCAGACTTCGTGCGTTAAGCCCATTAAAAAACTCTCTAAGCTGTACTTTAGCAGATTCATGAAGGGGGGCAGCGGCACATCTCACACGCCGCTGTCCTCATCAAAAATTCATTCTAGTAATCCGCCAGGTGTCATAGCTGTTTGTTTGGTAGCTGTCCGTATGTCGGTATCCCTCCAGCGCATACAGGTACTTGCCAGCTCGAGCATAAGCGCCTGCCCCCAGAAGAGATTAACACAGATTCATATGTTCATCCACACACATTCATCGAGATCGCACGAAAAGTTGGTTGAGTGCGCAGATAGAGGATGGACGGGCGTAGTCATTCGTCAGAATCCAGCATGACAAACCGACTTGTATCCTCCTCATCCTCAACCGACTCCTCAGGATATCTCATTTATTGGCGTGTGAGGTGTCGGGCTTTGGCCTCGAGCCACCCCCGCAGCTCCTCAGCGACCTCTGCAAACGCCAAATCCTCCGCAAAAGGATAAAGCTCCGCCCCAGGCTCCTTGCGAAACCAGGTGCGCTGGCGCTTGGCGTAGCGCGTCGTGGCGAGAACCACGGCCTCTTTTGCCTCGGATAGTGTGGCCGCCCCCTCCAGGTACTCAACTACCTCTTTATAGCCGATGGCCTGCGTCGCCGTAGGGCGCGTAGGATAGCGCTCTAGGAGCGCCTCGACCTCTTCGACTAGCCCAGCTTGAAACATCTGCTCGGTTCTCGCTTTAATACGCTCGCTGAGCACCTCGACATCGGGGAGTAAAACCGCTTTGTCGTAGCCAAAGCGCGGGGTTGTGGACGGAAAGCTGCTCGGAGCACGGCCCGTTCGCTGCACAATTTCTAAGGCCCGCACCACGCGGCGTGGATTTCGCGCCGACCTCTGTGCGTCAGATGGGCTAAATGCCTCTAAATCTCTTACAAGCGCGTCCAGCCCCTCTCGCTCCAGGCGCTCCCACAGCGCCGCTTGCCCCTCAGCGTCCGCAGGCGGTACGGTGGGTAGCCCTTCGGAGAGTGCTCGTATATAAAACCCCGTACCGCCCACAACAAGCGGCAACTTGCCGCGCTCCAACACCTCTGCAACCGCTCGCTCCGCTCGCCCCACATAATCAAATGCGCTAAAAGGCTCGTCGGGGTTCAAAATGTCGATGAGGTGATGCGGGACGCGCTGCCGCTCCGCTAAGGTGGGTTTCGCCGTGCCGATATCCATACCTCTATAGACCATCATGGCGTCGGCAGAAACGATTTCTATAGGTAGGGCTCGAGCAAGCCTGAGCGCCAATGCACTTTTACCCGACGCGGTCGGGCCTGCTAGGACGGGAATGTACACAGAAGTACTCGCCATAATTGCCATAACTACTGAGATTGAATCACGTTTATGAAATTTCGGCTATGCCGAGGGCATCATTCCTAATAGGTACTAAAAGGACATTTTCTCTACCGGGAGTGTTCATGACCAGACGACTATAGTACGTTTCGCAGTAGCGAAAACTTCGTAACCGAAGGAGACCGCGTCACTGCGTTCCCACTAGCCCGCTAGCGTTAGGGTGTACCTGCAATTCACGCTAACAAAAGAGGCGTAAGGCGCGTGCTAAACTCGGGCGCATGGAACTCCACAAGAAACATTCGACCAGCAGCGATTTGCAACAGCTTCTCACCTTGCGCGAGCGCGTTGGTGAACTCGTCAGCGAGTTAGAGAACGAGGTGACGATCAAAGTGGACCTCTTGGAGTTAGAGGATGCTTACAGGCTCGTTGCAGAAGTGCCGGGCGTCGCACAGGGCGACCTAGAAGTGTCCATCCAAGGGCAGCACCTCACCCTCGCTGGGGTAGTGTCGCCCCACGAACCAGGCGCGCACCTCCTCATCGGTGAGCGCCCTAGCGGGCACGTCCAGCGCACGGTTGAGTTGCCTAGCGAGGTCGACGAAAGGAAGAGCCACGCGCGTCTCAGCGAGGGGCTGCTCGTCTTGCATCTGCCCAAGCGCTAAACTTCGCTATGAGCCGCTACGCGCCCTTTCCGGTTGAGGTTTCCTACCGCATTGGACCGACGATGACAAAATTAGGGAAGAGATTGGAGAAAGGGTCGGAGGATTCGGGGCAGCTTTTCGTGGTGGATGAGAGGTATGGGGCGTATCTCGAGCAAAAACTCCGCCACCTCTCCGAACATCCTGAACGTTGCGGCGGTCTTTCAAAAGGGACACATGAAGGTTTGGAGACTGCTCTGCGGCGCGTGTTCGCTCTCGTCGCTGAGGAACAGCCACCTTTAATTCGAGTGGAAGGTGAAAGCGTTCGGTTAGAGGCGCTAGGCATTGCCCTCAGACTTGAAGGCACCTCTCGCCGTGGACGTTACACAGTTGAGACCTTCTCAGAAGCACCGCTAAGTGAATTAGGACAGCGTGCCAAAACCTACTTAGACGCTCAGCCTGACCTCTTTAAGCTCATCCACGCGCTCGCGCTTAGCATTCAAGAGGACTTTGTTATCTTACGAGTTGATGGTGACATTGAAAATGGCGACGAAGCTGAATGCCTCTGCGTCACCTTTCCGAGCCGCTGGGACCCACAAGCGAAAGTCGGGCAGAACTTTTCAGAGGTTCATGCGCCCGTCGCGAATAACACCGCACTTCTCAAGGCGCACCGCCCCGTAATGAACGCGCTCTTTCACAAGGGGCCGTTCGTGCGGTTTGTGTGGGGGCTCAGCGCCGATGACAGTTTAGGGCAGCATCCCGAGGAGACCGCTCTGCCGGAAGAGGTCTTGCGTTCGCCTGAGACGCTTGCAAGTAAGCTCTTTTTCCGCACCGAGCGACAGGTGAGCTACCCACTCCCCGAGTTTGGTCGCTGTCTCTTCACGGTTCGCGTTTCGGTGCAACCTCTCGGAGAAGCGCTTTGCAATAGCGAAAGACGGCAGCGTCTGGCAACCTCTCTAGCGTCTATGGATGAGGCGCTTTTAGCTTACAAAGGGCTGAGCGCGTGGCGTGAACCGCTGCTCGAGTACCTCAACACTCATTCAGCGTGAGATTCAGCATAATCTAATCGTCAAAGGGCACATCGTCTTCTGGTTCGGTCTCGTCAAAGGGGTCATCCGTGTCGCCTTCACCCTCGTCAAAATTGTCGCCAACATCCTCAGACCCACCTGTAACGCTACTTGTGAGATCGAGGTCGCTCGGCTCGTTTTCACCCAAGTCGATATTGAGTGACGCCCGCACGCTGCCCTCACCGCGCACGACCACGTCGTTGCTGTCTAAGTCGTACTCGATAAGCTCGCCCGAGACTTCGCCCTCCTCGTCGCGGCTCGTGGCGGGGCTGCCTGTGAGCACAGCGAAGCCGGTTTCTTCGTCAAGCTCGAGCCTCTGTGCGCGGCTGGTGCGCCCGTCCGACTCAACTTCGACGTTGCCCTGCAAAATCGTGAGATCGTTGTCTACGTTGAAGTCCAGGTTGTTCGAACTCGCGGTCAAGGCGGGTGAATTACCCTCTTCGGCCCGCTGCAAGTCAATCGGCCCGTCCATCTCACCGATGCCCGTGGCGTTGTTGTAGAAAAATGTCTTGCCCGTCGTCGTCGTGCGCCCTTCGGTCACGGTAACGTTCTCCTCGCTCCGCTGGATGTTGGTCGGGCAGAGCGTGGCGGGGTCGAGTTCCAGGGAGCCGTCGAACAGTTCTAAAGTCTCCTCGTCTTCGGTGCCATCAGGCCGTCTAAGGAGGGCTACCGTCGAGACGATGCGGGTGTCGTTGACCAAGGTCTCAACAAAACCGGGCGCGGGCGCGTAGACGACGCCCAAGCTCTGACCCTCCTCACACCCTGGGTTACTCGGGATAAACTCCGCGCCATCTGCGCTCCTACCGTTTTGAATCACACGAATTTCGCTGTCGTTGCGCTCTATTGTGAGCTGTGGGCGCGTGAGCTGAGTGTCTTGGGCGAGCGCTAAGCCCATAAGCCCAACTAAACCGAAACTCAGATACGCTTTAGCGTGAACCTTCACCCGCCTTGACCCTGCTCACCTTGCTCGTTACTCAGGTCGAACTGGGCGGGGTCGAACTGAGCGGGGACGGATTCGTCCAACACGCGCACGACGTCTAGGTCGGTGCGCTGCTCGAGCCGCGCTCCCGTCAGCGTCACCCCTTGCGCTTCGTTGACTGAGGTGGCAGGCGAGCCGATGACTTCGGCTCGAGAGGTCTCATCGCTAAAGTACACCGTGTTGCCCGTGCTGGTGATGTCGCCGTCCACGATGGTCACGTTGCCCGTGGCTAAAAGCGTATCGTCGGCGGTGTTGGTACGAATCACGTCGGCGGTGATGACGAGGACGCCGTCGTCGCTCTCGCGGCGGGCGGTGACTTGCTGGCCTTCGCTAGAAAGCCGCGCCAAATCGCGCCCCTCTTCAAAGGTCAGCTCTTGCGCCTCGGCGCTCTGATTGCCATTAGTAAGCGTCACGTCGCCTCGGCTGATGCTCGTATCCGTGTCCACATCGAAGGTGACCTCATTCGCGCTGATATTCACGGGCGCTCGATCTTCTTCTGGGCCCTCTTCGGCGGGCGTCACGACGATGTCCGTTCTCGAGGGCATCACACCTAAGCCCGTGGATTCGCTGTAGACGAGGTCGGGCCCCGTCGCGCTCAAACGACCTCTCACCACGCGCACGCCGCTCGTAAACTCTGCTTCGCGCTGCCCTTCGGCTTGCGCGATGAGCACCCCTTCGGGCGCACTCAGCTCCGCGTCTTGCGCGTAGATCGTGAGGTTCGAAACCGTCGCAACAATCCCTTCGGGGTCGGGGTGCGTATAGACGAGCGGTCCGAAGCGCAAGCTCTCACTGCGCTGGGAGCCGCCGCTAAAGTCGATGTTGATGATGCGTTCCTCGGCAGCTTCTTGGGCGTCGTCTTGGGCGTTCTCGGCGTCGGTTTCCTCTTGATCGGGGTTTTGCGAACCCGTATCTTGTCCTGCTTGGGCGAGGGCGAAGAGGCTTAGGATGGTGAGAGACAAAAGTAACGTCGTGCGTAGTGCTTTAAGCATGGCGGACTCCTTATGGACTTATGTTAGAGAATATTTACCGGGCGTTCTGATCCTGAAACTCGTTCTGGCAGATTGCGCCCTCGCAGTTGGATTCGAAGTCGGTGAGGTCGAAGTTCATGCGGACGCCCTCGGCGTGGTTCTGACCCAAACCGTCCCCGGTGTAGTCGAGAATCGGCACCTCGAACTTGCCTTCGGCCTGGTCGATGAGCACCTGACGCTCTGTATCCGCTTGCATATTGAGGTCCCAGTTCGCTTCGACGAGGTGCACGAGAAGGCGCTCACCGCGTAAGTTATCTTCGGTGTCGATGACGACCTCTTCGGATTGGAGCGTGAAGTCGGTCGCACCGTCCACAGTGCGGCGAGCGTCTTCTACGTCGTAGAGCGTCGTCTCGCCTACGGCTGGGTCGTAGTCCACCGTGTCAGCGTCGAAGTACCAAACGGCTTCGGGGTCGGCTTCGGGGTAGAGCGTGACGGCAGCGCCGCTCAGTTCGATGACCTCTCCGGGAACGACGCGCTCTCTTTGCGGTAACAGCGCGACGACTAAAAGGCCAACGACGGTGAGCGCTAGGGCGATTGCGGTAAGTCTGAGCACCCTTTTAATGTAGCAGTTTGGGGTGGTGAGAAGCGTGACATGAAGTTAAAGATTCCTCCTGTGAACCTTTACACATCGCGCGAGCTGTGCTAATATAAGAATTTGCTGTGTAGACTACATGCCCACCCTTCATGTTATCCTATACTATGTAGAGCGTGACAACGCCATCTTTTACCCCCAAAATTCCCTTGATTCTAAAATTCTACGATATTCAGTTGAGCCCTAAATTCGTGCGGATCAACTCAGGTCACATCTTGGACCACAATCATAGGCCAACCTATGGCAACTCCCCCTCAAGGAGGCGTAATGGCAGTTAAACCGGCAAAAGCACCCACCAAAGCAAAAACCGCAACGAAGAGCAAAGCAAAAAGCAAAAAAGCAGCGAAAACGGACGCGCCCACCGAAGCCGTGCCCAACCCGGTGTGGCTCGAGACCCCGCAGATTCAAAAGCTCATCGAGTCGGGGCAAAAAGAAGGCTCCTTAAACACTGAAGAGATCAGCACCGCCTTCAATAAGGCGTTAGAGTCTTTAGACCTAAGCGGTGAAAACGAAAACTTCGAAGACTTGATGAAGGTCTTGGAGTCCAAAAATATCGAAATCGCGGACCTCTCGGACGACGAAATTATCGACGAGAACGAGTTCGACGACGTGGACGACATTAAAGACATTGATGATGACGACAGCGTCGATACTGAAGCGCTCGAGGCCCGCGCCGAGGCGATGGCGGGCTCTAGGCTCTCCACCAACGACCCCGTGCGCCAATACCTCCACGAAATCGGGCGCGTTAGCCTGCTCTCGCTCGAGGAAGAAATCTCTCTAGCGCGGCGCATCGAAGAGGGTGAAGCGGCCCAAGAGCGTTTAGAAGAGGAAGCCGACGACCTCCCCGAACGAACGAGTCGCGGCTTAAAACGCATCGTTGAAGACGGCGAAATGGCCCGCCAACACCTCATCGAAGCGAACCTTCGTCTGGTCGTTTCGATTGCCAAGAAGTACACCGGACGCGGGCTCTCGTTCTTGGACCTCATTCAAGAGGGCAACCAAGGACTCATTCGCGCGGTGGAAAAGTTCGAATACCGCCGCCGCTACAAGTTCTCCACCTACGCGACCTGGTGGATTCGCCAAGCTATCAACCGCGCCATCGCCGACCAAGCCCGCACCATTCGCATCCCTGTGCACATGGTCGAGACCATCAACAAGCTGACGCGCACCGCGCGGCAACTCCAGCAAGAACTCTCCCGCGAGCCGACTTACGAAGAGGTCGCCGACGCGATGGGGCCGGGCTGGAACGCCGAGAAGGTCGAAGAGGTCTTCAAGGTCTCGCAGGAGCCTGTGTCGTTAGAAACGCCCATCGGCGACGAAAAAGATTCCTTCTACGGCGACTTCATCCCCGACGAAAACGTCGAATCGCCCGTGGACCAAGCGAGCAAGACGCTCCTCAGTGAAGAGTTGGACAAAGCGCTGGACAAGCTCACCGAGCGTGAGTCTATGGTCTTGAAGTTCCGCAAAGGCTTGGTGGATGGACGCGAGCACACCTTAGAAGAGGTCGGCTCACACTTCGGCGTGACGAGAGAGCGCATTCGTCAGATTGAAAACAAGGCGCTTCGCAAACTCAAGTATCACGAGTCGAGAACACGCAAGCTGCGCGACTTCTTGGACTAAAGTTCGGCTGACAGCATAAACGGTTACGGCGTAGGAGCAGGTTTCAAACCTGCTCCTACATTGCGTTGTATTCCGGTGCACTCGAGCCCAACGCGCTATAGGGGTACATAAGAAATCTTGTGCGAGTACATCGTCAAGTAAAAAACGAGTCATGTCATTCTGAGCCCTTTACAGGATAGACTCCGCAAAGCGGAGTCGAAGAATCTCTGCATTCGCCTTCTTCTCTGACAGAGAGTGCAAGACGAGACCCCTCGACTGCGCTGCGCTCCGCTCGGGGTGACAACAGTGTCGCAGAATTTAGTTGACAGTGTAGTGAGTCATCCCTACAGACATGTTGATATAGAGACACCAACGTCAGCGCCGCTTGAACCCCTTCGCCCGCTGCACATCTTCTTCAATCAAGCTCACATCACCTGCCAACGACTCGACGTGATGCCTGAGTTCGTGTGTCAAGGTCTCCCAAATCTCAGCGTCCCAATCGAAGTCAGGCTGACCTCTCGCAATCTCTCTAAACGAGCCGTAGTAGAGCGCGATGTGCCGTCCCAAACCGTTACCGCCTAAGAAACTTTCGGGACCAGGGTCCAAATACTCGCCCAAACGCACGACGCCTTCGTACCTCACTTCACGCTTGACATGCTCTAAAACGTGAACACCCTGTAACCCTTCCATGAATTCTTCGGGAATCTCTTCGACCATTGCTTCGACGGTCTCTTTGAACGCTTCGTAGGTCATTGCTCGAGCCATACTCTTAGCTTAGCTTCTCTGCAGCGCCGAGTTGTATTTCATGGTATCGCTACTAGTCGGCATGGGCAAGAGGTTGACGGTATGGTGAAGGGTGTTTTTAACGACCTCTTTAACGATAGGGTGGCCGGTGTGACCCCTCGAGTCGTCATAGGCGTCAGCGGCGGCAGCGGCATAATTTACGCCCTCGACCTCTTAAAGACGCTCCGAAACTTACCTGTCGAAACGCACATGGTGATTACTAACGGCGCTAAACAGGTGATTCCCACGGAACTTGATGAGACCTCTTTAGAGCTTGAAGCCTTAGCGGATGTGTCTTATAAAGACACCGACTTAGGCGCGGCGATTTCCTCAGGCTCCTTTCGCGTGACAGGCATGGTCATCACCCCTTGCTCCGCCGGAACGCTCGCAAAAGTGGCGCAAGGGATGGCGGACAACCTCTTGTCCAGAGCCGCCCACGTGACGCTAAAAGAGCGCCGACCTCTCGTGTTAGTTCTGCGCGAAGCTCCTTTCTCCCGCCCGATGCTCCAGAACATGCTCGCCGCCCATGACGCAGGCGCAGCCATCATGCCCGCCTCCCCTGGTTTCTATCACCGTCCCGAAACGATTGACGAACTCATCAGCGGCGTCACCGCCCGCACGCTCGACCTCTTAGGGATAGACAACGCCCGCTCGCCCCGTTGGAAAGAAAGCGCGTGACCTCTTCACCCTCTTCCAAAAAGGTAGCCGCGCTCATCCCGGCTGCGGGCACGGGGACACGTCTGGGAAGAGGTCACAAGGCGCTGGTTGAAGTTAGTGGAGAGAGCTTGCTGAAGCGCTCTGTCAAGGCATTTGAAAATCAGGTGGATGAGGTCATTGTAGCGGTCTCACCGGAGATGTGCGAAGAGGTTAAAAGCCAGCTAGGAGAGCAGGTCAACCTCGTTCTAGGCGGTAAAACGCGGCAGGCGAGCGTGCGTAACCTCCTGAACGCCACAAACGCCGACCTCGTGCTGATTCATGACGCGGCGCGACCTTTTCTGAGTACTCGAGTGATTCAAGAAGTCATCCGAGAGGTTGAGCATATGGGCGCGGTATCTGTCGTGATGAACGTCGCGGATACCCTCATCCGAGCGGAAACGGGTAAGGTTGTGGACAGACAGAAATTGCGAGCGGTGCAGACGCCACAAGGCTTCAAGCGAGAGGTCGTTGTAAAAGCACATGAAAACGCTCTCGCCAAACACATCGAAGCAACGGATGACGCGGGGCTCGTTCGCTCACTTGGTCACTCTGTTTCGTTGGTCGAAGGGAGTCAGTGGCTTATGAAGGTAACAACGCCCGCTGACCTCGAGATAGCCACCGCCCTAGCCGCTGTATGGGACGCAAGTAATGACTAAATCTTTAGAACTTAACGCTTGCGCCAAAGTCAATTTGGGTCTCAACGTCGTTGCTAAAAGAGGTGACGGCTACCACGAAGTGGATACGTTGATGACGAAGGTCAGTGTGTTTGATACGGTGAGGCTCGAGCCAGACTCAAACATCACCGTAGAGGTTCATGGTGCAGACTTAGGGGAGCAAGAAGATAACCTGGCCTTTCGCGCCGCTAGACTCTACTTTGAAGCGACAGGGCAAGACGAAGGGGTGCACATTACCTTAGAAAAACGCATCCCCGTCGCCGCAGGTTTGGGCGGCGGCTCCTCGGACGCGGGCGCGGTTTTACGTGGACTCTTCCAGCTCTATCCCGCAGACACTATTGACCTCTTCGACCTCGCCAAAGCACTTGGCTCGGATGTCCCTTTCTTTGTCAGTGACCTCCCAGCGGCGAGGGCGAGAGGTAGGGGGGAGAAGTTAGAAGCCGTAGACCTGCCTACGCTCCATATTATTTTGCTCAATCCTCGAGTTCCCGTAAGCGCCAAATCCGCCTATGAAAACTTGCAGAACTTCAGCCCCCGCTTGAAACTGGACGACCTCTTAAAAAACTTGCGAGCAGGTGAAGAACCGGGCTACCTCAACGCGCTACAACCCGGTGTGATGCTAGAGAACCCCTACATCCGCGAGGTGATTACGGCGCTTAGGTTGGAAGGTCTACGCGGCGTGATGATGTCGGGTTCGGGTTCGACGTGTTTTGGCTTAGCGAGGGATGAGGGGCAGGCGCAAGAGGTGGCGGCGAAGTTTGAGGAGATGTATCCGAATTGGTGGGTGAAGGCGGTGCAGACGCTCTAACGGTGTGCTTTGAGGTTGTGTAGCAATTACTTTTACTTACTGTCGGCGTTTTTACACTTCTAAGTTACGCTGTAATGACAAGTTTTCCCTTAGCGTATCCCGCCTCGAGATAGCGAACCGCGTTACTCACCTCGCTTAGCGGGTAGCATCTATCAATTATGGGTTTAATCTTGCCAGCCTCGAGCAACTCTTTAATCAACCCTAAATCCTTCTGATTGGGTTTCGCTACAAACGCACCCAATTTTTGCTGTCCCGTCAGCGACATCATAGGTCCTAAGAGCATCGCTGAAACATCTGCTTCGTAGCGCCGCCCGTCATGACGTACCTGCCCTCGGGATGCAAAGCGCGTTTATATTCGGTGAGCGCGTGATAACCACCTATGCCAAGAATCAAGTCGTAACGCTCTCCCTTTTGCGTGAAATCCTCTTTTATGTAGTCGATGACGTGATCAGCCCCCAGCGAGCGCACCATCTCCGCTTTCTTCGTACTACACACGCCCGTCACCTCTGTGCCAAAGTGTTTGGCAAGCTGCACCGCAAAGGTTCCCACTCCACCCGACGCGCCGTTAATCAGCACCTTGTGTCCTGCGCGGATGTGCCCATGATCGCGCAGACCTTGTAAGGCGGTGACTGCCGCTAGAGGAGTTGCCGCCGCCTCTTCAAAGGTCAGCGTGGCGGGTTTGAGCGCTAAGGCGTGTTCAGGCGCACATACGTACTCGGCAAACGCGCCCAACCCGCTCTCCGACAGATCGCCGAAGACTTCATCTCCCAGGCTAAACTGCGTGACGTTTTGACCCACCGCTTCGACTTGCCCCGCTACGTCGCTTCCCAATATCTTGATGTTCGGCTTAGACAGCCCGTACATCAGACGAACTAAAAAGGGGTCCGCCCTCATGAGATGCCAGTCGCCCGCGTTGACGGATGCCGCGCGGACCTTGATCAAGACCTCGTCATCTTTGGGCGCAGGTTTCGCGACCTCTTGCAGTTCAAGAACATCGGGTGGACCGTACTTCGTTATGACCATTGCCTTCACGGGTACGCCTCCTCGTAAGCGAAACGATCATTTTATGGGCTGACTCTGAACTTAGTTTAAGGTTGCAACAGTTGCTTTGTCCATCCGTTCGCATCACATGTAAAAAGCGTTCGTTCGTGCAGCCTGTTAGTTTTGATTTTCTGAAACTCGAGCCTTGTCGGTTTCACGCAGTACCCGCCCCAATTTTTAGGACGTGGGACCTCTTTGCCGCCAAACCGCGCTTCGACCTCTTGCAGTTTTGCCTCGAGCCGTTCAAGTTGTGATAGAGGTTGGCTCTGTGCCGACGCCCAAGCGATGAGTTGCGCGTCCCTGCGCCGCTCGCTAAAGTATCTGTCCGCCTCTTTGTCCGAGATGCGCGTCGCTGTACCTGCAATCCTGACCTGACGCTCGATATGGTCCCACCAAAAGGTCAGCGCGACGCTGTTGTTAGCGTCAACCTCTAATCCTTTCGGAGAACCGAACGCCGTACAGAAGATAAAGCCCGCTTGAGACACCTCTTTGAGCGCGACAAACCGCGCCTCGGGTTCACCTCTTGCGTTGACGGTGGAGAGACAGACAGCTTCGGGGTACTGTAAAGGGCTGTTTTGGGTGGCGGCTTTGTTCCACTCGAGGAAGAGGTTGATAGGGTCCGTCATCTTTATACTCACCTTCAAAGGAAGCAGCGAGGTTCTAGGCGTATACTCAGTGTAATTCAAAGGCGCGTCAAATAACAGGGGAGGGCGCTGTGGCGGAGGATAAACAAGACGAATCCAAAGAAAAAGAGGAGGACTTTAACGTCCACCTCTGGGGGCACACCTCTAAAAAACCGAGCGTTCGAGTAGCTTACGTTATCTTTGCCATCTTCGGCATTGTCGCTCTTCTAGCGATTTCTGGCGTCATCCTCTAATTCTTTACTGCTCTACTGTCGATATTCGGGTAATGACAACCGGCGAGCGCTCCGGGTTTCAAAATTCGGGTCATGCGGAGCCGCAAAGACGAGCCGTTCACGCTCGAATTGACGCCCAAGATCAGTAAGCACTTGTACGCAAAGGCGTAAACCTACACAGTCTCGCCACATTCCGTGATTGCAACATTTAGTTACTTTGTCAGTTTTCGTGATTTTTAAGGTTGCACCGTGAATAACCGACGGCGGAAGTTTATACTTGGCAATCTGGTTCTGAAAAGTATCTGAAGCAATGCGCTTGACAACACTGACTACAGAAGTCGTGTTTGAGTGAAAAGGGGCGAGCAAGTCGATATTGATTTCTTCGTCCTCATCGACAAGTAAGCCAAAAATCCAGTAGCCATCATAATCCGAGTAACGACTCGTAAAACTGGATAAGAAAGTATCAATGACTCCTTTTATCTCTGTGCGTCTTGGCATCTTAATCTTGCTCTACTTCTCGGTTCTATAAATCTGCCCGCGCTAAAGCATAGTAGAAATTCTGAACTCTAACGCGGGCAACTGGGCGAAGTGCGTCCTAACCTCTAGCTCGTCGCCGCCACCTTCTCTGTCCGCTTCCGCATCCCAGGGTCCAAAACGCGCTTGCGAAGGCGAATGCTCTGCGGCGTCACCTCGACGAGTTCGTCGTCGGCGATGTACTCCAAGGCTTCCTCTAGGGTCAACTTCTTGGGCGGCGTAAGGTTGATGTTGTCGTCACTCCCGGACGCCCGCACGTTGGTGAGCTTCTTGTTCTTCGTCACATTGATATTGAGGTCGCCCATGCGAGCGTTCGCTCCAACGATCATCCCGACGTAAACTTCAGTGCCGGGCTCCACGAAGAACGTGCCTCTATCTTGCAACTTGTAGAGCGAGTAGGCGAAGACTTCGCCGGGCTCCATCACGACTAAGGAACCGCTCTGGCGCGTCTTGAGGTCTTTGAGGACGGGCTCGTAGCCGTCGAAGACGTGGTTGAGGAGCCCTTCGCCTTGGGTCATGGACAAGAACTGGGTGCGGTAGCCGAACAACGCGCGGCTGGGGATGGAGAACTCGAGCCTCGTCCTTCCGCCCTCTTGCGCCATGTTGAGGAGCGTCCCTTTGCGCCCAGAGAGCGATTCGATCACGCTGCCCATCGTGGCTTCGGGAACATCGGCAACGACGTGCTCGTAGGGCTCGAGTCTTTCTCCGTCCACCTCTTTCATGATGACCTCTGGGCGTGATACGGAGAATTCGTACCCCTCGCGGCGCATCTGCTCGATCAGAATCGAGAGGTGCAGCTCGCCGCGACCCGCCACGCGGAACTGCTCGCTGCCGAGTTCTTCGACGCGCAGGGCGACGTTCGTGAGGAGTTCGCGCTCCAAGCGGTCTTTGAGGTGGCGCGAGGTCACGTACTTGCCCTCTTTACCTGCGAAGGGGCTCGTGTTCGGCGCAAAGGTCATGCTGATAGTCGGCTCGTCCACGCTCACGACGGGCAGCGTGTCGGGCGCGTTCGGGTCAGTGAGCGTGTCGCCGATCTGCACCTCATCCACACCTGAGAGAGCGATAATGTCGCCCGCCGAGACCTCTTCGACTTCGACGCGGGCGAGTCCCATGTGGGTGTAGAGCTTGGTGACTCGAGAGCGAATCTGTGAACCGTCTCTGGCAATACGCACCACGCTATCGTTCTTTTTGAGCGTGCCGCGCCGTACGTGTCCGAGGGCCAAGCGCCCCAAGTAGTCCGAATAGTCGAGGTTGGTCACTTGAAGTTGGAAAGGCGCGTCGGTATCCACTTTGGCGGCGGGGATTTGCTCCAAAATGGTTTCGAAGAGCGGCTCTAAATTCTCGCCGGGGTTCTCCAACTCCAACCACGCCTTGCCTTCACGCGCAATCGCATAGACGATCGGAAAGTCCAACTGCTCGTCGTCCGCGCCGAGTTCGACCATAAGATCAAAGGTGAGGTTCACGACTTCATCGGGGCGGGCGTCCTTGCGGTCGATTTTGTTGATGACGACGACCGGTTTGAGACCTCTCGAGAGCGCCTTACCCAGCACAAAGCGTGTCTGCGGCATCGGGCCTTCAGCAGCGTCAACGAGGAGAAGTACACCGTCCACCAGACCTAGCGCCCGCTCCACCTCGCCACCGAAGTCCGCGTGACCGGGCGTATCGACGATGTTAATTTTCGTACCTTCCCACTCGACGGCGGTGTTTTTCGCCAAAATGGTGATGCCGCGCTCGCGCTCTAAATCGTTCGAATCCATGACGCGGTCCATGACCTCTTGGTTGTCGCGGAAGATGTGCGACTGCTTGAGCATTCCGTCCACGAGCGTCGTTTTGCCGTGGTCGACGTGCGCGATGATGGCAATATTTCGGTAATTCATGATTCTCTCTATTCTTTTGGGTGAAGTTGGGTTATCTACAAGGAAAGCAGTGCGCGTGAATGTGCGCTTTGTCAAAGGACAATTATACAGGTTAAAAAGTCTGGGTTACGTCATGTGCATTGTTTTTGCAAGCTTATACTGCCCCACCACCTTGAAAAGGTCGCAAAACGTCACATCATCTCAACGAGTAGAGAGAGTGCGCGGCGTAG
Organism: Trueperaceae bacterium; assembly: GCA_965213645.1. Taxonomy (GTDB): domain Bacteria; phylum Deinococcota; class Deinococci; order Deinococcales; family Trueperaceae; genus CBDBZX01. The sequence goes on from CBDBZX010000002.1 coordinate 1,104,908, forward strand.
GGGTACATATATATATTTCTGTATGAATCACCCCTACAACATTCGCCTCTTTCTGTAACATTTTCAGCGCGGTCTACCAATACCAAAGTGATTTAAGGGTGTCACAAAATGACATTCTTAAACGCTCGTTTCGCGAAGGCGAAAACTACGTAACAGCCCCCACAGGGCGCTCCTACTTGATGAGCGTAACTTCGGGGTACGAAGTTGTGCGAAGCAACGCCCTCACTTCGTCTAGTGGGAGCAGCGCGACGAGCTTCGCGATCACATTGCGACACTCCCTTTTCAGTCTGGTATTACGCACGTAGATTCGTGACGTCTTATTCGTATTTGACAGGTAGCTTTTCAAAGGACAGAATCAGCTAGATGAAAGGGGTCGGACGCCGGACCGCCTTATCGGTACTCGCCTACTTATACGGAATCGCATAGCTTACTTACCCTAATTGAGAGCCCCCTTTCGGGGATGAACGACGTTAGAGCTTACCATCGCGGATGGGCATAACTTCGTTTTGCAAACGGAGCCATGCAACCTCGTATTACCCCGCACCGTCTGGGTGACAAGCAGCCTTTGCTGGTCTTCATTCCGTCAAGCATTCAACCTTCTACAGCGCCTTTTGTAAGTCCTAAACTTCGCCCCCTTTATAGGTATAGGGCCGCCCTGGTCGCCGTACGCTATGACAATACGCTCAAAGCCTTTTTTCTACCTTGGCCTCGAGCCTACCTGAGCCCTCGACATCGAGACCGTATCTACACAGCGCCGCCGAAAGAGACGGAGAACGTAGCGACGTGCAGGGACAATTTATGAATTGTCCTTACTCAACACCTGCTTCTTTCAACTCTTCTCTCACCTCGTCAAACCCCTCACGCCCCATCAGCGCGTAGGTGTACTTCTTGCCGAGTTCGACGCCGGGTTGATTGTAGGTGTTGACAAAAGTCAGTTCACCCATGAGGGCCGTTTGCCACTCTAAAAACTGCAAGAGTAACCCCAAGTGATGCGCGTCGAGGCGCTCGAGCGAAAGCGTGTAGTTGGGGCGTCCGTGATCCAAAATGGCGTGTGCTGTTGCCGCTTGCTCCGCGTTAATGAGTTGGTTGAACTCCTTGTTGGCGAGATAGGCGAGTTCGTCTAGTTCGGGCTCCGCGTCGGGGATGGTCTCGGTTTGGTCGAAGGTTTCGATGCGCACAAAGGCGAAGAGTTTGTTGTTCGGGCCCTCGTTAAAAAGCTGCACCTGCGAGTGCTGGTCGGTTGTGCCGAGCGCGGCTAAGGGCGTGCTGCCCTCGTGCACCAAGCTGCCGTTGCGGTCTTCGGACTTGCCCAGCGACTCCGCCCAGAGCTGCACGTACCAGTCCGAGAGGTAGCGCAAGCGGGAGCTGTAGGGCATCAAGACGCTGATGGGCTTGCCGCGCCGGTACGCCAAGTATTGAATGATGGTGGCCTGTTTGATGGGGTTGTCTGCGGTGGACTTAGAAACCATCTCATTCGCTTCGGCTGCGCCCGCCAAGAGACCGCGCACGTCGAGCCCGGCGAGTGCGATGGGTAAAAGCCCCACTGCTGAGAGGACGCTGAAGCGTCCACCCACTGAAGGGGGCACGACGAAGGTCGTGTAGCCTTCACGCTCCGCGAGCGGTCGCAAGATGCCCGTTTCGGGGTCGGTTGTGGTGATGATTTGGTCTTTGTAGGCGTCGCCCACGCCGTTTTTGAGCCACGCCTTAAACGCCAAATACGCCGCCATCGTCTCCGCTGTGGTGCCCGACTTGCTAATGACGTTGACGAGCGTGGTTTCAGGGTTCAAGACTTCCAAGAGCCCGTGCACGGCGTCCGGGTCTACGTTGTCTACGAAGTGCACGCGCAAGCCGTCGCCGTTCTCTTGCAGATTTCGGTAGGGATGCTGGAGCGCGCCAATCACAGTGATGCCGCCGAGACTCGAGCCCCCGATTCCCAGCACCGCCAGGTCGGTGTACTTCGAATCTACGTTCTTTGCGTACTCCAAAATCCGCTCAACTTCGTCGTTGCCGTTTGGCAAATCGATCCAACCCAGCATCGCGTCCGGGTCATCTTTTTTGCCCAAGAGGTCGTCTACAAAGCCGTCCAAGGTCTCACTCCACGCGCCGAACTCGCGCTCTAAGTCCAGGCCGTGCGTCTCTCCTAAGCGGTCACTCGTTACGTTTTTAGTATCAATTTTGATCATGAAGGCACTCTACACCAATACAGCAGGTCTCAGCCAATAGGCTAGCGGGATTGCATCTGGTCAAAGACGCGCTCAGTCGAAAAAACACTGTTCAGCTTGCACAGCATGAGATGCTATCTGCGTAATTCAAGCGCTAAAATATCTGACTCGGGTGTGTGCTGTTCACGGGGGTGTTGTCTCGAGCTTTACACCCGAACCGCTTTACGCCGAAACTGTGACTCCTTGACCGTGCTCGCCTGAACCTCTTCAAAGGTCACAAAGGCTTTGGGGTTGATCTCGTGAACAAGGGTAAGCATCTCGTCAATGTAGCGGCGCTTGATCACGCTGAAAACGATGCGCACGTCGCCGTCGCGTCCCTCGGCGTTGAGCACGGTTGCGTAGTACCCCTTAGCCCGCAGCATCCCGACGATATCCGGCGAGTCGTTCTTCACCACGATGCGCATAAGACACTTGCCCACCGCGATCCAACGCTCGACGGTCGCGCCGAGCATGGTACCTGCGGCGTAGCCACCTGCGTAAGCGAACATCTTGACGGGGTCGTCAAGGTCGGAAAGAATTTGCGCGGCAGCTAACAGCCAGACGAACGATTCTAAGAAACTTAAAATACCCGCGAGTAGACTTTTGCCGCGTACGAGCATCACGATGCGAATGGTGCCGATAGAGACGTCGGCGATACGCATGGAAAAGATAAGAAGAGCGCTGAGAAGAAGGGAGTCTGTCACCCCCACAGCCTAACGATAAAGGCGGCCTCAGGTTAAGAATTGAGGCACACATTTTTACCTTTTCTTCAGCCTCGTTCTTCGTCCTGCACATGTATGTTTAGCGTCATAAAGATGCTAGCTTATCTAGGTTGACGCTAGCTCGAGGGCTCGTCCACCCCCCGCAAGGCCACGCTCGCCGCGCCGATGACGCCCGCGTCCGTGCCGAGTTCGGCGATGTGGATATCTACTTTCGGATAGCCAACACAGAACTCGTCCGCCGCCGCTTGAACCTTGTCCATGTAGAAGTCGCCTGCGCGTATCAGACCGCCGCCGATCACAAAGCCGTCGGGGTTAAACGCTTTGAGCAAGTTGGCGAGCCCGAGCCCGGTGTAGCGAGCCGCCTGATCGACGACTTGGAGTGCCTTGTGTTCGCCCTCTTTGGCACGTTCGAAGACCTCCCTGGTCTTGAGCGCTTCGCCGTAGCTGTGCGAGGCGTCCCTGGCGATGGCTCGCCCCGCGCCTACGGCCTCCCAGCAGCCGTAGTGACCGCAGCCGCACAGCGGGCCACCGAGCTGCAACGTCATGTGTCCGACTTCCCCGGCGACGCCGTCCGCCCCGTGAATGACGCTTTCGCCTAAGAAGAGACCGCCACCGACGCCCGTCGAGATGGTGACGTAGAAGCTGCTCTTTAGGTCTCTGGCCGCTCCGAAGAGGTGCTCGGCGTAACCGGCGGCGTTGGCGTCGTTTTCCAGGACGACAGTGCGCCCCAAACGCTCGCTCAAGTCCCGCGCAATCGCCACGTCTTGCATTCCGGGTATGTTGGGAGCAAACAGCACCTTGCCCGCCGCAAGGTCGAGCGGTCCGGGCGAGCCGAGGCCGACGTGCCCGACCTCGGGATAGTCTGCTAAGACAAACTTTGCGGCCTCCTCTAAGGCTTCGAGTACATCGCCGTAGCCTGAATGCGGTGTGCCGACCTGATGCCGAGAGAGCATCTCGCCGTCTTCGACCACCGCTGCTGCGATCTTCGTGCCTCCTAAGTCGAGGCCGAGGGTTTTCATAGTAGAAAGTGGCGAGCAACGAGCAATGAGCGAAAAGTGGACAAGCGCGTCGCATCTCTATTCCAAAATCGTAGAGTCGTATTGAACATAGGCTGATATTACGCCAAAGACGCCGCGACGTCCAAGGTGGCTTCGGCGATCATCCATTCTTCGTCGGTGGGAATGACGAGAAGCTGGACGCTGCTTCGTTTTCTGCTAATCATCTGTTCGCTCTGACTATTTTTCTGTGGGTCAAGCTCGAGCCCCAAAAATTCCAACCCCACCACCGAGCGCTTCCTCACCTCCGCGTCGTTCTCGCCGATACCCCCCGTAAAGATAACCGCGTCCAAACCTTCCATCGCGGCGGCGTATGCGCCTATCGTCTTGCGGATGCGGTAGCAGAAGACTTCTAGCGCCGCTTGTGCCTCGCGGTTGCCCGCTTCAATCGCCGCGTGGATGTCGCGCATATCGTTCGAAACCCCCGAAAGTCCCAGAAGACCCGACTGCTTATTCAAAAGCGTATCGAGTTCGTCCTCCTTCATACCTTGCCCCAAGAGGTAGAGGAGCGCCCCAGGGTCCACGTCACCCGAGCGCGTGCCCATCAGCAGGCCCGCCAAAGGGGTCATGCCCATCGTGGTGTCCACCGACGCGCCGTTTTGAACGGCGGCGGCGCTCGCGCCGTTGCCTAAGTGAAGCGAGACGAGCTTGAGGTCTTCGCGCGGCCTGCCCAAGACCTCAGCCGCGCGGCGCGTCACGAAATCGTGCGAGGTGCCGTGAAAACCGTAGCGCCGGACGCCCTGCTCGTACACGCGGCGCGGCAAACCGTAGAGGTAAGCGTGCGGCGGCAGCGTGCTGTGAAAGGCGGTATCGAACACGGCGACGTGAATAGCCTGCGGCAAGAGCGTCATCGCGGCGCGGATGCCCGCTAAGTTGGCGGGGTTGTGCAGCGGCGCGAGCGGCGAGAGGGTTTCTAAGTTAGCGACAACCTCTTCGTTTAACAACGTCGCTTCCGAAAAACGCTCGCCGCCGTGGACGACGCGGTGGCCTGCGGCGGTGATGGTGTCTAAGTCAACCTCTTCTCGCAAGACGTCCAAACACGCTCGCAGGGCGCTCTGGACGTCGGTGACGTCCCCTGTTTCAACCTCAACCTCTAGGCTCGTCTTAGCTTCGGCCTCGCCGCCAATACGCTCGACTAAAAAGGTGTGACCTTGCGGCAGCACCTTCACCTTGAGCGACGAGCTACCTGCGTTGACGACTAAGATGGGGGACGATTCGGATAAGGTTGTAGGTTGATCCTTAGAAGACATCTTTTACCTTAACCTCTATACGAACCTCTACTACGCCGAATTACGTTACTTTTCCTCGTTTGAGCTGCTTGAAGGTCTCGAGCCTATCCCTCACCTTAACCTCCCACCCCTCGCCGTCTGCACCGTAGTAACCTCCGCTCACCTCTTCGGGCAGATAACGCTGCAAAAAGCTCGCCTCGGGGTCGTCGAAGTAGTAGCGGTAGCCCTCGCCGTAGCCGAGCCCTTTCATCAGTGAGGTGGGCGCGTTGCGCAAGTTGAGGGGAACCTCAGCGGAAGCGTGACGTTCCGCCGCTGTCCGGGCGCGTTTCCAAGCGGTGTAGATCGCGTTTGATTTAGGGGCAACGGCTAAGTACACGGCGAGTTCAGCCAAGGCCAACTCACCTTCGGGCTGCCCTAAAAACTGCGCGGCGTCCCTCGCAGCAATGGCAAGCCGTAGCGCATTAGGGTCGGCTAAACCGATATCCTCACTCGCCATGCGCACCAAACGCCGCGCGACATACATAAGGTCCGCGCCACCGCCTAAGAGCCGCGCCAGCCAGTACAAGGACGCATCGGGGTCGCAGCCACGTACCGACTTGTGCAGGGCGCTCATGAGGTTGTAGAAGTGTTCGCCGTTTTTATCGAAGGTGAGCGCTTTCGCGCCTAATGCACGTTTGACCCCTTCGGCGTTAAGCGCACCGTTCTCAGCGTAGCTCGAGGCGACCTCGAGCGCCGCGAGCCCCCGCCGCGCATCCCCGTCCGCCCAAGAGGTTAAAAGTTTAATGGCGTCTTCGTCTACGGTAAGGGTGTCTGCAAAGCCTTCAGGATGAGCTAGCGCACGTCCAATCACCGCAGTCAAGTCATCCTCAGAAAGAGGTTTGAGGACGTAGAGCTGCATCCTCGAGCGGAGCGCCCCGTTGACCTCGAAAGAAGGGTTCTCCGTCGTCGCGCCGATGAGCGTCAACGTGCCGTCTTCAACAAAAGGTAAGAGCAAATCCTGCTGCGCCTTGTTGAAGCGGTGCACCTCATCTAAGAAAAGTACGGTTTGTTCCCCTTGCGCTCGCCGCTCGTCCGCCGCTTTCGCCGCTGCACGCACCTCTTTCACGCCTGAGGTAACGGCTGAGAGCGCCACGAAGTGCGCCCCGCTCGCCACCGCGATAAGCCGCGCCAAGGTCGTTTTGCCGACCCCCGGCGGTCCCCACAACAAAACTGAGCGCAGCCGCCCGTTCTCCAGCGCAACCCGCAACGGCTTGCCCGGCGCGACGAGATGCGTTTGCCCCGCGACCTCGTCCAAAGATTGTGGGCGTAACCTTTCGGCGAGGGGAGTGTGTGGGGTCTTGGACACGCAAGAAGTGTAACACCGCGCAAGGAGAGAGGGCTCGAGAGACAAGCCGCACAGACACAGCGCCACACCTGGGTCAAACTAGGCTCACATCACCTTAACCCTTTCTTTAGACTTGATAATACTTCACTAAGATTTTGTATAATTGATGACACAGTTTGCTCAGCCAAACCCGTACAATATGTCTTAATGAAGCAGTTCTATTCAGGTGTAACTACAGTGAAATTGATGCAGATATCATCTCGCAATGTGCACGGTAGAGCGATGCATCATTCACTAAGCGTGTTTGTGACCAGATGACTATAATGCCCCGCCTCTAGGGGTATACCTGCTAGGAAAGGGCGGTAGACGATGTATAAACTCTTTACAGTTCAAGAAGCGAACAACCTTATTCCCGTCGTCAACCAAAAGCTGAGCGAGATGCAAGGGGCGATTCGCGACATTTTGGCGCTCCGCGAAGCGATGCAACCGATGAACGCGCTGAGCTTAGAAGCGCAGCAAACTGCCGAAGAGATCAAGTTTTTGCTTGGCATCGTGCAGCAGGAGAAGCTCGAGCTTGACGGCATGGGCGTTCATTTACAAGATGTCGAGACGGGTCTCGTAGACTTTCCGAGCCGCTTAGGAGCCGAGGTCATCTACCTCTGCTGGGAGCAGGGTAAGGACGCAGTGACGCACTATCACCGCCTCAACCAAGAGGTCAAGGCGCGGCAACCTTTGCCAAGCGAGAGCACGGGTAACGTCGCGGCGGCTTAACACTAGACCTACACTAGACCTCAGGTAAATATCAACGCGAAGAGGCTCGAGTCTAAACTCGAGCCTCTTTTTTTGCTTGCCCACCGCACTGAACCCACCAACCTCTCGCTAGTCTCACCCCCGAGTACCGCACCTTCTCGAGGGTGAAGCGCCCTATAAGCTGGGGCGTCCAGGGGCGCACCGCTTTGGCTTCCTCAAACTGTTTGGCGATGCTGGGAAATCTCGCGGTAAAGGCGTACAACCTCGAATAGAGGTAGCCTCAACGGAGCATTTTTACGTTAAGATTAAGAAAGAACGCCGCTGACGGATTTCAATTTTGCTAGGTAGCTCGTGCTAGGTAGCTCGCTTTGCGAAGCTCTGTATTTTGCACACAGAAGCATCTATCGGCGAGCGTGAGCGGGTCAGAGGGGAAAGGTGAGGTCAACGCTATGTTTATGTACAGGTCTTTCTACGCATGAGTTTATGGTTGCGAACAACACGTAGTAGGTCACCGTGCCGCGCTATAGGAACAACGTTATGAAGGTTAGCCTCTTCATCACCTGCTACAACGACACGCTCTATCCCGAAACGGGTCGAGCGATGGTCGAACTGTTTGAACGCTTGGGTCACGAGGTAGACTTTCCCTTCGAGCAGACCTGCTGCGGTCAGATGCACTTCAACACGGGCTATCAGCGCGAGACTTTGATGATGGCCCGCAAATTCGTGGACATCTTTAAGGGCAGTGAGGTCGTCGTGTCGCCCTCGGCGTCGTGTGTAGGCATGGTGCGCGAATTCTATCCGTATCTCGCGCAGGAGCACGGCGACAACGCGCTTTTGGACGACCTGGAAACGCTCGCCCCGAAGGTCTTCGAATTCTCCGAGTTTCTGGTCAAAGAGCTAGGTATTACGGACGTAGGCGCGTACTATCCGCACCGCGTCACCTATCACCCGACGTGCCACAGCTTGCGCGGGCTCAAAGTCGGGGACGCGCCCCTAACGCTCCTAGAGCACGTGCGCGGGCTCGAGCTTGTCGAACTGCCCGAGGCCGAATCGTGCTGCGGCTTCGGCGGCACCTTCGCGGTCAAAAACGCCGACACCTCGGCGGCGATGCTGAGCGATAAATTACGCAACGTCCAAAACACCCACGCCGAAGTCTGCGCGGCGGTGGACAACTCGTGCTTGATGCACATCGGCGGAGCCCTGCACCGTCAGCGGAGCGGCGTCAAGACGGTGCATCTGGCGGAAATTCTGGCGTCGGCTGAGGAGAACTGAGCGTGTTGAACGCAGTGCAAGAGAAACGGCATAAAACGAAAGGTGTCCTAAGTTGTGCGTATACGGCAGTAAGTACACTGTCAATTAAGATTCGCGCCACTTTTGTCACCCCGAGCTTGTCGAGGGGTCTCGTTTGGCTACTGCCAAAATTTCATAACTTTCAATCTCTGCCAGAGGAGTCAGCAAGGGCAGAGATTCTTCGACTCCGCTTTGCGGAGTCTATCCCTTCGGCAAGCTCAGGACAAGCCTGTCAAGGGCTCAGAATGACATGACTCATTTTTTAGTTGACGCTGTAGTAAGCGTCACATCCCCAACAAACTTCCGCAGCACCTTACATAAGTTGTGGTACACCGCTCAAACCAAGAGGAGAGGACAACATGGCACGTCCCGACAGACCCCCGAGCATGACCCCCATCCCCCTGCCGATGGCGTTTGAAGAGGCGGCGAAGCCTGAGTTGGAGAACGCCCAACTGCGCCGCAACCTGCACAAAGCCACCCACACCATCCGCGCTAAACGTGCTGAGGTGGTCAGTGAGTTGCCCGACTGGGAGGCGCTGCGTGAGGCGGGGCAGGCCATCAAAGAGGAGACGATGCGTCACCTGGATGTGTATTTGGAGCGGCTCGAGCACGCCGTTACCCAAGCGGGCGGCCAGGTGCATTGGGCCAGGGACGCCAAAGAAGCGCAGGAGATCGTCACACGCTTGGTCAAGGAAACGGGCACGCAAGAGGTCATCAAGGTCAAGTCGATGACCACGGAAGAGATCAAACTCAACGACGCTTTGGACGACGCGGGCGTCCACGCGGTTGAGACCGACCTGGCCGAACTCATCATCCAACTCGCCGGTGAAGAGTCCTCGCACATCCTCGTACCTGCGATTCACAAAAACCGCGCTGAAATCCGCGAACTCTTCTTGCGTACGCTAGATGTGGACGAGTTGTCGGACGACCCCACCGAACTCACGGCGGCGGCGCGGCGCTACTTGCGCGAGAAGTTCTTGAAGGTCGAGGTCGGCATCAGCGGCGCGAACTTCGCGGTGGCAGAGACAGGTACGATCGGCGTGGTCGAGTCCGAGGGCAATGGGCGGATGTGTCTAACCCTTCCCAAGACGCTCATCAGCGTGATGGGTTTAGAAAAGATCATCCCCACCTGGCAGGACTTAGAGGTCTTCATGCAACTTCTCCCGCGCTCCTCGACGGGCGAGCGGATGAACCCCTACACGACGATGTGGACGGGGCCGCATGAGAATGATGGACCACAGACCTTTCACCTCGTTTTATTGGACAACGGGCGCACCGACGTGTTGCGCGACGAGGTCGGGCGGCAGGCGCTCCACTGCATCCGCTGTAGCGCCTGCTTGAACGTCTGTCCGGTGTACGAAAAGGTCGGCGGACACGCCTACCGCTCCATCTACCCCGGACCCATCGGCGCGATTTTGACGCCGCAGCTCAAGGGGATTGAAAACGCCTTGTCGCTTCCCTACGCTTCCTCGCTCTGCGGCGCGTGCTATGAGGTCTGCCCGGTCAAGATTGATATTCCTAAAGTTTTGGTGCACTTGCGCGGTAAGGTCATCGAGAAGAAGGAGGGGACGTTCAAAGGGCAGGCGAATCAAGAAGCTTTAGCGATGAAGGGAGCAGCGGCGATCTTTGCGAGTCCGAAGCGGTATGAACAAGCCCAGAAACTCGCTAAGGTCGCGCAGTGGCCCTTTGTGCGGCGGGGCGCTATCGAGCGATTGCCCGGCTACCTCTCGGGTTGGACGGCGACTCGAGACGTAAAGGCCGTGCCGCAAGAATCCTTTAGGGAGTGGTGGCGCAACCGTAAGGCGCAAGCATGAACGCTAAAGAGGCGATTTTAGGGCGCATCCGCGAGATTATGCAGGACGCGCCCGAGGTTGAAGTTCCGCGCGAGTATCGGCGAGAAGCCAGTGATGATACGGCGTCTCGCATTGAGCTGTTCACCGAGCGTTTAGTGGACTACGGCGCGGATGTTCACCACGTGACCGCTAAGGGAATCGCCACCAAAGCAGCGGAACTCTGTCAAGCTCGAGAGGTCACGAGCCTCGTCGTGCCGACGGATGTGCCCGAAGATTGGTTGCCCGACGTTGAGATTCGCCCTGATGAAGGTTTGGGGAATGAGGTGCTCGAGGCCACCGACGGCGTTATGACGGGCTGCTCGCTCGCCGTTGCGCAAACAGGCACGATTGTCTTGGATAGCGGCGCGAAGCAAGGGCGGCGTGTGATTACGCTGCTGCCGGACTTTCACCTGTGCGTCGTCTTCGCTGAGCAAGTTGAAGGCATCGTGCCCGAAGCGCTCAGCCGTTTGAAGTCGTCTGCTGACCAACCGCTCACCTTTATCTCCGGGCCATCCGCCACCTCAGACATCGAATTGAGCCGCGTCGAGGGGGTGCATGGGCCGAGGGCCTTGGCGGTGCTCATCGTGAGTCAAGAGAAGCGAGTGAATTGAGCAGGAATAGGTTAGTAATAATCCCCGACTGAGGTCTGGCGGCTCGAGAAGGCGTCAGATGGCAACACCTTAACACAGCGCTCATCCTCCTCTGATGTTCTCCTGAAGATGTTTGCGGTATACTGAAGTCATCAACCATAGGAGGCACCGCCGCCGCTCACAACGTAGACAATTTAGATAGTGAAGAGTCGAATACGGAACTAAGTATGGATACCGATATAGATACGGCCAACATTCACGCGCTCGACCCATTTGCCTACGACGAGGACTTGGACACGCTCAGTCCCGTTGCCAACGTCAACGCGACGCGGGTGCTCATTCTCAATGCGTCATATGAACCGCTGCATGTCTGCTCGGTCAAACGCGCCGTGGCGCTCCTCATGCATGAGGTCGCTGAGCGCGTCGAGGATAGCGAGCGCGTGCTCCGCTCGCCCAGTCAAATCTTCGTCGTACCGAGCGTCATTCGCCTCAAGAAGTACGTCAAGCGTCCGCCGCGCCACCGCGTCGCCTTTAACCGCAAAAACGTCTTCCGCCGCGACGACCACACCTGCCAGTACTGCTTTGAAAAGAGCAGCGACCTCACGCTTGATCACGTGTTGCCGCGCAGTCGAGGCGGTGGCACGAGCTGGGAGAACGTGGTGGCGTGCTGCCACAGGTGCAACGCGAAAAAGCGCGACCGCACGCCCGAAGAGGCGCGGATGGCCCTCAAGCGCAAGCCCTATGCGCCGCGCTTCATGTTCAGTTCAGCCTACGGCATCCTGCCGAGCATCGACCCGATTTGGGAGAAGTACCTGCCGCGCTCGAGGTAAGAGCGGCAGGTAAAAGGGTATGTTCACGAAGTCCCGCGAAGCGCGGTCGTACCCTCGAACGCTCTCAGATTATGACATCTTTCTTCAGGTTGGTATTGGTAGGCCACGCTGGAAAAGTCACAGAAAGAGGCAAATGCAGTAGGGGCACATGGTTTATTACCGTATAAATCGCCCCACCCGTTTCTTTTATGTCGCGCACTCCCTCACCAAGAAAGATAGTTGTGCGAATAAAGAGGTTGAGCAGTATAACCTCTCGGGGTGGGTCAGGATACGTTCTCTAACGTTCTTCCAGGGCTGACGCATCAAAATTGCAGGCGTTAAGAACGGCGCGGTAGCCGCTAAATTCAAGTTTCACCCGCTCTTGCGAGTATGCGAAGACGGTTCTGCAATTGGCTTAAATCACCCCTTCGAACTTTGGAACCGAAAGCAAAACAGTATGTGGTACGGTCAACTGGAAGCTTCATTAGCGCAACTATGTCTACGGGCTTTTGATTAAGGTGCGTCAGCCCTGCCGTTCTTCCAAGCAAATTCGGATGTCCTCTAAGCACGGCTTCAAACGTTGAATTCATTGTCCTCTCCTTCAATTCTCTGAACGCTGATCTTCGGGCAGTGATCAAGCCGTCTGGCGAGATTTCTGTGTGAATTATGCCACATCCACATCTCTTTAAGCACTTTCCTCCGAGCCTATTTTGGGGTATAGTCCCTTTGTTCCTAAACAAACTATTCGTCAGAGACGGCTTGTATTTCGCCTTGCTCATACATCAGCTTGTACCTCTTGCTCATAAAGTGCTACATGTGGTACGTTCTTCAAACGCTACCGTATGTGAAGGTCTCGTCCTCGAGGCTTGACGTGACGTGTTGAACGCATTAAGATGTCTGTGTGTAAATGCAACATTATGTGTAAATAGCTGGCAAGCATACTAGATGTAGTCAAGGCTGAGCCCCATTCCTTCGGAGGAACCTCATGGACAGACCCACCCCTGCACGCTTAGAGCATTTCGATGACCACGCCGTCGCCATCGCCAAACGGCAGTATTTCCAGCCAGGGGACGAGGGGCTGGAGGGTCTTTTCGGGCGCGTCGCTGGGTGGGTGGCGAGCTGTGAGGAAGGTGAGCAACAAGCTCAGTACGAGAACGCCTTTTATGAGCTGATGGCGTCGAAGCGCTTTTGCCCCGGTGGGCGCGTCTTGGCGGGCGCGGACACAAGTCACGGCAACGTCTTAAACTGTTTTGTTCAAGACGGTAGCCCCGAAACGCCCGGTACGGACGCCTGGGTGCTCGGTCTCGCCACGAAACTGGCGCTCGTCACCAAGGTTGGCGGCGGCAACGGGCTCTGTTTGGACCCGTTGAAGCCTAAGCGCCCTTACACGCAAAACGTAGGCAACCTCTTCGTCACGGTGTCGCCCTCGCACCCCGACTACGCCAAGGTCAAGTCGGGGACGTACATGGACCTCGTTCACGGCAAGTATGTGACGAAGGGGTATCGGTACTCGAGCTTTGTAGAACTAGACGAGGTTGACGCAGGCGCGAACGTGCAAGAGGTCGGCGACTCCGTCGAGAGCATTTGGCAAGGGGCAGGGGAGATGATTCGCACCCTCCTGCGCGGTGAGGATGTCGTGTTGGACCTCTCGCGCTTGCGCTCGGAGGGGACGCCCGTCAAAGGCTCGGGTGGCACGAGCAGCGGGCCGTCATCGTTTGCGGTGGAGGTCTTTGATAACTTCGCGTATTGGGCGTCTTTGGGCGGAGCTTCGTTCGCAGGGCCAATTGCGACGTTGCGCTACGTCTACGCGCCCACGCTGAGAGTGATAAGGCAAGGAGGCACAAGAAGGGGTGCCGGGATGGCGACGATGTCCGCCACGCACCCTGACATCCAAGACTTCATCACCTGTAAAGACTTGGCTAGGGAAGAGGTGGAAGGAGACATCTCGACCTTTAATATCTCGGTTTTAGTCACCGACGATTTCATGCAGCGTTCAAAGGGTCAGAAAAGTGGCACTTTACACGACGTCGCCGAGCACGCCTGGCAGACAGGTGAGCCAGGGCTTATCTTTATCGACCGCATCAACGAGTTCAACCCGGTGCGGGAGAGTCTGGGGAATATTAAGGCGACGAATCCATGTGGTGAAATCCCGCTTTTCCCCGGCGAACCCTGCGACTTAGGCGCTATCAACCTCGCCCAATATGTGAGCACGACCAACCAAGGTACAAGCGGCTTCAACTGGACGAGCTTCCGTCAAGACGTCAAGACCTGCATCCGCTTTTTAGATAACGTCCTAGAGGTTAATAAGTTCGCTTTAGAGGACAACCGCACCATGAGCATGAAGCTGCGCCGCTTGGGGCTCGGCGTCATGGGCTTAGCTGACGCTTTAATCAAAATGGGGCTCACCTACAACTCGCAAGCGGGTCGAGACGCCGTCAAGAAGATGATCACCGAGTTGCGCGAGAACGCTACCGACGCGAGTAAAGAACTTGCCGAGGAGCGCGGCGTCTTTCCGGGGATTGAGCAGAGCAGCGTCAAAGAGCCGCGCCGTAACATCGCCCTCTTAACCGTTGCGCCAACGGGCACGACCAGTATGCTCATGGGCGTCTCCTCGGGCGTCGAGCCTATCTTTGCGCCCTTTATCTACCGTAAAATTGGCGACTCGTACGCTGCTCTAATCTCACCGCTGTTCAAAGAGATGTTAGAAGCGCACACCCCCCACCCCAATTACAGGCAAGGTAACGCTTGGGATTGGGATAAGGTCGTCGCAGCGGTGCAAGAGCAGCACGGCAGCGTGCAGGGGCTGGACTTTATTCCACGAGAGGTCAGAGACGTGCTGGTGTGCGCCCACGATATCAAGAGCGAAGACCACGTCAAGATGCAGGGCACGGTGCAGAGCGCCTTCGACGAGGGCGGTGAGATGGTGGCGAACAGCATCTCGAAAACCATCAACATGCTTAACAAAGCGACGATAGGCGATGTGTACGAGGCGTACAGCCTAGCTTATGAGACGGGCTGCAAAGGGATTACGGTCTACCGGGACGGCAGCCGGCAGTTCCAAGTCTTGAGCACGAAAAAAGAGGTGCAAGAGAAAGCGCAGGCCGCACCTGCGCCTGTAGCCGCCGCACCCGCCCCCAAGGAGTCCCGCTTACCGGGCGAACCTCTCTTTGACCGCCCTTGTCGTTTGGTCGGCTTTACCGACAACGTCAAGCTCACCATGTCCTCAGGTGAGCGCCGGAGCTTCTACATCACCATCAATAAACAAGACGACTTGCCGACCGAAGTCTTTATCCAGTCAGGTAAGGGCGGCGAAGAGATCATGGCGGACTCTGAAGCGCTCGGTCGCCTCGCCTCGATTGCGCTCCAATATGGTGTTCCGGCTGAGGCGATTGTCAAGACGCTGCGCGGCATCAACGGCGGTATGTACGGTACATATCAGGGCCGCGTGGTCGCCTCGAAAGCGGACCTCATCGCGGTAGCATTGGAGAGCGCTGGGGTTGAAAATGAGTTGAATAGAGGGCTCGCCTGCCCGGACTGCGGTGCGCCCTTGCGCTTTGAGGAGGGATGTCAAAAGTGTGAGAGCTGTGGTTACAGCAAGTGTAGTTAGGTAACAAAAGACATAACGGGGGTGAGCTTTTGCTCACCCCCGTGTTTATGGAGCTTCCTTGTATTTAACCCCCGTCATAGATTTCTATAGATGGAATGAGAAGGTCACGTTCCCAAAACGCAGCACTGTAAAAGTCTGCAAGTAGTACGGATTCCGGTTGATTACTGCATAAACTCCGACACTGCGTGCTTCTACGGATTCGTCGTTTATTCCGTTACCACCGGAATCCGTACTTGTTCCTACTCGCAGAGGAGCCTTCAGCCGGTGGTAACATCAACGAATAGCTAATATGGGTAGCGTCACAGCGGCATGATACGCCCGGCTGATGGCTCTTTTCCGCTCGGGATTAAACACACGACTTTATCGCGTGTTTAACCGGAAAGGGTATAAGTTACGGGTTCAAAGGACCCAGGAAAGGAACGTGACCTGAAAAAGCATAGCAAGAAACAGGTGGTGGGGCTAGACGTCGGGAATATTCAAAGCCAGGTATGTGTGTTGGACAAAGCGAGCGGTGCGGTTGTAGCGCGGCGTAGTATCGCGACAGCGAAAGAGGAGATGTTTAGCTACTTCACCGGGTTGCGTTCTAGCCTGGTTATTTTAGAGGTCGGAACGGTAATGCCCCACGATTTTCTCCCAAAAGCTAAGCTAGTGTAGCCTGCTCCTGTAGTTTTTGCCAGGGGGTCATGTAGCTAATCGAGCTGTGAAAACGTGTTTGGTTATACCACTGCTTAAACTTAGGGACGAGGTCTCGAAGTTCTGATAGGGTTTCGGGCTCGTGCCGAAAGGCGAAGTCGTGAAGGTTTTGTTGAGGCGCTCCAAGATGCCCATACCGCCGACCTGGTTGATCTTGCTGCGAACCCAACAACCGAACTGCTGACAGAGCGTTTGGAAGTGCCCTGAGGTAAAGTCGAAAAGCCTTTAGCCGGGCGTATCATGCCGTTGCCGCCGCATAGATTGAGTGATTCGTTGATGTTACCACCGGCTAAAGGCTCTTTAACCGGCATCACTCTGCACGACGAGCGGCTCGTCAATGCCGAGGTCACGCAGCCTCTTTCGTGCCTCTTGCAAAGCGTCGGCAGCGAGCGTTTTAGACAAGCTTCTGACCACTTTGAGAGCCAAACAAGGTACTAGGTCCAACGGGCCGGGCTTTGCCCGTACGAGCGCGGGAGGCGACGTCCTGCACGATATAAACCCAGTCTACACCGTCACCTAGAGTGAGTCCAGTGGCGTCTATTTACACCTTGCGTCCCTCGGGAAGTTGACACGTAGGGGTCACGGCAGGGCTCTCGCGGCGCTTTCTCTTAGGGGTTTCCCGCTTGAGCCCGAGCCAGGTTAGGGCGTAGCCAGGTTAGGGCATAGCCCTTCGCCTAGTGGCGATGACCTATGCGCCATGACGTTTCTGGCGCGCTCTCTACCCAGAGCAAAGCGTTTGTCGAGTTCGACGTAGATGCGTCTGTAACCATAAGTCGGGTGCTTTAGCGCCTCCGCTTTCACCTGTTTATGCGCCTCTCGTTCGGCTCGGCTTCGCGCTCGGCGCTGTTGTTCTGTCTCCAGGTAATAGCGCAAGTGCCAGCGTGCTACCTCTGCGAAACAGCAAAAACCTCTGAGCGAGATGCGCTGCTGATATTGCTTATACACCCTCGCCACCTCTGCCATACTCAGAGGCTAAAGAGCCCTTAGCAGCTAGCGGGAGCGGTCCACGCGACGCGTATCATGCCGTTACTAAGCTGCTGCGTCTATGACCAGATGCAGTCGCGTGGTTCCGCTCCCGCTAGACCTGCTGCAAAGGGCTTTATGAGCTTTTTTAGAATCTCGACCTCCAGCGTCTTTTCGCCTAGCACCTTCTTGAGCTGGTCGTTCTCCCTCTGTAGCGCTTTGTCACCCGAGGCGCTAGCACCATCTCTGAATGCTTGTTTGCCCCCCTCCATGAAGGCTCTACGCCATTTGTGCAGTAGACTCTCATCTACGCCGTGCTGCCGCGCTACCTCCGCTACCGTGACGTCCTCTCGAAAGGTTGCCAACACCATCACCGCTTTTTCATCGGCTGTGCGCTGCTTTCTCTGCTTGCCTATGTCATCCTCCAAATCCTTGCTTATTGTCGCAGGCTTCCGGGAGATTTTCTTAGGGCATTACCGAGTGTTGCTTCTAGTCAAGCTGGTTATGTAATTTTACGAAGTAAACGAACGGTCGCATCGCTTCGCGCACTCAAACCAGATGACTATAGTGCCCCGCCTCTAGGGGTATACCTGCTATCTTTAACCTCTTCACCACCTAACTTAATTTTATTAGCGTTTCCACGTTTCATTGCTACAGCAATGAAACGTGCGAGATACTCTGTTAAAAGTCAAGGTTCTAGGGTTGGTTTGAAGGGTTGGTTAGAGCATAGAACGCCGTAGACGATACGAAGCAGCTTTGCCATAGCAGCGACGAGCGCAACTTTCTTAGGTTTACCTTGCGCGAGCAGGCGTTCATAGAAGGTGCGGATACGAGGGTTAAAGCGCTTGGCACAGAGCGCAGGCATGTAGAGCAGACGTCTAAGCGTGGATGACCCCATACGGCTTATCGCGGTGTAAGCTCTGTACGTTCCTGATTCATGACGCCGAGGTGTCAAGCCAGCCCAAGCGACAAGACAACTGGCTGAAGCAAAGCGCCTGACATCGCCGATTTCGGCAAGGAGACTGCAAGCCGTGAGCTTGGCAATGCCTGGAATACTCTCGAGCAGTTCGACATCCGAGCGCTGATCTTCTAGGGCGTCTTCGAGCTGTTGTTCGAGTTGCCTGCTTCTCCTCTTTTAGGGAGCGGATGCGGCGCTTGAGCGACGCTTTAACACCTTGGGGAGCGAGTCCAGCTTCGGCTGCTCCAAGGCGGTTTTTGAGGCGGGTCATATCATCATTTAAGGCTTGTAATTCTCTAACGATGTCTTTAGCTTGCTCGTTTAACTTAGGGCTAGGCGTAGGCTCACGTTCTTTAGCGAACTGGGCTAAGAGCGCCGCGTCTACTTTGTCTGTTTTATTGCGCCGATTCTGGCTCTTTGCAAAGCCGAGAATCTGTCTGGGGTTGATGACGCTCACCAGAACGTTCTGTGCTTGTAAATCTTGTTGTAGACGCAAGTGGTAGACGCCAGTCGCCTCTAAGACAACGCGGGAATATCGGTCTTTAAGCGTAGCGATGATCTGCTCAAAGCCTGTTTTATTATTCTCGACACGAAGGTGCTTGACTTCCCCGGTAGCCGCTAAGATGCAAACGTCCAAGTGCGCTTTACTGACGTCAATACCAATCCAGCACATGCTTGACCTCCTCTAGGCAGAGTTACCCTTATCCACCTTCACACCGGGCTTGTTATTCGACCTCAAAGGGTCAGGATACTTCTTCGGTATCTTGAAGGTGGCAAGAGGTGGAGCTATCTCGGGTACGAACTTTTGAGTTCACGGATGCGAACGCTCTTCTCTCTTGCCTGTAGTCAACATACAAGCGGATGCGAGAAGAAATAGACACAGTCAGTTGGTGCAGCGAAGCGTGGAAGTGCTATATACGTCTGTTTTCGTCCTATCCCTCATCATCTATCTTTTGGAACTTTTTCTATGTGGTGGGGCAGTACTAGAGATAACCGCGACTTTGCAGTCATCTCTCAAAGCAGGACGGTTAGACCTGAATATACCCCCCATAGGTATTTTATTGTACAGTTCCCTACTCGTTAGAGTGCTACAGTAGGCAGTGTGCAGGAGGATTTCATGAACCAAACGCAATCTGAGGCCGTATTAAAGAATGTGTCAGAAGTGGATGTCGTCATCGTCGGCGGCGGCCCGGCGGGTCTCACCGCAGGTATTTATGCGGGGCGCGGTCAACTGAACGCGGTCATCTTAGAAAAAGGTCTCCCCGGTGGGCAAATCGCCCAAACGCAAGAGGTCGAGAATTACCCAGGTTTCGACGAAGTCGTGAGCGGCCCCGAGCTGTCGCAGAGGATGGTACGCCAAGCCGAGAAGTTCGGCGCGACAATCCAGATGGAAGAGGTTTTAGGCGTCGAGCAGCGCGGCGCGGACTTCTTGGTTAAAGGTTACGACCAAACCTACAGAGCCAAAGCGGTCATCATCGCTACGGGCGCAAATCCGCGCCGCTTGGGGGTGCCCGGTGAAGACGAATTCTACGGGCGCGGCGTCTCGACCTGCGCGACGTGCGACGGCTTTTTCTATCGTGGCAAAGAGGTCATCGTCGTAGGCGGTGGTGACGCGGCGGTTGAAGAGGGGATGTTCTTAACCAAATTTGCCGATAAAGTTACCGTCGTTCATAGACGCGGCGAGCTCCGCGCCAACGGCGAGGCGCAAAAGCGAGCTTTTGCCAACCCCAAGATGCACTGGATTTGGAATACTGTGGTCGAAGAGGTCTTGGGCGATGATCAGGTTACAGGCGTGCGGGCGACCAACACCGAGACGAGTGAAGAGAGTGTTTTGAGCGCCGACGGCGTCTTTATCTACATCGGTCACGTGCCGAACACCAAGTATTTAGAAGATTTGGTGCAACTACGTGAAAGCGGCTATATCGACGTGAGAGACGAAATCTATACGAACGTCGAGGGGCTTTTTGCGGCGGGTGACGTGGCCGACGAGGTGTACCGGCAGCTCGGTACAAGCGTTGGCGCAGGCACGCGGGCGGCGATGGCGGCGGAGCGTTACTTAGCGGAGCGCGAGGCAAACGTAGAAATCTCTACCTCGGAAGCGGATGTGGTGAGCGCCGCGTCCTAACCGCATCTTTACGCGATGTGCACGGATTCTTGGGGGGGGTCCGTGTTTTTTGTGGTTGGGGCTCGAGCGTATCAGGAGGAAAATACATTTGTGCTGAGGTGATATGCAATTCTCGGTAGGAGGATTACCCACCGCGATGATGTGTTCTTTACAAAATAACCTCAAGGTTGTATATTGCTCATAGGTTGTAACCTGCTACGATAGTTGAATGCCTAGACCTCTTGCAAAAGTCAGAAGTCGAGATTGGCGTTAATGAGCCCGGCGATGAGGTTAAAGCGCAAAGAGAAGCGCTTGCGCCTATTGTGGTAAGTTTCCTTGAGAATGCGCCAGACCTTGAGCGAACGAATCACATCCAGTCAAGCTGGACGAACGGTGTTCTACCGCAATGCGGAAGCGTCCTAGCGCCCGGTCGTGTTGTTTGTCTTCGTCACTAAGCTCACCGCCTTTAGGCTTTTTGATGGGCAAGCAAGTCTGCGGGTGACGTGAGGCGAGACCTTGGTAGCCGCTATCAGCGACGTACCAGACTTCGGGCTTACACCTAGGGGCTGTTTCTTTGAACAGCGCGTAGTCGTGCTTAGGTCCTTTCGCGTGCGCTGTAGAGAGAATCTCCGTACTGCTCGCGTCTACCAAAACTTGACTTTTCAGGGTGTGGCGCTGCTTTTTTCCGCTAAAGTAACGTCGCTCCTTTTTTTGGGCTTCTCAATAGGCGTCTCGGTGACATCAACCAAGACGACAGTCCACTCAGTCTCTTCCACCTCGCGCCTTTTAGGTAAGCTGAACTTGCCTGAAGCGATGAGCACGTCTTCAGTCCGCGTAATGATCCGGTTTGCTGTAGATTCGTGAAGTCCGTAACTCGCCGCGATGTGAAACTGTGTCCTGTATTCGCGCCAGTACGACAGCGCTAAGAGCAGCTTGTCCTCCAAGCTGAGTTTGCTCGTGCGTCCCGCCTTCTTCTTCTGACGTTCAGCTTCTCGTAAAACGTCGAGCATCTGTTTGAACACCCCAGGCTTGACGCCTGTTAAGCGTCTGAACCCTTCTGGCGTTAGTCCTCTAACCTCTTCGTATCGCATAGCCTTACTTTGCAGCTATATGTCTACTTTTGCAAGAGGTCTCCTTATGTCGTCAACGTCTCTGAAGAATTCGAAGACTGGTTCGATACCTTAGAGAAGGGGCTTCGGCGGACGATCACGGCCCACGTTCAGCTACTGGAGGAGAAAGGTCCTCAGCTCGGACGGCCTCAGGCTGACACATTGGAGGGGTCAAAACTGAGCAACTTGAAAGAGCTGCGGGTGCAGTATCGAGGAGAACCCTACCGCATCCTCTATGCGTTTGACCCCAAACGTGAAGCGCTCTTACTAGTTGGTGGTAATAAGGCTAGAGATAAACGCTGGTACAAGCGAATGATACCCATAGCTGAAGCAATCTTTGCCCGGCACTTGGGAACGCTCGATTAGGAGGCGTAGCGATGGCAAAGCCGTTTAGCGAATTAACGAAAGACTTCACCGCCGAAGATTGGCGAATCGTTGAGAAGGAAAAGCAAATCCTCTTTCTCGAATATGAAGTCATCTCCCAGCTGCGCAAAGATCAGGAGCTGACCCAAAAGGAACTAGCTGATATTCTGGACATCAGGCAAGCCGCCATTTCCAAACTCGAGAACCAAGAGGATATTTTGATTCAGACGCTGCAACGCTACATAGAAGCTTTAGGCGGTGAGCTAGAGGTGCGGGCCAAGTTCCCGGACCGGGAGGTAGTGCTCACACAGTTCATGCAGAAGAAGGCGTTGGAAGAGGTGCAGGCGGTGGCGGAAGGAACGCGAGTTTAATAAACTGTTTTGTGCGATGGGTAGTGGAGTAAAGTATAGCGCAATACTCCATCTATAGTCAGAAAAGTAGGTCAAATCGGTATCTATGTCTCTTACAGATTTTCTAAAAAGAATCGACGATGAAGTAACAACGGTTAATTCCTCAGATTTTGAGATCGAAATTTACGACACTGAAAAAGTTCCTAGTTTCGATGATTCCTATATCACCTATGACAACCTTGACGATAAAGTAAAACGCTGCAAGAGGCTTGAAAGTTGCGTCTTGTATGTTGATATTAGAGGGTCGGCGAATCTCAATGCATCAAAAAGAGCATGGACGCTGGCCCGAGTTTACTCCTCTTTCGTGCGTAGCATGATAGCGGCTGCTCGCTATTATGGAGGTCACGTAAGGAATATTATCGGTGATCGCGTCATGGTGATTTTTGATAAGGAAAACTGCTTTACCAATGCTGTTAATACCGCAGTTTTGATGAACACCATTGCACACCATATCATTAGTAAGCGTGTTAGCGGTTTTGATTTTAAGTGTGGAATTGGGATTGACTACGGACAGATGCTTGTTACCAAAGCCGGAGCCATTAGGCGCGGTGAAGAACGCGAATTCTATAGGTCACTCGTTTGGTTGGGGCGTCCCGCCAATGTCGCCTCTCGACTAACGGACATAGCTAATAAAACTACCTATTCAACTACAACTACACCGATAGTTATGGAAGGTCACAAATATTCATGGTCTGATGATTGGACATGGTACGAGTGGTCTCATGATTATTTCCTCGATCAACTGGAAGTGGTTTATTCTTCACATCAGCTTAAACACAAAGACTCGACATTTCGATCATTTTTCAAATCTTCAAGGGACAGTACTACGTCTTTCTCTTATAGACCAATTCTGATGACAGATGAAGTTTATCAAGGTTACAAGCGTAACAATCCTAATGCAGATGCTATTAAAAAGGGATGGTGGGTAAAGCAGTATCCTGGTATTCCAGAATATAAAGGTGACATTTATGGAAGCAGTCTAAGTACACGACAAAAGCCTGAAAGCGCTGTGTAGGAGCTTAGGGTCAAGGGAGAGGTTGGTGATCGCTCTGCGGATAAAGTCAAGCCCGAGCCGGAAGACAGACCTTTCACGTCTACCGTGCGGCTTGATGCGAATAGGCTTGAGTCGGTGTTGCCAGTGACCGACTTTAAGCGCCCAGAGAAAGGCGAGACTAACCACAGCGACCAGGGCGCTGAGGCGCTCGGTGTCCTTGAGGTGGGTATCTTCGAGGTTGAAGCCGCTCGACTTGAGGGCTTTGAAAAGAGACTCTATCTGCCACCTGTGGGCGTAAGCGCTCAAGGCTTTTCTAGGATTGCGGTTGGTCACAATGATGACGAGTTGCTGGTCACAGCTCCTAGTTGCAGCAACGGCAAGCTCACACCCACAAATCTTGTAGCGGTGGTGGAGGCTTCGCGTTTGCAAGGGTTCAAGCTGCCGAAAAAAGGCTGCGAGTTGAAACCAGTTGTCAGCTAGGCTGTTTTCTCGGATGCGAATGGCAAAGGGAATGTTTTGGTCTATCAGGAACCCAAACCAGTCTTGACCAATGAACTCCCTATCTGCAAGTAAGACCTCTATGCGCTCAGGTTTGATGACCTCCAAAACCTGTTCGAGCAACTCAGTGCGCTCCAGTGTGTTCGAGTTGCCCTGTTTAGTCAGAAGAACGAACGCGAGGGGGATAGCGATACCTTCATCGACTAGAGCAATCATCAAAATATTGATGTTGAATACGCCAAACTTCCAGTTCGTTCTATCGACGCATAAGGTGTAACGCTGCTTGTCGAGAAGTTTGACTATGAAGCGCGTGAAGTGTGTCTCGTCAAGCTCCAGCTCAGCAAAGAACCGCTGCGCCCGTCTATACACAGAAGCCTCACATGCCCAGCTTTGCATAGTGCTGACCACGCGCTTGAGATTGACCGTCCTCGCCTCGACAATACCCAGCATCAACATGCTCAGAAACGTGAGCCTCGACTTGTGCAAGTTGACACCTACTTCTTTCAACGCTTCGACTAATCCAGTATGCTTCATTTGAGTTCTCCTTCGTTTAGCTACGCACTAAACATTCTTCAGGGAGAACTCCTTTTTGTAAAATTGTCGTGTACTAAGGGAAGCAGTATTCATAATACGGCAGTAAACGAGGTATGAATAATGAAGCAGATTTACAGATTCAGTCTATTTTCAACAATGTAAATGATTGGTTGAAATTTGCCGAAGCTAAAAATGGCGCAATCGCTGCGGTGAACGTTGCGTTGATCGTCGGGATAATCCCGTTCTTGAGTGGTGAACAAAAAGCTGACTGGCTACAGTTCTATCTCATAATGATGGTTGTTTTCTCCGGCATCTCTTTCCTCGTTGCGCTAGCATCTTTTTTGCCTACTACCCAAACGCCCCATCTGGACAGGCTTCCGCAACCCAACGAGACTAGTAATTTGCTTTTCTTTGGCTATATAGCTAACCACAGTGTGGATAGTTACGTAGAAGTTTTGAAAGTAACATTGGGGGAGAATACCGAACCCTCTAAGTTAGGTAGGGCATACATAGAGCAAGCAATAGCGAATTCAAGAATAGCTATCAAGAAATATGACTATTTTGCCGCTTCTCTCTTTTTTCTTGCCACAGCATTGGTAACTCTGCCTGGTCTACTGGTTTTTCTGCTCATGGTATTCATAGCTAAAAAATTTCGACTTCTATAGAAGTGAAACACTCCTAGCAAAAGCGTTACAGATTTAGTCCACCTGAACCTGGTAAAGACCCTATAGCGGAATTTTTGCTTGTCATTTTTGAAGCAAAAGGTATCACTTCTGTTTTGTGGGCGGCGAAATCTTTCCCAGGGAAGCGGCAGTAAGTCTAGGTCATTACTCGAGCAGCCTCTTTCCCCAATTTTTCATGCGACTCAAAATGTGAAGATTCTTGCAGCGTTTCCCCCGCGCTTCTCACAACTCACTAGGTATACTGCGTGTCGTGTTTAAGTTGCGCTTAGCGGGCTACGTGCTGCGCGAAACGACTTGGCTCTACGCTTTCGGCGTCGCCGCGTTCTGCCTGCTCCTCTCCATCGATACGTTAACCGTATGGGCTAGTTACCTCTTAGAGCAAGACGCCACGCTCCTCGACGTGGGCCGTTTGATGCTCTACCAAACGCCCTTCTTCTTGCACATCTCGCTGCCGATTGCAGCGGTTTTCGCCGTGCTCCTAGCGACGGGTCGCCTCGCTAAAGACTCCGAGCTGAAAGCGGCCTATTCGCTGGGCGTGCCGCCCTTTTCGCTCTTAGGGCCGCTGCTTTTTTTTGGCCTCGCGGTGAGCGTTATCGCAGTGGTGAATAACGGCTACTTGGAGCCGAGAGGTGAAATCGCCCAGGAGGAACTCGTCGCGTCGTTTTACAACGCGCGTCCGTCGGCGGAGACACAGCGCGACGCCTCGTTTACGCAGGAGGAAGGCGTCTACTACGCCGCCCGCATCCGCGCCGACGAAGCAGACCGGACCAGAGCGGGGCTGAGCGGCGTCTTGATCTACCGCGACGACGGTACGCTCCTGACTGCCCAAAACGGCACGTGGGATAGCGTCGCGAAGACCTGGACGCTCGATAACGTCGAGATTTTGCCGAGCGAAGGTCTACCCGGTTCAGCGGCGCAGATGACCTTGCCCTTCGATTTGGACAACGACGCCGCGACGAACCTAGCCGAGTCGGAAAAGCTCACCTTGGGCGAGCTGTGGGGCCGCATTCAGAGCGCGGGCGCGGCAGGTGGCGACCTGCGCAACGACCTCTTCAACTTCCACCAGCGTTTAGCCGACGCTTTTAGCGCCGCGATTTTCGTACTGATTGCGGGTGCGTTGGGGCTGCACATTCGCGGGCGCAGTGCGGGCTTTGCCTGGACGATTGTGCTGCTGGTGCTCTTCTTCGCGCTCTGGACCTTGTCAGAAAACCTCTTCGAACAGGGGGTCTTTTCGCCGATTGTGGCGGCGTGGTTTACGAGTGCGGTGATCGGGCTGGTTGGGCTCGGTGTGGCGGCGGTGCGGCTCAGATGAACAAACGCTTCAGCTTCTACCTCATCCGCGAAATCTTACCTCTTTATGCAGCGGGCTTTACCGCGCTCCTGATTTTGCTTTTAGGCGCGTACCTCTTGGATATTTTGGCGGGGGCGATCTCGAGAGGCGTCAGCCCCGCTTTAGTCGCCGAGTTCTTGCTCTACAGCCTGCCGAGCGCGGCGGGCATGGGCATCCCTTTAGCGCTGCTGTTCGCCGCGCTTTTAGGCATTACCCGCTTAAACCAGGACAGCGAAATCAAGGCGGGGCTCCTCTTGGGACTCAGTCCTAAGCAGTTCTTGATTCCCCTCTTACTCTTAGGGCTCGCCGTGAGCGCGGTCAGCTTTATCAACAACGAGTTGATCGTCCCCTGGAGCGACCAGCAGGCGCAAGAGGTCCAAAAAGATATTTTGATTCAGAGCCCACAGGCGTTGGTCGAAGCGGGCAACTTCTTCACCGACGCGCTAGGTCGCAGCGTCTACATCGAGAGTTTGGAGCCGGGCGGCAACGTGAATGGCGTGACCGTCATCCAACCCGAAAACTCACTTGGTCCCAAAGAGGTCATCCGCGCCGAGCGCGGTGTGCTGGACGAAGCAGCGGGCGTGTGGCGCTTGGAGGGGATTCGCTTCGTGAAGTACCGCCAGGGTCAGCCTATCTTGGACGCGCCCGCAGAAACGGCGACCCTGCCCGTGCGCAACTTGGCGACCAGCAACCTCGAGACGCCCGACCTCACCAAGCTGCCGATGGGCGAGCTTTTGTCCCGCATTCGCAATAGCAGCGGCTTTCAGCAGAGCGCCGAGTGGACGGCGCTGCACCGCAAGTTTGCCGAGCCTCTAGCGGCGACTGCCTTTGCTGTCTTCGCCCTTGCCATTGGGCTCTACAGCTTCCGCCGCAACTTCGGCCTGGGGCTCGTCTCGGTGCTCTTTCTGACCTTTATCTACTACGCGGTGTGGAGCGTCTCGAAGCTCTTGGGCGCACAGGGGACGATTCCTGCGTATGTGGCGGGCTGGCTGCCCGTCGCGCTCTATGCTCTAGCGGCGAGTGTACTGTTAGCGCTTAGCTGGAGGCGGTAGTGCCATCTGTCGTGCCGGAACTCCCCAGACTCCTCCTCAGCCTTATCCTCTTAGGGCTCGCCCCGCTCGCCCTTGCCCAGATTAGGACTTTAGATATTTTAGATGGGGACGAGTTACAATTCCGTCCCATCACGCTACCGGACGGCACCGAGAGCGAACTTATCGTCATCTCGGGCTCACCCGTGCGGCTGCGTATAGATGGCGACGAAATCACGGCGGAATATGTCGAGTTTGACCGCGAGAGCCGCCTCTTGCGCATCGTCGGCGCGGGCGACCTCTCCTATGAGGACATCGCGACGCAGGGCGAGGACTACGTAATCGACCTCTCCACGCAAGAATTCACAGTGCAAGACGTTTTTATCTTCACCGCGCCCATCGACATTCAAGGGGTCAGCGCGGAGCGGCTGCCGGGTCAGGTGGACATCACAGCGGGCGCGTTTAGCCCCTGTAGCCGCTGCAACCAAGACCGCCAGGACTACTCCTTTCGCGCCGAAACGATGCGACTTTATCCGGGGGACCGTTTGGTCGCCTTTGACGTGACGGTCTTGATTCGCGAAGCGCCCGTGCTCTTCTTACCTATCCTCGTCATCCCGCTTGGACCCCAGGAGCGCCAGCCGCGCTTTAGCATCTCTCAGGGGACAGGCTTGGTCAGCAACGATGACGGCGCGGAAATCGCGCTCGATTGGCCTTATGTGGTCGGCCCGAACGCTTTCGGCACGACCTCGCTGCGCTACTACGCCGACGTGACGCCGGGCGCGGGCAACGGCTTTACGGAGAGCTTTTTTGGTGGACGTATCGACCAGAGCTACTTCGGCGGCGGCTTCGAGCACAACTTTTTCACGGAGCAAGGTAGGGGAGAGGTGGACTTTTTTTACCTGCCCGCTCTAAGGGAGAGTACTGCGGAGGATGCGGAGCGCACCCGCAACGAGTTCTCCTTTCGCTTTGCTTATAGCACGATTGAGGAATTGGACATTCCGCAGCTCGAGGTCGTGGCCGAGCGCGACGACGGCGAAAACCAGCGCATCGGCGAGTACGGTGTAAGGTATACGGACACCCTCTTCGAAGGCTCGTTTTTCGGCCTGGACGCGGCGTTTTTTACGCAGGGCTATTACGACTTCGACCGGGACGACGACGAACTTTTACCCTCCTACGCCGATAGAAGCACGCCCGAACTCACCTACGGACAGGTGACCTTAGCGCCCGCTGAGGACGCGAGTTTCAGCGTCGGTCCCTTTACGCTGTCCGAGCTTTTTTTGGACGCAGGTATATTCGAAGACGCCAGCAGCCCGGACAACCGCAGCGCGTCGCAGCCTAAGTCCACGGCGGGGCGGCTCGTGGAGGGTCATCAGCTCAGTGTGGATACTCTGGAGCCGTTCCCCGGCTTTAGCGTCTCGGGCTTCACCGATTTCTCCGGGCAGTATTACACCACGGGCGAGCGGCTCGTGAACTGGGACACCGAACTCTCCGCGTCGCAAGACTTCGGCTTTGGCACGCTCTCGGCGACCTTTAAGCGCGACGTGAACGAGGGCGAAACGCCTTTTCGCTTCGACGCGCTCTCCGCCTCGCAGACCCGCACCGACCTCGTCTCGTCCTTGGCGCTGACGCCGTCGGCTTGGGTCAGCTTGGACTTCGACCAGACCTATGTCTTTGTCGATACCCGCGACCCCGAGGAGGTGGGGGCAGGGCCTTTAGAGTCTCGCGTGGAACTCTTCGGCAACCTCACCTGGCTAGACGTCTCGTTCGCCAACGACTACGACTTCGCCGAGGATGACCCCGGTACGCTGGACACCACCGTTGAGCTTAGCTCACCCGATTCGACTCTGAGTGGACGGCTGAGCTATGAGTACGTTGCAGACTTGGACGTCGCCGCTAATGAGCGCACCGACGGCGCGTTGGAGAACGAGTCCGAAATCACTGTCGAGGCCGAGCTTGGCTACAATAACCTCTTCAACGTAGACCTCGAGGGCGGCTATGAATATGACACGAACGACGCCCGCGTCATCGAAGGGGAGCGCAAGCCGCTAGGAATCGGCGCGACGCTCGGCTCATTGGACCAAGAGGACACGCTGCCCGGCGTACGCCTATTTTACACCCGCGACTTGGACTTGGGCGAAACGGAGGAGCTTGGCTACGAAGCAACCGGACGCTACGGCCCTATCGAGGCCCGCCTGGAGCAGACTTTTGACTTCGACGACGACAATGCTGACGACACGCTCTATAACCTCACCTGGGAGGATAGGGTGAGCCTCGAGGCCACCGGTTACACCCTCGTGCCGCCCTCCTTTTTTGGCCTGGAGGTGGACCCCGAGAGCGAGGCCGACTTCAGCGTGAGCTTGCGCGACGAGACTCAGGAGGATAACGACGATACCTGGTCGCTGACCTACCGCACCACCTACGACCGCGATTTAGCGACCCTTTCGGGTGACGTAGGGGGCTACAAGGATACGCAGCTCACCTTCCTCGTGGACCTCCCCAGTACGTACTTCCGCACCGGGCTAGGTGACATCGGCTTTCGCATCGACTTCTCCGCCGAGCTTTTCTTAGCGGACGCGGAACTCTCCAGAACGTACCTCAATCAGGCCGAACTCACCCTCTTCAGCGACTTCTTCTCACGGGTCGGCTTGCAGGGCAACCTCCAATACGACGGGGCGGTCAGCGGCAACGAACTGACCACCAGCACCCTGCGCTTTGAGGAGTTCGGCGTCACCACGCGCATCACGAACGAACTCTACGTCTCCGCGCTGCTCGACGACCTCTGGGACCTCACCGGCAACGACCCCGAGCGGAGCCCCTACAACTTCCAACCGACTTTGTACGTCACCTGGGACCGCTGCTGCTGGGCCTTATACGGCTCACTCGACACCGAAGATGGCACGCTCAGCATCGCGCTAGGCTTCCCCGGCGAAGAAGAGGGCTTCGAACAGTCCCTCGACACGCCGCTCGCCCTGCCGCGTCGCAGAGGGGAATAATGAGGTTTAGAAGGAGTGAGAATGATATGGTAGCATAAGCTATCTACCTGAACAATCTTGACCTGAACGACATCAATCTAATGGCTCATTCAGATAGGCTAACGCTATGAAACGTCTTTTTACCTCCCTCCTTTTTGCGCTCGTCGCCTGCACGGGCACGACCGAGTCGGGCGTTCCTATCTTGCTCGTGGTCGGCTATCAGGAAAATGTGGCTGATGGGGCAGAAGGCCAGGTCGGACTTATCGAGGACACCTTCGACGTAGCGGGAACCGCGAGAGAAATCTCTTTCGTCGAGGGTAGCAGCCGACCTCTGCCCGCGAGACCTATCGCGTATGACCTCACGGACCGCGACAACTCGAGAGACACGTTGGTCGTGCTGAGCCGCAACGACGGCGCTGCGAACGTGAATGACAGCGCGGCGTTTCTCAACTTCTTTAACCTCACGGGCGTTGACGCGGACAACCCTGCCGCGTTTGAGCAGACGGACCCCGGACAGCTCGAGCTGAGCGCGGACGCCCTCGACACGACCGAACCGGACCTCCCGCTCGACCTCAACTTCTGCCCGGTGGACGTGCAAGTGAGCGAAGGTGGGCGCTACGCTGCGCTGCTGCACGACGGGGAGCCCTGCGGTATTCGGGGCTTTGGAGCGCTGGACATCATCGACTTAGAGCCCGTTGGCTCGAATGAACCGGCTAAGTTGCTGGGGCGCTTCTCGAGCCAGATTGTCCCTGTGAGCTTCTACCTCCGCCAAGAGCGCGTCGGCGTCGGAGACAACCGCCTCTACTTCTTTCAAAACGACCCGGTGGGTGTCCAAGTCACCGAGTTACTCTTACCAGACGAAAACGACAACAACCCGGAGATCGACCCTATCTTGGGCGGCGACAACCTGACAGAAGTCGCTGACGTGGCTGACGATACTCAAGAGGTTGAGGACTTGGGCTTGGTGCTCGACGGGGCCGATGAAAACGCCACCGCGCCCGTGCTCGTTACGCTCTTTGACGAGAGCTTCGTGCCGCTTCGCAACTACGACACGGACGCGGCTGTGATTATTGGCAACCGCGTTGACACGATTGAGGACAGCCGCAAGGTTCTCACCGACGACTTCTTGACGACGGACAGCGTGTTCATTTTGAGCGACGACGAATTTACCGTTCACGAGAACGTAGGTGAAGCTGCCGAAGAAGCCGCCAGTATCGTCGCGGCGGACGCGGTCTACGAGCCCAGAAACAACTTTGTCTACTTCGTTTCCGACGAAACTGTGAGCCTCTTCGACCCGCAAGACTTCCAGTTTGAGGAGGACGACGAGGTCGATACAAGACCGTTTGACGTTGACGAGCTGAGCGACCCTGTCTTCGTCACTTGGATACAAGCGGTGAGCGACGTGCCTGCGCCGCAAGTCAGCGGCCCTGAGTAAGACAGGGATGATACACTTAGCTCATGCGAATCCTTCTCAGCGCGGCGCTGCTTGCAACGCTCGTTCTGTCGCTCGCGCTTGCGTCTAAAGGTACGACTGAAGAGGCCAATACCGAGACACAAACGGCGCAGCAACGCGGCGCGGTGCTCTACGCTGAGCACTGCTCGGTCTGTCACGGCGAAACCGCGCAGGGCTTTAGCGAGGCGCGGCTCGCTTTTCCCGAAGACCACCGGCGCTGCGAACGCTGTCACCGTCCCCACAACCCGCCGCAGATGGACCTCTTGGCGATGCACTCACGCAACGCCTTTTCGATAGGCGAAGCGCCTGCGCTCGTCGGTGAGGGTGCGCTCGCGAATTTCCCAAACGAGGCGGCGCTCCGTAGCTACATCAGCGCGACGATGCCGCGCCCTTTTCCGGGCTCTTTAAGCGAGCGGGAGTATGCTGACTTGAGTGCGTTTTTGTTGGGGCTGAATGTGCCTTAGAGCTGGGTTTTGCTTGGGATTTTGAAGGTGAGCAGTAAGGAGATTGACCTAAAACGGGAGTCGAATTCGCCCAGTGCTAACCGCCTCTGAGCCCTGCGCCGAACGCCGCTTCCAAGTCTGCCACATCCAGCTTCACCACCCGCTTCTCCCGCAGGTAAACAAGCTGCACCTCGGGCGTGACAGAGCGCACCTCTCGGATCGCTTGAAGGTAGACCGCGAGCTGAAAGTGGTAGCGCTCCGGCTCAACCGCTTGGTCGGTCTTATAATCCTCTAAAATCCAGCGTTTCCCGACGCGGTAGAGGCGGTCAATGATGCCTTGCCAAACGGTCTCGCCATGCGGCAGCGCCATCGGCAGTTCGGGGTAGTCTTCGTCCCTCGAGCCCAAAGCGGGAAGCGCGTCACCTAAAAGCGCCTGATAATGGCTCAGAAGTTCCCTAACTTCTTCCAAAATGTCCTGCTGCTCGAGTTCGCTAAAGGGAAACATCACCTCTTGCGCCTTCAAATTCTGAATATGGATGGAGTTATCCGCGTCCCAATTTTGCGAAATCGCGTAGTGAACTAAGGTGCCTACGGTCCGCGAGCGCCCCGGCAACCTCTCTCCCTCGTCGGGGTCGGAGAGAGGTAAAGGCTCGAAGGTTTCAGCCCCTTTGAGGCTCGAGGGGGACGACACGGGTGGATGGGGATGGAGCGGAAAGTAGCGCTCGACCCACGCAGAGGTTTGGAGCTTGTTCCGTTTTTCTCTGAGTGAAGCTGTCATCTGAACGGGCTGATACGCCCAGGTTTTGAGCACGAAGTCAGGACGCTCCCAAGAGGTCGTGCCTGCGCCCAACCCCATCGCCTCCAACCCTTTCGCCCAACCGTCCGCTTTGTTCCCTTTGACACTGCCGCTCATCAGCAGCGCGTCTCTCGCCCGCGACGCCGCCACGTAGAGCAGGCGGTAGCTCTCCTGTTCTTCTCGAGCTTTCGCCATCTCCCTGATCTCCTCAAACTGCGGGGTGTCTTTTAGGGCGATATGTCCGGTTTTGGGCTCGAGGTATAGGGGCTGCGGGTGGTGATAGGTCTTCCTGCCCAAATCGAAGACGGCGACGACGGGCCACTCTAAGCCCTTGGCCCGGTGAACCGTCAAGAGGGACACCCCCTCGCCGCTCTGCGGCACGTCGCCCGCTTCGGCTTGGCGGCTCAAGAGGTCCAAACGTTCTAACAAGACCTCGATTTCACCCGGCGGCCCCTCCGCGACGGTGAAAAGGAGGGCGTCCACGTTCTCCCTCGCCCTGGCCTCTAAAAAGTCCACGTAGCGCTTGCCACCGATGAAGGGCTCACGAATCAAGAACTTGAGCGCGGCTAAAGGCGTCGCGCGGACCTGCTCGCGAATCGTCGCTAACCTCTCGAAGAGGTCGGAGTGCTCAGCCTCCAAGCGGGCTAGAGGCTCCTCCGCCGACAACACTCGGTCGAGTTCGTCCAAGTCGAGTGCGGCAAAGGGGCTCCGCAGCCACGCGCCCAACGAGAGCCCCGAGGGGTCGATGCCGACGCGCAGGGCGTGGTAGAGGTCGCGCACTTCGATGCGCTCGTAGTAACCGCGCCCTTGCAGGAGGACGTAGGGGAGGTTTACGGCGTCCAGCGCCGCTTCCATATGCGCGAGCCCCGCATACGACTTCGCCAAGACCGCCATCTGACTCGGCGGGTAGTGCTCGCTCAGCGCTAAAAGTTGCTCGGCTAAGACTTTCGCTTCAAAGCGGCGCAAGTCGCCCACGGGCGCGTCACCCGTCACCCAATGAAGCTCGACGCGCCCGCGCTTCTGCGCTTGCTCGCCCGCTGCAAAGACTTCGGGTGCTTCTACTGCGCTAAAGCCTAAATTGTGCGCTGCAAAGCTGCTCGTCATCCCGTTCAGAAAGCGTGTGACGACGGCGGCGTGGCGGCGCGTTTGGTCGAGGGGCGCTAAAACATCTCCCTTGTCAAGAGCGCGGCGAAAAACCTCCACGTCGGCGTTGCGAAAGCCGTAGATGGACTGCTTGGGGTCGCCGACCACTTCGATGTGGATATGGCTAGCCTCGAGCCGCTCAAAAAACTCCCCTTGCAAGGGGTTCACGTCTTGAAATTCGTCTACCAATACGACGCGGTAGCGCTGCGCCAAGCGTTCTAAAGCGTCTTTCGTCTGGACCAAGACGAGCGCACGCCGCTCGACCTCCGCGGGCGGCAAGAGCCGCGCCCCTAAGCGCACGCGGTAGCGGTCATAGACGGCGTCGAAAAGCCTGAGCAGCGCAGCGTTTCGTGCGTCCTCGCCACTTCTAAAGTGCCCCGTCAGCGAACGTTGCGCGAAGAGGTGTAGGAGCAGCGGCGTAGCGTCCGCGCCGAGTTCGGCAAGGGCAGAATAGAGGCTGTGTCTGGGGTCGTTCGCCAGGTAGAGGAGCGAGGTAAGCTCCTCTTCGAACATCACGGACGCCTCCCACTCACCGAGCGTTTTCACGTCCGGGTCCAGACCGAGTTGCGGCGCGACTAAGCGCAGGGCTTCGCGCATGAAGCCGTGGATGGTGGTCAAAGTTGCGCCGCTCAGCTCGAGCGCCGCCTCCTCAAACGCAGCCCTCGCACTTGGCGGCGGACAGAGGTCCAGGTAGCGCCCCGTCTCCAGCACCTCTTTCAAGCCCGCGCCGACGCGCTGGCGCAACTCGTTCGCCGCCGTGCGCGTAAACGTCACGCCCGCGACGCGGCGTAGCGGCGTGCCTTCGCCCACAAGCTCTAAGTAACGCCGCACCAAGCTGGTCGTCTTGCCCGTGCCTGCCGAGGCGACGCGGACTCTCATTCCTTTACCTCTTGCACTAGCGTTGCCCCACCCGGCACAGGTCGAACACGCGGCACTCGCGGCAGACGAAGCCGGGTTTAGGTGTCACGTCGCCCGCTATGAACCGCGCGTAAGCCCGCGCCGCTTTTTGTTGTCTCGAGGCCATCTGCCGCCACACGTAGCCGATGCTCGAGTCAAACACATCAATCGGCTCACCCAAAACGGGCAAGAGGTAGAGCCGCACGCCCGAGATGCGCGGCCCGTACGTTTCAATGAGGTGCGCCGCCGCCCACAGCTCGTTCCAGCGGTGCGGCTTGCGCAACCACGCCTCGGCCTCGTCGCGGCTCCACGCGCCAGGCTCCACAAAGGTGTAGAGCCGCATCTCCGCGCCCGAACGCCCCGCCGCGTCGAGCAGGGCGAAGGGTCCACTGCTATTCTCGGGGAGAGATACGCCGAAGGTAAGCGGTAAGAGGTCCGCTTCGACTTCGGCTAACCACGCCGCCGCCTCCGGGTAACGCTCTCTCAGCGCTCCGAGCCGCGCCGCGTTGAGCTTGCGCACCTCGCGCAAGTCGCCCACCAATTGTCTCCACCAGGGGATTTCTTCCTCCCTTTCTACGCGCCGCTCCGCCCAGTAACGAAAGCCGCACTCGGCGTAACGCGCTAGGGCTTGCACTCTGGGCGAGCCTAGCTTGACCGTCATGAGAGCGGGGTCGTAGGGAGCGGCTCGGCTCAGCTCGAGCCGACTCCCCGCCGCCACGTCGGGCAACCGCTCGCACCGCTCACCGACGAGCGCCAACTCAGGGACGAGCGGCCCGCCCTGGTCCGCTTCGGGATAGGTGACGACAACCTCTTCACCCCGACTCAAAAGTTCGGCAAATAGGAGTTTATCGCGCCCTAAAAACCGCTTGGGAAGTCCCAAATTCTGAAAGGTCGTCTCGAGCGTGCCCCGCCCCTCTTCGGGCGTAAAGTAGTCCTCCGCCTCGCCCACGCTGTACGCCCCTTCAACTGCGTGCGCTAGGTACACCCGTCTAAAGCGCCGCCCCGACGCGAGCTTCGCGGTGAGCAGCGCGACGCCGCCTTTGGGCCTCGAGAAGAGAAAAGTCTCTTGCAACAGCGCCCCCCACCAGGCGCGAAACTGTGCACCCTTGGCGAGTTGCGCGGCTTCTTTAGCGCGTTCTAAAGCGTGGTCCTTGAAGCTGCCCCAATCGAAATGCTTGGACGTTCTTACGCCGAACTCGGGTAAACTCTCCACCAAATCTTGCGCCCAGGTGAGTTCGTTGTCCGGCACGTCCAAGCGCGTCGTCCACGCGCTCCAACTCTCGCTCTCGCCGACCTCTTTGGCGAGCAGCGTCAGCGCCTCACGCCCGGCGACGCCGCGCTTGAGGGCAGCTTTGGCTAAGGGGGCAAGCTCGGGGATGGCTAAAAGCCTGGACGCCGTCGGATAGTCCGGCAACTCCAAGAGGTCTAAAAGCAATCTCCCTTGCGGCGTCTCGGAAAGCGCCTTGGGCGTCTCGTCCATCATCGGCACGCCGTACTCGTCCGCCAAGGACAAAAACGCCCGCACCTCTCGCTCGGGCAAGATGACCGCGAGGTCCAAAGCGCCGTAGCCGTGCGCAAGGTCGCGCTTTAAGGCGCGTAAAATCCAGCGCGATTCGGCGACGGGATTGGGGGCGCGGTGCGTCTGCACGGTGCAGGTGTTTTGACGGTGGGCCGTTTCACTTGCGACTTCGCCCGGCGGCGCGTCGGATAGGCTCAGCCAAACCTCTGTTTTATTTTTATCAGCAAGCGCTTTATACAGCTTGAGTTCTAAGGGTCCGACCTCTCTAAAGCCGTCCACGATGATGAGGTCGGCTTCGGGTTTCGCTTCATTCGAAAGGGCTAGGTGGAGGGCCTCGAGCCGAAAGTCGTCATAATCCCACGCCTCCCCTTTGAGTTCTTCGTAGAGCCTCAGCGTGCTACGAAACCGCGCGGTTTCCTCATCAAACACGTGGACCTCTCCGTAGGTCAGCCCAAAGCGCTTCGCCTCCGCAATGGCCCTTGTAAAGAGCCGCGCCTCGCCCGGTGAGGGCAGTTCGTTACGCAACTTTTTGAGTGCTTCGCCCACGAGCGCAATGCGCCCCGTGCCGACGACGAGCGGTTTGAGCTTCAAGGCGTGCGCGAGCAAGCGGTAATAGACCTGCTGCGAGGAGAGGAATTCCAGTCCCAAGACTGCACCCTCTTCCGCCAGACGCCTATAGACGTAACTCCGCTGACTCGGCAAACCGACCCACCACACGCGCTCGCCCCGCCGCGCCGCCGCCCTCGCAACGCTCAAGAGTTTCGTCGTTTTCCCTGACCCCGGTGGGCCGCTGAGGAGGTTCACGCTGATACTATACCTAGTGTGTGCAGAGAACGTTTAAGAGGGATTCCACAGCTCGAGGTCTCTAAACGCGGCGAAGTCGCGGTAGTTGTAGGTCCAGGCGGGGCAAGCGAACCTTCTAGCGGTGAAAACGACGCTTGCATCCTCGAGGCTGCCATTCCAGTCCCGAGGTGTGTTTGCGAGCGCAGCCAACTCGGTCACTTCATCGGCTCTCAGCTCGTCAATGTATGACATGCGCAGCATTGCCCCCAAACTCTGGTCGGCGAGGGCTCGGTTGCCTTGGTAGAGTAAAAATTTGTGAACTTCGAGTAGAACGGGCAAGGGCGCAAAAAGTTGTACATTCGCCCCTTTAAGTTGCTCTATACCTCGAATCGTGTCGGCGTGATGGAGGTCAGAGCTGTAAAAGAGCGCGATAAGCGGACCTGCGTCAAGAACGAGCCTAGATGTCACGCGAGTCGCGGATGTGGCGCATCACTTCATCTTCTGGCCGCTCGCTCTGCTGGGTCGGTCCGTCTTTAACAATGCCTGCCAGAGACAGAAGCGCATCGTAGTCCGTCGGGCGTGATATAGCAAGTTTGTCCTTGATCGCTGTTTGAACAAAGCTCGAGACCGTCTCCTCAGGATGCTCCTGCAAGTACCTCTCGATATGCGTGTCAAGCTCATCGGGTAGATAAATTGTCCGTTTCATGTGCTTATCCTACCATGTCATACGTTATCCGAGACCTTACGACGCTTTCGTAGCGAACGAGCACTTTTACCGGCTTAACCTCTTGGTTCACTAATTTTTCAAAGGTCTGCGGCAAGTCCTCAGCGTTCACCGTGAGGTCAAAAAGCCCCGTCAGTCTGGAGAGTTCGGGCAGGCTGTAAAACCACTCGGCATGTTCCTGATAATCTTCACCGTCACTCGAGCCCATCACTTCAAGCTCTTTCTGATGAAATTGGGGCGTGAGGGTAAGAGGTTCCAAGTTGCCGTCCGCGAGGATGCAGATGCGCCCGTTCGTTTGCAGTTTGTCTTGTAAAAGTGAAAAGGCGGCGTTGCGGCTCGAGCATTCCAGCCCCACCGCGTAAGCGGTCTCTATCTCTTCAACCTCTTCGGGGGTAAAGGTATTTTGTGCGCCCAAAGATTGGGCAAGCTCGAGCCTCTCCCGCACAGGCTCCACCACATCTACATGATCAACACCTAATGCTTTGAGAATGAATAAAGTCAGTAGCCCAATCGCACCTGCGCCCGTCACGAGCACCCGTTCATGAGGTTGCGGCGCAGCTTTGAAGACGCCTTTTTTAACGTCGTTTGAAAGAATCGCGAGCAGGGCTAGGCGTGGGTCTAGGC
The DNA here is from genome assembly GCA_965213645.1 of Trueperaceae bacterium. Classification (GTDB taxonomy): domain Bacteria; phylum Deinococcota; class Deinococci; order Deinococcales; family Trueperaceae; genus CBDBZX01. The sequence goes on from CBDBZX010000002.1 coordinate 1,143,338, forward strand.
CGTTCGGTACAGGGATAATTCTGGACGCGGAGAGAATTGCGTGGGTGACGTGACCCGCGAACGTCAGTGCGCAATCGCCGACTCGAACGTCATCCACCTCTTCTCCTACTGCTTCGACGACACCGTAAGTCTCGTACCCGGTCATCTTGGGGTAGGTCACGTTGCTAGGGTTGCGCGATGTACCTTTGTAAAGCGCTAATTCCGTACCGAGGCTCATCGCGCTATAGAGGGTGCGGACGAGGACTTGATCCTTTTGCGGGGACGCTATAGGGTGCTCGAGCCACGCCGTAGTATGCGGCGCGGTGAGGAGAAGGGCGTGTGCGTGAGTCATTAGCTTTTTATACAGGTTTTCAAGTGAACGGTTGGTAGGCGCTCTGTCCCTGAACGGGTGTTTACGAGCGCAACGGATATGGAACCGTTGCAAGGGTAGACTTCTAGGGGCTCGAGCCTCTGCGCCATGTTTTGTCCTCTTTAGTTCTGTGTTTAAGTTGATTTTGTTGATAGCTCAGTAGCTTCATGAAGGCTAAAGAAGGCAACCATGCAATAAAGAATTTCACAAAGGTGCGTTATGCTTAGTTCATGAGGGGCGTTTTATGACGACATTTAGCAGGAGTTTAGCCTTTCTCCTGGGCTTTGGCATCACCTTTTTACCGTTCTACGGACCGTTTTTGGGGCTACTGCTCTTCTTCTCGACCCGCTGGACCCTGCGGCGTTTCGACGTGCTCTGGTGGGGCGCGGCGCTGCTCTTTGCGCTGCCACTAGCCTTGCGCGGCGACGTGACGGGTTTTTTCTTCGGCGCGGTGAAAATCCTCGCGCCTTGGCTCGTCTACCGGGCGTTCTCGCAGCTCGCGGCGAACCGGGCGAGGTCGCGGCTTGCGAGTCCTATCGGGATCGGTCTGCTGTCGGGTCTCGCATTAGTCGTGCTTTTCGGCTGGTTGCAGCTCGGGTCATTGGGCGCGGGGCTGCTCGGCACGGTGACGCAGGCGTTTGTGGGGGCGTCGGGCTCGAGCCTCTACGGTCACACCGTCTTTGCGCTGGGTGCACTCGTCGCGATCCTTTTACCGAATATGCGCCTCAAACTCTTCAGCTTAGGGCTTTCGGCTCTGGGCATCTTGGTCTCGGGCAGCCGCGAGGCCGCGCTCGCTTGGCTGCTCGTCGCGGGCGTGCTGCTGCTCATGGGCGGCAAGCGCTCGTGGCGCAGCCGCGCCGCCGAAATCAGCCTGGTCAGCCTCATGTTGCTCGTAGCGGCGGGACTCGGGCCACAGTTCGGTTGGGGTCGGGTCGGCCTGCTCGTAGACCTTGCGCCCGCTGCTCGCACGTCGGTCAACGTATTGCAGGGCTCGGAGATTCCTGAAGGCGCGTGGTGGGACACGCTGGGCGTCCGGGTCGAGACGGAGCGCGTCACCTTAGCAGGTCAGGAACGGACGAGCTATCACCTCACCAAAGAGACGCCCGAGAGTTGGGGGCGGCTGCAACAGGTTGTGCCCCTTTTGCCCAACACACCCTACACGGTGAGCGCCTGGGTAAAAGCGCCGCAGGGCTCGGCCTTGCCAGGCATCCAGGGGCGCGGTCAGGCGGCGGCGGGCGCGACCTTTACCCTGCGCAGCTCTTTGAGTGACGGGGTGTGGCGTGCGCAAGTAGATGGGCCGGGGCGCGTGCTCAGTTCGGGCATCGCCGCCGAGGAGGGCCACTGGCGGCGGGTCTGGGTCAGCTTCGTCTACGAAGGCGATGAGCCCCGGTTCCTCTGGTGGCTCGGGCTTTCGCCCGACCAGCGCACGACGGCGGGGAGCGAGGCGAGCTTTGCGGGCTTTCAGCTCGAGCGCGGCTCCACCCTCACGCCCTACACCCCGGCCCCCGTCATGCAAGGCTTTAGCCTGCGCAACGCCCGCGTCTCCTACTGGCAGACCGCTTGGCAAGGCTTCGCGGAACGTCCGATCTGGGGCTCAGGCCGAGGCGCGTTCGGCGAGGCGTACCGCGCCTCCTGGCCTGCGCAACGCCGCTTGCACGAAGTACCGGGACACGCTCACAACCTCTTCCTCAACATCCTTTTTGAACGCGGTGTGGTCGGCTTCGGCGGGCTCGCCTTGTTGCTCTACGCCCTCACCGTGCAGGCGTACCGCGCCCGCGACGCGGCCTTTTTGGTCGTCTTCGCCGCCCTGCTCACCGCGAACATGTTCGACACGACCCTCCTCTATGGCGGCGTCCTCTACCCCTTGGCCGCCGTCGCAGGCTGGCGAGCCACCACGCGGCACGTGCCCGCCCAGCAAGAAGCCACCGCCAAACAGGTCGGCGTGCGCTTGGCCCTTTGCGCCACCGACTTTCTCACCGCGCTGGCCGCCTTTAACATCGCGGCGCTCTGCTTGTGGTGGGCCGGGCGCGTCTTCAACTTCGACGCGGGCTCTATCGTCTCGCCGACAGGCGCAATCGGCTACGCGCTGCTGCTGTGGCCGCTCATGGCTTGGCGCGAGGGGCTCTACCCCGGTTACGGCCTCACCGCGCCTCAAGAACTGCGCAAGCAGGTCCTGAGCGCCGCCTACGCGGGCCTCATCCTCACAGCGGGCAGCGCCCTCTTCAGCGAGGAGTTGCCCATTCCCGGCACGGTGCTCGTCTTGACTATCGTTTTCAGCGCGGTGCTCGCCCCGCTGGGCCGCACGGTCGCCAAGTACGTGCTCCATCACTTCGAGCTGTGGGGGCGCGAGGTGGTGATTCTTGGTGCGGGCAACGCGGGGCGGCGCGTGGCGCGGGCGCTCCAGCAGCGGCCATTAGACGGCCTTCATCCGGTAGCACTGTTCGATGACGACCCCGCCAAGCAGGGGCAAGAGGTCGAAGGCTTGCGCGTCATCGGCACGCTGCAAGATGCCCAGTTTTTTGCCAGGGTAAGAGGTGTACGCCACGCTATCGTCGCCATCTCACACGCCTCGGACAACACCTTGACGCAGCTTCTCAACACCCAAGGCCGCGCCTTTAAGCAGGTTCAGTTCGTGCCGCACATCGAAGGGTTGCCCGTCTACGGCGTGCGGGCCGGGTCGCTCGACAACCTCTTGGCCTTGGAGGTCGATAACGCGCTCCACTCCAAGCTCAACCAGAGCGTCAAACGCGCCTTGGACCTCATCGGCGTGGTGGTGGGTGGCGTCCTCATCAGCCCCTTTTTGCTGCTTTTGATGCTGGCTATCTACCTCGACTCGCCCGGACGGGTCTTTTTTGGACACAAACGTGTCGGACAGGATGGCGAGCACTTCACCACCTGGAAGTTCCGCACGATGGTTCCGAACGCGCAAGCGGTGTTGGAGACGCATTTAGCGAACGACCCCATCTTGGCGCAGGAGTGGCAGACCAGCTTCAAGCTACAAAACGACCCACGCATCACGCGCGTCGGCAAGTTTTTGCGCAAGACGAGCCTGGACGAACTGCCGCAACTCTGGAACGTGCTCGTCGGCGAGATGAGTTTGGTCGGGCCGCGCCCCATCATCGACGAAGAAATTCCGCGTTATCACACGGCCTTCGAACTCTACAAGCTTGTGCGCCCCGGCATGACGGGCTACTGGCAGGTCTCGGGGCGGAGTGACACGGACTATCCGCACCGCGTGGCGTTAGACAGCTTCTACATCCGCAACTGGTCGGTGTGGCTCGATATTGTCATTTTGATGGCGACGGTGAAGGTCGTACTGGAGGGGGACGGAGCGTATTAGGTTACTTCGCTGCAACAGTCTCCAACGCCTCGTAACGCACGCCCGTCAACCGCTCCGACTCCACCCACAATTGCCGCGCCTTTCCGACATCTTGTGATTCCTCTGACGAGTCCACCCGCGTCGGATAGCCCTGCATCTCCTGAAAGCCGTCCGGCCCGTAGTAGTCGTTCCCTTTGACACCCGGCGCAGTCGCCGCGTAGAGCGTCGGCAGTGCGCCCATCGCTTGCTCCTGCATGATGAGGTTAGCCAGCGGCCTTAAAAAGCGCGACATGTTGCTCTGCAAGTTTGTCTTCGTGCCGCCGGGGTGCGCCGCGACAGCGATGGTGTCGGCTTTAGCAGCTTCCAGGCGGTTTTGCAACTCTAAGGTGAAGAGCAAGTTCGCCAATTTGCTGCGCCCGTAAGCTTGCCACGGCTTGTACCCTTGCTCAGCCTGGAGATTGCCGAAGTCCATCGTCCCCATGCGGTGTGCGCCGCTGCTTACCGATACGATTCTCGAGCCCTGCGTCCCTAAAAGCTGCTCCATAAGCCTCCCCGTCAGCGCAAAGTGGCCCAGGTGATTCGCGCCGAACTGCAACTCGAAACCGTCCGCCGTCTTCGTATAGGGCGGCACCATCACGCCTGCGTTGTTGATGAGCAAATCGAGCCGGTCATACTTCGCCTTGAACGACTCGGCAAAGGTGCGCACCGAGGCGAGGTCGGCTAAGTCGAGCGGGAGAATGTCTAAACGCGCCCCATTACTCTCTTGGGTGACCTCTTGTCGGATGTCGTTTGCGGCAGCGTTGGCTTTGTCCAGATTGCGGCAGGCCATGACGAGCGTCGCGCCTTTGGCCGCCAACGCCTTCGTCGTCTCGAAGCCGATGCCGCTATTGGCTCCGGTGACGATGACGGTGCGGCCCGTCTGGTCGGGGATGTCGTTCGCGGTCCACTTGCTCATAAGGTCTCCTGTCCCGTTCATCATAAACGCAAGAGGTGACGTGAACTGCTGCGCACCTATCATGTGTTGCTCGAGAGGTTGTCGTTCAGAGTTGACCTCGAGTCCCACGCTATCCCCGAAACTCATCGTTCAGTGAAGTTCAAAAAGACGTAGGTGTGAGAAAACGTGCGCCAGGCGCAGGGTGAACACGCTATGCTCCTCAAGATTTGATGCCTGGAAGTTGGGTAATTCTTGGAGGATTATAGATGAAACATGTGCTCATATCTCTTTCCGTTTTAGCGGTTTTAGGAAGCGCCTCGGCGCAGTCAGGCTTTATCGGCGTAGGGCTCAAAGCCGAGTTGGGTCCGGCAGCGGATGATTATTTTAGTTACGGTGACGTCTACCTCTTTCCGCCCACCTTTGTCGAGATACAAGCGGGTGACTACGCGCTGTTTGGCTCCTTTGGCTTTCGTGAGATTATTGGCACAGACTTTAGCGACTTTTTAGAGCTGAGCAGCGATATCCTCGTCCCTGTATCTAATCGCCCTCTGGTCTATCTCGGCACGGGGGCAGGGCTCAATGTCGGCCTTAGCGACGTCACAGTCTTTAATGTGCACGGTGTAGTGGGCGCGGAGCTTGGCCTCTTCTCGCACCTCGGCTTTTTCACCGAAGTCAACCCCGGCTACTATATCGCAAGTGGACAAACCTCTAACTTCGGCTCGAGGGATGAAAGCGGCTTCGGCGCAAAGCTGCGTTTCGGCTTCAACGTTCACCCCTAATCTTTAAGAGGTTAGTTGGGACCAGAGACGCTCGAGCCCAGCCCCAAGCGCTTCTTTATCCCCACCATTATCCACCACATAATCCGCCCGCTCAACCTTTTCCTCTAAGGGCATCTGCGCCTCATCCCTCGCCCTGACCTCTTGCTCCTTCAAGCCGCTACGCTCCCGCACGCGCTCCACGCGAATCTCTAAGGGCGCGTCTACCACAATAACAGCGTCTAACCCTCTTTCTAAACCGTTTTCGTAAAGCAGCGGAATGTCCATGAGGATAAGCTCAGGTGGCGGTGAACTCTGTTCCAATTCCTTCGCCCGCGCCTCGCTTTTTTGCCTTACCCACGGATGAATGATGCCGTTCAAGGTCTCCCTCACTTCCTTGTCGCCAAATACGCGCTCCGCTGTGGCGGGGCGGTCAAGTTCGCCGTTTTGGATGAGGTCGTCGTCTAATGCGTCGGCAATTTGCTGCAACACTTCGGGGTCTTGCGTCGCCTCTCGCGCCAGCGCGTCCGAGTCAATGAGCGCCGCGCCCTTCTCCACCAAGAGGTGCGCCACCGTGGATTTGCCCGAGCCGATGTTGCCCGTTAAACCGATGCGTTTGGGTTTGCCGGGTTTTTTATCGGGGGTCATATAATAGTCTCGATGCGATTATTCAAGGGGCTTTTCGCTAAGAAAGAGACAGTAGAAAATAAGGTGGACATGCGCCAGTTTACGCCACTACCCTCTTCAGATGATGCGGGCGCGTATTTGGTCGGTGGCGCGGTGCGCGACACGCTTTTGGGCCGAACGACCAACGATTTGGATTGGGTCGTGCCCGACCCTGAGCGGAGTGCGAAAGAGGCGGGCGATAGTCTCGGCGGTAGCGCCTTTGTGTTGGACGCGGCGAGAGGTCACTGGCGGGTGGTGGCAGGTGAAGAAGTGAGAGATTATGCGCCGCTGACGGGTGAGATTGAGGAGAATTTAGGGGAGCGAGACTTTACTATCAACGCCCTTGCGCTGGATTTAGCGGGGAACCTCGTTGACCCAACCAACGGGCGTGAGGATTTAGCGGCGAAGAAACTCAGAATGGTGAGCCGCGATAACCTCAGCAGCGACCCCTTGCGACCTCTGCGAGGGGCACGTTTTACAGCAACATTAGGAACGTTGGGATTTGAACTGGAGCCCGATACCGCTCAGGCCATCCGTGAACACGCTGCCGCGCAGGTTGCTAAGGCCGAACCTCTTCCGGCTTGGGAGCGCGTTGGGGAAGAACTCGCTCAGCTCATGATGAGTGAAAAGGCCGCACAAGGTGTCAAACTGCTTCACGAACTAGGACTCTTAAGGGTCTACCTCCCCGAACTCGCCGACGCGGAGGGCGTCGAACAGGGCAGCCTGCACCACTTGGACGTACTGCACCACTCCATAGAAGCCTTGAACCAACTCCTGCACGGCTTCCCCGACGCCGACCTCGCGCTCCGCTACGGCACGCTCTTGCACGACATCGGCAAGCCGCCGACAAAGGCTTACGATGAGGTTAGGCGTCGCATGACCTTTTACGCGCACGATAAAGTCGGCAGCGACCTCGCTAAGAAGATGCTGCGCCGCCTGCGTCAACCGAGCGAGCTTGCAGATAAAGTGAGCGCCTTGGTGCGCTACCACATGCTGCCGCTGCCGAAAAACGGTAGAGAGGCACGGCGCTTCGTGCACCGCCGCCGTGAGCTGCTCCCTGACCTCTTGAAGCTGATGATCGCTGACCGTGAGGCGGCGCGGGGGCGCAGGGCGTCCGAGGCGGGGCGGCAAGCCTACCGCTTGGCGCTAGGGCGCGTGTTGGAAATCCTGGCGGAGCCTGCGCCTGAGAAACCTCTTTTGGACGGACGCGATGTGATGGCGCTGCTCAGCCTCGAGCCCGGCCCGAGAGTCGGTGAAGCCGTGCGCTTCGTGCAGGAGGCGGAGGCGGTGGGGGATGTGCGCGATAGGGAAGAGGCGGAGGCGGTGCTCGAGCGTTACGCCCGCGAGCAAGGCTGGGTGTAGCGCAACCCATAGGTCGGCTCGAGTCTCTCGTTCAGCCTCTCGTTCCCAACCCCTCACCGAGTGAGGTTTGTAAAAGCGTCACACCCTTCCCCTCGTTAAGCTGGTTCTCATGAACTTATTCTCTCGTCGGAGCGTCTTTCGGCAGCTCCGACTTGTCATGCTCGCCTTTGGTACGTTGATCGGACTTCTCTTTCCCCCTCTAGCCGCGCTGATTCTGGAGACCGAGCGGGCGCTCTCACCCCTCTTTTTTGGCCTCTGCGTCGCGGCGGGCCTCACCGTGGGTCACGTGAACTACCTGCTCTTTGAGCGGGTAGTGTCGCGCGAACTGGAGCGGGTCGTTCTCGGGATGCGGGCGCTCATCCGCGCGGCGCAGCAAAAAGACGTGCAGCTCGAGCCCCTCGCGGTCACGAGCGCCGACCCTATCGGCGAAGTCGCTGAGACCTTTAACGCGATGACGACCGCTGTGGTCGCGCGGCTGGGGCGCGAAGTCGAAGAGGTGCGCCAGAGCGAGAGGCGCTTTCGCTTTCTGACTGAGACGATGCACGACCTCGTCGCGCTGCATGAACCGGATGATCCGCTCAGCTACATCAGTCCGTCGTGCGAACGTCTGCTCGGCTACGCACCCGAAGAGATGCTGCACCGCGACCCCCTGGAGTGGGCGCACCCCGACGACCTCGTGTGGCTGCGCCAGGGTGCGCTCAAAGAGGCGATTCGCGGCGAGCGGCCCTACGTGACCTACCGGGCGCGGCACAAGGAGGGACACACGGTCTGGCTCGAGACCCACGTGCAGGTGGCCCGCACAAATGATGGTCAGGTGCAGCGCCTGGTGAGTACCTCGCGTGACGTGTCCGAGCGCAAGGAGGCGGAGGCGGCCTTGGAGCGCAGCGCCCTCTACGACGCCCTGACGGGTCTCGCTAACCGCACGCTCTTCATGGACCGCCTGACGCAAGCCTTGAAGCGCGAGAAGCGCAACCCCAACGTCGGCTTCGCCGTGCTCTTCCTGGACTTCGACCGCTTCAAAGTTGTGAACGATACCCTGGGCCACGCCGCTGGCGACGCGCTTCTCAAAGCGATCGGCAAGCGCTTAGAGACGTGCGTGCGCCCCGCTGACACGGTCGCGCGGCTCGGCGGCGACGAGTTCACCGTGCTCTTGGAGGACATGACCGATGTGGACGAAGTTATGCGCAGCGCCGAGCGCGTCCAGCAGGTCTGTTCGCGCCCTTTCGACCTCGTGGGGCAACCCGTTATGGCGACCGCGAGCATCGGCGTCGTTGCCTCGTCGCTCATCCCCGAAAGGGGGCAGCACGCCGTACACCCTGGTGAGATCGGCTACGACCGCGCCGACGAGGTCGTGCGTGACGCGGACATCGCCATGTACCGCGCTAAGGCGCTCGGCAAGGCGCGCTCGCAACTCTTCACCCTCGAGCTGCGCCAAGAGGTTTTGGGTCACTTAGCCTTGGAGCGCGACCTGCGCGAGGCGCTGTCAAGAGGCGCGTTGGGGCTTCACTACCAGCCTATCGTCACCGTGGACAACGCGCAGCCCGCCGGCTTCGAGGCGCTCGTGCGCTGGGTCCACCCGACGCGCGGCAGCCTCTCGCCGCAGGAGTTCGTGCCCTTAGCCGAAGATACGGGCCTCATCACCGAGTTGGACCGCTTCGTGCTGCGCCGCGCCTGCGAGCAGGTCAGCGCGTGGCAGCGCGTCTATCCGCAAAGGCCGCCCCTCACCTTGAGCGTCAACCTCTCGGGCCAGAGCGTCGCCGCACCGGACTTGCCGCGCTACTTGGCCGACGTTCTGGCGCAAACGGGCTTTCCGGCCCGCGATTTGAAGCTCGAGATCACCGAGAGCACCCTGATGAAAGACCTGAGCGCGGTGACTCAGACCTTAGAGGAGATTCGCGCCCTGGGCGTCCAGCTTCACATCGACGACTTCGGCACGGGCTACTCGTCGCTAGCCTACTTGCAGCATCTACCCGTCAGCACGCTCAAAATCGACCGCTCCTTCGTGGACCAGATGATGCGCAGCCCTGAAAGCGCCGAGTTGGTGCGCACCGTCATCGCAATGGCGCAGACCCTCAAGCTCAAGGTGGTGGCTGAAGGCATCGAGACGGGCGAACAGTTGGAACTGCTCCGCTCCTTGGGCTGCGAATACGGCCAGGGCTATCTCTTCGCCCAACCGCTCCACCCAGAGGACATGGACGCATTTATGGCGGTGGGGCCGAAGGTTTCTTAGTGCGCTGTCAGCTAAAGAGTGTTGTCATTCTGAGCCCTTTACAGGATAGACTCCGTCGAAGAATCTCTGACCTTGCTGACTCCTCTGTCAGAGAGTGCAAAGCGAGACCCTTCGACAACCGGGCTGCGCGTCACGCACAGGTTACGGCTAAGAGCTGGTCACTTTACGTGATCACCTAGTGGCGCGCTCCCGCTAGTAACTTCGTGAACAGGGTGACACACTACCGCTGTTGTCATTCTGAGCGGAACCCTTCGGCAAGCTCAGGACAGGCTCCGTGGAGTCGAAGAATCTCGTCTCGCAATCTCAACAGGTTGGGATTGGAAGTTCTCCCGAAGGAGGGCTACGCAAACGAAGTTTTGGCAGTAGCCAATTACAAGGTTTTAGCGTAGCTAAACGAGACCCTTCGACAACTGGGCTGCGCGTCGCGTGGATCGGCTTGCCTCCCATGAAATGGACCGTTCCCGCTAGTAACTTCGTGAACAGGGTGACAGCAGCGTCGCAGAATTCAGGGGACAATATGCTCAGTCTTCCAACCTCTTGTATGGTGTTGGGATGCAGTATCACGTGCGAGAGGTTCGACCCGGCGACGCTGAGACGTTTTTAGCCCTCTGCAAACAGCTCGACAGCGAAACCACGCTGATGATGTTGGAGCCTGGTGAGCGCACCCTGAGCGTACAAGAACAACGTCGCAAAATTGAGAATTTGGCGCAGAATGAAACTATTTTCGTTGCGCAAGAGGGTGAAACGCTTATCGGCTTTCTCGCGCTTCACGGCTTTCAGCCCCAGCGCAAACGCCACTGTGCCTATCTTGTGATCGGTATTTTGCAAGCCTTTGCGGGTCGGGGCGTCGGCACATTGCTTTTTGAGCATGTAGAGAGGTGGGCGGTAGCGCGTGACATCACCCGCTTAGAACTCACCGTCATGACCCACAACCACGCGGGCTTAGCGCTCTACCTTAAAAGAGGATTCTTGGTAGAAGGACTTTTGCGCAACAGCTTAAAGGTGGCTGGGCGCTACGTTCACGAATACGTGATGGCGAAATCCTTGTGACTCGAGCCTTACGCCACATAAGTTTGTTTTGGGTGGGGACTCGAGGTGAAGGTAGTTAAAAGCAACCCAGTCAAGCTGGGCGAACGGCGAGCAATGAGTTAAAAGTGAAAGTCAAAAGCTGTCCACTCATTGCTCGGAACTCATTGCTGCTCTTAATCTGAACTTTAAGACTCGATATCCGGCGTATCCCCCAATGCATCTTCGACGTAAAGCCGCCGCACCAACACCAAAATCACCGCTGCAAGAGGGGTTGCTACCAGCAGTCCCAAAAAGCCAAACATCACGCCGAAGACAAGTACCGAGGTGAGCGTCAGCGCGGGCGGGAGCGAGACGGTGCGCTGCTGCACCAAAGGGACCAAGAGGTTGCCCTCTAACTGTTCAATCGCGATAAAGAGCCCAATCACCCACAGCACTTGCCCCGGTCCATTCGTAAAGGCGAGCAAGATAGCGGGCACCGCCGCGATAAAGGGTCCGATGACGGGGATAAACTCCAAAAGCCCCGTCAAGATACCGAGCGAGGGCGCTAAGGGCACGCCGATGAGCCATAGCCCCACGCCCGCCACCACACCGATGACCGCCATCGAGACGAAGCGACCTAAAAGCCACTCGCGGAGCGTCTGCACAACTTCATCCGTAACCTCTGCGGCGCGTTCGCGGCGCTTAGGCGGCACGAGCTTGAGGAAGCCTGCGCGGTAGAGCGCGGGGTGGCTTGCCAAGAACACGCCGACGAAGAGGATGAAGATCGTGTGCGTGAGCGCGTTGAGCGTTGTCGAAAAAGTCCCGGTGATGCGCGAAAGAAAATTGCTCCCCTGCCGCACGGATTGTAAACGGTTTAAGAGCGGCTCCGACCAAGCGTATTGGTTGAGTGACCTCTGCACCTCATTCACCGCTTCAGGGAGTTGCTCAACTAAACCGCTGATTTGGTCCGCGAGTTGCGGCGCGAGCAAGGTGCCGCCTGCGCCGAAAAGCGCCACGAGCAACACGATGACGGCAGCTAAAGACGCGCTCGCAGGCAGCGGCGTGCGGCGCGTGAGCGGGTGAGCGAGCGTCCGCAGCAAGATGGCGAGCAAGAGACCGATAAAGAGGAGCAGCAGTACGTCGGCGATACGCCAGATGAAGAGGATAAGACCTGCAAAAAGCCCAACGACTAAAACAGTGTAGATGAGCCGACGCTGGTAGGTTGCGTCTTCACGTTTAGCTCGCTCGTCTCGACTACCTTGATTCGCCCCGTCTTGCTTCACCATGCCCCCTCACATTGAACTTCAGACATATTAAGCAGAGATGTTACCCTAAAGTTACGTGAGAGGGGGAAAGTGTGAAGGCTCTGCAAGGCACATTAAACCTCTTGCGAAAGTGGGAGGCGGACGCATGTCCGCCCTTTAGCTTTTGCCGAGTGGAACGAGTAGGCGTAGTGTACGAAGTTCTGCCCCCTTTCGGGGATGAACGACGAAGCAACGCCCTCAGCGGATGAAGCGGTACTTTTGCAAGAGGTCTATTGATTGTGCTGTCTAGCGCAGCAGGTATCAACCTTGTTTTGTATCTCTGTCAGTTTCTGCTCGGCTGAGGCACGTGGCCCCACTACGGGGTGGGGGCACTCTTGCTCTTATTCGGTGCGCTTTCCATACAAGGCGGAAGTGTTAAGACGGCCCTCACAACGCGGCGCTATACCCGGACGACCTCATGAGAGGATGACTTGGAGGAATATAAGCGGACGCGGCGTCAGGGTGCGGTGGCGGGGTGGCAGTTCATCTTTGTCGGCGCGGCAACATTGGGGTTCACGCTGCTCTTTGCGTAGCTCCGGTAAACTTGAGCTTATGCCGACGCTTTTGCTCACCCGTCAAGAGGTGCAAGACCTTTCAGAGCCCGCCGCACTTTTAACACCGATGAAAGAGGCATTTAAGGGGCGTGCGTCCGGGGCTATCCCTGCACGTATTCCTACACAAAGAGCCCGTTCGCCGCTGTCACAAGAGGATAGCAGCGTAACGGTGCTCTTTCCCGGTCTTGTTTCTGACATTCCTGCCTACACCGTCAAAGTCCACGCGAATCCAGGGCAAAACTCAGCGATTCGCGGGCTCATCCATTTGCACGACCTCTCTACCGGAGCGCTTTTGGCGGTGATGGAGTCAGGCTATCTCACCGCCGTTCGCACCGCCGTGGCGGGAGCTGTCGCGGCGGATGTGTTGGCGCGGGCGGACGCAGAGCGCGTCGCTATTATTGGCGCAGGTAAGCAGGGCGAGCAGCAGGCGCGGCTGCTCAAAGAGGTGCGGCGTGTGGAGCAAGTCAGGGTGTTCGACAGTGTCCCTTTCAAGACCGGACTGTTCGTGAGACGCATCGCGGAAGCAACAGGCGCGAAGGTCACGGCTGCCGATACGCTCGCCGAAGCCGTTTCAGATGCGGACGTCATCGTCTGCGCAACTGATCAAATGGGGTCGCAAAGACCCTTTCTCACCTCGGGGATGGTCTCGGCGGGTGCGCACGTGACAACACACATCACGGAGCACAGCGCGGACGAACCCGGCAAGGCGGAGGTCTCGGCGGACCTCATCGAAGAGAGTATGTTTGTCTGCGACCATAGAACCTTAGCAGTGGAGATGGGCGCAGTCGGCAACGTTGGCTTAGGTGCGGACGTGATTCACGCTGAACTCGGCGAGGTCATTGCGGGCGTGAAGCCAGGGCGTGAGCGAGCGGAGCAGATTACGATCTATAGCGGGGTCGGGCTGGCTTGGATGGATTTGGTGGCGGCGTGGCAGGTGTATCAGAGAGCGCTCGAGACCGGACAAGGACGTGAGATGGATTTTTTAGCGTGAAGCGCGTGGCAATCATCGGTTCTGGTGGCGCGGGCAAGTCCACCTTGGCGAAGAGGTTGGGGGAGGTGACAGGGCTACCCGTCATCCACTTGGACCAGCACTTCTGGAATCCTCATTGGACAGAGACGCCCATACCCGAGTGGGAGCGGCGACACGAAACTTTGTTAGAGCGTGAGCGCTGGGTCATGGACGGCAACTACGGCAGCACGATGAACGAGAGGTTAGATGCGGCTGACACAGTGATATTCCTCGATATGCCGAGACTCTTTTGTGTGGTCCGCGTCCTCAAACGCTAGGCTACTTATCGCAATACGACCCGCCCCGATATGGCCCCTGACAACCCCGAAAAGCTCGACATGGACTTCTTTCGCTACATCTGGAACTATCCTACAACGCGGCGACCTCTTATTTTGGAGAAGCTGAAAAGCTTAGAGGGTAAGACCATCGTCCACTTACAAAATCCTCGGCAGGTTGAGGTGTTCTTACGGAATTTGCGTCACAGTCCTTCGTAAATGTCGGCTAAACTCAGCGAGAGGTCTAAGCAGGCGAGGTAGAGGTTGTTTTCATCTGTGACAACTTCGCGCAGCCAAGTGCCTTCGCGCTTAGCGTAATAATCAACTTGTTGTCCTTCGCTTGCCACGAGCGCGTAAGTCTGGAGAGAAGGGATGCTCTGATACGCCTCTAACTTCTCACGTTTGTCAATAAGCTCTGTACTCTTTGAAAGCACCTCGATGATTAAGCAAGGCTTGGTTTTAACGAGTGGATTATCGTCCTCGTCACACACCACCATCACATCGGGGTAGTAGAGCGCATTCCTCGGTGTGCGCACCTTCATATCGCTCGCAAAGACGCGGCAACCTCTCGCTCTTGCGCTCGCCCACAGCTTGACGACCAAATTGAGCGCGAGTTGATTGTGTATATCCGTTGTACCTGCCAGAGCGAAGACCTCACCCGCGACGTAATCGTGCTTGACGGGGCTCTTGGCTTCAAACTCGAGGTACTCCTCTACATTTAAGAGGGAACGTTTAAGCGCCATAGGACTCCACAGTTGAGTATAGCTGTTATAACGGGGCACGTTCTACTTAGCGGTAAAGGGACGTGATACTGTTGTCTTCGGAAAGAAGGGGGTTCATTATGGGTACAGAAGAAAATACCGTCGCCGATTGGCTGCTGATGTCGTGGGACAAGATACCGCTCATCATCCTCACCACCGTAGGCGTATACAGCGCCATCGTCCTCTTGACGCGCCTCAACGGGCTGCGCTCGTTCTCCAAGATGTCGGGCTTCGACTTTGCGATGACGGTTGCCATCGGCTCGCTTTTCGCTACCACGATTGCTACCGGGACGCCGCCTATGCTCCAGGGCATCACGGCGCTCGCCACGATCTTCGCGTGCCAGCGCGTGGTGGCGTTTTTGCGCTCGAGGGACGAAGACCTGCGCAACCTCATCGACAACTCGCCCGTTTTGCTCATGGACGGCCCCACGATTTTGCACGAGAACTTGAGCCGGGTGCGCGTCACCCAGAAAGACCTCTACGGCAAGCTGCGCGAGGCCAACGTGGTGAACCTCAAGCAGGTGCGGGCAGTAGTTTTGGAGTCTACAGGCGATATTTCGGTCTTGTGCAACCTGCCCGACCCTGACGACGAGCTGAGTGAAGAGGTCATGACGGGCGTTCAGAAGCAAGCCTGAGCGTGGATTAGCTGCCGTGATAGGCCGATACACTACAATCCAAAAGGAGACTGATATGGAGAGCACATGGAAACTGTAGCCCAGTGGATGCTGACCTCATGGGCGAGCGTCCCCCTCATCATCTTGACGACCATAGGTACCTACGGCGTTATCATCCTTTTAACGCGCGTCAACGGCTTGCGCTCATTCTCCAAGATGTCGGGCTTCGACTTCGCCATGACCGTCGCCGTGGGCTCGCTCTTTGCAGGGACGATCATCTCATCGGACCCGCCCCTCTTGCGCGGCGCGGTTGCCCTCGCCTCCATCTTTGCGGGGCAGCGCCTCGTCGCCTCGCTGCGCGTGCAGGGCAAGGGGATGCGGCAACTCCTCGATAACGAGCCGCTCTACTTGATGAAAGGGCAAACCATCTACCACGAGAATCTCAAAAAAGCTCGTGTCACCGAGGATGACCTCTTCGGCAAGCTGCGCGAGGCGAACGTGCTCAACTTAAATCAGGTCCGTGCGGTCGTGTTCGAATCCACGGGTGACGTATCTGTGCTGCACGGCGACGCAGACGGCCCCGAACTCAGCGACGAGTTGATGAGTGGGGTAAAAGAGAGTTTCTAAGCCTGTTGAATGACAGCCTCAAGGGTAGACACCTCCTCATCTTTGCGCCGAGTTTGCTGACAGGGCTTTTAGGCGGTGGCTGGTTGCTGTTTCGCCCACTGAGACTAGACGCTGACGCGGGGCTCCCCACGGTCTTACTGACCGCCGCTGTGCTCGCAGGTGGACTGCTTGGCGGGGCGTGGCTCCTAGAAAAACTGCTCCCCTCGTTCCGCGTGGCGAGCAAGCTCTTGGAGCGTGCCTTAGCGCGTCTACCTATCTCGCTACCTCTCGCCTTTGCACTCGCCGCCCTTACCTCCGTTTCCGAAGAATTGTTCTTTCGCGGCGCACTCCTCTCGCTTTTGGGCGTTTCATCTCTTGGCGTGTGGGGACAAGCGCTCGTGTTTGGGTTGATGCACCCCGCGCCGCTCAAAGGGTGGAGTTATATGGTTTACACCTTCGCTGCAGGTCTGGCGTTTGGCTACGTGACACTCCTGACGGGGAGCCTCTGGGCCGCTATCATCGCGCACTTCATCGTTAATTTGCAGGGCTTTTTAGAGGTGCGGCGTTTACAGCGTAAACGGGCTAAGAGGTCAAATTTGGCTGTGGATGGTTCGGGCTCGAGGAGCGACTAGGTTGACGAGCAGGTGACGAGGTACGCCTTTCTAGCTTAGACTCAAGTTAACTGGTAGGTCCACAACATGCTGAATTGGTTGAGTGCAGGTATCATCACATAATGTGCATGTTAGTCAACGTCTTATTCACTGAGAGCGTTCTTGACCAGATGATACCTGCTTTATGATTCACCGTATCTTTGCCACTGCTGTATCCCTCTACGTCTTTATCTTAGCGCTGCTCGCCCTGCTCAACATCGCCCTCGTTGACCCACCCACTTGGGTCGCGCTGCCCAACATCTTCACCGCGCTCTGGTTTTTGCCCCTTATCTTGCTCATCCCCTTAGCGTTTTTCATCAACTCCATACAGCTTAGAATCGCGACCTTATCGTTCTACGCGCTCTTCGTGCTTCTCTTCGGGAGTTGGCTCTTACCCAGGGGCATTCCAGACGTAGCGCCGGAAGCGTCCACCTTGCGCATTGTGACGCTCAATCAACTCGCTAGAAACGACGACACGGAGCGCATCCTGGGCGCGATTTTGGCGCACGACCCGGACGTCATCGCCGTGCAAGAACTCTCACCTGACGTGGCTGAGGCGCTCAGCACGTTGGAGGACTATCCGCATCAAGTTTTGAACGCTTACGAGACGCTCGGCAGAGAACCCTCGATAGGTTTAGGGGTCGTTAGCCGCTATCCCTTAGAGGCCGAAGCTTATGACCCGCAGACCAGGGTGCAAGAGGTCAGCCTGAGCTTAGAGGGTCAAAGCGTCACTTTTATCAACGTCCATCCGCCGACGCCCTTCGGCAACGACTTGCCCGAAGAGGTCTTTTTGTCTACGGTTCGCAGCTACGACGCAAGCGTGCGCAACGATAACTTAGCGGGTATTTTAGAACAAGCGGACGAGGCGCAGCAACCCGTCGTTATTTTGGGAGACTTCAACCTGAGTGACTTCGAAGCGGCCTACCGCGACTTCTCCGCCTTTGAAAACGTCTACCGCGAAGCTGAGGGAGGGTTTGGGTTTACCTTTCCCGCAAACAGAGACCTGCCGCCCTTTCCCTTCATCCGCATCGACCACATCTGGGTTTCAGAGGATATGACGCCTTTAGACGCGGGCGTGGATTGCCAGGAGACGGGCTCGGACCACTGTTTGTTATGGGGTGAGGTGGCGCTGCCTTAATAGTCGCCCCGCTCGAGCCTCAGCGAGGTCTTTCTCTGGCTAAAAGATGCGCTGAATGTAAGTGAATGTCTCGAGCCCTCCAACCCAACGTGTCCGTTAAGACTATACTTAACACCCGCTCACATGGTAAAAAATACAAATAAACGCGGCTGTTGCGCTATTTTATGCACTTTGTACACTTTCGCTTACACAGTTCGCAACAGCGATCACGCTAAACCTCTAAACCCCAAAAGGAGAGCGCCCATGAACCGAGATAGGCTAGGACTTTTTGACCCGACCTATGAGCACGCGAACTGCGGGGTGGGCGTCCTCGTGGACCTGAAAGGGGAGAAGCGGCACAGCTTGGTACAGCAAGGGCTCGACCTCTTGGCGAACCTCGACCACCGGGGCGCGAGAGGTGCGGAAGAGGCGACGGGTGACGGCGCGGGCATGATGCTGCAGGTGCCGCACGCTTTTTTTGCTGACCTCTTACCCGAGTTAGGTGAGGCGGGTAGTTACGGTGTGGGTCAGATATTCATGCCTAAAGAGAGGTTCGAGCAGCGCACGCTCCGCGACCTCATCGAAACGGTTGTAGAAGCGTCGGGTTTCGAGGTCATCGCTTGGCGCGATGTGCCTACCGACAACACTGGACTCGGTGAGACTGCGCTGCGGAGTGAACCCGCTGTGGCGCAGCTTTTTGTTAAACCGCAAGAGAATTCAAGGCCAGAAGCCTTCGACGCGCAGCTCTACATATTGCGACACCGAATTGACCGAGAGGTCAGAACGAACGCGCCGGATAATTTTGACTCATTCTACATCTGCTCACTCGACCGGCGGCGCATCGTCTACAAAGGGCTTTTGACCTGCCATCAGCTTAGGAGCTACTATCCTGATTTGGCGGATGAAAGGGTGGCCTCGAGCCTCACCTTAGTCCACGCCCGCTTCTCCACCAACACGCTCGGCGCGTGGAAACTCGCCCACCCGTACCGCACCATCATTCACAACGGCGAAATCAACACGCTACGCGGCAACCTCAACTGGATGCGGGCGCGTGAGGCTGTTTTATCTTCGGACACACTTGGGGATATAGGAGCGCTCACGCCACTGGTGCCAGAGGGCTCGAGCGACACCGCCGCGCTAGACAGCGTTTTAGAACTTCTCATCGCCGCCGGACGCGATCTGCCTCACGCCCTGCGGATGCTCGTCCCCGAAGCGTGGCAAAAGGACTTTGCTATGAGCGATAAGCGACGCGCCTTTTACGATTACCACTCGACGCTCGTCGAGCCGTGGGACGGCCCTGCTCTAATTGCCGTGACGGATGGCAGCCGCGTCGCCGCCGTGCTGGACCGCAACGGGCTCAGGCCGTGCCGCTACTTGGTGACGAAGTCGGGGTTGCTCATCATGGCGAGCGAGGCGGGCGTGCTGCAAACGCCACCCAAAGAGGTCGCGTTTAAGGGGCGGCTCGAGCCCGGACAGATGTTTTTAGCCGACACCAACGAGGGCCGCATCGTGCCCGAAGAAGAGATTTTCGGAGCGCTCACGGATGAAAAGTATGCGCGGTGGTTGGACGAGAACCGCGTGAAGTTGCGTGAGCTTGTTCAAGTGGGTAACGAAGAGGTTGAAGCGAGCGGAGATGATCTCTTACCGGACCTCTCACCCGAAACCCCGTTTTCAGACCCGTCTTTAGAGAACCTGCGCCAGTACCAACGCGCCTTCGGCTACACCTTAGAGGAGCTTCGCTACCTCCTCACGCCGATGGCGAATGAGGGCAAAGACCCCATCGGCGCGATGGGTAGCGACACGCCGCCCGCCGCTCTGTCCAGCCGAGACAGACCCTTATCACGCTACTTTACGCAACTCTTCGCCCAAGTCTCCAACCCACCTTTAGACTATCTGCGTGAGTCGCTCGTGACCTCGCTGCAAACGCACGTCGGCAAGCAGCGCAACCTCTTAGACGAGACTCCGGCACACTGTCGGCGGCTCTTGTTGGACTCGCCCATCTTGACCTCTCGAGAGGTCGAGGTCATCAAGGGGTTACGCCAAGACGGGCTCTACGCTTGCACCTTAGACCTTACTTACTCAATTGAGACCTCTCTGGAAGAGGCCATCACGTCTCTCAGGCAGAGCGCATGCGAGGCGATTCGCGACGACTGCGAGCTGCTCGTTTTATCCGACAAAGGGATCAGTGATGAAAGGGTCGCCATACCTAGCCTCTTAGCAGTAGGAGCCGTTCATCACCACCTCATCCGCAAGGGCTTGCGGACACATGTGGGGCTGGTCTTAGAGTCCGGCGACCCGCGCACCGTCCACGACTTCTGCACGCTGATCGGTTACGGCGCGGACGCGGTGCACCCGTGGCTGGCCTTCTCCAGCCTCGCGGGGCTGGCGGGCAAGGCGCTGGGGCCGGACGCAACCACGGCTGTTAACCGCTATAGGGCGGCGCTCGAGGACGGCGTCCTCAAAGTGATGTCGAAAATGGGCATCTCGACTTTGGAAAGCTACAAGGGCGCACAGGTCTTTCAGGCGATCGGCCTAGACTTCGACCTCACCGAAAATTACTTTGAAGGGACGACGGCGCACGTGGAGGGCGTGGGATTATCTCAGTTGGAGCGTGACCTGTTGGACCGGCACGAGGCGGCGTTTGAAGTCAACCCAGTGACGGGGACGGGGCTCGAGCAAGGCGGCGACCTCTATTGGCGGCGCGACGGCGAGTTGCATCAGTGGAACCCTCTCACCATCGGCAAGCTCCAGCACGCAGTCAGAACGGACGACGCGAACGCTTATAAAACCTTTGCTGACTTCATCAACGAACAAGACACGCGGCTGCAGACATTGGCGGGGCTCTTGGAGTTCAACACCCTAGATGAACCCCTTCCCCTCGAGGAGGTCGAGCCGTGCGAAGCCATCATGAAGCGCTTCGCGACGGGCTCGATGTCGTTCGGTTCGCTGAGCGAAGAGGCGCACGAGTCGTTAGCCATCGCCATGAACCGCATCGGCGGGGTTTCCGGCACGGGCGAAGGGGGCGAGCCTTCGGAGCGCTTCGGCACGGAGCGCTCCTGCTCGATGAAGCAGGTCGCGTCGGGGCGCTTCGGCGTGACGATCGACTATCTAGCGAACGCGCAGCAGATAGAGATCAAGATGGCGCAGGGCTCCAAACCGGGCGAAGGCGGCGAGTTGCCGGGCGAAAAGGTGGACGACACTATCGCCGACGTGCGCTTCACCACCCCCGGCGTCGGCCTCATCTCGCCGCCGCCGCACCACGACATCTACTCCATCGAGGACCTAGCGCAACTCATCCACGACCTCAAGTGTGCCAATCCTGACGCCGAAGTCCACGTCAAGCTCGTCTCCAAAGCGGGCGTCGGCACCATCGCGGCGGGCGTCGCCAAGGCGAAAGCGGACGCGATTCTCATCAGCGGCGACTCGGGTGGGACGGGCGCGTCTAATAAAACGTCTATCAAGTCAACGGGCGCACCCTGGGAACTCGGGCTCGCCGAAGCACATCAGTCGCTACTCGCCACGCGGCTGCGCTCGAGGGTCCGTCTTCGCGCAGATGGCGGCTTGAAAACGGGGCGTGACGTGGTCGTCGCGGCCCTTTTAGGCGCAGAGCAGTATGGTTTTGGCACTGCGCCGCTCGTCGCAATGGGTTGTGTGATGCTCCGCAAGTGCCACTGCAACACCTGTTCGGTCGGCGTCGCCACACAAGACCCCGAGTTGCGCAAGCGCTTCGCCGGTGAGCCAGAGCACGTGGTTCGCTACATGCGCTTTATGGCCCAGGAGGTCCGCACCACTATGGCGGCGCTAGGCTTTCGCACCGTGGACGAGATGGTGGGGCGCGTGGACAAGTTGCGGCAGAAAGACGCCTCTCACCCCAAGGGAACCGTGTTTGACCTCTCGCAACTCCTTCACTGTGAAACGTCTGAAGACGACCCACGTAAAACGTGCGAGCAGAATCACAAGTTGGGCGAGAAGCTGGATTTAGACCTTATCGAAGGGGCGAAGTCTGCGCTAGAAACGGGTGAAGCCATCACCTTGCACCACGAGGTGCGCAATTCTGACCGGACAATCGGAACGATGCTTAGCTCAGTCGTCGCTAAGCAGCTCGGCGGTAGCACGCTTTCAGATGACACCATCAAGGTCAACCTGACGGGCTCGGCGGGGCAGAGCTTTGGGGCGTTCCTTGCTAAAGGGATTACCCTGCACCTCACGGGCGAGGCGAACGACTACGTCGGCAAGGGACTTTCGGGTGGCAAGATCATGATCGAGACGCCCCTAGAGGTTTCCTATACGCCGAATCAAAACATCCTCATCGGCAACGTGGCGCTCTACGGCGCGACGAGCGGCGAGGTCTATATCAACGGCGCGGCGGGCGAGCGTTTCGCGGTGCGCAACTCGGGCGTCCTGAGCGTGGTGGAGGGCGTCGGCGATCACGGCTGTGAGTATATGACGGGCGGCGTGGTGGTCGTGCTTGGCAAGACAGGCAAGAACTTCGCAGCGGGCATGAGCGGCGGCGAGGCGTTCGTGTGGGATGAGACCGGAGGGTTTGAAACGAAGGTGAATGCTGAGCGGGTGAGGCTCGAGCCCTTGGAAAACGAGCGCGACGTGAGGATGGTCAAGCGGCTTTTAGAGAACCACGCGCTCTACACGAACAGCAGCAAAGCCGAGGAGATTTTGGGGGCTTGGAGTGAACATCAAACGAGGTTTGTCAAGGTGATGCCTGAAGCTTACGCCGAAGCGGTGGCGCGTCTGGAGCGCGAGGGTAAACAGGTCTTGCCTGACGCGCCGCCCCCACCTGAGCAGAGGCAAACTCAACTGCAAGTTCAGCATCAACACCGCCAAGTTCAACACCAGCGGCAGCAGGAAGAGGAATCATGAGCGAGAACCACCCGAGCGGTTATCTGGAAACCTCCCGCAACCCCATCGGCAAGCGTTCCGCCGACGAGCGTATTGGGGACTATAGCGAGATTTATCTGCCTGTGTGGGACGAGGCGCAGCTCAGCAAACAGGGCGGGCGCTGTATGGACTGCGGTGTGCCGACCTGCATGGGCGGCTGTCCACTGGGCAACCTCATCCCCGACTGGAACGACTTGGTCTATGAAGAGGATTGGCGAGCAGCGCTAGAGCGCCTCCACGCGACGAACAACTTCCCCGAGTTTACGGGCTACACCTGCCCTGCTCCGTGTGAAGATGCCTGCGTCTTGGCCTACAACGATGACCCTGTAACCATCAAGAGCATCGAACGCGCTATCGTGGATAAGGGCTGGCAAGAGGGTTGGATTACGCCGCAGCCGCCCGAGGAGCGTACCGGCTTCTCTGTCGCGGTCGTCGGCAGCGGTCCGGCTGGGCTCGCCGCCGCGCAACAGCTTAACCGCGCGGGGCACAGCGTCACCGTGTTTGAGCGCGACGACGCCATCGGCGGGCTGATGACCTACGGCATCCCCGACTTTAAGTTCGCCAAGCATCAAGTTGCGCGGCGCGTGAACCAGATGAAAGAGGAGGGAGTCGTTTTTCGTCCTTGTGTTGAGGTTGGCAAAGATGTGACGCTAGAAGAACTCCGCGAGGACTTCGACGCGGTTTGCTTAGCAGTGGGCGCACAGAAGCACCGCGACCTCTCGCTGCCGGGGCGCGACTTGCAGGGCATCATGGTGGCGATGGACTATCTGCCCTTGGAGAACCGCCGCCAAGCGGGGCGACCCGTCGAGGGGATGGTCAGCGCAGAAGGTAAAAATGTGGTCGTGTTGGGCGGCGGTGACACGGGCGCGGACTGCGTCGGGACGGCGCACCGACAAGGCGCGAAACAAGTGGTGCAAATCAGCATCAACGAGCAGAAGCCGTCCAAGCGGTCCACAGGCAACCCCTGGCCCGAAGCGTTACAGACTTATGAGAAAACCTACGCACAAGAAGAGGGTGGGGAAGAGGTCTTTAGCGTCAATAGCGTAGCTTTCTTAGATACGGACGGGGACGGCGCGGTCAATGTTTTACAAGCCGAACGGGTGGATTGGATTCGTGACGAGAGCGGCAGCCGAGTGGATAAAGAGGTCTTAGCGTCCGACCTGCACATCCCTGCTGACTTAATCCTCGTCGCCATTGGCTTTACAGGGGCGCAGCTCAGTGCGTTTGAGGGGAGTGGACTCGAGTGCACCGAGAGAGGCACGCTCCAAGTAGACGAAAATATGATGACCAACTTGGAGGGCGTTTTCGCCGCAGGTGACGCTAACCGAGGACAGTCGCTCGTCGTGTGGGCGATCGGCGAAGGGCGCGACGTGGCGCGGCACATCGACAGCTATTTAACTGGACGTTCGCGCTTGCCCTTTAGCCTGCGGACGCGGCACTTACCGCTCGGGATGTAGGCTGCTCGAGCCGCCACCGTACGCACCTAAACCTGAGTTACAGCGTCTGCTCATAGACTTCGTTTGTCTTAACATACTGAATACGGCGTTAATTGAGTTTTGCAGCACTGTTGTCACCCCGAGCCCTTTGCAGGATAGACTCCGTGCAACGCAGTCGAGGGGTCTCGTTTAGCTGCGCTAAAACTCCGTAATTGGCTGCGCCAAAACTGCGTAACTTGCGCTCTCTGTTAGAGAAGAAGGCGAATGCAGAGATTCTTCGACTCCACTTCGTGGAGTCTATCCTATAGCTCGCTGTAGGGCTCAGA
Source organism: Trueperaceae bacterium (assembly GCA_965213645.1). Classification (GTDB taxonomy): domain Bacteria; phylum Deinococcota; class Deinococci; order Deinococcales; family Trueperaceae; genus CBDBZX01. The sequence goes on from CBDBZX010000002.1 coordinate 1,167,506, forward strand.
ATGACATCACTCATTCTTAAATTAACAGAGTACTGAGCCATAGTGTAAATAGAGAACTGCGTAGAGGTAATTCTCCATTTGCACAACCGCTTTGTGACAAAGCTAATAGCTAGAATAACCTGTTAAATATCTCCAGGTAGATAAGCACCAGCGTTTAGTACCATCCGTATTAAGAATCCTGTAAGACGTTGCTCTTTATAGTTCACTTTAAGAACTCTAAGAGGTAGGGGTTCTCCATTTTCACTTCATTTTGGAAAGGAACCTCACGATGGAAACGGTTGCATTACCCCTTAACACGGTCTGGATCGTCCTGTGCGCTATGGTCGTCTTTTTCATGCAGGCGGGCTTCGCGATGCTGGAGAGCGGCTTCGTCCGCTCTAAAAATGCGGTCAACGTCATCATGAAAAACTACATCGACATGAGCTTGGGCTCGCTCGGCTTCTTCGCAGTGGGCTTCGGCTTGATGTTTGGCATCAACCGAACGGGCTTTTTTGGCGCAAGCGGTTTTCTGCCGCAAAATGGCTCGACTGAGTTCTACGCCTTCTTGTTTTTTCAGATGATGTTCGCCGCCACAGCCGCGACGATTGTGAGCGGCGCACTCGCCGAGCGCATCCGCTACTGGCCCTACGTGATCGCCGCCGTCTTTATCACGAGCCTGATCTATCCTGTCTTCGGTAGCTGGGTATGGGGCGGCTACGAAAGCGCGACCTCGGGCTGGCTTGCTGAGATGGGCTTCGTGGATTTCGCGGGTTCGTCAGTCGTTCACGCGGTGGGTGGCTGGTGCGCACTCGCCGGCGTGGTCGTGTTGGGGCCGCGCATGGGCCGCTTCAGAAAGGGTGGGAACAGTAGCGCCATCCCCGGTCACAATCTGCCGATGGCTTCTCTGGGCGCGTTCATCCTCTGGTTCGGCTTTTTCGCCTTCAACGCGGGCAGCACCTTAGAGGCGAGCGGCAACCTGGGCCTCATCGTCCTCAACACGCATTTGGCGGGCGCGAGCGGCGTAACGGGCGCAGTTCTCCTCACCCTTACGCTAGGCCGTCCGCTCCTGATGCAGTACCCTATCAACGGCGGCCTAGCGGGTTTGGTTGCTATTTGCGCGAGTGCGGACGCGATTTCGCCCCTCTTTGCAATGGTTGTTGGGCTCGTCGCGGGCGTTGTGATGGTGCTCGGCACGGACCTTTTAGAGCGCTTTAAGCTCGACGACGCGGTAGGCGCGGTGCCCGTACACGCTTTTGCAGGGACGTGGGGCATTTTAGCGGTCGGCCTCTTCGTAGACGGTAGCCTCAGCCAGCTCACCGTTCAAGCGATTGGCGCAGCCGCCGCCTTTGTCTGGGCGTTTCCTGTTGCCTTGGTGGTATTTACAGGTATCGGGGCGCTTATCCACCTGCGCGTAAGTGTGTCCGAAGAGCGGCGCGGTCTCGACTATAGCGAACATCACGAGCTGGGCTATCCTGAGTTTCAGTCGGGCCTCTTGCACCAGGGTCAAGACGATGAGATTGACATGGACTTAGCCGCGTGAGCACCACACTAGACCAAAAGCGCGGTCTCATCTATACGGCCTTTCGCGACCTCTTAGACGAGGAGCAAGCGGAGCGAGCGGTTGCGTTCTGGGATTCTTGGAACGACACGTCGCGTTCAGCGTTCACGCCACTGCGCTTCACGCAGGCGGTTCAGGCCGAGCTGGGCCTCTCGACTGAGTTAAAGCGGAAGCTCATTCAGTACATGGTCGGCTACAAGATGTCCGACGAGCACGCGCAGTCTTTCGAAGAGACCAAGCCTTCTGCAGTCGCTACAAAGCAGAGCGTTTCGGAGCTTGCGCAGCCCAACATGGCCCCCTCGATAGAGTCGGAGCAGTACATCGTCTTTACCGCCCTGCTCTACCCCTTACTTACCCGCTTGCGCCTCTCGGAGCGGCAGTTTTTAGAGACGCTGCACCCCAAAGCGAGGTCCGACGTGAAGAGTTTACTCGAGGGCTCAAAGCCGATGATGAGGAACCCGGAGCGCGTCATGGGCAACTGCCTCGACCGCATCTACGAACTTCTCTGCGACGAGTTTGGCCCCGTCAAGACGGACCAGATCACTGCTAGAGCGGTTAGCCAGGCTGAGAGGTTACCCGAAGCCGACCTCTTTTCGCCGCGAAAACTGCTTTGACCAGAATTTCTGAAAGCTACCGGGGCGACTATTGCTAGTTTTGGTGCGTAGTCTAGGTCCCGGTACACTTCTTGTAGAACCTATAGCAGGTATCATCTGGTTTGAGACACTCTCACTGTAGAGAAACCCGTCCAGCACACACGTTTAGGGATGATACCTGCGCTCATCTGTCTCAGTATGTCATGGAACTGCTACTATACACGAGATGCCTGTCTTTGTTGCAGCCAATTTTGTAGCGTATAATGCAGCTATGCTTACATTCAGTGGCGGACGTCAGGCTCGAGCATCCACAAACGTTATTTAAGGGCGACGCACTACACATGAACCGCACCGACCGACTTCTCGCCATTGTCTTAGAGCTGCAAGGACGCGAGCGTGTCACGGCGGAGGCACTAGCTCACACCTTCGGCGTCACCAAGCGCACTATCTACCGCGATATCCTGGCGCTCAACGAGTCGGGTGTGCCTGTCGTCTCGGCGGCAGGGCAGGGTTACTGGCTGATGGAAGGCTACTTTTTGCCGCCCGTCTCGTTCAGCCCGGACGAGGCGATGATGCTGACGCTCGGCAGCGAGGTCATGGCGCAGAGCTTTGGCGCGCAGTACCGCGACGCTGCGCGCTCGGCGAGCCGTAAGATTGAAGCGGTATTGAGCGGCGCAGTAGCTAAAGACGTTGCCTATTTGAAAGATAATATTCGTTTTGTGCAGATGGATTCAGATGTGCTTATTGATACCTCGGAAACGTTGCAGCTCGTGAGGAAGGCGATTTTGGAGCAACACCCTTTACACCTGCGCTATTTCAAACGCCTGAACAGAACCTCTGGTGAGAGAAGCGAGCGTACCATTGACCCGCACGCACTGATTCACTTCAAAGACGCCTGGGTGCTCTCCGCGTACTGTCACCTGCGCCGCGCCATGCGCATCTTTCGCCTCGACCGTATTCAAGAGGTCAAAGTGCTTTCTCAGACCTTCGAGCGGCAAGTAGGTTACAGCGTGAATATGCACGACGAGACGAGCGCTTTAACGCAAGAGGTCGAACTTCTTTTCGACAAGGGCGTCACGCAGTGGGTGAAAGAGCGTCCTATCTACCTAGTTGATGACACCTGCGAAACGCCCGACGGATTGCACGTCACCTTAAAAGTCCATCACCCCGAAGAAGCGCTCTCCTGGATACTCAGTTGGGGCTCGAGCGTGCGGGTTCTATCCCCCGAAAGCCTCAAAGACCTCCTGAAGTTAGAACTCGAGAAGACGCTAAGAGCTATGAGTTCCGAGCAATCCCCTTTCGGGACCGGACGGTGAGTTAAAAGTTAAAGGCGTTCGGTTTTCCACTTTCAACTCGTTACTCACCGTCCGTCCAGCTCGACTGGATCACTTTCAACTGTCTTGTCCTACTGACATAACGCTGTCACTCGTACACCTTAATATTTAAGGTAGATGGGCTCGAGACAGGTTCCCAACACATGGCTCGAAAAAACACCCCATCGCGGAGGTTCAACATGGCAAACGCACTCAACTGGTTCGAGATTCCTGTGACCGATTTAGGTAGAGCAAAGGCGTTTTACGAGAAAGTCTTGGACACGGAACTTATCGACGCGCAGGAGATGGACGAGAGCGGGATGGAGATGGCGATGTTTCCTGCAGATAAGGGTGTCGGTGGCGGGCTCGTCAAAAGCGAGTCGTGGGCATACGTACCGAGCCGCACCTCGAGTATCATCTATCTCAACGGCGGTGATGATTTGAGCGTCCATTTAAGCAAGGTGAAAGCTGCGGGCGGCGAAGTCATCCAGGACAAGATGAGCATTGGTGAAAACGGCTTTATCGCGCTGTTTGTGGATTCGGAGGGGAACCGGGTGGGACTGCATTCGATGAGCTGAGCGTTTGAATTGATGAAGAAAAGGAGCGTAGGAGAGGGTCTCTCCTACACTCTACTTTTATAAGGGATAGTCACAGACTCGAGCCTAAACCGGGCTTATCAGCTCTACCGTCGGATAATAGGTCTTGTAGCGCTTAACATCCCTTGTCAACAGGGGAAGCTGCTGAACCGCCGCCTGAGCCCCGATAAAAAAGTCTGGTAAGGTGGACGCCTTCGCGCCGCCCCGCCGCCTATAGCTCAGAAACACCTTGCCCGCCAAAAAGAGGGCTTCTCTCGGCAACGGCGCTACGCCTATAGAGGCGGCTCGCAACGACGCCTCGAGTTCCTCGATTCTTTCAAAGCTGATGGAAAGCTCTGTATAGATGACCGGGTTGATCACGAGGTCGTGCGTTTGGGCGTAGCGGCTCAGCATCTGCTCGGACCAGGTAAACCAAACAGGGTCATCCGAAAAGATATCCAATAAAACGTTGCTGTCTACAAGCAGTTTAGGTTTCGCCATCGTCTCGGGTCATATCGTTATGGGTCATGTTATCACGAGTCAGAGCCATAATTTCGTCCGTGCTCATCGCCACCGTAGCGACGCCACGCAACCTCTTGAACGGCGTGTCCTCACCCTCTTTCTTGACCAGTAAGACGCGATTCCCTTCGACGACAAAATCAACCTCGCTGAAGGGAGTGATGCCCAACTTTTCGCGGATCGCTTGCGGGATGGTGACCTGTCCTTTGCTGGTGACGCGCATTTTTATCCTCCTAAGAATAGGGTATTACTCTTACTAAGTATTACCAATATATCATTCTCTATGCGCGTCTCTTGATTGTAAGCGGGCGGCTTAGGGACCTCTCACGCTATAATCGAAATATGGAAGAGCGTATCGTCGTTGACCCTAATATCTACAACGGTTGCCCAACCGTCGAAGGAACGCGCATTACAGTGCAGACCATCCTCGAGTTTTTAGGCGCAGGCGACTCTATAGAGGGTATTTTGAGCGAGTACCCGAGCCTGACACGTGAAGACATTGCGCACCTGCTAGACTAAAAGCATGAAAGGCGTTCGCTACCTCATTGATGACGACGGGAACAAGACGCACGTCGTTCTCGACCTAAGTGTTTGGCAAGCGGCTTGGCAAACGCTGAGCGGGCAAGCTCCGAAACAGCCGCGTCAACCCGGAGGTCTGAAGGAAGCCTTTGCGGAAGCGGGCTTTACAACCGGGAGCATGGGTAACTCTCTCTTAGAGCCCATGAGCGAAGCTGAACTCAGCGAGTGGTACGATAACTCCCTCGTTCCTGATGAACCTTCTTCTTGACTCGCACGCGCTTCTCTGGTGGTTGGCAAACGACCCGAGATTGTCTTTGGAAGCTATCTCGTTGGTGATGGTTTTGAACATGCGCATGAGATTGGTTTAGCGTTTGGAGGTGGGGTTCAAGCCTTTCTGAAGTAGCCTATCCAAGTAAACTGTCGTTACTCAAATACTTTTGTGAGAATTAGCTATTCTTCATTGATATATCTCAACTTTTGCGCCAAGACCCTGCTGGATTGCGCTCAGGCGTAGTTTGTGGTAACTGCATTCTGCCTACTGCAGCTTCGCCAAACCATTGAATCCAACGTTTAATAAAATCTTCCTCTTGACCCTGATCTATTGGCGTAAATGGATAAGCAACTTGCATCAGAGTTATTATTGGTGAAAGCGCGTCATAGGCATCTTTTCCCGGAACTAAAGCAAATAGTTGAACAAATGTTGTACCCCTCAAGCTCCAAAAAGAAGTTTCAAACCAACGATAAGCACCTTTTTCTTGCGCATCGCAGTACCATAACGAATGTGCACGACCTTCATAATCATACTTACTACGAGGAATGCGAACTTCTATTTTCGCATGAGCAATTATGTCAAAAGCTGGCTTGAAGTCGCCTTTGTTGTGTTCGGTAGATACAGCTATAGGTGGTTCATACTGTAAACGGGCGTTGTTAAGCTTACATATCCATTGCGAAGTTTGGGAACACCGAGCTGCTGAAGCATTCTCGGAGATTTGTAGCCGAAGTTGGTCACTTATATGCATCAAGGATGATTTCGCGATTTGAAACAGATTCTCCCGTTTTTCTTCTACCGAACGTTCTATAGACTCTTTCCTTGCACTTTCTCCTTCTTGACGAACTGCTTGAAGATTAGCTTCTTGCAATAAACCAAAGGTTTCAGATACAGGCTGTCGAAGCCTATGTAAGCGTGCCGCAAGGTTTGCAGCAGTTGGGCGAGCTTCTGGCACTTTGTATAAGCACTCCACAACGAGAGATTGAAAAGATGCTGGAAGACCAACTAAAGACGGAGGTTCTTTATCTAAATGTTGACTTCTGAAATCATGGATGTGAGGACCGGGAAAAGGTCTTTCCCCTTTAATTACTTCGAATGAGACGACACCTAAAGCATAGATATCAGTAGCCGAGTTAGCCCGCTCACCGCGCCACTGCTCAGGTGCTGCGTAAGGTGGAGTCATGCTGTATTTATGCGTATCAAGAGAAGTAGTTGCTCCAGCATACTTAGCAATCCCGAAATCAGATAAACACCATTTGCCTTTGAAGTAAAGAACATTCTCCGGCTTAATATCGCGGTGTACGACATTATCTTCAAGTGAAGCAAGTGCTTCAGAAACGTCAACTAATACTGCTATAACCTTCTCCATAAATAATTGACCGGCGTTAGCGTCTAAGTGCTCCCTTAGCGAATAGTCCGCTCTCGGCATTATCATAACCAAATAGTTATCATGCTCACCTCTATCGACAACAGGAATTACATTTTGCCCCTTTACGTCGGCAAATAGTAACTCCCGATCAGCACCGGGAGCTTTCGGAACCAGCTTAACTACGTGATCAAATTGGCTTCCATCTTTTTCCATAGCTTCATATACCGATCCAAAGCCACCGCGAGCGATGTTTCTACCAACTTGCCAGGAATTCATTAGCTTGATTACTCTATTTTCAAACATATGAGTATTATATGATAAATAGACAACTTCTACTTAAATTCAGTTAGCAGAGTTTTCGAACAAAGACAGAAATCGACTTAGGTTTACTAAGCATTTTATACTGTATTTGTTCGAAAATTCCTACTCTTTCATTCAAACTTCACTGCCTTTCAGCTTCCTCAAAACGATCCAAACACCACCCAACCTAATCCCAATACACCACCGACCCCTCCAGTTTTTTGCGCACCTTGAGCCGCGAGGGTAGCCTCTGGCTCAGCGCCGTCACGTGCGTCACCACCCCGACCATGCGCCCCTGCTCGGTCAGCGCCTCCAACACCTTCGCCACCGAATCCAACGTTTCCAAGTCGAGCGTCCCGAAGCCTTCATCTAAAAAGAGCGCCCCCAACGTCGCGTTGCCCGCTACCGAATCGGATAGCGCCAGCGCCAGCGCCAAGCTCGCGATAAAGGTCTCGCCGCCCGAAAGCGTCTTGACGTTGCGAAGCTCGCCCGTGTGCCAGGCGTCCAACACGTGATACTCGCTGTCTTTGAGGCGCAAGTCGTAGCGTCCCTCGGTAGCGTCGCGCAGAATCTGTGAGGCGCGTACTGCTAAGTCGCTCTGCACGCGGGTCATGAGGTAGTCCTGAAACTGGTTGCCGCGCAAATCTTGGTGGAGCTGGCGGTAGGTGTCGTAGTCGCGTCCTAAGCGCGTCAACTCTTTGCGGAGGTGGGAGGCTCGCCCTAGTTGCCCTTCCACCTGCTCGAGTTCCTTCGCCACCCCGCCCAAACGCCTCTGCACCTCACTCAGACCCGCTTCGGATTCGCTGAGTTGCGTTTTGAACGTTTTATAAATCGCTTCATCTAAGGTGCGCCCTTTGATTTGTCCGCTGAGTTCCTTCTCGCGCTGCTCCAAGGTCGCACGTTGCGAGGTAAAGGTTTGAATTCCTTCCTCTAACCTCTTCTGCTCCGCCTCGCTTAGCGCGTAGTCACGCACCTCTTCAGCGCTCTGAAAGTCGGCATTCTTCAAGGCTCGCTCCAGCTTGTCTCTACCTGCTGTGACCTCTTCCTCTAGCTCACCTTTCCGCTCAGCTAGGGACTCGAACTTCGTTGTCAGTTTGTCCAACTCAGCTTTCGCCCTAGTCTGTGCTTCCTGCGCCCTTTTAAGGCTCGTTTCAATCTGTTTCGCCTCCGCTGCAAGCTGCGCCGGGGCGCGTTCTGGGTCTAAGCCGTTCGCCTTGGCGACAACCTCTTGTGCCAAGCCTGCCAAGAGGTCTAGGCGCTGAGTTTCTAAGTCGTTCGTCAAGGTGTTTAGCTCGAGCTTATCCGGTTCATCCGTAAAGAGAGTGGCAAGCTCGAGTCGCTCTTTTTTTACCTCTTCAAGTTGTCGTTCTGACCTCTCGACCTCTTGTTGATGCTCTTTGAGGCGGGTGTCTACGTTGCTCTTGAGGCTCGCGTGCGTGGTGGTATAGGCGTCACGTAGCTCTAAAAGTTTCTCCTCAGCCTTCTCTTTTTTCTTAGCTAGAGAGGTTAAATCCACTTCGTCATCGCGCTTTTTAGGCAGTTGCTTAACCTCTTGCTCGCAGACGGGACACGCGCCCCCTTCGTGCAGATGCGGTCTCAGGGCGAGGGCTTGATTCTCCACAACAGCGTCTTCGTACGTTCTTGCTGCGTTTTCAAAGACCTCTTTCGCGGCTGTGCCTTCGGTTTTGAGGGACTCGAGCTTATCTCTAAGCGACTTTATTTCCGTCTCGGTTGCCTTCACCGCTTTCTGCGCTGCGTTCGCAGACCGCGCCGCCTCCGCTTCGCGTTGCACGGCGCGTTTCAAGCTCGGTACTTGGGCGCTTTTACTCTGCAAGGCGTCCCACGCTTCGTCGCTATAGGGTTGCGCCGTATCTCTTTCGGCAAGTTTCAGCGTTCCTTTTCTCGCTCTAAGTTGTTTGAGAAGAGGTTCTGCCGCTTTGAGTTCGCCGAGTTGGGTTTGGATTTCGGGGAGACGTTCCGCTTCTTTTTCTGCCGTCGTGAAAGACGTTTCAGCGCGTTCAACCCCTTGCCGCCGTGCGCCTAGTGCCCCTTCTAGCGCCTTGATTTCGTCCAACACGCGCTTTAGTTTGACCTCTTGGGCGGCTAGGGTCTCCAACTGGGGCATCAACAACGCCGCTTTTTTAGCCCGCTCTAACGCCTCTTTGTCTGCCTCAACTTTCTCGGCCTTGGCGTGTAAGGTCTCGAGCCTCCGCGCCACCTCTTGGCGCGTGTCCAAAAGCGCCTTGACCTCTTCCAAACCTGCAAGCTCTGTTTGCGCCTCTTTGCGCAACACGCTAAAGCGTTCGCGCTCGACTTCTAACGTTTCGCGTTCGTCTTTTAAGGCGCGTCGTTTTTCGGGGGTTGCGCCCTGATAATCTTGCGCCAACCTCAGTTCGATGCCCTTTTGCTCCCGCTCGGCGTCACGGGAGCGCTGCCCCGCCTCTTTTTGCATCCGCTCGATGCGGTCCAGACCCAAGAGGTTGACGAGCAACTTGCGCCGCTTCGAGGCGTCACCGCGCAAAAAGGTGTCGAATGCGCCCTGCGGCAGCATCACCGCGCGGGTAAAGCTGTCATAGTCCAAGCCGACGATGCGCTCCAACGCCGCGCCCGCCTCTTTTATCTTCTCCGTTTCGGGAAGTTGCTTCCAGTTGCCGCCGTTAAGCCTCTCCACGCGCACCTGCGGCTCGACGCGGCTCGCTTTTTTGACGAGCGTGCGTGTGGCGCGGTACATATTCGCGCCGACTTCAAACTCCAAACTCGCCAACATCTGCTCTAAACCGGGGCTTAAAAGCGCGTCCAGACCGCGCCCGCCCAAGCGTGGCGTCTGCCCGTAGAGCGTGTAGGTCAGCGCGTCCAAAAGGGTGGACTTGCCTGAGCCCGTTGGACCTTCGATAGCGAAGAGGTTGAGGTCGTCGAAGTTGACTAAAGTTTCTTCGCGAAAACAGGTGAAGCCACTGAGTTTGAGGCGTAGGGGTCTCATGCGGTCTCCGCCACCGCTTCAGTAAGCTCGTCCTTCGCGTCACTCGCTTCGTAGAGGGTAGCGAAGGCAGTTTTGAGCGCGTCCGGCAAGCCCTGACCTCTCGTCTCCTCGTAAAACTGCGCGTACGCCTCGCTCATCGAGATTTTTTCTAGGTCTACACCCTGGCGCGTTTCTTCCTCTTGGTCAGGTAAGTCGAGTTCGATGGCTAGGGCGTTCGGCAGGTGGCGGCGGATGCGGTCTTTGAGTCCGGGGAGGGGGTGCTCGAGCCTCACCGACACCTTGAGCCACCCCTCGAACTCAGAAAGTTCCGCCGTGCGCCTATCCAACTCCTCCAACGCCACCTTGACCCGTCGCAGCCTTCTTCCTGCTTGAATCTCATGCTGCTTCACGAGCGTCGTCGGCTTGCCCGCCCTCGCCTCCACGATATAGACGTACTTCGTATCCCCCTGCTCCCCAAAGTCGAGCTGAAGGATGCTGCCTGAATAGCGCCCGGCGTTCTCGGGATACCCCTCAATGGCTTGCGGCTTGTGGATATGCCCCAATGCGACATAGTTGCACCGCTCGGGGAAGAGGTCAGAACTGAGGCTGTAGTTCTCGGTGGAGTGAAACTGATATTCGGAGTTTGATAAAGTCGCGCCGTTCATGGTCGTGTGGGTCACGAGCAGATTCACTGCGTCCGGGCGAAAGGGCTTCGTGAGGTTGCCGATGAGCTTCCTCATCCCCTCCTGATAGCGCTCGCGCCATCTGCCGGGGTCTTCCTCTAAGAGTTCTGCTACTTTGACGATGCGCCGCTCGGAGATAAAGGGCAGCGCGGCGATTTGCGCGACCTCATCCCCGATTTGAAGACTAAACGCCCCCCCTTGCCCTGCCACTCTGACCTCTCCAAAGGCGTGCGTGTTCGTCAAGCTGAGGAGGCTGCTCGAGGCGTCGATCCGGCTCGGCGAATCGTGATTGCCCGCGATGACCACGCTGGGGATGCCCGCTCGCCCCGTCGTTACAAAGAACTCGTACACGGCGGCTTCGGCGTCGGCTCCGGGATTGCGGGTGTCGAAGAGGTCGCCCGCGACCAGGATGAGGTCAACGGCTTCGCTCTTGGCTAACTCGGCGATTTCTTGCAAGACTTCACGGATTTCGGCGGTGCGCGGGACGCCGTGAAGGGTGCGTCCGGCGTGCCAGTCGGCGGTGTGGAGGATTTTCACCTGTACAGTTTAACTTAGGAGGGTGTAAGGCTTGGGAAAATGTGAGGTGTTTTATGGGCTCGAGATAAATATGTCCAACATTGACAATCTTTGCTAACATCTTTATTCTAAAATGAGGAGGTTCGTCATGAACGTCAATCTGACACCGGAACTAGAAGCGTTTGTCAAAGATAAAGTGAGTTCGGGGCGCTACAATTCCTCGAGTGAAGTGGTGCGCGATGCTCTGCGACTTTTTGAGGAACAAGACCGCTTTAGAGAGATGAAGCTCGAGCTTCTTCGTAAGGAGATACAAAAGGGAATAGATGACCTTGATGCGGGAAGAGTATCTAAGTTGTCAATGGATGACATCAGGCGTATAGCGCGAGAGCGAGCAGAAAAAAGCGCTTGATGCCAAACTATGTTAGAGCGGAAGCAGCCGATATAGATTTGCTGGAGATTTGGAGTTACATCGCTCAAAACAGTTTCGAGGTAGCTGACAGGGTCTCGAGACGCCTCGAGGCTGCATTCGAACAACTCGCCGAGCAACCTTTCATGGGGCGTAAGCGCGATGACCTTCGCCCCGGTCTGCGAAGTTTAGCTGTTGGCAATTATTTTATCTTTTACCAAGTGAGCGATGACCTAGTAGAAATCCTCAGAGTGCTCAACGCAGCAAGGGATATAGAAAGTATCTTCAGCGCACCGTTTTGACGTTGCACATAACTCAATCCTCACACTCCGCCGTAATACTCGTTCCCCACCGATACGCCTCCACACACGGCACCCCAACCCGCCGAATCTGAAGCGAGTTCTGAACATTCCCCTCTTGGTACAGACGAGCAGACGCGAGCACCGTCGCGCCTCGCGGAGCCCAAAAGCGAACGGTGTGCGGATACCGCGCGGTGACGCCTTCGCCTAAGCGGTCTAAGGGGTTGCCCCTCGAGTAAATAAGCGGCTCCGTCGTCACCAGGTAGCGCCCCTCAAAGGGCGTGCCGATTTCACCCTCCCAGGTAATGGATTGCGGCACAGGTCCGCCTAAGAGGAAGTAGAGGGCGCAGATAACGATTATGCTAAATAGAGAGATTATGCCGAGCATCACTTTCATAAGCGACAATGTACCGTGCGTTTTGTAGTGTAACCGTGAGGCGTAGTGCTAATGCGCTGACCTCATCTCTCTTTGTAATTTGTTTCACACGTAGCGTTTGAGAGAGGTTCATCGCTTACAATGGATTAGCTAGGGCAAAATGCCCCTACTGAGCCAAATTCAACCTACTGTAAACTGACGCACGGCGCTTAGGCGCACCCTTTTCAGCCACCTAATATCAGTTTGAGGAGAACCTTATGTCAGCCTTTCCCTTTGAAGTCCGTATTTTTCACATTTTGATCGGCGCGTTTGCGCTCGTCGTTTTGCTAGCGGTATATTACGTCCTGGGCGGCCCGGTTATTCACGTCATCACCTTTGACGGCAAAGAGGGCACACCGTTTCAGGGGAGTTATGTGGTCTCCCGTCAACCTGAAACCACGCCGGCGCAAGCACTTTCTGCCGCTAGAAACAGCATCGAAGGACGCTATCCTTTCACAGTTTTTACCTGGGCGTCGAAAGACGCTTATGTCCTCGCAGGCGCACGTATCGCCTTAGAGCAGAACATGGAGAACATCATCACCATTCGCCGCGCTGGGGTGGTGTGTAGCAAGGGGTATACCTGGGGGCAAGCAGTGACGGCGGCGTGTGAGTAGGCAGCAGCGAGTTCCGAGCAATGAGTTGAAAGTCTTTGGGTTTCACTCATTGCTCGTTGCTTTTAACTCATCGCTCCTTGTCGCTTTCAACTATCTGTTACAGAACAAGGCGCTGCATCAACCTCGAGGCGGGTCTTCCTCCCCCCGGTGCTGATAGTTGCCCGCATCAAACTCCTGCGGCGTCAGCTTGACGAGGCCGTCGCCCTCCTCTTGCTCTAAAATCACCATGTCGAGCTGCTTGTCCGCCACGCGAAAAGGGCGATTTTCACCGTCTACAACGATGTCGTCCACGGTGAGGTCGTCGTAGGTTGCGTTGTACGTCGAGTCGTTCATGGGGTCGTCTGTGGGGTTGTAACTTGGGTCGTCCATTTACGCTCCTAACAGGGTTACGCGCCCGGCGCTTATGCCTGCGATGGCGGAGCGATTGAGCGCCAAGTGCGCCATCTCCGCGACTTTTTCTCCGCCGCTATAGATCTTGACCTCTTTGAGATAGAGCACCTCTTCTTGCCCTGTACCTTCTTGCGCTTCGCCCTCGTAGTCTTCGGGTGTGCCGCGCACCCCTTGCACGAGTAGCCCTTGGACCAAAAGCGTCATCGGCGTGTCCATACTTTCGTTTGTAGTGTCTGCTATATCGCTCATACGGGTAAGAGTACCTGATCGATGACGTGCACTGCACCGTTGTCCGTCATCCTATCAGCCTTGATGACCGAGGCGCGACCTACTGTGAGGTGGTTCGCGTCACCACCAAAGCTGACCTCTTGCCCGGCTAAGGTCGTGATCACCCCAGCGTCCAAAGCGCTCGCCGCTGTAACCTCGCCCGAAACGGTGTGGTATTTGAGCAACTCTCTGAGGGTTTCTTGGTCCCTCAAAAGCTCATCCACCGTGCCTTCAGGCAGCTTGTTAAAAGCTTCATCCGAAGGGGCGAAGAGGGTGTAGGACCCCTCGCCGAGTGTGCCGAAGAGGTCAGCGTCTTTGAGCAAGGCCGAAAGCGTTTTGAAGTTATCGTCGTTTTGAATCAGATCAACAATCGTAGGCATAAAATAGCTCCTTAGCTGTTTTATAACGCGCCTATCACGCGGCGGATGTGCGCTGTGACCCGATATGAATAGTGAACATTAATATGGTGACTTCCCCTTTGCTGAGCGCGAAGCGGGTAGAGCGCACGCCTTAGCTTTGACTCTTCAGCCCCTTTTACGTCCACCGATTGAGGGACCGACCCCGCTCTACCTGATAGACGCCCCTGCTAGGGGTACAGGTAAAGCACCTACCTCAAAGCGGTTGAAGTAGGCGAACTAGAGGCGCGGGTCGAAGCCTTGGAAGAGGCGCAAACGTTGCAGGACGAAGGCCCACGCGCACTTCAAAGGTTAGTTCACTAATAACGGACAACGGCGGGGTAGCGGATAAAGATAGCTGTAGCTACCCGCTCCCACGGGACAAAGAACAAGTAGCATATCCAAAACTCGATAAACGGCGGACCCATGATGAGATAGATGACGATCTGCCCTACAAACGCAGCGGGAACGAACAGCCGCCTCGCCCAAAGTGAGACCAACACAACCGGGAAGAACAGCTCAATACCTATCGTGGCAGCGGCGAGCAGGCGACTCGCAACGGGCGAAGCGTAAATCAAGGTCGCGTAAGGCAAGAGGGGGTCAACACTTGACTGTCCTAAAAACTGACGCGCCAGATATATGCCCATCGTATCACTAAATACGTAGTCTACGCCGTTCGGCACCGCTTTGATAAAACCTGCTGAGAAAAAGATAACGGACATGCAGAGCCACACGGCGCGGATAGGCCAGCGGTACGCTCCGCTCGGTTCTGGCTCATCTTGTTTGTTCATCAAGCTGTCAAGCGAGAAAGCGCGGCCACACTGTGAGAGCGCTAAAATACCGAGCACAAGTACTAAAAGCGCGTCGTCGTGGTGCAGCTTGCCGAACTGGTGCGGCGTGGCAAGCAGAATAGCCCCACCGAGAAAGGCAACCGCCGTGCTGACGCGCGTGAAGAGCCCTAGCGCACTCGTGAGAAGCGACACCTTCCAAACAACACCAATGACACCTAGATACGGAACGATAAAGTACAGCAAGTTGTATGGCGTGTCAGGCATCCAGAAAATGCGGTCAACCTCTCCCCAGCCGCTCCAATCAGCGAATAGGTAGAGAACAAAGAGCAGCGAATAGAACATAGCGCGGCAAATGCCTAAACGTGAAGCCGACTCGGACGTAAACCAGTAGCGATTCCAAGCTGTAGCCACACGGCTCATTTTCTTACCTCGAGCAAGAGTCTGTGGCTGTCAGGCGGCGTGTCTGGGACGAAATCCGTCCCGAAGTTGTACCACGTGTCGCGGTACAGCCGCAGGGCGCTGAGGGGCGGCCCGTCGTGCTCTCCCGCTTGGCGGGCTTGTTCATAGCGCGTGAGCACAGCGCTGAGCGCGGCGGGACGGGCGTCAGGGGGCAAACGTTTTAGCGCAGTGCGGAGGCGTAAACGGTCAAACGGGGCGATCATAGCGGGGGCGTCGAGCCTGAACTCGGGTAAGTCGTCAACGGGAACGGCGTAAACGAAGTCATACATCATATCTCCCACCTCCCGCACTGCTGAATACATCGGATAGCGGAGAATAGGAAAAACCTCGGACCCCCCAATGGTTGCGTAGACCGAGGCTAAGACGAAAAGAATGAGACCAACTGAAACAAATAGCTTGTGAGTTTTAGTCATAGCAATCATTTGTTATAACGCAGCTAGTCTCTTTTTGGATGCTCGACAGCTTTGCGCAACTACCCCGCAGAAAGTAGCCCTATACAAAAAGTCAGTCTATTAGTGGATTTTATGTGTAGAGCTTGCTGTAGGTTGACCACGGGACAACGAAAAAGCCCCCGCGAGAGGAGGTGAGGGGGCTTTAAGGAGGAAAGAGGGGCAGGGCGTAGGTGGTGTGATGCACGACGTAAGTGATGACGGTTCATGGTGTTGCCCTGCCTGCATGTACTTTAGGCGGTGGTTTATGACGGGATTCTTACAGCACTCACGCTCGCTCGTATAGACGCGCTTAGGCTCGAGCCAAACGAGCTCACAACGCTACTCGAGACGGCTAAGCTCGATGGGTAGAGGAAGAGGAGGAGCCCATTATCTTCGGCACACTGTTTGAACGCTCCCTAGACCCTGAGAAGCGCAACTAGCTAGGGGCGTACTACACGAGCTGCGAGGATAGCGCACATACACATCACTACCCTCGTCGGTAGGCAGAGGGATAACCTCGCAGGGGTACTGGAGCTTCACATAGTTGTCTACGCTCTTGCTTTGCACCTCCTCAAATATCGAACATTGCCTCGAGCCCTGCCCGGATAGGCGCGTACTCATCCTCTCTCAACCTGCCTATGTAGCTCTGCAGGCGCGTCACATCCGTACCCCGTAACTGGTCGAGCAGCACCACAGACTCGCGGGTGAGGTTGCCTATGCCCGCGCTGAGTAGCGGATAGAGCTGCGGGTTTCTCTGCTGCCATGCGCCGCGTGAGGTCGTTACTGGCACGAGAAACGCCATTGGATAGCGAGCATTTTGAGGTACGGCGGTGATGATTGCAGGGCGTGTTCCCATCTGCTCACGCCCCCTCGGTGCTTGGATCGGTAACTGCGCGAGCACGATGTCACGCGGCGCGAGACCGCTATTCATCCTTGCCGCCGACGACCATGATCCCTTCTCCTGGCACGTAAAGGATAGGCTTACCTAACGTGTTCGGGTCCACGTCGCCCCAGTCGTAAGGCTCCATCGGCGGTGCAAGGTCTGCCTCGAGCCACAGGCGACTTTCTTCATCGAGTTCTTGCTCATCGAACTTGAGCTTAGGGGTAGATTCCCCGATGACCTCATGCTCGAGTACATCGCCAAGTGAGACCTCTTGTCCGGTGAGTTTGCGTAGCCCACTCAGTAAGCTTGCAAGCGTCTCGAGCCTGACTTGATTGGTGTCACCACGGGCGATGGTGTAAATCGTATTAGGTGAGAGGTCGGCGGATTTGGTGAGCGCATACGCGGTTAGTTTATGACTGTCCAAATACTCTTTAAGTTTCCATTTCACACTATCCATACTGTAAGTCTAGCACTACTACATGGTACCGACAATAGTATCAAAGCTTGGTGTAGCACTTCCAAAAGATACTGATAGCATTTCCACTTGACGTTGCTACACTTCTCCGCAGATATACCCGCTAAAGCAGGGCTTCTCCCGAAGGAGGGCTACGCAAACGAAGTTTCCCTTTCGCCTTCGCGAAAACGGTGTAACCGGGAACAGGTCATCCCTTAAAGTGCGTGCTAATTATCGTTCATCCCCGCAAGGGGACGTAGTTTTCACGCAGTGAAACGATGTTCTTGTTATTGAGAGTGTAGCTGACCAGATGACTATAGTGCCCCTTCCCCTCTAGGGGTATACCTGCTATGAGATAGATGTAGGTTAGGGAATGCAAACGTACTCAGTCGATTTAAGCGAGCGAATTGTCGCAGCGATAAAGGTCAAGAAGCTAAGCAAGGTTGCGGTTAGAGCGCCCCAAAGGGGCTAGTTCGCTCTCGCTAGACCTCCAGCTAAGGGCTTCTCTGCGCGTACCCTCGGAGTACGAAGTTGTGCGAAGCAACGCTCTCATTTTACACGACATCGTTCTTTCAGTTCGGTATAAGTAGGCAGCTACATGTGTCCGCGCAACCCCTCACACCTATTCGAAAGTCTCGTGAATCAGAACTAAAGAGGATTAAGTTTCACGGTCTTCACCACACTCACGTTTCTTTGTTGATTGAGAACGGTGCGGACCTCAGGGTGGTGAGCGAGCGCGTCGGACATACCTCTGCTGCCTTCACCCAAGAAATCTATCAGCACTTGTACGACGATCAACGCGGCTTAGCGGCTCTGGGACTGACGAACATGCTCGAGCCTAAAGAGCGAATAAGTAACTGATTTTTAGCTAGTTACGAGACCTCTTGCGAAAGTGGGAGGCAGGCGAATGCCTGGCTTCCGCTTTTGCCGAGCAGAGCGAGTAGGAGCAGACGCCCTCAGCGGATGAAGCGGGACTTTTGCAAGAGGTCTACGGTATAAATTGCGGTAGTGTGCGCAATAAAGAGGAGCGAGACAGGTATAGTCTCACTCCTCTTTACGTATCTGACACGCTTTTCGCTAATCGGGGTGACAGGATTTGAACCTGCGACCACTTGACCCCCAGTCAAGTGCGCTACCAGGCTGCGCTACACCCCGTGGTGTGCGTCCATCACTTTACATGGTTTGAATCGGGCGTGTCAAACGGTTTGGAGCCTTAGCGGTGAAAACTAGGAAAAGTAGCGGGAACACGTTAATCAGTGCTCAGAGTGCGTTTTGCTAAATATCTGTAGAGAACCCCACCGAACATGCTAAAAGGGATGGCAAGGGGAAGCAGGGGTGACTGCTAGCGGAGCCGAGTAGCGCTTCGGGGCTGAGGTGCCACCGCGCTCGAGCTGATGTCCCTAGCGGCACAATTCACTCAGACACATTGACAGTTTATACACAGACTAGGTATGCTCTCACCAACGCTTAACGAAATCGACATAATTTCATAGCGCCTGGGCACGCGCTCCAGCTTTTAACTACACGTTTGATACGTCACGTTTGGAGGCTTCGTGGGGCTTAGACTCGAGAACGTCCACAAGAGGAGTGAAGGCTTTGAGACGCTTAAAGGCTTGAATCTCGAGGTCGCCGACGATACTTTTTTGTCGATTATTGCGCCGACAGGCACGGGCAAAACCACGCTGCTGCGCGTGATAGCGGGCATCGAAAAACCCGACCGTGGACGCATCTTCGTAGATGGCGAAGACGTGACGGGGGTGCACGTCAGAGACCGCAATATCTCGGTGGTCTATCAGCAGTTTATCAACTATCCCTCCTTGAAAGTTTATGAAAATATCGCTTCACCTTTGCGGGTAAGCAAAAAGAAATACGACAAGCGTGAGATCGACACGCGCGTGCGCCGCGCCGCTGAGCAGCTTCAGATTGAGGAGCTTTTGGACCGCTTGCCGCAAGAGCTGTCGGGGGGTCAGCAGCAGCGCGTGGCGATTGCTAGAGCGATTGTGAAAGAGGCGCGGCTGATCTTATTTGACGAACCGTTGGGCAACCTCGACTATAAGTTGCGTGAAGACTTGCGCATTGAGCTTAAAAACTTGGCGGCGGAGCGGGGCGCAATCTTTATTTACGCGACGCCTGAGCCTATCGACGCGCTGACGATGGCGTCGCACGCAGCGATTTTGCATGACGGGAAAATTATCCAGTACGGCGAGATGCGCGAGGTCTATAAAAAGCCCGAGCACCGCAAGTCGGGTGAGTATTTCAGTGACCCGCCGATGAACTTCTTGCCTTGCACGGTGAAGGGTAGCAAGGCGGTGGTCTCAGATGACCTCGAGATACCCCTTCGCGCCATGAACGCAGATGTTTCCGGCGGCGACTACATCTTGGGCGTTCGCCCCCATCACCTCTATCTCCGCTCGGACCGCAAAGAGGTCTTAAATGACGATATCGCCCTCACTGCCGACATCGACCTCGCAGAAATCGTTGGCTCAGATACGACGTTGCACCTCTCTCACGATGACTTGCGCCTCACCGTGCTCACCCAAGACCTGCGTCAATACAGCCTGGGCGAACGCACCACGGTCTACTTCGATCCCAAGCGCATTCACCTCTTTAGCGCGGATGGCGGGCTCGTACAGAGCGCGGCGGCGGTGCGCTGATGGCTAAGATCGAGCTTGTGGACGTGTCGCACGCTTACGTCCCCGGCGATTACGCCGTTAAAGACATCAACATCACCTGGCGTGACGGGGTGGCGAGTGCGCTTTTAGGGCCGTCGGGCTGCGGCAAGACGACGCTCTTAAAGATCATTTCGGGGCTCTTAAAGCCGAGCGAAGGGCGTGTGCTTTTAGACGGCGAAGACGTGACGGACAAGACGCCGCAAGAGCGCAACGTGGCGCAGGTCTTCCAGTTTCCAGTGGTTTACGAGACCCTGAACGTGTTCGACAACCTCGCGTTTCCTCTGCGCAACCGCAACATTGCCGAGGATAAGGTCAAGAAGCGGGTGAACGAGATTGCGGAGATGCTCGAGCTAGAAGGGGTCTTAAAAAAGAGCGCCGCCCGTCTAGGCGCAGCCGAAAAGCAGCGCATCTCGATGGGGCGCGGGTTGGTGCGAGAAGACACCACCGCCATGCTCTTCGACGAACCTCTTACGGTCATCGACCCCCACATGAAGTGGCAACTGCGTCGCAAACTCAAGGAGTTGCACGAGCGTTTAGGGATCACGATGGTCTACGTGACGCACGACCAGCACGAAGCGCTGACCTTCGCTGACCAGGTGACGGTCATGAACGTCGGCAAAGCGCTGCAAACGGGCGACGCCCAAGCGCTGCACGACGCGCCACAAGCGCCCTTTGTGGGCTACTTCATCGGCAGTCCGGGGATGAACCTCTTCGACGCGGAAAAGACGAGCGAGGGTGTGAAAGTGGGTGAGTACCTCGTGCCGATGCAAGAGGTGGCGAATCGGTTGAACGGAAGCGAGCTTCAACTCGGCATCCGCCCTGAATTTGTCGAGACGAGCACAGAAAAGGATAGGGTGCTGCGTCCTGACTGGCGTGAGAGCGATTGGATTGAGAGCAGGGTCAAAGCGGTGAATTTAACAGGAAGCGCCTTGATCGTGGATTTAGAAGGCGCAGACCTCACCTTCAAAGCGCGGTTGGGCGAGAGCGTTGACGTGAAGGAGGGCGACACGCTCCACGCGCAGTTTCCCGTCAACCGAGTGATGGTTTACGAGGACGGTCAAGCCGTCAAGCGTGTGGAGGTGTCGCTGTGAACGAGGTGTCCCTGTGAAGCTAGTGCTTGCGAGCGTGACATGAAGACCGTCAATCAAAAAGCCTGGTTTTTCCTCATTCCAGCCCTGATCGTTTTGTCCATCAACGCTTTTATCCCCTTTATGACGGTCATCAACTACTCGTTTCAAGACATCTTGCCGGGGCTCGACCCTTTGTGGATAGGCTTGGAGAACTACCGCACCGTCCTGAACGACCCGCTCTTCGTCGGCGCGTTGCAGCGGCAGGTGATTTTCTCGCTGCTTATTTTGCTCATCGAAGTGCCTTTGGGCATCCTTATCGCGCTCGGCATGCCCAAAAAGGGCTGGCGCGTGAGCGCGGCACTCGTAGCGCTTGGGCTACCCCTGTTGATTCCCTGGAACGTCGTCGGCATCATTTGGCGCGTCTTTACACGGAGCGATTTGGGCTTCGTGCCGCGCATCTTCGACGTGTTCGGTTACAACTACAACGTGGCACTCAATCCTATTGACGCTTATTGGTCCGTCGTCGTCATGGACGTGTGGCACTGGACGCCGCTGATTGCGCTCCTCTGTTTTTCGGGGCTCACCGCGATTCCTGACGCCTACTTTCAAGCGGCGCGAATTGACGGGGCGTCGCGTTGGAAAACATTCCGCTACGTCATCTTGCCCCGTTTGCGGAGCGTCTTGACCATCGGTATCTTGCTGCGCTTCATGGACTCCTTTCGCATCTACATCGAAGTCTCGCTCTTGACGGGCGGTGGACCCGGCAATACGACGACCTTTCTGAGCGACGTGCTGGTGCGCAAGGCGGTGGGCGGTTTCGAGTTCGGCTACGCGGCGGCCTTGTCGCTCACCTACTTCTTCATCATTTTGATTATTTCGTACGTCTTTTTCCTGGTGCTGACGAGCGTCGGCGCGGGTAGCCAAGCGCAAGGACAGGAGGGTTAAGGGTGGATAGAACCGACAAACCAGCCACCGCGAAGGCGGAGGAGCGCAGCACGAACTTTAATTTAGGGCGCTACTTCAACGTGCGCACTTTAGGCATGAGCGCGTACTTCATCTTCCTATTTGCCCCGCTTGTATGGATGCTTTCGATGTCGTTCAAGACGAACGAGGAGATTTTGGGGCTCGCGGGCAGCACCGGTTTTTTGCCACGCAACCCGACGCTCGCCAACTACGCCGAAATCTTCAGCCAACCCTTTTGGCGCGAGGCGTTTTTTAACTCGTTGACGTACGTGGCGCTCAACGTCGTCATCACCCTTTTAGTCGCGCTGCCCGCCGCCTACGCCTTCAGCCGCTATACCTTTCGCGGCGACCATCACCTCTTCTTCTGGCTCTTAACCAACCGGATGGCTCCAGGCGCAGTTTTCCTGTTGCCCTTCTTTCAGCTCTACTCGAACATGGGTATTTTTGATACGCCGCTGGCAGTGGCGCTCGCCCATACGCTTTTTAGCGTACCGTTGGCGATTTGGATTTTAGAGGGTTTCATGTCCGGTATTCCCAAAGCCATCGACGAAACCGCCTACATCGACGGCTACTCGTTCCCCGGCTTTTTCTACAAGATTTTTCTGCCGCTCATCGGTCCGGGCATCGGCGTGGCGGCGTTTTTCTCCTTTCTCTTCTCCTGGGTGGAACTGCTCATGGCGCGGACCCTCACGGGAACGGAGACCAAGCCGATTGTAGTGACGCTCTCGCGCTCCTTGGGCGCAGAAGGTTGGGATTGGGGCGTGATTGCGGCAGCGGGGATGCTGATGATTATTCCGGGCGCGATTCTGATTTACTTCGTGCGCAACTACCTCGCCAAAGGCTTTGCGTTAGGACGGGTGTAAGTTATGAGTGGTTCTAGCACCTTCTTAGGCTGGATGGAATGGACCCTGCCCACGGCAACATTCTTCATCCTTTTAGCGCTGGCGCTTACCGCGATGACGATTTGGGATATTCGTGACTCGAGCGTCAAACGTCAAGGCTTTTTGCCCGTCGCGTTTACAAGAGGTGAACGTTTTTTTCTGAGCGTGCTGATCTTCTTCGGAACGATGCTGCTGTGGGTGGCGTTTTTGCCGAGTATAGCGCTCTGGTACGCCTTGCCCGTCGCGGCAGTGCTCATCTTTGTGGTGGTGCGCTATGGATAGTGCTTGTGCCTCGCGGTCTATCCCATTTCGAAAGGGTGTTCGCGTAGAGGAGCCATTGGCTGTTAGCCGTTAGGTATTAGCTTAAAGTCTTTTCGCTAACAGCTAATGGCTAATACCTAATGGCTAATACCTGAGGGCTTCCTTGAAAGGAGGTGATAACCCTCATGTTCGCCAACCCTAAGTCCTAATGCTCAAATTCAAAAGGGGTTTTTGTGAAAAGCATAAAAATTGTGGCGCTCAGCTTGATAGCCCTTCTGCTCATCAGTTCGACGACCGCGCAAGACGACACCGAACAGCGCATGGCGGCGGCTGAACGTTGGATTGACGAGGAGTTCACGCCCTCGGCGATTTCGCGTGAGGAGCAACTCGCCGAGATGGAGTGGTTCATCCAGGCGTGTGAGCCCTATCGCGGGATGGAGATCACCTCCGTCGCCGAAAACATCCGCACGCACACGTATGAGTCGGACACGCTGACACAGGCCTTTAGCGAAATCTGCGGCATCAACGTCACTCACGACATCATCGGTGAAGGCGACGTGGTGGAGCGCCTGCAAACGCAGCTCAACTCGGGGCAGATCATCTACGATATCTACGTGAACGACGCCGACCTCATCGGCACACATCTGCGCTATGATTCGGCGGTGAACCTCACAGAATATATGGCGGGCGAGGGCGCAGAGGTCACGAATCCAGACCTCGACTTGGACGACTGGCTGAACTTGGAGTTTGGTCAAGATTACGAGGGCAACCAACTGCAACTCCCCGATCAGCAGTTCGCCAACCTCTACTGGTTCCGCTACGACTGGTTCAATGACCCCGAGATTCAGCAGCAATTCATGGATATCTACGGCTACGAACTCGGTGTGCCCGTCAACTGGGCGGCATATGAAGACATCGCCAACTTCTTCACCAACGAGGTCAACGGCGACGGTACGATTGACGGAACCAAAGTCTACGGGCATATGGACTACGGCAAGAAAGACGTCTCGCTCGGCTGGCGCTTTACGGATGCTTGGATGAGCATTGCGGGCGTGGGTGATACGGGCTTGCCGAACGGTCTGCCGGTGGACGAGTGGGGCATCCGCGCCGAAGAGTGTCACCCGACGGGTTCGGATGTGACGCGCGGGGGCGCGATCAACGGTCCAGCCGCCTATTACGCGCTCGACACCTATATCCGCTGGCTCAAGGAGTACGCGCCGCCACAAGCGGCGTCGATCACCTGGTCCGAAGCGGGTCCGGTGCCTAGCGAGGGCTACGTCGCCCAGCGCGTCTTCCAGTATATCACTTGGCTCTCCGACCCTGCCTTTCGCGAACCGGGCAACCCGGTTGTCAACGATGACGGCTCGCTCAAGTGGCGCGTTGCGCCGACGCCGCACGGCAAGTATTGGGACGAAGGGATGAAAATCGGCTATCAGGACGCGGGCTCCTGGACGATCATGCAAAACGTCGAGGGCGAGCGCCGCGCCGCCGCCTGGCTCTGGGCGCAGTTTGCAAGTTCGAAGACGGTTTCTTTAAAGAAGTTCTTGATCGGCGGGACGCCCGTGCGCCGCTCGACGGTGGAGAGTGACTACCTGACTGAGAATATCGACCAATATGGCGGCATCATCGAGTTCTACCGCTCGCCCGTCGAGAACCAGTGGACGGATTCGGGTCCGAACGTGCCGGATTACCCTAAGCTCTCGCAGCTCTGGTGGCAAAATATCGCCAACGCGATTACCGGGGACGCCACGGTAGAAGAGGCGCTGAACACGCTCGCTGAGCAGCAAGACGCGATTATGACGAGACTCGAGCGGGCCGGTTTGCCCACCTGCGGCCCTATCATGAACGAGCCGCAGACCCGTGAATACTGGCTTTCTCAGCCCGGCTCGCCCAAAGCTGAGCGGGGCGACCAAGAGCCGGAAACGGTTCCTTACGATGAACTGTTACAGCAGTGGACGGGGGAAGCGTCGTCTAACTAGGGGTTCAACTGAATCTTTCAAAGATAGCGTCACGTTTCACTTCACAGTTCATGAGGCTCGAGGATGTATTGATATCCTCGAGCCTCATTTTTATTTGGACACACCTTAGAAGGGTGCACCTCACCTCTTCGCAGTCCCGGTGCAGCAAAAACCTCTCAGCAGCGTTGACAGATTATGTCAACGGCATGTATGCTCGCTGAAACTTCGAGAGCTAACAGATGGATAAAGCAGGGTCTAAAAAGGGATGTTTGCCCTTTCTTTATCCATATTTGCGCGGGAGGTGGTACAGGGACTCGCTTGTGAGCAACGTTAAACGAGGCGAATAACGTTCGGGAGGGAGTATGCGTGAATTTCTTTGTGGCTGAGATAATAGGCACGGCGCTGCTGATGATTTTTGGCTGTGGTGTGGTCGCGACGGCGAGTTTGGCAGGCTCGAAGGGGGAGGGCTCGGGTTGGATTGTGATTACGACGGGGTGGGGCTTGGGCGTGGCAGTTGCCGTTTACAGCGTGTTCGAATTCAGCAGTGCTCACATCAATCCAGCCGTCACGGTGGGGCTCGCCGCGAGTGGGGCGTTCGCGTGGTCTCAAGTTCCTGCTTATATCCTGGCGCAGCTTATCGGCGGCTTTATCGGCGCGGTGGTGGTGTGGGCGGCGTATAGACCGCACTGGGAGCGGACCGAAGACCCGCAAGCCAAGCTCGATGTGTTTTGCACCACGCCCGCCATCCGCGATTTGCCCGCTAACTTCGTCACCGAGATGATAGGCACGTTTTTGCTCGTTTTCGGTGTGCTGGCAATCGGTTTCTACGGTGGAGAGTTGCCCGACAGAACGGGCATTCAGCCCCTGTTAATCGGCTTTTTAGTGTGGGCAATTGGGCTCTCCGTGGGCGGACCGACGGGCTACGCCATCAACCCCGCCAGGGACTTCTCGCCGCGTTTGGCGCACGCTTTACTGCCTATACCTGATAAGCGCGACTCGAACTGGAGCTACGCTTGGGTGCCTATCGTCGCACCCATCGTGGGCGGCGCGTTGGGCGGTTTTAGCTACGCTTTGTTCTTTCCAGGCTAAGCCGAGCCCACACAGTACATCCGCGTCACATCAAATCACTAGGAGGCAGAGAATGGCAAATCACATTATTGCACTCGACCAGGGGACGACCAGCTCGAGAGCCATCGTCTTTGATGTTGAAGGCAACATCAAAGGGACGGGGCAAAAGGAGTTCGAACAAATTTTTCCCGAGCCGGGCTGGGTCGAGCATAAACCCAATGAGATTTGGTCCACGCAGTCGGGCGTCATCTCCGAAGCGATTGCGAACGCGAATATCGCCTCGTCCGACATCGAAGCCATCGGTATTACCAACCAGCGCGAGACCACCATCGTGTGGGACAAAGAGACGGGCGAGCCCGTCTATAACGCGATTGTCTGGCAAGACCGGCGCACCTCTGGGTTCATCGATAAACTGAAAGCGGACGGATTGGAAAGCACCTTTCAGGAGAAAACCGGGCTTATTTTAGACGCTTACTTTTCAGGCAGCAAGCTCGCCTGGATTTTGGACAACGTGGACGGCGTCCGCGAGAAAGCCGAAGCGGGCAAGCTGCTCTTCGGCACAGTCGACAGCTGGCTCATCTACAAGCTCACGGGCGGCGAGGTCCACATAACGGACGTATCCAACGCCTGCCGCACGTTGATGTTCAACATTCATGAGAAGAGGTGGGACGAGGAGATTTTAGATATCCTCAATATCCCGCGCGAGATGTTCCCCGAGGTCAAGTCGTCCTCCGAGGTGTACGGTCACGCGACGCAGGGGCAACTCCGCAGCGAGGTGCCGATTGCGGGCATTTTAGGCGACCAACAAGCGGCGGCGTTTGGGCAGGTCTGCTTTCAAAAAGGTCAGGGGAAAAACACCTACGGGACGGGTTGCTTTTTCCTGATGAACACGGGACAAGAGACTATCCCGTCCGAGAACAAGCTGCTCACGACGATCGCGTGGCAGCTGGACGGTACAACAGATTATGCGCTCGAGGGGTCTATCTTCATCGCGGGCGCAGTGGTCCAGTGGCTCCGTGACGGCTTAGGCATCATCCGCAACTCCGAAGATGTGGAGAAGCTGGCGCAGAGCGAGAAAGATAATGGCGGCGTCTACCTCGTGCCTGCCTTTGCGGGTTTGGGTGCGCCGCACTGGGACCAGTACGCGAGAGGGACCATCGTCGGTTTGACGCGGGGCAGTACGGCGGGGCATATCGCCAGGGCCGCGCTAGAGGGCATCGTCTACCAGGTCAACGACGTGGCGCGGGCGATGGAGGCCGACAGCGGTACGCCCTTAAAAGAACTCCGGGTAGACGGGGGCGCAGCTAAAAACGACCTCTTGATGCAGTTCCAAGCCGATACCTTGGGCGTTGAAGTAGTGCGCCCAAAAATCACCGAGACGACCGCCTTAGGCGCAGCGTACGCGGCGGGGCTGGCTGTGGACTTCTGGGGCGGCAAGGACGAGCTAGAGGCGCTTTGGGAGGAGGAGAAGCGCTTTGAGCCGCAGATGGAGGAGAGTAGGCGCGAGGAGTTGACAAGCCGTTGGCACGACGCTCTGGAGCGCTCGAAGTCGTGGCACGACGAGTAGAGCGCTAACGTTACGAATAAAAAGGGTGTGTCCCCAGGTGAGTAGCGTTTAGGTGGGCAGCGTTTGGGTAGGCGGCGTCAGCGTAACGCCGCCTACGGCAGCGCTGCGTATTTTTTGTCACACTGAAACTATAAGTTCACTTTAGAAGACAAAGTAGCTAGGTATAGCGTAGCGACACAGGGGAGGCCCTAAGGAGATTTATGGACCGCGAAGCGCAATTAGAAAGGCTTAAACAAGAGACGTTTGACGTGTTGGTTATCGGTGGCGGCGCGACAGGCGCAGGCGTTGCCCTAGACGCAGCGACGCGCGGCCTCAACGTCGGCATGGTCGAACGCGAGGACTTCGCTGCAGGTACGAGCAGCCGCTCGACCAAGCTCATCCACGGCGGGGTGCGTTACCTGGAAAAAGCCATCAAGCACCTGGACCGCACTCAGTGGAACCTCGTGCGAGACGGCCTCAAAGAGCGGGCCATCCTTCTTAAAATCGCGCCGCACTTGGCGCGACCTATCCCCATCTTGACGCCTATTTACAACCTGCTCGAGGTCCCCTACATCACCACTGGGCTTAAAATTTACGACCGCTTAGCGGGCAAAGCCAATTTACAACCGAGCCGCTTTTTAGGCCCGAGGGCCGCAAAAGAGCAGTTCCCGATGCTTAAAAAAGAGGGGCTACGCGGCGCAGTCGTTTACTACGACGGTCAGTTTGACGACGCCCGTATGAATCTCGCCATCGTGTTGACCGCCGCCGAGCAGGGCGCAGCCACGGCCAACCACGTCGAGGTCACAGGGCTCACCAAAGAGGGGGGCAAGCTCACCGGTGTATCCTTACGCGATAGACTGAGCGGGGACGAGTGGAACGTTTCTGCTAAGGTTGTCGTCAACGCAACCGGGCCTTTCACTGACAAGATTCGCTACATGGACGACCCGAACGCGAAGGAGATGCTCTCGGCAAGCTCGGGCGTGCACATCGTCCTAGATGAGCGTTTTTCGCCACCTGAAACGGGGCTCTTAATCCCCGAGACCGACGACGGGCGGGTGCTCTTCTTGCTACCTTGGCTAAACCACACCTTGGTCGGCACCACCGATAAGCCCGCTGACGTGGAGGACAACCCTAAGCCTAGCGAGGAGGATATCCAGTACATCCTCCACCACATCGAGCGCTACTTCGATGTGCCTGTGGAGCGCGAGGACGTGCTCGCAACCTGGTCTGGCTTGCGCCCCTTGGTCTCCGACCCCGAAGCGTCCGACACGGCGGGGCTCTCCCGCGACCACGTGGTCAACATCAGCGACTCGGGCCTCCTCACGATTGCAGGCGGCAAATGGACCTCGTACCGCAAAATGGGCGTAGACGCTGTTGACGAAGCGGTTAAGCTCGGCAACTTGAACCCCGAGCGCAAGTCACAGACCGAGACGACGATGCTGGTTGGCGCAGAGAAGTTTACGGACTCGGAGATCGGCAAGCTTCAGCAGGACTTCGACTTGGCCGCCGATGTCGCTGAGTACCTGAATCGCGCCTACGGCGACCGAGCGAGAAACGTCGCCAAGCTCGCTACGAATGGGCTTGGTAAACGGCTCGTTGAGGGGGAGCCCTTTCTCGAGGCTGAAGTCGTCTACTCCGCCAATGTTGAGGGCGCTCGGAGCGCGACGGACTTTTTGGCCCGCCGTACTCGTTTAGGTTTTTTGAACGAGCAAGCGACCAAAAACTCCATTCCCCGCGTGTCCGAACTGCTCGCGAAGACGCTCGAGTGGGATGCGGGTAGACAGCAACGAGATCAAGAGGCGGCTCAGCAGTACTTCACTCAGTAAACCTGAACCGGAGTAAGGGTGCGTTGACGCGCTCCCAATAAGCACGTATACTGTTCTATACTCCGCCCAGCGGGGTTATCACTAAGGTTGAGTTACGCAGATACCACCGCCGACGGTGACATACGAACGGTGATATATGATGCGTTACTTTTCTGCTTAGGTTGGCTGTGACCAGATGACTATAGCGCCCCAGTGTGTCGCCTGGATCGCTCCCGCTGGCCGCCTCTAGGGGTGTACCTGCTATCTACGCCGGGATGGCGGAATCGGTAGACGCAACAGACTTAAAATCTGTCGGGCGAAAGCCTGTGCGGGTTCAAGTCCCGCTCTCGGCACTCAAGAATACCGTCTCTGACGTAAATGTTGGAGACGGTGTTTTTTTAGGGTCGCAGTTTGGGATGAAAATTCACCCTACCCCCTCTTTGGGTTTGGACAAAACAATGGACAAAAGAACTTGAGCGTTAGAGGCAACTAGCTCACTACAAATATGAACTCATTCAAAGCAGGCTGAACAGTAGGTTATTCTATGAACTATGTCTTACCAATCAAGGCTTATCACAGCAGACATCAGAGCTAACGGCGACGGTATAGATTTCAAGCGAACGCTCTGGGCTGCCGCTGATAAACTCCGCAGCAACCTAGACGCCGCCGAATATAAACACGTCGTTCTAGGTCTTATCTTTCTCAAGTACATCTCGGATGCTTTCAACGTTCGCTACCAAGAACTCGAAGAAGAGGCGAAGAACCTCTATGACAACCCCGACGATAGAGAAGCATTGTTGGAGGACAAAGACGAGTACCTAGCTGAGAACGTCTTTTGGGTTCCCAAAGAGGCGCGGTGGTCACACCTCCAAGCGAACGCTAAACAGCCCACCATAGGTAAGCTGCTAGATGACGCGATGATCGCCATTGAGAGGGACAACCCAAAACTCAAAGGTGTACTCCCTAAAAACTACGCGAGACCCGCACTCGACAAACAGCGCTTAGGTGAACTCGTTGACCTCATCAGTACGATAGGTTTAGGCGATAAGGCGAGCCAGAAGAAGGACATCTTAGGGCGCGTCTACGAGTATTTCCTGCAAGAGTTCGCTAGTGCTGAGGGTAAGAAGGGCGGTCAGTTTTACACCCCTCGCTCAGTTGTGCAACTCTTGGTTGAGATGCTAGCGCCCTATAAAGGCAGAGTCTACGACCCTTGCTGTGGGTCGGGCGGGATGTTCGTGCAGAGTGAGAAGTTCGTAGAGGCGCACGGCGGACGGGTCAACGACATCAGCGTCTACGGTCAAGAGTCAAACCCGACCACGTGGCGACTCGCAAATATGAACCTCGCTATTCGGGGAATTGACGGCAACTTGGGCAGCGAGCACGCCGATACCTTTCACAGAGACCTTCACCCCGACCTCAAAGCGGACTACATCATCGCCAACCCGCCGTTCAACATGAGCGATTGGGGCGGGTCGTCTCTCAAAGATGATGCACGCTGGAAGTTTGGTGTACCTCCCAATGCCCACGCTAATTATGCTTGGATACAGCACTTTATTTCTCATCTCGCACCCAACGGATTCGCTGGTTTTGTTTTAGCGAATGGATGTTTGACGAGTAACCAGTCAGGTGAAGGGGAGATTAGGCAGAACCTTATAGAAGCTGACCTCATAGATTGTATAGTTGCTCTCCCAAGTCAGCTCTTTTACTCTACGCCGATACCCGTCTCACTATGGTTTATTGCTCGTAACAAAGATGGTGGTAAATTCCGTAAACGGTTGAAAGAAGTTCTCTTTATCAACGCGCATAGTTTAGGCAACATGATTAGTAGAACACAAAGAGAATTGTTCGAAGAAGATATCAAAACTGTGAGTCAAATCTACCGTTCATGGTTAGGCAACACAAACAGAGAATACAAAGATATTGGTGGTACGTGTAAGGCAGTAACCCTTGATGAGATTCGGTCACATAAATATGCCCTAGTTCCGGGCAGGTATGTAGGCTTTAGTAAGGGAGTAAAAGAAAATTGGGATTTGCAAGCGTTAAGAGATGAGTTTGATGAGATTGAAAGTAGAATAAGTAAGATTTCGACTGTTTCACGGGTTTCTCTAGCGATGTTAAGGGAGTTTGTTGATGGCTGAGCCATTACTCGATAGTCCCAAACATTGGCAAAAAGTAACTTTGGAGCCTAATGGAAGAGCCGGCTATATCGAAGCTGTTGCGAGCGGTAGTACCCCTAAGACTACATGCGAGGATTATTGGGATGGGAACATTCCTTGGCTTACTCCGAAAGAGATTACCAGTAATAGAAGTGGGATTTACGTTTCTCAAACCGAGCGTTCGCTTACCGATGAAGGGTTAGCCAGCTCCTCCGCAACGCTTCTTGAAATAGGAACAGTTATGTTGACGAAGCGAGCGCCCGTGAGAGCAGTTGCTGTAAATGCTGTTCCTATGACGACTAATCAAGGCTTTCTGAACTTCAGATGTGGTTATAAATTGCTTCCTCTCTACCTAGCATATTGGTTGAAGATAAATAAGCCGTATCTGGATACTGTTGCGAACGGCTCCACTTATCCAGAGCTTTATAAAGGAGATTTCTAAGTACGGGACAAATTGAAAGGAAGTGGCTTCCTGTACGAGAATAACTGTGTGAAAGAATCTCAAGGAAGCCTCCACAAGCATAAAACACAACTCAAAGAAACGCTAGCTGCGCACTTGTCACTTAATAATGCAAGACTCAAATGCCTGAGCACCTTGGTGCTCGTGCTGATTCAAGAGAAGAGCGTGAACTTGGTCAGTTTAAGTTTAGCGTTTCAAGGTCACGCCAAGCCAGAATCCTCCTATCGCCGTATCAAACGATTCTTCAGTGAGGTTAGCTTGGATAAACAGAGCGTTGCCCGCTTCATCTTGAGCACGCTGCCGCCACCACCTTACACGCTCTGCGTTGACCGCACGAACTGGCGCTTCGGCTCGCTTGACATCAATATTCTCGTGATTGCGGTGGCGCATAGGGGCGTCGCCTTTCCGCTGGTATGGACACTCCTGGAGAAAAAAGGTAACTCGTCAAGCAATGAGCGTATTGACTTACTTCACGACCTATTCAAACTCATCAAGCCGCAAGACATAGACTTTTTCTTAGCCGATAGGGAGTTTGTCGGCGGGACCTGGTTTAACTACCTCGATAAGCGCCGCGTGCCCTTTGCAATCCGCATTCGCAAAGACAGCTTGTGTGAAAACTGGTGTCCGGTCTATGCGCTCTTCGCGCAACTTCCAGAGGGTCAGCTTCACGTTCTAAGCCATGCTCATAAGGTCTACGGTTGCACGCTCAGACTCGTCGGTATGAAGCTCGCTCACCAAGACTATCTCATCATTGCAACCAACCGTGCGCCTACCTCAGCGTTTCTCGCTTACCGACGTCGCTGGGAAATTGAGATGCTCTTTTCCGCGCTCAAGTTGACCGGCTTCAACATAGAAGCAACGCATCTTGCCAAGCTCAATAAGCTCGATACCCTTTTTACGCTTCTAGCGCTCGCTCTCGTTTGGGCGCACCATATAGGCGAATGGCTTCATGACAGCACGCTCAAACCACTACGCCTCAAGTCTCACTTACGCCGAGAAAAGTCCTTCTTTCGGCATGGGCTCGACCATCTTAGATTTCTCCTTAAAAACTTGCCCCTCAAGCATAGAGACCTTAGCTTCTGTATTCAGCTTTTGTCCCGTACTTAGGTGACTTTCATAAAACAGTTTCATTCGTCGGTGCTGAAGGACTGGAAAATGCGGCGGAACAGGTCAAAGGTGCTACACGTTCAACTATTACTAATTTATTTCACCTCCAGCCACTCATGTACCGTTCATTGGTTCATGTTCCTTCTAATATTGCATGGGGACACGCAACATGTAACACAAGATTGGGTCAGCGTCGTTGTTACTCTTTAGCCGAGCTAATAGACCTTGGTCTCAAAGTGGGTATACTTCACGAGGAAGGTATAGAAACATTCGGTTGGATAAGTGAAGACCACCAAATGATTCGCTCTCCGAAAGGGTCTGTATGGATTCAGATTAGTAGTGACTATGATGAAAAAGATAATACGGAAATTCAATTTGATGAATCAGAAGAAGTTGATGATTGAGGACATTCGTCTCGTTGACACACTATGAAGAGGTTGTTATGCTTAGCGCTGCAAAGCGCGGTAGCTTAACCCGAGTCGGTGTGGCCTTCGCGTTTTTTTATGCCCCTCTCATCATATCTGGGCAGCTTACGAATTTGGTCCGGGGTTTCGTGTAGAGTTGGGGTCGTATCCGCCTGGAGCGACGTTGTATTTTGGTTGTGCAAAGTAGTGTTGTACGGAGCTATAGAGAGGAGGGCCGGTTGGAAGCCCAGGGCGAAAAACTTTTGCAGGATTTAGTTTCTCAAGAGCAAACCCTTATCGGCAAGGTCGAGGACGCGAAGCATCAAGCTGAGCAAATCGTCCAAGAGGCGCAAGAAGAAGCGTCGCAAATCAAGGCACAAGCGCGGCAAGAGGCTGACAAAAAGGCTGAGGAGCAGCGTGAGCAGGCGCGTGCCGAGAGTGAAGAGGCGCGGCAAGAGGCGCTGAGCGGAGCGAAGCGAGAGGTCGAAACCCTCGAGTCTCAAGCCGAGCAGAATAAAGGCGACGCTGTGAAGCTCGTCATGGAGCGGGTGCTGCCGTGATTGCAACAATGGACAGGCTTCTGGTCGTCGGACGCAAGAGCATCGCGAAAGACCTTTTAGTGAGCTTGCAAAGCTTGGGTGTAGTGCAGGTTGTACCTTTAGAGGGCGAGGAGCTTGGGCGCTTTGAACTCAAAGAGGGTGACGCAAAGGCTAGGGATAATTGGGACGGGGTGGTCTCGAGGAGCGAAGGTCTTATCGACACCCTTTCTATCGAGAGCGGCGCGGCCAGCAAGGGCGCTAATAAAAGTGAGGTCCCCAATAACCTCACCGAGATTCAGTCTTACCTCTCTGACCTCGGCTCGCAGGTGGACACCCTCATCGCCGAGCGCGGTGAAATTCGTGATGAGTTAGACCTTATCAACACGTACTTGCCTCTTTTCAGAGAACTCGCCCCCGAGTTGGCGCAACTTGAAGACAGCCGCTACCTCTACGGTACGGCCTTTTTAGCGCCCGACGAGGACACCATCAAAGAAGCTCGTGACTCGCTCACCGAGTCCTTAGAAGACCGCTTCGAGCTGTCGCATAAAGGCTTTCGTAGCGAGAGGTTGGCTGTTGTCGCCGTGCTCAAGAGCGAGCGTGAGGCGCTCGCGGGTGCCTTAAACCGAGTGGGCCTAGCCGAACTCAAGCTGCCCGAACGCTACAGCGAACACGGTTTCGCCAAAGCCGTTCATGTGATGGAGGAACGTTCGCAGACCTTACCCAAGCGCCTCAAGACCATCCAAAGCGACCTTAACCACCTCGCTAAAGTGCACGGCGCGAAGCTCAAAGCCTTGTATCAAGTTGCGGTGAACCATCAGAGCCGCTACCACACGCTCGGTGACTTGGCGGGCGGACGTTACAGCTTCGCGCTGCAGGGCTGGGTCCCTTCCGAGGATCGCCGCCGCGTGGTGAGCGCCTTAGAAAAGCAGTTCGGTGACGACATCGTGGCGGAGTCGCGCAAGGCGGACGAGCACCATGACCAGGGGATTCCGGTCAAGCTCGAGAATCCCGGTTGGGTCAGGCCCTTCGAAGGGTTGCTGTCGCTCTTTAGCCCGCCCAAATACGGCTACTTCGACCCGAGTTGGACCTTGGCGGTCTTTTTTCCGCTCTTCTTCGGCCTCGTTGTCGGCGACATTGGCTTCGGTCTAGCCTTTTTAGCGCTCGGGCTGTGGTTTCGCTCGAGAGGTAAAAAAGGCAACGCGCTCAGCTTAGGACCTCTAGGCATCACCATCTCGCCGAGCGCCTTACCCACCGTTGGTACGGTGATCAACTGGTGCGCGGTGTGGAGCATCGCCTTTGGCTTTATCTACGGTGAGTTCTTCGGCAACGCCCTGGAGCGGATTTACATATTCGGCGGCAAGCCTATCTTCTACACGCCCCTGCACCACGAACAAGGTTACGGCTGGATTCCCATCCTCCTTTTTCGGGTGGAGCAGACCACGCCGCTGCTTCTAGCGTCTATTGGCTTCGGCGTCTTTCAGGTTTTGTTCGGTTGGGCGCTCCGTACGTATTACGGCGTTAAGCACGGTGACTCACATCATACATGGGAGGGCATCGGCATGTTTTTTGGTCTCGCCGCCACGGTTGTGTTTGCGTACGCCTTTCTCACTAACAACCTGCAAGGCAACGCCTTTGTACTCTTTTTTGTGGCACTCGGTTTCGCCGTGTTCCTGCTCGGCGTTATCATGGCGCGGCTGCCGCTGATGCTCGTGGAGCTGATCTCCAACTCGGGCAATATTCTTTCATATTTGCGACTCTTCGCGGTGGGTCTCTCCGCTGCGCTGGTCGCCAACCTCGCGACGGACGTAGGTTTCGCCTTAAACGGCGTCGCGCCGATTATCGGGCCAATTTTAGGTATTATCGTGGCGCTCTTCGTTCACACGGTTGCGATTGCGCTCACTATCATTGGTCACACCTTACAACCCTTACGTCTTCACTACGTCGAATTCTTTACCAAATTCGGCTTTTATGAAGAAAACGGACGTCCCTACAACCCCTTTAGGCTCTTTGGAGGAAAAGCATGAAAACAGGTTCAAAAATTCTGGCAGTTCTCGCTCTCTTGCTCGTCGCCGGTGTGGTCTTTGCTCAAGAGGGTGGCGGTGGCTCGAGCATCGGTGACGGCCTCTTAGCCATCGGCGCGGCTTTAGCCATCGGTCTCGGCGCGATTGGCGTGGGTATCGCGCAAGCCTCGATTGGTAGCGCGGGTGCGGGCACGCTCGCGGAGCGCCCCGAAGCGTTCGGTCAGATTTTGATTTACTTAGTCATTCCAGAAACGATCATCATCTTCGCGTTCGTCATCGCCTTCTTCTTGCAGGGCAACATCGGTGGGGGAGGCGGCTGAGCATGGCGAACCTTTCTGCTCTGCTCGAACGCGAAGCAGGCGCGGAGATCGAGTCGATTCTCTCCGAGGCGCGTGAACGTGCCTCGGAGATCGTCTCTCAGGCGGAAGAGGAAGCCGATTCGATTCGGACGCAGCGCGAACGCGGCGCGAGCACGCAGAGTGAGGCCATCAAGGTGCGTGGGAAGAGTTCGGCGCAGCTAGAAGCCTCCTCCATGCGGCTCAGGGCGCAGCACCGCGCCGTCGAATCGGTTTTCGACCAGGCTGAGCAAGACCTCCGCGACCTGACCCAAGACGACGAGCGCTACAAACCCGTCTTGACCTCTTTGCTTGACGAAGTGGTCGAATCGTTAGGGGGTAGTGACAACATCGCCAAGCTTTGGGTGCATCCAGACGATCAAAATCACATAGGTGAAGCGGCGAAGAAGCACGGTTTAGGGAATAAGTTGGGGACCGACGACACCGTCCGAGGCGGCGTCAAAGTTCGCTCGACTCAGGCGAGCGCCACGGTGGAGAACAGCCTCTTCGACAGGTTAGAAGCTGCCAAAGACGACCTCGCTTCAGAGGTTTCTAAGGTGCTCTTTGCCGAGAACACATCTGAAACTGCCAACGAGGGCGCGTAGTGCCCTCGGATTACGGCTACATCAACGCCCGTGTGCGCGGTCTCAAGGCCAAGCTCTTAGGCGACGACTTCTACGCCGACGCCCTGAACGCTTCAGGGTTCGACGCCTTTATGAGTTCGCTCGGTCAGTCGCCCTATACCAGGGAGGTCGAAGAGGCGCAGTCGCAACACAGCGGGCTGCGCGTGGTGGACACGGCCTTAGCGCGTAACTTCCGCCACATCACGCGGAGCATCTTGAACTTTTCAGACGGTCCCCCCGAGCGGCTCATCGCCACCTTTTTGCTGCGCTATGACCTGCAAAACCTCAAGGCGATTGCGCGGGCGAAGCACGCCGGGCGCGACGCCGAAGACGTGCAAGCGGCGCTCATCCCGGCGGGCGAACTTAAACCTGCTGTATTGGAGAACATCGCCTCCGCTGCCGATTTGCCGGGTGCCGCGCAAGCGCTCGCTATCACGGGGCACCCGCTCTCGAAGGCGTTTACCAGAGCGGTAGGCGCGTACAGCTCGGACGGCGACCTCTTCGAGTTAGAGCTTCGCCTAGACCGCGCCTACTACGCCGCCTTGTTCGACGCGCTAGACGAGAATCCGCACTCCGAAGGCTTGCGCCGTCACGTCCAGCGCGAAGTGGACGCCGCCAATATCCGCACCGCCTTAAAGATGCAGAGTGCCGAAGCCGAGGCGGACGCGGATAAGCTCTACCTCTCGGGCGGCAAAGAGGTCAGTAGAGCGACCTTCGACACGCTCCTCTCAGGTGACAAGCAACCCCTCTCGGATACCAGTTTTAGCGGAGTCGCCGAGACGGACAACCTCAGCGAAGCGGAAGAGGTCATCAGGGGTAGCTTGGATAAGAGCGCCCGCAAGCTCTACTCGAGCGATCCGCTCGGCATCGGCGTCGTTTTGTATTACCTGCGGCTCAAAGAGCAGGAGACAGCGAAGCTGCGGCTCGTCGCCAGGGGCAAATACTACAACGTGCCGCGCGACGCGCTCGAGAAAGAACTCGGCAAAGAGACAGGGAGACAACGTGGCTAAGATGCTTGTACTCACCGACAGCGAAACCGCCACGGGCTTCCGCTTGGCGGGCGTCGAAGTGTTAGAAGCGGATCAAGAGGGGGCGCAAGAGGCGCTAGAGAACGTCATCGAATCCGACGACTACGGCCTCGTTGCCGTGGACCAGGGGCTCATCCCCGAGCCCAACGAAGCGGCGGCGCGGGCGATGCGCGGACGTGACCTACCCGTCTTGCTCTCGATGCCCAGCTTAGGCGCGGCCTTCGACGACGAAGAGGACCCTAAAGACTATATGAAGTCGCTCGTTCGTAGTGCGATCGGGTTTGATATTAAGTTGGAGTAAGCGTCTCAGCATTTCAGCTAGTCAGCGTGTCAGGAAAACCTGAAGTGCTGACTAGCTGAAATGCTCCGTCACGTTTTTCGCGCCAAAAAAGAGATAAGCTGAGGGTCTAAAGCAAAGGCTCTCGGCGTCAACTTACCTCAACACCTCTTCAAAGGAGGCAGTACATGGCAGTAGAAGGAACAGTTCAGCGCATCTCAGGCCCAGCGGTCATCGCGAAGGGGATGATGGGCGCACGCATGTTCGACATCGTGCGCGTCGGCGAAGAGCAACTCATCGGCGAGATCATCCGCTTGGACGGCGACACCGCGTTCGTCCAAGTCTATGAGGACACGGGTGGCCTCACGGTCGGCCAAGCTGTCGTTTCAACGGGCTTGCCGCTCGCCGTCGAACTCGGACCGGGGATGCTCAACGGGATTTTCGACGGAATTCAGCGTCCGCTAGATAAGATTAACGAGCAATCCGGGACGTACATCGACCGGGGATTGGTGGTGAATTCGCTCTCGAGAGACAACAAGTGGGAGTTCACACCCGAGGTCTCCGAAGGCGACGAGGTAGAAGCGGGTCAAGTGATTGGCACCGTCCCCGAGTTCTCCTTTACGCACAAAATTATGGTGCCGCCCAACCAAAAGGGC
Organism: Trueperaceae bacterium; assembly: GCA_965213645.1. Lineage (GTDB taxonomy): Bacteria > Deinococcota > Deinococci > Deinococcales > Trueperaceae > CBDBZX01. The sequence continues at coordinate 1,206,291 of CBDBZX010000002.1, forward strand.
AAGATTAAGTCTATCGCGAAAAAGGGCGAATACACCGTCGAAGAGGTCATCGCGACCTTAGAAGACGGCACCGAACTTATGCTCTACCACCCCTGGCCCGTGCGCCAAGCGCGTCCGGTGGCAAAGAAACTCGACCCGGTCACGCCCTTTTTGACCGGAATGCGCATCTTGGACGTGCTCTTCCCGCTGACGATGGGCGGCACGGCGGCGATTCCGGGGCCGTTCGGTTCGGGTAAGACCGTCACGCAGCAGTCCATCGCGAAGTTCGGCAACGCGGACATCGTCGTGTATGTTGGTTGTGGTGAGCGCGGCAACGAGATGACGGACGTGTTGGTGGAGTTCCCTGAGTTGGAGGACCCAATTTCGGGCAACCCCTTGATGGAGCGCACGGTGCTGATTGCGAATACCTCGAACATGCCCGTGGCGGCGCGTGAAGCCTCGATTTACACGGGCATCACCCTAGCCGAATACTTCCGCGATCAGGGCTACCGCGTCTCGGTCATGGCCGACTCGACCTCTCGCTGGGCGGAAGCGTTGCGCGAGATTTCTTCGCGTTTGGAGGAGATGCCTGCCGAAGAGGGCTATCCGCCTTACCTCTCCTCACGCTTGGCCGCCTTCTACGAGCGCGGGGGCCGCGTGACGACGCTCGCTGACGAGCAGGGCGCAGTCTCCATCATCGGCGCAGTCTCGCCCGCTGGCGGTGACTTCTCGGAGCCCGTCACGCAGTCCACTTTGCGCATCACGGGCTGCTTCTGGGCGCTTGACGCTTCCTTAGCCCGCCGCCGCCACTTCCCCGCGATTAACTGGAACCGCTCCTACTCGCTCTTTACGGATACCCTGGAGGACTGGTACCGCGAAAACGTCGCCGAGGACTTCCCCGAACTTAGAGACCGCGCCGTGAACCTCTTGCAGCGTGAGTCCGAACTCCAAGAGGTCGTGCAGCTCGTCGGGCCGGACGCGCTCCAGGACCAAGAGCGCCTCATCGTCGAGGTGGGCCGCATCTTGCGTCAGGACTTCTTGCAGCAGAACGGCTTCGACGAGGTGGACGCCTCGTGCTCGCTCGGCAAGGCGCACGGGATGTTGGAGATGATGATCAAGTTCAACGATACCGCCAGGAGCGCCATCGAAAAAGGTGCAACCGTGGACGACATCTTGGGCGACGATGTCATCGAGAAAATCAACCGTGCCCGCTATGTGCCCGAAGATGAGTTTGATGCTTATAAAGAGGAAACGTTAGAGCAACTTGACAACGCCTTTGCAGTAGCGGCTTAATAGAGGCAAATGCAGTAGGGGTGGGTTTCAAACCCACCCCTACACCGCACACTTCCGCTAGTTGGAGCAACGCGCTCAAGAGAAGAAATACGGATTACCTCAGCATATCGCAAAACTACTGAAAGTAGAGGAGGATGTAGTGGCTGTTTCAGACAAAACCACAAGCAATAACGGCGACAGCAAGCCGAAGAAAAAGCAGTTCAAGAAAGAATATAGCGAAGTCTCCTACGTCTCAGGTCCGCTGATGTTCTTAGAAAACGCCCCCGACCTCGCGTACAACGCGATTGTCAGTATTAAAGACGGCAACGGGCGCATTCGCGGTGGTCAGGTCATCGACGTGTCGGAGAAAGTCACCACGCTTCAGGTCTTCGAGGACCCGCGCGGGATTGACCTTTCCAGCACTACCGTCACACTAGTTGAGGACGTAGCACGTTTAGGTGTCTCCAAAGAGATGATTGGCCGCCGCTTCAACGGCGTCGGTGAGCCCATCGACGGCTTGCCCGAAGTGGTCGCGGATAAGCGCGTCCCGATTGGCGGCGCACCGATCAACCCCGTCGCCCGCCAGAAGCCCGAGGAGTTTATTCAAACGGGTATCTCGACTATTGACACGATGATCACGCTCGTGCGCGGTCAGAAGCTCCCGATCTTCTCCGGTTCGGGCTTGCCTGCGAACGAGTTAGCCGCGCAGATTGCACGTCAAGCGAAAGTTATCGGTGAGGGCGAACAGTCCGACTTCGCCGTCGTTTTCGCTGCGATGGGTGTGACGCAGCGCGAGATCACTTTCTTCACGCAAGAGTTTGAGCGCACAGGGGCGCTGGCACGCTCGGTCTTGTTCCTCAACAAAGCCGACGACCCTGCCGTCGAACGCCTGCTCACGCCGCGCATGGCCTTGACCGCCGCCGAATACCTCGCCTTCGAGCACGACTATCACGTCCTGGTTATCCTGACGGACATGACTAACTACTGTGAGGCGTTGCGCGAAATCGGCGGGGCGCGTGAAGAGATTCCAGGGCGACGTGGTTACCCCGGCTATACCTACACCGACTTGGCCTCACTGTACGAACGCGCTGGCGTTGTCGAAGGCAAAAAGGGCTCCGTCACGCAGCTTCCCATCCTCTCCATGCCCGACGACGACGTGACGCACCCTATCCCTGACCTCACGGGCTACATCACCGAGGGACAGATTTACTTAGGCCGCGACCTCCACACGCAGGGTTACTTTCCGCCCATCAACCCCGGCCCCAGCTTGTCGCGCTTGATGAACAACGGCATCGGTGAGGGCAAGACCCGCAAAGACCACAAGAACATCGCCGATCAGCTTCAAGCCGCCTACGCGAACGCGCTCGACTTGCGCCGCCTGGTTGCGATTACAGGTGAGGACGCACTTTCTGAGAACGATAAGACGTACTTGGAGTTCGCTGACGAGTTCGAGGAAACGTTCATCAACCAGGGCTCGGAAGATAGAAGCATCGAAGATTCGCTTAACATTGCCTGGACGACGCTCTCGAAGCTGCCCAAGAGCGAGTTGACCCGCTTGAGCCGTGACCAGATCGACAAGTATTACGGCGCGAAGATGGACGAGCTGTGGGGAAGTTGAGCGATTAGCCATTAGCTGTTGGGTTCTAGCTAATACCTAACAGCTACATACAGCGTCAACTAAGTTTTGCGACACTGTTGTCACCCTGTTCACGAAGTAAGACGCAGTCCGGTTGTCGAAGGGTCTCGCCTTGCAATCTCTACCAAAGAAGTCAGCAAGGTCAGAGATTCTTCGACTCCACGGAGCCTGTCCTGGTGAGGGTGGAGTCTATCCTGTAAAGGGCTCAGAATGACATGACTTATTTCTTAGTTGACGGTGTACTAAACGCTAATTCTGAAAGGATTGATATGGCTGAAAACGTCGCTCCAACCCGCTCAAACCTGCTCCAGCAGCGTGACCAACTCGACCTAGCGAACCGTGGCGCGGACCTCTTGAAGCGCAAGCGTGACGCGCTCATTTCAGAGTTCTTCGACCTCGTTAAAGAATCCCTGGAGGCGCGGCGCTCGCTTACCAAGACGAGTCAAGAGGCGTACTTTAGCCTCTTTCTTGCCAATGCTTGGGACGGTCCCGAAGCGGTCAACGGGCTGAGTCTGGCGCAGCAGACGGGCTTAGAGGTGGACATCAAGATTGAGAACATCTTCGGCGTCAAAGTGCCGCAGATACAGCCCCCCGACTTCGACCACGCGCTGCCCTTTTCGCCGATCGGCGCGGGCGCACGCACGCTAGACAGCGCCGCGCAGTTTCGCGAATTGACCGAAGCGCTCATCAAGGTCGCCTCGACCGAAACACGTTTACGGCGCATCGGCGAGGAGATCAAAAAGACCTCGCGCCGCGTGAACGCTTTGGAGCAGATCGTCGTGCCGCGCGTCAAGCAGCGCATCAAGAACATCCAGAGTGTCTTAGACCAGCGGGCACTAGAAGAGATCACCGTCTTGAAGCGCATTAAGGCGAAGCTCGAGGCCCGCGAAGATGAAGAAGAGAACCAAGACGACGAGCAGCACAAGAGCGAAGTGTCACACGCCGAGAAGGAGACGACGCAGTCCGCTGCCTCCGCTTGACCCGCTAACTTCGAAATACATCGCCTCGCTCTGTAAGAAAGCCCCGCATTCCGTAAGAAAGGATGTGGGGATTCTCATGTCGTACGAGGTCTTCAACCTCTTATACTCGCGCTAATGCGACGCTCCATTTCACTTCTCCTCCTTATTTTAGTAGGCTGCGCCCCTAGCTCCAAAAATATCGAGCTGGCGACGACAACCACACCCAGGACCGCCGCCTTAGCCGACATGCCCGGTCTGGAAACGTTTAGCGCAGAGTCAAGGCCGTTTAGTGAAAGACCCATCGTCGCCGTTCCCAACTTCACCGTGCGCTCAAACAACCTCAAGTTTAAGGGACAAGAACTCGAGGGTAAAGACGACGCCTACTTCGTCGAACTCGGCTCGGGCGTAGCGGACATTCTCATGAGTGAACTCTACCGCAGCGAGCAGTTTCGCCTTACCGAACGGATGCAGCTCGCGCAGATTCTCTTCGAGCAGGACTTGGGTCAGTCAGGGCGCGTGGATAAAGAGACGGCGGCAGAGGTTGGGCGTATCACCGGAGCAGAAGTGCTGATTTTTGGCAGCGTGACGGAGTTTAGCGTCTCTTCCACCGGTGGCGGCGGACGGTTTTTCGGGCTTTTGGGCGGCTCGGCTGAGATTGTCACAGCGCGTATCACGGTAGATTTGCGCTTTGTGGACGCGGCAACGGCTGAAATTGTCGCGATTGGTAGCTCTACCGCCGAAGCCTCACAAGGAAGCGTCCAAGTGGATGTCCTCAATGTGATTCGTGGTCTGCAAGCGGGGCGCACAGGCACGACGATTGTTGATTTGGCGGTGCGTAACGCGATTATCGGCGCGGTGAATGAGGGCGCAGACGACTTCTTTCGCTCGGTGCAATACTCGAGTAAGCAGTAGGTCGGGGAAAACCACTCAGATTGATCAAGAATCAATTGAAATTTGCACGACCTTTTTCACTGACTGTCAGCCCGCACTTTCCTCAGCGAGCTTTGTCACTGGCACGTTAGCCGTAATTTGCGTCCCTGCTTGCGGCGCAGTATGGATGCTCAGCGTACCCCCAACCGACGCCACATGCTCGTCCAAGCCGATGAGCCCGAAGTGATTCTCGCGTGCGAAGCTGCTGAGCTGAGCGGGTAAGGTGAAGCCCTGGCCGTCGTCTTTGATGTCGAGGATAGCAACGCCGTCCCCCAACCGCAGCGACACCTCTACGCGGCTCGCCTCGGCGTGTTTGAAGGTGTTGCGAAGCGCTTCTTGAGCGGTGCGAAAGAGGCAGAGAGCAACGGGGGCGGGAAAGGTATGCTTTTGTGTGTGAATATTAGCGTCAATCTCTGTAGCGTGCTGCTCTCGCCTGAGCTGCTCGAGGTAATTTTTGAGCGCGACCTCTAAGCCCAACTCCTCTAACCCCGAGGGGCGCAGGCCGCCGATGAGGTGACGCAACTGACTGGCGACCTCTAAGACCGCTTTGCGGTGCCCGCCGAGTACCTGGCGCTGCGGGTGTGCGTCTCCTAGCGCTTTTTGGCTCTCGGCGAGACCGTACGAGATGCCGATGAGTTGCTGCACCGCGCCGTCGTGGAGTTCGCGGGCTAGGTGGCGGCGCTCGCGTTCGCGGATGTCGGCGAGCTTGACGCGGAGGTCATTGAGTTCAACTTCGATGCGCCCCCGCTCGGTGTTTTCACGCTCCAACTGCGCGTTCGCCCCTTTAAGCTCCGCTGTTCGCGCTTCGACCCGCGCCTCCAACTCGTCGTTGGCAAGTTTGAGGGCAGCCTCAGCCTTGTGCTGCGCCCGCTGCGCAGCGGCTTCGCGCAGCGCCCGGTCCACCGCTGGCCCTAAGCGGTGAAGTTGGTCTTTGTTGATGAGGTCGGACGCGCCTAACTGCATGAGGTGGACCGCCTCCTCTTCGCCCACCGCGCCCGAGACGACGATACAAGGGGTGAGCGTGCCTTTAAGCATCTTGAGTACGTCGTGAGAGCTTAGTTGCGGCATGGCGTGGTCTGAAAGGACGATATGCCAGTTGTAGACGTCTAAACTCTCCTCAATCTCGGCGCGGGTCTGCGCAAATTCCGAGACGGCGGCAAACCCGTAGCGGCGCAGCTCCAAGACGGCGAGTTCGGCGTCTTGGAGCGAGTCGTCGACGATGAGGACCCGCAGCGGGATGCCCCTGACCTCTTGTCCTCTCGGATTCACCACTTCACCTTATCGACCACCTTTGTAATATAAACGCAAACCCTCATGTGGCGGCGGGCCAGGGGTTTTCGTTCAGGACGAGCCAGTACACGCCGAGCTGCCGAATCGCCTCGGAGAACGCCTCGAAATCGACGGGTTTACGTACGTAGGAGTTTGCGCCGTTGTGGTAGCTCCGCATCACGTCGTGCTCCTCCTGTGAGGTGGTGAGCATGATGACGGGCAGAAGTTTCGTGCGTTCGTCCTTGCGCAGCTCGCTCAGGACGTCCAGCCCGCTCATCTTGGGCAGGTTGATGTCTAGGAGCACGAACTGCGGCATCGTGTCCACCCGGTCCGCGTATTCGCCGCGCAGCAACAGGAAGTCGAGCGCCGCCGCGCCGTCTTGGAGCACCACGATGTCGTTGATGAGGTTGTGGCGGCGCAGGGCGCGGATAGTCAGGTCGATGTCGTCTTGGTTGTCCTCGACCAGGAGAAGGTAGGTATTGTCTTGCGTCATATAGCTCCCATTATGACCTATCTTACGTCGACGTGGGGCTATCCGACGCAAGAGGTAGCATAAAGTAAAAAGTCGCACCCTCGTTCACCGCCGCCTCCGCCCAGACCTCGCCGCCGTGCCGGTGCACCACGCGCTGCACCGTCGCTAAGCCGATGCCCGTCCCCTCGAACTGGCCGGGCGAGTGCAGCCGCTGAAACGCGCCGAAGAGTTTGTTCGCGTAGGCCATGTCGAAGCCGACGCCGTTGTCGCGCACGAAAAAGGCCCCCTCTTCGTCCCTGCAGAAGGTGATACGCGCCTCGTCCTCGTGCCGGGTGAACTTCCAGGCGTTTTCGAAGAGGTTGGTCAGCGCGATGCGCAGGAGCCGCCGGTCGCCCTGAGCACACAGCCCGCTCTGAATCTCAAAGGAGACGTTCCGCCCCGGCTCGCGTTCGCGCAAGTCGGCGACGATGGACGCGGCTTTGGCGCTCAGATCGACCGCTTCGCGCCTCATCTCGCTGCGCGAGAGCCGTGAGAAGGCTAACATATCGTCAATCAGTACGCCCATGCGCTGCGCCCCGGAACGCACCCGCTCTAGGTAGTGAACTCCTGTCTCGTCCAAGGTGTCGCCGACCCCAAAGTCCTCTAAAAGCGCCTGCGAGAAGCCGTCGATGCCGCGTAGCGGGGCGCGAAGGTCGTGCGAGACGCTGTAGGAAAAAGCTTCTAACTCTTTGTTGGCCGCCTCCAGCGCGGCGGTACGGTCTTTGAGCTGCACGTTAGCGGTGCGCAGCTCGGCGGTGCGCGCCTCGACCCGGTTTTCCAACTCCTGGTTGAGCTTGAGCACTTCGGCTTCCGCCTCTTTTCGCGCAGTGACCTCTTCCACGACGGAGATGCAGTAGAGAGGTTCGCCGCTTTCACCGCGCTGCAACGCGGTGGTGAGGTCGATCCAGACGATGTGACCGCCTTTATGAAAGTAACGCTTCTCCATCGTGTAGGAGTCTATGTCACCCCTCATGAGCTGCTCGAACTGCTCTATATCCGCGCCAACATCCTCTGGATGCGTGATGTCTTGAAAGGTCCGCGCTAAGAGTTCCGCTTCGCTGTACCCTGAGATGTCGCACAGTTTCGCGTTGACCTTGAGCCACTGCCCGCCCAGACCGACGTGCCCGATGCCCACGGCGGCATTTTCGAATGTGCCGCGAAAGTTGCGCTCGCTCTCCTTGAGCGCCTCTTGCGCCTCTTTGCGAACGGTGATGTCGTCAAATAGTGAGTAGACCTGAAAGGGCTCCGTTTCACCCGGTCTGTACTGCGGCACGGCGTCCACCGAGAGCCAGCGGTAGCGTTCATCGTTAGGGTTATAGACTGCCATCACGACGTTTTCGACAATCTGACCTGTGCGCAGGGCCCGCATCGGCGGATGCTCCTCACCTGGAAAGTCGGAGCCGTCTTCTCGCAAGGCTCGCCAGCGCGGGTCCACCGAATAGCGCCCCGTCATCTCGTCGTTTGTAAGACCTAAAATCCGCTCGCCCGCAGGGTTGGCGGAGATGATTTCGCCCTCAGCGTCCTGATAGACCACCGCTTGGGTCATCGTTTCGAAGAGCGTGCGGTACTCCGCCTCGGATTTGCGCAGGGCTATTTCCGTCTCTCTTTGCTCCGTGGTCTCCGTCAATACCCCGACGAAACGCATGGCACGTCGCTCTGTCCCTGCCCCTTCAAAAAGCGCTTGTCCGGTCGCCCGAATCCAGCGAACGCCGCCTTCGGGTTTAAGGACGCGATACTCGAGGTCGTAGTCTCCCGCCTCACTTGAGCGCGTCACCTCTTCCACCTGTTGGGCGACGTCATCACGTTCGTCTGGGTGAATATGGGAAATCGCTTCCTCTAGGCTTAGCGAGCCCTCTGAGGGCAAGTCAAATAGCTCACGACCACGCTTGTCCATATCAAACGCACCGTTGACGATGTCGATGTCCCACGTCCCCATCGCCGCCGCTTCCAGCGCCACACGCCGCTGCTCCTCGCTCTTGCGCAGGGCATCTTCGGCTATCTTCTGCTCGGTGCTGTCGCGAAAAACTTTGGCAAAGCCGCGCAGCTCGCCCGCCTCGTTGCGCAGGGCGGTCATCGTCCCGTCGGCAAAAAAGCGCGTTCCGTCCTGACGCAGATGCCAGCGCACGTCTTTGGCGGAACCCTCGTTACGAGCGAGACGCATCTCGGTTTCGGCTCGTCCTTGCCGGGTGTCATGAGGGTTGAAGATGAGGTCGATGTGACGGCCTAAGACCTCTGCTTCGCGCTGCCCCATGACCCGCTCAGCGCCGGGACTCCACTCTGTGATGACGCCGCTTTGGTCGGTGATGACAATTGCGTAGTCCTGCGCTTCTGAAATGAGCAGTTGCAGGCGTTCGGCGGTTTCTTCAAGCGTTTCTTGCGCCTTTTCGCGTTCGGTCACATCCGTTGCCGACGCGACGAGGCTCGAGACGTTGCCTTGAGCGTCGCGAACAGGTGCGAGCATGAAGTCTACGGTGAGAACGCGGTCCTCGCTCATCCGCACCCGTTCGTCGTAGCGGCTCGTCTCGCCGTGCGCGGCCTTGCGAATGGCTTCGCGCAGCCTCGCTTGGATCGCCGAATCGTGTCGCCACCAAGGGATTTCGGCGAAGGGCAGCCCGATGACGGTCGCGAGCGTCACGTCCGAAGCGTCTAGCGCGGCGCGGTTGATATATTGGAGCGTGCCGTCTTTGTCCAGCACGGCGACGAAGGTGAGCAGGTGGTCGAGCACGTCCAAGAGCTTGCTCTCCGAGGCGCGGACCTCTCGCTCGGCGCGTTCTCTCGCTTCGACCTCGAGTCGCAACGCCTGGTTCGATTCGTCAAGCTCACCTGTGCGCTCGCGGATGCGCTCCTCCAAGGTGTCGCGTGCCCGCTTGACCTCTTCGGTGGCCTCTTTACGCGCCGTCACGTCGTTCTGTACGCCCAAAAAGAGCACCAGCTTGCCCTCGTCGTCGTAGACGGGGGAGAGGTAGAGGTGGTTCCAGAACATCGCGCCGCCTTTGCGGTAGTTGCGCAGCTCCACGTCCACGCTCTCGCCCGCGCGAACCGCCTCGCGAAGCCGTGTAACGCCTTCCTGGTCGCGGTCCTCGCCCTGCAAGAAGCGGCAGTTCTGACCGATGACCTCGTCGGGGCCATAACCCGTAAGTTTCTCGAAGCCCCCATTAACGTAGATGATGGGGTTGTCGGGTTGGTTAGGGTCGGTGATGACAATCGTATTATCAAAGGCGTCTAAGATTGCGCCGAGTAACTCCAAGCGATCCGAAGAGGTGACGAGCGCGGTGAGGCGCTGCTCTAGGTCATGAATACGCCCCTTGTCGTTCGCCCGCATCCGCTGGGCGTCATGTTTGGTATTAGGTCCTCTCGTCATTATGAAGTTGCGTCCATGGTGAAAGGAAAAGAAGGTGTCCCGTTTTGTGTGTATACGAAAGCTGATTCTTGTCTCTCACAGTCATCATGCCACCGCGTACACAGAACGTGGTACACCGCCAAAGAGAGAAAAAGGTGGATTTCGAGGTGTTGCGCGGTTTTCATGCGCATAATGTACCCCGAAGCGCACAGGAGTACCGTCGGCGGTGTGAATCTCTTCGCGGAGTGTCAAAAACCTCATAGCGGGTGGATGAGGTGCCCTTACGCCTGCTCAGTAAGCGACATTTCACCTTTAGATGAGAATATGTTGAGGAGCGCTTGAAGAGGTGACAGGGACGCAAACGCACGCCTAGCTCAAACCCTAAATGAGACGTTCTCACAACATCATTAAAGTCACGCTTAACTGGGAACGCTTTACAAGCCTCCACTTCAAAAGGTAGCATAGGGTAGCGAGGGGAAAACTTCACATGACCCAGAGATGCGGTCGCTACGATTTAATCTCTAAACCTGGGTCACTCTAAAGGAGAAAATATGCATAAACGTTTATTTTTAATCATTGTGCTCTGTGCTGCGTTTAGTGTGGCTTCGGCGCAGAACCTGCTCCAAGAGATTCAAAACCGGGGCAGCTTGGTCTGCGGCGTCAACGAGCGGCTCCCCGGCTTCGGCAGCGTCGATGATCAGGGTAACTTCGAAGGCTTCGATGTGGACTTCTGCCGCGCGGTTGCCGCCGCTGTATTCGGCGACGCAGAAGCCGTCGAGTTCCGCCCGCTCAGCGCCCAAGACCGCTTTACGGCGGTGCAGACGGGCGAAGTGGACCTGCTCGCCCGCAACTCGACCTGGACCAGCAGCCGCGACACCACGGTGGGCCTTAACTTCGCGCCCGTCAACTTCTACGACGGTCAGGGCTTCATGGTGCGCCGCGACTCAGGCATCGAATCCATCGAAGACCTAGAAGGCCGCCGCATCGGGGTGCAGTCGGGGACGACCACCGAACTCAACTTAGCCGACACGATGGAAGCCTTGGGCATCCAGTACACACCTGTCATCTTCGAAAACTCCGACCAGCTAGCAAGCGCCTACGACGACGGCCAGATGGACGCCTGGACGACAGATAAGTCGGGTCTAGCCAGCACCCTCATCACGCTCCGCGACCCGTCTGCGCACCGCATCATGGACGTGTCCATCTCCAAAGAGCCGCTCGCGCCCGCCGTCTTGCAAGGTGAAGACGCCTGGTTCGACGTGGTCAAGTGGGTCATGTTCGGCCTTTTCGAAGCGGAAGAGTACGGTGTCACGATGGACAACGTCTCTGAAATGGCTGAAACCACGGAGAACCCCAACATCCAGCGCCTTTTGGGTGTCGAGCCGGAGAACGTGCAGGGTATCGGCCTTCCCGCCGAGGGCATCCGCAACGCCATCGCCGCAGTCGGCAACTACGGCGAAATCTACAACCGCAACCTGGGTCCAGATACGCCCTTCGACATTCCGCGCGGTCTCAACGCGCAGTATTACGATGGGGGTCTGATCTACGGAATGCCGTTTCGTTAAGCCGGAACGGTAGTTCAAAGGGTGATGGTTTGGGCCATCACCCTTTTCGCTATTGAGCCAAACGTGTTCAAGATTTAGCTAAACGCTTAGAGGTGATAAGGTGCGCATTTATTTTACGTTCTGGACAAACTGATGGCGTCTCGTTCGTTTCAGGGTGAAGAGGGTAGCCAGGAGCGAATCCCCTTCTACCGCAACGTCAAGCTCATCGGGATTATCGCGCAGGTTATCTTTGCAGTTCTTTTGCTCGTCGCAGGTTACGTCCTCTACAACAACGTCACCACGGCGCTCAGCCGCTCGAACTTACCTGCGGATTTTGGCTTTTTGGACGCGAGGGCGGGCGTCCCCATCGCAGAGACGCCGATTCAGTACGAACCGAGCGATTCCTACGGGCGGGCGCTGGTTGTGGGCATTTTGAACACCCTGCGCGTCGCGCTCGTCGGCGTGGTGCTCACGACCCTCTTAGGCATTTTAATCGGGGTGATGCGGTTATCTGACAATTGGCTCCTGCGCCAAATCGCCACGGTGTACATCGAAGCGATTCGTAATACGCCGCTAGCGGTGCAGCTCGTCTTCTGGTTCACGGCGGTGCTCGTGCCGATACCGCCGCGCATCTCGAATCCCATCGACCTGCCGGGGGGTATCTATTTTAGTCAGGTGGGGCTGGCGTTGCCCTGGCTCTATCCGTCTTACAGTTTCTCCAGTTGGCTGCCCTGGCTCATCGCAGCCGCGGTCGTACTCGTCGGCTTTTACCTCTTCCGGCGCAGACAGATCGAGCGCTCCGAGCGGCCCGGCAACGCTTGGTTGTGGCCGCTTCTCTCAGCAGCGGCGATCGCGGTGGTTGGCTACGTGGTCGTGACCTACACGGCGGGGCTACCCGAGAATCTCGCCACGGACTTTCAGGCGAACCGGGGGCGCGGGATCATCTTTACGGATGTGAACGAGAACGGCTCGAGAGACGCGGACGAACCTGTGCTCCCTTACGCGGTCGCGCGGGTGAGCGTCGAAGAAGGTACGCTTAGCGCCAACACGCAGAACTTCGTCGAGTCGCGCACCTTTGTCAACAGCACCTTCCGCTTCCCAGCGATTGAAGATAGCGAGGTGGGCGCGGCTGAACTTTCCTTTACCGATCCAGAACAAGCCGAAGGGCTCGCCATTCATACGCTCAACTATCCGAGCGCGGGCTTGGTCTACCAGGACAGAGACGGCAACGGCGAGTACGACAAGGGCGAAGAGGTCAACGCCCAAGGTGCAGGGTTTGGCAATATCGGTGTCACCTTACAGGTAGAAGACTTCACTCGGCGCTTGGTTGCGGATAGGGGCGGGCAGATTCGCATCCCTATCTTCGAAGGGGAGCAAGCCGAAGGGGAAGGCGGCGGAGAATCCAGTGCTTCGCAAGGCGGGGGTGCTGGCGGTGGGCTTGGGTCGCTCTTTAACCGTGAAAGCAGCGCGTCTAATAGTGTCGAAGCGAACGTCGAACTCAACGCCGCCGCGCCGCTCGTGCTGAGCTTCCCCAGCATTCCGCGCGGCACTTACGTCGGCGGCATCAGCCTCTCGGCGGCGTATTTGGCGCTCCTCATCGGCTTAGTGGTCTACACGGCGAGCTTCATCGCTGAGATCGTGCGCGGCGGCATTCAAGCTGTCCCTAAGGGTCAGCGCGAAGCGGCCAAAGCGGTGGGCCTCAGTAACTATCAAACCTTCAGGCTCATCATCTTTCCGCAAGCCCTGCGCATCATCTTGCCGCCGATGATCAGTCAATACCTCAACCTGACGAAGAACTCGTCACTGGCAATTCTCGTGACCTTTCAAGATTTCTTCTCTATCAGCAACATCGTCGCCAACCAGACGGGCGCGGCGATTCCGGTGATCGTCATCGTGATCGGTGGGTATCTCATTATCAGTCTGACCTTTGCGTTTATCCTCAACATCGTCAACGAGCGCCTGGCCTTGGTGGAGCGCTAGGATGGCGCTCTCACGTAAGCCCCCGGCGGGTACGACGGGTATGGTCGGCTGGCTGCGCCAAAACCTCTTTAACTCGGTGACGAATTCGCTCATTACCGTGGTCACAGGTGCGCTCATCTTGTGGCTGGGCTACAGCCTCATCACCTGGACCCTGCAAGCCTCGTGGCAGCAAGTCTGGAACAACCTCAAGCTCTTCTCGGTCTACCGCTACCCCTTCGAGTTGCTCTGGCGTCCCATCCTCTTCGTCGGGCTCTCGATGGGGCTTTTGGGCTTTTCAGCGGGTGCCATAAGAGACGGCGTCGGTAAAATCTTGAAGGGCGCGTTCTGGCAGTTCTTGGGTCTGCTCTTACTCATCACGGTCGTTGCGTTTATCGCTGGCTGGAGCGTGCAGGGGTGGTGGCTCGCGGCGAGCGCGTTAGCCGTTCTAGGCTTTTTCACCGGACGCGCGTTGCCTTCACTCGCCTCCACCGTCCCCTGGCTCTGGTTGGGGTTCGCCGTGCTCGGTTTCATGCTCATCTACGGTCTGCCGGGGGTGCGCTCCGGTGCCTTGCGCATCGTGCCCGTGCGCGAGTGGGGCGGCTTTATGCTCACCTTCGTCCTCTCAACGGGCATCATCGTGAGCTTCCCCTTAGGGGTCGCTTTGGCGCTCGGGCGGCGCAGCAAGCTGCCTGCGATTAAATACTTCTGCATCGGTTTCATCGAACTCATACGCGGCGCACCGCTCATCACCTGGCTCTTTATCGCGGCGCTTTTGGTCCCGCTCCTGCTCAACATCGACACGAGCCGCATCAGTGCGCTGCTCAAGGCGTACGTAGCGGTGACGGCGTTTTCGGCGGCGTACATGGCGGAGAACGTGCGCGGCGGTCTGCAAGCCATTCCCAAAGGGCAACCGGAGGCGGCGCGGGCTTTAGGTCTCTCCGGCTGGCAGACAACGCGGCTCATCGTCTTGCCGCAGGCGCTTAAAGCGGTCATCCCGGCCATCGTCGGGCAGGCCATCGGGCTTTTCAAGGACACCTCGCTCGTTTTCATCGTCGCGCTCTTCGACTTCTTTAACGTGCATAACGTCGTGGCGCAGCAGGTCGCCTCGAGAGAGATTACAGGCGGCATCCGGCTCGAGCTGAGCCTCTTCTTAGCCGTCTTCTACTTCTTCTTCGCCTTTAGGATGAGCCTGGCGAGTCGGCAGTTGGAGGAGCAGTTGGGGGTAGGAACGAGATAGAAAAAAGAAAGATTGAAGATGGAAGAAGGTTTTATCTTCAATCTTCTAGTCATATTTTGAAAGGAGTACATCATGGCAACCGCGTACAGCTCACTCGCCAAGAACGCCGCTCACGCTCCCGAAGGCGGCGAGCGCATCATCGAAATTGAAGGGCTCAACAAGTGGTTCGGCGACTTTCACGTGCTGAAAGACATTGAGCTCTCTGTCAACAGGGGAGAGGTCGTCGTGGTCATCGGGCCGTCCGGGTCGGGCAAGTCCACCCTGATCCGCTGCATCAACCGGCTCGAAGAGCACCAAGAGGGCAGGATCACTGTGGACAAGGTCGAACTCACCGACGATGTCAAAAAGATCGACCAAATCCGCCGTGAGACGGGCATGGTCTTTCAGCAGTTCAACCTCTTTCCGCACCTGACTGTGATAGAGAACATCACCTTAGCGCCCATTCGCGTGCGCAAATGGAAGAAGTCTAAAGCTGAAGAACGCGCTCATTACTTCTTAGGCAAGGTCGGTATCCCCGAGCAAGCGCATAAATATCCGGGTCAGCTTTCGGGCGGTCAGCAGCAGCGCGTGGCGATTGCGCGGGCGCTGACGATGGAGCCCAAAGTGATGCTCTTCGACGAGCCGACCTCAGCTTTAGACCCCGAAGTCATCGGCGAGGTCCTAGAGGTCATGGTCAACCTGGCGCAAGAGGGCATGACGATGGTGGTGGTGACGCACGAGATGGGCTTTGCTCGTGAGGTCGGAAACCGTGTGATCTTCATGGACGCCGGGCAGATTGTAGAGGTGGGGCCGCCCGAGCACTTCTTTACCAATCCGCAGGAGGAGCGCACCAAGTCGTTTTTGTCGAAGATTCTCTGATGATTGCTGGGGTTTTAGGCGCAGCCGAGGCCAAAGGTGTGTTAGCTGCGCGACCGCAGCCGCTGCGTTTTCCCCGAACGCCGCTCACTGACCCTCAAACCTAGCTTGACGCCCAACACTGAGTGTCCAACACGGGGCGCACCGCCGTTTGATATATTCGTAGCAGGTACACCCCTAGAGGACAGGCTAACGATAGTACGGCCAAAGGCCGCCCCGTTGGGGCTAGTACGGAGCGGTCCACGCGACGCGCTCTTTAAGCGTTCTAGGTCCACGCGTTACGAAGTTTTCGCTACTGCGAAACGCACCATAGTCATGTCAGAGACACGCTTAGCAGGAAAAGCGCCGTTTCGCTTTGCGAAAAGTGCCTCCCCTTTCGGGGATGAACGATAACTAGCACGTACGTTATAGGATGAAATCCCGCTAGCTTCGCTGAGCTCTGCGACACTTTGTTTCAGTATGTCTTGGAATTGCTGTCACAACTATTTTCATCTACGTAAGAGGTATCCTTGAACGGTAAGGTTTGCCGCTAAGTCTCGAGCGGTTTCGGCGCAGCGGGGATGACCCCGAATATCAGGGTATAGTATTGAGTATTAAGAAAGGCGCAAGCTCACCCTGGCTGTGCCATGATATATGGTTGAACGGTTCGCGTCGTGTTTTAGGACCGTCCACGACGTATGAATTTGTACGTATAAAGACGTCTATTTATAGCTCGGTTCATTGCTCAGAGAGTGATTCGCGACACGCTACCTTTACTTTCTGTCCCTATTACGTTGGTATCACTGTAGTTGAAGTTGAAGGCACTTGGAAAGGTGTATTGATGAAGCGACTTGTTTTCTTTTTGTTGATGTTGAGTTCACTCGTGTGGGTGTCGTGCTCGAGCACCGAAGCCGACGCCACTCCCACGCCCGACGCTCCGCCCGTTTCCGACGAAATGAGCGAGGCCGTACCCATCATCCTCGATACCGACGTGGGCATCGACATCGACGATGCGGGCGCGTTAGCCGTGCTCCACACGCTCGCCGATAGGGGCGAAGCGACGGTCTTAGCCACGGTGTCCAATGTCTACGACCCTTACGCGCTAGCGACCATCGACGCTATCAATACCTACTATGGCCGCCCGGACATCCCCGTAGGCCGCAACCCGAACCCCGAGCACTACCCGGTGGCGACGACCTATTGGCGGCCTGACGTTCCTCACTTTGTCAAGACGATGGCCGAGTTCCCCAACGACACCGACGCCGCTTCCCTGACGCCCGCACTTTCGGTCTACCGCCAAGCGTTAGCCGCGCAACCAGATGGGAGCGTCACTGTGGTGTCGCTCGGGTTTATGCAGAACTTGGCCGATCTGATGAACTCTGCGCCCGACGCGTATAGTGACTTGAGCGGTACAGAACTCATTCGCCAAAAGGTTGATAAACTTGTGGTCATGGGCGGCTTCTACCCCGGTCACAGAGGCGAACTCTATTTTTCGGGCGGTCGGGATATGGACGCGGTGGCGGCGGTGCAGGTTGTGGACGGTTGGCCGACCCGTATCGTCTTTTCACCCGGCAACGATGACGTGTGTGACACCATCGAAAATGGCGCGACGCTCTCCGAACAGACCCCCGCAACCAACCCAGTGCGCAGAGGGTACGAACTCTTTAACGGCCCAGGGCAGGGGCGCACCTCTTGGGACCTCTGCACCGTGCTCTATGCGGTGCGTGGGTTCGCCTACCCCGAGGACGGCGCGTACTTCAAGCTCGCCGGGACTGAAGAGCGCCTTACTGTGTCGCCTGAAGGCGTGACGGCCTGGGTTCCCGCTGAAGCTAGCCGCCACGAGCGGATGCTGCGCGTCATGCCCGAAGAGGAACTCGAAGGGGTGTTAGAAGCGTTGCTCGTCGCTCCGCCGAACGCAAGTGAACCGAGCGAATAGCGCCCACGGGCGTCCGCGCTGAGGTGTTAGACTCAGAGGACAGAGAGGGGCGAGGATGCAGCGCACGAGAGACGAACTAGAGGCGATGGACCACGCGGAATTGGTCTCGAGAGTCCTGGAGATGCAAGACATGCTCCGCGAAGGCTTGGTCGTGAGAGACGCGCTGCACCGCGTCATGAACGACCTCTTGAAAGCCAAAGCCGATGAGGTCGAACGCTACGCCGACGCCGACTTGCAGACGTTAGGTGCCGACGAGCGCAAGCTTAAAGAAGCGTGGGCCAAAGCGAGGCACGCGCTTTCCAACCCCTTGGGCGTGGCCGAAGCACTCAGGCGCGGGGAAGAGGTCGCGCACTAGCGCCAATCAAGCCCCCTTAGGGCTCATCATCCCCTCTTTTACGCCGTAGCGGATGAGGAGCACGTTGACGGGGTATGCGGCTAAAAGCCCGAGCGTGAGTGAGACGATAAGCGACGACCAAAAGCGCACCTCGCCCATCGTTGCTTCGCCCGCTAAAAAAAGGTCCACAGAGATGGCTACCACCTCCATCACCACAATCGAGGCGGTTTCGCTGTAAACCGCGTCCTTGAGCGCTTCGCTCAAACCCATCCCCTCTTGTATAAGCGGCCCCATCGTCAGCGCAAGACCGAAGAGGTAGGCGAAGCTGAAGGTGACGGCGACGACCCACGGCGTATTGAGCGCTAGGAGCCCCACAGCGATGATGAGCCCCACTATCTCGCCCGCGCCGCAACCCGAGTAGCAGTGTGCCACCGAGCGGCAGGCCCGCCGCCAAAGCGAGTCGCGGGCGATCTCTTTACGTCCGCTATAAAAGTAGACTGCTAACCCGAAAAGACCCGAGTAGAGCACGGTGAGTCCCCACACGACTTTCATGAGCGGCATGATGTGAGCGTTCTTTGTGCTGAGGTCACGAATGAGGATGACCTGAGCTATGAGCATTTGAATCGCCCAGGCAGCGAGAAACCAAGGACTCGAAAGTATTTGTATTATCATATCCATACTTACCCCTCCCCACCAGGGTAGCCTCAAAGAAGTGCTCTATCTGTAGTTCGGCGCAACGTGTTGAACTCAAAAATTCAAGCAGGGGCGTTTAACTAGCAGGTATACCCGCTTCGCAGGGCACTTTCATCTGGTCAGAGACACGCTCACTGTACAAAATGGCGTTGCTAGGCAGCAAACTGCGTAACTAGCATTCACATTTGGGGATGAAATTCCGCTAGTTCTTCGAACTGAGATCTGCGCTCATCTGTTTCAGTGTGTTTTGGAACTGCTAAACCTTACAGTGCAACCCAATCAGGCGAGAATGGAGAAGCCACGCCTAAACCTGAATCAACCCGCTACACAAACAAGAACCGCTTCGTAGACCGCTACTTCTGGCACGGCCTCGTCGCCTTAATTGTACTTGGCACGTTCATCAATGTGCTGGTATGGTTCTCGCCGCGTCAGCAAGAGGTCGAGGCGATTGCCCTGCCGTTTTATCCCGTCGAACAAGTGATGGCGGGGCGCGAGCTTTACGCAGCGAACTGTGCGTCGTGTCATGGAGCGCAGGGACAGGGTTACGCCCGGACCGGGATTCCTGCGCCTGTACTCAACGGTGACATGCACGCTTGGCATCACCCGGACTCGCAGATTGCGGGCATTGTGCGCCAAGGCGTAGGCCAGATGCCCGCCGTCGGTGTGTCTTGGAGCGACGAAGAGGTCGCGGCAGTGCTCGCTTACATCAAGCAGTGGTGAGAGCCTGAACAGCTCGCCGCGCAGACCCAGACCTCACAGCAAAATTCATGGCGGCAGAATCCGTGAGCGCAGTTAGCTTGCAACCTATTCACTACTTTGTGCGTCAGTGTTAGGCAGTGCGAAGCGACCTTCAACGAGGATAGCGAGGAAAGACTCGAGCCTCACCCCAGAAAAAAACGTCGCATTATGCAGGCCAAAATCTATAATAGAGGGCGCGTCGCGCTTGCAAAATAGCCCGCGCCCCTTCTCCGATATCCGCGCATAAACTTCTAGCGCAGCGGCACGCTGAAACCGAACTCATTCCCCTGTTCTAGCGCCTCTCCCCACGCCTGGCCGCCCCAGCGCCGCGCAACCGAACGCACGATGTAGAGCCCTAAACCCGTGCCCCGCGCCTTGACCGAACCCCTCGAGTGCGGCTCGAAGAGCGTTTCGATACTCTCAGGTGCAAGCGGCGTGCCCTCGTCGCGAACGCTCACGTATGCGGCGTTGCCTTTTTGAACCGCGCTCAGATAGATGATGGCGTCGTCGGGGCCGTGAATAGCGGCGTTCTCCAAGAGGTTAATCAGCACTTGCAAGAGCTTGTCGGCGTCTGCAAGCACTGTGAACGCAGGCACGTCAAGCTCCAATTTGACGCGGTGCGCCTTAAAGGTCTCGCGCAACAGCGAAATCGCTTTGATGGCGACTTCGTAGAGGTTCAGCGAGCGCAGCTTAGGCGGCTTTACGTCCACCGTGAGGTCGTTTAAGAGCCGCACGAGCCGCTCCGTTTCGCTTTCGGCCCGCTCCAAAAAGCGCGTGCGCTGCGCGTCCGACATCTCGAAGTGGAGCGCCTCTAAGGTCGAGCAAATCGTGGTGACGGGGGTGCGCAGTTCGTGGGACAGCACGGCTAGGAGTTCGCGGGCGTTCTCTTGGGCGCGGCGCATATCGGAGAGGTCATGGAGCGTCAGCACGCCGGGCGCAGCTTTCGCGCGGAGGGTGCGACCGCGCGTTGTTAGCTCCAGTTCGCCCTGTTCTAAAAAGACCCGCTCGAGCCGGTGGTCGCGCACCACGCCGATGAGCGGCAAGCCCACTGCGTAGGCCGGCGTGACCTCTAAAAATACGGACGCCGCTCGGTTGAGCCACTTCACCCGCCCCGCTTCAACGAAGATGACGCCCTCCTCGAGGCTGTCTAGCCAATCGGTTTGCTGGGCTCGAGGTGGGGCTGTGGACGTCAGGAACCACCCGCCAAGCGGTAGCCGCGCCCGCGCACCGTCTCGATGAGGTCCGCGCCGACCAACGAGCGCAGTTGCGCGACGTGCTGGTCTACCGTGCGCTCAGTTCCTAAAAAGTCTTCGCCCCAGACGCGGTCCAAAAGCTCGGTCCGCGAGAAGACCCGACCCGGATGCGCACTTAAAAACGCGATGAGTTCGAATTCGCGCCGCGTCAGCTCGAGCCTCGAGCCCTCATAATGAACCGTTCCCTGACGCTCGTCCACCTCTAAGTTGCCGACCTGATGCTTGCGGCTCGGCTCGGTGCGGCGCAACAACGCGCGGAGCCGCGCGACGAGTTCGGCGGCGGAGAAGGGTTTGGCGAGGTAGTCGTCCGCCCCGGCGTCCAGCCCCGCCACCTTGTCGGCTTCGCTCGCTCTGGCGGTCAGCATCAGCACGGGCAGCGCCTTGCCCCTCACGCTAGCGCGCAGCCTGCACAGCCAGTCCACCCCGGACTCGTCGGGGAGCATCCAGTCCAAGACGACTACGTCAGCCTCGCCTACTTGCGCCCAGCCCGCGCTCGCAGTGGCCGCCTCTAAGACCTTGAAGCCCGCTTGCGAGAGGTGAAAGGCGAGCAGCTCGCGCACCGCCTCCTCGTCCTCGACCAAAAGAATCTGAGCGCTCATCACGTTAAACCGTTCCGTTTCGGTGACTTTACATGTTGCACTGCTCCATTGTAGCGCTCTGCACGTCATGAAGAGGTCAGCTCGAGCGAGAAGTTGTGCAGGCGCTCGAGCGAGAAGTCGTCAATCATGAAGTGTAAATGAAAATGCAAAGACGAATAAATCCTTCTGTAACGCGCTTTTTGACGCTACTTATGACATCACCTTGACAACCTCGCGCCATACTAAAGGACATGTTACGCTCTGAAACGATGAACGCCCTCGACCAAAACCTCCAGGAGATCAGCGCGTCCACCTTGCGGATGCTCTCCTTCGTCCGCGAATCGTGCGAGTTGGCCGAACGCGCCCTTCTCCACGCCGACGCAGGCGCAGCCGAACGCTGCGCCGAAAACGACACCTTCATCGACGACTTGCAAGAGGAGTTGGAGCAAAACATCCTCACCGTCATCGCTCGCCGCCAACCCGCCGCGACGGACTTGCGTTTTTTAGGCGCGATTCACCGCTCGCTCGCCGATATCGAAAGAGCGGGTGACTACGCCGCACACGTCGCCAGGGCGGGCGCAGCCCTCGCCGACGCGCCACCCTTAAAGAAGTACACCGACATGGAGCGCATCTTCGAAATCTTAAAAGAGATGATCGAGAAGACGAGCAAGGCTATCGCCGAGTCCAACGTAGCAGTGGCTCGCGAAGCCTTAGCGATGGACGACGAAATCGACGACCTCTATGAACAGATTCAGCGCGAGCTTCTGACCTACATGATGGAGAACCCCAAGGCGATAACACGGGCCATCAGGCTCCTCAGCGTAGGCCGCTACTTAGAGCGCTTCGGCGATCACTTGGAAAACGCCAACGAGCATGTAATTTTCTGGTTGACAGGCGAGCGCATCTAAAAGGCGAGAGAAGAGAATTGATGGAAGGTTGAAGATGAAAGATCAAACCCTCTTTCTTTTTTCAATCTTTTATCTTCTCTCATTTTTGCTTTCTGTCGCCCCCTTAGCCCCAAATCCACAAGCGAACCGCTACCATGAGTAGCTTATGGCGCTCCCACCTCTCCACGACACCATCACCGCGATTGCGACGGCTCCGGGCGTCGGTGCGGTGGGTATCGTGCGGCTTTCAGGGCCGGAAAGTTACCGGATTGCGAGCGACCTCTTTCAGCCGAAAGGAAACAAGCGTGTTTGTGACTTGGAAGCGGGGCGTGTCATCTATGGTCAGGTCCGCAGTAACGGCGAGCTTGTAGACGAGTCGCTGCTCCTCACCTTTCGTGCGCCGCATTCGTACACGGGGCAGGATGTGCTCGAGCTACAAACCCACGGCGGACCTGCCGTGCTGCGCACCGTTTTAGATCTCTGCGTAGCGCACGGCGCACGCTTAGCTCAGCCCGGTGAATTCACCTTGCGGGCCTACCTGAATGGACGCTTGGACCTCGTCCAAGCCGAAGCGGTCTTGGACCTCATCAACGCGCAGTCCGACAGTGCGCGGCGGAGTGCGGCGCTAGGGCTCAGCAAGGCGCTGAGCGAGCAGCTTGACCTCATCCAGAGCGACATTACGCAAGTGTACGGCAACATCCAAGCGGTTTTCGATTACCCTGAAGAGGGCGTGCCGGAGTCGGCGTTTGCGGAGCCGTTGGCGCGTGCCATCACCCGCATTGACAAACTTCTAGCTACCGCGAAAGCGGGCGCAATTTCACAGCGCGGCGCGAAACTCGCCTTAATTGGCAGACCAAACGCGGGCAAGTCGAGCCTCTTAAACGCGCTCTTGGGCTATCAGCGCTCGATTGTCAGTGATATTCCGGGGACGACCAGGGACTACCTAGAAGCACCGCTCACCATCGGCGGCGTCCCTGTCACCGCTATCGACACCGCCGGAATTCGCCAGACGGAGAACCTCATCGAAGCCTCGGGCGTGGCGGTGGCGAAAGACATCGCGGCAAATGCGGACCTGAGTCTTTTACTGGTGGATGCGAGCCGACCCCTAACCGAAGAAGATAGGGAACTCGTGGAGAGTCTTGAGCCTACGCGGACGCTATTTGTCTCGAGTAAAGCTGACCTGCGCCACGCCGAAGATGAATCAAACTCAGATATAACTTTCTTCCCCGTCTCCGCTGTGACAGGTGAAGGGCTGGACACCCTTAAAGACGCGATTCGCGCTACCCTCATCGGCGACGCTGGAAGCAGTGAACTGTGGCTCACCAGTGAACGACACGCGCAAGCCCTCGGCGAGACCAAAGACCTTTTAGAACGCGCCAAAGACGCCCCCGACGACCTCGCCGCCTTAGACTTAGAGGACGCCTTGCGCACACTCGCCCAGATTACCGGACGCGGTGAGATTGCTGAAGAAACGTTGGAGCATATCTTTCAGAACTTCTGTGTGGGGAAGTAGCAACGAGTTGAAAGCAATCCAGTCGAGCTGGACGAACGGTGAGCAACGAGTGAAAAGGCGCAATCTTTTAAGTTAGGCTTAACTCTTGCAAAAATGCAGAGAGGTTGAAAAAGGAAGTGCTGGTTGATAGTTGTGAGGTGTGAAAACGCAACTAAACCAGCACACGAACAGTTTACTAGGAAGCATTGAGAGCCTGCTATGGAACAAGCGGGAGGTCAGAACCTTCAGAGCTTTGGTTGCTTTGTTTTTGGACACCGAACTGAGAACCACCTTGCAGAACATCACGGGTATATCAGCGAGTACAGCGAGCCGCTTTCTGTCATGTGAGCACGCGCCAGATAAGGTGTTCTGGGAAGAGCTTACTGCCTGGCAGTTCGCGCAGTTCTACCGCTTGCCGAGGCGCGGCAGGCGGGGTGATGTGCGCCTCAAGATTGACCTGACCTGCATTGAGAAGACAGGCAAGCACATCCCTTTTGCACGAGTCTTCAATAAGCTCTTCGGGATTCAACTCGTTGTACTCCACGCCTGTGTGGAGGGCTTTAGTGTGCCTTTGGGCTACCGCATCTACCTGGGAAAAGGCAAGCGCACACCTGTTGAGCTAGCTCTGGAACTGCTCGAGACCTTCCCCGCGTCACGCTTTAGCGCGAGGGTTGTGGTCTTAGCCGACTCAGGCTTCAGCAGCCGCGACTTCATTACGGGCTGCCACGACTTAGGCTTTACACGCTTGCTTCTTGGCATGAAGTGTGACCGGCGCTTAAAGGACGGGCGCAGACTCGATGAGCTTGCTAAGCGGGGTGAACAGGTCGCCCTGCACGACTTACCTGAGCAACCCCTCCATATCAGTTGGTGCGATGTCAAACGCGATGGCGGCAAAAAGCGCTTCTATGTCGCTGCCACCTTCAAAGCGGACGGTGCTTACCTGGCTAGGTGCTACCGCCAAAGATGGCTCATCGAATCGTTCTTCAAGTCTGTCAAGCATGATTTCGGTTTGAAAGAAGCCAGGCTTAGAACCAAAACGGGTATCCGCCTGTGGATTTTTCTAGCCTGCCTAGCCTTTTCACTCGCCAGTTTGCAGCGTACCCTCAGCAAGTGTACCCAAAACCTTCTACAAGCTGCTGAGCGCATACTCGATACGCTCACCGACGTTCGCCTCATCCAGCTTATGGTCCACTGCGAAAGGCTTTCTCGAACCTGCCTACGTCCGCTCAAGCTCGTCTACGCATAAATGCAAGACATGAGTTAGGTCGATGCCTTTTCTAGCTCGAGTCGAAGATACCGGACAACCTCTCGTAAACTTTCCATCCCCACGACGTCATGTTCTAAAAGCGGCAGTTTGATGTACGGCAAGTCGCCTAGTGTCTCTGCAATCTCCTCCAAATAAACCTCTTCTTGTGCCCTACGTGAGCGCCAAAAGGAATGCTCTGACAACTCAGTAGGTAAAACACGGTTCACAATCATCCCACCTACCGGAATCTCATGGCGGCGCAGTGCCCTCACCGCTTTTTGCGTCTCCACAATCGGCAGCTTCTCCGCTGTCAACACAAAGATAAACGCGGTGCGCCCCGGCTCTAACAGGACGCGGCGCATCCGCACGAACTTGCGGCGGCGCTCCTCCAAGACCTGCTCGATGGGGTCGCGTTCCTCGTCGGGTGTGCCGCCCGCAACGTTGCGCCACATCCGCGACATCTGGTTGACCTGCTTGCGCCGCAGGATCATCCCGTCGATCCAGGCTTCCATCAGTTCGGGTAGGCTTAAGAGGCGCAGGGTGTGACCTGTCGGCGCGGTGTCGAAGACGATGAGGTCGTACGCTTTGCGGAGGTCTTGCATCAGCGCGGCGATGCGGTCGAAGAGGGCGGCCTCTTCTGCGCCGGGGGAAACCTTCGCCATCTCCACCTGCCGCTCGACCTCTTGCCGTAAAGAGGGTTTAACGACCCGCCGCAAGTGCTCCTTCACGCCAGAGATATACGCCTCCGCTTCCTGCTCGGCGTCAATCTCTAGCGCCCACAAAAACTCGCTTAGTCTCTGCGGTTGGTTGTCAAGTTGCCGCCGCAAGATGTCCGAAGTCGAGTGCGCGGGGTCTGTCGAGACCATGAGGGTGCGCTTGCCCGCCTCGGACGCTAAGAGGGCGAAGGCGGTCGCGCAGGTGGTTTTGCCGACGCCGCCCTTGCCGCCGAAGAAGAGGACGTTGTGCCCTAACCAGTCAAGAGGTTGCGTCATCTAAAGAGGAAGCGCGTAACCGAGTTCATGCTCGTCAAGCGTAAACCCTAGAGATTCGTAAGCTGAAAGCGCCATGTCAAGCTCACCCCACGACTCGAGCACCACCCTCGTACACCCTCTTTTATGGAGCCAATGCAGCGACTCAAGTAAGAGGCTCCGATAATTCTCCTTACTCCGATAGTCTGGCGCGATGCCCGGTGCGTCAACAATTCCCGTTAAGGTACCGTCGTCACTTTCAACCTCTTCTACCTTGCAAATACCCACAACCTCTTCACCTGAAAACAAGAGGAAGATGCTTTCAGGTGGATAGGCTTCTAACACCGCAGCCGTAGTCTGATCTGTAGGCGTAGTGTGTCCCCACAGGTCGCCCCACCCCTTGCCGCTTGCTTCTGTGATGATATGAGGTTGGTTGACCTCTGCGTATGTTGAAACGCGCAACGTCTCTGACCATTCCGGCTGTGCAGGTGAGCTTGTAAGCTCAGTACTCATTTTGCGGTAACCGCTTACGCATACGAAGCTATTGTCAGGGAAAAAGGCTCGAGCCCAAGCGTCGTCAGGCTTTGCGTAGGTTAAAAATGCGGTAGCCCCTAAGCCTTTCGCGCGTTGCTGGGCGTGGGCTAGAAGCTGCTCGCCTACATTCTGAATGCGCCATCGCGGGTGAACGCCTATCATCAGGGGTACCCTAAGTGTCTCAGGTATCTTCCAGACCTCTACGAAGCCGACGATAGCGCCGCCCGCTTCTGCGACAAAACGGTTAGTGCGAATACCCGCCTCTTCTAGCATTCTGACTTGCTCTCTCTGCGCTTCTTCTGTAAGGTCCTGCGTTTCTCCCTTTTCTGCGGCGATGCTATTGAGGAGAGCAACAAAAGAGGTTAAGTCTTGTTCTGGCTCTAAAGCGCAAAAGGTTAGAGGGGGCATTTTGTCTACCTCGTTATATGAATCTACTCGAGCATCCCTTCGATATCTTGACGAGGAAAGGCAACACGCTCGATAAGCACGCCATCTTCAAGCAAGCTGTAAAGAATAGTATAGCCTCGCTTGTGTACAAGCGAACGAATATCGTTGCGCAGTTCTGCTCTCGTCCTCCCGATGAGCGGCATTTCTGACAAGAGCTTAAAGGTGTCATCAAGCTCCGCAAATATACGGCCGGCAAGGTCAGCACTGTATTCGGCGAGTTGGCTCTCTATGATGTCGAGGTCGAAAAGCGCGGCAGCCGTGTAATGAACTGCCCCTAACTGTTAGATGAGCCGCTATTTCGCTGCGCCTCTCTGCGCCGCTTAATCTCACCCTGCAAATTACCATGAGGAATGCTGTACACGCGCCCCGCCTCTTTATCCACTCGGGCTTCTGCTAGTAAACCGCGCAGATACTTATTATAGGCTTCGTCGTGCTGCAAGTTACGTTCGCTTAATGTTGAGTGGAGCGCATACTGTACAACATGCTCAGCGGAGTCAAACTGGCCGCTTGCCAGCGCCCTTTCAATTAAGCTCTCAGTTTCTTTGCTCAGTTCAATCGTCATGGTCTAAGAATAGTCCTGTTCATCTCTTGGGTCAATGTACCCCTCAACTATTAACAGCCTTAAATTAAGCGAGGCGTCCGTCAAGTTCCAAAGTTTCGGCGTCACGCTGCATCGCCGCGAGCACGAAGGCAACGTGCTCCCACAGTGGGGCGTCTAGCTCCGCCGCGCCGCGCTCCACATCTTCACGGTTTACGCCCTTGGCAAACGCTTTGTCCTTAAATTTCTTCTTGAGGCTTTTAAGCGTCTGGTTGCGAATGTCCTTGTCGGGGCGCACCAACACGGCGGCGGTAATGAGCCCGGTGATTTCGTCGCAGGCGTAGAGCGCCCGCGAGAGCAAGCTCTCGCGCGGCACGCCCGTGTAGTCGGCGTGGCCCATGACGGCGTTTGTGACGACCTCGGGATAGCCTTGTTTCTTGAGGTACGCGACCCCAATGTAGGGGTGTCCGGTTTCATTGGGCTCGGGGTGCTTCTCGTAGTCGAAGTCGTGTAAGAGCGCCGTAACGCGCCACAGTTCCTCGTTTTCGTCAAAGTGGCGGGCGTAGGCGGCGGTAGCGCTCTCCACGGCGAGCATGTGCTTGCGCAGCGACTCGCTCTCGGTCCACTCGGTCATCAGGGTGTAAGCCTCGTCTCTGGATACATTCATTTGCTCAGCTTACCAACTTACGAGGTGAATTTTTAGAGCCGACGCTTGACGCCGACTTTTAGCGTTACCCCGCAATGTGCTGTGAGGTGAGCCCTTAGACTGCCTCATGAAACCTGGACGTGTTTTCGAATGGATTTTAGTGCAAGTGCGGTGGATCATGATTGCACCTGTGTTAGCACTTTTAGTTGGCGCGGGCTTTCTCGCCTACCGAACCATTATGGATATCATTGCGGCCTTTACCAAAACTAAGCCTGAGGATTCGATCTCAGAGATTCTCAAAGCGGTAGACTCGGGCCTACTAGCTGCTATTGTGATTATCGTTGCGCTAGGGTTGTACGAACTCTTTATTGACCGCATCGAGCCGGCGGATGAGAGGACGCTCGGCAGCACTTTGCAAGTGGGCGACTTGGAAGGGCTTAAAAACCGTTTGGGCAAGGCGATTATCCTCGTTTTTATCATCCGCTTTTTCGAATACCTGACGCAGATTGAGTTTAAGGAGTCGCTCGATCTGCTCATCTATTCGGGCGCGATCGCCCTCCTAGCGCTTACGCTCTACCTGATTCGCGACCTTAAACAAGATGAGGACAAAGGAGATGAAAGTGAAGCGAGAGGTTCAGACAGTTGACGATGTAGGTGCGGCAGGAGCGCGGCTCTTCGTAGAGACCGCGCAGACGAGTATCGAGGCGCGGGGGCGCTTTTGTGTGGCGCTCTCCGGGGGGAGTACACCGCTCGAGGTCTACCAAATCCTAGTAGACGACTACCGCGACGCCCCTTTTTGGAACCGTACTCAACTCTTCTGGGGCGACGAGCGCTTCGTGCCGCATGACCATGAGCAGAGTAACTACGGCGCAGCCAAAGAACACCTCATCCGCCACGTCCCGATACCGGACGGTCAGGTGCATCCGTGGCCTTACCTGGAGGGCGAGCCGGAGCGCTCAGCGCATTCTTACGCAGGCATCGTCAGCGAAGTCTTGGGCGACCCGCCGCAGTTTGATCTAAATTTTTTAGGATTGGGCGACGACGGTCACACCGCGAGCCTCTTTCCCGGTACAGGCGCGGTGCACGAGGACGGGCTGACGACCGTCGTGCAGCCCGAAGGGAAGGAGACGCGGCTCAGCTTCACCGCGCCGCTGCTCAGTCAGAGCCGTGTGGTGGCGTTTTTGGTGCAGGGGGAGAAGAAGCGGGAGGCTCTTAAAAGGACATTGCACGGGGAAAAAGATATAGCGCACCTTCCCGCGCAAGCGGTGAGTGCTCAGGAGCGACTGTTGTGGTTGACGGATTTGGAGGTGTAGGGGTTTGGAGGTGTAGGGGGGCTCGAGTTGGGCTCGAGCCCCTTTCGGTTAGTTCAGCGCCGCCGTTTCAATTGGCGGTGAGACATTCTCTAACGCATCTGTGTTGCCGTTGACGAGGTTTTCTACCCACGTTGCAAAAGGAACGCCAGCTATCTCATAGGTATAAAACTCAGGCTTGGTGATAATGCAGTGCGCTGTAAAGCCCTCTGGGAAGGTGGCGTCCTCGAGTTCTGACGTGTAAGCAAAGAAATTATCTGTACCCTCGTCGATTGCGCTTAAAGACGCGCCTAAGCCCACCGTCCAGTCCTGCGCGGCCTGCTGGAGTTCCGCTTGGCCTGGCGGAAAGGACGCGCCTTGCTGGAGCGCGTAGAAGAAAATTTGGATGAAGTCAGCAGCCGAGTTGTACTGTGAGACGATGCTTTCTGGATAGGTTGTCCCTACTGTTTTGTAAACGTTAGTGAGAAAGGTCGGCGTAAGGCCGCCGCTTAGGTCAAGCTCGGGAATAAGCTCAGCGAGCACGCTCTGCGTGTTCCAACGGTTGATGCCGTCGTCGCCTTCGAAAAATTCTGGCGGCGTGACGCCCGCGCCGCAGTCACCCATCTGATAGACGGCGGCGTCGGGGTACTGTTTTTGAATCATTGGGGTGTAGGTAATCGAGCCATATGCCCCCGCGCTGCACCCTGTCACAAAGATGGTCTCGGGCGCTTCAAACTCCGCAAAGACCCAGTCTAAAACCGCTTGCGCGTTGACTTTGCCCTTGTGCTGCACGGTGCGCGTCGTCCCGTCCGGATTCGTATAGGTCTCTACGCTGTTGCCGACGTGGATGTCCGCTGTGCAGTAGCTGATATAGGCGTGATACCAGTCGCCGACAGGGTTGGCGTCGTTTGTTTTGTCGTAGATGCCCTGCGGCGCGGGTTCGCCGAACACGCGGCTGTTGTAGACGCCGCCGTCGTCAGGCTCTTCGATAGGTTGCGAGCACGTTCCGTCGTCCCAGCACGCGCCGCCGCCCTGAAAGTCGATGACGAGCTTGTTCTGCGTACCAGGATAGACGTAATACTCGTATTCGGAGCCGTCCGCGCAGATGGTGTCATCCTCTGGGGTAAAGGCGTTCCACATGTTAGCGGTAAGCTCAGGGGTTCTCGGAGGTTCTGGGTCGGGTGTGCCTGGGTTGGTAGCCTCGTCTTGGGTGCACGCCGCAAAGAGCAACGCGAGGGTACTCAAAAGAAGCAAAAAGTGAGGTCGAAAACGCTGCATAAGGTTCCTCCAAAGGGTTTAGTCAAGCGTACCACGCTCTCGTGGCCGCATACCTAGATAGAGCAGTCCAGCAGCTAAAAGAAAGGTGAGGCACGGCGTCCAAAAGATCGCACTAGGGTCAAGCGTGTCCATCATCAAGCCGATAAGCCCAGGTCCTATCACCGCGCCCGCCATCGAGAAGAGGTAGTACATCCCCGTAAAAAAACCGATGCGCGTGGTTCCACCTAAGTCCGCGACGAGCGCGTAAGCGCTCACGTTGACCAGTGTCCAGCAGAGCCCGGCGGTGAAGAGTAAAACGCTTAGGAGCGACGGTAAAAGAGGTATGAGGATAAAAAGAAGGGTGAGCAGACCGAGGCCTATAAGCATCAGCCGCGCTTTGCCGACGCGGTTGCCCGCGAAGCCCGCAGGTAGCGCAAAGAGCACGAACGCAATGCTAAAAACCCCTAAGAGAATTCCCGCGCGTCCGCCCGAAAGCCCGAGCGATTCGGTAGCGTAGGTGCTGAACTGGGCCTCGAGCCCACTAAACCCCACGAAGTAGAGCGCAATAGCGAGCAGCGTAAAGCGTGCCGTGTGGTACTCCGCACCCGCTAACCTCTTAGCGCTACGTAAGAGGTTGCTTAGCGCGTTTCCCGCTTCCTCACTCGGCGTCGTATAAGGCGGCTGACGCTCCACGCTCAGCCAGAGCGCGAGGAGGGCGAGCAGCAACACACCGCCGCCGAGCCAAAAGGGTAGGCGCGGGCTCATATCATAGAGCGGCGCGAGCACGAAAAACGCGAGAATCCCGCCTAGCCCGCCCATGAGGTTGATGACGCCGTTCGCCGAGGCGCGTTTTTCCGGTGGCGTGTGGTCGGGCATGAGCGCGATGATGGGGGCGCGAACCAAGGTCATGGCGAGCAAGAAGAGGATGTCTACGCCCAGGAGCAGCCAGAGCGTGCTTTGTAGCGGTAATAGCGCCACGAAGAGCGCTGCTAAGGGCAGACCCACCGCGATGAAGGGCAAGCGCTGTCCCAGGGGGCTCTTCACCCCATCGGACCACGCGCCGACGAGGGGAATGAGCAGCAGCGCCAGCGCATTATCTAAGCCCATCACCGCGCCGCGCAGCGCCCTCGAGTCGATAAACGCGCCCAAAAGTAGCGGCATGTAGGCGTTGTAGAGTGCCCACACGACGGTGAGCCCAAAGAAGCCGCCGCCAATGGCGAGGACGGTGAGGTAGGAGAAGGGGCGCTCAGGTGGGTGCGAGTTTGTGGTCACATTGATTAGTTTAAGGTGAGGTCACTTGGCATGGTGCGTGACGGGGTGTCTTACAAGACTCGAGCTGAGATAAATGGGCAAGACAACAAAGACAAAGAGGTCACGCAAGCATCCCTAGTACGAGTATCCAGTACGAATAGCTGGTGCAAAGGCTCAGCATAAAAATATCCGGCAATAAAGACGCCCAGCGTCAATACAAAAAGCCCACCTCAAACCCGACTGAACCCCCCTGCTCACCTCTGGCATACCAGACATTGAGCGGCAAGGGAACGAAGGGCGTTTCTAAGCCTATCTGCGCCCCGGCCCCGAAAGAGACCTGCACCCCGTCGTCCAGTCCAGGGGCGCGGTAGCGGCGCTCAGAAACGCCGCCTCCAGCGTCACCCGCGTCCGCGAAGACGTAAGGGGTGAGCGCGAACAGGCCGAACCCGTCGCCGAACGACGAGCTGAGCCCCGTGTAATAGCGCAAGTCAGCGGAGAGGTCGAAGTAGCGCTCGCCGACGAGGGCGAAGTCGTCGTAGCCGCGCAAGCTAGGGGAGAGGCGTCGCCACACAGGTGCGTCGCCTTCGTTGATGCCTGCGTTAAAGCGAGAGGCGAGCACGAAGCGGGGCGCGTCGCGGAGCAAAAGACTGCGCTCGTCGAAACCGAGATAGCCGCGTAGCCCAAGTTCCGCTTGTCCCCACGAGAGTTGCTCGTTCGCGCCTAGCCCCCGTTTTTCGCCTAAACCGTAGCCTAAGCTGAGTTCCGCCGCGCCGCCGGAGCTAGGGAAGCCGGGCCTAACCTGTCCGCCGTAGCTGAAGGTTGCTTCCACTAAGGCGCTGAAATCATCCAGTAAGAGCGTGACCTCCGCCGCGTTATCGTTATCGTCCTCTACAAACGTTTCCGAGCCAATGATTCGCCCTTCCAAGCCTACGTCGAAGACGCCAAAGGGCTGCCCCAAGCCCACGCTCAGTTGCGTCAACCGCTCTGTATAGGTGCGCTCTTCCCCCGCCGCGTCAAGCCCTAGAGGATGACCTTGGGTGAAGTTTGAGCTAGCGGCCACGCGCAAGGTCAGATCGCGGGTGAAAAGAGGTGCGAGCGGTTGTTCGTAGGAGAGTGCCGCGCCAAGGAGCTGGTCTTCGGGGTTAGGGCCAGCAGTGAGCCGCGATGTGAGCGTTGCACCCTCCGAGGTTAGCCCACGCAGCTCAAAGCCGACGGCGAAATCGTCAAAAGCTTCGAGGCGAAAGGCAGGGGCGAAGGAGAAGGTGTCAGGCGTTTGAGAGGTAGCGGACGCACCAGTTGGTTCAGCGGGCGGCTCTTGGGCCGTATCTCGGGTTGTATCTTGGGCGGTGCTCCAGCAGAGCAGGCAAGCAGCGGTCAAAGTTACGTAAAGGTAGGTCACGTCAAGCTCCTAGCTATGTTTCGTAGGGGTGTGGCTAAAGATATTAACATAGCGCGAGCCGATGGAGCCGCTACTTTATTTAGCAATCAACACAAAAAGGTTTACTGACGACTGAATTTTGACGACTGACTACGCCCGTCCATCCCTATTTGTTCACTCACCTTTTTGTAACCTCATTTGCGGGGAGGACAAGGGCCTCAACCTCCCACCGCCATGCTACGATTAAGCGCAAAATTCAGTCTCGGAGCAAGGTATATGAGCTTAGATGATTTTAGAGAGGTCTACGCCCCTACGCAAGTTGCGTGGCGTGAGTGGCTGCGCGAGCATTATGATAAGAGCCCCGGCGTCTGGCTCGTCTACTATAAAAAGGACAGCGGCAGAGCGAGCGTCACCTGGGACGAGGCGGTGGAAGAGGCGCTCTGTTACGGCTGGATCGACTCCAAAGTCAACCGCGTGGACGAGTCGCGCTATAAACAGGTCTTCACCCCTCGCAAAGCGCGCAGCGTCTGGTCGAAGGTGAACAAGGAGCGGTTGGCGTGGCTCGCCGAAGGCAAGATGACGCCAGCGGGACAAATTAAGATTGACCAGGCCAAAGCGGACGGCTCGTGGACGTTTTTGGATTCGGTGGAGAATTTAGAGGTGCCAGATGATCTCATGGAGGCGCTGCGGGAGCGTGGCGAGGCACTCTCAAATTTCCAAACCTTTCCAGATGGGTCCAAAAAGCAGATTCTCCTTTGGATCAAAACGGCGAAGCGCGTACAAACCAGGCGAGCGCGTATAGAGAAAACGGCTGAGTTAGCGGCGCGGGGGGAGCGGGCAAGGTAGCGTTACGCTTTAACTTGCCCAGGGCCTCCACCTACCGCCTCGGCAAAGCTGAGGTTGGTAGCAGACAAAAATACGAGAAAACAGTGCGGCGCGAATGCACCGAGAAATACCTCACGCCTCACGCAAACAACGCTATGCTAAGTCCGTGAGCTCACCTCAACCGATACCTCGACCCGCCACCCGCGAAGTCGCGCCGCCTGCGATTCATTTAGCGGACGTATCCGTAACCTTTCAAGATAATCCCGTGCTGCGCCACGTGAATTTAGAGGTGCAGCGCGGCGAATTTGTGGCGCTGATTGGTCCCTCGGGTGGTGGTAAAAGCACACTCTTGCGCGTGATTGCGGGGCTTCTCAAAGCGGATAAAGGAGAAGTGAGCGTGCAGGGCGGCCCCGCCGTCGTCTTTCAGGATTACCGCCTCTTGCCTTGGCGTACGGTGCGGCGTAACGCGGCTTTGCCCCGCGACCTCACCGGGCGCGGCGAGCAGGCCGACGCGGTTTTGAAGCAGGTGGGGATGTTGGAGCACGCCACTCGCTATCCGCATCAGCTCTCGGGCGGGATGCAGGCGCGGGTGGCGATCGCGCGGGCGCTGGCCCAAGACGCCGAAGTTCTGTTGATGGACGAACCGTTTGCCGCGCTGGACGCGCTGGTACGCGAACGCTTCAACCTAGAACTCAAACGCCTCCACCAAAAGACGCAAAAGACCGTTTTGTTCGTGACCCACAGCATCCGCGAGGCGGTCTATATGGCAGACCGCGTGATCGTCTTGAAAGATGGGCGCATCGAAACGGTTTTAGATGCCAGGGCTGAAGGGCGCATCACCGCGTATGAAGCAGGGTTGGAGGCGGATTTGCGCTCGCGTCTCGGCGTCGCCGACTCCACCGAGCTTCGCACCTCGCGCACGCCGCCGCGTTTTCCCTGGGAACTCCTCGGCACAGCGGCGTTGGTGCTCCTTTTCCTAGCGGGCTGGAGCGCTCTGGCGTCGCGTGTCTCCCCGCTCTTTTTGCCCTCGCCCTTAGAGGTCGGACGCGCCGCGCTCGCTAACGCCGCACTGCTCACAGGGCACACGCTCGCCACCTTGCGCGTCACCTTGTTGGGTGTGCTAATAGCGCTAGGTATTGGCGTGCCGCTCGGCTACCTCATGGGTCGCTCGAAACCCTTAGAACGCCTTTTGTCACCTTTCATCGTCGCTCTACAAGCTGTCCCCACCGTCATCATCGCGCCCCTCTTAATCCTCTGGCTCGACTACGGTTTGCCCGCTAAACTCACCGTGACCTCGCTCATTTCAGTTTTTCCGGTGATCGTCTCGACGGTGGTCGGTGTGCGTGAAGTCGGGCGCGTTTACCGTGAAGTCTTTCGCACGATCGGCGCAACGGCGTGGGGGAGCTTTACGCGGCTCGAGCTGCCCGGCGCGCTCCCCGTCGTCTTGGGCGGCCTGCGCCTCACCGTGACCTTGGCGCTCATCGGCACAGTCGTGGGCGAGTTCGTCTTCGGCGGACCCGGTTTGGGAGCCTTCGCCAACAGCGAACGGCTGAATTTTCGTGTGGCGAACGCGGTGGCGGCAGTGGGCGTAAACGTCGCTTTAGGACTGCTCCTCTACGGCGCGGTGGGTCTCCTAGAGTGGTGGGCGCTGCGCTACCGCCGCAGGTGATTGAGAAACACTCACGGCTTGTCGAACAGCGCTTGCAAGTCTTCAGGGATAGTGTCGCGCTCATTAGCGGGTACGTCAGGCACAGCCCTGAGTACCTCTTCGTAGGCATCCGCATCAGCGCGGCTCGCTCTTTCTTGCAAGTACGCCGCTGCGTCCAGCGCTGAGACCTTCTCGGCTACCGCAAGGGTGATGAGTTGGTTGATGGAGACGCCTTCGCGCTTAGCGAGTTCGCGAATATGGTTGTGGAGGTAGTCGGGTAAACGTAAATTGAGACTACTCATGGGGTCCATCCTTTCTTGATGAGCGTTCGAAATAGCTCAGCAGGGTCTATAGCATTCACGCTCAAACGTTCGCTTCCTCTAAAATCTTTGAGGTTGTAAGTGACAATCGTGGCGTTCGCGTTCGCAGCGAGTTCGAGGAGCATATCGTCATTAGGGTCGTTCAGAAAAGGTCGCCACAAGTAGTTAATCGTTGGATGCGAGGTGTGTGCGCAGAGGAAGTCCAGAAAGGTATCAATTTGCGCGTGGGTCAGTGGCACGATGCCGGGACGCTTCAAAACAGCTTCGTACTCGAGCACGAGCGCAACAGACACGCACACCTCGGCGGGGAGCGCCTTCAAGTTGGCGAGCAGTTGATAGCTGAGCCCTTGCTTAGAACGTAAGCCTGCCACGAGGATGTTAGTGTCGAATACAAGGCGCACCGTCTGGCAACTCCATCAATATATAGTACCATATATGGGGCTATGCAGTGGGGCTCGTATCAAGCTCATACCTTTGTGTGACGTACTCGAATAAGCGGCGTGAAGAGGTCATGAGCCGTTTTTGTCGTGCTGCTCACACTATCTTCTGGTTTGCTAGGTATCTTGTAGTTTAGCTTTTTTGTATTTTAATCTAAAGAAGGTAGGTTCAGATGAGCACACCCTTACGGTACATCCTTTTTCTTCTCGCTATTTTTACCACAAGCGCAAGCGCTCAAAGCGTCCGCGTCGGGCTCGGCTACTTGCCCGACGTGCAGTTCGCCCCCTTCTACGCCGCTGAGGTGGAAGGCTTTTACGAAGAACAGGGGCTAGACGTCACTTTCCAACACGGTTTTGTGAGCGAACTCTATCCGCTGCTCGCACAGGGCCAGCTAGACTTCGTCGTAGGCGACGCCGAAGACGTCATCAGCTTGCGCGCGCAAGACCCGAACAACCTGCGCTTCGTCTACCTCATGGCGCTCTTTCAGCGCGTGCCGAGTGCGCTCTTTTCGTTGCCTGAGGCGAACATCACCGAGATTGAAGATTTGGCGGGCAAGACGGTGGGATTGCCCGGACTTTTCGGCTCGTCCTACACCTCGTTTCAGGGCGTGCTGCAAGCAGCAGACTTAGAAGAGAGCGACCTCTCAGTTGAGCAGATCGGCTTTACGCAGTTGGAGGCCATCATCGGGGGCCGCGTGGACGTGGCGATGGGTTTTATCAACAACGAGCCCTTAGTCTTGGCGCAACGCGGCGTCGAGGTGAACGTCATCCCCGCCGGTGATTACAACCCCGCACCGGGCGCAGGTGTCGTCACTGCGGAAGAGGTTTTAGAGAATGAAGACCTCGTACAGCGCTTCGTGAGCGCGTCGCAAAGAGGTTTAGCGCTGACCTTGGAGGAGCCGAGGCGGGCGTTTGAAGCGTCGCGGACTTTTGTCGAGAATTTAGACGAGGACCGCTTTGCGGTACTCGAGGCGACCCTACCTCTCTTCACCTCACCCTACAGCGACGCCAATGGGCTAGGGTTTACCGATCCCGAACGTTGGAACGAAACCCTTACCTTCTTACAAGAGGTGGGGCGCGTCGAGACGGACCTCTCGGCAGATACGTTTTTCACGAATGAGTATTTGGACTCGTCTGTGATGGTGGAAGGGGAGACGGGGGGTGAAGGGCAGTAGAAAGAGAAAAGGATTGTTACGTAGTTTTCACGCAGTGAAAGGACTGAGAGAAAGAAGTTTTTTGCTCAGTCCTTTTCCCTCAGTCCTCCTCACCTCGAGCTTGCCGCGCCACACCTACTTTGCTACACTGAATGAACAGGAGGAGTAGCTCGCTCCCCACTTCTCGAGAGAGCTTGGACGGTGCGCTGAAAGTCCGAGCGAAGGTAGCGTGAGTGAAGGTCGCCTGAGAGGTATCAACCAATGATACCTAACGAGGAAGAAAGGTTAGAAGAAGCTTTTAGGTGTTAGCTTTTAGCAGTTAGCAAAAACCAATACCTAACCAAGCGCTTCAACTGATTAGACCCTCCGGCTTGTCGCCCCGTTAGCCGCGACGCAATGAAGTGCTTTACCTGTTCAAAAGGTAGAGAACTGCGGTGGTAACGCGGGGTAGAGCCTCGTCCGCAGACGTTGAACAAACGTCACGTGGAGGAGGTGTTTTTGTGGTTGAATTTGACGAGCTTTATAGAAAGTTTCATGAGGTGCACCAGTCGGACGAGCGCACCGAAAGAGAGGTGGACGGCCTCGTTGCCGCCTTAGACCTCTCCAAAGGTCAGCGCACTTTAGACCTCGCTTGCGGTTGGGGCGTGCACCTTGCAGAATTGGCGAAACGCGGCTACGGACCTCTTGTCGGGGTGGACGCGCAAGGAAGTTATTTAGAAAGAGCGGCGGAGCGTTTGGCGGAGTTTGAGGTTGAGTTGGTTGAGGGTGATGCTAGGGCCCTACCCTTCAATTCCGAATTCGACGCGGTTTACTGTCTTTATAACACCCTCTTCGCTTGGGACGACGAAACACATCTCACTATCTTGCGCAACGTCGCGACCTCTCTGGAACCTGGCGGACGTTTTCTATTCGATACGACGAATCGCGAACGTGCCGCTAAAGGGGGTATTTCCCAAAGTTGGCAGCGTCCGAACCGAGATTTGCCCTGGCTGCTACGCGAAACGATGTTCGATATCCATACGGGCGACCAGCACCTGACTGAACACTACATCTCTTCGGCTGGAGAAGTTCAGACGCACACCTTTAAGCGCCGCCACTACACGATGAAAGAACTCGTCAACCTCTTTGAACGGGCGGGGTTAAAGGTTATCAAGCGTTTCGGTGCGCTCGACCTCAGTCCCTACACAGTAGATAGTTCGCGAACGATTTTAGTTGCTGAAAAAGGAGATTTATGAGCGACGCAGCGACCCAAAATATAGCTACACAAGAACTCGCTAAACAGTACACGCCTTTCGAAGTCGAAGAAAAATGGGTCAAGCGTTGGGCCGAGAACCCCTTCACTGCTGACGCGACCTCAGATAAGGAACCCTTCTGCATCGTCATCCCGCCGCCGAATGTCACAGGCAACTTGCACTTAGGCCACGCTTTTGACAACACGATTATCGACACACTGATTCGCTTCAAGCGGATGCAGGGGTTTGAAGCGCTCTTTCAGCCCGGTACGGACCACGCAGGGATTTCGACGCAGGTGCAAGTGGAGCGTGCGCTCCGTGAAGAGGGGAAGACCAAGTACGACCTTGGGCGGGGCGCGTTTTTAGAACGTGTATGGGAATGGAAAGAGCGCTATGGCGGCATTATCTTGAGGCAGCTTCAGCGCTTGGGGATTTCGGCAGATTGGACGCGCACGCGCTTTACGATGGATGAGGGGTTGTCAAGGGCCGTGCGCAAACAGTTCGTAGACCTTTATCATCA
The DNA here is from genome assembly GCA_965213645.1 of Trueperaceae bacterium. Taxonomy (GTDB): domain Bacteria; phylum Deinococcota; class Deinococci; order Deinococcales; family Trueperaceae; genus CBDBZX01. The sequence continues at coordinate 1,245,362 of CBDBZX010000002.1, forward strand.
GGGCTTGGTCTATAGAGGTGAGCGCATCGTCAACTGGGACCCCGCCTCGCAGACGACGCTCTCCGAGTTAGAGGTAGACCGCGAGGAGCGACAGGGGAAGCTCTACACGTTAGCGTATGAATTGGAGCAAGGCGATTCAATTCAAATCGCCACCGTGCGCCCCGAAACCATCTTCGCGGACCAAGCCGTCGCCGTTCACCCCGAAGACGAGAGGTTCAAAAATCTAGTCGGCACGAAGGCACGAATCCCTCTAACCGAGCGCTGGGTTCCCATCATCACGGATGAAGCGGTGGAGATGGACTTTGGTACGGGGGCACTTAAAATTACCCCGGCGCACGACCCTACCGATTTTGAGATAGGGGAGAGGCACGACTTGGAGCGCCCCAGCATCATCGACTTAGACGCCAAGCTCTCTGGCGAACTCGTACCTGAACCTTTTCGTGGCTTAGACCGTTTTGAAGCTCGCAAAGAGGTTGTTAGAGCGTTGGAAGAGGACGGGAGTTTGTTAGAGCAGCGCGACTACACCGTCGCTTTGGGGCTCTCGCAGCGCACGGGTGAACCCGTCGAACCTCTTCTTTCAAAGCAGTGGTTTTACAAAACGCAAGAGGTTGCTAAGCGTGTGTTGCAGGGATTGGATGAGGGCGACATCAGCATCTTTCCTGAGCGCTACGCTAAAGTCAACCGCGATTGGTTGGAAAACTTACGCGACTGGAACATCTCCCGTCAGCTTTGGTGGGGCCACCAAATTCCGGCTTGGTACGATGAAGAGGGCAATGTTATCGTGCCCGACGCCAACGACCCTTACACCGACCCGACCGCGCGGACGGGTAAATTAACCCAAGACCCCGATGTGTTCGACACCTGGTTCTCCTCGAACCTCTGGCCCTTTTCCACCCTCGGCTGGCCCGACACGGACGCACCGTTTTACGGGAAGTTCTACCCGACCTCAGTGCTCGTCACGGGCTACGACATCCTCTTCTTCTGGGTGGCGCGTATGGAGATGGCGGGCTATCAGTTTACGGACCAAGCGCCTTTCAAACACGTCTTTTTACACGGCCTCGTTTTAGACGAAAAAGGTCAGAAGATGTCGAAGTCGAAGGGCAACGGTATTGACCCGTTAGACGTGATTGAACAGTACGGCGCGGACGCTCTGCGCTTCGCCACGAGCTACGCCAGCACAGGTGGACAAGACATCCGCTGGGACGCCCGCCGCGTGGAGATGGGCCGGAACTTTAACAACAAGCTGTGGAACGCGGCGCGGTTTGCATTTATGCACCTTGGGGGTAGCATCCCGTCATCAACAGATGGGGCGGATATCGAACCGGACACGCTCGCCGATAGGTGGATTTTAAGTCGTTTGCAACGCGCCACACAAGAAGCCACAGAGAGATTAGAAGCCTATGACTTAGGCGGCGCAAACCGAGCTTTGTACGACTTCGTCTGGTCGGAGTTTTGCGACTGGTATTTAGAGGCGGCCAAACCGCAGCTTTACGCCGAGAACGCGCAGACGAAAGCCGTCTTGCAACACGTGCTCACCTCAATTCTTAAACTTCTGCATCCGCTCGTGCCGTTTATCACCTCCGAGCTTTACGAGGCGCTAGGTCATGAGGCGCAGTTGGGCTATGCGGATTGGCCTCGAGCCCGAAGAGACCTCATCAGCGAAGACGCTGAGCGCGACTTTACACACTTGCAGGACGCGGTAACAGCCGCTCGCAACCTCCGCGCCGAGGCGAACTTGAACCCGACGCAGAAAATCAATCTCTACGCTGAGGGGGACGCGGCGGACGTGCTCTACGCAAATAAAGAGGTTGTCGAGAGCTTGGCGCGGGCGACGCTGCTGGAGGCGCAACCGGAAGGGGCGTCGCTCTCGCAGGTCATCCCCGGTATGGACCTCAAACTGCCCTTCGAGGGGCTCGTGGACGTGGACGAGTGGCGGCAGCGGCAGGAGAAGCGGCTTACTGAGTTGGAAAAGAATGTGCAGAAGAGTGAGAAAAAGCTCGGCAATGCGAAATTTGTCGAGAATGCACCGGAAGAGGTCGTCACGGAGGAGCGCAGGCGCTTAGAGGAGGCTGCGTCGCTGATTGAGGGGGTTAGAGCGAGTTTGGCGCAGCTTAGTTAAGGTGAGGCGGGCCTAGGGGCTGCTTAACCCAAAGGTTTACCAAAGAGAGCTGAAAGGCCGAACACGGTTAGGCCGACGTAGTAGGGGCGATTCATACAGTGATAAATTATGTACCCCTACGCCGCGCATCCCCTCACTAAGAAAGGCAACTGTGCGATCAAAGAGGTTGAGCAGTATAAGAACTGAAAATTCCGCTCGCCCTTGCTATACTTTTTCCGAAAGCGCCGAGGCGCGAGATTGATAGCAGTTCCAAAACATATTGAGACGGAGTGTCGCTTACGAAGTTTTGCCTCCAGCAAAGGTATCATCACCGAACATGCGTGTTGCACGTTGTTTTTATAAAGTGAGCGTGTTGCTTCGCATAACTTCGTTCACTCAAACCAGATGACTATAGTGCCCCTTTCCCTCTAGGGGTATACCTGCTATGAGATTTCCTAACATATTTTTCTAGTACAAGGAGGCAACCAATTGTACCGACTCATCACCTCTGAATCCGTCACCGAAGGTCATCCCGACAAACTCGCGGACCGCATCAGCGACAGCGTTTTAGACGCGATTTTGACGCTTGATCCTAATGCCAGAGTCGCCGCTGAAACGATTCTCACCAAAGGTCTAGCGCTTATCGCAGGCGAGATTAGCTGTAACGGCTATGTTGATTTACAGCGCATCGTGCGTGACACCGTGCGAGAGGTCGGTTACACCGATAGTGCCTACGGCATCGACGCCGACCACTGCGCTGTCTTAGTCGCCATTACCGAGCAGTCGCCCGACATCGCCCAAGGGGTGAGCCGCGCCCGCGAAGCGGCTTCGGGCGAAGCGTTCGATCAGCTTGGCGCGGGTGACCAGGGGCTCATGTTCGGCTACGCCACGGACGAGACGCCCGAGTTGATGCCGCTGCCGATTACGCTTGCGCACACCCTAACCAAGCGGCTCGCCGAATGCCGCCAAAAAGAGGTTCTCCCTTATTTGCGCCCAGACGGTAAGGCGCAAGTCACGGTGGCGTATGAAGGCGATACGCCCGTCAAAGTCACCGCTGTCGTCGTGAGCGCCCAACACGACCCCGACGTTTCCGAAGACCAGCTCAGACGTGATATCGAACAAGAGGTCATCCGCGCCGCGATTCCTACTGACTATTTGGACGACGACACCGTCTTTTACATCAATCCAACCGGGCGCTTCGTCATCGGCGGACCGGAAGGGGACGCGGGGCTCACCGGGCGCAAGATCATTGTGGACACCTATGGCGGCGCAGCGCCGCACGGCGGGGGCGCGTTCAGCGGTAAAGACCCGACCAAAGTGGACCGGAGCGCGTCGTATTACGCCCGCTATATGGCGAAAAACATCGTGGCAGCGGGGCTGGCGAAACGGGCGCAGGTGCAGCTCGCTTACGCAATTGGCGTGGCGCAACCTGTAGGCATCTATGTGGACACGTTCGGTACGTCGGAGCTGTCGGACGAGGGTTTAGGTCAACTTTTGGGTAAGGTCTTTGACGCGCGGCCCGCCGCTATCATCGCGCAGCTCGGCTTAGGCAACCCGATTTACAAAGCGACGAGCGCATATGGTCACTTTGGGCGTGAGGGGTTTCCTTGGGAGCGCACGGACAAGGTGGAGGTGCTGAGGCGCGAGGCGCTCGAGGCCGCCAAACACAATCCCGAAGTATTGAATTGACCGCTTGCTTGTCCAGCTTGAGTGTACGACCTCTCTTTCCGCTCAGCTTTCGTGAATCGCTCAAGCCTGACTTCTGTCTACCAATACCAAAGTAAAGTTTAGATGTTGTAGTTTGACATCTAAACTGCTTGTGTTCACGAAGTACCGCGAAGCGCGCTAGCGACAGTACGGGCAAAGCCCGCGTCGCGTGGACCGCTCCCGCTAGCCGTTGGGGCTAGTTCCGTAGGCTTCCGCCTTTGGCGGGAGACGGAGCGGTCCACGCGACTGCGTACCCTCGGACGCTCTTAATTTACGGCATCATCTACTCAGGTTGGTATAACTTCTCGCGTATAGCGCAGTCAACTGTTTACAGCATTTCCATTTGTCGCTGCACCCGGTGAGGGCGTCCGTTTCTTCTCGCATCCGCTCGCACTTTTGGCTGCTGTAGCAGCCAAAAGTGGAAATGCTATTATAACCGACTAAGGAACATCAAGAGAACTCAAAGGCACGGCTCGAGCTGCCACTTAGCGGCGTGGTGCAACAGCTCCAACACCTCCGTTTCGATGAGCGGCTTGGAGAAGTAGTAGCCTTGCGCGTAGCTACATTCGAGCGTGCCTAAAATCGCCACCTGTTCGGCGGACTCGACCCCTTCGGAGACGACGTCCAAGTCCAGGTTCTGCGCCAGATTCACGACGGTGCGCACGATTTCTAGGCTCCTCGAGTCGCTCTTCATCCGGTTGACGAACGACTGGTCGATTTTGATGGTGTCGAGCGGCAGACTGTGAATGTAAGAGAGCGACGAATAGCCTGTGCCAAAGTCGTCCATCGCGACGCGCACGCCCAAATCTTTAATCTGCGTGAGCACTTTGACGGCGAGCGTTGGGTCTTCCATCACGGCGCTTTCGGTGACTTCGACCTTGAGGTGGCGAGGCTCCAACCCGGTATCGCGCAAAATCGCGGCGATACGCGCGGCTAGGTCGGGCTGCGCGAACTGCTTGCTCGACAAGTTGACACTCATGGTGAGCTGGCCTTCGCCTTTGCCGCGCTGCCACACGCTCATCTGGGTGCAGGCTTCGCTCATGACCCACTCGCCAATCGCGCCAATCAGCCCGGTCTCCTCGGCCAGCGCGATGAATTCGGTGGGCGAGACGAGCCCCCTGCGCGGATGCTGCCAGCGCACCAGGGCTTCGAAACCGCTCACCTTACCCCCCGGAAGTGAGACAATAGGCTGGTACATCAAGAAGAGTTCGCCGCGCTCCAACGCCGAGCGAAGCTCCATCTCGGTCTGTTGCCGCGCGGCAACCTGCTCGAACATCTTGCGGTCGAAGAGCGCGTAAGGTTTCTTACTCGTCTTAGCGTGATACATCGCGATATCGGCGTCGCGCAAGATGTCATCGGTAGAGGTGTAGTGACGAAGGTTCATGACCACGCCGATGCTCGTGCTGCTCGCCACCTGATAGCCGTCCAGATTAAAGGTCGTCGCGGTGTAGCGAGTGATGCGGTCAATGACCTGCATGACGCTTTTGGGACCTTCTAGGTTCTCGAGTAAAATCACAAACTCGTCCCCGCCCAAACGCGCTACCGTGTCCGCGCTCCGCACGCAGAGTTGCAGCCGCTTGGCGAGTTCGATGAGCAAGAGGTCACCGACCTGATGGCCCAGAGAATCGTTGATGACCTTGAAGCGGTTTAAGTCCATGAAGAGCACCGCGAACCTCTTGGTCGGGTCGCGCTGGTACTTTTCAAAGGCTTGACGCAGACGGTCCAAGAGGAGCGCCCGGTTGGGCAGCCCGGTCAGCGCGTCACACACTCCTTGCTGCGCGATGCTGGTCAAGGAGCCCGCAATGCGGCGAGCCGCGCCCGCTTCGCCACGAGCGGCGAGCCCCCGACTCAGCATCCAGTGGTAGCGTCCGTCTTGGTGTAAGAGGCGGTGTTCGCACTCGAACACGGGTGTCTCGTCCGCTAAATGCGCTTTGAGCTGCGTTTGCACGCGCTCTATGTCTAAAGGGTGAACGCGCTCAAACCATTCGCTCGGCTTGTTCGTCACCTCTCCAAGGCCCAAAAGCGCTCGCCAGCGTGGTGAATAGAACATCTCGCCTGTCTGCAAATCCCAATCCCAAAGGCCGTCGTTCATCGCGGCGGCGGCGAGGGCGTAACGCACCTCGCTCTCCTGCAAGGCTCTTTCGGCTCGCCCCAGCGCCTCACGCAGCACCTCGACATCGCTTTGAACAGTAGGTGGCTCGAGGCTCATGAGCGCCCCTCTCCCGGTAGGCAGGGCCTCTGGACGCAAGGAGCAGGTGGCGTTCCTGATAAATAGTTGGGTACATAGCGCGAAGACAAAGGCATAGGTACAGCTTACGGATAGGCTGTTACAAGATTCTTACTCGCAGCAAGTCGCCTCTGGTTTGAGCGCATAGAGTTGTGCACGCGGCCTAAAGATAGAGACGAGCACGCTCGAGAAAGAACGTGGACGTCCTTTCGTAATCACCTAATCTGTATCACCCTACCGAAAAGTGATACCGCTCCGCCGCGACGTGCGCAGAGCCAGCAGCTCGCCGCTATCAACTTGCGACTGTCTCGCACCGCCACTACCTTTACAAATGGATAACACGCTTTCTCGAGTTAATTCTTCAAGTTGCTCTTCTAAGTCTACCGCTCAGCGTCCCCGTGAGTAAGAGTTTTGTCATGGCCCACATCTTACACTCAGACTCGTGGGAAAAAGTGCTGAGCACTCATGTTTCCAAATAGAGCGAAAGGAGCGACTTAATCCATCTGTAGGAAAGCGTTGACCTGTCCAAACTCCTTTTCGGGCGTCAGGAGGGACGGCGAGCTAGTGACGCGACCGACTACAAAACGGTGCACTACCTTCGCAGCAGTTTTCAGAATGACTGAGCTTGAGTGACGCAGCTCTCAGTTCGAAGAACTAGCGGGATTTCATCCCTCACTGTGAATGCTAAACGTTTGTTTATTCACTGAGAGCGTCTCTTCGCTTACGAAGTTTCCCTCCGGGCACAACTTCGTACTCTGTGACCAGCTCCGAGCTTTGCGAGACAGACTTTGAGATTCCGTTAGACTTCGCCTGAGACCTGCTACATACCTCTGCACCGTAGAAAGAAGACATCTTGAATCACATCGAGAAAGTTAAAAAGAGAGTCAAAAGAGCGCTGCAAGTCGCACCCGTCGGCTTAGCCCTGGTCGCGCTCACGGCCTGTGGTGGCCTCACCGCGCCGGAAGCGGCCACGCCAGAGACCAAACTGGGCAACCAGACCGTCACGCGCTACGACTACTCGCTGAGCGTCGAGATTACGCCAGAAGACAGCCAGGCGGACATCGAGAAGCGCTACGGCGGTGACGCTGTGGTGTGGCGTCCCGAGGCGGGCTTCGCCGTAATAGGAATTCAGAGCGGCGAGCTGAGCACGCTGAGCGCCGACGCCGAAGCCAACCAGGACGCTTTTAGCATCCCGAGTGCCACTGTAAGCGCACAGGGCGGTTCCTGGTGCTTGGTCTGGCGGTGGCGGTGCTTGGTCCGGCGGCGGCGGTGCTTGGTCTGGTGGTGTAAGCCAAATCACGCCAACTAGTTTCGCAGGAAACCTTGACGCTTGGATCAGATCAATTTACCTGAGGGTCAAGTTTTAGCGCCTAACTTGGGTCAAGGCGTTAAGGTCGCCGTGCTTGATACCGGCGTAGACGTCTATCATCCTGCCCTGCAAGGCAAGCTGGCTCCCGCAAGCGAATGGAAAGATTTTATCGATGGCGACGCGCTTCCCTTCGATGAGTACGACGCAACGCCTGGCGCGAGCAACGCAGGACACGGTCACGGCACGGGCGTTGCAGGCGTCATCCTGCAAGTTGCGCCTGAAGCGACCATCTTGCCTATCCGCGTCCTCAAGTCCGACGGCACGGGCGACATCACGGACGTAGCGAGAGCGGTGGACTGGGCTGTTCAGCAAGGTGCTGATGTCATCAACATGTCGCTCGGCGCTTATGTAGACTCGCTTACTATCTACCTCACCATGCACTACGGCGCTCAGTACGACGTTTACTTCACGGCTTCCTCGGGTAACTCAGGTGACAATCAAATCACCTACCCCGCAGTTATGGCTCCTGACCAAGTACCCGGCGACCTCGGTATCCTCGGGCGCAACTTGATTAGCGTCGGTAGCGTTGACAACTACAGCGTGAAGTCGACCTTTTCGACCTACGGCTCCGAAATAGAACTTGTCGCGCCCGGCGAAGAGGTCTACACCTTGATGCCGAACAGCAGCATTGCGCACGCCACAGGCACATCTTTCGCTGCGCCGATGGCTGCAGGCACGCTCGCTCTCGCTTTAGGCGAACTCGGCGACACCTACGACGGCAACCTGTCGATGATGGCGCACGAGGAAAGCGACGCGGGTATCTTTGCGCTCAACGGCACCTTTCAAGGGTTGCTCGGCAGCGGTCAACTCGATGTTGAGGCGTTCATGCAGCGTGCGCTCCAGGCGGATCGGTAGGCGATGACGGTGACAATAAAGGAAAGAGCGCAAGATAAAGCCGTGTGCAACGCTACCTTGGTGATGGAGTCTAAGGGCTTCGCTCCCACAGTACGCAGCGCAGCCTTTAGCGGCGCGTGGTCTAAGCTCTACCAAGCGGACGCCTACTACCTCGACATGACGCTAACCCCTGCGGGTAAAACCGCTCGCCTCCAAGGACAGCTTTTAGCGAGTGATGGCGGACAGCTTCCTAGCGGCACGATTGCGCTCTATCAGGGCGAAGAGGTCATTCAGAGCGTCCCCGTCGGCGCAGCCGGTGACTTTTACGTTAATATTGGCGAAGCGCACCAGTATCGCTTGAGCGTCGAACTAGGCGACACTGTCCTCAGCGTATCGGGGCTCGACATCAACTGACCTCTGATGGTCCAAAGGAGGCAGGGCTCAGGCCCTGCCTCTCTCCTATTGTGCGCAACTACGCGCTACCTATCCCTGTTACTTCACTATTTCATCCTTTGGTTGGCTGTGACACTGCTCTACGTATGTATCTTATGTTCTACGTGAATGAACCTTCAAAAACACTTTACGCGATTTCACGTGCGCGGCGCTTTGCGGCGCTTAAACTCGAAGAACGACGGGCACTAACGTTACGAAAGGTGATTTCTATGCTCCTCAACCTGCGCGTCACCGAGACCGTATCTTAAAGATGAACGCGACTTCACCTCACCCTACCGCCGCGCTCGTTCGCCAACTGCTCGAGGAGCCTTTGGCCGAGCGTCGGACGGCGCTTTGCTCCAAGCATGGGGCGGGGTTGGAGCTGGTCGAGGCACTCAAGGCAGAGGTAGATCGTCACAAGAACTCGGACAGTGCGCAGGCGCTCCTAGCGGGAGAGCGAGCGCTCGAGGCGAGTGAATTCATCACTGATTCTGCAGCTAAACCGCTTGGCCTTTGGGCGATGGCTTTAGGGCTCACTGCGCAAGGGGCGTATAGCGAAGCCTTAATGTATTTTGACAAAGCGCGAATCCATTATGACCAATTGGACCGTGTGGTTGACGCGGCCAGAGTGTCTGTTCGTCAACTACAGGCCCTCGCGATAACGGGCGACTACCTTAAAGCGCTCGAGGTCGCCGAAGCTGCTCGCGATATCTTCGCCACGGCGAACCTCACGCATGAGGCCGCGCAAGTAGAGAACAACATTGGGCTCATCCACTCACGGCTGGGCCGGGCTGCCGAGTCCGAAAAAGCGATCAAGCGTGCGATGGTAGGCTTTTCTAAGGTCGGCGACAAGCTGGGCATGGCTCAAGCCCACCTCAACCTCGGCTCGAGCTACCAAGAACAAGACTTCTTTGGTAGGGCGCTCGAGCATTCGCAAGCGGCGCTCAGTATCTTTCGAGAACTCGAGCTAACCCAATCTGTGGCCCTTACGCTCGTCAATCTCGCCACGCTCCACCGTCGCGAGGGGAGAGCCAGTCAAGCGCTGAGACTGCTGAGCCAAGCGAGGGAGGTCTATAACCAGTTGGAGTCGAGTCCCGACGCCGCTCTAGCTCAGCTTGAGGAGGCGCGGGTCAGCCTCGACTTACAGCTTTTAGATGAAGCCGAAACCCTCGCAAGTGAACTCATCGAGACCTTTGCAGCGCGTCAGATGCAGCTCGAGCAGGTCGAAGCGCTCGTCGTACTCGGCACCGTGCGCGTCCGGGCAAGGCGCACCGAAGAGGCCCTAGACGCGCTAAGCACGGCGCGAACCACGCTGTTAGAGCTTGGCAACCCGACCCAGGCCGCTTTGGTCAATCTCTACATCGCCAACTTGCACCTCAGCACGCTAGCAGACCCGCAGGGCGACGCGGCTATGACCTATCTCGACGTGACAGCACTGGCCCAAAACGCCATCGCGACGTTGCAAGAGGTTAAGGTGCGTTCAGGGGTTGCCTTTGGTCTCACGACGCTGGCAGAAGCGCAGTTGGGGCTGGGGCACACAGCCGAAGCGAAGAACAATCTGCAAAGTGCCGAAGCGTTGGCTCAAGACCTCGGCGTGCCCGACCTCATCATCCGCGCGAAAAGGCTCTTGGGTCAACGGACCTTTCAAGAGGGCGAGTTCGCCGAAGCGGAGCGCCTCTTCGACGGCGCGATCGAAGCGTTAGAGGGCGTACGCGCCTCTTTACAGATCGACGAATTCAAAGCGGCCTATGTCGGCGATAAGTTGAGCGTATACGGGGATATGGTGGCGCTCTTGCTCGAGCAAGGACGCACCCGCGAAGCGCTCGCCTACACCGAGCGGGCGAAGTCGCGTGCCCTTTTAGATTTGCTTTCTAAGGGAGTCGAGACCAGGGCGCCTACGAGTGACCCGACCTTAGAGCGCCTCAGCCAGCGGCTTAAAGAGGTGCGGGCCGAACTCAACTGGCACTACCTGGCTGCCGAAGAGGAGGGGAAAAGCGGCGCACATTGGCACAAAGTGACCGAAGGCGAGCGTGAAGTCACCTCACTCATTCGCGAGTTGGAGCGGCTCAAGCCCGAAGCGGCGGCCTTGGAGCGCGTCGCGAAGCCCGACTTGGATAAAGTCTTTGCGAGCTTGGACGAAAACACGGTGCTCATCGAGTATTTTGGCACCGAGGCGAGCCTCTCCGCTTTCGTGCTTTCCAGAGGTGAAGTGCGTGCCGTGACCGACATCGCCTCACCCGACGACGTGCGTCACCACCTCGAGCGTCTAGGCTTTTTCTTCAAGCGCGTCGCGCAGAGTCGCAGCGGGGCTTTACCCACTCATCTTCCCCCGAACGTCTACGCCAACCTCTACGGTCCAGAGATGCTGACGCAGAACGTTAACACGCACCTCAAAGCGCTTTTTGATCTGCTCATCGCTCCTTTGGGACTCGAGCTATCCGAACAAACCGCTGAGCAGACACCTGGGCAAACATCCGAACAAACCCTCGTCATGATTCCGCACGGACCCATTCACGCGGTTCCCTTCGCGGCGCTCTTTGACGGTGAAAGGTATCTGCTCGAGCAAGTCGCGCTCGCCTCCGCCCCTAGCGCCTCGGTCTACGCGCTCTGCAAAGGTCAAGCGCAGCGTCCGCCAGGTCAGATGATGGCGTTTGGCGTGCCCGCCGAGGATATCCCTGCCGTCGAGCAAGAGGTCGAGGACGTGACGAAGCTCTTCAGCGACGCAACCGCGTTTATCGGCGTAGACGCGACATTGGACACTTTCTATAAAAGAGCGCCCCACGCAGATGTGCTCCACATCGCCACGCACGGCGTTCACCGGCCCGACAACCCGATGTTTTCCGGGCTGCGGCTCTTCGACGGTTGGTTGGCGGCGCGTGACCTCTACGCCGTCCAACTCAGCGCGTCTTTAGTCGTCCTGCCCGCTTGTGAGAGCGTTTTGGCGAGCAACACCGAAGGCGATGAGCTGTTCGGCATTGCGAGAGGGTTTCTCTACGCGGGTGCACCCTCGCTCATCGGCAGCTTGTGGCCCGTTCAAGACGAGCAGACGGCGCAGCTCATGGTGGCGTTTTATAGCGCTCTGCGCCGTGGTTTGGATACAGCGTCGGCGCTGCGTGAAGCGCAGCTCGCGGTGCGCGAAGCGCACCCTAACCCCTACCACTGGGCAGCCTTTTACGGTCATCGGCGACCCAGAACGAACGGTGGCGAGCCGCCGCCGTTAGGACGCCTCTCTGAATTTGTCAAAATGTGCGATTTTACGGGGCGATGCCTCGAGCCCATACGCTAAAGTTTCGGCGTGAGGTTTCACGCTGAGATTTATGGTGAAATTCCTGCAGTGAATCTTCTTGACAGGATTGGGTAAGAATCTTGTGACGCACTCGCCTTTATAGTAAACGCTATGCTGACTAGCGTCTCCTTCTCTCAACTCTGTGAGCGCAGTTGTCAATTCCACCGTGAGGAGGCCGAACGTTGACCCCAAAGCCTGCCACGGTTCTCATCGTTGACGACCAAGCCTCCATGCGCGAGCTGATCAGGCGTCTGCTGAGCCCTTTGGACTTGGAGCTTGCGAGCGCACAAAACGGCTTGGAGGCGCTAGAGCAAGCCGTCAAGCTCAACCCCGACCTTATTTTATTGGATGTCAATATGCCTGGGATGGGTGGGCTTGAGGTGTGCCGCCGCCTCAGGGCTAACCCCACCTTCGAAGAGACCCCTATCGTTGTCGTCACGACCAATGACGACGAGCGCTCACGCGATAAAGGCTTCCAAGCGGGCGCGGACGACTTTATCAGCAAACCTTTTCACCCCGCGCTGCTGCGCCGCCGCGTAGGGGCGCTGACGCGCCTAAACCATTCTCGCCGCCTCCACGCTGAGCGCTCACGTTTCAGCGAACTCATCGACCTCTCGCCGGACGGCATCATCCTCATGGACAGCGACCAGCAAGTTCGCCTCATCAACCCGGCGATGTTTCGTCTGCTCGAGATTGCCGAAGCGGACCAGCGCGAAGAGGGCTTAGGGCGTTTTGTGCTGCCCGCCGAGCTGAACCACTGCCGCACGAAGCTCTTGGAGCTTTTCAAGACACCTGGAGCACACGTCCGTTTTGAAACAACCCTACTTAAAGGGAGCGGCGCACCCGTTCAGGTGGAGGTGCACGGGGTGCACTCGAGCTGGAACGGCACCCCAGCCGCCCAACTCATCATCCGCGACATCACCCAGCGCAAGCTCACCGAAGCCTACCTGCGGCGCTCAAATACCGAGTTGCGTCTTGCTTACGACACCACCATCGAAGGCTGGGCGCGGGCCTTAGAGCTGCGCGACAAGGAGACCGAAGGCCACACCCGCCGCGTCACCGATATGACGGTGCGCTTAGCGAGAGTCATGGGCCTCGGCGACGAGTCGCTCGTGCACATCCGGCGCGGCGCACTCCTGCACGACATCGGCAAGATGGGCGTGCCCGACCATATTTTGCTCAAACCCGGCAAGCTCAGCCCTGGTGAGTGGGAAGCGATGCGCGAACACCCCGTCCACGCGCTCGCTATGCTCTCGCCCATCGCCTTTTTACGCCCCGCTTTAGAAATTCCTTACTGCCACCACGAAAAATGGGACGGCAGCGGCTATCCGCGCGGGCTCAAGGGTGAAAAGATTCCACTCGCTGCGCGGATTTTTAGCCTCGTAGACGTGTGGGACGCGCTCTCCTATGACCGACCGTACCGCCGCGCCTGGCCGCAACACAAAGTGATGGCCTATTTGCGCGAACGCGCGGGTACGGAGTTCGACCCGGAGATTACCGAGGTCTTCCTCAAGATGTTGACCAAGAGCCCTGCGCTCGCCCCCGCCAAGCAAGATGAGACTGAGACGCTCGAGCCCGCCTTTGGCTGAGCACTGTCACCAAATTTGAAGCACACAGGTATCATCTTTGAACGTGCGAGCTTATCAACGCTTTGTCTACTAAGCGCGTTTATGATCAGATGATACCTGCTGTTACGACCAGATAATACCTGCTATCAGTGCCACCACACCTCAAACTCCGGGTAATACGCGCTCACAATCGCCTGGAAGAGAAAGTAATCCACGATGAGGTGCACGATTAAGACCCACAGAAGCGATTTAGAGCGCTCATACATCGCCCCTTGCGTAAACGCAAAGATATAAACCAAAAGAGGTCCAACCCCTCTAAAGGCCATCGTCCAGAGCACCGTGGTGTAAATGACGCTCTGCGCCAAGTTCGCCGTGAGGTACGGAAAGAGCGAGCGGATAATGGCGTAAGACACATTGATGAAAAAGAGTTCGTCCCAGATGCCTACCGCGTTGATGCCGAGGAAGAGTCTTAGCAGCGGCTCGGTCTGCGGCTCAGGCGGCAGCGACCAGTTAAAAGGAACCTCGGGGCTCAGCACGAAGAAGTAAAGCTGTAAGACGCCCCAGGCGAGGGGAATCGCCAAAAGCGTATAGAAAACCTCCACCCAATCGAAATGGTCAGGAATGAGCTTAAAGGTGATGACGTGCGGTCTTCGTCGCCACAAGATAACAGTGGGCAAGATAATCGCGGCGAGAAAGGCGCAGCCTAGGATGAGTATGTGTTCGTTGCTCGTATCGGTGTTGACGGGCGCGACGCCGAGCACAGTGACGGACGCGGCGAGGGCGAGGTAGCGCAGGGCGCGGTCCAAAGGCTCGCGGAGGAGCGAAACAGCAAAGCCCACGGCGAAGAGCCCGCCTACACTGTAAGCGCTCAAACCGTGAGCGCCGAACGCAGTCCAGGCGACCGAAGTGACGAGGAGACAGAGAAGCGGAACGAGAGACCGAGGTGTTTTTAAGGCGTTTTCTATAACGTTTCCGAATGAGTCGGGAAGGGCTCGAGTCATACCCCTAAAATATCAGGACTAGCGCACGTTTAGCGCCGCCTTCTCCCGCCGAGCCCCTGCGTAATGCGGTCTAAGACGATCGCCATGATGACAATCGCCAAGCCCGCCTCAAATCCAAGGCTGATATCGAGCGTGTTCACGCCGCGCAGAACTTCCGAGCCCAGCCCACTCGCCCCGACCAACGCCGCGATGACCACCATCGAAAGCCCTAACATGATGGACTGGTTGAGTCCCGCCAGAATACTCGGTGTCGCGGTTGGAAGTTGCACCTTGAAAAGCATCTGCCGCTTGGTCGAGCCGAACGCTTCGGACGCTTCGATGAGGTCGCGCGGAACCCCCTGCAAACCCAAACTGGTCAGGCGAATCAGCGGTGGCAGGGCGAAGATAACGGTGGAGACGATGCCCGGCACGATGCCGATACCGAAAAAAACGATGGAGGGAATCAGGTAGACAAAGGCGGGCATGGTCTGCATAAAGTCTAAAACGGGTTTGGTGAGGCGCTCAGCCACCTTGTTTGTACCTGCCAAGATACCTAGCGGCAAACCTAAAAGCACTACAAACACCTCCGCCGCGCCGACGAGCGCGAGCGTGCTGATAAAGGAGTCCCACAGACCGATATTGACGATGAGGAGCAGCCCGAGCGCGGTGAAGAGCGCGGTGCGCCAGCCGCTCAACCAGAAGGCGAGCGCGGTGAAAGCGGCGATGAGGACGCTGAAGTGGAGCCACTCGAGCCCCGCCACCAGCCCCTCAACGGGCCACAGCACCGCCGCGCTAAACCCGTCAAAGACGCCCGGAAAGTTCGACGAGAGCGCCTCCACGCCCGCCTCGACCCAGTCGCCCACCGGAACGCCGCGCTGCCACCAGGTCTCTAAGATAGATTGAGGGCTGGACATACGTGCGGGCCTCCTTTGTCACCTCTTCGTTTGCCGCTTTGGAACGAGACAGCAAAGTGAAACTGCGTATCTTTCTGCGTTAGTACCCTTGTCCGCGCTGCATGTTATCCTAGTACAGTACCACGGTGTCACACTTTGCAAAAGGTAGTAAGAACGTGTTGGGGCTGTTATGACTGGTAAGTGTGCACCTCTTTAACGCGAACCTAACGTCATGAACGCACGCCCTAGCCCTGACGAATTGACACGCATTTCAAAGGAGACCCTGATGACCCGATTTCTACTCACCTTAACGACTACGCTACTTCTCTCGTTTGGCGCAGCGCAGAGCGTTGACTTCGGCTACGTCGAGTGGCCCGGCGTCACCGTCAAGACGCAGGTCGCGGCGAGCATCTTAGACGCTCTAGGCTACGACACGCAAACGCAAGCCTTGAGCGTGCCCATCGTCCTCAAGGGTATCTCCGAAGGCGATCTGGACGTGTTTTTAGGCGTGTGGCGGCCCAGCATGAACAGCATGGTCGAGCCCTACTTGCCCGACTCGGGCGACGGCAGCGTGACGCTAGCAGCGCAAAACTTAGCGCCGACGATTTACCGTCCCGCTGTGCCGACTTACGTCGCAGAGCAGGGCATCACTTCGCTTGCAGACGTAGCGGAGAACCCGGAGATGTTTGGGGGGCAGCTTTATGGTATCGAGCCGGGCAACGACGGCAACACCATCATCTTAGACATGATTGAAAACGACACCTACGGCTTCAGCGACTTCGACATCGTCGAAAGCTCGACTGAGGGGATGCTCGCTGAGGTCGGACGCGCCGTAGAGCGGCAGGAGCCCATCGCCTTTTTAGCGTGGAGCCCGCACTGGATGAACAACGTCTACGATCTCACCTACTTGGACGACCCCGAGAACGTCTGGGGCGACGACGGCTTCGTGGCGACGGCGCTCAACACCTCTTTCATGGAGGAAAACGCCAACCTCGCGACTTTCTTCAGCCAGTTCGAGGTGGACCCCGAAACGCAAAACGGTTGGATTGACCAATATAGCCGTCAAGAGGTAGACCCTGAGACCGTCGCGGAGGAGTGGATTGCCGCGAACATGGATACAGTGATGACGTGGGTAGAGGGCGTGACCACGGCGGACGGGGAGCCAGCGGGGGCGGCGCTCGAGTCCACCTTCACCTCCGACTAGGAATCATCTAAACGTTGGTTGAGCACTGCCCGACATGTCATTCTGAATGAAACCCTCACCAGGCTTGTCCTGAGCTTGTCGAAGGGGCAGGCTTCGTGGAACCCTTTACAGGATTGGCTTCGCCTGATGAAGAATCTCTGCGTTTGCCTTCTCTGCTGACTGAAAATGGAGGACGAGATTCTTCGCGTTCGCTCAGAATGACTTCGATTTAGCGGTAAAATAAGGTCATGCCTACTGCAACCGTTGACCTCAGCGCTATAAGTCACAACCTCTCGAGGCTAAAACGTTATCTCAAGCCCGAAACACGTTTGTTAGCTGCCGTCAAAGCGAATGCTTACGGTCACGGCGCGGAGGAGGTTGCGCGACATTTGGAGAGGTCAAGCGTAACCTGGCTTGGCGTGGCGACACGTGAAGAGGCGTTAGAACTTCGTAGCGCAGGCATCAACGCTAACATCCTCATTTTTATCCCGGTTTATGACGGTGTGAATGAACTCGTGGAAACAGAGGTTGCGCTGACAATTGTGGACAAGAGAAGTCTGCACGCAGCAGCTAAAGCGGCGCAAGAGGTCCGTAAAAAGGCTCGAGTCCACCTCAAAGTGGACACGGGTATGGGACGCCTGGGACCGCCGCCGCAAGAGGTTCTAGCGTTGGCTAGAGAGGTTGACGCTGCTAAAGAGGTTGATTTAGAAGCTGTCTGGACCCATTTCGCTTGCGCCGACGACGCTGAGCGAGAGTACACAAATCAGCAGCTAAGCGCGTACCAAGAGGTGTTGGAAAAGCTCGAGCAAAATGGCATTCCCGTACCTCTCAAACACGCCGCCAACTCGTCCGGTCTCATCGCCTATCCTGATTCGCATTTCGACCTGGTGCGCCCTGGGATTGCGGTGTATGGGTATCACTCGAGCCCGGTCATCGAGAAAAGCGAGCCTCACCTCAGACCCGCTATGACCCTCAGTGCGCCCATCACCTTTGTGAAAGAGGTCAAAGCGGGCACCTCCGTCTCATACGGCGCAACCTGGACCGCGTCACACGACACGAAAATCGCCACTGTGCGCTTAGGTTACGGCGATGGTCTCTTTCGCGTCCTGAGCGGACAGCTCTGCGTCACGGTACGGGGCGAGCGCAGACCTCTCGCCGGGCGCGTCTGCATGGACCAGATTATGGTAGATGTGGGCGACCTAGACGTGCAGCAAGGTGAACACATTACCCTCTTCGGCCCTGACGGGCAGAGCGCCGAGGACTTAGCGGGAATGAGCGGTACGATTTCCTACGAACTTCTCACGCGGCTCGGGCCTAGAATCAGGCGAGTGTATCGAGGGGCTTCTTGAAAATTTCTCGGTAGAAATAGTCAGCGGGGCTAAGGTGAGAACCTCCTTCCACAGAATCAAGCTGAGCAATGAACCCGTAAAACTCATCTACAGAAACTCGTACTTACATACTCAAAAACTTATACAAATGTACTCATTATCGCGTGAAAAGTCACCGCTAAGGCCTAAACGTGTAGGGTATTGCCTTCCTCTTTCATGCGAGCGTAGGTTAGACTGCACTACTTTGGTAGACATCATCTCTTCCTCACACCTGACTGTAAAACAGTAGCTAGGAGCATCTTATGGACATCGCCGTACCGCCTTCTTACCTTTGGGATGACGACAAGCCGAGCACCCAACCCAACCTCTTGAGCCGCATGGAGCGCGACCGCCTCATCGAGCGCGGCTTTTTGGGGCTCTACCGCTGGTACACCGCCCGCAGCCAAGAGACGCGCAACTGGAACGCCGACAAATCCTTCGAATGGCGCAAGATGCGCCACGACCTCTCCGAGCCGATGATTCAGATTTTGCAGGGCTTTTTCGCTGTCGAGCAGTACGCGCCCGACTTCACCGAGAAGATTTTGAACATGGTACGCCGCTCGCACGGGCGCAGCCACTTTCAAATGCGTTGGGGCAGCGAGGAGGAGAAGCACGCCGACACTTGGGAAAACGCGGTGCTCTTCTCGCGCAGCCGTAGCCCGCAGTGGTTGGAGCAGTATAAACACGACCTGCGCATGAAGGAGTGGCACGAGCCCTGGGACGACCCCTTACGCAACCTCGTCTACACGGTGTTTCAAGAACGCGCCACGCAGCTCAACTATCTCAACGCGATGAAGATCGCCCAGGGCAAGTCGGATAAGGAGCAGCACAAGCACGACGCCGACCCTGTTCTCGCTAAGGTCGCACAGACGATTGCGGTGGACGAAGCGGCGCACTACAACTTCTTCTTAGAGGGCACGCGCCTCTTCTTGTACTACTATCCGCAACGGACTTTAGAAGCTATCAAGGACGTCATCGAGCACTTCACCATGCCCGCCTCTCAGATTGTGCCCGACTGGGACGCCTTTTTCGAGGCCGTCTACCGCGCTGGTATCTACGGTCCGCGCGAATACGCCCGTGACGTGGTGCAAGTCGTCTTTAGAAACTTAGGGATCGAGAGCCGCAAGAAGCTCGAGGCCGGCATCAAAAAGACCCGCGTCGTGCCCACCACCGCAGGCTTAGAGCAGCAGACCGCCCTCTGGGACACCTTCGACTACGGACTTCATCGAAGGCGACGTAAAGCGGCTTTACGGGAAAATCGGCAAGTACGAAGCGGAGATTGGCTTTGACGAGGTTGACCCGATTGTATTTACGAAGAATCCGGCGTGGCCGACGGAAGAGGATAAAGAAGAGTAAGGGAAGTAAAAGGTTTTGGATGCGCTGTGGGTCAACTTACAGCGCATTTTCTGTTTTTTACTTGCAGAGGTTTGTTTGGGTAGTCCGCTGTATGATTGATAAATATGAAGCAAGAAACACCTATAAGCTTCGAGAAAGCCAGATTTTTGCTCCTCAGTTCGGCAACGGAAGATTACACCGGACTTTATGAAGCAATATGGGAGCTGAATAGTGCTTTTCCAAACAGTTCTCTAGGCGAAAAATATCGAGTAGCAGAACTCGCCATTAGAGAGTTGTTCTCGAGAGGTTATATCGAGTTTCACAGGTGGATATTTACTGATGATTATAGAGATTATGCCATTGCACCAATTCCTTCAGACGATGTAAGTGAACTACTCAGCAGTCCCACAGCTTGGTATCCCGACTATAATCGTGTACGCATCGTTTTTAGCTCTACAGAAATTGGTGAATGAAAAGAACATCGTTCAGCACGCACATTATGAGATGAAATCCCGCTAGTTCTTCGAACTGAGATCTGCGCTCATCTGTCTCAGTATGTTGTGGAAGCGCTAGTTGAATCTCAGTGCGTCGGGTTGACGTGGAGTAAGTCTGAACGAGGCGGCTTCGCGCTTGGCAATTTCCAACGCTTCTGAAAAGCTGCGAGCAAACACCAAAACTTTCTTGTGAGGCTTGCGGCTGTACACGTCATCCTTGCGGTAGAGGTTGATGGTGAAGGCAGTGTCTAAGTTTAAGTTTCCCCAGATGCTCATGATTGTCCTCCTATTAGCTACCTCTATCCTAAGGAGAATAGCTGCGAGGGGGAAAGCAAAAAGTCCACAAAATGGCTGTGAAAACCTCTAAGTACTCGTACAGAAATAGCTTAAACTAAGCTATGGCGAGAATCAAAAGGATTAAGCTTAGCGAAGTGCAACGTTCAGAGTTAGAGAAGGGCTATCCAGTCGAGCTGGACGAACGGCCGAGAAGGCGAGACACATAGCTATAAACAGCGTTGTCAGATGATGCTGTTAAAAAGCGAGCGGCGCACCGCTGCGGAGGTTGCTGAGATTCTAGGCTGCTGCGAGGTGTCGGTAAACAACTGGCTGAAGCGCTATGAAGCTGAAGGACTTGAGGGACTGCGTACCCGAGCAGGACGGGGACGCAAACCGATTTTAGACCTAGAACGGGCAAAGCCCGGCCCGTTGGGCCTAGTTCGCTGAAGCGGATTTAGAGGCGGTCAAAGCGGCAGTACAAGCGCACCGGCAACAGCTCAAGGTAGCGAGAGCCGAATTAGAAGAAGCGTTAGGTAAGAACTTCAGCACCAAGACCTTGGAGCGCTATATAAAAAACATGGTGCAAACTATAAACGCATCGTCAGGCGTGGTCGCACCCGCTACTCCGAAAGCGTCCTCTCTACCAAGCAGAGGCGGAAGTTTACGCCCTCAAACTCGAGCAGTTAGCTGAACTTGAGCAACGTGCGGCGCAAGGGCTAATTGATCTCTACTATGGTACAGGTGAAGGCTAAGAGCCTTTGAGCTTTGCTCTAACCTGTATGAGAGCCGCGTTTCAACCGAGCCTTGTATCCCGTATGGCTGGCAGTTCAAAGATGAAGATGTCTGGCTGCCCTCAGCCAAGGGCAAAGGACTCAACCTCTTCGGTTTACTCAGCCGTGACGACGACTTTGTGTTCAAAACAACCAGGAATAAAGTTGACAGTGACTTTGTCATTGACGTGCTCGAAACGTTAGCCTTCAGTGAACTAGGCCCAACGGGCCGGGCTTTGCCCGTTCTATATCAGCAAGCTCACCGTGGTTGTACTTGATAATGCTAGAGTGCACGCCTCCAAGCGCTTTCAAGAACGCCGCGAAGTATGGGCAAAGCGTGGTCTCCTTATCTTCTACTTGCCGCCCTATTCACCGCACCTAAACCTCATTGAAATCTTGTGGCGCAAGCTCAAGTATGAATGGCTCAGACCCGAGGACTATCTGAAGATAACCTCTTCTACGCCGTGTCGCAATGCTTAGCTGCTATCGGTGACAGCCTAAACATCAACTTCTCTCAGCTAAACTTCAGTTGAAACTAATTGTGTACGAGCACTTATAGCTAAGAGGTTGTAAGAGGGTGTCTGGGAAGGGTCTATACCTTGGATTTTGCGAGCCTTGTCACCATCAAACGTACCATAGCAGCGTAGATAAGCGCTTCACTGCTCTGGGGCAAGCGTTCATAGTCCTTGCTATGACGTCTATAGCGGCAAATCACAGGTTAGGCACATCGTGCCAGCATCTGTGATGCTCACCTGTGCAAAGGTACGCTCTACAACCCACCTTCTAGGCAGCACCTTGAAGGTGCGGTTGCCCTTGAGCATAGCGACTTGCTCAGGGGTGAGTTCTTGCCCTTCGGGGAGCCAGAAGCCTCGGATACCTGCGTAAGCATGTTGCACAATCTCGATAGTCCAACCCAAAGTACCTGTGACCCACTCCTGGAAGGTGCGCTTGTAGCCTCCGTCAATGAACAGGTGGCGTAGCCTGCCAAAGCGCCCTTGCAGCCCTTCAAGGAGTTGCTTGCCACCAGCAGGGTCGCTGATGTTAGCAACCAGAACTAACTTACGAAGTTTTGCCTCCGGCAAACGCTTAGCAGCAGCCCTTGTGTATCAACTAGGATGTGCCGCCGTCGCCCCTTCACCTTTTTACCGCCGTCGAAGCCTTTAACACCACCTGCTTCGGTCGTTTTGACTGACTGCGAGTCGATGATCGACGCGCTCGGCTCAGCTTCACGTCCTAGCTTCACCCTAAGCTGTTCACGTAGGTGCTGATTTATGTGCTCCCATATCCCTTCGATGCGCCAGGTGCGAAAGTAGTCGTAGACGGTTTTCCACTTGGGCAGATCACCGTTCGTCCAGCTTGACTGGATGGGGCATCATGCGCCACGCGCAACCGCTGCGCAGCACGTAGAAGATGCCGTTAAGAACCTCGCGCATGTCAACCGAACGCGGTCGTCCACCCGGTTTCGCAAGGGGAATCAGAGGCTCGAGAACCTTCCATTCACTATCAGTCAGGTCACTAGGGTATGCTGGTCTAGTCATAAGCCGAGTCTAAAAGACTCACGCCGATGCCGTTTCCTTCCCCAACTTGGACTTTCCAGACACCCTCTCACACCGGATTACGAAAAACCCGTAGATTCACAAGTTCATATGAGTTCAAACCCCACTTCCCGCCGAAGTCCTGACTTTGCAACCTGTACGTTCTCAAAGCGCTTCAGCGCCTCTTCACGGTAGGCACGCGCCTGCGCGAAATCAGTGAGGTGCGTGAGAATCAGCGTCTGTGCGCCCGAGCGCTGCGCTAGAGTGCCCGCTTGCGCTGCGGTCATATGTCCGTGCGCAACAAGGTTTGCACCACCATCCGAAACGTCGTCCGAGAGGTAGGTCGCTTCGGCGAGGAGGGTTGACGTGCCCTGTGCAAACCCCACGAGCCCGTCCGTTAGCGCCCCGTCCGAGGTATAGGTCAAGCCAAACGCCGGAAAACGCAGCGCGAGCGCCTCGACGGGATGAACGGTTCTGTGGGTCTCGAGCTTGATACCTCCAACGTGCTTCGCAGCGTTTGCGCTCAGCGCGGTAAAGGGCAGCGCAGCGGCGAGAGGTGCGTTCAGGTCGGGCAGCGTTGGAATGCCGAAAATCTGGTCTAAGGCGGTGAGGGTCGCCCGCAGCGCGGCAGGTCCGTAGAGCGGCAAAGGCTCCATGCATACCGGGAAGAGCCGGTGGTACGCGAGCGCGACGAGGTCGGCGCAGTGGTCGGCGTGGGCGTGGGTGACGATCACGGCGTCTAGCTGCTCGATCAGCCCCCGCGCTGCTAAGCTCGCCACCACTCCCGGACCACAGTCGATGAGGAGCGTTTTCTCGCCTGCAAAGAGGACGTACCCCGATGCGGGGCTCTCCGCACCCGGTGACCCGGCGCGGCAGCCGATGACGAGCAGCTCAGCCACGCGACCCTCCGATGATAGAGGGCGCGTGGTCGTCGCGCAGCCGCACGCGGACAGGCTCCCCCAGCTTGAGGCGGGTATCGCTAAAAAATCGTAGCGCCGCGCCGCTGCCGTGCTTGCCCGTCACCTGATACTGTCCGCCTGCGTATTCCACTGCGACGACCACGAGGGGCACGCCGCTGTCAGCCGGGACGACGTCGCCGGGGCGCAGGGCGACCTCGGGCGCGTCCGCGCCGCAATGACGAACGCAGAGGTGCGGCAAAACTTCTAACTCCTGCGCCGACACGCGCTTGGTCGGCAGCACGGTGGCGTTGCCGATAAAGGAGGCGACGAAGGCGCTCGCGGGCGCTTGCCAGAGAGCTTCGGATGAGCCGAACTGCTCGAGCCGTCCCCCGCGCAGCACCGCCACCCGGTCCGCGAGCGCCAGCGCCTCGCCCTGGTCGTGCGTGACGAAAAGTGTGGTGACGCCGCTCTCGCGCAAGAGCCTCTCCAAGCTCGAGCGAAGCTCTAAGCGCAGTTGCGGGTCCAGCGCGGCGAGCGGTTCGTCGAGGAGCAGGACGCGCGGGCGCACCGCTAAAGCCCGTGCCACCGCCACGCGCTGCTGCTGACCGCCGGAGAGGGCGGTGACGGGGCGATCTGCCAGGTCGCTAATGTGGCATAGCCCCAACACCTCTTCAACTCTCTGCTTTTGCTCCTGTCTGGACACACCTTGCATCCTGAGTCCAAACGCGACGTTCTGCGCAACGTTCAGGTGCTCGAAGAGCGCGTAGCTCTGCGGCATCCAGCCCATTTGCCTCTTCTCCGGTGGGAGGTGCTGGACATTCACACCATCCATCAAGAGCCGCCCTGCGTTCGGGTTGAGAAGCCCAGAGACGAGCTTGAGCAAGGTGGACTTGCCGCAGCCCGAGGGTCCGACTAGCGTGATGAGTTCGCCCGGACGCACGTCTAGGTTCACGTCGTCCACCGCCAGGGTGTCGCCGTAGCTAAACGTCACGTGCTCAAACGTAAGCGACGCCGCCTGACGCCGATCCGCCCTCACGCCTGACCAACTTTGCCGCCACCGAAGCGCTCCAAGACGAGCGTCGCAGGCACGACGAAGAGCAAGAACCAGACCGTCATTCCCGCCGCGACCTCCAAGCGCCCCGTGAGGTAGGCGTCGTAGAGTTCGACGGGCAGCGTTTTTGCGGTCGGCGTGAAAAGGAAAAACGACACGTTGAATTCTCCCATCGACAGTGTCACAACCATGATCGCCGCCGCCAAGAGCGCCCGGCGGACGCTCGGCAAGGTGATGAAGACGAAGCGGCGTACCGCGCCTGCTCCAAGCGTCTTTGCAACCGCCTCGCGCTCTCTAAGCGCCGCGCCGCCTAATACCGGCGTGAGCGTGCCCAAGAAGAAGGGCAGTGTGTAGAGCACATGACCGGCGGTGAGCAAGAATCCATCTCCGCGCAAGTACGGGTAAGCCAGGATGAGCCCTAGAGCCACCGCAATGCCAGGGATGGCGAGGGGCAAGTTGGCGAGCGCGAGGAGCGCCGCGCGACCCGGAAAGCGTAACCGCGCCAATGTCCAGGCTGCAGGCAAACCAATGAGGATGTTGAGTAGTAGAACGGTGAGCGCGAGTTGCAAGCTGTAGAGCGCGTGCGGGGCGATGCGCATCCAGCCGGAGATGAGCCACTGCAAGGTGAAGCCCTCCGCCCAAAAGCCGCTGCGCCACTGCGCGGTCGTCGCCACGGCAAGTAGCAAGGGCAGCGGCGCGGCGCAGACTGCCACGGTGAACCAGGCGAGCACCCGCCCGGTGCGCTGCAAGGGATCGCGCGTTCCTGCCCGCGCCCGCCGCTTTTGAGGCTGGCTCAGCGTTTGTGCGCTCATCCGTTGCGCCCGCCCAGCCGGGCCACCCCGAGGAGCAGCGTCACGGTGATGACGCCCAGGACGATGGAAAGGGCCGCTGCACGCGCGGGCTCGAAGCGCTCAGTGAAGAGCGCGGCAATTTCCAGGGGGACGACGCGGGTGCCCCTCGAGAGCGTCGCCGCTGTGCCGAACGCGCCAAAGGCGGTCGCGAGGCTGAGGCTTGAGGCGCTCACTAGGGCTGGGCGCAGGGCAGGCAACACGACCTCCATATAGACTCGCCAAGGCGACGCCCCGAGCGTCCGGGCGGCGTTCACGACGTCGTTGGAAATGCCCGCCGCCGCGCCGCGTATAACCAGGACCACGCGAGGAATTTGGAAGTACACGTAACCGAGGAGCAGCCCCCAGAAGGTGTAGGCGAGCTGCGGATTGCGTAGGGGCGTCACCGCCTCCAGCGCGTCCGTCACTACGCCTGTGCGTCCGAAGCCTAAAATCACAAAGAAGCCGATGACGATGCCCGGCAAGCTGAGCGGCACGGTGAGGAGCACCGCTGCCACACGCCGCGCCCGGCTCTGCTTCCCTTCGATGTAGATGGCGGCGGGCACGCACACGATAAGCGCTAGCACCGTCGAAGCGAATGCTAAGAGCGCCGTGAAGCCGAACGCGCGGAAGTAGCGCGGGTTGGTTAGGGTGTCCGCGTAGATGGCGAACGAGAAGGCTGCTTCGTCTCCCGAGAGACTGCGCAGCGCGATGACCAGAAGCGGGTAGAGTAGGAACGCTCCCAAGATAATGAGCAGGGGAGCGACCGAAGCCGCCCCTCGAGCAAAACGCTTCACCTCAGCGCGTCACTTCATCCTGCCAGCGCTCGGTGAAGCTCGTTTGCGCGGCTTGCATGGCTGCGAAGTCGGGCATGGCGACGCGCTCGTACTCTGAATCTGCGAGCATCTGCTCGGCGATGCTCGGGTCCACCTCAACCTCACGTACGGGGCGCAAGTAGCTTGCCGCGAAGAGCTGCTGACCTTCGTCGGAGAGCGCGAAGTCTAAGAGGGCTTGACCGTTCTCCGCGCGCGGCGCGTCCTCTACAAGTGACATCACGTAGGGAATCGCCAAAGAACCCTCGCAGGGGATGACGACCTCAATAGGTGCGCCCTCATCGTTGGCAAGCTGGTAGCCGTTAAAGTCTGCGTCGATGAGAATAGGAATCTCGCCCTGCTGCACCATCGCCGTGGCGGTCTGCGCGGGCAAGATGAGCCCGTTACCTACGAGTTGACTGAAGTACTCGACCGCAGGCGAGAAGTCCTCTAAGGAACCGCCCAGCGCCAAGTTTGCCGCCGTCGCCACCGAGTAGCCAACCGCCGCTTGGGTCGGGTCGAGAAAGCCCACCAAGCCCTCGTACTGCGGGTCGGTTAGGTCTTCCCAGCACTGAGGCACGGGCGCACCGTCCAACTCTTCGGTGTTGACTAGAAACGCAATCGCGCCCTGATGCACCGTGAACCAGCGACCCTCGGGGTCTTTAAGCGCCTCGGGGATGTCCGCGAAACCCTCGGGCTGATACGCCGCCACCATACCCTCCTCAGCGGCTTGGATGCCGAAAACGATGCCGTAGTAAGCGGTGTCGGCTTGGGGATTAGCAGCTTCGGCTTGCAGGGCGGCTAGGGTTTGCCCGCTGTTTTTGGGGTCGGTCGGCGCTTCGATGCCGGTCTCTTGAGTAAAGGTTTCTAAGACCTCGCCCCAGTTAGCCCACTGTGCGGGGGCGTTGTAGGGAACGACAAGGTCATCTTGGGCGAAGGCGGTAGAGAGCGTGAACAGAGCTAAGGTGAAAAGAACGAATATGCGCATCGTGAACCTCCGTAAAGTAGGGGTGCGAGCAGCGTAACGGCTGTGTTTCATCCCTGCGTCAGTTTTCGGTCAGCGCCAGCCTCGAGCTTTGAGGTCACTGATGCGGTCGATGATCGTGAAGCCCAAGTTGTTGCGGTCGGCCCAAGGCGCGGCCTGGCTGTAGGTTACGGCTGAGCCCGTAGGCGGGTCATCCCAGTGCCAACCGCCGACGGTGAGGTCCAGATTTTGGGCGTAGTCGATATTCGCCTCGCTGACGTTTTCGTAGTGGAACGCGACCCAGTTGAAGCCCTTATTCTGCGCGTCGCGGATATTGCCCTGTGAGACCCACTTCCACTGAAAGGGACGCCAGCCGAAGACGCGCAGCAGGCTCATGCTGACGCGGTCGGCATCCGCGAACGCTTTGAGGTCTTCGAGCAAGTCGGGCTCGAGCGACGACACCACGTGTACGGTGCGCTCGCCCCGCACCTTGAGCAAGTTGTAGAGCGCTTTAGGTATCTGGCTGGCGTACGTAGCGTTGAACTTCATCTCGAGGATAAATTGGCTGCCCGCGTAGGTATTAAGGACGTTGCTGAGGCGTTCCGCACACCTGTCTACCTGCGCAAGAGAGGCGGTCGCGACGTTGTGCCTTTCGCCAGTGGGCTGACCGTTCCGGTCGATCACGTCGCAGGTACTCTCGTGGTGGAGATAGAGGATGCCGTCGGAGTTTTGCGCGAGCGCGCTCGCGGAGCGGTTGAGCTGCAGGTCTACCTCGGTGAGGCTGACGCTCTTGTCACGGGCGCTGCTGATGGCCTGGACGCTGTTGTCCCACTCGGTTTTGATCCAGCCTGAAGGCCGCGCCTCTAAGTCGCCCCGGTGTGCGGCGATCTGGTTGGTGCTGGTCTGCGTCGTCTCAATCTCAGGCTCGGTCACGCTGCTGCACGCCGAGAGCATGAGCGCCGCCAGGATAGAAACCCAAAGATGTCCTTTCGTCATTCTGTCCTCCCATGGCCCGGGTTAATATTTTCTGTTCACCAGAAAAACGTTTCTGCTAACCGGACAGGACTATGATAGGAGAACGATGTCATCTTCACATCATGCGACAAGTACTCGCCGAGACGCCTCACCGCCGAAAGCCCTCCCGACCGTCCAGAGTGTCCAAAACGCGCTGCAGTTGCTCGAGACCTTGGCCGCCGCAGACGCGCCCACCCTAAGCGACCTCGCGCGGCAGACCGGCTTCACGGCCAACCAGACCTTTCGCCTTTTAGCGACCCTGGAGGGCGCGGACTATGTCACTCGCGAGCCGGGCAAGCGCTACCGCTTAGGGCCGAAGCTGCACCTCCTGGGTCAGCAGGCCGCTTGGCCGTTTGACCTCATCGCCGCCGCCGCGCCGCACTTAGACGCATTGGCTGAGCTGAGCGGCGAGACCGTCTTGCTCTCCATTCCCGTCGGCACGGAGCGCATGATCGTAGACGCGCGCGAGTCGCGCCATTCGCTCCGTGTGAGCTACTCAATCGGCTCGAAGATTCCGCTCTACGTCGGCGGGATGGGCGTGGCGATGCTAGCCTTTTTACCTGGAGGGGTGCTCGAGCAGCTCTTAGCCACGCCGCGTCAAGCTTTTACCCAATTGACCCTCATATATGGGGAAGCTTTGCGTGAGGAGCTTGCCCGGGTACAGAGGGAGCGCGTGCGTGTTTCTCGGGACGATTACGCGCAGGGTGAGTTCTCGGTCGCTTCACCTATCCTTGACGCAAAAGAACGGCTTAGAGGGGCGCTTGCCGTTGCCGGGTTCACCGCACGCCTGAGCGTAGAAGCGCAGGCGCAGTACGCTCAGGCGGTCCGAACAGCAGCCGAAGCGTCTGGTCGCGTCTTGTAGGAGACCTCTTGCGAAAGTGGGAGGCGGGCGAATGCCTGGCTTCTTCTCCGCAAACTTCTTTGAAATACTCTTTAGTATTGTCTAAGCTTTAGCGCTTTTGCCGAGTGGAACGAGTACGAGTAAACGCCCTCGGTGGATAGAGTAGTTCTTTTGCAAGAGGTCTAGTATTAAAGGCGTTTTTTCTCCACCAACTTCTTTGGAATATGCTTTGTACTATCTAAGCTTTGCGCATATAACGCGCGTTTATTGCAGAAACCAGCTCAGCCACCCCTCGAGCTGAGCAACGCTGCTACCTTTCCAGGAAAGTTGACCGTCCCGCCGTACACACCCGCGTCCGCTAAGTCAGGCACCATCTCCGGCTCCGTCACGAGCCACACGCGCACGTTAAGCCCAGCGTCCTTCGCTGTTCGGACCAGCTCGGGGCGTGCTAAGACCGCCGCTGCAGGCGGGCAGAGCTGCGCGAGCCCCGCCTCTCGGGTGAACTTGGTAGCCTCTTCGTCCCACTGCCGCGTCAGCCAGCCCACCTGGTTGGCGTCGCCCAGTGTGCCAAGCAGTTTCTGACACGTCACCGCACTCATAAAGTTGAACGAAGTAAATTCCGTCTGCTGCCATATCGCCTCGGGAAGCAAGTCTTTGACGAGGTAGATAAGGGCGTGCTCGAGGTTCGCCGCCTTGCATTCGAAGCAAAAGGGGATGAGGTGACCGAACTCTCGCAGGGCTCCCGCCACTGTCAAGAGGTGCGGTTTGACCTCGCGTAGGGCTGCCAGGGTGCTGTACTGGACCTCTAAGCCCCCAATCTCCCGGTCGTGCTCCAGCACGAGCACCCCGTCCGCCGTGAGTCGCACGTCCGTCTCGATGAGGTCGGCCTTTTGCGCAATCGCAAGCTCGAACGCTTCGGCGCTGTTGCCTAGCGCGTCCGCCGACGCACCCCGGTGGGCAATGATTTTGAACGCTGTCTGGTCCATAGCGTGAGGTGAGGAGCGCATCGCCCCTCACCAAATCCTCCCTTTGCTTCTTACTCCTTGCTCCCTACGTCTAGTTTCCTGCCAGCAGCGCATCCGCCTCCGTCTTGAGGTCTTGTAAGGCTTGCTTCACGCTCTTGGTATTCGTAGCGATCTCTTCCCACGTCGTCAACTCCAGTTCGCGGATGGCGGGCATGGCGGGTGGGCGCGGACGGGGGAAGCTCGAGGCCTGGAACTGGTCGATGGCAATCTTGAAGTTGGGGTTCTGCGCGTAGAATTCCTGCGAGGTCTGGTTCTCCAAGGTGCTCGCGCGAATCGGCATATAGCCCGTCTCGGTGTGCCAGTAGGCGTTGTTCTCGGTGTTGGTCATCCAACTGATGAAGGTCCACGCGGCTTGCTGCTGCTCCTCGGGGATGCTCGCGACGATGCCTAAAGTCGCCCCGCCGATGGGGGCCGCGCAGACCTCGTTGCAGGGTAAGGGTGCAACGCCCAGCTCGAAGTCCGTATCCTCCTGGAAGCTGCCCAGGTTGCCCGTCGAGGTGAAGATTATGGCGGTGCGGCCCGAGAAGAAGTCCTGGTCGGAGAGGTCTTCGTTGGCGTCAATGCCCGCCTCCGCGTAGGCGACTTCCTCGTCGTAGATGAGGCCGTGCAAAAAGTCGTAGGTTTCCACCGCTTCGGGCGCGGTCAGAGTCAGCTCGGTCACGGCCTCGTCCATCCAATCGCCGCCGTTTTGCCGCACAAAGGCGTGGCGCACCCACTGGGGCGGGGCGCTTAGGCCGTACTGGACCGTCTCGCCGTTCTCTTGCACGGTGAGGGTGTTCGCGGCGCTCAGCAGCTCGTCCCAGGTGGCAGGCGGGCTCTCGGGGTCTAAGCCCGCTTCGCGGAAGAGGTCCTTGTTGTAGTACATGACCGGTACGGAGTTGTTAAAAGGAATCACATAGGGCGTGTCCCCGTACTGCGCCGCCTCCCAGATGCCGGGGATGAGGTCGCCCGTGTCGAAGCCCGTGCTGCCAATCAGCTCGTCCAGAGGCAGCAGCACGCCCCGGTCCGCGAAGATGCCGTAGCGGGTGATCTCTAACTGCACCACGTCCGGCACGCGGCCCGACACGACAGCCGCTTGTAAGCGCGTGATCATCTCGTTGTAGTTGCCCGCGTCTACCCCCTCGATTTGGATGTCGTCGTGCGAGGCGTTGAACTCTTCGATGAGAGTCTGCATCGCGTCGTTGTCCCCGAACGAGTGCCAGAAGGTGAGGGGCGTTTGAGCCTGGGCGAAGGTAGCGAAAGTTAGGAGTAGCGCGGCGAGCAGGGCGAAGTGTTTCATGAGTTCCTCCAACATGCGGATTTGTCTAGCGCCAGTGCGGGTAGCGCACTCGCGAAAGACTTAGGTGGAGTGAGGGCTGAAGATTTGAGATAGGGGGATGGGGAGATGAGGAGAACTGCTGGTGCCTTTTCTCCCTATCTCTCCATCCCCTCATCTCCCTATCGCCTCATCAGCCTTTCAACCCCGAAAGCGTAATCCCCTTGACGAGCTGCTTTTCAGCGAGCGCAAAGGCAATTAGCGTTGGTAAGAGCACCAGAACACTCGCGGCAAGAACGACCGGCCAGTTGGTCAGCCCTTCCTCCTGACTCACCGCGAGAAAGCTGGCGAGGCCAATCTGCACGGTGCGCATGTCCTGGGAGTCGGTGACGATTAAAGGCCACAAGTAGGCGTTCCACTCGCTTAGGAAAGTGAAGAGTCCGGCGGTGGCAATCGCAGGTTTGGCGAGCGGCACGAAGATGCGCCACAGGGTCGTGAAGCGGCTCGCCCCGTCGATGCGGGCGGCGTCCTCCAACTCCTGCGGAATGCTCTTGAAGTGCTGCCGAATAAGAAAGACGCTAAAGCCACTCGCGAGAAAGGGCAGGATGAGCGCGCCGAAAGTGTTGATGAGGCCGAGGTTGGAGAGCGTCAGATAGTTGGGAATCAGCACCACCTGGGCGGGAATCATCAGCGTGGCGAGGAAGAGCCCGAAGAGAAGATTTTTGCCGACGAAACGCAGCCGCGCGAAGGCGTAAGCCGCCAGGATGGAGGTCAAGAGTTGCCCGGCGGTAATCGCCGAGGCCATCACGAGCGTGTTGAAGAAGTAGCGCGCGAAGGGCGCGCCCGTCCAGGCAAGGAGGTAGTTGCGCCACTGCGGGTCGCGGGGTAGGAGCTGCGGCGGGAAGCGGAAGGCTTCGATTAGGGTCATGAGCGAGGTACTGAGGGTGATGAGGAAGGGCGTGACCATAACGAGCCCGGCGAAGAGGGCAACGCTGACTGCGAGGACGCGCCCGAAGGGTAAGGGGCCCCGGACTCGAGCTGCCTTAGGCAACGGCTTCACGGCTTCGCGGTTCCGCCTGAAACGCGCGTCAGCCATAGTGCACCCGCCGCCCGGCCACACGGAACTGAACGTAGGTGAGAATGAGCAGAATCGCGAGCAGCACGACTGCTAAAGCCGAGGCCCGCCCGATGTCGAAGTAGACGAAGGCACGGCGGTAGAGCAAGTTGACCAGCACATCCGTGCCTAGCGCCGGACCGCCGCCGGTCATCACGTTGACAACCGCGAAGACCTGAAACGAGCCGATGACCGAGACGACCAAGATGAAAAAAGTGGTAGGCGTCAGGAGCGGCCACGTCACCGAGCGGAAGACTTGCCACCTGCTCGCCCCGTCGATGCGGGCTGCCTCGACGTACTCCTTGGGAATCGCCTGGAGCCCCGCGATGAAGAGCACGATGTCGTAGCCGAGACTCTGCCACACGCTCACGATGACGACCGCCCAGAGCGCCGTGTTCGGGTCGATGAGCCAGGGCACCTGTGACGCGCCGAGCCCGGTCAGGAGCGCGTTGACGAGCCCCGCGTCCGTGTTGAAGAGGTAGCGCCACACGAGCGCGATGGCGACCGAGGAGGACACGACGGGCAGGAAGTACGCGCCGCGCAGAAAGCGGTTGAGGGCCGTCTCACGCAGGACGAGGTGCGCGAGCGTCACCAGCCTAAGTTGAGGGAGAAGGGGTGGTTGACGCATACCAGCCCGCTTTGGGCGCGTGTTTCATCCGCGACATCGTTGATGGTGCGCCCGGTGGCGTTGCACGGATCGACAAAGGTGTCTATCCAGGTGCTCAACCCTTGTAAGTTCGCGTGACCGCTATGTCCGGTGAGTTCCAAGCTGGTGAGCACCGCCAAATCGGGACCCGCGAGGCTCTCGAGTTCCGCCCAACCTGCGTTTGTGAAGTGGTCGGTGAGCGACAAGAAGTCGAGCCCGTAGCGCCGCGCCGCGCTGACAACTTCAGCCACCGACGCGGAGCCGTCGCTGTGGTGACTGTGCGCGTGCAACTCACCTCGGTAGTAGCCTGCGCCGTCACGTCCATTTTGCTCCGCAGGCTGAGCGGAGGACGCTTCGACCGCGTCCGCCACCTCTACACTACTCTCGATAATAATCTGATAATCCGCCGCCTCTTCAGTGCGCTCGACGTCAATTTGAACGCGCCACTCACCAGGGGTGATCTCACCAGGCAAGCCACCTTCGCTCGCCCACGTCTTGCTGAGGTCGAGTGTGAGGGCGAGGTCGCCGAAGCCGCCCGGGTTCATGCGCGTGCCTCGGTAGCCTTCAGGCGAGAACACCGACAGGAAAAGCTGGCACACGCGCTCTTTGCGGTAGCGTAGCGTCACGCATAGGCGCTCGAGACCTTCTGGAACATTGAACGTATGTTGCAGGTAGTGAATGCGAGGCTCTAGTTCGATGTGACCCTCAAAGGTGGCGAGTTCGTTCATCTTGACCTCCTCCTAGCAGGTACACCCTTGCGGGTACTATAGTCATCTGGTTTAAAACACTCGCACTGTAGAAAACGCCGTTTCACTGCGTGAAAACTTCGTAACGAGCACGCACGTTCAGGGATGATATCTGTATTCAACTGTCTCAATAAGTTGTGGAACTGCTATCTAAAGATGGGGTTTCGAAAAGAGAGAGGCGCGTAGCGCACCCCTCAAAGTGGCTAGTGAGTATTACCGGAAGTAGCGCTACGTTCGCTGCACCAGCTCGTCAAGCGTCTCCTCGACGGGCGCACCTTGCAGCCAGATGGACTCCATCGCCTCGACGATTTCGGGCGTCGCTTGCGGATAGCCCAGTAAGCTGGGGCGAGGGCGCGAGTACTCGAGCTGATCAATACCAACCGCCCGATCTGGGTTGTTCGCCAGGAACTCTTGAAAGGCGGGCAACTCGGTCGCAGACTGCACCACGGGCACGTAATTCGTCCTCTGCGCCCAGTCGAACTGCTGTTCGGGCTCCGTGAGCCAAACCAAAAAGTCCCACGCGGCTTCCTGGCGCTCTTCGAGAATGGTGTTAAAGATGACCAAGTCCGCCCCGCCAACGGGTGCACGCGGCTCGTTGAAGTAGGGCAGCGGCGCGACGCCGAAGTCGAAATCCACCGCCCGATCTACAAAGAAGTACGAGGCGACCGAGCCGAAGACCATCGCTAACTGATACGGATTCCGCTTAATTCCCTATCACCGAGAAAAGCGTTCGGTGATAGTCCATACCGCTCCATCCGTATATTCCTTCCTATTCGCTACGCTCAGATTGATTAATAGCATTTCCAACATTCACTGCACCAGATAGCCGCAGTGCTCGAAGGTATTTTTAGCATCGTCAGATGTCACTGTAAGAACCGCATCTTTGAAGGCTTTGATAAGCTTATCGAGAGTGGAAGGTCGGAGCTTTCTGACGAAGGCTTTAATCTTGCTGAATAAGAGTTCAATAGGATTGTAGTCAGGCGAGTAAGCAGGCAAATAGAGAAGTGAACAGTGGTACTTTTCGACTAGCTTTCTCACGTCTGGTCCATGATGCACACGCCAGTTATCCAGGACGAGCACCGAGCCCACTTTGAGGTTAGGTAGCAAGGTCTTGAGATAGCTTAGAAAGGCGGCTTTATCGACGTTCTCAGGGTGCACCAAGCAGTGCGCCCCGCTGAGCCCCCTAAGGGTAACCGCCGCTAAGAGACTGGCTCGCTCTTTTTTACCTTTGGGTGCGTCGTCCACCACGCGCTTGTTGGTAGAGGTGCGTCCATAGCTGCGCGAGAGGTTTAGGTAAGCGCTCGTTTCATCGAGAAACACCAGTCTCTCAGGGGCAAGCTTCGCTATCTCTTCACGCCACTGCGTTCTGAGTACGTCATCTCGCTCACTTGGGTAAAGGCTCTTTTTTTACGACTGATGCCCAGTTTGCGAAAGTAATTGTCTACTGTGGATTTCGTGAGTTTAGTACCTGTGCTTTTCGCCAACGCTTCGGCGTCCAGTCAAGCTGGACGAACGGTGCTGCTCTAGAGTCCAATCGTTATGCTCTGCTACTTGCTTGCGCAACACCTCATGGTGGCTCTCGTCAAGTTTGCACCCTCTCCCTGGGTGCGGTGTCGCGGCTAGCCCTCCCGCTCTAAAGCGCTTGACGTAGCGCTCGACAGTACGGCGGCTTACGTTAAAACGCCTCGCAACTGCGCTCTTGTTCTGTCCCTCTTCGATATGCGCCGCAACAATTCGTTTGCGTAAGTCTATCGAGTATGCTGGCATGGCTTTCGTCTACTGTGTGACTGCGGAAAATGGAAATGCTATAGGTTTCGAGTCGATGACATAGGTCTCTAAGTCAAGACACAAGCGGGGCGTATCATGCCGTTAAACAGGGCGCATCATGCCGTTACTGAACCGCTGCGTCTATGACCAGATGCTACCTGTTGTTAGAGACTCTTCGGCGTCCGCGACGCCTGCTAAATAGAGCTCGAACGGGCAAAGCCTGGCCCTCAGCCGTAGCTATATATGTGATGTCCACGTGCCACACCTGATTGATCGCCGCCTCAGTGATGCCACCGTTCGTTCACTACGTGAGGACTTACGTACACCAGCTCGACTGGATAGCCCACCAGTTCTACTGCGTCGATTCCTGTTCCCGGAGGGAAACTTCGTAAGCCTTGCGTAGCGGGTGTAAACTCCACCGGGTACTGCCTAACTACTCTTTTTCCTTCTGCCATGATTCATCTCCTTGTCAAAGTCTATTCCTACTAACTTTGTCCAAGGTGATGGGCCAACGCCAGGTCATAGCTGACTCTAACTGTGCGAGGTGTGTAGGGAGGACCTTGAAGTGACATCCAGTGAGAGCAGTAGCTGCCACCATGAACTTAGCTCGAGGGGACGAAGTAAGAGTTTTGTAAGAGTCTGTCTTCTAAGCTGAATGGCGTGAACCTGTTTCATCTTTTCGGTATCAGCGAACGCTTCGAGAAAGACGGCTGGCGCTATAGCCTACTCATTGCCATTCCTGCCGCCGTCCTCGCTTACCTCGTCGCGCTGCTCCTAGAGAGGCCAAGCGGCCAATTTAGCGCCTTTGATCTCTATACCTACACGGGCTTAGCGTTTACTTTCTTAGTACTCGAAGCGCTGCTCTTGACCCGCAAGCTGAGCCTCCACGCGACGCTCTACACCCTCTTGTCCCTCATCAGCGGGCAGTTCCTAGGCAAGCTCGTCTTCCTGCTCTTTTTCAACCCGAACCCCGAGAACTTCCACGCCGAGCTGACTGAGACCTTCTTCTGGATACCTGCCGTCTACATTCTAGGGTCGTTCGTGCCCGGCTTGAGGTGGGGACGTCCTCTCGCGCTGACCTTTTTCGCGGGCGCGTCGCTCGTCGGCGGGGGCTACATCCTCTTCTACGCACCTCGGGGTGAGAACCTCGGTGTTATCTACGCGCTCTACGAGCTGGGGCTCGCCAACATCACACTCCTCATCCTGCTACAGGCCTTTCTCGCATTTAAGGACCGTTTGGTCAAGCAGAGCTCCCGCGCTGAAGTGCTCGAGCAGCTAGCTTACAGTGACTCTTTGACCGGCCTGCCGAACCGCTTAGCTTTAGAGCGAGACCTCGCGCACCTGAGTGAGCGTTCGTCCGGCGGGAACGTAGGTGTGTTTTTTCTCGACATCGACGGGTTCAAGCTCGTTAATGACGCTTACGGTCACGCCACCGGAGATAGGCTTTTGCGAACCGTAGCTGAGCGGCTGAGTGACCTGCTGCGGCGTGGCGACGCGGCTTACCGCCTGAGCGGTGACGAGTTTGTTCTGGTCTGTTCTCAGCTCACAAGCTCCGAGGACGCGCGTGCGGTCGGCGAGCGGGTCTGCTCCTCGTTAGAACGGCCTATTCTTATAGATGGTCAGGTCGTTTCGGTTTCAGTGAGCGTTGGTATAGCACTCTCTTCGGATGACGGAATAGAGCCAGAGGAACTTCTCAAACGAGCTGATGCAGCCATGTACGAGGTCAAGACGGGGGGCAAGAACGGTATCCGCTTCTACCAAGGTGCGCGCGAGCATGAACTCGAACGCCGAGCGGAGTTGGCCCAAGCGCTCGCCCAGGCGCTCGCTTACGGCGGAGAGGGGCTCGCGCTCTTCTACCAGCCTATCGTTGACGCAGCGACAGGTCGTGTGGAGAAGGTCGAAGCGCTGCTCCGCTGGGAGTATAAAGGTGGCTGGGTCTCACCGGGCGAATTCATCCCTATCGCTGAGGAGGTCGGCCTGATCCGCCCGCTCGGAGCTTGGGTTTTGCACACCGCTTGCCACCAAGCTCAAGGGTGGTGCGGGCAAAATATAGATGACATTAGGGTCTGCGTGAACGTCTCCGCGCACCAGTTCACACAGCCCGACTTCGTCGGGGTCGTGACGGAAGCGCTGAGTCGCTCCGGTTTGCCGCCGCACCTGCTAGAACTCGAGCTGACCGAGTCAGTGCTCGTCCAAGCCTTTGACCAGGTCCGCGCCTGCCTAGCACGGCTACGGAAGCAGGGCGTCGCCGTCGCGCTTGACGACTTCGGCACCGGCTACTCATCGCTCTCGTACCTAGAAGAGTTGGACTTCGACACTATCAAGCTCGACCGCTCATTTGTCCAGAAGCTCTCGAAGACCCGTGAGAGCCCGCACTTTCCTCTCGCCGTGGTACGCGCCGTGGTCGAGATCGCCGCCGTACTGGACGTACAGATCGTCGCCGAGGGGATCGAAACGGCGGAGCAACAGGCGCTACTCGGTTCGCTCGGCTGCACTCTGATGCAAGGCTTTCTCTTCGCGCGGCCAATGCCTGCCGAGCAGATGCAAGTGCATCTTAGAGAAGCAGTACGTATTCAGGGGACCTCCGAGCCGAATTCAGCGGCTCGCTACCTCAACTAGCACTGTAACGCAGCCAGAGCCGCATGGTGCCGACTTCAGTCTCCTGACTGCGAATGTCGCCCTCGAACTGCGTCTCTTCTGACTTCTCACCCAACTTACGCATCGTGAAAACAGCTTCCTCGCCAGCCCAACATAGTCGTGACGCTGTAACTTCGCCTCGCGCGATGTACGAGGGACCGGCGCCCGACCCCTCTGCAACTTGTGCGAGCTGGTCCATCAGGAGGGCCACGGGCGCAGCCGGATAGTTGTCGAAGTGGCCGCTACACGCCTCCAAAGGAATCGCCGGAATGACGCGCGTGCCCGTTGCCTCGTGCCAGTGCGTTGGATGTTCGGCAACTGGCGAGAGCTTTTCGAGGCGCGGCGCAACCTGACACCGATGAGCATTGAGGCGCTCAAATAAAGCTACAGGCAGGATAGAGTAGTTCACCTCTAAAGTGGCGAGCAGCTCGCCCTCTACAGAAGCCCGAACAGAGGCCACCGCGCCGCGCTTCTCGAGCGTCTCTACGTGTGCCTCGAACCGAACCGGAACACCATAAGGTGCATGTACCAGAAATCCCTGGAATGTTGCTTGAGTAGCCAGGTAGAAGCGGCGCTTGTCGTCGCGCTGTTGCAAGGCCACGGCGCAAAGCCCGGCGATCGCCCCGTGGCGGCTCAAGTCGCCAGGTCGCATAGGTCCTAACGCCCTGCCTTGCGGCAGTTCGGCGGTCGCTTCAGCAACGAACGAGCCCTCGATCAGATGTTCATGACGCAAAGCGTAGTAAGGGGGGCGCACACAGATGCGTTCTAGTAAAGTGCTACGGGTGAGAGACTGTGCAACTCGACTATCTCGAAGTGAGGATATATGGAGAGACATACAGGCATCGTAGGATGTGAAGTGCTCCACTGACGTTACGATTTTTCATAGAGAGGAATTTTTGTTAAAAATTTAATTGTGTTCGAGCGTGCTCCATGTCAGCGCTCGTTGTTAGTGCGAGTAGCATCTGTCTTCTGACGCACTCAGCAAATTCATCGTGAGGCTCTTTTGCGCAAGAGACGCGCGCGTTCGTCGCAATAAGGATAGAAATTCCAAATGTCCGGAGAGCAACCCCTTTCCGAAGGAAAAGCCACGGAAAATGTCGGACGAAAGCTAAGCTTCAACGCACTTTAGAAGCTAGAAGACTGTAAAAAACTTCCTCGTCAAAGCTAAAGTGCCTCTTTTTACCCTCTACTGTCAACAACTTCAAGATAATGAGGCTGTTCTCGCGGCGCTCGAGCGTCAAGGTTAAGCCTACGGTTCAGAGTTAGCCGTCTACACCCACGAGGCCACGAACGGTGAGGTTAGCCTCTCCGCTAGCAGCCTCTACACCGGGTTGCACCGGCTCTGAGGCGAAGGGTTCGTCATGCGTCAGCCGGGCAGCGGTAAGAAGGGTCGGCGCGTCGACCTCTATACGCTAACCCCGAGTGCTCAGGAGGAACCAGAGAGACGACGCGTCCAGGACCAGCGTTTGATGAGCGGTATCGTCCGCTTGACCAAGAAAGGAAACAGAAACTATGCTCGCCCCTATCTACTTAGACACACAGAAAAACCTCTTCAAAGTCACCTCCATCGCCGAACTCGGTATCGACCCGCAACTCACTGACGACCTCAAGCCGAGCTTCGAAGCTCTGTCGCCGGACGAGTACGACTTAGAGTTGTACGGTTGGGACAAACCCAAGCGCTTTAGGGCGCAGACGAACGCGGAGCTTACGCTCACGAACGAGGGCTGGGACGTGCGCTACTTGCCGCAAGAGGCCTTTATCCAGGATTCGGGTGACCAACGCACCCGTGAACGGTGGTTTGACATGATCGCGCCGGAGGTCTTAGAGCACCCTGGGTTCAAACAGCTCTTGGGCGCGGGTGCGTTGATGGTCAAGGAATACTTTCCCTACGTGACGAGGCTCAAACTAGGCGTTCATCAGATGCTCGTCGTGACGACAGACCAGCAAGACCCCGCCACGAATAGCCCGGAAGGGATGCACCAGGACGGTTGGTCGTGCCCTTTTATCATATCAGCGATCCCTATCATTCTGGAGGACGTGCAGCAGCGCACCGCCGAGTCGGTCATCTACGCCAGCGACAAGGAGACCGTGCTGTGGCGCGGGCAACTTCAGGAAGGACAGATCATCTTCCAAGACGACACCTACTTGTGGCACCACGTCACCCCTGTGGGGAGCCAGAACGAACACATTCCGACGCGGCGCGGCATCTTAGGCATTGACTTTTCGATCCTCGAGTAGCCCTACTCATTCCTACATACCCCTTTCCACGTACTTAGCGCCGCCGAGTTCGTCGGGGGAAGCGACCTGCGGCGCACATGTGACTTCAAGCCCTCTCGCTTACCCTTGGAGGTACCGTGAACGCTCGTCTCTCCCTCATCTTCTTGTTCCTCTTCTCAGCCGCCTTCGCCCAGGTCGGTCCTGCCACGCCCCTCGAGGCTGTTCCTTTAGTCGAGCGGATTCAAGCGCAAACGCCCGCCCCCTATGACGGCACGCTCCGCTGCCACACCATCACTTGGGGACCCGACTTCGTGCCTTGGACTTTACAGGAGGAGGGCGCGTTCGCGGCACGTGGCTTAGACGTTACGCATACCAACGAGGACGTCATCGCCGAGCAAATCGAGGCTTACCTGAGCGACCACGTCTGCTTGCGCGGCACGGTCGAGCAGGTTATGCAGGTCGCGGACGCCCTCCACACGGCGGGCTTGGAGGCTTACGCGCCCGTCGTTAGCCTCATCCACTCCTTTAGCGCAGGCGGCGATGTGATCGTCGGCGGCGCGGAGGTGAACCGGGTCGAAGACCTCTGCGGGGCAACAGTGGCGGCGCAACGCGACGGACCCTCGCTTGCACTACTCGTGAACGTGGTGGCGGACGCTTGTCCCCAGGGATTTGCCGACCTGAACATCCTCTGGACGGAAGACTTCGTCGGCTTTCAAGGGGTGAGTAGCCCAGGCGCAGCACTCTTAGAAGGCTTAGCGGACGCCGCGCTCGTCATCACCCCTGACGCGCTCGCCCTCACGGGCGAAGGCGAATATGCCCTACCAGGTGCAAACATCGTGATCGGTACGGACACGGCGCGGCGGGCGGTCGCGGACGTGGTGGCGTTTCGCAAGGACTTCATCGAGACCTATCCTGACATTGCCCAAGCCTATGTCGAGACTGTTCTCACAGGTCATGAGACCTTGACACAAGCCCAGCGCGGCGAGGCGTACGAAACGCTCTTAGAGGTCGGCGCGGCGCAGGTGCTCGATTTGCCCGGCAACTTGGAGGAGGCTGAACTGCTCCTTAAAGACGCAGAAATCGTCCGTATGCCTGGCAACGTTACGTTCTTTACGCAACCCAGTAATCCCGTAGGCTTCGAGGGGGTGGCGCAGCGGGCGCAGGCGAACTTGCGGCAGCTCGGGCTTTTGAGCGGGGCGGACTTTCGCCTCGAGCAAGCGAACTGGAACTATCAGACCTTTTCGCCCGATCTCTTAGCGGTAAAAGGCGTTACACTGCCCGAAATTGACCCCACACGAGCCGCCGCAGCCGTACAAAATAGCGACAGGCTCTTCTGCTTCGCGGTGACCTTCGCACCCGAGCAGACCACATTTCCCATTGAGGTTTACCGCGCGGACTTCGACCGGGCGATTCGGCAAGCCGCCATCTTCCCCAACGTGCTCTTCACTTTGGAG
The DNA here is from genome assembly GCA_965213645.1 of Trueperaceae bacterium. Lineage (GTDB taxonomy): Bacteria > Deinococcota > Deinococci > Deinococcales > Trueperaceae > CBDBZX01. The sequence goes on from CBDBZX010000002.1 coordinate 1,286,985, forward strand.
GGCAACATGAGCGTCAACCGCTTCGTGCGCCTCTACCGCGAAGGAGCCGAGCAGCCCGTGCTAACGCGGATGCAGCAGCAAGCCCGCTCGACCTCGTACGCGAGAGCCGAGAGTGTATTGGAGGGGCTCAACGCCCACGCTGAGGCGCAGGGGGACGGCAGCTTCAGACCGGACCAGTTCGTCATCATCGGCAATGGGATAGAGAGCCCCCAGCGCGGCTTCGACGCGAACGGCGTCCCTATGCCCGCTGCCACCGAAGCCGAGTGGAACGCCGACCGCAACGTGTCGGTCTGCGCCACCACCATTCAGGTCGAGGACGAGACCTTCGTCCCCTTGGACTGAGCGATGAAGACACTTGTCAAGACACTCGTTATTGTTACGATGGGGTTTGGTCTCATCACGCTTCTACTCGAGACTGAGCCAGAAGAGACGGCGGTGCGCTCAGCGGACCAGACGATTTTGAGCCGACCTTCACGTGGACTCATCGCCGCGTGGCCGCTAGAGGACGAAAGCGTGCAGACCTCAGCGGTAGAGGCCGTGCACCCCACCACTGGCAACTACCTGGTCATCTTCGACGGCTCGGGCAGCATGAAGGGCGCGAAGCTGCGCGACGCCAAAGACGCCGTCGCGATTTTAAGTGAGACCGTGCCTGAAAGCGACCACCTCGGGCTTATCGCCTTCACGGACGAAGGGCTTTTTGGCAGCGACAGCGTAGAACTCCTCACGCCGCTAGGTCGCGGCGCGGCGAACCGCGTCGCCTTTAAGGAGGCGCTAGAACGCATCGAAGCGGGCGGGGGGACGCCTTTGGGTGAAGCCCTCGAGCTAGGCGTCACCACGCTCTCGCGGATGGCGCAGACGCAGCGCACGTTGGGCGCACACTACACGCTCCTCATCGTTACCGACGGCGAGGCGAGTGACGGTGGAAGGTTGCAGCGGGTACTCGCGCAGATGCTTCCAGCCGACGCGCCGCCGCGCTCGCCCATCGTCTTCCAGACCGTCGGCTTCGGTATCGACGAGCGGCACGTCCTCAACCAGCCGGGGCGCACGCTCTACACCTCCGCGCGGGACGGCGCGGCGCTACGTGAAGCGCTCAGGCGCGTCGCCGTCGAGGAGCAGAACTTTGCAGCGGATACGCAGTTTCAGTGAAGCAATTCGCCCAAGTACTGAGTTGGAATAGCGCAAGTCTCATCTTTAAGCGTATGTGCTTAACAGTGTTCTATCCAGTGAGCGCGTTCCAAACCAAATGATGCTTGCTACAAAGGAGGTAAGAAGACCGTGAGACGCACCACCCCTCTTCTCTTAGGGCTCTTCACCCTCTTCGTCGTGGGTGCGCTGCTGACTAAAATGCTCGGACCGACCCTCGCCCACTCGCGCTGGCTGAGCGGGAGCGACGCGCAAGGGCTTGAGCGGGTGACCGCCGCCTGCGACCCGTACTTCGCGTATGGTGCACTCTTCGGTGATACGAACCGCGCCCTGCTGCGGGCTCGTGGGTACAGCTTAGAATGCGACAACGACAATGCGGACTACGCCGCACGAAGTGCCGCGTTATCCGAAGGTCGCGCGCCCTTCGCTGTCTTTACGAGAGGCGCGTATGTCCAGGTCGGCGGACCCGCCTGGGACGCGGTCGAGGTTGCCGTGTTGAGCGAATCACGAGGGAGTGACGCGCTCGTCGGGCGCGGCGAGTTGAACACCCTCGCGGCGTTGCAAGGGGCGCTCTCGAGCGGTAAACCGCTCAACATCGCAGTCACGCCCTCTTCGCCCTCCTGGACACTCCTCAAAACGGTGGAGAACACCTTCGGTCTCGAGCTTAACGACGCCAACATTGTCTTCGCGGAAGGCTCGAGTGACGCCTACGAGAGGTTGGCACGCGGCGAGGTCGGCGCTGCCGTCCTCTGGCAACCCGACTTGGCACAGGCGCTCAAAGACCCGGGCGTCCACGAACTCGTCAGCACCGCCGACACGCGCAACCTGGTCGTAGACGTCCTCTTAGTCAACCGCAGCTTCGCCCAGCGCCGCCCCGAGGTGGTCGCGGCGGTGGTTGAAAGTTTCTACGAGACGCTCGAGCTGTACCGCCAAGACACTGCCTTGCTCGTTCGCGACGTTCGGCGCTTTAGCCGCACCTTCGGACACCGCCTCTCGGACGATGAGGTGCGCACGATGCTTGCAGGCGTAGACTTTCAATCTTTAGCGGACAACGCCCTGACCTGGTACGGCGTCGCCGACAACGACAAAGGGCTGCGCACTTACGCCGCCGCCGAGAGCTACCGCTACTTAGAACGCACCTTTGTGGACGTCGGTGTGTTGGCGCAGCCCGTTCTACCCGCCGCCGGAGGTGACGCGCTCACAAGCAGCCGCTTCGTCGCTCAGGCGGCGCAGGGCAAACCGCTGGCGCAGCGCCAGGCGACCTCGTTTGCGGTGCTTGTAGGAGATGAATGGGCAGCGCTGGAGGTCGTCGGTACGCTTCGGGCGAGACCTATCGGCTTCAGCGCGTCGCGCTCAGACCTCTCGAGTCGAGGCAAACGCGCCCTCGCTGAGGTCGCCGCCGACCTCTCGGCTTTTGGCAGCTTCCGGCTGCTCATCGAGGGACACACGAACGCGGTGGGCGACGCAGAGCGCAACCTCGCCCTGTCGCGTGCCCGCGCACAGGCGATTGCCGACTACCTCGCTGAGCGCCACGCGGTCGATCCCGCTCGCTTACACGTCGTCGGCTATGGAGGCGCAAAGCCGCTCCCGTGTCCGCCCGGAGACTCTGCCCGCGCCTGCGCCTCGCGTCAGCAGCGCAGCGTCCTCACCTTTTTGAGCCCCGACCTATGAGCCGCAACTTATGAGCCGTAGCAGCAAATTCAGTTACGGGCGTCTGCGCCGCGAAACGCTCAGCCGCGACGTGCTGCAAGACCCGCTGGGGCTCGGAGGTCTACTGAGCAGCGCGGCGTCTCTCGTCGTCAGCGCACTCTGGACTAGCCCGCTCGCGTTAGTGGTCGGCGCAGCGCTCGGCGGGCTCGCGCTGGTACGGTTCCTCGTCCTCTATATTCGCCGGAATGAACTCGTCGAGCGGCGCTTACATGCCCACTTCGAGGAAGAGAAGCGGCTTAGCGAGCGGGAGAACGCGGAGACGTTGGACGCACTCCAGCGCAGCTTGAGCGCCTTAGCGCCGGAGAACGCCCGGCAGCTTGAACGGCTCGAGGAGGCGTTCTCCGCCCTGTCGCGGGTGGTCGAACAGCGCTTCCCGGCCGGCAGCCTCTCAGCAGAGCGCTACTTAGGTGGCATCTTAGAGACTCGGCGCGTCGTGCTTCACAATCTGCACCAGGTGACGCGCTATCTGCAAGCCGCGCAGGTTGCAACAACCAATCACGAGCGCGTACACGAAGAAAAAGAGGTGCTTTTAGAAGAGGTGACGCGCTTCACTGAGCAAAACGAGCTGCTCATCGGTGAGCTGCACGCGCTGAGGCTCAAACTGGTGCGCGTGCCCCTCGCCGGGTCGCACGCCCCGCTGAGCACGCTGGATGCACCCTCAGACGAAGAGGTCAGCAGGCGCTTGGACCAGCTCGCCCAAACAACTGAGCGCATGGTCACAGAATTGCGGAGACATCCGTGAAGACCGCTCGAGTTTTCACATCGAGTCTCTCCGCGGTGGATTTTTCAGCGGATGTAGACGCAGTGCGACCTTTTATCACCACAAACTCCAACCGCAAAGAAAGGACACCCCATGCCCGACTCCCTCCAGCCCCCGCAAGTTGAGATGTTAGAGCCTCCTAAGCCCGTTCAGCCCGTCGAGAAAGCGCACGCCGAGAGGATGATTCGCCTAAATGAGGTGACGCAAAGCGTGTTGGACGAGAAAGTCCGGGGCTTTGTCGAGAGCGTCATCAGCTCGCCGCCGCAGAGTGACGCCTTCCAAAGCAAGGTCGCCGCAGTCCACAACCTCGGCAACGAGGACATACGCGCCGCCTCCTCAGTCTCCAACCGCTTTTTGGAGCGCCCGGCGAGCGCACTTTCGGGCGGGCTCGACAGCAAGTCGAAGGTCTCCAAGACGCTCATCGACCTGCGTAAGACCGTCGAAGACCTAGACCCCTCGAAGCAGGGTGACCTGTTCGCGCCCAAAAAGCTCTTTGGTCTCATCCCGATGGGGAGTAATATTCGCGACTACTTCCTCAAGTACCAGTCCTCGCAGCAACACTTGGGCCAGATTTTGACCTCGCTCTATAACGGTCAAGACGAGCTGCGCAAGGACAACGCGACTATCGAGCAGGAGAAGGTCAATTTGTGGGAAGCGATGGAGAAGTTGGAGTCGTATATCTATCTGGCGCGGAGGGTGGACGAAGCGCTCTTAGCACGTGTGGACAAACTCAAGCGCACCGAGCCCGAAAAAGCCCGCGTGGTCGAAGAGGAGATGCTCTTTTACTTGCGGCAGAAAGTGCAGGACTTACAGACGCAGCTCGCCGTCTCTATTCAGGGCTATCTAGCGCTCGACATGGTCCGCAAGAACAACTTAGAACTCATCAAGGGTGTGGACCGCGCCTCGACCACGACGGTGTCGGCGCTGCGCACGGCGGTCATGGTCTCGCAGGGACTGGCAAATCAGAAGCTCGTCTTGGACCAGATAGACGCGCTTAACGCGACTACAGGCAATCTCATCGCGTCCACCTCGGCGCTCTTGAGAAAGCAATCCTCGAGCGTACATGCGCAGGCGGCTGGAGCGACCGTGGATGTCGCGCAACTCCAGAAGGCTTTCAATAATGTTTACGCGGCGGTGGACGCGATTTCTGAATACAAGCAGGTAGCTCTAGGCGTGATGCAGCAAACCGTAGACACGCTCGAAGCGGAGATTGGCAAGTCGAAGACGTATCTGGACCGGGTGCGTAATGAGCAAGTGGCAGGGGCTACGGCGGATTTGACGCTCGAGGTTCCAGACAACGCAGCGGATAACGAACTTAGGCTTTAAGGTTTGACGGAGAGATGAGGGTAAGGGGGATAGGGAGAAAAAGCGTTGCCGCCTCTCCCTTTTCCCTGTCCTTTCAGAAGATACAGTGCAACGCCTTCTTTCTAACTCTCGCGCTCACATCACTTTTAACGAGCTGCGGATAGGAAACAAACACCATGCGCGTCTTGGCAGGCTCCGAACTCAAGGATTTGGAACCGCTTCTTAGCGACACCAAACGCGAAATGGGGTTGGCGCGCGAGCTTCTCGACACCAAGATGAAAGATGTCATTCGGAACTTTAACTATGAGGATACAGACAAGCTCTTGACTCACGGCAGATTTTTGAAGGGGAAATTTGAAATGAACGACCTGTTTGTGCAGTAAATCTCTGTGACGATATGCACCAAACAGTCAATAGGCTGTGGCTCCTTTGATTTCCGCGGAATAATGGAAAGGCTCGGGTGCGTAGCGTCCTTCTGCAGCTAACGCGCGCGTTTGCCGCAGAAGACCCTTTCACCCGTCCTCCCGCGTAAGCCTTATCAAACTCAGACTAAAGCTCGCGCAGCGACCCCCTGACGCGGCGCATCATGTCTTCTAGTTGGACGACTTCATCTTCACCTAAGACCGACATCATGCCCCGGACGACCCGGTACTGTGTCTCCAGTGACTTCTCAACGAGCTTGCGGCCCTCAAGGGTGAGGAAGACACGCTTGCTTCGTGTGTCCTACGCGTCCACCTCACGCCGGATAAGCCTGCGCGTCTCTAGGCGGACGAGTAGGGCTGTTACATTGCTCTTCACGACTAATAGCTTCTCCGCTAAGCGCTGCTGGCTGAGTCCGTCTTCGCTATAGATGGTGGCTAGGACGTCATGCTGTGCCACGCTCAGGTCAAGCGGCTTGAGTTCTTGACTCAGCACGCTGTAGCACGTCTGGTAGACCTTCACGACCTGGAGCCAGCCGGCAAGCCCAACAGAGACGTCGGTATCAGGAGGCGCTTTGGGGACTTGCACAATACCCAAGCATAGCACTATAGTTGGTTCATGAATGAACTAACTATAGCTGGGGTAGGTAGCTCAGAGGAACTTAGGGAATGAACGCGCTCGTTTTGAAGGGAACGCGCTCAAGCTTCGGGATGCTCTCGAAGGTCGCACCTGAACTCGGCGTACGCACCGCCGCCAGGCTCTTCTCCACGCCCAAGTCTCGCCCGGTGAGTCCGGAAGAGCGTGCCGTGCGATTAGGGTGAGCCCTTGCCGCTCGCGTCGGGTCTCGCCGCCACCGTCTGGGGAGAAGGATCTTTGGTTTTGCTGGTCCACGGCTGGGAAAGGCACCGCGCGAGCCTGAGCAGCTTCGTGACCCCTCTGGTCGACGGACAAAAAGTCGATCCTGAGTTCGCTGAAAAAAGACCGCAGACCCTCATTTCTGAAAATCTCGCTCATACGACTGCGCCCCATCAGGATGCCTTTCTCTTCACTCAGGTAAGCCACCCGCCGATCTAAAGTCTATGAGCCGAAGGGTAGGTCCAACTCGTCCGGTTTGGTCAAGGCGGTCTTGATCACCACGCTCACGTGCTCCGTTTTGTAGACGTGCGGCCGACCATGACGCGGGCTTTCTTCTAAGCCGGGAATACCCAGCTTCGTGAAACGGTTGACCCACTTGCGCACGGTCTGATGGTGAAGCTCGAGCTTCTCGCCCACCTCGTGTACCGACAACCCCAGGTTTGACTGCAGCACGATGCGTGCCCGCCTGACTTTGCTCACGCCCATCGTCCGCGAGCGCTCCCACCTTTTGAGTTCCTGATACTCTTCCTCGCTCAGCTTGCGAACACGGGCATAAGGACGCACCGACTACCTCCTTGTGAGTTAGAACCTGGCGTTGGCCCATCACCTTGGACAAAGTTAGTAGAACGTAGACTTTGACAAGGAGATGAATCATGGCAGAAGGAAAAAGAGTGGTCAGGCAGTATCCGGTGGAGTTTATACCCGCTAAAGCAGGGCTTACGAAGTTTCCCTCCGGGAACAGGAATCGACGCAGTAGAACTGGTGGAGAAACAAGGCTATACCGCCGCTCAGGGTATGCTGCTCCTGGAAAATGGTGGGCTTAGACATCTCTCCATTTTCCACCTTAACCCCTAGCAGTCGAGGTTTTTAGCTGTTAGCTTTTGACTTGGCTACTACCTAGCAGCTAATAGCTAACAGCTTCTTTTAGGAGCTTACATGTCACGAACTCTAATCAAGAATGCCCGCCTCCTCGAGTCAGAAAACGCCACCAACCTCTACCTCAAAGACGGTCTCACCGAAGGCTTTGGTTTAGACGGAGAGGTAGACGAAATTTATGACGCCGAGGGCAACCTCGTCACGCCTGCTTTTACCGATCTACATGCGCATTTGCGCGAGCCGGGGCAAGAGGTCAAGGAGGACTTGCGCTCGGGATTATCGGCGGCGGCGGCGGGTGGTTACGGCACGGTGGTCAGCATGGCGAACACCTCTCCGCCCGTGGACGACCCCAGCGTGGTGGCGGAACTCATCGCTAAGGCAGGACGCATCAGACAAGCGCGGCTGCGCCCGGCAGCGACCTTGAGTCGAGGCTTACGAGGAGAACAGCTCACCGACTTTGCAGCTTTGAAAAGGGCGGGCGCGGTGATGATTACCGATGATGGAATTCCCGTCGTGGACAGCCACCTTATGCGCCGCGCGTGTGAGTACGCCGCTGAACTTGGTTTGGTGGTTCAGACGCACTCGGAAGACCCCTCGCTACGGCAAGACGGGGCGATGAACGAAGGCGTGGTCAGTCAGCGGTTGGGACTTCCCGGTAATCCGATTGCAGCAGAGGCGGCGATGATTTACCGTGACTGTGAGGTTGCGCTGATGACGGGGGCGAGGGTCCATATTGCACACGTTTCCTCGAGAAAAGGGATGCAAGTCGTGGAGTGGTTCAAAGACCAAGGCGCACCCGTCACCTGTGAGGTCACGCCGCATCATCTCACCTTGACGGATGAGACTTTAGCGTCGTTTGACCCTATCTACAAGGTTGCGCCACCTCTTCGAACACAAGAGGATGTAGATTATCTGCGAGACGCGCTCAAGCGTGGCGTCGTGGACTGCATCGGTACAGACCACGCGCCACACACCAAAGCAGAGAAGGAGCGGGATATGTTGGAGGCTCCTTTTGGCATCGCCAATATCGAAGTTGCGTTTCCGCTGCTCTACACCGAACTTGTTCAAACAGGTGTCATAACTCTTGAAGAACTTCTCGACCTCTTGCAACAAGGTCCGGCAAAGGTGATGAGCTGGGACGCACCGACCTTAGAACCGGGGCAGCCCGCCGACCTTACCGTGATCGATTTGGAATCAACGCGAACCGTTGACCCCAAAACCTTTAGGAGCAAAGCCAAGTTCAGCCCGTGGGGCGCTCAAGCTTTAAGAGGTTGGACGCTTCTTACGTTTGTACGCGGTAAAAAGGTTTTCGAGGCGGCTTCACACTTGACGCCAACGTAACGCGAACGTGACCTCAACATGACATGTGATACTCGCCTCACCCGAAGGGGCGAGTATACTATCCTATGTCAACCTTCAGTTTTGTCCAGTACTCGCAAGGGAATCCGCCCCCTCCGAGCGCTACGCACGACTACCCGAGCCGGAATTTGAGCAAGGGCGACGCGCTTTACTATTTGGGCGACGACGCGCAGGTGGTCTATCATGTGGAAGAAGGACTCCTCAAACTCAGCTTAGACCTGGTGAGTGGGCGCGAGCGCATCGTCAGCATTGTGGGACCGGGCGACTACCTCGGCGCGATTACGCCGCTGCACCACACCTATCAGGAGAGCGCCGAAGCGCTCTCGCCGAGGGTACGCGTAGGCGTATTGTCCAAAGAGCAGCATGAACTTCAAGACGCGCTGCACGCCGCCTCAGGACTTTATCTGAGTCGTCTACGCGACGCTTTAGAGGACACCGATTTACCCGTGAATGCACGCTTGGCACGGGCGTTTTTGCGTCTAGGTCAGCGCTTTGGTCACACCTCGGACGAGGGTCAGGTTCGTTTGACGTTGCCCCTGACGCACGACAACTTTGCGGCGATGGTAGGCGCAGCTCGTGAAACGACAACGGCAACGTTAGGTGAGATGCGTGACGTAGGCGTGATCAGCGGGACACGCGGGCGCTACAGCTTTCATCAGGGGGAACTTGCAGACTTTGCAGTAAGTGCGTCTTTTTAACAAAAACTAAGCCTGCTACAGCGTTAAGCGAAAAGTGAGTCATATCATTCTGAGCCCTACAGCGAGCTATAGAGCCTGTCCTGAGCTTGTCGAAGGAATAGACTCCACGAAGTCCCCTTCCCCCTTTCGGGGGCGAACGGTCGGGGATGAACGATAGAGTCGAAGGGTCTCGTTTGGCAACCGGGCTGCGCCTAACTTCGTGAACACGCGCGCTTTAGATACCCAAGTGCGACAGCTAAATTTCACTTCGGTTAGCAGGTACACCCCTAGAGGCGGCTAGCGGGAGCGAACTAGCCCCAAAGGCTAGCAATAGTACGGCCAAAGGCCGCGTCGCGTGGACCGCTCCCGCTAGCCGTTGGGGCTAGTTCCGTAGGCTTCCGCCTTTGGCGGGAGACGGAGCGGTCCACGCGGCGCGCTCTTTGAGCGTTCTAGGTCCACGCGACGCACTATAGTCATCCGTATAGTGAGAGAAGCGATGCGACCGTTCGTTTACTTCGTAAAATTACATAACCAGCTTGACTGGAAGCAACACTCTCACTGTTGATAACACGCTCTAGCACGCACGTTTCGGGATGATATCTGCGACGCTTTGTCTCAGTATGTTTTGAAACTGCTAGGTATAACAACTCACTATGTTGCACAGTCCATATAGCAGCCTCTTCACCTCTTTACCAGATCGCCTCGACTTCGTAGGACAAGAACAGCGCGTCGCTGGTGGCAATCGGCAACTGCTCGAGCTACGCCTGAGCGATGAGCATCCGGTCGAAGGGGTCGCGGTGATGTTTAGAAAGGGCACCAGCGCGTGCTTGATGCCGATCTCCCAAGCGCATGTAAGCGCGAGCGGAAAAAGGGTAACAGTTGCGCCGTAGACGCGCGCGTTCGCCGCACTACGCTAATGCAAGCTACCGCACAAAGGCCTGGTATCCATAGGCAGCCGCTCCAACACTCAGACAAATCAACGCGACAACATCAACCCAGAACACCCTCCCTATCTGCGTGTTGTAGAGCTCTAAAGGCCATGCCAACCATAAGAACGAGATGACGCTAACGAAACCAGCAATAAATGCGGCGAGCTGATACTTAGGTTGAAAGACCGCCAGTAGGAGGAATAGACCCAGTAACCCAAATAAAACAGCGCGATGACGCATAAGGAGGATGAGGTTGGGGTCGCTCAGAGACAGATCGTAAAGCGCTCTGAGCCGCCCGCGACCAAGCACGCCTGATAGGGGCAATAGGTGGATAATGCCGACAACTACGAGCATGACTGAAACTACAACACGCACTATGCTCCTAACCGCCGACCTGAAGCCATAAATACAGCAGAGCGCCACCGATCAAGCATTCTAAGCCTAGAAACAAGTAGGGGTACTTTCCTACCGAAGTGTCGATGACCAGCGATATTAGACGACCTAAAGCCATGCCCAAAAGGGCGACAGCGACGGAGAGTAAGACACCCGATTCGATCGCATCGACAAGGGTGGCGGCGATGAGCAGTGCAGCCATAGCGACGCCGAAGCCACCATAAACAGCGCGCACCTCGTTGCGCATGTCGGCCGGGAGCGTAGGCACAGAGAAGCAGCGCGTTACTCGGGTCGGCTGTAGCAGAGCAATCACACCCATGACGAGGAAAAAGAGGGCCGCTAGGTAGATGAAAGCGTTTGCCACAAGCCTTCACGCCCGTCTCGCACGGGAGAGGCTCTGCCGCCAACGCCGCGCTAGTATAAGAGGCAGCGATACGAGGTTACGCGGATTTTTGGCTCTCTCTTTCGCTAGAATCCTTGCCCGCCTTGCGGTTTCAGGATCGGCTTTAGATAAATGCCCAGCGTCGTAGGGTGGTTGCGGATCGTACTCGATCCAAAGTTGCTCGACCTTAGCAGCCTGAACGTCTGCCAGCTCTGCAGCTAAGGTGAGCGCCATATCGATTCCTGCTGAGACGCCCGCCGCCGTGATAACTTTTCCTGAGCAAACGACCCGCGCGTTAGACTTAGGTTTCGCGCCTAAACGCCCAAGGGTTTCCATGCCGAACCAGTGCGTCGTAGCTGGTAAGTCTTCGAGCACCCCTGCAGCAGCGAGAATCAGCGCCCCCGAACACACCGAAACCGTAAAGCGCGAGGTCTCATGCGCCTTCTGAATGTAGCGGATAAGGTCACCGTCGGCCATCGCCGTCGGCGTATCGGCGCTCGAACCTGGCACGATCAAAACGTCAGGCTGGGGCAGCTCAGCCAAGGTATGGGTCGCGCCGAGCAGGAGCACGCCGCTGTCGGTCACTACCGGACCCACTTCCTTGGCGACGAAACTGACCTCGACGTCCTTTAGGCCGTGCAGTACCTCGTAGGGACCGACCACATCTAAGGCGGTGACGCCAGGGTAGAGCAGGAACGCGACTCTTGTCATCTCGGTCATTTCATAGACATAACGTCGGCGCGAAGATGACGCAAAGAGGTGACGATCTCACCTGACTCGGTCACGAGCGCGGCGTGCACCCGTTCGCCTGTGCGGACATCCGAAACGCGCACGGTGACACTGGCGTCGGTCTGAGCATAGGTCTCTCCCCAGTCGGCTAGCGCAATGAGTACGGGAGCAAGCGCGCTACCTTTCTCAGTCAGCCGATACTCGTGCCGTGTCCGGTTGCCCGCCTCGGCATAGGGTATGCGCTCGAGTAAGCCAAGCGTGAGCGCCCGCTCGAGGCGCGCCGCAAGGACAGAGCGGGAGATGCCGAGGTCGTCTTGAATGGCTTCAAAGCGTCTCAGTCCATAAAACGCTTCACGTAAGATGATGAGCAGCCACTTGTCGCCAACCTCGGTAAGGGCGCGCACGGAAGGGCAGTAGCGAGAAGGGGGAAATGTGGGTTCTGTATCCATACTAGGTTCTAAATAAGAACTTAGCATGGAAGAGAAGCTATTGGCAAGCTTTCCTGGATATAGAATCTTCTATGGGCCTATCGAGAGCTAGGTCTTTTGCGCCAGTTGCGCGCGTCTACCGCAGAAGCCCCCTCAGCCAGGTCTAGCTGAGGGGGCTTTAAGCGGCGTTGCAGGTTTAGAGCTGACTCATCCCGCCATCAGCAGTTATCTCAGTACCCAGGGTGAACGAGGCGTCATCCGAGGCTAAAAAGGCGACAACCTTAGCAATCTCTTGGGACGTGCCAAAGCGCTTCATGGGAATCTGCTCTAAGATGCCTGCCGCCATCCTTTGTATTTGCGCCTCATCCATCCCGAGCTTGCCGTAGAAGGGTGTCTCTACGGGACCGGGGCTCACCGTGTTCACCCGGATGTTTCTAGACAGCAGTTCCGCCGACACGGTGCGGATGAGGCTCGACTGAACCGCCTTGCTCGCGGCGTAGACCGTAGTCGTAGGCATCCCGATGTGGGCGTTGATCGAGGTGTTGAGCACGATGGACGCGCCGTCGTTCATATGGGGGAGCGCTTTCTGGATGGTGAAGTACGCGCCCTTGAAGTTGACGTTCATGACCCCATCAAAGTCCTCCTCCGTTACCTCGCCAAGCGGCTTGAGTACCGCTAACCCTGCGTTGACCAAGAGGATATCGACCTTTCCGAAGGCTTCTCGGGTCTGTCCGAAGAGACGGTCTAAATCGCTGAGCTTCGTGACATCCGCTCTTACTGCTAGGGCGTCGTCACCTATCTCGTGCGCCGCCTTCTCCAGCGCTCCCTGGTCCCGCCCCGAGATGACGACCTTGGCACCTAGGCGTACAACACTCGACCTGGACTTCTTGAGGGGACGTTACCTGACTCGCGCCTTCGACCGAGGCGACTTCGTATTCCGCGCCGGTGATTCAGCAGACGGCTTCTACATGGTGCTAGCAGGGCGCATCAAGCTCGTCCTACCTGACCCCGTGAGGGGGGAGCGCGTCGTTGCTGTGTGCGGTGAGGGTGACCTGTTCGGCGCAGCGGCTTGTGGGGGTGCGCCGGTGCACCGAGCCGAAGCGGTGAGCGTGCAGGAGGGAACGCTCGTCGTGAGCCTCTCCTGCGCCGAGCTGCAGGAGGCGACCAAGGGTACGCCCGCTGTGGCGCTCTTGCTCACACGAGCTTTGGCCGCGAGGGTACAGACCTTAGAAGAGGAGGCGGAGTTCGCCAGCTTGCCGGTGCAGGCGCGACTTGCCCGAACCCTACTCAGTCTCGCTAGACGCTTAGGTCAAGAAGTCGAGCCTGGGGTCTATGATCTCGAGCTTGCCCTCCGCCAAGACGAGATCGCTTCGCTTGCAGGGGCGACCAGAGTTAGCGCGACACAGGCGCTTTCTGCCTGGCGAGATATCGGGGTCGTCACGGGTACACGCGGCTCCTACCGAGTGGACGTGGCGCGGCTAGAGTCGCTCTTGGACTTGCTCGAGGATGCGGCGGTGCGCTGAAAGCGTATTAGTTTGTAACGGTAACGTGACCTCATAACTTCTCTATGCTGTGGACGCTCTGCGCGAGTTGCGCGCGTTAAGCGCACAGTCTACAGTTCATCCCGCCTGACGAGTGAAGCGCTTTTCCATTCAAGCCTTGGCGAACTGAACCAGCTCTGCACCATCTAGCAGGTAAGCGGAGGTGTGGCCGACTTTGGTGACCCGACCTTTACCCTCGGCTAGGTAAGCCTCAACGATAGCTTCAAAGGGCGTTGTTGCATGAATAGCTAAAGAAGGTTGCGGACAGGAGATGTTGGGTTCAGTGTGTGAGCAAAAAACCGAGCAAGTACCGTGTCCGCAACTGGAGTGAGTATAACGTAGGGCTCAAGTAACGGGGGAGTATCACCTTCTGGCTGAACGAAGCAGTAATAGACAACTGGTTAAGTAACGATAAAACGGGGCAGCGGGGCGCGAGCCGTACGTATAGTGACATAGCGATTGAAACGGTGGCGATGATGAAAAGCATCTATAGCTTAGCGGGACGACAAGCTGTCGGGTTGACTGAGTCGCTATTTGAACTGCTGGAGGTTGACTTAGCGGTACCGGAGCATAGTACGGTGTCGAGACGCTTAGCGAGCTTAGAAGTTGCGTTTCCCGTTGTACCCAAAAAAGGCGCAAGGCACGTGGTCATCGACGCAACGGGTGTCAAGATTTATGGTGAAGGGGAGTGGAAGACCCGCCAGCACGGGGTGAGTAAGCGTCGCACTTGGCGCAAGTTATGACCGAAGGAAATCCTTTAGGGCACTTGGCAGTAGACGAGCAAACAGGTGAAATCTTAGCAGCAGAAGTGACCTACAACGACAAGAAGGATGGTCAGCTCTTAGAACCGCTGCTTAAGCAAATCAAAGGCGACATTGAGCAAGTCAGCGCGGACGGTGCGTATGACCACGGAGACTGCTACACGGTGCTTAGTAACCGCAATATCAAGGCAGGGGTTCCACCACGCAAGAACGCTAAAATCTGGCAGCACGGCAATTGCAAGGCAGCACCTCACCCTAGAGACGAAAACCTGCGTGCCATCAGAAAGCATGGTCGTAGCAAGTGGAAACGCCTCTGCCACTACCACCGCCGCTCCTTAGCTGAAACCGCCATGTTTCGCTTCAAAACAACCTTTTCAACTCAAGCCTCTTCCCGCCGCTTCGACAACCAAGTCGTCGAACTCAAGCTCAAGTGTAAAGCCCTCAACAGGATGATTCAACTCGCTAAGCCCGAGAGTTATCTCGTGGCTTGATCGTTCCTAAACCAGTAGGCGCAGCTAGATCATGGTGAGCATTCATGCAACAAAGCCGTTCTCCTTTATTTAATTTGCCCTTAAGAACTTTTCGACCTCGTCCCGTGTCGGCATCGGGTGGACCGCGCCATGGTCACGTGTTGAGAGTGCTGCGGCAGCGTTTGCTGTCTTAGCCGCATCGAAGACGGAGTGCCCGCGAAGGGTTTCGGCGACGAACGCCCCGTCAAACGTATCGCCCGCACCCGTAGCGTCCACCACCTCAACACCGTAAGCAGGTATATGCTCCGTTTGACGGCCGTTACTGACGAGTGCGCCTTCTGAGCCTAATTTCAACACCACGGACGCCGCGCCCTTCTCTAAGAAGAGGTCGGCGATCGCCTGCGGGTCTTCCATGCCCGTCAATGTAGCCGCGTCCTCCAAGCTCGGCAGGCAGTAGTCGCAGTAGCGGATTGTCTCGAACGTCACTGCCCTTGCCCGGTGCAAGGGCCAGAGCTTGAGGCGTAAGTTGGTGTCATAGGACACCTTGACGCCCTGCGCCTTGGCAAGTTCGAGTGCCTTAAAGGTCGCGTCACAGGCGTTCTGGCTGATTGCCTGGCTAATTCCCGATAGGTGTAAGACCTTGACGCCCTCTAAGTGCTCGGCTGTGATGTCGTCTGGCTGAAGCTGACTCGCCGCCGATTCCTGTCGATAGTAGGTGAAGGCGTGCTGCCCATCCGAGTAGGTGATGAAATAAATACCCGTAGAGTGCTTCTCGTCTCGCACTACTCGTGAGACGTCAATCCCCTCACGATGCCAGAGATCGACGAACGCATCGCCAAAGGCATCTCGTCCAAGCCGCGTTATGATGCCGACATCAGCGCCCTGCTGGGCAGCGGCGACCGCCATATTCGAGGTGTCACCGCCGAAGCCTTGTAGATAGAAGGCGCGCCCCTCACGCTCGACCTGTGCAAACTCGAGGAGCGGCTCGCCCAAGGAGAGAAGCTCAGGCATCAGATGCGCTGATACTTGGCGAGGCCGTCACGGAGCGAGCCCGACTCGCGGATAAATTTCGCCTGCTCCGCTTCCTTCTGCTCGATCTCCTGTGCGGCTTTGAGCACCTCGTCGACGTGGTCTTTAGGCACGACGACAACGCCGTCCGTGTCGGCTACGATAAGGTCGCCCGGCTGCACCTCGACGTCGCCGCAGGTGATGGGCCCGTTCTTCGAGAGAGTCTTAAAGCGCCCTACCGTCGTGCCTGGTGAAACGCTGCGGGCAAAAACCGGGAAGTCGTAATCACGTTTAATCTCGGTGATATCTCTGATGCCACCATCCAAAATTGCGCCAGCCAGCCCGTTCACCGAGGCACCCGCCGTCATGAGACCGCCCCATACGGCGACCTCGCTCTCGCCGCCGATGCCGATAACGATGACGTCCCCCTCGTTCGACTCATCGATGAGGTCGAGCGCGTGGGTAGGCGGCACCGCCTCATCCGTAGGACCTTCAGCCACCGTCACGGCTGGGCCGACGATCTTCTTATCGTTGATGCGCGCCTCTATGCTGCTGTGCATGTAGCCCCTGCGCTTGGCGACCTGTTCGACCGCGTCGGCGGCGGAGGCTGTCGAAACCCCCCTGAAAGCTTCTATGGTTTCTTTTGGATAGGTCATGCTTGCTCCTTTCTTGAATACGTTGTGTCTATATGGGCTAGGTAAGGGGCAAGGTGCCCCATAAGGTCTTTGCGAGCGTCCCAGGCACTCTCCTCTGGAGGTAGGAGCGCGCTGCCGACGCCGACACACTCGGCTCCTGCGGCGAAGTAGGCGTCCAAGTTGGTCTGATTGACGCCACCCGTCGGAATGAGCGGCACATCTGGGAGGACGCTTTTGAGCGCCTTGATGTGAGCCGGGCCGCCCGCACTCGCTGCCGGGAAGACCTTGACTGCCGCCGCGCCGCCCTGCCAAGCGCGCCACACCTCGGTCGGCGTGAAGCCGCTCGAGATGCAAGCCACGTCAGCCTCACGGCAGAGTGCGGCGAGGTCCGGTACGAGCACGGGGGACACGACGTAGCGGGCACCCGCCTCGATGCTCCTCTTGGCCTCCTCAACGGTAAAAACTGTGCCGACGCCTATAAGCGTGTCTCGGTCGGCGTACTCGCCTATAAGCTCGTAAGCGTCCGGTACAGATAAGGTTATCTCGAAGGTTTTGAAGCCAGCCCGACGAAGCGTGTCTATAGCCTTAGTGGCGTCCGCAACCGACCCATAGCGGATCACGGGCACAACTTTATGCCGCGCGAGTGTGCGCATCGTTGAGGCTACGCCCACCGGTTCACCCACGCTTTCGGTTCCCCTCCGGAAAAGACCCGCGCAACCTCTTCGCTCGCTATAGCGTGCAACTCCTCTACAGAGTGTTCGGAGTACCACGCAGTGTGATCCGTTACGACTACGTTGGGTAACGAGAGGAGCGGGTCTTCTAAATCGAGCGGCTCTTCTTCGAAGACGTCGAGACCCGCGCCGAACAAAAGACCACTTTGAAGTGCCTCGGTCAAGGCTCGCTGGTCCACTAACCCCCCACGTGACGTGTTGATGAGAACAGCCGTAGGCTTCATTAGTGCGAACTCTGAAGCTCCGATGAGATGGCGACTTTCTTCGGTTAGTGGCGCGTGCAAGGAGACGATGTCTGAGCGCCTACAAAGCTCATTTAACCCGACCTTTTGCACGTCACCCTCAACCTGGGCATAAGGGTCATGAACGAGGATTTCAGCCGAACTAAACCCCGCGAGCTTCTTTTCGAAGGCGCGGGCGATGCGCCCATACCCTATAAGCCCCCACGTTTTACCTGTTAGCGAGTAGATAGGCTCCGCCTGACCGACATTCCACACACCTCGCCGCACCGCCCGGTCGCGCTGCGTAACGCGTCTAGCGACGCTCAAGGCCAGCGCCAGCGCGTGCGTGCTCACCTCGTCGACGCCGTAGCCGGGCGTGTTGGCGACGTAGATACCCAGCTCCGTTGCCGCGTCCAGGTCGATGTTGTCGGTGCCTGAGCCGTAGCGCACGATAATCTTGCAGTGCTCGAGTGATTGAATTGTCTCACGCGTCAGCGGGGTCTCGCGCACCAGCACAGCCTCGACTCCTTTAAGTGCGTCCTTGTCGGCTACTGAAAGCGCTTCGACCTGCTGCACGCCGAAGGGAGCTAACCGCTCCCTTTCAACGTAGTAGTCGGCGTAGCCGTGACCGATGACGGCGACGCGGCGCGGTTTACCGGCCGGCGCGGTAGTCATCGATTGCGGCGAAGAGCATGTCGATAAGCTCCTGATCCACTTCGCTCTCCAGGTACTCGAGTACGGGCGGCTGGGCGGCCTCGCGGAAGGCGTCGATCTGTTCCTGGCTTAGCACGGTCACGTCCATGCCGACCTCGCTCAGAATCTTCTCAGCGTTCTGGTCTTGTGACGCGGTCATCTCGCGGTGGATGCCCTCGGCAATCTCGGTCGCCTCTTGGACAATGGTCTGCTGCTCGGGCGTGAGTCCCTGAAAGAAGGTGTCGTTCATCAGATAGAGGTGAACGCTGTAGACGTGGCCATCTAAGCTGACGTAGTTCTGGTATTGGTAGAGGCTGGCCGCCAAGATGTTGGTCACGCCGTTCTCCTGCCCGTCAACGACGCCTTGTTGCAGCGCGCTGGGTAGCTCGGGCCAGGCGATAGCCGAGGGGCTCGCGCACCTTCCACCGCGCTCGTTTTCCTCTCGCCGATGAAGTCGCTGCGGGAGCAGGTCGATATCTTCAACCTCGCCGTCCAGCTTCCGCCGCACTTAGCAAACGCGCTTACAGCGCAGCTCGAGCATTACGCGAAGCTCAGCGTGGCTGCGACCGACTTCGGGCGCAACGTCGCCGCATTATCTACAAAGGGGCTTCTCGTCCACGACGAGGAGGACGACATCGTTCCCTTCGCCCCTACGCAGCGCGTCGCAGAATCTTGGTGCGACGCGGCGGTTGTTGAGCGTGTGACGCGCTTTGTAGCAGATATAGTCCGGTAGAGGCTCGAGGGTCATATCGCTAGGCGCGGCAGGTGAACAACCCGCCGCGCTCCTATCGGAAAATCGCCTAAACGACCGGAGGAAAGGCGCTCGCCTTACGGCGCGACCCACATCTTTTTCGAAACCTCCGCCAGCATCAGTAGCTAACGTGCCGCTAAAAGGGTGATGGTAAAAAATTTAGTTTGTGTTGCGCTGAGCTTCTCTCTTAGCCGTGCAGATACTAGCAGGTACACCCCTAGAGGACAGGCTAGCGGGAGCGGTCCACGCGACGCGCTCTTTGAGCGTTCTAGGTCCACGCGTTATGAAGTTCTCGCTACTGCGAAACGCACTATAGTCATCCGGTTTGAGACACGCTCATTTTATAAAAACAACGTGTAACACGCACTTTCGGTGATGATACCTTTGCTGGTTACGCAGTTTCCCGTAGGGAAGGCAAAACTTCGTAAGCGACACTCCGTATATTTTGGAACTGCTAGGATATGTAAACGAGAACGGCGAAGTCGTCAAACACTGATACGAACGAATGGGTTTGCGTCGCAGGTCCGAAGTGAGCTGATAGACCTCCAGAGCGCTCAGTTCGGCAGTCCGGTGGAGAAGCTCGATGCAGCATCAGTGTTTCACGAGAGAATGAGGTCGAGGCGCTAGGCTAGCTTAGCGTTAGAAAAACGCCCTGAGGCTCAGATTGAAAGTAAGCACGGTTGCTGCTTCGCTAAAGCGTCCACCTAAGGACGCAGTGAGTTCTTGGTCGCCCGAAGCAGTGTAGCTCAAGGTTGGATTGACTTGGGCACCTGTTTTTGGAAAGCCCACGCGGGCGTCCAGCTCTAAGCCCCTGTCTTCGTTTTGCAACACCGTGATTTGTCCGGCTAAACGCGGCGCAGCCGAACCTAAGTCGGGCGCTAAAGCGTCAGGCTCTAAAGGAGCATACGCTCCTTCTACCGTCCAGAGCCTATCGCCTAAATAGCCCGTTACGCCGAGCGCGGCTCGAGCGTTGACGGGGTCTGTAAACAGCCAGCCTTCACCGTACACGACGAGGTCGCCAAGCGAACCGCTGCCACCTAAACCCGCGACGAAGCCATGTTCATACAAGGCTGTCGCTTCTAGCTCAAACGCGCCAAAGGTCCGCCGCACGTTAATGAGGGGAATCACGGTGTCACGGTAAAAGAGCGCCCCGCGCACTCGGTAGTTCTCTGGGAACCACGTCGCCCGCACCCCAGGCACGCCCAGCCGCACCCCTCTTTCGTTAATTTCCTCGACCACAAACGGCAGCGTGATGCGTCCATACTCGAGCGCAAGTCGTTCGCGCCCAGCGCTCAGTTCGACGTCGCCTAAAGAGGTCGCGGCGTAGAGTTCGGTTAGCCCCGGTTCCGCTGTAACCTCTTCGCTGAAGCGGAGGCTCGGGTCTAGCTCGAGATTAAACGTCACAGGCTCCAAACGGTAATCTGCTTCGACGTGCGCCGCCACCGTCCAGCCAACTTGCTCGTCTGAGTCAAGGATGACAGTGGCATCTTCGGCGACCTCCAACTCACCTCTGTAATTCAGTTGCGCAAAGGAGAGGGACGTAAATAACATAGAGGATATAAAGAGGATAGCGGCGTACCTCATGCCGCTTGCAACGTCCCCTCGCGCAAGACGCGCCCGTCCTCCATGTTCACCGTGCGCTTCACATGGTCCAAAAGTCTTGGGTCGTGCGTCGAGAACACAAAGGTCACGCCCTCGTCTTCGTTCAGCCGCTTCATCAGCTCGATGAGGTCGCCCCCTGATTTGCTGTCCAAGTTCGCGGTGGGCTCGTCTGCCAAGATGATGTCGGGGCTCGCTGCGAACGCCCTCGCGACGGCGACGCGCTGCTGCTGCCCGCCCGAAAGTTGGTTGGGGCGGCGGTCGGCGTAGTCCTCCATGCCGAGGGCTTTAAGAGACTTCAAGGCTTTAGCCTCACGCTCCTTCTTATTCACGCCTTGCAGCTCTAAAACAAACGCGGCGTTCTCCAACGCGGTCAGCACCGGAATGAGGTTGTAGGCTTGAAAGACAAACCCGAGCTTATCAAGACGAACCGCCGCCGCCTCTTTCTTGCTGAGCTGGTCGATGCGCTTGTCGTTTAGATAAACTTCACCTGAGGTCGGGGTGTCGAGCCCACCCATGAGGTGCAAGAGCGTGCTCTTGCCGCTGCCCGAAGGCCCGGCGATGGCAGTGAATTCGCCCTTATCAATGGTGAGGTCCACCCCTTGTAAGGCGTGTGTCTCAACTTCACCGACTTGGTAGATCTTGGTTAAGTTCTTGACCTCGAAAAGTGACATGGTGCTTCCTTTCAGTTGACGGGTTTAGATGTTCGCTGAGGTCTAAGCGGTGTAGCGCATCGCCTCGGCTGGTTCGGTATTGGCGGCGATGCGTGCGGGCCAGAGGGCAGCAAGGAGCGCGGTTATGACGGCGAAGCCGACCGCGATAAGGATTTGCCAGGGTTCGGTAGAGAGGTAGAACACGCTGGGCAAGCCGAATTCTGCCAGTATCTCTTCGCTGTAACCAGGTAGTTCTAGCCCGTTCCGACCGAGCGCCACAAGTCCTAAGCCGATAGCGAGACCGATGGCTGCACCTGAAAGACAGAGGAGCAAGCTCTCGAGCGTCACCATGCCCATAACCCGCCGACCTCTCGCGCCTAAGCTGATGATGACCCCGAACTCGCGGATGCGCTCTAAGGTACTCAGGTAAACTGTGTTTAAGACGAGTAGACCCGCCAGCACGAAGAAGATAAGCGACATCACCACGATGACGGGCGCGAAAAACTGGACGATGGTCGCTAAGCTCGGGTCGATCTCGCGCCACCCTTCTACTGTCACACCGTCCCCTAGCGCATTTCTAAGCGCAGCCAATTCGTCCGCCGTCTGCGCGTCCTGCTCCAAAGTGTTGACGCCGGGGAAGTGCAGCTCGAGCCTGCTGAGTGCGTCCGGCGCAGCTAACTCCTGCGCCGCCATGAGCGAGAGATACGCGGCGTTAATCTCGCGGTTAGGGTCTTCAAAGTCCAGCAAGCCTTCAACCGTATAGGCGGCTGCGCCGTAGCCCTCCGTGCCGGGCGCATAGACGTACACGTCGTCGCCCAAGCCGACCTCTAAAGCCGTTGCGAGAGACTGCCCGAGCATAATGCCCGTGGTGTTGTCCCCTTCGACAAAGCTGCCTTCAACGAGATTGTCCACGAAGTCTTCGCGCACGACCTCGGGCCAGTCCTGACCTTGCACCGCTAAGCCTCTCGAGCGGTCTTCCCCTGCTAAAAGGCCAGGAACTTGCAGCGAGCCCACGGGAACTGCGTCGGGTAGAACCTGATTGACGGTCTCCCTGACCTCTTCCGCGTTCTCTAAAAGTCCATTGTCAAAGCTACGAGCGTCCCTATATCCTTCGGTATGAATCTGCGCGTTGCCGACCTCGTCGGTCAAGTCTCCATACATGCCGTTCGTCATCGCGCCGCCAAAGCTGTACATAACAATCGCGAAGAGCACAACGAGCGCTACAGCCAAGAGCGAGATGAGGCTGCGCCGTCCCTGCCGCCAGAGGTTGCGCCAGGCTAACTGGATCATTCGCACGCCCCCTCACGCTCTAAGGCGTTTTGCGTAAAGCAGCCCTGCGGGATGTCCACGCCAAACTCCGCGTCTTGCCAGGTCACCACCGTGCGGTGACCTTCTTCTAAGAGGTCTGTTACCTCGAAGCGTTGCGGGATGTTGAGCCCGTCCACCTCGGCGTACTCCGAGAGCAGGTTCTCCTTCACGGCGTTGCCCCGCTGGTCATAATAGGTGATGTTCGTCGGTGCATACGAGGGCTTCATGGCGGTGAGTTCGACCTTGCCGTAAGGCGTCGGAGCGCCCTGATTCGGGACAAGCTCTAAGGTCACGCTCTCCTCAGTTTCCTCCAAAATGCTCGCTTGGTAGTCCTCTTCTAGGTCATCGCCTGCAAGGTCGTTATAGGAGATGTCCGAGCCTAAGAACGAGTCACTTTGGCCGCTGGGTGGGAGCCGCAATACCCTTCTCAAACGCGGGTTATAGATAAAGACGTTGTCTCCGTCGTTTAAGAACGCTTGTCCAGCGTCCCTGGGTGGCGCAATCACCCTGGTCAAGCCCTGCTCCTCCCCTTCGCTGTAGATGCGCATGGTGTAGGTGTCCTCTTCGTCCGGGCGGATGACTTGCATGTTCAAAGTCGCGGCTTGTGACTCGCCGCGCAGGTTGTTGACGATAGTATCGAGGATGCTGCTTGCGTCCTCCTGAGCGGTTGCGAAGCTGAGGGTGAGTAAAAGGGTTAAGGTTGTGAGTACGAATTTCATGTGTTCTCCTTTCAGAGAAGTAAGAAGTAGGAAAAAAGGTTCTTGCTCCTGCTCTTACGTTGCCCGCATCGCCTCAGCCGGGTTGAGGTTCCTCACGCGCCTGCCTGGTACAGTAATCGCGAGCACGGCGGCAATTAGAATAGTCACGGCAGCCCAGGCGAGGTAGCCGAGGCTCGAGGCGAAGACAAACGTGTCACTGAGCGCTAGACCTTGCAAGTAGTTGCCGTAGAAGGTGTTGATAAAGGGTCCCATCAGGTTAGTCGCGGACATAAGGGCGTTTAAGACTGAACCCGAGCACCGCGCCTAGGGCGAAACCGATGAAGGTGGTATAGATAGCCTCCAGCGTCACCATTCGCGCGAGCTGGTTCTGGTTCAGTCCCAAAGAGGTGATGACACCGAACTCTCTCGTGCGCTCGATGACGCTCACGATGACGGTGCTCATGACAGTTACAGCGGCAAACAGCGCGATCATCAGAACGATGGGGATCATCTGAGCGCGTTTGTCTTCAATTACCGCTAGAAGACCGCCTAGAAGGGCGGTAATGGGGTACGCCGTGACGCTTTGGGGCAAGGCTGAGGCGGCGTTGACGCGCTCAGCGACCTCTTCTTCATTGCCCTGCTGCACGTCGAGGGCTACGCCCGTCGCGGTCTCTACCCCGGTGAGCCTCCTCGCGTCCTCTAAGTGAACCAACACCACGCCCTCATCTACAGGGTTGATGTTGCTGTCGATGATGCCAACCACTTGCAAACCTGTACCCTGAGCGCCTGCCAAGGACTGCACATCTAAAGCGAGCCTTTCACCGACGCGCACGTCTAAGTCTTCCGCTAGCTCAACGCCCAGCACAAGCTCGCCTGTATTTTCGACCATGCGCCCCTCTCCGATGTCATTAGGGATGTCGCTCACTTGCGGCTCTAAAGCGGGGTCGATACCTCTTACTTGCGAACCCAACGTTCTATAGGGTGAACGCATTAACGCTTGAAACTCCAACCTCGGCGCACTCCCGCGCACCCCTTCGACCTGCGTGAGTTCGCCTACAAAGTTCAGCGCCGGCAAACGGTTCTCCGGGTCGGGGTCGGTGCGGTAGCTTTCTGTCTGTACCATCACTGGGGCGTTGAGGTAGCGGGCTTGCCCACCTAAAAGCACGTTGACGAAGCCGTCGTAGAAGCCCCAGAAAAAGATGATGGCGACCGTGGCGTAGGCGACGACGGCGAGCAGAAGTTGCGTGCGCCGCTTGTGACGCCACAGGTTGCGCCAGGCGAGTCTCGAGATAGAGGTGTTCACGCGCCGACCTCTTTTTCCGCTTCCGCGTTCACCTTTTCCTCCCACCGCGCGAGCATCGCGGGCAGTTCACGCTCGTAGAAGAGGAGCATGTCGCGCATATCGCGCAACCCCTCGGTCACGTTGGGGTCGTCGCTCTCCATAATCCCCAGACCCTTCTCCGCGAGCCCCCGCAGGTGCGTGATAAGGGCGAACTGCTGCTTGGTCGCCTCGAGCCAAGCGTTGGGCTTGTTGCGGAAGTAGTCCTTGCGATCTCCGGGGCGGCGGCGGCGTTCAATGAGTCCGAGCGTTTTCAACATGGTCGTGCCCCCGCTGATGGCTCCCCGGCTCGCTCGGAGCGTCTCAGCGAGCTGCTCGGCGGTCTGTTCGGGCGGGTCGGCGACTAAGAGCGCACTCAAGACACGCGCCGCGATGCGGGTCATGCCGAACCCCTCCAAAACCATACTCAACTCCTCGATATAGTTTTGTTTATCTTTAGAAAATTTAAAACTCATTGAAACCTCCTATAACTACTATAATGTGTTCATAACTTTTAGTCAATACTGAAAGTTATGAACGCTGGATTCGGTGGGCTTATGGCGGGACGGACGGTGGCTTTTCTGGTGTGGTCTAGCGGTGCTGAGGTCAGTAAAGAGTCGTTGAACGCGAAAAGCCTGTCCACTACTGAGCGTGCTATGCATTTCACCGTTTATCCCGGCTAACTCCGCTCAGACCGTCCCTACTTCGCGCTCCCTACCCGCGAAGTGTGAAGAAACAATTGTGAGGTGAGGCGTAAAGGTTGCGAAGCGCTGCACCTACCATGTGAGGTATAGGAGGCATACCATGACACGAAAACGATTAGACACTGAGCGCAACCTCCAAGGGAAAAATCAACCTTATAGCGAACAGGACGCGGATTGGGCGTATCTCGTCGCGGGCACGCTCTTCGCTGCTGCCGGCGGCTACCTCATCTACCGGGGCATCACGGGTTACGGCGAAGCGAATGACGGGTTCTACGATGAACGCACCCGCATGGGCGGCGTGCAGGTCAAAGAGAGCATCACTGTAGAGAAGCCGGTGAGCGAACTGTACAGCTATTGGCGCAACCTGGAGAACTTAGGCAGCATCATGACGCACCTAGAGAGCGTGCGCGAGCTAGGCGGCGAGCGTTCGCGCTGGGTCGCGACGGGTCCCTTAGGCACGAGCGTCGAGTGGGACGCGGTCATCACCGACGATAGGCAAGACGAACTCATCGCGTGGCGCTCGGTTGAAAACGCCGACGTTCCGAACGAGGGCGCGGTGCGTTTTAGCCAAACGGGTCGAAATGGCGAGAGCACTCAGGTGCTCGTCTCTTTGACCTACCACCCGCCAGGCGGCGCACTGGGCGCGGCGATAGCCAAGCTCTTCGGTGAGGAGCCCGCGCAGCAGATCAGCGACGACTTAAAGCGCTTCAAGCGTGAGATGGAGTCGGGTACGATTTCTGGAACTCCTTATTCCGGGTCTTCTCGTCCTCAAAGCGAGCTGTTAGCTCACGAGGAAGGCACGCCGTCGCTGGGTGTACCGGGCTCGAGCAGCGGCCTCCGCTCAGACAACGTCGCGAAAGACCCCGTCCATACTAGCGGCGACACCATTCCGAGATCCGAAGGCAGCGAGGCCACAGGCTACGCCGACACAGACGAACTAGCCAAAAAGCCAGATGCATTGCCACCTAAAACACCGGGAACCAGAGAGAAAAACTAAACGAAGAATTAAACGAGAACGTGAAAGAGGTCGAAGATAATTCGGCCTCTTTTTGTGTTGCCCGTTCGCACAAATGGCGACGCATTGGGCGACCTAAAGTAATCAATAAAAAAGCGCTCGTCGTGAGCGCGGTTTCAACTTGGTTATAAAAGTAAGTATACACCCGTATGCCCTATTCGTCAAGCGTATGCACCCAAACCCGGACAAAAGTTGTGCTAGCATGGGCAGCTAAAGTAAAGGATGAACGAAATAGAGATACCGAAACTACTAGCCCACTTCACGGTTGTGCCTGATCCGCGAGCACATAACGTGTGCCATAAGCTAGAAGACATTTTGGTCATCGCCATCTGCGCGGTGATCAGTGGCGCGGACACGTTTAGCGAGATCGAGCAGTACGGTCAGGGCAAGCAAGCCCAACTAGAGAAGATATTGGACCTTCCTAATGGTATTCCTAGCCACGACACCTTTAGGCGGGTGTTCATGCTGCTGGATGCGGAGGCTTGGCAGGGAGTGTTTTTCAGATGGACACAGAGCTTAGCGTTAGCTGAGCGGGAAGTTCCTGTGCGAGCGGTAGATGGTAAATGGTCACGTGCGAGCGGTTTACACACAGTAAGCGTTTGGGCAAGTGAGCACCAGATTGTTTTAGGGCAGCAGCAAGTTGCCGATAAGAGCAACGAGATCACCGCCATTCCCGAACTGCTCGAAGGGCTTGATATTGCTGGAACGACGGTCACAATTGACGCAGCAGGCACCCAAACACAGATTGCTTGGACTCATTCGCGAACACCTAGCAGACTACGCTTTAGCGCTCAAAGCCAACCATAAGCACCTTTTCGAAGACGTCCGTTGGCTTTTTGAACAGGACCAGAGCGCACCGCATTGGTCTACCAGCAGCCGAGGTCATGGACGCCTTGAGACCCGCGAGTGTGGTTACTCACCGAGTTGGACTTTTTGGAGAACACCTCAGCTTGGCGTGACCTTGCCGCTGTTGCGAAGATTAGAAGCACCCGCGAGATCAACGGTGAAAAGAGCGTCAGTGAGCGCTACTTCCTGACCAGCCTCACGGACGTGGAAACGCTCGCTTATGCTGTGCGCGCTCACTGGGGTATTGAAAACAGCTTACATTGGACTTTGGACGTAGCCTTCAAAGAAGATGAAAGTAGAGCTAGAACGCAAAACGGTTGCCCAAGCTAATCTTGTCACTTTGCGACATCTAGCCCTCAATCAGCTCGCTAAAGTCAACACTTAAAGCCAGTATCAAAGCCAAGCTGCAGCAGGGCAGGCTGGGATGACGACTACACGAAGCTCAAAGTTCTACATGCGTAAGCCCTGCCCAAACCCGGACAAAAGTCTGTGTAGCAGGGCCTAGCACGTTACAGAGGTCAAAACGAAATGGCGTAACGAAGAAACTGAGTGGCGCTTCTCCTCAATCCTAGCTATCTCTTTTCGTTGTAGAGTAGCAGCCATGTCGCCTCAGCTTGAAGAGGGGTTGCTCGAGTTCCTCCACACCACCTTAGGACCCTTCAGCGTCGTTCGCTTTTGCGGCTGGAACCACGCCGAATCAAACGTGTGGGAAATTTTGGCGGGTGACAAGCGGTTCTATCTCAAAGCGCACAAGCAGCCGCGCAAGTTTCAGCAAGAGGTCTACGCCTACGAGCATTGGACGCCCTACTTGACGTTCGTCCCCAGGCTCACCGCGCTCAACGAAAATCCGCAGGCGCTGCTTTTATCCGCTGTTCCCGGCGTGCTGGCGCAAGACGCCGCACTGAGCGGGCGTCAAGAGGGAGAGGTCTACCGCCGAGCGGGTGCGTTTTTGCGCCGACTCCACGCATTGCCGTTTGAAGATACGGACGCTTTACCTCTCGCCGATGCGCTTCTAAAGAGGTCAGAGGCGTGGATGAGAGGGGGGAGGGGGTGCGCGAAGCACGTTACCAAACTGGGTCAAGCAACTGGGTGAACGGCTTCACAATATCGGCTCGAGAGGTTGGACGCGGTCCTGCCAACTACACCGCCCGCAATTGGCTGTAAATAATCATTTGCTACTGATAGCATTTCACGTTATCGACTTCGAGCACGAAGCCTGCTTACAGACAGATTTCGAAAAGCTGCGCGGTGAGCGGCTGCGACATCGGACTTGGAGGAGCGTTTTTTGAAGGGTAGCGGACGCACTTACAGACGAGATCACCGGGCGCGAAATTGACGAGGAGGTCAAGCGGTTTTTAGAAGAGGTGTATGCGCGCGCAGTAGAGGCGCTCAAAGAGAACCGTGACGGGCTAGGTAGGTTGGCGCGGGCGCTGATCATAAGATAAGGTTGTGCAGGGGGACGTGATGGAACTGCTCGAGCCGAACAAAGTGCGCGTCGTGGCGGATTGATGCGTAGCTCACGCTGGCAGGGTTATATGTCATGATGGGCTTGCCCTAACCCCTTTGTTTTCACCCCTCCGACGTGACATAGTAGCGCATGGCCTGGTCTCAGCAGACGGTTCAACTCAGCCCTAAAGAACGCGGCTTTCACCTCATCACTGATGAGGTGATGGCGCAGCTCGAGAATATAAACAGCATCGGCGTTGGTCTGATGCACGTGTTTATCCAGCACACCTCTGCAAGTTTGACCTTGAACGAGAACGCCTCATCGGACGTGCGCGGCGACTTCGAGCGGTTCTTCGAGCGGATGGTCCCGGACGGCGCGTCTTATTTTCAGCACACCTTAGAAGGTCCCGACGACATGCCCGCGCATATCAAAGCGTCGCTCTTAGGCTTTTCGCTCTCTATCCCCATCAAAGACGGCAAACCCGTGCTCGGCACGTGGCAGGGGATTTACCTCTGTGAGCACCGCGAGCGGGGCGGCTCCCGAAAACTTACCATCACGATTCACGGCGAATAGGCGTAGAGGCGTGGACTTCGAGAGGTCCTTAGCGTGGGCGCGTCTCAACATGCCGCTGACGCAGAGAACTTGCGAACGGTTACCCCACTTAGCGGGTGTGCGGCTCGCGTGCTCGGTGCATTTAGACCTCAAGATGATCCTGGCGCTCGCGGCGTTTTTAGAAAGAGGTGCGGACCTCTTCCTGACGACGTGCAATAAGACGACGGTGCGAGATGAGGTCGTCGGGTATCTCGAGAAAAGAGGTACAAAGGCTCACGCTTGGCGGGGGATGAACGATGCGGATGTTGAACAGGGTGTGGAGAGGGCGCTCTCTTGGCAACCCACCCACACCTGCGAGATGGGCGCGGACTTGAGCGTGGCGGCGCACAAAAGAGGTGAGGCTTCTATTCAGGTGGGTTTAGAGGCGACAGGTTCAGGCATCAACCGTTTGCAAAACTTAGACTTGCACTATCCCGTTTTCAACTGGGACGATTTGCCCATCAAAGAGGGGCTCCACAACCGCTACTTGGTCGGCCTCTCCACCTGGCAGACCTTCTGCGAGCGCACCCAGCTTTCGCTGCACGGCAAGCGCGTCGTCGTCGTTGGCTACGGCTCCGTGGGGCAAGGGGTGACGGAGGCGGCGCGGGCGTTTGGGGGGACGGTGAACGTGGTCGAGAGGAATTCGGCTCGGCGGCTCGAGGCCACCTACGCAGGTTGGCATACGGGAGAGGTGTTAGACCTTGCTGCGCACGCTGATGTGATGGTTACGGCGACTGGTGTTCCCAACGTTCTGAGTCGAGAGGTCATCCACCAGCTCAAACCTGATTGTTTTTTGCTCAACGTCGGGCACGTCGCCGATGAAATTGACCTCTCGGTGCTTAGAGAGCGGCGAGAGGTCATCCCCTTTGTGGAAGCGTGCGAGGTGAAGGGCAAAACGCTGTACCTCTTCGCGGGCGGCTCGATGGCGAACCTCACGGCGGGACACGGCGATAGCCTCAACGCCTTTGATTTGACCTTAGCGGTGATGGTCGCGGGGGTGGTTTTTAGCGTTTCGGAAGGCAAAACGTGGCGAGCGGGCGTTCACCCCTTGCCGGAGGGCGTGTGGTCGGAGGTTGCCCGTGAGCACATTCGAGGTGGACGCCCTACATAAAATATGAGGTATATGTCATAGAGTCCTCTACAAAATCTACCTCAAAAACGTGAATTAGTTGACGTGATGTGGCGCTTAAAATGGGTAGGTTAATAACTATATGTTACGTTTCCTCCCTCGTTGTCTTGTGGCGTTTGGAGCCGTATTTAGAACGACGTCTCCTCGGGTCTTATGATTTTAGTAGTTGACGACTCCGCTTCACAGCGCCGCGTGCTCACGAATGTGCTTAAAGAGGTCGGTCACGCCGAGGTTGAGACGTTTGCCAGTGCGCAGCAACTCTTCGATTATTTGCGTGACAAAGGCGCTAAGGTTTCCGAAGAGGTGGACCTCGTCCTCTTGGACAAAAATATGCCGGGGCTTTCCGGCGTCGAAGCCTGCGCCATCATGAAGCGCGAAGCGCACCTCAAAGACATCTCTGTTATCATCGTGACGGCGAGCCACGACTTGGGCACGCTGCAAGAGGCATTTTCGGTAGGGGTCAACGACTACATCATCAAGCCGCCCAGCAGGGCCGAACTGAGCGCAAGGGTCCGCGCCGCCTTACAGCTCAAGCATGAAACCGACCAGCGCAAGGCGCGAGAGCTGGAGCTGGAGCGCCTTATGGCGGAGCTGAAAGAGGCGAACAAGCAGCTCCAAGCCCTCTCCTTTTTGGACGGTCTCACAAGCATCGCCAATCGGCGGCGCTTCGATGAGGTATTGGGGCTCGAGTGGCGACGCGCCGTGCGGCAGCAGGGCTCACTCTCGCTGATTCTCTGCGACATCGATGCATTTAAGCCCTACAACGACGGCTACGGACATCAGCAAGGGGATGAATGCTTGGCAACTGTAGCGCAGACGCTCGCGCAGTATCCGCACCGCGCTGGAGACTTAGTCGCTCGCTACGGCGGCGAAGAGTTCGCGGTAGTTTTGCCCAGCACCGATATTCGCGGCGCGGAGGTCGTTGCGGAGAAGTTGCGCTCCAACGTCGAAGCCCTGTGCTTGCCTCACGAATACTCACCGCACGGAGGCGTCGTCACGCTCAGCCTCGGCGTAGCGACCATCACACCGCGCCTCAAAGACGACCTCGCGACCTTTGTCAGTCAAGCAGACCGCGCGCTCTACGAAGCGAAGCGGGGGGGTAGAAACTGCGTGAGGAGCTACACGGCGGCGCTGCCACCGCTCTGAATGACCTCTTGGTCAGGGCACGGTATACCACGGTTTATGGGTTTATGCAGTGGCGGGATGTCTGTGAGGGACACACATCAGCTTTCACACATAAAACGGGACACCTTCTCTCGATTACCTCGCGGTCTGCTTAGTCTGCGTCACCCAGTAAACCCAAGCGATAAGAGCGAGTTGCAAGGGGAGGCGGGCGTAGAGCGCCCAAAGCGGGATGCCCCGAGAGGTGAACGGTTCGCTTTCCGTTACCATATAGAGGTTCGCGGGAAACACTGCGATGAGCAGAGCGACAAGACCCCAACCTGCTGCTTTTCGGAAGCGTGGTGTAAGCACGCCAGCGCCACCCAACACCTCAAAAAATCCACTGATGTAAACGAGCGCAAGCGGAAACGGCAGATAGGGCGGCATAATACTTAGGTAAATATTCGGGCTAAAAAAGTGATTCGCGCCCGCTAAGATAAACGGAACTGCGAGCAGAAGACGAGCCGCGCGAATGGTGACTGAACCTTTTAAGCCGTCGCCGCCTCGCGCACCACTTCAGTCGTAATCCCCTCGTGTGAGAGGTGCTTCTGCGCCTCTCGGTTGCGAATCACAATGACCTGCGGCGTGTGATGCGTCACGTTTAGGGTCTTAGCGGCGGCTTCGGACACGTCTCTGGCATACTGAACGACCACTGAGTAGACGGGCATTTCGTGTTTGAGCGGGACGATTTGCTCCTGAGCGCGGGCACTAACGGGGCATGTGGCGCTGTGCTTATAGAGCACCACGGTTTCCTCTTCCGAACGCGCCAACATTTTTTCTAAGTCGTCTTGATTTTGCAGCGTTTCCATCGCCATGACTTGGCCTCCTCAAAGAACTACCTTTAGCCTAACGCTGCACCTCTTGGCAAAAAGGAGTGCTTAGCGCACTTTGGTGGCTCGAGGGCACGTTCAAGTCTTTAGAAATATCACACGCTTGACCTCTCTTCTGGACAAGCTACGGGCTTTTCCGCTACACTTGAGGTAATGAACCGCACTAGGACCCCGCGCAGCTTCAAGTGGCGTCATCAGCGTTGGTGGCGTAAAGCAGGTATTATCTGATCAGCAACGCCCTCGGTAGATAGAGCAATGTTTGGCACGCACGTCATAAGATGATATCTGCGGCATTCCTACTCATCTAAAATACCGCCTTTAGCTAACTGCTAAAAGCCAACTGCTTTTCCAATCTTCAAATCCCAAAACTACAACTCCCACTGGAGGTATACCTATGTTCCCCTTGCCCAACGAACGCGGGCGCTACGGCGAATTTGGCGGACGCTACGTCCCTGAAACGCTCATTCCCGCTTTAGACGAACTCACCGAAGCGTACGAAAAAGCCGCTAACGACGAGAGTTTTCAGGCCGAGTTTCGGCACTACTTAGAAACGTTTGTAGGCCGCCCCAGCCTGCTCTACTTGGCGGAGAACTTAACCAAACACTGCGGCGGCGCGAAGCTCTATTTGAAGCGCGAGGACTTGAACCATACGGGCGCACATAAGGTCAACAACACTGTCGGACAAGCGCTTTTAGCCAAGCGGCTCGGCAAGGAGCGCGTGATCGCTGAGACGGGCGCGGGGCAGCACGGCGTGGCGACGGCGACGGCGGCGGCGCTCTTCGGTCTCAAATGCGTGGTCTACATGGGCGAAGAGGACGTGCGGCGGCAAGCCCTGAACGTCTTTCGGATGAAGCTCTTAGGCGCAGAGGTGCGCCCCGTCACAAGTGGAACGCGCACCCTGAAAGACGCGACGAACGAGGCCATCCGCGATTGGGTGACAAACGTGCGTGATACCTTCTACATCATCGGCTCGGTCGTGGGGCCGCACCCCTACCCCATGATGGTGCGCGACTTTCAGAGCGTCATCGGTTTGGAGACCATCGCGCAGTTAGAGCAACAAGAAGGGCGGCGCGTCCCGGAGGCGGTTGTAGCCTGCGTCGGCGGCGGCTCGAACGCAATTGGGCTGTTTGCGCCCTACGCTTACATGGACGCCTCGGAGCGCCCTGCGCTCTACGGCGTCGAGGCGGCGGGGCACGGCGTCGGGACGGGCGCGCACGCGGCGAGCATTTCGGCTGGGAAAAAGGGCGTGCTGCATGGCGCACTGATGTACTTGATGAGCGACGGCGACGGGCAGATTTCACCTGCGCATTCGGTTTCAGCGGGGCTCGACTATCCGGGCGTCGGGCCGGAGCACTCGTACTACGCGGACGCGGGCTTAGCGCAGTACGTCGGCGTGGATGACGCGCAAGCGTTAGAAGCGTTTCGGACGCTGAGCGAAATCGAGGGGATCATCCCTGCTTTAGAGACCGCCCACGCCGTTTACTTCGCCATGCAACTCGCCGCCAAGATGTCCAAAGAGGAGATCATCGTCATTAACCTCTCAGGGCGCGGCGACAAGGACGTGAACGAGGCGATGCGGGTGCTCAAGATGAGCGAGGAAGCGGGGGTGGCGTCGTGAGCCGGATAGATGCAGCGTTTGAAAAGGCGAGAGGTGAAGGGCGAGCGGCGTTCGTGCCGTTTCTCACGGCGGGTTTTCCAGACGAAGAGACGTTCTTGGAGACCGCGAGGGCGCTTTTAGAGGTCGCCGATGTGTTAGAGGTCGGCTTACCCTACTCGGACCCTTTGGGCGACGGTCCGACCATCCAGCGCTCTTCGGAGAAAGTTTTAGCGCAAGGGATGACGACACAGAAAACGCTAGACCTCATCCGTGAGTTGCGCAAAACGAGCGACAAAGCGATTGTGATGATGACCTATTACAATCCGATCTATTGTTACTCACGGGGCGAAGCAGGTTTCGCCGAAGACCTCAAAGCAGCAGGCGCGGACGGCGTCATCTTGCCCGACTTGCCGCCCGACGAAGGCGATACGTTCATTCAGGCGGCGAGGGAGAACGACTTAGACACGGTATTCTTAGTCGCGCCAACCTCAACCGAAGCGCGGCTCAAACTCGTTACGCAGGCATGTCGGGGCTTCATCTACGCCGTGTCGGTTACGGGCGTAACAGGCGCGAGAGACGCGCTGAGCGCCGACGTTCCCAACCTCGTCTCACGTGTCAAAGCGGTGAGTGACTTGCCCGTGGCGGTTGGTTTTGGCGTGTCGAACGCGCAAACCGCTAAGCCCGTCGCCGCCGTAGCGGACGGCGTCGTGGTCGGCTCGGCGCTGATTGCGGGATTGGAGCAAAACCGCGACATCCGTCCGCTGGCTGAAGAGATCGCTCGAGCCTGTCACAAGGAGGTTTTGACAGAGGTGTAAAGAGGTTGACGTTTCAACAAGCAATGAGTTTCGAGCAATGAGTAAAGACTTTCACTTTCAACTCATTGCTCGTTGCTTTTTTAGGAAGCGTCCTGCACCGACACCTCCGCCCCCAAATGCCGATACGCCTCTTCGGACAAAATCAAGTCCGCGCCCGCTACCTCACCCCTTACGACACGCACGAGGAGAGGTTGACTCTGCGCGGAGCGTAAAAGGAGCAACTGACCGGGCTGATGAAAGCGCGAGGCGATTTGAAAGCCGCTTAAATCGTCTGAGGGTGCAGTAGTGAGGCGCTCGGGCGCAGCTTCCAAGAGG
This sequence comes from Trueperaceae bacterium, assembly GCA_965213645.1. Taxonomy (GTDB): domain Bacteria; phylum Deinococcota; class Deinococci; order Deinococcales; family Trueperaceae; genus CBDBZX01. Next base: position 1,321,788 of record CBDBZX010000002.1, read on the forward strand.
TCCAAGCGTACCTGCGCCGTGCCGCTGCCGATCATGTCGATGCGCTCGGCGGCGGCGCGGGAGAGGTCGATAATGCGCCTATCTACAAACGGTCCTCTGTCGTTGATGCGCACCACGACGCTGCGCCCGTTTTCCAAATGCGTCACCTGCACAAGCGTATCAAAGGGAAGCGTCTGATGCGCGGCGGTGAGCTGGGAGGGGTCGAAGATTTCGCCATTGGCCGTGGGCCTTCCTACGAAGTTCGGTCCGTACCAAGAGGCGACGCCGTCGTCGTAAAAGGTCGCGCTACTGCTTGTTGGTGTTGTAGTAGTAGGCGCTGTAGTAGTCGGCACAGTAGTAGGTGCTGCGGGGCGGGTGCGCGGGGCGCAGGCGACGAGGCTAACAAGGAGCAAGACAGGTAAGATGCGTGTCATACATCCACTATACCTGGTGAAATTAAAAGTGAATTTTAGTGTTGCTGAGAGTTATTTAAGTCGGTGTTGAGGGGCTGGGCTCGAGCCCGAAAACAAATCAAAGTCAGCCCTATGTTTCTACCGCAAACTTACAGAAATAAGACAAATCAATAAAACAGTAGCGTAACAGTCACAACTGTTACGCTACTCAATGTGCTCTTGGCGCTATGCTAACTAGCCGACCTCTTAAAGCCAAAGCCGCCGCGCCAACTCCTGCTGAGCCAGGACGAACGCCTCGTAATCTTCAATGCGGGCCGTGCCCTCGGAAATCGCCTCTTCGCAGGTGGCGATGACCTCGCGAAGCTCCTGGTTAGAGAGCTGCGGAATGCTCTCATGAACGCTACCTACCTGAACGTGCTGCACCATAGATATTACCTCCCTTACGTACATAGAGGGTAGCAAAGCGCGTCTTACAAAATTCTCACGAAGAAGTTTTTGGGCTTTAGGGTCTTTTCATGATGACGCGCTTAATGAAGTTTCGAATTGTGCAGCCGATAGTGCATATCTTCCGCGATATCTGACGAGAAAAGCCGTATATGCTGGTTCTATGATTGATACGCACTGCCACCTCGACTACTGCGAAGACCCTGAACGCGCCGCCGACGCGGGACTGGACGCTATTATTAGCATCGGTACGACCTTAGAGCGCTGCAAACGGACGTTGCAATTTGCTGAGCGCTTTGAGCATGTGTGGGCGGCAGTGGGTATTCATCCGACCGATGTGGATGAGGCGGCGGAACCTCTTATCCGCGAGCAGATCGAAGAGCTGGCGCGTCATCCAAAAGTTGTGGCGATAGGGGAGACGGGCGTGGATACGTATTGGGACAAGCACCCTGTCGAAGCGCAACGTGAGAGTTTTCGGTGGCAAGCTGATTTAGCGAAGCAGCTAGGTAAACCGCTCGTGTTGCACGTGCGCGATAAGAAGGGGCAAGAGGTCGCCTCGCAAGAGGCCGCTCGCCTCATCACCGAAGCGGCGCACCCGAAAGGCATCTTGCACTGCTTCAACGGTCATAAAGGTTTGTTGGAGGCGGGCTTAGAACTTGGCTGGTTCGTCTCCTTTGCGGGCAACCTCACCTATAAAAATGCCAAAGAGATACAAGCTGCTGCCAAGCGCGTCCCGCGTGAACGGCTCTTGGTCGAAACCGATAGTCCTTACCTCACGCCACAAGCGAAGCGCGGCGAACGCAACGTTCCGGCGAACGTGCGGCTCACCGCGCAGTTTTTAGCCGAGCTGCGTGAAGAGAGCGTGGCGAGCCTCGAAGAGGTCACCGACGCCAATGCGAGGCGTGTGTACGCACTGCCCTAGATTACGAACTTAGTTCGCGTCCAACCAACTTGATATGTTCACGGTGCTCTCGCTCCCCGCGTTTCGGCACGCGGTCGTAGCGGAGCATCTCGGCTAGGCGCTCGCGTGAGACGGCGTGGTGGGCGTCTTTGGGGATAAAGGCGGTGACGACGTCCACCCATCTCGGTTTGGCGTACTCGAGCACCACATGGAGTGGAATCTGCACCTCCACGCTCGGGCGAATATAGCCCAAGACTAAAAGCCGTTCGTCATAGACGTAGCGCAGCAACTCGCGCCCGTAGAGCATCGTTCCGACGATGTCACGCTCGGTAAACCCTTCGCAGGCGGCGTGGCGGGCGGCGTGAGCGCAGACGCGGTAGTCGCCGCGCTTCACCAAGGGTTGAAGCTCCTGGAGCGTGCGAACTCTAGGTCGTTTGGTTTTCATGGTTTCCTCCACAGTGAGGAATGTCTCTAAAAATAAGCACTTACTCTCTGAGCGGTTTTTGAGCCAACGTAAAGAGCAGAGCGCTGCCGTGTGCCAAGCGGTAAGGAACTGTAAGTGTTACATAGTTTAAGGTAGCATACTTTTCATGGGAATGCTTGAGATGGTTCACAAAGCTGGAGTGGAGGTGACGATCTTTTTCGAACGTTCGGGTGAGGACGCTCGAGCTATCTTGGAGGCGTTTCGCGCTGAGCTATTACGCGCAGAAGCGTGCCAAGAGGTTGTACTTTTGGCGAGCGCCCAACAAGCCGACCTCTACTTACTCGTGGCGATTTGGGCGAATGACACGCTGCCCGCAGCCCCAGAGGGCACGAAACTTTGGATTTTTCGCAACGCTGAGGATTGAGGACGCGCTACAGCGCCCTGAGCACTGAGACTTTAGAGTACGTCCATATGGATATCGATATGACGAACACCGAACGTAATCCTGAACGTGGTGAGACGTTTACTGACACGGCGTACCGCTTAGAGGTTGAGAGCGCTGAGCTTTACTTAGAGGTCGTCGGCCCACCGGACGCGCCGCCTATCTTCTACTTGCACGGTGGTCCCGGCTACAACAGCTACTCCTTTCGCGACCTCATGGGCGACGAGTTGGAGCGCTACAGGCTCATCTACGCTGACCAGCGCGGCGCAGGTCGAAGTCCATCGTTGGACAGGGGCGATAACGCGCTGAATTTAGAGCAGCTAACGGCTGATGTCATCGCCATTTTAGACGGGTTGGAGCTGCAGCAAACCACCCTCTTAGCCCACGGCTTCGGCGCGATGGTCGCGCTAGGCGTTGCTGAGCAGCACCCGGAGCGCGTCACGCGCCTCATTCTGGTCAATCCTTGGGTGGACATGTCGCTTTTAGCCCTGGCGATGCAGCGCGAGGCGGCGCGGCTTAGTGAAAATGAAGACGAACTTAGCGTAGACGAGATGACGCCAGCGGAGCGCGTCGAACAAGCGACCTCTTGGTTGGGAGCTAAGCAGCTCTTCGACGCGATGGAGTTTCCTAAAGTGGGGAGCCGGCTGAGGCTCGAGCACAGCGACGCCGAGTCATTCGCAGGTCTGACGGAGAGCATTCCCACTGACCCCACCAGTGCGGATGTCTGGGCGTTGAACGTGAACCCCGTAGGCATTACGCACCCGACCGTCATCCTCATCGGCAAGGACGATAAAACCTGCTACCCCGACCAAGCCGAACGCATTTTATCCGTCATGCCGCACGCTTTAACGAGCCTTTTAGATGCAGGGCACTATCCCTGGTTGGACGACCCGGAGACCTTTACGAATCTTTTGCATGAGGTGATGGCGATGCGTTAAGAGGTGCGCGCCTGTAAAATCCGCTCGACCGCAGCAAGCTGCTCCCTGTCATTAACGGCCAAAATCTCCGTTTCATCTTCAATTTTAACTGCCTGCACCGCGTGTCCTGCTCTCAAATAGAGGTCAACCAAATCGGTGATGTAGTATTCGCCTGCGGCATTGTCGTTGGAGAGCCCTGCCGCGACGCTAAACACGTCGCGGTTGAAGATGTAAATGCCGGGGTTGATTTCACGCACGTGACGCTCTTCCTCCGTGGCGTCTTTCTCCTCGACGATCTTCGCGACGCTGCCGTCCGCCTTGCGGATGATGCGCCCCAGACCTGTTGGGTCGTTCACCTCGCACGTGACGAGGGTCATGCCTGCGCCTGAGTCTCCTTGGGTTTGCGCCAACCGCTTTAGTGTCTCCGTTTTGAGAAGAGGTCCGTCGCCGTTCAAGACCATCACTGCGCCGTCAAAGTCTTCTAACACCTCTTTCGTCTGCAAAAGCGCATGACCTGTTCCTAACTGTTGGGTCTGCCGGGCAAACTGAACGGACTCACCCGCTAATTTCGCCTCGACCTCTTCGGCCTTGTAGCCCGTGACGACGACGACCCGCTCAGGCCCTAACGGATACACCGCCCGTAGCACATGCTCCACAAGTGGACGCCCCGCCGCTTCGTGAAGCACTTTGGGCAGGTCGGACTTCATCCGCGTGCCTTGTCCGGCAGCTAAAACAACGACGGCTAAGGGCACTTAGCGACCTCTCGCTTTCATCGAAAGTTTCTCTTTTTTATCCACTTGGTCAGGGTTGAGAATGAGGAGGAAGTAGATAGAGATAAGCACGAGGGGTACGCTCACGAGTTGCGTCAGCGTAAAGAGGCCGATGCCCGGCGCGTTCACCCCTTCGGAGAGGTAGACGTTCCAGAAGAGCGGGTTGTCGCGAAAGGTCTCCTCTAAAACCGAGCGCAAGACCGAGTACCACAAGATGAACTGCCACCAGACGAAGCCCGGCGTGCGGCTGCGCCGAAACGCCCACCAGACGATGCCGACCAAAATCACGCCGATAAGTGCACCGTAAATTTGCGTGAGGTGGACGGGACCGCGCAGGATTTCGCCGCCTTGTGCGACGCACTGTGAGAGGCTGACGCTCGAGCCCAAACTGCACGTGCCCGGATAGGCTGCCCACAGGTTATCGCCGAAAACGAAACGCCCGAACGCGCCGAACGTATCGGTGCCCGGCTCCGGCCAAGTGTAGCCAATCGGCCAACCGGTAAGCCTACCCGTCGTGTCCGAGCCGTTCATGAAGTTGCCGATGCGTCCGCCAATGACGCCGAGTGCGCCCACGGGCGCGAGCACGTCCAAGTACGACCACATGTTGAGGCCGTGAATGCGCGAATAGAGCCACACGGCGATGAAAATACCCAGCACGCCCCCGTGGATGCTGCCGCCACCCTGCCAAATGGCAAAGGCGTTTAAGGGGTTGCCGCCCGGCCCGAAGTAAGCGCTCGGGCTCGTGATGACGTAGATGAAGCGTGCGCCAATAAGCCCGGCGATGACCAGCCACAGCGTCATGTCCAAGAGCTTTTCTGTGTCAAGTCCGCGCTTTTCGGCCTCTCTAAGTGACCAGCTCGAGCCCAGAAGCACCCCCAGCGCAATTAAAAAGCCGTACCAGCGAACCGCTAACGGCCCCAGTTGAATCATAATCGGGTCCATATTTACTCAAATCCCTTCTTTTCGGTTAGGGAGACCCTAACGCGCAAACCTCAAGTGACCTACCGCCAAACCCACCCAGTATATTAGGATTTTAGCGGTTGGGTATAAAGGTTGTGTAAGAGTCGAGCGGGCAACATCAAATTATGAACACTTGCGGTGGATCAAGCAGTGCTCAGTGAGATGGAACCTCGTTTTTGTTCTGCTGTAATACCAAAGTGATTTGAGGATGGCACAAAGTGCCATCCTCAAACGCACTATGTGCGTAACTTCAGACGCCCTCACATTGTGCCATCCCTTCTTCAGTCTGGTATAAGACCTGCTCAATAAGGACTACAGTACAAATTGTGAAGGCTCTAGCTGTGCGCAGATGATTGAGCAAGACGACTAAGCCGAGGGCAGCCGCGTCACCTTAAAGTTGCTTAGAAGAAAGCGAACTCCTACGCTTTGCAAGTACGCATCGGCGCGTGATGACGCACCCCACGGTGCGCCGCGTCGCCACACGAAGGCGTTGACCTCTTTGCCGAGTTCTTCTTCTAAGCGCTTGACCGCGCCCGCGCTCTCGCGCCACAGGTCGGCGCTCTCGTCGTCCAGGTCGGCGTGCGTCATCGTGTGGCACACAAAGGTGTGAGCGGTCAATTGGCGAACTTCGTCCCACGTCATGGCGACGCGCCCATCGGCGTACTCGCGCGGATTCACGTCGATAGAACGCTGAGCGGCAAAATTCACCTGTTCCGCTATCGGCGCGTCGATAAAGCCGGGGATGAGGCAGAATACGCCCGTGAGTCCTAATTCCTCTAGTAGCGGCGCGGCCACATCGAAGTGATTGCGCGTTCCTTCGTAAAAGACCAGCAGGATAGGCGGACGCGCGTCCGTCCAGGGCTCGCCGTAGGTGAGGCTATCCAACTCGGCTGTGCCGACGCTCTTAAAACGTTCGTCGAGCGCCCGGAGTTGCGCTCTGAGCTTCTCTTTGTCTTCAGCAAACGTATTGTGAAAGTTGACCGAGCGGATGAAGCGTCCGCTACGAATCGCCCCCACAACCTGCGCGGTTTCTAGGTGTTCGCTAGGCGCGAGTGCGGGCGGGTCGGTTTCGGTCTCTACCGCCATACCGTGCCCAAAGTCGTAGAAGGCGGCGGCCTCGAGCGCCAACTGCAAGGCGCGAGTAGGGGTCTCAACCCGCGAAAGACGCGCCGTGACCTCTTGAACGACTTGGGCGAGCAGAGCATTATGCCGATTGACCTTCTCGGTGGCGTCTGCTTCTCTAGCGTACGCGGAGAGGTCCTCGAGCACCAACATCATCTCGACACCTTCGCGGTGGTAGTCGCGCTCTGCGAGTCTCTGAACGTGCGTTTCGGCGTTTTGGATGAGGTCGGCTAAGTCCACGTTCGCTACGGTCTCTCTCCGAGGGCGTAACGAACCGCGTGCCGGGCGGGTTCTCGGTAGAGCGCGTAGAGGTTGCCGACGGTTTCGTCTAAGCGTTCTAAGTGAAACCAAGCCTGGTCGCCTAAGCGAGCCTCAGCCGTTTCGGTCAAGTGAATGCGCTTCGCGCCAGGCGGGGGCGTCCCCAGCCCGACGAGCGGGCTCTCACGTTCTAGCAGTCGGCCCAGGTTGCGCTCGCCGATACGCCCGTACGACGCGGTTTCGACCTCTAAGCCGGGTATGACGACCTTGATGGCTCTGATCCCGTGTTCTCTGGCTTTAGGTGTAGCAAGCTCGAGGTACAAAATATCAAACCCCTCTAAGCGCTTCGCAACCTCACGCAACCTCTCTTCAGGGGACGCAGCAGCCAAGTCGGGTTGCTCAGGTAAGGCTGTAAAAGGAACGGATTCACGTTGCGCGTAAATTGGCGCAAGCTCCACTCTAAGTTCAGCGGTGGAGAGGTCCAACCAACGTGAGGTGGCGCTGAGGGCCCTATGCTCCTCCGCAACATCCTTGGCGTGAGCGTAGTGAGCCTCCAAGTAACCTGATGGCGCGACCTCTTGAGCTTTCGTTAAAGACCCATGGCTAAACGCCAAACGCGCCCGCGAAAAGGCGAATTCCAAGAGCGCTTTGCGCAAGGCTGCCGCGCGGTCTAAGTCGCACGCTTCGCCGCCCGCCGCGAGTTTGATTTGCGGCACGTCGTCGTCCGGCCCATAGCCGTTCACATAGAGGTTGACGAGGTCAAAGTCCGTCGCGGCGAGTTTGACGTTAACCGTGAGCCCGGCACCTCTCAAACGCTCCAAAATTTCTTTGACGCTTTCAGGTACCCCTTCGGAGAGGTCAAGGACGCGCCCTCGGTCGAGCGCACGGTAATTTACACTATTGCCGTCGCGCTGCAAAATCTCCAAGATGCCGTGACAAAGGCCGCGTGCAACGCTCAAGCCTGCGCCGAGACCGTTGGAGACGCTTATGAATAGAGGGTCGTAATCTTCAGGGAGTTCGGCGGGGCTCGAGGCCGCCGCCTCGAGCAAAACCCACTTGCTCCCTTCTGGATAGCGCTGCATCTGGACCCAAAAGCGCGGCTTATCTGGACTGTAATCGCAGCCTGCGGGCAACCCAAGCGTGACTGGGTCAACCACGGCGTCTGCACCGTAGGTATTGACCAAATCGTTGTAGGAACCTCTTTGTTTCTCCAATGTCGGCACCACCCATAAGCTCTGCAAGCGCTCATGCAACTCGCCGAGCGAGCCGACTTCAGCTTCTGCGTCGCTGAGCCCGTAGCCGTCGCCGCCGCCTAAAGGACCGGGCAAGAAGAGGCTTGTCCAGGCGCGTACGCCAGAGGGCGTTAGAACAGCGCCCAACGCCGTCATCGAAAAGTGAAAGAAGGTGCCCTCGGGTAGCGCCGCCTTATAGCGCTCACGAACCTCTTCGAGTGCGACCTCTTGCGGTGTGGTGTCTCGAGTCAACCCTTGATCCCCGACATGGTGAGCCCTTTGATGTAGTAGCGTTGCAGCGCCAAAAAGAGAATCGCGAGCGGCACGGTGCTCACAGCTAGAGCGGCTTGTTGCAACGATTCGTCCTCGATATTGCCAAATGCGCCGCGCAAGAGGTAAATCCCGACGGGCAGCGTTTCTAGGTCGGACGCGGAGCGGGTGATGGTCAGCGTCCAGATAAATTCGTTCCACTGATAGACGAAGACGAAGATGCCTAAAGTAGCGAGCGCGGGCTTGACAAGTGGCAAGACGATCTGTGCAAAGATGCGAAACTCGCTGCAGCCGTCGATGCGGGCGGCCTCTAACAGCTCAGTCGGAATATTCACCATAAACTGCCGCATCATAAAGATGCCGTACCAGGTGATGAGAAAGGGCAGAATGAGCGCGGCGTACGTCCCTAATAGCCCTGTTCCCCCAGCGCCCAAGATGCTGTTTCCACCTGCCAAAGGCCAAAAGCGCATGAGGAAGAACATCGGGATGAGAAACAGAAAAAACGGGAACATCTGCGCGGACAAGACGCCCCGAAAAAACCAGTTGCGCCCCCAAAACTGATACTTAGCGAGCGCAAAGCCCGCCATCGTGCTCGTTAGGAGCTGTAATGCGGTAATCGCCACCGTGACGATGACGCTGTTCACGTACCACTTCTGGATGGGCAGACTCTGAAAGACCTCTCGGTAGATGCCCCACTGCGGGTCAGCGGGCCAAAACACGGGCGGCTGCGCGAACCGCTCGGCGGGCGTACGCAATGCGCCCACAAACATCTCGAAAAAAGGCAGGAGCATGATCGCGCCGCCCAATATAAGGAGCGCGTATTTGAGCACGCTTCCTAGTCTCCATCCGCTTGTCATAACGCCTCCTTCATCTTCTCGGTCTCGGTGAGACATCCAGTAGGATTCCCGGTGAGACTTTCAGTATGCTTAGTAAGACTCAATGCCGCCCCGCCGAAAAACGCGCAGTTGCACCAAAGTAATCAAAAAGATCACGACGAAGAGCACGAACGCCGCCGCCGCCGCGCGGCCCATGCGCAAGTCGGTAAAGGCCATCTGATACATGTAGAGCGCGGTGACGTTGGTGCTTTGCACCGGGCCGCCGCCCGTCAACACGAGGATGAGCGCGAACGAGGCTCCCATCGCGGAGATGAAGCTGGTGATGCTCACGAAGAGCAGCGTCGGACGAATCAGCGGCACGGTCACGTGCCAGAACATCTGTAGGGTGTTCGCGCCGTCCACTTTGGCTGAGTTGTAAAACGAATCGTCAATCCCCTCTAAACCCGCCGAGAAGAGGATCATATTCTGCCCCATATAGTACCAAACCGCCACGATGATAACCGCCCACATCGCCACGGACGGATCGCTGAGCCAGTCGGGGCCGACGATACCGACCCAACTGAGGGCCCGGTTGATGAGCCCGCCGTTGCCGTCTAGGATGAACTGCCACAAAAAACCGATCGCCGCGACGTTGGTGATCATCGGTAAGAAGAAGAGCGAGCGCCACAGCGCCCGGTAGCGGCTCTGGGTGAAGACGAAGGCGATGATAAGCGCCAGGGGTACGCCAACTAACACCGTGCCGAAGGCGAAAACGAGGGTGTGCCGCAAGGATAAGAGAAAGGTCGGGTCGCTAAAAAGATAGGTGTAGTTGTCCAGACCTATCCAGTTCGGCGCGGAGAGCGGGTTCCAGCGGGTGAAGGTGAGGTAGAGCGAGAAGCCGATAGGGAGCAAGAAGAAGATAACGAAGAAGAGGAGGGTGGGGGCGAGGAAGACGTAAGGAGCCCAGTCTTTTTGTTGAATGCGCCGTTTGGGTTGTTTTTTAGACGCGGCGGTGACGTTTGTGTCCGCTGCTGCGTCGGTTGCGGGCTTGGTTGTCATTGGCCCGAGGGGATATACGTATGGTAGATGTACATGTAAGTAACCTCCCTAATGGCTGCTGTAGTGAGGTGAGTTCGCGCAAAAGATGAAGCTTTGGGTGAATAGAGGGTTCAAGGTCAGAGCCAAGACCCTCTTCAAAACGTTAGTAATACTCCGCTAGGATGTTGCTGATTTCGCTGTCGGCCCTGGAGAGCGCCTCTTCGGGCGGGAGTTCGCCGCGCCAGGCCCGCTGGATATAGGTCTGCAAAATGCGCGAAATCTCGCTTGCTTGCACCACGTTGGGCTCGGTGATAGAGCGGTCTAAGGCGTCGGCAAAAGGTTGGGTGAAGAAGTCGCCGAGTTCGCCCTGGGAGTTTTGGATGTCTGTCTGGTTGGCGGTCAACGCGCCTAAGTCCACGAGCATCTGCCCCATGCAGGAGGGCTCGCCCTCGGCTTGTGAGGAGTTGAGCCACTCCAGAAAAGCCCACGCCTCGTCCTGCACGTCGCTATTGTTGTCCACTGCGTAGAAAAAAGCGTACTGGAGGCTCTGCCAGTTCTCACCTTGGGGGATGTGCGCAACACCGACCGTTTGCTCAAACTGGTCGCCGAAAGCGGCGCGGAGTTGAGACTCCAGCCACACGGGTTGAATCTCCATCGCTACGAGCCCGCTGTTAAAGTCGTCCACGGTCAAACTCGGCGTGGCGGCGTTCGCCTCAAAGAGGCTGACGTGCTGCGTAAGCGCCTCGAGCGCTTCGGGCGTGTTTAAGTTCGTTGCGGAGAAGTCTTCGGTGAAAAGCCCCAACCCCTTGGAGTAGAGCAGCGTCAAAAAGGGGTGGACAACCTCCGCAGTGGTCTCGCCTGCCGCGAAACCCGCTTGAGTAATCTGACCTTGGTCGTTCGTCTTGGTCGTGGCTTGAGCAACCTCTTGCAGTTCCGCCCAGGTCGTCGGCGGCTCCTCAAAACCCGCCTCTTGCAAGAGCTTCTTGTTGTAAATCAGCATGTAGTTGCTGACCTCAGTCGGAATACCCCAAAGCTGGTCTTGAATGGTTGCGGCGTTCACCGTGTTGTCCACATAGCTGTTCTGCACGAAGCTGAGGATATTCTCGGGTGGCGTCATTAAGATGTCGTTTTCAACGAGCTGCGCGCCCCAGATGGAGTAGACGTGGTAGATGTCGGGCGACTGGCCGCCTAAGCGAGAAGTCAGGATGGTCTGCAAATAGTCGCCGTAGGTGATCTGTTGATGCTCAATCTGAACGCCGTTTTGCTCCTCATAGGTGGCGAAGCAAGGTTCTAAGATGGCGATGCTTTCAGGGGGATAATGCGTGGCTATCGTGATAGTTTGTGCCTGCACGCTGGACCATAGACCGAACAACAGCGTTATGCCTAACCAGTAGATAGGTTTCATAGTGCTCCTTTAGAAGTGGAATATTTCACTTAAAATATAACGCACACGCTGCGCGGACTTTGGGTGCTGCTTGACGTTTGTGGTTTTAGCTAGGAACCTCGCTCCGAGAACGCATTTAGATGTTCTCTCAGTCAGCGTGACTCGGTACGTGAGCGATCTGCGCTTGCGTCACCGCGACGGCTGCGAGTAGCGTGCTGAGGACTAACATCCAGAGTAGGGGTGTGTAACTACCTGTGAGGTCGAAAAGAATACCTGCGAGGAGCGGCGCGGCAGTCTGCGCGGGCGCTATCACCGCCGCCACGCTGCCGCTGATGCTGCCGTAATGCGCTGCGCCGTAGACCTCGGCGATGAGCGCCGCCCGAGCGAGCGTGCTCGAGCCGTTCGCCACGCCGAAAAGTGCAGCGAAGAGCCAGACGCCCCATACGCTTGTGGTGGCGAGCAGCGTCACTAGTGCGAGCGCGTGAGCGCTAAACGTGAAGGCGCTCAGGGTGCGTAGCGAAAAGCGCGTGATCAAGGGTGTGAAAAGAAAGCGTCCAGCCACTTGCATGAGCCCAATTGACCCAGCGACCGCCGCCACGAGCGCAGGCGAATAGCCGCGCTCGCTCAAGAGGGGCACGCTGTGAGCAGCCACCGCGACAATAGCCGCGCGGTCAAGGGCAAACGCGCAGGCGAGCCACCAAAAGGTAGGAGCGCGGAGCGCGTGACGAAGACCGGTGCTTACTCGAGGCTCAGACACAACCTCTTCCGAACTCGGTGCCGAGGCTTGTGGACGCTGACGAAGTACGAGCGCGTGCAAAGGAACCGTCACCGCCGCCAAGATAAGCGCGAGTACCCTGAGCGCGTCGCGCCACGTCGTGACCTCAACTAAAAGGGTGGCGAGCGGGATGAAAATGGTGCTCGCTAAACCCGCCATCGTGGTGACGAGGAGCATCGCCTTGGCTCGAGTATCTCGGTGCTGAAACCACACCGCGACGACGGTAAAGGCGACCTCATAGAGCACCGCCGCCATCACCAGACCGAGGCCCGCTTGAATGAGGTAGAACGCTCTAAGGTCGGTGACGAACGACCACGTGAATAAGAGGAGTGCGCCGCAGCATGAGCCCACCGTCATCACCCCCCGCGCCCCGTGTGCGTCTACAAAGCGCCCCACCGGAATCGCGACGAGCCCGGAGAGGAGCAAAGCGAGCGAAAACGCACCCGAAATCTCGCCCCGAGACCAGCCAAGTTCACGCTCCATCGGCGCGATCATGACGCTAAAGGTGTAGTACAGCACGCCGTAACCCACCGTCTGCGTCACCGCTAAGGCCCAAGCGATGCGCCAGGCGTAGTTCATTTAACCTTGCTTCACCAAGCGCTTCGCCACCGCTTCAGCCGTCTTCAAACCTTTCAGTGAACCTCTTAACTCGGGCATGACGTAGCGGGCGAAAAGTTCGTAACTCTTCAAGGTTGCTTCTCTGGACGCCCACTCCTTACTGGTGATGAGCAGCCCGCCTGCGCCCGTCTTAGCTCGCAGAGCGCGGATTTTTGTCAAGGCGTCTTCGGGTGTTCCGATGAGGCTCGAGGCTTTCTCCGCGAGGTGTTCAGCCCACCGCTCGCGCGGCACGCCGGGCAGGGGAGAACCTGTGACAGGGCTCGAGAAGTCGTAACGTTCCCGCGCCGCACCCTCTCTGATGTCGTCCAATGCCCGCTCCCTAGTGTCTGCCACGTGCATCGTCACCGGAAGATAGGCGTCAGAACGCGCCGCCGTGCGCCCGACCTCTTGCGCACCTCGCTCGATGACGGCCCAAGCCTCGTCGAAATTATCTGGACTCGTCCCGACAAACCAGCGCGTACCGTAACGCCCGATGCGCTCTAAAATGTCTCGGTTCGTGCCCGTGACGAGGGCTAAAGGCATGTGCGGATGCGTGTAAGGCCGAAGCTGCAAGACCGCGTCGCGCAAGGTGAACCACTCGGTCTCTATACTCAGCGGCTCAGTAGAGGTGAGCAGACGGTAAACTGCGTCCAAAGTGGCGATGGTGCGGCGGTGCTGCGTCTCTGAATCTAGTCCAAAGACATAAGGGTCGCTCGGCAAACCGCCGCCCGGTCCCATCCCCAACATGACGCGACCCCTCGTAAGGTGGTCCAAGAGCACGTAGTTGTCCGCGACGAGCAAGGGGTGGTGCAAGGAGAGCGGCACGACGCCGCTGCCCAGCTTAATAAAGCGGGTACGCGCCGCCGCTGCCATGATGAAAATATCCGGTGAGGCGATCGTTTCCCAGCCTGTCGAGTGGTGCTCGCCGATCCACACCTCGTCGTAGCCGAGCGTGTCCAAGTGTTGGGTAAGCTGCAAGTCGCGTTCTAAGGCGAGGGTCGGGTTTTCATCGGGGTGATGGACGGGCTGCATAAAGAGACCTATGCGCGTGGGTTGACCTTCAGAGTCAATCACAGCACACGCTTTGCTTGATTGAGTTCGGCGTTGTGGGAGCGCAGCAGTTGGACGCGGTGTCTAGGACGGGAAGGTCATGCGTCAGGTTTTCAAGTTCGTCGCTGTATGAACGCTCCCTAGCTTTGCAGGTGACGGCGGGCGGCGCTAACCTCACCACGACCTCTTTATCTTTTAGTTGAATGTTTTGAACGTGATAGCTGATAGCGGGCGCACCGATGTCGCCGTACTCGAGCCTCACCCCGGCATCCTCGGCAACCGGAATACGCTCCGCCACGCGGCTATAGATACTCAAAAACTTGCCGACGCGCATGAACGGTTCTTTGGCGTTGTCAGGTGCCCAGAGCTGAATCACGGTTTCAGACCAAGCGTCGCCCTGACCGCCGCAGTCCATCCCTTGAACGTTCACCGCTTTGACCTCCGTCACGTGATAGCCAGGCCGAACGCGCTGCTCGCCCAAGTCGAAGATAAGCGCTCGAGTTGGGTAGGGTTCCAACGCTGCTAAAAAGTCCTTCGTATCCATCTGTTCTCCTTAACTAAATAACTAATTAAACCGTTGCTTTGGGCGAAAAAAATTAAGTGACTTGTTCTGTCTCCTGTTCTTTGGGGCGGCACTCGTCCACACAGCATTCTTCGGTGAGGTAGCTCACCAACGTGTTCATAACGGAATAGTTAGCGCGGCTCAGGACGCTTGCACCTTCCTTCTCCTGTTGAATGAGACCAGCTAGGGAGAGCTTTTGTAAATGATGGGCTAAAGTTGAACGGGGGATGCCACCTACTTTGGCCTGCAACTCGCCGATGTTGAGCCCAGGTGTACCTGCGCGGACGAGGACGCGGTAGAGGTGCAAACGCACCGGATTGCCGAGAGCGTCCAAGGCTGTAGCTGCTTGCGTGTGATCCACGACTTCAGCATAGCAGAGAGGTTGAGCTTTGTCAACTATAAATCTAGTTATTTAGCTACCATAAGAATCTCGTCAGAAAGGACCCTTTAGGGTAGGGCTATGACAGGTAAGAGAAAACAACTAGCTGATCTTCTGGATGAGCGTACAGCGCTCGAGTCCTTGTGGCACTGCGAGCTAGATTTGGGCGACCCAGCGCAGAAAGCCCTTTGGACGGACGACATCATGCGCGTGCAAGAACGCGCTTTAGCTGCCGCGAGCAGCGGTATCACGATTGCCGACGCGAGCCAGAGCGAGCGGCCCCTTATCTACTGCAACGACGCTTTTACAACGATTACGGGCTACACAGCGGATGAGGTGCTAGGTCGGAGCTGCCGCTTTTTACAAGGCCCCGACACCGACCCGGAGGCCGTGCAAGCTATTCGCGACGCGCTTCACAGCGGCGAAGGCTGCAAAGTCACCCTCAAAAACTACCGCAAAGACGGCGTGCCCTTCTGGAACGAGCTAATCATTTCGCCCGTTTATAGTGGTAAGGGCGAACTCACGCACTTCATCGGCGTGCAGCAAGATATCACCGCGCGGGTCGAAGCGGAGGCGGCGTTAGCCAGGGCGAACGCCGCGCTAGAACGTGCGAACCGCAGGCTCGAGCAGCGCGTCGCGGAGCGCACCGCCGAGCTGATGCAGGCCAACGAGCAACTCCTCCACGACGCTTTTCACGACAGCTTGACGGGGCTCGCAAATAGGGCGCTCTTTAACGACCGCTTAGCGCACGCCCTAGAGCGCGAGAAGCGCCACCCCGAAAACCACTTCGCCGTGCTCTTTTTAGACTTCGACCGCTTCAAAGTGGTCAATGACAGCCTCGGACATTCAGTAGGGGACATGCTCCTGCAAGGGATTGCTGAGAGCCTCAGCACCTGGACGCGCCCCGCCGACACCGTCGCTCGCTTGGGCGGCGACGAGTTCACTATCTTGTTAGAAGATATAGAAAGCGTGGACGAAGCTGTGGAGATTGCCGAGCGTATCCAGCGCGAGCTGCTCACGCCCTTTCAACTCGGCGAGCATGAGGTCTATATCTCGGCGAGTATTGGGATTGTCTCGAGCAATATCGGCTATAACAGCGCTGACGAGGTGCTGCGCGACGCCGACCTCGCCATGTACCGCGCCAAGTCGCTCGGCAAGGCCCGATATACCTTGTTCGACACCGAGATGCGCGAACGAGCGCTTATGCTCATGACCTTGGAAGCTGACTTGCGCTTCGCTACCGAACGCAGTGAGTTGCAAATTAACTATCAACCGATTCTCGCCGCGCAAGATGACACGCTCATCGGCTTTGAAGCCTTGGTACGTTGGCATCACCCCGTGTACGGCCTTATCTCGCCCGCTGAATTCGTGCCCGTGGCCGAAGAGTCCGACCTCATCATCGCGATTGACCGCTGGGTGATGCGCGAAGCGTGTACGCAAGTGACCGCGTGGCAAGCGCTCTATCCGTCGCAGCCCGCGCTCACCTTGAGCGTCAACCTCTCCTCGCAGCAGTTCAGCCGCACCGACCTTGTGCCCTTTGTAATATCTGTTTTGGAAGAGACGGGGCTCCAAGCTGAGCACCTCAAACTAGAGATCACCGAAGGCATCATGATGAGCCGCAGCCCGGCTGCGCAAGCGTCTCTAAACGGGCTGCGCGAATTAGGCGTGAAACTCCACATCGACGACTTCGGCACGGGTTATTCGTCCTTATCCTACCTGCAAGAGTTGCCTACCGACACCCTCAAGATCGACCGCTCGTTCATCAGCAAGATGGACGGCGCAGCGGGCGCAGAACTCGTCAGCACGATTCTCTCGATGGCCCGCACCTTGGGGATGCATGTGGTGGCGGAAGGGGTAGAAACGCCAGCGCAGTTAGAGCAACTCAAAGGGTTGCAGTGCGACTTCGTGCAGGGCTACTTCTTCTCCAGACCGCTGAATAAAGAGGAGGCGGAGGGATTTCTAGCCAGAGACGGCAAATTTTCGAAGAAGGATGAATTGATCAGTTCGTAGGGGCGGCTTCAAACTCACCTCTGCGCCGCCACATCACAGCAATTTGCATACGGCGCTGACGTAGCTGACGTAGGGGAGATTCATGAATCTCCCCTCGTTTGCTCACATCTGCTCAGCCGAAACGCCCCTCCACATACCGCTCGGTCATCTTGTGCTTGGGGTTGGTGAAGATTTGATCGGTAGGGCCCTCTTCGACCATCACGCCCAGATGCATAAAGGCTGTTCGGTCCGCCAGGCGGCCCGCTTGCTGCATGTTGTGCGTCACGATAATGACCGTATAGTCCTTTTTGATCTCGTGAATCAGCTCTTCGACGCTATCCGTGGCGACGGGGTCTAAAGCCGAAGTTGGCTCGTCCATCAAAATCACGTCGGGCTCGGTTGCCATCGCCCTGGCGATGCAGAGCCGCTGCTGCTGCCCTCCCGAGAGGCTCAGCCCCGACTGTTTGAGCTTGTCCTTGACCTCGTCCCAAACGGCAGCCCCTTTGAGGCTCTTCTCGACGAGCGCGTCCATGTCGCCCTCGTAGCCGTTGAGCTTAGGGCCAAACGCGACATTGTCGTAAATGCTTTTAGGGAAGGGGTTGGGCTTTTGAAAAACCATCCCGATGCGGCGGCGCACCTCGACAGCGTCCACTGAACTGTCGTAAACGTCAACATCTTCGTAGATGACCCGACCTTCGGTTTTGACGATGGGGATGAGATCGTTCATCCGGTTGATGCAGCGCAGCAGCGTTGTTTTGCCGCACCCCGACGCGCCAATCAGCGCCGAGACTTGGTTTTTAGGAAACTTGACGGAGACGCCGTGCAGCGCCTGAAAGTCGTCGTACCACAGTTTGAAGTCATCGATGTGGACGGCGACTTTGCTATCGTCGGGTACGTCTGTATGAATCGTTTCGTGATCGAAGTCGATGTCAGGCATGGGCATGGTTAAAGCTCCAGTAGTGAAGGAATTGTTGTGGTAACCGAGTGTGAATGACGCAAGTCTCGTCGCGCAGCAGTAGCGATTCATCGTTTCAACACGAATGTTAAGCAACGCTATTTCAACTAGCGCGTTAGTGACCCGCGTACCTAGAGGGCGTTCAAACTCCGTACGGGGTAATCTGCTGTTATGACCAGATGCTACCTGCTGTTTTTATGACCATATGTAGTCGCGTGGACGCTCCCGCTAGACCTGCTATTACCACTTCCGCTCAAAGCGGCGGCGGATAAAGAAGACAAAACCGTAGAGCATGAGTAGCACGACGAGCAGCACGATAATAGCGGCTGAGGCAACGTGAATAAATTCGACGTCGTTCTCAGCGACCCATGAGTAGATTTGAATGGGTACCACCGTATAGCGCGAGAACGGTCCGTCAGGTAAGAAGGGTACGAAGGCAGCCGCGCCAACCAAGAGTAGCGGCGCGGTCTCACCGATGGCCCTGGCGACGGCGAGAATCACACCCGTCATCATGCCTGCAACCGAGTTGGGCACCACGACTCGGCTCACAGTTTGCCACTTGGTCGCGCCTAAGCCGTAGCTCGCCTGGCGCAATGAACTAGGTACAGACTTGATCGCCTCACGCGCCGCGATGATAACGACCGGCAAGATAAGGAGCGAGAGCGTGATAGCGGCGGCGAGCACGACGGGTCCCATCCCGGCAAGGCGCACGAAGTAGTAGAGCCCTAAAATACCGTAGACGATACTCGGCACGCCCGCTAGGTTGCGGATGTTGATCTCGATAAAGCGCGTAAAGAGGTTGTTCGGCGCGTATTCCTCCAAGTAAACCGCCGCGCCGACGCCCACCGGGATCGAGAAGAGGATGACGAAGCCGATCACCCAGAAGCTGCCTAAGAGCGCGGTGCGAATCCCGGAGACAATCGGGCTACGCGAGGAGTTCTTCATAAAAAATGAGGCGTCGAGCCAGGGGTTGAGATAGAGGTTTTGCCCCTCCTCCAAGTTGGCGCGTATCTCACCGAGGTTCGCCCAGCCCTCGAACGGACCGTACTGGAGGACGTTGCTGTCTTCACCCCGCACGTTGTCGTCGCGAGAACTCGTCACCACCCAGCGAAACGGACCCTCGTCGGTGTACCACATCAACTCGATGCGGTTGCGCGCGTAGAAAAGACGCTTTTCTTCGGGGTCGTTCAAAATCGCGTCAACCTCTTCGGGATTGTTGCCCTGTGCGGCAAATTCGCGGCGCAAAATAGGCTCGTCTTGTCCGAAGGGCGCGAGCGACCAGGCGAAGGTCTCGCCGCTGTTGGCAGGCTCCATCACCTGCCAAGAAACCGAGTCAGTAATGACATCGAAAAAGAGCACGATGATAAGCGCAATCGCTAAAACCACCGGAATAAAGGTGACGACGGAGAAGATTTTACCCGCGCGTTTGCGGGCGGCTAAACGCTTCTTTTCCTCGTTGCTGAGGAGACTTTTGTTGTTCTTTTGAGGCGTGGTGGACTGCGTTTGTTTGTTCGCCGGTGCGTCCATTATTCGTACTGCTCCTGAAAGCGGCTCACCACTTGCTGCGCGATGAGGTTAAGTCCTAGGGTCATCACGAAGAGCGTCGCCGCCACCGCGTAGAGTGAACGCGCCGCGAGCGAGCCCGCCGGTGCGTCGCCTGTGCCCGCTTGTACGATGTATGCCGTCATCGTCGCAATCGTCTCACGCGGGTCGAAGGTCAGCGTCGGCTTCTGCCCGGCGGCCAAGGTCACGATCATCGTCTCGCCAATCGCCCGCGCCATCGCTAAAATAAACGACGCCACGATGCCTGAAAGCGCGGCGGGTACGACGATTTTAGTGACGACCTCATACTTGGACGCCCCCAAGCCGTAACCCCCTTCGCGCAAGCTCTGCGGCACGGACTGCATCGCGTCGGCTGAGATGGAGGAGACCGTCGGCAAGATCATGAAGCCCATCACTAGCCCCGCCGAGAGCGGGTTGAAGAGGTCGAGTCCCGGAATGAAGCTGCGCAGAAAGGGCGTCACGAAAAGAAGCGCGAAGTAGCCGAGCACGACGGTAGGGATACCCGCCAAAATCTCCAAAATAGGGGTGATTCTGCGTCGCGTTTTATCCTCGGCAAACTCCGAGAGGTAGATAGCCGAGCCGAGCCCGAGCGGTAAGCCGACGATGAGGGCGATGCTGGTCACGAGCAGCGTGCCCGCGACGAGCGGCGCGATGCCGTAGTTTTTCTCCAGGAAGAGCGGGGTCCACTGGTCGTTGGTGAAAAACTCGAGGACGGAAACCTCACGGAAAAAAGAAATCGTCTCTTCGGTGAGCGCGAAGATCACCGCGAGCGTCGTCAGGATAGAGATCGCGGCGCAGACAAAGAGCAACCCGGCAATCACCGTCTCTTTGAAATTGCGGTTGCCACTTTTGGACAGCCCCGCCGCCCTAGCTGCGTCCTTACCCGCGTGACTTGTTGCCATAAAGCTCTCCTTTAATCGCTTGCCTGGGGTGTTGAACGGGGTACATTGCGTGTGTGATCTGCATTCTAATCAATCATACCTGTGGACTTTCAGCTTAGTGTGACGTGTCAATTTGTCCTACTATGGGTTGTCCTATGGGGGTGGTCCTGAGAGGACGCCTCGAGCCGAACCTACTTGCGCCGTCATCAGACCAACGGAAGAAAAATAGCCCTCAAGGGCACGCCCTGAGGACTAGAATAACGGATTCTTTTGACCGGTATGTCAGCGCAATGTCAGCCCAGACGCCTAGTTACCGCCCGTACCGCCGCCCGTGCTACCGCTGCCGCTCATGCCTTCGCGGATGGTGTCAACCACGGAGTCGCCCGGTGCGAAGTCCATAAAGGCGCTGCCCGTGGTGCGCGTGTCGAAGCGCTCTTGCGCGGCGCTGTAGGCGTCTTCGCTGAGGAGCACGTAGCCCGTGTCCTCGATTAAAGGACGCGCGTCTTCACCGAGGTAGAAGTTGACAAACTCGCCGATGATGGGCTTGTTGTCCGCCGAGGTCGGGCTTACGTAGATAAATAAAGGACGAGCGAGCGGCTGATAGGTGCCGTCCTCGACCGTCTCAGCGCTCGGCTCGACGCAGCCATCGCCGGAGTCGATAGAGAGCGCTTTGACCGCGCCCTGGTTCTCGACGTAGTAGGCGTAGCCGAAATAGCCGAGCGCGTACTGACCGCCCTCGATGCCGCGCAGCAAGACGTTGTCGTCCTCGGAGGGCGTCACGTCGGTGCGGCTCGCGCCCGACTCACCGACGATGGCTTCGGTGAAGTAGTCGAAGGTGCCCGAATCCGTACCTGGGATGAAGAAGCTGATCTCTTCGTCGGGGAAGCCGTCGCGCACGTCGCTCCAAGAGGTGACGCTCGAGTTCGGCTCGAAGATCGTCGCGAGTTCGTCGGTGGTCAAGCAGTCCACGAAGTCCGCTTCGTTATTAACCGCCACCGTGAGCGCGTCGAAGGCGACGGGCAGCTCGATGACCTCTTGGGCGCAGTCCGCGAGTTCCTCCTCGCTAACCGTGCGGCTCGCGTCGTTGACATCGGTCTCGTTGTTACAGTACTTCTCGAAGCCGCCCCCGGTACCCGAAAACGCCACGGTAATCTGCGCGTCGGGGTTGATGATCTGGAACTCTTCCGCTACTGCCAGCGAAATCGGATAGACCGTCGAAGAACCGTCGATACGAACGGAGCTGTCCTGCGCGAAGGCAGCAGAAGCGAGCGTGATGATGAGTAGTGCAATGAGTTTTTTCACTTTTTAACCTCCAAGAGAGAGGCTACCGAACCCTAGTCATCGTTTTGTCAGCTTGGGGTTTCATTAAACTTGAAAAACTAGGGTGTTCGTGCGGTGCGTGCGTGCGTTGGAGACGACAATCTCGAGTGTTCCCCCGCTTGCTCCGGCAAGAGCCAATCTTTGGGCTCGAGGCTATACACCGCTTGCGTAAGGTCAACCTCAGAGTCCACAACAAGGACGACTCCCGCGCCCGTTCATACTCACATAAGATTCGGCGTAAACCGCCACATCACCCTGTCTTTGCTCGCGCCCCTGCGCCGCAAACTCGTCCTCTAAAAAGCGCGCAAACAAGATCATATCCGGCTGATACGCCATCTGCTTCTCCTGCTGCGGGGTGAGGTAGTCGCTCGGGAAAACCTTCCAAGACTTGTTCGCGCTTTTATCCAAAACAGTGAAAAACGCCGTACCTGATTTGTCCACAAGCATCACCCGCCAGGAGAAGCGGAAGCCCTCCTCGGTCCACAAGAGGTCGCCGGGGTAGGCGAGGTGACGCAGGGGCATGGTGAGCTGGAAGATAAATAGCAGGTATCATCTGGTCAGCTACACTCTCAATAACAAGAACATCGTTTAGCACGCACTTTGAGGGATGATATCTGCGGAGAAGTGTAGCAACGTCAAGTGGAAATGCTAAAAGAAGAGCGTTAGAAGAGAAATTGTGAAGAGGTTGGGGTGGGCCATTGGTTGAGGGGTGGCTCGAATCTCGCCGAAGCCAAAATGTTCAGAGAGGTCCAGCTACCGCGCCACCCTCAGATAATCTCGCTCAGAAAAGAAAATCAGTTGGAGCGTATGGACTATTACCGAGGCTTTTTCTCGGTGATAGGGAATTAAGCGGAATCCATATGACTCTTACTGACCTACGGGCTTTTAGCGATTAGCCTGTAGCTTTTGACTTTGCGAAGGCTTTTGGCTAATACCTAATCGCTAACGGCTAAAAGCTTCATTCCGGTAACGCCGTGTTGATGGTGAGACCTAAGGTGCTCGAGACCTCCGCCACCATATCCCCCGTGTCCAAAAGCGTATTTATCACCGTATGAATCGCTCCTACGCGCAGCCCGGTTTCGCTCGACGCTATTTCTGAGAATTAACCCACATTTCAGCAGACTCACGCTGTGACCTCAATATTCCTGGTACGCTGTTCTTAACTATGCCAAATGTCTCACCGTCTACCTTGCGCGGCTACCTCGTTCACGTCTACACCGCCTCAACACTCATCTTCGTGACCCTGGCGGCGCAGTGGATTATCGAGGGAACCTACCGCTGGGCTTTGGCTGCGCTCGCCGTGACCATCATCATCGACGCAACAGACGGCGCGTTAGCCCGCAAGTGGCGCGTCAAAGAGACCGCTGCCGGGATTGACGGTGAACTGCTCGACAACATCGTGGACTTCGTCTCTTACGTGGTCGTGCCGATGCTCTTCATGCTCCAAGCGCAGATGTTTATCGCCCCGATGACGCTGTGGATGGCGTTCGCGATGTTTGCAAGCGCGTTCGGGTTCTCCCGTACCACCGCCAAACTTGCCAACGAGGGCTTTTTTGTCGGCTTCCCGTCGTACTGGAACATCGTCGTTTTCTATCTCTATCTGCTCGGCACGCCGCCCATTTTTAACACCGTCGTTATCGTACTGCTTTCACTCTCGGTCTTCGTGCCGCTCCGCTTCCTCTACGTGAGCCGCTTACCCAAAGGGCGCACGCTGCACCTCGGGCTAGGGCTCATTTGGGGAATTCTCTGCCTCGTTGCGCTCTCTATGGAGGCGAGTGCTGCCCGGACGCTTGTCTTATACCTCTCGCTCGTCTATCCGCTCTACTACACTGCGCACTCCTTACAGCTCGACTTCAAACTGCGCCAAGAGCAGCGCGAAGCGGTTGCGGATTAGCCCTTCTAACGAGGTTGTCTAAGCCCCTCTTGCACAGTGTCCATCATCACCTCAATAGGCGCACCTTTTCCTGTCCACGTTCGAAACGCCTCCGCACCCTGATAGACGAGCATCGGCACGCCGTTTTGAGTTTTCAAGCCTCCGCCCTCGGCGTCGCGCAGCAGGCGCGTTTTTTCGGGGCGATAGATGAGGTCACAGACTAAACCTTGATGGGGGAGAAGTCCGGGCGGCAACGGAGAGAGGTCAGGATTTGTACCCTCGTGCGCTAAGCCTACCGAGGTCGTATTCACTAAGAGGTCAGCGCCGCGCACGGCAGTGTCTAAACCCCTGAAATCTACGGCTTCAATATCCCCGTAAGTACTGAACTCGAGCCCCAACCCTTCTGCTTTCTCCTGCGTCCGGTTAAATATCTGCAAGCGCTTCACCCCTGCGCTGAGGAGCGCATAGGCGACTGCCCTTCCCGCGCCACCCGCCCCTAAAAGCACAACGCGCTGACCTCTCGGCTCTACATCAGCATCTTCGAGTAGCGCCCTGAGAAACCCTGTCGCGTCGGTATTGTCACCGATTAAGCGACCCTCTCGGTTGATAACGGTGTTCACCGCACCGATCGCCCTAGCCGTTTCCGTCAGTTTGTCCATAAAAGGTAGAACGGTGAGTTTATGAGGCACGGTGACGTTCGCGCCGTAGACCTCTTCTTCACGCAACCTCTCCATCACTTCGGGGAGTTCGTCAGAGGTCACGTTTAGGGCTTCGTAACGCGCGTCTAAACCGAGTTCGGCAAACGCGGCGTTGTGCATCGTGGGGCTGAGTGAGTGTCCGGCGGGATGGGCTAAGAGGTACGCTCGCTTCATGCGGGAACAGTTTGCTGTGAAACGACCTCTTGAATGACGTTGACCGCTTTCGTTACATCCTCATCCGTGATGTGATAGTGCGTAACCAAGCGAATCGTCTGCGGCCCTAAAGCGTTACATAAAACGCTCTGTTCTACCATCTTCTCCGTCACGGACGCCGCATCAGACACGTGAAAGTAAATCATGTTGGTCTGCACAGTCGATAAGTCCAGCGTAATTTCAGGGAGTTGAGCCAGTACCTCAGCTAGACCTCTCGCTCGAGCATGGTCCTCACCAAGCCGCCCCAACATCTCCTCCACGGCGACGATACCCGCCGCCGCCAACACGCCCGCCTGCCGCATCCCGCCGCCCAACATCTTGCGGTAGCGGTGCGCCTCTTTGATGAAGTCTTGTGAGCCCAAGAGCACCGTCCCGACGGGCGCGGCGAGCCCTTTGCTCAAGCAGAGCGACACGGAGTCAAAAGGAGCGCAGAGGTCCGCTAGGCTTACTTTCAGTGCGGCAGCCGCGTTCGCCGCCCTCGCGCCGTCTAGGTGAAGCGGCAGACTTTCCTCTTTCGCGAGTTGCGCGATTTCGTGACAGCGCTCGAGAGGTACAACCGTCCCGCCCGCTTTGTTGTGCGTGTTTTCCAAGACGATCATGCCCGTCGGCGCTTGGTGGATGCTGCGGTGAATAGCGTTGCGGATGTCTTCGACTTCAGGGATGCCCAAAGGTGCAGGGACGAGGCGCGGTAGTGCGCCGCTGATAACCGCCATCGAGCCGAGTTCGTACTCGTAGACGTGTGCACCCTCGGGCGCGATGACCTCTTGCCCACGCTTCGTGTGCACCGCGATGGCGATTTGGTTGCTCATCGTGCCCGAAGGCATCAAAAGTCCCGCTTCAAAGCCGGTTTGCTCGGCGAGCATCTCTTGTAAACGGTTGACGGTAGGGTCTTGGCCGTACACGTCGTCGCCGACTTGGGCGTCCATCATCGCTTGGCGCATCTTGGGTGTAGGTTGGGTGACGGTGTCGGAGCGTAAATCAATCATGAGCCATTCTACAGGCTCACGGTTTTGGGGCTGTTAGACACGCTCGAGCTTCAAATGCGGTCCCTCTGGCAGTTCCACTCGGATGAGGTCATTTGGCTTGACTACGCCGCCAGCAAGCACGACGCTCATAACCCCTGCTTTGCGAATTAGATTGCCCTCTTCATCACGGTCAAGCACCGCTTTCATCAAGCCTGGTTGAAAAGCGTCGAGTTGCGCACACGGGTTGCGGAGGCCGGTTAGTTCCAACACGACCTCTTCACTGACATAAAGCCGCGTACCTCTTGGCGAATTGAGCAAATCAACTCCTCTCGTCGTGATGTTTTCGCCCATATCACCCGCCGAAATATTGAAGCCCGAAGCGTTCAATTCATCATGAAGCTCCGCGTGGATAAGGTGCACCTGTCGCAAATTAGGCTGCGTTGGGTCAGTGGCGACTCTCGAGCGATGCTTGACCGTTTCGCCCATGTGGGCGTCGCCCTCGACGCCCATACCGCTTAGCAACCGAATGCTTTCTTTGTTTGACTTGCTAAACTCATGCGTTTTTCTGCGACTTACAGCGACGACTAGGGCGCTCCTAAGTACACGACAAAAGCCTGAAAGCGCTGTGTAGGAGCTTAGGGTCAAGGGAGAGGTTGGTGATCGCTCTGCGGATAAAGTCAAGCCCGAGCCGGAAGACAGACCTTTCACGTCTACCGTGCGGCTTGATGCGAATAGGCTTGAGTCGGTGTTGCCAGTGACCGACTTTAAGCGCCCAGAGAAAGGCGAGACTAACCACAGCGACCAGGGCGCTGAGGCGCTCGGTGTCCTTGAGGTGGGTATCTTCGAGGTTGAAGCCGCTCGACTTGAGGGCTTTGAAAAGAGACTCTATCTGCCACCTGTGGGCGTAAGCGCTCAAGGCTTTTCTAGGATTGCGGTTGGTCACAATGATGACGAGTTGCTGGTCACAGCTCCTAGTTGCAGCAACGGCAAGCTCACACCCACAAATCTTGTAGCGGTGGTGGAGGCTTCGCGTTTGCAAGGGTTCAAGCTGCCGAAAAAAGGCTGCGAGTTGAAACCAGTTGTCAGCTAGGCTGTTTTCTCGGATGCGAATGGCAAAGGGAATGTTTTGGTCTATCAGGAACCCAAACCAGTCTTGACCAATGAACTCCCTATCTGCAAGTAAGACCTCTATGCGCTCAGGTTTGATGACCTCCAAAACCTGTTCGAGCAACTCAGTGCGCTCCAGTGTGTTCGAGTTGCCCTGTTTAGTCAGAAGAACGAACGCGAGGGGGATAGCGATACCTTCATCGACTAGAGCAATCATCAAAATATTGATGTTGAATACGCCAAACTTCCAGTTCGTTCTATCGACGCATAAGGTGTAACGCTGCTTGTCGAGAAGTTTGACTATGAAGCGCGTGAAGTGTGTCTCGTCAAGCTCCAGCTCAGCAAAGAACCGCTGCGCCCGTCTATACACAGAAGCCTCACATGCCCAGCTTTGCATAGTGCTGACCACGCGCTTGAGATTGACCGTCCTCGCCTCGACAATACCCAGCATCAACATGCTCAGAAACGTGAGCCTCGACTTGTGCAAGTTGACACCTACTTCTTTCAACGCTTCGACTAATCCAGTATGCTTCATTTGAGTTCTCCTTCGTTTAGCTACGCACTAAACATTCTTCAGGGAGAACTCCTTTTTGTAAAATTGTCGTGTACTAAGATGGCGCTCATAAACCTTCTCTCTAAAAAATCGTTTCATCGCCTTGCTGCACCGCGAAAAGTTCTTTCGGATAACGGCTCAAAATTGGCGACTCAGGAAACTCTTCCGGCAACATATAGCGAAGCTCCAGGGTCTCCCCGTCCAAGCCGCCTAGCTCGCCGCCCGTTACTCTGCACAAAAAGACGATGGAGATAATCTCTAACTTGTCCCCATTCGGATAGGTATGCCGAAACCCTTTTCCACCGAATACACCCGCGACTTTCTCAGGCACGACGTGAAGACCCGTCTCTTCGTAGGCTTCGCGCACAACTGCTTCTGCTGGCGTCTCGCCGGGGTCAATTGCGCCCGCAGGCAAGCTCCACGTGCCGTCATCGCTCCTTTTTTGCAAGAGGACACGCCCTTCATCGTCACGAATGATGGCAGATACTCCAGGATTGAGCAGCATCTCATGTCCGATGGCGGCGCGTATCCCTTTAAGGTAGTCAGAAATGGGCACGTGCTAGTTACGCGCCGACTAAAGATTCTTGTTCGCTCACATACCACGCCCAAAAGCGCTCCACGCCCTCTTGTACGGAGACGGTGGGGTTGAAGCCTAAGAGGTCTTTTGCTTTGGTGATGTCGGCGTAGGTTGCGAGCATGTAAGCGGCAGGTCTCGGTTGCGGCTCGAGGTTGGCTTTTTTACCCGCGACGCGCTCCATCGTCTCGATGAATTCAGCGAGCGAAAGCGGCTCGCCGCGCCCTAAGTTGAGAATTTCGAAGCCGAGCGGCTTATCGAGCGCGGCGATGACGCCTCTCGCCGTGTCCTCAACAAAGGTCCAATCGCGGCGAATATCGCCCTCGTGTAGCGGGATTTTTCTCCCCTTATAGATGCTCTCCGCCAAGAGGTAGGGCATCATGTCGGGGCGTCCGTTCGGACCGTAAACTGTAAAGAAGCGCACCGCCGTGAAGTTGAAGTCGTACAAGCGGTTGTAGGTGTAGCCGAGCAGTTCAGAGGCGCGTTTTGCGGCTGCATAAGGCTGAGGGGGTCGGACACAAGGGTCTGTTTCGATAAAAGGAAGCTGATCCGTGTCGCCATAAACAGACGACGTTGAAGCCATCACGAAGTTACCGACTTCGCTCTCTCTCGCCGCGTCCATAAGGTGCTGTGTACCGTTGAAGTCAACCTCAACGTAAAGCGCAGGGTTCATCGCGGAGCTGTGAACACCTGCCATCGCTGCAATGTGAGCAACAACGTCAAAGTTCTCGGCGCGAAAAAGGTCGAGCACCGCTTCGCGGTTGCGGATGTCGCCTTCGACCATCTTGAAGTTCTCGTACTGACCTAGCCGTTTTGCGTTCGCTCGCTTTTTCGCGGGGTCGTAGTAGTCGTTGAAGTTGTCCAAACCGACGACGGTGTCGCCGCGCTCAAGTAGCATCTGCGCGGTATAACTGCCGATAAAGCCGGCTGCGCCTGTGACGAGAATGTTCATCCGGGTCGCTCCTAATCTCAAAATCGCGTTGCTTAAAAACTCACTTAGCCTCGAGCTTACCCGAAATCCACATGAAGCGATATAAGCAATGTAGCTTTTTCAACCTCTCAAACGCTGACAGGTTCTGCTCGAGTGGACTCGAGCCACCCTCTAAAATCTTCAATCCCACGCCGGTACGTCCTCATGCGCCTACCCTTTTTCCCTTCACCTTTTTGTTTGGGAAGCGTCGGCACAAGCCCCCAATTCGCGTTCATCGGCTGAAAGTTGTCGGGGTTTGCCGTCGCTAAAAAGCGCACCAAACCGCCCAACATCGAGGTTTCGGGTGGAAGCAGCGGGTCTAACTTTAAGACTTGCCGCGCCGCGTTCGTCCCGGCGAGCCAGCCTGTTGCAGAAGATTCTAAGTATCCTTCTGTCCCCGCCAAGACGCCTGCTACGAAGAGGTGCGGCTGCGCCTTCAAGCTGAGCGTACTCGCTAGGAGTTTGGGCGCGTTGAGGTACGTGTTGCGGTGCATCACGCCGTAGCGCACGACTTCGGCGTTTTCCAACCCCGGAATCAGCCGCAAGACCTCCTTTTGGTCGCCCCACTTGAGCCCGGTCTGAAAGCCTACTAAGCTCCACATCTGAGCGCGCACGTCCTCTTGGCGAAGCTGCGCCACTGCAAAAAAGCGTTTACCCGTCTCCGGGTGCTCCAAGCCGACGGGCTTCATCGGGCCGAAGCGCGGGGTGTCGTAGCCACGCCGCGCAATCTCTTCGATGGGCATACAGCCTTCGAAGAACTCTAACGTTTCCCAGTCGTGCGGCGTGTGTTTGCGGGCGCTCCCTAGCGCCTCGAACCAGCGGTCATATTGCTCCTTGTCGAAGGGTAAGTTGAGGTAGTCTGCGCCCTGGTCGTAGCGCCCTTTGCGGTAAGCGATAGTCATGTCGATGGAGTCCACGTCGATAACGGGCGCGGCGGCGTCGTAGAAGCCTAAGAAGTCTTCACCTACGGTGTTGCGGATGTCCTCGGCAAGTGCGTCCGAGGTGAGCGGACCCGACGCGATGACGACGACGCCCTCAGGAATAGAGGTGAGTTCTTCGTCGTGAACGGTGATGTTCGGATGGTTACGGAGCGTGTTCGTGACCCTCTCACCGAAAGCGTCGCGGTCTACGGCTAACGCGCCGCCTGCGGGGACTCTCGAGTCGTGCGCCGCGCTCATCACCAAGCCCTGCGCCGCCAACATCTCCGCTTGTAAGAGCCCTTTGGCGTTCGTCTCGCCCTCGCCGCCGAACGAGTTCGAGCAGACCAGCTCGGCGAAGCTGCCCGTGCGGTGCGCGGGCGTCATCTTTTTAGGGCGCATCTCATAGAGATCAACCTGGACGCCCAAGTTCGCCGCCGCGAGGGCCGCGTCGGAACCTGCCATCCCTGCGCCGATTACTGTGATTCGTTCTTTTGACATCTTTACCGCTTTCAGTTTCCGTACTCGAGCCGTTTGTCTAGTTGTCACGACTACCCGTAACTTTCAAAAGTTACCGTATCTCAATATAGCAAGAGAAAAGTAAAGAGGTAAATGCGAGCTAGACATAAAGCAAATCCCCCTCGAGTCGCTTCTTACTCAGGGGGGAATCGCTTGGGGTAAATTGCCGTTCAGCTCGCGCTGATAAAAACAGTATCCACCTTTTGTCATGAAAGAGGATGACGTTAAGGTGAAACTCATGAGAGATGATACTATGCGTTCTGAACGGATAAGTTTACTTCTAATGAGTTTTGGATGATAGGGGGCTCGAGCCCTCTTTCGCTACCTTCGGCACGCTCTTAGGCACACGGTCCATCATCGCTACGACAACGAGGTGTGGTTTGGTCAAGGCGCTAATCAAGATGAGGTAGAGCGCGACGAAGCCCTCTAAAGAGGTGATTCTCGGCGCGTTGAAAAAGTAGAAGCCCGTGAGCAAACAGAGCGCCGCGAAGGTAATCGGTAAGAGGTCTACGGTGAGCCGTTTGACCGGGTGCCAGTCGCCCGCAGCCACTTGCTCAGCGTCTTGTGGACGCAGAATCAGCAGCCGCCCCAGGTGCCTGAGTGAGTGCCAGAAAACGAAGTAGATGCCCACCGACATGTAAGCGGGTACGAGCGTGAAGAGGAGCACGAGGAGAAGGACTTCGAAGCCGTCCAGCATGAGCAGTTTGGTATTGGGTGCGGCGCGTACGGCGTTCACCGCGTAAAGGGTTAAACCCACGGCGAGCAGCGTGAGGAGTGGTACGACGAGCCAGGGTGAGGAGAGGTTGATAGCGGTTTCCGAGAGCCCAAGCCCCATCGCGGCGTGCCGGTACAAGCTCTCGGCTGTTTCGGGAAAGGCTAAAACGGGCAACAGGATAGGCAAGCTGCCGCGCACCAAGAGCGTCACCCACGCGCCCCAGCGCGTCGGGCGCTCACGCCCTAAGAAAATCTCCAAAAAGCGCTGGTCGCCCTGCCCCCAGTGCCACACCGTCGCCGCCAAAAAGCCGACAAAGGCGACGAGCGGCCTCCACAGCCACAGCCCTAAATAGAGCGCGGCGATACTCACATAGGCGAACAGATAGAGCGTCACGCCG
Organism: Trueperaceae bacterium; assembly: GCA_965213645.1. Taxonomy (GTDB): domain Bacteria; phylum Deinococcota; class Deinococci; order Deinococcales; family Trueperaceae; genus CBDBZX01. Next base: position 1,352,729 of record CBDBZX010000002.1, read on the forward strand.
AGCGGCCTGCGCCCCCAAGTGAGGCCGAGCCGCGCCGGAATGAGGTGGTCCAACGCGCCGTGGGGCAGCCCTAAAAGGACGATGCCTAAAAGAAGCGGGTAGAGCGCCAACGTCTCTGTAAGGGCGGGCAGGGTGAGTTGAAACCCCAAGGTTAAAAGGACCACAGCGTAAGGCACGAAAGTCAGAAAAGGAACGAGCCGCGCCTCCGCCGCACCGTGAGTTTCCTGGTGGGTCTCTCGCTGCGTTACCTTAGGGCCGAATCTAAGCATTCATACAAGTGTATAGCTCAGCGCCGACGCCTAAACGTTTACTCTCTCACAGTCTGACGGTACCCTGGCAAATACGCACCTCTTGAAGGCAGTATGTTTGTGAAGGAGAACCAGTGTACATGTACTGTTTTTCATTCGCTCTCCGGATTGTGAAAAACTCCCTAAATATCATCACTCAAGCGTTTGTGGCGTTTTGGACATTTACGCTTCACACTGGGTTTAAGTACAGATGTATCTATAGCCGCACAGTGTTTTCGTGCTTCACTAGGGTCAGAGGCGGGTACAGTGCTAGAGAGGTTTTAGCACGTACCGAACCGACGAAACGAACGACTACAGGGGACGACTACAGAGATAGCCAGAGGACATAATGTGTAGAGGAGTACAACAGTTCAGCGAATTAGCAGGGGCGTTTGAGTCCGTGGCCGAGGCGACGGAGCACCTGCTCGGGGAGTACGCGCTTTTTGTGCTCGAGCATGAAGAGGTCGTCACCTTTTTGCAGGACTACCTCCGCACGCTCAGATATAACTTCGACCTCGCTCTCTACAGTTTTGACGCTGAGCAAGCACAAAAACTTTTAGAGGACCTTCAGGTGCTTTTCGGCGAGGCGCAGCTCGAGGTCAACCGGAACGTAGTTCCCTCATTCGAGCAGGTGAGTAGCGCAACCCTCAGCAGAACAAACGTTTAAGCGCTACTTCCTACTCAGCCGGTCCTGACATAGACAAAGCGGCTCAGCAGCGCGCCCAGCAAAAGGCTCGGCAACGCGATGTAGATAAGCAGCGGGTCAGCGCTCACTTCAGGCCGAAAAAACTTCACCAGCTCGACGCCGCCCGCGAGCAGTCCCCCCGTCGCGAGCGCAATCGCAAACGCTTGCGGCACGCGCTGACGAAACAGCCAAGAGGTCAAAAAGTAGCCGAAGGTTAAGTAGAACATCCCGTGAATCACCTGTGAAAACGTGTCCATCTCCTGCTCGGGTAAAACCGCTTGCAGGGCGATAATGACTACCGTCATCAGTACATAAATACCCGCCCAACGCTGCTGCCGCGTCGCTTTTTCACTACGCTGCTCGGGCGATTCGCGCTTGACCTTTTTTTCTGCGGGCTTCTGCGCGGGTTTTGCGCTCTGCTGCCTCGAGGCTCGCCGCGAACCTCGGCGCTTATCGCGCTCCTTCTCACGTTTCTTGTCGGACTTTTCAGTAGCTCGGCGGAGTTGCCTGTTCATAGGTTTACCTTAACAGGTTCAGGGAGATAGAGCCGTTTGCTGATAAGCGATGAGTTGAAAGCAACGAGCAATGAATAAAAATCTTTAGACTCGTTGCTCATTGCTCGTTGCTCACTTCCATCAAGTGACCGACCCTAATCAGAGAGCGCCACATTCGCCGCCACCAGCAGCGAATCCCACACACCGCTGAAGGGCGGCGCATACGCCAGGTCGAGGTCGGCGAGTTCGGCGAGCGTGCCTCCTTTTAAGAGAAGCGCGGCGATGACGTCCACGCGCTTCACCGCGTCGCCGTAGCCCGCGAGCTGTGCGCCCAAGAGCTTCTGCGAGCCCTTTTCCCAGACGAGGGTGACGCTTAGGGGCGACTTGTCCGGGTAGTAGCCCGCATGGTCGGTGTCCTCGATGTAGAGGCTTGTAGCGTCGAAGCCTGCGTCTTGCGCCGCGCGCTCGCTCAGGCCCGTCGTGGCAAAGGCCCGCTCAAACACCTTGGTGATCGCTGTGCCTAAAATCCCTCTAAACGACGCCTCTTTGCCCGCAATGACTGTACCCGCTACGCGCCCTTGCTTGTTCGCGGTATCGCCTAGAGGTAGCCAGGTTGGTTCGCCTGTGAGCATGTGCCGCGCCGCCGTCACGTCGCCTACGGCGTAGATATCCTGGACGTTCGTGCGCAGTTTCTCGTCTGTCAAAATGGCGTCGCTAGGCCCAAGCTCGAGCCCCAACCCTTCAGCAAGCTCGCTGTTGGGTTTGACCCCTACCGCCATGATGACGAGGTCTGCGTTTAGGCGCTTCTCTTCGCCCTTTTTCATGACGACCTGCGCGACCTTGCCGTCTCCCTCAAAGGCGGTGACTTCGGCTTCCAGATAGACTTCAACGCCATTACGTTCCAACTCGGCGCGGGCGATGTCGGAGTAGTCGGGCGTAATCCCCTCTAAGAGGTTTTTAGACCTCTCTACGACGCTTACCGCTAAACCTGCGAGGGTGAGCGCTTCGGCCATCTCGAGCCCGATGTAGCCCCCGCCCACGATAACCGCTCGCTTCGCGTTTTGGGTTGCGCTCGCAATTTTCGCCGCGTCCTCCATGCGCCGCAAGGTGTAGATGTTCTCCAGGTCAATGCCTGGCAAGTCCGGCCTTATCGCCTGCGCTCCGGTCGCTAGGACGAGGGTGTCGTAAGAGGTTTCAGAGGTGCTGCCTGACTCCAAATCCTTCACCTTGAGCTTGCGGTTCTCGTGGTCGATTTCGGTGACCTCGTGGCGCACCTTGACCTCGATGTCCTGCTCGGCCATCTCGCCCGGCGTGCGCGACACGAGGTCCTCCAACTCAGGGATCAGCCCGCCGACGACGTAGGGCATCCCGCACGCGCCATACGAGATGTAGTGGCTCCGCTCGAATACTGTAACTTCAAGCTCAGGATTTTCCCGCTTGGCCTTGGACGCCGCGCTCATGCCTCCAGCGACGCCTCCCACAACGACAACCTTATTTCGTTTCATGTGAACAATTCTACATGCTGGCGTCCGCCTACTCCGTAGTGCCTGCTCTCTTTGTGATAGATTCGGAGTCGTGAGCCATGTGATTCAAGACGCTGTGACTAGAAGAGGTGTGACTAGAGGAGATGTAACCGAAGAAGGTGTCACTGGAGGGTTACTCGAGCTAGCCCACATCTACGGCACGCCGACCTACGTCTACGATTTAGACAAGGTGAGCCAACAAGTCAGCGCTCTGCGTGAAGCGTTCTCACAAGCTGACCTTTACCCAGATATTCGTTACGCCGTGAAAGCGAACCCTTGTGGCGCGGTGCTGCGGCACTTAGCGGGGCACGGGCTCGGCGCAGAGGTCATCACCTTGGGTGAACTGGAGCGGGCGTTGCGCTCGGGCTTTCCCCCCAAACATCTCTTGTTAGGCGGACCCAAGCAGGACGACGCGCTGAGAGATAGGGCCGCTCGAGCGGGTGTCAAGCTGGTGAGTCTGGACAGCGTTTCGCAGTGGGAAAATTGGCGGCAAGATGTACGCAGTGGAGAGGTTGACACGCGCTTTCTCGTGCGCCTCAACCCGGCGCTCGACCCGCGCACGCACGAACACTTAGCGACAGGCGCGGCCGAGTCCAAGTTTGGGATGACGCTACAAGAAGCGCAAGAGGTTGCGGGAGCGCTAGGCGACACCCTCGCTGGCTTTCACGTCCACGCAGGCTCGCAGATTGCCGACATGAGCGTCTATGACGAGATTTTTGCTGTCCTTAAACCTCTTTACGAACGCTTCTCGAAGGCGGATACACTCGACTTGGGTGGCGGCTTCGCCGTGCCCGACTTTCCCTTGAAGAAGTTCGCAGACAAGGTTTCAGGGTTTCTCAAAGATTTAGACGTAAGGTTGATTCTCGAGCCCGGACGCTACCTCGTGGCCGAAAGCGGCGTGCTCTTGACCCGTGTTCTCCACGTCAAAAGAGGGACGCTGCACCACGTCATCGCCGACGCAGGCATGGCCGACTTGCTCCGCCCGGCGCTCTACGGCGCGGCGCATCCCATCCGTGTGCTCGGCGCTGACAAAGAGGTGAGCGTCGTTGAGGTGGATATAGACGGACCTCTCTGTGAAAATGCCGATAGGTTAGGACGCGGTGTTGGGCTTCCAGAGGTCAAACGTGGCGACTTACTCGTCGTCGAACAAGCGGGTGCATACGGGCTCACGATGGCGTCAAACTACGCCTCGTCGCTCCGTCCGGCTGAGGTGGTTATCAAAAATGGCGAGGCGAAGCTGGCGCGGCGGCGTGAAGAGGTGGCGGATTTGTGGCGGCTCGAGTGTGAGTAGGGACGAAGTCGGTATAGTGAAGCGTGACTTTGAACGGAGTTGCTTGTTGGAGGCTTTTAGCCCTTAGCTGTTAGGTATTAGCAAAGGCTTCTTGGGCTAACAGCTAATTGCTAATACCTAACAGCCCAGTTGTCGTAACTGTTATCATTATGGACCTAAACGCAGCCCTTACTCCCCTCTTCGACCGCTTCTCAGGACAGGTTAGTATCGCCTTGCAGCGCGTTTCAGACGGCTTCTCCTACATGCATGACGCGACTGAGACGATGAGCGCCGCGAGTCTTATTAAACCACCGATTCTTATAACTGCGTTGGAGCAAGTTGCGCAGGGGAGGCTCAGTCTAACCTCTCGCTACACCCTAAAAGACACCGATCAAGTCAGCGGCTCCGGTGTGCTCCACACCCTCAATGCAGGTTTGAACCTCACCTTACGCGACCTTTTGACCCTCATGATCATCGTCAGCGACAACACCGCGACGAATATGCTCATCGACCTTGTGGGCAGGGAAGAGGTCAACGATTTCTGCCAGCGAGCCGGGTTGACGCAGACCAACTTAGCGGGTAAGTTGCAACTCCCTAAAGAACAGCAAAACGACGCCCAGCGGCGCGGCGAGCGCAACACGACCTGTGCGGCGGATATGCTCGGGCTCCTCACCTCTTTGCAGCGCGGCGACCTCTTGCCGCCAGAAATCACCGAAATTGCATTAGAGATTCTCAAAAAGCAGCAGTTCACCGAAGCACTCGCGCGGTACTTGCCCACCGACGCCGAACTTCATCAGAACGCTGTGACGGTAGCTTCCAAAAGTGGCTGTTTGCGCGGCGTGTGGCACGATGCAGGACTTGTCTATGACGCCTCCGGTCGACCTCTTTACGCCCTTATCGTCATGACCACTGATTCAAAAGACAGGTCATTCAGCTTCGAGCAGGAGGGGATGATGCTGATTGCGGAGGTCTCGAGGCACGTCTATAGCAGGTATCATCTGGTCACAGACGTTCCCAGTCAAGAAAGCGCAGACTAACCTCTATGTGAAAGGATGATATCTGCGCTCTCCAAATTCAGTCACTTCACACCGCTGAAACGCTTCCACTAGGAGAACTTATGAGCGAACGCCGCTTCATCACCCAAGGTCCCGGCTTACCCCGCTGGAGCAACCCGATCAGCCACGCGGTTGTGGTGGGCAAGACTTGCTACGTCAGCGGTCAGTTGTCCGTCAACGAAGCGGGCGAGTACATGACCGGAACCTGCCGAGAAGAGGCTGAACGGGCCTTTGACAACTTCTTCGCCGCACTTGGCGCAGCAGGCTTTTCCAAAGAAGAGGTCGTGTTCGTCGATATCGCTTTCTCTGACCTCGGCGAACTGGGTGAGGTCAACGACCTCTTCATTCACCTGTTTTCCGAGGGACGGCGGCCCGCCAGGACGATTTACGAGGCGGCGGCGCTCCCTTTTGGCGGCAAGGTCAAGGTGACGGGGACAGCGGTCAAGGACTAGGTTTCGGTGCAGTTGAGTTGAAAGTGCAGCTTCGGCTGGATAAGTACTCGCACCCAGTTAAGTTAAATTAGACTCTCAAAGTATGAATCTCAGCGCTGCTCACGAATGATAGAGGACGTTTTGGCGTGGTAGGGGCGGGTTTCAAACTCGCCTCTACGGAGCAGCGCTGCTCACGCAATACTTCGGGGCAGTTAAAACTAGTTCTGTAGGAGTACTTGGCGTCTCATAGACAAAGTTGGTTGGATGAAAAATGAAGAGTTGGTAAGCTGAGCGTGCGCTCTAAACAGCCGCAGGGCGGCTTGGCTTGCTAAGCTAACGTAATGCTTCAATCTCTTTGTCGTCTTCTTATCCTCACGCTGACCGTCCTTGCAGGTTGCGCACCCAGCACCTTTACCAATGTACAGAGCGTGCCGCCGCCGCAAATCGACGCGGACGCTTGGGCGCGGCTCACCTACGCCGTGAACGATGACCTCGCCTCCTCGAGCCTGCGCCAAGGTGTCATGAGCCTTCAGCCTATCCGCTTGAATGACGAGGGCGAGAGCTATTGTCTCCAAGTGGACTACTGGGGCGAGAATTGGCTGCTGATTCCTCCTGGCCCCTCCTTGCGCCTCACGATTGACGGACGCCCCGTCGTCCTCTCGAGTTTGGGTAGCAGCGGCGGACGCGGCGTGCGCACAATCAGCGCGTATGCGCGGCGCTTTGAAAGGGCTGAGTATCCGGTTTCTTTAGACCTTTTGAGGCAACTCAGCCAAGCGAATGTCGTCAGGGTGACGCTCACGGGCTCGAGAGACTTAGAGCGCATCTTAGACCGCCGCGACTTAGAGCGCTTCGTGGTGTTCTATACGCAGGCCACCGTGACGGGTCAGCAATAACGCGCAACTATGCGCTTAAAACGGTTTTGATGCGAACGGCTCGAGTAGTCTGACGCTCGAGTACCCCCACCCTCAAGTACCCAACGCTCGAGTACGGAGTGCCACGGTAAGGTTTCTAACTCTTTGCTATAATCGACTATCTTTATGGTTAACTCTGAAAGGATTTAACCAGCGCTGAGTCGTGAAGCAAAGCGAATCACCTTTTTAGCGTAGACCATAACCAAATTAAGTAACTCGAGCAAAGCGAGGTACGTACATGACACTGACCACCCCCAAACCGACCAATATACACATCAGCACGAATAAACGCGATGACCAAATTTTTTCACTTGTCAAGCAGGAGTTTGAGCGTCAGCGGGACGGCTTAGAACTCATCGCTTCGGAAAACTTCACCTCTCAAGCCGTGATGGAGGTCGTCGGCAGCGTCTTGACGAACAAGTACGCCGAGGGCTACCCCGGCAAGCGCTACTACGGCGGCTGCGAAGTGGTGGATGAGGTCGAAACATTAGCGATTGAGCGGGCTAAAGAACTCTTCGGCGCGGCCTGGGCGAATGTGCAGCCGCACTCCGGCTCGACGGCGAACTTCGTCATTTTCCATACGTTTTTAGAGCCCGGCGACACGATGATGGGTATGGACCTCTCGCACGGCGGTCACTTGACGCACGGCAGCCCCGTGAACCTCTCGGGTATCTTATACAACGTTGTCTCGTACGGTGTGGATAAAGAGACCGAGCAAATCGACTACGAGGCGGCGCGGGAGCTTGCTAGAGAACACAAGCCCAAGCTCATCATCTGCGGCGCAACCGCGTACAGCCGCGAAATCGACTTCGCCAAATTCCGCGAGATTGCCGACGAGGTCGGCGCGACGCTCTTAGCCGACGTTTCGCACATCTCCGGTCTCATCGCGGGCGGCGTCCATCAGAACCCCGTGCCGCACGCCCACGTCGTAATGACGACCACCCATAAGAGCTTGCGCGGACCGCGTAGCGCCATCATCCTCTCAAACGACGAAGAGATAGGCAAGCGCATCGACAAGATGATCTTCCCTGGCTCGCAAGGTGGGCCTTTAGAGCACGTGATTGCGGGCAAAGCTGTCGCCTTCTTCGAAGCCATCCAGCCCGAATTCAAAACTTACGCGCAGCAGATTGTCAAAAACGCTCGAGCTCTCGCTAGTGCCCTTCAAGAAAAAGGCTACCGCGTCGTCTCAGGCGGCACGGACAACCACAACTTTTTACTCGACCTCACGCCCAAAGACATGAGCGGTAAAAAGGCGCAGAACGTCCTCGACGAAGCGGGTATCACAGTCAACAAAAATACCATCCCCTTCGACACACGCTCACCGTTCGTGACCTCTGGTGTTCGCATCGGCACGCCCGCGCTCACAACCAGAGGAATGAAAGAGGACGAGATGCGCACGGTTGCCGCGTTCATTGACCGGACGCTGAGCGGTGAAAACCCCGAAGCGGTTCGCGCTGAGGTTAAAGCGTTTGCCCAGCAGTATCCAATGCCTTAAAGACAGTTGAAAGCAACGAGCAATGAGTTAAAAGTAAAAAGACGAGACTCATTGCTCACCGTTCGTTCCCGAAAGGGGATTGCTTTTCACTCGTTGCTCTTATGATGTTTGAACTAGACCATTTGGTTATCGCTGCAAAAGACTTGGACGAGGGGTCAGCCTTCGTCCAAGACCTTTTAGGTGTTCCCTTAGAGCCTGGCGGCAAACATACCGCGATGGGGACACACAACCGCTTGCTCAACTTGGGTGAGGGGGTGTATCTCGAGGTCATCGCCACCGACCCCGATGCGCCCGCTCCTCATAGACCCCGCTGGTTTGGTATGGATTCTCGAGAAGTTCAAGAGAGGGTGGAGCAAGGACCGACGCTTTTGCATTGGGTGGCTAGGGCAAAAGGTGTTTCTCTCAAAGACTCTGACATCTCCAAAGACACCTTCGGACACGTTACACCGATGCAGCGCGGCGACCTAAGTTGGCTCATCACCATCCCCGATGATGGTCACTTGCCCGCTGACGGCGTTCTCCCTACGCTGATTGATTGGGGCGGTGCGCTGCACCCGACGACGAAGCTGCCGGATAGAGGTCTCAAGCTCATGAAGCTGCGCGGCGTTCATCCCGAACCTGAAAAGATTGAGGGGATGCTCGAGGATTTAGGTTTACAAGAGGTCATCGAGCTTGAAAGAGGTGAGGTGGGGCTAGGGGCTGAGGTTGAAACGCCGAACAGTGTAGTGACACTTACTCAATTTTACTGACGACGTGTATATAGCACTTCCACGACTCATTGCTACAGGTTAAGCTAGCGTTATGCCAGGATATTCACTAGACTTACGCGAGCGCATCGTCAAAGCGCATAGCGAAGAAGGACAGAATAAAAGTGAAGTTGCTAGACGCTTTGGGGTGAGTCGTTGGACGGTCGAGCGCTACGTCAAGCGAGCAGCGTCAGGAACCTTAGCGGCGACGCCTCATCCAGGCAATAGAGCGTGGCTCAGTGGGGCGCAGAGTGAGCTACTGAAGAAGCAGGTTGAGGCGCATAATGATTGGACCCTCGAGCAACACGCTGAAGCGTTAGCCGAGGCTACGGGTGTAACGCTTCAAAAATCAGCGATTGACAAATACTTTCGCAAGCTGGGTATCAGTCGTAAAAAAAGAGCCTTTACGCAGCCGAACGAGATGAGGTAGCAAGAGCGCAGTGGCGCGAAGACGTAGCCAAACTTGACCCTGAAACACTTGTGTTTCTCGACGAGACCAGCGGCTATCTCAACCTTTCCAGAGGTTATGGACGCGCTCCTAGCGATAAGCGCGTCGTAGACGACGCACCTAAAGGTAAGAAAGAGCGAGCCAGTCTCTTAGCGGCGGTTACCCTTCGCGGGCTCAGCGGCGCACACTGCTTGGTGCATCCTGAGAACGTCGATAAAGCCGCCTTTCTAAGCTATCTCAAGACCTTACTGCCCAACCTCAAGCCAGGCTCGGTGCTCGTGCTGGATAACTGGCGTGTTCACATGGGACCCGACGTAAGAGAGTTAGTCGAAACGTACCATTGCACGCTACTCTACTTACCTGCTTACTCGCCTGACTTTAATCCCGTAGAACTGCTCTTTAGCAAGATCAAAGCCTTCGTCAAAAAGCTTCGACCTGCTACCCTGCATAGGCTCATTCAAGCCTTCGAAGATGCTGTTCTTGCCGTGACATCCGACGATGCTAAAAATACCTTTGAGCACTGCGGCTATGTGGGGCAGTGAAGCGTGGAAATGCTAATATTATCCATCTAAACTTTATAAAGCATGAGTTATCCTACGAACTTTACCCTCGAGCTTGGTCAGGAAAAGCCGCCATCTACTTGTGAATGTTGCGGCAACCTTTTACGTAGTGTTCACGGCTTCATCTATAAAAGCATGGACGCTTACGCCGTTTATCTCGCCTGTTGGACTGAAGGACACACTGAGAGCGGCGTCTCTTTAGCTATCGGTTTAGGCGAGTGGAATGATGACGCTGGTCCTGAGCAAAGAACTTCAGTAGGATTAGAGTGTCGCGCTTCAAATAATCAATATCTCTTTAGCATCCTCGAGCCGATGGATTCTCCCTGGAGTAAAACGAAATTCATCGGTCAAATGATGACCCGAGAGCAAACACTTAAAAGCGAGCTTAAAGATGATTTTCTTGCGGTTGCTGAGTTCATCACACTAAACGATGCAAGACTATCGAGAGGTTTGGAACACTTAGCGCCGAACCACCTCAACTAAAAAACCTTATACAACCCTTATCAAGGAATCTGCCTTACATCCTTTTACATCTTGCCTGGTACGATTGCAGGATATGAATAGGATGCACGGAACCACCATTGTCGCCGTTCACAAGGACGGCGTTTCAGCCATTGCGGGCGACGGTCAGGTGACGCTCGGCGATACGATTGTGAAGCGTGGCGCAACCAAAGTGCGCAGCTTGATGGACGGTCAGGTCATTGCGGGTTTCGCAGGCGCGGTTGCGGACGCTTTTACGCTCTTGGAAAAGTTTGAGGGCTACCTCTCGTCCGCGAAGGGCAACCTGCTCAAGGCCTCCGTCGAAACCGTTAAGGAGTGGCGTTCTGACAAGATGCTGCGCAACTTAGAAGCTATGCTCATCGTCGCGGATAGTGAACAAATCCTGACCCTTTCGGGCGTCGGTGATGTCATTGCGCCCGACGAGTCGGTGATGGCGACGGGCTCAGGTGGTCCTTACGCGCAAGCCGCCGCGATTGCCCTGATGCGCCACAGCGACATGGGCGCGAAAGAGATTGCGGAGACTGCCCTCAAGATTGCTGCCGACATCGACATCTACACGAGCGGTACGGCGACGGTGCTCACCGTGAGTAATGATAGCGAAGAGGAAGGTGACGCATGACCTTAGAACTGAGCAAACCCGCAAGCGGCATGAACTTGACGCCTTTAGAGATCGTCGCCGAGTTAGACAAGCACATCATCGGGCAGCACAAGGCGAAGAGGTCAGTAGCCGTCGCCCTGCGCAACCACTACCGCAGGCGGCAACTCTCCGAAGCGATGCAGGCGGAGGTCACGCCTAAAAATATCCTGATGATCGGACCTACGGGCGTCGGCAAGACGGAAATCGCCCGCAGACTTGCCAAGCTCGCCAAAGCACCCTTCATCAAAATCGAGGCGACGAAGTTCACGGAAGTGGGTTATGTCGGGCGCGATGTCGAGTCGATGGTGCGCGATTTGGTGCAGGCGTCTTATGTGATGGTTGAGGCGGAACAGCTCGAGAGTGTCCAAGAACGCGCCGCTAGAAACGCCGAAGAGAAGCTCTTAGACTACCTCTTGCCCGGCGGCACCGAAGAGGGGCGCGAGAAGATGCGTGCGCTTTTAGAAGCGGGTAAGTTAGAAGAGCGCACTATCGAAATTGAAGTCAAGGACGAGCGCCCCAATCAGATGATGATTCCTGGTATGGAGGAGATGGGGATGAACCTCCAGGACATGATGTCGAACTTCATGCCCAAAAAGCGCACGCGCCGCAAGGTGAGCGTCAAAAACGCGAGGGACGCCCTGAAGTCCGAAGAAGCCGAGAAGCTTGTGGACTACGACGATGTCTCCAGAGAAGCCATCTGGCGAGCGGAAAACTCGGGCATCATCTTCATTGACGAGCTTGATAAGGTAGCAGGCGGCGAGCAGAGTAGCGGATCGGATGTCTCGGGCGAGGGCGTGCAGCGCGACCTCTTGCCGATTGTTGAAGGCACGCAGGTCAACACGCGCTACGGACAGGTCAAAACAGACCACACACTCTTCATCGCGGCGGGCGCGTTCAACGTCTCGAAACCTAGCGACCTCATCCCCGAACTGCAAGGACGCTTTCCGATTCGCGTCGAATTAGAAGAACTCTCCGCCAACGACTTCCAACTCATCCTGACCCAGCCGCAGCACTCGTTGACCCGGCAATATATCGAACTGCTCAAGGTGGACGGCACGCGCGTCCGTTTCGACGAGTCGGGCATCGAGGCGATTGCGCAGTACAGCGCTCAGGTCAATCAAGAAGTCGAGGACATCGGAGCGCGGCGGTTGCACACGGTGTTGGAGACGGTCTTAGAGGACCTCTCGTTCGGTACGCAACTCGGTGACGTGACGATTGACGGAGCGTATGTGACGAAGAAGCTCGAGTCCATCGTCGAGGACGAAGACCTAAGCCGTTACGTGCTGTAGCAGGTAATATCTGGTTACAAACGCTCATAGTAGAGCGAGGCGTCGTTCGGTAATCACGATGTAATACTACCTGCGTACTTTGAACTCAGTCGTGATAGTGTGAGCGGCAATGGCTGAGCTAGACCACTACGAAGAGGTCTACGGCGACGCGATTTACTATGCGAGTGACGGAGCCGAAGACCTCACGTTTACGCTGAGCAAGCAAGAAACAGGCGCGAACCTCTTCGCAGGTCGCGCCTTTACACTCCTTACGGCGCAGAACCCACAGAGCACGCCGCTCTCGGGTGAAGAGAACGCGGAGAGGAATAGGAGGCTCGAGCAGCACCTCTTATTAAAGGGTTATGACTTTGGCCCTAGCCTCGGCAAATCTGTTGACGGCAGTTGGGAAGAGGCGGGCTTTACGGTTTTTGATCTCTCTTTAGAGGACGCTCTAGCTCTAGGTTCTCAGTTTGGGCAGCACGCGGTTGTTTGCGGAAGAGGTGAACAGGTGGTGCTTGCGTGGTGTGAGGATGGGCGGCTCGAGTGGTTCTATCCATCAATACTTAGCCGCTGAACAACCTTTGTTGGCTGCGCAGTACATGCACCTTCACCTTCAAATTTAAGATAAAATGCTCTGGCCTATGAAAACAGAGCCTGAGTTGACACCTGAGCATCCTTCTTTTCTTTCTTACTACAGAGCCGCTAGTTCAGAGCCTAAAGGTTTTAAGCCCGTTCCTGGTGGTACGGGGCTAGGTAAAACCAGCGCGATACCCAAGCTCGTCGCAACCCATACGGACAAAGGAAAGTTTATCTATTGTGCGAACCGCATCCAGCTTTTAGATGAGATGGAAAGTGGACTAAGGGATGAAGGGGTTGGATTTGCTCATTTAAGACGCGATAGCGAAATTGTTAAGTCGGTGATTGAGAACGATAAGGGAGCTCTATTTGAACTTCTGGAGTCGCGCGAGCTTCGCCACCTGAAGGTAATGAAAAAGAGATTTGCCGACTCCGTGTCTCACCTCGAGCAAGCGTTTGAACTCCCAAGTCGTCCGTTTTTCCAAGATGTGATTCAGAGAGAGACGTCTTACCTCCTCAACCTCTTCAAGAACTTGTTCTACGCAGCTTCGAACGAAACGAAAAGGTGGCTCCGCCGACAAGAGGTTGTCCGCAAGTTATTTCCCCACATTGCGTTTCAAGATAATGCAAGCTGCAAAGTTCTCCTTATCACTGTTCAAAAGCTGTTTTACGGATTTTTTGACGGTGAGATAATGCTAAACTTATCTCGTTTAACAGGGGACCGGGCGGGGCATATTATTTTTCTGGACGAGTTTGACTTTCTCGAGTCCAACTTAGTAGACCTCATTTGCCAGAGTAGCGAGCTTAGCGCCCCTTTCCAATTCGTCGGGCTGTTTTACGGCGAGATGAAGAACCGGCTTTTATCTGAGGATTATCTCGGCGCGAAGGATACGGCGTGGGTAAGACAAGAAGTTGAAAATATCGTTCGGCTCGTCGGAAGTTTGCAGCAGAATGAAGACCCGAATCAAAACTTGCCCTATCCAGAGACCCGCTTGTTCACCTCTAAAGATGAAAGGCTGAGAAACAACGCTATTTTTCAAACGAACCGAACCGTCGTGAATGCGCCGCTTTACCTTGAGGTGACGAAGCGTTCATTCGACATACGAGCCGATGGCAAGGTGAGAGCCTATCGCCTTTTCAACACAGTACGGGAGGCGATGAACCGCATCCTGTCCCTCTTTAAGAGGTTGGAGATGTGGAATCCGGGCATTGGTGAAGAGCTTAAAAGGCAAAGTTTCGACAACACTACCTTTCGCGAAGAACTGAAAAAAATTCGTCAACTTCCCGAAAAAAGCCGCTTTCAGCCTACACGCTTCGATAAACTCTTGGATTCGGGCTACAGCCTCTACGAGATCAAAGATTTGCGGCAGCGCTCAGACCCGGATGAGGTCGAGCTGAGTCACTACGCGATGTACACGACGCCTGAGAAACTTCTTTTAACGCTTGTTCAAAACAACTTAGTGTTTGGCTTGTCTGCAACGGGAGATATTGAACGCTGCATCAGCAACTTCAACATCACTTGGCTCAAACGGCAGCGTGCCAACGTCATAGACATTACCCCAAAAGATAGAGAGATTATTGCTCAACTCAATCAGGCTAAAGCTACGAAGCGAAATAACAAAGTTTCTGTTGAAGTGGCGTCGCTGCAACTTTCCGACAGCGGCGAATCCTCGAAACTAAAAGATTATGTTGACGCCTTAGCTACCACGGAAGAGTTTGGTAAACCGACACAACATCCCAAAGATCGTGTTCACAGTTTCTTTGCGACGCTCGAGTGGCTCCTCGCTAGAAGTCACAATCAGGGAGAAGCCCACCTGCTCTTTTACAACTCGTTTAGGCAGATTGAGTGCGCACTAAATGAAGTTGACGAGAGTGAACCCCCTCTTTTTGAAGTGGAAAAGGATGACGTTACCGGGCGAGGTGTCTTCCATATTTACCGACTGATCTACAGAAATGAAACGTTCAACGTCGTCTTCTATGACGCGGAGAACGGGCGCAACTTAGAGCGCTACGCAGATATCAACCAAGCCTTTGAGCGGTTGTTCTGGAAGGATGACCCTCTTCTACTCGTAACGACTTACCCTTCTGCGGGTAACGGTATCAATTTACAGTTTCGTCCGTCTGAGGGTTCAGAAGAGCTGCAAGATTTCACCTCTATTCACCTCTTAGACGCGCCTTACTTCTACTTTGGCAAATTAGAAAGCGGTATGAGTTTTGAAGAAGAGCGCAAAGTGATCAAGAAAAACATCTGGTACTCAGCGAAGCTCACCGAGGCAAAATTGCAGACAGAAGCGAAGTTCAGAAAGACACTTGGGAACATCCGTAAGGAAGACCTCAACGCTGCTTATCACAAGGGTACGACGTCGAACGAAGCGCTTCTCAACAGGGTGTCTTCCTACATCCAAGCGTTGGGGCGCATCGAACGAACTTGGACGCCGACACCGAATCAGAGCGTCCGCCTTCACCCTGAGGTTTACAGAGACCTCGAGCGTTTCTGCGCCGATAAAGATTTCCAGTACATCGTCAACCGCCGAGAGACACTTTTCTCGAGTAATACAAAGCGCGTCCTCGAGCAGATTCGTCAAGCTAAGCCTGAACGGTTTAAGAAGAGATACTTTAAGATTGACGAGGGGCTTTCCGTTCAAGATCAGCGCTGTAAAGAGTCGGTTCGCGCTCTTTTAGAGCGCTTGGCTGCGTTGCGTGGTGGCGCTGATGATATTGCGGCGCGTTATGACTGGGAAAAGCTGCGCCGCGCTGTCTTGCAGCACGACTTTCAAAACGAGATTCTTAAAAGCTATCACTGCGTTTACCACTACCCTCATTGGGAAGATGGCACGCTCTATTTGGACAACCGGAATGCCCTTCATCCACCTGAGCGTAGCAGTAGCGATCTGAGAAGATGGTTTCTCAACGGTGCTTACAGTAGAATTTTAAGCCACGCACCCTCAGATGACGAAGCTGACAAACAAACCATTCGTCGCTATTTTGAGTTGCAAAGCTACGAACTCGGCTTCAATGATTTCGGCGGCAACTTCTTTATGCCCTATTGTCACCAAGCGATTTTGCTAGGTGCGATAGGCGAAGAAGCTATCTCAGCGCTCCTTAAAAAAGAAAAACTGCCCGAGGATAGACTGCCGGACTCTCTTTTCGAACTCGCAGACATTAAGCTCAGCGGCGTACCCTGGTATATTGACTGCAAAAACTACAGCGCTGCCACCCTAGAAGACATTGCGTTGCCGCTCGATGACCCCTCGAGGCGTACACCCCTGAATGAGGCGAGTTTCAGGGAGAACGCTCTATATAAGCGAGCGCAACTAGGGGCTGACGCTAAACTCATCTATCTGAACCTCTTCGGGGACGAGCGCCCTTTGAGATACTTCGGCGGCGATTTTACAACCGAGGTTAGGACACTGCAAGAAGCGTCTTTTGTCGTTGTACAAGGCGTTCTTGACCGCGCTAATTATACGAAAGCGTTCGACACCTTCTTATCTGACACGCGCAATTTGCTGGAGGTTCCATGATTGACGTTCGCACGACATCCCTGTTGGTTCAGCCTATTGTTTCTGAGAACATCAATTTGCACAATCAAACGTTCGTACGCTACGTATTATCCTCAGCCTACTACGTGCGCAAGAAAGAGAAGGGGTTTTACGGAAAGATACAAAATGAGATAGCAGAAAAGTTGGACGCTCCGTACTACTTCTACACATATGACCAACCTTTGCCTGCTATTTATGCTCTGATTTCGGAGCCACATGTGCCCGATATTTGCTTATCAGACTTCAGCACTCTACATAAAGAGGTCATCACTGCGGATGACGCGCCGCTTCACGTGCTTCTCAAGGTTTTACTTGCTCGCTACATCAGGAGTCAGCGCGAGCACCTCTTCACCTCTCAGGGGAAGCACTATATTTGGGTCAAGGGGAGCGGTAAATGGCTGACTTCTTTAGAGATGGGTGTAAGAGCCAGTCACGATAAGGAGGAGGCTGGAACATTTCGTGTCTTTAACCATGCACGTAGACTTGTTCTGTTTGATCAGTCAAATCCTAGCGGGTGGAAGGTGGAAAGACAAGCCTTTTTTGGAAGGATGGCTCCTAAAGATGGCAGGGTTATCCTACGTGCGCTCAAGCGTTCCGAAGTGCTCACCTATCCAAACGACTTGTATCAACCTGTCGCGCTTTCTCAGAGTCCGGCGAAGCTCAACTTTCACGATGACGACAAACTCGAGCAAACACGCGGCTGGCAAATCCATAAGTTCATGGAAGGGTTCACTGAGTTCCTTGAAACCTACGGGTTAGAGGTTGCGCCGCAACGCCGTAGTCTCGAGAAATACAAACCCCTAAGCAAAAAACATGAATTGCCCCGCTCTAAACTAAAAACTATCTATGTGTTGGATAACAGGTTGAATCAAGATACTATTCATCTCGACGCATACGTAGATTACCTGGGCAAGCATTTTTCAGAGTTGAACTTTAGTGCTACAGCACAAAAGCAACTTTCGCCGCAAACTCCTGTTCTCGTCTTGCAGGATTGCAAAAAAGAAGATTTTGAAGAGGATGGAAGGCTCGCGGGGCAAGTTGACCCTAAAAAGGCGCTCTACGCAGAGACGAAAGATGTACCTAAGCAGACTATTAACGTCAACCTAGACGGCGCAACGAAGGAGAGGTATCTCGAGTATTCTGGACCGCTTCTTGGAGGTGAAGATTTTCAAGAAGACCTTCGCCGCAAACTCGAGGTTTCCCTCAACCAGCTCTTCTTGAAATCAGTCGTACTTGGATGTTTACCGAGCACTGCGCTTCCCCTATTTCATGACGCAGAAGTTTCTCTAAGGGATTATGTGTTTGTTCGGCGCGGTGTATACGGCTCTTATCCGATTAGACAGCGTTATACGGTGGCGATGTGGGCTGAGGGAGAAGCGTTGCGTTTTGTCAATCTAGGGAGTTCAGTCGGCAAAGAAGCTCTGCAAGCACAGCTCGAGCGTCAGAATATCGACTGGCTAGATGATGTTGTAAGCAAGTTCGAGAATTACCACTACCTAGAAGATGATGAGGTTGAGCCTGCCTCTTATGACTTCGTCATGGCTAACGGCAAAGTTGTTGAGATCGAGAACATTGACGAGCGTGTGCTTCACGAGTACGACGAGATCATGCACCGTAGACGGAGACGTAGAGAACCTCTTCCTATTGACGAATTTAAGCTGCTGCCAGATGCGCATAAACTTCCCTACATGGATAGGCGTGCGCTCGAGGTTTACGACGACTTTTTGAACAGCTTGAAAGAAGAACGCTCGCGGCTCTCTTTTGTAGAGCTTTGCGAAGAGCCCCTTTTCTCTTCTATTGTTCCAGTTCTCAATCTCCGAACACGTTCAGGCAGACCTTACACTCGTAAACTTTTCGATGTTTATAGAGATGTAGGAAAATTTCTTAGCCCTAAAGGTGGGAACGTGATACCTACTTATCAAGGCATCTGGTACGAGGAAGGGCTTCATTACATAGTAGGTAGCAAAACGAGTTTCAATAAGAAGCAACCAAAAGCGCATCTCGTCCGCCGCTTCGCGCTGAGAAAAGGGGAAAATTTGGACGTTGCGCCATTACTCGAGTCTCTGTCAGTGACCTTCGTGCGCCACGGGCAGTATACTGTTTTGCCCTATCCCTTTCACCTGATTGACCTCTGGGCAGATATTTCTCTCACCTAAGTAAGTTTAGGTTCTGCTCACTTCTCTACTGTGAGGTTTGTTGTCGCTACGCCACTCCTGATATGTTGACCTCATGAACCTACTTCAGCGAGCGAAGCTATGAAAAGTATTTTAGTCCGTGCGTACGGAGAACCTAACGTCCTAGAAATTGAAGACCTGCCTATCCCCGAGCCGAGCGTGGGCCAGGTGCGCATCAAGACGGCATTTACAAGCGTCAACTTTGCCGACATCAAGGCGCGGCGAGGAGGTGCACCCACACTGCCTTTCACGCCCGGTCTCGATGCAAGCGGTGTGGTGGACGCAGTCGGCGATAATATCGAAAACTTTCAAGTCGGGCAGCGTATAGCGGCGTATGCGGCGGCGGGCTCCTACGCCGAGTACGTTCTCGCCGAAGCTGAACTGTGCTACCCCTTGCCGGACGCGGTCTCCTTTGAGCAGGGCGCGGGCATCGGTATTCTCATCACGGCGTACAACGTGCTGACGAACGCGGGTCGGTTTCAGGCGGGTGAAAGCGTGCTCGTTCACGCGGGTGCGGGCGGTGTAGGGAGTACGTTGTTACAACTTGCCAAAACTCTCGGCGCAGCACGCATCTTTGCAACGGTTGGCAGCGACGAAAAAGCGGAGGTCGCCGCGCAACTCGGCGCAGATGAGGTCATCAATTACCAAGAGACCGCATTTGATGAGGTGGTCAACGAAAAGACGGAGGGACGCGGCGTAGACCTCATCCTCGATTCGGTAGCGGGGCCGAACGCCGAGCGGGGGCTGAACTGCCTCGCCGACTTTGGACGTTTGGTGATTTACGGACATACGGGCGAAGGGGGTGCGGCGGCGATTAAGAGCACGTTGCTTCATAAAAATAATCGTGCCGTGATTGGCTATAGCAGCGGCGGCTACCGCAAAGCGCGTCCTGAGGTGTTGCGAGAGGTGGCGCAAGAAGGGTTAAAGTTACTCGCCTCCGGTGATATAAAGATTTTGCTGGGCGAGAGGTTTAAGTTGGAAGACGTTGCTGCTGCGCACGAGTGGGTGGAGAGTCGGCGGAGTGTGGGGAAGGTGTTGTTGGGGCCCTAGCAGGTAATATCTGGTCATAAAAACTCTCAGTGGGTACATCGGAGACAAGCCACGTCTTTGCGGGTAATATTCGTGTACTCATGCTACCTCACAACAACGCTCAGCCCCGCGTACCGCTCGCGCAGCACCCCCGCCAACGCCCGTAGTCCCCACCGCTCACAGCGCTCGTGGCCTATCTCTAAAACGTTCATCCCCGTACCTCGAACCGCTTCTTGCGCGTGGTCTCTGTACTGCCCAGTGAGGTAGACGTTCGCGCCGCGCTCACTCGCCTCGCGAATGAGCTTATCGCGCATCGCGCCCACTACACAAACCTTTGTAACCTCTTCATCTGCTTCTACGTTCAGGTATGCATCCTCTAAACCGCCAAAGACCGCTTTAACCTGAGCTTGAAAGGTCTCTAAAGTTGTCTGAGGAACGTCGCCGATCATGCCGAGCGGCCTGCCCTCTTTATAGCCCAATACGTCAACGTCGTCCATCAACAGTACATCGGCTAGGCGCGGGTTGTAGCCCGTCGTCAGCAGCTCGTCAAAAGCGTAATGATAGGCCAAGATACCGACCTCTGCCTCTGGCGGGGTCATCTTCTCTAACTTCCAAGGGCGGTGGATGAAAAGGGCGTCTAGTCTATTTTCTCTTGTCCAAGTAGCGATTTTTGGGAAGGGTTCGAGCAACAGCCCTATACGCTTCACAGGTCGTTCGGAAGCCCTATAAATTCCGTTCTGATCGTCGCCGAAACGTTCGGCAGAGAAGTATAGACGCAAAAAGGCGTTGAGTTCGCTTGGAGTAAGCATCTCTGATTCTATGCGCCTACGAGAGATGTGTTGGTGAGGAAGAATTTAGCCGACAACTAGAGTGACCAGAACTGCGGCGCGACCTCTTCACCCAAACTCTTCTGCGCAAAGGTCAGGAGTCCGTCGCGGTCAGGGGGCTCGAAGTAATAGCGGAAGTTGTTCAAGTAGCGCTGAATCACGAGCGGTGAAAGTCCTAAGTGGTCGGCTTCGGCTTTCGCAACCTCAGCCAAATGTCCGAGCCCAACCTCTCTCACACGGCGCAGTTCGTTCACGAGTTTTTCTGACGGTGGATTATCCTTACGCGACGCCCATACTGCGAAGGTAAAAGGTAAGCGGGTTAAGCCGTACCAGGCTTCGCCCAAGTCGGTGACGAGAGGTGTTCTCCCGCTAATTTTACGAGGCTCCACCGCCTCAATCAGCGCACCATCTCCGATGAGCAGCGCGGCGTCACACCCTTCTAACATCGTATCTAAATTCGGTGTCATCGGCACGAATTCAGCCTCGATACCCGACTCTTTCAGCAAAACTTTCAGAAGCTGCACGCTCGTCGCGGAGTCCGTGGTTAAAGCGATGCGTTTACCTGAGAGGTCGTCCCAGGGCTCCCAGTGAAAGAGCATCACGCTGTGGACGGGTCCTAAGGTTGAGATGGAGAAGTCCGGCAACGCCTTTAGTTCATCGCTGTGACGCAAGAACTCGTAGCTCGAGATAAGCGTCAAGTCGATTTCACCATTTAGGAGCATCCGGTTAAGTTCTGTCGGCACGCCCCGCACGAATTCCGCGCCCTTCCAGGGTTCTAAGCCCCAGTGAAGCGGCGCAACGTTGGTGTAGGAGACGATACCTAAACGCTCGAGCGTCTTGCTCGTTTGCTGAGCTTCCGGTAAGAGGTTCGAGAGGTTCACGCGCTCACCTCTTGTATCTCATGCCCCGCAGCTTCCAAGGTGCGGATGGCGGACTCGAGCACGTCCTTTTTGACCAAAAGATAATCCGTATCGAAAGTTGACAGCGCAAAGATGCTGATACCCGCTTCGGCAAGAGGTGACGCGAGCGAGGCTAAAATTCCGGTGAGGTGAAACTCCAAGGTTCCCGCCACGTGCAAACCGCGCCAACCCCTTTCAGCTTGAACCTCTTCGGGAACCTCTTGCGCGTCACAAATAATGGAGAGTTCGCTACTCGTGCGCGTGACGCTTTGGAAATCGCCAGAAATCCACGTGGGAAGTTGGGCGTCCGCAGGTAAGCGGCAAACGGCGAGAGGGTGGGGGAGAAGCTCTAAAGTCATCAGTCCGTGTTTCGCCAGGTGAGGATACCGGCTCGAGGGTAGGGTCCAAAACTATAGAAGACTCCTGAATAGTGACGTCTAAAAAGGGCAGTTAGGCGTGCCGCCTCCTCAGCAGCGTCAATCTCTTTATGTTGCTGAGCGTAATCTTCTTCGGATGATTCATCGCCCTTGAAGGCGTTCTCATCACTTAAAATAGTGACATAAACCCACGCCTCATGAGACTCTTCGAGACGTTCACGGTCAACTTTCAAACTATCCGATAGTTCCCACCGCTCCAACACTGCGTCTATAAAATTTGCGTCCTCTTCATCAAGCCCGTCGGTAGCGCCTGAACCTTGATGTTTCGGTCCCTCGAAATAGCCAAAGAGTTCAATTTCAGGGCTTGTGAACTTATAACTATTAGGGTCTACATTATTCTTCAGCGGTGCATAAACACCTTCGGCGGAAGGGCTCATACAAGAAGTGCCGCCCGTTTGATTGGAGTAGAGAACACCGCTAGGATAGTCGATAATAAGACCGAATCCGTCATGGTCCCAAAGCTCAACCACTGGCTTATAATCCTCATTCACCTAAGCGTGCACCTCTAACTCGTTATAGAGCGCGTCCCGCTTCACCGGCACCCGCCCTGCATCCTTGATGAGCCGAATCAGCTCCGCTTCGGTCATTCCCGTCTCCGTACTCGCCCCCGATGCGTGCGCGATGCGCTCGTCTTTGATCGTCCCGTCGATGTCCGAGACGCCCGCCGAGAGGGTCACTTGGGTCAGCTCGGGCGTGATCATAATCCAGTAGCCCTTGATGTGCGGGAAGTTGTCGAGCATGATGCGGGCGACGGCTAAGTTGCGCAGGTCGTCTAGGCCCGTCGTAAATTCGCTCTTGTTGAGTTCTTTCGCGAGCGGGTTGTTGTCGGGCTGAAAGGCTAAGGGGATGAAGGAGAAGAAGCCGGGCGATTCGTCTTGAAGTTGGCGGAGACGAATCATGTGGTCCATGCGGTCTTCTAGCGTCTCGACGTGTCCGTAGAGCATGGTGGCGTTCGTCGGGATGCCGAGTTCGTGGGCGGTGCGGTGAACCTCTAACCAGCCCTCCGCCGTGACTTTTGCTCTGGCAATCTTGCGCCTGACCTCTTCAGCAAAGATTTCCGCGCCGCCGCCGGGCATCGCCACGAGCCCGACCTCTTTCAGTTCGGATAATACCTCTTTATACGTCTTACGTGGACGCGTGATTTTAGTGAAGTGGTGAATCTCGGCGGCTGTCCACGCCTTGACTTGATAGCCGCGCTCGGTGAGCCCGGCGACTAAGTCCAAGTAATAGTCCCACTTGCGCTTGGGGTGATGCCCCGACGAGATGTGGATTTCGGTCAGCTCGGGGTGGTGGTGCTCCGCCATGTACGCCCACACGTCGTCCAAATCCATATCCCAAACGCCCTCTTCGCCCAACTTGCGCTGGAAGCCGCAAAAGGTGCAGCCGACGTAGCAGATATTTGTTTGAGAAAGTCTGAGAGAGTGAACGTAGTACGCCTTATCACCCACTCTGCGCTCCCGCACGATGTCGGCTAAGCGGGCGAGCGTGGGGAAGTCAGGCGTTCTAAAGAGTGTCATCCCCTCGTCAAACGTCAAGCGCTTGCCCTCCAAGACCTTGTCGGCTAGGGGCTCGAGCTTAGGATCGCTGATGTAGAGGTCTTTGGGAGCTGCAATCATTGTCTCTATTATAGTCTCGCGGAACAAAATCGGGTGGTGCGCAGCTTGCACAACCTTTCACAATCTGGTGTTGTGGGCTCGAGGCTCTACCTCCAGGCGCACTACCCCACCGACATCTTTGCGGGTTTGGCGATGGGGATTACTTGGACGATGGCGGTGAACCTGGTTTTACCGAGGGATGCGTAATGGCGGGACTCGGGTGATAGCGGCTGCGGTACTCAAAGTCTGACAATGTAGCGCATCTATCTGCTAACCTTGGCGTAGAAAGACACTTAAGTATCAGGAGGACAGGAATATGAGGAGCATCTACGGCGCTTGGCAGGCAAATGCGCGGGTCAACGGCGAGCTACTAGAACACCTAGCAGACGAGATGCTAAACGCCCAAACGCCCGGTGGCGGTTATACCGTGGCGCAACATTTAGCGCACATGGCGGGTGTAATGAAGGATTGGGGTTCTAGGTTGGACGCGCAGCTTGACACACTGCCTGACCTCTACAACGCTGAAGCGGATACCTACTTTTCAGACACCTTTATCGCCGAAAAAAACTTGGCGCGAGTTCGCGACGTGATGACCCAAACGGAGCAGGCGGTGCTCGAGGTGGTACAAAGTAAACCGGAAGGTGACAGGGGAACGTTACCTCACCCCAGCGCAGAGGCGTTTCTCATTCATATGATGATTCACGACGCGCATCATAGAGGTCAAATCCTGCTAGCGCTCAAAACGGCGGGGTATGGTTTACCAGATGAGGACCGCCTTTGGGGTCCGTGGAGAGGAGAATAACGTGGCTACTTTTGACGAACTGCTCGAGTCCAACCAACGCTACGCTCAAGATTTCAACAGTGGTGAGCTAACCTCACCGCCCAAACGCAAGGTTACCGTCGTCACCTGTATGGACGCGCGGCTCCACCCCGAAAAATTTCTAGGTTTCGAACTAGGCGACGCTCACGTCATCCGCAACGCAGGCGGCAGAGTTACCGAAGACGCCCTACGCTCGCTCGTGATTTCTCAGCGGATGCTCGGCACACAAGAGGTCATCGTCATCCAGCACACGGATTGCGGCATGATGAGCACGACGGATGAGGGGATTGCTGAAAAGGTTAAAGAGGATTTAGGCGTTGACACGAGTTTGGACTTCTTAACCTTCGAGAATTTGCACGAAAGTGTGAAGAGTGACGTGAATAAACTTCGCAACACCGCGCTTATTCCTGACGATGTGCCGATCATCGGAGCGATTTACGATGTGAAAACTGGCAAGGTTGAAGAGGTGACGCGAGTTTAACTAGAGCCCGGCGTAGATATCGGAGAAGGTTAGAGAGGTCTCCAAGCATCCAAATTCCACCTCATCCCTTTCACGCCACATCTGCGCTTTCCAACCTTCGGACGTGCGGATGTAGCCTTCTACATGCTGCGTCTGCGCGTCAATCATGACGTATGCGCTCAGGCTAGGCAGCGTAAAGTACGCCTCGGCTTTTTCACGTCTATCTATACCGGATGTCGAAGGGGACAAGACCTCGACAATAAGACAGGGGTATTCTTTGTAGTAAGCATCGTTCTCTTCTTCGCAGGTGACGAGCAGGTCGGGATAGTAAAAGCGCCCTTCGGGAATACGCACTTTCATATCGGTGGTGTAGAGCTGGCAGCCTTTTTGCTGGCTTGCGTCGTCTAAACGCTTCGTTAGATTGATAACAATACGAACATGTCTATCGCTTGCGCCCGCAAACGCAAAGAGCCGCCCATGAACGTATTCATGCTTGATGGCGGAGTTTTTTTCACCCTCTAAGTAGTCTTCAACGCTGACGAAACCAAGAACTCTCGCGGTGCTCATAGTCTTATTCTACATTCCTGCGTAGATGTCAGAGAAACGCAGAGCCGCCTCTAAGCAGCCGAATTTAACCTCGTCCGTTTCGCTCCACGTTTGCGCTTTCCAGCCCTTAGGCGTGCGGATATAGCCCTCGACATGTCGGGTTTGGGAATCAATCATGAGGTACGCCGTTAGGTTAGGAAGTGAAAAGTACGCCTCAGCTTTTTCACGTCTATCTATACCGGATGTTGAGCGCGACAAGACTTCAACGATGAGGCAGGGCTTATCTTTGTAGTAGTCGTTCGGATCGTTTTGGCAAACAGCCATCACGTCGGGATAGTAAAAGCGCCCGTCAGGGATGCGGACTTTCATGCCGCTGATGTAGAGGCGGCAGTTTTTAGCGTTGGCAGCACCCCACAAAAGTGCAAAGATATTGCCTGCGATGCGGTTATGATGGTCGCTTGCACCTGCCAGTGCAAATACACGTCCGTGGACGTACTCGTGTTTGATGGGAGAGGTTTTCTCACCCTCCAAGTATTTGTTAACGTTGATGAAGTCAAGAACCCTCGCCGTACTCATACCTTATCTTAGCGCTTTTCTACCGTTTTCTCCTCGTATAACCCGCTGGAACGCGCATCCGCCGCTCGGCGTCCCTCGCCGAGAGCATCGCGTTGATCTCTTTGAGTTCGGCGTAGTATTGCTGGAGCTTGTCAGTAGGTAAATTTGGGTCGGTCAAGAACGAACTGACCTCTTGCATCCGCTCTAAGAGGTGCTTGCGCTGATTCTCCTTTTCGCCGTTGAGGTAGAGTTCGCGCAGCCTCGAGAGTGACTTCTGCAAATGGGAGTCCACGTCAATGCGCGTGTCTTCGCCCCTGCGCTCTGCAAAAAGCCGCTCGAAGAGGATGCGCCCTTCGTCGCGCTCGCGGTAGTGGAGTAAGACGCGCTGGTCGTCGTAGTGCTCAGCCTCGCAGATGGCGTGAAACTCGCGCAACAAGGAGTCGCCTTCAGAGGGGAGGGCCGCCCCTACCGTCAGCAAGCGTTCGCGGAGGCGGTGGGGTTCCAAGAGTAAGAGGGCGATGGTCTCCAACTCAATCACCGCGACTTGTGACGCGCTCCCTTGCCGCTGCATCCCTTTGACCTGGGTGTCGTTCAACGTATTACGTCGGCGCGTTTTCGCGCTGACCCATTCGTCTAAACGTGAGCCCTCGATCTTGAGATGGTCAATCACTAAGCGGCGCATCTCCGAAGCGACGGGGTCGAAAACATCCCTGGGTTGCAGCACGCTCAAGAGGTCTTGCAGGATGGCTTTTTTACCCTCCACCGTGTTCCGGTCATATTTGCTCAACACGCTCTGAAAGCGAAACTCGACTTCGGACACGCCGCCCGTGAGCGCTCCACGAAACTCGTCTACGAAGCCGTCTAAAACGGCGTCCGCAGGGTCTTTGCCGTGCGGCACGCGCACCGCCCGCACCAAGAACTGCCGCCCGACGGACTGCTCCAAACCCGACAAAACCGCCCGCTGCCCCGCCTCGTCCGCGTCAAAGGCTAAGAAGAGTTTAGACACGTCCAAGCGGCTCAGTTGCGCGGCTTGCTCGGCTGTCAAGGTTGCGCCCAAAGCCGCCACCGCGTTCCCAAAGCCCGTTTGATGGAGCGCAATCACGTCCATGTAGCCTTCAACCACGAGACACTCGCCCGAGTCGCGGATGGTGCTTTTAGCGAGGTCTAAACCGTAGAGAAGTTCGCCCTTATTAAAAATCTCGGTTTCAGGCGTGTTCATGTATTTGGGGAGTGAGTCGTCCAAGACGCGCCCCGAAAAGCCCACCGTCCGCCCGAGATAGTCTTTGATCGGAAAGATGATGCGGTTTCTAAACCTGTCGTAGCGCCGCCCCGAGTCCGACTCAGCGAGCAGCCCGGCGTCTAAGAGGTCTCCCTGAGCAACTCCTTTGTTCAGCGCGTATTTTAAGAGGTTGTCCCAGCCCTCCGGGGCGAAACCCAGTTCGAAGGTCTCGATGCTCTCCGGCGTCAGCTTGCGCTCCAAGAGGTAATCGTTGGCGACGCCGGGGAGGTTGGCGCGGAAGAACTCGAGCGCTACCTTATTTACATCAAAGAGGTCACGGCGTTTATTCGTCTGCGGCGTGGCAGGAGTAACTTCAATGCCAGCACGCTGACCCAAGTAGGAGAGCGCCTCGTAGAACTGAACGCCCTGCGTCCTCATTACGAAGTCGAACACGTCGCCCTTGGCTTGACAGCCGAAGCAGTAGTAAAAGCCCTTGTCCTGCAAGACGTGAAACGAGGGCGTCTTCTCGCCGTGGAAGGGGCAGAGCCCCTTGAGTCGCCCCTTGCCCGAAGGTTTTAAGGCGACAGTCTCACCCACCACCTCGGCGATGTCGAGGCGTTCGCGGATGCGTTCTTTGGCATCGCTGGGCAAGGTCGGGGCTCCTGTAAGTTGCACCTGTGAGGTGAAGGGCGGCGTGAGAAGGCAGAGGTAAGACGAAGTTAGTAGGGCATCATAGCATTTCGAGGGTTTTGGATTTTGGCGTTACGTCGGTGGAGGAAGCTGCGCTAGGACACGGCTCGAGATGAGAAAAACGGAGAAAACCCGTCCCCAACGTGTCAAGAGGGTGCTGGGCAATTCGCCTGAGTTGTGTACTATGCTGATTATGTGTAAGTTAGTCTTTCGATCAGTTTGTAGTAGGCTCGAGTCTACCTAGCGACATCGAAGTCAGCAGAAAACCCATCACCGACTTCCTTCCGCCGCCCTTGCCACCCGCATGACAGGCTGCCGCAAAAGTGCAAAGAGCACGGCTAGGAGAACGAGCGAGCCGCCGCCCACGACGTACATCAGCGCGAGCCCTACCTCGTTTGCGAGGGGCTGCGTGGCAACGGGGGAGAGAAACTGCCCCAAGAAAAAGAACAGCGTCAATCCGCCCGAGCGCGTCCTTTGAGATGGTCCGGTACGCGCTCCGAGAGCCAGGTGTTGAGGTTGGGCATCATCAGACCTAAACCGACGCCGCCGAGCGCGAGACCCGTCATGATGACGAGGTAGCTGCTGCCCGCCCCGATCACCATGTACCCCGCGCCCATCACCGCCAACGACACGACGAGGATGACCACAAAGCCGAAGCGTTTTTTGAACCTGCCGTAAAAGCTCGAGGCGACCGCGCTAAAGACCGTCACGGCGGCAATCGCCAAACCGCTTTGGGTGGCGCTGGCGCTGAGAAGTCCCTCTAAATAAAAGGGAAGCTGCACGGGTACGGTGTAAAACACGACTTGCATGACGAGCGCGACGCCGTAGATGATGCTCAGCAGCCGCCAGGGTAGGTGTGAAAGAGGTGCGTTGCTGCCTTATCCGTGTAGCGCTCCGGCTCATAGAGGGCAAACGCATGAAAGGCAAAAGGATAAACGCGAAGAGGTAGATGAGGAACGGGAAGCGCCAACTGAGGTCGGCGAGGACGCCGCCTAACGAGAGAAAGAGGACGCCGCCGAGACTCATAAAGGTCACTTGCAGTCCTAGAGAGTTTGGCGCGTTCGTCGCCCTTGTAGTAGTCGGTGAAAAGGGTCGTGACCGTGGTCATGATGCCGGCGACCGCCAAGCCCAAAAGGGCGCGTCCGGCGAGGAGCGCCCACAGCGTGTCGAGCACGTACCCCGACGCGCCTGCAAATCCGTAGAGCAAGGTTGAGACGATGAGGAGCCCTTTACGCCCCCAGCTATCGGTGAGAATGCCAGCGACAGGCGCACCGATGACGATAAAGAGCGCGGGCATGGTGAGCACCAAGCGCACCCAATAGTCGGCGCTCGGCACGTCCGCAAAGTACGCCTGAATCGCAGGTAGCGAGGGAGAGATCGTCGCCCCTGACATCACCGTGAGCGTACTGGTAACGAGCAGCGTTCCCTTGATAACGGTTGAGCGCATGGTGTCTCCTTGTGACCTACAGATATGACGTAAGGTGAGTTTGAAACTCACCCCTAGACTAGCGCTACATTAAACAGTTCCTTGTACTGCGCTGCTCCGTTACTGCGCTGCTCCGTAGGGGAGATTCATGAATCTCCCCTACTTTACTTGCCTTCGTCGCCGGGATAGAGTGGCAAATGCCCTAGCGTAATCACGTCGTCGCGCTCGTCGCCCTCGGTCAATACCGCGAACGTCGCGACGACCTCTCCGCCCATCTCGTCAATCAGCTCGCTCAGCACGCGCAGAGTCTCGCCTGTGCTCACCACATCGTCTACAATCGCGACGCGCTGTCCTTCTATCTGCGGCTTATTCGAGCCGTCAATCACTAGGTTCTGCGGCTTGCCCGTGGTAATCGAGACGACGCTCTTGCTGACTGCGTCCATCATGTAGGGTTTCTCCGACTTGCGGGCGACGACGTAAGGGATATTCGTGCGGGCGCTCATGGCGTGCGCGAGCGGGACGGCTTTGACCTCTGGGGTGACAAAGGTGTCCACGTTGTCCGGCATCTTTTTGACGAGTTCGTCCGCCGCCGCTTCGGTCAGTTTGGTGTCGCCCAAGAGGTTGAGGAGCGCCACGGACACGTCGCCGACGTTGACGATGGGGAGATCGCGCTGCTCGCTGCCGATTTTGACGGAATGTGTACTCATGGAAACCTCCTGAGAAGTGCCTCAGTCATACCATAGTCTGTACTTATGGGTTAAGTGGGTTATCAGTTTATGAGCAATGAGTTGAAAGCAATCCCCTTTCGGGGACGAACGGCAAGCAACGAGTCTAAAGGGTTTCACTCATTGCTCATTGCTCGTTTCTCATTGCTCCTAAAACCTTCTCTCCTTCGCGTAAAGCGCTGCCTGCACCCTGTCTTTCACGTTCAGCTTGGCGAGGATGCTACTCACGTGAACCTTGACCGTCTTTTCAGTAATCCCTAAAGCGGCAGCGATGCGTTTGTTGCTCATGCCTTGCGCGAGATGGCTTAGAACCTCTCGCTCCCTAAGAGGTCAATTCTTCTAGCGGATCATCAAAGGGCTGTGCTAAGAGTCTCACCGCCGCAGGGTCAAGCGGCAGTTCGCCGCGCAGCGCAGCGCGGACGCCGTCGGCGAGTCTATCGGGTCCAGAATGTTTGACCAAAAAGCCCGACGCACGCCTAAACGCAAGGCTTCACGCAGGTAATCCTCTTCTAAAAAACTCGTCAACACGAGGATTTTGGGGGGAGGCTCGAGCCTCAATAACCCAGGAATGAGCCGCAGTCCATTCTCATCAGGGAGTTGCAGGTCTAAAAGGACGAGTTCGGGTTGCGTTTCGCTCACGAGGTTAAATGCAGAGGAGCTGTCGTCCGCTTCCCCCACCACTTCGAAGTCTTGCAGTTCCAAAAACGCCTTGAGCCCTTCGCGCACGATGGGGTGGTCGTCGATAATAACCAAGCGGGTTTTAGTATCAGCCGTGTCAGCCATGAGGGAGCGTGACCTCTAAGCGTAGACCTCTTTTCGAACCTTCGTTGGGAGTCAGCTCAAGCCTTCCGCCCAACGATTCCGTTCGCGCCCTCATGCTCCCGAGACCAAGGCCATGCTCAACCTCTTCTGCTAGACCTCTTCCGTTGTCCAAGACGCTCAACTTGACCTCTTCGCCAACACGTTCTAAGCGAAGCCAAATCGTTTCTGCGTCCGCGTGACGAAGGGCGTTGTGGAGGGCTTCTTGGGCAATGCGGTAGAGGGCTTCGGCGCTTTTTTCAGAGAGGGTGAGGGGTTCGGCCTCGAGCTGCACCTTCACCCCCGCCTCTTGGGTGCGCTGCGCCAACCGCGCCAACGCGCTCGGCAAGCCTTGTGAGAGGTCAGCGGGGCGCAGCACTTCGACTAAACCGCGCAACTCACCCAACGCGCTGCTTACCAATTCCGCACCTCTTGTTAGGCTGCGCTCCCGCTGTTCGCCCTGACCCGCTTGCGCGACTTTCAGCGACAACTCTGCCCCAAAGAGAAGCTGCGCGACCGAATCGTGCATCTCGGTGGCGAGGCGCTGGCGTTCTTCTAGCGTCGCTACGTGACGCGCCTCTTGTTCTCGTTCAGCCTGAAGTCTGGAGCGCTCAAACGCCGTGCCGAGTTGCTGCCCCACCGTCGTCAAAAAGGCGAGCGTGGCCGCGTCGAACCTCTCTCGCCCCGTCGCCGCGAGGTTGAGAATGCCGACAGGTCCGCGCTGCCCTAAGAGCGGCATACTCGCGTGAATCTCTAAGCCTTCTTTATCTTCTGTGGCCGCCTCCAAACGGCTACAATGCACGATGTTGACGCCCTTGTCCAACTTGCCCCCCTTGAAAATCCACTGGCAGTCACAGCTTCCGCCACAAAGAGGTGCATTATCGTCGCGGCTCAGCGCGGGCGGCAAACCCGTCGTGGCGGCGAGGCGAAAAACCCCTTGGTGGCTATCGCCTTGCGAGACGCGGGTCAAGAACACCCAGCCCGCCCTCAGGTCCAAGAGGTCAACGAGCCGCGTCAACGCCTGCTCAACCGCCACCGAAAAGTCACCCTCGGCGTTGAGGATGTTACCGATGGCGTTCAGGGTGGAGAGTTCTTCTAAACGCTGCTCGAGTTTATCCGCTGACATATCTTGTACCTTCACCCTGTTCCGTTCATCAAGTGACCTCTTTTCATCCTATACAATCTGTTACATTATCCCCGTATTGACGCTAAGCTACTCCCTAAAAAGGGGTGGCTAACGTCTTAAAGGAGTATAACTATGCGAAGACTCTCGAGCCTTTTCGTCGCTCTTATGCAGCGCTTTTTGCCCGACCCTTGGGTTTTAGCCATCGTTCTGAGCCTCATCGTCTTCGTTGCGGGTCTTCTCCTGACGCCCTCGAATCCCTTAGAGATGGTCACGTTTTGGGGCGACGGGTTTTTTGGGCTCTTGGAGTTCTCCATGCAGATGGTACTGATTCTCGTCACGGGCTACGCGTTGGCGAGCACCGCGCTCGTTAAAGGTGCGTTAGAAGCCGTCGCGAAGCGGGCGAAGGGCGCGGGCAGCGCCGTCGTCATCACCACGGTGTTTGCCGTCATCGCCTGCTGGCTCAACTGGGGCTTCGGGCTCATCGTCGGAGCGCTCTTAGCCAAGGAGATGGCGCGGCAGGTGGAAGGCGTGGACTACCGTTTGCTGATCGCGTCGGCGTACAGCGGCTTTTTGGTGTGGCACGGCGGGCTTTCGGGCTCGATTCCGTTAGTTATTGCTACTGAAGGGCACTTTTTGGCGGAGCAGATGGGCGTGATTCCAACCTCGCAGACGATTTTCACGGTCTATAACCTCGTCATCGCCTCTGCGCTTCTCGTGACGCTTCCCTTCGTCAATCGGTTGATGTTGCCCGCAAAGGGTAAGCGCGTTGTCGTGGACGCGGCTAAGTTAGAAGACGAAGCGAAGGCAGACGACCTGCGCGGCACGCCAGCGGAGCGGCTCGAGACCACCCCCTGGCTCTCCCTCATCGTCGGCGCGGGCGGGCTCGCCTACCTCATCAGCTACTTCGCCACGGGCGGCGGGCTCGGGCTCAACATCGTCATCTTTATCTTCTTCATCCTGGGGATTCTCCTGCACGGCACACCGCGCAACTACATCGACTCTTTTATCGAAGCAGTGAGCGGCAGTTCGGGCATCATCTTGCAGTTCCCCTTCTACGCCGGGATTTTAGGTATGATGAGCACGTCCGGTCTAGTAGATATTATCTCGGGCTGGTTCGTGGCGGTTTCCACGGCGCAAACGCTGCCCTTTTGGTCGTTTCTGAGCGGCGGCGTGGTCAACTTCTTTACGCCCTCGGGCGGCGGGCAGTGGGCGGTGCAAGGCCCGATTATGATTGGAGCCTCGGAGCAACTCGGCGCAGACCTCGCGAAAGTCTCGATGGGCGTGGCCTGGGGCGACGCCTGGAGCAACATGGTGCAACCCTTTTGGCTCTTGCCCGCCTTGGGGATTGCGGGCTTAGAGGCGAGGGACGTGATGGGCTTTTGTGTGATGGCGCTTTTGGTGTCGGGCGTGATTATTACGCTAGGACTGCTCCTTTTGTAAAGCGACTTACGTGCGCTAATCGGTGTTGAGCGCCGACTCCAGCGTCTGCGTGAGCAGCAAGCGCAGCTTAGCGCGGCGCTCTTGCGCTTCTACAGACTGCTCGGTGAGTTTCTGCGTAACGACGGCGGTGAGGGTATGCTCGCTGCCCGTGCTGGCTGAGCGGATGAATTCGATGTCCACATCGGGAAAAATATCCAAAATATAGGTCGGCAGAGCCAAGACGCGCTTGCGCTTGCCCTTGAGGTGCATCACGATGATGTCCGTCTGCCGCCTGCCCAGCGAAAAGATGACATCTAGGTTGAGTTCGTCGGCAGTATCTTGTACGGTTTTGCGAATCGTCTCTCTCACAGTATCCATAGTGCCCCCTCGAGCATTGAGTATGCCTAAGTATGCCCGTCGCTCTCGCACAGAAACCTTACACGTGACGACGGAAAAGAGGACACAGCCGAAATGTGAAGTTTAGAACATGCTAATCTACTGCTTAATTTCTGCCACAACCGCATCCTCAGCGTCGTAATCAAATTTCTTCGGCTCAACCTCTTCGGGCGGATGCTCGCGCTCCCAAGCAACGGTGCGGCGCAAGGCTTCTTGGAGCGGCGTGACCTCTTCATAGCCGAGTTCGGCGCGGATGCGCCCTGAGTCCACCGACCAATCCTGTTTAGGATTTATGTCCGTATTCCAGAGCAGATGCTCAGGTATCTCATCATTGGGAACTTTCAAGATATCGCCGTGCCAACTCGCGGCCTCAGCGGTGAGTTCTAAAAACTCTTCCTCCGTAAAATTCTCCTGATAGGCCACGTGATAGATACGGTTTGCCGCCTCTTCCCTGGTGACACAAAGCGCAACCGCATGGGCCATATCTTCGACATAACCGCGTAAAGCGCGTAGAGGTGCTTGATTCTCAGGAAGAATGATGAACGGTCTGCCGTCATCCATCCGCTTGAGATAGCTGTAAAGCCTGTGCTGATAATCGCTAGGGCCGAAGACCATCGGCAGGCGCAGCACGGTTGCGGGCAACACATCGGGCTGCGCCATCACGACGCGCTCGACCAAGATTTTGTCGTAGTTGTACATCATATCTTCGGGGCTGTCCGCGTGGTTTCGGTATGGGTAGAACTTGTCTCTGAGGGGTGAATCTTCGGTAAGAGGTGTGGGGTCGGGTGGGCCAGGGTCGGCCCCACGTAGGCGATCATAAGCGCGGTAGACGTCGCCGCTGCTCAACACGACCAAACGCTTCGCCAATCCTCGAAACACCTCTACAACTGCTCGAGCGTCTTTTTCTGTCATAGCGAAGGTGTCTAAGACAACCTCTGGCGCTAGCTCCTCAAAAACCTCTCGGTACTCCCCTAACCTCTTCCGGTCTCCGTGTACGTGCTTAACGCTCCCCGGCAGCTCAGCCTCGGTTTTACCTCTATGAAAGACCGTGAGCGCGTGACCTAGCGAGTCGAGCCTGCGAACTGCGTGTGCGCCGATGAAGTTTGTGCCACCCAAAACGAGAATCTTCATGTAGGCATTATAGGGCTGGACGTGCGTTATTGTAGAGGATGACAATTTCAACCCGTGAGTTTGCTATGAAGTATGAGGTGGAGCATGAAGTATAGGCCAATAGAGGACTACGGGATCATCGGCGACTTGCACACGGTAGCCTTGGTCAGCAAGGGCGGCTCGATAGACTACATGACCTTCCCGCGCTTCGACTCGCCGACGGTTTTCGCGGCGATTTTGGACGCGGAGGAGGGTGGGCGCTTCATGCTCGACCCCCTCTTGTCGCAAGAGGGCGAGCAGCGCGTCACCCAGAAGCAGCTCTATCTGCCCGACTCGAACATCCTCTTGACCCGCTTCTTGTCCGAGGAGGGCGTAGCGGAGTTGTCCGACTTCATGCCCGTCAAGGAGGGACACCGCCACCGCGTGGTGCGGCGCGTGAAGATCATTCGCGGCGAGATGCGCTTTCGCCTCCACTGTGCGCCGCGCTTCGACTACGCGAGGGCGAAGCATCGTGCTGAGCGGTGCGAGGGAGGCGTGCGCTTCTGCTCAGAGGACTTAACGATGCTCCTGCGCACGCCTGTAGACCTGGAGCTTGACGGGAACGACGCCGTCGCCGAATTCACCTTGCAGGCAGGAGAAACGGCCTCGTTCGTGCTGGAGGAGGAGACCCAGGACTCGCCCTCGGCAGATGAAAATTTCGTGTCCGAATCGTTCAAGAATACCCTCAACTTCTGGCAGTCTTGGGTAGGCCGCTCGACTTACGAGGGGCGTTGGCGCGAGGAGATGCGGCGCTCGGCCCTGGTCCTCAAGCTCCTGACCTACGCGCCCGAAGGTTCCATCGTCGCGGCAGGGACGATGGGGCTGCCCGAGGAAGAGGGGGGCGAGCGCAACTGGGACTACCGCTACACCTGGATTCGCGACGCCTCCTTTACGGTGTACGGCTTCTCGCGGCTCGGTTACACGGACGAGATGGCCGCCTTTATGGACTGGATTTCGGCGCGGGCGTCGGAGTGCGTGGAGGCGGGCGACGAGGCGGGCGGACTCCTTCAGGTGCTCTACGGCATCGACGGTAAACGTGAAATCCCCGAGACACACCTGACACACCTAGAGGGCTACAGGGGTTCCGCGCCCGTGCGTCTAGGCAACAGCGCTTACGACCAGCTCCAGCTCGACGTGTACGGCACGCTCATGGACTCGGTCTACCTCTACAACAAGTACGGCGAGCCCATCTCGTTTGATTTGTGGCAGCACCTCATCACCATGATCGACTGGGTCTGCGACAACTGGCGGCGGGCTGACCACGGTATCTGGGAGGTGCGGAGCGGCGACCAGGAGTTCTTGTACTCCCGTCTCATGTGCTGGGTGGCGGTGGATAGAGGCTTCCGCTTGGCGCATAAGCGTTCCTTTCCCGCGCCACTAGAGCGCTGGCACAAGGTCCGGGACGAAATTTACTACGATATCTTTGAGAACTTCTGGAACGAGGATAGAGGGGCGTTCGTGCAGTACAAGGGCTCTCGGGCAGTGGACGCCTCGAGCCTCCTCATGCCCCTAGTCAAATTCGTCTCGCCGCACGACCCCAAGTGGATATCCACCTTGCGCGTCATCGAGGACGAACTCGTTGACGAATCGCTGGTTTACCGCTACCACAGCGACGACACCGATGACGGGCTGCGCGGCAAAGAGGGAACCTTCAATATCTGCTCGTTCTGGTATATCGAGTGCTTGGCCCGCGCGGGCGAGGTCAAAAAGGCGCGGCTCCTATTCGACAAGTTCTTGGGCTACGCCAACCATTTGGGCCTCTACTCCGAGGAGATCGGCCCCTACGGGCAGCAACTCGGCAACTTTCCGCAGGCGTTCACGCATTTGGGGCTGATTAGTGCGGCGTTTGAGTTGGATAGGCGGCTATCGTAATCAGTAGCTAACCCTTGTAAATTTGGACGCTTGCCCCGTAGGGGCGATTCATACAGTAACGGATATGTGCCCCTACGTCCCTTCTATATCGTGTCTGAAGCGAGATTGTAACCCTCACGCCTTTGCAGAGAACTTCTCAACGTAGCATGTGAGGGATGATTTTACGACCTGGACACCCTTATCCTTTGGGCGCAACGTGGAACGGCTTGGGCGTGAACTTTGCCCTCAGCAGCCAACACGCCGAGCGCGTCGAGCTGCTCCTCTTCGACCATCCTAACGACACCGAAGAAGCCATTTGCGTGACCTTGCCTGAACGTACCGGACCCGTCTGGCACGGTTTTTTACCCGGCGTGCGACCGGGACAGCTCTACGGCTACCGCGTCCACGGCCCCTACGACCCCAAAAACGGTCACCGTTTCAACTCTCGCAAAGTCCTCTTGGACCCCTACGCGAAGGCGCTAGGGCGCTCTTTAGAATGGGACGACGCTCTATTCGGCTACAAAGTCGGCGACGAAAACGAGGACCTCGCCATGAGCGACGCCGACAGCGCCCCTTACGCGCCTCTCGGCATGGTCGTTGAGGACGCCTTCGCTTGGGGCGACCACCGCCGCCCCAACGTCCCTTGGGAAGAGACCATCTTCTACGAAACCCACGTCAAGGGCATCAGCAAGCTCCACCCTGACGTGCCCGAAACCTTTCGCGGAACGTACTTAGGGCTGGCTTCAGAACCCATCATCGAGCACCTCACCTCGCTGGGCGTCACCTCCATCGAACTCCTCCCCTGCCAAGCCTTTACCAACGACCGCTACTTGGTCGAGCAAGGCTTGTCGAACTACTGGGGCTACAACCCGCTCAACTACTTCGCGCCCGAGCCCTCCTACGCCAGCGACCCCAAAATGGCGGTGCGCGAATTCAAGATGATGGTGCGTGCGCTGCACGACGCGGGTTTAGAGGTCATCATGGACGTCGTCTACAACCACACGGGCGAGGGCAACCATTTAGGGCCGACGCTTTCGTATAAAGGCATCGACAACTACAGCTACTACAAGATGAACCCCGAAGACTCACGCTTCTATATGGACTACACGGGTACAGGCAACACGCTCGACGCGGGGCATCCTCAAGTCGTTAGGCTCATCACCGACTCGCTCCGTTACTGGGTTGAGGAGATGCAAGTAGACGGCTTCCGCTTCGACCTTGCCACGACGCTGGCGCGGGAAAAGCACGATGTGGACATGCGCGCGGTTTGTATGCAAGCTTTTGAGCAAGACCCTGTCCTTGCAAAAACTAAGCTCATCGCGGAGCCCTGGGATATCGGACCGTACGGCTATCAGGTCGGCGGCTACCCCTGGTACTGGGGAGAATGGAACGGGCGCTACCGCGACACGGTGCGGGGCTACTGGCACGGCGGCAACGACGCAGGCTCCACCCCCGAACTCGCCACGCGCACGACGGGCAGCAGCGACCTCTACGCCCACAACGGGCGCAGACCGTACCACTCGGTCAACTTCATCACCGCGCACGACGGCTTCACGCTGCAAGACTTGGTCAGCTATAACCAGAAGCACAACGACGCCAACGGTGAAGACAACCGTGACGGCGAAGACCACAACATGAGCTATAACGGCGGCGAGGAAGGCGAGAGCGGCGACGAGAACGTCCTGCGCGACCGCGAGACGCGCAAGCGTACCTTTTTAGCGACCTTGATGCTCTCGCAAGGCACGCCGATGCTGCTTGGGGGCGACGAGCTTTCGCGCACCAAAGGCGGCAACAACAACACGTACTGCCAAGATAACGAACTCAACTGGTACGACTGGGACTTAGACGAGCGCGAGCGCAACTTCCTCTCGTTCGTCAAAGACCTCATCGCCTTCCGCAAGGCGCACCCCGTCTTTCACCGCCGCAACTTCCTGACTGGACGCGAAGAGGGGGGCTGCCGCGATGTGTCGTGGTGGCATTCGGACGGGCGCGAGATGAGTGACAACGACTGGAACGACTCTAAGCTCAAGGGGTTGGGGATGCTCCTATGTGGGGAAGCCTCGAGCGAACTCGTGCGCGGCGGCACACCCGAGCACGAAACATTCCTGATGCTCTTTCACGGCAAACAGGCCAGCCGCTTCGTGCTGCCCGAACCGCCGAATGAACCCAACTGGCTCTGGGAAGAGGTCTGGGCCACCGAAGCGCGGCGCAGGCGCACCCGCTACCTCAACGCGGGCTCACGTATCGTCCTGCCCGCCCGTCAGCTCTCGGTGTTGAAGGCGGTGCCGCCCCGCTGATGTGAGGATAAGAGGGCGCTGCTTGGGGAGGCTCGAGCAGCGCCAAAATTTAGTTATCGTCCGATGAACATCGAGTACTGCGTTACACCCTGCAAATTGGCTGCAACGCTGCTTCAACTTAAACTGTTCAACAAAACAAAAGCACAGCCGCCCTGTAAGATTTGGAGCGGCTGTACCACAAACCCCGCTGAGAGGCCATCGCCAGTTTCGGGAAACGCTTGACCTCTTGCTGTGGCGGAGCTTACACGACTTAACAAACCGATGGATTCAATTTTATGAGTTTGTCACCCTGAACGAATGTGAAGGGTCTCGTTTGGCTGTGCCAAAACTTTGTAACTTTCAGTCTCTCACGGTGGAGAAAGCAAATGCGGAGATTCTTCGACTCCACTGCGTTCCGCTCAGAATGACAACAGCGGGGATGTGTCACCCCGAGCGTAGTCGAGGGGTCTCGTCTCGCACTCTCTCGCAGTGGAGAAGGCGAATGCAGAGATTCTTCGACTCCACTTCGTTTCGCTCAGAATGACATTGAAGGTTATAGCCCACACGCGCTGAGTGCCCCGGCGACATCCAGCAAGCCCGCGCCCACTGCGTCCGGTGACTCGGGCAAGCTCTGTGCGCCCTCTTCGATGCAGGTTTGAATCTCGGTGGGGGAGAGGCCCGCGTCTGCGCCGCGCAAGACCGCCATCGTGCCGCTGACGAGCGGGGTTGAGAAGGAGGTGCCTGAGAGGTTGTCTGCGACGCCAGGTAGTGTCAAGTCCACGCCCGGCGCGGCGATGTCGATGTAGTCGCCCGGCGTGCTGAATGAGGGTGACGACCACGCGCCCGTGGCGTCCTGCTCTACCGACGTGACGCCCATGAGACCGCCCAAGTTGTGGGCGGCGGGGTAGTGAGGTTCACCGTTCGCGCCCTCGTTGCCGCCGGACGCCGCGACAACCACGCCGCGCCCTATGGCTGCGCTCAGAACCGAGCGGATAATCTCCGAGGGGCTGTCGCCGCCCAAGCTCAGGTTCATGACCAGCGCGTCGGGGCCGTCCGGCGCGTTGTCGATGGCCCAGCACATTCCTCTGATGATGTCGCTCGAGACACACACCCCATCCTCACACACCTTGACGGGCAGCACCGACGCCTGCCGCGCCACGCCTAGCGTCGTCCCGGCGGCGAGCACCGCGACAGGCGTGCCGTGGAGGTCGCTGTCTCCGGTGTCGTCGTTGTCATCAATCGCGTTATAGCCCGCCAACAACCGCCCCTCGAGCTCGCCCGTGTCCGACACGCCCGAGTCGAGCACCGCA
This sequence comes from Trueperaceae bacterium, assembly GCA_965213645.1. Taxonomy (GTDB): domain Bacteria; phylum Deinococcota; class Deinococci; order Deinococcales; family Trueperaceae; genus CBDBZX01. The sequence continues at coordinate 1,392,882 of CBDBZX010000002.1, forward strand.
ATCGTCACGCCGTTGCCGCCGAGCCCGAGGTCGAAGGCTGCGTCCGCGTTGATGGCTGAGAGGTAGTCGGTTTGCCCGCCAGAGTAGGCACTTCGACCATCAAGCCCTAAAGGAACCGCGATGCCTGCTTCCTCTAGTCCTTCTAACAGTTGAATCGCTGCACCCAGAGATACACCGCCGATGTCAATAACTGCGAGACTTCCCGAACACGGACCCGTGTCACTCGCAAGGTCAAAGAATGCTTCGAGGTCAAATCCCAATTGGGTGAGAAATGACTCGAGCGCATCAACATCAATCCTATTGACTCCCGGAGGAGGCGCTAAAACCGCGTCAACTTGTCCCGGCACGACATCTGGGCTAGGATTATCAGGTTTGAAGGGATTGTCCTCTATCAACGAGCAGCCACTAAGCAAAACGAGTAAAACCAGAATCCAACGCATGTATACCTCCATAGAGTGTGCCCGAGGGCATGTGACATAACTTACACGCTGCTACCTGACCGCTGCCTGAACAGATGGTTTTGGGGAAGCCCCGCCCAAAGTTCTTCAATAATAGATTGTTGACCAGCCGTTGCAAGAATTTGAATAGCTTCTTCCCAAGCCTCTAAGTTTTCAGTGAGTTCGGCAAGGTTACCCAACACCGTACCTAGCATTTCTCGGTCTCCTGCCTGCTGAGCTGCTTGTAGCGATTTTCTATATGCTTTCTCAGCTTCTATCTCATGGTCTTGACGATGATAAACCCAACCCAAGTTATTCCAAAGTTGAGTCAAAGTGTCAATTGCTCCAATCCCTTCTGCTAAAGCGATAGTTTCTAAATAGGTATGTGCGGCAGCTTCTAGGTCTCCACGCCGTTCACATTCCACTCCTAGATTGATAAGCACTCTCACACGCAGAACTTGATTATCCCCCGCCGCCTCCAACGCCTCCTGAAACGCCGCCTCCGTCTCCGCAAAATCCGCCCCTTGCTGCCCCAACGCAATCCCAATATTATTCAACGCATCCGCCCAACGCCCCCGACTCCCCTGCGCCTGCCACAACGCCGCCGCCCGCCGAAAGAACTTCGCCGCCGCCTCATACTCCCCCCGGTAGCGTGCCTGATGCCCCAGCGTGTTCATCCCTTCGGCCCTGGCCTCCAAACTTCCCTCCAACGCCCCTTCCGCCGCCGCCTTCGCCGCCTCGGGCTTGCCGAGCCGGTAGAACAGCACGCTCTTTAAGGCGAGGACTTCAGGCGTGTCGGCGAGACCTGTCGTGCATTCGAACGCCTCTTGGTAGCGGCCTGCACGCTCTAGGGCGCGGGCTTTCAGAAAGGTCACGACGCGGAACTGGGGGGCGTCCTCTAAAACCTCGAACGCCTGCTGCGGGAAGCCGCGCCGCAGGAGTTCGTCCGCCCAGGCGAGGTAGGCTTGGACCGCTTTGGCCTCGTCCCCTTGCGCCCAGAGGTGGCGCGAGCGCTCGAAGAGGGGGAAGGCGTCGAGGTCGCTCAGGACGCGGGCGAGTTTGAGGCATAGGGGGCCGAGCGTCGTGGGGCGGGCCTCTAAGTATTCCTGGGCGGCTTGGCGCACGCGCACCTGACCGGAGGGCTCGACGAGACCTGCGGCGAGGAGTTCTTCTAAGACGTGGGCGGTCACGGCGGCGCTGAACGAGAGAGCGCGGCGCACGAGTGCGATGTCGGGCGCGTCGAGGAGCGCCAGCGCGAGGTAGGCGTCGCGGGCGTCGGGAGACACGGCGCTGAGGCGGGCTTCTAGCGCGGCCTCCAGGGGCTCGCCGCGCAGATGCGCTTCGACCAGCGCGGGCAAGCCTTGCGTTTTGTTCCACGTATCGGGGGAGAGGGCGTCACGGGGGATGGGGCCAAGCTCGAGCTGTGCGTCTACCGGAAAGGGCGGACGCTCCCGCGAGGCGATGACGACGCCCGCGCGGGGGCGCAGCTCCCGGAGCTGGGTGAGGACGCGGCGGCTCTGCTCGTCCACGCGGCTCCAGTTGTCGATGAGCCAGCGGGTCTCGAGCCTGAGGAGGCGCTGCAAGATGGCCGCTTCGCCCTCCTGGAGCACCCCGTCACCGATGAGAGGTTCTAAAGTCGCGTAGGGTAGTCCCGAGCGACCCGGTAGATAAACTCCCGGCACGCTCTTCAAAAGTGCCGTCTTGCCCATGCCCGCGCCGCCGCGCACCCAGGCCCACGCGCCGGGCTCCAACTGCTCGAGGCGGGCTAGTTCGCGTTGGCGGCCCACCAAGACGCGCTGCAAGCGGGCGCGAGCCTCGCCCGTGGACATGCTCAGCTCGAGGTCGAAGGCGGTGGCCTCGTCGCGGACTCTGGCGGCTAGCGGACTCTCGCCCGCTTGGAGGATGAGGTGGAGGCGGGTCAGCTCTTCGGGTTCGTATTCGGGTGCGCCGTCTAGGGTGTGCGCGACCTCCGCTCGCCGCGCCGCCGCCGCGAAGTGACCCCCGGCGGCCTCGCGCTCGGCCAACTTGAGGCTGCCACGCCGCACGCGCTCGGCCAAGTCTTCGCGCGTGGCGTAGACCCACTCCTCTAGCTCGACGCTCCAGTCGGAGAGGAACGCGCCGTGCAGAAAGGGACCGTTGTAGAGGGTGAGGGCCTGCTCGAGATTATCCGACCCCAAGGCGCTCAAGAGGTCCGCCGTGTCAGTTGTAACCTTCGTCCAGACGCGCACCTCGTCCGCTTCAACTGCGCCGACGCTTTTGCGGAGCCGGGTCAGGGCCGCCGAGAGGCTGTTCATGGGGTCGCTCGCCCCCGGCCAGAAGAGCTGAGCTAAGTAACGGCGCTCCTTAGGGCCTTCAAGCGCGAGGTAGGTGAGGAGCAACAGGGGCTTGACACGCCCGAAGGAGACGTTCTCGAGGGCGAGACCGCCGAGCGTAAGTAAGCGCATGGCGCGATTATAACGTATATTTTTCACGTCCCTTTCATCTCCGATGTGGTAGGGGACGTTTTCCGGGGTCGTACGACGCAAAAAGTGTTGAGCTATCACGATTAGGTCCGTGACAGCCGTGCTCGAGGGTGCGCCGTACGGTGAAAGGGGTTGGGCTCGAGGCTCAATCTGTCTTGTATAGAGGTCGGTACAGGTGAAAGTACACTAAAGCGCGGGGTAAGTACATTATCAACTAAACTCTACAGTACTGTTGTCACCCCGAGCGGAGTGCAACGCAGTCGAGGGGTCTCGTCTTTCAATCTCTCACAGTGGAGAAAGCGAATGCAGAGATTCTTCGACTCCGCTTCGCTCCGCAAGGCTTCGCCCGACTTCGTGAACAGAATGACATAACTCATTTTTTAGTTGACGCTGTAGTAAGCTGACCTCAAAGTTCTACTGTGAAGGAGATAGCCCATGAGCGTAAGCCCAAAGCCTAAGGTAATGCAGGCCCTCTATATTGACGGCGCGTGGCAAGAGGCGGACTCCGCGCGTTCGGTGCGCGTCATCAACCCCGCCACGCCGAGCGAAGAGGTCGCGGTGTTTCCGGCTGCGACTCGAGACGACACCCACCGCGCTATAGAGGTCGCCGAACGCGCCTTCCCCGAGTGGCGCGACACGCCCGCGCCCGAGCGAGGTCGCGTCTTGTGGCGAGCGGCGGACATCGCGCGGCGCAGACATGAAGAGATCGCCCAGACGATGACCTTGGAAGAGGGTAAAATCTTGCGCGAATCGCGCGGCGAAGTCACGAAGGGCATCAACGTCTTGGAGTTCTGTGCAGGCGAAGGCTTCCGCATGGACGGCACGACGCGCCCGAGCGAGGCGAGCGGCACGCAGACCTATACGATTCGCCGTCCCTTGGGCGTGGTCGGGCTCATCACGCCTTGGAACTTTCCGTGGGCCATCCCCGTGTGGAAGCTCGCGCCTGCGCTGATCGCGGGCTGCACGGCGGTCTTCAAACCGGCGGCGCTCACGCCGCTCACGGCTGCCTTGCTCATGGAGATTTTAGAGGAGGCGGGCTTGCCGCCCGGCGTCGTAAACATGGTCGTCGGCCCCGGCGCAGAGGTTGGCGGCGCTATCGTGGACGACCCTCGAGTCAAAGCGGTGTCATTCACGGGCTCAAATGAGGTCGGTTTGGGCGTCTACGCGCAAGCAGCGAAGCGCGGCGCAAAGGTGACGTGCGAGATGGGCGGGAAAAACGCGGTGGTGGTGCTCGCTGACGCTGACCTGGACGCGGCGGTCTCGGCGATTGTTGGCGGTGCGTTCGGGGCGACGGGGCAGCGGTGTACGGCGACCTCGAGGGTCATCGTCGCGCCAGAGGTCAAAGGAGAACTCTTAGAACGTCTCACCGCCGCCGCCGAAGCGCTCAAACTCGGCGCGGGGCTAGACGAAAGCACGGAGCTTGCGCCCGCCGTGAGCGAGAGTCAGTTCAAAACGGACTTAGAGTACATCAACATCGCGCAGCAAGAGGGGGCGCGGCTCGTGACGGGTGGCAGCGCAGTGGATATAGACGGCGGTTATTTCGTCGCGCCGACCATCTTCGATGAGGTCAAGCCAGAGATGCGCATCTTCAAGGAAGAGGTCTTCGGCCCGGTGCTCTCGCTCAGCGAAGCGGCGACGTTTGAAGAGGCTGTGGCGCAAGCGAACGCAGTAGAGTACGGTTTGTCGGCCTCGATTTTCACCCAAGACATCACCCGTGCGATGCGCTTCATCGAAGACGCTGAGGTCGGCATGGTGCACGTCAACGAGCCGACCATCGGCGGCGAGGCGCAGCTTCCCTTCGGCGGCGCGAAGGCCACGGGCGTCGGCCCACGCGAGATGAGCGAGGAGGGGACGCACTTTTTTACGGAGCTTAAAACGGTGTTTATCAACTTCTCAGGGAGCGGGGAAAGGGCGATGATTCGTTAGGTTGGGTTGGCATTCTGGCTCGCGTTGGGGATGTCCATATTGCTTAACCTCTTTGTGTTTCGCATGGTTACACTTCTCTACGAGGGAGTGCGCGACATATACGAAATGGGTGGGGTGATTCATGAATCACCCCTACTCCTGCCTTCGCCTCAAAAGACTGCAAAACGTCAACCGAACCTTAGACAACCTCTCCCGCAACGATGACAGTTTGTGGACGCTTGTAGGCGTCGACATCCTCGAGCACATCCCCCTCCCACGCCACGAGGTCGGCGGCGGCTCCAGATGTGAGCGTCCCCGCTTGCCCCGCCAATCCGAGCGCATCCGCTGCAACCGTCGTCGCGGCGCGTAGTACGTCGGAGAGGTTGACGCCAACTTGGGCGAGTAGCTCGAGTTCCCTATGCAAATTTCCATGCGGATTGAAAGGTGTGCCTGAGTCCGTACCCGACACGAGCCGCACACCTGCTTCATACGCCTCAGCGGTGTTCGTATGATGACGTTTGGCAATAGGCCGCGTTTTCTCCAAGACCCAGGGCGGCATCTGTGCCTCTTCACCGCCGGAAAGGATGCCATCAGGTGCGGCTAGAGTCGGCACTAAAAAGCGCGTTTGGAGCATCTCTAAAGCGTCGTCGTCCCATTTATCGAACGCGCCGTGTTCGATGGTGTCTATACCCGCACGAAGGGCATTCTTAATCCCTTCCAAGCCTTGCGCGTGCGCAGCGGTACGCCTGTCGGCCTTGTGCGCCTCTTCGATGCCCGCTCGCAACTCATCCTCGGTCAGCGCGGTTGCGCCCGCTCGCACGCTTTGTGTCAGCACGCCGCCCGTCGCCATGAATTTAACGACCTGAGCGCCCGCTTTGAGTTCGCCGCGTACCGCTCTTCGCATCGCGCTCACGCCATCGGCCTCGAGCCCCAACATATGCCCGTGCCCCCCCGTCATGGTGAGGTTGCGCCCCGAACTCAAAATGCGCGGTCCTTTAACCTTGCCTGCCGCCACCGCTTTGCCGAGGTCAATCGCCACGTTGTCCGGCCCGCCCAAGTCGCGCACCGTCGTCACGCCTGCTTCGAGCTGTGACCTCATGTTCCTCTGCGCCAATAAAACCCGCTCGGTGAGGCTCAGCCCTTGTAGATTCGCCACCGGATTTGCGCTCGCGTCCAAGAGCAGGTGGACGTGCACGTCGATTAAACCAGGCGTTACCGTGCCCGACAATTCAACGTCTTTGGCTTGCGCGTCTCCCTCTTCAAAACTTGTAATACGCCCGTTCTCAACGCTGAGGCGTCCGGTTTTGCGCTCGCCCTTTTCAGGGAAGAGAAAGGTCGCGTGATAGGTCGCTGTTTGGGTCAAGGGAATCTCCTCTTATCTAGCGTTAGCCTACCGCATACAAGAGGTCGAGACGACTTCTGTCACTTTTCATCACTGTATTAAGCGCTCCACAATTTCCCTAGCCCGCTCCAACTCATCCTCGTTAATCGTATGCCCCATCGCCGGATAAATCTGCTCGGTAACGTCTGCGCCCAAAGAGGTCAAAATCTGCGTCGTTTCCTGCACGCGCGTCAAGGGGATGTGCGGGTCGCGGTCACTACAGCCGATGAAAACAGGCGTGTTGTCCAGCGAGCCTCTATACATCTCTGCGAACACACTCGGTCCCTCGCCGATCAACCCGCCACTAAAGATGAGCAGACCGCCGTAACGCGCCGGGTTCTGTGCGGCAAACTCGCTCGTTAGACACGCCCCTTGCGAGAAGCCCGAGAGGATGAGGCGGTCTTTGGATATACCCGCCTCTTCGACCTCTTGCACAAGTTGAGTAAGCATGTTGAGTGTGGAACTCAGATAAGGCTCGTTCTGTTCCTTGGGCGCGGTGAAGCGTTGCGGATACCATTCGTAGTTGGCTGCTTGGGGCGCGAGAATTGCCAAGTTTTCAGCGTTAAGAGCCTGCGCCAAAGGCATCATGCTCTGCGCGGTTGCGCCGCGTCCATGAATGACGATTATGGCGGCGTCCGCTTCTTCTAATGACTTACCTGCTGTTACGACCTCTTGTTTTTCGTGTATCTGAGTCATAGCGTTACTTTCATGGGGTGACTTTATCGTATTCAGGGTTGCGAATTTTGGGCAACTTAGCCTCGATTTGGGCGCGGTGGGGCTCGAGCCATTCTGGTAGTTTAAGCTGGCTTCCCAACCTCTCCACCGCTTCGTCATCGGGAAAGCCAGGCGCGTCCGTGGCAATTTCGAAGAGGACGCCGCCGGGCTCGCGGAAGTAGATGGAGTGGAAGTATTGCCTGTCCTGCACAGGGGTGACATGCTGACCCTGTTCGCGTAGGTAATCCAAATACGCCTGTTGCTCCGCATCATTTCTAGTGCGCAGGGCGATGTGATGCACCGTACCCGCGCCAGCGCGTCCAGGGAATTTGCCGGGCCGTTCGACAATGTCAATAAAGAGGCCGACGCCGTCTGAATCTCCTCTATAACGAGTGCGCTTGCCTTCCGGGTCATCCTCTTCGCCCACTTTGCTAAAACCCAAATGATTCAGCAAGAGGTCTTCGGTTGTGTCTCGTTTCGCCAGCCAGAGCGTCACGCTGTGAAAACCGTGTAGGGCGTGCTCTTGCGGAACGGGGCTGTTGGGCCAAAACTGTATTGTTTCTCGTGGCACGTCTGCGTCCCCTTGTCCGTTGTTTTGGGCGATAAGCTCGAGCCTCAACCCATCCGGGTCTTCAAAGCTAAGTCCGTCGTTATTAAAGCGCCTGGTCGTGTCGAATTCAACCTCATGCTCGCGGAGTCTGGTTTGCCAGTACTCGAGCGAGCCCTTAGGAATCCCATAAGCCACCGCCGCCGTCTCTCCGTTGCCGATCTCGCCCCTCATTGCGTGTAACCAGGGGAAAAAGGTCATGATCGTGCCCGGTGTGCCGACCTCATCACCGTAGTAGAGGTGGTAGGTGCCGGGGTCATCAAAATTGACCGTCGTCTTGACCAAGCGCTGCCCCAAAACTTGTGCGTAGAAGTCGATGTTGCGCTGCGGGTCGCTCGCCATGACGGTGATGTGGTGGAGACCTTGCACGGGTTGTTTAGTGGTGTCCATGATAGAAGTATAGGCTAAGGCTCACCGCATTATTGTTTGTTCTGATATGGCTCAACCTCTTTGAATGTCGCACGATCATTTTCATCAATGAGCGGCGTAGGGGTGATTCATGAATCACCCCTACTACATTTGCCGCTCAATCTCTTTACATTTGAATCGCTGTCTCTGTTAGGGGGTTATAGCAAAATACTCGAGAGGCTTTCTGTGACCTTTCCAGCGTGGTCTACCCATATATATTGACTCTCTTAATCGCCTTGATGACTCGCATTAGCTCTGAGTGACGTCACACTGGATTATCGGAATGAATTTACTTACCCGGAACGCTTAAAGCGGGCGATGTAGAATCCGTCTAAGCCGTTAAGGGGAAAAATATAAGACCCTTGTGAGGTGTTCTCGGCGGGCAAGTCGAATAAAAAAGATTCGGCGCTAAAGTCGGGGTGATGAGCCAAGAACCAGTCGGTTGTGCCTTGACCTTCAGCGTGGGTCAAGGCGCATACAGCGTAAACGAGAATGCCGCCCGGCGCGGTGAGCTTCGCGGCTGTGGTGAGAAGCTCGCGTTGTAGGGCGAAGAGGTCTTTCGCGCTCTCTTGTGTGACTTTGGTCCGCAGTTCGGGATGCGTGCGCAGTGTACCTGTACCCGTGCAAGGCGCGTCGAGCAAAACTTTTTGAGCAGGAGAGATATCGGGGACGTTACGAAGGTCGAAGGCGAGGCTGTTGGCCTCAAAGCCGAGCCGCGCTAAATTCCTCTGTGCTCTTTTCAACTTCTCCGCGTGCAGTTCGATGCTGAGAGGTCTCGCCCCTGCCGCCGCGAGCTGCGCCGCTTTGATGCCGTTGCCGCTTGCCAGGTCCAATACGCGCTCGCCGCGCTCCGCTTCTAAAAGGCGCACGGGCAGCGTTGAGGCGGGGTTTTGCGGTTGCACCCAACCTCTTCTATAAGCGCTAAGCTCGGCAAGAGGTCGGCTCGGACGCACGGCGAGCGTGCCGTCAACCCTGCCGAGCGAGACCTCGCAGCCCTCTTCGATAAGCGCGTGCGTGGCTTGCGGATGGTAAGAGGTCAGCCAGAGGGGTTCAGGCCCCGACATCCCCTTCGCGACCTCTTCTGCTCGCTGTGCGCCAAAGAGCGTTTCCCACTCCGCAAAGAGCCAGTCGGGGACGCCGTAGCGAGTGGCGGTAGGTAACTCGAGCCATTCAACCTTCCGCAAGACCGCATTGACTAAGCCGGAGAGCTTTTTCGAACGTCTTTTTGTGACCTCAACCCATTCATTGACGGCGGCGCGGCGCGGCGTTTCCCGGTACAGAATCTCGTACGCGCCGAGCCTCAGCGCGTCTCTGACCTCTGGCGGCAACTTGTCGGGGCGTTTGAGGTGGGGTGCTAAGCAAGCGTCTAGGGCAAGCTCGAGCCGCAAAGTTCCATAGACCAAGCTCGTCACGAAGCCCCTATCTTGGACGCTGAGGTTTGACTTACTGAGCGCTGAGTCGAGGGAGGGCGCAGAGAAAGCGCCGCGATGAACGCGGCGCAAGATATCTAAAGCGGTTTTCCTAGCGGTGATAATTAAACCGTTTACCTGCGGCTTGCCAGGATGAAGTAGACGAGGTAGGCGATGGACGTAGCCGCGGCTGCAACGTAGGTCATCGCCGCTGCTGTCAGCACATTTCTTGCGCCTCCTTGGTCTCTTGGCGTGACGATGCCTAGCGTGTTAAGTTGCGCCAAAGCCCGCCTGCTCGCGTCGAACTCAACAGGGAGCGTTACGACTTGAAAAAGCACGGCGGCGCTGAAGAGCACGATACCGACTTGCAAGAGCCCTTGAGACTGTAAGAAGATGCCGAAAATCGCGGCGTACATCCCGAACTGAGAGCCGATGTTGGCGACGGGTGCTATCGCCGAGCGCCACTGCAAGGGTGAGTAAGCCTTGGCGTGCTGAATGGCGTGACCGACCTCGTGAGCGGCGACGGCCATGCCCGCGACGCTCGCGCGGCTGTAGTTGTCTTGCGAAAGCCGCACCACACGCGCTCTCGGGTCGTAGTGGTCGCTCAATTGACCCTGAACCGCTTCGACTTTTACATTGTCGATGCCGTTCGCTTGTAGAATAGTTCTCGCTACCTCAACACCTGTGAGCCCCGCCGCGTTTTGCACTTTAGACCACTTGCTGTAGGTGCTGCGTAACCAGCCGCTCACCGCGAGTGAAACAATGAAACCGATGATGCCAATGCCGTAGTAAAGAAGCATGTTTCCTCCTGAAAATTTAATTCCTTCCTAAGTATATAGGAGAGGAGCGCGGTAGCGTAACCACCGCACCTATCTGAGTTAAGTATACTCAGATTTTCTTAAATTAGCGTGAGGGGCGCGACATCGTCAGGATTCTAAAGGGGCTGATAAGCAGGATGACGCAAGCCTCGAGGACGGTTGAGCTAACCATCCTCGAGTTGTTCAGAGCGCACGGTGAAACGCACAGCGGTGCGCTCTTCGTTTTGCAGCTCGAGCTTGACAAACGAGGGCTGCGTGGTGAGGTCGAGCCCGTCGGGTTCGATATAACTCCGCGCAATGGCAATCGCTTTGACCGCTTGATTGACCGCTTGCGGACCAATCGCTTGCACCTCCACCTCGCTCTCACTTCTTAACAGAGCCGCGATAGCACCTGCGACAGAATTGGGACGGGAGCTTCCCGAGACACGTAGAGTTTCGATAGCGGAACCTCCTTAAACCGAGCAAACGGACCTCTTACCGGGGGGACTACCGGGGGGACAGGGTAAAGCTAACAGATATTCAAACCACTGAACGTCTGTCACTAAGCCTACTTGTAACATATAAATGAACCATGAGATAGCTAGCAGTGCTGACCTTCTTAGTTTGGTCTTACGGCAGCCTACCTCGAGTTGTATAAGGGGTGGGACTTGCTGATCTCTAACCATTACTTCAATATGCAGCACTATGCAGCTTTTCGCATCCACAACGCTGCTTGACAGCCTCCTTTCCCCTTTGTATACTCCGTTCAGATGGATGATGTCCACTTCACATTTGCGTTATTCACGGAGCTGAGCACCGAATTAGCTTCCGGTTTACTCGTGGGTGAGACCCTAATTCTAGGGACTTGGGGCGTCGTTTAGCGTTTTTTAGACCGACAAAGCCCCGCCGAAACCGATTCGGCGGGGCATTTTTATTGGCTCGATTTTATCAGCTCGAGTGGCGACATCAATTTTCATGAGCGTTACCAGTTAGACTGGGCCAAAGCTAGCGACTCTCAACTTAGGGGTCTACAAGGAGGAAGAATGAACGGTGCAGCAGCATTACTCGAGGCCTTATCGCGCGAAGGGGTCAGCCTTGTCTTCGGACATCCGGGCGGCGCGATTATGCCCACCTACGACGCCCTCTACGATTCGCCCATCAAGCACGTGTTGGTGCGTCACGAGCAAGCGGGGGCGCACGCCGCCGATGCGTATTACCGGGCGAGCGGCAGAGTCGGCGTCTGTTTCGCAACCTCTGGCCCCGGCGCAACGAACCTTGTAACGGGCTTAGCGACTGCGCAGATGGACTCCTCAGCCGTCGTCGCAGTAACAGGCAACGTTCCCTCTTCCCTCATCGGTACGGACGCTTTCCAAGAGGCGGATGTCTACGGCATCACCGGACCCGTTACCAAGCACAACTATCTTGTCAAACACGTCAACGATATCCCCAAAGCCGTTAAAGAAGCCTTCCACATCGCCTCCACTGGTCGCCCCGGACCCGTGCTGATCGACATCCCCAAAGACATCCAACAAGCCGAATTCACCGGACACTTCGACCACGAAGTTGACTTGCCGGGATATAAGCCTACGGTCATAGGTCACGCCGGGCAGATCAAACGCGCCGCCAAAGCGATTAAAGCCGCCAAGAAGCCCATCATGATGGTGGGCGGCGGCGGACAGGTCGCCTCGCAGGTGATTGCAGACTTCACAACGAAGACGAATATTCCCGTTATCACGACGCTCATGGGCATCGGCGCGTACCCCGCTGGCATGGAGAACGCGCTCGGGATGCCGGGGATGCACGGCACCGTCACCGCGAACCGCGCCATCACCCACTGCGACCTCATCATCGGCGCGGGCCTGCGCTTCGACGACCGCGTGACGGGTAAGATCAGCCGCTTTGCGCCGAACGCGACAATTGTCCATATCGACATAGATCCCGCCGAAATCTCCAAGCTCGTCAAGGCGCATGTACCTGTGGTGGGAGACTTGCGCGACGTGCTGCCGCGTTTGGGTGAGTTGCTGGATGAACTCGACATCACCGAATGGTGGAACCAACTTCGCGAGTGGAAAGGGATGTATTACGAGCGCTACAAAAAGGAGAAGCCCCTCGTTTCCCAAGAGGTCATCCAGATGTTTCAGCGCGAGACGGGCGGTGACTGCGTCGTAACCACCGAAGTCGGCCAGCACCAGATGTTCGCGGCCCGGCTCTTTCCTACGAACAAGCCGCGTACTTGGCTCACCTCGGGCGGTTTGGGGACGATGGGCTTTGGGCTACCTGCTGCCATCGGCGCGGCGTTTGCCCGTCCCGGTGAGCAAGTCGTTTGCGTCGCGGGTGACGGCTCCGTGCAGATGAACATTCAGGAGTTGGCAACCATCTACAAACACCAGCTCCCCATCATTATCGCAATCTGTAACAACGGGATGCTCGGCATGGTGCGGCAGTGGCAGGAGATGTTTCACGCGCAGCGCTACTCGGAAGTCTTTCTCGCTGACTCCAACCCCGACTTCGCCAAGCTCGCTGAAGCCTACGGGATTGACGGCTACAACATCTTTGACCGCGACGAGGCGGCGCGGCTCATCCCCGAAGTTTTGGCGAAGGGTAAGCCAGCAGTGATGAACTTCGTTGTGTACGAAGCCGAGAAGGTCTTCCCGATGATTCCGGCGGGCGCAGGCGTAGACCAGATGCTCTTGGGCGACCAAGACCCCGAAGAACCCGAAGAGGTTAGGGCGTGAGCCAACATAAGCACGTCATGAGCGTAACGGTGCGCGACAAGCCGGGCGTCTTGGTGCGCATCGCCAGCCTCTTCGCGCGGCGCGGCTTCAACATCGAATCGCTCTCCGTGGCAAAGTCGGAAATACCGGGCATCTCTCGCACGACGTTCGTCGTCGCAGGTGAAGATGACACCATCGAACAGGTCGAGAAGCAACTACAGAAGCTCATCGAGGTCATCAAGGTCGTGGACCACAGTGAGGCAGCGTTCGTAGACCGCGAGCTGATGCTCCTCAAAGTCGCTGTGAGAACACCCGAAGACCGTGTGGACATCCGCCAGATGGCGCAGGACTTTCGCGCCCGCATCGTGGACGTGCACCGTGACGCGCTAACCTTTGAAATCACCGGCGACGAGGGCAAGATGGGCGCGTTCATCGAGCAGATGCGCCCGTATGGGATTTTAGAACTCATCCGTACAGGGCGGATTGCACTGACAAGAAGTGCAGCCGATCCAAGATTGCCGAAGCAGTTAGAAGCAGCGTGAAAGAGAAAAGTTGAAAGGACTGAGGACTGAGTGGAAAACCTATTCTCTCAATCCCTCGGCTCTGCGGAAACTTTGTAACAGCACTTAGTCCTTTTCTCTTCTTCCACTAACTCAATCATCTTTCAGGAGACACAAACATCATGGCAAATATCTACTACGATAGCGACGCAAACTTAGAGCATCTTCAAGGCAAGACCATCGCCGTCATCGGCTACGGCTCGCAGGGGCACGCGCACGCACTGAACGCGAAGGACTCCGGCTGTGAGGTCGTCGTCGGCTTGCGCAAGGGCTCGGCGTCTTGGATGGAGGCCGAAGAGCACGGCCTCAAGGTCATGGAAGTGGCTGAAGCAGCTAAGGCGGGCGATTTGGTGATGATCCTCCTGCCCGATGAGGTGCAAGGGCGCGTCTATAACGAGCAGATTGCGCCGAATTTAGAAGCCGAGAATGCCCTTTTGTTCGCCCACGGCTTCAACATCCAGTTCGGTCAGATTACGCCGCCTCATGAAGTAGATGTCTTCATGGTCGCGCCGAAAGGTCCGGGACACCTTGTTCGCCGCACCTACACCGAAGGGGCGGGCGTACCTTGCCTCATGGCGATTCAGCAAGACGCGACGGGCACGGCGAAGCAGCGGGCACTCGCCTACGCCAAAGCGATTGGCGGCACGCGCGGCGGCGTCCTAGAGACCACCTTCAAAGAAGAGACCGAAACCGACCTCTTTGGCGAGCAAGCGGTCCTCTGTGGCGGCGTCACTGAACTCATGCGCTCAGGCTTCGAGACTTTAGTTGAGGCGGGCTACCAACCTGAAATCGCCTACTTCGAGTGCGTCCACGAGATGAAGCTCATCGTGGACCTCATCTACGAGGGCGGCTTCGAGCGGATGCGCTACAGCATTTCGAATACAGCGGAGTACGGCGACTACGTGACGGGGCCGCGCATGGTGACGGATGAGACCAGGGCCGAGATGAAGCGCGTTCTAAAAGAGATTCAGTCGGGTAAGTTCGCGCGGGAGTTTTTACTCGAGAACCAAGTCGGTCAACCCACCCTTAAAGCCGGACGCAAGGCGACGGGTGAGACGCAAGTGGCGAGAGTCGGACAAGGCTTGCGGAAGATGATGCCGTTTATCAAAGGAAGCAATTAGCGATTAGCTTTTAGGTATTAGCCAAACCCTTGTTTGTCATTCTGAACGGAGCGAAGCGCAGTGAAGAATCTCGTCTTCCAATCTCGACTAGCTAAATTTGCGGAGAGAGATTCTTCGCGTTCGCTCAGAATGACATCGTGGATTAGTTGTACCCGTTTGCTTTCGCTTAAACAATTTTTAGTGACGTTCAGCCTTTTAAATGTTAGCTCAACCTTTTTGAGTGGGGAGTTCAGTTGTGTTTGAGTCAAGGCAGTTGAATTGGCTCGAGTCGCTAGGGCGCAGGCTCGGTAACAATCAGCGACTATGCTTTTAGCTAACTGCTAATGGTTAACAGCTTCAAACATCCCAACACCTCTTCTCGAAAGGAACCTGAAATGGCTTACATTAATATTTTCGACACCACTCTCCGCGACGGCGAACAGTCCCCTGGTGTTGCGCTCAACACGGTGCAAAAGCTCGAGATCGCCCACGCTTTAGCGCGGCTCGGCGTGGACATCATCGAAGCGGGCTTCCCCATCGCCAGCGACGGCGACTTCGACTGTGTGTATCAGATCGCCAAACAGGTTAAAGGTCCGGTCATTTGCGGCTTGGCGCGGACGCACAAGCTCGACATCGAACGGGCGGCGCAAGCGATTGAGCCCGCCGAAAAGGGACGGATTCACACCTTTACGAGCGCGTCGAAAGTGCACTTGGAGTACATCCTCAAGAAGACAGAGGAAGAGGTATTGGAGCTGTCCGACGAGATGGTGCGCTACGCGAAGCGGTTTACGGACGACGTGGAGTTCTCCGCGCAGGACTGTATGCGGGCGAGCCCAGACTTCGTCTACAGACTCGTGCGCACAGCCATCGAAGCGGGCGCGACGACGGTCAACATCCCCGACACGACGGGCTACGGCACGCCCGAGGAGTACGGCGCACTCATCAAAAGCATCTTCGAACATGTCCCTGAAGCCAAAGAGGTCGCCATCTCCACCCACTGCCACGACGACTTGGGGATGGCGGTGGCGAACTCCTTGGCTGCTGTCGAGAACGGCGCGACGCAGATTGAATGCACTATCAACGGTATCGGCGAGCGTGCGGGTAATACCTCTTTAGAAGAGTGCGTGATGGCGCTCTACACGCGCAAAGACCACTACGGCGCGGACATCGGCATCCACACGCAGGAGATTTATAACGTCTCTCGCCTCGTCCAGCGCCACACCGGGATGAGCGTCCCGCCGAACAAAGCCATCGTCGGCGACAACGCCTTTGCGCACGAGTCGGGCATCCACCAGGACGGCGTCTTGAAGCACAAGGACACCTACGAAATCATGAACGCCGAACTCGTCGGGCGCGAGGCGGGTGTGCTGGTGATGGGCAAGCACTCAGGAAGGCACGCCTTCAAAAAGGCGCTCATGGACATGGGCTACGACTTGGAGAACGAAGTCCCCGACCACGGCATCAGCGCGGACTCGGTGGACGTGCTGTTCAAACGCTTCAAGGACTTGGCGGACCGCAAAGGGGCGGTGGACGCGAATGACATCCGCGCCTTGGTCGAGAACGAAGTGATGAAGGTGGCGGAGACGTATAGGCTCGAGCACGTTCAGTTCCAATCCGGCACAGGCGGCATGACCCCTTCCGCTCTGGTGCGTCTCGGTACGCCCGAAGGCATCATGGAAGAGACCTCTTTGGGGGACGGTCCGGTGGACGCCTCCTTTAAGGCGCTCGCTAAGCTGACGCCAATTCCTTTTAGCCTCGAGTCCTACGACCTCAAAGCTATCGGCAAAGGGACGGACGCGCTCGGTGAGGTGTCCATTCGCGTGAATAGCGACGGGCAGATTGTCTCGGGACGCGCGGTGTCTACCGATGTCGTTCACGCTTCGGTGCTTGCCTATGTGGACGTGCTCAACAAGTTGGCGGCGGGGATTGGGCGGAATAAGGAGGCGGCGAACCGGATTACGATGACGACGCCGTGAGATTGTGGATAAGTGAGTTGTGGAGGTTGTCTACTTTGACTCTGAATTACCTGTTCCTCAACAGGGTTTTCGAGACGGTGAGGCGTGGTGGCTAGACCCTCAAGATAAATTCGGGAAGTGTCAAAACTGTTTGAAGATTTCACCCTACACGTATTACGGCTTATTCTTTGTTGACATAGAGTATGCGTGCTTGTTTATACCAAGCAACGGAATGGTTAGTGACTACGAAGAAGGGATCATCTATACGGAGGGATTGAAGGATTTTTCTCGATTTCTAAGAGAGGCGAAAAACACGCTAGATCAAGAAGTCTTAGATTTGCTCTGTTCTCAGCAGATTCAGCCTACGCCAAAAGAGTATCGAATCAAGATAGACGTTGGTAAGTTGAAAACAAGTTTTATCGAACTTGCGGAATTTGCTGAAGGCGCTGAGGAAAGAGGTTTCGAACTCCAGTTGTGGCTTTAGGAGAGGTCAAAAGATGAATACTTACACAGCTATTGTCAAAGAGCGTGGGGAATGGTGGATCGGTTGGATTGAAGAGGTTCCTGGAGTCAATGCGCAGGAAAGGACGAGGGAAGAACTCCTAGTAAGTCTCAAAGAGGTTCTTGAAGAGGCGCTCGAGTTCTCAAGATAAAATGAACTGGCGCTATAACGAACTCCAGCAAATCGGCGTGGACTTTTCAGACCAAGCCGAAGTCAAAGCCTATGACCAGAAGCAGGGCTCAAACTCACCGGAAGCCTGCCGTGAACTGCTGGGGAGGTTAGGCGTCGGTGCGGAGGATAGGGTGCTCGAGTTTGGCACGGCGACGGGCAATTTGACAATTGAAGCGGCGAAGCGGTGTCAGCACGCTTATGGGGTGGATGTGTCTTTGCCGATGCTCGAGTACGCGCGTGCAAAAGCTGAAAAAGCAGGGATAGATAACGTCACCTTCGTTCATGCTGGATTCTTGAGCTACGAGCACGCCGCACCACCTATTGACTTTGTGATGACGAAGTTTGCGCTGCATCACCTCTCTGACTTCTGGAAGGCAAGAGCGCTGCTCAACATCGCGTCTTCACTCAAAATGGGTGGGCACTTATACCTACAAGATGTCATCTTCTCTTTTTCGCCTCAGTCGGCTGAGCGAGAGGTTGAGGCGTGGATTCAAGAGGTTACAACGTATAGCGGATTCTCTCGAGCCGAGTTTGAGACGCACGTTCGCAATGAATACAGTACCTTTGACTGGATCATGGACGGGTTGTTGGCGAGAACAGGCTTTGAGATTCTGGAGAAGAACGTAGAGTCGCCCACTTACACTGAGTATCTGTGCGGGAGGGTGAGTTAGCCATACATCTAATGGCACTCGGCATCTAAATGGCAAAAGATAAGTTCCACGACCTTGTAAGGAACGCGCTCATCAAAGACGGTTGGGAAATCACCCACGACCCATATGTGCTTCCTATCCCCGAATTCAAGCCGATGCAGATTGACTTGGGCGCAGAAAGAGTATTAGCGGCGCAAAAGGAGAAAGAGAGGATTGCGGTAGAGGTCAAGAGCTTTGTTAGTCCGTCTTTTTTGCACGACTTTTATGGAGCAGTAGGTCAGTTCGTTGCTTACAGAACGGCGTTAGCAGCTAAGGAACCGGAGCGCATCCTCTACCTCGCTGTGCCGAGCGGAGTTTACAATACTTTCTTTGGTCGCGGCTTAGTGGGAACGGTTGTGAAAGAGCAGCAGTTAAAGCTAATCGTCTATCATATTGCTGAGAAGGAGGTCATCCTATGGCATTAGCGGAGCACCGCCAAATCATTAAGCAGGTACTGAGCGAAACTTTAGGCAACATGAGTTCTATTAAAGGGATTGAGGTTCAGCTCGTCTTCGATGAGGTGCGCGATCATTACCATCTCGTACAAGTCGGTTGGGTAGACGACAAACGTTTCTGTGGCAGCTTCATCCACATTGACCTCATCGGCAACGAGGCTTGGATTCAGTACGACGGCACGGAGCATGGCATTGCGTTTGACCTGATGGAGCGCGGCATACCCAAAATGTCCATCGTGCTTGCATACTACGAACCCGCCCACCGAGCCCTTACTGAATTTGGAACAGGCGATCAACACGTGGAAGCTGCCTGAACGAGTGAACTAGATGACCCTCAAAACAAAAATCGAAATCTACGACACCACCCTCCGCGACGGCACTCAGGGACAAGGCTTCAACCTAACAAGCGAGGATAAAGTCGCCATCGCCAAACGCCTAGACGCCTTCGGCGTGGACTTCATCGAGGGCGGCTGGCCCGGCTCGAACCCGAAAGACGTGCGCTTTTTCGAGTTGATGAAAGAGGTCCCGCTCGTCCATGCGAGACTGGCAGCGTTCGGCTCGACGCGGCGCAAAGGCATATCACCGGAGGACGACGCGAATTTGCAGACGCTTTTAGCCGCGCAGACGCCTGTGGTGACGATTTTTGGAAAGTCGTGGGATTTGCATGTTGTGGAGGCTCTAGGGGCGACGCTGGAAGAGAATCTCGAGATGATTCGCGACTCGGTAGCGTTCTTGAAATCACAGGGAAAGTTCGTCATCTACGACGCGGAGCACTTCTTTGACGGACACCGCGCGGATAGTGACTGTGCCTTTGAAACCTTGCAAGCAGCCGCCAAGGGCGGTGCGGACAGGCTCGTGCTGTGTGACACGAACGGCGGCTCGTTGCCGCAAGAGGTTGAAACGCTCGTGGCGCAGGTTAGAGAACGCTTCGATGTGCCCGTCGGGATTCATGCGCATAACGATTGTGAATTAGCGGTGGCGAATTCGCTTTCAGCGGTTCAGTCAGGCGCAATCCACGTCCAAGGAACCGTCAACGGCTACGGTGAGCGGTGCGGCAACGCGAACCTCATCTCGGTGATTCCGAACTTGTCGCTGAAGCTAGGGTTTGAGCAGCCGCAGGACTTGACGGGGCTGCGTGACCTCTCGAGATACGTAGACGAACGCGCCAACATGCAGCCGAACTCGAGGGCGGCGTACGTCGGCGACGCCGCCTTCGCCCACAAGGGCGGCGTGCACGTCTCGGCGGTCAACAAGAACCCGGAGACGTATGAGCACATTGCACCGGAAGAGGTGGGCAACGCTCGTAACGTGCTCCTCTCTGACCTCTCAGGGCGAGCGAATGTCTTGGCGAAGTATGGAGACGAGGGCAAGGTTCAAGAGGTCGTGGCGCGGCTCAAAGAGTTGGAGCATCGCGGCTATGCGTTTGAAGGAGCCGAAGCCTCGTTTCACCTCATGAGCCAAAAGGTGAGAGGTAAGTACCAGCCCTATTTCATCCTGCACGGCTACCGCGTCAACATCGACAAGCGCGACCAGGACAACGAGCCGATGTGCGAGGCAACGATTAAGGTGGAGGTGGGAGGACAGCTCGAGCATACCGCCGCTACCGGGGATGGTCCGGTGAACGCCCTAGACGCTGCACTGGGCAAAGCCCTCATGCGCTTCTACCCGATGCTTAGCACGCTCACGCTCACGGACTACAAGGTGCGCGTCTTGTCCGGTCCCGAGACGGGTACGGCGAGTGTCGTGAGAGTCCAGGTCGAAGTGACTGATGGCGAGAGCACCTGGGGCACAGTTGGCGCGGATAAAAACATCATCGACGCCTCGTATGAAGCGCTCATTGACGCGATTGAATACAAGCTCTTTCGGGATAAGGTCGCGCCTAAGCTAAGCCCGGTGGGTGAGAACGCCTGAGATTTATAAGCCCCGACAGGAGCTATGAGAAAATATACATTTGGGTATGCAGGGCTCGAGGCTCTAAAAATGAGAGGACTCGAGCCTCTTTTCTGACATATCCCTGACAAAAAACGTAGCTTAACCTCTCCTGTGAGGCAAAAGTTGAAGTTGTGAAAATTGACACGCACGCTCACCGAACGCTATAATTACCCTTGCGCCGCTCACAATGCAGGTCGCACGTTTTGTTCACCATGCTTATAAGTGCATGAACTCTCACAGCATGTGACGCTCCACCTTACGACTGTCGAACCTTTTGGAAATTTCAGTCGCTGGGTTGCTTGACTCGCTCTAACTAATGTGCACAATTTTATGTTTGGTTTCACTGGCAGGTTTATCGGGGGCGGAAAGGGAACTAATGACGAGATATTCTGACTTTCAGTCGTTGGCATATCCGCACGAGCGCGACGCTTGTGGGGTGGGCTTCGTCGCCGATATAGAGGGGCGCAAGACGCATAAGATTCTCGAGCATGCGCTACAGGCGCTCTGCAACCTCTCGCACCGGGGCGCGGTCAGCGCGGACGGGCTCACGGGTGACGGGGCGGGCGTTCTGACGCAGATTCCGCGTAAACTATTTCGGCGGGAGTTGGCGGCGCAGGGTATCCAGTTGGATAAAGACAGTGACCTCGCAGTAGGCAGCTTTTTCGTCTCGAATTTCGCACCGGAAGAAGAGATTTTTGACCTTATTGATGAGGTTATTGCAGCATCCGACCTCTCTCTACTGATGTGGCGCGACGTGCCGACGAACGATGACGCGCTAGGCGACGACGCCCGCCGCCGCCGCCCGGTTATCCGTCAGGTCTTGTTGGGGCGTCCCGAAGGGCTTGACGACGCCGCCTTCGAGCGCACGCTCTACCTCACGCGCAAGCGGATTGAAAATAAGCTCTTTGAAGCTGACTTAGGGCGCGTCTACGTCCCCTCGTTTTCGCATCAGACGCTCGCGTATAAGGGCTTGATGGTTGCGCCGCAACTGAGCGCCTTCTACCTCGACCTCGCCGACCCCGACTATGAAACGGCTTTGACGATCTTTCACCAGCGCTACTCGACGAACACCTTTCCGCGTTGGTCGCTCGCGCAACCCTTTCGCTTTTTGGCGCATAACGGCGAGATCAATACGCTTCAGGGCAACGTCAACTTCATGCGGGCGCGGGAGATGGTCTTAAAGAGCGGCGTGTGGGGCGACGACATTGGAGACCTCTTGCCGATCATCGAGCCCGGCGGCAGCGACTCGGCGGCTTTAGATAAC
The DNA here is from genome assembly GCA_965213645.1 of Trueperaceae bacterium. Classification (GTDB taxonomy): domain Bacteria; phylum Deinococcota; class Deinococci; order Deinococcales; family Trueperaceae; genus CBDBZX01. The sequence continues at coordinate 1,414,344 of CBDBZX010000002.1, forward strand.
GCCTTCGAACTCCTCACCCTCTCGGGGCGCGACCTCTTGCACACGCTGATGATGCTCGTGCCGCAAGCTTACGAGGAGAACGAGCAGTTGGAGCCCGAATTGCGCGGTTTCTACGAATACCACGCCGCGCTGATGGAGCCCTGGGACGGTCCCGCCGCACTCGCCTTTTCGGATGGGCGCATGGCGGTGGCGGCGCTAGACCGCAACGGCTTGCGTCCGCAGCGCTATTGGATTAGTCAAGAGGGAACCGTCGTCGTCGGCTCAGAAGCGGGGATGGTGTCCCTACCGGGCGAGACGATTATAGAAAAAGGACGGCTCGATCCGGGCATGATGCTGGCGGTAGATACAGAAAATCACCGCGTGCTGCACGACGCCGACATCAAAAGGGAGGTGGCGTCGCGCCAGCCCTACGCACAGTGGATCAGTGACCACATGTTGCGCCCGGAGCCGCAGCCCGACATGGTTGCGGCGAGAGGCTGGGAAGCGGGTGCGCTTCTCCGCGCTCAGAGTTTGTTTGGCTACCACAAGGAAGAGATTGAGCGAATCTTCGAGCCGATGGTCTTCGGCGCGTCGATTCCGGTGGGCTCGATGGGTGACGATACGCCCTTAGCCGTCTTGTCGGAGCAGCCGCAGGGACTCTACCGCTACTTTAAGCAGCGCTTCGCCCAGGTGACGAACCCGCCCATTGACCCCTTGCGCGAGCGGCTGGTGATGTCGTTAGAGACTGTCGTCGGTCCACGTGGCAGCATTTTAGAAGGGGATGAAAGCTCGGCGCGAGTGATGGAATTCGACTCGCCCATTTTGGACGAAGGGACGTTCAACTGGTTGCGCACGCAAACTTTGTATAGGGTTTGCACGCTGCAAGTGTCCTTTGCGGTAGCGGAAGGACCAGAAGGCTTGGAACCTGCCTTGGAACTCCTCTGCCAAAGCGCAGAAGAGGCGGTTAGAGGAGGCTGCGGCGTTCTCGTCCTCTCAGACCGCGAGGTGGACAGCGAGTGGGCTCCCATCCCGATGCTCTTAGCGACGGCGGCGGTGCATCATCACCTCTTGAGATTGGGCTTGCGCACCCGTACGGCGCTGGTGTGCGACACGGGCGAGCCGAGAGAAGACCACCACATCGCCTGCTTGATTGGCTACGGCGCGGCGCTCGTGCATCCGTACTTGGGCTTTGCGAGTGCGCGAGACGTGGCACAGAACACTAAGCGCGAAGAGCCTATAGACCCCGAAGTCGCCGCGAAGAACTACAAGAAGGTCTTAGAAAAAGGTCTCCTCAAGATCATGTCAAAAATGGGCATCTCGGCGGTGTCGTCGTATAGGGGCGCACAAATTTTTGAAGCTATCGGCGTCTCTCAAGTGGTCATTGACCGCTATTTTGTCGGCACGCCTAGCCGCATCAGTGGGGCGGGTTTAGAGGTTTTTGCGACGGATATGTTGCAGTTCCACGCGGAGGCGTTTGGCGAGAATCCGGCGTTGCAAGACCGGGGCGTGTACCGCTTCCGCAAGGCGGGCGAGTATCACGCCTTAAATCCGCTCGTGTTCAAGGCGCTCCACAAGGCGGTGCGTACCGAGAGCTTTGAAGCGTTCGAGGAGTACGCCAAGCGCGTGGACGAGCGTCCGGTGTGCAACTTGCGTGACCTCTTGCAGTACAAGAAAGCGGCGACCCCTCTCCCCTTAGAAGAGGTCGAGCCCGTCGAGGATATCGTGCGGCGCTTTACCACGCAGGCGATGAGTCATGGGTCGGTCTCCCGCGAGACCCACGAAACCTTGTCCGTCGCCATGAACCGCCTCAAAGCCAAGAGCAACTCGGGCGAAGGCGGCGAAGACCCGGTGCGTTTTACCCCTTACAAGCAGGACATGGGCGAGTCAAATACGTACCACAGCTCGTGGCATCCCAAAGCGGGCGACTGGGGCAACAGCGCGATCAAACAGGTTGCCTCAGGGCGGTTTGGGGTGACACCGGAGTATTTGGTGTCGGCGCAAGAGTTAGAGATCAAGATGGCGCAGGGCTCTAAACCCGGCGAGGGCGGGCAGATTCCCGGTCACAAGGTCAACGAGGAAATCGCCCGCATCCGCCGCTCGGTCCCCGGCGTCACGCTCATCTCGCCGCCGCCGCACCACGATATCTATTCCATCGAGGACTTGGCGCAACTCATCTATGACCTCAAGCGGGTGAACCGCACGGCGCGGGTCGGCGTCAAACTCGTCGCGACGGCGGGCGTCGGCACGGTGGCGGCGGGCGTCGCCAAAGGCTACGCGGATAACATTCAGATTTCCGGGAATGACGGCGGCACGGGCGCGTCCCCTCTTTCGTCGGTCAAGCACGCGGGCGTCCCCTGGGAACTCGGGCTCGCAGAGGCGCAGCAAGTCTTGATTGAAAACGACTTGCGCGGGCGCGTGTCGCTTCGGGTGGACGGCGGCATGAAGACGGGACGCGATGTGATTGTCGGGGCGCTTTTAGGCGCGGAGGAATACGGCTTCGGTACGGCGGCGCTCGTGGCGGCAGGCTGCGCGATGATTCGGCAGTGTCACCTCAACACCTGTCCGGTAGGCGTGGCGACCCAGCGCGAGGACTTGCGTGCGAAGTATCCAGGGCAACCCGAGCACGTCGTGAATTTCATGGTCTACGTGGCGCAGCAAGTACGCATGATTTTAGCGGAGATGGGCTTTAGAAGTTTGGACGAGGTCGTTGGGCGCGTGGACCTCTTGGAAGCGAAAGAGGTCAGCTTGCCCAAAGCAAGCCTCGACCTCTCCGCAATTTTGCGCGACACCGACCCGACTGGAGAAAAGCCGCGCCGCTCACAGCAGCGTCACAATGACCGCCCCGAAGAAGAGGTTCCACTAGATGAAATCATCTGGCAGGACGCCGTCCAGACGATTCAGACGCAGCAACCGCTGTTCAAGCGCTATACCATCACCAACCGTGAGCGCTCAGTGGGGGCGCGGCTCGCCGGGGAAATCGCCAGGGTGCGTCCGCAAGGCTTACCCGCCGGGACGGTTCGGCTTCATATCGAAGGCATTGCGGGGCAGACTTTCGGTGTTTTCAACAGCGCGGGGGTGACGCTAGACTTAGAGGGTGAAGCTCAAGACTACGTCGGCAAGGGGATGGCGGGGGGCGAAATCATCGTGAGACCGCGCGAAGATGCGGCGCTTACCCCGCAGGAGAACGCCATCATCGGCAACACGGTCATGTACGGCGCGACGGGCGGTAGCCTCTACGCCGCTGGGCTCGCGGGTGAACGGCTCTGCGTGCGCAACTCGGGCGGACGCGCTGTCGTGGAAGGCTGTGGCGACCACGGCTGCGAATATATGACGGGTGGCGTCACGGTGGTGCTGGGTCAAACGGGGCGCAACTTCGGTGCGGGGATGTCGGGTGGGGTAGCGTACGTGCTGGATACAGATGGCTCTTTTAGGGGCAACCTCAACCTCGAGATGGTCACTTTAGAGCGGGTTTCATTGGGGATTGACGAAGAACTCCTCAAAGTGATGATTGAACGTCACGCGGCGCTCACCAACAGTCCGAAAGCGAAAGCGCTCCTCGCGAATTGGCAGCAGACCCTTACACAGTTTTGGAAAGTCGCGCCGCAGCCGAGTGTTGAAGATGCAACGGCTGAGGAGCAAAACATCAAGGTCGTGGAAACGGCGGCGCTTAGAGCGGTGCAGCTCGAGCGGGACGCGCGAGACACAAATCCGCCTGTGCTTTAACTTCTAATACTAAAGTGAAGTTTAGATGTCGTATTTTTGACATCTAAACCGCACGTGAGTGCGTACCCTTGGACGCTCTCAAATTACGACATCCTTCAATCAATCTAGTATAAAAACGCAACGAACCCCATGTGAACAGCTCGATGTCATATGGGGTTTTTCATTTTTGCGCGGGTATGTGACCCCTTATACTGCACAGGTGGCGCTTCTTCTCGGCTTACTTCTTGGTTTAGGGTTGGGCTTTCTGGTGGGATTAGGATTACAAGCCAGCCGCCAACCCTTCAGAGCTCAGAGAAGCAAAAACGCCGCGCTCTCGCGCTTGCGTCAGATACTCAAGTGGAGCGAGCGGCGCTACTTGGACTTGGAGAGCGCCGCGCAGCAGCAGCAGGCGCAGTGGGCGCTTTTGGAGCGGGTGCGCGGGGCGTTGGCGCAAGAGCTCGAGCCAAGCCGCGTCCTCAAATGCGCCGCCGACGTCATCGTTCACGAAGCCCCCTACAAAGGCGTCAGCCTCTCGCTCTTCGAGGGGGACGCGCTAGCTGAGCGCTACAGCGCGGGCGAGATAGATACCGAGGGCGTCACCGCGCAGCCCCTCCTCTTCGACTTCTCTGCTCCACCTGAAAACGTGCTCGAGCAAAGAGCCGTAGCGAGAACCGTGACTACTAAAACAACCGTGACCGAACTCACCGTGCCCCTTTTCGACGGGCTGCGCATGATCGGCACGTTGAGCGTGCAAGGTCACACGTTGCGGCAGAGTGACAGAGACCTCTTGAACGTCCTCAGCAAAGAGGTGAGTACGGCCTTGGAGCGCTCGAGGCTCCTGTCCGACGTGCGTCAGAGCGAAGCGAATCTGCAAGACTTCTTAGACAACGCCAGCGACCTCATCCAGAGCGTCTCACCCGACGGACACTTCTTCTACGTCAACCAGACTTGGAAGGACACGCTCGGCTACAGCGACGCGGACCTCTCTCAGCTCACCTTATTCGAACTGATTCACCCCGAGAGCAAAGCGCACTGCGCCGCGATGTTTAAGCGCGTCCTTGCAGGGGAAGAGGTCGGCATCGTCGAGGCGGTCTTTTTGGCGAAAGACGGGCGGCGCGTGCGGGTGCGCGGCAATGTGAATTGCCGCTTTGAACACGGCGAGCCTATCGCCACGCGCAGCATCTTTAGAGACGTCACTGAAGCCGCCGAAAAAGAGGAGGCGCTGCGGCATTACCAGCGTCAGTTGGAGGAGAAGAACAGCCGCTTGGAGGCGCAGCAGCGCGACATCGAACGCGCCAACGCCTCCCTCGCCCAAGCCAACCGCTTAAAGTCGGAGTTTTTGGCGAACATGTCCCACGAGTTGCGCACGCCTTTAACCGCCATCATCGGCTTTTCCGAACTCTTGAAAGAAGAACTTTTCGGTCCCCTAAACGAGAAGCAGACGGACTATGTGAGGGATATCTTGGAGGCAGGACACCACCTCTTAGCCCTGATTAACGACATCCTAGACCTCTCCAAAATCGAAGCCGGACAGATGGAGCTTGCCCCCGCCGAGGTAGACGTGGCCGAACTTTTAGAGGGCGTCTTGAGCGTGATTCGCGAAAGGGCGCAGCGGTCTGAGCTAACGCTGCACGCCGCGCTGCCACCCGAGTTACCTCTAAACGCCGACCCGCGCAAGCTCAAACAGGTGCTCTACAACCTGCTCTCCAACGCCGTGAAGTTCACCCCGCTTGGCGGCGAAGTGCACCTCACCGTAGAGGAGCACCCGGACGCTGTCCACTTCTTCGTCACGGACACGGGCATCGGCGTCAGCGCTGAGGATATGAAGGAACTTTTTCAGGAGTTCTCGCAGGTGGACAGTTCCTTGTCGCGTAGACACGACGGCACAGGCTTAGGGCTGGTGCTTTCAAAACGTTTAGTCGAGCTTCACGGCGGCGCGATTTGGGTCGAGAGCGAGGTGGGTAAAGGGAGTACGTTCGGGTTCTACATCCCCAAACGGACCCCAGCAGCCTCACCGGAGGTCGCGGCTCTCACCCCAACAGGACGCCGCGCCCTCGTCATTGAAGACGACGAGCGCACCGCGAACTTGCTCTGCGCCTACCTAGAGACGGGCGGCTTCGAGGTCTTGCGGGCGGCGAACGGCTTAGAGGGCCTCGAGCTCCTCAAACAGCACCGTCCCGACGTGGTGACCTTAGACATCATGATGCCCGTGATGAGCGGCTGGAGCTTTTTGGAGGCGTTGGAACGTGAGCCAGAGCTCGCCACAACGCCCGTCGTCATCGTGTCGGTGGTGAGCCATACCTTGGAGGACGAACCTCTAAGCGCGGCGCAGCTTAAAAAGCCCGTCGAGCGTGAGACGTTTTTGAAGATGTTGAACGAGGTGTTAGCGCGAGAGTCGTCGCCTCTAGCGCTGCCGCGTTCGGGCGTGCAGACAGGAGCGAGCGGCGCGGCGAGCGGCGACGCCGAAGTTGCTCAGCAACTAAAAACGTCGCACGAAAGAACACCTAAAGAGAAGGGGCAAAGTGCGCGGGAGGTTTTAGAGCGCCTAGCCGCCACCCACCCCGACCTCGTCGTGTTGGACCTCGAGCTACCCGACACCCTGAGCGAACCTCCCAAGGGCGACAGCTTGCCCATCATGGTGTTGTCGCAAGCTGACTCAGGGCGTGCTCGAGAGGCTAGCGCGTCAGAGACCGAGCTAAAGTGAGCCTGAATTCACCTAACCTCCTCATCGTGGACGATAACGAACTCAACTTGCGCCTGCTCAACGACGTGCTTCTAACCAAAGGCTACACCGTCACGTTAGCGCGGAGCGGCGAAGAAGCGCTCATAGAGGCGCGGCGCAGCCCCTTTGACCTCATCTTGATGGACGTGCAGATGCCGAGCATGAGCGGCACGGAGGCGATGCAGACCCTGAAGCGTGACCCCGGCTGGTGCGTGCCTATCTTGGCCGTCACCGCGCTCGCTATGCAGGGCAACGAGGTGCAGCTTTTGGAGGCGGGCTTTGACGGGTATATCAGCAAGCCGATTGCGTACAAGACGATGCTCAGCACGGTGGCGTCGTATTTGCAGCCTACCGCTGACACGTCAACAGCTTAAAACTCCGACTCGGGCACGTCCAAATAACTCAGAAGCTGCGCTGCTACGCCAATAGCAATCGCCTGCGGACTCTTACCCGGTACATTCGGCAGACCGATCGGCGTGGTGACGCGCGCCAAGTCGGTTTTAGTGAATCCATGTGCGAGCAGTTCCCTTTGAAAATGCTGCCACTTTACGCTGCTACCGATGAGACCGATAAAGCCAAAGTTACGCTCCTTATCTTGCCGAAGCGCCGTCTCGACAATCGCTAAATCCTCGGCGTGGTCGTGCGTGAGGATGAGCAAGTGCGAGCCGTCGGGAAGACTCTCTAAAGCTGTTTCGGGTACGTCGGCGTGAGTGAGGTGAACCTTCGCGCTGAGAGGTGTCGGTAAATCAGCGTTGAGCTGAGTGGGCCTCGAGTCCACCACATGGAGTTCAAGCGGCAGCGTCCCGAGCACCTGCACCAAGGCCCAACCGACGTGACCCGCGCCGAAAATCGCCACCGTCGGGCGTTGCGGATAAACAGGTTCCAAGAGAAGCGTGACCTCGCCGCCGCAGCACTGCACGCCGTAGTCGCCCCCTTTTGGATTGAGCGTGACAGAAAGCATTTCGGGTATCTTTCTTTTTTTAGAGAGGTACATTCTTGATTTTTCAATCGCCGTTTGCTCCAAGTTGCCCCCGCCGATACTGCCATAGACCTTTCTTTCGGAAACGAGCATCTTGCTACCGGCACCTCTTGGGGCGTGACCGCGTACCGCCGCGACGGTGACGATCACGCAAGGTTCACCTCTTTCGCGGAGTTCAGTAAGCGGGTCTAACCAAGTCATAATTCCTTGTCGGTCTCGAGCCACGCCACATCCGCTATATCTTTAGGTCTTCCTACGGCTCGCTTATTGCGAATGAGGTGCCGCTGTCCAATGACAGAAATGACTAATCCTTCAATGACAGTTTCAACACGTTCACGCCACGCCTCTTCAAAGTCAACGCCGTCAAGCGAAGTGAGAAGGTCAATACGGCGCGGTGCTAAACCGATTTGAAAGACGGTGTCAGGTGTTTGCAGGTCGCTTTCGGAGAGGTCAAAAAGTGGAGCGCCAAAGCGTTGCAACGCTTTGATGACCCTTGCAGTATTTTCTGGCGAGGGACGTATCCATAGTATGTCTCCCGTTGCTCTTGGAACACCGTAAACCGCCATAGCGTAAGCGCCAACCAAGAGAAAGTCAGCACCTTCGTCTAACAGTGCGGACAACATGTCGCGGAAGTCGGGGTTCAGCAACGCTCTCTCCTTTGAACGCCCAAGCGTCGAGGGCGAGTTGCCACATCACGCCGAGACGCTCCTCAGCGGTAGAACCTCTAAGGTCATCCTCTTGTCCTTGCTCACTAAGTGAGCTTACGCGAACGCTGTAACGAACCCTTGTCATTTTGTTCTCTTCCTTTAGCGATAACGCTACTCAATCTCTACCCAATTTATTATACGGCTCGACATGTCTTCGGGAAGTTCATCCAGCGCATGTTGAGAGGTTATACCCTTTCCGGTTAAACACGCTACTTTGTAGCGTGTTTAATCCCGAGCAGAGCGAGTAGAAACAAGTACGGATTCCGGTGAGCACGGAATCAACTCCGAAGGAGTTTATGCAGTAATCAACCGGAATCCGTATTAAAGCCAAGTCATTCAGCCCATCCACTGCTGCCCAAAAGATGCTCTGGAAGCTCATCGAGCGCGTCTCGAGAGGCTTCGACGTTAAACATGTTTATGCAGCAACCACAGCCCAAGTTTTCGGAGAGGTAATCTAAGTGCGCTTCCCACTTATCGAGCCAAGCGTCAACCGCTTCGACCTCTTCGGGAAAATCGACTTGGGCGATAATCGTCGCTTTAGGCACATCATCCTCTCTTTAACTGCTTGCGAATCACGCGAATCTGTCCGCGATGGTTGACTTCATCTTCCAACACGTGAAACCACTTCCAGTGATTGTTCACCCAGCCGATGTCCTCGTCACTTAATCACCAGGAACGAGCGTTTTCTCTTCAATTCGTGAACGCACCTTTTCCACAGCGTCTAAAACCGCCTCAGGTGTGGCGGGCGAAGCGAGCGTGACCTCTCCCTCATCAGCAAACGCAGCCACCGCCTCTTTCAGCGCCTCTCGCACCGAGAGCGCCAGCATAAAGGGCGGCTCGCCCACCGCTTTGGAGCCGTAAATCGTGCCATCTTGCGCGGCGCGTTCCAAGAGGTGAACGTTGAACCTCTCGGGTACTTCGCTGATAGTGGGAATCTTGTAGGTGCTCGGCGCACTCGTCAAAAAGCGTCCTTCGTCGTCCCAGACGAGTTCTTCGGTAGTGAGCCAGCCCAAGCCTTGCACAAAGCCCCCTTCGATCTGCCCTCTATCCACCAATGGATTCAAGGACGCGCCGACGTCGTGAACGATGTCTACTTGCCTCAGTTTGTACTGACCCGTGAAGCCGTCCACCTCGACTTCACTCACGGCTGCGCCATACGCGTAGTAGGCGAAGGGGCGACCTCTTCCTTTCTCAATGTCGTAGTGAAGGTTGGGGGTACGGTAGTAGCCAGCGGCGAAAAGCGGAGTCTGGTCTAGGTACGCCCGCTGCACTGCTTCGTTAAAGGAGACGCGCTCGCTCGGTGCGCCCGGATTGTAGATGAAGTCATCCTCGAACACTAAATCTTCGGGCGCATTGAGGCTGAGCATCTTCGCCGCCACCTCCGCCAAACGTGCACGCAACGCCTCACACGCATCCTTGACCGCCTGCCCGTTGAGGTCACTGCCGCTACTCGCCGCCGTCGGTGAGGTGTTGGGAACTTTATCGGTAGCGGTGGGCATCTGCCGAAAGCGAGAGGTGGACACGCCCAGCGTCCGCGCCGCAACCTGGAGCATCTTCGTGTGGAGCCCCTGCCCCATCTCCGTACCGCCGTGGTTGAGTTGGACGCTGCCGTCTAAATAGATGAGCACCAACGCGCCCGCTTGGTTCATCGGCGTGTTGGTAAACGAGATACCGAATTTGACGGGTAAGACGGCTAAACCGCGTTTTTTGTGCAGATTCATAGCGTTGAAATGGGCGACCTCTTCCTTACGCCGCTCAAAATCCGCCACCGCCTTCACCTCTTCCCACACACGCTGGATGCGGTTATCTACAATCTCTTGACCGTAATGCGTTGTGTTCGCTTCGCGCTCCGCCTCGTTTAACCTGTCACCCTCTCGGTAAAAGTTGCGCCCCCTCACCTTTTCGGGCGAGAGGTTCAGGCTCCGCGCTACACGGTCGATGACCTCTTCCATGACGAGCATCCCTTGGGGACCGCCGAAGCCGCGAAAGGCGGTTTGCGAGGTTTTGTTCGTCTTGGCGACGCGCCCCGTGACCTCTAAGTGCGGTACGAAGTAGCAGTTGTCGATATGAAACATGGCGCGGCCCATCACGGGCGCGGAGAGGTCGCTGCACCAGCCGCCGTCGCTATAGAGGTCCACGCTGAGCGCGGTGAGTCGTCCGTCGTCCGTAAAGCCGACCTCAAAGCGCCCTAAAAAGGGGTGGCGTTTGCCCGTCATCACCATGTCCTGCTCGCGGGTTAAGCGCACACGCACGCTTCGACCTGTTTTTTGCGCCGCTAACGCTGCAATCGCCGCGTAGGGGTTCGCCTGCGACTCCTTGCCGCCGAAGCCGCCGCCCATGCGCAGACAGGTCACGACGACGCGGTTGCGCGGCACACCTAGAACTTTAGCGACGACGGATTGCGTTTCGGTGGGGTGCTGCGTCGAGGAGACGACGTGGGTAAAGCCTTCGGCGTCTCGAGACGCCCAACTGGTTTGGGTTTCTAAGTAAAAATGGTCTTGCCCGCCGATGAAGATGTCGCCCTTTAGGGTCCGCGCTGAGCGTTTCAACGCCCCTCGAGGCTCTCCGCGCCGAATCACTTGAGGTGAAGCGTGAAACGAGTCGGCGCTGATAGCGGCTTCTATGCTGAGCAGAGGCTCGAGCGCTTCATACTCAACCGTGACCTTTTTCGCGCCCCGCCGCGCCGTCTCATCACTTTCCGCAATCACCCACGCGACGGGCTGACTCCAATAAAAGACCTCATTTACGGACAATAAAACCTCGTCATGGTTGTGTCCACTCGAGTCGTTCTCCCCCGTCACATCTTCGTGCGTGAGGACGGTAACGATGCCGGGAACCTCATACGCCTTCGCTACGTCCAAGCTCAAAATTCGCGCTCTCGCGTGAGGGGAGAGAACCGGATACGCCGTGAGCATCCCGCTAGTTCTAGGTTGGTCATCCGTATAAACCGCCCGCCCGCTCACGTGGTGGTGAGCGCTCTCGTGATGCTTAGTTTTATTCTGCTCCTTGCTCACGCGCTCACCTCTTGCCGCGCACTGAATTCATGGAAGAACTTTTCAAAGAGGTTGCAGATGAGTCTCGTTCTGTAGCTCGCGCTGCCGCGCAAATCATCAATCGGCTCGAAAGTCGTCGCCAAGACCTCTTTGACCTCTCTCACCGTTCGGATGTTCCACGGCTGAGCGCTCAACACCTCTTCGGCGGCAACCGCTCGCATGGGCGTCGCCGCGACGCCGCCGTAGGCGAGCCTCGAGTGAACCACATACCCTTCGTTATCTAAATCCACCGTGAAGGCCGCCGCCACGATGCTGATGTCGTCCGCGCCGCGCTTGCCGACCTTATAGGCTTGGCTTAAACGTTTTGACGCACCGCCCCTAACCTCTTTAGGAAGGCGCACCGAGACGATGACCTCGCCCGGCTCCAAACTCGTCTGGCGGTAGCCTTTGAAGAACTCGGCAATGGGGACGGTGCGTTCACCCTTTACGCTCGCAAGTTTAAGCTCCGCGTCCAGAGCGAGTAAAACGGGCGGTAAATCGCCAATTGGCGACGCCGTGCCCAAGTTGCCCCCCAACGTCGCCCGGTTGCGAATCTGCCGCGCGGCGAACCAGCGGAGCATTTCGTCTAGTGCGGGGAACATGCCTTTATATTCTTTTTCGATGTGGGTGAGGGGTGTGGCTGCGCCTAGCTCGAGGTAGCTAGAGGTAGAAGTGCTAGAGGTAGCATCTGTAGAAGTGCTAGAGGTAGCATCTGTAGAAGAGCTAGAGGTAGCATCTGTAGAAGAGCTAGAGGTAGCATCTATAGAAGTGCTAGAGGTAGCATCTATAGAAGCGCTAGAGGTAGCATCTATAGAAGCGCTAGAGGTTCCTTCGGAAAGCTTCGCGCAAGCATCTATAGTTTTTAGCTCGCTGACCTCTTCTAAAGAGATAAGTACCGGAAATTCCCTATGGAACTTGTTGATTTCCACGCCCAAATCTGTCCCGCCCGCGATGAGCTTGGCGTCGGGGTGCTCGTTCATCAAGCGAAAGACCTCTTGTAAATCCATTGGACGAAAAAAGTGCTGCTCACCGTGCTGGTAAGGGGTTGGGACTCGAGGGGTAGAAGCCGCTGAAGGATATGGTGAAGAGATGTCTGAGCTTTCCAAACGCTCCATCGCCCTACGAATCGGCAAGTAGCCCGTACAGCGACACAAGTTCCCTTCGATCGCCTCGTCATTGAGCTCATCATTACTCTGCGCCGCCACTATGCTCATCACGAACCCAGGGGTGCAGTAGCCGCACTGAGAGCCGCCCGTCTCGATCATCGCCTCTTGCACGGGGTGGAGCGCCCCGTTCGCCACACCTTCAACCGTCAAGAGGTCCTTACCCAGCACCGACGCCAGTGGAACCAAACAGCTATTGACCGCTTGAAGCTGCCCATTTTGCGCAACGACTACCGTACACGCGCCGCAGTCCCCTTCGGCGCAGCCCTCTTTCGTACCGACGAAGCCGCGCTGCCGCAGAAAGGTGAGAAGCGGCGTGGTGGGCGCAACGCCCTGCACGGTCTCCTCTTTACCGTTAAGTGTAAGCGTGGGTTCGGTCATTTAAGCTCCGGTGGTTTGAGAAGGTATGAAGAGGTAGTGGGGGAGGCTCGAGTTATGAAAAGGGGTTTGGTACAGTGCTCAGCATCGCTCATCAAACGTGCGCTCAAGCTATTTTAACAGGTTTACAGCGCTGCTTCTACGACTTTATGGAGAAATTCACACGGTTCGAATTAGCTCACTTCGGGGATAAAGCACCGCACCACAACCCCTTCACCTCTTAACTTGTACGCCCCGAGCACCGCAGGCAACACCGCCGCTTCACCTTGTTGAAGAGAAACCTCTTCCGCCCCGGCTTGCAGCGTTATCTCTCCCTCTACAGCGGTAAGAATCTCCAAACTCGTCTCGCTTACCTCTTCTGTCTGCTCGCCTGACACCTGCCACCGCTCCGCCGCGAAGTGTTCAGCCTGCAAGAGTTGTGTTTTGCCCTCGGAGAGAGGTTCTGATCTCACTTTAGCTCGCTCACCTGGGGTGAGGTCGAGCACGTCCAGCGCCTTGTCCACGTGCAACTCGCGCGTGTTGCCTGTAGCGTCTTTGCGCCCGTAATCGTACAGGCGGTAGGTGAGGTCGCTCGACTGCTGAATCTCGAAGAGCAGCGTGCCCGCGCCGACGGCGTGAAGCGTGCCCGCAGGGTTGTAGATGACATCACCGGGTTGAATCGGCACGACGTTGAGGTGAGGCTCCAACCTCTCCTCTTGGATTGCCCTGCGCACCTCTTCTTGCGTCATCTCACCCTTAAAGCCCCAGATGATCGTCGCATCACTTTCCGCCTCTAAGATGACCCACGCTTCAGTTTTACCCAAATAGCCGGAGCCCGCCTCGCGTTCTTTGGCGTAAGCGTCGTCAGGGTGAACTTGAATCGAGAGGGGTTTGTCTGCGCCGAGGAGCTTAGCGAGCAGCGGAAACTGCGCGCCGTAGCGCTTTACTGAGAGAGACCCCAAGAGGTCTGCGCCGTGCGTCTGAGCGACTTCGGCGAGCGTCTTGCCTGTCAAGTCGCCGTTGGTGACGCGGTTCTCCGCGTAGACGAGCCAGACTTCACCCAGAGGTTCGTCACCTTGTTCGTCGATACGCAAGAACTCGGCTAGTCCGCCGCCGCCCCACAGTTTCGTGCTGAGTTTGGGCTCTAACTTGAGCGGGTAGAGCTTAGACATATGGCGCGTCCTTATATTTAGCAGGTATCATCTGGTCAGCTACACTCTCACTAGAGAAAGCGTCGTCTAGCACGCACTTTAAGTGGTGATACTTGCGGAAAAGTGTAGCAGCGATGAGTGGAACTGTTAATTTAATCGTCATAGAAATACTTTACCTCATGATAAGAGAGAGCCAGTCAGCATGTCAGCCAGTCAGCGCGTCAGGAAAAGCCTGATACGCTGAAACGCTGAGACGCTCCCCAACTGCGAACTTTCGTTACGCTCAGGTGAGAAAAAAGAGGTAGGATAGGCCTTAGACGGCGAAAAGCGTACCCGAACTAAGATGCTCGAGACCCTAACTGACTTTCTCAACCAAGCAGGCGCGTTTGCACCTCTCGTTTACATCTCGTTTTTTTTGGCAACCGCGCTCTTGCCCTTTATCCCGACGCCCCTAGTCGTTGCGCTAGGCGGCAGCATGCTCGGCTCGCTGCCCGCGATCGGGTACGGCGTCATCGGGCTCGGGCTCGGCTCGTACTTGGCGCTCAAGCTCTCGCGCACCTTGGGGCGTCCGGTGGTCATTCGCATGGTCGGCGCAAAGGCGTGGGAGGAGTGGGAATACCTCTTAGGCGTTCGCTCGCCGGTGCTGTGGGGCGTGATTTTCTTCCTCTTAAATATCGACTTTGCGGTGGTGGCGGCGGGTCTCTCGAGCGTCCCTATGTGGCAGCTCTGGCTGAGCGCAGTAGTCGCGCGGCTCCCCTGGCTCGTATTGAGCGCATTTTTTGGTGAGTCGCTGCTGAGCAGCGAAATGCTGCCGCTCGCTATCGCCATCATCGCCGTGCTCATCGTCGCGGTTCATTTTATTAGAAAGAGGTTACGCCACTATCTCGTGGCGAAGCAGATAGAGCGCGGCGCACCGGGGACGAGTCCATCTCACGCCGACAAACCCCTCCCCAAGAAAGACCTTTCGAAAACCGATAGCTGAGGCTTGAACGCACACCTAAATTTTTTACACCCATCTGAACCCTCCAAGTTACACCAGCTTCTCCCGGCACTGCACGCAGTATTCTTGCTTAGGCACGCGCACCCGACACTTGGGACAGACGACGCTACCGCGAATCACCGACCTGACGCCCATGTCGGCGAGTTCGGAGGCGATGAGGACGGCGTCCTCTTCGGACACGTCGGAGATGGTGAGTTCGATATCGTCGGCC
The DNA here is from genome assembly GCA_965213645.1 of Trueperaceae bacterium. GTDB lineage: Bacteria > Deinococcota > Deinococci > Deinococcales > Trueperaceae > CBDBZX01. Next base: position 1,429,347 of record CBDBZX010000002.1, read on the forward strand.
AAGGCGGAGACCACGAAGGTTCCGCTCGCGTAGGGCTGCGAACCGCGCCCTTGATTGGCAGCGTTCACGGCGGCGCGAACCTCTCTGAAATAGGTCCATAACGGATGTTTGGCGTCCACACCTACAGCGTAGCAGCTTCAGCCCTAAAAGGCGTGCGTTTTTCGCGGTATTTCTCTCCGCGCCGCTTCATTAACCTGATTTCTTAGCCTGTGCGTCAATTTGCTACCCCGTTGCGCTTGGCCCAGACCATCAGTTCGGCCCTCGAGTGCACCCCCAACTTTTTGTACAAACTCGCTACGTAGTTACGCACCGTGTTTTTAGCGACGCCTAGCTCACCCGCCACCGCGTCATTGTCCAGCCCTCTCGCTGAAAGCGCGAAGGTCTGCTGCTCGCGCTTGGTGAGTTGGGCCAACTTGGTCTTCGCCTCGGACGAGACCTTGCCGCGCACGTTCATCACTTTTTGTACGACGGAGGTGCTAAACCAGTTCGGCTCGGTCATCACTTGGTTGATGGCGTCGATGAGTTCCGCCTCGGTGCGTTTCCACTCAGAGACGTCGTGAAACATGCGCAGCACGCACGCATTATCGTCGATGAGGATGGTCTCAGCGGAGACTTGTACAGTGTGCGCGTCGCCTTCTTTGGTGTTTAGCTCGACCTCTACGTTTTCGTAGCTGCGGCGCTGCTCGAGCGCCTCCGCCATCAGCCGCTCGCTGCTACTGGACCACAGTCCTAACTCCGCGCCGGTTCTGCCTATGGCTTCCTCTTCGCCGTACCCGGTGAGCGTCTTAAAGGCTCTGTTCACGTCGAAAAAGCGGTCTTCGCCCAAAAAGCTGATCGCGGCGGCGACGGGCGCGAGGTGAAAGGTCTTGGAGAAGCGCGCTTCGCTCTGCCTCAGAGAGTCTTCCATCCGCTTGCGTTCGTCGATATCGACGAACGTTAAGAGCATACAGGGCTCGTCGTTGACCTCCAAAGGCTGCCCGCCGACGATGACGAACTTCTTGCTGCCCGCTTGCGTAGAGAGGTAAGATTCGACGGGTTTGATCGCCTGACCCTCGTGAAAGCGCCTCACCATCTGGTCGCGGTCTTCTGCGCCCACGAAAGCGTCGAACTCGTACGCGGTGCGCCCGATAATCTCTTCATGCTTAAAGCCCATCATCTCCAGAAAGGCGCGGTCTGTTTTAATGTAGCGCAAGTCGGACAAGCGGCAGATAAGCGCGGGCGCAGGATTTGACGAAAACGCACTCTCGAAGCGCCTTTCGGCGTCGTGTTTAGCGGTGATGTCCTGAATGAGGAGGACGAAGTCGTCACCCTCTTCTAAAGGCCCGCCTCTATAAATCTGCACCCGCTCCTCATCGCCGAAAAAAACCTTGGTCTGCAGAGAAAAGCGCTCGCCACGCAAAAGCCTGTCGGCGGGGTAGCCGCTACTCGGCAGCGGCACGCCGTCTAAGTCCACGAGCCTGAACGTGTCGCGGTAGCCCGCCGCGTTGCCGCCCAAGTCCGCTAGCGTTTGTGCGCCATGCATCCTTAGCGCCGCACGGTTGGCATACTGAAACTGACCGTCTTGTCTCAGCCTCACGACGCCTTCGCTTAGGTCGGCGATGAGCGCTTTGTAGAATGCGCGTGTCTCTGCTGCAATCATGAGTCCCCCAAGCCCAACATAAGAGTTTTGACGAGCGAGAACGTGGTGTAGAGACTATATTGGACTATTCGACGACTATAGCACCGCCTCGGGCTTGCAGATAACCTTTCATCAAACGATAGAAATTGTGTTTAGCAAGGAAGTTAAAGTGGAGAATAGTTCCAAAACACTATAAAAGTAGTACTTCCTCACTGAATGCGAAATTACAATTGTCTAGTCCTGGACCGTGGCATAGTTGCAAGTGAGCCGGGGGGATAGCGGGATACAGCAGATGCGTTGCACAACGAACCCTGCAAGCGCTAATGAACTCACCGTGCTGGAACTCACCGTGCTAGGAAATTTAGGGGGACACTATGGCAGACGATCCGAAGAAACCTAAGGTTGGCGTTTACGACGACAAAGAAGTCGCTGAGAAGAAGAGTGGCGGTATACCGTCCTGGGTGATCGCGCTCATCGTAGTGGTGCTCATCATCTTAGCAATTATCTTTTTATTCTAGTGTGCATAATCTAATGCAAGCAGAAGGGTAGCTGTGGAGTTCGTTACGCTCACCGATTTGGAAGGCCGCCGTACTAGAGCGGAACTGCTCTCGCAAGAGGGCGACCAACGACTCATCCGCTTAGAGGACGGTCAAGCGCTCTCGTTACCTGAAGACGCGCTCGTCAAGCAGCAAACAGGAGACTACTACTTGCTTCTCAAGCTCAGCGAGTTAGAAGCTTTGGCGTCAGGTCAGCCAGAGCGTCCCTCTGGGGAAGAATCAGGCTACGAAGAGACCGTCATCCCCGTTGCGGAAGAGCGCCTTAGCGTGCGCAAGCGGCGCGTGGACGGGGCTACGGTGCGCGTCACTAAACAGGTGCGTGAGGAAACGCAGACCGTTGACGAACCTCTTTTTAGCGAAGAGGTTCAGGTGGAGCGTGTTAAGGTTGACAGGGTTGTAGATGCGCCCGAGCCCATTCGCGCCGAAGGTGACACGACGATCATCCCGCTCTATGAAGAGGTGCTCGTTGTCGAAAAGCGCCTTGTCCTGACCGAAGAGGTGCGCGTGACCAAACGGCAAACCGAAAAGCGAGCGCCACAAAGTGTGACGTTGCGCCGCGAAGAGGTCAGCGTCGAGCGCCTAGAACCTGAAAGGGGGGACCAAGGGGGGTAAAAAGCACAGCAGGGCAATTATCTAATATCAGTACATCTCTACATTACAAGGAGGCAACATCATGGCAAACACAGTAATCGGACTTTACAGCGACCCCAGCACCGCCGAGCGCGTCATTGACGACCTGACCGACAGCGGCTTTGATCGCAGCACCATCGAGATGCACCGCGAGAGCGACGCCTCGGGCTTGCACGACGAGCTTACTGATGAGGGCATCCCCCGCGACGACGCGGACTACTACGTCGAAGGGTTACGTGACGGCGGCGTGTTGGTCAGTGTTCGCGCGGATGATGGTGACACGGATAAAGCGGTAGACATCATGAACCGCTACGCTAACGAAGGCGGCTATGAGGACCGGCGCGACTTCGGCGACACCGACCTTGACCGTGACAGAAGTGTTGACAGAACTGCGGGTAGGGACGCAAACCTAGACGCCACCGCCGACACGGGCAGGGCGCGGACCACGGACGACGACACCATCGAGGTAGCCGAAGAGCGCCTGCGCGTTGGCAAGCGCCGCGTCAACCGGGGCGGCGTGCGCGTGCGCAGCCGTGTCGTGGAAGAAGAGGTCTCAGAGGACGTGACCTTACGCGACGAAGAGGTCAGAGTCGAACGCGAGAAGGTAGACCGCGACGTGACGAGCGCCGACGGCGACTTGTTCCAAGAGCGCACCATCGAAGTAACCGAGACCGACGAAGAGGCTGTGGTGGACAAAGAAGCTCGCGTCACCGAAGAGATTCACGTCGACAAAGAGGTCACGGAGCATACCGAGACCGTGCGCGACACCGTGCGCCGCACTGAGGTGGACGTTGAGGACGCCGACGGCGACACCTTACGTGATGACGCCTCGAGCACTGACACGACAGACCGCCGCTAAGTCTCAAAGCCAAAGAACTAGAGGACACGGTTCCCCTAGTTCTTTGTATGTTACTTTTCTCGAGGCGAGTTAGAATTCGTCTCTCAACGTTACGAAACTTAACGCAACTATCTGGGGAGAATATTATGGCAGACAGCACCCGCCGCACCGACCGCGTCGTAGTTGAACCAGGACGCGACAGAGACCGCAACGACTATAATAACAACGACTACAGTAACTACGACGGCAGACCCGTTAAACGCATCTCATGGGGGGCCATTTTTGCAGGAGCACTCGTCGCTCTACTCACGCTTACCCTGCTCAACATGCTCTTTTACGGCATCGGCATTTCGTCGATCAACACGGCGAGCGAACAAAACCCCATCGCGGGGCTCGGTATAGGTACGCTCATCGCAACTGTGATCAGCAACCTGGTGGCTCTCTTTTTGGGTGGCTACGTTGCCGGTAAACTCGCGGGCACGCCGCGCCGCTTCCCAGGCATTATGCACGGCGTCCTCACTTGGGCGCTCTTAACGATCTTCACCTTTTATCTGGCGACAACCGCAATCGGCAGCTTGGTTAGCGGCGTGACGGGCGCAGTTGGCTCTGCGTTCAGCGCAGCTACGTCAGGGATAAGCAGCGCTGTAGGCGCTGTACCTGGTAGCGCTGTTCCAAATTCGCCGCAAGGTGCAGCGGGCGCACTCAACCAGATTCCTGGTTTAAGCAATGTGCAGGGGCAAATCGACCAGCTTATCAACCGAACGGGTGTACAGAATCCGCAGCAAGCGGGCCAGCAGTTAGTCCGCGCTGCGGTCAACACGGTTCAGTCGGGTGAGAGCTTGACCTCGCAGCAGTCGCAGCAGCAGTTTGCCGATATCATCGGACAAAATTCTGACCTCTCCGACCAAGAGGTGCAGCAGCAGGTGCAGCAGTTCACGCAGAACGCGCAGCAGCGGGTTGACCAGGCGCAGCAACAAGCGGCTGAGACTGCGCAAACGGCCGCTAATGCGGTAGGCACGGCCTCGATCATCGCCTTCTTCGTGCTGCTTATCGGCGCAGCCGTGGCCGCCGCAGGCAGCGCCTTCGGTAGTCCAAAAGATGCAAGGGAAGCGCATACCGCGTAGACTGTCGGCATGGACATTGTTAAGATCATTTTCGCTATTATCCTGCCGCCCCTAGGTGTCTTTTTAGAAGTCGGCTTGGGCAAACACTTCTGGATCAACATTCTGTTGACGCTCCTGGGCTTCGTTCCCGGCATCGTTCACGCGGTCTGGGTGATTGCTAGAAAATAGAAGATACAATTCGGGTACGTGAAACCGGATACGTGAGAGGGATAGTTTGTGTTGTCCCTCTCATTTTTGTTATAGGAGCGCTAGGTAGACTTTTCTCTAAGCGGGTAGGAAAACTTTGGTTTTGGGGCAGAAGGAGCAATAATGCAGATTCGTCTTTACGCCCTCGTCTTTTTTCTTGTCGTGGTCGGCTTGAGCTTTGCCGCAGCGCAAACAGTGTCGTCGCTTCAGGTAGCTGAAAACCCCCACAGCGTTTTATCCGCACTAGTCTCTTTTGAAGTGCTCGGTGTGGACGAAGGCGCAGAGGTCGTGGTGCGCTACGAAACCGAGGGGGAACCAGTAGGCGAAACACCCGCCTATCCGGTCCAAGCGGGTACGCAAGAGGTCGCCGTGCTCGGGCTGCTGAGTGAAACGACCTACGATATGACCCTCGAGGTGCTGGGCGCGGACGCCGAGGTGCAGTCCATAACCCAATCGTTCACGACAGGCAGCCTCCCCGAAGCCTTGGCGAACCTCGAGATTGAGGTGATGGGTGAAAGCCCCGACGGGTACACCCTCGTCGAAACCTTTTTGGGACCCAAGTTCGTCTTCGCTTTCGACGGTGAAGGGCGCATCCGCTGGTACAAAGACTTTGAGAACGAGCCCGCCATCTTCGAAACGAAGCTCCACCCGCACGGTACGTTCACGACCTTTTTAGGAACCTCTTACGGCTTTCAGCCGACGAACGGAAAGTTCGTCGAGTACACGCCGAGCGGTGAAGTGCTGAGAACCTACCAAGCCAATGTACCCGCCTACACCGATTCGCACGAAATTCTTCTGACGACGGGTGATAACGGTGAGGTCGAGTACGCGCACTTCTTTAGCTACGACCTGCGCCGCATCGACGAAGTGCCGCCCGTTGGGGGTGAAGTGGGCACGCGCACGGCGGGACATCAGCTCTTGCGCCAGACGCCCGAAGGCCGAATCGACTTCTTCTGGAACGCCTGGGACCACTTCGAGCTAGCGGATTGGGTGGAGCCTAGAGGCAGCCCTGAGTATCAGGACTTCGATCACCCCAACTCACTCGATATAGATGAGGACGGCCACTACATCGTCTCGATGCGCTCCTTCGGCGCGGTCTTAAAGCTCAACGCAAAAACCGGTGACCTCTTATGGCAGCTCGGTGGGCGTAACAATCAGTTTGAAATAGTAGACGATCCCTTGAACGGCTTTAGCGCTCAGCATACTGCCTTTATGACGGACGAGGACACGCTGCTCATCTTCGACAACGGTATGACGCACGACCCGCCGCAGAGCCGCGCGGTGGAGTACGAACTCGATATGGAGGCGATGACCGCCACGATGGTCTGGGAGTTTCGCCCTGACCCTATCGTCTACTCTAGTATCGTAAGCTCGGCGGAGCGCTTTGAGAATGGTCATACGCTGGTGGGTTTCGGGATGCCGAGCCGTATCTTCGAGGTCGACGCGGCGGGCGAAGCGGTCTGGGACGTGGCAATCACCCACCGAGAGGGTGAGAATGCGGGCGAGCCCGTACCCTTCTACCGGGCGAACCGTTTGCCCTCGCTCTATGAATTCAGAGCGCCATGAGGGTTGAGTTTGCCTCTCCCCCTAAGCAAATTTCTTAGCTGCTCGAGTAAAGTATCCAACGTCACCGTCTGAACGGTGGCGTTCTCCCACTCACTACATTCGGATTGATTCACGATCGTGAATCAATCCGAATCCGTATAACCCACGCTCATTTACCGGTGTACCTTTAGTCTTTCTGCACCAGCTTTTCGGTGTTGACGCTGCACTTTGACTATGAAACACTGAGTCAAGGGGTGGGGTAGATGTTGAAAAATCATACAAACCTATGAGGCAGCTTATCTTCCGCGTGCTAAAGGGCGAGAACGAAAGCTTAGAGACACGACTCGAGCAAGCAGTCGAGCAACACGCCGAGCGGCATCTGCAGGCTGAATTCTCCGACTTCACCCCGCTCGTCAGCGTCGAGCTGTTGGAGCCTCCCGAATAATGCAGCTTCTATCAGGAATTCTAGGCGTTTTGATCGTCCTCATCACCCTCTTGGACGTGATACAAAACACCCTTTTGCCGCGTGGCGGCGGCATCTTTTCGGAGCGAATCTCCAGTCTGCTTTGGCGGGGAGCCATCTGGTTACATCAACGTCGCCCCTCTCATGAATTACTCTCGGTAGTGGGGACGATTATCCTGCTCACAACGGTTATCTCGTGGGCAGCCCTTCTTCTGCTCGGCTGGACTTTGATCTTCAGCGCGAGCTTGCCCGCCGTGGTCGAAAGCCCGGTCGGAACGCCCGCCGACCTCTGGGCGCGGGTTTATTTCACGGGCTACACGCTCATCACGTTGGGTTTGGGCGACTACAAACCGCAAGGGGCGCTGTGGCAAGTCTTGACCGTCGTCGCCTCCTCGACGGGCTTTTTCTTGGCAACCCTGGCGATCACCTATCTGCTCTCGGTCATTTCGGCGGCGGTGCAAGACCGGGCGACGGCCTTGTACATCTCGAGCCTCGGCAAGTCGCCGCACGACATCTTGAGGCGCACCTGGAACGGGCAAGATTGCAGCGATTTGACCGAGCACTTAACGAGCCTGATGGAGATGATCGGCACGAGTAGTCAGCAGCACTTGGCCTATCCGATCGTCCACTACTTTCACTCGACCAGCCGCAGCACCTCCTCATCAGTGCAAATCGCCTCACTCGACCAGGCGTTGGGCTATCTGGAGCACGGCTTGACGGGCAACTGTGAAGACGCTGCGCGGAAGATGCGCCCCTTGCAAGAGACGATCAGCGAGTATCTGGAGACGCTCGAGGTGGCCTTCATGAACGCCGCCGAGAACGCGCCCGACGTTCCCCCCGTCACAGACCTGCGCGAATACGGCTTTCAGACGGTGGACGATGGCGCGTTCCAGGAGACTTTGGAGCGCTTCTCAGGGCGGCGCAAACTGCTCCTAGCGCTGGTGGAGAAAGACGGTTGGACCTGGGAGGAAGTGTGGAAGGAAAGCGCCAAAGACGCCCCGCCCGACGATGAGGTGGACGATGACGATGAGGTTGACGGTGGCAAATAGAGCGAAATTAGCTATGGTGCTCGGCCTGCTCGTTTGCTGGTGCGGCGCGGCTGGGCAAGCGGTGCAGGTGATGACGCAAAATGCGCCCGTTGTTTTGGAGGCGTTTAGCGTCAACACGAACAGCGCGAGTGTCGACGTTACGCTCACGGTAGCGAATACAGAGGAAGAGAAGCGCGTCGTTGCGGTGGCGGTCGGCGTGGTTTTGGTAGACGCTTTTAACGATGTGATTGCGGTGAACTACGCCCGTTGGACGGACGACTTGAGCGTTTTAGAAGCGGGAGGGCGTACGGCGCTTACAAATAGCTTTGTCGAACTCAGGGCGGACGACCTCTTTTTAGCGGTCCCTTTTATCTACGCGGTGCGCTTTGAGGACGGTGAGGTGTGGAAACAGGACCTGAGCGGCGTTTCGACCGAACTCCTGAGCCGCTTTGAGGTGGCGGCGTCCTCGAGTGCCTTGCAACCCTAGTGTCGTGCTGGGGGAGAGGTTCAGCTTGTATGCTCGCTCCTAGTGTGTTGCGGCGAGACTTGCTTGAATGATTTGAAAAATGTGAGGTGCCGTTCAATTCTTATGAACGTGAACCAGCATTTATAAGGTCGAAACGTCAGATATAGAGGTCACAAGGGGGTAACAGTATGAAAGCAACCTGGAATCTACTAACGCAAACCGCGTCCGAGTGGAGCGACGACAAAGCCTCGATGCTGGCTGCCGCGTTAGCCTACTACACCATTTTTGCGCTCGCACCCCTGCTCGTCCTCGTCATCTCCGTTGCGAGTCTCGTCTTCAGCGGCGACCAAGCGCAGCAGACGCTCTTGCAGCAGATTGAGCAGACGGTCGGACCGCAGGCGGCGGGCATCGTGCAGACGATGATCAACAACCAGGGCGGACAAAGCTCAGGGATTATCGCTACGATTATCGGCTTTGCGACCTTGGCGGTAGGCGCGACGGGCGTCTTCGCACAACTTCAGAGCGCCCTCAACCAGATTTGGGAAGTCGAGCCTAAACCCGACGCGGGCATCATGCATATGGTCAAGATTCGCGCCACCGCGCTAGGATTAGTGCTCGTCATCGGCTTTTTGCTGCTCGTCTCGCTCGTACTCAGCTCGCTCCTGTCTGCTTTCGGCGGCTTTCTCAGCAATACCTTGCCAGGCGGCGCGGTACTTTGGCAAGTCCTCAACTTCGCCATCTCGCTCTTCATTATCGCCCTCCTCTTCGCACTGATCTTCAAGTATCTACCCGACGTCAAAGTCGCCTGGGGCGACGTGTGGGTGGGCGCGTTCGTGACCGCGCTCCTCTTCGGTTTGGGTCGGTTCCTCATCAGTTTCTATATCAGCAGTAGCTCGACCTCTTCGACCTACGGCGCGGCGGGCTCGCTGATTGTGCTGCTCTTATGGATTTACTACTCGGCGCAGATTCTCCTCTTTGGCGCGGAGTTTACACAGGTCTACGGGCGGCGTTTTGGCTCGGGTATTGAGCCGGACGAACACGCGATGCGCCCGAGCGAAGCGTGAGAGCGTTTGGAAAGTTGGGCGACGCTAAGAAAGAGCAGCAAAAAGCAGTGAGCAACGGGCGCTGAGTCTAAAGGGTTTCGTACGGATTACACTTAATTCCCCAGTTATGCGCGAGTCAATCTGAATTGGCATCATGCATTGCCTACTGCTTTCAACTCGCTGCTCTTCTGGTAAGACCCAACCTCACCCTTTCTCAAGGCATAATTAAGCTATGAAAACCCTCTGGAGTTTACTCAAACAGACCGTGACCGAGTGGAACGAAGACCAAGCGACGGTCTTGGCGGCGGCGCTGGCGTACTACACTATCTTCGCGCTCGCGCCTACGCTCATTATCGTCGTGGCGGTGGCGGGGCTCGTCTTCGGGCAGGGCGAGGCGCAGCAAGCGCTTTTGGACCAGGTGACAGCGGCAGTGGGTAGCGACGTGGCGGGGGTGCTCGGGACGCTGCTCGAGAACACCTCCCGCGCAGGCTCAGGCGTCCTCGCTACGGTGATCGGCGCGGCGCTGCTCATCCTCGGCGCAACTGGGCTCTTCGCGCAGCTTCAGAACGCGCTCAATAGGGTGTGGGGCGTGAAGCCTAACCCGTCGGCGGGTGTGATGAACCTGCTCAGGACGCGCGTGCTCTCGCTTGGGATGGTCCTGGTCATCGGCTTTTTGCTCCTCGTCTCGCTGCTGCTGAGCGCCGCACTAAACGTGATCAACAACTATTTCAGCGAGCTACTTTTGCTCCCCGGTGAAGAAACTTTCTGGCAAGTCATGAACTTCGCACTTTCCACCGCCGTCATCACGCTCCTATTCGCGATGATCTTCAAGTACCTGCCCGATGTGCAGATCGCTTGGCGCGACGTGTGGGTAGGGGCGCTCGTGACCTCTCTACTCTTCTCCCTCGGCAAATTCCTGATCAGCTATTACATCGGCACGAGTTCGGCAGCCTCCACGTATGGCGCGGCGGGCTCGCTCATCGTGCTGCTCTTATGGATTTACTACTCGGCGCAGATTTTGCTCTTCGGCGCGGAATTTACACAGGTGTATGGGCGGCGTTTTGGCTCAGGGATTCAGCCCGCTAAATATGCGGTGCGTTCAGAAGCGGACTCGAGCAAAGAAAAAGTGTAGCGAACGCTAAACGCTTTCCAACGAGGAATTAAATACAGCGTTAGCTAAAAAATACGACATGTCATTCTGAGCGCAACGAAGTGGAGTCGAAGAATCTCTGACCTTGCTGACTCCTCTAGCTGAGGTTGAAAGACGAGACCCCTCGACTGCGCTGCGCTCCGCTCGGGGTGACAACAGTGTCGCAACACTTACTCAACGGCGTATTAAGAGATATCAAGAGGTGGCGTGACGCAGTTTTACCCATACATTCGCGTCATACTGAGCGAATGGAATTCAGAACATTGGTGATCGGCGCGGGTATTGCGGGCTTGACGGCGGCTCGATCACTCCGTCAAGCAGGTGAAGAGGTCCTCGTTTTAGAGAAAAGTCGCGGCTTAGGTGGACGCGCCGCCACAAGGCGGCTGCACGGGCACAGAGTTGACCACGGCGCACAGTATTTCACCGTGAGGGACGAGCGCTTTCAAACGCAGGTGGATAAATGGTTAGAAGCAGGACATGTCAAAGTTTGGTCAGAAGGGTTTCACACGCTGACGGATGAAGGGTTAGAAGCGCCTAGTGACGGCCACCCGCGCTACGTCTTTCCTGACGGGATGAACACGGCGGGCAAGCTCTTGGGTAATCATTCGGAGGTTCGCACTCAGACTCGAGTCGAGCGCCTTGTAAGAGATAAAAAAGGCTGGCGCTTAGCGCTGATTACAGGCGAGACCTTAGAGGCTGAGCGTGTTTTAGTCAACGTGCCTGCGCCGCAAGCCTTAGCGCTGTGCCGCGACGCTGAATTATCCGCAGAAACAACCGACGCTTTGCAAGCGGTCAAATTCGCGCCTTGCTTCACGCTGATGGCGGGGTACGCGGGGCGAGACCTCGAGTGGCGCGGTGTCACCGTCAAAGATGGTGACGCCGCGCGAACGCTGTCTTGGGTGTCGCGCGACAGCAGCAAGCGTGAAACGGATAGCGATGAGATGACGCTCGTAGTGAACGCAAGCCCTGACTTTTCAGAAGACCATCTGGAACGTGACCGAGAGGTTATTCAGGAAAAGATGCTGTCAGCCACGACGGTCTTGGGAGATTGGGCAACTCAACCTCTTTGGACAGATATGCAGCGTTGGCTTTACTCGATGGTGACAGAGCCTTATCCAGAGCCCTATCTCAAAGAGGACGACTCGCTCCTCCTCTGCGGCGACTGGTGCGGCGGGGCGAAGGTGGAGGCGGCGTATCTGTCGGGGTTGGAGCTAGGTCAGGCTTTGACCTAGGGGTGGATTCGACCTAAAAGCAGACATTTTTAATCCATGCATCCAATACCTTTTCGTTTGCGTATCTTCTAGTAACACGCCTCATCACCCTTCTACGCACCCACTCGAGGCGTGGCACCCCGCTCCCTTTTTCTTAGCAATCTCTCTCGCAACCTCTCACATTTACTCGGAGCGGGGCATTTTTATATTGATTTGTTGCTACTACACTGTAAACTAAGTTTTGCGTCGCTGTTGGCACCCCGAGCCCTTTACGGGATAGACTCCGCGAGGGGTCTCGCCTTGCAATCTCCGGTAGAGGAGTCAGCAAGGTCAGAGATTCTTCGACTCCGCTAGCGCTCCGCAAGGCTTCGCCCGACTTCGTGAACAGAATGACATACTTCATTAACGCTGTACTACTTCTTTTTCCCCATTGACCTCTTCGTCACTGACCCGGCTCCAGAACGTACTTGCACCGTGCGCATCATCCGTCGTGAAAACTTCCTTTTAGGTACCCGCAACGCCCTATACTAAGAGGTATGGACGCTTTTTCTACTCAAACGTATTCGGCGCAGGTGAACGGTGCTTAGCGCAATTCCTAATATCCTCACCAACCCCGTGAACTTCTTTCGTGACCTCGCCGAAGGGAACAGGGTGGGCGGCGCGATTTGGACCGTGCTGCTCGTGTCGCTCGTCTCGGCGGTAGCGAGCTACTTTCTCGGGCTGCCTTTTAGGGAGGCGCTCACTAACGCACCTTTCGCTGCCGCGACGCCTATTATTACGGCGGCAGCGGGCTTTTTCACGCCCCTTATCACCTGGCTTTTTTACGGTCTTTTGGTGCGCATCGGCGCGGGGATGGAGGCGAAACCGTGGGCGGTAGCGGGTTACGCGCTCGCGCCGCAGCTTGTTCTGAACGCCGCGCTTCTCGTCATCGTCATCGCCTTTCCCATCGACGTCACCCCTGTTGACGTGGACGTGAACGACGCGCAAGCCTTTGAAGCGGCGAATGCGCGGGTGCAGCAGGAGATAGAAACGAGCACCGCTGGGCGCGCTGGTGGGCTGCTCGGCTATCTTGGGACGCTCTGGTGGCTTGTCCTCATCTTTTTGGGCGTGCGCGAGACGGCGGGGCAGCGCCAAGCGGTTCGCGCGACCTTTTTAGTCGGGGTGGTGGCGGTCAGTTTCGCGCTCGGCTCGTGGCTCTTCGCGCCTTCATCATGAGCCGTAATCGTAGGTCATGCTGAAGGAGCTAATCACCGTGTTGACGCTGCTAACCTCTCCACTCGCTCTGTCTGGACCTGTGTTCGTTCTTGCCTCTGGTTTCACGTTTGGACGTGCGCAAGCTGACACGCAGACCGTCCAATCCTTGAGCTTGCGAGGCGTGTTGGAGCAGGCTCCCGAGCTAGACGCCGAGGTCATCACCGCGCAGGCGGATTTGGCGGCGGCGGAGCGCGAACTGCGGCGCACGCAAGGGGACCCGCTCGCGCTCCGCTTGCCGCGTTTAGAGGCGCGGCAAGCCGCCATAAACGAGCGAGCTGACCTGACCTCGGCGCGTTTGGAGGCGGAGCGTGACGCGGCGGGTCTCTTCTTCGACGCGCTGGAGGCCGACGACGCTTTGGACCTCTCGAGAATGAGACGAGACATCGCCCAGACGACGGCGCAGGCAGCGCAGATTCGTTTTGACGCAGGGCAGATTGGCAGCGCGGACTTGATTCGAGCCCGAAACGACGTAGCCGCCGCCGAAAGGGAGGTGGCAAGTGCCGAACAGGGGCGGACCTTTGCGTATGGCGAGTTGGCGAGCTTGTTGGGACAAGAGGTTGCCACGTTGCAACTCCTTGCGCCCTTCGCACCGCCGCCTATTCCCCCTTTGGAAGAGGTGTTGGCACGTTTGGACGAAAACGCGGCCTTACAACGCGCAGCGCAGGCGGTGGAGGTGGCGCAAGTGGGGCTCGAGCTGGCTGACAGCGCCTACACACCGCTGCGTGACCTCGAGGCCGCCGAGGACGCCCTAGCGAGCGCGAGGACGCAGCAGCGCGAGTTGCGCCGCAGTTTAGACCTCTCGGTACGCGGCGCGTACAATGCGGCGCTCTCCGCTAGGGACGCTTTAGAGAATGCTCGAGCAACCTTGCAAAGTGCCGAGGATGAACGCGCCGCGCAGAGACTCCGCTTCGAAGCGGGCGACGTGTCCCGTTTGACACTCGCAGAGTCTCAAAGAGGTGTGGCGGAGAGCGCGGCAGCCTTGCGGAGCGCTCAGTACGCACTCGCTGAGGCAGTGACGCAGTTGGATTTAGTCGTGCGAGGCAGCGTGAGTAGTGAGGTGTCCGGTGAATAAATGGCTGGTGAGTAGGCTTAGCGTAAACAGGACCGTCAGTAAAAACGGTATGAAAAGGACGGATAGGAAGAGACAGTGGCAGATACGGTAAGTGCAAATTCAACGAGCGGCGCGGCGGACAAGCCGCGCCGTAGGTGGGGGCGTTGGCTCGTCTTAGTTATCGTTGTTGCGGCAGCCGCAGCGGGTGTGTTTTTCTTTTTGCGGCGCGGCAGCGGTGAGGCGGGTCAGCGCACGCTCGTCGAGCGCGTGGAGCGTGACGCCTTTGTGCGCGACGTGTCGGGGACGGGCACAGTCGAAGCGGCGCAGACGCGCACGCTCACCTTTGGCGCGGTCGGCGCGGTGGCTGAACTCAACGTTTCCGAAGGGGATGAGGTCGAAGCGGGCGCGGTGTTGGCGCGTTTAGATACGGCAAGTTTGGAGCGGGACTTAGCCTCGAGCCAGGCCAACCTCCAATCTGCTCAAGCCGAAGCGCAGCGCGTCGCGGCGCAGCAGGAGGCGGACAGGCTGGACACCTCGAGCGCAGCCGCCAGCGCCGAAGACGCCCTCACCAACGCGCAACAGACCTTGCGCAACGCCCAGCAAAAACTCGCCACCACAGAGCGTTTAGCGGAGACAGGTGCGGTCTCGAGCAACGAACTTCAAGCCGACCGAGACGCCGTCGCCCAAGCGGAACGCGCCGTCGCCCAAGCCGAAATCGCCCTCCAATCTGCGAGGTCACGGCAGGGCAACTTCGACGGACTCGCCGCCGCGCAACGTGCCAGCAGCCAAGCGAACGTAGCGTCTTTAGAGACCAGCGTCGCCAACTTGCAGTCGCAACTCGACGAGGCGCAACTCACCGCGCCTTTTACGGGGACGGTCAGCCGCATCGACTTCGAGGTAGGTGACCAGGTGGCGGCGGGGCAAGGCGGCGTTCAGATGGTGGACACCTCGTCGCTCTTCGTTGAAGCTCGCTTCGATGAGAACCGCGCCCTGGAACTCCAAGCTGGCTTAGCCGCCACCATCGCCCCCGACGCCGACCCCGAGAGCCGCCTTCCCGCCTCCGTGCGCCGCGTCAATCCCGTTGCGACTAGGGAAGAGATTGCTGGAGAGACGACGAGCCAGGGCGCAGCCCAAGTTGTCGCTACGCTCGACTTTGAAGATGAGACGGCGGGGCTCTTGGCGCAGGGGCTCATCCGCCCCGGCTACACCGTAACGGCCCGCGTAGATGTGAACCGCATCCAAGACACGCTACTCATTCCGTTAGAAGCCATCAGCGAAGACGAAGGCGAGCGCTACGTCTACAAAGTTGTTGAGAGCGAAGCGGGCGCAGGTACGGCCCAGCGCGTTGTTATCGACGTGTTGGACAGCAACGCCACTGTTGCAGCGGCGGAAAGTGGCAATCTAGCGGCGGGCGACCTGATTGCGCTTACGAATTTAGAGGAGATTGAAGACGAGGCCGCTATGCAGTACGACCCGTTGGAGGATGAACAATGAGTGACGCCGTGATGACAAGTCGTGAAGCGCCATCTCCGCCCGAAGCGAGAGGTGTAGACAACGTCATCGAAGCGACGGACTTGCGCAAAATTTATACGCTCGAGGGTGGCTTAGAGGTCCACGCCCTGCGCGGCCTAGACCTCACCATCCCGAGAGGGCAATACGCCGCCATCATGGGACCCTCAGGCTCGGGTAAGTCCACGCTCTTGCAGATTTTGGGCTGTTTGGACGTGCCGACCAGCGGCTCGTATCGCCTCGCCCAGCAAGAGGTCTCGGACCTTTCAGAAGACGAGTTGTCCACCATCCGCAATCAGCGCATCGGCTTCATCTTTCAGGCGTACAATCTCTTGCCCAGGGCAAACGCCCTACAAAACGTCGCGCTGCCGCTGATGTATAGAGGCACATCGTCGCGTGAGCGCACTCAGGCGGCGAGACGAGCGCTCAGCCGCGTTGGGTTGGGTGACCGCCTAGATCACCGCCCGAACCAGCTCTCCGGCGGACAAAAACAGCGCGTCGCCATCGCCCGCGCCTTAGCCACCGACCCCGACATCCTCTTAGCAGACGAGCCCACCGGCAACCTAGACAGCAAAACGGGCGAAGAGATTTTAGGGCTTTTTAGCGAACTCCACGCCGAAGGGCGCACTGTCGTAATGGTCACGCACGAGCAAGAGGTCGCAGAGCACTGCGAGGTCATCGTGCGGATTTTGGACGGGAAGGTGGAGCGTGTTGAAGAGGTAGAGAACCGCCGCCACGCGGTCTTCACGGGGGAGATACCATAATGCCTTTTTTGTTGAATGCCGTAAAAAGATGGTTGAATGCAAGTTATCTGAGTTGGCTAAAGCATCATGTCACCCTGTTCACGCAGTCTCTAGCGGGAGCGTCCACGCGACGCGAAGCCTTGGGCGAAGAGTCTCGTTTTCCATTCTCTGCTAGAGGAGAAAGCAAGGTCAGAAATTCTTCACGGAGTCTATCCTGTAAGGGCGTCACTACGTTCAGAATGACAAGTGCGTGTGAGGGTGCGCGTTCATGCTCCTAGAGAATATCCGCACCGCCTTCGAAGCCCTCGTCGGCAACCGCTTACGCTCCGTGCTGACGCTTTTGGGTGTCGTTATCGGCGTGTTCGCCGTCACTACGACCATCAGCATGGGCGCGATTGCGACAGCGGGTATCACCAGCGAGTTGCAGAGCTTCGGGGCGCAGTCGCTCTTTGTGGTGGTGGACCAAGACAATCCGCAGGCCGAACCCTTGACGGACGATGATATTGAGGCGCTCTCGAGGCTCCCCATCGACATCTTGCAGACCCAGTCTGAGTTCGGCGTCGGGCGTTACCGAGATGAGGAGACCTCTTTAACGGTCAACGGGACAACCGCGAACGCCGTCGAGGTTGACCGCAGCCTAGAATTGGCGAGAGGTCGTTACTTCTCAGCGACCGAAGCGAGACGCGCCGCGCCCGTCATCGTCCTCTCAGCGGACGCGGGCGAGGCGTTTTTTGATAACGGTGTGGACCCCATCGGCAAGGAAATCAGCGTCACCGTGGAGGGCTCGCGTAGCTTCTATACGGTGATTGGCGTCAAAGAGCGTATCAGCGGTACCCTGGGCAGCTTCGCCAACGACACGAGCGGCGACGTGCCTTTAGAGACTTTTTACATCAATTATCCGTCCGTCGAGCGGGGTGAATACGAGTTCTTGCCCATCACCATCTCCCTGGAGCGCAACGCCGACGACATCGAACAGCAAGTCCGCGCGATTCTGGACCGGCGGCGGGGCGCGGATACCTACACGGTTCAAACTATCGAAGGGGCGCTCGGGCTGTTCAACACCATCACGGTGATTTTACAGGTCGTCTTAGGCGGCATCGGCGCGGTGAGTTTGCTGGTGGGCGGTATCGGGATTTTGAACATCATGCTCGTCTCGGTCACGGAACGCACCCGCGAAATTGGGCTTCGTAAGGCGCTAGGTGCAAAGAAGAACACAATTTTGCAACAGTTCTTAATTGAAGCCGTCGTTCTAACCGTTGTGGGCGGCGTCATCGGGCTCGTGCTGGCGGTCGGGAGCCTCTACCTCATCGTGGCGCTCGTGCCCTTCTTAGAAGAGGTCGTGATTAGCCCCTGGACGATCTTGCTGGCCTTTTTGGTGAGTGTGGCGACGGGCGTGATTTTCGGCGTGTGGCCTGCGAACCGCGCAGCGAATTTAAGTCCAATTGAGGCGCTCAGATATGAGTGATATGGAGCGGGCGGCGTAGGGGAACGTATTTATCGCTGTATGAGCCTCCCCTACGGAGCAGCGCTGTGTTACACAAAGACAAGATAGTTATGTTTTGCTCGAGCATAGTTGCGTTGAATCTGAGCGGCGCGGCTCGAGCCACAGGGAGGGCAATGTGTCAACAGGCATCTACCTTATCGGCTATTTCATCCTCATTGTCGGCTTAGCGCTCGGTGCAGACTTGCTCGGCGTGCCGACCTCTTGGATTATCGTCGGGGTCATTATCATGGTGGGCATCGGCATCATGAGCGTCGCTAACCGATTGCGGCGCTGAGGTCAAGTTTCGGTTTGACGCTTTTGCGGCGTGAAGTTTGCTACATTAGCAGAGACACACATTCTGGAGGTAGCACATGAAGTATTTGCATGTTTTTTTCGCCACACTTCTTCCTTTCGCATTTGCGCAAAGTGGTGAGACAACGGGCGGTTCCTCGAGTAATGTTGAGGGACTCGTGACAGTTCAGAGCGCTCACAGCGTCGAGGAAACGCTCGCCAATTTGGAGACCGCCCTCGAGGAAAACGGCCTCATCACCGTAGCTGTGGTGGACCACAGCGCGAACGCCCAAAGTGTGGGGCTCGAGCTGCCCCCCACCCGCCTAGTCATCTTCGGCAACCCAAATGTCGGCACGCCGCTCATGCAGTCTGAGCGCACCGTCGCGATTGACTTGCCCCAAAAGATGCTGATTTACGAAGACGAAGCGGGCGACGTCTACGCCGCCTATAACGACCCGCAGTACTTAGCCGAGCGGCACGGACTAACAGGTGTAGACGAACAGCTCACGGTGGTCTCCAACGCGCTCAGCAACCTCGCAAGCGCGGCGACTGCGCCATAAAACCCGTAGCTGACTGATTACCTCGTAGGGGCGGGTTTCAAACCCGTCCCTTCAAGCGGAGCCTACGAAAAGCGTAGCGTCTGCCAGCAGAGGGGATATCGAGAGGTCTTCATTGCCAAGCACGCAACCGACCTTTCATTCAACCTCACTAAGCAGGTTTTCTTGACGTGCGTGATGTACATGCCAAGAAAACCTGCAACTACTTGTAGCATTTCCACTTGACATTGCTACACTTCTCCGCAGATATACCCGCTAAAGCAGGGCTTACGAAGTTTCCCTTTCGCCTTCGCGAAAACGGTGTAACCAGGAACAGGTCATCTCTTAAAGTGCGCGCTAATTACGTAGTTTTCACGCAGTGAAACGATGTCCTTGTTATTGAGGGTGTAGCTGACCAGATGATACCTGCTATTGTATTTCAAGTTTAGAATTCGCTGTAGAGCGTCCCTTGTGGTGCGCCTTGTTGTATCAACTCGAGCAACGCCTCAGCAAAGTCCACCTCGACTTGCAGCGTATCGTCTTCTAAGCGTGCCACATCTGCCTCAAAGCGAGCCACAACCTCTTGCATGAGCGTGGCTGCGCCTTCTGGATCGTCCGCGTAGCGCTCCGCCGCCTCTTTAGTGTTGGCGACAAAAAGCGCGAGGGCGACGGTTTTGCCGACGCTCGGCTGGCTAAAGGTGTAGTCGGCGGTGTTTTCAAGGGTTCCAGTAAGCGTATCCGTGACGGTTTCGCCCTCCAAGGTTTCATAACTGAGCGAGCCCGAAACGGCTAAAGCCGCCATCTCCGTGGTTGGCGCTAAGCGGATGAGCAGCGCACCTCGGCGCTTAGAGAGGAAGACGGTACTCGCCTCTAAGCTCGCCTCTTTATCCGCTGTTGGAAAGCCGTAGCCCTCCGCAACCTCAAAGGTTTCGTTCGGCTCAACCTCGACGTTGAGGTCGTAGGCGATGGGGTTAGCAAGCCAAGGCCAGTTTTCCTCCAAAGTCCGGTTCACGTCGCGGCTGCCAAAAAGGGTAAATGCGTTGCCGCCGCGCACATTGCTCATCGCTTGCAACACCTCGGGTCCTAAGCCGACGCCGACCCCAAACACAGTCAAGCCGACATCTGCGGACGCGCCTTCTTGCACTAGGTTCTCAAATTCGGTGGCGCTGGTTGCACCTACATTGGGCTGCACGTCGGTAAAGAGCATGAGACGTTGGCTGTTGTCGCCGTTGGCATTTTGCACAAGCCGATACGCCTGGATAAGCCCGGCTTCCATATTTGTCGAGCCTTCGCTCTCGAGGCCACGAATGGCGTCTAGGATAGTCTCCTGCTCGTCACCAGGGGTAAAGTCGAGCGCCGTACGCGCCTCACTGCCATAGGTCACGATAGCGACTTCGTCGCGTGCGTCTAGTGTCGGCACGAGCTTGCTCATCTGCATTTTGGCAACCCCTAGAGGCGTTTGATACTCGTTGTAAGGGGTGCTGTACTCCCAGTTCATCGAGCCGGAGATGTCCACGGTGAAGACCAAGCTGAGGGGCGGACGCTCATAGGTGTCTAAGTTGAGGTTTGACGAGAGCCCGATTTGCAGCCAGCCGGAGGGGTTATCCTCTAAGGTCGGCGCCGACCCTAACGCGCCGCGCAAGCAGAGAAGTTGCTCGCAGGCTTCGCCCTCGAGAGGTAAATCGTGCTCAGAGAATATGCCCTCCACGACGAGCGCTTCGGGCGGCGGCACCTGCCCGTTCTGAACGAGTTCGCGGGCGAAGCCCATGTCTTGCACGCCGCCGGGGGTTGCGCCGATGTCGCCGGGCGCACCTGGCGTGCCGGGTACGCTGCTTACACCTGCGTCACAAGCGCTGAGTAAGAGGATGAGACAGAACAAAAAGCCAGTGTGTTTGATGGTGAGCCTCCCTAAGGTGAGCTTTTTCTCTAGCCTAAACCATCTTGCCCTCGAGGTGACATCATTAAATGTTCATATATTCATCAACACTGCGCCGCAGTTTCTTCGGTCTTAACGCTCAAGTCACAACGTCGGCAAGCGCTTCGACTAGCGCTAGCGCGTCCGCCTCATCGTTGTAGACATTTGGCGCAACCCGCACCGCGTCGCCGCGCACGGAGACGTGGATGCAACGTTCTTCTAAAACTGGGCGGAGCGTGTCTAATTCGACCTCTTGGGGCAACCTTATGCCGAAGAGGTGACGGGGCGTACTCGCCTCATCTTCCACACGGTAGCCGTGCGAGCAGAGCGTCTGAATCGGCACCCGAAAGAGGTCTGTGCAATACGCCTGAATCCGCTCGGGACGACGTTCTAAAAGGTCCTCTAAAGCCGCCACGAGCATCGGCAACAAAATCGGATTGCTGCGCTCACCCACGTCGAAGCGCACCGCGCCCGCCGCGTAGTCGTCTCTGTAGTCCACCAAGCGGCTGAAGTCCTCGCTACCGCGCCTGGCTACCCAGGTCTCTTCAAGAGGTGTCCCCTCTAAAAACCGCTCACCGTAGTAGGCAAAGCCGAGCCCATACGGTCCCATCAGCGTTTTGTAAGACCCCGCGATGAGGGCGTCCGGTTGCAGCTTCGCCACGTCGAAAGGTAACGCCCCTAGTGACTGCGTGCCGTCGATAACAAAGGCTGCGCCGACCTCTCTCGCCCGCGCCCCAATCGCCTCCAAATTGAAGCGCGTCCCGTCCGCCCAGTGCACGTGCGGCAGCGCGACGAGCGCAGTGGTGTCGTCAATCGCCTCCAATAACGCTTCGTTCCAACCCTGACAGCGCGGCACGCCTTCCGGCGGTGCTACCACCTGCAAGTCCGCCCCCTCATCTCGCATTCTCCGCCACACATACATGTTGCTGGGGAACTGCTCTGCCGAGGTAACAATACGTTTTTTTGTGCGCTGACTTCCAACGTTCAGATTCTTCGCCACCGTCGCCACACCATAGGAGACTGAGGGTACGAGCGCAATGTTTCCAGCGTCGGCGTTCACGAGCTGCGCGAACAGCTCACGCGCCCTGCTACTTTCCTTGAAGAAGTCCGCTGGGGTGATGCGCGTCGGTACAGATTTCCGCTGCACGCCTTTTAACCCCGCTGCTTCTACCTTGTTGGAAAGGGGTGACATGTACGCGCAATTGAGGTAATGCGTATCTTCAGGGAGTGAGAAGAGGTGCTTTTGGCAGGTGAGAGGAGCGTCATTCATAGTTACAGTCTAATATACAGGCTCAAGCGATGCCGCAATTTGTACTCTCCAGATTTCCCTGTTATGAAGTTTTTGAGACGAAATTAACTGACTTACTGAGACGCTTTCTGCGTATACACCTCAACCCTCGAGCCCCACCATCGTACACTGACCCCTATGATAGGCACCTGCTACTACCCCGAACACTGGTCCGAAGACACTTGGCAACAAGGCGCAAAACGGATGAAAGACCTAGGGCTCACCTGGGTGAGAATTGGTGAATTTGCCTGGAGCCGTTTAGAACCGGAGGAGGGGAGATATGAGCTTGACTGGCTCGAGCGCTCCATTGACCTCCTCGGTGAAGCAGGGCTCAAGGTCGTTTTAGGCACGCCGACGCCGACCCCTCCTAAATGGCTGATTGACAAGTACGACGACGTGTTGCAAACGGATGAACAAGGTCGTGTACGCAAATTCGGCTCGCGCCGTCACTACTGCTTCAATTCAACCTCTTACCGCCAGGAGACCGAACGAATCGTGACTTTACTCGCGGAGCGCTACGGCTCCCATGACGCGGTGCAGGCGTGGCAGACCGATAACGAATACGGTTGCCACGACACGATTCGCTGCTACTGTCCAAACTGTGAAAAGGCGTTCCGGGTGTGGTTAGAAGAGAAGTACAGCACCATTGACGCCCTCAACGAAGCCTGGTGGAACGTCTTTTGGAGCATGGAGTACCATTCGTTTGAAGAGGTTGACCTGCCCAACTTGACCGTCACCGAAGCGAATCCGAGCCATAGCCTCGACTTCTACCGCTTTTCATCAGATTCGGTGGTGGACTACGATAAATTACAATGCGGTATCATCCGTCAGCACTCCGACAAGCCCATCACCCACAACGCGATGATCTACTTCTCGGCGCTCAACTATCATAAGCTCGCCAAGAATCTGGATATTTTGACCTGGGACAACTATCCGCTGGGGACGCTCGAGACTAGCTTCCTCCCCGACGAGGTGAAAACCCACTACATGCGCACCGCCCACCCCGACCTCACCTCACTGATGCACGACCTCTACTACGGCGCAAAGCGCAAACCCTTTTGGGTCATGGAGCAGCAGCCGGGGCCTGTAAACTGGGCTCCCTCGAACCCGCTGCCTCTGCCCGGCGCGGTGCGGCTCTGGTCGCATCAGGCGTTCGCGCACGGCGCGGATGTGGTGGCGTACTTTCGCTGGCGAGCGGCTAGGGGCGCACAGGAGCTCATGCACGCCGGTATGAACCTGCACGACGGCTCGGCGGACAGGGCGAGTGGGGAGGCGAAAGAGGTTGCAGCAGAACTCACGGATTCAGAATCAGTTGACGCATCTGTCGCCCTACTTTTCGACGTCGAACACCTCTGGGCGACGCACCTGCAACCGCACGCACAAGGCTGGAACCACTGGGCGCTGCTCCTCTCCTACTACACAACGTTGAGAGGTTTGGGCTTGGAGGTCAGCGTGCTCCATCCGAGTGAGGATTTGAGCGGCTACAAGGTCGTCTTTGCGCCTGCGCTGCACCTGGTAGATGAGGCGTTGGCGGAGCATCTAACGGATTATGTGAAAACGGGTGGACATCTGGTATTGGGTCCACGTAGCGGCGCGAAAACTTTAACGAACATCGCGCAAGAGAGCGCACCGGGTCCACTTTCCGAACTCGCGGGCGTTCGCATTGACTACGTAGACGGGCTTCGTCCGGGTGCTCAAGAAGAGGTCGAATTTAGCGGCGAACGCTACAGCTATCACACGTGGGCGGATGTCTTGACGCCAACCTCAGCCGAGGTGATAGCAAGCTATAAGACAAACGCCTACGCAGATGCGGCTGCGGTAACGCGCCAAAAAGTAGGGGAGGGGCAGTGTACGGTCTTAGGAATGTGGGGCAGTGACGCGCTGCACCGGGCGCTTTTTGAAGAGATGCTAGCGTCCGCTGACCTCTCGCTCACCAAATTGCCGGAAGGGGTGCGACTTACGCAACGGGGGAAGCGGAGCTACCTCATGAACTTCAACCCTCACGAGGTGACACTGAGTGAAGAACTTGCCGAGCTCGCCGGGCAGCCTGAGCTAAAGACCTGTGAGGTGCTCTTCCTCGAGGATACATAAGAGGGTACAAGGATTTTCACGTACGCTCGAAGTCGTCTAAGATGTCTTCTGGAAGAGGCGCGTCGAAATCATCCGGCACGCTAAATTCACCTTCGCAAAGAGCATAAGGGCGTAGCTCTTTAGAGGGTTCGTCCTCGAGTACCGTCACTAAAACTTGCCGTTTAGTGTTTAGGATGATGGGCTCGAGCAGTTCCACCTTGCCCTCTTTATCAATCGTGACTTTTACCGTGCGCATAAGGGTAGTTTAGCATCTGCGGGTGAGGGCTCGAGGCTTCCACACGGAATTTTGCTTCACCTGCTACACTTAGAGGTATGAAAGGCGTGAGCTATTTAGTTGATGAAGAGGGCAAGAAAACGCATATCGTCTTGAACCTAGAGGTGTGGAGTGAGACGTGGCAGCAGTTCTTCGGAGATGACGAGGCGTCGCTACTCGAGCACAGTGCGGACGGTTTGCAGGCTGAGTTAGCGGACCTCGAGCGAGACATCCCTCAGTCCGACCTAGACGAGTGGTTGGCAGCTTTTAACCGCGTATGAGCTATAGGGTAATAAAGTGACGCTTCCAAGAACAAAGTCAAAAGAACTCGAGGCGTTCTGCCGCAACCACCATATCAGACGCCTCGCCTTTTTCGGCTCGGTCCTACGCGCCGACTTCGGACCTGAGAGCGATATTGACGTACTCGTAGAATTCAAAGATGACCACGTTCCTGGCCTCGAGTTCTTCGGCATGGCTGAGGAATTAGAGACGATTCTTGGTCGGAAGGTTGACCTCTTGACGCCGGGTTTCTTGAGTCCTCATATTCGCAACGAGGTCTTGAATCAAGCGCAGACGCAATATGAAGCGTGATGATGCACGCTTGCGTCATATGCTTGAATACGCTAGAGACGCTTTGACCTTTGTCAAGGGCAAAACTAAGGACGATCTAAAAAACGACAAGATGCTCGCCTTCGCTGTGACACGCGCCATTGAGGTCATTGGTGAAGCGGCTAATCACGTCCCTGAAACCTTTAGAGTTGACCATCCGCAGATTCCTTGGCGGCAGATTATCGGGGCGCGTAACCGGCTTATCCACGGTTATTTTGCAGTGGACTTGGATATTATCTGGCAAGTTGTCACTCAAAATCTACCTGAGCTTATTGAGGAACTCGAGCAACTTGTTGAGAGCGAATAAAGAACTGAAGATGTTTGTGTTGAGGCTCGAGGCCAGCTTTCTAAGCGAGCCCGTCAATGTCGTTGGGCACGCTAAATTCATCCTTGCAAAGTCCATAAGGGCGTAATTCTTTCGGCAGTTCATCCTCGAGTATCGTCACTAAAACTTGTCGCTTGGCGTTTAAGGTGATGGGCTCGAGCAGTTCCACCTTGCCCTCTTTGTCAATCGTGGCTTTGAGCGTGCGCATAGAGGTAGTTTAGCATTTGTGGGTGAGGGGCTTGGGGACAATTGCTGAAATGATTCCTCAATGTACAATTGCTTTAGCAACCTCTCTTAATCTCGCGATATAGAAAACAAGATAATGCTGAGAAGGTTGAGTCCTCGGTGCTATTTGTAACAATAATTCGCCGGGAGGCGGAATTGTTAGAGGTAAAGTTCCGCTGTTTATGTCCCTAACCACTTTACGATAATCCTGTGAACTTTCGTCAGAGTTGTGGGCAATATGATTACGTATTCGCTTCATATTTTGTATGTCCTTCTGATTGGATGCTATTACAGTTTTGAATGGCTCACCATCAGCTAAGTATCTTTCTGATCGCTCAATTAAAGTTTGCGGAGAGGTCCAATCAAGATATTTCTGGCTAGATTTCAATAATTCGCGAGCATGTCGAAAATCTTTAGGTTTTAGATAGGATTTAGGTCTCTTGTTTGCAATCGAAGGCTTCTCTAACAAACATAAGATAAACACATCCTCAACGAAATTTTCAAATGCTCTAAATGCTGAGAAGAAAGACGATTCCGTAAGAAGATGAAGCTGTTGTTTGTTGATTAGTCCTTGAGGGTTGCTTCCTCTCACAACCCCTAATCGTTGCTGATTGATACCATCTAAGCGAAGAATAGAGTCTGTTTCTTTGACAAAATCATTGTATGGAGCTGAAACTTTTCTCCTGGTCATACGCTCTACTCAACCAGAGCTTCGTTTAGTTTTTTGCAGATAAATTCACTACGAAATTTCCTTTTTACAGCATCGGTGGTTCCACGTCGTCCTGCTTCAACGAATGGTAGATATTCCGCAGGCGGGTCTTTCTCATCGAAGCGTGCAGAAATTTCATCGAGACGGACACGAGCTCTCCCGAAGTTTTCTTTGTTCAGTGTTGGTCTTGGAGCATCTATGCCTTCTACTTTGAAAAGTATATGTGCGATGCTTACGAATAGACTATAGAAAAGAGCAATTTTACTAAAGTTTGTTTCTTTAAGCTCATTGGGTGGATAAATTTCGCCTAAGAAAGTCATTGTTGAGTCAAATTGCTGCTCTGCCTCTTCCAAATCGCCTGGTTCATCTTCAAATCTTCGGTAGTAAGTTTCAACTGCTCTGGGATTCTGAACACTCGATACTAAAGCAACCAATAAGTCAGAGGCTAATGTGGCTTCACTCATCCTGTTGACCTGAGATTTAGTTAGAATTCCACCTTGAATCCAGTAATCTACATACCTATAGCCTAAGCTGTATGCTGTTTGCTTAAAAAACCCTAAGTATTTTGCATTCAAAATTTCTTGGTTGTTTAGCTTGATTGAGTAGGTATTTATCCTAGCAAAAACATCTAAAATATCGGCGTAATCCATGTCAAATAAAACATCTATTGCTAACTCGTATTTTAGAAAATCACGCTGAATGTCATCAGGAAGACTATCATACCTGTTGCCCGCAAACTCACGATTATGGGCTCTTGAAATCTTAAAACTACCTTCTACGAATTCTAAAATAGACCGCAATCTCTGTTGACCATCTACAACTACACGAACGTTACGCGATTGTTTGAGTTCTTGAGTAATGAGTATTTTAGGAATAGGTTTTCCACGGACTATGGTATCAATCAGATAAGATTTGGCCTTTTCGGACCATACAGAGCGCCTCTGAAACTCTGGGGAAAGGTTTAGTAGTCCATTCGAGTCCCACTCTAAAAAGTCAGAAATACTGTATGTTCTACTGTCAAAGTTTTTCACAATAGTTCTAGTTTAATGTTTTAAGGATCATTACTCAAACTCAATTCCCTCAAACTACACTCATCCCCCCATCCACTCCCACAACCTGCCCCGTCACAAACGCCGACGCATCCGATCCCAAAAGCACCGCCACCCCTTTCAGGTCCTCCGGCCCACCCACACGTCCCAAGGGCGTCGCCGCCTCGAGGAGGTCTTGACCTGCTTCAAGTGTTCCCTTTGTCATCTTGGTGGGAAAGAATCCGGGCGCAACCGCGTTCACGGTAATCCCGTACTTCGCCCACTCCGCCGCCAGCGCCCGCGTCAGGTTGACGAGCCCACCTTTGGAAGCGTTGTACGCCGCCGTCCCCATCATGCGCGGGTCGTTGCCCTGTAACCCTGCGAGTGACGCAATGTTGACGATACGCCCCGTTTTGCGCGGAATCATCGAGGCATTGGCAACCGCTTGGCTGAGCGCAAAGGCGGCGGTGAGGTTGAGGTTCAAAACTTTGTGCCAGGCGTCTAATGGGTGCGCTTCGGCAGGTGCGCCCCAGGTCGCGCCTGCGTTGTTGATCAAGATGTCAACTTGTTCCCATTTACCCATGATCTGTTGGACAAGTTGTTCGGGTGTATCCGGCTGTGAGAGGTCGGCGGGCAGGGCTAAAACTTCCGCACCTTGTTCGCGCAACCTCTCGGCAGTTTCCTCTAGCTGCTCCGCCTTCCGCGCAGTGATGACGAGTTTCGCGCCTTGCTCGGCGTAGGCTTCGGCGATTTGTAAACCTAGGCCCCTCGAGCCCCCCGTAATCAGCGCCACGCGCCCGGTAAGGTCGAAAAGTTTTTGTACGCTCATAAAATTCCCTTCGAAAAGAGTGACGAGTTCCAAGCAATAAGGAAGTTGAAAGTAACGAGCAACGAGCAATGAGTGAAAACCAAAAACTCATTGCTCGGAACTCGCTACTCATTGCTGTTTTTGGAACCCCTTCCCCTCACCTGCCAACCTCTCTAACAGCGGCGCGGGTTCCCACAGCTTGCCGTGCACCTCGTGGAAGTGCTGAATATCCTTATAGACCTCTTCCAAGCCGACTTGCTCCGCGTAGAACATCGGCCCACCCCTGTGTGCAGGGAAGCCGTAGCCGTAGACGTAAATCACGTCGATGTCACTAGCGCGTTGCGCGATGCCCTCCTCTAAAATCTTTGCGCCTTCGTTGACGAGTCCGTACATGAGCCGCTTTAAGATTTCTTCGTCGCTGATGTCGCGGCGTTCTATCCCTATATCTTTGGAGTGCTGAACGATGAGGTCTTCGATCTCCGGGTCGGGGATGGGTTGGCGGCTGCCCTCCTCGTAGTGGTAAAAGCCTGCGCCTGTTTTCTGCCCTAAACGTCCTAAGTTGTGAACCTTGTCGGAGACTTCGGAGTAGCGCTCGTTAGGGTCGCGGGTTTCCGCCTGCCGCTGGCGGATGCGGTAGCCTACGTCGAGCCCAGCTAAGTCGCCCATCGCAAAGGGTCCCATCGCCATGCCAAAGTCTTTCATGACGCCGTCCACTTGCTGCGGCAGCGCACCCTCTTCGACTAAGAAGTTCGCCTCGCGAGTATATTTGTGAATCATCCGGTTCCCGACGAACCCGTCGCAGACGCCCACGACGACGGGGACTTTGCGCATCTTTTTAGCGAGGGAGAGCGCCGTGGCGAGGGCTTCGTCCGAGGTCTCGTCCGCCCGCACGACCTCTAAGAGCTTCATGACGTTGGCAGGGCTGAAGAAGTGGGTGCCGAGAACCTTATCCGGGTGAGAGGTTGACGCGGCAAGCTCGTTTACGTCGAGGGTCGAGGTATTCGTGGCGAGCACGGCGTCTTGTGAGGCGACAGCTTCCAACTTCCCAAACACCTCTTTTTTCACGTCCATATCTTCAAATACCGCCTCGATGATGAGGTCAGCGTCATCGAGAACGTCATAATTCAACACGCCTTCGATAAGGTCGAGACGCTCGTCCATCTCTTCTTGCGACAAGCGACCTTTCTCTACCGTACGTCGGTAGTTTTTGCGCACCGTGCTCAGGCCGCGCTCGAGGTTCTCTGAGGAGGTCTCGAGCACCTTCACCTTCACCCCCGCGTTGGCGAAGTTCATCGCGATGCCGCCGCCCATCGTGCCCGCGCCGATAACGGCGGCTTGTCTGACCTCTTTGGGCGTGACCTCTTTAAGCCCTGGGACTTTGGCAGCTTCGCGTTCGGCGAAGAAGATGTGGCGCAGGGCTTTAGATTGGTCCGACTCGAGCGCCTCCATGAACAGCTCGCGCTCGCGTTTCAAGCCCTCTTCGAACGGGAGTGTGACGGCGGCTTGCAGCGCATCTACGCACCGTAAGGGTGCTTCTAAACCTCTCGCTTTTTTCGTCACTTGCTTGCGGGCTTCGGTAAAAAAGGCATCGAAGGGAGCATTGAGCTTAGGCTCCATCTCGCTGATGTGGCGCAGTGTCGCACCCCCTCTGATGACCTCTTCGGCATAAACGAGGGCTGCTTCTAAGAGGTCGTCGTGAACGAGTTTATCCACTAGACCAAGCCCCTGCGCCTCTTCCGCCTCTATAGGGTTGCCCGTCGTGATGAGTTCTAGGGCTTTTTGTGCGTCAATGAGCCTCGGCAACCTCTGCGTACCGCCTGCGCCGGGTAAAAGCCCTAACTTGACCTCTGGAAACCCCAAGCGTGTGCTGGGCGCGGCGACGCGGTAGTGGCAGCCTAACGCGACCTCTAAACCACCCCCTAGAGCGCTACCGTGCAGCGCGGCGATGATGGGCTTGGGCGTGCTCGCAACGCCCGCGACGAGGTTGGGAATATCAGGGACTTGGTCGCGGGGCAGCGTGAACGTTTTGATGTCCGCACCCGCGATGAAGCTGCGCCCTGCGCCGATGAGCACAAAGGCTTTGACCTCTTCGTCGGAGGTGCCGCGCTCGAGCCCCTTCAAGATGCCTTCGGGCACGCCAGGACTCAGCACGTTGACGGGTGGATTATCGACGGTTAAAACAGCGACTTGACCGTGACGGTCATAGGAAACCTTCATCGTAGACCTCTCTTCGTAAGTTGCTACTGAGTGTAGCTTACCGGAAGAGGTCTAAGTGTTTACTTGTGTCGGCCTGCGTACTCGCTCAGGACGGTACGCTAAAAGTGTTAGGACTTCCTAAACAGCTACGGCGTCGGGCGCAAGAACGAAGCGCCGAATCGCGGCGGCGACCACGCCGTCGTCGCAGTGCGGACCGACCCACGCGGCTGCCGCCTTCACCTCCGCTGGTGCATTAGCGGGCGCAATCCCTATACCCAAAGGAAACATCGTCGCGTCAGCGGGCGAGTCGCCTAGCGCGAGCACGGGCGCGTTGTCTAAGCCCAAGTAGTGCTGCACCCACCGCGCCGCTTCTCCCTTGCTGGTGCGCTTTGAAATCAGGCTCATCGCTTCGCGCGGGTCGTACGAACTCGGCGCGTAGTAGGAGGGCTCGAGCCCCAGCGCGGTCCAGTCGTGCGCCGCGTAAAAGGGCGCGACCGCTTCACCGAAGAGGCTCAGGGAAGCGACGCCCGTAAAGTCGCCGAAAAGTGCGTGATAAGGCCCTGCCACGGGCTTGTAGTAGCGCTTGTTGTCAAACGGTTCGCGGCTGGTATCAAAGTCGGGGTGCAAGTAGGCGGTTGCGCCGAGCCGCACCGACCAGTGGTGCGGCGTCTTTTTGAAGAGGTGAAAGATGTCTTTGGCCGTCGCTGGCCCTATGCTCTCCGTGTGAAGGACGCGCCCGTCCGGGTTTTGAACTAAGGTGCCGTTGGAGACGATGAGGGGGGTCTGGAGTCCCAACGCCTTATGAACCGGCAGCGCCCCGATATAGCTCCGCGCGGTGGCGAGCACAACGGTTGCACCTTGCGCCTGAGCCTCAGCCAACGCCGCTACGTTCTCCGGCAAAAGCTGCCCGGCGTCGCTGAGGAGGGTATGGTCGATGTCGCAAACGATGAGGTAGGGGAAGTGGGACATAGAAGAACCTTTGACAGAGCTAAGAGTTATGGAGCTAAGAGGTGTGCGTCAATTCCAAGAGCGAGCGAAAGAGTGGTAAACCGTCCTTGGAGCCTAAGAGCGCATCGGCGGCGCGTTCGGGGTGGGGCATCATGCCGAGGACGTTGCCGCGCTTGTTCACGATGCCGGCGATATTATTGAGGCTGCCGTTGGGACTCGCCGCCTCGTCAACCTGACCTTCAGGGGTGCAGTAGCGGAAGACGACTTGGTGGTTTTGCTCGAGCCCCGCTAAGGTGTCCATATCCGCATAGTATCGCCCCTCATTATGTGCCACAGGTACGTTCAGCACTTCAGATTCTTCATACTTGGTTGTGAAGGGTGTGTCGGTGCGCTCCACACGCATGTGGATACGCTTGCACACGAAGTGCAGCGCCGGGTTTCGGGTCAGTGCGCCGGGCAAAAGCCCCGCTTCGCTCAAGATTTGAAAGCCGTTGCATATCCCCAGAACGGGGCCGCCGCGCTCCGCGAACGCCTTCACCGCGTCCATGATGGGGCTCTTCGCCGCCACCGCGCCGCTCCTCAAGTAGTCGCCGTACGAAAAGCCGCCGGGTATCACCACCGCCTCAGCGCCTGCTAAGTCCTCCTCCAGATGCCAGACCATGCGCACGGTTGCGCCGAGTTGCGCCAAAACGTAGCGCGTATCATCATCGCAGTTCGAGCCGGGGAAGCGAACGATAGAGAGGTTCATAGCGTTACTTTAACGTCTGCGGCGCTCGAGTGCAGCGTCTGGTTGGCTTGGTAAATTTGGTGCTGTCGGCGCTGAATTTAGTTTGTTAGGCTCGAGTTAGAAGTTGTAATGCTACAGGTAGTGCTACAGTCACCGAATCTTGATGACGACTCGCTCTGGAACGCTTACCTTAATGTGAATAATGTTCGCAAACGAGGGGTTGCAACTCCTCGTTTGTGGGAGCTGGAAATTCGCGCTCACACTTCGTTCTATTCGACTTTGACCCGCCCTCCAAAGCCTCATCTTCATACTCGATATCAGACCGTTTTCGCGTGAAATGTACATGTGTCGCACGGAGGCTTTACCCAAGGGGGATAAAAGGTACGATGGGCAGCTATGGGCGCGGTCGAGCTGCTAAAGCGTGCGCCAGAAACCTTATCTTTATACATGAGTTAGTTGCTTAACACACTTATATGTCTCACCTCACTACTGTAGAGTATGAGGTAGCACACGAGCGCGGTGACTATGTTAGAGTGACGCACTTGAGACGTGATGGTTGTGAGTTGGAGGGTCTTTTGTCAGACGCTGTGGATAACATACTGAATACGAGCGCCAAACGCTCGGCGCGTAGTAGCGTGTTGGAGCCGAGTGTGACCGCGAATGTAAAGGGCGATGTTGCAGCGCAGGAGAGGCCGCGCACCGCTGATATTTTCAGCAAAGCGTATAACTTTACTCGCGCCGACGAGGTCGCCGAACTAGGGATGCACCCCTACTTCAAGGCGATCGCTTCACAACACGGCGGCATGGTCGTCGTTGATGGTCGGGAAATGGTTATTACGGGCTCGAACGACTACTTGGGTCTGACACAGGACGAGCGGCTCAAAGCGGCGGCGAAAGAGGCACTCGGCGACTTCGGTACGAGTTGTACGGGCTCGCGCTTTCTCACAGGCACGCTGACGCTTCATGAGGAATTGGAGCGTCAACTCGCTGACTTCTTTCAGGCCGACGCCGCGCTGACCTTTAGCGCGGGCTACTTGGGCTCGCTCGCGGTGCTGAGCGCGATGACCGGACGCCAAGACATCCTCTACTTCGACCGCGAAAACCACGCCTGCTTGTACGACGGGGCGCGGCTCTCGTTCGGGACGTTGCGCAAATACGAACACAACAACTTGGCCGACTTGGAGCGCTTACTCAAGAAAGACGCTGACAAACCCGGTGGCCGGATGATCGTCACCGATGGCGTCTTCTCGATGAGCGGCCATATTGCTGAATTGCCGGGGCTCGTCAAGCTCGCTAAGAAGTACGGAGCGCGGCTCGTCGTGGATGACGCTCACGCGACGGGCGTATTGGGCGCGAACGGACGCGGCACGGCGGAGCACTTCGGCTTGGAGAAAGAGGTTGACCTCATCATCGGCACGTTCTCCAAGTCGTTTGCGTCCGTGGGCGGCTTTATGACGGGGCCGCGTGAAGTCGTCAATTGGGTCAAGCACAAGGCGCGTCCTTTTATCTTTACAGCAGCCCTACCTGCGATGCAGATGGCGGCAGCTTTGCAAGCCTTACACATCATGCGTGACGAGCCTCAGCACCGCGCTAAGCTCTGGCGCAACGTCGAGCGCTTAAAGCGCGGCATGGACGCGCTCGGCTTCGACACGATGGGTTCAGAAACGCCCATCGTCCCTGTGCTCATCGGTGAGGACGAGCTAACCCTGATGTTCTGGAAAGGGCTGTGGGAAGAGGGCATCTACACGACACCGTCTGTGCCGCCCGCCGTTCCTGCGGGTCAGAGCATCATCCGCACGTCAGTCAACGCGAACCACACAGAGGAGCAATTGGATAGGCTCTTAGAGGCGTTCTCAGTGGTCGGCAAGCGCTTGGGCGTGCTCGTTTAAGGCTGAGTAGAGAAATGTAGAATAGACGAGGGAGTATGAAGCGCCTCGATATCTCGTTTGGATAGCGACTCGAGGTCGTACGATGTTCGGTCTAGCGATACGTTTCTAGCTCCCACAAATAAGGGGTTGCAACCCCTTGCTGCCACCCTGCTATCATTCTGGAGTGAGTCACGACCCGAACGCCTAACGCTATACGGTATGCTACGCCGATATGTCCACCGCCATTTTCACGAATATCTCTCAGGTTACTTCCCGCCGCGACTTGCGCCGCTTTATCGACTACCCTTACCAAAAATACAAAGGCGACCCCCACTGGGTACCGCCCCTACGCATGAGCGAGTGGGAGAGATTCAACCCTAAGAAGAACCCCTTTTACGAACACGCCCGCATGGACCTCTTCTTAGCCGAGCGTGACGGTGAGGTCGTCGGACGCATCGCCGCGATTGATGACGATTTGCACAACCAGACGCACGGGGACAACTTGGCGTTTTTTGGCTTTTTTGAGGCGGTGGATGAAGAGGTCGCGCAGGCCCTTCTCGAGCATGTTGAAGCGTGGTCCAAAACCTTGGGCCGAGATACCTTGCGCGGCCCCGCCAACCCTTCAATGAACGACGGTGCGGGCTTTCAAATCAACGCCTTCGACACCGACTCCTATGTGATGATGCCCAGCAACCCGTCTGAATACCCGCGCTACGTCGAAAACGCAGGCTACCGCAAGGCTAAAGACCTCTACGCTTGGATGTTTGACCATTACGAGAGCGACTTCGAGCGGCTCCACCGCCTCGCGGAGCGGGTGAGGAAGCGCTATCAGCCGGTGGCGCGTACGCCCAATATCAAACGAAATTTCGACGCTGAACTTAGCGTCGTCAAGCACTTTTATAATGAGGTCTGGGAGCACAACTGGGGGTTTGTCAAGTACACCGACGCCGAATTCGACCACCTCGCCGCCGAACTCAAGCTCATCGTGGACCCCGACGTGGTGATCTTCTTAGAGCTCGGTGGTAAAACGGTCGGCTTAGCGCTGGTTTTGCCCAACCTCAACCAAGTCTTCAAAAGGATGAACGGGCGGCTCCTTCCTTTCGGTTTTATCCACTATCTCAACCGCGCCAGGATTATCGGTGAAGCTCGCTTGCCAATTCTTGGGGTGGTCCCGGAGCATCGGCGCAAAGGGTTGGAGTTGGTGCTGATTGATGAGGTGATTCAGCGCTCGAGAGCCAAAGGCTACATGCGCGGCGAGTGCTCCTGGATTTTAGAGGACAACAGCGAGATGAACAAGGGAATCGCAGCGGCGGGCGCGGAGCTTTACAAAACGTACCGCATCTATCAGAAAAGTCTGTAGAACGTGCGCCGTTTGTGACCTTCCTACGCGCCCTCTTCGCCGACCTCAAAAAACTTTTCGAGCACAAGCTCGCGCTCTACCTCTTGATGGCGGCGCTTTTACAAATCGCTTACTGGTATCTAGGTAGCCCCGGCCCGCAACTCCTCCGGGGCACGCCGCGCACGCTTGGGGCGGCGCTCTTCAATATTAGCAGCGCCCTCCTCTTCTTGCTCGTTCTGCCCACAGGTCTGATGGTGGGCTTGGGCGATTCGCTCAGGCGTGTCGGCTTAGGGCTCGGCAACTGGCGCTTTGGCGTGAGCGTCACGCTCATCGCCTCGCTCATCGCTATTGTCGCTATGTATCTAGGCAGCAGCGACCCCTCGTTGCAACTGACCTACCCGTGGGCGGGGGAGTGGGTCGGCGCGTCACCCTTTAACCTCTCCCTCTGGATTTTTCTCTACGGACTCTATTACGTGTCGTTCGAATTCTTCTATAGAGGTTTTATGCTGCGCGTCATCGAGCCTCTTTGGGGACTTTCCGCCGCCATCTGGACGCAAGCCCTCGCCTCCACCCTTATTCATCTGGGCAAGCCACCCGCCGAGACCTTTGCGGCCTTGCCCGCCGGACTTCTGTTTGCGGTCTTAGCGGTAAGAGGTCGGTCACTTCTCTATCCTATCGTCCTTCACCTCATCATCGGCATCAGCACCGATATCTTCGTCCTCCAACGCCAAGGGCTGCTCTTTCCGTGAGGGCGCTCGTTACGGGGGCGCACGGCTTCATCGGGAGTCACCTCGCCGAGAGGTTGCTCGACGAGGGGTGGGCGGTGCGTGCGCTGGTGAGTCCATGGGGGAAGCTGGACAATCTCAAAGCGGTTTTGGAGCATCCTAAATTTGAAATAACCCGCGCTAACCTCACGCAGCGCGAAAGCCTGAGAGGGGTTTGCCGAGAGGTTGACGTTGTCTTTCACGCCGCCGCTAAGGTCGCGGATTGGGGCGCGTGGAAAGGCTTTTATCAGACGAACGTTTTGGGGACAGAACATCTGCTAAGAGAAGCTGAGAGGGCGAGCGTCAAGAGGTTTGTGTTGGTCTCGAGCGTCGCCGTTCACCCCTACACAGGCTTTAGAGATGCGGATACACGTGTTTTGCCGAGGGATGGCACGATTAAAACAAGTATCAACGCTTACGCCCGCTCGAAAGTTTTAGCGGAAGATATAGTTGTAAAAGCAGACCTAGAAACCGTGGTCGTTCGCCCCGGACTGTGGCCCTTTGGGACGAGAGACCCAAATTTTGCAAGGGTTGTGCAAGAGGTCGAACGCGGAACTTTACCGCTCGTGAATGGCGGGAGAGCAGTTCTCAATACAGCGTATGTTGAAAATCTGGTACAAGGACTTTTCTTAGCAGGAACCGTACCGAGTGCAGCAGGAAAAACGTACCTCATCGCGGATGAAGGAGCCCCAAGTTGGCGTGAGCTGTTCGGTGAACTTGCTGACCTCTTAAACGCGCCCAAACCGCGTCTCAATCTACCAGGAAGCGTAGTTGAACCTCTTGGGGGTGCAGTTGAAACCCTCTATACGAAGGTTGCGCAGCAGACCGAGCCGCCGCTGACGCGCTACCGGGCGCGGCTCATGCGGCAGGATGTTCATTTTTCTATTCAGAATGCGAAAGAGGAGCTTGGGTACGCGCCGGAAGTGACGTGGCGGGAGGGGTTAAAACGTACTTTATAGAACGTCCACTAACTAAAATTACCAAAACTTTCTATCTTTCCTTGAGCCTGTAGCAACTGTCAACATTCAAATACTTGTTCATTTGCAGGCGAGCAGAGTAGCCGAGTCCATCGGGCATAGGGTCTTTCGGATACACTAACCATTCTTGGTCACGCTTTGAGCGTTTCAGCGTATTTTCAACGAGTCGCTCATCGCGATTAGACAAATCCGCGTGTCTCACAAAGGTGTAAACGTCGATAACTTCTGCATAATGATCTGACGTATCGCGATTAGAATGGTACATTCCTCCTAAATCTCGTATTGCTTTTGCTAAAGTCGCGCTATCACCAGTGCTTGCTTCCACACTCATACCGCGTTTGATCTGTTCCTTGATAGTCTCAAAACAGCTTGTAGGATCGGCTTGGTAGATAAACCTGTACCTGCCAACCTCCAATGCCTCTTCCAAAGGAAAATTGAACCGCCACAGAAAATGAGTTGCTAAGTCAAGCGTACATTCCTCAAGTTCCTTTCGTTTCCTATTTGAGAATTTGAAAGCTGTACCTCGGTTAGTAGAGAATGAGATGAGCGGACTATGGTATGCAAACTTTGCTTCTGGCGTTTCAGTGCTGTAGCCGACGTGGGATAGTACGCAGTCCAACAGGTCTTTGTTACTAATTAGGGAGCTAGAACCTCCATCTGCAAATTTCGCCATAAGACCGTTGCCACGAAAATAATTTGCAAAGGTTCTTCCACGGCTAACTGAAGTTTGATCAAGAATAAAAGGTGGCAGAGAGTCACCGCGAAATAGCTTGACTGTTTCTTTACTCACAACAAATATTCTAGCGCGTTAAAGCTCCTAACCTAATTGATTGGGAGAGGTTTGGGAGTAACTCAATCTACTATAGCTGTTAAGAATATGATGGGGTGAGAAACGGCTAAAAGAGGGAGGGGGCTCCCCTCGAGTAGGTCTAAATCGGTTACTAAACCTCAAGGTCTATATCCTTCATTCGGTCGTGCACTAAGCAACGTGTTAGCGTTCGAAAAAATTTAAGATACCTTCGCATCCGGTAATGCACGGTACGTCATCAACGTCTGTCAATATTTTGAAAAGTGTGCCTCAAAGTTCACCTCTGTCTCGTCACACTTTGGCGTAACCCTGGACAACCTGTTAGACTACACTGCTTTGCCGCACGGCATCAAGGTAGACTTTATACAGAGTTAATCGCGAGTCAGGAGTAAGGTATGCAAACCGAGATATTAGAACGACAAGACGTTAGCGCCAAGTTCAAGGTAGAGGTGCCTGCCGCTGAGGTTGATAAAGCGTACGGCACGATTTTGCGCTCCTTGGCGCGACAGGTCAAGGTTCCGGGCTTTCGCCCCGGCAAAGCGCCGCGCGGCGTGATTGAGGCGAGAGTCGGTAAGGACGCCGTCGCTCAAGAGGTGCGCGACGCGCTTGTGGAGACGTACTACCCCCAGGCCGCGCAGGAGCTAGACCTAGCCCCGGTCTCCGCGAATTTTCACGCCTATGAGCCCGTCGAGGGCGAGGACTACTCCTTTGAGGTCGAGGTCGAACTCTACCCTGAGGTGAAGCTGCCCAACATCCAAGATATCGTCATTGACACGAGCAGCGACCCTATCACCGATGAGATGGTCGCGGAGACGATTGAAAATCTGCAGAGTGAAAACGCGACGCTCGTTCCCGTCGAGCGCCCTGCCGAAGCGGGCGACTACTTAACTGTGGAATCGCTAGGCGAAACCGCAGGCTCGACCATGCCCATCGACTTAGAGCGCGTCGGTGACGCCCTCGCTGAGCAGTTCTACGGCAAGTCAATCGGCGACGAAGTCGCTTTGAAACTCGATGTGCCGACGCCGCCTGAGATAGAAGATGACGAAGAGGTCGCGGCTGAGGCGGGCGAAGTGGAAACCGCTGAAGAGGATACGGAAGAGGACGTAACCGAAGCCTCTACTGAAACCGCTGAAGAACCATCCGAAGAAGAGGTCGAAAACGAACCGCTAACGGTCCTTAACGTGGTGATTCGCGACATTAAGGCGAAAGAGAAACCCGAGCCGGACGATGAGTTTGCTAAGACGCTCGGTTTTGATACCTGGGAAGAGGCCGAGACGCAGATTCGCCGGAGCCTCCAGGCGCAGCTCGACCAGGAGACCTTCTCCGAGCAGCAAGAGGAGTTTATCGACAAGCTCGTCGAGGAGACCGAGTTGAGCCTGCCGCAGAGCTTAGTGAACCGCCGCAAGCGCAACCTCTTGGAGAACCTAGCCCAAGATTTGCAGGGACGCGGGATGAACATGCAGATGTATTTGGAGAGCTTGGAGGCCGACGACAAGCGCCAGGCGTTCGAGGACGAGTTGGACGAAGCGGCGGCGACAGGCGTGAAGCGCGATTTGGTGCTCGAAAAGCTCTTGGAAAAGCGCGGCACACAGATTACCACCGAGGAGTTGGACGCCGCTCTGACCTTTATGGCGCAGCGCCAGCAGAGCACGGTCGTCAAACTTAGGCAGGAGTTGGGGCGCGAAGGGGTGGAGAACTACCGCTTTTTACTCTCGAGAGATAAAGCCGTGCGCGAAAGCCTGCGCGAGCTGTTGGGCGAAGATGAAGAAGTCAGCGAAACTGTGGACGCCGAGTCTAACGAAGACCCCAGCGCAGAGGCTGACGTGAACACCGACACTGATACTCGAGTAGAAACTGACGTGGATGCTAGCGCAGACCCAAACACGGAAACCGACGACAACGCCGAACCCCGCACCGCCGAATCCGCCGAGTGATTGCAGCGTTTTTCAAAGCCACCGAGCTTGTGTCACGCAGGTAGCATCTTCGAATGTGCGTGCTAATTATCGTTCATCCCCGCAAGGGGACGCAGTTTTCACGCAGTGAAACGGTCTTTTATATAGTGAGAGTATCCATGATCAGATGAAATCCCGCTACGGCTTCGCCATGAGACCTGCTACCTCTTACGTGAGCCTGATAACGGCAACGGAACGCTGAGACGTGAATACTACAAACAGTGATATTTTATATAGCGAGTATTCACCCCGCTAGAAGGAGCGATTTATGTCCCTAGTCCCCTACGTCATTGAGCAAACCGGGCGCGGCGAGCGCATGTATGACGTCTACAGCCGCCTCCTCAAAGAGCGCATCATCTTTTTGGGTACGCCCATCAACTCGGAAGTCGCCAACGTCATCGTCGCGCAGCTTCTCCTCTTGGACGCACAAAACCCCGAGCAAGACATCCAGATTTACGTCAACTCGCCGGGCGGCGAGGTCTACGCAGGACTGGCGATTTACGACACTATGCAGCTCGTCTCCGCGCCCATTAGCACAATTTGTGTCGGCATCGCCATGTCGATGGGTTCGGTCATTTTGATGGCGGGCGCAGAAGGGAAGCGCTTAGCGCTCCCTAACAGCCGCATCATGATTCACCAGGGTTCGGCGGGTTTTCCGCGTGCCAACCTGCCCGACTTAGAGGTGCAGGCGCGTGAATTCACCTTTGTGCGCGACACGATGGCGCGAATCTACAGCGAACATACGAATCACTCAACCGAAAAACTCCTCAGAGACATGGAGCGTGACAAGTTTATGTCCCCTGAAGAGGCGAGAGACTACGGCCTGATTGACCGCGTCGTCGCGCCACGGGAAAATGTGCGCATCGGCGCATCACAGCTCAGCGAGGACGAGTGATGCCGCAAGCACGCTGCAACTTCTGCGGACGCACCCACGCCGAGGTCAAGCATTTGGTCGCTGCCGAGAACGGCATGACGCACATCTGCAACGACTGTGTCGGGCGCATTTCGGACGTGCTCGCCAAGGCGAAGACGCAGCCCATACCTCTTTTGAGGTTGCCGACGCCTAGAGAGGTCAAACATCACCTCGACGCTTACGTCATCGAGCAGGAAGAAGCAAAGAAGACCTTGGCGGTAGCTGTATTCAACCACTACCGCCGCCTGCAACACCCGGACGCCGAACTGCAAAAAGCCAATATCCTGCTCCTCGGACCGAGCGGCACGGGCAAGACGCTCTTGGCGCAAACCTTGGCTGATACCTTACAAGTCCCCTTTGCCATCGCCGACGCCACCACGCTCACCGAAGCGGGCTACGTCGGTGACGATGTGGAGAACATCATCTTGCGCCTTTTGCAAACCGCCGACTATAACGTTGAAGCGGCGGAACGCGGCATCATCTACATCGACGAAATCGACAAAATCGCCCGCAAGAGCGAAGGGACGAGCATCACCAGAGATGTTTCCGGCGAAGGGGTGCAGCAAGCGCTCTTAAAAATCATCGAGGGAACCGTCACGCACGTGCCGCCGCAAGGGGGGCGCAAACACCCGCATCAGGAGCTTATCGCGGTGGATACGAG
Source organism: Trueperaceae bacterium (assembly GCA_965213645.1). GTDB lineage: Bacteria > Deinococcota > Deinococci > Deinococcales > Trueperaceae > CBDBZX01. Next base: position 1,470,477 of record CBDBZX010000002.1, read on the forward strand.
CAATATCCTCTTTATCTGCGGCGGCGCGTTCGAGGGCATCGAGGACATCATCCGCAACCGCGTAGACGTTTCGAGAGTCGGCTTCACCCACAACGACATCCTCGAGCAGCAGAGCAACTTAACTGCGCAAGTTTCCCCCGAAGACCTCATGCACTTCGGTCTCATCCCCGAACTCATCGGGCGCTTGGCGATTATTGCCACGCTAGAAGACCTCAGCTTAGAAGCGCTCGTAGATGTGCTGACAAAACCGCGTAACGCACTCACCAAGCAGTTTAAGGAGCTGTTTCGGCTCGAGAACGTCGACCTCAGCTTCAACGAAGACGCCCTTAAAGAGGTCGCTAGACGCGCCAAAGCGAGAGGCACAGGCGCACGCGGGCTGCGCTCCGTCTTAGAAAAGAACCTCTTAGAAATCATGTACGAGGTCCCCGGTAGCGACATCTCCGCGCTAAACATCAATCTGGACAACTTCGACGACCCCGAGCGAATTTTGATGCAGGCGCAGCGGCAGAAGACAGCATAAGATGAGGAAAAGAGCGAGAGGGAAGATGCTTTCTCGCTCTACTCCTATGGACTGGCAAGAGATTAAAACGTTTGACGGAATTGACCTCTCCGAATCGTATATCCTTAGCTGGTTTACCGAAGATAAGCAAGTAGCGTTTAGAGTTGACTTCGTACTAAGTCCGGAGCATCCCGCATACTCGCCGCCACCTCCAACAGAATATGCTTGTTTCCGATTGGGAACGCTTTCGTTCAACGGTGTTGGGTCGGTTGACGGTTTACCCGAACTATCCAAAGTACGAGCCGCAACTGACGCCTCTGGCGAGTTTGACTACGGACATGTAGAATCGCTCTCGTTTTATTCAGGTATTTACGAGGTTGGTTTCGAATTCGGTATTGCTAAAATTGAAGCAGAATCTATCTCAGTAAGTTTAGAACGCAATTTAGGTCAACCAGTTCACTAAAGCAAGAACGCTCAACCTCGGTTAAACTACCCTATGTTCTCCTTTCTCCGCAGAAACCCCAACTTCAAAAACGAAGGTAATTTTTTACTCGCTAGGGTACGCACGTCCAGAAACGGTGAGGTCATTCCGGTCAGGCTCTCCAAATCGAGCGAGCTGAGTGCTCAGCAGGGGGGCGGCTACTTCGTCCGTAAGGTGCTGATCGGCTCCAACAGCCTAGACGAAGCCATCTTAGAGGTCTCTTTGAGCCGTGGACACCGCGTCAAAAACGCCACCGTGGACGGCGGCGAACTCATTCCCGTTAAAGAATGGGAGTAAGCCCAAGAGTTATCTGCCGCCTCGCTGTAATGCACGAAGAACGTTTGTTACTCGTTCGTAATAAGGGGCTCGAGTATTGGTATCCCCCCGGCGGCGGCTGGGAAGCGGGCGAGACGTTACCAGAATGCGGAGCGCGTGAGGTCTTTGAAGAGGTCAAGCTGCGCGTCAACGTGAATAGACTTCTCTTCGTACAAGAGTTTTACGGCGCGGGCAAGCACGAACGCTCGTTAGAACTCACCTTTCTGGCAACTTTGGTCGGCGGACACGACCCTCACATTCCTGAGCATGAGCATCTAGCCGAAGCGCGGTGGTTTCGCCGCGAAGAGGTGCGAGAGGTAACCGTTTACCCGCCGCAGCTTAAAGAGGTCTGGGGGCTAGGGGTGTCTAATCCCTACATCGGCGCAGCCGGAAACGCACCCAAGCGCAGAGGCGCGAACGGTGAATCTTAATCTCTACTTGTTAAACTTGGTGGCTTTCGAAAGGAGCCATTCATGATTCACCCCTGGCACGACATCCCCTTAGGCGACAACGCACCCGAAGAGGTACGCGCCGTCATCGAGGTTCCGAGCGGCGACACCACCAAGTACGAACTCGACCCCGAGTTGGGCCTTATCAGCGTCAACCGCGTGCTTCACCCGCCGATTCCCTATCCCACCAACTACGGCTTCTTGCCGCAAACGTTGGACGACGACGGCGACCCCTTGGACGTGCTCGTCATGATGCAAAACGCCGTCATGCCCCTCAGCGTGTTGCGCGCCCGGCCCATCGGTATTTTCAAGATGACCGACAACGGCGAGACCGACGACAAGCTCATCTGCGTGCACATCGACGACCCTATGTACAGCGATTATCAAGAGGTTAAGGACCTACCCGCCTATGAGCGCGATGAGCTTAAATGGTTTTTCGAGTCCTACAAAGGCGCGATGCAAAAGGGGGTTGACGTCGAGGATTTCCAGGGTAAAGAGGCCGCGCACGAAGCGGTTGAGCGGTGCCGCAAGCTCTACGAGGAGAAGTTTGATAAGTAGAGGCTAAATGCGCTTTATGGTCTATTAGCGCAAGCAACGAGTGAACGAAGCTCTTAGGTATTAGCTTTTAGCGGTTAGCCAAGGTTTCTAAGCTAGCCGCTAAGGGCTTTTGTATTGCATTGTCAGCTATGTACTGACACCTTCCCGCTGTTGTCACCCTGAGCTTGTCGAAGGGTCTCGTCTCGCAATCTCTGCTAGAGAAGTCAGCAAAGGCAGAGATTCCTCGACTCCGCTTCGCTCTGCTCGGAATGACATCATGGGTCACTACTTCGCTGACAGTGTAGTATAGCAATTAACATAAATACTGAGCTTGAATCACGCAAGCATCATTTCCTAAAGTGCGTGCTAAAGCGTGTTCTCTCTTCTCAGATTGGCCCAAACCAAATGATACTTGCTATATAAACGCTGCATGGTCAACACGAAGCATATCTCGGGCTACAACTCACCTACTGTGCACTCACCCTATTGCGCACTTACCAAGTCAGGGCGGAGCTTGACCGCTTCGCGCAAATAAATATGCTTCATCTCCGCTTGACCTTTTTGCGTGTTGACCTGCATCATCACGCGCACGGCTAGAGGTAGACGGTTCGGGACGGGTATCTCTTGGTTGCAGATAAGAGGGACTAAGTTCATGCCGAGCCGCCGCGCTGCTTCGGCGGGGAAGGTGCTCCTAAGGTCAGGCGTCGTCGTAAAGAAGATAGACGCGATAGGCTCAAATTCGGCGATGTCGTTCTCGCGTAACATGACCTCTAAAAGCTCGCCGGTAGCCTCCAGAATAAGCTCCGGCTCATCACGCGCTACCGTCGTCGCCCCGCGAATGCCTCTGACCCAATAGTGCTCCATGCGGCTAGTGTACCAAGTTCTCGAGGATAAGAAGCGTTCAGTAAAAAGTTGAAAGTAACCCAGTCGAGCGGGTGCGCGTTAGCCCCTGATTAAGAAGTTTTCACGTAGGTGAAACGGCGAGCAAGGAGCAAAAATCTTGTCCACCCGTTGATCACTGCTTTTAACTCACCACTCTTGTTATTTGAGGCACGTACAAAGCGGTTTTAGAATAGTTAAGGCTCTATAATTACCTTATGACAACCACTTTGCAAAACGTAGAAAACAACCTCTGGTTCGAGCTAGATGCTGACCAAAAGGCGCTGATTGGCGCACTTAAAGATTTTTTGAAGAGCGAAGTTGCGCCAGGTGCACAGGAGCGCGATAAATCCGGCGAGTTTCCCCTAGAGATCGTCAAACAACTCGGCGAACTTGGCGTGATGGGGATGCAAGTCCCTGAGCAGTACGGCGGCTCTGCACTAGATACTGAGACGATGGCCCGTATCATCGAAGAGATTGCGGTGGTAGACGGCTCGCTCTGCTTGACCGTGGCCTCGCACAACTCACTCTGCACCGGACACATTCAAATCGCCGGTAATGAAACGCAACACGCGGAGTTCTTACCTGCGTTAGCTAGGGCCGAAAAGCTCGGCGCGTGGGGTCTCACCGAGCCCGGCTCCGGCTCGGACGCCGCTGGCATGAAGACTAAAGCCGAGGACATGGGCGACCACTTCGTCTTAAACGGCTCAAAAATCTTTATTACGCAGGGCACGGTGGGCGGAACCTACGTCATCCTCGCCCGCACCGACGCGGCGCAAGAGGGACGCTCACCGTCGAACGGCATCAGCGCTTTTGTTTTTGGCGGTGAGTCAAAAGGGCTCATTCGCGGCAAGCCCGAAGAGAAGTTGGGCCTTCACTCTTCCGACACGACACCCCTGACCTTTGAAAACTTAGAGGTTCCCGCCGAGAATTTGCTCGGTACGCGTGGCGAAGCCTTTAAGGACGTGATGGAGGTGTTGAACGGTGGGCGCATCGGCATCGGCGCGATGGGCATTGGGCTCGGGCGCGGCGCGTTGGAAATCGCTTCTAAGTACGCTCTGGAGCGTGAGCAGTTCGGCAAGCCGATTGCGAATAATCAGGGCATCAGCTTTAAGATTGCGGAGATGGCAACGGAGTTAGAAGCGGCACGTCTCTTGGTTATCAAAGCGGCGGCGATGAAAGATGCGGGCAAAGATTATGCGATGGCAGCGTCTATGGCGAAGCTCAAAGGGAGCACGGCGGGCGTCAAAGCGTGCGACTACGCGATTCAGATTTTGGGCGGCTACGGCTATATCAAGGAGTATCAGGTCGAGCGGATGTGGCGCGACGCGAGACTCACGCGCATCGGAGAAGGCACGGATGAGATTCAGCATCTGATTATCTCGAGGTCGTACCTCTCGCAGTTTCGGGCGTAAAAGAAAGCAATGAGTGAAAAGCAATGAGCAATGAGTTAAAGGCTTTTCCACTCATTGCTCATTGCTCGGTACTCATTGCTTCCTACAACACCGCAATTCCCTCAATGTACCCAATCCGAATCTCAAACACCTCTTTCTTACCGGGTATACGCCCCAAGAGGTAAGGCGTTGACCCCAGATACGTCACGGAGTCGGGGTCAATCTTCTCCGTTTTGAGCTTGCCTTTGGTCTTCTTGTTATAGCCGTAGCTGCTGTAGTTCGTCTTTTCAGTGTGATAGCGCAGCTCGAGCCCTCGCCCCTGCGCAATCGCTGCCTCGATTAACTCGCGCATCTTGCGGGTGTTGAGCCCGGTCTGCATGGCGCTACTGTCGATGACTTGCGGTTTCACGTCCGCTTTGAAGCGTTCGGCGGGTCTGATGCCGAGTTCGGCGAGGTGTTGCTCCAACCGCTCCTCATGCCCCTCTTGTACCAAAAAGCTCGTTTCGTTGATGGCCGTACCTAAATGCGGCGCAATTTTAGGATGCTTGGATAATGCAGTGGCGCTCGGATGCTGAAAGACGCGAATCGTCGCGACGGTAGGCGCGGGACTCTGGGCGCTCCACACGTTGATGAGCGCTTCGAGCTGCGGCGGCAAGCCGCCTTGCGCCCGTTCGGTGAGCGCGTCGCGGGCGGCTTGGGTGAGCGCTCCGGCGCGAACCTTGTCCACGTTGAGGTAGTAGACTCCTTTAGTATCTTGCGTAGCGAGTTGCGCTAAGACGGCGCGTCCGGCTAGGTCGGTGGCACCCTCGAGCTTAAAGTGTCCCGCTGGGTAAAAGCGCAGGGTGCGACTTGGCGCACGGTTGTACTGATGGCGCACCTTGACTTTTGGGAGTTGCGCACCTCTTTCTATCAAGATAAAACGTTCGGCAAGAGCACGCGCACCTCTTTGCGCTAACTTCTTCAGCGCGGTGTCGCGCTCTTTTGAGGTGGCGTACTCGAGCAACCTCACATCCTCCTGCACGTGCAAACGTTCGCGACGTGAGGCCCAATCTTCCAGGCTGCGCGTGACGTTGTCGGGGACGCCCATGCTGTGATCTTGTAGAAGTTGGAGAAAGTCGTCCAAAGGTAAGCCGGACTCGAGGGCGCGGTACAAGCTCCCCCGGCTCAGCGTGTAGCTCGCGGTCTGCGCGTCTACGCGGGTGCAGTCCGCAGCGCTGAGTGCGGTGAGGGCGAAGGGGGTGAGCTTGTCCAGGTAGACCAAGATGTCGAAGTTGGGCTGAATCAGCAAGCTAGGTTCAAACGGTTTGCCCGTTTTGGGGTCCAGCCCTTGAAGCGCACGGACCTTCTCCAACTCCGGTGGCTCCGTGACCTCTTGTAAGGCTCGCCCTTGTTTGAGCCACGCAGAGCCTAGCGCGGGTGATAGTGCGTATTGACCCGAGGTGTCGCCTTCGGATGATGACGCCACACGTCTGATTTGACCTCTGTACATAATATTGACGGCGCTCTGAGATTCATCCGTTTTCGGCTTTCTCACCTCTTTATCTTTAAGCTCGGCCACCGCTACCAAGCCCAACTCGTGAAACGCCCCTCGCAATACGTCAGTAAACCAAGCGGGGCGCTCCGGCTCAGCGTCCTCTTCCACCATCCAACGCGGAGCCCGCACGACGTATTTGAGCGAGCGTGTCCACAGGCTTTCTAGCGCCTCGTCCATCCGCACAGGGTGTTCTGGTAATACAGTTAAGCTCTCCAGCAATGCCCGCCGCGCGACCTCTTTAGAGATTAAACTGGACACGCCTGACGCCCAAGGTTCGTCTTCAGATTCGGACATCTGCAAGAAGGCGTTTACCATGAAGTTGTAAGTCAGCGCTAAGGGGGCGTTTCTCAACGCGCTCAGGCGCGTTACGTTGACGCGCCACGGGTCTTTGCTCGAGTCGCTCGCAGGTGGGTCCAAGAGCCCTAGCGTCAAGCCGAGTTGTAGAGGCCGCTCCAAGCGCCCTTCTAGGCGTGGTCTACGTTTCGTCAAACGGTTCAGTAGCGGTTTGCTCACTGTGCCGCGCTGGGTGATTTGTATGCCACCCTCTTCAATGACGAGTTGCATGAGGTCGAACAGCTCGAGCAACGTTTGTGCCGGGTGGGGCGCTGTAGGGGTGAGGGTCTCGAGAGGTTTTAGCGTAAGAGGTTGCGGCGCAAGCGGTGGCTCGTCTGGCAACTTGGCGAGTACTTTAGGGTCCGCGTACAAGAAGTCGTCCTCGGAATTTCCCTGATTGCCGTAATAATGGTAGACCGAAAACCACGACGCCACGTTGCTCGCGGGGATGAGCAGCCCGTCACGAATCAGCACGCTGAGATAGCGAAGACCGGGCGCACGGCTGAGTTGCTGCTTGTAGACGCTGAGCGTACCCGGACGCTTGTCGGGCTCCAAGCCGCGCAACGCCGCGTAGACAATGAGTGACCAACCGTTCGCTGCGCCACCGCGACGTTTAACCTCACTGAGAAGGGTGCGCTCCAAGGGGCTTAGCTCAGCCACGACTTTATCCAGCATGGCGGGCGTGCTCAGCGCCTGACGTATCGCTTTTTTGCTCTCCGCCACGCGGTTAGCGTTCGCACCCTCATTGAAACGTTTGGCGACCTGCTTGAGTTGATCCGCGTTCATGTGCTCCAACATGGACTCGAGGTTAATCCCGACACTCCCTTGCAAACTTTGTAAAGCGTCCAACCTCTCATCCAAAATCACATCTGAGCCCAAATCTGCGGCCGACGCGAGCGTCATCAAGTTGAGCCCCGACGCATCTTTGTGGACGCTCACGCCTAACCTGTGAAGCAACTCGGCGAGTCCTGGCGAGAGACTTGTAACCTCTTCTTCCTCGCTCAAGCTCGCGAACAGCGCTTCGAAATCGTCTCTGGACATCCTGTGACCTCTTAACTAACTTTGGGCGTATGCCCCGCTTTGAGGAGCGCTTTGAGCAAGCTCTGGCTGTGCTGCGGCAATACGACGGCTTCGGTGGGCGAGAGACGCGCCAAGATGAAATCCTTGAGGCGAGCGTCCGCTTGCAGCGCGGTCAATTCCGCCTCGTCCGAGACCTCGATCAGCGTCAAGCCTTCGTGCAGCACGACCTCTTTGGGGGCGGGGAGGGGTTCTAAGGTATCAATTTGTGACGCTGCTTGCTTGGTCTTTGGGGGCATAAGTTCCTTCCTTGCTTTTAGCTATTAGCCGTTAGCTCTTAGCTAAAAGCAGTTCCTAACGGCTAATCGCTAAGGGCTAACAGCTTCATCCTGAACATCCCATCTAAACCACTTTACGCACGGCTGAGTACGCTTCCCTCAGTTTAGGGTGCTCGTATCTCTAGTAGATGGCTCCAACCACTCCGCCTCGTCCATAATCTTATAGCCGTAACCCTGCTCCGTCAAAAAGAGCTGCCGGTGGTGCGCGAAGTCCTCCTCTTTGGTCTCGCGTGTTACTAAGCTGTAAAAGTACGCGCCGATGCCCTCACGCTTTGGACGTAGCACGCGCCCGAGGCGTTGCGCCTCCTCTTGGCGTGAGCCGAACGCGCCCGAGACCTGAATCATCACCTGGGCGTCGGGTAAGTCGAGGGCGAAGTTGCCGACTTTAGATAAGACGAGCGTTTTAATACCGCCCTCCCTAAAGGCTGCGAAGAGGCGTTCTCGTTCACTCTGCGGCGTTTCGCCCGTGATTAAAGGGGCGTCCAAATCGCTGGCGATCAGCTCGAGCTGATGCAGATACTGTCCAATCACCAAGCTAGGCTCACCTCGGTGATGGTCTAAAATCGTTTCGACCAGTTCACGCTTGCGCGGGTTTTCAGCGGCGATGCGAAACTTCTGCGCTTCCTCGGAGACCGCGTAGCTAAGCCGCTCTTCTTCGGACAGTCTGAGGCGCACCTCACAGCAGTGGGCGTTCGCAATCCAGCCGCTTGACTCGAGTTCCTTCCACGGCACGTCAAAACGCTTCGGCCCGATGAGCGAGAAGACATCCCCCTCGCGCCCGTCCTCGCGAATGAGCGTCGCCGTTAAGCCCAAGCGCCGCCGCGCCTGCACCTCAGCGGTCAGGCGGAAGATCGGTGCGGGCAAGAGGTGGACCTCGTCGTAGATGATGAGCCCCCAGTCCTGCTCACGAAAAAGCTGCATGTGCGGATAGACCGCTTCGGTCTCCTCTTCACCCTTCTTGCGCCGCTTGCGCGTGGTGAGCATCTGATAGGTGCAGAGCGTGACCGGACCTAACTTTTTGGCGTTGGAGCGGTACTCCGCTACCTCTTCATCGCTGAGCGTCGTTTTATCTAAAAGCTCGCGCTGCCACTGGCTGACGCTGGTGCGGTTCGTGGTGAGGATAAGGGTGCGCTGGGCGACCCGCGTCATGGCGACCAGACCGACGACGGTTTTGCCTGCGCCCGGTGGCAACACGATGACGCCGGAGCCCCCCTGCCGAGAGCCTGCTAAATAGAACGCCTCGGCTGCATCCTCCTGGTAAGAACGCACCTGTAAGGTATCGGCAAGGGCAATAGGCAGTTCAAGTCCATCGCGGTAGCCTGCCAAGTCCTCGACGGGCCAACCGACCTCTAAAAGCGCTTGCTTAATGAGCCCACGGTGCGCCAGCGGCACGGCGAAGGTCTGCTTGCCGAGGCGTTCGCCGAGGAGCGGGGCGACCTTTCTCTGTTTGGAAATTTCCAGGAGCAGCGCTTCGTCGCCAGGACGCACCTCGAGCCCCAGCCCCGCCCCCACCTCCATGAGCCGCAAGCGCCCCCAGCGCCCCACCAGCTCGCGAATATCGGTGATGACGTTTTCGGGCACGGGAAACTTGCTGAAGCTCACCAGAGCCTCTACCATCACCTCACTCTGCTGACCGCTACTCGCGGCGTTCCATAACGAGAGCGGGGTGAGGCGGTAGGTGTGGAGGTGTTCGGGGCTTTTCTCGAGTTCGGCGAAGGGCGAAATCGCCGCCCTCGCCTCCTCCGCACGTACATTGAACGTCTCTAGGTAGATCGAGCGGTCTGCTTGTACGATGAGCGGGTTAGCGGCGTCAAACATCCCTACAGCTTAACAAGTATGGCGCGGTACTTTTGCGAAAAGGGAAAAAACAGCAGATTTCAGGTTGCTCTGCGCAGCTACACCACTCTTACGTTTGAACAGATTTAGCGTTCGCGGCGTACCAATTCAGCGTGCGGCGGACGCCTTCGTCCACCGAAACTCGCGGCGCGTAGCCAAGTTCTTTAGCCGCCTTCGAGATGTCCGCTTGTGAATGGGCGACGTCGCCGGGGCGCGGCGGCTCGTGGCGAGGCTCGAGCTTTCTCAGCGCCGCGTCGCCCAGCATCTCAGCGAGTGCGTCGCGCAACCAGTGATAAAGTTCCAAGGTCGTCGTTCGTCCGCCGTTGCCGATGTTGTAAGCGCCGCTAAGCGCCTCACCCTCCGCAGTGGCGGCGAGTAGATTGGCCTGGACGACGTTCTCCACAAAGCAGAAGTCACGGCTCGACGCGCCGTCCCCGAAGATGGTGCAGCGCTCATGTGCGAGCAGCTTGTCTATCCACCTGGGAATCACGGCGGCGTACGCGCCGTTCGGGTCCTGGCGCGGTCCGAAGATGTTGAAGTAGCGCAGCCCGGTGCTCTGAACGCCGTAAGCGCGAGCGAAGAGGTCGGCGTAGAGTTCGTTGACGTACTTGCTGGTCGCGTAGGGCGAGAGCGAGTGGCCGATGTGGGGCTCGGTAGCGGGGAGCGCTTGGTTGTCGCCGTAGACAGCGCTCGAGGACGCATACACCACGCGCTTCACGCCGTACTCCTTGGCGGCTAAGAGCACGTTCAGAAACCCGTCTATATTGACCGCGTTGTTTGTCACGGGGTCCGCGAGCGAGCCCGGTACGGAAACAAAGGCCGCGTGATGCAGCACGTAATCTACTCCATTATGCCCATCTTGTAGGGCGGCGCTAAGGTCCTCTTTATTGCGAATATCGCCCTCTTTAGAGGTAAAGCGCGACCACGCTTTGTCTCCCACGGCCCGTTTTACGTCGTCTAAGTTGTGCGTGTGCCCCGTGGCGAAGTTATCCAGACCGATCACCCGCTGACCAAGACCCAGGAGCGTCTCTAGGAGGCTCGAGCCGATAAACCCCGCTGCCCCAGTGATGAGCCAAGTCTTAGGATGGTCGCGCAGATGCGTTTGCAGTCGGGAGTAAGTCATAGTGCTCCTAGACAGTTAGAGGTGTCAGTGGGATTGATCTGAGCATAAGCTTGATATTGCCTCACGATGCAATATTGAAGCGCAACGCTGTAAGCACTTTTAGAGCGTCATCCAAACAAGTCTCATTTTAACATCGGACCCGTCATTTTAGCGTCAAACTACGCGCAGGTACATCCCCGCTGACTTGGGCAGTTCCGCCCGCTTAAAGCCAAACTTCTCGTAAAACGCAGGTGTATAGTGGTCTGCTATAAGGCTCACATACGCGCTCTTGGGCGCGTGCTTTCTGATATACCCCATCAGCGCCTCCATGATGCGCTGGCCCAACCCCCGTTTCTGATGCGCAGGCAAGACCGCGATGTCTACGATCTCAAAGAAACAACCCCCGTCCCCGACGACGCGCCCGATGCCGACGGGGTCCGAGCCGTCAAAAACCACAACGCTGAAAAGAGAGTTTTTCAGACCGGTGGTCGCAGCTTCTTCTGTTTTCTCACTGAGCCCTGCTGCTAACCTGATACGGATGTAGTCTTTGACTGAGGGTATCTCTGGACGAATGTCATAATGCGCCACGCGCTACACTTTAACGTTTTGAACGAGAGGTTCTCTCATGTCATGATGCGTGAACGGTGCATTTTGAGGTCATAGGCAGTGTTGACGATATTGAGACAATTGCAGCAGGGCGAGGCATTCGTGAGTTGGCGCGGCTGCAAAAACAGTATGGGCGAGGACGCTGGCGTAAACTCAAAGGTGTAGCAACCGTTCTCTTACCTGACGGGAACGCCCGCGCCGCCGAGGTTCACTGGTATGAGGCAAACGGCGTTGAGCGCAGAGAATTCAAAATTAAGCGCTTTTTATAGCACTTCCACGCTTCGCTGCACCAACTGACTGTGTCTATTTCTTCTCGCATCCGCTCGCACGTTTCATTGCTGTAGCAATGAAACGTGGAAACGCTATTAGCTTAAACTGTAAAGATGAAACCGAATTCTGAGTCAGCGTTTGTTGTTTGCATTCAAAATGAAGACTACCCAGCGTCTCTCGAGGTCCGCAAAATCTACCAGCGCCTTCCCGACGACGAAGCCGCCAAACATCAGCTTCTGCGTGTGATTGACGAATCAGGCGAGGATTACCTTTATCCTAAAACGTACTTTATGGATGTCGAGCTTCCCTTAGATGTTCAAGAGGTGCTTCTAGCGGCTTAGGAGTACACCCCACGCCTCTAAACTCTGCGCCTGTCTAAATCTTTTAAGAGAACCCGCGCCGCGTTCCGCCCCGAAGCGCCCATAATGCCGCCCCCCGGATGCGTGCTCGCCCCAGTTAGGTAGAGCCCTTTGAGGTGCGTTTTGTACTCCGCCATGCCCAAAAAGGGGCGCAGCGCGAACATCTGGTCCAAGCTCATCTCTAAGTGCATCACGTTGCCCCTAAAGAGTCCTAAGTTGCGCTCCAACCATTCAGGATGCTGAAACAACCCACCGACGACGCTCTCTTTCGTCCCCGGCGCGTAACATTCAAACGTATCCAAAATGCGCTCCGCCACCTCTTCTTGAATCTCATTCCAGGTCGCGCCGTTCGCCAACTCATAAGGAAAGTACTGCGCCCAGAGCCACAGCACTTCGCCGCCCGGAGGCGCGAGCGTCTCGTCCACCGCGCTAAAACTCATCGCCACGATGGGCGGGTCCGAAGCGGGACGCCCTGCCATATAGTCGCCATACGCCGCGCTTAACTGCTTGCGGTCACGGCACACGAGTTGCAACGCCCGCCGCGCCTCGTCGCCAGGATGCGTAGGATAGCGAATCGGCTTGTCCAGTGCGAGCCGCAAAATCGCCCCGAACCCGTTGCCGACGCGCATATTTTTGGCACCCTTCGGGCGATGTTCTTCGGGCAAGAGCTTGCCGAACGTCTCCAAAGCGTGCGCTCCCGCCATAATTGTGCGAGCGGTGTAGGTCTGCCCGCCTACTTTAACGCCCGTCGCCCGCTTCCCTTCAACTAAAATCTCTTCGACGCTTGCGTTTGTAAAGACCTCACCGCCGTGCGCCTCGATGTGGTTTTTAAGCGCCTGCGTCAACATCCCCGAGCCGCCTTTAGGACGGGCCATGCCCCCTTCGTGATACAAGGGATGCCACAGCAAAAAGGGAGAGGTCATTGGCTCCGTAGGCGGCGGACCCGACTGCGCCGCCATCCACACCAGCGGCGTTTTGACCTTTTCCTCGGTGAAATAGTCGTCTACAATATCGCCATATGGCTTCAAGATTTTCGGCAGCGCCTCTTTCCAGTCGCCCTGAATGGCTTTGCCGAACATCATCTTCTTACCCAAATTAAAAGGACTTGGCGTGCTCAGAAAAAGCTCTTTGACGACCTGCGAAAAGGGACGCCACTCGTCCATGAACCGCTTATACGCTTCGCCCTCGCCGGGGAACTTGTTTTCTAAGTGCTCCACCGTCTTATCTTCACTCCGGTAGAAAAAGACGCTGTCGCCGTCCGGGTAGGGCGCGAAGAAGAGCGGATCGATGTCGATATACTCGAGTCCATACCTCTCGAGCCCCAACTCCTCGACAATCGGCGTAAGGCGAATTAAAATATGCGCACTGCCACCCAGGTCGAACTTATACCCAGGAACCATCTCCTTAGTAGAGACCGCGCCGCCCACGATGTCGCGCCGTTCAAAGACGCCCACTTTGTAGCCTGCTTGGGCTAGGTAGGCGCTCGAGATGAGCGCGTTATGGCCTGCGCCGATGGTGATGACGTCGTAGTCTGGCACAGACGACTATACCGTCTCTAACCTTGTGAAAACGTGGGCAAGGTGCCGAACTTACGAGTTTATGAAGTCGTTACTCGTCTACTTAGGCGGCACACTGCTACACCGCTTAATCAACCGCCCAGGAAAGCGACGCCTCATCACCTCTTGCTGGGCTTGCTCACTCTTTTGCTGAATGCCCTGAAACAGAATATCCACGGCAGCCAGCCCCATCTCTTTCGTCGGCTGTTCAATCACATCAATCGGCGGGTCAACCAGGCTCGTCCAGGTGTAGTTGTCGTAGGTCAAGAGAGAAATATCGTCGGGAACGCGCAAACCGCGCTCGCGCAAAGCCCGGTACGCGCCCATCCCCATGTTACCCGTAAACGCAAACAGTGCGGTGGGCGGCTCCGCTAATTCCATTAAATAATGCGTGAGCTTGAACGCCTCATCTTCGGTAAAGCGCACGACCTTTTGATAGTCGCCTAGCACGCTGAGCCCAGCAGCGTTCATCGCCTCCGTGAAGTAGAAAGAACGCTCCTCCGGGTTGATCGTTTCATGATAGATGCCTAGCGGCGCGACGCGGCGATGTCCGAGTTCTGCTAAGTAAGTAACGCCGTCGTAGACGCTTTGGCGGCTGTCCAGCATCACGTGGCTAAAGGGGCTGCCCGGATAGAAGTAGTCGATTTCCACGATAGCGACCCCTTGCGCCTGCATACGCTGCATGTATTCAAGGTTGGCGTTGCCGTAGCCTGAACGCACGATGAGCCCGCCCACGCGGTGGCTGCTCATGCTTTTGAGGTGCTCCAACTCCAACTCGGCGCGGTACTCGCTGTCCGCGATGAGGAGCGCGTAGCCGCGCCGCTGCAACTCGCTCGCAACCTCCCTGATAAGCTCCGCAAAAAAAGGCTCGACGATGTTGCCGACGATGAGGCCCACCGTACGGCTCTGACCGCTGCGTAGCGTGCTCGCCACCTGGTCAGGTTCGTAGTTGAGGTCGCGGATGGCTCTTCGGACACGCTCCAAGGTGTCCGCTGCCAAGAGGTGCGGCGTCCGCACGGCGCGTTTGGCGGTGGTGGAGGAGACCCCGGCGCGTTTGGCGACATCGTTGATGGTGGACACGAGACCAGTATAGCAGAAGACGTCTAAAGCGCTATTTTTGATGCACATAAGCTGATTCGGCGTTCGAGTTATGACTACCCCTTGACAAATGTTAAGTTTCTCTCTATAGTAATGGACACGAGACCATTGTAGTTCAAAGTTAAAAAATAGCTGATTTCTCGAGCCACACCCCGGATTTAGGCGGATTAGTTGCTCGAGTGTCAAACGAACACCGAGAGGAGGCAGCTTGTTGAGAACCGTCTGATTCAAAATGGTCACGTGCCCATCGTCCGAATTTTTGCTATAAGAATTTATGGAGGAACTCGATGAAAAAAGCTTGGCTCGCCCTTTTCGTTATCTTTGGAATAACCTGCGCCTCGGCGCAAACCACCATCACCATCGCCTCGGTCAACAACCCCGACATGGTCACCATGCAAGAACTCAGCAGCAACTTTACCGAGCAAAACCCGGATATTCAGTTGGAGTGGCTCTTTTTAGATGAGGGCACGCTCAGAAGCCGCCTCACCACCGACGTGGCAACGGGCAGCGGCTCCTTTGACCTGGTGACGGTCGGTGCGTACGAGGTGCCACTCTGGGCGGCGAACGACTGGATCGTCTCCATCGACCAACTTTCGGAGGACTATCCCGATGTGATGGGGGACTACAACGTCGACGACCTCTTGCCCGCCGTGACGGACATGCTCACCTACGAGGATGAGCTTTACGCCGCACCTTTCTACGGCGAGTCGAGCTTTACGATGTACAACCAGCGCATATTCGAAGAAGCCGGTCTCACCATGCCCGAACAACCGACTTGGCAGGAGATTCGCGACCTCGCCTGTCAGCTTCACGACCCACAAAACGGCGTCTACGGCATCGTGTTGCGCGGCAAGCCCGGTTGGGGCGACAACATGGCTCCGATTACAACAGTCGTCAACACTTTCGGCGGACAGTGGTTTAGCGAAGAGGGCGAGCCGCAAATCGACTCCCCCGAGTGGCAAGAAGCGCTGACCTTTTACCGCGATTTGGTGCAAGAGTGCGGTGCGCCTGGCGTGACGGGCATCAGCTTCACCGAGTCCTTGCAGCTCATGACCTCGGGTCAAGCCGCGATGTGGGTGGACGCAACCGTCGCCGCAGGCTTTTTGGCAAGTTCGGAGATAGGCGACCAATTCGCGTACGCTTTAGCACCTGTGGGTTCGGTGGACAAGGGTAACGCTTGGCTCTGGTCGTGGAACTTAGGCATTCCCAGCACGGGTCAGGGCGACTCTCAAGAAGCCGCCTTCAAGTTCCTCACCTGGGCGACCTCACAGGAATACATCAACCTCGTTGCACAAGAGCGAGGCTGGGCGTCTGTCCCACCAGGCACGCGCACCTCGACTTACGAGAACCCCGAGTACACCGAAGCCGCGCCGTTCGCGCCCTTAGTTTTACAGTCAATGCAAAACGCTAACCCTACCGACGCCACCGCCGAGCCGCAAATCGCGCCGGGAGTCCAGTTCGTGCAGATTCCTGAATTTCAAGGCATCGGTAACGACGTCGCGCAGACCGTCGCCGCGATCCTCTCGGGCAACACGAGCGTGGAAGAGGGACTCGCGAGTGCTCAGCAGTCTGCTGAGCAGACGATGCAGGACGCCGGGTATTACTGAGCTAGTTGGAGAGCGAACCTCCCTCTTAAAATGAACTAAATACGTTAAGACAGATGTTAGTAGTCAGAATTCAGTGGTCAACTCAAGAACATTGCTGAATTCTGGCTACTGACTACACCGTTAAGTAAGGAAGGCGACACTGTTGTCACCCCGAGCGGAGCGGAGCGCAGTCGAGGGGTCTCGCACTTCACTCTCCCATAGGGGGGAAGGCGAATGCAGAGATTCTTTCACGGAGTCTATCCTGTAAAGGGCTATCGCTACGTTCAGAATGACATTACTCATTACTTTAGTTGACGGTACACTGACTACCCCTTACAAAACTACCGCTCTACATCATCTCGAACGCGCATGTGTCCGCCACCTCGAGAGGAGACCTCATGGCGAGTACGACCTTAAAGCAAGACAAGCAAGCCTCGACCTCAGATACAGCCAAAAGGGAACGCCGCAAGTATCTATCCTCCCCCGGCATCCTCTTTCTCATCCTGGTTACGCAAGTTCCTTTTGCCTTAGCGCTCTACTACTCTTTTACCAACTGGAACCTCTTACGCCCCACCAGTACCGGCTTTATCGGTTGGAACAGGCTCTGGCTCAATTATAGGCGCATCCTCACCAATAGTGATTTTTACTACGTTTTATGGAACACCCTCTATCTTACGCTCTCGGTTGTCGCCATCACTTTCGTCGTCGGGCTCGCCTTCGCGCTGCTCTTAAACCGTCCCTTCCCCGGACGCGCCCTCGCCCGCACGCTCCTCATTTCACCCTTTTTGATGATGCCCGTCGCGGCGGCGGTGTTGTGGAAAAACCTCTTGCTCGACCCCTCGTTCGGGCTCCTCTCCTGGTTTTTTGGGCTGTTCGGCGTGCAGAACTTCTACGCGCTGCAAAGCTACCCGATGGCGACAGTTATAGGCATTGTGTCTTGGCAGTGGATTCCTTTTGTGATGCTGATTCTTCTAGCGGGGCTGCAATCTCTACCTGATTCGACGGTGGAGGCGGCGCGGATTGACGGGGCGAGCGGCTTCGGGATGTTTCGGCACATCGTTTTGCCGCATTTGAAGCGCTTTATCGAAATCGCGCTGCTATTAGAGACCATCTTCATCTTGAGCGTGTTCGGCGCGATTTTCGTGACGACCTCGGGCGGACCGGGCTTGCAGACGACGAACTTGCCCTATCAGATTTTCTTGGAGGCGTTCTCACGGCAAAACGTCGGACGCGCCAGCGCGTACGGCGTCTTCGCGGTGATTTTAGCCAATTTTATCATCCTCGCGTTCTTACAAGTACTACGCAACTCGGATGAGGAAGGAGTCGGCGCATGAGCTTGAGCCGCAGAAAACTTTGGGGACACGCGCTGTCCGTTTTGACCTTGCTCTTAGCCTTTTTGATGTTCTTCCCGATCTTGTGGATGGCGCTGACCTCGTTTAAGACCGAAGCCGCCGCGATTCAGTTTCCGCCGCCCATCTTTTTCGAGCCGACGCTGGCGAACTGGCAAAACGCGCTTTTCAACTCGCCCTTTATGGAATATTTGGGCAACACGGTCATCATCACCACTCTGTCGATTCTCTTGGCGTTGCTACTCGGTATTCCTGCGGCGTACGCGATGGCGTTTTACCCGACTAAGCGCACCGACGCCTCGCTCCTCTGGATGATGTCCACGCGGATGCTGCCGCCCGCGGGCATCATCGTGCCCTTGTACGTCCTCTTCTTGCAGTTCAATCTGCTCGACACGCATTTCGGGATGATCCTCCTCTACGCGGGGATGAACCTGCCGTTGGTCGTGTGGATGCTGCGCTCGTTCATGTTAGAGGTCCCCTTCGAAATCATCGAAGCGGCTAGGCTCGACGGCGCAAATTTATGGCAGGAATTCATGCGCGTTATCATGCCGCTGCTCGTCCCCGGTCTCGCCGCGACGGCGCTGCTCTGCGTGATTTTCACCTGGAACGAGTTCTTCTTAGCGGTAAATTTGACCTCACGCGACGCCTCACCTCTTTCAGTTTACGTCTCGACCTTCAAAGCGGCGCAGGGTAATTTGTTCCTCGCTAAGATGTCAGCGGCGTCTACCGCAGCGGTCATCCCCGTGCTGATCGTCGGCTGGATTGCGCAGCGACAACTCGTTTCAGGCTTGACGATGGGAGCGGTTAAGTGATCTCTGCGGAAATTTCTTCGCCTGGAGAGGCTCGAGTCTTCGAAACCGACACACCCGACATCGGACCGAATGACGTACTGATTGATGTCAAACGCGCTGGAATTTGCGGTACAGACCTCCACATCTGGCACGGTTCGTACTCTGTCGCTCGCTACCCTGTAACGCCCGGACATGAGCTGAGCGGCGTGGTGGCGGCAGTCGGTGAGAACGTTCAATTCAAAGTCGGCGAGCGCGTCACCGCCGACCCCAATCTCCCTTGCTACCGCTGCGTGTTCTGTCAGCAGCGGCAGTTTAATCAATGTCTCGACTTAGAGGTCATCGGGGTGACCCGTGCGGGCGCGTTCGCGGGCTACGTTTCCGCGCCTGAAAGTGCCGTTTACGGCGTTGGTGAAATGTCCTTCGCGGACGCTGCCTTAGTCGAGCCGCTTGCGTGTGTCGTCTGGGGGCTCCAACAAGTCCAGCTCCAAGCGGGTGACCGAATGCTCATCTTCGGCGCAGGTCCGATGGGGCTTTTGATGATGCAAGCGGTTAAACGCTCAGGTGTCTCTTACGTAGCGATGGTGGACAAGGACCCGTGGCGGCTCGAGCTTGCTGAATCTTTGGGCGCAAACGCCGCCGTTCACGCTGACAAGCTCACGCAAGAGACCTTCGGCTCACTCGTTCCGCACGGCTTCGATGTGGTCGCGGACGCGACGGGGATTCCGGCAGTGCTCGAGGGCGGTTTCAACTACGTTCGCCCTGGCGGAAAAGTCTGGGTCTTCGGCGTCGCCCCGGACGGCGCTACTGCCACGTTTAGCCCCTTTGACGTGTTCCGCAAAGACCTCAAAATCATCGGCTCGTTCGCCCTCAACAAGACCTTTCACGAAGCGATTGCGCTTATTCAGGGCGGCGCAATTCAGGTCGAACCTCTTGTCTCTCACGCGCTGAGCGTGCAAGACTTTCAAAAGGGGCTGGATTTAGCGGAGAGCGACCCGGAGAGGATGAAAGTGCAGTTTGATTTGGGGTAGGTGTGTCGGCGCTAAGTGGTCACGTGTAAGTTAAAGTGTTTTGTAAATGAAGCTGTTAGGTATTGGCGATTAGCCGTTAGCATCAAAAGCGAAAGACCAGGCTGAAAGAGCTGCAGAAAGCCTCTCGAGTATTTTGCCGCAGCCCTCTAAAGAAGAAAGAGGCGAATGTTGTAGGGGTGGGTTCCAAACCCACCCCTACGCCGCGCACTCCCTCATCAAGAAAAATGACTGTGTAGAATTCAAAGAGGTTGGGCGAATTAACAGCTAACAGTCTTTCAGTAGAATCTAAACGCAATCTCCATCCCTATTTTACGAAAGGTCAACCCTATGAAAGCAGCCGTTTTACATAAGGCGCGGGATTTGCGGCTCGAGGACGTCCCCACTCCCGATTTCGGTCCCGACGACGTGAAGGTCGCCATCCGCTCAGTGGGCGTGTGCGGTTCAGATGTCCACTATCTTAGAACGGGGCGCATCGGCGACTTTGTTGTAAAGGAGCCGATGATTTTGGGGCATGAGGTGGCGGGCGTCGTGGCGGAGGTAGGGGAGAATGTGACCTCGCTCGAGGTTGGGGACAGGGTAGCCTTAGAGCCCGGCGTCCCCTGCCGCCGCTGTGAGTGGTGCAAGACGGGGCGCTATAACCTCTGCCCTTACGTCGAATTTTTTGCCACCCCACCTGTTGACGGCGCTTTGTCGGAATACGCCGTCTCGCCCGCCGACTTCGCCTACAAGATTCCTGACAGCGTCAGTTTGGACGAGGCGGCGCTCATCGAACCTCTCTCAGTAGGAATTCACGCTTGTCGGCGCGGCAATCTCCAGGCTGGGCAGACCGTTTTTATCGCTGGGGCTGGTCCTATCGGGTTGACCTCTTTAGCTGCTGCCAAAGCCGCTGGCGCAACCCAAATCATCATCAGCGACGTGCGTGATTCCCGTTTAGACATCGCCAAAGCGATGGGCGCAACGACGGTGGTTAACGCTCAAGTGGAGAACAGTCAAGAGGTCGTCATGGCGCAAACAAACGGGCGCGGCGTGGACCTGTCGGTTGAGTGCGCAGGGGCCGAAGGTGCACTTAACGATTGCCTCAGCGCGGCGGGGCGGGGC
Organism: Trueperaceae bacterium; assembly: GCA_965213645.1. Lineage (GTDB taxonomy): Bacteria > Deinococcota > Deinococci > Deinococcales > Trueperaceae > CBDBZX01. The sequence continues at coordinate 1,490,932 of CBDBZX010000002.1, forward strand.
GGTACGGTGGTCGTCGTCGGCTTGGGGGACGAAACACACTATCAGGTGCCGATGGTCGAACTCGCAACCAAAGAACTCGACCTCAAAGGCATCTTCCGCTACGTCTACACCTACCCTGCCGCCATCAACCTCTTAGCCTCCGGTATAGTCGACCTCACACCGATGATTACGCATCACTTCCCCTTTGAAGAGACCTTAAAGGGGTTTGACTACGCGGAAGAGGGGAAAGATGGGGCGGTGAAGGTGATGATTGAGGTGGGGGGCTGATAGGGGAGGCTCGAGACACACAACGTTCGAGACGCCTTGCAAGATGTAACATTAAACCAATGCCTACCAAGTTGTTCCGCGCTCTGCTTTTGCTCACCCTGCTGCTCTGCGCGGCGATAGGTGCTGCCCAAGCAGAGATGCCTGCTGAGGAATGCCCTGTTAGCGCTTCGGAACTCCGCCGCAACATTACTGACAGGGCGCAAGCGCTTCAGGCAGAAGCGCAAAAACTCAGTCCTAATCTCACCGAACTCGAGCCCCCCAAGCTGAGAGACCTTTCTAAAATCCAGCCCAACGAAGCTGTAAAGTCGCTCGGAGAACAGGCGAACCGTGTTAGAAGGCTCGAGTGGCGTGAAGGTGCCAGCGCACTGGCGTCGGGCGCAGCCTCGAGCGTTACAAAAGGCTGGCAGGGTGTCAAAGAAGTTGCGCCAGCATCGGCTCATTGTTTACGGCAGTGGACAGGTCAGGCGTCTAATGTCGTTCAGAGTGTACCGGAGCCGGACCTCACCAAGCCAGTGCAAGAGGGTTTGGATAGTTCAAGCGCACCTGAGCGGCTCGAGCCCACGCCTCCAGCAGATTTGCCAGAGTTAGAGGTGGCGACAGGGGTGCTTGACAGCGTCCGCCGCGCTGTTATGAACAGGGTGACGCAGCACGTCCCGGTACAAGTTGGCTCAGGCGCGATAGACGCAGTTGCGGACGCCTTCCCTACAGCGTTTCGGCTCATCAAGTACTACGTGATTTGGGTCGTTTCAACATCCATTTTAGTGACCGTCCTGCTACTGGTTATCCTCGCTCGCTTGGGGTACATCCTGCTGTTTTCGTCTGGGCGTTCTGAAGGTAGTAAGGATATGAAGTAGGGGCTCGAGCCCCTACTTCATATCCTGTCCTAAAAACTCCTCAATCGCCTCCAACCCTTTCGGGTCCACCGTCCCCTCCAACATCGCGATATGCCCACCCTGAATCTCGGTAAAGGTCTTGGGCTCGTTCGCCGCTTCAAAAAGCGTTTGACCTTGTGAAAAGGGGATGGTGAAGTCGCCACGCGAGTGCAAGAAAAGTGTGGGCGTGTCCACGTCGCTTATCTTTTTCAACGAGTCGAAGCGGTTGCTCATAATGCCGTTCGGCATAAAGCGGTAGATCGCTCTGGCGGCGTCCAGGAGGGAGGTGAAGGCGGCCTCGAGAATCAGCCCGCCGACCTCTTCGCGGCTGGCTAAATCCGTCGCAACGCCAGAGCCGAGCGAGAAGCCGTACAAGATGATGTTTTCTGGCGCTACGCCTTTATCAATGAGGTACTGATAGCTCGCGTCCGCGTCCATGTAGAGCCCCGCCTCACTCGGCTCGCCGCCACTCTCGCCGTAGCCCCGGTACTCGGGCATGAGTACGTTGACGCCCATCGCGTAGAGCTGTGAGGTGAACGAGAGGTACGAGGAGACGTTCTCGCCGTTGCCGTGGAAGTACACGAGCCAGGGAGCGTTGTCTTCACCTTGTTGAGGAAGCGCCCACGCCATGATTTGGGTGTCGTCGGCGGTGGTTAGCTCTAAGCGTTCAAACGGCAATCCGTAATCCGCTGGCGTCTTGGTCAGCGTCCGCGTTGGAACGTAAACGAACCTGTTTTCAAAAGGAAGCAGCCATGCTGTGAACATGGCTGCTACGATAAGGGATATCACTATTCGAACGTGTGCCTAAGCACGGGTTTACGCGCCGCTGTGACCTCGTCCAATCTGCGCACGGGCGTGTGATAAGGTGCGTGTTCTAAGAAGTCGGGGTCTTCCTCGGCGCGCTCTAGCACCTCGGCGAGAATTGCGGCGTAGGCGTCGAGCGTCTCTAACGATTCCGTCTCGGTGGGCTCCACCATCATCGCCTCTTTGACCACGAGCGGGAAGTACACGGTCATCGGGTGGACGCCGTAGTCGAGGAGCGCTTTGGCGATGTCCATCGTCTTGAGGTCGCCGGGCGGCTGCGACACGAATTCGTGCATGTTGATGCGCTCGAAGGCGGTCTTGAAGCCCGCCTCTTGCATCTTGACGCGGAGGTAGTTGGCGTTGAGGACAGCCATCCCCGAAACCTGTTTCAAACCCTCTTTGCCGAGTGCCCGAATGTAGGTGTACGCCCGCACTAGGTTGCCGAAGTTCCCATAAAACGAGCGCATCCGTCCGATGGATTGGGGCAGGTCGTACTCGAAATCGAAACGTTCGCCCTCTTTCTTAATCAGAGGTGCAGGCAAGAAGTCGCGCAGGTGCGCCTTCACGCCCACCGGACCCGTCCCCGGACCGCCGCCACCGTGTGGCGTGGTAAAGGTCTTGTGCAGGTTGAGGTGCACCACGTCGAAGCCCATATCGCCAGGACGGGCGCGTCCGACAATGGCGTTGGTGTTCGCGCCGTCGTAGTAGAGCTGTGCGCCCGCTTCGTGCGCGGCGCGGCTGATCTCTAAGATGTTCGTCTCGAAGAGCCCCAATGTGTTCGGGTTGGTGAGCATCACGGCGGCAGTGTCGGGTCCTAACGTCTCTTTGAAGGCGTCTAAATCGACCTCACCGTCTTCACCTGTCGGCACTTCGACCACGTCATAACCGACCATCTTCGCGGTTGCAGGGTTCGTGCCGTGTGCGCCGTCGGGGACGATGACGACGCGGCGCTGTTCGCCCTCGCCGTTCGCTTCGTGATAGGCGCGGATGATGAGGATGCCGGTGAGTTCGCCGTGCGCCCCGGCAGCGGGTTGCAGCGAGACGGCGTCCATGCCGGTGATGCTCGAGAGGTCATTCTGCAAGTTGTAGAGCAGTTCTAACGCCCCCTGCACCGAGTCGGGGTCGGCGTAAGGGTGCAGCTCGGTGAAGAGCTTCGCGGTCTCCTCGTTGACTTTGGGGTTGTACTTCATGGTGCACGAGCCGAGCGGGTAGACGTTGCCGTCAATCGAGAATTGGCGGTGGGCGAGCTGGGTGTAGTGCCGCACGAGGTCTAACTCAGAGACTTCGGGGAGTCTGGGCGGGGCGTCTCTTAAATGTTCGCTGCCGATGAGGTCAGAGAGGTCCGCGCCTTCGGGTTTGGGTGGATGCGCGGCGCGGCGACCCTCTTTGGAGCGTTCGAAGATAAGCGGGAAGTCGCCGTCGGTCTTGAATCGCAGGTGGGGCGGGGCGTTCTTTAATCATGGGCGACCTCCAGGGGACGAGCGTTCTTCTATAATATCTTGTGAAGCGCTTGATGAGGGTGTCTGATCTCTTCGGCCTGTGTCAACTCCGTCGCTGAGAAGAGCACCGCGTCCCCCAGACTGTAATGTTCGGGTACGGGCACGCCAGCGTGAACGCCGCGCTCGGCTAATTTGTGCCTAAGTTCAGCAGCGGGTAGGGGAGAGCGCACCGCAAACTCGTTGAAGAACGTACCGGGGAGAACCTCTAAGCCGACCTCGGCGAGCTTATCTGCCAAGGTGTGTGCGTTCTGAACGCTCTTGGTGGCGACCTCTATGAGCCCTTGTGGACCCAACGCCGCCATGTTCACCGCCGCCATGAGCGCCGCGAGCTGGTGGTTCGAGCAGATATTCGACTTCGCTTTCGAGCGGCGGATGTGCTGCTCACGGGCTTGTAAGGTCAGCACAAAGGCGCGTTTGCCGTCTACGTCCGTGGTTTGCCCGACCAAACGACCTGGCATCTGGCGCAAGAGCTTTTCCGTGACGACCATGTAACCGAAGTTCGGCCCGCCGAAGTTCACCGGGTTGCCGAGGGTTTGCCCGTCGCCTACCGCCATATCTGCGCCGTAGTCACCGGGCGCTTTGAGCACTGCGAGGGAGAGCGGGTCGCAGACGGCGACGAAGAGTGCGCCTGCGGTGTGGGCTTTCTCGGACAGGGCAGGCATCGCTTCTAGGTAGCCTAAGAAGTTTGGGTTTTGCGCGATGAGGCAGGCGATGTCGTCCGCTATCTGCACCTCTGGTGTGACGAGGTCTTCTAGCGCAACCTCTTCAATCTCAATGCCCAAAGGCTTGAGGTAGGTCGCTAAGACTTCACGTGATTCAGGATGCACGCCTTGACTCACCACGACCTTGTCACGTTTCGTCTGCCGCACCGCCAAAAGCGCCGCTTCTGCCACTGTCGATGACCCGTCGTACATCGAAGCGTTGGAAATAGGCAAACCTGTGAGTTCGCTCATCATGGTCTGGTATTCGAAGGTCGCTTGTAAGAGCCCTTGTGCGACCTCCGCCTGGTAGGGCGTATAAGAGGTGACAAATTCGCTCTGCATGGCGAGGTGCGGCGTGACCGAGGGGATAAAGTGTGCCTGCGGGCCGCCGCCTAGAAAGTTGGGTCCGTCCACTTTGTTTTTCGCAGCGAGGTCGCTTAGGTGGCGTAACAGCGAGACCTCATCTAAACCTTCGGGTAAGTCAATATTGGGTTGCTGCAACGCGGCAGGGATATCCGCGAAGAGGTCGTCTACGCTCGCAACGCCGATGGCTTGCAGGGCGCGTTCGATGTCCTCTTGGGTATGGGGGATATAATTCATAGCTTACTCCTCCGCCGCCGACGCTTCGTAGTCCTCAGCGCTCAATAGGCTCTGCGTTTCGCTCTCGTCCGAGACGCGCAGCTTAAAGAGCCAGCCCTCATCGTAAGGTGATTCGTTGAGCTTTTCGGGGGCGTCCTCGAGCCCCTCGTTGACTTCAACGACCTCACCGGAGACGGGCGCGTAGATGTCCGAGGCGGTTTTGACCGACTCGACCACAGCCACCGCGTCGCCTGCTCCGAACGTTTTACCTGGGTCGGGCAACTCCACGAACACCACGTCGCCCAACTGGTCTTGGGCAAAATCGGTGATGCCTACGGTGACGGTGTCGCCCTCGAGCCGCGACCACTCATGCGTTGCGCTGTACTTTAAGTCTTGAGGGGTTTCCATGTTCACTCCTTCACGTAAGGTGTATCAAAAGGTATATCAATAGGTGCTTCAGTGTAGCGTTAAGGTTAAAAGGCGTTGTGGCTTCGGTAAAAAATAAGCAACAGTTCTTTCGATTCTAAGGCTTAAAGGACAGATATGCAGTAATAAAAGGCGTATTTGTGAGTTTTTGCGCCCAAGTCGCGCTCGAGCTACAGATAGACTCACAGAAGAGGTCAAGGATAAAAAGGGGGCTCAACGACGCTGGCGCTCACGCCTTGCCCGCGTATCTCCACCGCTAACGAGGTGCCGGGCTCGCTGAGGGCGGCGTCTATCCAAGCCATTGCAATACCTTCCCTAGTAAGCGGTGAAATCGTACCCGAAGTGACTTCACCGACGACGTCGCCTTCATGAAGCACATTGTACCCCTGCCGCGCGACGCCGCGCTGTAAAAGCCGCAAACCGACGAGTTTGCGCTCGCATGAGGGGTTCCACAGCGCGTCTCGCCCGTAGAAGGGTTTGTCTTTGACGACCCAAGCGTAGGGCGAGCAGAGCGGATTGGTGGTTTCGGTGAATTCGTGACCGAACAAGGGAAAACCGGCCTCGAGCCGCAACGTATCGCGTGCGCCCAAACCACAAGGTACTGCCCCCTCGTCCGTCAGCGCTTCCCATACCTGCGGCGCGTCCTGCGCGTCACAAAACACTTCGAAGCCGTCCTCACCCGTATAGCCCGTGCGGGCGAGCATGACCTCACAGCCTGCTAAGGACGTTTTGAGCGTCCGGTTCTTCTTAAAGCTCGTGATGTCTCCGTCCGTCACGCGGCTCATGATGAGCGCCGCGCCGGGTCCTTGCAGCGCCATGAGCCCCCACCGCTCGGATTCGTTCTCGACTTGGGCGTTGTAGTCTTGCGCAAGACGCTCTAAATGCGGTGCGACCTCCCCTACATTAGCTGCGTTACAAACGATCAAGTATTCGTCGTCTCCCTCACAGTAGATGTAGAGGTCGTCGATGAGGCCGCCTCGGTCGTTAGGGAGCATGGAGTACTGCGCCCGACCTGGGGTGAGTTTCGCAGGGTTGTTGAGCGTCGCGTAGCTTAAAAAGTCGGTGGCGTTTTCGCCCGTGACCCGGAGTTCTCCCATGTGACTCACGTCGAAAAGCCCCGCGCCCTCGCGCACTGCTAAGTGCTCTTGGTTGATGCCTGTTTTATACTGAATCGGCATTTCCCAGTCTGCAAAGTCCACCATGCGTGCGCCGTGCTTGACGTGTACGTCGTAAAGTGTGGTGCGTTTCATCTCTGAATCGTAGCAGAAAAACGCCGCATAAGACCAACTATGACGCGCTCATCGCTTTTCAAGGTTAGCGAAGAGAGGATAAACTGAGTGCACTGTGGGAATGCTCGAGCTAGGCCAAGGCAAAAAGGAAAAACGCGCGGTTGTGGTTGGGCTTAGCGTGATTCATGTGGGGGCGCTCGGCGGTATCGTAACCATGTTCGCCGCTGGGCTCGCCAACGGTATGACGCTTTCACCGCTGCTCGTCGTTGTCGCAGTGGCTGCTACGACGCTCTGGCTCTTTTCGTTTGTCCTACTCTCAGTGAATATTGCCTATTACCTCTTTGCACCTCGAGAGAATGACGAGCACTCAGAGGATGAAGCTCAACACGTGGACTCAGGTCCGGCCCGATAATATAGTGCAATAACGTTGCGATGACAGTGCTATAACTCTTTTATGGATTTATTTTTATTGGCGCTTGGGCTAGCTCGAGCCTCTTTAGCTCGAGCAGCGCTACCCCGAATACCTCAACGCTTTACGAAGATTTAACCGTGATCTGCGCGTTGTAAGCGGGCACGTCTTGATCGGCTTTTTTGCGCTCAGCGCGGCGGCGCAGCGCCTCGATTAGCTCGGGGTCGTTGACGAGCAAAAGTCCTTCTTCGTTGACCGGAAAGTCATCTAAATAAGTATTTCTGTACTGGTTCATAAGTACCTCCTATTTCAGTATAAGGGTGGGCGCTGTGCACCGTCTTAGCAGCGCCTTAGCTGAGGTGCTAAGACGAAATTAAGACCCCTTCATTAAACTTGATTTTAAGAAGGTTCTCCGGAGAAACCGGGAGCATTTTTCACACCGAGGAGGGTGTCATGCGTAAAGTTCTTATTGCTACAGTAACCTTGGGTTTATTCTTCAGCAGTGTTGCCTTGGCGGGGCCGACGAGAGTTAAACCCTGTGGGGCAGGATCATCTTACGCTCAAGCTAAGTAATACTAAATTGACCGAAGGACGTTGTAAATTGAGAGCGTTTAAGAGTATGCAGTCGTATGCGGTTTAGATGTTGTATTTTGACATCTAAACCGCACTCTAGTACAAGCTTCTAAGAATTAGAAAGAAGGGGTAGCCAAGTTAAACCGAAGTTACCTCTTTTTGCTTGGTGCGAGTAAAATTCAATTGTACTCGAGAGCTAACGTTTTGGCTTTGGTCCGTGCTAAAAGCGTACGTGGGTCCCCTGCTGGGAGCGTCTGTAAAAGGCGTTCCCAAATAGCCAGGTCGTCTGCTACGTGCTCGCTGTAAGCCGTCAGCGCGTCTACATCGTTTGAGACGAGCATGGTCTCGTAAATCTGTGCGTCGAGATGTTCACGTAAACGCTCGAGCGCAGGCGCTTGTGACTCCTCCAAAAGCGGCCCTTTGTAGAGTGTCATCGCCTCTTTAAGCTGTCCGCTAAGGAGGTATTTATGAAACTCGAGGAAGTCGGCGCGAACCTCATACTCGAGCCGGTAAGGTGAATTTGATACAGGAACACCTCCCTGGCGCAACTTTTTGACTGCAACGTAAAGCGCATTAGTGTTACCCTGTTCACCGTAAAGCTCTAAAGCGAGTTTCTCCGAGCTAAGGCCCATCGGATGCTGCGCTAAGATAGCTAAGAGTTCCAGCGATTGTAGAGAAAGCTTGAGCCGCTTTCCTTCCAGCCAAACGTCTCGGTGTCCCAGAAAGCGGAGTTCTAGTGTGACTTCGCCCAAAACCGTATCCCAAAGGTCACGGAAACGTTCCTCGGGACCGGATAAGAATCTAAGACCACTTTCTGCTAAATCGCTTAGCGAGGGATGAGCGAGTTGCGCACGCGCTGCCGCCTCATTGTTGAGTTCCATAAAGGCATAAGCCTGATAGAGTCTTGCTTGAGCTCCTAAATAGGCGGGCAATTGGTTGTTCTCAAGAAGGTTGCTGAGAAGCTTAACTCCCTTGTACGGAGACGTGCAGCATAAAACTAGTCCTTGAGCCAGTATGGCTGGTTGGCGGTAGTGGAGCGCTAAGTCCTCAGTGAGGTGGTAAATACGCTCTGCTATTTCAGAGGCTCTATCATATTCTTCTAGGTCTAAAAGCGCTTTCACGAGGGGAAGTCCTCTTAGACCTAGCTCCTCGCGCGGTGCGTTTTCGTGCACAGGATAGTAGAGAGGTAGTGCTTTTGCGCTTTCACCCGTAGCTACATAGTAGTCACCTAAGGTTCCGCGTAGAAGTTCTGCCCAGACATCGAAAACGCCAGCGACGACGCGCTCGCTTTCACTTAACAGACTACCCAACCCACTTATTTCACCCGTAAGAATACGTGCAAAGGCATAGTCGTTAGTAAGCTGAAGCTTGCGCGTAAGATCTTTCATATCGCTTTTTTCAAAGAGGTCCAAGCTCCAGCTTCCCCAATGTAGCGCTTCGCGGTAGTGTCCAGCCTCTATAAGCCGTACGGTGAGTATGCCCGCGCTACGCACCGAATCATCTACGCGGCCTCGCCGCTCCGCAAGCCGCACGGCTCGCTTGAGGAGTCCGACACCCTTTGCAATATCGCTCTCGAAGAAACCTGACATATGTAAGGTGAGGGGTGTCTCTAAAAGCGCAGCGCGTTGCACTTCAGCACGCGCTTCTTCATGCGTAAGAAAAATGCCTGCGTAGAGCGCTCTTAATTCAGGCGCTTCGTGCTGCTGAAGATGCGCTTGGATGCGCGCTCTAAGCTCCTCATAACGGTTGAGGCGAATAGCCGCCGAGAGCTTCCAGAAGAGCACGGCGTCGTCTTCGTATTCGTCTGGCAAAAGCGCCAGATAGTGCCAGAGCCGCCCGTGTAGCCCCTGATTGATGAAGTGCGGACCCGCTTCGGAGAGGATGGTGGACGCCCTCTCGGGCAGATGCCGCACCACGAGTGCGAGCGAGCGCCCCCACTCTTCACGCTCTAAAAGGACCTCTAATAAGTCTTCCGGCGGTACGGCAATCTCCGTGCCGGGGGGGAGCTTGGGTCCCCACAGGGTCGGCATGAGGGGCGAGGGCAGCCCGACTTTATCGTGCAGCATCAAGTTAAAGGTTTCGTAGGCGTGACCTGACTCTTTCAGCAGCGCCACGACCTCTTCACGGCTGAGCATTCCACCCGCCAACGCGCACGCTTCCTCTTCGGAGAGGTGCAAATCTGTCTCGTCTAAAACAGCGGCTTTAGGCAGCTCGAGAGGGGTTTTGGAGACGAGGATAAGGCGCTCAGCGTCCGAACCTCTCAAGAGGTCAATGAGCTGTGGTCCGTACTCCGCGCCGAAGAGCAAGTAGGTCGGCCTGCCGTAAATCTCGGCGAAAGCTGCCAAAATCCTGAGCCCAGCAGGGACGGGCAGCCCCGGCGCGACTAGCGTGACGCCTAGCGCTTTCGTGACGGCGTCAGCAAACTTGAGCGCTTGCGCTTGGGCGTCGCAAGCGTCGGCCTCGTCAAGCTCGATGACCATGAGCGGTTTCGCCTCGGCCTTAAACGCGCTAAAGAGGCGCTGCACGCCTAGGTCGGGACGATCAGGTAATATGACGACACGCGAGCCTTTAAGTTGCGTCAACCTCTTTGAGAGCCACATGTGAAGTACTATACACGAAAGCGTGTTAAGCTGCGACGGATTGACTAAAAATATTCTGTTGTGTATGCGTGGCAATTTGTGTATTTCAGTATTTTTAGCAAACGACCTACATTTGCGTGAGTGATATAACCTATAGTGTTGACTTAATCTAAAGGGTTGTGAGTGCTGCACTATAGTCACGTAAGTTGCGCAATGACGCAATCATTCCGTTGGGGGCTGAAAGGAGTGCCGGCCATAACCGAATTCAACAAAATAGCGACGCTACCTAGAGGTTTCGAGCTTATTGGGCCAGGTGGCGGTATCGAGACAATCAGCGAGGGGGCGCTCAAGCGGCGTCTTTTAGTGACGCAGCCGGGCGGCGTTGAACTTCACGAGCTGTCCTTGCGGCGCGGTGAAACGCTCACGATTGCGCCCCGCGAAGGAGTGCAAGAGAGTTATTATGTATTGAAAGGGGTGCTGGCGGGCGCGAATATTCGCCTTGCTACCGGTGATTGTCTGCTGAGCCGCACGCCCGATACGCCGCTCACCTTGCGGGCTGAGGCGTCGGTGAGGCTCCTTTACATCTCGAGCGTCCCCACCTTCTGGAGCGTCTCACAAACCCTGCGCGAACTGATGAATTTAGCGGTGTCCATCGAAAAAAAAGACGGTTACACCGCCGAGCACTGCCACCGCTTACAGCGCTTAGCGCTCGCTGTCGGCAAGCAGCTTGGGCTTTCCCAAGAGCGGCTCTACCTCTTGGACGTAGCGGCGTTTTTACACGACGTGGGCAAGGTTCAAGTACCGGTCGAGATTTTGCAAAAGCCTGGCCCGCTGAGCCCGTCTGAGTGGCAAGTCGTTAGGCGTCACCCCAGTTTCGGACGCGAGATGTTGGAAGATACCCTCATCGCCGAAGCGGGACCCATCGTCGAGCAGCACCACGAGCGCCCGGACGGGTCGGGCTACCCTTTCGGGCTTAGGGGCGATGAGATTATGCTCGAGGCCCACATCGTCGCTATCACCGACGCCTTCGACGCGATGACCACCGACAGGCCCTACCGCCGAGCCTTGCCACGCGAGGCGGCGATTATGCGTTTAGAGCGCCTTATAGACAGGCATTATCCCAAAGAGGTCGTCGAAGCGTTTTTAGAGATTATCACTTTAGAGGAGTAAGGAAGTCGCTGAGCAAGCGTCAACGCTGCAAAAAGCCGAGCAGCGCCTGGTTGACCGAACGAACCGCCAAAGGCACGTTCCAAGCACGTTTATTTCTCTCCCCGACGATGTTGCTCACGCTGCGAATTTCGGCAAAAGGCACGCCCAGAGCCAAACACACCTGCGCCGCCGCCGCACCTTCCATCGACTCAACCGAGAGGTCAAAGCGCCGCTGCAAGGTCTCGGCGTCCTCGAAATTCCCCGTGACCGTTTCGGACGTACCAAAAAGACCTCTCACAGCGCCCGTTGCCTGCTCTAATTCCTGCGTCAACCTTTCGTCGGTAGGGAAGACGTTGTAGTATTCATTCAGGAGCGGAAAACCGACATCAGTCATCCCCAGCCAGCCCTCAGCCGCTCGAACGCCCGTGTCGAGATGCACCTCTTTCTCCGCGACCGCGATCATGCCGATGCTCAAGAACGAGCCGACGTACGCGCCGCCAATGCCGAACTGAATCACGCGCTCCGGCTCTAGGGTATGAAGCGCCAGCGCCAGCCCTGCCGCCGTGTTGACCTTCGCCACGCCCAGATGCGCCAAGTAAACCTCTTGGCCTTGAATCCTGCCCGAATAAAGTTGTCCGAGTGGAAAAGGGAGTTTTTCAACCTCTTCTAATGATTCCCTTAGGAGGTTTCCTTCCAGTTCGGTCGCTGTAATCAGTAGGGTCATCTAGCATACGCTCCAACGCTCGAGGCTATTTTCATTTTCAACAGTGACGCTTGGGGGTAACAGTACTAAGCTACGCGCTCGTAAGTTGCGGCTCGTTGCCTCCTGAACGAGCCTATGGTCTACCGCTCCCGAGGACAGCATGGCGACGAAAGAGGTGGGAGTCTCGAGCGCAACTAGCGCCCCCGCGACCTCTCCAGCGGCGTTGTAAGCAGCGAAGCTGACGATTTCGGAACACCGCTGCATCGCCGCCGTAATCGCTGTGCCAAGCTGTACGCCGTAGGCCAAAAAGCCGTAGTGCGCTGCCAAATGCTCGCCCAACACGCGCCCTTGCGCCCAACTGACCTGCTCAGTGATGAGGTTGGTGTTTTCGGTATCCATATTGGATTCTGCCTCGAGAAAGGTAAAGGCTCCCTCCAAGCTAAACGCACTTCCGCCAAGAGATTTATTAAACGCTTCATCTCGCACGGCTGGAACGACGAGCGCAGGCACGGTGTCTCTTTCGGCGTAGTGCGTAGCGATGGTTTGAGAATCAGTATTTTGAAAGTCGTCAGTTTCGGGAAACCAGGCGGCGTTGCTGAGAAGGAGCGGGACATTAGGATTCGTAAGAGCAACTGAGCCGCCAACCTCTACCTCTTTGGTGGCGAAAAGTTGCCAGAAGTTGAAGGCGAGCGTGTAGAGGTCATTCATCGGCGTTGCTGTGCGCTTCACGTGTCCAGCCGCCAGGGTAAGAGGTGATAAGACCTGCGTTATCGACCTCGAGCACAACTTCAAACCCCGATTCACTTTCGTAGCGGTAGCGGCGTTCATCTAAGCGGGTGTAGCGCTGAGACAGAGGTTCAATACTCAAATCAGGAAAGCGGACCCACGCGGCGCTTACCTCTTGACTTTCGCCAATAGAGAGGTTGAGCCGTCTTACTGGTAAGGTGTTCGTCGCAGGCGTGGCGCCCAAATCTACATCTGCACAGCCACGAAAAGCTCTGACCTCTTGCCCGTCACGCCACCAACGCCCTTCACTATCCACGCTGAGGTGGAGTTGCCTCACCATCTCGCCGGATTGCACATCAGCGGCGACCTCTTTAGTCTGTCCGGCCTTGTCGCACCTGACCTTGTAATAGATGAGATAGGGGAGACCCGACACCGCAACGACCGTTCCCGAGAGGTCATAGCCCGAAGGGTGGGTGCGGAGCGTACAGTAGTCTGTTCCGAAGGTATGCGTATTGCGCCATACGACGCTTTGAGTAAAAAACGCAGTGTTTGTCAAAAGAAACAATCCCTCGAGTAAGTCAAGAGGTGAGACCCTTGACCTCTTAACACTTACGCTTTCGCCGCCTGCGGAATATCCAAAAGCGCCTGCACAAACGCCGCCGCGTCATAAGGTTGCAAATCCTCCGCCTTTTCGCCTACACCGATGAACTTGATGGGCAGATTTAATTCTTTGGCGATCGGCAGGAGAATCCCGCCCTTAGCCGTCCCGTCGAGCTTGGTGACGACCACTCCCGTCAGCCCCACCGCCTCGTGAAACTTCTTCGCCTGCGAAAGCCCGTTCTGCCCCGTCACCGCGTCGAGGACGAGCCACACCTCTTTCGGCTCGTCAGGGTCGGCCTTGCCGACCACGCGCTTGACCTTCTTAAGCTCTTCCATCAGGTTGTGCTTGGTGTGGAGGCGTCCGGCGGTGTCCACGAACAAGAGGTCGTAGCCTCTCGCGCGGCGTTGCTGCGCCCCATCGAAGGCGACGGCTCCAGGGTCGGAGCCGTCCGGCCCGGTGACGGTGGGGATGTTTAAGCGGTCTCCCCACACGGAGAGCTGCGCGGTGGCGGCGGCGCGAAAGGTGTCGCCTGCGGCGAACATCACCTTTTTGCCGCTGTTTTGGTAATACTGCCCCAATTTAGCAATCGTGGTCGTTTTGCCGACGCCGTTCACGCCCACCACCATCACCACTTTGCTTTTGACCTCTACAACGTTGCGCGAAACGTCCAAGTTGAACCCCACGCGGCGCAGCTTCTGACGCATCTGGTCGGGCTCGAGCTGGTCCATCAGCGCTTTCTCCAGCGCCTCCTTAAAGGTCGAGCCGCGCTCGCGCTCCTTTTTGGCTTCGGCGACGACTTCGGCGGCGATCCTCGAGCCCGTATCTGCCCCGATGAGGGCAAATTCTAAGTCGTCCCACTCCATCTCCCAGCTTCGACTGAGGTCGCGCACGTCCGTGGTGAGCACGTCCCGCGTCTTGCTGAGTCCCTGTTTCAGTTTGTCAAACCACGCCATTACACAACCTCATTTTTCTTTGGCTCGTTCCCTTTCTCATCACCACTGTCTTTTCTCTTCTCTCTTTTCTCTTCCTTCTCATCCTTTTGCGGTTTCTCGGGTTTGTCATCGGGCAAGTCATCCGTCACAGTGGTGAGCGCCCGCCCAATTCGCGCCATGACGCGCCGCCGCCCCAACACCGAAACGAGGTCGGTGACGCTCGGCGCGTTCGTTTTGCCCGTCAAGGCTGCCCTAAGCGGTTGCATCACTTTGCCCATGCCGACGCTCTGCGACTGCACGTAGTCGCGAATCGTGTCGTCCACCGAGTCCACATCGTAGGAGTCCAAGCGGGCAAACTCGCGCTCCATATCCTGCAAATAGGTCTGTCCGCCCGCGATCTTCTTCTTGGCGTCGGGTGAATAGGTGAAGTCGTCCTGGAAGAAGTAGTCATGTTCAGCGAAGTCCGCCAAGGTCTCCGCCCTCGGACGGAGCACGTCGATGACATCCAAGAGGTAGTCTTCGTCCTCCCAAGTGAGACCCTTCTTCTCCAAAAACGGCTCTACGCGCTCTGCAACCTCTTCCAAACTCAAAATGTCTCGTATGTATTTCGCGTTGAAAAAACGCAGCTTCTTGAGGTCGAAAACGGGTCCGCCCAAGGAGATGCGGTTAAAGGAGAAGTTGTCGGTCATGTCCTCGAGGTCAAAAAACTCGCGTCCGTCGGGCATACTCCAGCCCATCGTGCCGAGGTAGTTCAATAAGGCTTCGCTCAAGATACCTTGCTCGCGGTAGGAATCCACGCTTGTATCGTTCTTGCGTTTGCTGAGGCGCGTTTTGTCGGCGTTGCGCAAAAGAGGCAAGTGCGCGAACTTAGGCGCGTCCCAACCGAACGCCTTGTAGAGCGTGACGTGCAGCGGCGTGCTCACAATCCAATCCTCACCGCGAACGACGTGCGTCACGCCCATGAGGTGGTCGTCCACGACAACGGCGAAGTGATAGGTCGGGAAGCCGTCGCTTTTGATCATCACGGTATCGCGCAGTTCGCTGTTCGGCACGCGCACGACGCCGCGTAGTTCATCAAAGAAGCTCGTTTCGCCCTCATTGGATGTTCTTAGTCTGAGGACAAAAGGTTCACCGTCAGAGGTACGCTTGTCGGACTCCTCTTTGGAAAGGTTTCTGGCTCGCCCATCATAGCCGCCTTTTTCCTCGCGAATTTTCTCTAACTCTTCGGATGTTTCAAACGCGCGGTAGAGTGCGCCGTTTTCCAAAAGCTCGTCGGCGTACTTCTTATAAATATCCTTGCGCTCACTCTGGCGATAGGGCTCGCTCGGCCCGCCCACCTTTGGGCTCTCGTCGGGCTCGAGCCCTAACCACCCCATCATTTCTAAGATACGGCGCTCGCTCGCCTCGTTGTAGCGGGCCTGGTCGGTGTCTTCGATGCGTAAGATAAACTTGCCGCCCTGCTGCTTGGTAAAGACATAATTGAATAGCCCGACGTAAGCCGTGCCGACGTGCGGGTCGCCGGTGGGTGAGGGCGCGATGCGGGTTTTGACGGACATGGAGAGACCTCCTCGTGTGTGGTTCGGTGCGTTGATACATCATTTGCTCTGTTTTAGACACGAGCCAATTAGCCTCTAGTCTAGCTCAGTTGAAAAATTCTTATTGTTGTTCTGGTGTAGTTGGAGAACTCGAGGTCTCGAACTAGGGGTTGCAGCCCCTTGTTTCCGCAATCTCAGCGGCTGACCTCTTGCGTTACCGTACTGGTTATCTCTTCTATGGCAGGAGCGTCACGGGGCTCGAGCACCCCCAACGCTAGCAGCGCCGCCACGAGTAGCCCTAGCGCAATCCGGTAAATCACAAAGGGCAGATACGAGTTCTTACTCACATAGCGCAAGAGCCAGGCAATCGAGGCGTAGCCAAAGATAAAGGCGAATACCGTTGAAGTGAGTGTGAGCGCCAAGCCAGGACCGTCCCCTGCAAGCGCATCCGGCAGTTTGTAAAGCCCCGACGCCACCACCGCCGGAATCGCCAGGAGAAACGCATACCGCGCCGCCGCCGCCCGCTCATAGCCCAAAAAGAGCCCCGCACTAATCGTCGCCCCTGAGCGCGACACGCCAGGAACGAGCGCCAACGCCTGCGCGAAGCCGTAGATGAGTCCGTCCACAAGGTTGAGATCATCCAAGTTTTTGAGCGTTCGCGCCCGTCTATCTGCGAGGTAGAGCACGACACCCAGCACGATGAGCGTCGTAGCGATGAGGCGCAAATCCCTTGCCACCGTATCTATTTGGTCCTCGAACAAGAGCCCCAAAATCGCAATTGGAAAGGTCCCTAAAATCACGTACCAGCCCATCCGGGCGTCTATCGTGCCGCGCAACTCGGGCGTGTAGAGCGCCTGTATCCACGTTTTGCCGATGCGCCAGATGTCGCGCCAGAAAAAGATGATGACGGCGGCCTCGGTGCCGATTTGCGTCACGGCGGTGAAGGCCGCGCCGGGGTCGTCCCAGCCGAAGAGCGCGGGGACGATGCGCAGATGGGCGCTGCTCGAAATCGGCAAGAACTCGGTGAGCCCTTGGACGATGCCTAGGATGATGGCTTGGAAGGTGGTCATAGAGGGTCCTCAGAAGATAGAGAAGTCTGAATTTTCCTGAAAGCTGTAGGTTTAGGAGTATTTTCAAAGGCTTGTATTATTTCTCGAGCGCACTCCTCAGCGCTAATCGAGGTTGTGTCTACTTCTATGTCGTAAATAGCGTGAGCATGAACGACTTCGAACTGATGTTTTGCTAAACCTGGTCTTCGGTCACGCTGCTTCTCACGGCGCTCGAGTTCCTCTAAGGAACAGTGGACACCGACAAAGAATACAGAAAATTCAGCTAAACGTTCAACACACCTCAGTAGATCGCTCGGCTGCTCAAAAACGTAATCAACGATGAGATTGTTTCCTTCAGAAGCGAGAGCGGCGATAGACGCATGAGTGCCCGCTAAAACACGCGGAAAATAGGTTCGCAGCCTTTCTAATTCACTCTCTGATGGTTCAATTACGCCAGAGAGGTAATTGACAAAGCGTAGCGGCATCGTCTCTAAAAAATTGTCCACTGAAACATGTAAAAATGGTACTTCGAAGAGGTTTTGCAAAGCACGCGCAATGCTCGTTTTGCCCGAACTAGATACTCCACTCAAAAATATGATGCTACCGAAGTTCATCTAACTCCCGATAGAAAATCACCTATAAAAAATGAGGCTGAAAGAAAACCTCTCAACCTCATTCTTAAACCTTCTAAAACAAACTTAGCGCTTGCTGTACTGCGGGGCGCGGCGGGCTTTGCGCAGGCCGTACTTCTTGCGCTCGACCTCCCTCGCATCCCGCGTCAGGTAGCCACCAGGCTTGAGCTTAGCGCGAAAGTCCGGGTTGACTTTGATTAACGCGCGGGCCACACCGAGCTTAATGGCGTCAGCTTGACCGCTCGGACCGCCCCCTTTGACGGTGATGAGCGCGTCGTAGCGTCCGGCGGTGCCCGTTACTTTAAGAGGCTCCAAGGCTTGGACGCCCGCGAAGATGCCGCGAAAGTAGACCTGAAAGTCCTTACCGTTGACGACGATGCGGCCTTGACCGGGGCGCAGAAACACGCGCGCGACGGAGGCTTTGCGGCGGCCTGTGCCGTAATATTGTTCGGTTGCCATTAGCGAAGCTCCGTTTCACGTGGCTGCTGGGCGCTGTGGGGGTGCGCCGTGCCGGGGTAGACTTTGAGGCGGCGGATCATCTTGCGGCCTAAGCGGGTCTTGGGGAGCATTCCCCAAACGGCGTGCTCGATGATGCGCTCGGGGTAACGGTTCAAGACAGTGCGAGCGTTCGTCTTTTTGAGGCCGCCCTGATAACCGCTGTAGCGCGTGTAGACCTTTTGATCCATCTTCTTGCCCGTAAAGGTCACTTTGTCGGCGTTAATGACCACGACGAAATCGCCGCAGAGTTGGTTCGGCGTAAAGTCGGGCTTGTGCTTGCCGCGCAAGAGGCTGGCAATTTGGGTAGCGATGCGCCCAACGGTCTGCCCCTCGGCGTCTACAACCACCCAGTCGTTGCTGGGGGTTTTGGGAAAATACGTTTTCACAGTTCACGTCCTCTAACAGGTTTTTATCAGCTAAGTTCTGCTGAGCGCGTCCTACCAAACAGGCTCGAGCAGAAAATTGCACGGGGTTTCGGTATATTGAACTAAACATTGCTGTAACCGAGCAGGAATCGGGACTGCTAGCTACAAAGCCAACCGCGAGTTTATCATATGCGGGGCCGTTCGTAAAGGTGCAATAAAGCGAGCCCATCCACTGAAAACAAGAGAATTGACGTCTTAAACGATCCTGGCGAAGGCGTTCAGTTGCGGCGCAACCTCGATCTTACTTTCTCTATACAGAACGGAGCGCAAAGCGTTGCAGCGCTCTTAATTTAGAGGCAGTACTTAGCGCGATTAAAGAGAGCTCGTCCTAAAGTTTCTGTGTACGCAAAATAGTCGCGCTTAGAACGCGAGATATCTCCGAAGCGGAACTCGGTTCGGGACTTTTGAACGTGAAGGCTGTGACCTTGACAAATCGTATGAAGGTTGCGTAAACTTACTAACACGCTTTACTAACAGGAATCAGTTAGCCAAATAGCCCATTTTCGTTGTGGTGTTGCATTTATTACAACGTAAGAGGGAGTTGTTTAGAGAGAGAGGGAGAGATGTGAGTACGAGAGCCGCCCCCACGTCCGCCAAACGAGACAAGCCTTCATTCATGAGTAAGTTCACGAGCCAAGAAGCGATCACGGCCTACCTCTTTATTTTGCCAAGCCTTATCGGGTTCGCGGTCTTTTTTGCGATCCCCTCCGTCAGAGCCGTACAGATCAGCTTCACCGAGTGGAACCTCTTGCGCCCACCCGAAGCGGTAGGCTTCGAGAACTACCGCGAACTCTTCAGCGACGGTGACTTCTGGAACGCGATGGGGGTGACTTGGCTCTACGTGCTCTACAACATCCCTTTGCAGACCGCGCTCGGTCTCTTTATCGCCGTGGTGATGGACCGCGTCGCCAAATCTATCTTCGTGCGCGGCGTTTTTGTGCTCCCCTATCTTCTCTCCAACGTTATCGTCGCGCTCATCTGGCTCTGGATGTTGGACCCGCTCTTGGGTTGGGGCAACGCGCTCCTGACCAATATCGGCATCGGGCGTCAGCCCTTCTTCGGCTCGGTGGAGCAGGCGCTGCCGACAATTGCTGGTATCAATATCTGGCGGCACATGGGCTTTAACGCGCTGCTCTTTTACGCAGGTATCCAGAGCATCCCCAAGTCGCTCTACGAAGCCGCCACCATCGACGGCGCGGGCGAGTGGCGCATGTTTCGCAACATCACGCTGCCGCTGCTGCGCCCCATCATGGTTTTCGTATTGGTGACGGCCTTAGTCGGCTCGTTCCAGATTTTCGACACCGTCGCCGTCACGACACAGGGTGGTCCGGTAGACGCGACGCGGGTCTTGGTCTACTACATCTACCAAAACGCCTTCGAGTTCTTCAGGATGGGCTACGCCACTGCGATGTCCGTGGTGCTATTCCTGCTGCTCATCGCGGTGACGCTTCTTCAGATGCGCTTTTTGCGCGGCGACTCGTCGGACCTTGCTTAACAACTCGAGCGTAAGGAGATAGAGATGGCAACAGCGACCTCAAAAACAGCCGCTTCAAAAACCGTCACCGACCGCAAGTGGGGCGTCGGACGTATCCTCACTTGGGCGCTCCTCATCTTCCTGATTGCGCTCACCCTCTTCCCGATTTTCATCGTCTTCAAAACCGCTTTGACGCCGCAACGCGCCCTCTTTGGCAGCGTCGGCGAGCTGTTCCCCAGTGACCCGACCCTGTTCAACTTTCGCCGTGTCCTGGGCTTTGTCAGCGCGGAGGAGAGCGTAGCGGCGGGGGGCAGCAGCGGCAACATCAATTTCTTGCGGGCGATGGGCAACTCGGTGGTGTTTACGACGCTCATCGTGCTCGGACAGACTTTCTTTAGTGCGATGGCGGCGTACGCCTTTGCGCGGCTCAAGTTTCCGGGACGCAACGCGATCTTCTTGCTGTACCTCTCCGCGCTGATGGTGCCCGCTATCGTGCTTTTTATCCCCAACTTCATCCTGATTCGCAACCTGGGCTGGCTCGACACCTACGCGGGCATGGTCGCGCCCTTCTTCCTGATGTCGCCCTTCGCGGTCTTTTTCTTGCGGCAGTTCTTCTTAGGGATACCCGCCGCCTTCGAGGAAGCGGCTCGCTTGGACGGCGCGTCCCCCTTCGGCATCTTCTGGCGCATCATCTTGCCGATGAGCCGCACGCCGATTATCACGCTCGTTATCCTGACGAGCATCCAGATGTGGAACGAGTTCTTCTGGCCCTTCTTGGTCGGTAAGGACGACAGCGTGCGCGTCTTAACCGTCGCCTTGCAATTTTTCCGCACCCAGACCCCGCAAGGCGCACCCGACTGGACGGGGCTCATGGCGGGTACGTTTTTAAGCATCATCCCCGTATTCATCCTGCTCATCGTGTTGGGGCGGCAAGTGGTGAATTCGTTGCAGTTTAGTGGGCTGAAATAGCAAGCAGGTATCAAGGTCTGTCTCACTTACGTTCGGAGCTGGTCACAAACGCCCTCACTCGAGAAAACACTGACTAGTACGCACGTTTAGTGATGATACCTGCGCCATTAGCTCTTAGCCATTTGCTTTTAGCTAATACCCAACAGCTAATCGCTAACGGCTCTTAACCAAGCAATCCCTCCCACACCACTTTTTACGTAGGGAGTTTGCAATTCTAGGAGGAAGTAATGAAGAAGTTTTTAACCGCCGCTACGCTCACCGCCACGTTCGCTACAGGTGCGGCGTTCGCCCAGCAGATCGACTATTGGCTCTGGGACGCCAATCAACAGCCCGCGTATCAGGAATGCGCGAACATCTTTATGGAGCAAAACCCCGACATTCAAGTCCAGATTACGCAGCAGGGTTGGGGTGACTACTGGGGCGGCATCACCACGGGCATGGTCTCGGGGACTGCGCCCGACGTCTTTACGAACCACCTAGCCCGCTACCCGGAACTTGCGGCGAACGGTCAACTCGTGGATATTCAGCCGCTCGTCGAGGCGGACGGCGTGCCCACCGACATCTACGTCGGCGATTTAGCCGAACTCTGGACTCGTGACGGCGAGCGCTTCGGGCTTCCTAAAGATTGGGACACCATCGCGGTGGTCTACAACGAGCAGATGTTAGAAGCGGCGGGCGTCACGGCGGAAGAACTCAACAACGCCACCTGGAACCCCGAGGACGGGGGTACCTTTACCGACATCATCGCGCGGCTCTCTATCGACGCGAACGGCAACAACGGTCTCTCGCCCGATTTCGACCCCAGAAACGTCGAGCAGTACGGCTACTTAGCCTCCGACGGCGCGAACTTCAACGGTCAGACGCAGTGGGCGTCCTTCGCCGCCTCGACGGGTTGGAACTTTATCGAAGACCTCTACGCCGAGGAATACAACTATAGCGACCCGCGCTTTATCGCCACCATCGAGTGGTATCAGAGCCTCGTTGAGCGGGGCTTCGCGCCCACCTTTGAAGAGGTCAACGCGCTCGGTAAAAATGCGCTCTTCGCCGCAGGCAGAGGAGCCACACTCACCGACGGAAGCTGGAACATCGGCACGAACATCAACAGCGCCGAGTTCCCCGTTGGCTTCGCCTATGTTCCTGCTGGTCCCGAAGGTAAGAAGAGCATGTTCAACGGGCTCGCGGACTCCATCTGGGCGGGTACGGACAACCAAGAGGCGGCGTGGGCGTGGGTCAAGTTCTTAGCCTCGCCCGAGTGTCAAGACGTCGTTGGCTCGTACGCGGTGGTCTTTCCGGCAGTGGAGTCAGCCGTCGATACCGCAGTGGCGGCGTTCGAGGAGAAGGGCGTGGACGTGACCGCGTTCTCCGACCTCACCGAAATCGAAGGGGCAACGTTTCTCTTTCCCGTCACTGACTACGCCGCGCAAGTGGACGAGATCATGACGCGCACCATGCAGAGCATCTTGCTCGGTCAAGTCGAGCCGGAGACGGCGCTGCCCGCAGCCAACGAAGAGATCAACGGTCTCTTCTAGTAGATGACACGTTGACAGGGCGTGCTGAGAGCACGCCCCATCTCCTCTTATGATGACGCGCACGCTATCTTTCTCACTCTTTGTAGGACTCGCTCTAATGACGCTTGCCTACGCGCAAACCGTACCTGTCGGTGTTGAGGTGACGCCGTTAAACACAAGTTCATGCGCTGATACTTTTATTAAGCACCCTTTAGATCACACCACCCGCGCTCACGGCGAAGAGGTCACTTACTACGACTCCAACGGCGCAGGCGTCGCGGCGGGCGACTTGGACGGTAACGGCGACTTAGAGCTTGTCTTTGCCAACTTGGACGGTAACAACACGATTTTCTGGAACGAGGGCGGTTTGTCGTTTCGCAAGGAGGCGCTGACGCACGGCGACTCGAGAGCCGTCACCCTCGTGGATGTGGATGGGGATGGGTGGCTCGACCTCGTTTTCACGCAGAGTTTGGGCTCGCTCAGCTATTGGAAGAATATTGAAGGTAGGTTCGAGCGGGGCGTTCTAAAAGGCGTGACGCAAAAGGCGTACACGATGCTTTGGGACGACCTTGACGCAGACGGCGACTTGGACCTTGTGACAGCGTCGTATGATTCGCTCTTGGAAAAAGACCTGAGAGATAGCTTTTTGTTCTCGAGCGGTGCGGGCGTCTTTGTCTATGAGCAAACGTCCGAGGGGTTTTTGGAGACGAGGCTCGCCGAACGTTCTCAAGCCCTCGCTGTCACGCTTTTCGACATTGACGAAGATGGCAAACGCGACCTTTTGGTAGGTAACGACTTCGAAGTGCCGGATTACGCCTATTTGAATACGTCCGAAGGTTGGCAAGAGGTGTCCCTCTTCGAAACCACCACGCGCAACACGATGAGCTTCGACACGGGCGATGTGGATAATGATGAGCGGCTCGAGCTGTTCGCCACCGACATGAAGCCCGACTTTTCTGACCCCAAAGCCCTAGCCGCCTGGATGCCCCTGATGGAAAAGAGCTATCAGCGCAAGGTGAGCCAAGAGGTTCAAGTCGAAGAAAATGTGCTCTACAGCCGCACGGAAGGCGGCTTCGAAAACCTCGCCTATCCCTACAAACTCGACGCGACGGGCTGGAGTTGGTCAGGTAAGTTTGGCGACCTCGACAACGACGGGCGTTTAGACCTCTACGTGGTCAACGGGATGCGGGCGAACGAGGTCTTTGCGCATCTGCCGAACGACGAACTCGTCGAAGAGAATCAGGTCTTTAAGAACACGGAACAAGGCTTCGAACCGATGCCTACGTGGAACTTGAATGCGCGGGAAGGGGGACGCGGCATGACGATGGCGGATATGGATAACGACGGGGATTTGGACATTGTTATTAATAACTTGGAGGCTCCGGCTGTTCTTTTCGAGAATCAACTGTGCGGCGGGGCGGGGCTCGAGCTTGACCTCTTCCAGTCGGACGGCAATACGAGAGCCCTCGGCGCAACGCTCAAACTCCACACGAGTGAAGGAACGATGACTCGAGAGGTCAAAAGCGGCAGCGGCTATCTGAGCGGGGACGCTCCTAGAATCCACTTAGGCATCCCTGAAGACGCCTCGCTTTCACATCTGAACATCCTCTGGACTGACGGCGCGGTCTCGACGCTCACTGACCTCTCTGTACATACGCTCTTAACCGTCACAAGACAAGAGGTCACGAGATGAGCGTGCAAGTCGGGCGGTCTCGTCCGTCCATTCCTCTCCTCACGCTACTCGACCCTGGACGCTGGTTTACGCTGAGCGTACTAAGCGGCGCGGCGGCGACGATAGTGTGGGGCGTATTGGTCAACGGCTGGAACGTATCTCTTTCCAACGCCACGCTTATCGCGCTAGGCATCGTCGCCGTGCCCGCCATGCTCAAGTGGCGCGATGACGCCAAGGCGTTCGGTCTCACGGCGGTAGTGCTGAGTGTACTCCTCCTTTTGCAGAGCTTTCACATGCTCGAGCACGCCGCCCAAGTCGTCCAGTACTACCTATTGGATTGGACTTCGGCTCGCTCGCTCGGGTTGATCGTCGCGGCGAACGCCGAGTGGATTCACTTCACCTGGAACTGGCTCGTGTGGGGCTGCTGCTTATTTCTGTTCATGCGTGGGATGCGCGGCGTGTGGGGCTGGACGCTGATGGTCTGGGCGACGGCGCACAGTTTGGAACACACCTATTTGCTCATTCGCTATATTCAAGTCGTTGTAGAGCTAAGAGCACTCGGTCTGCCACTGTTCGACTCGGCGCAGGGGCTCCCCGGTATTTTGGGGAAAAATGGTTGGCTCGCCTATAGTTCGCTCTGCGGGCGCATCGCGGGGCTGACGACGGCGTCCAGAGTCGCGGTTCACTTCTGGTGGAATGTGGGCGAATTCGCCCTACTCCTCTTAGCGGCAAACGCACGTCTCCCTACGCTCTTAGCGCAACGTCGTTTGGAAACGCCCTCCCCTACTGCTCACGTGATTAAGTGACGAGTGCAGTGCGTAACACGTGTTAGCTATCTTTTTGCAAAGGAGAGACCATGCCTAAAATTACTCTGATCGGTGCAGGCAGTACCGTCTTCGCCAAAAACCTCATCGGCGACATTCTCTCGTATCCCGAGCTCGCCGAGTCTACGCTGACGCTCTTTGACATCAACGAAGAACGCCTCCAAACTTCCGAAGTCGTCGCGCATAAAATCGCGGATATTTTGGGCGTCAAGCCGACGATAGAAACGACGTTAGACCGGCAACGCGCTTTGGACAGCGCCGACTACGCCATCAGCATGTTTCAGGTAGGCGGCTATAAACCTGCAACCGTGACTGACTTTGAGATTCCCAAAAAGTACGGGCTGCGGCAAACCATCGGCGACACGTTAGGCATCGGCGGCATCATGCGGGCGGTGAGGACGATTCCGGTCTTTCTCGAGATGGTAAACGAGATGGAACAGCTCTGCCCCGAGGTGACGCACCTCAACTACGTCAACCCGATGGTCATGAACTGCCTCGCGATGAACCGCGCCTCGAGCATCAACACCATAGGGCTCTGCCACAGCGTGCAAGGGACGGCGGAGCAACTTGCAAGCGACATCGGTGTGCCGATTGAAGAAATCAACTACCTCTGCGCAGGCATCAACCATGTAGCGTTTTACCTCAAGTTTGAGCGTAACGGCGAAGACCTCTACCTAAAGATTCGCGAAGTCGCCCAAAGAGGCAAGGTCCCAATGCGCGGTCACGCTGACCGGACGGACGGAGGGACGAGGGGGCTCTCGGACGCGGTGCGCTACGAGATGTTTAGGCGGCTCGGCTACTTCGTGACCGAATCGAGCGAGCACTTCAGCGAGTACACACCCTGGTTTATCAAGGAGGGGCGCGAGGATTTGTTGGAGGAATATGATATTCCTTTGGACGAATATTTGACCCGCTGTGAGCGGCAGATCGAGGGCTGGCATGAGATGAAAGAAAAGCTCGAGAATCCGAATGCAGAGCTTAAAGTCGAGCGCTCTCACGAGTACGGCTCGAGGATTATTCATAGTCTCGAGACCGGCACCCCCAGCGTCGTCTACGGCAACGTGCAAAACGATAACCTCATCGACAACTTACCGACTGGCTGCGTCGTCGAAGTCCCTTGCGTGGTGGATAAAAACGGCGTCCAACCGACCAAAATCGGCGCACTTCCGCCCCACCTTGCCGCGCTGATGCAGACCAATATCAACGTGCAAGCCTTGACGGTTGAAGCAGCGCTGACCAATAACCGCGAGCACATCTACCACGCGGCGATGCTCGACCCGCACACCTCAGCGGAACTCAGTTTGGATGAAATTTGGAGCCTGGTGGATGACCTTATCGAAGCGCACGGGGACTATATACCAGAGGGGCTGCGCGAGAGACGTGGGGAGGGCGTGTTAGCCTGAGAAATAATGGGCGATGGGTCGAAAGCAACGAGTAGGAAGGTTTTTAACCACTACACTCGCCGTTCGTTTGCTTCGTCGTTCATCCCCGACCGTTCTTTCCCTGCGAGAAATTGCATAACCCCGAAAGGGGAAAGGGGGCGATATTACACAACCAGCTCGACTAGATTGCTTTCAACTTCTCACCCCTCTCCACCCTTCCCTCACTCAATGACCTTACGCCGCCCATGAAAAGACGCGTCACCAGCCAGCAAGTCGCGGCGCGTGCGGGCGTGTCGCGTACGACGGTCTCCTTTGTCCTCAACGACTCGCCGCTTGTCCAGACCATCCCCGAGGAGACGCGGGCGCGGGTCCTTAGAGCGGCCCGCGAACTCGGTTACGTCCCCAACTCTGCGGCGCGTACCCTGGCGAGCGGGCTGACGCGCACGCTCGGGTTGCTCCTACCCGACCCGAACCACTTAGAGGTGGACGCTTTTATCCCGCAACTACTCTATGGTCTGACCGCTGTCTGCAACGAGCGCGGCTTTCGCGTCATCGTCGAGGGGATGAGAGCGAGCAGCGCTGACGCCTACCTCTCGCTCATCGCTGCGCGGCAGATTGACGGGTTGATCGTACTGAACCCACATCTCGAGGACGCTAGCGTGCAAGGCGAGCTGATCGACTCCGGTTTTCCGCTGGTATTCGTTGATGATGTCGCCCATCCGAAAGCGTATACGATCACCCAGCAGCCCCTCATGAGAAAGGCGGTCAATCACCTCATCGGCCTGGGTCACGAGCGCGTCGCGCATATCACCTACGCGCCCGTCTCGTATCACGGTTCGCTCGACAGGTTGAACGTCTATAGGCAGACGCTCGAAGAGGCTGGCCTGGAGATGGATGAGCGCCTCGTGCGCTACGGCGGGCTTAGCGCCGAGAGCGGTTACGAAGCGATGAGGTCTTTACTCGAGGACGCGCCACCTTTCACCGCACTCTTCGCGGGCAACGACACCATTGCGTTCGGGGCAATAGCGGCGCTCTATGAACGCGGCTTGCGCGTCCCCGAGGACGTTGCAGTGGTCGGTTATGATGACATTCCAACGGCGGCCTACGCCGCGCCCCCACTGACGACGGTGCGCACGCATCCTAGGGAGCAGGGGCAGCGCGCGGGTGAGGTGCTCATTGGGCTTGTGCAGGGCGACACGCCGCCCGAGCGCAATGTTCACATTGGGAACGCAGAGCTGATCGTCCGAGCGTCGTGCGGCTCGCGATAACTCGCAAAACCTCAGCTCCAACCCTACCTCAAGGGGTCTGCTCCAACATGCGGATTAGCCTGACGAAGGACAACCTCTGGCTGGCGGTGGGTGACGAACCGGCAGCGCGGCAGTTTTTTCTACTTGCTCGAGCACCGTCGTGAGCTGTTTGGCGTGGTGCCGACACAATCCACCGCCAAAGCTTGCGCGGAGCCGGCTTCACCTCGCCCTCATCTACGATCTTATACCAAGAATGTTCCCTAGCGTAGGAAAGCCGTCCCAAACGACTACCCGTAGCGACCAACTCGAAAGAGTCCGGTCACTACGGGTAATCTGCGGTATGTCCAGTATCGCAATTGCTAGATTACGCGAAGGTTACGTTGCAGGTCTACTCTCAGGACTTCGTAGCATCAGAGAGATGGTAGCAACAGGCTTGCTCTGTTTTGGTTTGACGCACTGCTGCCGGCTAATGAAGCGAGCCGAGCTAGGTGAGAGCTGGCGTGAGCGGCTTGAAGGTGCACCTGCTGGCGGGTACTTAGCCGTAGATTTTATCAAGCTCAGGCACGAGGGAAGTTGTATCGAAGGGGTTGATCGGCAGTTCACTCACACAGGTGTCGAATGGGGACACCGCTTTACGACCAGTGCTTTAGTCTTCACAAGGGGACAAGACCCTACCATGTTCCGAGCCGCCGCTGCGCCGAGCGAGCGTATAGCGACGAAAGACTATCCCTACTTAACAGCAAGTGAAGCGATGCTGAACGTCGTCGGTGATGTACTTCTTTCAGGCTATGAGTTGAAGGGCGTAGTGGTGGATGCTGAATTCACGAGTAAACTCGGCTTACGCTCCTTGCCGCACCTTCCCGTAGGCGTCGTTGGGCGCTTTCGCAGCAGTACAAGAGTCGAGTATCAAGGGCAACAGCTCCAGGCACGAAACCTAGCCGAGCAGTTCCGTCCAGGTCGAGCGCGTTACTACCGTAAGCTCCGCTGCTACGCCAAGCGGCTCACAGTTGTCCTTCCAGAAGTGGGCAAATGTGACCTCGTCTTCATCTGGTATCGCTATAAGCTCACTGGGAGACTCAGCATCTTAGTCAGTACTATCCAAGTTGGTGTCCAAGAGCTTATCCGCGTCTACAAAGCGCGTTGGGGTTTAGAGGTCATGCACCGTACCCTACGTCAAAATCTCGCGCTCGCCACGTGTCAATGTTTCGCTTACGCTGCCCAACTCAGACACTTCGACTGGTGCATCGCTGCTTTGCACCGCATCCGCCTCGAGCGTCGGCGTGACCCTACACTCTCTTGGAAAGGAGCGCAACAACTAGCTGCGGACAAAGCAAAAGATGCCCTAGTGACTAGGCTAAACCAGAATGCAGCTTAGCTTTTGCTGTCTACAACGCTTCTTCGCGATGAGGGGACACTCTTGTTATACATTGCGACACGCGATCTCCGCAAGGGCGCGAGATAGACTGGGTTTCTCTCATTCGGGAAAAGGCTGCTGTTCAGCCTTTTCAACCCCTCTGGTCTCGACTTCCGCCTCACACTTTTCTTCGCCTTAGGTCTCGCCTGCTTCGGCGGGCGCTCGTCACTGCTAACTTACGACGACGCTCTACAAATGCAGTGGGATGAAGCGCAGAAACCCGAAGGGGCGGATCAAAGTCAAGACTCGCTTGACGCAGCAGATGCATAAGGCGTGTCGGAGTCCAACAATGAAAGGTGACACCTCGCAGCGTGCAGGCGTTGTGCGTGTGAAGCGCGCGACTGCCGCAGAATAGTTTCTGCTACGCCTTCCCGGAAGCAGAACTCAAATGGCTGATAAGGTCGTCTACTCTCGCCTTAATCTGACGCCATGCGCTATCTAAGTCCTGACTCGGCGGCGGCACCTCGTCCCACTGCACGACCTCTTTAGCGGTTTGCGGCAGATCACCTAATGTGCAGCCGATGGAGATAATGCGCACTGCTCTTTCGAAGTCTGCCCTAGTAACTTTCCGCGGCTTATGTGCTGCGTCGTAGCCTTCCTCTTTCAAAAGGGCAGCAACGCGCGGCGCGACCTCCTCATCCGGCTCGGTGCCTGCAGAGAAGGCTCGAGCTTCTAACTCTAGGTCGCTTGCCCGCCGGTTAAAGTGCGTCGCCGCCATTACGCTCTTCGCCGCGTTGTGCGGGCACAGGAAGAGGATTCGTCGGGTCATCTCAGCCTCTCTTAGTAACTATGCAATAACTATTGCTTTTACAATAAACAAGTTATACACTTTTGTCAATGCGCTGGCTCGTCCTCTCCTACTCGCTACCGAGCAAACCCCCCTCGAGCGCCCGCGTAACGCTGTGGCGGCGCTTGCAGCGTTTAGGGGCGCTACCTGTGACAGGGGCTTACGTCCTACCCGAGCGACCTGAGTGCTTGGAGTCTTTCACCTGGCTCGCCCAGGAGATTGAGACGGCCGAAGGGGAAGCCCTCGTCATGAACGTCGAGCGCTTCGAGCGGCTGGGTGAGCCGGAGCTGGTCCTGCGTTTCAATCAGGCGCGCGCCGAGGCGTATGCGGAGCTGCTGGGTGACCTCGAGGCGTTCGAGGTGTCCCTGACTGAAACAGGTGAGGAAGACGGCGTACCCCTTAAAGCTCTCGACAAGTTCAGGCGGCGCTTTGTGGAGCTGAAGCGCGTGGACTTCTTCGACTCACCCGCGGGCAAGCAGGTCGCGGCCAAGCTGACCGACCTTGAGCAACAGGTGTTACCCCGCTCCGGCAATGGAGTTCAGGTCACCACCGTTGACCGGGCTGAGTATCAGGGTAAAACCTGGGTTACACGGCCACAACCGCACGTGGACAGACTCGCCTCAGCCTGGCTCATCAGACGCTTTATTGACCCAGAAGCGACCATTTTTTACCGCAGTTCAGCTAATCAGGGAGAGATGAGCTTCGACATGGATGATGCCGTCTTCGGACACATCGGCTCGCTCTGTACCTTTGAGACGCTTCTTACAGCCTTTGCTTTAGAGGATAGGGCACTTTCTCCGATTGCCCAGATCGTCCACGAGATCGACCTGCGCGACGCGCGCTATGTCCGCAGCGAAGTGCCCGGGCTAGACGCTATCTTAGACGGCTGGCTCGCCCTAGAACTTAGCGATGAGGCGCTCGAGGCGAGGGGGCGGCAACTCTTCGAGGCGCTCTACACGACCTTCTCGAGGCAGTGAATCCGCGCGTGAGCCAGACCGTAAAGAAAAGCGAGGAGACATGATGGATAAGCCCTTACCCGCAACCCTTTCGAGTGACCCTCACGACGTTCCCTTCTCCGAAGCGGTGCGTGTGTGGATCAAGGTCGCTCTCAACTCCTTCGGCGGCCCGGCAGGTCAGATCGCCGTGATGCACAGGCTGCTGGTGGAAGAGAAGCGCTGGATCAGTGAAGCTCGCTTCCTGCACGCCATGAACTACTGTATGCTCCTGCCCGGGCCCGAGGCGCAGCAGCTCGCCACGTATATCGGCTGGCTGCTCCATAAAACCAGAGGCGGGCTTGTAGCAGGGCTGCTCTTCATCCTGCCCGGCTTCCTGTCCATCCTCGCGCTCAGCATCATCTACGCGCTCTATAGCAACACCGGCCTTGTCGAGGCGCTCTTCTTCGGGCTCAAGGCAGCGGTGCTCGCCCTCGTTGTCGAAGCCGTGATCCGTATCGGCAGGCGTGTCTTAAAAAACTGGGCCATGTTGCTCATCGCCGCGCTCGCCTTCGTTGCCATTTTCTTTTTCACCATGCCCTTTCCACTCATCGTACTCGCCGCCGGGCTCACCGGACTTCTGGGCGGTAAGCTCGCCCCCGAACTGTTCTACGTCGTTCGGGGGCGAGAGGTCGTAGAGGACAACGAGGCGGGTTTCGTGATCACCGATGCGGTCGCCTCGCATACCCCGCCCTCCTGGGCCTACGCATTTAGAACGAGCGCCTTATGGCTGTGTATCTGGTTCGCACCCTTGCTCGCCATCCTACTGGTGCTCGGCATGGACAGCGTCTTCACCCAGATCGCCCTCTTCTTCTCCCAGGCAGCCGTTGTGACTTTCGGCGGTGCTTACTCGGTGTTAGCCTTCATTGCGCAGCAAGCCGTGGAAGTCTACGGTTGGCTCCGGCCCGGCGAGATGCTCGCCGGGCTCGGTATGGCCGAGACGACGCCGGGGCCGCTCGTACAGGTCACACAGTTCGTGGGATTTATGGGCGCGTATCGGCAAGGCGGGTTGGACCCCCTTGTCGCAGGCGTCCTAGGGTCCGTTCTCACTACCTGGATGACGTTTGCGCCCTGCTTCTTCTTCATCTTTTTGGGCGCACCCTTTATCGAGCATCTGCGGGGCAACCGCTCGCTCACAGCAGCGCTCTCGGCTATCACTGCAGCGGTGGTCGGGGTGGTGCTCAATCTGGCGGTCTGGTTCGGGGTTCACACGGTCTTTTCGCAGGTCACAGACGTTTACTTCAGCAGACTACGGCTGATGGTGCCGGACTGGGCGACGCTCGAGCCCATCGCACTTGTCATCGCCGTCACTGCCTTTGTCGCGCTCTTCCGGTTCAAAACGGGGATGATCCCGACTTTAGCGGTGAGTGCGGGGGTGGGGCTACTCTACCGGCTGGTCATTGGCTGAGAGGGGCATGGCCTACTTGCAATGCGGCAGTTGCGCGCGTCTCTCGCACAAAACGGTCAAGGTCTGTATGCGCAGAAAGCTATCTACTGCTGAGCTGCGCCACGAGCGTATCAGTTGTCCAGGTTGCCACGCCGCAGCCTAAAAAGTCCTTGTCTTGCGTCCAGATGTCCGCGCCCAAGGTCAGCGCTAGAGCAACCGTATGCCAATCATCAGGGTCGCGAGGGATTCGCCGTCTAGCGTCCTGCTCGAATAAAGCATACAGCGCTTGTCCTATAGCCTGCACATTCGCTTCAGCGAGATCAATGGCTAAACGGTACTGCTCGTCGGCACTCTCAGGAGATGCACCCGTACGCTCTGCAATAGCGCGGTAGCGCTTAGCTAGCTCGTGCTGGGTCTCCTCCCAGGGCTTCTCGGCAATGAACAGCTCGAGCCCCGCGCCAGTAATAAGCGCACGTCCCCTTTTTCGGGTGAGTTCAGCGACGAGGATGTTAGCGTCAACGGCTAGCTTCACGCTTAACAGTGAGGCTCTCAGCCAATTCGTCTTCGTCTAGGCCTGTCTCCTCGAGAAAACGCCTCAAGCTTTGTCTCGAACGTTTCTAAAGCCTTCTTCCGAGCTGCTTCGTCACGCTTAACAGGGATATAGTAGCCGATTACCTCACCGTGCTTTTCGATAGCAAGCGCTTCACCCTTAGAAAGGTAGTGGCTGGCTTTGTCGCGGAACTCGCGCACGCCGATATGGGTAGGTTTCGATGTAGCCATATGTGGTCACAATTCTAGCAGATTTCGGTTGGCGTTGTGCGTGAGTTGCGCGCAACACGCGCATAGCGTCTAGGCAAGCTTTGGTCTGAAAGGTCACACATGGCCTCTCCTAACTTAGATCCTGCCCCCTTGCTTGTCGAGCGATAGGACCTGTAAGATTCCCGGTCTGACCAAGCTGTAGAATCTCTGCGCCATCTCACCTGGCGGCGTTGTCATGTCCTCCTCGAGCCAGCCCGTCAGCACGGAGAGCATCGCGCCCGCCATAAAATCCGCGATGAAGGCAGGGGGGATAGAGGGCGTGATACCCATCGACTTAACCGCCTGATGCGCCGTCTGCGCCGCGTAGAGGCGCAGACGTTGGAGGAGCAAGTTACCTCCTTGTCCGTTCAAGATGACGCGAAAGAGCGCGGGGTCTCGCTGCACCACCTCGAACACGATGAGCGCGGGGTGTGGCACGCCGCTCACTAGGTCACGCTGGGAGAACCCCTTGATCTCTTCGACGATGCCCTCTACCAACGTATCGAGTGAACTGAGTAGCAGCGCATCCTTGTCGTCGAAATGTAAGTAGAAGGTCGCCCGCGCCACATCTGCTCGCTCCGCAATTTCGGATACGGTGATGCGGTCAAAAGGCTTCTCATGTATAAGTTCCATCAGCGCCTCGAAGAGCTGCTTCTGTGAACGCCGCGTCCGCCTATCCGTTTTTCTTTCTCCTGTACCTGCCGAATTAGACATAACGCCCTTTCTGTCTAGTAGTAGACGTCTACCTGAATCTGTGCTTGACCCCGTTCTGTTCGATACTCTAACTTAACATATGTCTTTTAATAGACAACTGTCAAAAGAGGCAGAGCGATGAACGAAACTGAAAGTGCTAACAACGGAAAAGGCGACGTACTCATCGTCGGCGCGGGTCCGACCGGGCTGATGCTGGCGGCGCTGCTCAGCCGCTGGGGGATCACACCCCGCATCATCGACGCAGGCAGTGGCCCGTCTCAATTCAGCAAGGCGACGGGCGTCCAGGCTCGCAGCCTTGAGGTCTTCTCGCAACTCGGTTTAGCAGACGAGGCCGTAGGCCAGGGGCTTCCTTCCAGCGCAGTGAATCTCTTTGGCGGCGGGAACAAGTTGGGCCGCGTGCCGTTTGGGGATGCCGGGCAGGGTGTCAGCCCTTTTCCCTACATCCTGATCCTGCCGCAAGACCGTACCGAGGCGATTCTCGGGGGCGACTTGGAGCGTCAGGGCGTCCATGTCGAGTGGAATACGCGGCTTCGAAACCTTCTCCCAGAGCGCCGCAGGGGTCGAGGCTACTCTGAGCCACAGCGGTCAGACCGAGCGCACCCACGTCCGCTACCTCTTAGGTGCGGACGGCGCACGCAGCACCGTGCGCAAGGGCGCGGGCATCGATTTCCAGGGCGACTCCTTCGAACACCGCTTTTTTGTCGCCGACCTCCGTATCGAAGGCCGTCCTGCTGAGGGCGAGTTGAACATCTTCCTGAGCAACCACTTCAAGTTCGTCGCCATGTTCCCGATGAAAGGTGCGCGCCGCTTTCGGCTCGTCGGCATCGTGCCGGACGACTACGCGCATCTGAGCGACCTGACCTTCGAGGACTTACAGCCCTACTTTGAAGAGACGATGGGCGACCTTATGCGCTTTAGCGACGTCGCCTGGTTCGCCACCTACCGCGTCCATCATCTAGTCGCTGAGCACTTCAAGCAAGGCTGGGTGTTCTTAGCGGGCGACGCGGCGCATGTTCACAGTCCGATCGGCGGGCAGGGGATGAACACCGGCCTGCAGGACGCCTATAACCTCGCTTGGAAGCTCGCGCTCGTGCTGCGCGGTGAGGCGGACAGAGGACTTTTGGAGAGCTATCACGAAGAGCGTCACCCGAACGCTACGGCGCTCGTCAACTCCACCGACCGCGTCTTTTCAGGCTTCATCGCCTCGACCGGAGGAATTGCGGGCTTCGTGCGCCGCTGGGTGCTGCCGCTGGTCGTGCCGACCGTGCTACCTATGAAGCAGGTACAGGCGAAGATGTACGGCACCCTCTCCCAGACCTCGCTGAACTACCGGGGTCGGAGTTTGAGCGTCGGCGGGCGTGGGGAGGTCAGAGCAGGCGACCGCTTTCCCTGGTTTGAGGTGGACGGGTATGGCGTGTACGAACGTCTCAACCCGGCACGCTTTACGCTCTTCGCTGTAGGGGAGCGAGCGGCGAGGCAAGGCGGGATGGGAGGTCTGCCCACGGAAATACCTGAGCCCATCTTGCTCACCGACCGGACTATCTACGCGGAGGTCGGCTTATCGGACGGCTTCTATCTGGTCAGGCCGGACGGCTACATCGGCGCGGTGAGCACCAATCTCGCGGACATCCGCGCATATCTATCACAGAAGGTTGGTCTTACACGGCTGCGTAGCGCCCCCGCTGCCAGCCAGCCTCAGCAGGTTGCACTCTAAACGACTGGTGTGAGGCTCGAGCCTCGGAAAGGAAAAACTAATGGAAACTTTTGTCGCAGCTTTTGCCGTCGCTGCCTTCTCGTTCGGCACGGCTATTTTCTACGTGCTCTCTTGCGTCGAAAACTCGGTGCTCAGGCTGGGGTTGGATCAACACAGCCCCGCCGTTGCCGACGAAGATATACGCTTCACACACAAGTCCTTAAAGCGCCTTACCCCACTGTTGCCGCCCGCTAACGGCTTTGTTATTCTGTTCGGCACGGCAGCTCTAGTGTACCTAGCGGTGCTCAACGGCTGGAGTTGGCCGTCGTTACTGCCGCTCGCCTTCTTCTAGTTCGTCACAGGTTATTTGATCACCTTCGGACGCATCGCGGCGGCGGTCAGAGACGTGCGCACGACGAGCAGCGACGGACCTATTGTGGACGTGCGGCGCGGTGTCAGCCGCCTCGTCGTCCGGCATCACATCGGATTGATAGCCAATCTAGGGACGGCTGGGCTCGTTTTCCTCGTTTAAGTTTGTGCAGGGCGCAGGGGATACCTCCTCAGTTGAATGAAAATCCACTCAGCGCCCTGCATAGGTTTGGTGGAGAAGCTAAAGGTCGTCCTTCGGGCCGAAGCTCGCCGGGGTCTTGTGCGGCTAACGCGCACGTCTCACGCAAACGTACCGCAGTCACAAGCACCCGTGCGCTTCGGACGACCTTAGAGGCGTAGTCTGAGCGGTTGGCTGCGCCTCTGTCGGCGACGTATACTCGCTTGTTCGGCTGTTGGCACACGAAGTAAAACATCGAAGGAGCACCCCTGATCCCTCTTCTCAACATCAAGCAGATTTACATGGAGCCAGGTGTGCCCGCCTACCCACGCGGGATGGAAATTCTGGCTCGCTTTCCCGATGCGGAGCGCGTAGAGGTTCCCTCCCACTGGAACATCCCCAGCTTGCACGGTAACGAGGGCTCGGTAGACGACTGGGTGCGTATCAAGCGCGACGTGCTCGTCTTGGGTGTACGCAAATCGTTACCTGTGCGTGAAAATGGGCGCAGCGGCGACTTCATCGCGCCAGGTACGGCGAACGGCTGCGCGATGGCGTGCGCGTACTGCTATGTGCCGCGCCGCAAGGGGTACGCCAACCCCGTCAGCACCTTTGTAAACATCGACGCTGTTTGTAAAGCCATTCGTCGCCACACCGCCAAGCAGCCTCCTAAGCCACCTCTTCAAACCGACCCCACGTACTGGGTCTACGATATTGGCGAGAACAGTGACTGCTCGGTGGACGCGGCTATTTCGGACAACGTCCATGATCTTGTGGCGCTCTTTCGGAACATCCCCAATGCCAAGGCGTCCTTCGCAACCAAATGTGTCAACCGCGACCTCTTGGACTACGACCCGCAGCGCAAAACCCGCATCCGCTTCTCGCTCATGCCGCAGAAGATCGCCAAGACCGTAGATGTGCGCACCTCGCCCATGAGTGAGCGCATTGCAGCAGTGAACGACTTCGTGGCGGCAGGTTATGAGGTGCACCTCAACTTCAGCCCCATCATCCTCTACGAAGGCTGGTTGGAGGACTACGCGGCGGTTTTAGAAGAGGTGGACGACGTACTTTCCGAGGAGGCTAAAGCGCAGCTCAAGTGTGAGGTCATCTTCCTGACGCATAATGAGGGGCTGCACGAGGTCAACTTAGGATGGCATCCGAAGGCCGAAGACTTGCTCTGGACGCCCGAGAACCAAGAGGCGAAGGTGTCGAAGATGGGCGGGAAGAACGTGCGGTATAAGCGCGGGTACAAGGGCGCGCGGGTGCGGGAGTTTAAGAGGTTGCTCGCTGAGAGGTTGCCGTATTGTGAGGTGCGGTATGCCTTCTAGGCTATAGGCATTTCGCCTTCTGCAGCAAACGCGCGCAACTCTTACTTACCGCGAACCCTCTCGAGCCCGTCCAAGATAAGCTCGAGCCCGAACTCGAACTCGTCCACGTAGGCGTAGCCCGGCTGCAGGGCGTGCTCCACCATCAGCTCTGTGATGTGGGGGTAGGCGCTGGCGGGCATCCGCTGGAGGATCGTCTCCGCCACCTCTTCTAACTCCTCTGAGGTGCTAAACGGTAAGCTTAATTCCTGTAACACGAAGCCGTAGATGTAGCTGTCCGTGATGGAAAACGCGCGAGCGGTCGACGCAACCGAGAAGCCGGCTTCCCGAAGCCGTCCGATGACTGCGTCATGATGTCGTAGGGTCGCAGGGCCTGTATTGACCCGCGAGTCTAGCAGCCCGACAGCCCAGCGGTGGCGCAAGAGCGCCGCTCGTGCCGAGAGCGCGCGCCGCCGCATAGCCGCCCTCCAATCCTCTTCGCTAGAAGGCAGTGCGATCTCACTGAAAACAGCGTCTACAATACCGTCTAGAACCTCGTCTTTGTTAGTCACGTAATGGTACAGAGACATCGCTTTGA
The DNA here is from genome assembly GCA_965213645.1 of Trueperaceae bacterium. Classification (GTDB taxonomy): domain Bacteria; phylum Deinococcota; class Deinococci; order Deinococcales; family Trueperaceae; genus CBDBZX01. The sequence goes on from CBDBZX010000002.1 coordinate 1,528,427, forward strand.
CCCCTAGCCTCCCCGCTAGCTTGCGCATAGAGAGCGACGCGACCCCTTCTTCGTCGGCGAGGCGGACGGCGGCATGTATAACTTGCTCCCTCGTTAAGGGGGCTCGCGGCTCTGCGCGTGGATTCGTCTTTGTCAAGGTCAGCCTCCTCACGTCTGCGACCTAAATTATATAAACGTAGCTCAAATTGCCCCTTGACAATCTTACACCGTAAGTTATACCTTACACTGTAAGTTTATCAGTTGTATGGAATGCACCGGATCGGTAATAGTGAAACGGAAGGAGAACGGGTAACGTGGAGACTTCAGAAGAGCAGGCGACCCAAGACGCGGGCTCACAAAAGGTGCAGCCCAAAAGGGTCTGCATCGTCGGCGCGTCCGGCAAGCTCGGCCAGTACATGGTGCAGCACGCCCTGGACCGTGACTACGAGGTGGTCGGCGTGTGCCGCGAGGGGAGCGTCAAGAAGCTCGAGCGGTTCAAGGGGCGCATTCAGGTTGTGCCAGGCGCGACCGACGACCGTGAGGTCATCAAGAGGGCGGTCGCGGGTTGCGACGCGGTGCTCACTGTGCTGGTCCCATGGGGCGTCCAGCAGTACGCGACTGGGACGGCGCAGGCGGTCCTCGACTACGCGCGTCCGGGGGCGCGCCTCGTGTTCTCATGTGGGTGGCACATCACGAGGGACAATCAGGACGTGTATTCACGTCAATTCAGGGCTTTCGTGAAGGTCTTCGGTTGGCTCGCCTGACTCATTCGCTTTGTTGACATTGACGACCAGGTGGAAGCGTGCAGGCGGGTGTTCGCCAGCGACACGCGCTGGACGGTCGTGCGAGGCAGCGACCTGGAAGAGGGAGAGAGCCAGGGGCTGCCGGTATGGAGCCGGCACGTCGGCGATCCCATCTTGAAGAGCAACCTCACGCGCCGCGTGGACTTCGCCCTCTTTATGGTAGCGGCTACCCAAAACGACGCGCTTATTCAGGAAGCCCCAGCCATTGTCGGTTGCCGGACACCTTCGGCGCTCATGCACGTCGCGGTACCGGTCAAGGCGTGAACGTGATTGAAGCTGGCATTAAGGGTTGCCAGGTAAGGACAAACCTGTGACTCTGAATCCCCATGAGACGAATAGAGGAACCGCGACGGCGTTCGGCATCTTGTTGATCGCGGGCATAGTATCCGGGGTACTGAGCTCGGTCCCGGCGATAGAAGCCCCGGATTATCTCATAACGCTGCCTTCGATCAAACTAAGAGTCCTCGTCGCCGTCTTCTTCCAGACGGCGATGACCATTATTTACGTGTTCGTCGCGGTCATCACCTATCCGGTCGTCAGAATGGACAGTCGCAGGGGGGCACTCGCCTACCTCGCCTTTCGCCTCATCGGGGCGGCGTTCCTCTTTGTCGGGATCGTCACCCTTCTGCTTCTGCTCGCCCTCGGCCGCAGCCTGGCGCAGACCGGCGGACCCGACCCGGTCCACCTCGAGGTGCTCGGGGCGTTGCTCCGTTTCGCGCGCGACGGGCTGAATCACATCGGGGTGATCCTCCCCTGGAGCCTCGGCGGACTATACCTCTACGTGGCGTTCTTGAGAACCGGACTCATCCCGCGTTGGATGTCGATCTGGGGTCTGGCTGGCACCGTGATGACGCTCGCGGCGACCCTCCTATACATGCTCGACCAGGTTCAGCTGGTGACGACGACCTACTTCGTGCTGAACGCGCCGACGGCGCTGCTCGAGGTGACGCTGGCGGTCGTCCTCATAACCCGCGGCTTCGACCGAACGTCAGCGGGTGAACTGCCCGCAGCGCGACGCCCTTATGACCTTAGCGCAGGGGGCGCGACTGGCGACAGCGTCGAGGAGACGAGTGAAAGAAGTGTGCGAGCGCGTAACTTCGAAAATAACTGGATCAGTAAGCCTGGAGGAAGCGAATGAAAGCGACTGTGCATTTAGAAAAGAACGATTTACAGAACATGGAGGACGAGGAGAGGAGCGTCCTGCGGTGGGGAGGACTGGCGGGCATGCTGGGCAGCGTCCTCATGGTTGCCACCTTCGTCTTCGTCGGTGTGTTCGTGACCGTCGAGACTTCGGCGGCGTACTTGATCGATAAGTTCCCGGAGATCAGGGCGGGGCGCACCGTCGAGAACAGCCTATTCTCCGCCGTCGTCATCTTGTGGGTTCTTCACTTCCTCGCCTTACATCGTGCGCTGCGGCGGGAGAGTCTTGCCCCCGCTCTCTTCGGGAGCGTTCTGAGCATTCTGGGCCTCGGTATTTGGATGGCCCAAAACTTCCAGCGTGTCGCGCAAATTCTGATCTCTGACCCCTACCACGCTCCCGGTGCGTCCCCCGAGGAGCAGGCGACGCTCGTCTTCCTGTGGGGGGCGATCCAAGGAATATTCGACGCGATGCTCCTCGCCGGGTTCGTCCTCCTGCCAGTAGGTGTGGTTTGCCTCGGGGCAGCGATGTTCAGAGCGCCAACCTTCGGCCAGGGCTTCGGTGGGGTGAGTGTGATGCTCGGTAGGCTCTAGTGACTGCCTCGTGAGTAACCTTACAACTCACTCTACGGGAAACTACTTGAGCCGCAGATGACGCTAACGCTAGACAAAGATATTTTACCTACGCGCCTGCTGCGCCCGCTAGCTCAGTAGTCCATCCACAGTAGCTAGCCGCCGGGCAACATTCTGCTGATGATGCGCATAGTGGTAGAGCGTAAAAAAGAGCATCTCCCGTAGCGTCAAGTTACCCAGCAGCGGATGGGGCAGCTGATAAGCATCGAGCTTTACTTCGTCCCACCTGGTCACCGCCGCCGTTAGGTCTGCGAGCACCTTGCCGGAACGGACGAGCAGGTCACGCTGATACGTGGCTGGGTCGGTAGGTGGTGCTACTTTCGGCGGGGCGTAGTCGCCCGCGTCAACCCCGCCCCCGAGCCGCTCGAGGTAGTCATCGCGTAGCGCTTCGAAGGAACGCGGCGGACCTTGTGGAGTGCCGAAGCGGGCTTCGAGCATCACCCCCGGCAGCGCAAACGCTTGCGCTAGGGGGGTCGTGGACCGGATCAGGTGGCGCAAGTTGTCAGCCGGAGACCAGGACTCCCCGAAGGGGGTGATGAAGCGCTCGGGCGGCAGTGACGCCCAGAAGGATAGACCCTCGGCACGCAGAAGATCGAGGGCGGCGACGATATCAGCTTTGGACTGGGGCTCGGAGGTTGCTATGATGCGCTCCCTTGTAAGACTATATCAACCTAGAGTTAGAACGTATGCAATCCTGATACTGCAATGTAGCACCGCGCGCTTATTCAACGCTACTTTGCTTCGCCTCGCTATCCTACAGCTGACCGAGTGGCAGATGTGTGAGGGCTTCTGCGTGAGATGCGCGCTACCCTGACCTAGACTATACGGAAGTGCTCTTCTTTGGCGTCTACGAAGTCAGGGTAACTAGTCCTTGACTAGTTACCTACTAGTAGATAGACTAGAATTGTGTCCAGTACTCGTGATGACATCCTCACTCACGCCGAACACCTCGCGCGCAGCAGGGGTGCCAACGGCTTCAGCTATGCCGATCTAGCGTCGGAACTCGGTATCAAAAAAGCGAGCGTTCACTACCACTTCAGCACCAAGGCCGACCTACTGCACGGCCTGATTCAGACCTACCGAGACCGCTTCAAGGTGGCCTTGGCTGCTCTCGGGCAAGAGCCGCCGCGCGTGCAACTCGCGGGCTTCGTCGATCTCTACGCACGCGGTCTGCAGGAAGGTGAGCTCTGCCTCTGCGGGATGCTAACGCTGGACATCACGTCTCTGCCCGAGCCTGCACGCGAATCGCTTAACGGCTTCTTCAGGGACACCGAGGCGTGGCTGACCCAGGTGTTCGAGGAAGGGAAAGATATAGGCTGGCAGCTCGAAGGGAAACCGGAACAAGAGGCAAAAGCGTTCCTGGCGCTCGTGCAGGGCGCCCAACTCACCACCCGCGCCGCGGAAGAAGGGACGAAGCTGTTTAGAGCCGTCGTAGACTCTCAAATAAATCGTTACCAGTAGCTCAAACCGAACGTAAGACCAAGGCAAGTTGGAAGGGTTTTAACTATGAACGAAATTGCGTTAATCGTGGGCGGCTCCAGCGGCATGGGTAAAGCCGTAGCGGAAAGGCTCCTCAAGCGAGACGTACCCGTCTGGCTCGTCTCTTCTAGCGAGGCGAAGCTAGCGTCCGCGACAACCGATCTAGGTAATGCGGCTAAGGTCAGAACCGATGCGGTGGATCTGGCAGACGAGCAAGCGGTGGGGGCTTTCACGGACAAGCTGAAGGCAGCGATCGACCTCCACATCAAATACCTCGTCAACGCGGCAGGCACCTTTAACCCGCAACCTTTCCTGGAGCACGCCCCGGAGGATTACGACAAGTACCTGGCCCCACTGCGTGGCACCTTTTTCGTCACGCAAGCAGTGGGCGAAAACATGAAGGCATACGGCGGCGGGAGCATCGTCAACATCGGCTCGATGTGGGCGAAGCAGGCTGTCAAGGCGACGCCCTCGAGCGCCTACTCTATAGCCAAGGCTGGGCTTCACGCCCTGACCCAGCATCTCGCGATGGAGCTGGCCGAGCACGGCGTCCGCGTGAACGCGGTGTCCCCCGCCGTGGTGCAGACACCCATCTACGGCGAGTTTATTGAGCCGGATAAGATTCCTGAAACGCTGCGAGGCTTTGATGCGTTTCACCCTATAGGACGCATCGGTCAGCCCGAAGACGTCGCCAGCGTCATCGACTTTTTGCTCTCGGATGAGACGAGCTGGGTGACGGGGGCCAACTGGGACGTCGACGGCGGCGTGATGGCGGGGCGCAATCAATGACCATGCCACCTGCGTGAAGCCGGTCATCATTGTCGGGGTCGGGCTATCCGGCCTCACAGCGGCGTATCTGTTGACGAAGCGCAGGGTGCCCGCCCTAGTGCTCGAGGCTAGGTCCAGGGTCGGCGGGCGCACCTTTACAGTGACGAGTCACGAAGCCCCTTTTGATCTGGACGCGACCTGGGTGTGGCCCCACCACCGCTTCATCTCGGAGCTGGTCGAAGAGCTGGGACTAGTAACCTTCCCTCAGTTCGAATGCGACGGCGTGCGCGTCCAGCTCATCGACGGGAGGAGTTGTGAAGGCTCGGCTGTCGTGATAGCTCCCCCGCCGCGGGTGGCTGAGCGTAGCGTGACGTTCGAGCCCGCTCTCCCTGACGCGCTGCAGAGCGCTCAGCGCGCGACGCCGACCTGGATGGGCGGCTCGGCGAAAGCCGTCGTCGTTTTCGAGAGACCCTTCTGGCGCGACGAGGGGTTGCCCGGCTTCGCTGTGAGCTATAGGGGTCCGCTGGGCGAGCTGCACGACGTTGGCCCAGACGGCGCGCGGGTCGGCGCTATAGAGGGATTCTTCGCGTCGTCCCAAAGTTCAGGTGAGCCCGGCTAGCGCGAAGAAGCCGTCCTCGCCCAGCTGACCAGGCTCTACGGCAGCCCGCCGCATGGCTATCTCGACTACTTCGACTATATGTGGTGGCGGGACGAACAGAGCAGCGCGCCTGCGGACCGCGCGGCGCTCACTCGACACCCTGTGTACGGTCATGCGGTGTTCCAAAAGTCCTACTGGGGAAACAAACTGCTCTTCGCGGGTGCCGAGACGGGCGTGCAACAGGGCGGCGTGCTTTTAACCGGCGACTGCGCGGTCGGACCGGAGCCGATCTGATGTCTGCCACAGAACGCTGCGAGCGATACCTGAAGCTCAGTTGGACGCCGTGGCAACCTCGAGCCACCCCTTCACCTCTTCCAAGGTCGTCTCCATCTTGAACTGCGGCGCAGCCCGCACAATGCCCTGCGGGTCGATAATCAGCGTGGCGGGTAGGACGCTCACGCCGTAGCGGTCGGTGATGAGCCCGGCGCGGTCTAAGAGGACGGTGGGCGAGGTCTCGAGCTGGCCCGTGAACTGCCGGATGACGCCGGGGGCCTCGCGCCAGTTGATAGCGTAGACCACCACGTCGTCACGCTCGGCAGCCGCGCGCTCGAGCATAGGCAGTTCCAACTGGCAGCTAAAACACATCGTCGCCCAGAAGGTCAGCACGACGGTCTTGCCGCGCAGGTCGCTCAGGGTCACGCGCTCTTGGAGGTCAGTACCCATGACTGCCGCTTCGAAGTCCGGGGCGGGCTTGCCGATGAGGTCGGTTAGCTCGCTCGAGGCGGCAATCTGCACCTCGTCACGCTCGGCGGCGTCCGCTTGGAGCGTGAAGCTGTGGGCGATCTCCTCGACCTCGTGAAGGTGCGCGGGACGGTCGGCAGCGTAGAGAAAGTGGTAGAGCGTGCCTCCAGCGAGAAGTACGGTGAGGCCCGTTTCGGGTGCGCCGCGGTAGGGGAAGCCGCGAGCGCTCAGCGCGGGGTAACCGTTCACGGTGTGAGGCTTAATTTGCTTCTCCGCTATCGGCAGGCCGAGACCGAGACTTTGACGCAGTACCTCATCTGCCGCCCCTTCAGGAGCAGGCGAACTCAGCACCTGTAACACCGGCCCCAGCACCTCGCCGCGCCGCCACGCCTCGAACATCACCTCGGTCTCGGCGACGTAGAGCTTATCGCCCTCGTCGGGCAAGGGCTGGTCGAAGCGGCGCGAGTCGTACCAACTCGAGGGCAGCGAGAGGAGGTAGTCCGCCGAGGCGGGCGCGACTACGCGAGTAGGTCCGTGTTCGTCGTGGGCGTGGGCGGTGAAAGCGAAGAAGAAAAGACATAGAATTGGCAAGCACTTCGTGTACGTCATAGGGAATTACCTCGAGATAAATACAGAAGAGATGTGCGGCGTAGGGGCGATTCATGAATCGCCCCTACCGAGCGGTGCGGGCTATATGGGTGAGGGACTGTGCGGCGCAGGGACTGGTTCGAGACCCGCCCTTACGACACATGAAAACTTAGCGGCTGGCGCTCGAGTCCGCCCATACGTCGAAGACCTTCGTGCCCACGAACTCCTGGCCGTAGGGGTCGGTCGCGCGCACCGTGATGGTGTGGACGCCGGGCTCTAGGTTGTCGGGCAGCGTGGCGGTGTAGATGTGATATGACTTGCCCGCCGTCGTCAAGCGCCAGTCCATGTCCTGCGGCTGGAAGCTGATGGCCAAGGGGTCGCGCTGGTCCTGGTTCCAGGTCATCTCCATCGTCTCGCCGCCGATGCTCATCTCGACCTGCGTGTCGCGGCTGCCTGCGTAGACGTTGGCGACGACGGTGACGTTGTCTAGCTCGCCCGTCGTGATGATGCCCATGTCGCTGAGTGTCCCGCCATCTGCGCTGAAGCCGGTTTGCGGGAAGTCGAAGCTGATGTGCATGGCGTCGTCCGAGCCCGAGACCTTCCAGTGCTCGCTGAACTGGTTGCCCTCCACGTCGAAGACCATGTAACCCTTGGGTGCGCCGCAGCGCTGATAGCTCGTCGGAATGCCGAACTCGTCCTCGGTCCCGCTCCACCACGAGCCGCAGACCGCGCCCGCCACGAACTGCGGGAAGGGCACGGTGCCCCAACCGAAAGACTCGACCTCTTCGCCGTCGTCGTTCGTTACCATGCCGGGGTCGTACGTCTCGCCTTCGCGGAAGCGCTCGACGGTGTGGGAGTGCCCGGCAAGCGAGATGACATTCTCGAAGCCGCCCTCTTCCAAGATGTCATAAACCTCTTGGCGGTTCGTCTCCTGGTGCTTTTCGGCGTCGCGGTCCACGTAGTTCGTGAGCGCGATGTGCATCCCTAGGACGATGAGCTTGTCCGGGTCTACGAACTGCAGGTTGTTGCGGAACCACTCCAACTGCTCGTCGCTGACGCGGCCGTTGTAGGTTCCTTCAAAGCCCTCGTCCACGTTGTAGCGCACGTTGTCGAACACCACGAAGTGCGTTTGGCCGTAGTCGAAGGAGTAGTACGGCGCGCCGAAGTAGCGCTTGTAGGTTTCCAAGTGATATTGGTCGTCGGGCGAGTCGAAGTTGAGGTCATGGTTGCCCGGCAGGTAGAAGACGGGGAAAGGCAAGCCGCCCATCACCTCTTGGTAGCGCGGGTAGAGGCCCAGGGGGTCGTTCACGAGGTCGCCCACCGCGACGCCGAAAAGGGCTTCGCTGCTGCCGAGTTCCGCGATGGCCGTGTCGCGCATCCAGGTCAGCTCTTCCTGGGTCGTGACCTGTGTGTCGCCGAGCACGACGAAGCGGAAGGCGTCAGGCTCGTCCACCTGCACGAGCGGAAAGTCCACGGATTCAGGCAGCGGGCCGGTCGGCTCCAAACCCCGGTACTCCTGGATGACTTCGGGTGAGCCTTCAGGCTGATGAATATAGAAAAACTGTGGCACCTTATTGTTGTCCATGGGAACCATGTAGCCCTGCGGCTTCGTGACCGTGACGATCATGCGCTCACGCACGGGCAACTCGTACGCGCCATCCTCGCCGGTCTGCACGACCTGGACGCCGTTCGAGACCGACACGCCCGAGACGCCCGCCTCGCCCTCGTCGCGCGCGCCGTTCTCGTTGGTATCTTCAAAGACGATGCCCGTAAAGGTACCGCCGCCCGAGTTCATTGCGCCGCCTGTCACGTTGCCGCCCGTTTCGTCACCGCCCGTGTCCTGGGCCGCTACGCCCCAGAAGAGCGCTAAACAGATGAGAACCCCTACTCGCCGCATATGTTGACCTCCGCCGTGCTGAATTTGGGTTGGCAGCGGCCTGCTCGAGACACAAGTAGAAGAACGAGACAACGTGAGCCACGCGAAACGGATGTCGGAGAGCGCAGAGGGTGGCGTGATGTTAGGAGAAGTCGCTGTAACCTGCTGTCAACTTAACGGAGCGGCTTCACAGTTTTGTCAGGTTGTGAGTGAAGAGGGTTGAAACTTTGGTGCAGCGCGGGCCGCCGAGCTGAGCGAGAGCAACGCTATTTGTTTTGATGAGGGTGATCGGTTATTCATCAGGCGGCGACCTGGGCAATCTCGAGCATGGAGCGACCTCTTTGCGTCAGCGCTTGCGCGAGGACACTGAAAGCGGTCGCGGCGGCGAGCGCGTGACGCTTAACAGCGGCGAAGCCCTGGACGCGCACCTTTGCAAGGCCTAAAACCTCTTTACAGACGCTGAAGACGCGCTCGATGTCGAGTCGTTTCTTGAATAGCGCTTTCATCTCAAGGCGTCGCCTAGTTTGCTGGTTGAGCTGCCTGGGTGCTGCTTGTGCCTCACCCCGGCGTGGGTTGGTCGAGGTGAGTAGATGGTAACCTCGTGCCAGAGCGGTGTGGAAGTTGGCCGCTGCGTCATAAGCAGCGTCAGCTAAAGCAACGCCTCTCGCTTTGGGTAAGCGCTTGAGAAGTTCGCGTCCTATAGGGCTCTCATTACGTAGCGGTCGCCGGTTCTAAACCCAGCACCTCCCCGGTATCCGCGTCGAGCAAGAGATAGAGCTTATAGCCATAGAACCATTTGTCGTCACTCCCTTTGCCCCACTGCGCATCTGGGTCATTCTCCAAGCTAAGCATTGGGGTCGCGTTTATGACCACGATGCGTCTCTTGCCCTCCTGCGCCCACAGCTCCTGCCAGGGCAGATACTCACTCCTCTACCGACCTCACTACGTTCGGGCCTCGCTCAACGTGCTTACGCTCGGTACGCGCGGCATTCCTAGAAGTGACAGCAGCGCGGGCTGCCGCCTCAGTTCACGCGGCATCCGCCTAACCGACCACCCGCCTTTGACAAAGCGGTAAACATGAAAGCGAATCAGCGAGCTATTGCTGTAGCTGCGCGGTTGACCGGGAGCGGCTCGGGTCTCGGACACCTTGATGTTGCTAACGACTTCATCTAATTCAACGGGTATGCTTTCTAGCAGGTACTGGTGGTCTATCACACCCCACCAGTACCCTTTCTTCCTTAAAACTCACTGAATACCCGATCACCCTCCTATATGCGTCTATCTATAAACAAGACTTAACAGGTCTTTTGCGAGAAACGCGCGCGACTCGCGCAGAAGAGATTAGTAGTTGTACCCTCTAAGCAATTGTTGTACCTACTGGAGGGTGCCAGCCTATCGACTGCAGAATCTCGCGTCCCAACAGACCATCGCGGACACTAGACCGGAGCAACCCTAAAAAGCAGCCGCAAATTCCTTAGCGAAGTCCTCGAGCTTCACTTCTCCTGTAATGGACGCATTCGCGCGGTCGTAGCCCTGTCTCAGCCTTCCACGGCGCATACTGTCATACATCTCGGTTACGCTTGCGGCGAGGTGCTCCGGCATACCGCTTGCCGCTAGCCCTGCTTGCATCTGTGCGTCACTAATCACAACCCACCGTAGGTCTGACTTACCAATCGCTTCTCCTAAAACACGGGCAATCTCGTAACCGGTACGCTCATCACTGGCCACATAGCGCACGCTCGTACCTTCTGCGTCTCGTTCTAGTTCGTCAGCAACCGCAGCTGCAATATCTTTTGGGGAAACCATAAGGACGCTGTCATTGCCACCATAATTCGCAGCGATGACACCCTGCACTTTGATCATGTCGGTAAAGCCGTACAAGTTGTAGTAAAAAGATGTCGGACGTATATGCGTTAGAGCTATATCGGGCAAATCGTTAAGTCGCCCCTCGACATCGTGGGAGCCAAGGATGTTTCCGGTTCCTTCGCTTAATTCAGCGCCGAAACTACTTAGATGCACCACGCACGCGACGCCAGAACGTTCAAGGGCCTGGACATAGTTCTCACCAAGCCTGCGGTAATACGCACGCAAGTCGGGTTCGCTATAGTTAGGTGGAATCATACAATATACGGCGTCAGCGTTACAGAACGTCACAGCTAGGAAGTCTTTATCCTCTAAAGAACCGATTGCAGCGCTCGCACCTAACGCCTCAATCTCACCTTGTCGCTCCAGTGAGCTGCTAATGACGGTTACGGCGTGACGTTGCGCTAACGTCACGGCGAGAGGCTTGCCGATATGTCCGAGTGACCCTGTTAAAACGATCTTCATATCTTCTCTCCTTGACTAACCTGTTAGTATATCGTTGATACTTTAATAGATTATCAACGATATAAATGTAACGCTAACCCAATTTGTTATCATTGATAACTATGACGACCGAAGATGGAAGCGCAAAAGAGAATATTGTTCACGCGGCTGCAAGTCTTTTAGCTCAAGGGGGCCGCGAAGCGGTGACGACTAGGGCGGTCGCCGCCGCTGCCGGGGTGCAAGCTCCTACGATCTATCGGCATTTCGGTGACATGAGAGCGCTACTCGATGCGGTTGCAGGCTACGGCTTTGCGGCTCATCTGCAGAAAAAGTCTGGGGGAGCGCAATCTAAGGACCCGCTGGAAGCGCTACGTGAGGGGTGGAATTTACACGTCGCTTTTGGGCTCTCCAATCCAGCCTTTTACGCCCTTATGTACGGTGACCCACGTCCTGACGCTGAATTTTCGGCAGCAGCGGAAGGCTACGAAGCGCTGCACGCTCTTATCCGCCGCGTCGCTGAAGCGGGGCTTTTGCGCATGAGTGTTGAGGACGCCGCGTCGATGTTTCACGCGGCCGGCTGCGGTGTGACCCTAACCTTGTTGAGCGAAAAACCAGAGCGCCGAGACCTCACGCTTTCGGCGCGAATGCGGGAGGTGACGCTCGAGGCTATGACGGTGCCAGCAGCGAATAGGGATGCAACCATCGATGTGCCTCCAAAGACGACGCCTCAGGAGAGGGTCATCAGCCACGCCGTCGCGCTCATGGCGCTCCTAAGCGAAACAAAAATGAATGAAGCGAAGGCTTTATCAGCCGCCGAAGAGATGCTCTTCACGGAGTGGTTGGATAGGCTCTCTCGGACCGAGATGTAACGCTGCATCTCAGCGCTTGAAGGTTTGGCGCTCGGGTTACTTCAGCGACATGTACGAAAGATTTCCTTTATGCCCGAAGCCTTTAACCGTGCGGTGCTCGAGTTCCTAAGCTGAATCAGCAGCAGTGATCTTCAACCACATACACGCCAAGGAACGTCACTCTTATTTAGCAATGTAGCGAGCTCAAACGGCAGCGTTCACCTTTCGTTCACACTGCTGCTTGAGGCAAAATCTTTCGAATATGGCATACGATAATTCATGGTAGCGCAGCTCACATTTAATCTACACTTGCTTCATGCACCGTCGCATCGTTATCTCACTTCTACTCACCTGCATTCTCCTTGGTTGTTCTACTTCAGCTCCACCTCAACCCTCACCGACGCCGACACCACCGACCGAGCCTGCAGACCCTGTGCTTACAGATCCGACGGACGAGCCAGCCCCGACTAACCCCGAAGAGCCGACGACGCCCGAAACGCCTACAAGTTTAGACCCCGCTGAGGCAGACCGCCTCGCTCTAGCACTCTGGCGCAACGACGACCTCAGCAAGCACCCCAAAGGTTCCTGCTCAGGCTGTCACGGCGCGGACTACTTCGACTTAAGCACTACCGAGCGGTTGCCGACGCCTTCTTCGTTCCCTTCGCAGCAACCGACGCTGAGACGCTAGAGGCGCTCTTGCGGCAGTGGGAGGAGCCCTGGTTAGGCATGTTCCATAGGGGCTACGCGCAGGCGCTCGAGGAGGCTGACGAGCGGTGGGGCGTGCGTGTATGGCGGGACGAGGCCGGGGCGATGCAAGTCGCACCATCATCCGAAAAGGGCAGAACCTGGGAAGCGGAGACGGACGACATTCCAGCTATTCTCGATGCGCTCGTGGTTGACCTAAAGCTCGACATGCAGGAGGCTAAGGCGCTCCGGCGTGAACTGCTTGGAATCATCCGGCGCTATTCGAGCAAGGGAGGCAAGGAGCGCCACTTCCTACGCGTGATGCTGACGCCCCTCAAAGAAGATGAGGTGTTGCGCTGAAGGCTGAGTTGTCTTCTGCGCGAGTCACGCGCGTCTGTGGCATTGCTATGTCTTAGTCTACCGTTTAGTCTATACTGGTTCTATGAGCACTTCAGTCAACATCCACGAAGCTAAAACGCACTTTTCCAAGCTGCTCGAGCGGGTCGCCCTAGGCGAAGAGATTATCATCGCTCGAGCAGGAGAGCCGATTGCCCGCCTCAGTCCGCTGACACAGAAACGGGCACGGACACCCGGAGGAGCTGAGGGATTCGAGGTGCCCGAAAGTTTCTTTGAGCCGTTACCTGAAGATATCCTCAAAGCTTTCGAGGAGTGAGGTTACTTCTCGATACACACACCTTCTTGTGGTGGACGGCGGACGACCAGAAACTTTCTAGCGGCGCTGAGGCGGCGATTGCGAGTGCTACGAACGAGGTGCTCGTGAGTGCAGTCAACGGTTGGGAGATCGCGATCAAGGCGCGGCTAGGGAAGTTGCCGCTGCCCGAAGCGCCAGACCTCTTCGTAGCGCGGATGGTGCAGAAGCACGCCTTTGGCGTGCTTCCTGTCTCGCTGACGCACGCGCTACACGAGTACCACCTGCCGACGCACCACAGTGACCCCTTCGACCGGTTACTCATCGCTCAGGCGCAGCTAGAGAAGCTGACACTAGTGACTAACGACGCCCTCGTTGCTCAATACAACGTAAGCACGCTCTGGTAAGACGATAGGACTTGCTGATTTTGTGCAGCAGACGCGCGCGTCTTACGCAGAAGAGATGACGCTACGAAAGGCTCGTGTTGCCTCGCTTCGGCGGCGCATTATGTCAGCGTTACGCCCGATACTTGGCGGCAGTACTCGAGCAAACGGTCTTGCAAGTTGGAATCTCGCGCTGCCGATGGACCTCGCCAGGGCGCTGCCGCCGACGATGAGTAGCTTCATTCCTTAGCTTCTATTTGAAACACGTGCTTACGTTCCTGCACGCTCAGCCCAGGCTCGCCCTGCTTGAAAGGGTCTCCTTCAGCCTGCCAGAGATACTGCGCTGTGAGCGCCGCAACGACCGCACCGAGCAGTGGTCCGAGCCAGTAGACCCAGTGCAAGGTCCAGACGTTGCCAATGAGTGCAGGTCCGAAGCTGCGCGCCGGGTTCATCGACGCGCCGGTGAGTGCGCCGCCCGCCAGGGCTCCTAACGCTACGGTAAGTCCGATGTAAAGACCGTCCAAGGCGTGCTTCTGGATGACGATGGTGGCGATGACGAACATCAAAAAGAAGGTCAAAACTGCCTCGAGACCGACGCCGACCCACGGCGTAATATCCGCGGCGAGCTGGGTCGTGCCGAAACGGATCGCGCTGAGGCGTTCCTCGCCGTACCATGTGCTCAGTGCGAGCATCGCCGTAACTGCCCCCGAGAGTTCAGCGCTCCAGTAGAGGAAGAGCTGCGGCAAGGTGATACGCCGCATGACGAAAAAGCCAACTGTGACCGCCGGGTTGAAATGCGCCGCCGAGATGGGACCGACCGCCGAGATCATTACCGCTACGACGAAGCCGAAGGCGAGCGCGACGCCAACTGGACTGATCCCTGAAGCAATCGTGCCAACACCGACGAATACCAACGCGAAGGTGCCGATGAACTCAGCGAGCCAGATTCTCATGGAAGCGTGTTGAGCGTTTTCAGGCGGATAAGTTCCTCAGTCGGCGCCTCGCCTCTTTTCAAAACTCGGATAAGTTGCTCGCTCATTTCGCCAAGCAGGTCTCTAACCTCGCGCCACCTCTCAAGCGGTTGATCGGAGGGGTCGGGGAAGGCGACATGAAGGCGCGTTGTGTCGGCGGGATAGCTGGGACACGCCTCGTTCGCGCTGTCGCAAACTGTGACAACTACGTCGAAGGTCCAGGGGTCGGGGAGGTCGAAGAGCGTTTTAGAGGTGTGACCTGAAACGTCGATGCCCACCTCCTGCATGACGGTGACCGCGTCCGGCTTGACCCTCGTCTGCTCGGTGCCAGCGGAAAGGACCTCGGCGTCTAATTCGGCTTCTCGCGCGTGGTACCTCAGCCACCCTTCCGCCATCTGCGAGCGGGCGGAGTTGTGGGTGCAGAGCACGAGTAGGCGCACTACACGTCCGCCTTAGTCGTCACTTGGCACGCTGCAAACGCTGCCAGCGTAGCTCGCACCGCTTCGAAAGCTTCAGGAACCAGGTCGTAGTACACCCAGCGCCCGCGCTTCTCTGCCGTGATAAAGCCCGCGTGAATGAGCAGCTTCATGTGGTGGCTCACCGTCGGCTGGGAAAGACCGAGAAAGTCTTCCAGGTCGCAGGCGCAGATACCCTCCTCGCGACTACAGCAGCTCTGGATAGGGTTGAGAAGAAACTCGAGAATGGCAAGGCGGCTCGGATCGGCGAGCGCTTTGAGCTTGTTGACTATCTCCTGGTGGTTCACGAACGCAGTATATACATTGATGCACGTCAATGTGTCACGGCAACCCGAGTGGAGCTTTTGTCATATATTTCGAGACCTCCTTCTAACCGAGGTCCTCTGCGACTAACGCGCGCGTTTCACGCACAACTGGCGCAGAGGACCTCAGATATCATGCAGCGGCAAGCGACGAACCTGCTGCGTACGCCGCTTGTTTGAAGAGGTCGGGCGAGCGTAAATGCACCTCCACTCTCTGCTACACTTCTCCATGCCCCTACCGACTTTCGAAACCGAAGCTTTCTACGCTGAGCACGAGTTCACAGCGCCACACCTACTGAGCGTGTCGGACTGTGAGACCTTGAGCGTGAGGGCGTTGCTCGAACTGGCCGGGCGCGATCCAGCAGAATTGCTGAATCTGGAACTCGGTTACACCGAATCGCAGGGCAGCCCGAGTCTGCGCACAGCCATCGCCGGAACCTACACAAATGTCGCACCGGACGAGGTGCTGGTGCTAGGCGCACCCATCGAAGGTATCTACCTGGCAATGCAGACGCTGCTAGGACCGGATGACGAAGTTATCGTTCTTACGCCCGCTTATGACGCGCTCCTCAATTTGCCGAAAACATGGGCGGCGGTGAAACCTTGGTTGCTGCAGGCTGAGTCTGATAGTTGGGTGCTCGACTGGGACGCCCTAGACGCCTTGCTAACCTCTAAAACGAAACTCATCGTCGTTAACTTCCCACATAACCCAACCGGCTTCCTACCGACTCAAGCTGAGCTGGATAAGCTAGTCAGCATCGCCGAAGCGCGAGGGCTATGGCTTTTCAGTGATGAGATGTATAGAGGTTTAGAGTTCGGCGCGCCCACAGCTAACGAGTGCTTGTGAGCTGTACGAACGGGCTGTGGTCCTCTCCGGCCTCTCCAAGACGTACGGCCTGCCGGGGCTGCGCGCGGGTTGGCTCGTAGTTAAGAATGCTGAACTGCGCCGCGAACTGCTCAACGCCAAGCTCTACACCTCTATCTGTCCTCCAGCGCCGGTCGAGATGTTGGCTGAGGTCGCCTTATCAGTGCGGAAAGAGCTAGCGGCGCGTAGTCAGTCTATAGTGCGTCGCAACCTCGAGCTGGCTGAACCTTTCTTCGAGCGCTGGACTGAGTTCTTTGAGTGGCGGGAACCTCTGGCTGGGTTGGTGGCGCTAGTAGGTGTCAACGTACCCTCAGCGGAAGCCTACTGCCATGATCTGGCGCGAAAAGCAGGCGTGGGGCTGCTGCCAAGCAGCTTCCTCGGTTACGGGGACACTCATGTACGTTTTGGGTTTGGGAGGGAGAGTTTCGGCGCGGCACTCGCCGCCCATGAAATGTATTTGAACTAGCAAACACGTACGCGTAAGGACCTATAGCCTCGCGTGTGACCCCTTCATTAGACGACCATATGCTTTACAAGAGGCTAATGAACAGCTAGAGACGATGCGTTTCAGGAGGTGTTCAGATGGAGTGCGCGTTGAAACGCTAGCCCAGCCAAGATGGATTTTGAGCTAGTCGTCCGCCCTATTGGTTCATCCGCTAAATCCTGTGCAGTTTCAGAAATCGAGTTTCCGCTTCACCGACACAGATTAGGACGTCACCAGCTTACGACGAATTTGCAAGACGAGCCACTATGCGAGAGACGCGCGCGTTTGCTGCACAACGCCTACACGTGAAGTGTCGCCTCTCCATCTCGGACTCCGACACCCCTTGTGCCTCCGTAGCGCTAAGCGAGTCTTGACCCTCATCCACCCCTTCAGCCTGCACTTGGTCCCACCGCTCCTGTAAGGTGTCGTCGTAGGCTAGCAAGGATGTGACGAGCATCCATCCGCCGAAGCAGGCGATACCTAGGGTGAAGAAGAGCGCGAGGCGGAAGTCGAGCCCAGAGGGGTCGAAGAGGCTGAACAGCAGTCCTCCCCCGAAAAAGATAAGCCTGGCCCACCTTGCGCTCTTACGAAGGTCGTGCGTCGCGATGTACAGGACCGCAGCGAGAACGAGGTAAACGAGGGTGAGGTAAAGCCAGCTCACACCGTTCCTCCTGTGTCAAGCATACACACCCTGATACCTGGTGGTGCGTCTCCGCAGACCCGGATGAGACGCCGTACGCAACAGACGCGCGCGTCTGACGCAGAGGGCTTAGGTCACGAAAGGCCCGGTTTGCCGCACAGCGCATTTTGAGCATCAGTTGAATCATCTTCAGTGTAAGAACTACTACTTAGCAATTCTGCTATCAATTGTGGTAGAATTGCCAAGAGGTGCACAATGACTGTTCTGCAGTTGGTTGAAGGAGATAGCGCAGCGCGCATTACAGCAGTTCGTGAAGGACTCTCTTTTGAGAGTTTTGCAACTTTGCGAGATGCCCTGGATGTGAGCACGGACGAGCTCTCGATACCGACCCCGGCGCAGATGCGGTGAGCACACTGCTGGCTCAACTCGCCTGGGGTGTTTATCCTTGACCGTCGCTTGGCGGCTCACGCATGAGCGCTTCAAAGATCAGGTGACGAGTGGTAACGGCGGGCTGTTCGCACCAGGGCGCTGGCACAGCCAAGGAAGACGCATCGTGTATAGCTCGAGCAGTTTGGCGCTTGCCACGCTCGAGCTGTTCGTGAACCTGCAGATTAAACGGCAGCTCGCTCACTACGTCAAAAGCCGCATAGAAATTCCTGAAGTACT
Organism: Trueperaceae bacterium; assembly: GCA_965213645.1. Lineage (GTDB taxonomy): Bacteria > Deinococcota > Deinococci > Deinococcales > Trueperaceae > CBDBZX01. The sequence continues at coordinate 1,546,304 of CBDBZX010000002.1, forward strand.
GATCGACCCCTTAGAGGATGTTCCTCTTACGTCTTTTCTGAGCGTCCTTGACCAGTTCGACAGCCGCAGCTACGGCGACACATGGTTAGCCGAAGAACGGAGCTGCGTCCTCCAGGTGCCGAGCCGGGTCGTGCCGCAGGAGTGGAACTACCTCATCAACCCACTGCATGGAGACTTCGAAGCGATTACCACCTTGACTAGTCCATACGAAGTGGATGAGCGGCTTCTGCTGTGACCTGGCCGCCTACCGAATAGCTTTTATGGGGAGGGTGCACGTCACACGCAGAAGAGCCGTAGTCCGCTCTTAATAGCCGTTGACGCTCAACCGTCAACTCGTCATTACTGCGACTGTATATTTTGTATACTGTTGAGATGAATGGCAGAAACCAGGTGGGTGCGCTGTGATCACCGCGCCCGAGCCCGCCAACGTTGGCGTCGAAGCGTACTTGCAGCGCTCGAAATTGCCCCGTGCTCACTTGGCGCAGCTCAGTGGGGTCAGCATCAGTACGCTCCACCGCCTCAAAAAGCCTGGCAAGGGCGCGAACGCGCTCGTCTTGCGCAAGCTCGCGGATACGCTGAGTGACTACGTCGACGAGTCAGGCGACGAGATTTACGAGCAGTTCGCCGCGCATTACCTCAACGTCAAGGTGCCGAAGTACGAGTTGCGCTACTACCGGCAGTTAGCAGGGCTGACCCATCAGGAGTTGGTGGACGCCATCGGCGTCTCACTCACCGCCCTCAACGAGTTCGAGCGCTATATCACTCAGAGTACGAGCGCCTTGGCAGCGTTGCGAGCGGCGCGGGTCTTGGCGGCGCGGCTCGAGGGAAAGCTGGACCACTCCGTGAAAGATATTCTGTACAACATCGCGGAACAGATGGAAGCGCGGGCCGAGCCGACCGATTGAACCTCATGGTCTTTAGAAGCACTCTCCATGTTGAATAACTCGCACTTACATTACAGCGCAAGACAACACATTATATAGCAGCACATGGCATTTGACCGAGAGGTGGCGCGGCGACACCGACACATACCCTAGCGCTCTTGCTCCCGCTCTAACGTGCGCGTCTGCTGCACCTCCAGCGTCTCTTGCCAAGTTCGCCCGCGGCGAGGCGCGTGAAGCGCTCAGCGATTGACTCTCTGTAAGTTCGAAGAGACGCGCCGCAAGCGTACGACCTTGCGCCGTATCTGGGACGGCGATGATGACCTGCGCGTCAGGCTTTAGGTCGCTGAGCGCCCGCTCCACCACCCCGTGCTGCGCTTCGCGACCCTCCACTGCGAGGTAGCGCGTATGTCCGAGCGTGCTTCTATTCAACTCCGCGTGGGCGAGCGCCTCTTGTGGCGAGTGCGTGATGACGAGCCGGGTATCGTGGGATCTGGTTGTGCTCGACCAGACCCCCCGTTCGTCTCCTATGCGCTCCTCGCCGTGAAGCACCGCGACGGTCTTGCCTTCAGCGTTTCTAAGGGGGAAGATGGGGGTGTTTTGCTCATCCAAACGGACCGCACCCTCGAAGCGCCCCGACGCTTGCGCGTTAGGGTAGCCTAAGCGCCCCAGTGCCTCCCTATCACTGCGCGTCCGCTCGAGTCGCCCCTCAGCAAGATAGTCGCCGAGCGTTCGCTGAGCCCAGCGGGGCACCTCGGGTTCTAGCTCGAGCAGCCGACCCCGCGCGAAGGTCATCACCAGGCGGTGGTCACGTCCCTCCCGGCTGTTGTCATAAACCTCGATCCGGTCCGCAATGGGAATCGCGAGGCGCAGGTTCTCCAACACGCGGTGGTAACGCGAGACGATCTTATCTTCGGGAACATCGTGCCCCCCTTGGGCGGCATCATCACGGGTGGCGAAGCGCCCTATCGGATAGACGAGTTCGCGCTTCAAGGTTGACCAAAAGCTCTCGATAATCGCGTTGTCAAAGCACGCGCCTTTTCCAGTAAAGCTTGCCAGCATCTTGTGCGTTTCCAATTCCCGCTGATAGGCGTAGGAGGTGTACTGGCTGCCCTTATCGCCTAGGTGAAGGCTAAGAGCCTTTGAGCTTTGCTCTAACCTGTTGATGAATAAGTCCTGGCGGGGGCTTACGCCGGGTCGTAGCTGAACGGAGGGCTTGCAACACCAGGTCAGTTTTCATGTTGTCCGCCATTGCGTAGCCGACGACGCGCTTAGAGTAGGCGTCCATGACGCCTGCCAGATAAAGCCAGCCCTCAGCGGTCGGCAGGTAGGTAATATCAACGTGCCACACCTGATTGATCGCCGTCGGACGTGGCTGTTCTAACAACAAGTTCTGGGTTTCGAGGTCGCAGCGCTCACGTTTGGAGCGGTATTTCTTATTGTTTACTGCGTAGAGCCCTTCGCGCCGCATCAGCCTTTTGATTCGCCCTAAAGAACAAGCCACATGCTGCTTCTTTAACTCAGCGTGCACCCTCGGGCTACCATACCTGCCTTTGTGCTTCTCAAACACCCTCTTGATCTTCTCTAACAGCTCAGCGTTCTTCCGCTCGCGCTCGCTGGGCTCTCGCTCCTGACGAGCCCGCCAGTGGTAGAAGCTGCTCCTAGCCACGCCCAAGACCTCGCATAGCGTGGAGACGGAGAACTCGCCTCGGTGCACTTCGATAAAGGCGCATCTCAGGTCGTGTGTTTCGCAAAGTACACCGCGGCCTTTTTTACGATCGCGAGTTCGGTCTCCAAACGCTTCACCTCCGAGCGTAGACGCCGTAACTCGGCTTCGTCAGCGGTCGGCTGGGCTCGCTTATGCCCTAGCACAAGTCGGCCTTCGCGGTACTGCTTGCGACCGAAGGAAGTGCCCGTGGTGCGCCACTTGTGGATGTTCGACTCGGAAATGCCCAGACTTCTCGCTGCCTCAGTGATGCCGCCGTTCGTTCACTACGTGAGGACTTACGTACACCAGCTCGACTGGATAGCCCTTCTTCTCTACCAGTTCCACCGCGTCAATTCCTGTGCCCTGCTTTAGCGGGTATGAACTCGACGGGATACTGCTGAACCACCCGCTTGCTTTTGCCCTCTGACATTATCGTCCTCCTTAGCAAAGTCTATTCTTGCTAACTTTGTCCAAGGTGATGGGTCAATTCCATGCGTGACAGGACCATGATCTTGTCTTTCCTTCCCAGGTCGGTACGGCGCTGTCACCGCGCAACCTCTCGCGGCTGTTCACCTCCCTGCAAAAGCAAGCAGGCGTGAAGCGCGTCAAGTTCCATGAACTGCGCCATACGCATGTCTCATTGCTGATTAAAAATGGCGTCCCTGCTAAGGTCGTCTCGCAAAGGATAGGACATATAAACGCGGGCTTTACTCAATCTGTCTACCAACACCTCTATGAATCACAGCTCAGTCAAGCCGCGTTAGGGCTCGCGAACATGCTCGAGGCGACCTCCCCGAGTGAGCGTCTAAGCAACTGATTTTGAGCCAGTGTCGGTATAAATTGCGGTCAAAAGGGCAAAAAAGAAGGATGAGAGTTTATTTCTCTCATCCTTCTTCGCGTCTAGGACGCTGTTTCTCGGTATGGAGCCTATCAGATTTGAACTGATGACCCCCTGCTTGCAAACTGCTCTTTCCGCTTGCGAAACGGGTAAGAGGACATTGAATACAGCGTCTAGGACTCGAGATTCTGGAGACACCATTCGCCTTAGTTCCGGTTTATTCAGGTGCTTTTGAAATCCTGTAGGTGCCTTTAAGGTGCCACCTTTCACGTGCTTATTGAGTGAGTTCATTGAGACTAAGCGCCGCCCTTCTTTTACGATTCTCTGTGACCTTGCTATAAATTCCGAGGGTGACGCGAACGTCTTGCCCCGCTCGCTGCGCGACCACCTCAGCGTCAATCCCCGCGTCACGTGCGAGGGTGATATAGGTATGCCTATGGTCATGAATCCGAATGCGGCGCACGCCTGCTTTTTGTACGAGCTTGCGATAGGTGCGCCGCACGTTATTAGGGTTCATGACAGTTCCCACAGTGCTGCTAAAGATGAGGTCATTCACCTGATAGCGCTTCTCTACATCGCGCTCTTGCCACCGCCTTGCACGACGCTTTGACAGCACCTCGAGCACATCCGAAGAGAGGTAAAGGGTGCGGTTGCCCCGCTGTGTTTTCGTCGGTCCGAATATAGGTACGTTGTCAATGAAGTTGACAGTCCTGCTAATGGTGAGCTTGTTACCCTCGAGGTCACTCCACCGCAGCGCTAACACTTCACCGATTCGCAAGCCCTGAGAGAGCATGAGGTAGAACACGCCATACAGCCGGTCATCTTTTGCCGCCGCGATGAACGCCCTCACCTCATCCGGTTCCCAGGCTGTAGCTTCGACAACCGCACCGCCGCGCGGTGTGTCGATTAGCTCTAAGACGTTTCTCCCCACAAGCTCCATGCGCAGCGCTTCGCGCACTGCGCCTTTGAGGAAGTGGTGAACGTGTTGCCGTACAGACGGGCTCAGACCCGCGTCTATGAGCTTGCTGTAGAAGGTGCGAACGTGGAGCGGTGTGAGCTTCGCAAGCTGCATGTGTCCAAGTTCGGGGAGAATCTTACTCAGGTAATACTTGTGCACTTCCCGCGTGCGCGGTCTGACCTCACGCCCGCGCAGCTCGGTGTATCGGGTAAGCCACTGCTCCACCGTCACGCGCTCCGAAGCGTTAGCGAGATAGCTACCTGAGTACGCTTTCAGTTTTTCCAGCTTCTCTAAAACTTCGCGCTTTGTGCGACCTTTACGCCATCTCTTATCCTGCCCACCGTTCGGTTTGATACCTACGGTGATATAGCCGCGCCACCCCTTTTCAGGCGGTTTGCACTTGTAGACGCAGCCCTCACCCCTGTTGTTGCGCTGATAGCCGTTACGCCTACTCACGGCGCTTCCTCCGAGGGGTTGCCGCGTCCTCAGCAAGCCACTGATGAAAGAGTGCGCAAGGGATGACCTTGAGGCGTCCTAGCGGCTTGTGGGGAATGTCGCCGCTGTTGATTAGCTCGTAAACCTTATCCCTCGAGATACCGAGAAGCGTAGCGACCTCAGCCGGACTGTAAACGACACGCTTTAAGCCTTGCGTCTCAGGGTACTCAGCCATGAGAACCCCGCAACAGACCTGATAACACTGTTAGCTTCGAGCGCAAAAGGCTGTTAGCCTGTGGGCAAAACTGTATATCTACGAAAGTTGAAAATCCGATAAACTGCACTTACGCACCTCGTTTCTTACAAGAGTTAGGTGTGTTAGCCGTTCGTGGTGTTCCCGCACCTATACGAACGGCTTTTCTTTCTTGGTTAGAACTGAAATTACCATGTCTCGCTGTGCTTGCGTCCTTGCTAATCGCGCCAGCAGTAGCAGCGCCACATCTCCCGCTAACACAAACTCACCCCGTTTGAGCCGTTTCAGGTCATGGTCAACTCTGTGAAGCGTCTCAGGGAGAGGGGTAAACATGGCTTACAAGTAGTAGCCGAAGCGTGAAACGCTATGCGGTGCTATTGCGTGGGTACGCTGCGGGTGTTTCACCGTCTCAGACGGCATTTTACTCGTTGCGTTGACAGATGTAACAATGAGGGTAGCCACCACACCAACCGCCACGCCGATAGCGAGCCCACGATTATAGCGCCCCGCACTAGCCGCCTTGCACGCTACCGCGATAGCATCCGCTACTTGCTCAGGCTGCATCGTCGTCATCCTCCGATGCAGAGATACCTAAGTGTGATTCGAGTGCTTGCAGGATGCCGCGCCGCCCTGAAACATCTTGTGATTCGAGTGCTTGCGCTACAGCTTGCATTACGGCTTTTTGGTGGTTCCTAGCGTTGACCGCTTGTGCGATCTCGCTTTGACCTGCAAACAAACCAGAGAGGCCCGCGACGATGTTGCGGGTATCTTGCTGCTGCTGTGAAGCGAGGTCGTAAACAGCTTGCTGCAAACCCGATACATCAGGTGATACGGGTGCTAGCTTATAGCCCGTTTCACCGTCTATAACGTTTGATTCGCCCTGTTTCCAAAGCTGTAACGCTTCACCGAAGCTGATGCCTCGTGCATCCTTGATCGTGTCCACTTCACTCTTAACCGCGTTAGGAATTCGAGCCATCGTGCTGCTTTTCGTCGCCATTTCAAATACCTTCCTTTCTATGCCCCTAATTAGGGTGCTAGCAGTGAAGTTAGCAGTATATAGACGCGATAATCTAGGGGGTTGCGGAGAACCACCTACTAACTGTTAAATTGCGAACATGGAGAAGAAGACATCTACTCGAAGAAGAAAGTCAACTCGAGAGGGCAAGAAGCTCTATCTTGATGAACGCCTATACGGAGAGGCTCAAAAGGTTGCGGAAAAGATGGGAGTCAAAATCTCGAAGTTCACCGAGATGCTTTACCTTCAAGCAATCTACAGCGACAAGCTTGTCACCGTAATTCAAAAGTTCTCAGAGGAACTTGAAGCCAAGTACCCAGAGGGAATACCTACTGAAGAGTATCAGGAGGTCTTTCTCGACTTCCTGGAGAATATGGGCAAAGAGATTGATAAACAGATGCAGTTTGCAGCGGGGCTTTTCGCAGGTACTGGGACAGGCGACTACATGCCAACATTGGAGAGAAAGGACTATAAAGACCTAATGATGGAAGCCTTCCAAGATATGGCTAAGGTAACAAGTTTGCTTGAACTCGAGGAAGAGCAGGAGTCTACAGAAAAACCAGAGGAAAAGGAAGAAGAGCGCTCGGCGCAAGCCAGCCCAGAGGGAGAGCACGCCTTTTGTGCTCTCCCTCTGGGAGATTTCCAGCTTACGAGGCAGTGATGCAGCTATCGGGCCGCGTCAACCCAAAGAGCAGGGGTTGACGCTATTATTTACAGCTTCAGACTTGTGACGATTTTCTGAGAGGATTTGTTGATGGGATTACTGCCTGTATGGGCGCAAACAGCGATAGGGATTACTGTCGCAACTGTCGTAGGCGCTCTATTGAAGCTGGTTTACAGAAATTACTTTAGCGATCTGCTCGCAGAGCGTACAGTAGATAGGGCAGAAAAGCGAAAGAAGCGCATTGAAGAATACTTGGTAAAGATGGAGGAGTACAGAAATAATCCCAAGAGATTCCTCCAACTTTTAGCAACCGAACAGGTTAGAGGGAGACAGTTCGATTTTGCTAGAGTCACAATTTCACTCATAACCTTCGTGACTATCTTTTTAGGCTTTCTTTGGGTTGGAATTCGAAACTCTACAGTTCTAAATGAACCTTTAGCCGCTTCTTTATTTGTAAGTGTCTTCACAGTTTTATACTTTGATTTCCTCCTCGTTGTACTTTGGGGAGATACTCCTAAGAGAAGGCTCATGAGAGACTTAGCAAACTTTGAGAAGTATAAAGTGAGAGCAGAAAAGCGAATTAAAAGACTACAGAAACGGATAAATCGGAACCAATAACCACTTCTAAGAGACAGAAGCTATATAGTCTCTGTACTTTTGAACAACCTCTGATGCTTTATCTGCGTCCTCAGCAGATAAAGCATTGACGCCTCTATGCACTATGTCATTTCTAGGGTTGTAAGCCTTTGAGTACCAATCGCTATGATATTTCGTCCCTTTGATTTGAGTGCCTATTACGGTCTGTATTACTGAAAGAAGTTCCATAGGGTTAGCTTTCTCAATGTATTCACCATATTGCTCTTTCCTCTTATGCTTACCCTTACCGACCGCAAATTCTTTTATGTTTTTAGAGCTGCAAAGAGTCGTCAAATGTCTTTTAAGGAAAACTTCAAATGCTGTGCCCGTTAATACGATAGAAAGGTCGTGACGCTGAAAAATAACCGACTGATCTCTCGCATCCAAGAGAAGTTGCAAGGAAAGATCGGCTGGTAAACCGTAGACTAAACGAGTTTCTATTTGTTGAATCGTCTCCTGTGGTGCAGTATTTAGCTTGCCTGATAGTTCTCTCATGATGGACATAGGCTTAAAAATTACCTCAGTTGTACGATTTCCGGTAACACCATTCGGAGTTATCTTTCCGTTTTCAAACAATGTAACAGCCGGAAATTTCATTCTTGCTGCATCAAATGAGCTAATGTGCCAATTACCAATAAAGAGTCCGTATAGCTCGATGAAATATCTTACCCATTTGCTAGAGTATTCGAGTAATTCATCTATCATGCTATCGGAACTCGATTTATTAGTATCTAATGCTTGTGACCAATAAATGTACAACTCGAATTCGGTGAATAAGTGACTTCCCCTTATTTGCTTGATACGCGATGTTTTAGATGAATCCGATGCTACCTTCTCGATGTCAAATTTGTACTGAGCTTCATCGCTATCTGAGCGAGCTTCCATATCAACATTCAAACTACCCTCATAGGAAACTGCACGAACGCCGTGTTGTGGTGTGGCTTTAAGAAAAGCGACTTCTTCTCCAATTCTCATATAGAAGTCTTTTGAAGGTGCCAAGCGCAACCACTCATCAACTACAAAATGCACTTCATATAGAAACATCAGGTCGCCCTACTACTGTCATATGACGTTGCAATAAATCTCGTAGACCTTAGTACACGACAATTTTACAAAAAGGAGTTCTCCCTGAAGAATGTTTAGTGCGTAGCTAAACGAAGGAGAACTCAAATGAAGCATACTGGATTAGTCGAAGCGTTGAAAGAAGTAGGTGTCAACTTGCACAAGTCGAGGCTCACGTTTCTGAGCATGTTGATGCTGGGTATTGTCGAGGCGAGGACGGTCAATCTCAAGCGCGTGGTCAGCACTATGCAAAGCTGGGCATGTGAGGCTTCTGTGTATAGACGGGCGCAGCGGTTCTTTGCTGAGCTGGAGCTTGACGAGACACACTTCACGCGCTTCATAGTCAAACTTCTCGACAAGCAGCGTTACACCTTATGCGTCGATAGAACGAACTGGAAGTTTGGCGTATTCAACATCAATATTTTGATGATTGCTCTAGTCGATGAAGGTATCGCTATCCCCCTCGCGTTCGTTCTTCTGACTAAACAGGGCAACTCGAACACACTGGAGCGCACTGAGTTGCTCGAACAGGTTTTGGAGGTCATCAAACCTGAGCGCATAGAGGTCTTACTTGCAGATAGGGAGTTCATTGGTCAAGACTGGTTTGGGTTCCTGATAGACCAAAACATTCCCTTTGCCATTCGCATCCGAGAAAACAGCCTAGCTGACAACTGGTTTCAACTCGCAGCCTTTTTTCGGCAGCTTGAACCCTTGCAAACGCGAAGCCTCCACCACCGCTACAAGATTTGTGGGTGTGAGCTTGCCGTTGCTGCAACTAGGAGCTGTGACCAGCAACTCGTCATCATTGTGACCAACCGCAATCCTAGAAAAGCCTTGAGCGCTTACGCCCACAGGTGGCAGATAGAGTCTCTTTTCAAAGCCCTCAAGTCGAGCGGCTTCAACCTCGAAGATACCCACCTCAAGGACACCGAGCGCCTCAGCGCCCTGGTCGCTGTGGTTAGTCTCGCCTTTCTCTGGGCGCTTAAAGTCGGTCACTGGCAACACCGACTCAAGCCTATTCGCATCAAGCCGCACGGTAGACGTGAAAGGTCTGTCTTCCGGCTCGGGCTTGACTTTATCCGCAGAGCGATCACCAACCTCTCCCTTGACCCTAAGCTCCTACACAGCGCTTTCAGGCTTTTGTCGTGTACTTAGCTCGTAGACATACTTTCAGCATTCTAAGTACGGGACAAAAGCTGAATACAGAAGCTAAGGTCTCTATGCTTGAGGGGCAAGTTTTTAAGGAGAAATCTAAGATGGTCGAGCCCATGCCGAAAGAAGGACTTTTCTCGGCGTAAGTGAGACTTGAGGCGTAGTGGTTTGAGCGTGCTGTCATGAAGCCATTCGCCTATATGGTGCGCCCAAACGAGAGCGAGCGCTAGAAGCGTAAAAAGGGTATCGAGCTTATTGAGCTTGGCAAGATGCGTTGCTTCTATGTTGAAGCCGGTCAACTTGAGCGCGGAAAAGAGCATCTCAATTTCCCAGCGACGTCGGTAAGCGAGAAACGCTGAGGTAGGCGCACGGTTGGTTGCAATGATGAGATAGTCTTGGTGAGCGAGCTTCATACCGACGAGTCTGAGCGTGCAACCGTAGACCTTATGAGCATGGCTTAGAACGTGAAGCTGACCCTCTGGAAGTTGCGCGAAGAGCGCATAGACCGGACACCAGTTTTCACACAAGCTGTCTTTGCGAATGCGGATTGCAAAGGGCACGCGGCGCTTATCGAGGTAGTTAAACCAGGTCCCGCCGACAAACTCCCTATCGGCTAAGAAAAAGTCTATGTCTTGCGGCTTGATGAGTTTGAATAGGTCGTGAAGTAAGTCAATACGCTCATTGCTTGACGAGTTACCTTTTTTCTCCAGGAGTGTCCATACCAGCGGAAAGGCGACGCCCCTATGCGCCACCGCAATCACGAGAATATTGATGTCAAGCGAGCCGAAGCGCCAGTTCGTGCGGTCAACGCAGAGCGTGTAAGGTGGTGGCGGCAGCGTGCTCAAGATGAAGCGGGCAACGCTCTGTTTATCCAAGCTAACCTCACTGAAGAATCGTTTGATACGGCGATAGGAGGATTCTGGCTTGGCGTGACCTTGAAACGCTAAACTTAAACTGACCAAGTTCACGCTCTTCTCTTGAATCAGCACGAGCACCAAGGTGCTCAGGCATTTGAGTCTTGCATTATTAAGTGACAAGTGCGCAGCTAGCGTTTCTTTGAGTTGTGTTTTATGCTTGTGGAGGCTTCCTTGAGATTCTTTCACACAGTTATTCTCGTACAGGAAGCCACTTCCTTTCAATTTGTCCCGTACTTAGTTCAGCATTACACTTTTATCATCAGTCCTACAACTAAATCGCGTTCTAAAACGGAAAAGCACGTATCAAATTCTAAATAGTTGCACTTGCACTAGCTCAGGTTTTACTGGTGCTCTATGATGTGTTGGAGCCATCGCAAGGATGCTGCGGTGTCGGTCTCGCATGAGACGCTTACCGCGCGTTCGGAGTGTGTTTAGTAAGGTCTGTTCATCCACGCCGCGCTGCTCTGCAATCTGAAACACCGTTTCAATCATCCCCGCTGCGTTGTTCACGAACTTTTTAGCCCGCTCTACCGTAGGTTCGGGCTCAGGGTCGGATAAGCGTATCTTCTCAGCATCTTTGAGAAACTTAGCCCACCAGCGCAACCGAGGGGCACGGCTCACGTTGCTATCTGTTTTGGATCGCTTCACGAAGTCAACGTGCGCAGCAATCACCCCCGCGCCAAGCTCTCCGAGGTCTTGAGGTGCAGCGCAGACCATCGCCCAGAACTTCGCTGCCCGCTCTTTTTTCAACCTCATCTCGAGACGGGTATAGCCGCGCTTGTTGTAGCACACCAGACGGCTTTCAGAGGACGCCGCGCCCATATACACGGTCTCGTTACCTTCACCATTTTTCATGTACAGATAGGAGTCACCAGAGCGTCTCACACGGGTGTTCACGTTGCCCTTCTCCCAAGCTCTATCGAAGGTTTTAGGGGTGAAGTTGCAATGGTCGTAAGCGAAGTCAACTCGCGTCGGCATCGCTTCCAGTTCGTCCGTGATACCGATGAGGTTCAGTGTCCCTAGCTGCGTGCAGGCTGTACCAGGGATTGAAACCGAGATGTCAGCGCGTCCAGGGGTGAAGCTAACCATCACGCCGTTCATGCCCGCGTAATGCTGTTGGTAGCCATTGAACCCATACGGCTTGTGCTCAAAATCTGCGTTCATGAAGTCGCTCAAAGTTGCGACGGTATCAAGTAGGGGTTTCTGCGTCGTACACGTCAAAAAGTCAATTTTGTGTGTAACTTCCACCCCCCTGTCAGTAGCAGGGGGTGGAACGGACGCCGCGCCGCTCACAGTGCACCCCAAAGTGAAGCACTCGAGCATCCTGTAGGCGTCTTTAAGGCGTCGCTAGACAAAAAGAGAACCGGAACGCTGTTTAGACATTCCGGTTTCTTCCGTCCCGCACACGCTTTCTTGATGGTGGAGCCTATCAGATTCGAACTGATGACCCCCTGCTTGCAAAGCAGGTGCTCTCCCAGCTGAGCTAAGGCCCCGCAAAACGTAAAAAGGATTGTAACGGAGTGTCTGGAGCCCTGTCAAGCACCTGCGAACCTTGAGACACCCCTAAAATCGGTTGAGTACCTAAGCGGTGTAAGGAGCGAGGTGAACCAAGGTGGGCTGACTTGTCCGGTGTTGCCAGGGAGATTTGTTGCGAACGAGGTGATGATACCACCGCCAGCGGGCTTCTACGAACCAGTCTAGGGCTCTATGAAAGGCTTTGACAACGCGCTTTTTGCTTCTTGACCACCTTGTTGAGGTTGCTGCAGGTGTAGAGAAAGCGCAGGTCTAGGGCGACGAGTTCACGTTTCTGTTTAGGGAACTGCTTCAAGACCTCTTTAATGATGTGAAACCAACAGCGGCCATGCGGCTTGTCAGCGAAGTATTCGCACGCCGCTGCAATGCTCTTGCACCCATCACTGATAATCAGCTTAGGGTTGTGTTCAGCGATTAACTCACGAATAACCTCCTCATCACGGCTCTCGCACAGGCGGTAGTCCACAATGACCTGAGATTCAACATCGGTAAGCGTGTACATCCACCACTCGCCTAGCCCTGTGCCCTGCTTTAGCGGGTATGAACTCGTCAACACTCGCCGCTTTGAGCACAGCAGGTTTGACCTGCTGCGCTTCGAGCCGCTCGGCTCTTAAAGCGCGTGCGCCTTGCCAAGAAGCGCGGGTCTCGGGGCGAAGTGGATAGCCTGAGTGCTCGGCTATCTCAGCCGCGCAGCTCTCGTCCACTTGATGCACGTCCAACACGGCAAAGATACCTTCCACCTTTTGGCTATACCACTTGTAGCGCGTTACGCCTGCTGGATAGACGCAGCCTAAGCTGCCTTTGCACTTTCTACAGCGCACCCGCAGCACTTTCTCTTCGCGTACGCCGTTGACATCTCGGTGTTTCCTGACGCGGTAGCCCCCGCTCTCAGGTCTTCCTGCCTCGCATTTTGGACAGCTTAAATTCAGTAAACTCGCTTAGGGGTGGGTTTGGTCTTCTACACCTCATTCTTACCCCTCCTTCTGACTCAACCGACTTTTCGTGCAACCTCTACAGGATCGAAAGCTTGACGCACCTTACTCAGATTATATAACGTGCAAAAGAACGTTAGTTCGAGCTGGTGCTAAGAGGTCAATGAGGCGCTACTTATCTAAGGCGTTGACTCATGACTTAGCTTGTCCAATGATGTAGACGTCAACGCCGCGCGTTCTTTTAAGCACCTTGTTGATAATCGACCCCTTGACGAACTCCTGCCAGCGGCTGCGCAAGCTCGCGCCCATGATAATCTGGGTGACGTGTTGCTCCTCGATAAACCCGATGAGCGTCTCGGCGGAGTCGCCCTCGAGCCTCACAAATTCCCCTTCCAGCGATTCGGTGATGATGCGGTGCGTGTCCAACGTGCGCTCCTGCTCGCGCTCTAAAGGGCGGTCTTTGACATACACGACGAAGAGGTCGCCGCTTAAACGCTGTGCCAGACGCGCCCCGCGCCGAATCAGCTTTGTGGCGTTGGGTGTTGGAGTAATCGCAACGGCGATGCGCTCCTTGACGCCGTCCGTTTCGTGTTCTCTCGAGACCTCTTCCACCGCGTCCGCGACCTGCCTGAGCGCCAACTCACGCAGCACACCCAAGTTTTCAGGCGTAAAGAAGTTGTTCAGAGACCGCTCGATCTTATCCTGCGCGTAGATTTCACCCGCTTGGAGACGTTCGCGGAGCAGTTCCGGCGTCACATCCACCAAGATAATCTCGTCTGCGTCGCGCAACACTCTATCCGGTACGCGCTCCTTGACGCGCACACCTGTAAGCCGCGCGACAAGGTCGTTGGCGCTCTCTATATGCTGCACGTTCATGGTCGAAAGGACGTTGATGCCCGCGTCCAGGAGGGCTTCGACATCCTCAAAGCGTTTGGTGTTTTTGGAGCCGGGTACGTTGGTGTGAGCGAGTTCATCCACCAGCACGACATCGGGTTTGCGTTCTAAGAGCCCGCCTAAGTCCAACTCAGTCAGCTCGACCTCTTTGTAGTCGACCGTTTGGCGCGGAAAGAGGGGTAGCCCCTCTACGAGCGCCGCCGTCTCCTTGCGTCCGTGCGTCTCGACGAGGCCGACGAGCGCGTCCACGCCCTGCTCTTTAAGCTCGCGAATCTCGGTGAGGGCGCGGTAGGTTTTGCCGACCCCCGCCGCCATTCCCACGAAGAGCTTGTGATGCCCGCGCCGCCCCCGGTGGATGCGGCGCAACAGGGCGTCGGGGCTGGTGCTCATCGGATATCTCCAAGTGTATGGATAAGGTCAGAGGCTGGTACGGTGTGGCTGATCGGCGTGACCTCGGGCGTCTCCACGAAGCGCTCCGCCACGGGTCCGAGCACCAGAATCGGCAGGAAGTTGAGAAGCGTCAGCAAGAACACCACGAAGAAGGTGGTGACGCCAAAGATGGGCGTGTTCAGAAATCCTCCGGTCGGATGAGGGCGTAGAGCAGGTATGCGCCGACGAGCAGGGCGAGTAGTAGCCAGATGATAGACACGGGGTAGCTCCTAACGTCGTTGTTCCTTGAATTGTTGCGTCACACATGAAACAACGTTCCCAGCCTACAGAGGTGCGAGCAACCGCTCCATCCGCCGCTCGGTTAGCGGGGGTCAGTCAGGTGGCGGAGCCCTTTAGCCTGTTGGGGGAGGGAGGAAGTGAGTGCGCACCTCTACAATAGAACCGTGAACTGGGATGACATCGAGTAGATGAACCGCTGGGGGCTAGTCAGTTTTATCACCGTGCTGCTTGTGGCAGGCTTCGTCGTGGACCTCGTAACGACCGAGAGCCTCATTGTCGCAATCATTTACAACATCCCCGTGGCGCTCTCGGGGCTGGTGCTCTCGCGCCGGGTCACGCTCGCCACTGTCGGCGCGGCGCTACTCATCAACGCGCTAGCGGGCTTTTTCAACCTGCGCTTAGAGGGGTTCGAGACCGTCGTCGTTTTGAACCGCATCTTTGCCGGGCTGACCTTCCTCTTCGTCGGCTATCTCACGCTCTCCTTGCGCAACGCTTCCTCACGCGCGACGACGCTCGGGTTAGAAAAGGCCAGAGCAGAGCGCGAGCACCTCTTGAGGGAGGCGACCGCTAAGCTGAGTGAACCGCTCCGTCCAGACGAACTGCTGGCGCGTTCCGCCACCGCGCTCAAAGTGCTTTTGCGAGCGGAGAGCGTCGTCATCTCCGGGGTGGATGGTGGGCAGTTCACCCTACCCCGCGTGAGCGACCCGCCGGACACCTCATGGTCGCAAGCGGGCAACGCCGTCACCTGGGCAATTGCCGTGACGCCGCAACGCGACCCACCCGTGATGAGCGCCCGCTTGGACGACCCCGCGCTGCTCTTAGGTGAAGCCTTGCGGAGTTTAGAGCCTCTTTTAGAGCGCGCCAAGTTGCTCGAGAACGTCGAAACTCAGCGCCGCGCCTTGGAAGGGCGTAACGAGGTCATCCGCGACCTGGTTTACGCCTTTTCGCACGACCTGCGCACAACACTGATGGCGAACGCCGTGACGATGCGGCCTCGAGCGCTCAAGGGGTGCGTTTAGAGGTTTTAGACGAGGGTCCCGGCATGTCGGAGGCGCAGCGGGCGCGGCTTTTCAAGCGCTTCTCGAGTGGACGTGCGGGCGGCGGCAAGGGTTTGGGTCTCTATCTGGCGTGGCAAATCGTCGAGACGCACGGTGGGCGCATCGCGTACAGAGGCTTCTTCACGCACTCCTGCGGTGTGCTTACTACCTTCACCGAGGTCTACGCCGGACGCCGTATCCTGGTTCCAGCGAGCCAGCCCAGCCCTTATGGGCGCTCTCATTCTCCCCTAAGTTTTGGCGTGTCGTTTTCATCTCGAGCTGTGTCTTTCTCATGTACGCGAGGCGCATGATACGTCTCCAAGGAGGTCAAGCGTGGCGCATACAGTTGTTTTTAGACAGGTTGTTCAAGATTCGGACGAGTTCGGCAGCGACGAGGTACAGAGCGTCTCAAGGGTCTTTTTCGACCTTAAAGAGGGGGAGGAGCTGCGGCCTCTCTTCGTCGACGTGCGCGAGCCGGTCGGCGGGACGCACCAAGAGGACGAAATCGAAGTTTTACCACTGAAGGAAGACGTGAGCTTCGACCAAAATGCGTTCGAAGAGGCCGTCAAAGCGTACTACCAGAGCTTGGTCAACTCAGCGAGCTACGGTAAGCACCTCGCTAAGGGCAAGGGCTTCCGCAGTCAGGGAACGACCCTCGCCAAGCAGTGGGTCGCTAAGATCAAAGGTTCCATCCCGATCTGGCTAGGGCCGATTCAGCGCAGGTTGACCGCGAGGTAGAAAGAGTTCGGCACGGTTCAGAACCTCGCGCCAAACGTCAGAACGTAAGCCGCGCTGTCTACCCTATCGGTACGCCTTCTCATCTAACCCCTCTTGTAGTACTAAAATATACTGAGACAGATTGTCGCAAGTCTCAGGCGGAGCCTAGCGGGATTTCATCTCTGAAAGTGCATGCTAGTTACGCAGTTTGCTGCCTGCAACGCCACTTCATCCGGTGGGAGTGTCTCTAACCAGATGACTATAGTGCCCCTTCCCCTCTAGGGGTATACCTGATATTGTAAAGGGTTGGGCAAAAAGCTTATCTTTGTGGAGGCTTTTTAGAAAGCCTTATTTCCGCTTCGCAAAGAGGTTCTATGACCCCAGACGCGCTCTTCACCCTCTTCGTCGTACTGCTCAACGTTGCCCTGCTCATCTTCACGCGCATCGGCGCGGACATCGTGCTGGTTGCGGGCGTGTCCCTGCTCCTTTTAACGGGCATCCTCTCGCCCGAGGGGGCGCTCGCAGGGCTCGCCAACGAGGGGGTAGTGACGGTCGGCGTCCTTTACGTGGTGGTGGCAGGGCTGAGCGAAACGGGCGGGGTGAACTGGCTCGGGCAACGTCTTTTCGGAAGACCTCGTTCGCTCTCGAGGGCGCAGTTCAGGTTGATGATGCCCATCACCGCCATGAGCGCGTTTTTGAACAATACCCCGCTCGTCGCCATGATGATCCCGGCGGTGAGCGACTGGGCCAAGCGTCAGGGCTTCGCCGCCTCGAAGCTGATGCTGCCACTCTCCTACGCGGCCATTTTCGGCGGGACCTGCTCGCTCATCGGCACGAGCACGAACCTGGTTGTGAATGGGCTGCTCATCGCCCAGACTGACACGCGCTTAGGGCTATTCGACATCGCTTGGGTGGGGGTGCCTTGCGCGCTTGTTGGCATCGGTTATATGTTGCTTTTTAGCCGCTGGCTGCTTCCTGACAGACAAGGTGTGATGGCGCAGCAGGGGGATGTGAGGGCGTATACCTTGGAGATGATCGTCGAGAAAGACGGTCCACTGCCGGGCAAGAGCATCGAAGAGGCAAACCTGCGGCATTTACCGGGGCTCTACCTCGCCGAAATCGACCGGGCAGGGCGCATCATCCCGGCAGTATCACCGCAAGAGACGCTTCAAGGGGGTGACCGCTTGCTCTTTGTCGGGGTGGTTGAGTCGGTGGTGGACTTGCAGAAAATTCGCGGCCTCGTGCCCGCGCCTGAGCAGGTATTCAAACTCTCTACGCCCCGTTCGCAGCGCATCCTAGTCGAGGTCGTGGTGTCCAACAGTTCGCCCGTTGCAGGCAAGAGCGTGCGCGAAGGGCGCTTTCGCACCCTCTATAACGCGGTTATCATCGCGGTGGCGCGGGGCGGCGAGCGCCTTCACCAAAAGGTCGGGGATATCGTTTTGCAGCCGGGCGACACGCTGCTGCTAGAAGCGCCACCCTCGTTCGCGCAGACCCGGCGCAACTCCAAGGACTTCTTTTTGGTGAGCCGCGTGGAGAACTCGAGCCCCCCGCGCCATGAACGTTCAATCCTCGCCCTGAGTATTCTCGTCTCGATGGTTACGGTGGTCGCGTTCGGCTGGCTCAGCATGTTGGAGGCGGCCATCCTCGCCGCCGGGCTGATGCTCGTCACGCGCTGCGTCACGGGCAGCGCGGCGCGGCGCAGCGTGGATTGGCAGGTCCTTATCGTCATCGCAGCGTCGTTCGGTCTCGGACAAGCCTTGGAGGTTACAGGTGCAGCCGAGAGTATTGCGCGGAGCTTGGTGCAGCTTGCGGGTGGGAACGCGCTCCTGAGCTTGGCGGTCATCTACGGGATTACGACCCTCTTTACCGAGATGATTACCAACAACGGCGCAGCGGTCCTGATGTTTCCCATCGCGTTAGCTACTGCCACGAACTTAGGCGTCGACATCACCCCGTTCGCCATCGCCATCATGATGGCGGCTTCAGCGAGCTTCGCCACGCCCATCGGCTATCAGACCAACCTGATGGTCTACGGTCCGGGTGGTTATCGCTTCACCGACTATCTCAAGGTCGGCGTGCCCCTCAACCTCCTCATGGGCGCAGTGACACTTCTGGTTGCGCCGCTGATATGGCCTTTTTGAGCAGGACAAGTATGGCGCGACCTCTTTGAATTTCGTACAGTTATTTTAAAGGAGTGCGCGACATAAACGAGGCGGGTGGGGTGATTTATGAATCACTGCATTTGCCCCCTAGAAGCGCAGGGTTAGATATCGTCTAAAAGAGTGATAAGGAGACGAACATGCAAGTTATCGTCACCGGCTCGAGTGGCAAAGCAGGTCGAGCCGCTATCAAAGAACTGCTCGCTCACGGGTATACAGTCACCGGAGTAGACCGCCTAGCTGCGCCAGAGGACCTGAACGCGCCCAGCCTGCAAGCCAACCTGACCGACTTAGGGCAGGTGCTCGAGGTCCTTAAAGGTGCCGACGCGGTGGTCCACCTTGCCAATATCCCCGCGCCCGACCTCTATACGCCGGCTCGCACCTTCTCTGAAAACATCACCATGAACTACAACGTCTTCTCGGCCGCCGTTAGTCACAGACTCCAGCGCGTGGTGTGGGCGTCCAGCGAGACCACCCTAGGCTTACCTTTCGACACGCCGCCGCGCTACGCGCCGGTGGACGAGGCGCACTACCCCGTACCTGAGTCCTCTTACGCCCTTTCTAAAGTTGCGAGCGAGACCATCGCCGAGCAGTTCAACCGCTGGAGCAAGGTCCCTTTCGTCGGCTTGAGGGTTTCCAACATCTTGGACCCTGAAGCGTATCAGAGCTTCCCCGAGTACTGGGCCGACATTAACTTGCGCAAGTGGAACCTGTGGGGCTACGTGGACGAGCGAGACGTGGGGCAGGCGTGCCGAGTGGCGCTCACAGCAGACCTCACAGGCTCCGAGAGCTTCGTCATCGCCGCAGCGGATACGGTCATGAACCGGCCCTCGCGCGAGCTGATGCGCGAAGTCTACCCAGGTGTACCCGTAGGGGACGACCTCCCCGAGTTCGGTACCCTGCTCTCAACCGATAAGGCCAAGCGGCTGCTCGGCTACGCGCCCAAGCACTCCTGGCGTGACCATCTGGCGGGGTGAGGCTGATGCGTGACGTGGACAGAGATGACAAACGAGCCTAAGGTGTTGATCAGATGTCTGCTTCTATGCGCGGTTGGATTTTTCCCCTGGCTCTCATCCTCATTTGCCCAAACAAGCTGCCTTCCCTCGTGGCAGCCTACGAATGAAGCCGAGAGGCTCGAGTGGCAGCGCGAGGTGGACGAGTGGGAGAGGTACTTGTCGCGTTTGCCCGCTTACCTAGCGCTGCTTCCCGCAGAGCCTGAGCCTCAGCTTCTCATGCCTGTAGCGGGCGTACGGGTAGACGAGGTGACGGACACTTGGGGCGCACCTCGTGGGGGCGGGCGTATCCACGCAGGACAAGATATCTTTGCGCCGCGCGGTACCCCTATCTACGCGGCTACACCCGGCTTCGTCTGGCGCATCTCAGAGCGCAGGCTGGGGGGTAAAACGGTCACGGTGGTGGGCGGAGGCGGCTTGCGCTACTACTACGCGCACCTAGAGCGGTATGCCGACGGGTTGCAGGAAGGGCAGAGGGTTACTACCGACACCCTGCTCGGCTACGTCGGCTCGAGTGGTAACGCGAAGAGCACGCCGCCGCACCTGCACCTGGGGGTCTCGAGCGGGAACCCTCTAGCTTGCGAACGGGCCGTCTACGACCCGCTGCCTAGGCTCGCGGACCGGGAGTAGGGACAGCCAAACCGGGATGGTTGTACGTCGTAGCTGAGTGTGAGTGCAGTTTCCCACACCGACCACCAGCGTAAAAAACTTCCGCGACTTGCGTCATATTGCAAGGATAGTTTTAGGCAACATGTCGGTGGCCAAATATATTACACAAGGGCGCGTAACGTTTCACGTAGGCGCTCATTTCAATCTCTCCAGCTTCGCGCTCCAAATGACGGAGCGTCCGAGTCGACTGGCCTATTTAATCAATGATTTTGTAGTCGGTGAAAACTCTCGAACTCATTCGAGTACGCCTCTATGAACCGCAGTGATTTACGCAGCGAATTGGGCGCACGCCTAAATCAACTCGCGACCACCCTCTCCTCGGAGCGCTTCTTGAGCCGCAAGGGTCTCGGCAACGAGATCGCCTTTTACATCTTCGACTACGACGCCGCTTGCGAACCGCTCGTGGAGGCTTACCTCCCCTCGCTTAAAAGAGACCTCGCCGCGTCAGGGCTAGGGGTACTCGAGCTGAACCTCTTCACCCTCGTCACCGAACTCCTCACGGACCGGGGGTTCTTGGACAAGGCGCTCGCCTTGGAGGAGAAAAAAGGCAGCGCGGCGCTCGCCAAGGGTATCGGGCGCATCGTCCGAACGGACAACTTGCTCGCAAAAATAGACGCGCACCTAGCCCAGCCGCACAACCTGGTCTTGCTGACGGGCGTAGGCGCGGCGTGGCCCTTGGTGCGTTCGCACACGGTGCTTAACAACCTGCACGCTTTTGTCGGCGAGGTGCCCTTAGTCATGTTCTACCCCGGCACCTACTCTGGGCGGGGGCTGCGGCTTTTCTCGAGCCTCACGGATGATAACTACTACCGCGCCTTTCCGCTGCTGCCAGCGGCGGCGTGAGGAAAAAGGAACCTGGCAATGATTAAAACGCATGAGATAGGCGAGCTATTCGCCAAGGACATCCACCGCAACATCAACGGGGTCATCAAGGTCGGGCAGCTAAGCGAAGAGGCGGTGCGGCAAGAACTCGAGGAGTACGTCATCACCCGCGAACTCGACCGCTACCTCAGGCAGTTCTACGAGGCGTACGAAGCCTCCCTTGACACGCCAACCGACAAAATCGGCGTCTGGATTTCGGGCTTTTTTGGCTCGGGCAAGTCGCACTTTTTGAAGATTCTGTCGTACCTTCTCGCTGACAAACGTGCGGGCGGGCGCTCAGCTTTGGAGATTTTCGAGGAGAAAATCCCCGATAAGATGCTCCACGCCGCGATGGTGCGTTCAGCCCACGCGCCGAGTGACATCATCCCCTTCAATATCGACTCCAAGGCGGACGCGACCAGCAAAGCCGACAAAGAGGCGATCGTCAAGGTGCTCATGAAGGTCTTTAACGACCACTTGGGCTACTTCGGTAGTGACCTCGCCATCGCCGATTTCGAGCGCACGTTGGACAAGCGGGGGCGCTACGAGGCGTTCAAAGCGGCGTTCGAGAGGCGCCACGGGCTCAGCGTGGACGGACGAGCGCGAGACCTGGACTTTCGTGCAAGACGAGATCGCCGAGACGGTCGAAGAGGTCTTGGGCAGGTCCGAGGAGGCGGCGCGAAAGCTCGTCGAGGACATCGACGACGACTTTAACCTGAGCGTGGATGACTTCGCGAAGACGGTCAACGCCTACCTAAATGCGCGAGGTCCGGCGCACCGCGTCGTCTTTATGATCGACGAGGTCGGGCAGTATATCGGCGACAACAGCGACCTGATGCTCAACTTGCAGACCGTCTCCGAGGACTTGGGCTCGCGCTGCGCGGGTCGCGCTTGGGTGGTCGTCACCTCGCAAGAGGACATCGACAAGCGTGACGCAAGGGCGCGTCCGAGGGTACGACTTCTCGAAGATTCAGGGGCGCTATAAAAACCGCATCAGCCTCACCTCAGCGAACACCGATGAGGTCATCCGCTTGCGGCTCCTGGAGAAAAAGGAGGCGCACCGCGCCGCTTTAGAGGAGATGTACGAGCGCGACGCCGTGACCCTCAAAAACCAGATTCGCTTCTCCGCCGATACCGCCGAGATGCCCGGCTTCCGGGACGCAAACGAGTTCGCGCTCTCCTACCCCTTTATCCCGTACCAGTTCAAGCTGCTGCAAGCGGTCTTCACCAAGGTGCGCGAGATGGGCGCGACGGGCAAGCACCTAGCGGCGGGCGAGCGCAGCATGTTAGAGGCGTTTCAGCTCGCCGCGCAGAGTCTGAGCAAGAGGCCACTCGGCACGCTCGCGCCCTTTCACCTCTTCTACGCCGCCATCGAGGGCTTTTTGGACAGCCCCGTGCGCCGCGTTTTTTGAAAATGCACAGGACAACGACCGTTTAGAGCCTTTCGATGTGCACATCCTCCAGACGCTCTTCATGATTCGCTACGTCAAAGAGGTGCGCGGCACGGTGGAAAACCTGACCACGCTGAGTTTTGAGCGACATCGCTCAGGACAGGCTCGCCCTCAAAGGGAAAATAGAAAAGGCGGTCGAGCGCTTAGAGAAAGAGACCCTCATCCAGCGGAGCGGCGACGCTTATCAGTTCCTGACCAACGAAGAGCAAGATGTCGGGGCGCGAAACTCAAGTCCGCCGCGTACGACCCCGACCCGAGCGCCATCACCGAAGCGCTGCAAAAGGTTCTCTGGACGGAGCTTTTTACCGCCAAAGAGGTCAAGCTGGACAAGCGCCACAGCTACAGGTTCAGCCGCACGCTGGACACCATCCCCTATGGACGCCAGGACGCCGAGTTGGAGCTTCACCTCGTCACCCCCTACGGCGACCATGAGATCGACCTGCGCGAAGACCGCAACGCGGTGAGCCGCTCGAGCACCCACAACGAGGTGCTGGTACGCTTCGGTGAGCGCTCCGGCGAGTCGCACCTCTTCGACGAGATGACGGACTACGTGCGCACCGAGCTCTACCTCGCCCGCAAAAACAGCCCAGGGCTGAGCCCGCACCTGCGCAGCATCTTGCAGGCGAGAGCGGAGGACAACGCGGCGCGAAAGGGGCGCATTCGCACCCTCTTAGAGCGTCACATCGAGCAGAGCGACGTGTTCGTCAAGGGTAGCAAGCTGACGCTGCGAGCGAGCAGCGCCCGCCGACGTGCTGCATAGGGGCTTAGAAGCCCTCATCAACGCGACCTACAGCAAACTAGGCTACGTCAAGAGCCCCTTCGAGTCCGACGGAGAGGTCGAGCGCATTTTGCGCAAGGGGGGCGAAGCGCAGACCTTTGAGGACGAGTCGCCTAACGCGCTCGCGCACGCAGGCGTGCACGCCTGGCTGAGCGAGCGAGACCGCTTCAAGCAGCGCGTGAGCCTGCGTGCGCTGCTCAACCACTTTGGCAGCGCACCTTACGGCTGGACCGACCTGGACGTGGTCGGCGTCTTGGGCGGAACTCGACGCATCGGGCAAAGTCGAAATCAGCCATCCGAGCGGTGTGGACACGCGCAGAAGCGGCTTGGTCAAGGACATGCGCTCTAAAAACGGCTCCGAGAGCTACACCTTGCGCGTTCCTAAAGTCGTGGACGAACGCGCCCTCAGGCTCGCCCGCGAGCTTGCGAAGGACTCCTTCAACTTGGCGAGCGTGCCCCACGACGCCGGGCGCCATCGTAGAGCTGTATAAGGACAAATTGGCGGAACGCGCCGAGCGCCTGCGCGACCTTTTGGGCGAGGCCAACCGGGGCAACTACCCCCTTCAAAGGGAATGATAGAAGCGCAACTAGAAACTGTGAAGTCCCTCCTGAGTGCGGACAGCGTAGCAGCCTTTTTCGACACCTTGAACGCTCGAGCGGACGACTTCGAGGAGATGAGCGAGTCGTTTGATGTCATCGACGACTTCTACCGCAATCTCAGCGCCCCAAGTTCGATGAAGCGACCCGAGAGCTGTCACAGCTCAGCGCCAGCCTCCGCTACCTAGAACCCGAGATGCGGCGCAACGCCGAAGAGGTCGAGCGCATCCTGAACGCGGACGACCCCACCCGCCGACATCCGCAAACTGAGCGACTTGTTAGCGTCCGTTAAAGCGCAGCTCGAGACCCGCAAAGAGACCGCCAAAGAGGAAGCGTTGGAGAGGTGGCAGAGCGCTATAGCGCAAGCCCGCGCCCTCGGCGAAGGCAAGCTGGACGTGGACGCTCTAGCGGAAACTATTAGCACCGCTCGAGACCCTGCGCACCGACATCGAACGCGCCCCCACCATCGACGCCGTGCTCGCCAGCAAAAGCCGTCTCAGCGACCTGAGTGAAGAGGTCAAAGGGTGCATCGTGGCGCAAATTAACGCGCAGGCTGAATCTAGGGACGACAGCGTGAAAAGCGTCACCGGAACGCAGAACAAAGCTCGCCCTATCGTGACGCTCAAACTCACCCGTCTCGCAGATAAACCTGTACTAAGCAGCAGGGCAGACGTGAACACCTTTCTTGAAACGCTCCGTCAGACGCTCGAGCAAGCCCTACAAGAGGGGCAGGATATTCACCTCGAGTAACGCCGCACCTACCGCGCCGATTCGAACCCTCAAAGGACACCCACATGAACCGAAACGCCATCAAAACCTTTGCAACCTGGGCCCGCACCCACCTCTTGGAACAGGTGACGGCGAAAGCCACGCAGTACGGCTTGGACGAAGACCCCATCGCCTCGCCGAAGCTGATTCCCGGCGGCATGATTCTCAAGGGGCAGACCTACGACGCCGAGACGACGCGGCGCTACTTGCACCTGCGCCAAGACTTAGGGCGGAGCCTAGAGCAGTACAAGAGGTCGCAAGGCGAAGTCGTCGCGACCCTCTTAGACGAGATGGCGTACACCTGGTTCAACCGCTTAGCAGCCTTGCGCTACATGGAGGTCAACGGCTACACCGAGCGCACCCTGAGCAGCAGCGAAGCTCATAGCAAGAACGACGCGGACACCCTCGACCCCGACCTCCTCAAAAACGCCAGCAGCCTCGTCGCAGCGGGCGACCTGGACAGCGAGCGCCGCGTGACGCTGCAAGACCTAGAAGCCTGGCGCAACGAGGGCGACGAAGCCACCTACGCCCACCTCTTGGACGCACACTGCCAGACCCTCGCCGAGCCCCTGCCCCACCTCTTCAAGGCGCACCCCTACGCCAGCCTCTTCTTGCCGAACACCCTCTTGACACCGGGCTCCGTGATCCGCCGCTTGGTCGCGGACATCCCCGAAGAAAGCTGGCGCGACGAGGACGAGACGAGTGATGAGGAGGGAGGCGTCGAGATCATCGGCTGGCTCTACCAGTTCTACATTGCCGAGCGCAAGGATGAGGTCATCGGCAGCAAGGGCGCGGTCTCAGCCCACGACATCCCCGCCGCTACTCAACTCTTCACGCCGCGCTGGATTGTGCGCTACATGCTCGAGAACTCGCTGGGGCGGCTCTGGTTGGAGAGTCACCCGGAGTCTAAGTTACTCGAGCACATGCCTTACTATCTCGAGGCTGAGTCAGAAAACGAGCAAGCCAACCTCTCAAATGTCACCCTGACCTCTTCCCGTGTCACCCCGAGCGAAGCCGAGGGGTCTCGTCTTTCATTCTCAGCTAGAGGAGTCAGCAAGGTCAGAGATTCTTCGACTCCACTTCGTTTCGCTCAGAATGACACAGCAGTAGATGTTCAGCGTGACTTGCAACCTCAAGACTTGACTCTCCCTCGACCCCGCCTGCGGCAGCGGTCACATCCTGGTCTACGCCTTCGACCTCTTGACCCACATCTACCGCGAAGAGGGCTACCCCGAGCGCGACATCCCCGCGCTCATCTTGGAGCACAACCTCTTCGGCTTAGACCTAGACGAACGCGCCGTCCAACTCGCCTCTTT
Organism: Trueperaceae bacterium; assembly: GCA_965213645.1. Classification (GTDB taxonomy): domain Bacteria; phylum Deinococcota; class Deinococci; order Deinococcales; family Trueperaceae; genus CBDBZX01. The sequence goes on from CBDBZX010000002.1 coordinate 1,572,217, forward strand.
TGCCCTCTTGATGAAAGCCCGCAAGGTGAGCCGCCGCGTGTTGCGCAAGCCCCCCCCACCCTCCAGGTCCACCAGGTCCGCCCCTTCTTCGGCGCAGACCTGCCCGACGCGCCTGAGCTAAACCGCGACGACTGGCAACCCCTCCTCAGCGCCTTTAGCGACGCCGATACCCTCGGCAGCCTCATCACCCCGCCCGAATACGACGCCCGACACCCTGCATGAGCAACTCAACCGCCTAGAAGCCAGCAACCCCTTTCACGCCGACGCCGCCCCCGCCCTGCGCCAGCTCCTCGCCCAAGCTGACCTCTTAGGCAGACAGTACACCGCAGTGGTGGCGAACCCGCCCTACATGGGGAGCAAGTCGTTCAACCCCGTGCTCAAAGCGTTCGTGAACGAGCACTACAAAAACAGCAAGAGCGACCTCTTCGCCGTGTACATGGAAAGCGCTCACAGAACTCACCGCGCCGCACGGCTGTGACACAGCAATGGTCAACCATGCACGTCGTGGATGTTTCTTAAGCAGCTACGAAGTGTTACGTAAATACATCTTGAACAACTTCACGATAGACGACGCATAGCTGCACATCGGACAACATGAGTTATGCGCATCGCCTTCGGAACCTCCGCGCTCGTTTTGTCGAAAGGTCGTCCAGTCCACCGCTTTTACCCTCGCCAACCGCCCACCCGAGCGCGAGCCCGCGACGTATGTAAGGCTGGTTGACTCCAACAGTTCAGAGAAAAAAGAAGAGGTCTTTTTAACGCGGCGAGCACAGGTACGTGCGCAGTGACCAGAAGGATTTTGAGAAGATACCGGGGAGTCCGATTGCGTATTGGGTGAGTGAGAAGGTGCTCGAGGCGTTTGAAAGTGGTTCTCTAATTGGAGAAATCACCGACTACTCGTAAGGGAATGGGAACGGGTAACAATGCAAGATTCGTGCGTCGCTGGTTTGAACCTAGCATACGTAAAGTCGGACTGTGTATGCACTCACGAGAGCAAGCAACCGAATCTGAAAGAAAAATGGTTTCCCTACAATGATGGGGGTAGTTTTCAAAAATGGTATGGCAACAACGAGTCTGTCGTCAACTGGTTCTGTGATGGTATAGAACCTAAAGGGCACGCTGTAGAACGAAATAATGGAGGACATTGGTCTCGCTATCTAGTGAGCTTAGATTACTTTTTTCGTCCAGGTATTACATGGACCGCGATTTCATCTTCTAGTTTTGCTGCTCGCAGATTTGGAAACGGATTTCTTTTCTCAAGCGCAGGTATGTGTCTTTTTCCAAATGGTGAACAAGATGTTGATTCTGTAATGACTTTACTGAACTCAAAAGTAGGTCAGTACTTTCTAAATATAACAAGCCCAACAATAAATTACGGTGCGGGCGAAATTGGACGGATACCCTTCCTAAGCAAAGTTGAAATTGATAGACCAAAAACAATAGCTAATAATTTGGTGAACCAGACTAAAGTCGATTGGGACAACTTCGAAACCTCTTGGGACTTCCAAACCCACCCCCTCCTCCGCACCTCTTCTCCCAAACTCTCCGCCGCCTTCACCGCTTGGCAGCAACAAGCCAAAGCCTCTTTTGATGAACTGAAGCGGCTTGAAGAGGAGAACAACCGCTACTGGATAGAGGCGTATGGCTTGGAGGGTGAGCTGTCGCCGGAGGTCCCCGAGGAGCAGATTACGATTCGGCGGGCGGACCTCGAAAGAGATGTGAAGTCGCTCATCTCGTACGCGGTGGGCTGCATGATGGGGCGCTATTCACTTCATAAACCGGGCTTGAGGTTCGCGGGCGGTGCGTTTGACCTCTCGAGGTTTGAGGGTGACTTCTTGCCGGACGACGACGGCATCATCCCGATTACGGACCGGGCGTACTTTGAGGACGACATCGTGACGCGCTTCGAGGACTTCTTGAGGGTGGCGTATGGGGCGGAGCATCTGCGGGAGAACTTGGAGTTTGTGGCGGACGCCTTGACGCGCAAGTCGGGCGAGAGTGCCCGCGAGCGGGTTCGGCGCTATTTCATGAGCGAGTTTATGAGCGACCATATCCGCGCGTATAGCAAGCGTCCTATCTACTGGCTCTTTACGAGCGGCAAGGGACGCTCTTTCGGGGCACTCGTGTATTTGCACCGCTATAAGGAGGAGACCTTAGCGCAGATGCGCACGGCGTACCTCTTGGAGCTTCAGGCGAAGCTGGACGCGGAGCGCGAGCGTTTGGAGGGCGAGGTGGAGACGGCGAGCGGTGCGGGCGCGAAGAAGGTGGCGCAGAGGCGGCTTAAAGAGGTGGGGGCGCAGATTTTGGAGCTTCGTGAGTATCACGACAAGGTGCAGCACGCGGCGGATAAGCGTATCGGCGTCGATTTGGACGACGGGGTGGCGTACAACTACACGAAGTTCAAGGGGCTACTTTACGAGGGCTCGGATTTGAAGATGAAGGATATGGAGAAGAAGTCGCAGTGGAAGCGGGACTTGTTGGCGGCGCAAGAGGTCGAGGAGAAGGTGGCGGCGTGATGACACTGTCACCCTGCACTATGAATGTCACCCCGAGCGAAGTCGAGGGGTCTCGCCTTACAATCTCGGACAGAGGAGTCAGCAAGGTCAGAGATTCTTTCACTTCGCTTCGCTACGTTCAGAATGACATAACTCATTGTTTAGTTGACGCTGTACTAAAGGGCAGTGAGAGGTCAGCGTGGCGTTAGTTTCAGGTTCAGCACCGGAGCAGAAAAGAGCAGGGAGTGACCTCGAGCAGATTCGCTCAGGGCTGCTCAACCTCTTTGGGTCGCCGGAGCGCTGGGGGCACGAGGAGCGCAAGTTGGTCTTTTGGTACGACCCTGGCGGGGAATTTCGGGAGGTGTTTGCGGGGCTCGAGCTGCCCGGCATCCAAAAATACGAGATGTCGCACACGCCCTTTCGCACGAAGTGTCACCTCTTGTTGGACGCGCCTAAGACCGACTTTCTCCTCTACGCGCCCTACGCGCAGCCCGCCGACGAGGACAACTGGCTGCTCGACTTGGAGCTGTCGGGGCTGCACTTTTCGGCGGACCGCGCGGCGCTGATCTTCCGGGAGTTGGCGCTCTACACGCGGCACTTGGAGGGGTACGTGCGGGGGCACCTGACGTTCTTCTCTAAGAAGCGCTACGCGGCGCTTTTGGAGATGGGGCTGAGCGCCCAGACGGACGAGGCGGGCTTGCGGCTCGCCATGATGAGCACGATTGCGGGGCTCCGGGTTCCGAACGCGGAGCTGCTGCTGCGCGGGCTGCTCATGGGCGGGCTGCGAGAGGAGGAGAACGCGCTCTGGTGCGAGCTGAAAGCGCACTTCGGCGAGGCGGAGATTTGGGACGTGGTCGAAGAGGCGCTCTCCTACCGCTCCGCGAAAGCGAGTTTGCGGCAGCTCTTTATCCAGCTCTCGCTCACGCACTTGGGGCGCGACTTACGCGCCGAGTTGCCGACGCGCCTACGCGACTCGGTGCTGCCGCGCGGGGCGCAGGCGTACGTGCTCGTGGACAACTGGCTGCGCCACGCCGAGGACGCGGCGGCGTGGCGGACGCTGAGCGCCGAGGTCGAGCACGACTTGGGTATAGCGGCGCTGGCGGACGACCTCGCGCCCGAAGACTACGCCGAGGTCGAGACCTTCGAGGCGTTTGACCGTGCCCTGCTGCGGACGCTGGTCTCGAGGCTCCTCAATGACGGCACGGACTATACAGCGGTGCGCGGGCTCTTGGGGCGGCGCAAGACGCTCTTCTGGTTCGAGCATTACAGGTTTTGTTACGCGGCGCTGGAGGCGGCGGCGGACTTTTTCGAGCGGTTAGCGGACTATGAGGACGGCTTCGCGATGCCCGCAGAAACGCTCTTTCAGCGCTACGCCGCCGACATCAGCCAGCTCCGACGCGGCGTATCGGCGCTACGCGCTGGCGAGCGAACGGACCGCCGCGCTGGGCGACCTCTTGAAAGGGTTGGACGAGCGGCTCGAGGCCGCCTACACGCGCTATTTGGACGACCTTTCGGGCGCTTGGTCGGAGGCGCTCGAGCGGCTTGACGACGCGCCCCTCTGGGGCGTGCCGGGCGCGGAGTCGCAGTGGCAGTTTTTCGAGCGTAAAGTGATGCCCTACTTGGTCAACCACGAGCGCGAAAAGGTGTTCGTCATCGTCTCGGACGCCCTGCGCTTTGAAGTCGCCGCCGAACTGCGCGAGCGCCTCCTCACCGACCTGCGCGGCGAGGCGGAACTTTCACCGATGCTAGGCGCGTTGCCGAGCCGCACGAACGTCGGGATGGCGGCGCTCTTGCCGGGTAAGACGCTGAGCGTTGACGAAAAAGGCGGCGTGCTGAAAGAGGGTGCGTCCACGCAGGGGACCGAAGACCGGCGCAAGCTCTTGCGCGAGTACCCGAGCAGCGGGAGGTTCGCGCCTGTGGTGTTTACGGCGGGGGATTTGCTCGAGCTGAGCCGCGCTAAGGGGCGTGAGTTGACCAAAGACACGCGGCTCGTCTACATCTACCACAACGTGATCGATAAGATAGGCGAAAACGACGAGCGGGCGGTGTTCGCGGCGTGCGAGCGCTCGGTGGACGAGTTGCAGGTGCTGATCAAGCGCATCGTCAACTCGCTCAACGGGACGAACGTCTATCTGGTGAGCGACCATGGCTTTTTGTATCAGCGCCGCGAGCTAGGAGCGGCGGATAAGATCGACGTGCCGAGTAAAGCCGACCTCTTCGAACTCAAGCGCCGCCACGCGCTCGGCGAGGACGCGCACGCGCCGGGCGGTTCGCTCGGCTTCGAGCTGCCGTATCTGGATAACCTCCCACAGCCCTTCGAAAAGGTTTATACGCCCAAGGGCAACCAGCGCTACGCCATTCAAGGGGCGGGGGCGCAGTACGTCCACGGGGGTGCAAGCCTACAAGAGGTCACCGTGCCGCTGCTCTTCTACAAACACGTGCGGGCGACCAAAGGGGACGATGGTCCGAGCCGCAAGGTCGGCGTGCAGATCGTGACCAGCACGCGCCGCGTGACCAATACGCTGTTCACCTTGCGCTTGTTGCAGCAAGAGGCGGTGGGCGGACGCATTCGTCCGCGCACGGTGAGCGTCGCGCTCTACGACGAGGCAGGGCGAGCCGTCACGAACGAGGTTAGCTTAGGACTGGATAAAACAGGCGAAGCCCTGAGCGAGCGCGAGCAGACGGTGCGCCTCACCGTCGCCTTGAGCGATCCGGACGCTAGTACGGTCTACGACCTGGTCGTGCGAGACAGCGACGACGCCACCGAGGTGCTGCGCGAGCCGTGGAGCATCAGCTTGGCGTTTCGCGACGATTTTGGAGACTTTTGATGCGTGAAGTTGATGTAGTGGATACAGAGATTGCAGATGTGGACGCGAGTTCAGAGGTGAACGGCAAAGATGCGGGCTTGAACCTCGAGCCAGGTACATCCAACGCTGCCGGAGCCCACCCTCGACGCCAAACTCAACGAGGCGTTCGCTGGGCGCGTCGTGCGCAAAGACCTCACGCAGCGGCTCAAAGAGGGGGCGAATGTGCCGGTGTATGTGCTCGAGTACCTGCTCGGCACCTACTGCGCCACCGACGACCCTGACGCGATAGAAGCGGGCGTGGCGCGGGTCAAGACAATCTTAGCGGAGAACTACGTGCGCCCCGACGAGGCGGAGCGCGTCAAGAGCAAGGTGCGCGAGTTAGGGCGCTACACCGTCATCGACCGCGTCACCGTCACGCTGAACGAACGCGCCGACCGCTACGAGGCGACGCTCATGAACTTAGGCGTCAAGGGCATCGGCGTCGAGGCGGACTACGCTACGAAGTATCAGAAGCTGTTAGGCGGCGGTATCTGGTGCATCTTGAACTTTGGAGTACGACGCAGGCTCGGACCCCAGCCCCTTCGTCATGGCGAGCCTCAAACCCGTACAGATGCCCAACCTGGATATGAACGAGGTCTTTGAAGGGCGTAAACACTTCAGCAAGGACGAGTGGATAGACGTGCTTTTACGCTCCGTGGGGATGGAGCCGACGACGCTGGAAAAGGCGGCGAAGTGGCACCTTCTAGCCCGCATGGTCGCGCTCGCCGAAAACAACTACAACGCCTGCGAGTTGGGACCGCGCTCGACGGGCAAAAGCCACCTCTACAAGGAGATTTCGCCCAACAGCGTGCTCGTCTCGGGCGGGCAGACGACGGTGGCGAACCTCTTCTACAACATGTCGCGGCGGCAGATAGGCTTAGTCGGCATGTGGGACGTGGTCGCCTTCGACGAAGTCGCGGGCATCAGCTTCAAGGACAAAGACGGCGTGCAGATCATGAAAGACTACATGGCGTCGGGCTCCTTCGCACGTGGTCAGTCGGAAATCTCGGCGAGCGCGAGCATGGTCTTTGTCGGCAACGTCAATCAATCGGTGGAGTCTTTAGTCAAGACGAGCCACCTCTTCGCGCCCTTTCCCGAAGCGATGGTCGACACCGCCTTTTTGGACCGCTTCCACGCCTACATCCCCGGCTGGGAAGTGCCCAAGTTCGGTCCTGAAAACTTTACGGAGCGCTACGGCTTTATCGTGGACTATCTGGCGGAGTGGCTGCGCGAGATGCGTAAACGCAGCTTCGCCGACGCTATCGACGCGCATTTCACGCTCGGCAACAACCTCAAGCAGCGCGACGTGCAGGGCGTCCGCAAGAGCGTCTCAGGTCTCCTCAAAATCCTCTACCCCGACGGCGAATTCTCCAAAGAGGACGTGCGCGAGGTGCTCACCTACGCGCTAGGCTTGCGCAGGCGCGTCAAGGAGCAGCTTAAAAAGCTGGGCGGGATGGAGTTCTACGACGTGAACTTCAGCTATCTCGACAAGGAGACCCTAGAGGAGCATTTCGTCTCGGTGAGCGAGCAGAGCAGCGGTAAGCTCATCGGCGCGGAGCCCTTGCCCGCAGGTCATCTCTACAGCGTCACGCGGGGCGACGCGGACCGCATCGGGCTCTACCGCGTCGAGTTGCAAACCGTCACTGGTAGAGGGCAACTCAAAAAGATGGGCGGCGCGGCTCACGCGCGGGTGCGCGACGCGGTCAACATCGCCCACCACTACTTTCAGGCGAACAGCAGCCGCATCAGCGGCAGCATTAAGCCGTCAAATCACGACTATCTGCTCTCGCTCACCGACCTGAGCGGCGCGGGCAACCCAGGCCAGCTCAGCTTGGCGGTGTTGCTGGCTTTAGCAAGCTCGAGCTTAGGTCGCCCTGTTCAGCCGCAACTCGCCATTTTAGGTGACGTGACGATGGGCGGCAGCGTGGAGCGCGTGGACGACCTCGCCAGCACGCTTCAGGTCGCTCTGGACAGCGGAGCCCACAAGCTCCTCATGCCTGCCGCGAACGTGGCCGATATAGGGAGCGTGCCCGCCGAGCTTTTCGCCAAGTTCCAGCCTCAGTCTTACACCGACCCTGTAGACGCGGTCTATAAGGCGTTAGGTGTTAGCTAAACGCTTTCGAAGAGGCAATACGGATTCCGCTTAATTTGTCTCCCACATACTCGTCGAGGAGCTTCTCCGCCGCATCACCCTGCAGGGCTCACCTACCTGTCCCTCAGCGTGAACCTGTCGAGCTGTCAGTTCATGGGCCCCGACAGCGGCGCGGCGAAGGGGGGCAGGCGTACTTTTGCGTTCGCCCCCCTGCTTTACCCTCGAGAGGTCGCACAGCGGGATATAGAAGTCACGTATGTTACCGCTCTGCAACGACACAACAGGGGGGTAAGAATGAGGATTTTAACGAAGGTTTTGCTCGTCGGGCTGCTGCCTACCGCGTTCGCACAGGAGACGGGCGGGGGCGCAAACAGGGGGATCACAAACGGGCGGGTCACCAGTCTACAACGTCTCCACCGTGTCGGAGACTTTTGGGCTCTTCACGATGGGGCTGGCGCAGGCCTCGGCCCAAGCCGCCGTGCAGAACATTCAAGGCTGGCAGGCGCGCTTAGAAGCCACCGGCGACGAGCAGCTCGTGAGCTTGTCCGACGAGTTGGGAAGCCTCGCCGAGGCGCTGCAAGCCTCCTCGCCCGACACCGCCGCCATCGCCGAACAGCTCGTCGGTCTAGGTGAGCAAACGGATGAAATCGCCTCGAACGTGGACGATGAGGCCCTTACTCAGCGCCTCTCGACGCTCAGTTACGTATTGCAAGAGGTCGGGCAGACGCTCCAGCAGCAGCCGCAAGCCGACCTGTCCAACATCATCCCGGTGGTGCCGCCCGTGCTCGGCCGGACAGCCCAGTTTTTGCAGGGCGATCTGAGCAACGCCTCCTTAGCGGCGGCGCTGCTCAACATCGAGGCGTGGCAGGGGCGCATCCTGACCAACGTGGAGGGCGACGCGGCGGAGCAGCTCGTGGAAGACCTGGAGGAATTGCAGAACACCTTGCAGATGGAGCAGCCCGACCAGGCTCAGCTAGGCGAGATTTTCAGCTCACTGGCAGAAAGCACGCGCGGGGTGGCCGAAGAGGTCGACCCGGCTTTGCAAGACGCCTTGGAGGGCTTCGCCGGGGTGCTCGAGTCGGCGGGCCAATAGAGGAGGCTGGCTTCGAGGCCAACGTGACCGTTCACTTTGGTGAACCTGCCCGAGACATCACCGACTTCGCAGTCGCAGAGGGCGTAGATGTGATCGCGGTGGTGACGCATGGGCGCGAGGGGCGTAAGCCGACTTTTACAAGGCAGCGTCGCCGGACGTGTGCTCAAAAGCGTGCCCGCGATGCTAGGACGTGGCGAAGAAGCGGGGGATGGAGGGTGATGGTCACGTAAATACGGACGGTAGAAGTGCGGTTGAACGACCAACTTAAAGACATCAAATTGTGAAAGGAAGACTATATGGCCGTTGTAAAGGTAATCGAGGTAATAGCGCAGTCCTCCAACAGTTTTGAGGACGCGGTCAAAGAGGCGCTCAAAGAGGCGTCAAAGTCGGTACAGGGCATCCAAAACATCTACGTCAAGGAGATGCAAGTGACCGTGGAGAACGAACAGATTACGGTGTACCGCGTCAACGCGAAGGTCTCGTTTTTGGTGGGCGAAGGTTAGAGCTTTTCTACTTGACATGGCTTGGGCAAAGCCATGCCCCCTTTCGGAGCTGAACGACGAAGCAACACTTCTCTGCAGGTCTTAGGCTCGAAGAACCATCCCGCTAGGCTTCGCCTGAGAGCGGGATTTCATCACAATCAAGTGCGTGCTAATTACGTAGTTTTCACGCAGTTTTCACGCCGTGAAACGGTGTTCTTGTTGTTGAGAGTGTTGCTTCGCAAAACTTCGTACACTCTGACCAGATGACCACAGTACGTTTCGCAGTAGCAAAAACTTCGTAACGCATAGTTACAAAGTTTTGTGAAGCAAACGCTCCCGCTAGCGCAAGGGTGTACCTGCTATAGAGCAAACCAGCGTCAAGTACAAAGCAGCGAGTTGCGCCTCGAGGGTTGGACCCTCGAGGCGCAACTTGGCAATGGGCCAATTCTGGAAAGATGAAGGTGCCCCGTTTTGTGTGTATGTGGAAACCGACTTGCGTCCCTCTTGGGCAACCTATCGTCGCCTACACAAAACGTGGTACACCGCTAAAAAATGGAGCGAGGAGGCGCAGCCATAAGGTGGCAAAACGCAAGAGGTCAAAGAATAGGGCGCAGCGCGATATTCGAAGATCGGCGCGAGGCGGGGCGCAAGCTCGCCGCGTCTCTAGGAGGCTACAGCTCAGACACGCTGGTTTTGGCGCTTCCAAGAGGCGGTGTGCCGGTTGCCTTTGAGGTCGCGAAAGCCTTAGGCGCAGCTCTCGAGGTTCTCGTGGTGCGCAAGCTCGGCGCACCGGGCCGTGAGGAGTTAGCGCTCGGCGCGATCGCCACAGGGGGCGTGCGGATATTCAACGAAGCGCTGGTTCAGAGCTTAGGCGTGACGGAAGCGGAGCTTGAGGCGGTGGCTGAGCGGGAGCGGCTCGAGCTGACACGGCGCGAAACCCTCTACCGAAGCGAGCACGGCCCGCTCACCCTAGAAGGCCGCTCGGCCATACTCGTCGATGACGGCTTAGCGACAGGCGCGACCATGCGCTCAGCCGTCGCCGCCTGCCGAGCGCTAAAACCCAAGCACCTCGCTGTAGCTGCGCCGCTAGGCTCCTCGGACACCTGCGCTCAGCTAGAACGTGAGGTCGACGAGGTTCTCTGCCTCCAGAAACCGCAGCCTTTTTACGGGGTCGGCAGGTGGTATAAGCAATTCCCGCAGGTGACTGACGACGAGGTGAAGGCGCTCTTAGATGAGGTTGCTACCTGGTCGTTGTCACCGAAAGAATGACGAAGGAAGAGCAGATTCAGGAGGTATATGAAACAGTGTGTGTTCATACTCGGCGTAGCGTTGCTGCTCACAGGTGCCCACGCCCAAACAGGCGGCGTATCATCAGGCGGTATGACGGGTGGTGCGCCACTCGCATCACAGAATCTACCCGAACGCCGTCCTATAGGTGAGCCTGAAGTCGTCGCCGTCTTTCCAGAACTGATGCCTACAGGCGTCACCGTATCTGAAGATGGGCGCGTGTTCGTCAACTTCCCACGCTGGGAAGAGGGTGTACCTTTTACCGTCGCGGAAGTTGTAGACGGCGAGCCCCGGCCCTACCCCGACGCACAGATCAACCAACTGGATGAACGCGCACCCTTAGAGCACTTCATCTCGGTGCAGAGCGTGGTCATCGGTTCGGACGGACAGCTCTGGGTGCTCGACACCGGACGCCCGCTTTTTCAAACGCCGCCCGTGGGTCCTAAGCTGGTCGCGATCGACTTGGAGACAAACGAGATTATCCAAACTGTCTCCTTTGCCGACAGCCTCGCCGTCTTGGACACCACCTACCTCAACGACGTGCGCTTCGACCTCCGCAAAGGTGAAGCGGGCTTGGCCTTTATCACTGACTCCTCGTCCTCAGGGCCAAACGCCATCATCGTGGTGGATTTGGCGAGCGGTGAAGCCTGGCGGCAGTTGGAGGGCCACCCCTCCGTTCAGGCGGAACCCGACTTCTTGCCCGTCGTCGAGGGGCGAGCGCTCCTCAGCAACCCAGGCAACCTGCCTGCGAGCCACCTCCAAACCGGGGCAGACGGTATCGCGATCACTCCCGATAGGCTTTTCTACCGACCCTTAGCGGGGCGACACCTCTACAGCGTGCCGCTGGACGCGCTTGCCAACCGGAACATCGACCCACAGGAGCTAGCGAGCATGGTGACGGACTACGGCGACTTGGGCTTCGCCTCGGACGGCTTAGAGTCCGACGACGCGGGCCGTATCTACCTGACCGACTACGAACACGGTGCAGTGCACCGCTTTACGCCGGACGCGCCGCTAGCTGAGCGCTGGGAAACGCTCCTACATAATGCCCAGATTATCTGGCCCGACACGCTTGACCTCAGCGGCGGCGCACTGCACTTGACCGTCAACCAGCTCAACCGCTCGCCCAGCTACCAGAACGGTGAGGATTTGCGCTGTCCGCCCTACGCGCTCTTCCGTCTCTTTGTAGACGCAATGCCCGCGCAACTCAGGTAGTATGGTGTCCCTTCCTAAAGACGCTCGTTGCCCGCTACCGCTTGATCCTGCTCAGGCTTTTGCCCCAAGATGATCATACTGAGCACCTCATCTTTGGTCACGTCGCTCGTTGAATAGGTTCCGACCAGCCGACCGTTATGGAGCACGCTGACGCGGTCCGCGAGGTCGAAGACGTCGTGAATGTCGTGGCTGACCAGAAAGATGCCGATGTCCTCACGTTTGAGTTGGCGCACCAGTTCGCTCACCTTTTGCGTCTCTTGGGGACCTAACGCCGCCGTCGGTTCGTCCATGATGAGCACTTTGGCGTCGAAGTAGATGGCCCGTCCGATAGCGATAGCTTGCCGCTGCCCGCCTGAGAGGTTGCGGACGCTCTCGCGGAGCGAGGTGATGTTAAGCTCGAGGCGGTCCAACACCTTGCGCGTCTCGCTCTCCATCGTGTCGTTGTCGAGCACGCCGAACGCCCCTCTGATTTCGCGCCCTAGAAAGACATTGGCGCTGGCGTTCAGATTGTCGGCTAAGGCGAGGGTTTGGTAGATCGTCTCAATGCCCGCTTCCTTGGCGTCTTTGGGACTGCGGAAGCGCTGACGCTCGCCGCGCACGTAGACCTCGCCTTCATCAGCTTGCAGCGCACCCGAAAGAATCTTGATTAAGGTGGACTTGCCCGCGCCGTTATGCCCGACGATACCGACCACTTCACCGGGCTGAACGTCGATGCTGACATCCTCCAAGGCGTGAACGCCACCGAAATGCTTGGAGATGTGGCGCATTTCAGCAAGGGGTTGCGTCACTACATCGCCCTCCCGCTACGCCGCCGGTAAGCGATGTCTAACCACACCGCGAGGATAAGCACCAAACCGATAATCACCTGCTGCAAGGCGCTGGTCAAGCCGATGAGCACCATGCCGTTCTGTAAGCTCTGCATGATGAGTGCGCCCAAGACCGCCCCGATAACCGTACCGACGCCACCTGTAAGCGACGTGCCACCGACGACCGCCGCTGCGATGACGTAGAGTTCGGCTAACTCACCCGTCGAGTTCGAGCCAGCGTTGAGGCGAGCCGAGGCGACCGCCCCCGCCACCGCGCAGAGCATCCCGATGATGACAAAGACGAGCAGCTTGATGCGCCGCGTGTCGATGCCGGCTAGCTCAGCCGCTTCCGGGTTGCCGCCGATAGCGTAGACGTAGCGCCCGAAAGCGGTGAGCCGCGCCAGGGCGCTCATCAGCAGCGTGACGCCGATGAGCAGGAGCACGGGCACGGGGATGCCCCGCCCGACCTCGCTCTGCGGCAGGGTGTAGGCGTTCATCGTCACCACAAAGGCGACCACGAGCCCGCTGAGGAGGAGTGGCGTCACCAACTCAGCCCAGAGGGGTTTGGTCGGGAAGTTGAGCGTCTGCCGTCTGCGGCGCGTCCTCAGGGTGAACCCAGCGATGCAAAGGATCGCCAAGCCGCCGAGCGCCCAGCTCCAGGTGCTGCCAATCGCACCCGTGATACCGCCGCCTAAGACCTGAAAGCGTTCGTCTAAAGGTGCGACGGTGCGCCCCTGGGTGACGAGCCAAGCGCCGCCGCGCCAGATGAGCAGACCCGCGAGCGTCACGATAAACGAGGGAACGGCGCGGTACGCGGTCCAGTAGCCTTGAAACGCGCCGATGACACCGCCCAGCCCTATGCCGAGCGCCAGCGCCAGCAGCCAAGCCCAGTTCGACTCGGGCAAATTGGTCTGCAAAACCGCCATGACCATGCCCAAAAAACCTAGCAGTGAGCCGACCGACAGGTCGATTTCGCGGGTGATGATGACGAGCACCATGCCCGTCGCGATGGTCGCCACGACGCTCGTTTGTACCGCCAAGTTCCACAGGTTGCGGGCGCTCAAGAACGCGCCATCGGTAAAGAGGTGAAAGCCGAGCCAGATGAGCGCCAGCGCGCCGAACATACCCAGCAGGCGCGGGTCGATGCCTAACAGCTCGAGGTAGCCCTGGACGCCTTCGGGCTGCTGCGCGTCCTCCTGCTGCGCTGTAGGCGCGTCGGCCTTGGCTTTCGCTTCGCTCATCGGCTACTGGCAGGCTTCGGGAGCATTTTCGGCGTTCACACCGTCGCAGACCGTCGCCTGGTCAACCCAGCCCGCGTCGATGACCACGTTTAGGTTGTCCTGCGTGATAGGGGTCGGCTCGAGCAGCACCGCGTCCATCTCAACGCCTTGCGGTCCCTCGTTCCAGGTTGTGAGGTCGGCAACCCCGCCGACCTCTTCACCTCGTGCGAGTGCCACGGCAACGTCCGCAGCGACGCGCCCTAGCTCAGCGGTGTCCTTCCACACGCTCACCGTTTGTAGCCCTCTAGCGACCCGGTTGAGCGCGGCGAAGTCGGCGTCTTGACCCGAGACGGGCACGTCGCCCGCTAATCCTGCCGAGCTGAGCGCCGACACGACGCCTCCCGCCGTGCTGTCGTTCGACGCCACCACCGCGTCAACGTCGCTGCTGTTCGCCGTTAAAATCTGCTCCATATTCCTCTGCGCCACCTCGGGTAGCCAGCTATCGGTGTACTGCTCGCCCACTACCGTGATCTCGCCCGCGTCGATCGCCTCTTGCAACACGTCGAGCTGTCCAGCGTGCAAGATGTCGGCGTTCGGGTCGGTCGGGCTCCCCTTAATGAAGGCGTAGTTGCCCGTGGGTTGCGCCTCGAACACAGCCTCCGCCTGTAAGCGCCCCACTTCGCGGTTATCGAAGGTGAGGTAGAAAACGCCCTCAGCTTCGATTAAACGGTCGTAGCCGACCACCGGAATGCCCTCAGCTTGCGCCCGCGAGATGGCGGGAATGACCGCTTGGGTGTCTTGCGCGACGATAACGATCACATTTGCGCCGCGTGTGATGAGGCTTTCAACGTCGGAGAGCTGCTTGCTGCTCGAGCCCTGCGCGTCGGTGCTGATGTACTCCGCGCCTAGCTCATCTAACCTCTCCACGAGCGCAGCCTCGTCGGTGCGCCAACGCTCGAGCTGAAAGTCCGACCAGCTCACGCCGACCGTTTGTGCACCTGCCACGCCTAGTAGAGCGACCCAGACCACCACGATAAGAAAACGCTTCGCCATTCCCATTCCTCCTTAGCCTCAACCAGCAGCTTTATTTTGACTGACAACCTGATTATGACCTGAATAGCGAGCGTTGTAAACCGCTTTGGTGCATTGAGGTAGAAGACGCTCCGAAGAGGACGGTTTATCCCCTGAGTCTCTAATTCTCGGTGCGAAGCCGTGAAACGTCAGCGTTCCTCGGCGGCTAAAGGTCGCGCAGCGCGTCCTCTATTTCCCTTACGTTCGCGCGTCTTCTCAACCCTTATACTTGTCTCTGTGCTAGTCGCCTTGGAGCTTAAAGACTTCGCTATCGTGGACGAGTTGCGTTTGGAACTCGCGCCCGGCCTCAACGTCTTGACCGGGGAGACGGGCGCAGGCAAGTCCATCTTGATCGGCGCGCTGGGCCTTCTCATCGGGGGCCGCGCCGACTCGTCGCTGGTGCGCACGGGGGCGCAGAGTGCGCTTATTCAAGGGCTCTTCGAGGACGCACCCCTGGAGTCCAGCGCTCGCCGCTTGCAGCGCTCGGGGCGCTCGTCGGCTCGCGTTGACGGCGAACTCGTCACGGTGGGCGAACTTTCCGCAGCGGGCGCAAGCCTCATCGCCATTCACGGTCAGCACGCCTCGCAGACGCTTTTAGACAGCGCAGCGCAGCGCAGCCTGTTGGACCAAGGGTTGCCCCCTCGAGCCTTACACGTTTTGGGCGACTATAGAGACACCTATGGGCGCTTCACCGAGGTGAGCAAGGCGTTAGAGACCCTTAAAACCGCCCTGCGCGAACGGGCGCAGCGGCTCGACATGCTCCAGTTTCAGCTCGAGGAAATAGGCGCAGCCAAGCTCCAAGTGGGGGAGGAGGCCGCGCTCCGCGAACGTTTGGACAGCTTGCGCCACGCCGAGCGCATCGTGCAAGGGGCCAGCAGCGCGGTGCAGGGTCTCAGCGAGGGCGAAGCGAACGCGGTGGACCTCACCGCGCTAGCCTTGCGCGACTTGCAAGGCGCGGGCCGCTACCACAAGACGCTCGCCGACCTCAGCGGCGAACTGAGCGACGCGCTCGCCAGCATCGAAGCCATCAGCGCCGAAGTCAGCAGCTTTTTGAGCGACTTCGAACTGGACGCCGGGCAGCTCGAAGCCTCCGAGCGCCGCTTGGCGCAGATTGAAGGGCTCAAACTCAAGTATGGCGACAGCGTGGCGGCGGTGCTCGAGTACTATGAGACAGCCAGCGAGGAACTGAGCAGGCTCGAGCGGGCTGAAAGCGACCAGAGCGACCTCGAGGCGGAGCGCTCGCGCTTAGAGAAAACCTTGCACGCGCAAGCGGACGAGTTGAGCCGAGCGAGGAGCCGAGCCGCCAAAACCCTGTCTGAGACGGTCACGCGCGAGTTGCGCCCGCTGGGAATGGCGAACGCGCAGTTTTTGGTGGGCTTGGAGCGTAGGGGCGAGCTGACACAGCACGGTCAAGACAAAGTTACCTTTCTCTTCAGCGCCAACTTGGGTGAGCCGCCCGCACCGCTGAGCGCGGTGGCGTCGGGGGGGGAACTCTCACGTCTCATGCTCAGCCTCAACGTGGTGACGGGTACGGACGCCGCGACGCTTATCTTCGACGAGGTGGACGCCGGGCTCGGCGGGCAGACCGCTCGCTCGGTGGGCGCACTTCTAAAGCGCCTCGCCGCACGTCATCAAATCCTGGTTGTGACGCACCTGCCGCAAGTCGCCGCTTTTGCCGACGCGCAGTTTCACGTTCGAAAGGTTGAGCAGGGGGGCCGCACCACCACGCGCATCTCGCGCTTAGAGCCGCGTGAACGTGAAGCCGAACTCGCCCGGATGCTTTCAGGTGCCACCACCGAGACGGCGCTAGCGCACGCGAAAGAGTTGCTCCAAGAGGTGCGGACGGTCGCGTAGCGCTATGGACTAGGTTCTCGTTTCACGGTCTTCTAGGTTGGAATTTACCGGGCTAAACTCGAGAGGCAAGGCGTAAGAAGCGGAGCTTAACCGAGGTCATGGGCGCTATAGAGGCGTTTCCGTTATGCTTCTCAGGATGCCGACATAACCCGCACCAAAATCAAATTCAACAAAATATTCACGACCAGATATATTGTGAAATATTTCGTATAGGGTGGCAGAAAAAGGGTGCGAACGGTTGGGAGAATCCTTTGCAGGACACCGTTCGCACCCGACGTCAGGGTAGCGCGTGGGCTCTTACAAAATTCTGACTTGAGGTTCGCTACTCCTCGGAGCGCAGCACCGTCCAGAGCGCCTCGTCGGTGAAGTCGCGAATCACCAGGGCTGCGCCGCACTTCTTGAGGTCTTCGGGCTTCTGTGTCATCGCTATGCCGATGGTTAAAATGCCCGCACTCGAGGCCGAGCTTACTCCAGCTAAGGAGTCCTCGAAAGCGAGCGCGTTTTCAGCCGACACGCCCAGCTTCTCCAAGCTCTGTTCGTAGGGGAGCGGGTTGGGTTTGCCGCGCTCTAACTGCTCAGCCAAGACTCTCACCGGAAACGCGCTCTCCAAGTTCACCGCGCGCAGCATAAACTCTACGTTTTCGCCTGGGGCGCTCGTCACGAGCGCCCGCTTCATCTCCTTGTTGTCCATCCAGGAGAGCAGGCCCGTCAGACCTGACGTAGGTTGCAGATCGTCGGCGAAGAGGCGAAACTTCGCCTCTTTCGCCTCCATGATCTCGCGGCGCTCCTCGTCCGGCAGGTCGGGGAACAAGTCGCGCAAGATGTCCATGTTGGGGCGACCACTCATCTCGGCGTTGTAGAAGTCGCGGCTTATCTCCTTGTCACGCTCTGCTAACACCTCTTGGTAGGCGCGGAAGTGAAGGTCATCGGTGTCGATGAGCGTGCCGTCCATATCAAAAATAATCGCTTCAAACGTCATACTCCAGTCTATAGGAAAGTGCGTCCGTTCACACCTCGCCCAAACGCACAAAGAACGTGATAAGATGATACTGAAGTTTTACGATTGTGTCGTATTCAACCCAAACTACCTTTGCAAACAAAGCAAAACTAGTTTTTTCATTAAATTTGCTAAGCAAAACGAGCAAGGAGGTTTATGATGAGTGATAATTTAGCCGAGCGCCGTGCACGCTCAGTCGCGTCCGCCGCGTATTCGATTCACCCGTTCTATCCGCAGAAGGCCGAAGGGTCGTACCTGTGGGACACCGAGGGCAACAAGTATCTCGACTGGTCCACGGGCATTGCGGTCATGAACATCGGTCATTCGCACCCCAAAGTGGTGGAGGCCGTGCGCCGACAGAGCGAGACCTTCCAACACCTCTGCTCGGCGGTGGGGATGCACGAGAGCTATATTCAGCTCTGCGAAAAGCTCGGCGAGCTTGCGCCTGGGTCCTCCCCGAAAAAGACCTTTTTGATCAACTCGGGCGCGGAAGCGGTGGAGAACGCGGTGAAAATAGCCCGCGCCGCGACTGGACGTCAGGGCGTCATCGCCTTCACCCACGCCTTTCACGGGCGCACGCACATGGCGCTCTCCTTGACGGGCAAAGCCAACCCCTACAAAGCGGGTTTTGCGCCCAGGGCCGCCGAAATCTACCGCGCCCAGTACCCGTACTGCTACCGCTGCCCTTACACGGGACGCAGCCAGGACGGAACGTGCTGTCAGAGCGACCTCACGCAACTTCGCGAGATGGTCAAGTACACCGTCGGTGAGGGCGAGGTGGCGGCGTTTGTGTTGGAGCCCGTCGCGGGTGAAGGTGGTTTCATCCCCGCGCCCCCCGAGTTCTTACGCGCCCTGCGCGACTACTGCGACGAAATCGGCGCATTGTGGATCGACGACGAGATTCAGTCGGGCATCGGGCGCACGGGCGCGTGGTGGGCGGTGGACCACGTTGGTCTGGAGCCCGACCTCGTGACGAGCGCCAAAGCGCTCTCCTCGGGCTTCCCGGTCTCAGCCGTTATCGGCAAAGCAGAAGTCATGGACAAGGTGCAGCCCGGTCAGCTCGGCTCGACCTTCGGCGGCAACCCGACGGCCTGCGCCGCCGCGTTAGCGACCTTAGAGGTCATCGAAGAGGAAGGGCTCTTGGAGCGGGCACAAGAGATCGGCGCAGTCGCCACCGAGCGCCTCCACGCCTTGCAAAGAGACCACGCGCAAATCGGCGATGTGCGCGGCGTCGGGGCGATGATCGGCTTGGAGTTCGTCATGGGTGAAAATAAAACTCCGAATCCCGCCGCCGCCGAAGCGATCGTCACGCACGCCCGTGATAACGGGCTTATCCTCTTGCCGACGGGCACCTACAGCAACGTCATCCGCCTCTTGCCACCCCTGCGCATGAGCGACGCGGAGCTTGACGAAGGCTTGAGCAAGTTGGAAGCAGCGGTGAAGAATGCGCTCGAGCTAGCCGTCGTCGGTACGGACTAGCTAGTGGACTAAAACAGCGTTGACAGAGAGGTCGATTAGGTTGAGAAGCCTTCGACCTCTTCTAAATTGATGAGGTAGAGCTGTCGCCCACTGCCGCCGTGCGCGGAGTTCACCACGACGGTCGTGCCGTCCGGGGTCGCACCCTAGTTCCTCCCAGATCGACCAGAATGAGCCTATTACCTCAGCGCAGTGGCGCTTCTTTTTCGTCTACCTCGCCGTATCCGCCGCTGCGCTGCTCTTCTTTAGCTCGCTCTACGCGCTCTTTCCCGACGTGCGCAGCGCTCTTTCTCGAGGCCAACTTGCGACCTGATCGCCTCTGGTTCTACGCTCTTTGCGCCGCCGGGTTTGTCGCTGTAGGTACGCTGATTGACACTTATATCAACCCGCCCGACGTGTTTGTGCTCGTAGAAGAACTCGCTGAGATGGCCGCTGCCCTGAGCCTGCTCTTCGCCGCTTGTCGCACCGCGCCCAAACGCCTAATACGGATTCCGGTTGATTACTGCATAAACTCCGTTATGAAATTTTGCTTCCAGCAGACGCTACGCGCTTCGGTGGAGTCGTCGTTTCTTCCGTCATCACCGGAACCCGTACTTGTTTCAACTCGCAGAGGAGCCATCAGCCGGTCAGGTGAAGGCTAAGAGCCTTTGAGCTTTGCTCTAACCTAGGTAACATCAACGAATAGCCAATGTAAGTAATGTCTCAACGGCATGATACGCAGTCGCGTGGACCCTAGAACGGGCACAGGTGAACACTGAAAGTGTCCGGTTTTCAACCGTAACCTGTGCGTCGCGTGGACGCTCCCGCTAGCGGCTGATGGCTCTTTTCCGCTCGGGATTAAACACGCTACTTTATCGCGTATTCAACCGGAAAGGGTATAACCTCTTCGAATGATGGCTGAGGTGCAAGCGGGATTTTGTGGGCGCATTGGAGCGTCTTTCAACACCCTATCTGCGTTTCTTCGCGTCCAACGAACTATGCACGCTCAGGGGCAATCTGTTACAATCGAGTTTGTCTTGTCAGGGCAGAGCGCCCTACGAAGGTTCAACCGTTCCCCATAGCTATAGAGGAGAGACATGAAAAAAGATATTCATCCTAAGATGGTTCCTTGCAAGGTCTACTGCGACGGCGAAGTCGTGATGGAAACCTATAGCACCAAGCCCGAAGTTCGCGTAGACGTGTGGTCGGGCAACCACCCCTTCTATACGGGCCAGCAGCGCTTCATCGACACCGAGGGGCGCGTCGAGAAGTTCCAGAAGCGCTTCGGTGAGAGCTACCGCCGCAACCGCAAGAAGTAGCGTCCGTTCTTCATTCACAAGAGAGGTGCCGAGGCACCTCTCTTGTTTTTGCCCCTACAGCAGCATTTTAAGAGTAGCTGACAGAAAAACCGGTTCATAGACTACGATTCCATAAATAAATCACGAACAAGCATATTGTGGAAAACATACTTTAAGGACGTTAGAACGTCCCCGTGTAAAACGTTTGACCTCTTGAAGCGCCCTCAGCAGAAGCGCGGGGCGCAGGTGTAAGAGTTAGCCCGCTATAGATAACGAGTACCGAGCAATGTATAACAGGCTTCTTTTTGCTCATCGCTTTCACCTCATTGCTTCTTTACCTCTTACGCTGCGCCAAAATCGTTAGCGTCTCAGCTTTAAGAGAAGCGTTTAAGATACGGTGTTCTCGAGCCCTTTCCCCGCCAAATAGCGCTCGACATTGCGTTTGATAAGGTCCGCCGCCCCGCGTGGCCGCCCGCCCGCCGCGTGTGGTGAGATAAACGCGTTACTCAAGTTCCAGAGCGGTGAGTCACTCGGTAGCGGCTCCGCCTCGAAAACATCTAAGACCGCGCCCGCAATCTGCTCCGTTCGCAGGGCGTCAACCAAGGCCGCTTCATCCACCGTGTCACCGCGTCCGACGTTGACGAGCCAAGCGTGAGAGGGGAGCTGTCCCAAGCGTTCGGCGCTGAGCGCGTGCTTCGTCGCGTCCGTAGACGGTAAGATCATCACGAGTGCGTCCGTTTGGGGCAGTAGCTCGGCTAAGTCGTCCTCGCTGCGCACCGGAAAGCCGGCGCGTTCTCCCTCGCTCCGCGCCACGCCCGTAACCTTTGCGCCGAGCATGGCGAGGAAGGGCGCGAGCGTCTGCGCGATGCTGCCAAAGCCCCAAACTGTAACCTTGGCGTCCTCTAAAGTCCGAAAGTCCCCCTTGGGCTTGACGGGCTGCACGCCGCCTAGTTCGCCGGGCCAACGCCCGTCACGCTGCGCGTCGCGCATCTCGTGAAAGCGCCGCGCCGCCACCAAGAGGAGCCCGAGCGCGTGCTCGGCTACCGTCCGGTCGTGCAGGCCGCTGCCCGAGGTAACGGTGACAGTTGAGCCAAAGCCTGCCCCTAACACCTTGTCCGGCCCCGCCGCCAACGACTGAATCCACTTGAGGTCTTTAAGGCGCGCCGCCGCGTCGCTGAGCATCTCCGGCGTGTTCCCCCAGACGACGAGCACCTCGGCGTCCTCGTGCTCGGCGGGCAGGTTTTGGTCAACCTCATAGGGGTAAGCGTTCACATCGCTTGGTAGCGCGGAGAGGTCTAGGTCGACCGAAGTAGGGTAGAGGAGTTTCATAGCGCTACCTTAGCAAAGTTTCGACCTTGGAGCTTCAATTTAGCATGTTCGAGATAGTCTAAAAGACTGGGTGAAAGGAAAGGGGAGACCCAAAGGGTACGTTTTGGCGCACGCGCCTTCTGAACAGGCGACCGGACTCCCGAAGCGGGCGAGATAGACTCTAAGTCATGTGGCTAGGGATCGATTTGGGGACGCTTTCGCTCAAGGCGCGGCTTTTTGGAGAGAAGGGTGAGACGCTGGGGGAGGGGTCTGCACCTTACGACGTTCACGCGCCGCGCGAAGGCTGGTCGGAGAGCGATCCTGAGGCGTGGTGGGACGCCGCTGTTACCGCCGTTCGTGACGCGGTAGGCGAGCGGGGCGGTGAGGTGCGCGGCGTCGGGCTCTCAGGGCAGATGCACGGGGTTGTGCTGACGCGGGGCGACGGTGCGCCACTGCGTCCCGCGATTCTCTGGTCGGATGGGCGCAGCGCTGAGCAGTTAAGCGCTTACCGTGCGCTCACCGAAAGACAACGAACCGCCCTCGCCAATCCGCTCGTCGCGGGGATGGCGGGGCCGACCCTGCTCTGGTTACGCGAGCATGAACCGCGCTACCAAGAAGCGCGCTGGGCGCTGCAACCGAAAGATTGGCTGCGGCTGCGTTTGACGGGTGACGCTGCGAGCGACCCCTCGGATGCGTCGGGAACGCTGCTCTATAATCCGAAAGAAGCGCGGTGGGCGGATGAGCTAATCGAAGGCTTAGGACTTCGCGCTGACCTGCTTGCACCGCTCAACCCCTCGGCGGCGGTCGCCGGCACGCTCTTACCCGAAGCGGCGGTGGCGCTGGGGTTAGCGCCCCACCTTAACGTCGCAACGGGCGCGGCGGACACGGCGGCGGCTATCCTGGGCAGTGGGCTCGGCGTCGGCGAGGCGCAACTCACGGTGGGAAGTGGTGCGCAAATTGTCGTTGTAACTGCGCAGCCCAAAGGCGCACCGGGGCGCGGCCTCCACCTCTTCCGGACAGCCCGTGAGAACGAATGGTACAGCATGGCGGCGCTACAAAATGCGGGGCTGGCACTCGAGTGGGCTAAAACCCTGTTGGGGCGAGATTGGGAGGGGATGTACCGTGGACTGAGCCGTACCCCACCCGGCGCTGAGGGTCTCACCTTCTTGCCCTACCTCACCGGCGAAAGGACGCCGCACCTCAACCCCGACGCACGCGGCGGCTGGCTGATGGCGTCGCGGCGTCACACGCAAGACCACTTCGCCCGCGCCGCGTTCGAGGGCGTGGCGTTCTCTATCGCTGACGGCTTCTCGGCGCTCCGAGACGCGGGGCTGAGCGTAGAGCGGTTGCGTTTAGCAGGCGGCGGCACCAGGGAGAGACAGTGGCAGCAGCTTTTAGCGGATGTGCTAAAGGTTAGCTTAGCGCCCATCACGCTTCCTGACGCCTCGGTGTGCGGCGCGGCGCGGTTGGCGGCGCAGTCGCAAGGGGAGGACTTGCCCTTAGAGGTCGCACACGGCGCGCCCGTTCAGCCGAATGAACAGCTGAAATTAGTGGCGGCGTACGAGCAGTTCAAGGAATTTTATGGACGGCTCTTTGGGTCGCCGAGCAGGACATGATGACGCAAGCCAAAGGCTACGCTGAACGCAGGTCTGCCTGTTTCCGGCGCGGCTACTTTAGCACTTACACCGCTAACCTTCCCCTCTAGGGGCGTACCTGCTAGTTGTACATCAATCTTTGTACATGGGTTCAGTCGAAATCTACAAAACCCGGTCGATCTCGTGATAAGACATAGACACGTAAAAAAGCGGAGGCGCACGTTGCGCGAAGCGCAGCGAGGGGTACGCCCTAACGTGCGGGCTGAACGGGGGAGAGTATGACAAGCACGACACAGAGGGTCACTGGGGTGTTCAGGAAGGCCCTGAGAAAAAAAGGCACGCTGCCACTCACTGAGCGACGTCCGCTTACGCCATGAACGCGCAACAGCGCTACGTTCTCTCCTGCGCACTCGTCGCCGGACTGGGTGGCCTACTCTTTGGCTTCGACACCGCTGTTATCTCCGGCACGAATGACGACTTGCAGCGCGTCTTCGAACTCTCTAACTTTTGGCTCGGCTTTACCGTCTCGAGTGCGCTCATAGGCACCATCCTCGGCGCGCTTACCGCTGGCGACCCCGCCGACCGCTACGGTCGCCGCGCCATGCTCTTCGTGCTGGCGTTTTTGTTTCTCGTCAGCGCGCTTGGCAGCGCGTTAGCCTGGAACTGGTGGGTTTTCATCGTGTTCCGCTTTATCGGCGGGGTCGGTGTCGGCGGCGCAGCGGTTATCGCACCTATGTATGTTTCCGAACTCGCGCCAGCCCAGTACCGGGGGCGCATGGTCGCCACCTTTCAGTTCAACATCGTTATCGGCATTTTAATCGCGCAGCTCTCGAACTACATCATCGGTTCGCTGGGGCTCGGCTCAGACGACTGGCGCTGGATGTTCGGCGTCGAGGCGGCACCTGCGCTTATCTTTCTGGGCTTTCTCTTCGCCGTGCCCGACAGCCCACGCTGGCTCGTCGCGAATAAGCGCGAGGACGAGGCCCGCACTATTCTGGAGCGCACCGGCACCGACGAGGGCAGTCCCGACGAGGAGATCGACAAGATTCAGCGGGCGCTCGAGGAAGAAACTAGCGGCGGGCGCGTGCCGCTGTTCCAGGCCAAGTACAGAACGCCTATTCTCCTGGCGATCGCCATTGCGCTCTTTAACCAACTTTCAGGCATCAACGCGGTGCTCTACTACGCGCCGCGCATCTTTGCGCTCTCCGGCGTAGGTGAACAGGCCGCGCTTTTGCAAACCGTACTCATCGGCGGGGCGAACCTCGTCGCTACGGTGTCGGCGATGGCGATTATCGACTCTTTCGGGCGTCGCAAGCTGATGTTGGTCTGCTCGGCAGGCTACCTGCTGAGTCTCGGGACGGTGACGTACGTGTTCTTTCAGTTTGGCGAACTCTTCGAGCAAGCGCAGGGGGGCTCGGCGCAAGCTGCCGCCGCTATCGGCAACGGCGACACGCTGGTGCTGGTGAGCCTCATGGTGTTCGTCGCCGCGCACGCCTTTGGTCAAGGGGCGGTCATCTGGGTCTTCATCAGCGAGATTTTCCCGAATGAGGTGCGTGCGCGCGGTCAGTCGCTAGGGGTGTTCACGCACTGGGCGATGAACTTTATCGTCTCGCTACTCTTTCCGGCCTTCGTGGGTTGGTCAACGGCTGGAACGTTCGGCTTGTTCTTCTGCTTCATGGTGTTGCAGCTCCTGTGGGTGCTGTTCGTGATGCCGGAAACGAAGGGAGTGCCCTTAGAGGCGATGCGCGACAAGCTGGACATGAAACGCCCTGAGGGAGCAGCGTAAGCGTTCGGTACGCGGCGCGCTTGGGCAAGGCGAAGCGTTGCCCTTAGTCGCGCATGACACGCTCGTCCAGCCGCACACACAAAACTCAGCCCAGGCTCAGGAGCACGTTAAGGGGTTGTGTGAACGCCTTTTTGTTGAGTGAACCTACGCTTAACGTGGCTCGAGCCCCAACCCAACGAGCCGCTCAACCAGCTCGCTATAGGGCACGCCCGTCGCCTCCCACAGTTTCGGGTACATGCTCGTCGTTGTAAACCCCGGCATGGTGTTGATCTCATTGAGATAGAGCGTCTCGTCCGCCAAAAAGAAATCCACTCGCGCCAACCCCGCCGCGTCCACTGCTACAAATGCCTCTTTCGCAAGCCGCTGACACCGCGCAGCTAGAGGGGCGGGTAGCTGCGCGGGAATATCCAACTGAGCGCAGCCTTCGGTATACTTAGTTCCATAATCGTAGAAGTCACTCGAAAAGCGAATCTCACCCACCACGCTCGTCTCGGGCGCATCGTTGCCGAGCACGCCGACCTCTAGCTCCCGCGCCCCTGTGAGTCCCGCCTCTACAATGATGCGGCGGTCATGCTGCGCCGCCGTTGAGAGCGCCGCACGCAAACTGGCTTCATCCTCCGCTTTGCTGATACCAACCGACGAGCCCAAGTTAGCAGGCTTGACAAACACCGGGTAGGAAAGCGTCTGGAGCGCACGCAGAACCTCTTCAGGGCGCTCCAACCACACCCTGCGGTTCACCGCCCGGTAGGGTACCTGCGGCAAGCCGTGCGCGGCAAAAACCGCTTTCATCATCAGCTTGTCCATGCCGACCGCGCTGCCCAGGACATCCGAGCCGACGAAAGGAAGCTCCATCAGTTTGAGGAGCCCCTGCACGCTGCCGTCTTCGCCCATAGGACCGTGCAAGAGGGGAAAGACAACATCGAAGGCTCGAGGGTCCAGGTGGTGCAAGGGTTGTGCGGTTGAAGCCACCTCGCTTCGACCTGTTCCTAGCGCCCGCGCTGACACCTCTGCGGGCAACAGCCGCCCCGCTCTATCGATCACTAAAGGCGTCACGTCAAATCGCTCACCCGCCGCCGCCACCACCGAACGCGCCGAGGCGAGCGACACCTCATGCTCCTCGGATTGACCGCCGCAGAGGAGAAGTACCTTGGGATTAGACATGTCGGGTCCAGGCATGTTGACTTCTATGGAGCCGGCTCGAGTAACACCCTGTCAAATTCGAAGTCGTGTGTAACTTACACATTCTAATAGTAGCTTACGCCGCCGAGCCGCGTGAGTCAAGGAGACCAGGTTCGGTTGACGGTTTGCGGCCCGTTGAGACTCAGCGCGCCAAAAGAAGAGACAAAGAGGCTTGGTCGGGTCGCGCGGACTCCGTACTCCGAAATAAAAATATCACAAGCTAAAACATTGTGAAACATATTACTAAAGATAGTCTAGGTGCGAACGCTAGACGAGACTATAACGTCTAGCCAAGAGACACCGGAATATTTTCTCTACTTCTAAGCGCTTTCACCTCGCAAGCGAAATCATGTCTTCCTAAAGAATCCACAACAAAAGAGGACGCCTAAGCGCCCTCTCAAACTCAGCCTCAAGCTTGAAATTAGCTGTTCACAACCTCTTTAAGTGACTTGCCCGCCTTAAACGCAGGCGCTTTGCTCGCCGGAATCTGAATCTTTTCGCTCGTGCCGGGCTTTACACCCTCACGCGCTTGGCGCTCGCGCACCTCGAAGGTGCCGAAGCCCGTGAGCTGCACCTTGCCGCCGCTGTTAAGCTGGTTGGAAATCGATTCTAAGAAGTGGTCCACCACCGTCTTAACATCTTTCTTCGCCATGTCCGCTTCGCTGGCAATCTGATCGATGATGTCACTTTTGGAAAGGGTTTCGTTCTGCGCCATTGTTTTCCTCCTAAAAAGTTACGCTACCTTAACATATTCCGAAGATATGTCGAATTTGACGCGCAAAATGTATGAAACTCCCCATTTCATTTAGAGCGTAGATACTGGGAAAATGTACAGGCTCGAGGCGAACTCGCCTCGAGCCCAAAAACCACCTTGGCTCAAGCAGCCCAACGCCCGATATTGGGGACCATCAATTCAGGGTTCTCAAAGACCTCTTCAAAAATACTGTAGTAATAACACTCCTCCGCCGAGCGCAGCGCAACCTCAGGATGAGCGGCTTGGAACGCCTCAACGTTCATGTGCTGCGTCTCCTCCTCGATGAAGTTGACCAGCATCTCAGTGGTGCCGCTGCCCTCGTCAAACTGCGCCTTGTCGCGCCAGACGATGTCGCGGGGCAAGAGGTCTTCGAAAGCTTTGCGCAAAATCCATTTCTCGACGGGACGCTCTCCCGCTTCGCGGAGCAGCTTGAATTCGGGCGGAATGCGCAGTGCTAGGTCGATCAAGGCCGTGTCTAAGAAGGGTACGCGGCCTTCGATGCTGTGCGCCATCGTCATCCTATCGACGCGCTGCAAGTTGACGTTGTGCATCGCCGAAACCGAGCGGCGCAGCTCGCTATGCAGCTCGCCGTAGTCCTCATAACCTCTGTAGTAGGTATAGCCCGCGAAGAGTTCGTCCGCGCCTTCACCCGTCAGGATGACCTTGACGTGCTCCGCTGCCAAACGCGCCGTGAAATACGTCGGGATGACGCTCCGCACGAGGTCCTGGTCGAAGGACTCCAAGTGATAGATGATGTTGGGCAACTCACGCTTGACCTCTTCGGCTTTGAAGACGTACTCGTGGTGCTGCGTGCCGAGCGTGTCCGACACGAGCCGCGCCGCCTCTAAGTCAGGTGAGCCCTCTAAACCTACCGAAAAGGTGTGCATCGTCTCGCGCCGCTGCATCATCAGCGCGACGATGATGGAACTGTCTAGCCCACCGGAGAGAAACGCGCCCAAAGGTACGTCACTCATGAGCCGTTTCTCGGTGGCGTCCGTAAGGGTTTGGCGAATCTGAGCGACCATATCCTCCACATTGCTCAACCTCTCGGACGGGTCAGGCAGGTCGTAAAAACGCTTCATGCCCGTCTTGGTGCTGTAGGCACTCCCCGGCGGAAGCTCATGGATCGGCGCAGCGTCCCCCAAAAGCGCCTTCATTTCCGAGGCGAAGCGCAAGGGGCCACCCACTTCACGTTGGCTGTAGTAGAGCGGCTTGATGCCGATGGGGTCGCGGGCCAAGAGAAGCTCGTCGCCGCTTGCAAAGGCGAGCGCGAACATGCCGTCTAAATCTCTCAATGAGTGCTCGCCTTCCTCTGCAAAGAGGTGCAGCGCGACTTCGGTATCGGCGTCGGTCTTAAAGGTGTGCCCCTCGCCTACGCTCTGACGTAAGGTCTGCCAGTTGTAAATCTCGCCGTTGGCCGCTAAGCTGAGGGTTTTTTCCTCGTAGGGTTGCTGCCCCATCTCCGGGTCCATAATGGCGAGTCGCCGATGACCTAAGACGCCGCGCTCACCCTGATAAGTCCCCGACCCGTCGGGGCCGCGATGCTCGAGCCGCCGCATCATCTCTTTCACCTTCTCGACGTCTGTTTCACCCCAAAGCCCAGTTATGCCGCACATAGACCAGGTTCCGTATACCCTGCTACAAATGATAAAACCATCTTGCCACCATAGACGTTAGAGGGCAAAGCAACCGTGCTGTACGTAACGAAATGTGGGATTGAGCAACTTTTTAGACGAGTAGATCAAGGAATGGGCCTACGCGCCACGTGCCCGGCCCAGCACAGCCGCGTCACCGAGAATCATCGCCGCCGCCTTCTCGCCACTCTCCATTGCCCCTTGCACCGAACTCATACTGGTCGCTTCCGAGGCGATAAGCACGTTGGGTAGAGGGGTTTTATGCGCGAGCAAGGTAGCGCTAAAACCCGGTGGCTGAGCAAATTGTGCGAAGGGAAGGCGGATGATTTGGAGGAGCCGCAGGTCGGGGTGCGCGTACCAACGTCCCAGTTCCGCGCGAACGGCGTGCTCCAGCGCGTCATCACTCAGCCTCGGTAGGCCCAGCACCGTGACGGTGAGCAGGTGCTGACCCGCAGGCGCTAGTGCGGCGTTAGTGTTGCTGCTCCACAGCGCGTTGTTGATGAGCCCCTTATCAGCCTCTAGGAGCAGGCGCGGCTCGGCGCTCACTTGCGTATCGCTGGCGAAGTGAAGGTAGGTGCTCGCCACGGCCCCCCAGCCAAAGGTGAGGCCGGTGAGACGCGCTAAGGTCGGCGGGTCGGTGGCGACGATCACGCGTTGGGCGCTCGAGACCCCCTCCGCCGTGTGAAGGTTCACCCCGTCCGCCGCAGCCTCCAAACGGTGAACACGCGCGTCCGTGCGCACATCTAAGCCCTCGGCGAGCTGCTGCGTCACCGCGCCGATGCCGGAGCGCGGCACGGCGATAGCGCCGTCCATCAGCATCCGAAAGTAGTAGCGAAACAAGCGAGCGCTCGTGCCCAGCGTGCGGTCTAAAAAAATACCGCCAAAAAACGGTTCGAAAAAGGTGCGAAGCGCCCGCTCGGAGAAACCCTTGCGCTTTAAGTAGGCGTGGGTGCTCTCATCCGGTCCCTGCAACAACGTGTGCGCCGCGCCAAGTTTGAGCGTGGCGGCTAAACGTGCCACGCGGAGTTTGTCCCCAAATGTGAGGACGTCCGCCGCCAAGGTTGATCCCAAGCTCGCTGGGTCGCGTAGCGGGTCGCCGAGCGTCACACGCTGCTTCTGGGTGTGGACAACGGCTGCGGGGGGCAAGCGCACGAGGTCCAAGCGCGCCAGGTCGAGCTGGCGCTTGAGCGCTGGATAGGCGGTAAAAAGCACCTGAAAGCCACGGTCTAAGGTGAAGCCCTCGACCTGCGCCGAGCGCACACGCCCGCCGAGCGAGGGTGCAGCCTCGAGTACCCTCACCTCAACCCCTGCTCTATGTAGAACTTTAGCTGCCGTAAGACCTGCCAAACCTGCGCCGACTACAGTAACGTTCATCCCTCTAGTTTACCGATTTGCTAGGGATTTATGCACGATCTACCGAAAAAATATAAACACAAACTTCACAAGCAGAAATATTGTGAATAATTTAATTAGAAGTCAGTACGAAGTGGACTGCTGACATCTGAACTCTAACGACCGAACTATGTCTGTTCATCTCCTACTTTTACGTTTCGCTTTTCGTATAGCCCCAACCCAGTTTGCACAGTTCTAACCCTGTGAGACACCCCTAAAAGTCGGTTGAGTACGCCCCCGATGTGTCATTCTGAGCCAGGTTAGAGCGAAGCTCAAAGGCTTTATAGGTGAAGCACAAGGTGCTTTGAGCTTCGCTCTGACCTGTGCCTTCACCTATGGAGCGCCAGCGGAGCCCTTTACAGGATAGGCTTCACCTGATGAAGAATCTCTGACTGCCCATCCAGTCAGAGATTCTTCGCATTTGCAAGGCTGCGTCCGACTACGTGAACAAAATGACACGGCGGCGGGGTCAAACCGCTCTATCCCTATTCAACCGACTTTTCGTACAACCTCAACCCCGTGGAAACCTTGTAGATTGGACAGCGTAGGTCTATAGTGAAGGTGAAGCCCTAGAGAACGTATAACCTCTGACATTGTTGCCTCTGTAAAAAGCGTATGACAGAGAGGTAAGGTGTACCAAAAGCAAGCACGACACTATAGAGGAGGAGACGATGAACCCACTTCAGAAACTCAGCGACTTTGGACAAGCCCCGTGGCTCGACGATATCCGGCGCAGTCTCATCGAGAGCGGCGATCTGGATAAACTGATCGAAGAGGACGGATTGCGCGGCATCACCTCGAACCCCTCGATCTTCGAAAAGGCCATCGCGGACAGTGACGAATACGACGGCGCAATTCGTGAGCTAGCCCAAAACGGTAAGGAGACCGAAGAGATTTACTTCGAGCTAGCCACCGACGATATCCGCGCCGCCGCCGACCGCTTCCGCCCGCTCTACGACGAGCATAACGGCGAGCGCGGCTTCGTGAGTTTGGAGGTGTCGCCGCATTTAGCGAACGACACTCAGGGGACCGTCGAAGAGGGACGCAAGCTCTGGAAGATGTTGGACCGCCCGAACGTATTCATCAAAGTGCCGGGCACACAGGCGGGCCTCGCCGCTTTCACTCAGCTCATCAGCGAGGGTATCAGCGTCAACGTGACCTTGCTTTTCGGCTTGCCGCGCTACCGCGAGGTCACCGAAGCGTACATGAAGGGTTTGGAAAGGCGCTTTGAGTCGGGCGAGTCCGTGGAAGGTATCGCCTCGGTCGCCAGCTTCTTTTTAAGCCGCATCGACGTGTTGGTCGATGAAAAACTCGATCAACTTGCTGACGCCAGCCCTGAAGATGCCGACACTGCCAAAGCGCTGCGCGGCGAGGTGGCGATTGCCAGCGCCAAGCAAGCTTACGGAATCTATAAAGAGGTTTTTGAGGGTGAACGCTTTCAGCCTCTCGCTGAAAAAGGAGCTAAGCCGCAACGCCTGCTCTGGGCCAGCACCAGTACCAAAGACCCCTCGTTCAGCGATGTGAAATACGTCGAGGCGCTTATCGGCCCGGAAACAGTCAATACTATGCCGATGGACACGCTCGAAGCCTACCGCGACCACGGCCAGCCTGAGGCGCGGCTAGAAGACGGCGCGGATGAGGCCAGAAGGACGCTCGACAAGCTCGCTGACCTAGGCATTGACATTGACGAGGTCACCCAGCAGTTAGAGGACGAAGCGGTGCAGAAGTTCGTCAAGCCCTTCGACAGCCTGATGGAGACCTTGGAAAGTAAACGTAGTGAGGTGCTCGAGACCGCCTAAAGTAAGCTCGATTTTCAAAAGTCCTCGAGTTAACTCGAGGACTTTTCTATGAGCACAGACCTGTACGTTCTAGCGCTCACGCAACCTAATCTCCCCAAACTTCACCTACATCACCTAAATAAATAGCATAATTAAATCACAAGCGAGTATATTGTGAAATATTTTATTAAAGATTATTTTACATGATGATGTGAGTGAGTTTGCTCAAACGCTTCGGTTCCACATCCGCACTTCCACCTGAATTTATAAACCGATGGGGGAGAGGGTAGACCTAAGAACGCGCTTCTTCCCTCAGATTAGCTAAGGAGGCAAACAAAAACACGGCGCTGAACTGCGCCGTGTTGCGAGGTGAAGGACTCTAACTAGTCGGTCGAGGCGGAGGCAGCGTCGACCTCTCCCTGCGCCCCCGCTTCCACCTCCTCCTCAATTTTATCCCCAAATACGTAGAGTACCCCGACGAGGACCGCCGCGCCAGCGGGCAGCGTCAACCACCAGGGCACGCCAAAACCTGAGGGGATGAGCCCGACGACGAGTGAAACGACACCGACGGAGAGCGCGTAAGGTATCTGCGTGCGCACGTGGTCGATGTGGTCCGAGCCTGCGGCCACCGAGGAGATAATGGTGGTGTCCGAGATGGGCGAGCAGTGATCACCCCACACGCTACCCGCTAAGATGGTGCCGATGGTCGCGTAGATGATGTAATTATATTCAGGTGTCGCCATGCCGAAGTTTTGCAGAATCGTCCAGACTAAGGGCACGGCTAAGGGCATTAAGATGCCCATCGTGCCCCAGCTTGTGCCCACGGCGAAGGAAACGGCTGCCGAGAGTACAAAGAGAATGGCGGGCAAGAACTCGGGGCGCAACGCGTCGCCTAAGACCGACACGAGGTAGTTCGCGGTGTTGAGGTCTACGGCGATCGCCGCGAGCGACCAGGCGAGCGTCAGGATGATCATGACAAACAGCACCGATTTGAGCCCGTCGTACCAAGCGTCCACGGTTTCACCGATGCTCATGAGGCGCTGACCTATCGAGAGGGCCGCCGCTACGAGCACACCGAGTAAACCCGCCCAGACCAGTACCCGGCTCGACTGAGCGCTACCGATGATGTCGCGCAAGGTGTCCCCTTCACCCGTGATATAGAGACCAGCAGCGACGGTAACGATAAGTGTACCTATTGGTAACAGCGCGTTGATGGAGCGCTTGCTGACACCCTCTTTCATCCGCAGCGCGTTGCCGCCGTCACCCTCGCCCTCTTCGCCGCTCGAGTCGTCGTCAACCGACGCGCCGTCGCGCACTACTTTACCCTCATGAAAAGCTCGCCTTTCAGCCTTCGCCATTGGGCCGAAGTCGCGCCCAGTAAAGCCGACAGCGAGCACGAAGAAGAGCGCTAAAATGGGGTAGAAGTTGTATGGGATGGACTTTAAAAAGATCGAGTAGGCGTTTTCGTTAAAGCCGATAGACGAAACCGCCGACTGAATCAGGCCGAGTTCGAAGCCTATCCACGTGGAGATGATGGCGATGGCGGCTAAGGGCGCGGCGGTGCAGTCCACGATATACGCGAGCTTCTCGCGCGAAATTTTGAGCCTGTCGGTCACGGGGCGCATGGTGTTGCCCACGATAAGTGAGTTTGCATAGGTACTAAAGAAGATGGCAAAGCCCAAACCGCTCGTGGAAAGTTGGCCGCGCCGACGGTTGCTCGCCAGTGAGCTGATTCGGTCGGCGATCGCGTGAGCGCCACCATTGCGGTAGATAATCCCGATCAGCCCGCCCATCATCAGCGTGAAGATGACGATAGAGATGTGACCCTTGTCGCCGTCCGGAGGGACGAGCGCCTCCAAGACATAGACCTGCATGGTGTCGAGCAATCCGAACCAGAGCCCCGGCACGGAAAGCCCGTAGGTCATCCACGCGCCCATCGCGATGCCCAAAAAGAGCGAGGGTACGACTTGGCGCGAAATGAGCGCCATACCGATAGCGATGAGCGCGGGCAGAACCGAGAGCCAACCGTAAATCGCCTGGGAGGAGGCTTCAGAGAGGACTTGACCGTCTCGGGAGAGCGTCATACTGAAGCTGCCAGTGGATGGCACGACGATATCCTCGACCGTCGCTTCTGAAACGATCCCGGAGTCAGCGGACTCGAACATCTGGGGCTCGATGGGGTAAGTCTGGTCGCCGACGCGCAGCTCGAGCGGTCCACCGGGCGGCTCGGTTACGCGCACGGTCTGTTCAAAAGGCACGCCTGCAAGCGCGACTTTGGGCGCTTCGAACGAGTAGTCATTGGCCTGTGTCTGTGCCTGCGCCAAGCTGAGATAGAAAAGGAAGCCTAGCGCAGCAACCACAGCCAAAACCACAGCTAAAGCTGTAGCCAAGCGTGGCGCGAAAGAGGGTATCAGCCCTGAGTTATGCTCCTTGTATCCGTTCACCGTTGCATCCTCCTTTATCTCTGGTCGTCCTTGGATTGGTCGTTTTAGGTAACAAACTCCCTTCGGGGCGCGTAGTTTGGAACAATGGAGAGTACGGAGGGAAGTTGAAGGTTGCAAACCCCTGTAATAAATTTCATACAAGCATACGAAAATATACTATTAACTATGTGACATAAATTTCATTCTTATGCTCGAGGTTCAGTCGTGAGGTCTCCGAGGTATAGTGATAAAGCGTGGCTACGCCTCGAGCAGAACCTAAAGTGAATTCAGTGTATTGGTGGATGCGGGACGCGCGCATGTACGCCAATTCTTCGAAAGAAGTCGCTGTGAACCCTTCGAAACAAAAGTAGAGTTCGCTTAGAACGAACTTCGCTGATATTCTCTAATTTGGGTTATTTAGACGCACCTACTTAAAACGATCTTTGGGTTAGAAAAATCGAACTCAGCGAAATCCCGTAAGAAAATAATAAAGCAACATAATCTATGTTATGTTGCTACTTGAAAGAGAGGTCAGGATGGGTCAAGAGCAACGTAAAAAGCGCAGCACACAAGACGGTAAACAAAACGAACTAGAGGTTCGCGCGCCAAGGGGCGGGGACCCGTTAGACCTAGTCACGCGCGCGAGCCGCTGGGCAAGTCTAGGTGAGGCGGACAGACGCAGGCAGGCGGTTGAGGTGGCGAGCGCTCGCGACGCTGAGGCGCTCTGGCACTTGACCGAGGCGTGGCTGACTCTGTACGGCTCGAGCGGCGCAAAGGTAAGTAAGAATACGTTGCAAGCTTATGAGCGCGGCGTTCGCGTGCTGGTTGAGCATTGGGCGAGCGAAAACCTCTTGCGGCCCGCTCGGGACGCAGGGGCGCTCTATCTCAGAACGCTCGAGGGCGCAGGCTTGAGCCCCGCGACGGTGCGCGTGCGGCTCGCGGCAGCAAAGGCGCTCTATAAGGCGTTGCGCTGGGCCGGCGCAACTAAAGCCGTACCCTTCGCCGACGCGAAAGCAGGCCGAGAGCTGACGCCCGCTCATGAAAAGCGGCAGCCCTACACCGAAACGGAGCTGGCGCAGCTTTTAGAGGTATCCGAGGGCAATGACACCCTCATGGTCTTGCTTGGAGCCCACGCCGGGCTCAGGGTGAGTGAGATGTGCGCCCTCGAGTGGCGCGACATCGACTTCGGGGCGCGCAAGCTGCGCGTGCGGCGCGGCAAGGGCGGCAAGGACCGGCGCGTGTCGCTCTCTCTCACGCTGAGCCGAGCGCTCTGGGAGGCGCGCGGTGAAGGGCGGGTGCTCACGGTCTCGAGTCGTTCACGGGCGTACCGGCGCTTGCGAACCCTCTGCCTCAAAGCGGGCGTAGAGGTCAAAGGGGTGCACGCGCTAAGGCACTATATGGGCACGCGCATCTACCGGGAGACGCGGGACTTGGGCGAGGCCGCGCACGTTTTGGGGCACGCTTCGCTCGAGACGACGCGGGTCTACGCTAAGTACGAAAGAGCAGTGGAGAAAGATGCGGTGAGTGAGTGGTGATGCTTTAAATAGTCACGCTCGAGCAACCCTCTCGGCGTGGCTATTTATCAGGGTAATCAATCTCCCGTCGCAAGCAAATTGCGCCAACACCTTTGTCAAATGTCAAAGGGGTATGAATCAAAGGTGGCAGCATACTCGAGAGGACAAGTCTGCGGATTTATGTAGGTACATGCCGTAAGCGGTGGAGACTGAATGATGAGGCACTATATATCTACCGATACGCATTCAACCCATGCGCCTTCTCCCCCACTACGGTTGACTCGACACGCTCTTACGCAAAATGCTTCATAAACCACTTTGCTGAAGTTCTTGCGTTCAGAACGGAAATCGCGAACTTTTTCGACTTAGCTTCTCATTCTGTCTCCGCAACGAGGGTATCTGCATCCACTTAATTAAATTATTCACAATAACTTTGCTCGTGAAAATTTTGTTTCGTAATTTGGATTGGCTTGAGGTGGGTTTTTGCACTCGAGGCGTGTTACCTTTTCCAGCTTAATAGCGGTTCCAAACAAGGACACTACTTAGCGAGAAACACAAAGCGAGTAAGCTAAAGCTCATGTGACCCAATCTTAAACACCTCAACTGACATACAGCCACACTTAAGCTACGGGGCAGCTCGAGCTAAAGGAGTATGGGGATGAACGACAAACTTCGTGAGTATACCTCAGAGGACATCACCGTCACGTGGAGCGGGGCGCGGTGTATTCACTTTGCCGCGTGTGTGCGCAACTTACCGGACGTATTTGATACTGACCAGAAACCTTGGATACAACCGGGCCAAGCCGCCGCAAATAGGGTCGCCGATGTCGTCACGCAGTGTCCGACGGGAGCCTTGCACTTCGTGCGTAAGGACGGGGGCGCAGCCGAAAGGTCAAAGGAATATAACACGGTTCACGTCGCCGCCAACGGCCCCTTGTACCTGCGCGGGAACATCGCGCTCTATTCACCGGCGGGAGAGGTCGTCTTAGAAGATACGCGCGTGGCGCTCTGCCGCTGCGGAGCGTCGGGGCGTCAGCCTCTGTGCGACGGGTCACATAAGGAGGCGTTTAGGGATAGGGGTGAACTTGGCAATGTGCAGCTTGGTGACGGAGAGGTTCAAGGGGGGAGGCTCGAGGTCTCCCCTGCCCCAAAAGGTCCATTGCAGCTACACGGCCCGTTTGAACTGGTCGGCGCAGACGGCGAACGCGAGAGGGGCGAGCGCTCCGCCTTGTGCCGCTGCGGAGCGTCGGGCAACAAGCCCTTTTGCGACGGGAGCCACCGAGGGATCGGTTTTGCGCCGGATGACGCGGTGATACGGACAGCGAATGGTAACGATGCTGGTGACGATGACCGCTAGCGTGCGCAAACCTCTGCTCTTTACCCTTGCGCTGCTCACCTGCCCCGTCGCACTAGCCGCAGGCGGAATGCCCGACTTCTTCGCTGAGGTCGCCGTACTCATCGTGGCGAGCGCTGTGATTGGCTACCTCTGCTTTCGCTTGGGGCTCGTGCCGATTATCGGCTTTTTACTGACGGGCGTGCTTTTGGGTGTAACCGGTTTGGTGGACAACCCCGAACTCATCGACGCGGTAGCTGAGGTCGGGGTGATCTTACTCCTCTTTACCATCGGCATCGAATTCAGCTTGGACAATCTCATGCGCATCCGGCGGCTCCTGTTCGTCGGAGGCGGGGTGCAGGTCGGGCTCGTCACCCTCATCGTCACGCTCACGATGCTGCTCGCCGGGGTGGAGTGGCGCGCGTCGCTCTTTACGGGGATGCTCATCGCCCTCTCGTCCACAGCGATTGTCATGAAACTCTTGGACAGTCGCGGTGAGACGAACGCGCCCGCCGGTCAGATTTCATTGGGCATCCTTATTTTTCAAGACTTGGCGGTGGTGGGGATGGTCATTCTGGTGCCGATTTTGGGGGGCGAAGGGGCGACGTTGGGCGGCGTCGCTCTCTCGCTCGGCAGCGCGGCGGCGATCGTTGCGGCGATCTTGCTCTTAGCGCGGCGCGTGATGCCGCAGATGTTGGAAGCGCTCGCCCGCACCTGTTCGCAAGAAATTTTTGTGCTGGGCGTGATCGCGGTTTGTTTCGGTACGGCGTACTTGACGGGTTTAGCAGGTGTGAGCCTGTCGCTGGGGGCGTTCTTGGCAGGACTCTTAGTGAGCGAGAGCCGCTTCGGGTCGCAAGCGTTGGGCGAGATACTACCGTTGCAGATCATCTTCAGCGCGGCCTTTTTCGTGTCGGTAGGGCTCTTGTTGGACATCGTGTTTCTAGTGCAAAATCTGCCGGTCATCCTCGCGGTAATCGCAGGCGTGCTCGTCGTCAAAACACTGGCGGCAACGGCGGGCGCAAAAATACTAGGCTATCCGCTCGGGGTGTCGCTCGCGGCTGGGCTCACACTCGCTCAAGTTGGAGAATTCTCCTTTGTATTGCAGCGTTCAGGCAGCGATGTGGGGCTCTTTCCGGCAGGCTTAGCGGGCGCGGGCGAGCAGACTGTCATCGCCGCGACGGTGCTACTCATGGGTATCACACCGAATTTGGCGACATTGGGTAACACGCTTAACGCACGCCTCGAGCGCCGCCGCAAGGTAGAGGAAAGGGCGGCATTTGATGGGGATGAGAAAGTCGAGGGGTTGGAGAACCTGAACGACCACGTGTTGATCGCGGGCTACGGTGCGGGGGGCAAGCTCCTCTCCTCAGTTTTGCAGCGCGAAGAGGTGCCTTTTGGCATCGTCACGCTGAGCCCCACCGGGGCGAGCGAGGCCGAGGAAAAAGGGATGAAGGCGATGCGCGGCGACTACACGAAAAACTTTATCTTGAGTCAAGCGGGCATTTTAAGGGCGCGTCTTCTCGTGCTTCTCGACGACGAGCCAGGGCACGCCGAGCGCGTCATCGAAGTAGTGCGCGGCGTCAGAAACGACCTGCCCATCCTCACCCGCGCCCAGTTCTATAGCGGCGCACTCGCCCTAAAGCGAGCGGGCTCCACCACCGCTACCGCCGAAGAGATCGAGAGCTTGGTGCCGCTGCTCAGCGACGTGTTGACCTCTTACAGCAGCCGCCGCAGAGGGGCCGGCAACGCCCGCTCGCTGTTGATTGAAAACGAACCCAACGTGCGCGTCGAGACGGTGCAACTCAGCGAGCAGCAGCGCATCTCGGAGGCGTGCAGCCACCAAGAAGAGACCAAAGTGGTCACGCCCGACGCCGAAGTCTGTCTGGACTGCGTGGCGCAAGGTGATACCTGGGTGCATCTGCGCGTCTGTATGACCTGCGGGCACGTGGGCTGCTGCGACTCGTCGAAGAACAAACACGCGAGCAAGCACGCGAACGAAAAGGCGCACCCGATCATCAAGTCGTTCGAGCAGGGAGAGAGCTGGGCCTACTGCTACACAGATGAGGTGACGCTGGCGTAGAGGCGCTAAAAAAAGTGTTACAAGTAGTTTTACGGGGTGAGCTTCGAGATTTCGTCAAGCGCCGTTACTTTGCGGGTACTCCAGCGTAGGCGACACGGAAGTTGCGTTTTCGACCGCTTTAGCCGTAGCTCGCCCTGGAAAGCTCCATCAAAAAAGGGGTCGCAACTTGCAGAAGTCAGAGATTGGTGTTTCAAGTAAGCCTCATCCAACCTTGACCCACTCCCCTTCTTTTCATCCTCAAGTGATGATATCTCAACCTTTAAAATAATAATTTCACAATACTTCTGCTTGAGAAAAACTTATGCTGTGCGGGCTCACTTCCGCAGCCGACCACTTCTGTAAGCGACAACAGGTACACTTTGCGTGATGAGCAAACCTCGTATTATCGGCGGCGTGGCGAAGGGCCGGAGCCTAGAAACCCCCAAACGTGGCACGCGCCCCAGCCCCGCACGCTTGCGCGAAGCGCTCTTTAATATCCTCAACTTTCGGCCCAAGGGCTCGTTTTTAGACCTCTATAGCGGTTCGGGGGCCATCGGCTTGGAGGCGGCCTCGAGAGGCTGGGACACGACCTGTGTGGACCTGAGCCGCGAGGCGGAGCGCGTGATTAGAGGCAACGCTAGGGCGCTCAAGCTGGAGGCCAAGGTCGTGCAGGGCAACGCGCTCGACTTTGTAAAGCGCTCTGGGGCGTACGACATCGTGTTTGCTGCGCCCCCCTACCCGCTGGACTTGGCGAGCATCTTTCAGCAGATCGTAGTCTCAGGCGCGGCTCGAGACCTCTATATCTTTCAGCACCCGGCAGGCTTGACGCTCCCCTTGCTCGCTGGAGGCGACGTACGTACCTACGGCTCCAACGCGCTTAGCTTTTTGGACGCGCCTTCGGTGGATAGTTGAAAGGTGAATAAGTTGCCGAGATGCACGGGTCGCTCGACCCGCATCAGATTGTAGACACTGTAAAATAAATTATTCACAATATTTCTGCTCGGGAAAAATTTATGGTGGTTTAGCTTGTCGCTTACGTTCTCGCTAGAAAGGTATAGTTTATCCGCTGAGGACGGGGAGTGTGCGGTCAATGGTAGGGTGAAGAGGTGAACTTTACAAACAAAAAGGTATTGGTCACAGGGGGAACGCGGGGCATCGGGCTCGCCTGCGCTAAAGCCTTCGCCGAGCGCGGTGCGACGCTCACCCTAGCGTACCGGGCGGACCATGGGGCGGCGCATTCAGCCCTGGTTTCGCTGGCGGGCGAGGGGCATAGTGTGGTGGCGGGCGACCTAGCTGACGCGGCCTTTGCTGAATCCCTCATTGCGCGAACGGTGGCGGGCTTAAGAGGCTTAGATATTCTGGTCAACAACGCCGGACTCTTTCAGGCTCACCCTATCGAATCCGTCAGTTTTAAGGACTGGCAAGCCACTTGGCAGCGCACGCTCAGCGTCAACTTGCTCGCGCCCGCGAATCTCTGCTACTTCGCCGCGCAGCACATGATGGCGCGAGGCGGCGGACGCATCGTGAACGTTTCGTCTCGAGGCGCGTTTCGGGGGGAGCCCGAAAGCCCGGCGTACGGTGCAAGCAAAG
This sequence comes from Trueperaceae bacterium, assembly GCA_965213645.1. Classification (GTDB taxonomy): domain Bacteria; phylum Deinococcota; class Deinococci; order Deinococcales; family Trueperaceae; genus CBDBZX01. The sequence goes on from CBDBZX010000002.1 coordinate 1,612,773, forward strand.
CCGGCCTCAACGCGCTGAGCCAATCGCTCGCGCAGCAGCTCGCGCCCTACGGTATCTTCGTGGGCGTCGTCGCGCCCGGTTTCGTCGAAACGGACATGACGGACGCGCACCTCAAAGGCGAGCGGGGTGAGGCGATTCGCGCTCAAAGCCCGCTGAAGCGCGTCGCTAAGCCCGGAGAGGTCGCTCACGCAGTGCTGTTTCTCGCCTCGGCGGGCGCTGAATTCGCAACGGGAACGATTATCGACGTCAACGGCGCGTCCTATCTGCGCTCTTGAGCTGCTCGGCTAAGTATAGATACGTGAATAGACAGCCTACTCACGTACAAGCGAGGTAAAATTGTCGAGGAGGGAGTACAAAACACCGCAGGTCCATTTTATTCTTCTTGGTGTGTGCGCTATTCCCTAGCTTAACTCCGTCTCTATACCACAGCAACTTCGCACGAAATTCTGTAAACCGTCAGGAGGATAGGGTGCACACCCCACCAGATTTGAGGTTGGACTTAGGGTTCGTTCGTCAGCAGTTTCCCGCCTTTCATGAGCCGAGCTTGGCGGGCCAAGCGTTCTTCGAGAATGCGGGGGGCTCATATGCGTGTCAACAGGTGATTGACCGGCTGAGCGACTTCTACATCAAAAACAAAGTTCAACCTCATCACCTCTATGCGGTCTCGCAGCGTGCGGGGGAGGCGATGGACTCGAGCTACCCCGCCTTCGCCCGCTACCTCAACGTCGCCGCCGACGAGGTTTATTTCGGCCCTTCGACCACGCAGAACACCCATGTGCTCGCGCAGGCGTTCCGAGACGCCTTGCAAGAGGGCGACGAGGTCATCGTGACGAACCAGGACCACGAAGCCAACAGCGGCGCGTGGCGGCGGCTCGCCGCAGAAGGCGTCACCGTCAAAGAGTGGCGCGTAGACCCCGAGACGGGCCGCTTGCACCTGGAGGATTTACGAGCCCTTCTCGGCGAGCGCACAGAGCTCGTCGCCTTCCCCCACTGCTCGAACATCGTTGGGGAAATCAACCCTGTGCGCGAGATTACCGACCTCGTTCACGCGGCTGGCGGCGTCGCCGTGGTGGACGGCGTCTCCTACGCGGGCCACGGCTTCCCGGATATAGACGCTTTAGGGGCGGACGTCTACCTCTTCTCGACCTACAAGACCTACGGGCCGCACCAGGGCGTCATGGTCGTGCGTTCAGAGGTGGCGCAGAGGCTAGGCAATCAAGGGCACTATTTCAACGCGGGCGTGCGCGCCAAAAGGCTCACACCAGCGGGACCCGACCACGCGCAGATCGCGGCGGCGCAGGGCGTAAGCGAGTATTTTGACGCCGTGCACGCGCATCACTACGGTTCGGACAGTGACGTAGACGCGCGCACCAGGGCGAAAAACGTCCACGACCTCTTTCGGAAGGCGGAACGCGAGCGCTTGGAGCCGCTTTTAGCGTATCTCAACGCCCAGCCCAAGGTCCGCATCATCGGCCCGACAACCTCCGAAAACCGTGCGCCCACCGTGTCGCTCCTCGTCCAAGGGCTCGAGTCACCATCTTTGGTCAGGGCGCTGGCCGAGCGCGGTATCATGTGCGCTCACGGTCACTTCTACGCCGCGCGGCTTTTAGAGGCGCTGGGCGTTGACCTGAGAACAGGGGTGCTCAGGCTGTCTTTCGTCCACTACACGAGTGGTGAGGAGATCGAACAGCTTATCGGGGCGTTGGAGCAAACGCTCTGAGCTTGGTAAAGATAGGGGTGGGCTCGAGCGCTCGTCGGCTTGAAGCGGAGCGGACGTGCGCCGACAAGCCGGTGAGGATGCTCCTTATATAGAAGCGCAGTAGCTTCGCTAAATTTTGACAAGCTCCTGACACTTGTGCGTTACGTTGCCCGTGAGGTTTTTTACGGAGACTAAGGCTGAGCAGAACTTGACTAGGTGACTGATGTCTCCGTATGTAACCCGAAGGAGGAGATATGCCGAAACTAGGATTTCTTGGTTACGTGGCACTCAGCAGCGTTGCGCTCACTGGCGTCGGGCTGGCGCAGACGGGCGGCGAAACGGGTGGAGGTGCAACAGGGGGCGTGACGGGCGGCGCAACTGAGCTGTCCATGTCGCAAACCAGCGACCCCTACTACGCACTCGGGCAGCAGACCTTAGAGCAGATGCTCAACACGCAGCCCAATAATAGCGAGGCGCAAAACGTCATCGTCTTCGTGGCGGACGGCGCAGGACCGACCACCGTCACGGCCACGCGCATCTTGGCGGGCCAGATCAAAGGGCTCATGGGCGAGGAGAACATCCTCCCTTACGACACCTTTCCGAACGTCGCGCTGATCAAGACCTACAACTCCAACGCGCAGGTGCCCGACTCTGCGGGTACGGGCACGGCCTGGAGCACGGGTATCAAGACCAAGCAGGGCGTCTTGGGCGTCGGCCCGGACGTGATGCGCGGCGACTGCGCCTCGGCTCAAGAAAACCGCATCACCACGCTTTTCGAACTCGCTGAAACGGTCGGTATGGCGACGGGCACGGTCAGCACCGCCCGCATCACCCACGCGACGCCCGCCGCCAACTACGCCCACTCCGCCGACCGCAACTGGGAGGACGACGGCGACCTGCCCGAAGAGGCCGTTCAGCAGGGCTGCACGGACATCGCCTCGCAGCTCATCGAATTTCCCTACGGCGACGGCTTAGAGGTCGCGATGGGCGGCGGACGCCGCCACTTCCTACCTGAGACAGCGGACGACCCCGAGGACGAGGGCGAAACCGGCAACCGCACCGACGGGCGCAACCTTACCGAGGAGTGGACCCAGGGGCGAGAGGGCGCGACCTACGTCTGGAACCAGGAAGACTTCGACGCCATCGACCCGACCTCCACCGGTCCAGTTTTAGGACTTTTCAACCGCTCGCACATGGAGTACGAGGCCGACCGCGCCGAGGACACGGGCGGCGAGCCTGCGCTCTCCGAGATGGTCGGGAGCGCGATTGACATCTTGTCGCAAAACGAAGAGGGCTACATCCTCCAGGTTGAGTCGGGCCGCGTGGACCACGCCAGCCACGGTACGAACGCCTTTCGTACGCTCACGGACAACATCGAATTCGCCAACGCGGTGCAGACCGCCCTAGACAAGGTGGACACCGAGAATACGCTTATCATCGTCACCGCCGACCACGCCCACACGATGGACATCGCGGGCTACCCGCAGCGCGGCAACCCCATCTTGGGCCTCGTGCGCGGGCTGGACGACCAGGGCGAGCCGGTGGACGAACTCTCGCTGGCGGCGGACAACAAGCCCTACACCACGCTCGGCTACCTGAACGGCCCCGGCGCGGTCATCGGCGAACGACCCGACCTCACCGACACCGACACGCAGGCCAAAGACTTCTTCCAGCAGGCGCTCGTTCCTTTGAGCAGCGAGACGCACGACGGCACCGACATCGCCGCGTACGCCATCGGCCCGCGTGCGCACCTCGTACGCGGCACCGTGGAGCAGAACTACCTCTTCCACGTGATGAACTACGCCTTGGGCAACTTAGCGGAGCGGGCGGGCGTGAACGGTGAAGCCCAGGCCGACGCGCCCGAGGTCGAGACGGGCATGACCGACCTCTCCATGCTCGCCTCGAGCACGACCTTCGCGAGCGAGAGCGGTTCGCAAACGGGCGGCGACATGACGGGCGGCGAGGCCGTCGACGCGCCCGCTGGCGACTCGCCCGTCGTCACGCCGAACTTGGAGGAGACTATCGCCGCTCTGGAGGGCGGTGTGGAGAACCTCGACGAAGACACCGCGGTTGAGACCATCCAGGGCTGGCAGCAGCGCCTCAGCAGCTTAGACGACCCCGACTTGCAGCCCATCGTGACCTCGTTAGAACAGCTCGGGACGGCGCTAGGCACGGGCAGTGCGCAGGCGACCGACATCCTCAGCAGGCTGGGCGAGGAGACCTCGCAGTACGCGCAGGGTTTGGAGGGCTCGCAGGCTGAGATGGTGAGTCGCTTGGGCGAACTGCTCTCGCAAGCGGCGTCCGGTAACTAAGCCTCTCCAAGTGGACCTGGAAGCATTCGCGCTTTCAGGTCTTTCGTTTGGCAAGATAATGAAATCTTCATGACCAAACCCAGGGTTATTTTCTTTACACTGTAGCTGAGGTGATGAGATGTTCCGGTTTATCCTACTCGCGCTCCTAGCGCTCAGCTTCGCATCCGCCCAGCCCACCTTTACCTTCGGCGACCTCTACGCGGACGTGGAAACGCAAGAATTCAGCAATGAACTCGAGGCGGCCTCCGGCGAGACCGTCACCATGCTCGGCTTCGCCGCCCCGCCCTTAAAGCCAGGCGCGGATTTTTTCGTGCTGACCAAGTACCCGATGGACGTGTGCCCCTTCTGCGAGACCGAGGCGGAGTGGCCGCCCGACATCGTCTACGTCAAACTGCCCGAAGGTGGCACCGATACGATTATCTTCGGGGCGCTCGAGGTGACAGGAACCCTGGAGGTCGGCACCGCCAAAGACCCCGAGACAGGTTTCGTTTCGAAGATTCGTATCCAAGCCGACAAGGTGGAGCGTGGCGGTTAGCGAGACTAGACAAGAGGTGAGGCAGACGGGTGAAGGCTCGCCCCTTTCCGTGCGGGTGCGCTCGAGAGGGTTAGAGGTTCACTACACCGAGGACACACGCATCAGATTTCCTGACTTGGAGCTAAAGGCCAACCAAGAACTCGCTTTAGTCGGCCCGAGCGGGTCCGGCAAGACGACGCTGCTGCACGTTCTCGCAGGGTTGCTCAAACCCAGCCGGGGCGAGGTCGAGATTGCAGATGAGTCCTTGACTAAGATGCCCCAAGGACGCCTGGAACGTTTCCGCGCCGGGCATGTCGGCTTAGTTTTTCAAGATTTTCACCTCATCGACGGCTACACCGCGTCAGAAAACGTCGTGGTGGCGCTCGCCGCTGCGGGCGTCGCACTCGGCGAGGCGAAGGGGCGCTCAAAAGACCTCTTGACAGACCTTGACTTAGGGCACAGGTTGAACCACTTGCCAAGACACCTCTCCACAGGCGAGCGGCAGCGCGTGGCGATTGCGCGCTCCATCGCGGCGAACCCGGTGGTGCTCTTAGCGGACGAGCCCACCGCGAACTTGGACCGCGAGCGGGGCGCGGCGGCTTTAGACCTCTTGCGCCGTGTGGCCCGCCGCGCCGACGCCGCTTTGATCGTTTCGACGCACGACCCGGCGGTGAGAGGGGTGTTCGCTGAGGTGGTCGAGCTTGCCTAATTAAAGCTCGAGTTTGGTATGCTCGTCCTATGCCTGACACTTCTCATAAGTTGCGGTCATCAACTACCCCTCGAGGAAGTTATACTGCAAGGCGTGGAATAATCACGATCACTGTCTATTAGGGAAAATACGTTGGTACGTGAAATAAACTTACTTCAATTCGATAACGCCTTAGCTTTAGATATGGGGCTCAAAATTTTGGACTTGGCGAAGAGCAGAGGTCATTCTATAGCTATTTCGGTTGACCGACTCAATCACACAGTTTTTAAGTACATTTCCGACGGTTTGCCTGAAGACAAGCATGACTGGTTAAGGCGTAAGGCAAATGTAGCCATTCGTTTTGAAGAGAGCTCATTAAGCGTAAAAGAGGACCTTCACAAGGGTGGAATGTCGCTCGCAACGACTTTTGGCCTAGCTGAAAAAGACTTTGTCGCTAAAGGTGGCTCGGTACCGCTCAAAGTGAAGGGGGCAGGCTTAATAGGAGTTGTGACGGTGTCTGGCTTGTCAGATATTGAAGATCATCAACTCATCGTGGACGCCTTGCGTGACTACGTTTCTGATTGATTCATGGTGACACGTTGGACACATTGACAAACCCTTACGGACCCGAACAAGCCCCTCGCGGTTGAATAGGGGCGCTGAGGCACCTCTCACTGACGCCCCACTGACACAAAAACGCTACCCTAAAAGCTATGCCTGACCTCTTCAAGCGCTTACGCCTCACCCTCTGGGTGCTGACGCGCTCCCTGCGAATGCGGCTTTTCGCCAACCTTTTAACGGTGGTGGCGGTGCTCCTAGGCGTTGGCTTGGCGTTGGTCGTGCCGCTGAGCCTCCGCGCCTTCCAGCGCGGCGCAACGGAGGCGGCGCAGATTTTCGACCTCTTGGTCACGGCGGAGGGCTCGCAGACGCAGGCGGTCTTAAACACCATCTACTACCAAAATGCGCCCATCGGCAATCTCCCTTACCGCGTCTACGCCTCGTTGCGAGATGACCCGCGCACCGAGCGGGCCGTGCCGGTGGGTTTTGGCGACAGTGTGCAGGGCTATCCGCTGGTCGGCACGACGTCCGCATATTTCGATTTGCGACCTAGCCCGCAGGAACCGCTTTACTATCAGCTTACGAGAGGTGCAATCTTTTCTGACGCGTATCAAGCCGTCTTGGGCGCACACGTCGCTAGAGAAACGGGTTTTAACCTGGGTGATACCTTTCAGAGTGCGCACGGCTTCACCGAGACCTTCGAGCCGACCATGCACACCGAGGACTACCGCGTGGTGGGCATTTTAGAGCCGACGGGCGGGCCCTCGGACCGGGCGGTGTACGTTGATATTGCCTCTATCTGGGACTCGCACGGGCAGTTTTCACTCGAAGAGGGCACGGTGGACGCAGAGCACGCCTGCATTCACATGACGGGCGGGTCTAGCGAAGCGCGAGCGGCGAAGTTGGAGCCTGAGAACCTGGACACCGTGGGTGAGCTGCACACCCGTTTTGAAGTAGGGCTCGAGGCTCTGGCGGGCGAGGACAGAGGCGGCGTCCTGCGCTTTCGGGCTGGCGAGGCGGCGGACTACGCTTTCTTCGCGGACCAGAGCGCGATTCTCACTCTCACGAACGCAGACGGCGAGACGCTCACGCCCGAACTCGTGGCGGGCGAAGACGATACCGAAGGGTGTTTAGAGATTTTCTCGGCGCATGTCTTTCACGTGGAACCCGGCGACTACCTCTTACAACTCAACGCGGCTGAACGTGGCACGCTGCATCTGACCATAGAAGAGGTCGGACATGAACGCGAGGAAGAGGCGCACGGTGAGGACGCGCCGCCCATTGCTGACCTTGCCACTACACCGCCGAGCGGCGGCGACCCCAGACAGGTCACCGCCGTGCTCTACGCCACCCAAGATTTAGGGGCGCTTTATCAGATTGCAGGTACATTGGACGAGATTACAGGCGTCCAGGCGATCTTTCCGGGCGGTGTCATTAACGGGCTCCTGACGCTCTTGGGGCAGGGGCGCGAGACCTACGGGCTCTTGGCGAACATCATCTTGGCACTCGCCATCATCACCGTCGCGCTCAACACGTACGGGGGCGCGGTGCAGGCACAGAAGAACTTGGCGATCTTGCGGGCGGTAGGCGTTTCGCGAGGTGTAGTCGCGGGGAGCGTGGTCTTAGAGGCGGCCCTCTTGAGTTTTATCGGCATCGTCCTGGGCGTATTTGCGGCGTATTTGGGTGTAACCTTTGTGGGACAAGTTATCCAGACCCAGGCGAGTTTAACCCTGCCGACGCCCGAGCTTAGCCGCGCGGACTGGTGGCGCGGGCTTGTCATTTTGCCCGTCGCCGTGCTCTTCGCGCTCTTGCCCGCGCTTAACGCGGCGCGAAAAAGTCCCCTGGAGAGGCTATAGTTCGCTGTGCGCTCCCTATTCGTCCTACTGCTCCTGGCGCTACCCGCTTTTGCGCAAGTGGGCGAGAGCGCGCCCGACTTCGCGCTCTTAGGCCGCGAGGGTCAGAAGGTCACGCTCGCCGAGCTGTCTGGCACGCCCACCGTTCTCAACTTCTGGGCGACGTGGTGCTTGCCCTGTTTGGAGGAGTTGCCTATCTTTCAAAAGGCGAGCGAGGCGCTGGGCGAAGAAGCTACCTTTCTGCTCGTCAACAATGGCGAAGACGCGCAGACGGCGGCGGCGTATCTGGAGGAGCAGGGGATCACACTCTTGAGCGGGTTAGAGCCCACCCGCCGCCAACGTGCCGAGTTGGGGCTCGACGCTACCACCGACGTTTTGCGCCGCTACCGGGTGTTCGGAATGCCAACGACGTTCTTTATCGACGAAGAGGGCGTCATTCAGAGCGTTAAACCGGGACCGCTCTCAGCCTCGGACCTCTCTCGGCGGCTCGCTGAGCTAGGCGTATCGTGGCAGCCTTCAGAAAAATGAGTTGCCGCTGCTTACCAATCTCCCCGCGTAAGTGGATTGCGTCAGCACCTTTGTCAGAAGACGGGGTATGAGTTAAAGGTAGCATTTCAAGTCTCTACCATCCTCATACCCGCTCGATCAAGGTCGCTTCGCCCTGGCCCACACCGACGCACAAGGTGGCGAGCCCGTACCTCATCCCTTGTCCCGCTTCGGCGCGGCGCTGCATCTCATGAAGCAGGGTTGTGAGGATGCGTGCGCCCGAGCAGCCCAAGGGGTGGCCTAGCGCGATAGCTCCCCCGTTGACGTTGGTGATGTCTTCACTGAGCTTGAGTTCACGTAGCGCAGCGATAGCTTGAGCGGCAAAGGCTTCGTTGAGTTCGGCTAGGTCGATATCGTCAACCCTGAGGTCGTAGCGCTTCAAGAGCTTGCGCGTTGCGTGAACCGGTCCTAAACCCATCACCCTCGGGTCCACACCTGCCGCCGCCGAGCCGACCCATCTGGCCAGAGGTTTGAGCCCTAGTTCAGCCGCCTTAGCTTGGGACATGAGGACGAGGGCGCACGCACCGTCGTTGAGGCCGCTCGAGTTCCCCGCCGTCACACTGCCCCCTGCGCGAAAGGCAGGTCGCAGTGTGCTGAGTTTCTCCAAACTCGTCGTCACCTCATACTTTTCTGCGCCGTTCTCTGTTTTCCTGTAAAAAGGATGCTCGTCCGCGCCGAAGAGGATAGGCTCACCTTTGCGCTGAGGAATCTCTACGGGAACGAGTTGCGCGTCGAAGTAGCCTTTATTCATGGCGTTCACGGCTCGTTCTTGACTCTGCAACGCGAAGGCGTCTTGGTCGGCCCTGGTGATTTCACCCCCGGCAAGCTCGCCTGCGCAGCTCAGCGCCACCACGTTTTCAGCAGTTTCGCCCATCGCTTCTAAGGGATAACGCGCCGCCATTTTAGGGTTCGGGTAGCGCCAGCCGAGCGTGGTGTCCCAAGCGGTCACGTTGCCCGAAGGTCCAAACCCGGTAGGATTTTTAGGAACGGAGTAAGGTGCACGGGTCATGCTCTCGACGCCGCCTGCTACGTAGACCTCACCCTCACCACACTTGATCGCCCTAGCCGCTTGATTGACCGCGTTGAGCCCACTCGCGCAGAGACGGTTCACCGTGACGCCGCCGACCTGTTCGGGGAGTCCGGCGAGTAAAAGTGCCATCCGCGCTACGTTGCGGTTGTCTTCGCCCGCTCCGTTAGCGCAGCCCAGGTAAACCTCTTCGATGAGCGTGGGGTCCACATTTGAACGTGCGACTGCCTCTTTGATGACTAAACCTGCTAAATCGTCGGGGCGAACTTGCGAAAGTGCGCCGCGTATCTTGCCGATAGGTGTTCTGACTGCGCTGACGATAACGACGTCTTGCATAGTTCGTATTATAGCCGAGATTAGCGAGCTGCCCAGGTCTTGAAAGCAGTTTGGGCGTCGTTACAGCGACCAAGACCCGCTCGTAAAGGATTTACAAAACGCACCGGCGACCCCTCAAAGTTTTTCCGCACCGACCCCGAGGCTAAAAATAGCTGCGCTATTCGTGAATTGATTACCCTCGAACCGCTTCGTTGTGAGAACCGGACCTTTTCGGAATAATTATGATTCACGTGTAGGACGCATCTTTTCCCAATTCCAACCTTGACACTCGGGATTAAATCTGCCAAGATACATTCATTCCCGAGTAAAAAGCTCGGGTTTTATGAGTACACGACCGCTGGCCGGCCATGAGGTGCGAAGGAGGGACCGATGGGATTTATCAATCGCACTGCCGTGCGACGCTACTACTTCATTGTCAAGCGCCGCTGCTGTCGCCACGTTGCGCAGCGTCGCTTAGCGGTGGCAACTTTCGCGCTGTACGCAAGAAGTCATCTGTTGTTCGGTATGACCAGTTTCACCCTCAGCCTCCTATTTCTTGGCTTTTTCACCCCTACACCTGCCCTCAGCGCCTATTTAATCTCCGTTGTGATTTCGGCGAGCTGTGTCACCGTCGTGAGCCTTGCAAGAAAAACGGAGCGGCGTGCGAGCACGAAAGCGTGAAAGAAAGCCGTAACCGGCGGCTCATTTTGGGGCTGCTCGAGACAGAGCAGGGTCATCTGAGCGCCACGACAGTTCACCATCAACTCGCCCTGAAAGGTCACAAGCTGGCCCTCTCGACGACGTACAGCAACCTGGACGCGCTGAGCACGGGCCGGAACTATCGGCGAGGTCTATAGCACCCAAGGCGAAAGGCTTTTTGAACGCCGCGCCGAGCCGCACCCGCACCTGCTCTGCAAGGGATGTGGCGTGGTTCAAGACTTAGCAAGGGACGCACTTTCCGAGGCGTGTGTGCGCGACTTACACGCGCAGGCGAGCGCGTTGGGGTGGCGGTTAGGGTCCCTCCAACTGGCCCTCGTTGGGCGCTGCCCCAAGTGCCCTGCAGCGTAACACGCTCTCTATCTCGAAAGGATATTTCATGTCCACGTCTACCCTAAACACACCTCTTGTCCGCCACTCGAACCCAACCGTTGACCTCTTGCTGAGACGCCGCTCTGTTGTGGTGGCAAACCAGACCGAGCCAGGACCCTCGCCCGAAGACTTGGAGACCATTCTCCGCTGCGCCATCCGCGTCCCTGACCACGCCAAGCTGAGCCCCTGGCGCATCCAAGTGGTGCAGGGCGAGGCGCAAGTCAAACTCGGTGAAGTGTGCGCCGAAGTTTACAAGAAGAGGGATCCCGACGCCAGCGCTGAGCGTTTGCAGGTCGAGCGCGAACGCCCACAACGTGCGCCCTTGCTCCTCATCGTCAGCACGAAAATCGAGTCCGAGCGCATTCCGCGTTGGGAACAGATTCTGTCCGGTGGTGCACTCTGCCAGAACATCCTCGTTGCAGCAACCGCCCTCGGCTACGCTTCGCAGTGGCTCTCAGAATGGGTGAACTACGACGCGGACGTTAAAGCGCATTTGGGCGTCTCCCCGGCGGATGAAATTTTGGGCTTTTTCTACCTGGGCACGGCGAGTGAGCAGCCCAAAGAGCGACCTAGACCCGAGTTAGAAGAGGTTGTGAGCTATTTATGAACTTACGCTCGAGCGGAATACCGATGAAATACCGGCTCGTATTACTGTTGTGTTTCGTCATGTTGAATTTTAGTTACGCTCAAGACTGTGAAGCTGGCTTCCGCCTTATAACGGACGCCTCTGAACCCGTTTGCATCCCCGAAAATCCTGAGCGCGTCGTAGCGCTGGATGAGGGAACCATGACCGACTTATTAGCACTCGGCGTCCAACCGGTGGCTGTTATGGATTGGGGCGACCGCGATTTCGCGCAGTATTTGCGGCTCGAGCCTGGAGAGATTAAAAGTGTCGGCACCTCTGAAGGTCCAAACTACGAAGCTATGCTCAGCCTAAACCCCGACCTTATTGTAGGACGAGGGGACGACCTACAGTCGTTTAGCGGCAACGCTCTAGAGAGCCTGCAAGCTGTCGCGCCCACCGTGCTTAGTGAGACCGCTGAAGATGACTTCTGGAAAAGTCACTTTCAGTTTTTAGGTGATGTTTTTGACAAAGAAGCCGAAGCGGAAGCGTTACCGAACAGCTATGAAACGCGCTTGGAGGAGTTTTACGAGGCTTACGAGGCGAAAGGTGAAGACGCCACCATCGCCATCATCCGCAGCCGCGCGGACGCTTTCAACGTCTACGCCAACGACTCGTTCATCTCGGAGCTAGTGAAGTCGGCGGGGCTCGAGATGCCAGACGCGCTCACCGGGCTCGAGGCGTACGCCCCTATTTCCTTAGAGGAAATCGACCTGCTCTCCTCGGACTACCTCTTTGTGATGGCGCGAGACGAGGACGAAGCCGAAGCCTTTTTAGATGCGCGAGAGGGTCCGCTTTGGCAGTTTTTACCCGCTGTGGAGCAAGATCAGACGTATCAGGTCAATTGGAGCGTGTGGGTGGCGGGCTGGAACGTGGCGGGCGCACATCTGGTCATCGACGACCTCTTTTACTACCTGCTGGATGGCGCAAGCTCGCCCACACCTAAGCCAGACCCCATTCAAAACCTCATCAGTGAAGGTTACGGACCCGAGTACGACGTGCAGAGATTTTCAGGCAATTGAAGGGGGAAAAGATGAAGAAACTTGTGGTTTTACTCGGTCTCGTTGTTCTTAGTTTCGGATATGCGCAGGAGTGCGAGGACGGCTTTCGCCTCGTTCAACACGACCTCGGCGAGACGTGTATACCCGAGAATCCTCAGCGCATCGCAACGGACAACCTGGACACGCTCGGGCTGATGCTGGCGCTCGGTATAGAGCCCGCCGGTCACCCACACGCCCTCATTGACGCTTTGGTCAGCACCGCGCCCGAGTTGGCGGAACTCGGACAGCGATTCAACGCGAACGCTGTTGACATCGGCTCCCCCATGAACGCCGAAGCGGTGCTGCTAGCAGACCCGGACCTCATCCTTGTTGAGAACAGTGAGACCATAGACCAACTTCAGGAGATCGCGCCGGTTGTGGCGTACGACGTCTATGCGAACATCCAGGAGACGCGGGAGATGAACTGGTACGACCCGATGATGTTCTGGGCGGACGTCTTAAACGTCACAGACGACGCTGAAATCCAACGTGACATCGTAGAAAGCCGCTTGGCGACCCTATCCGACCTCACGGGCGACACGACCGTCTCCATTATTCACATGAACAACGCTGCCGGGACCTTGTTAGCGGGCTCGCCGATGTGGGTCTATGAGCAGCTTGCCCGCGCCGCCGGGCTAGAGCGCCCCGAGCGCCAGACGCTCACGCTGGCTGAGCACGAGGCGCGTTACGACACAGCGTGGTGGGGTAACTACAGCTTAGAGGAGTTAGACACCGTAGACGCCGACGTTCTTATCATGACCACGAGCCGAGGTGACCCAGAGGCTGAGCAAGAGGTGGCTGCGTTCACTGAACGACTCGAGACCAATCCTCTTTGGTCCTCCTTGAGCGCGGTTCAAGAGGGTGAGTTTTACCAGGTGAACTACTCGCAGTGGATCAGCTTCGACTTCGCCTCGGTCAACCGCACAGTCGATGACCTCTTCCGCTATGTCGCGGGTGTAGACCCACAAGAGGTCTCGCCCAACCCTTTCCTTACCGGAGACACCTACAACTAAATTTGTGTGTAGCCCATCCGCACGGGCGGTTTTCATCCCCATTCCCCCTTCCTCATCCCCACAGAACGGAGAAACCCGTGAAACGCACCATCCTCCTCGCTTTATTCCTCACCCTCTTCACCCTCTCCTACGCTCAAGACTGCTCAGAGAATCAAACCCTCTTCGAAAGCGACACCATCGCTGGCGGCTCCGTCTGCGTGCCCGAAAACCCGCAGCGCGTCGTCGTCCTAGACCCCTTCTACAACTTGCAGATGGGCTTAGAACTTGGCTTATCTATCGTCGGCTCCGCCACCTCCGGTTCCGAGTTCCCAGCGGCAGTCACGGACGAGCAGGTTGCAAATCTCACCGACATCGGGCAGTTCGACACGCCCAACTTGGAGACCATCACCCAACTGGGTCCCGACCTCATCTTGGGGGACGCCTTCACGCATGGAAGCGCTCAGGAACAGTTCAGCGCCATCGCGCCAACCGTCCTCGTGGACACACCCGATTGGAAAGCGTACTTCAGGACGATTGCGGGGGCGACGGGGACGCAGGAGCAGGCTGAGGCGGCGCTCGTAGAGTATAACGAGAGAACCCAAACCATCCGCCAGAATTTACGCGACGACACCCTCTCCTTCGTGCGCATGATTCCGGGCGGCTTTCAGGTCTACGTGGAGGGTCCGAGCGCCTACGCGCCGTTTAGCGTCTTGACGGATGCGGGCGTCGAACGTCCCCCGTTCGAGACCGCCGAGGACGATACCGTCTTGAAGCGCTCCGACTGGGAAGGCTTGACGAATTTGGAGGGCGACGTGCTCTTCTACGTCGTCGGGGGCGGGCACGATTCCCCGGAGGGGCAAGACCTGGAAGAGGAAGTGACCTCAAACCCTATCTGGCAGCGGCTCCCGGCGGTGCAGGCGGGCGACGCCCACCGCGTCAGCGCCGAACATTGGATGAGCTTCGGCGGCTTGGCGTCGGCGAACGCAGTGTTGGATGACGTAGAGCAGTATTTAACACAAACGAGTGGTACGACGAATCCTACAGGAGGGCAGTAATGACAAAAAAAGACGTTCTACGCAGAATTTTACGCAAAAGAGGCGTGAGGGGTTTCTCGAGCCTCCTCCTCCTCACGCTGCTGAGTAGCGCGTTCGCCCAGTTCCCCATCACGGTTGAACACAAATTCGGCGAGACAACCCTCGGAGACAGACCTAAGCGCGTCGTCGCACTCGGCTACACCGAGCAAGACACGCTCTTCGCGCTAGGCGCCCGACCCGTGGCGGTGCGCTACTTCTTCGGCGACGAGAATAGTGCGGTGTTCCCCTGGGCAGAGGCGGCAGCGAACGGCGCAGAGCCGCAAGTCCTCAACATGCCCTACGGCAGCCTCAACTACGAGGCGATTTTAGCCTTGCAGCCCGACCTCATCACGGCGGTAGACGCAGGCATCACCCAAGAGGAGTACGACACGCTCTCGCAGATTGCCCCCACACTCGCGCAGCCCGGCGAATACATCGACTTCGGCACGCCTTGGCAGGAACGGGTGCGGCTCATCGGGCGGGCGCTCGGCGAAAGCGAGCGGGCGGAGGAACTGGTGGCGGACCTCGAGGCTAGGTTCGAAGAGGTCAGAGCCGCCCACCCCGAGTTTGCGGACAAGAGCGTCGCCGTGACGTATCAGAACAGTAGCGGCGGGTACGGCTTTTATACGGCGCAGGACTCGAGGGCGCAGTTCTTTGAGAACCTGGGCTTCGTCGTGCCCGAAGAGCTTGTGGAGGTGGCGGGCGAGAGCTTCTACGCCGACCTGAGCGAGGAGCGCCTAAACCTCTTGGACCGAGACTTACTCGCCTTTTTAGACGTGCCTTTTGCCGAGGAGGGCACGCCGCCTTTGGAGGAGAACCCGCTCTTGTCGCAGCTTAGCGCGGTGCAAGAGGGGCGCGTGCTGAACGTCACGGGGCAAGAGGTGGACGCTTTGCAGTTCGGCACGGTCTTGAGCTTGGACTACCTCTTGGAGAACCTCGTTCCTGAGATTGCCGCAGCGGTGGAGTGAAATGCAGTTCTGCTCAGAATTAGCCCTAGAAAAAGGTCTGGACCCCACCGGCTACACAACGAGCGCGAAGCGGTTTTTCGCGCTCGAGAACCCGCTCCCCTGGCCCAAAGGGATGTGGTTTGACCCCAAACATGTGCCCGCCGCCATTCCTAAACTGTTCGAGTACTTTGGCTCGCTTTCATCTGAGGCGCAAGCCGCCCTGAGCATCCGTCCGCTGATGGTTGCACCGGATGAGGCGTATACGCCTGAGGGGTACAGACGGTTTTGGGTGCTTGAGCAACCCAAGGGCGCGTTTGCAAACTATCAGCGCACCGAATACCTCGTCCCCGAGGAGAGGTTAAATGGCCTCATCTGGGCAGCGCTCGTAGATACCGAAACGCTACCCAACTTCGAACCCTACAGAGGCGAACCCTCTTACCGCGACCTCTTGGTCTGCACGCAGGGCGCGGTGGACGCGGCTTGTGGCAAGTTTGGCTACCGGCTCTATCAGCGAGCGCGGGAGATGGCGCAAGACAAGTCGGACGTGCGGGTGTGGCGAGCGGCGCACTTTGGCGGGCACGTGTTCGCGCCGACCGTTTTAGAATTGCCCGCCGCTCGCTGCTGGGCGTACTTGGGTATGGCGGAACTCGAGGTGTTGATGAGGTTAGAGGGTGACATTCGTGTTTTAGATAGGCACTATCGCGGCTGGGCGGGCTTAGCGAGCCCATTCTTGCAAGTCGCTGAGAAAGACTTGATGCTCAGGTTCGGCTGGACGTGGTTAGATGCGTCCAAAGCTGGAGAGGTTGTAAAAGAGGGCAACGGTTGGAAAGAGGTGAGTCTCAAAGCGAAACTCGGTGGAAAATGGCAGACGTTCGACTACCGCGTGACGCAGAGCCACGTAGTGGAGACGCCCGCAAAAACGAATGAGGCGCAACCCTCGAGCTACCCGCAGTACCGGATGGTGGCTTTAGAGCCCGCCCGGTAGATACCCGGCTTCACTATGAACGTCTTTCGTCAAGAAGATGACGTCAAATCAACGTCTTCGTAGACCTCTTCTAAGCTTAGCTCGAGGTCTAAGCAGGGAAGCTTAAACGAGCCCTCCTCGAGGGTTTCGTAGCGCCAACTGCCGTCCTCTAGGGCGCGGTAGATTTCGACCAGCTTGCTCTTTTGAGATACGAGCACGTAAGCCTTCAAACCTTTCAGCTTCCGGTAGTTGTGGAGCTTCTCGCTCCGGTCAATGTCTGAGGTGCTGTCAGACAAAATCTCGATGATGAAGCAAGCGCTCGCTTTTTCGTTGCCGTCAAAATCGTCTTCTTGGCAGGTCACAAAAGCGTCAGGGTAGTAATAGTTACCCGTGGGAACGCGCAGTTTCATGTCGCTGGCGTAAACTCGGCAGTTTTTAGCCCGCGTCGCAGGACGAACTGCGCTGATGAGATTCACACTGATGAGATTGTGATGGTTGCTCGCGCCCGCCATCGCGAACACAAAGCCGTCCACGAACTCGTGCTTGATCTCGGCTTCGGCTTCGAACTCGAGATACTCCTCAACCGTCATTCGTTTGGCGTCTTGCGCTCTAGGCATAAAGAGATTGTAGCAAACTCAGGTGAATCCTCTTGCGAAGTCGTGCTCGAGGCGCAAGCACGAAGGTGTCCCGTTTCGTGCGTACATGAAGACTGATTTGCGTATCTCACAGGCATTACGTTACTGCATACACAAAACTTGGTACACCGCCTAAATATGTAAACTCGGAACCGTTATGACTCACGTGCTAAACGCTGAAACTCGCTCTCATACGCTTTGACACTCGCGAGTGAAGTGGAGTACGCTTAATTCCGAGCGCAGCAATCGGGATTGCTGATTTCAGAATGATGCGTGCTCAGGATTTCATGGCTTACCCTTCGACCTCTCCCTCACACACGAAGACACTGCGCATCTCCAAGTGGCTGGGCTTACCACTTGGGTTGGGCCTGCTGCTCGTATGTTTGGCGCTCAGCATCACCTTGGGCGCGGCGGACATCTCAGTGAGGACGGTTTACGCCGCGCTCTTCCAATTCGACGAGTCCTTCGACCACCTCATCATCCGCACCGTCAGGTTGCCGAGGGTTTTAGCAGGGGCAATCGTCGGCGCAGCCCTAGCTGTCGCAGGCGCAATCATGCAGGGGCTCACACGCAATCCGCTCGCCTCGCCAAGTATCTTAGGCGTGAACGCGGGCGCGTCCTTTGCGGTCGTCTTAGCCGTGCTCATTTTAGGCAGCCCACCTCTTTCAACGTATGCCCTTTTCGCCTTTATCGGCGCGGCGGGCGCGGCGGCGTTCGTCTACACGCTCGGTTCAGCGGGGCGCGGCGGCGCGACACCGCTTAAACTGACGCTGGCGGGCGCAGTTTTTACCGCGTTTATCAGCTCGTTTACCACCGCGATTCTCATCATGGACCAGAACACCTTGGACCAGGTGCGCTTCTGGACGGCGGGCTCGCTGGCAGGGCGCGAGATGCCGCTGCTCCTGCGGACTTCGCCTTACATCTTCGTCGGGCTCGTCGGCGCACTTCTTTTGGGTCGGCAGATTACGACGCTCAGCTTAGGCGATGACGTGGCGACAGGCTTAGGGCAGAAGACAGGCTGGCTTAAAATTCTTGCAGCGGTGATGGTTGTGCTCTTAGCAGGCGGCGCAGTGGCGCTGGCTGGTCCTATCGGCTTTGTTGGCTTGGTCGTACCGCATGTTACGCGCTTTCTCGTCGGGGTGGATTACCGCTGGATACTCCCTTACTCAGCGCTTTTAGGCGCGGTGCTTATCACGCTCGCGGACATCGGGGCGAGGGTCATCATTCAGCCGCAGGAACTGCCCGTCGGGGTGATGATGGCGCTCGTCGGTGCGCCCTTCTTTATCTATCTGGCTCGCTATAAGGTGCGGCGCTGATGGCAGGTACGAATACGCAGCCAAATCCGCGAGATGATTTACAACGCGGTAAGGGAGCGTGGCGCACCGTCCGCTTAGGGGAGCGGTTTTCCTTTCGTATCGACAAACGCGCCTTGCCTGTAACCTTTGTGCTCCTCCTTCTAGTATTAGGCGTTGGCGTCATGAGCGTGAGCTACGGTGAGTACCGCATCGCGCCTTTAGACGTGGTTCGGGCGACGTTTGGCATGGAAACGGGCAACGACGACCACCGCTTGGTGGTGCGCCTCTTCCGGTTGCCGCGCATTGTGCTGGCGGTTCTAGTCGGCTCGGCGCTGGCGGTCTCGGGCGCAATTCTGCAAGGACTGACCCGCAACGCGCTCGCGGACCCCGGTATTTTGGGCATCAGCAACGGGGCGGCGCTCGCAGCCGTGTCACTCCTCATCTATTTCAACGACGTGCCGATTCAGCTCTTGCCTTGGGCAGCGTTCGCCGGGGCGCTCGTCACGGCGGCGCTCATCTACCTCTTCGCGTGGCGCGGCGGGAGTTCGCCCTTGCGCCTCATCCTCATCGGCATCGGCTTTGCTGCCGTATCCCAAGCCTTGACGACGCTGATGGTCGTCTTTGGCGACATCAACGACGTGCAGAGGGCGTACGTGTGGCTCTCGGGCAGCGTGTACGGGCGCGGCTGGGAAGAGGTGCGCGTGACGGCGCTTTGGCTCGTTATTCTCCTGCCCCTCACCTTCCTCAGTGCGCGGCAGCTCAATACGCTGGCGCTCGGGGAGGAGAGTGCGGTGGGGTTGGGGGTGAGGCTCGAGCTGACGAGAGGTTTCCTCATCCTTTTGAGCGTCGCTCTCGCGGCGGGCGCAGTAGCGGCGGCAGGCACGGTTGGCTTCGTCGGGCTCGTCGCCCCGCACATCACGCGGCGTTTGGTCGGCCCCGGTCACGAAGGGCTCCTCTCCGCCACTGCGCTCACGGGCGGCCTGATGGTCCTCACCGCCGACTTCATCGGGCGCACGGTCATCGCGCCGAGCCAACTGCCCGCCGGCATCGTCACCGCCGTGATTGGCGCACCTTATTTTATGTATCTCTTGTGGCGCTACCGGGATATGTAGGAGGTGGACGGTGTGTTATTTCGTGGAGTGAGAAAAGGTCTTCGGTAGAGAGGCTATTAGCTTGTATAGATTAAGTACATTGTTAAGCAAGAAATGCAGCGCTGTTGTCACCCCGTTCACGAAGTCGGGCGTAGCCTTGCGTAGCGCAGCGAAGTCGAGGGGTCTCGTCTATCAATCTCTGCAAGAGGAGTCAGCAAGGGCAGAGATTCTTTCACTCCCCGCTCCTACGGAGGTGCTGACGCGAAGCGCTACGTTCAGAATGACATCACTCATCTTTTAATTAACAGAGTATTTAAGGAGAAACATATGATTGCAAGTCACAACACATCCCTTGAACACGTACTAAGTGCCGAAAACCTCGTTTTAGCGTATGAGAAAACGGACGTGATTCACAGCCTTGACTTCTCAGTGGAGCGGGGCAAAGTAACAGCGCTTATCGGACCAAACGGCTGCGGCAAGTCCACCTTGCTGCGCGGACTCGCGCGGCTCATGAAGCCGAAAGAGGGGGGCATCACCCTAGACGGCAAAGCGATACAAAAGTTTCCCACAAAGCAGATTGCTAAGCATCTGGGGCTCTTGCCGCAAGGTCCCGACGCGCCCGAAGGCTTGAGCGTACGCGAGTTAGTGGCGCAAGGACGCTATCCGCATCAAGGGTTCTTCCAACAGTGGTCGAAAGAGGATGAAAGGGCGTTGCAAAAGGCGTTGGGGACCACCACCATGACCGAGTTCGCAGACCGCCCCTTAGATGCGCTCTCCGGCGGACAGCGCCAGCGCGCCTGGATCGCCATGACCTTAGCGCAGGAGACGGACACGCTGCTGCTTGACGAGCCCACGACCTTTTTAGACCTCGCCTATCAGATTGAAGTAATGGACCTGCTCGCCCAACTCAACCAGCGTCAGGGAACCTCTATCGTCGTCGTCTTGCACGACCTCAACCAAGCCGCGCGGTACGCCGACACGCTCGTCATCATGAAAGCGGGGCGCATCTACGCGCAGGGCGAGCCGCAAGAGGTGATGACCTCGGATAACCTCAAAGAGGTGTTTGGGCTCGAGTCCTGCATCATCCAAGACCCCGTGAGCGGTACGCCTATGTGTATCCCAATTGGGAAGACGTGTCCGAGGAGAGTGAGCACAGCTCGCACGTAGTGTGCAGAAGGGGAGCGGCCTTTATTTGTGTGATCTCCTTGTGCGACGGTGCGGGCCGTTTGTGACCTTACGAATTACCTATTCAGGCCCTTACCAGAAATCGCGCCAGGGTAACAAAACACAGCGCGTGACTTCGGGGTAGAGCCTTACGTCCGCGTGACCTTTTAGCGCTAGCGTCGTAACCTCATGCTGAGCAAGCAGCGAGGTGGCAACGCGAAAGGTTGCGCCCGTCACGCTGACATAGCATGTGCGCAGTAAAGCGTTTCGCGTCACCCTTTTGAGGTTCACCTTTTAGCGCACGTTGAAAAAATGTCTTTCGACTCTAACACTACAGTGTTTTATTTATCAAATAAGGTAGCACTTCCACGACTCATTGCTACAGGTTAAGCTAGCGTTATGCCAGGATATTCACTAGACTTACGCGAGCGCATCGTCAAAGCGCATAGCGAAGAAGGACAGAATAAAAGTGAAGTTGCTAGACGCTTTGGGGTGAGTCGTTGGACGGTCGAGCGCTACGTCAAGCGAGCAGCGTCAGGAACCTTAGCGGCGACGCCTCATCCAGGCAATAGAGCGTGGCTCAGTGGGGCGCAGAGTGAGCTACTGAAGAAGCAGGTTGAGGCGCATAATGATTGGACCCTCGAGCAACACGCTGAAGCGTTAGCCGAGGCTACGGGTGTAACGCTTCAAAAATCAGCGATTGACAAATACTTTCGCAAGCTGGGTATCAGTCGTAAAAAAAGAGCCTTTACGCAGCCGAACGAGATGAGGTAGCAAGAGCGCAGTGGCGCGAAGACGTAGCCAAACTTGACCCTGAAACACTTGTGTTTCTCGACGAGACCAGCGGCTATCTCAACCTTTCCAGAGGTTATGGACGCGCTCCTAGCGATAAGCGCGTCGTAGACGACGCACCTAAAGGTAAGAAAGAGCGAGCCAGTCTCTTAGCGGCGGTTACCCTTCGCGGGCTCAGCGGCGCACACTGCTTGGTGCATCCTGAGAACGTCGATAAAGCCGCCTTTCTAAGCTATCTCAAGACCTTACTGCCCAACCTCAAGCCAGGCTCGGTGCTCGTGCTGGATAACTGGCGTGTTCACATGGGACCCGACGTAAGAGAGTTAGTCGAAACGTACCATTGCACGCTACTCTACTTACCTGCTTACTCGCCTGACTTTAATCCCGTAGAACTGCTCTTTAGCAAGATCAAAGCCTTCGTCAAAAAGCTTCGACCTGCTACCCTGCATAGGCTCATTCAAGCCTTCGAAGATGCTGTTCTTGCCGTGACATCCGACGATGCTAAAAATACCTTTGAGCACTGCGGCTATGTGGGGCAGTGAAGCGTGGAAATGCTAAGGGTCAGCTCGAGATAAAACGAGGTATGGGGAAGCCTTTGCGTCGGGGACCTGGTAGCGTCACGCTTGGCCTGAGGCACACGAGAACGAAGTCGGTTTATCCCCCGAACCGGAACGCAGGCAACCCCGCCACTTGAGTCTGGACGCGAAATAGGTGCCCCGCTTCCGGTTGCTCGCTCAGTTCAGCGTCACTCAGACCGTCCTTGGCGGAAGTGATGAAAAGCTCCGTTAAGTCTGCACCGCCGAACGTGCAGCTTGTAGGGCGCTGCACTGGCAACCGGACGCTTCGCTCCAAGCTCCCATCCGGCGCAAAGCGGTCTATACGCCAGCCGTCCCAGATGGCGCTCCACACGAAGCCCTCGCTGTCTACAGTGAGACCGTCAGGAAAGCCGTCCTGAACGGTTGCAAAAACACGTTCGCGACTCAGCGTGCCGGTCTCCACATCAAAATCGAAGGCGACGATGGTGCGGAGCGGGGTGTCGGTGTAAACCATCGTCGCCCCATCCGGGCTCCAGCCCAAGCCGTTGGAAATTTTGACGCCTGTGCGAACCGTATGACACGCGCCGTCCGGGTCCAGGCGGTAGAGCGCAGCCGTTGGCGCGTCACCGTCCCCCATCGTGCCCGCCCAGAAGCGGCCTGCCGGGTCGCATTTGCCGTCGTTAAAGCGGTTTTCTTCCTTCTCAGGTTCGGGGTCGTGCAAGGGGGTCAAGGCGTTTGAGCCTAGGTCGAGCAGGTGAAACCCGTTTCTGAGCGCGACCACCGCTCCATCTTCCGCGCCACATCGCTCGCGCAGGGCGAAACTGCCGATTTCGGAGGGAAGTGACCAACGCCTGTAATCACTGGTCTCGGGGTGCCACCGCTGAAGTCGGTGGTTGGCGATGTCCACCCAGTAGAGCGCATCTTCCATTACGCTCCAAACGGGACCTTCGCCGAGGGTGTCGTTCGCTGAATAGACGCTTCTTGGGTTCATGGGTGTATCTTATACACCTTTTGCAAGGCTTTCGTCTAGCCGAAGCGCCGCACGACAACAATTCCAAATGAAGCGTAAAAACCTCGGTGGTGGCTCTATCTGGAATAACGTTAATGTCAAAGCAAGGGGTTGAACCCCTTGGTCATTACGTAGAGATAGTAGCGGGGAGCACATGGCAGCATTCGACTTGGAACCACTACCAAAACCTCGCCAACGAAACAATATGAAGCAATTGACCAAAAATCACATAGAGAACATTGCCCCTCAGACGCTTTCAGGAATAATCATACGGTTGAAATTAACTGGGTGCCGGGCGACTACATCGCGTCCCTCAATGCGGCGCTCTTATCGAACGAAGCCCCCGACGTGTTCGAACTGCAAACGGTCGACCTCTCGAGAGTTCGCGCGGGGCAGCTCGAGCTCCTAGACGACCTCTTCGAGGGCGTGAGGGACGACTTCAACGAGACGGCGCTAGAGCGCGTCACGGTGGACGGAACCCTCTACGGCGTACCGATGATCCTGGCCCCGCAGTTTCTCTACTACAGAGAGTCAGCTCTGGCGGAGGCAGGGTTAGAGCCGCCCACGACGATGGACTCGCTTATCGAAGCGGCGGGCGCGGTTCAAGGCGGGCGTGGCCTATCTGCTAGCGAGCATCGTCGCTGTTATCTATCAAACTCCGTACTACATCATGGTGCGCAATGCGCTGATGGCGGAGCGTGAAATCGCGACGTTCGATTGGCTCTTCTGGGCAGAGACAATGCAGTGGGGCAACCTCACCACGCTCGAGCCGTGCGTCCCCGACCCCGGCAAGATCGTCTGCGTCGGTCTCAACTACCGCCGCCACGCCGCCGAAGCAGGTTTGAGCGTCCCTGAAACACCCATCCTCTTCTCGAAATACGCGAACAGCTTAGCCGCGCACGGCGACGAGGTGGTTATCCCCGCTGTAACCGAGCAAGCTGACTACGAGGCGGAACTGGTCATCGTGATGGGCCGCCGAGCCAAAGAGGTGAGCGAAGAGATGGTCTTCTCCGCAAAAGAGGTCGTGAGTTACATAAGCCACTACATGACCTTGGAGCCCGGCGACCTCATCCTCACGGGCACGCCCGAGGGGGTTATCTTCGGGGACGTCCCCACCAAATGGCTCCGCGCAGGCGACGAAGTGACCATCGAGGTCGAGGGATTAGGGCGTCTCACCAACGTGATGACGAGCGCAGCGTCCTCAGTGAAGGAGCCGCAAATGCAGGCCGGAGCGCACATCTTTCCCTCACTTGTGCCGGTGCGTCCGGATGACTCCGCCGCGCCCGCCAACCGAGAGGCGTGGGCCGCGTTGGAGCGGTTCGACAAGCCTTTTCTGACCGCCTTTAGCGACCGCGACCCGATCACGAAGGGGGCGAGCACCCGTTCCAAACGCGCGTGCCGGGGGCGCAAGGTCAACCGCACGTCACGACGAAAGGTGGCGGACATTTCTTGCAGGAGGACAGGCCGGACTACCTCGCCAAACTCATCGCCACGTTCGCGTCGCGCGCCTCTCTCGAGGAGACTCCATGAGCGTCCGCAAGCGCAGCAACGGCCTCGCCACCTATCATAAGATCGTTTAAGGCCGCCGTGACTATCATGCGCGAGGAGGGACCTGAAGAGGTCACGACAGCGCGGCTCGCCCGCGCGTCGGGCGTCGTCCAATCGGGCTTTTACACGCATTTCAAGAACGTGGACGAAGCCATCGTCGTCGCCGCCGAGCACACCGGACGACGCCTGCGCGACGTGATCCGGGCGTGGCGAGCCGACGTTATAGCGCTAGGAAACCTCAGCGTGAAACAGCTTGCCGAGCACTACGCCGCGCTCATCCGCCTGCTCTTAGAGGAGCGACACTTCACCGAACTCTACTTGCAGTACCGCCGCGCTCCGTCGGCGCTAGGTGATCCCCTTTCCGGTTAAGCACGAAATAAAGTTTCGTGTTTAATCCCGAGCAGTTCACGAAGTCTGGCGGAGCCTTGCGAGTAGAAACAAGTACGGACTCCGGTGATAACGGAATCAACTCTGCAAGAGTTTATGGAGTAATCAACCGGAATCCGTATGAGGTGTTGCGGCAGTTCGAGGCGGACGTGTCGGCAGACATCAGCGTGCATTTGGAGAGGATGGTCAAAGCGCCCTTGCCGGACGTGAACCGCCAGCAGGCGGAGCAGATCGCGGGGATGTTTTGGGTCGCGATGGACAGGGCGCTCTACGCCGAGAATGACCCTGACGACCTCGCCTTGCAACTCGCCGTGCTCACCAAAGCGAGCGTAGAGCTAGGCTACGGCGAGCCGGACGCGCGGTTTTTTTCGCGGGTGTCGTTGGGGTTGCTGAGGTCTTGAGCGGGACGCTCAAACTCGAGCGCCCCATCTCCAAAGCCGCTGTACTCGAACGCAGCGAGGTCCTGAAAGTAGTTCTGGTGGATGCGCCAGGGCGTCCTCTCACCCTGCTTGGGCAAGAGGTGTTGCGAGCGTTGGATGTAGCCCGAGGTGAGGTTCACGGCGAGCTGCTCGCGCACCTCGGCGTCTGGTCGGCGCGGCGTGCAGACCGTGTAGCCGTGCTCATCCATGTAGGTGAGCAAGCGGCACACGAACTTGGAGATGAGTTCACACTTGAGCGTCCACGAAGCGTTGGTGTAACCCAGGGCTGAAGCGAAGTTGGGGACGCCGCTGTACATCGCCCCTTTGTAAGAAAGAACGTTGGGTACATCGACAGGCACGCCGTCCACGCTAAGCTGAACGCCGCCGATCATCTTGAGCTGAAGCCCCGTTGCGCTCACCACAACGTCCGCCTCTAGGTGCTCGCCCGAAGCGAGGCGCAAGCCCGTCTCCGTAAAGGTGGTGATAGTATCCGTCACTACGGATGCCCGCCTAGACTTGATCGTCTCGAAGAAATCGCCGTCAGGCGCGACGCAGAGGCGCTGGTCCCAGGGGTCATAGCGCGGCGTGAAGTGCGTCTTCACGTCGTAGTCGGGTCCGAGCGCGTCCCGGACGAGCCCGACGAGCGAGCGCTTGACTAACCCCGGCGCACGCCGCGCCATCTGGTAGATGTACATGCTGTAGAGCAGGTTTTTCCACCGCACCAAGCGGTGCGCGAGGCGGTGCGGCAGGGTGCGGTGCAGCCGCTTGGCGAACGTGTCCTCCGCAGGCTGGGTGGCGATATATGAGGGCGAGCGCTGCAGCATGGTAACGTGCGCCGCCTCTTTCGCCAACTCGGGCACGAGCGTCACGGCGGTCGCGCCGCTACCGATGATGACGACTTTCTGCCCCTCAACCGAGAGGTCTTGGGGCCACGCCTGCGGGTGGACGAAGCGACCCGTAAACGCCTCCATGTTCTCCCACTGCGGGGTATAGCCTGCGTCGTAGTCGTAGTAGCCGCTGCACATGTAGAGAAAATCGCAGGTGTAGTGGACGCGCCCATTCTCCCTCTCTATCTCGAGCCGCCACCGTGCCCCTTTAGAGCACCACGACGCGCTCAGGAGCTTGTGGTGGTAACGGATATGCTTCTCTACGTCAAACGTTTGAGCGGTCTCTCTGATGTAGTCGAGGATGGCTGGTCCCTCAGCGATGGATTTGTCGCTCGTCCAGGGTCTGAAGGAGAAGCCGAGGGTCTGCATGTCTGAGTCGGAGCGCACGCCGGGGTAGCGGAACAAATCCCAGGTTCCCCCTAGAGCGCCCCGCGCCTCCAGGAGGAGAAAGCGTTTATCCGGGCAGCGCCGCTGCAAGTGACACGCCGCACCGATGCCCGAAAGACCTGCGCCGACGATGACGACATCGGCATGCTGGTCAACATGCAAGTCGGCGTGTCGGGGCGAGGCTTGCGCCGATCGAGGCTCATTCACAGGCATTTTTCCATGTTACAGCAGGTCACGCGCTGCTCGCCCTCTTCTGCGAACCTTGGGGGCCGAGGTTGCGCTTGAACGCGCCCTTGAGCAAGCGCCAGTAGGCGACGGGCGCGAGACGCTGCACCGCCTCAATCTGCCGCGCGTCCGCGCCGACGAGCACCCGTCCCTGCCGACGCTGGACGGCATGTAGGATTGCAGCGGCGGCCTCCTCGGGCGTGGTTCTGGCGTTCTCGGTGAAGCGCTGGGCGCTCTGCCGCGCCATTTCTTCGTCTACCTTTGCGTCAGCGGCGACGCGCGTAGAGAAGGCGATGTTTGTCTTGACCCCGCCCGGATGAACGACGCTCACCCCAATCCGACCCGCGAGTTCGTGCCGCAGAGCCTCGGAGAAGCCGCGTACCGCGAACTTGCTGGCGGCGTAGGCCGTTTCTCCAGGTGGGGCGATGATACCGAAGATGCTGGATAAGTTGACTAAATGCGCCTCTCGCGCCGCTAAAAGGTGCGGCAAGCACGCCTTGGTGAGCGCGACCACCGCGCGGAAGTTGATGTTCATGAGCCACTCGAACTCCGCTAGCGTGACCTCTTCGAAGCTTCCTTGCAAGCCCACACCCGCGTTATTGATGAGCAGCGTAATCTGCTCGTGCTCGCGCATAACGTCCTCGACGAGCGGCGCGATACCCTCCTGCTGAGCGAGGTCGAGGACGTGCGTGCTCGCCTGCACGCCGCGTTGC
The DNA here is from genome assembly GCA_965213645.1 of Trueperaceae bacterium. GTDB lineage: Bacteria > Deinococcota > Deinococci > Deinococcales > Trueperaceae > CBDBZX01. Next base: position 1,640,100 of record CBDBZX010000002.1, read on the forward strand.
CGTACCGACGCAGCGATGTTGTCTAGCCCCGAAGCGTCGCGGTCCACGAGCGCGAGGTGGCACCCCCGCGCCGCCAAGTTCTCGGCTAACGCTAGGCCGATGCCACTCGCCGCGCCCGTGAGGAGCGCCACGCCGCCTCTGAATACAAAGGGATTCATGCGGCGCGCCAGAAGTGCCGTGCGGCGCGTTCGCCGCACCCGTATACGCGAGGTCGCGTTGAGGAGTCATGATGGGTGTAGGTCACGCTGTTGCCTCCAGGGGGGTCCGGTTACGCGCTCGCTGCGCCGTGTATTCAGTCTACAAAGTGCGTGGGGATGCGCGTGGTGTGTTTTCTTAGGTGAGTAGCCCCTCTTTCTCGAGGCTCACCTACTGCGGTGCCACTAGGGTCGTTAGCAGGCTCGAGCTTTACCCTCGTAAGCACCGCATAGAGAAAGTTCATGAACACTGTGTTCATTATCTTAGGCGAGAATCCCCGCTACGTCAAGAGGTGCGCTAAGATGCGTTGTGGCTCAACCCGCTGTCTCCCGCACGACCGACCCCCGCACCCAGCGCAGCAAAGGGGCGCTGCAACGCGCTCTGATCGAGCTGACCGTCGAGCAAGGTCTGGCGGCGACCACCGTCGAAGACCTCACCGCCCGTGCCGGGTTGGGGCGCACCACTTTCTACCTGCACTACGCCGACAAAGATGCGCTGATGCTCGATTGTATAGACGCCATCATCGACGCGCTCCAAGCTGAATTTGCGCTCGTCGCCCAGGACCCGCTGAATTTAGAGCGGGGCGAACTCCTCCGTTTAACCTTCGCACACGTCGCCAAGCACGCCGAGCTGTACCGCTTCGCGACGCATAGCGACGTAGCCGCTAAGGTCAACGACCTCATGGCGGAGAAGTCCCTCTCATTCACCCAGCGTCTCCTCGAGAGGACAGCGCAACCCTCTGCGCCCACTATGCCTACGCCGCTCATCGCCCACCACCTCACCGGGTCACTTCTAGCGACGATCCGTTGGTGGTTGGGGAGTGGGCAAGACCTCTCGGCGGACGAGGTGGCGACGCTGCATATCGCACTCATCATGCGAGGGTTGAGTGCGTTTGGTGAGGGTTGAACCGCGCGGAAACCGTGCAGCGCAGTTTTGTGACTAATAGGATAGGAGTGGAGGCGTCGTGACAAAACTTACACTGCGAGCGGAAGCGAGGCTCTCACCCTGCGACGGAGGAGCATGATACAGCCACAAACCCATCGCTTAAATATAGCAAATAACGCAAACCCCTTCGAGCGGATTGAAGTTGTAGCCCGTTTCAAAAATTGCCCATATACAGCCATTTTGTGATAAAAATGTGAGTTACTTGAGCCAAAGCAATTCTCAGAGTTCTCTACTCATTCTCAATATTCTCTGTTTCTGACACAATTCCGTATCACGGTGAGCTTTTGGGTGCACAAAGTCCCAGTTTTTCGTTATGCTAAAGTGTGATTCGTTCCCTTGCCCCCGACGAGCTAGAGTGGTTTATCGCGTCTTACTACGACTTTTTAGGGCACAGCGACCCCAGGCACTTCGCGCGGCGCACCGTGCGCACCATGCAAAACGCGGCGCATCACCTAGAAAGTGAAGCGGAGCGCTCCTTTATCCTCTTCGCCGAAGGGGACGTGCCACTAGCGGGTGCGCACATCATTGCGCCTGAATCCGAGGACGACGACCAAAACCTCTACTTGAGCAACATCTGGTTCAAACGAGACGCCCAAGACTTGCGCACGCTCTTGAATAAACTTCTGCGTAAGTTTGACCATGAGGCGGTGCACTGTCCGCTCTACAACTTTTCAGAGGCCCGTTTGGAGCGGGTGGAGCCTATCTTCGAGTCACTCGGGTTTAAGCTCAGGCACGCCTACGACTTGGAGTTCGAACTGAGCGAGCTGCCCCCACTCGGGACGCCCTTGGTGCTCGAGGCTTGGAGCGACGAAAGCGACGCGCTCTTCCAAGAGGTCTTCAAGAAGGCTGAGGGGAGCGAGCCCTCGGACGGCTTCTGGGCGTGGCTCAAGCGCTGGCGCGGCCCATTTAGGCCCAACTTGTGGTTTTTAGCGAGCGAAACACTCGACCAAGAGCCCGTCGGCTACGCCTTTTACGGCGTCTACCGCGACGGCGTGGACGGCGTATATTACCTCACAGCGGCAGGGGTCTTAGCGGAGTACCGGGACTCGAGCGACATGCTTAAACGCCTCATGATCTCCAGTATGCACGAACTCGCCGCCCGCAGCCCGTTCGGTCTCATCCAGACGCTCGTAACCCAGCAAGACCCCAAGCTCATCGAGATTTTAGAATCGTTAGGCTTTAGACGGCGCGACGCCTACCCCGCCTTTATCAAGCGTCCTGAGTGAACGAAGGCGCGCGCGGCAATTGAGCGGTGAAAACGTTGGAACTACGCTTATAAAGAGGTTCTAGGTTACGCTGACCTCTTGCTCATTTTGCGACGTTCTGATGGGAAACGCTCTGCCATAAGCGACTCACGCCTAAACTTCTATTCTGACTGCTGACTTCTATATTCTGAGCGCCCTATAGCTCGTCAAACGCTTCTAGCGCGTTTATTTAGCGAACACCTCAGCGTAAATCTGGGGCAACACGCTCGTGTGCGCATAACGCACCCCGTAAAAGCGGGGTGTTAAAATCTTCTCATGTACATCTTGATCCGCTGGCTTCTCAATGCACTCGCGCTCTGGCTCACCGCGCAGCTCGGCGTCGGTCTTTACTTTACGCAGACGGGCCTCGTACCCGTTCTCATCGCGGCGCTCATCTTAGGGTTGGTCAACGCGGTGGTGCGCCCTGTCATGATCCTGTTGACCCTGCCGCTAACTATCTTGACATTAGGGCTCTTTTTGCTCGTCGTGAACGCGCTCTCGCTCACCATCGTCGCGGCGCTTACGCCGCTCGCGCTTTCAGGTTTCTGGGGCGCGGTCTTCGGCGCACTTATCCTGACCGTAATCAGCGCTCTGCTCAACGCGCTCGTCGGGGAGAACCGCCGTAGTCAGATGGAGGAGTGGCGCTAAACCTACTTTTTTCAGAGAGGCGTCAATAAAGCGCGGTTAGTGCCGCGCTGATTTTTATACACGCACCGCCAACCCTATAACCGAGCCTATGTATTCGTCACGGTAACGCGCCAGTTGAAGCCCGCTCTCACTTCTAAGCGCGACGATGTCGCCTAGATAAATGGGTGCGTTCGGAAAGATGCGCACTCGCTCGCCCTTGCAAAAGCCCCACGCGGGGATGTCGAACTCGAGCACCCACGTACCCTCTTTACGCACCCTATTCGCTCGGTGAGGGGCGACACGTGTCGGACGCTGCGCCGAAACAGGGGCTGACTTACGCGGCTGCATCAAGCTAACCAATCTCGCTCTATTCGCTCTAAAAAACCCTTTCATACCTCTTAGCATAAGAACTTGAGACGGCGGCGCAGCGAAAAATTCGTACTGCGGTGGGCATTTCGCGTACTTTACACCGTGTGCTTTTTTTGGCACCGGGTAGAATTGGCTACTCGAGTGCCTCCAAGTGTTCCAAACGCGCCTCGGTTCCGGGGTGGCTCGAGAGAAAGGTCGGCATCTCTGTGCTCCCAGCATCCTCAGTAAGCTGCGTCAATATCGCTTGCAACGGTTGTGTGCCCCAACCTTTTTCGACGAGGTAGCGCCCTGCCACCTCATCCGCCTCACGCTCGAAGGCGCGGGAATAGCCCGACTCGATTAGGATGGCGGGTAACGACGCGGCGATAGAGGTCACGGAAGCGACGTCGCCCATGATGACGGACACGAGCAGAAAGACACCCGCACCCTGATAGAGACTCCTCAGCCCGTGCCGCTTCTCGACGTGCGCCACCTCGTGCGCCAAGACGCTGAGTACCTCTCGGTCGCTCTCAGCGAGCAGGGCGAGTTCGTCGGTGACGATGATGAGGCCCGAGGGGAGCGCGAAAGCGTTCGCGCCTAGAGCGGCACCGCTGCGAAAGACCAACTCGTAGTGAGGGTGCGTGCCGAGGTCGGCAGCGAGCGTTTCGAATTGGCGTTGTAGACGCTCAGCGTGGGCAGGGTCGAGACTCGAGGCCGCAAAAACCCTCTCGTCCAAGAGGTCGAACGACTTCTGGCTCACCGCTTCGGCGACCTCTAAGGGGGTGGCGTACGCGGCCTGCGTCGCCAAAAAAGGGATACCGTAAACCATAAACGCCCCAGCGCTGACGATGAGCCCCAGCAAACACCCGAGCGCCAAGCGCCAACGGCTCTCCAGGCGGTGCACAAGTTGGAGCCCGCGCCCTCGACCGCTCACCTCTTCGAGTTTGGTAAACGCCTCTACGTCCGCCGTCTCACAGCGCGCTCCGTTCGGCAGTCTGAGGATGCGCTGCGCTCTGCCGAGGGGCGGCTCGAGCGTACAAGCCGCCAAAGGAACCTCAAACGGGTCTATCTCCCCGGAAATCTGCACGAACTCGCCGTCGCAGGAGACTTGTGCGGCGTACGCCTTGGAGCGCACACCGCCGAAGTAGGTGCCGCTAAAGGCGATCACTACAGACCGATCTCGAGGTCGAAGGCGTCCGTCGCCACTTCACCTAGCGAGCTTTCGTAATCGCTCTCGTCGGCAACGAAGTCGTCCAAGTCACCCTCGCGCATCACTACCGCCAAGTGTTCGACGATGTAGCGTGTGCGCCGCACCTTAGCCCAGGGGATGAGGAGGCCGAGTGACACGAGCATGGCGAAGAGGTTAGTCAGACGAATCCAAGCGAGGTCTCTCGTTCTGAGGGTGCTGCTAAACGATACTTTGCCAAGCCAGGTTTCCGCCCAGCAGTAGTTGGTGATATTGACAAAGATGTACTCCTGGATGAAAGAGAAAATTGTGATAGCAACAAGGTAAGTCAACGCTATGCCGACAAAGGTAGGTAACGTGTTGTAGTCGCTCAGGATGGGTGTTAGAAAACCCAGAGCGAATAAAGCGTACGCACCTATGCCCATAAGCGCCGCAAGCAGATAAACCTTAAAGAACATCCCCGGTCCACCGTAAAACTTACTGCGCGTCGTCCCGAAGGCGAACCGACCTAAAGCGTACTCCTTTTGCCGAGACAGCATGTAGGGAAAGAGAAGTCCGAGCGTGAAAGGCAGAAGCAGAGGTAATCCGAGAAAAACATGGTAGCTCTCTTTTAAGGTGCCGTGGAAGTGGAAGCGGATATTTCTATAGGCGGAGTAGCGTGTGCGAAAGCGCAGCGACTGATAGGCCAAGAAGGGAAACACGAGCGCGAAGGCACCCATGAGGAGTAAGCTCCACAGCGGCGCAAAGGCGTCCGTGTAGTTGTACAAGATAAGCCCAGCCGCCACGACGGTGTTGCCTTTTAAGATGTTGATGGGGTTGGCTAAGTAGTCGAACGAGTGGCCTGCCAGATGAGTATGCGCGTAGAAGTAGCGCCGCGTGCGTACCTTCGCCCAAGCGTTGTAGATGCCCAGCGTGACGACGGTTAAAAAGACGTTGACGATCCAGATGCGGAAGAATTCGCTTCCCGTGCCCGTAAAGGTGAGGGGATGGGTTCCCGGTGGTACTTCGGTGCGCTCAGCTCGTTCATAACTAAAAATGTCGGTGAGAGGTGCTACGCCGCACTCGAGACACACACCTGTCCCCGACCCCGAAGGTGTGAACGTAGCCGCGAGCGCCGCGCCGCAGTGTTGACATGCCATAAAGGTGCTCCTAAACGTTGTTTGGGGGGAGTAAGCGGCCTCCCCCGAGCCAACGGCAAGGTAGCACTAAGGTTCTGACGAAATTCTGAAGGTACAGGCGACACTGAGCGAAGTTTCTTTTTCGCTAGGTCGTTCGCAAGATTATTTTTATATAGAGCCCGTCAACGCGATTGTTGAAACTACACTGTCACCGGATTCATTCTCGCGAAACCTCTTCAGCAGGACCAGATTCTGCTGGAAATTCAGCGAGAAGCTCGAGCTTGGCCGGGTTTTGCGCCCACAGGGTAGGGTCAACGTAGTACGTCGCGTCGTAGAACCTTCCTCGGTCAGCAGGTGTGATGTCGCCCAGCTCGCGCTCGAGTAGCGACCAGAGCGCGGCTAAGGTCTCTTCCTGGCCCGGAGCCACGCCTGCTCTAAGCAGCGCGTTCAACTTGCCGTAGCCGTAGCGCTCGATCAGCGGCTGCACATCGACGACGACCTCTTCACCCTCTGGGCTCACTTTCGTGACCTGTATCCTCCCCGTCGTAGGTCCAGTGCTACCGCCAAAGACCGGGTAGAGCGCAAAAGGCCAGCCATCTTTGATGCGCACAAAGCCGAAAGCGACGTTGGCACTCACGAGCAGCGTTCCCACGAGCGCAATTGTAGCGAGCCGCGACCTTGCCGAAGTCCCGCTCGGACTACTCGTTGAATGTTCGGTGCGGAGTGCAGTAGGCGAGGTGGACGCCGCGCCGGGAGTGAGTCCGCGTTGACTTATCCCCTTAGCTGAGAACCTCTCAAATAGGAGCACGAAGGGCAATAGAGGCCACAGCAAGACTACCCTAGCGCAGAGCCCGCGCAGCGCGTTGAGGCCCGTTTCGCGCACCTCGCCGACCTCGAGGTAGGGAGCGAGGTAAGGGGCTTCACCTTGCGCACTTTCCTGCGTTTGAGGTAGATAGCTCACGCGCCCGAAGGGGTCGAGCACGCGCACAGCGCCGAGCGTACGCCCTAAAGAGGTGCGCTCGTCAAAGATGAGGCGTGCGCTCTGCGGATAGAACCGCCGCCCTAACCACGTGAAGACCCTGTGCCAATCGACAAAGGTGAGATAGGCAATCTGCAAGCTGTAAAAAGGAATACGCATGACCAAGTTGGTGACGCCGTGGAAGCTGAAGCCGACGAACGCAACCATAGGGCGCAGGCGCGGAAAAAAGATGAGCACCGCAAACGCAAGTTCAAACACGACGGCTGCCGCCGCGCCGCTCTGATAGAGCAGCGGCGAGCTATCCAGGCGCAGCGGCGAAATCCATTCGCCCACCGACAACCAATTTCTAAAGATAATGTTGCGAAAGTTGTCGCTGAAAATCCAGGCGAAGCCGCCCGTGGCGAGCTTGTAGAGCCCCGGAAAGAAGTACGCTGTTGCCATAACAAGCCAGATAAAGCGGAGCGGCAGCGCGTAGACGCGGTCCATGCGCGGCGTCCAGTGAGGGTCACGCCGAGCGCGGCGAAAGGCGTCGACGGACAGCGTGTCGGCGCAGGGGCTCACCGCCATAATCGCCATGAATAAAATTAGATGGTTATAGTGGTCGATCTTGCCGAAAAAGTTGGGGATACCCAGCACGTAAAGCCCAAGAAGCAGCGCCGCAGGCGCGAAGAAACGGGTGTACGCGCCGAGCGCGGCCATCAGGCTCGAGAAGAAGAAGAGATAGTACGTCCAAGCCACCGTACTCGGATTGACAGGCAGCACGTTCAACAGCCAACTCATACCTAAGGGCGGACTGAGAAACGTTTCGGGTAGGTGGCTAAAGAGCAGGTAGTAGTCTCTGCTGTAGAGAAACGCCGCAAAGGTGAACAGGACGATGCGAAAGAGCGACAGCGTGAGCGGATGCGTCTGAGCGTTAAAAAAGCGCGTGATGAGCGTCCACACCCGTCGGCGATAGATAGCGGCTAGGCTCAGCAGAAGTCCGAACGTACAAGCGAGAATATAGAGCGCAAACAAGACATCTGCCTGCAAGCGCTCTAAGCTAAACCCGAGCGCGTCCTTAGGGGGCGCGGCGAGTTTGCTCGGCACCCCACCGGGGACGACCTCGCCCAAGACGCGCAGCAACGGCTCAGCGAAAAAAGCGTAGAGTAGCGTTCCTGCAAACATGAACGCGGTAAAAATGCCAATAACAAGGAGCGCTCTGTTTCTGAGCGCGTTTCGTTTCGTAGTAGACATGCTGACCCCCTGACCAGTTGAGAACCTAGACGCATCAAAAATAGTTGTAACGCTCAGCGCTACACAGACGCGCCGGACTGTATTTTATCTGCCAAGTGCGCTCCAGAAACAATCAGCACATGGTAGTCAGCGACGCCGAAGTCAGTGCGCACCCAACAAAACTGCTGGAAGCACCCCTAAGTCTTAACTTGGAGCATCGACCCAAACGGAGTATACCTGCTGAATCAGACCGAATGGGCGTTTCTGCAAAAACGAGGCGCTAGGAAGGTGTTAAGACCCCTCTAGCGCCTCGTTTTTGTAACCTTAATTGCTTACACCTTATGTTTAGGCGACTAATTCGCTCCGCACCTCTTTGGTCCGATCTTCCCAGCAGAGTGCCCGGTACTCTAAATGCTCAGGAACCTCTTCAAACAGCCCCGCCAAGTCCAGGACCTTCGTGCCTGCTGGCGCGTCTGCGAGCGCTTGTCTAAACTCGTCGGTCGCGTGGGTGACGATGACGAGTTCGGCGCGGCTGAGCGCGTTCTCTAGGCTGTCCGTGAGGAGGGCCTCAAAGTGGGGTAAGTTCTGCTGGATGAAGCTGAGGTTCGCGCCCATGAGGTTCGCTTGATAGACCGCTTGGTCGTAAATCGTGACCTCGCGCCCCTCGCCTAAGAGCCTTTTGACGAGCGGCACAGCGGGGCTTTCGCGCAAGTCGTCTGTTTTAGGCTTAAAAGCGAGTCCTAACATCGTGACCTGCTCAGCCTCCACGCTCAGCGCCGCTTCACCCGCAAGCTCGACCATCGTCTGGTTGCTCGTCGGGATCGCTTCTAGCATCGGCACGCTCGCGTGCTGCTCGTGGGCGTAATGGATGAGTGCACCTAAATCTTTAGGCAAGCACGAGCCGCCGTAGGCAAAACCGGGCTTCATGTAAGCGGGCGACACGTTGAGTTTGGTGTCTTGCGTGATGATGTTCATCACTTCGCGCCCGTCTACACCGAAACCTTTAGCAACGCGGCCCACCTCGTTGGCAAAGGCGATCTTAGCAGCGTGCCAGGTGTTCGCGACGTATTTGACCATCTCAGCCACGGCGGGCTTGACAACGACGAAGGGGGCCTCGAGCCCAGCATAGATGTCGCGCACCGCTTTTTCCGCAATGGGGTCTTCCGTGCCGATGATGGTGTAGGGCGGCGCGTCGTAATCCTTGATAGCGGAGCCTTCACGTAAAAACTCGGGGTTAAAGGCGACGTGAACGGGCGTCTCACCCGCCTCTTCTTCCAAGATATCGCGGCAGCGCTCCAACGTCCCCGGCGGCACGGTGCTGCGCAGGATGACGACGTGAGGTTCACCCTTTTCGCGCACCGCTTTGCCGATTTCGCGGCAGACCGTGAAGACGTAGTGCAAGTTTGGACCACCTTGCGCGTCGGGCGGCGTGCCGACGCTAATTAGAGATAGCTCCGACGCGGCGGCGGCTTCGAAAGCGTTGCCTGTCGTTTTGATGCGGCCTTGCTTGACGTACTCGCTGAGCAGTTCCTCTAAGCCGGGCTCGACCACGGTGGACTTGCCGCTCGCGAGCAGCTCGAGTTTCGCCGGGCTCACGTCCACCCCGATCACTGTGTTGCCGTCACGCGCTAAACAAGCCGCCGTCACTGTGCCAACGTAGCCTAAACCGAATACACTGATATTCATAATGTTCTCCTACCTGGTTTGATAAATTTAAGTCTCGGGGAGTCGCTCACCCGCAGCCCTTTGTGATACCCTAGCACGGCTATTTTACCTTTACGCGGCAAAATGACCATTTCTTCACCAGCTTTTTATCGGGCCCTCGTTTTGAGACAGAGGTTCAGCGCAGCAAGGCACCCCTATCTCGAAACGAGTGTAGCGCCCTAATTCAAGAGGTTGATGAGGATAATATTTAGTACACCGTCAAGTAAGTTTTGCGATACTGTTGTCACCCTGTTCACGCAGTAAGGCGATACCCAAAGGGCACAGATGAGTCCGGTTGTCGAAGGGTCTCGTTTGGCTATGCCAAAACTTCGTAATTAGCTACGCTAAAACTCCGTAATTGGCGATGCCAAAACTGCGTTTGCGTAGCCCTCCTTCGGAAGAACTTCCATTCTCCGTTAGAGGAGTCAGCAAGGGCAGAGATTCTTCGACTCCACGGAGCCTGCCCTGGTGAGGGTAGAGTCTATCCTATAAAGGGCTCAGAATGACATGTCGTATTTTTTAGCTAACAGTGTATTTAGCGCTGATGACGAACTAAAAACAAACTCATGACAAAAAAAGAGAAGCTGCTCAGCGCAGCTTCTCTCCAGGTTATGACACTTAAAATTTTAGTGGCAGCTCGGCGCACCCTCACCATCGGGAGCACTCTTACCATCGGTACGAAACGAGCTGCCGCAGCCGCACGCACTCGTCGCGTTGGGGTTATTCACGCTGAAACCGCCGCCCATCATATTCTCAACATAATCCACTTCGGAGCCGTCGAGTAAAGGCAAGCTCATCTTATCAACGACTAAACGCACGCCTCTATCTTCAAAGACAGTGTCACCCTCCAGAGAGCGTTCGTCAATCGCCATTCCGTACGAGTAGCCACTGCACCCACCCGACTTGACAAAAACGCGGATCGCCGCCTCGTTCTTGTTATTCGCTTGGAGTAACTCAGCAGCCTTGCGTGCGGCTGTGTCTGTAAAATTCATGGGCATATCGTCCTCCTAGAGCGCTTTCTAGCGCGTTGCACGATAGATTATAGCACGCACTTAATGGGGAGGGTGTGGAGCGCTAAACGTAAATATCGGGGCTTACGCATGGTCCAACTGTAAGAGATTTGAAAAGGGTTTATGGCGAGAACGCCTATATGATGTGGTGCGTCTCGGTTAAACCTCCCTGCTTCTTGCTTCTCGCATTTGACACGCTAAATCTCAACTTGAAACGCGAAACGTCAACAGAACTTAGAAGACCGACTTGTAACCTCCCTCGAGTGACCTATTTCAAACCTCTTCTGAAGGTGCGTGCTACATTAAGGCAGTATGCGAATTATCTATCTTCACCAATACTTTACAACCCCTAAGCGCGTCGGCGGCATCCGCTCGTACGAGATGGCGCGGCGGCTCGTCGAATGGGGCCACGAGGTGCACCTCATCACCTCGAGCAACGCGCCCACCTCCGAAACCGACTGGTACGAAACCGAAGAGATGGGCATCCACGTTCACTGGTTACCCATGCCCTACTCGAATAGGCAGAGCACCTTTGAGCGCATCAAAGTTTTCTTCCGCTTCGCCTACGGTTCGCTGCGCCGGGCGGCCTCGCTGGACGGCGACGTGATCTTTGCGACCAGCACACCTCTCACCATTGCGATTCCGGGTCTCTACGCCTCTTGGCGCAAGCGCGTGCCGCTCGTCTTCGAGGTGCGCGACCTCTGGCCCGAAGCGCCCGTGCAGATGGGCGTCTTGACCTCCAAACCCTTTATCGCCGCCGCCAAGCGTTTAGAGCGAGCGGCGTATCGGCGCTCGAGCCACATCGTCGCGCTCTCACCGGGGATGAAAGCGGGCGTCGTGGGCGAAGGCGTGAGCCCGGAACGGGTCACGGTGATTCCCAACGCCTCGGACTTAGAGCAGTTCCGCCCCGGCTTGGACGGCAGCGACTTCCGCAAAGACTTTGGCTTAGAGGGCAAGACCGTCTTTATCTACTTCGGCACAATGGGGCCTGCCAACGGGCTCGGCTTTGTGCTGGACAGCGCGGCTGAACTTAAAAAACGGGGCCGCGATGACATTGCGATTATTCTGCACGGCGACGGTAAAGAGCGCGATATGTTGGAGGCGCGGCAGAAGGCCGAGGGGCTGGATAACGTGACCTTCTCGAGTTGGGACAAGCACCGCGACGACATCGCCCGCTTGGTCGCCTCAGCAGACGTCGCTATGACGATCTATAAAAACGTGCCCGTCCTCTATACCTGCTCGCCCAACAAGATGTTCGACTCCTTTTCAGCGGGCAAACCCGTCTTGACCAACATGCCGGGCTGGTTGGGCTCTCTGGTCGAGAAAAACCGGGCGGGCGTTTTTGTGGAGCCCGACAATACCGCTGACTTTGCGGACAAGGCCGAATACTTAGCGGACAACCCCGAAGTGCGCCGCGAATTTGGTGAAAACGCCCGCAAGCTCGCTGAAGAGGACTTTTCACGGGACAAGCTCGCCAAGAAGTTAGAGCACATCCTCGTTCAAGCTGCGCAAACGAGAGCGGGGCAACCTGCCTACGTGAGCGAAGTGTCTGACAGCTTGGGGGGCGTCGGGGGCGATTGACGCTTGACCTGACGCACTAGGGGTTGGCAAAGTCTGATTGGACTTGCTATACTAGCAAGTCTTGTGGGCGTATAGCTCAGTTGGTAGAGCGGCGGTCTCCAAAACCGTAGGTCCAGGGTTCAAGTCCTTGTGCGCCCGCCATAAAGAAGTCCGTTAGGAACGGCAAAGCCCCGCGATGTGCGGGGCTTTCTCTTGAATGACATTACAGCTATGAGCTTTACTTTATACGGATACCTGCTAGTAGAAGCCCCCGCGAGAGGAGGCGAGGGGGCTTTGAGGAGGGAAGAGGGGCAGGGCGTAGGTGGTGATGCACGACGTAATTCAGAACGCTTCACGGTGTTGCCCTGCCTGCCTGTACTTTAGACGGAGAGGGCATGACAGGATTCTTACAACGTCTACCCTATGTCTACCTCTCGTCTACCCTGTGAAGAATCCCTCAATCGCGCTAGAGAATGCTTTGCCCCTGGCTCCCGCTTAAACGTACAATAGCCCTCAGAGCCAAAGCGAATTGACACCTCGAGGGGCACAACCTTGACCGACTTTCAGACCTACCAACAGCACCTAGCCGCCGACCTCAAACGCGGCAACGCCACCGAGCACACCCACCGCTCGAGCCTCAAGTCCCTCCTCGAAGGCATGTTCCCCGAGGTGGTCGCCACGAACGAACCTAAACGCATCAAAGCGGGCGCACCGGATTACGTTGTGACCCAAGGCGAAACACCTCTCGGTTACATCGAAGCCAAAGACATAGGTGTCTCGCTGGACAAGACCGCCAAGAGCGAACAGTTGGGGCGCTACCTCGAGTCTCTAGGCAACCTCATCCTGACGGACTACTTGGAGTTCCGCTGGTACGTCGAGGGCGAGCACCGCCTAAGCGCTACGCTCGCCACCCAGAACGGTCACGGCTTAGAGACTACGCCAAACGGGGCGAAAGACTTAGAGATGCTGCTCAAGGGCTTCATGAGCGTCACCGCGCCCACCATCAAGAATCCCGCCGCTTTAGCTAAGAAGATGGCAGCCTTAGCCCAGCAGATACGCCACACCATCCTCAAGGCGTTCAACGCCGAAGACCCCGAAAGACGGTAAACCCGACCCCTTGCACGACCAATACGCCGCCTTCAAAGAGGTCTTACTCTCCGACCTCACCCCGCCGCAATTTGCTGACATGTACGCCCAGACCATCACCTACGGCATGTTCGCCGCCCGCACGAGCCCAAACTTCACGCCGCCCTTCAACCGCTACAAAGCCGCTTACGACATCCCCAAGACCAACCCCTTCTTAAAGAACGTCTTTCGGCAGATGATGGGACCGGACTTAGAATCCAGCGTGGACTGGATTGTGGACGACTTAGTGAACCTCTTAGCCCACGCCGACATCGGCGCGATTCTCCAAGACTTCGGCACAAGGACGCGCACCGAAGACCCGGTGGTGCACTTCTACGAGACCTTTTTGGCGGCTTATGATCCTAAGATGCGCGAGGCCAGGGGCGTCTACTACACGCCTGAGCCCGTAGTGTCTCCTACATCGTGCGGAGTGTGGACCACATCCTCAAGAAAGACTTCGGACTGAGAGACGGCTTAGCCGATACCTCTAAGGTACGCATTACGGACCCGGAACAGCGCAAGGCGAAAGACCGCAAGACGAAAGACGTGCACAAGGTTCAGATTTTAGACCCCGCCACGGGTACGGCGACCTTTTTACACGCCGTCATCGACCAGATTCACCAAACCATCGTAGGACAAACAGGCGGCAACAAGGGGATGTGGTCGGGCTACGTCAAGAACCACCTGCTCCCCCGCGTCCACGGCTTCGAACTCCTCATGGCTCCCTACACGGTGGCGCACATGAAGTTGGGCTTACAGCTTGCCGAGTTGGGTTATGACTTTGCCAGTGACGAACGCCTCAAGATTTACCTGACGAACGCACTTAGAAGAGGCCCACGAGTTTCCGAGCTTGCCGCTCTTTGGACAGATGATTGCGCGGGAGAGCCAAGAGGCGGGGCAGGTGAAGCAGGATGCGCCCGTGATGGTGGTGTTGGGGAATCCGCCGTACTCTTATGAGTCACTCTGCGAACAACGGTGAGTGGACCTCTTACGCGGCAAGGATAAAACGACGGGTCCGAGACTACTACTTTGAGGTGGACGGTAAACCGCTAGGCGAGCGAAACCCCAAGTGTCTACAATGACGACTACGTGAAGTTCATCCGCTTCTCGCAGTGGCGTATCGAGCAGAACAGGCTACGGTATCTTAGCCTTCGTCACGAATCACGGCTATTTGGATAACCCAACCTTTAGAGGGATGCGCGAGAGCTTGATGAACACCTTTGACAAAATCTACGTGATGGATTTGCACGGCAACACCAAGAAAAAAGAGACCGCACCAGACGGTTCGGCGGACCAAAACGTCTTTGATATTCAGCAGGGGGTGGCAGTCTGCATCATGGTCAAGGGTCCGAAGCGGTAAGATAGAGCTATGGACAAGGTTGCAACGCTGGTTAAAGAACTCGAGCATGTTCCCGACCCTCTTTTGGATGAGGTGCTAGATTTTGTGCAGTTCATCAAGCGCAAGCACGCCGAAAAGATGGAGAGCGCCCTGCTGAGTGAAGCGAGCCTTGCGAAAGATTGGCTCCGCCCGGAAGAGGATGAGGCTTGGCAAGACCTGTAGCGGGTGACGTTGTCATCGTCCCCTTTCCATTTTCAGACCTGAGCCTAGCGAAGCGCCGTCCCGCGCTCGTTTTGGCATCGTCGCAAGGCGATGACCTCATTCTTTGTCAGATTACGAGCCAGGTGAGGCGCGACCCTTACGCTATTTCTTTGACTGCGCAAGATTTTTCTATGGGCAGCTTAAAGCGAGACAGTTTCATAAGACCTGACAAGCTCTTCACGCTAGACGCGAGTATTATTCTTTACAGCACAGGACACGTCACTAATGAGAAGCTCGAGACCGTAAAGAACGCAGTCATTTTAGTTGTAAAGGGACAACCATGAAAGTCACTGGTTACGAGCGACCAGCATCGACGTTACTCCGCCGAAATCTTGCTAAGCGACAAAACCGTATTTGAGAGTAGACGAGGACAAACCTTAATCGCGTCCAACATCCTACACCGACTATGACGAAGCGGGCAACCTCATCAAGACCCCGTGTGGAGATTTTAGACGCCTCGACCTCGCACCGACAACCGTCCACGCGGACGTTTAGTTGCAGCTTGCGCAGAGGTCGTCTGTATGAGCCGTGACAAAACCAAGAGCCAAAGTCTACCGCGCCGACCTCTACGGGCTGCGTGGGGGCAAGTACGACTATCTGTGGGAGAATGACGTTTCGAGCACCGAATGGGAAGAGGTCAAACCGCAGACACCTTTTTACCTCTTCACAAAGCAAGACGCGGAGTTACAACCGGAATACCAAGCGGGATGGACAGTCCATAGCATTTTTCCGGTAAAAAGTGTCGGTATACAAACCGCTCGAGACGCACTTACCATCTCTTTTTCACAAGAAGAGGTTTGAGCACGTTGTCAATGACTTTGTAGAGCTAGACTCTGATGAGGTTGCACGACGAAAATAAGCTCAAAAAAGATAACTCGAGATTGGAATTTAGTGAAGCTCGCTCGGCAATTGCAAAGTAATAGTCAGTGAGCAAGCTAAGTGAGGAAAATGCTGCAAACAATTCTATAGACCTTTTGATTTTAGAGAGACTACTTTAGGTAATTCGTGGCTTATGGACTCTATGCCTAGAAATGAGAGTCATTGAGCACGTTGCGCATACAAGAAAACCTCTAGGCTTAAACGGTTCGCCCCATGAATCGAATGGCTACGAGCCGTCTGTATCCAGATAAAACCCGCTCCAGCAGTCTGTTGGCAATTAAAGCAGGCGGTGCCTCGAGTATCTTGGACCCCTCTACCTCTACCCAGACGAATCCTCCAACGACCTCTTCAGCCAACCCACCCCCAACCCCGGCGGACGCCGCCCCAACCTCTCCCCAGACTTCGTGGCGGATGTAGCCAAGAGGTTAGGGCTCAGCTTCGTAGACGACGGCAAGGGCGACTTAGAGCGCACCTTTGGACCTGAAGATGTCTTTGGGTACATCTACGCAGTCTTTCACTCCCCCACCTATAGAGGGCGCTACGCCGAGTTCTTAAAGATCGACTTCCCGAGAGTACCGCTGACGAGTAGCTTAGAGCTTTTCCGCTCTTTAGCCGCCAAGGGTGAAGTGCTTGTATCTCTGCACCTCATGGAGCGTGTGGGCGGCGTCATGACCTCGTACCCGGTGGAGGGCGATAACGTGGTGGAGAAGCCGACCTTTGGAGAGGTTGAGGGTATGGGGCGCGTCTATATCAACACTACGCAGTATTTTGAGGGCGTGCCGAGTGAGGTGTGGAACTTCTATGTGGGTGGGTATCAGGTGCTTCACAAGTGGCTCAAGGACCGCAAGGGGCGCGAGCTGAGCTTTGACGATTTGCGGCATTACGGCTTTATCGTGGCGGCGCTGTTTGAGACTATCGGCACGATGCGAGAGGTTGATGAGACGATAGATGGGGCTGGGGGATGGCCGTTGGGGTAGGGATGCCAGATGAGATGGTCAGTACGGTAGCGGAAGCGAACGCGCAGACGCTTGATGTACCTGAGTATGAGGGGTGGTTTGCCTTTGCGCACCTCTTGAACGGATATGACGTGGCGGACGAATTGGGGCTCGAGCTTAGCGAGTTAAGCCGTGAGAAAGCCGCAACGTATGACCGAACGCGCGTGTGGGAGGGGACGCTACTCGAGCTTAGGATGACGCTCTTTTTTGAGGCTCGAGCGCTCCGCATGGCGGGTGCGCCGGGCTACGACCCGAACAGTGACCCTGAATACCGCGAATATATTCAGGGGCTGTTGGGAGCGATAAAGCGGAAGGCTGCAACTATCTAAGAGGCGTGTACACCCCTCACATATCTACATATCAGAATCAATCAGCCACCAAGCTCTGAGGCGTCTGAGGACGCGGTACTACCTTCTGCGTGGGCGTCATGTTCCAACTCGAGCGTAGCGTGCTCAGAGGGCGCGTTCAGCAGCGGCAAAGACGGTGTCAGGGGCAGTGAAAAGCCGAAGCAACTCCCTTGTCCGGGCGTGCTCTTTACCCACACCTCGCCGCCGTGCAACTCGACGAGACGTTTCGAGAGGGCAAGCCCTAAGCCCGTACCGCCGTAGTTGCGAGCGAGTGAGCTGTCCACCTGTGAAAATGGTTGAAAGAGCTTGTCCAGACTTTCCTCAGCGATGCCGATGCCGTTGTCCTCGACCTCTACGCACAAGGCGTCTCCGACCTCTCGCGCTCTCAGCTCGACGTGTCCGCCTAGCGGCGTGAATTTAATCGCGTTGCCGAGGAGGTTGTAGAGCACCTGTTTGACGCGCGTGGGGTCGCACTGAAGCGAGCTCAAAGGGCCAAACGTAGTGGTGAGGTGAATCCCTTTGGCCTCGGCGCTGGCGCGAACGACCCCTATCGCTCCCTTTAACAGCGGCTCTATCTCGGTGGGCTGGCGCGTCAAGCTCACCCTGTCGGCCTCGATTTTAGAGAGGTCTAAGATGTCGCTGATCAGCGAGAGCAGGTGCGAGCCGGAGTCGTGAATGCTTTTGACTTGCTCCTTCTGTTTCGCGTTAAGAGGTCCAAAAAGCTCGTCGCCGAGAAGCTGCGAAAAGCCCAAAACGGCGGTCAGCGGGGTGCGAAGTTCGTGTGACATGGTCGCTAAAAATTCGCTCTTGAGGCGGTTGGCGTGGGCTAATTCGGCGTTTCTTTCGCGCAGTTCGGCTTGCGACTGACGCAGGGCTGCCTCGGTGCGCTTGTACGCGCTCAGGTCGCGCACCGCCGTAACGCGCACGGTGCGCTCGTCGGCAAGGAGGGAGCGCTCGAGCAGCTCTACAGGCAGCGTGCTCCCGTCGCGCCGCCGCCCGGTGATCTCGGCTGGTCCCTGCTTCACCTCGGCAGCGTTGACGCGTTTCAAAACAAACGCCACCGATTCGCTCGCCACGAGTTCGCTGACGTGCCGCCCGATGAGTTCGTCCGGGCTGTAACCGACCATCGCGGCGAGCCGCGTGTTCACGTCGAGCACCCTGCCGCGCTCGTGAATGACGAGACCCTCAAAGCTCGCCTCGGTCAGCCGCGCAAAGCGCTCCTCGCTCTCTCGCAAGGAGACGACCGTGCGCTCCAAATCGCGCCGCTGCTGCGTCAAATTCAGCAAGATGCGCGAGCGCACCGCGTAGATGAGCAGCGACAGCAAGGAGGCGGCGAAGAGCGCGAAGCCGTAGTGCAGCGTGCCCACCATCGCCGCCTCCGGGAGCGTGAGGACGACGAGCCCCCAACTGAGCAACATCACTGAGATAGAGCCCACAAGCCAAGGCAGCGAGAGCATAAGACTGCCCAACGCGACGATGAGGAGCAGTATATTAGTAGTTTGTTCGATTTCCGCCGTCAGATGGAGGTGCAAGGCGCAGTTGACGAGCATCACAGCGGCGAGGAGCGCGAGGTAAGGGTGGGCGGCGGCGGGTCCTACCGGACGCGCACCCCAGCGCCAGTAAAGCAAGATGAAGAGTGCTGACGATACAAGCGCAGTCGCGGCCATGATGAGGCCATTAAGCCCCCCGATGACGAGCAGGTGGCTAGGCGCGTAGAAGAGGTAGAGAGGTGCTAACACGAGCGCGATAGTGCGCAGCCCCTTAGCGACCTCGAGGTTATGCCCTTGCAACGTCACGCCTCGCTACTTCGCTTCGGCTCGAGCTTCATGTTCTTCAGCGCCGTAGCGCGTGCTCAGCGCCGCCGCCTGCGCCGCTAATGCGCCGAGCTTGTCTATGCGAATACCCGTCTGAAAGCCTCTAGCCTCCAAAAACGGCGCGACCTCTTCGGTCGGCAAGTTGCCGACGAGGTCGTCCGCTGCGAAGGGACACCCCCCGACGCCCGCGAGCGTGCCCTCAAACCAGCGAACGCCGTATGAGAGGGCCACCTCTATGGGTTCTTGCCAAGCGTCCGGGCGAGCGTGAAGGTGCAATCCGAGCGTTTCGGGCGCGTCCACCGCGCGGAGCACGGCGTCCACTCGGTCCGCGTCCGCTGTGCCCACCGTATCGGCTAGAACGATCTCGCGCACGCCGAGCGCCCTAAGCCGCGCGGCGGCGGCGGCTGTATCCGCCGCCGCCCACGGCTCGCCGTAAGGGTTGCCAAAGCCCATCGAGAGGTAGACCGTGAAGCCGAGCCCATGCGCGGCGCTCTCTTTTACCATATGCGCCACGAGCGGCCATGAGTCTGCCAAACTGCGGTTCGTATTGCGCCGCTGAAAGGTCTCGTTGACCGAGAGCGGATAGCCGACGCTCGACACGGGTGTTTGAATAGTCTGCGTTTGGACAGCCTGCGTTAAACCCCGCTCGTTCGCGACAATCGTCAAGAGGTTCACGTCAGTTCGCGGCAGCGCGGCGAGTACCGCTCTAGTGTCGGCGAGTTGCGGCACGGCCCTGGGCGAGACGAATGAGCCCATATCGAGCGTGTGGAAACCTGCGCCGAGGAGCGCCTTCAGGTGACGCACTTTAGTCTCCGTAGGGATAAAACCCTTCAGTCCTTGCCAAGCGTCGCGCGGACATTCGACGTAGCGCACGGTCTCCTTCTCGCTCATCCTCGCAGTATAGCGAATATGAGAATACTTAGCGTTGCACCCATCTGACGTAAGGCGCTAGGTGAGACCGCTTGGGATAGGCTCGAGTAACAACCATTCAACTTTGAATTTCGTGTAACCATCTCTTAGTCGAGAGATTACAGCTAAGTAACGAAGAAATTTTTTGTGACCATATCTGGGCAACGTACCCAGGACTGACACACTTTATTGAGGCGCTGTCCGCACATGTCCGTAGACTTAGAAAGATTTGAGTTTGGCATGTACCGCGTCGTTCTTAGCCTCTACAACTTTGATGCGTCAACCTCGGCAACGTACCCAGGGTTGAAGGTCAAGTCGGTACGTTAAAGCCTTTGGCCCCCAGCTCCTCTTTCACTACCTCCAAGACCTGCCGCCGCGCCTCCTCCATATCCACGTGCAAGGTTGCGCCCGCCGCCGCAACGTGCCCGCCGCCGCCGAACGCCAAACAGACCGCCTGCGCTGAGACACCCTCTCGCGCCCTCACCGAGAGTTTGGTCTTAGGGCCTTCGTCGTCGCTGCGCTCTTTGAGAAAAATCGCGAGCTGCGCCCCTTCCGCGTAGCGGATGAAGCCGACGTAATCGTCCGAATCGTCGTCGGTGGGGCCAATCTCGTCGCGCATCCTCTGGGTCAAGCGAGCCATCGCCACGAGCCCCCCTAAGGGAAACTCCACCGTGGACATCACCTTGCCGAGCATCCTGAAGTAGTCCGGGTGACGCCACTGCAAACGGTCGGTTAGATCGGCGTAGGAAACGCCCTTAGCGACGAGTTCGCCCGCCGCCCGAAGCGTTTCAGGCGTCGTGTTGCCGAAGCGGAGGTTGCCCGTGTCGGTCAGAATCCCTGTGAGGCAAGGCGTGGCGATGGCGGCGGTCCACGCGACGGGCAGCGCGTCGATGATATCTTTGACAATGTGCGCCGTTGCCGCGCGGCTCGGCTCGACGCAAGCGAGGTCGCCGAAGCGAGCGTTCGTGCCGTGGTGGTCAATATTCACCGTGAAGGTCGCGCCTTCTAAGGGTGCCCCCTCAGCGCGGTCTTCATCCGCCACGTCGAGGATCGCCAAGAGACACCCACCGGGTAACCGCTCCAAAGGCCCAGCAAGCTCACCCTCTTCCGCTAAAAAGGCGAGGTAGCGCGGCGCGTCCAGCGGCAGCAGCGTCTCCTTGCCGAGCGCGGCTAGGGCACGCTTGAGCGCGAGCGTGCTGCCTAAGGCGTCCCCGTCGGGATCAACGTGGGCGATGAGGACGATAGGCCCTTGCCAAGCGCTGAGTTTGTCGGCAATCGCTTGAACTTTGGCTCGGTAGTCGGCTTCGCCGGAGTTGTCAACACCGGAGGTACGGGCGGAAGGTAGAGAGGTCATTAGTGCAGTATACGCTGGCACGCCAGCCGCGAAATGAGACACATGTAACTAGGGCGAAAGCCGAACGCTGCCCTTTAAAAAGCTATATCTGGGTAGGCCACGCTGAAAAGGTCACAGAAAGAGGCAAATGCGGCGTAGGGGCGATTCATGAATTCCCCCACCCATTTTGTCTAGGTCGCGCACTCCCTCATCAGAGAAGATAGTTGTGCGAAATTCAAAGAGGTCAAGCAATAGCAAATGCGAGTAAGATGTCGCGAATCTAATACGTAAGCCCTGCACATGTACCCAAAAGGTGGACGTCACGGCGAGGCAGCGTACAGCTCAAAGGGGACTCACGTTATCTTTGTGCGCAGATTGCGTAACGACGAATACGGCACACCTTGACAGGCTGGTCTACGCTTAAACTTAATGTAGTGTTATACCTCAAAGAAAGTGAGCGATGCGTGGAATATGACAGAGACGAGCAGCTAGAGAGATTAGAGACGGAAAGACTGGGCGCAACGAAACCGTTGGAGACTGACGCGGGGACAGTAGAGGCTCGAGCCGAGTCCCAAACAGACCCAGAGATACAAATAGACTCAGAGACAACAGAGAACCCTAAAGACTTTACCGTGGGACGTCCCCAAGTCCCCGTACCATCTATAGAACCACAAGGGTTTAGGGTGAACGCTAGGGTCCGCTCCATGCGGCGCGTCTTTCTGCTTTTGGGGCTTCTCTTTACGGTCGGGCTCGTCGCTCTGGGCACTCAGCGCCCCGACCCGCAGCCTCAGTTTATTCAACGCGGCCTGCCCGAAGTCGTAGCGCCGCAGGGCGAACTGCTGAGCGTTTTTGAAGAGACGCGTCCGGCGAGTTTGCAGCTCGAGGTTAGAAGCGGCAACGTCTTTAACTCCATTGTGGCAGGCGTCGGCACAGGCTTTTTCATCTCACCTGACGGCCTCGTTCTCACCGCCTATCACGTGGTTGATCCGACCAACGGCGGCCCCACCAACAGACGCGCCATCATCGCGGTTGGCCCCAACGAGACGCGCTACCCCCTGGAACTCGTCGGCTTTGACGCCTACCTCGACTTGGCGCTCTTACAAGCCGATGTCTCCGGTGAGGTCCCCTATCTACCGCTCACGGGTCTGAGCACCGAAATCGGCAGTGAGGTCTTAGCCATCGGCAACAGTCGCGGCGACTTTTTAGAGGGCCGCATCGGTGAGGTGACGCGCCTAGACGTCGCGCCCTTGCGCTCGGATTTTGCCGACACCGCCATCGAACTCACTGCCCCACTCGCCCCTGGCGACTCGGGCGGACCTGTGATTAACGCGGACGGTGAAGCCATTGGCGTGGTGAGCTACATCGCGCTTTCGGGTGCGCCGCAAGGCATCATCGCGCCCTTTGCCGAACAGGGCGGGCGCTTCAACTCCTACGCCATCCCCGTATCCGCCGAGAGCGACGTGATTGCGAGCTTGCAGGCGGGCGAACAGCGCGACATCCCCGTCATCGGGTTTGAGCTAGGCGCACGTCGCTTCGGCCTGACGGACGAATACAACCCGCGCCGCGAACGGCGCTTCGACTTAGGGCCGCGTGCGGGTATCATCGTCGGCGCAGTTCTGCCTAACACCCCCGCCGAGCAAGCAGGTTTACGTGACCTCGTCGCTGAGCCTGTGATTAACGAGGCCGGACAAACCGTAGACTTTGACATTCAAGCGGACGTGATTACTGCGGTAGACGGTCAACGTACTCGGGACTACTTCGAGTTGCTCGGCATACTACGTGAAAAAGGCGTTGGTGCAGAGGTGACGATCACCGTGCAGCGCGGCAACGAGACGGTTGACCTAGCGCTAGAGTTAGCGCCTAGAGCGGCGACTTTCGGCACACAGTAGTAGATTCGCAACTGTAGATAGAAAAAGCCCGGCTGAGGCCGAGCTTTTCTCATACTGCTTTTACATGTTACTTTTCGTGGTGGGCGATGGTGGATTTGAACCACCGACCTCGTCGTTATCAGCGACGCGCTCTAACCAACTGAGCTAATCGCCCCCAAACAGAAGAGGAGTTTAGCATAGCCTTTTGGGAGAGGTCAAGCCTGAATGAGCGGGAAGGTTGAGAGAGGTCATGCGCTGTTCACGGATTCGCATCACCGCTCATGAAGGCTCCCGCTGGGCGAAGTTCTGCGAACACAGGAAAGCTCGAGGCGAGTTCCAAACAGTGAAAAAGAAAGGGTTAGGTTTCACCTTTGCCTGCGCCACATCACGTCAATATCGGCGGCGCACTTATAGACGTTGCGCTTGCGCCCAAAGTAAGCGGGTTTCTCTTGCTATACTCTCAGTAATCATGCAGCAAACTCTCATTTGCCGAGGAATGTTCTACACGGCAGCAACAGGAAGGTCATATGGAAAGGCTTAAAAAGGTCTTGAGCAACTTTTTACTCGGTCTGGAAAAAGACTTTCACACCTTCCGCCGCGAATTCAACCGCTTCCGCCGCGCCCGCCCTTTCGACATCGTGCCTTACCTCTCGTACGGCTCCGCCGAGCGCGTGTACCTTAAAGGGCGCGTGCTGGAGGACAAAAGCCTCGCTGTGACGACGCCTGATACCCCGCGCTGGCGCAACTTGGTCAACACCTATAAGCGCTTCGTGAACGACAAAGTCCCGAACGCTCGCTTGGAAATCGATTTCGCTGGGCTCAAGCACGAGGTTAAGACGGACGCAAAGGGGTACTTTGAGACGTGGCTCGAGCCACCCAAGGGCTTTAGGGGACAAGGCTGGCAAGAGGTCAACCTCACTCTCTTAGAGCCGCGCCGCGACGAGACGTCACCCGCGAGCGCGACGGGCTCCGTGCTGTTTCCCTCTCGCAACGCCCAGTTTGGCGTCATCAGCGATATGGACGATACCGTCATCCAGACCGACGTGACCAAATGGCTGCGCGTCATCGGCACGGTCTTGTTCGGCAACGCTTATACCCGCTTGCCGTTCAAAGGGGTCGCCGCCTTTTATACTGCGCTCCAGCAAGGCACGCAAGGGGGAGATAACCCCCTCTTCTACGTTTCAAGTAGCCCCTGGAACCTCTACGACCTCATCTTGCGCCTCCTGCGCATCGAAGGTATCCCGCTAGGACCTATCATGCTCCGCAACTGGCGCAGCGGCGGCGGTGAGCTGTTCCCGTCCGAGCACGGCTCCTTTAAGAAGGGCGAGGTGCAGCGCATCTTGGACACTTACAGCGGCCTCCCGTTCATCCTCATCGGTGACTCGGGCGAGCAAGACCCCGAGATTTACAGCGACATCGTGGCGGACTATCCGGGGCGCATCTTGGCGGTTTACATCCGCAACGTGAGCGAGACCGACGCAAGAACCACCTCGATTCGCACGCTCGCCGATAACGTGCGAACGCACGGTAGCAAACTCGTTCTGGCAGACGACACACTAGCCGCCGCCAAACACGCCGCTGCTGAAGGCTGGATTTTAGAGAGCGCCCTACCTCTTATTCGCGACCAGAAGACGAAGCACGACGCGCTCTTCGAGGAGCACGAAGAGACCGTCGCCACCGTCTTCGACACGTCACCCGGTGCGCCCGACCTCTCAAAACCCGCTGAGGCGCAGCCTTGAATTTGAATGGTAAGTTGGGTTGGTAGGGGCTCTATTCAGAATGGTACAGAGGTTAAACAAGGAGTTGCAACCCCTTGTTCATCGCATACGAACAGCAGAAGAAGCATATATCGGCATTCGACTTAAAACCACTACCAGTTGTGGTTAAGGTATTCAAAGATTGATGCTACGCTCATGAAATCGAGAAATCTATAACGGTGACCCGCAACAATGACACGGAGGGCCATATGGCAAGCTGGAAAAAAGCGATTCACAACTTAGAGACTCGCGTAGACCGCTTTAGAAACGAACTGAAAAACCGCTACAGCGACGACCCCGTAACTGTGCAGCCTTACATCAGCTACGGCACGCAGGAACGTTTTTTTGTGAGGGGCCGTGTCTTAGAGGAGAAGGCGCTCTCCAAAGCCGACGCTGACGATTCCGCTTGGGAGAACTTCGGCAGCGCCTGGAAGCGCTTTCGAAGTGGAGAGGTGCCCAAAGCCCGCGTCAACGTTCGTTTCGGTAGCCGCGAGCAAGAGACCGTCACGGACGACGAAGGCTTTTTTTACCTCTGGTTAGAGACGCCCAAACCGCTACCGCCGAGTAGCGACGGCTTTTATCAAGTCGAGGCTCAGCTTTTAGAGCCCCTACGCGGCTCCACGCCGCCCGAACTTGCCACCGTGCCCGTCGCCGTACCCAGAGAGAACGCGCAATTCGGCATCATCAGCGATATGGACGACACCGTCTTGCAAACCGGCGCGACCAACGCGATTGGCATGGCAAAAAAGGTGCTCTTCGGCAACGCGAAGACCCGCGTGCCCTTTGAAGGGGTATCCGCCTTTTACGACGCACTCCAACACGAAGAGAACCCAATCTTTTACGTCTCCAGCAGCCCCTGGAACCTCTACGACTTGCTCATCGAGTTTTTAGAGACCAACAACATTCCTGTCGGCCCTATCATGCTCCGCGACTGGGGCATCTCGCCTACCGAACTCCTGCCGACCTCACACGGCGACCACAAGCGCGAGGCCATCGACCAGATTTTAGAGACGTATCCTGACTTGCCCTTCATTCTCATCGGTGACAGCGGACAAGAGGACCCTGAGATTTATAAGAGCGTCGTCCACGACTATCCGGGGCGCATCTTAGGCGTCTACATCCGCTCCGTCCACGAAGCAGAAGAGCGCAGCGAGAAGATACGCTCGCTGGCCGAAGAGGTTGAAAAAGCGGGTAGCCATCTTGTCTTAGCAAAAGATACGCTGCAAGCGGCTGAGCACGCCGCCGCGCAAGGCTGGATTAGCATAGAGAGCATCGCGGACGTAGGGCGCAGGAAGACGCAAGATGAACAAGAGGTGTCGCTCTAAGACTGATAAAGCTTTTCTCACATCTAGCTTTGAGCCTCTTTTGCTGTGACGCTTTCTTCAAAGTCGCCGCACATCATTATTAAGCTGAAGCTGTTATGGAGAAAGAAGCTCAATTTCAGATATCGCAAGACCATATAAATATGAGGCTAAAGCTCCTAAACGCGGTCACATTAGTATATGGGGCGTGTGCGTTTAGTGCGGTAGGAATCACAGCATTTCTAGCCTTCCAAATGCTGAGCGCTACGCTGCAAGGAGGTTACGGCTTCACGTGGTTCGACCTCATCACGCTTATACCGCTGGCGCTCTCTATTGGAATGGTTGCTATTCTCTTTTTCCTTCGCGCGGTTAATCGGCGTACAATCAGCAGGCTCAAACAGCAGCGCGTGAGGTTAACGGAAGATGCAGTTCAACGTGAAACGCATAATCGGTGCGAGGTTATCAGCTACGATGATATCTCAGAAATTCGCATCCTTAGGGATCGCAAGGATGACCTCGCACAACTCAGTATAAGAACAGAGACGCAAGATTATATCCTTGTAGGGCTCGAGAATTTCGGTGGCTTCCTAGAAGCATTGAAAGAGTGTCTCTTCAAGGTGCGCATCTCCGAGCAGCGGGCATGGTGGCACTTCATGACCGCTGATATGTACAACCGCCCTCTTGTCCATCTAGGGGTGTGCTCAGCGATAGGCGTAGCTGCCGCACTTCTCCTTACGCAGACGCATCCCCTCGCACTTAACCTCATCCAAGCAGTCTTTGCTACTGCAATACCGGCCTTTGTTCTTACTCAGCGCCCTGTATCCAACGGAATTGTGAGCGCAAAGGTTCAAAGAAGACTCGCTACTGTTTCCCTCTTACTTGGCGCAGTCATGCTCACTTTGCTTTTCTTCTAACCATAACGATGGAAATTGGGTATTCCCGGTATAGTAAAGCATGATCGAACGACTTTACCTCGCCAAACCACGCGGCTTTTGCGCCGGGGTGGTCATGGCGATTCAGGCAGTGGAAGAGGCGGCAGACGCGCTCCGTGAGCAAGAGGAAGGCTTAGCGGTCTATCACGCGATTGTCCACAACAACACGGTGGTGGAGCGCTTAGAAGAGGGGCGAGGCGTGCAGTTCGTGGAGGACTTGGGGGAACTCGAGAGTGCCAAAGCGAAAGCTGAAGCGCAGGGGCAGCAACTTGCGGATACCGTCGTCTTTAGCGCTCACGGCATCAGCCCCAAGGTGCGCAGCGAGGCCGCCGCACTCGGACTCGCCACGATTGACGCCACCTGTCCGCTCGTCACAAAGGTTCATTCAGAATCGAAGAAGTACGCCCGCGAGGGCTACCACATCCTCCTCATCGGCGACTCGACCCAACACCAAGAGGTCATCGGCACGAAGGGCGAAGCGCCAGACGTAACTACCGTGGTGAGCGTCGTCGGCAACCGCAAGCACGACCCCGCGCTGGCCGACCCCGAGACCGTCAGCGTGCCCGACCCGGAAAAGGTCGTCGTATTGACCCAAACAACGCTCTCGGTGGACGACGTGCGCAAGACCATCGACATTTTGAAAGAGCGCTTTCCCGCGCTCGTCATTCCGCCTTCCGATGACCTCTGCTACGCGACGAAGAACCGCCAGGACGCAGTGAGAAACATCGCGCCGCACGTGGACCTCTTCCTCGTCGTGACGAGTGACTACTCCTCGAATGGGATGCGGCTCCTTGAACTCGCGCATGACCTCTGCGGCAACGCCAAGCGCGTCGAGGGCGTGGCGGACATCGAGGAGGCGTGGTTAGAAGGGGTGCGCTCAGTCGGCATCACCTCGGCGGCGTCTACGCCGGACGATCTGGTGCAGGAGATGGTGGCGTTTTTTCGGGCGCGGAACGAGAGGTTAGAACTCGTCGAAGAGGGTGAGTGGGAGAACATCACCTTTCGCAAGCCCAAGCGTGTGCCTGCGCCTGTAACCTCTTAGAGAGATTGAAAAATACTGAATTACACCGCCAAATATACAGAGGTTAGCTCGGGTTACATGGGGCAAATCGTCGAGTGGCCGGAGGTTGTCAGTGAGGGCGAAGACATCGAAGCGTGCCGCATGATGCTCAAAGACGCGCTTCAAGAGATGATTTTGGCGTATAAGCAGCAGGATAAGGAGCTACCAAGCGCGGGAGGGTTACTCGAGCACCTTCCCACCTGAGCCAAGTTTGCCAGTTAAGCGGCGCAATTTGGTCAAGTATTTTGAAGAGAACGGCTTTTCCCTCGAGCCCTCTCCACAACCGTCACCCTAAAACGCCCACCGCCACTAAAGCGGTATAACTAGAGCGCATGGATGTGACGAAGACTCGAGCCCCCACCTCAAGCGTCCTCTACCTCTTGCTGCTCATCGTCTTCAACCAGTTCGCCTATCCCTTTACCGAAGCGGGCGGCTTAAACCTCATCCTCTATCAAATGAGCTACGCGGCGATGTTTCTAGCCAGCGTCTTCATCCCCGAGGTCGGGCGCGTGCACCTCTCTCTGACGGGGCTCTCAGCCCTCGCGTTCGTCGGGTTCGGCGTTTTGAACGCGCTGGGGCCCGAGGTCGCGTGGTACAGCGCCGCTGTTTTTCTCTCGCTCATCCCTTTTCAAGTATCTGTTATCGTCGCCCTCTTTCGCCTCGTCTTCGGCAGCCCGCGCGTCACAGTCCAGGTGCTTTACGCGGCGGTCAGCATCTACTTGCTGCTAGGAGCCTGTTTCGTACCGCTCTACGGAACTTTGGAGTTCTTCGTCCCCGGCTCGTTTGTGGATACGCTCTATCCAGACGCGGGTGTCGCGTGGCAGCAACTCATCTACTTCAGCTACGTGAGCCTCACCACGCTAGGTTTTGGCGACATCTTACCCGCGTCGAGTTGGGCGCGGTCTCTGGTAAGCCTAGAAGCGGTTATCGGCGTGCTCTACTTAGCCATCTTGATGGCGCGGCTCGTTGGGCTTTACGGGCAGACGTGGCTGTCCAGTGAAGATTCCGGTAGTGAAGATTTCGATGATTAGTCGCCGATGGCGACCTCAGCGGCTTCCGCGTCGCCGCCCCAGCCGAACCAGACCCACAATCCGTAGACCATATTGACGAAGAGAAGCGCAAAGAGAAGCAGTAAAAAGAGAACGGGGCCCAGCGCCGGTCCGAAGCCGACGAGCAGCGCCGCGCCGCCTGCTACAGTTTTAAGGAGTGGGCTAATAATGGGGTGGCTGGGCTCGCCGGGGGTACGTACGAGGGTTAGCTCGAGCAGCGCTACGCTCAGCATAGCCACCCCCGTAAACCCGCCGATGAGCTGCTGCACCTCGCCGCTAAGCACGCCCTCCACCGCAATCACATTCGTCACACCTGCGCCGACAGCGGCCACAGCGCTGACAAAGGGCAGGTGCAAGTAGCTCCACAGCACCGTCCAGCCGCCCTGCTCAGGACGCCGCCGCCCGATGAAGTCGAAGTAGAGCCACCACAGCCCAAGACCTAAGGCGACGCCTAGCGCCGCACTGCCAAACTCAGACGCGCCGAAGCCCTCTGTTTCAGCTAGCCCGTTGACAACACCCACCACCGTTTCCCCTAGCACGACGATGGTGAAGAGCCCGAAGCGCGTGGGCAAGCGAGAGGTGCTAAAGGCAGGCAGCTTGCGCTGTAAAGGGGCGGTCACGATAGGGACGAGCAGGTCGATAACGAGCGCCGCGCCAAGCACGATGAGGTTGAAGGGCGGCGGCGCGAAAACGGAAGCCACGACGAGCACAACCGAGAGGCTGAACGCGCCTGTGTACCACTGCCCGGTCTGCCGAAACGCAGGCGAAGACACCGTCGCCCAGCCCCACATGAAGGTGATGACAGTCCGCGCCGCCGCGTAGGAGAGGGCGAAGCCCGTGTAGGTCTCGCCGAGCCCATCATGCGCGTAAACGGCCATGCCAATCACAGGGAGCATCAGCGCGTAGAGGTAAAGCCGCATCTCGATGCCCTCAGTTTCGAAGCGCTCACCGTAGTAGGTGTCACCGATCCAAACCCACCACACCGGGACGAAGAGAAACAAAAAGGTGCGCACGCCCGCCGCGTCCGGGTGCGCAGTTAGATGGTGGGCGAGTTCGGCGATGACGGCGACGAA
This sequence comes from Trueperaceae bacterium, assembly GCA_965213645.1. Taxonomy (GTDB): domain Bacteria; phylum Deinococcota; class Deinococci; order Deinococcales; family Trueperaceae; genus CBDBZX01. The sequence continues at coordinate 1,670,270 of CBDBZX010000002.1, forward strand.
GAAGAGGTCGAAAAAGAGGTCGAGCCAGCCGACGCCCCGCGCTTCGTCACCACTGTGGAGAGTGGGGGGTTGCCAAGCGTTACGTCCGGGATGTGAGTGGTTGCCTTTTGAGTCCACGTACCCTCCAAGCTGCGCCCCCAATTTTTACTTATAATACTCGAGTACGTCTACCTCAGTCCCAACTCACAAAAGCCCCAACTCCCGCGCCCGGTTCACCGCCCCCAAACGGTCGCGCACCTCCAGCTTGTTGTAGACGCTCGCCAAATAGGTTTTTACGGTCTCGGGGCTGATGCCCAACGCCTTAGCGATGCCTTTGTTGCTGCCGCCGTCACCCAAGAGGTGAAGCACCTGCAACTCCCTCGGAGATAACTCGGGTAAGGTCACATCGGGGAGCCAGTCGCGCCCTGGTTCAGAAAGCATCTTAATTAACCGCCTGGTCAGCTCAGCAGGGTCGGTCTCTTTGGAGAAAAACCCCTGTGCGCCCGCCTCCCTTGCCGCCTGGATGACCGCTTCTTCTTCAAAGGTCGTGAGCATGGCGACGAAAACCTCAGGAACGCGCCCCCTAATCGCGCGGCAGGCGTCGATGCCGTTGCAGCGAGGCATCTTGACGTCTAAGAGGACCACATCGGGCTGATGGATTTCGCTCTGCTCTATTGCCTCAACGCCGTCTTCGGCTTGTCCGACGACGTCGAAGCCTTGCGCCGCTAACGCATAGGAGAGCCCGATGCGAAAGAGCGGGTGGTCGTCCGCGATGAGGATGCGCATCACAAATCTTTCTCCTGTTGTAAATAGGCTAGAAGCACCGTACCAGACGGCCCTGAGGTCTCCGTGACCAAGCGCCCCCCGTGCGCCTCGATGATGCGCCGCGCGATGAAAAGCCCCAAACCGCCCGTGCCGGCAGCGTAGCGCTTGCCCGCGATGTCGATGGGTTGCGCGTTGAAAGGTTGCGCGAGTTCTTCTAAGGGCGCAGGTAGCCCAGGGCCGTCGTCGCTGATGCGGATAACGCCGGGGAACAGCTCGAGCCTAATCTTACAGTTCGCATAGCGCACGGCGTTAGACACAAGGTTGTAGAGCGAACGCTCCAACTCCCGCGCGTCCACTTTCGCCCGCGCTTGTCCGCTCAACGTAATGCTGATACCGCGCTCCTTAGCGAGCGGCTCGGCCCGCCGCACGACCTCGGCAACGATCTCTTCTAAGTTGTGCGTCTGACACTTGAGCGGCACGTCGTTACGCTCAAACTTGTGCGCGTCCACCATCTTCTGCACCAAGTCCACCAGGCGCGTGTTCTCATGCAAGATTTGATCGACTAAATAGACACGCTCCTCACGCGAGAGCGCGTCGTTATCGCGGATGACGGCGAGCAGGTGATTGGCGGCGACCAAGGGCGTCTTGAGGTCGTGCATCAGGGTGGCTAAAAAGGACGAACGGCGCGACTGCTCCAAGGTGACTTGTTGTAAAAGCGAATCGAACGACGCGCTGAGCGCCAAGACCTCTTGGGGTGCGCCCTCGACCTCGAGCTTGACCCCCAACCTGTCCGACTTGCGCTGCAACGCGCCGATCTGCGTACTCAAACGAAAGAGCGGCGCGAGCAGTTGGCGCGAGAGTACGTAGCCGATGCCCGCCGAGAGCAGCGCCACGGCGACCAGCCAAAAGCCGAGCAGAAACCAGAGTCTAGCTGCTTCATCTGAGGTGTCGTTGACGCGGGGCAAAAGTACCGCTAAGACGGTGACTAAGTTCGGTAAGAAGGAGAGGATGCCGACGACCAAGGCGACTTGCATTCGCAGGCTTGGCGGTATGACGACGTCACGCCACTTCGATTTTGAGCGGGGAGGACTTGCAGTCACTCCCCTCTATATCACTCCCCCGACGAGAGCACTGCCAAAAATGCCTCTTGCGGTACCTCCACGTTGCCGAGCTGCTTCATACGCTCCTTGCCCTTCTTCTGCTTCTCTAAGAGTTTGCGCTTGCGCGTGATGTCGCCGCCGTAGCACTTCGCAGTCACGTCCTTGCGGAAGGCGCGGACCGTGGCACGCGCCAAAATCTTGCCGCCAATCGCCGCTTGAATCGGCACGGCGAACATCTGCCGGGGGATGACCTCGGCCATCTTATCGACGATCTTGCGTCCGATGCCGTACGCCTTGTCGCGGTGCGCGATGATGGCGAGCGCGTCTACTTTTTCCTCGTTGACCAAAACGTCCACTTTGACCAATTGACCGGGGCGGTACTCCAAAGGCTCGTAGTCCATCGAAGCGTAGCCGCGCGTCAGGCTCTTCAAACGGTCGTGAAAGTCGTACAAAATTTCGCCGAAGGGAACCTCATAACGCAGTTCGACGCGCCGTCCGTGATAAACCATGTTCTTCATGTCGCCGCGCCGGTCTTGCAACAGCCCCATCACGTTGCCGACATACTCTTCGGGCACGTAGACGTTGAGCTTTACGAAGGGCTCTAAGATACGTTCAACTTCGGTGGGCTCGGGCAGTTCGGCGGGGTTTTGGATGCGCATGGTGGAGCCGTCGGTCAGCTCGAGTTCGTAGATGACGGCGGGCGCAGTGGCGATGAGGCCCAAGTCGAACTCGCGCTCTAACCTCGCCTGCACGATGTCCGCGTGCAAGAGACCTAAAAAACCACAGCGAAAGCCAAAGCCAAGCGCCTCAGAGGTTTCCGGCTCAAAGGTAAAGGCCGCGTCGTTCAGTGAAAGTTTCTCCAACGCCTCGCGCAACCGAGGATAGTCCTCGGAATCGGTGGGATAGAGCCCTGAAAACACAACGGGCTGCGCCGCCTTGAAGCCGGGGATAACGTGCTTGGTCGCGTTCTTGGCGTAGGTAATCGTGTCGCCAATCTGCGTATCCTCGATATTTTTAATGCTCGCGGTGAGCCAGCCCACCTCGCCAGGGCCGAGTTCTTCGACTACTGCCAAGCTCGGCTCAAAAAAGCCGACCTTATCCACCTCGAAGGTCTTGCCCGTCGAGACGATTTTGATCTCGTCACCCTTTTTGAGCGTGCCGTCCAGAACGCGGATAAACGGGATGACGCCCTGGTAAGGGTCGTACACTGCGTCAAAAATCAGACAGCTTAACGGCGCGTCTCTGTCGCCTGTGGGCGGCGGCAAATGTTCGACGATGGCCTCGAGAATGGCCTCGACATTTTCCCCCGTCTTCGCCGAGACCGCCACCGCGAAGTCACCGGGGATGCCCACGACCTCTTCGAGTTCGGCGATGGCACCCTCTACATCGGCGTTGGGTAGGTCGATTTTGTTGACGATCGGCAAAACATCTAAACCATTATCCACCGCAAGGTAGGCATTCTGGATGGTCTGCGCCTCGACCCCTTGCGAGGCGTCGATAACCAGCAAGACGCCCTCACAGGCGCGTAACGCCCTCGAGACCTCATAGTTAAAGTCCACGTGGCCGGGCGTGTCGATGAGGTTAAACATGTAACGCTCGCCATTTTTAGCTTGGTAGTAGAGCCGCATCGGGCTCGCCTTGATGGTGATGCCGCGCTCGCGCTCGAGTTCTAAAGTATCCAACATCTGGTCGCGGCGGTTGCGCTCGCTGACGCTTTGGGTCAGTTCTAAAATCCTGTCGGCTAAAGTTGACTTGCCGTGGTCCACATGCGCGATGATTGAGAAGTTACGGATTTCCATTGCTTTCATTGTACTGGAGAAGCTGTTCACGGACTGACGTGTGCAGACAGAACGAACGGCATTTCACATGCACGCCGCTCTATTTGACCCTTGGCGTAGCCGGAACACGTGAATAAGCGTCTACCTTCGCTATAATCCTCTACGCACGAAGTGAACCTTACGTTTCAAGAACGCGCCACGCTGCGCCCTTCGCCGTTTCGGGAACTGGATAGACACGATAAACACAAAATTTGACACTGTAAAATTTCTGATTTTTCACTTTTTTAAGTTCTTTGCGAGGGTACGCTAAACCCATGAACGTGCCTAGTTTTTCACGCTTCCGCTCCGGTACGCCCGCGCCTTTTGCGTCGGGGGAGCAAGTCACGTATAGCGAGCTGCAAAAGAGCGGCTTGCAAGAGCACTATATACGCATTATTCACAAGCTGATAAGCAAGGGAGAGGTCACCAAGAAGCAGGTGAACCAGTGGCTGGGGCAAGCCGCCTCCAAAGACCGCGCGGTAGGCCGCAAGGTGAGAGACGAACTCGAGGCGACCCAACCCGCGCCCGCCACGCCGAGTACCCCCTCGCCTTTCAAAAGCGGCGCAGCCAAAGCCGCGCCGAGTGCCAAGAAGCGTAATAGGGCCGAAAAGCTCCTCACGCTCGTCTCGAAGGGCAATCATAAAGAGGCCGTCAAAGCCGCTCAAACGTATGACCTCGCCCCGACTCAGGTGTCACAAACGGCGCTCCGACCCGGCCAGTCCGCTGAGGCGCACGTTGTCAAAGCGCCTACCAAAGTGGCGAGCTGATTACGAGTATTGGGCGACGCAGACCCTTTCCGGTTAAACACGAAACTTTATTTCGTGACGGGATATTGGGCGACGCAGTAACTTGGTGTTGCCCGGTCGTAAATATACGTTCACTGTGAAGGTATCTCTTTGCTCGAGGTATTTAACGCTTGTGCTAACAGCTCAGGAATGCAAGGTGTAGGAGCTACTCGAGAAAAAATCTCAACAACCTCTCTAACGTCTCTTCGGGCGCTTCTTCAGGCAAGTAGTGACCACAGGGCAGTGCTTCACCGCTGACCTCATCGCCTTCCGTCCAAGCTCGCCACGTCTCGAGCACGTCGTACTTCTTACCGATATACCCTTTCCCGCCCCACAGCGCGAGTACGGGGCAAGTAATTTTACGTCCCGCTGCTATGTCCGCTTCGTCATGACTCAAGTCAATCGACGCCGACGCGCGGTAGTCCTCGCAGCTTGCGTGAATCGCCTCAGGGGTGAAGCAGCGCAGATATTCGTTCATCGCCTCTTCGGTAAACGCTGCCTTGTCGCGCCCCCACTGGTCAAATTTTTTGCGCAGATAGTATTGCGCGTTCGCTCCAATCAAGCGCTCGGGCAAGTCAAAAGGTTGAATCAGGAAAAACCAGTGGTAGTAGGCTTCGGCGAAATCCATGTCCGCATGGGTGTACATCGTGTGCGTCGGGGCGATGTCTAAAACCGCTAACCTGGCGACGCGCTCAGGGTGGTCCAAGGCCATCCGGTGAGCGACGCGCCCGCCTCTATCGTGACCCGCGACAAAGAAGCGCTCAAAGCCAAGCTGCATCATCACCTCAACTTGGTCGTTTGCCGTCGCGCGTTTTGAATAGGGCTGATGCTCGGCGTCGCTTTCAGGTTTGGACGAGTCGCCGTAGCCGCGCAGGTCACTGGCAATGACGGTGAAGTGCTCCGCTAGATGCGGCGCGATTTTGTGCCAAAGCACGTGAGTTTGCGGGTAGCCGTGCAGGAGCAAAAGAGGTGGGCCGCTGCCGCCTTGCACGAGGTTGATGGTCGCGTCTTGGGTCTGTATTTGTCGCTGCTCGAAGTTTGGAAACACCTCTATACTCCTCTAAATTCAGCGTGGTGTGGTAGGAATTTAAGAAGCGAGCCGCCGCAACGCCGCCGCCAAGACCTGCACCCCCGCCGCGATGTCTTCGGGCTGGCTGTACTCGTCCGGGCGGTGGCTCACGCCGTCCTTGCTCGGAATGAAGATCATTCCGACCGGGCAGAGGCGGGCCATAAAGAGCGTGTCATGGTAGGCGCGGCTGACGAGCTGCATACTTTCTAGCGAGAGGTCAGCCGCGCTCACTTCGACGGCTTCAATAATCTCGGGCGCACACGTCGCAGGGGGGTCGGCGTTTAAGGTCTCGAGCCCCACCTCCACCCCTCTTTCGTCTTCTATCCTCTTCGCAGCTATGCGAATATCGTCCACCACTCCGTCACGCCGCGCCAGGTCCGTATCCCGCACGTCTACGCTCATCAACACACGGCTCGGAATGCTGTTGACCGCCCTCGGGTGGACATCGAAGACGCCCACCGTCGCCACCGTGTCGGCGCTGCCGCTCTTGGCTGCTCGCTCTACGGCTAAAGAGAGTTCCGCCCCTGCCGCAAGCGCGTCTCTGCGCTCATTCATGAGAACCGCGCCCGCGTGTCCACCTTGACCCTCTAAGGTGATATGCAACGTCGCGGGCGCGGCGATGTTCGTGACTACGCCAATAGGAACGCCTGCTCTCTCCAAACGCGGCCCCTGTTCGATGTGAAGCTCCAAAAACGCCTCATAGTCACCCTCACTGAGTTGGACCTCTTCTAACTTCCCTTCAAAACCCACTTCACGCCGCACCTCATCGGGGTTTTTGCCCTCGTCATCGCGGAGATTGCGGACCTCTTCGGGTGAGAGCGTGCCGGACATGGCTCTCGAGCCCAAACACCCCACCCCAAAGCGCGTCGGCTCCTCGGCGGTGAAGAGGATGAGGTCGAGGGGGCGTTGCGGCGTAAACCCGGCGGCTTTGAGCGCCCGAATGGCCTCTAAGCCGCCCAACACGCCCACCACGCCGTCATAGCGCCCCGAATGCGGAATCGCGTCGATGTGCGAGCCCGTCGCCACCGCCGGACGTTCGGGGTTCGCGCCCTCCCAGCGGGCGAAGAGGTTGCCTAAAGCGTCTTCACGAACCGAGAGGTCAACTTCACGGATGAGGTCTTTGAGATAGGCCCGCGCTTTCATGTCCTGCTCGGTGTAGAGCACGCGCGTGACAGCGGGCGCGGGCGCGTCGCTGTAGGTTGCTAACGTTTCAATTTCGCTTAGCAAGCGGTCTTGGTCTACGTTGAACATCTATTCTCCTCAGTGGGAAGTAGTGAGTACCGAGTGCTGAGCAACGGACAACGAGTTGAAAGGCTTAGGTTTTTACTCACCGTTCGTCCAGCTCGACTGGATTGCTCATTGCTTTCAACTCACTACTTCTATCACTTACTGCCGACAATCTAGCCTTCAAGCAACTCAAAGTCTTCAAAGTCAAACCCCGGCACCACTACGCACGATATGAGCGCGTAACCTTCCGTATTCTCGAGCGGTTCCGCTTCTTGCACGTAGCCTCCCGGCACAACCACTTGCGGCTGCTCCAAGCCAAGTGTCATGACCTCTTGCGCCCCTTCTTTTGAAGTCAGCGTGAGGCGCACGGGGTCGCCCTGATGGTGGAGCCAAAGCTCGTCCGAGCGGACGCGGTGAGGTTGGCTCCGTTCGCCTGCGGGGAGTAAAAAGAGGATGGCGGTTCCGGCGGCTCGAGGGGCCGGATAACCTACCGGTTTCACCTCGTGCGGTGAGCGCCAAGTTTCGCGGTAGTAGCCGCCTTCGGGGTGAGGCTTGAGGTCTAGCTTTCGGATGAGGTCTCGAGCGTTCACTTAGTTTTTTGAACCTCTTATTGCTTCTCGAGCCCTCTCTTCTAACTCCGCGAGTACCTCTTCAACGAGACTCTGCGAGAGCATCTTTAATCTCATCTGCGTAATTGCGCTGATTTGAGGAAGAAGTTCAGACAAGCGTACTTGAAAGACTATCTCAGCTTGCGTATATCCTGAAGAGTTTTGCCTCCGCGCCATTTGAATAACTACATCATCTTCGATACCGCTATTGTTTGGCACGATCACAACAAGTACGCATTCAATACCAAACGTTTTAGGTAAGTTTTTAGTAGTTATTCGTAGAGCGAACGCGCTAGGAGTTTCCCGCTCTTGAAATTGGCTTTCCTGGTTGATAAACCTATAACCGCTCAAAATCGGATGGCTGATCGAACTGACAGCGCCCGACAGAAACGTTATAGTACGAATATCCAGTGATTCTGAGCTTCCACCTACCTCGGCTTCTATGAAATCGTTTATTTCTGAACGGAATTGCTTCACCAACTCGAGCGCCGCTCTATCTATCTCCTCATGCGTATACCCGCTCTTCGTCTGATTCAAATTTCTCAAACCGCTTAGGCTCTCCCTAGCCGAGCGAGGCTCAGCCGCGCGAATGCTCTCCTCGACAAGCTGAATAGAATCTAAAGTCCTCTCTAGGACAAAATCAATAAAAACGCGAAAGTTGCCTCTATCTGCTTCACCCAACGCATCTATATACTCGTCGCGCTTTTCAAATAAGATGAGCAAAGGAATAGACTGAGCGCGGTAGGTAAAAATGGAGGCTAAGGCGCGTGCTACTCTACCGTTGCCGTCTGCAAAAGGATGAATGAGCACAAAAGCGTAGTGAGCGTAGGAGGCTTGCAGGACCGGATGGGCGTTCAAGAACGCCTCCGACCTAAGCTCTTGGATGAGCCGGTACATTTCACTCGGGGTGACATTGACGGGCGCGTAGGCGTGGACTTTGCCGTCTCGTCCTCGGACGTGATTAGGAGAAGTTTTGTATTCGCCCTTTTTAAGGCGTACCTGCTGCGGACCGATTTCCGTAATCGCGCTGTAGGTGTCCTGGCTGCGGCACATGATTTCGTGCAGGCTACGGACAGACGCTTCGCTCAGCAGGGTCTCTTGCGTGGCTAGGTTGAGGATGTACTCATAAGCCTCGAGCTGATCCTCGATATAGCCGCGTACCTCTTCCCCTTTTTCACCCAGCGCCGCCTGCCAAAACGCGGCTTCTGTCGCTACCGTAAACGTAAATCCTCTATCAACTTCGTAAAGACCTTCAATCGCACCCGTATCCACCGCCGCCGCACGTCTTACAACGCTCTGGGCTTTTGCAAGCAGCTCGGGCGGCGCAGATTCACGCCTTCGTTCTAATTGACTTGTGTAGCGCTCCCAACGCAGGAGGTCGAGCTCAACCTTCATCCACGCTTCGAAGGTAGGAAAAGGTTGATAGATTGCGTCAACAGCGCGTATATCGCCTAAAGTCAGGGGGTCGCGTGGCTGGTTCACTGTGATACTTAGCTTAACGTAAAGGAAGAAGTCTTGCGCTAACTCTCCTTCTCCAAGCTAAACGGGTCGCGGTTCACCTCTTTATAGAGTAGATAGCTTGCAGGCTCTCTCCCCAACGCCCCAAACCACTGCGAGCAGTACGGACCCATCCAAATCGCGTCCCCTTCTCGAACGGGATACCAGTTCTCTTCGACCTTGTAAATGCCCCCGCCCGAAAGCATGAGGAGCCCGTGTTCCATAATGTGCGTCTCGACAAAGGGCAGCGCCGCGCCGGGCTGAAAGGTCATCACGTTCACCGCGAGGTCGAAGCTAGGGTGCTCGGGCAAGAATTTTTTGACGATGAGATGTTCGTCGCCTAAAAACGGCTCGCCTAGCACGTCGACCTGGTGTCCGGTGATGACCTCAGGGAGCGGCGTTCCTTTTAATTCGATATAGCGACGCTCGAAGAGGTTGAGACGTGCGCCAGAGGTTGAAGTGAGCGTATGCGCTTGGTTCGGTGGCAAATAAGCAAAACCGCCCGCCCTCAGCGTGACCTCTTTGTCTGATTTGTCTAAGGTCAAGACGAGTTCGCCCGCTACGACGTAGATAAAGCGCTCGACGCCGGGGAGCGGTGGGGCGCTCTCCCCTGCTGAGTCCACCGTAATGAGCGTCTGCACAAAGGCTGCGCCCATCTGTGGGGAGATTAAGGTGACGGCGCTCACGCCCGTCCACCCCGGCAAGCCTGTCTCGACGTAGCCATCCGGTGCGACGAGCGCGTAGTTGCGCGTGATGTGCGTGCGGGTTGTGCCGAAGAGGTTCATAGACTCCTTTATTCGTGTGAACTTATATCAATATGGACGTAGTAATTTGCCTTTGGTCTGCCCTAACTTACCATCCAGGTAGAGCGTTTCTCCGCGCAGCACCGTTCTTCTGATACGTCCGCGCAAGGTTTGACCTACATAAGGACTTAACTTGTAGCGCGTGAAGAGGTCATCTTCCGTCAAGGTCGCTGTGTCAGAGAGGTCTACGAGCGAGAAGTCGGCGTCGAAACCGGACTCTAATCTCCCTTTTCCCCCCAGTCCAAACCGTTCCGCCGGACGTAAAGAGGTCAACCGGGCGATGTCTGCGAGCGGTAAGCCGCGCTCTTCATGTCCACTAAGCAGCACGTTCAAGCTCGACTGCACCCCGGTAATCCCGCCCCACACCTTGAAAAAGTCGTCTTCTTGTTTAAGCTCAGGCGGTGAGGGCGAATGGTCCGAGGCGATGAGGTCAACCTCGCCTGTTAGAACGGCTTGCCACAACGCTTGACGTTCCTTGTTATTCCTTAAAGGCGGCGCACATTTGAGGACTGCGCCCAGACGCTCTACATCTTTGTCTGTGAAGTAAAGATAGTGTGGACACGTCTCACACGTCACGCGCACGCCGCGCTTCTTCGCTTCGGCAATGAGCGCGACCCCTCGCGCCGTGCTGACATGGACGACGTGGAGGTCTGCGAGCGTTTCCTCAGCGAACAGCAGGGCGCGATTTATCGCTTCTAGTTCTGCGACGATGGGCCTCGAGTCCAGATAACCCCGCACCGTTTGACCTCTTGACGCCGCCTCCAACGTCAACGCTTTCGTCAACGCCTCGCTCTCGGCGTGAACGGCGACGGGCAAACCGAGCTTAGCGGCGGCCTCCATCCCTCTATAGAGCGTGAGGTCGTCCGCTGCTTCAAAGTCGCCCATCCCGCTGTCCGACATAAACGCTTTGAAGCCAACCGCGCCGCACTCGGCGAGTTCGTCTAGGCAGTCTAAGTTTTTAGGCGTCAGGCCACCCCAAAGGGCAAAATCTGTTAAGGAAGAGGCTTCAGCCGCTTCTCTTTTGGCGAGAAAGCTCGCTCTATTTAGCGTCGGCCTCGAGTTGAGCGGCATGTCTATAAACACCGTGCCGCCCCCCGCTACGAGCGCCGCGCTACCCGTTTCTATCCCTTCCCAGTGCGTGCGCCCTGGCTCGTTGAAGTGAACGTGGGCGTCGATAAGCCCAGGGAAGATGTAGAGTCCTGTTACGTCCAACGTCTCCCCTACCGCGTCCAAAATCTCAGGTGCAATCTGAGCGATTTTCCCGTCCTCGACCAAGAGGTCAGCCCGCTTGACCGCTTCAGGCGTGACGAGCGTTCCACCGCGGACGAGCACCCTAGCTCCCCCGGTACGTGCTGTAGCTCCAGGGCGAGACGAGCAGCGGCACGTGGTAGGTCTGCGTCTTGTCGGCGATACCGAAGCGAATGGGCACAGTGTCTAAGAATTTGGGGTCGGGCAGCTCGAGGTCAGCAAAGTACTCACCTACGTGAAAGACCAACTCGAACACGCCCACTTCCAGGTCGTCGGTGAGGAGGGGCGCGTCGGTGCGTCCGTCCTCGTTCGTAGTGAAGCTGGCGAGGTGTTGTCTCGAGTCGCTCATGACAAAGAAGAGGTCGATGGTGATGCCAGCAGCGGGTTTTCCGTTCGCGGTATCTAAAACGTGTGTGCTAAGGCGTCCTACACCTTGATCTTGTTTCACTGCCAACCCTCACGTTCACGCAAAGAGGTAATGTGCGCCAGATGATGCTCGCCGTGCCAGGCGTAGTGGGCGAGATTCTGTTCTAGGATGAGCGTTTCTCCAGAGGCGGGATGCGTAAAGGTGCGCTGCCAATCGGGTTCGGAGAGGGAACGAAGCAAAACGATCCAGCGTTTATGCAGTGCGTCTAAAAGCGCCAAAGAAACCTCTACAGGCGCGTCCGAATCGCCGAGTTCGGCCCACCGCGCCTCGTCGTAGGGGCGAATGGTGGGGTTCTCTTCGGTCAGGGCGAGTTTGAAGCGGGTGTAGCTGTTCAGATGGCTGTCGGAGAGGTGATGCGCGACTCTGCGCACGCTCCAACCGCCGGGGCGGTAGGGGGTCTCGAGCTGCGCGTTACTAAGTTCCGCTAAGGCAGAACGTAACCTCTCGGGCAACCGTGCAACCTCTTCCAACCACCCTTCGCGCTGAGCCTTTGTGACCTCTTTCGGTACAATAAATTCACCGATGGGATAGCGCAAGTCAGCCATCTTGTGTCTCGGCTTGCGTTCTAGTTTGTTTCATGGTCAGACCGATGTGACCGTACGGCGGACGCGGGTCGGTGTGAACCTTCCTCTCGTCCGTTTCGGAAGCGTAGCCCTTGTCCCACAGCCTGTTTTGCGCCTCAAACGAGACCTCGGCAAGCTGCGGAAAGCGCTCCAGAATACGCTTGCCTATCTCATAAACGAGGTGTTGAATGGACTTGCTATTGAACTCGTGAAACACCGTCGCTGCCACATCGCGCACCTGCTCGGCGGGGACGTAATGAGAGTCGTTGCTAAAAGCGTGGTTCACATCAGCGTAGCGCCAGAAGATATCGAGATAGACAAAAAGGGGGCGGTCCACCATCTCGGGCAAGGTCGTGTGTTCGTCACGGACGAAGTTGGCGAACGAGCTGCCCGTGACCTTGACGAGTTGTAAGCCGGTGCGTCCGCAGCGGTGCGCAGACACGCTGACGCCATTATCAGTTCGCTCCAGCGACAATTCAGCTACCGCGCGGTCCCCTTGCGAGCGGTGGAAGAGCACGTCACTCGGTCCACCGTTGGCGAACGCAGCCTCAAAAGGCTGCTCCTCTCCGACTACGTTGAGCGCTTCCATCTCCGGGTAGCGCTCTAAGAAACGTTGCCCCAAAAACATGAGGTAGCCCTCTAAGGTTGCGCCGTCAAACTCCAGGGCTTGCTTCAGGATAAAGTTCTTCATGCTGTCGGTGGCAACCACGTTGCTGTTGTCGCCTTCGGTGTAGGCGGGGACGAAGTTGCGTCCCAAGACCTGCACGTCCACCTGCACGGCGAAGAGCGTGTTGGTGCGTCCGGTAAAGCTGGATTCGGGGATGGGGCTGACTTGGAGCGGCTTTGCATGGAACCGATAAGCCGTGACTTCCGCTTTGCCGTAGTCAATCGCCGTAATCGTGGGGGTTTGAGTCATGATTCTCCCTGTTGTGTTCGTTGCTGTACTGATTCATCGGCTGTAAAATTTAGTGTAAAGCGGTTAGTAAAAGCTTTTTAGCAGATAACTAAGGGCTAAGAGCTAATCGCCTCTAAAGAGGCAACACAAAACATTCATTCTCCTAACTCTGTTCGATAAGCGCAGCTAACCGAAAGCGAGCAATCTTGGCGATTTCAGCCAAAGCACGTTCTTTTTCAGCTTCATAATCGTTATCCAGCCGCGCCGCAAACGCCTCTAGGATACTCTCTTTACTGTGCCCTTTAACCGCGATGATGAAAGGGAAACCGAACCTCTCCCTATACGCGGCGTTGAGTTCGTGAAAACGCTTGTACTCAGCTTCACTCAGGCGGTTTAAGCCTGCACCTGCCTGCTCCTGTTTGGAGTCGGCGGTGAGTCCGGCAAGCGCAGCCTTGCCCGCCAAATCCGGGTGAGCGCGGATGAGGTCGAGCTGCTTTTGTTCACTAGCCCGGTCAACGGCGGCGACCATCGCTTGGTGAAGCGTCTCTAAAGAGGTGAAGGGGCGCTGCTCTAGGACTTCCTCCGCGACCCAAGGTGAATGCTCGAAGATACCGCCCAAGACCGCTACGAAGTATTGGGGGCTCGAGTCATTCAACGCTTCAAGCGTCATCGTTGAAAAGTCTTTTTTGTGAGCGTGTGGCTTAGCGGCATGGTGCGGGCATTGTATCACCTGGGGTGCTAGGCGACTTATCTTGGATTGAATCGTGGGGAGAGGCTCGAGTCCACTATAAATACCAAACTTCGCCATAACGACATCTCATTTAACGAATTAATTCACAACATTTATGCTCGTGAAATTTTTAGTTCGCCCGTTTTAACAGGCGTATCCAGCAGAGAAAAAGGCTCCGACGCGGAGCCTCCAATTGCTAAAGTACATTACTTTAGTAGCGTGTCAGCCTTCATCCAAAATAAGCGGAACCGAGAGCAGCACGCCACCTAAGATGATAAAAGGTAAAGGCGCTGTCGCGATGGCGTCTGTTACGCCCAGAAGGGCGATGATGCCAGAGAGAAGGGCGATGACAACGAGTACGAGTCGAATGTTGGTGTTCACGATTAGCCTCCACGGGGTGCGAAAATTGAGCGCTCGCACGCTCATCATGCTGTGACTCTCTTTTACCATAATACCCTGAAAGCTACGCCATTTGTACCGCTCGCAGCAAGCTGGCTGCGGCGGACGATAAACTAAGTGAGGAGCAGCGATGTCAGAAACACTAGCGAGGACTGAATCCAACCGAGAAACGACGCCCGAAGAGGTCGAGCAAGCTGCGCAAGAAGATCAACAGGAACAACAAGCGCAAGGGGCAACGCCGCCCAAAGCAACCGCCCCTCATTCTGTAGCCACAGACGTGGCGCTGAGCGACCCCGCGCTCTACTTCAACCGCGAACTGAGCGAAATCGACTTTCACTGGCGCGTATTCTGTCAGGCGAAAGACGAGCGGCTGCCGCTACTAGAGCGCGTGCGCTTCTTGGCGATCACCGCGAGCAACATGGACGAGTTTTTCCAGAAGCGCGTGGGCGGGCTCAAGCGGCAAGAGGTCGCGGGCGTCAGCAAGCTCTCCCCGGACGGGCGCACGCCGGCTGAGCAGTTGGCGCTTATTCGCGTAGCCGCAAGGGTGATGTACGGGGAGATGGCGGCGCTTTGGGACACACTTAGACCCCTATTGGCGGAGGAGGCGGGGCTCGAGCTAACTGCCTACACCTCTCTCTCGAAAAGTGACAAGCAAAAAGCCAAAGAAGCGTTCGAGGGGAGCATCTACCCCATCCTCACGCCGCTCGCCGTGGACCCCGGACGCCCCTTCCCCTTCATCTCCAACCTGAGCCTATCTCTGGCCGTAATGCTGCGCCACCCTGAGCGCGGCACGACACATTTCGCCCGCATCAAAGTGCCGCTGAGTCGCGGGCGCTGGTGGTGGTTAGATGAGCGCCGCGTCCTCCCCTTAGAAGACCTTATCGCCCAGCACGTGGGCGACCTCTTCGCGGGGATGGAGGTCTTGGAGGTGCACGCCTTTCGGGTCACGCGCAACGCCGACTTGCGGCGCGAGGAGGAGGAGGCGGACGACCTCTTGGCGATGATCTCTGAGGAGTTGCGCGAAAGGCGCTTTGCGCCCGTGGTGAGGCTCGAGGTCGAAGCCACCATGCCGGGGCCGTTGCGCCGCTACCTCATGGAGAAGTTGGACATCGGCGAAGCCGACCTCTATCCTACGCCGCTCCTCTCGTTCGCGGACTTCGCCGAATTCGCTGACTTGCCGCGTGAAGCGTTGCAATATCCAAGCTGGAAACCTGTAACACCCGTGCGACTGAAAACCGATAGCGAGCGCGACGCCGATGATATTTTCACGACCTTAAAGCGCGGCGACGTGTTGGTCCATCACCCTTACGAGCGCTTTCGCACCTCCGTCTTGCGACTGGTCGAAGAGGCCGCTGAGGACGAGCGCGTGGTGGCGATTAAGCAGACCTTATACCGCACCTCGGACGATTCGCCGACCGTCGCGGCCTTGATGCGGGCGGCGGAACGGGGCAAGCAGGTCGCGGTCTTAGTCGAGGTCAAAGCGCGGTTTGACGAGGCGAACAACATCGAATGGGGGCAGATGTTGGAAAACTCGGGCGTCCACGTCGCCTACGGGCTCGTCGGGCTCAAGACGCACGCCAAAGCGACGCTCATCATCCGCGAAGAGGACGAGGGCGTGAGGACGTACGCGCATATCGGCACGGGCAACTACCACATCAAGACCGCCCGCCTCTACACCGATTTGGGCCTTCTCACCGCCGATCCCACCATCGGCGCGGACCTCACCCGTTTGTTTCACTACCTCACGGGCTACGCGCCCGAGCAGCATTACGAAGCACTTTTGGTCGCGCCGCGTGACATGCGCAAGCGCTTTTTAGAGCTTATCGAGGGTGAAATTGCCCAGCAGCGAAAGGACGGCAGCGGGCGCATCACCGCGAAGGTGAACGGCTTGGACGACACAGAAATCATCCAAGCCTTATACCGCGCCTCGCAAGCAGGCGTGCAGATTGACCTCATCGTGCGCGGGCTCTGCCGCCTGCGTCCGGGGCTTAAAGGCGTCAGCGAGACGATTCGGGTGGTGAGCATCCTCGGGCGCTTTTTGGAACATGACCGCATTTTTTACTTTCACAATGGCGGTGCGCCCCGTATCTATTTGGGCAGCGCCGACTGGCGGCGGCGCAACCTCTCGGACCGCGTGGAGGCTGTCGCGCCCGTGAAGGATGCGGTTTTGCAGCGGCGGCTCATCGCCATCTTAGAGGCGGCGTTAAGCGACAACCGTCTGGCCTGGGATTTGCGCTCTGACGGGCAGTATGTCCAGCGCAACCCTGCGCCCGGTGAACCGCTCAGGAACTATCACGATATTTTGATAGCTCGAGCGCTGGAAGAGGTAAAAATTACAGAGTAAAGGCGAAACCTTTACGCCCGCCAAAGAGGATGCCAAATGCAACCACGCTAAAGAGGTTGCACAAGGCAATCTCTTTAGCGGGCCGCCGACACCCCCCGGCGGACAGTGGGAGTGACCCACGCTTCCAGTGTAGCTTACGCATTGTACTTGAACAAGTTGGGCTTAAAAACGTCGCTAGACAGTCACCATTTCACTCGAGCCGCGCAAGATGTCGGGGTTATAGATGATTCTTTCGGGGTCCCGTATTCTGACTTTGCCGCGACCCTTATTAGCGACCTCAACACTAAGCTAGCTCTAGCGTAACGCCCAAGGAACACCCTAACGGGCAAACTACACTCATGAAACGAACCTACAGCCTCGAGGAAATTGAGAGTGAACTCCTCTTCGACATGTTCATCGCCCGAGAGACCATCTCCCAGCGCTTCGAGCGCGAGGCCGAGCGTGACGGCTGGCGCTACACCGTCTACTCGACCAAGCAGCCAGGCGAACTCGCCGTGCACGCCCGGCGCGGCGGACGCACCCGCTTTCGCGTCTTGAAAGCGCCTTTTTTAACCGAGTATTTGGAGGGAACGCAGGGCACACCGCTTACGGGCAGAGCGGCCTTGGAACTGGTGACGAAGCTCGAGACGCGCCTGGGCAGTTCGTTTCCTTGGGTGTAGCCTCCACAAAGCAACCTTTACAAAGAGGTTCATAAAAAAGCAGAGCACCCCTCCGCTACAGGTGTGCCCCACCCTCTACGCCCACCGGGGAGACCGGCCTAGAAAAGAGGTGAGCGCTGCCGCAAAGGGTTGCTCCACAGCTTTACAGCCTAAAATGGGTTAATGCCATGTTCCGTCAAATAGATGACCTCGACGAACACATTTCCCGCACACATAACTTCTGTTAGCATCGAACTCGAGCCCGCTCAAGCTTGCGGGCCGTGGAGGATGCTATGATACTCGGTCTACTGACGCTACTCGGCTATCAACTCGTCGGCGAAATTGCGGTGCGCTCCGCGCAGCTACCTCTGCCCGGTCCCGTTTTAGGGATGCTGCTTCTATTCGCGACGTTGGTGTGGCGCGGCAGCGCGTTTGCGGGGCTGGCGGGGGTCTCGAGCGGCCTCTTGGCCCACCTCTCACTCCTCTTTGTGCCCGCAGGCGTCGGCGTGATTCGCTACTTGCCCCTCTTGCGCAGTGAAGGTCTCGTACTCAGCGCGGTGCTCATCGTCAGCACGCTCCTCACGCTCGCGGTGACGGGCGCGGTCTTTTTCTTCGTGCTCAGGCTTGGACGGGGCAGCGTATGAATTTAGCCCAAGATATTTGGGTCTATTTAGCGCAGACGCCGCTTTTATGGCTCACCGCTACGCTGCTCGTCTACAGCGCGGCGCAGTGGCTCTTTGAGCGGAGCGGCGCGTTGCCGCTGGTCAATCCAGTGCTCTTGTCCATCACGGCGCTCGTCGCGGTCTTGCTCGTGACGGACACGCCTTATGACGCCTATTTTGAAGGGGCGCAGTTCGTTCACTTTCTACTGGGACCTGCGACTGTAGCGCTCGCCATCCCTCTTTACAATCAACTGGGGAAGGTGCGCTCGAGCCTCCTCCCCCTCACCACCGCCCTCATCGCGGGCTCCGCCACGGGCATCCTCGCGCCTATTTTATTGGCGCAGGGGTTCGGTCTGAGCGAGCGCACCGTGCTCTCGCTCGCGCCCAAAAGCGTGACCACCCCGATTGCGATGGGCGTCGCAGAGCAAATCGGCGGCGCACCGCCCCTCACCGCCGTATTGGTCATTCTTACGGGTATCGTCGGCGCGAGCATCGGCGTTGAGGTACTGCGGCTCTTGCGGCTGCGTGACGGCGCGGTGCAGGGCTTCGCTATCGGCACGGCCTCGCACGGCATCGGCACGGCGCGGGCGCTGCAAGTGAGCGAAGAGGCGGGGGCGTTTTCGGGCTTGGCGATGGGACTAAATGGAGCGCTGACGGCCTTGCTCGTGCCGCTTTTGATTCGGTTACTGGGGCTTTAACAGTCTGCAAAAGGATAAAAAGTGCGGGGTAGTCCCCCGCAGTAGGCCACGTGGCTGCTACCGCCGGGGGGTACGAGCTGAGCAGCCAATGGGCTGCTACGAGACACTACCCCGCACTCAGCTTAAAGTGAGGATTTTGAGTTGACTAGAAGCAGGTGTACCCAGCTCATCCTAATAGGGTTGATCCGCTGGGAAACGCTACGTACGGTTTCATTTGCGCCACCGGACTCGAGCTACAACAATGTGCGCCCCAAAGACGAAAGTGTCCCAACTTGTGTATTCTCGAATCGCAACGCACGTCTGTCTGTGGCACCGAAAACTTACGCACAGGTTGTAACGCATCACTCAAAAACTGACTCGAGAACAGGAAAACACATCTTCCCTGCGCTATAGTGGGGCCGTGTTTCACTCTAAATTCTTATCAACCCTGTACCTCAGCTTCATTCTCTTTACTTCACTCGCCCTAACTTTAGCAAGCGCACAGACGGTGACGCTCGGCGCGAACACCTCTTCAGCAGGCTTCGAGCCGGATATTCGCCTGAGCGGGCTCAGAGCCGAGGGGCTCACCTTTGGCCTTCGCGCGGCGCTCGATCTGGACGCGGCGCGCTTTGAAGGGGGCGCGAACACCCGCTTTAGCACCTCACTCGGGCCTATCGGCAACCTCGCGGTGACGGGCGCAGCCGACGCAGATACGGACGGCGCGTTCGCCGTGTCGGTGCGCGGAGACGGCGTGCTCGGCCCCGTCGCGGCGCGGGCGCGGCTGGACGCTTTTAACGTCAATCCGGGCCGCTTCGCCCCCGAAGACCTCTTCTCTGACGCGCGGCCCTTTCTGCTCGCTACGCCCGCTGAGGAGACCTTCGCCGCCCAACTCGGCGTCGGCTTGACCTACCGTGTAAGCCGTACCCGTATCCTCACCCTCGACCCCGACCTCATCTACTTGCGTGGTGGTGGGCTCGGCGTGCGGGGTACAGGGGCGCTTGAGCTGCGCCGCCTGCGTGGACGCGACAACGGACTCGTCTTAGCCGAGGGGTATCTCGCCCCGGAGACACAAGCGGGCTACGGTGCAATCGGATTTACCTACGCCCTCAACGAGCGCAGTTTGCCGACCATAAGAGGGTCACTCCTAGTGAGTGCGGGCAGCGAAGGGCTTTTGCCGGGCGCACGCTTCTCCGTGCAGAAACGCGGTAGCGTGGACTATAGCCTCGAGGTCAAAGCTGAGCCTTACCGCGTCGATGCGCCTAGAGTCAGCGCTGAGGCGAGTTTGGCGGGCGCTTTAGGAGACGGCACGCTCCGCACGACCCTGCTCGCCGCGCCCACCGAGGACTTTGGCGTGCCGCTCTTTACGCTGAGAAGTGCGTATCAGTTTGAGTTTTGAGGCTCGAGGTAAAGAAGTAGCATCTAAGAAGACAAAAAAGGGAGCGTTTAGAATTAAGACTCATCCCTTTTGCGTTCCACGTTCTCTACCGACTCAAGAGCGCTCATCTTGATAACAACTGGTGCAACCCTCACCGCTCCAACGGGATCAGCGAGCGCGTCTGGAAGTCGATCTCATAAATCCCTGTCTCCGGTACATCTAACGTAAAGCGAATCGTGTTGACGCCGCGCCTAAGCTCGACGCGGTGCGGACCCGGCGACAATTCGGAGACGAAGCCGCGCTCCCTGGGCTCGCTGTCTATCGCGACGGAGAAACCGGCGGGCGGCGTCCAGTAGAGGAGGTTGCCGGAGCGCGGCTCTAAACTCGCCGAGACGCGGCTCACGAAAAAGTTGCGCACGCGCACCTCTTGGGTTTCGGGGACGAAGCCGGGGCGCTCCAAGCGGAGCGTGCGCACGCCAGGCTCCGCGCTCACCGTGAGGGGCGTCGTGCCGATGGGCGTGTCGTCTAAAAAGACCTCAGCGGCGGGCGTGCTCGTCACTTGAACGCTGCCGCTACGAATCGGCATCAGCTCGAAGTTGATAAATTCGGTGTGGTCGACCTCGAGCGTGACCGTCTCGAGTTCTGGCACAAAGCCCGCCTTGCGCAGTTCCACACTGTAGCGCCCCGGCGCGAGCGAGATAGGACCGACCTCCGAGGTGCTGCCGACATATGCGCCGTCGATACGAATCTGAGCGCGGCGCGGCTGCGAGGAAATGAAGAGGCTGGCCGAGCCGCTCGAGAGCGGGTTCTCCGGGTTGATAAAGGCGCTGACCGCGCTCGTAAGTTCGGCGACTGCGCCCAAATAATCGCGCGTGCTCAAAGGCTCGCTGATGAGGTCGGACTCTCGGCCCGTTTGCGTATCGACGACCAAGAGGTTGATCGTATAGGGCGTGTCCTCGCCTATCGCGCCGCGCGAGGCGATAATCTCGCCCGTGAGCCCGTAGCGCTCGTCCGCCAACTCTGCGACAGCTTGCGCGACTTCGGGGTCAACCCCGCTTTTAGGCGGCGGCGCGAAGATGCTGCCCGCTGAGACCTCTAACTCGGCGCGAACCGCGAGTTGCTGGCGAAAGGCGTCTAAAAACCGCGCCGTGACCTCTTCGGGCACGCCGCCGCGCGTGCTGAATTCGGGCACGACGATCTGCGCTTGCGCCGCTGTTAGGACGAGAAGCAGGCTTGTCAACATAAAGGTTAGAAAGGTTCGTAAGTGCACTGGACCTAGTATATCCCGAGCGCAGCACGCATTCACTAGAACACAGCTTCAACTCAAAGTTTGGCTTAGGCACAAAGCTTTACATTTAGCTTCGCGCCGGGTTTATCGCAGTGTTCAACCTCGTGACAACACGCCATTTTTATCGGGGCAATGGCTGGTATATTGCTTTATCCGGTAGTGAAGCGTCCGCTACGCAGTGTTAGCGGGGTAAAACGATTAAACACAGACCAGAGAAAAGGGGTTTAATGAAGATCATCAGCATCATCAAGCAAGTCCCCGACGCCGAAGCGCGAATTCGCAGCGCGGCAGAGGGCATCAACTTGGAGGGCGTCACCTTTGTGATTGACGGCATGGACGAGTACGGCGTGGAGGGAGCGCTCCGTGTTAAAGAGAGTGGCGAGGACGCCGAAATTGTTGCGCTCGCGCTCGGACCTAAACGCTTTGAAGAGGCGATTCGCACCGCCTTAGCGATGGGCGCAGACCGCGCAGTTCATATCGAAACAAACGAAGCCTTGGACCCTATCGCGCAGGCCAAGGTGCTCGCCAAAGTCATCTCGGATGAAGGCGCAGATGTAGTCTTCGTCGGCGGACAAGAGGCGGACTGGGACTCTTCGGCGCTCGGGCCGGCGGTGGCGGAAGCGCTAGGGTGGGCGCACAGCGATTGGACGACGAAGCTCGAGCTTAGGGACAATCAAGCACACGTCACCCACGACAGCGACGAGGGCAGCGAAGACCTCACCCTTCCTTTACCGCTCGTCATCACCACGCAGCAAGGCTTGAACGAGCCGCGCTACCCGACCTTGCCCAACATCATGAAAGCCAAGCGCAAGGAGCTTAAAAAGCTGAGCTTGGAAGAGGTCGGCGGCGCAGAGCCTAAAACGCTCACCCTTAAAGAAGAGATTCAGGTGCGCGAGCGCCGCCAGCACATCATCGAAGGGAACGCGGCGGAGGCGGCGCGGGAGCTTACGCGGCTGCTGCGGGAGGAAGAGAAAGTTTTATAAGCATTTCAGCCAGTCAGCTTATCAGCATTTCAGGTTTTCCTGACTGGCTGACAAGCTGACCAGCTCGGAGGTTTTCATGATTTTACTCGTGGCAGAACACAAAAACGATAAACTTCGCAAAAGCGCTGTGGAGCTTGTGACAGCAGCGAAGTCTTTGGCAGAATCCTTAGACGCTCAGGTGGCAGGGCTCGTCATCGGCAGCAACACGGACGCGGCGGCAGATGAGCTTGCCAAGTACGTCGGTACGGTCTACACAGCGACAGACGACGCGCTCGGCGAGTTTCGAGCGGAGCCTTATACGACGGTTGTTACCCAAGTAGCGCAAGAGAAAGAGGTCAAGGTGGTGCTCGTCGCGGCGACGCGCTCGGGGCTCTCGTACAGTCCGCGTGTGGCGCTCAGACTTGACGCGGCGTTGCTCGAGGACGTCACCTCCTTAGATGTGCAAGAGGGGCGCGTCACCGCGCAGCGGTTTTCGTACCTCTCGAGGGTGACTGAAACCGTTCAGGCGCAGAGTTTACCTGTCGTTATCAGCATCAAGCCGAACATCTACCCCGTCGCTGAGGAGAGCGGTGAAGGGCAGATTGAAGGGGTAGACGTCTCGCTCAGTGAACAAGACACCCGCGTGGAGGTGGGCGAGCGGCACACCGCAGGCGGCGAGCGCATCGCCTTAGAAGAGGCGAATATCGTGGTGACGGGTGGACGTGGCGTCGGCAGCGCGGAAGGGTTTAGCACACTCGTCGAACCGCTAGCCGACACGCTCTCGGCGGGCGTAGGTTCAACCCGCGCCGTCGTAGACGCAGGTTGGCGTCCGTACGGTGAGCAGATTGGGCAGACGGGCAAGACCGTCGCGCCCCACCTCTACGTCGCCTTGGGCGTCTCAGGCGCGGTGCAGCACCTCTCGGGGATGAACCGCTCGAAGGTCATCGTCGCCATCAACAAAGACGCCGACGCGCCGATTTTCAAGGTGGCGGACTACGGCATCGTCGGCGACGCCAGCGCCATCGTGCCTGAGTTTCAAAAGGCGGTGGAAGAAGGCAAGGAGTAGCGCCGCAGACCTATCCGGTTTTGTGTTGCACCTCGTAAGGGAGGGTTTGAAACCCTCCCTTACACCGCGCTGCGTCATTCGTTCGAATACAGCGCTGTCTCGTAGGGGCGATTCATGAATCGCCCCTACGGACTGACGGATTCAGTATTGACGTAAAAATCATTCGGCTCGCGCTAGCTCCGAAAGCGTAAAGCGCACCTCTTCCATCACCGGATTGCTGAGCACACCTGTCGCGATTTCTTGCAGTTGCGCCTCGACCTCTTCGCGCTCGCCCGAGAGGGTGAGTTCGATGTATTTACCGACGCGCAAATCCGCCAAATTCTCGTGGCCGAGGCGTTTTAAGGTATTCTCTACGGTTCGCCCTTGCGGGTCTAGGATAGCGCGTTTTAGGGTGACGTAGACTTCAGCGTGGAAGTTAGGCATGAGCTTCCCCTTCTAAGACGCGCTTCAAAACCTCTCGATACGCCTCTTCGACGCCGCCCAAGTCGCGGCGGAAGCGGTCTTTGTCGAGCTTTTCGCCGCTCGAAGCGTCCCACAAGCGGCAGGTGTCGGGGCTGATCTCGTCGGCTAGGATGATCTCACCGGAGGGCAGGCGGCCAAACTCGAGCTTAAAGTCCACCAACACTAACGAGCGCTCCGCGAAAAAGGGCCTCAGCAGGCTGTTGATTTTGCTCGAGAGGTCAAAGAGCACCGTCAATTCCTCTTCGGTGGCAAACCCCAAAGCCACCGCCGTGGCAGAGTTCATCGGCGGGTCGCCGAGTTCGTCGGACTTATAACACCACTCAATGACGGTGGGGCTCAGCTCACCGCCCTCAGGGACACCGTAACGCTTGGCGAACGAGCCCGCCGACAGATTGCGCACGATGACCTCGACGGGGATAATGCTCACCGCTTTGACGAGCTGCTCACGCTCAGAAAGCGTTTTGACAAAGTGCGTAGAAACGCCCTGCGCCACCAATATCTCGAGTAGTTTCGCGCTCACCGCGTTGTTGACCGCCCCTTTACCGCGAATCGTGCCGCGCTTTTGCGCGTTAAACGCCGTGGCGTCGTCCTTGTACTCGACGATGAAAAGCGTGGGGTCGTCCGTGGCGAAAATGCGCTTGGCTTTGCCTTCGTAGCGCTGCTCGAGCTTGTTCACGGGCTAACTATAACAGGACTGAGAGGAAAGATTGAAGATTTCCTTAGTACACGACAATTTTACAAAAAGGAGTTCTCCCTGAAGAATGTTTAGTGCGTAGCTAAACGAAGGAGAACTCAAATGAAGCATACTGGATTAGTCGAAGCGTTGAAAGAAGTAGGTGTCAACTTGCACAAGTCGAGGCTCACGTTTCTGAGCATGTTGATGCTGGGTATTGTCGAGGCGAGGACGGTCAATCTCAAGCGCGTGGTCAGCACTATGCAAAGCTGGGCATGTGAGGCTTCTGTGTATAGACGGGCGCAGCGGTTCTTTGCTGAGCTGGAGCTTGACGAGACACACTTCACGCGCTTCATAGTCAAACTTCTCGACAAGCAGCGTTACACCTTATGCGTCGATAGAACGAACTGGAAGTTTGGCGTATTCAACATCAATATTTTGATGATTGCTCTAGTCGATGAAGGTATCGCTAGCCCCCTCGCGTTCGTTCTTCTGACTAAACAGGGCAACTCGAACACACTGGAGCGCACTGAGTTGCTCGAACAGGTTTTGGAGGTCATCAAACCTGAGCGCATAGAGGTCTTACTTGCAGATAGGGAGTTCATTGGTCAAGACTGGTTTGGGTTCCTGATAGACCAAAACATTCCCTTTGCCATTCGCATCCGAGAAAACAGCCTAGCTGACAACTGGTTTCAACTCGCAGCCTTTTTTCGGCAGCTTGAACCCTTGCAAACGCGAAGCCTCCACCACCGCTACAAGATTTGTGGGTGTGAGCTTGCCGTTGCTGCAACTAGGAGCTGTGACCAGCAACTCGTCATCATTGTGACCAACCGCAATCCTAGAAAAGCCTTGAGCGCTTACGCCCACAGGTGGCAGATAGAGTCTCTTTTCAAAGCCCTCAAGTCGAGCGGCTTCAACCTCGAAGATACCCACCTCAAGGACACCGAGCGCAGCGCCCTGGTCGCTGTGGTTAGTCTCGCCTTTCTCTGGGCGCTTAAAGTCGGTCACTGGCAACACCGACTCAAGCCTATTCGCATCAAGCCGCACGGTAGACGTGAAAGGTCTGTCTTCCGGCTCGGGCTTGACTTTATCCGCAGAGCGATCACCAACCTCTCCCTTGACCCTAATACACAGCGCTTTCAGGCTTTTGTCGTGTACTTAGGAAGATTTCCATCTTTTCTCTATTTCCTATCAATCCCCGCCCTCAGAGGTTTACCGACCTTCTCCGCGCAGCCAGTGGGCTACAATGACCTCTATGCTCATCTACGGAAAACAAGCGGTCATCGAAGCTTTGCAAGAGGGCGACGTGCAGCGTCTCCTGATTGCCAACGGCGTGCAGCAGGGCACGGTCAAGCAGTTAGAGTCGCTCGCCAAGCGCCACGGCGTCCCCTTCGACCACGTCCCCCGCATCGACCTCGACCAGACCTTAAAGACCACGCGGCATCAGGGCATCGCCGCCGAGCTGCCCGAGCTGACCTACGCCGAGCCCGAAGCGCCCTTTCGACTCGCCGAGGAAAGAGGTGAGCGGCTGCTGCTCATCCTCTTGGACCAACTTAGCGACCCGCGCAACTACGGTGCAATCATCCGCAGCGCCGAAGTGTTAGGGGCGCACGGCGTCGTGACCGAGGAGCGGCGCAGCGCTCCGCTTTCGGCGGTTGTGGCGAAGACCTCAGCAGGGGCAAGCAGTCACTTGCCACTCGTTCAGGTCAAGAACTTACCGCGCTACATCGACGGGCTCAAAAAGCGCAACGTCTGGATTTATGGCGCGTCAGGGGATGCCTACAACAAACCGGGCGATATCGACTGGGACCGGGACGCGGCTTTAGTTATCGGTTCGGAAGGGTCGGGGATGCGCCGGCTCGTGAAAGGCAAGTGCGACGACACGGTGATGATCCCGATGCGGGGACAGGTAGCATCGCTGAACGCATCGGTGGCGGCGGGTATTCTCATCTATTCGGTGATGGAGGCGCGGCCTTAACCGCGCCTCCCTATGGCCTATTCGCAGGTGCTATAGGTCTTTTCGTCGGAGTTGACAGCGCCCATGTCACCAGCGAAAACGAGCAGGTCGTAGGTATAGCACCTATACGCATCGTGGCTCTCTATGTCAAGGAATCTAGCCTCGTCAGTGAAAGATTGACCTACTGCCAGGTTATCTGAGGAAAAGGCAACCGCGCTGTCAACCACTGTATCGCCAGAGATGAGCCTAAATTCAGCGCTGGCGCTTATATCGACGCTCGAGTTGTTGGTAAACGTAACGTTAAATAGGGGCGCACCGCTTGACGACATCCCCTCCTCAACAGAAATTGCCACCTCGTCGGCGGAGATATCGCCCCCCACCGACGGCGCGGACGGGTTGCCCGGCACACCTACACTGTTTCCACAACCTATGAGCAAGCCCAAAACCATTAAAAACGAAAAAACGCGGCGCATTGCCACCTCCGTAAATTTTTCTCCCTTAAACCTAACACGCACTTATGCGTGCGACGGTGTGGGGGCTGGGGCGCACGACTTGGGCTAAACTTAGGGCCGTGACCTCACTCGCCCATATTTTTTTAGACAACGTCCAGACCTCACCTGATAAGACATTGATCTACTTCGAAGACAAGGGTTATAGCTACAGCGACCTCTACACGCATGTGAGCCGCGTCGCCGGGGCTTTGCAAGCGTGGGGGCTCCGCAAAGGCGAGCGGGTCGCGCTCTTTTTAGAGAACTCGCCGAGTTTCGTCGCGGCGTATCTAGGGACGCTGTGGCTGGGCGGCGTGGTCGTTTTGGTCAATACTCGCTACAGAGAGACCGAGCTGCGCCACCTCCTGAGCGATTCGGGCGCACGGCTTGTCGTGACGGACGCGGAGCGGACTGGCGAGTTGGACGGCGTGCTAGGTGAAACTTCTGTAGAAGAGGTTATCCAGCTAGGCCAAAGTCTGATCGACGATGACGAGGTGTGGCGAGACTTAGTGCTGAGCCCCCCTCTCCTCTTCCCCGCTGACCTCAACTCAGACGACCTGGCCCTCATCGGCTACACCTCCGGTACGACCGGACGCGCCAAAGGCGCGATGCTGACGCACGGCAATTTCGTCTCCAACAGCCGCGCAGTCACGCAGGCGTGGGGCTGGACGGCGGCGGATCATCTCCTCTTAGTCTTGCCGCTTTTTCACCTGCACGGGCTGGGCGTCGGGTTGCACGGCACGCTGGTACAGGGCTCGAGCCTCACCTTAAAGCGCAACTTCGACGCGGCGGACGTGCTGAGCGAACTACGTAAGGGGCAAGTCACCATGTTCTTTGGCGTGCCGACGATGGTCTCGAGGCTACTCAAAGAGGCGCGGCAACAAAAGCTAGGGCGCGAAGAGGTAAGTAAACTCCGGCTGCTCGTCTCAGGCTCTGCGCCGCTCAGCCCGAAGATGATGCGAGAGGTCGAAGAGACCTTTGGCCTGCGTATTCTGGAACGCTACGGTATGACCGAGACGATCATGAACTTAGGCAATCCCCTCGAAGGTGAGCGCAAAGCGGGCTCGGTGGGCGTGCCCTTCGCGGGCGTCGAGGTGCGCATTGTGAATCGTGAGAATAAAGTCGTCCCGCAAGGCGAGACCGGCGAGTTACAACTGCGCGGTCCAAACGTCACGAAGGGGTATTGGAACAAGCCGGACGAGACCGAGGCCAGCTTTGTAGACGGGTGGTTTAAGACGGGCGATTTGGGTTTCGTGGATGAGGACGGCTATTACACCATCAGCGGACGCGCCAAAGAGCTGATCATTTCGGGTGGGTTCAACGTTTACCCTAGAGAGGTCGAAGAGGTCTTGGCGCAACATGAGGCGGTGCGAGAGGTCGCGGTGTTGGGGCTGAGCGATGAAGATTTAGGGGAAAAGGTCGTGGCGGCGGTGGTGACGTCGAAAGAGGTTGAGGCGGCCCAGTTGCGAGCCTTTTGTGGGGCGAAGCTGGCGGGGTTTAAGAAACCTAAAGAGGTCTATTTTGTGGCGGAATTGCCGCGTAATGCGTTGGGGAAGGTGCAGAAGCATGTGTTGAGGGAAGCGTTGCTGAGCCTTAATTAGTACTCTCAGCTTCATCCTCGTTATCTTTGTTTTTCCTTAGAAAAATTTCGACGTTGTCGGAAGTCCAGGTAGCGACACCGCAGCCGAAGAAATCAGCGTCTTCGGTCCAGATCGGGCAGTCAAATAGCAGCGCAAGCGCTAAGTAAAGCCAATCCTCTTCGTCACGCCGCTCGAGGCGTTCGCGTGCCTCCGCTTCGTAATCGGCTAAGGTTTCAGCCGGAACGATCTTAATAAGGTACCCCAGCCGCTCAAGCTGCGAAGCGCAGCGCTGAGCGCCTTTTCATCGCCACCAAACTTCGTGATAATTCCAGGGACATACTTCGCTGCATCCTCGAAGGCTTCGTCAACGCTTAGGAAGTTGGTACTGTCCGCGTAGGTCTCGAGGAGCGCAGAGGCGCGTGTTCCTAGAACCGCGCGGATGAGAATGTTGGCGTCAATGACGAGGCGCTTACTCACGCAGCCTGCTTATCCTGAGCGCCCTTCTTATCCTGCTTCCTGAGGTCTTGCGCGGCGCGAATGAGCGCTTCAGGCTCGAGTCCTTGCGCCTCTAAAAGTTGGCTTAGCTGCTCGGCTGCCTCTTTTAAGCTACGTTTATCGTCTGCTGTGATAGGGCGATGGGTCGGAATATAATACCCCAAGGTTAAACCGTGCTTGGTCACCTCGAGGGGTTCATCGGATAGGAGCAGTTGGGCGAGCTTTTCACGAAACTCCCGAACGCCTATAGATTTAATTGCGTGTTTCACCGTTCACCTCTTTTTGCGTACCCCTATGTACATATGTGTACACAATAGCATAGAGGCGTTGGGCTAGCGCGTCAAAGGCACATTGCCTCTAGCGCTCAACTTCCACCACCTGCCCCAACCACCGCCCAAAAAGCGGCACCATAGGGTTATCTTCCGCCGTAACGATATCAACGTGCGTAAGCCCCGGCAGCACGTAAGCGGAGAAGAAGACGCTGGCACGAGCGTTGTTATAGGCCGAGAAACCGTCCAAACTGGGCACCAGCCCGCGACTCACGCCAACGGCGAGCGTGGGCGTATCTACCTCGCTGTTCGGCACGAAGCCGGGCTCGTCGCTCAAGGTGAGGTCGAGCCGCGACATGTCTAAAAGCAGGCGAATCGGAAAGTACCACTCGTTGAAGTTGGTGTCGGCGCTGACCTGCGCACGCAAAAGGGTCCTGAGGTCGGTGCGCTCGCTCATAGGGTCGCCGCGCTCCCAGCGCACGGCGTCGTAGCCCTCAGCGACACCGGAGACGCTTCTCGAGCGTGCCCCTTTCGCCCCCTCGGACAAAAACGCGAAGAGGTTGCCGTCATAGGTCGCGCCGACAGGCTCACCTACGGACGCGCCAAAGGCGGGCGAGAACTCGTAGCGCTCATCAATCCCTAGCCCGGCAGCGGCGAAGTTGGTGATGGGAAAGTCAGAGATTTTTTTCGGGGCTAAAGCGTCCGGTGCAA
This sequence comes from Trueperaceae bacterium, assembly GCA_965213645.1. Taxonomy (GTDB): domain Bacteria; phylum Deinococcota; class Deinococci; order Deinococcales; family Trueperaceae; genus CBDBZX01. Next base: position 1,699,829 of record CBDBZX010000002.1, read on the forward strand.
AGCGGGCGAGGAGCACTTTCGCTTCACTTCTAGCAAAGGTGTGCGGCGCAAACGCGAGGGTGAAGTACGGGTTGCCTTGGCCGGTCTCCAGGCTCGCCACATCGGGGACAAGCTCGATCGGTCCAACCGAGAAGCCTCCTTCACGGCTGAATGCGCCCGTGCGCCCGAGCGTACCGTCGATGAGCAGGAGGCCGTCCACGTGGTCATCGCCTAAATCCTGAGCACCTTCAGCGCCAAAGTCATAGGCCGCGTAGAGCGCCGCCATGCTCGCGCCGAGCGAGTGCCCACCCAAGATGACGGTACCGGCGCTCTCTTCGGCTCGCTTGACGAGTTCGTGCAGGTCGCGCAGGTGCACGTCCAAGCCCCAAAAGGCTAAGAAGGAAACCTCTTCAGGTGGCATGGCCTTAAAGCCGTCTTCCTTGCCCCGATTTTCAACGTAGTAGTCATAAGCGGTATACGGGTCGCCCGTGTGCAGGCTCTCCACGGTCGCGCGGCGGTCCTCTAGGAGGTTGGCACGGCGGTCCACCGCCCAGACCTCCAAACCGGGCTGACTTGCCACGAGTTGCCGCGCCAAGATATCCATCGTTGTCGCGCCGCCGAAGATGCCGGGGACGAGGATGAGCACGGTCTCGGTGGGCTCGTCCAGCTTGGGCGTGAAGTAGCGCACGTAGAGCGCTCGGTTGAGGCGTTCGGGCGTATTAGGCGCAGGATAGCCCGGCACGCTCACGTATTCTGTTCTCACGCGCTCAGGTGCGAAGCGGTAGGTCGCGGGCGGCAAGTTGAGGTCGACGCGCACGTCGGGGATGGGCAAGCAGCCCGTCAGAAGGACGAGCAGGAGGAGAGTAGGTCGAAACACCTGTCCATTGTGACCTTTCATCTACCTAGGCATCTGTGGACTGGTTTACGCACGCGCCCTATACAGACGTCAACACGCCGTAAACGTGCAGTTTTTCACACCCCGCACAACCAAATTGAGAAGGTCGTAAGAAGCGCCAACGAAGGTTCGACCTAACTCATTTAGCAACATCACTGTATAGTAGAAACTGTGTAGTAGAAGAGGTTGGTCCTAGTACATCTTAGTCTTTCATCACGCCACCTCGACCTCTCGAGCTTGACCGTCATCCTGCCAACGCACGCTCACCGCGCGTCCCGCTTCGTCCCACGTCGCCGCGACCTCTTCACCGTTCAGCGTTACGCGCTGCGGCCTCTCCTCTAAAACAACACGCACGACCAACTCACGCGGCGCGGGCTCGAACCTCTCGTAGTCGGGCGTGACGCGGACGCGCCGCGCTTGGGCTTCGACGTGAAGGCGTGCTACCTCACCCTCTCTATAGGCGAAGCTGAGCCCGTCGTCCTCTAACACGGTCCACTCGCTCTCCCCTGCCGGATACACGTTGAGGGTGAGTTCGCTTAGGGGTTGGGTGCTCGAGTCCCGTTCATTCCCGAGCGGCAAAACCGCGCCGCCGCGCACAAAGATGGGGATGCGCCCCAAGGGTGCGTAAACGGTGTGGTGGCCTGCGGCGACCTCTTCACCATTCCAAAAGTCGTACCAGACCCCGTCGGGCAGATAGACCATGCGGTGATCCTGACCAGGACGGTAGATAGGCGCGACCAAGAGGTGCGGGCCGACCATCACTTGATCGTCGAGTTGGTAGACGTGGGCGTCGTTGGGGAAGTCGTACACAAGCGGTCTGAAGGAGGGGTCGCCGCGCTCGTGCGCGTGGTGCGCCAAGGTGTAGAGGTAGGGCAGCAAGCGGTAGCGGAGCTTGATGGCGCGTCTCGCGACCTCTTCGACCTCGTTGCCGAACGACCAGGGCTCTTGCGCGTGGGTGCCCTGACAGGTGTGGGTGCGCATGAAGGGGTAAAAGGTGCCCAACTCGACCCAGCGGGCGTAGAGTTCGGGGTGGCTGTTTTCGAAAGAAGCCGCCGATGTCCACGCCGACCCAGGGGGAGCCGACCAAGCCCATGCTCGAGAGCTGCGGCAAGCTCGCCTCCAGGTGCTCCCACCACGACGAGTTATCCCCCATCCAACTCGCCGCGTAGCGCTGCGTGCCGACGAAGGCGCTTCTCGTCAAGACCCAGGGGCGCTCGTTCGGGCGGTGCGCGTGGAGCCCTTCGAAGGTGGCCCGCGCCATCAAATGCCCGTAGAGGTTGTGCACCTCAGCGTGAGTTGTCGTGTGCGTGACCTCTTCCTTACCCCCTTGCGGTGTCGCCAAGGGCATCGGCTTCTGATAGGGAATCTCCTCACTGTCAAAAGGCGAGTCGAAGATGGACGGTTCGTTCATATCCACCCAGACGCCCGCTACGCCCGTGTCGATATGGCTCGCTTTGAGTTCGTCGCCCCACCAGCGGCGCACGTCTTCGCGGGTGTAGTCAGGGAACAAGGCTTCACCAGGCCAACAGTAGCCGACGAAGCGCGAGCCGTCCGGGTTCTTGATGAAGACCTCTCGCTCCACCCCGCGCTCGGCTGCGCCATAACCTTCTAAATCGTTTTTGACGCCGGGGTCGAGAATCGTCACCGCGCGAACGCCCTCGTCACGCAGGTCGTCCAAAAGCGTTTTCGGCTCGGGAAAGCGCTCCGGGTGCCAGGTGAAGTCGCGGTAGCCGCGCATGTAGTCGATGTCGAAGTGAAGGACGTCCAGGGGAATGTCAGCGCCCCGGAAGTTCTGCACCAAGCGGCGCATCTCCTCGCCCGAACGGTAGCCCCAGCGCGATTGGTGATAGCCCAAAGCCCACAAGGGAGGCATGAAAGGTCGCCCGGTCAAGCGCGTAATCTGCTCGGTCACGTCCGCTGGCGTCGGGCCGCAAAAGAGGTAAAGGTCGAGTTCACCGCCCAGAGTGAGCGTTTCCAAGCGCTCCCAGTTGGCTTGCCCTACATCAAATTGACTGTAAAAGCTGGACGCCAAGAACATACCCCAAGCGAGACTGGGTCTATCCGCACCGGGTTGATCTCTTTGGCTGGGCCGCACTGCTAGGAGGGCTGGATGCGACTGGTAGAGGTTGCTCTGATGACGACCGTGGCCCCAATCGGGGTCGAAGTTCCAGTTGGTCAGCACGCGCCCGCGCCGCCCGAGTTTGCCGGTGCGCTCGCCCAGACCGTACACGGCTTCGTCTAGGGGGAGGGTTTTGCTCGAGCGCACCTCGAGTCGAAGGCGACCCTCGGGCAACTCGTCCCCTTTGCGCAGCCGCATGTCGGTATCTTGCGCCCTGACCTCGCGCCAGCGCGGGGGCGATGCGTCTTCAGCGAAGGTCACGCGCCCTTGCTCAGTGGCACGTTCAAGCGTAAGCCTGCCGTCTTTCGCCAAATGCACCGTAATGGGCTCCGCCGTGAGCGTGAGGCCACCCGCGACCTCTTGCACGTTCCAATCGGGCGCGTCAAAAGCGTCTTCTCGTTTGGTAATCGACCAGGGGCGGCGCGGCGCAAACTCGCCTATGACCGAGAAGTGCACGCGGACGATATCTTTAGCGAATGAGGTTACGCGCAACCTGCCGCGCTCAAAGGTCGCCTCTAAGGTTCTGCCGCGCTGCTCCCAACTTTGGAGCGTGCCGGGTGTCTGCAAGTCGGGACCGACCTCTAAGCGCGTCGTGCGTTCAACGAAATCCATCATTCCCCCCAGAAAAATTGTTCCTGAAGGTCAAAGTATCATATCCCCTTCGGTCGAGATTTGGACTTGGCTTGCTCAAAAACGCTTGGCAGTGACGCTTGCTGGTGACCTCTACTTGTAAGGTCGTATGTCCGCGCTAGGGGTTGGGTCTCGAGCAGGTACAGCAAATTTATGCGGGCGTATATAACTACAGCGTCAACTAAGTTTTGCGATACTGTTGTCACCCCGTTCACGATACCCAAAGGGCACAAGGGAGTCGGGCGTCAAGCCTTGCGGAGTGCAACCCCCTTTCGGGGACCTACGGCGACGCAGTCGAGGGGTCTCGCCCTTCACTCTCTGTCAGAGGAGTCAGCAGAGTCAGAGATTCTTCACTACACTAGCGTTCTATAGGTCAAGGCTAAGAGCCTATTGAGCTTTGCTCTAACCTAGTTCAAAATGACATGTTTCGTTTTTTACCTGACGGGGTAGTAACTGGGACTTGCAGCTCAACAAGCCGCAAGTCCCACGGAGCGCTACGCGCCGATCATCCCATGCGGGTCCAACACGAACTTCTTCGCCGCGCCTTGGTCGAAATCCTTGTAGCCTTGCGGCGCGTCGTCCAAACGAATCACCGTCGCGTTGACCGCTTTGGCAATCTGCACCTTATCCGCGAGAATCGCCATCATCAGCTCGCGGTTGTAGTTCATCACGGGGCACTGCCCGGTCATGAACATGTGCGACTTGGCCCAGCCCAGCCCGATACGGATGCCGAGCCGTCCCTCCTGTGCGCCCTCGTCGGACGCGCCGGGGTCGCCCGTGACGTAGAGACCCGGAATACCGATCTTGCCGCCCGCGCGGGTTACGGTCATCGCGTCGTTGAGCACGGTTGCCGGGGCTTCCTTCGCGTTTTCGCCGTGCCCTCTCGCCTCGAAGCCGACACAGTCTACGGCGGAATCCACCAGTGGCTCACCCATGAGCTGCTCGATCTGCTGGGCTAAAGTGGCATCTTTTCTGAGGTCGATAGTCTCACAGCCGAAGCTCCGCGCCTGCTCTAAGCGCTCAGGAATCATGTCCCCGACGATGACCGCCGCTGCGCCCAAAAGCTGCGCCGAGGCCGCGCACGCTAAGCCCACAGGCCCCGCGCCCGCCACGTACACCGTCGAGCCCGGTCCGACCCCGGCGGTATACGCGCCGTGAAAGCCCGTCGGGAAGATGTCGGAGAGCATGGTCAAGTCGAGAATTTTCTCCATCGCCTGGTCGCGGTCGGGGAACTTCAAGAGATTGAAGTCGGCGTAGGGCACCGTCACGTACTCAGCTTGGCCGCCCTTCCAACCGCCCATGTCCACGTAGCCGTAGGCCGCGCCGGGCCGCGCCGGGTTGACGTTCAAGCAGATGCCTGTCTTGCGCTCCTTACAGTTGCGGCAGCGTCCGCAGGCGATATTGAAAGGCACCGAGCAGATATCGCCCTTCTGGATAAACTGCACGTCGCTGCCGACCTCGATGACCTCGCCCGTGATCTCGTGCCCCAAGGTTTGCCCTTCGGGTGCGGTGGTGCGACCACGAACCATGTGCTGGTCACTGCCGCAAATATTGGTCGAGACAATCTTTAAGATGACGCCGTGCTCGGCCTTTTTCTTCTGTCCGTGAAAGCCTTCGACCTCGCTAGGGACTTCTAACCCTGGATAGCCGATGTCCTCAACCTCGACTTCGCCCGGCCCTTTATATACGACACAACAGTTGTCTGCCATCGCTTCCTCCCTCTCTCCTCTATACAACCTGTACTGATCCTAAAACGCTTCCGCCCCCGCTTCGGCCACTGCGTGGTCTTGCTCACCCAGGCCGCCGCTCACGCCAATTGCGCCAACAACCTGGCCGTCACGCTTCAAGGGAATCCCACCCGCGAAGATCATGATCTTGCCGTCATTCGAGGCGTGGATGCCGAAAAACTGCCCACCGGACTGGCTGTTCTCCGCCAAGTCTTTCGTAGTGATATTGAAAGCGCGTGAGGTGTAAGCTTTTTTGATCGAGATGTCAACCGAGCCTATCCAAGCATCGTCCATGCGCACGTGCGCGACGAGGTTGCCGCCTGCGTCGGCCACAGCGATATTCATAGGCTGACCGATCTCGTCCGCCTTCTTTTCGGCGGCGGCGATCACCCTGCGGGCGTCCTCTAGTTTGACCATAACTTCATCTCTTCTCCTCTCGAGCCCAAACTCATATACCGTTTACATGCGTTGCAAAGCTCCACCTGAACGAACAAAGTACCGAGTCACTCAGCGCTATTTAAGCTACGCCGCGTATACACCTCATCTGCCACGGGTCTAAGTTCCGTCTTGGACAAGGTAAACCAGGTTAGCTCTAAACATTCAAGTTGTGCGTTTCCCAACCTAGCGCATTCTCTGGGCGTCGTCAAGAGAGGTTCGCGTCGCGAACGGTACAAACTTGAAGTGTTCTAAAGCAGAAGCACAACACGCAAGTCGTTCACGTTTGTATTCGTTGCGCCAGTGACTAGAAGGGCGTCTCGAGCCCTGAAAAAGCTGTAGCTGTCGTGCGCTCCTAAAGACCGCTTCGCCTCTCGCTCCACGCCCTTTAAAACCTCAGGCGTCACGAAAACACCCGCGTTGTCCTCGCTGCCGTCGATACCGTCGGTATCAGCGGCTAGCGCATAGACGTTCTCCAAACCGTTCAGCTCTAAGGCCAGAGCGAGTACGAACTCGCTGTTGCGCCCCCCCTTGCCCGCCTCACCTTGCACGCTCACCGTCGTCTCGCCGCCACTGATGAGGGCGCAAGGTCTGGTGAAAGGTTGTTCGTACACCGCCACCTGCTGAGCGAGCGCGGCGTGCATCTTAGCGACCTCTTTCGCCTCGCCGGTGGCGGTGCTGCTCAAGATATGCGCGGCGATACCCTCTTTTTGGAAGAAGTCCGCGACAGCCTCCAAACTCTTCTGGTTGCTGGCAACGACCTTGTTTGTCACGTTCTCGAAAATATTCGAGCCGGGCTTAGGCGTTTCTGCCACCTCGCCCTGAATCCCTCTTTGAAAGTGCTGACGCGCTTCGGGTGCGTCAACGTGATACTGCTCCAAAATATCCAGCGCATCTTCAAAGGTCGTCGGGTCGGGACTGGTCGGGCCGGAGGCGATACTCGAGACCTCATCGCCCACCACGTCTGAAAGGATCAAGCTGTAGAGCGTAGCAGGCGCGGCAGCTTGGGCCAGTTGCCCCCCCTTAACCGCTGAGAGGTGCTTACGCACCGCGTTCATCTCTTGAATGGTCGCGCCGGAGCGCAAGAGGTCTTGCGTCAAGGCGGCCTTTTGCTCCAAGGTGACGCCTCGCGGCGCGGTGAGGAGCGCCGAGCCGCCGCCAGAAATCAGGCAGAGCACCGTGTCGTCTTCGCCGAGGTCCCCCAGCAACGCTAACATCCGCTGCGTCGCTTCAAAACCCGCTTTGTCGGGCACGGGATGGGACGCCTCAATCACCTCAATGCGCTCCGCCTGGAGCTTGTGCCCGTAGCGCGTGATGACGAAGCCCTCTAACCTCTCTAGCGGATAATGCGCCTCCACCGCTTGCGCCATCGCTGAAGCTGCTTTGCCTGCACCGACGACGACTAAGCGACCCTTTGGCAACTCGGGGAGGTGCTGCCGCAGGATTTGGGCCGGATGCGCGGCGTTTGCCGCTTTGTCAAAGGCGGTGCGTAGTAACTCTAAAGGCGTCACCTCTTGTTCACCTCACCTCTCCGTTTCAAGCAAGGCAGTAAGCCCCGCTTCGTCTAACACCGGCACGCCCAACGACTGCGCCTTGTCCAACTTCGAGCCGGGGTCTTCGCCTGCGACGAGATAAGAAGTTTTCTTACTGACGGACGAGGAAACGCGAGCGCCCAACGCCTCGAGCCGCGCCTTGACCCTGTCTCTGGGTTCACTCAGCGAGCCCGTCAACACGAAGCTCTGCCCTTTGAGCGCGTCGCCGTTGACCTCTTGCGTGCTGACTTGTGGATTGACCCCCCTCGAGCGCAACCCGCTGATGACCTCTTGCATCGCGTCCTGATGCAGCGCCTCGTAAACCGCGTGTGCCGTCGTCTCGCCGATGTCGTGCAGGGCGCTCAAGTCCTCGGGGGTAGCGGCTAAGAGCTTGTCTATTGACGGGAAGGCTCGAGCTAAAAGCTGCGCCGTGCGTGCGCCCACGTGCGGCAGACCGAGGCCGAAGATAAAGCGGTCTAAAGGTCGCGTTTTTGAGGCTTCAAGCTGCGTAATAAGGTTGTTTGCAGAGACTTTCCCAAACCCTTCCAAGCCTTCTAACTGCTCAGCCTCTAAATCGTAGAGTTCAGGCAAATTGCGAATTAACCCCTCGTTCAAAAGACGCTCCAAGGTCTTCCCCGCCAAGCCGTCGATGTCCAGCGCCTGCCTCGAAGCGTAGTGCTTGAGATTTCCCAAAACTTGCGCGGGACACGCCGGATTGACACAGCGCACGTTCGCGCCGTCCTCTATAAGAGGTTCTCTGCACTTAGGACATTCACTCGGGAAGCTGTACTCGGGCAAATCTTCCTTGCGCTCAGCTACGAGAACTTGTGTGATTTCAGGGATGATGCCGCCAGACTTATGGACGATCACTCTATCACCGACGCGCAGGTCTAAGTCCTCGATAAAGCCAGGATTGTGCAGCGTCGCGCGTGAAACTTCTGTGCCTTCTAAGAGGCGGGGCTCCAGTTCCGCCACCGGCGTAATCTTGCCCGTGCGCCCGACCTGCAAGGTGATGTCCAAAAGGGTTGTGGCGACCTCTTCGGCGGGAAACTTATACGCGATGGCCCAACGCGGCGCACGCGAGGTGTAGCCCAAGTCCTCTTGTAAACTCAAGTCGTTCACCTTCGCGACGAGCCCGTCCGCTTCGTAGCTCAAGCCTTGGCGCTCGCGCTGCCACCGCGCCATCACCTCCTCTAGCGCCGCGACGCCCGTTACATGTTCGCGCTGAGGATTGACACGGAAACCCCTGTCTTTCAACCACGCTAAAATCTCCGCTTGCGTCCTTACGCCCAATGCTCGTGGCTCGCCCACGCCGTAAAAAAACGCCTGCAAGTTGCGCCCCGCGCTCACCCTTGGGTCGATTTGTCGCAGTGTGCCCGAGGCGGCGTTGCGCGGATTCTTGAAAAGAGGTTCGCCGACCTCTTCGCGCTCCGCGTTGATGCGCCTAAATTCCTCTTTGGACAAGTAGACCTCGCCGCGCACCTCTAATGTTTCCGGTGCATCCCCTAGATGCTGAGGTAGCCCAGGGACACCCATCACATTGAGCGTGACCTCTTCGCCCTCGCGCCCGTTGCCCCGCGTCGCCGCCCAGACCAAGACGCCACGCTCATAGAAGAGGTTGACGGAAAGCCCGTCGATTTTGAGTTCGGTGAGGTACGTAATCTCTTGCTCCGACGCCAAGATACGCTTTAAGCGAGCCTCGAACGATTCCAACTCCGCCATGTTAAAGGCGTTGTCTAAAGAGGTCATCGGGTGCGGGTGACGAATCGTTCTGAAGGAGGCTTGCGGTGCGCTGCCGACGGTCTGCGTCGGCGAGTCGGGCGTGATCAGCTCGGGATGTTCGGCCTCTAATTCGCTGAGTTGGCGCAGCAGCGCGTCCCACTCTCCGTCGGAAAGGAGCGGGTCTTCTAGGACGTAGTAGCGGTAGTTCGCCTCGCGCAGGCGGCTGCGCAGGTCGTTGAGCCTCTGCTGAACGCCAGATTGAACGCCTGCTCGAGCCTCTTTAGTCTTAGGTGTAGCGGTGTCGGACACCCGCTTAGTATAGCCTGCCTAACCTCTTTCGCCTACGGGCACGTAGCTGCGCCCTCGCGCTCCGTTATAGCCCGAGCTTGGGCGAATCATCTCGTCCTCGTCTATCTGCTCCAAGATGTGCGCCGTCCAACCGCCTACACGCGAAAGCGCGAAGATGGAGGAAAAGAGCGAGGACTCTAACCCCACGCCGTGCAACACGAGCGCGGTATAGAACTCGACGTTCGTCTGTAAGTTGAGGTCGGGCTTGTGCGTTTTGAGCGAGCGCAGCACGACCTCTTCCACGGCTTTGGCGTCTTCATAAAGCCGCGTATTTTCGGTAAAGAGCGCGTCCGCCGCCCCGCCGAGCACGTCCGCACGTGGGTCGCGCACGCGGTAGACGCGGTGCCCAAAACCCATGATGCGCTCTTTTTGTTCTAACTTCTCCCTGACCCAAGCCTCAGCCTCTTCCGCCACGCTTTGGCCTGACGCCTCAGAACGTTTCTGAATCTCAAAGACCATATCCATCGCCGGCCCCGGTGCGCCGCCGTGCAGCGGACCTTTGAGCGCCCCGATTGCACCGACCACCGCCGAGACCATATCCGAGCGGGTGCTGGCGATGACGCGAGCGGTAAAGGTCGAGTTGTTCATGCCGTGGTCGATGACGGTGTTGAGGTAGGTCTCTAGGGCCCTAACCGTCTCCTTTTGCGGTTCTTCACCTTTGAGCATGTAGAGAAAGTTCGCGGTGTGGCCGAGTTCTTCTTTTGACTCGATAGGTTCGTGGCCGTGCAACAAGCGCCAATAAGTCGCGAGCACGCTAGGGAACGCCGCCACCAAACGCACGGCGCGGCGCAGATTGGCGTCTTTCGAGAGGTCATCTGGTTCCTCATCGCTCAGACTCAGCGTATCAGCGCCCAGACGCAGCGCGTCCATCGGCGGCAGCTTGCGCTCGGCGGCGCGGCGCAGCACAGTGAGCGTCACCTCGCTCAGCGTACGGTGCGTCGCCATTTCGCGTTCTAATTCAGCCAACGCTTCTCCTGTAGGCAACTGGTCGTGCCACAGCAGATAGAGCACCTCTTCAAAGCTCGCCTCGGGCGCAAGCGCTTCGACCGGAAAGCCGCCGATCACAAGCTCGCCCGCCTGACCGTCAATCAAGCTGAGCCGCGTTTCGGTGAGGACGACGCCTCTTAAACCGTGGGCAATCTCTGATTGGTTTTGTGCTGACTTGTTCTGTGAGTGGGTCATGACGCTCCTTAGTCTGCTCCTGCTGGGAAGTCGTAGGTATTAGGCCACACAGGAAGATGAGGTGAGTGTTCTCGAGAGGTGATGAGGGACTCGAGCAGCGTAGGCTCAATCAATGTGGCGGCGTAGGTCTGACGTCTATAAGAGGTCAGGGTTGTGGGCACGAAGGTCAGCGTTTGCCCGAACAGCGCTCTCGCCTTCTCAGCCAGCGACGCAGCTTGCGCCGCGCCGCCAGCGAGCACCGCGACAGGTGGCGCGACTGCGTCGCTACTGAGCGCGTACGCGCCGATCAGTCGGAGCGTATCATCTGCCGCTAAGCCCAACGCGCGTATTCGCTCAGCGACCTCTGCGCTCAGGTGAGCCGCCAGCACCTCTTGCGCGTCCACAGGCGGCTTAGCGGCGACCCGCGTTCCGGCGCGTCGCCGCTGCACGAGGTAGCCTCGCGCCTCTAGCGCCCGGTAAGCAGCGGCGACGGTGTTGTAATTCGTGTTCGTCGCCGCCGCCAAGGTCTGTACGGTGGGCAAGAGGTCGTGAGGCGCAAGCTCACCCGTGATGATGCGCACGCGGATATGCGCTTGGAGTTGGTCGCCTAGAGGAACCGAACTCTCCTTGTCGAGGTTGATATCCATACGGCATATTAACTGCTAGGCTAGTTAAAATCAATCTGTTTATTGCCCTCGAGTCAACAGGCTAGTTGCGCCTGAAAAAACGCTCGTAATTCAGCGACCGACGCTACCTCTAAAGTCGGTTTGTATGCGCCGTGGTCGTGCTCGAAGCGGAGCTGTTCCGGCAGGCGGAGCCGCACGCTTCGCCACCCTAACTGAGCAGGCGCGTCAAAGTCCTTGCCGGGGTTGTCGCCGATGTAGATGAGGTTTTCGGGTGGTAGGTTGAGCGCTCGACTCGTTTCTTCGAACGCTCTGAGATGAGGTTTCCAGAAGTCTTGGCCCCACGTGTCGGTCAAAATGACAGAGCCAGCGTAACGCTCTAAATGCAGCGCGTCCGCTTTGGCGCGTTGGCTGACCAGCGGTCCGTCGGTGATGACGCCTAGCGGGATAGCGCGGGCTTGAAGCTCGAGCAACACCCCCTCCATCTCCGGCATGAGGTTGATGGTGGGCGGGTGTTCTCTGTAGAGGGTCACTAAGTCGGCCACTGTGTAGATTTCAGCGAGGTCGGGATAACGCTCGAGCAAATCATTGAAGGTTGTGCCCCTGGCCCCCGCTTCAAACAGCCCCCACATCAAGCCGAAAGCGTCTCGCGCGTGTTTTAGAGACGTGTCGTGCGAAGCGACCGTAGCGGCGACATACTGAAACCCACTTCTCACGTAGTCACGCTCAAAGTAAAGCGTGTCGTCCATATCAAAGACGACGCCCAACTCCCTCATGTCAGACCGACCATAGCGGCTCAGCGGTGAAATACTCCATGTTGTAGCGCGTCATGTAGAGCCCCACCTGATAGTCACCGAAGCGTTCAGGAACGCGCTCGCCCCGCAGCATCGCCATGAGCCAGTCGGGATACTTGCCACCCGCCGCGTACGCGAGCGGAAAGCCGCCGCCGAAACGCGGGTTGACCTCAGTCAAGACGGGACCGCGCTCGCTTAGGAAGGCTTGCAGCGTCACCGCACCTCTCGCGCCCAGCTCGGAAATCACGTGGAGCACCCCGACGAGCCAATCGCGCAAATCATCATCGGGCAAGGTGACGCCTTGAATCGACTCGCCCGCGAGCGTGCGGACGCGCCGCCGGGGAACGTAGTGCAGCGGTTTTCCCGAGAGGTCTAAGAGCGCGTCGATAGTGATTTCAGGGCCGCTGAGTTCCTCTTGAATAATCGCGTTAGGGACGCGCGGTAAGTAGCGCTCGAGCTCACCTGTCGGCACGCTGTAGATGTCGCGGCTGGCGCTGCCGTCTCTAGGCTTGACGAAGAGGTGTTCGGGCAACTCATCTGCCTCGTAGCTTTCAGGCAGCCAAGACATCGCAGTGTCCACACATTTCTCCGCAAACGCCTGGTAGGTGAGCCACTTATCGCCGCAGATGTCGATAAACCCAGGCTCGGAGATGAGCGCCACCGCGCCAACCTCTCTAAACGCCTCTATGTTCTGCGCTAAAACTGCCAACTCGGTGTCGATCGTCGGCACGATGAGCTTGATGTGATGCTCTTCCGAGAGCGACAAGAGGCGCGGGATGTAGTCGGCGCTGTCTACGCAGGGGAGCGCTACGCCTCCATGCGCAAGGTAGAGCGCGGGCGCGAGACTGCTCAAATCACCTGCAAAAACCTTGCTACCCGTTTGCTCGGCAACACCGACAAACGCTTGCACCAGCGACGTTCTGCGCCCTGCGCTCGTAACGAGTACGTTCATAGATAACCTCTCAACCTGCTACTTGCAGATAATAACAATGGTAGGCATCGTTAGCCTCTCTAGCAAAATTCAATCACGCGGAGCGGTTTGTGCCTGTTAGTAACCTCATAATGGGGGCTCGAGGCCATCAAACAGCGTCAACAAAAGAATGAGGCATGTCATTCTGACCCTGTTCACGATACCCGAAGCTAGTGGGAACGTAGTGACGCACAAGGGAGTCTGGCGAAGCCTCGCTTGCCGAAGGGGAAGAATCTCTGCATTTGCTTGCACTCTAACCTGATAGAAAATGAAAGTTCTCTCAAAGGTGCGCGAAGCCTACGAAGTAAGGGCTTGCGCGTCAGCTAACGAAGTTACGCAAACGAAGTTTTGGCGCAGCCAATTACGCAGTTTTGGCGCAGCCAAACGAGACCCTTCGACAAGCAAGGCTCCGCGTTTCGCAAGGGCGAAAACTACGTAGCGCGTGGTTCGCGAAGCACCTTTCGCTTATGCGAAAACTACTAGCAGTTCCACGGCTCGTTGCACCACAACTGATCACGTCTATTTCTATTCGCATCCGCTCACACGAGAAGCTGCTGTAGCAGCTTCTCGTGGAAATGCTATACGTAACCGAAGGAGACCGCTCCCGCTAGCGACTTCGTGAACGGGGTGACAAACAAACGAGTTACCAAACTTAACTAACAGTGTATTGAGTAGCTCAACAAAAAGAGGTAAGACCGGCAAGCCTTACCCCTCGAGAAATCGTTCTTCGTCAGGGTCACTTCGCGGAAAGATAGCCCTTTTCTTCTAGCGTCGCTATAACCTTCGCCGCGCTCTCCTCCGCACTTTCATCGGCAGTGTGAAGGGTAATTTCAGGGTTCTCGGGCGCTTCGTAAGGGTCGTCAATCCCGGTGAAGTTCTTGATTTCGCCCGCCCTCGCCTTTTTATAAAGCCCTTTGGGGTCGCGCTCTTCGCAGACCTCTAACGGGGTATCCACAAAGATTTCGACGAATTCCCCTTCGTCTACGAGGTCTCGCACCAATTCGCGGTCACTTCTGTAGGGCGAGATAAAGGCCGTCAACACGATGAGCCCCGCGTCCGTGAAGAGCTTAGCGCTCTCCCCGATGCGGCGAATATTCTCGACGCGGTCCTCGGCGCTGAAGCCTAAATCCTTGTTGAGACCGTGGCGGACGTTGTCACCGTCCAAGAGGTAGGTGTGGTGGCCGAGTTCGAATAGAGCGCCCTCTAACACGTTCGCCACCGTCGACTTACCCGAGCCCGAGAGCCCCGTGAACCACAAAATACAGGGCTTTTGTCCCTTTTGCTCCGCCCGCTCGTCCTTGCTGACGCGAGACTCATGCCAGGTAATGTTGGTTGCTTTCTGTGTTTGGGTTTCAGATTGTGCCATGCTCACGCCTCCTGATACGCATTCATGAGGATTTTGGCGACTTCGGGGCGGCTGAATTCGGCGGGCGGCATCTGTCCATTCGAGAGCATCTCGCGCACCTTCGTGCCGGATAAGAACACGCGGTCTTGCGCGTCGTGCGGGCAGGTCTTCGACGAGCCCATCTGCTCGCACTTCTTGCAGTAAAAAGAGTGCTCGAAGTTGAGCGTCGAGATTTTCAGTTCGTCGGTGCTAAACTCCCCGAAAATCTTCTGCGCGTCGTACGTGCCGTAGTAGTCACCGACGCCCGCGTGGTCACGTCCGACGATGAAATGCGTGCAGCCGTAGTTCTGCCGCGAAATCGCGTGCAAAATCGCCTCGCGTGGCCCCGCGTAGCGCATGGCGGCGGGATACGTCCCCAAAAAGACGCGGCCATCCGGGTAGTAATCCTCCAAGATGACGTTGTAGCAGCGCATCCGCACGTCCGCCGGGATGTCGTCCGATTTCGTCGTACCAACCAAGGGGTTGATGAAGAGCCCGTCCACGATTTCTAAGGCGACTTTGGTGAGGTATTCATGCGCTCTGTGGATCGGGTTGCGCGTCTGAAAGGCCACGACGGTGTTCCAGCCGCGCTCGGCAAAGGCGTCTCGCGTCTCCTGCGGCGTAAAGCTCACCTCTTGAAACTCGCTCTTGGGTAGGTCAGCAATCAGGCTAATCGGACCGCCCAAATAGACCGCGCCCGCCTCCATGATCGCCTGCACGCCGGGGTGGGCACCCTCAGAGGTTCCGTAGACCTGCTCCGCCTCGTGCGTCTGATCGGGCTGATATTTGTCGGTTACGTCCATCAGGGCTAAGATATCGCCGTTCGGACCTGCTAGCGCAACCTCTTGCCCTGTTGAAACCACGTCATCCTCGGAGACTTGTAAGGTGATGGGGATGCTCCAGGCTACGCCGCTCTCCAGTCGCATCGAATCCACGATGCTGCGGTAGTCGGCTTCGCTCACAAATCCCTCTAAAGGGCTATAGACGCCCGTGGCAAGACACTCTAAGTCCGCCAAGTTCCGCTCGGAGAGCGTGAGGCGCGGCAGCGACGAAGCGCGGTTCTGAGCCTGTTGACGTTCGTCACCCTCGAGCCGATGGTTAATCAACGTGCCGCCGTGAGGTTCGATAAGTTGTTTGGACATGGTTATTCTCCTAGTTGGTTAAAGCGAGTGGGTTAGAGGTGTAAAACCGTAGGCACAAGCGGAAGTATACCCAATCTACTTTGGGAGATGTAAAGAGGTGCACGTTTGGCTAGGTACACGCTACTAGTTCACACCGTATTGGTTCCCATTATTCGGGGCGTTTGGCTCTTATAATTGGCTCTCATGGTGAGGTATCGCCGCGCCCGAACTAGCGAGGTTCACTGAGTTATGGCTTTGCGAACGGGCTCGAGCCTCTTCTCTCACCTTACGAAAGCCTCGGCGGATTCGGGTAGATTCTACAAAAGCCTTGCTAGACGTAAGCCTTGCAATACAGAGAGACCCGTTTGCTTCGTTTAAACTTAGGAGAGGGCACCGTGAACTTTAGACTGAACTTTAGAAACCGCAAGAGACGCTTTCTTCTTAGACTCTGGCTAGGTACGGGGTTATTCTACGCCTGTCTAGCCCTCTTCTGGCTATCGGCTGGGTCAGGGGCGCGTCCGGCAGTGGACGTTTTGGGGTTTTCAGCCGACGCGCCCTACCATAGTGTCGAAGAGGTCGTCGCCCAAAACCGCACGCAGCTCTTGCACGTGAGCACCGCACCGCCTGAAGCTGAAGCGCTCTTACCCGACTTGGTGGCGCATCCGCCGAGCGACTTGGGTCTGGTGGGCTCGAGAGACGCAGGCACGCTCCGCCTCAAGTTCACCACTCGCTTCAGCAATCAGGGCGTGGGACCCTTAGAGGTCAGAGCTGAGGGGGAAGGGGAAGATAGCGACGGGGCGCGGCTCTTACAAGTCGTCTACAGCGCCGACCCGGACGCGCCGCTCGGTGAGCGTGCCGAGGTCGGACAGTTCACCTTCGAGCAGCAGCACGGCCATCTTCATATCGACACGTTCGCCCGCTACGAATTGTGGTCAGTTGACGAGAACGATGACTTACAAGAAGCCCTCGTCTCCAACCCCAAGGTGGGCTTTTGTCTCATCGACGCCGAAATCCTCGAGCCCGAAGTGACTTCTAAAGACACGCAAGTCTACTGGGGCTGCCGCAGTGAGGTGCAGGGGCTCTCACCGGGCTGGGGCGACGTGTACACCGCGCAGCTCGCCGTGCAAGACTTAAACGTCAGCGGGCTCCCTGACGGGCGCTACGCGCTGGTCAACGTCATCAACTACCAGGAGAAGCTCTTAGAGAGCGACTACGCCAACAACCGGGCTTGGGTTTACTTGACGATAGAAGCGGGCAGGATAGGGCTCGAGTAGCTACAAACCTAAGAGAAGGTGTTCTCGAGCGTCTGCCACAACATGAGGTGCGGATTGTTCTACGCGGCCCTGACCCTCTCACGCACCTCAACCCCGACGTGCTTAACGATAAAGGCCGCTAGGTCCGCTAGCGTACTCAGCTTGACGACTTCCGCGCGAAGTGCGGCTGCGTTCGGAAAAGAAGCAAAGTAGCGGATAAGCTGACCGCGAAAAGGGACGACGCCACGCCCACTGCTGTGTTCTCTACGATCTGCACTGTCATGCTCTGTGCCATGCCAAGCGGTGAACATCTCAGCGTGCCGATAGGCGGTGCGAGCGACCTCTTCAAAACTCGGCGCAGCCTTACCGCGCAACTCGGCGAAAATCCAGGGGCGGCCTAACGCGCCGCGCCCTATCATCACGCCTAGGCCCTGCGCCATGTAGCGCTCCGCTCGAGCTTTGCTCTGCACGTCACCTGAGCCGACCACAGGGATGTGCAACGTCTCGGCGACCTCTGCAATCTTCTCCCAATCCGCCTCGCCGCTATATTTTTGCGCGGCGGTGCGCCCGTGAATAGTAACGAGGGCCGCGCCCGCCTCTTGAGAGGCTAAAGCGACCTCTTGCGCGTTCACCTCGTCGTAGCCTAAGCGCATCTTCGCGCTGACGGGCACGGGTACAGCAGAAACGAGTTGCCGCACGATATCGGCGGCGCGTTCCGGGTCTTGCATCAGCTTAGAGCCGCAGGACTTACCCGTCACCTTTTTAACCGGGCAGCCCATGTTGATGTCTAAAGCGACAGGCTGATACGTGTCGTAAAGGATGCGTCCACCCGCCGCCACAATCTCAGGCTCGCCGCCGAAGACCTGGATGACCAAGTCGGGCTCGCCGGGGTAGGGCTTGCCGATGTCGATGCCCTGCTTGTCGCCCTGCACAAGCGCTTTGGCGCTGACCATCTCGGTCACAGCCCACGCGCTGCCGTAGTCCCTACAGAGCTTACGGAAGGGCGCGTCGGTAAAGCCCGCCATCGGCGCGAGGATGGCGCGGTTTTGCTCGAGGCGAGAGGTGTAGAAGTTGGAGTCGGTCATAGTGATTAGGATATCAGGCTGCTTAGAAGCTAGAAAGTGATGAGTTGAAAGCAATGAGCAATGAGTCTAAAGCCTTTTATACCGTTTCCGGGTAATTCCTACGGGAATTACCCCGAGCGGAGCGAGTTGAAAAGACTACGGATTCCGATGATTACGGAATCAACGACGAAGGGGTTTATGCAGTAATCAATCGGAATCCGTATTACTCATTGCTCATTGCTCGTTCCTCATTGCTCCTTAGGTAAAGCCCGCCGCAAAAAGCGCAGCCAGTTCTGACCTAAGAAGCCTTCTCTGACCTCTTCGGGAACAGCGTCACCTAGTTTGACGAAGTCGAGGGCGCTCGAGACCTCTGCTGGCACGTCCGGTACGCCAAACCCCCCGTCAAAATCGCTCCCAATCGCCACGCGCTCCCACCCGACAAGCCCGGCGATATGTTCAGCGTGGCGGCGCACATCTCGCAGGGTTGTCTCCTCTTTGCGCGAGTTCTGTGTCACGCCCGTTCGCAAAAAAGGATTGGCGATCACCAGACCCACCACCGCGTCACGCTCGGCGAGCGCTAGGAGCATGTCGTCCGAGAGGTGGCGGTCAGTCGAGACGAGCGCTCTGGCGTTGCTGTGGCTCGCAATCACAGAGATCGGGGTGAGGTCCATCGCACCCCAAAAGCTCTCTTCGGAGAGGTGGCTCACATCCAGCGTCACGTTCGTCTCGTTCATCGCTTGGATGAGTTGGGTGCCCAAATCGGTAAGAGGTCCGGGCGCTTTCGTGCCGCCTGCGTAGCGCGTGCGCTGCCACGCTGGGCCGACGATGCGCAGCCCTCGCTTGACCCACTCGTCAAGGTCGTCCGGCGTGCGCAAGGGGTCAGCGTTTTCCATCAGCAGAACGACGCCGATGGGGTTCTCCGCGCTATCCGCTGCCAGGTGATCGTTCAAGTCGCTCAGGGTGCGCAAGATGCGCACTTCGCCCGCCTCTTCCCAACGCTCGTAAAGCTCTAGTTGCGCCAAGCCGAGCTTCCTCGCCTCCTCGGGCGTTTCGTAGACCTTGCCCTCCAACGTACCTTTTCCTCCTAAAGATTTTGCGTCCGCTGGTCTCACAAAAATCGTACCGAAAACGATTCGAAGGGCGGCGCGGCGCAGTTCGGGCAGGGTGACGAGCGCGGTTTTGTCCTGAGTACGGCGCAGTTCCTCCAAGGGGCGCGTGAGGTCGCGCCCTGCGGCGAGGACGTTGTAAGCGAGGTCGAGGTGTCCGTCGATAAGGAGAGCAGGCTGAGAGGGCATAACGCAGTTTACCGGTTGTCGCGCACTTCGAGTATTCAACGAAGCTAGCGAGACTCGCTGAGTCTCGCTAGCTTCGTCGGACGCATCACTGCACACGTTTATTAGAGAGGGGTATACTAGGCTAACTTGAAAGACAGCGCTAAATTATCTCCGAAGGGAGTTCTTGTGCACACTGCTGTAGCCAACATGTCATTACGTCCTGCCGCTTTAGCCGATGCTGAGCGCATTTTTGACGTATACAGCCAGTCGCCGAGCTACTTTGAGATTATCTCTATCCCGTTCCCGACCTTAGAAGAGGTCAAACGCGAACTCGAGGCTGCGGCCCAAGACCCCAAGCGCTATACTGAGCTGATGACGACTCGAGAGGGGGAGTGCGAGCGCGTGGTGGGCTACCTCGACTACAAGCTCGACTACCCCGAGGCGGGTGACGCCACCGTGAACCTCTTGCTGATCCCTGAAACGCTCCAGAGTAGAGGCTACGGACGCCTCTGCATCAGCGAGTTGGAAACGAAACTCAAAGGGCGTGCCACGCGCATTTTAGCGAGTATCTACGGGCGTAACCCGAGAGCGGAGCAGTTTTGGCGCTCGCTCGGCTACACCTTTGCGATCGACGCGAAGCCGATTTTGGACTGGTACGCCAAAGCGCTCGATTAGTCGGTGGAGCGCGTTACCCTGATTTTTAGCAAACCAGTCTTCAGTACACTGTCAGCTAAATAATGAACCATGTCATTCTGAGCGAAACGAAGTGGAGTCGAAGAATCTCTGACTTTGCTGACTCCTCTAACGGAGAATGGAAGACGAGACCCTTCGACAAGCAAGACTTCGTCCGACTTCGTGAACAGGGTGACAACAGTGTCGCAAAACTTACCTGACGGTGTATTCAGTTTAAGCTGTGTTGACACCCCGAGAAGCGTAGCGCAAATACCTAAAGGGCATGGCTATGCGCCCCGGTTAAACCTTTTTTGCTCTTTGCTTCCTACTTCTCGCTCTTTACTTCTTACCTCTTCCACACGACACGCTGTAAGACGAGTCAAGGTTGGACTGTCTACAAACCCTAATCTTTGGCAAAGCCCTGCTGCCGCGCCCACACCACGACTTCGGCCCTCGAGTGCAAGTTGAGCTTGTCGTAGATGCGGCTGATGTAGTTGCGCACGGTCTGTTCAGCCAACGTGTATTCGTCGGCGATGCGCTTGTTGTCCCAGCCTTGCGCAATACCCACCAACATCTCCTCTTCACGCCGCGTCAGGTCAAACGCGGCGCTCTTTTCGTTCGACTTATCACTCGTGCGCCACTCGAACATCTTTTGCGCAACGGAGCGGCTAAACCAGGTGCCGCCGCCATGAATCGTCGCAATGGCGCTCATCAGCGCTTCAGCCGCCTCGTCCTTGAGCAGATAGCCGTCGATGCCCGCGCCCATCAGCCCGCGAATATAGGTGTCGTCGTCGTACGCGGTGAGGATCAGGATTTTGACCTCTGCGCAGTGTTCGCGGGTGTAAGCAATCGTTTCTAAAGGAGAGGGGCCAGGCATACTCAGGTCGAGCAGCATCAGATCGGGACGCAGCGCGGAGCACATCTGCTGGGCTTCGTTGCCGTCCGTCGCCTCGCCGATCAGCTCGACACCGGGCTCGTTCGCTAAGGTCGCGCGAACGCCGGAGCGCACCAGCGGATGGTCGTCCGCGAGCAGTACTCGTATCGTTTTAGCCATGATTCTCCTCGTATTAGATATTGAGCTAACTCTATTCAGAAATACCTTTAAAGGTATGTTAATGCTATTTTACACGGTTCCAGCGGCTTAGGTAGACTGCGTTTTGTCCGCTGATACACCGTTAATACACCGCGCTAAAGAATATTACTGACGGAAGCGCAAAATCTATGAGTTTTTTCACGCATCTTTTAGCAGTTCCAAAACATACTGAGACGGAGTGCCGCTTCTCCTGAAGGAGGGCTACGCAAACGGAAGTTTTGGCAACGCCAAAGATCTCAGCCTGTCAAGGCTAACGGGATTTCATCTCATAACGTGCGTGCTGCACAGCCTTATCTATAGTGAGCGTGTTGCTTCGTCGCCGTAGGTCCCCGAAAGGGGGCAGAACTACGTACACTCTGACCAGATGACTATAGTGCGTTGCGTGGACCTAGAACGCTCAAAGAGCGCGTCGCGTGGACCGCTCCGTCTCCCGCCGAAGGCGGAAGCCTACGGAACTAGCCCCAACGGGGCGGCCTTTGGCCGTACTATTGCTAGCCTTTGGGGCTAGTTCGCTCCCGCTAGCCGTACGTCGCGTGGACCGCTCCCACTAGCCTGTCCTCTAGGGGTGTACCTGCTATTTGTTGTGCGTCTTTTTGATGTGTCTTTGCAGACTTTCGCGGAGCGTAAAACGTACCAAGTGGCCTTGACAGACCTCGAGCACCTCAGCGTTCACTTTAACCCCGTCCTGATGCACCCCAGCAGCCACGCACAGACAGCCGCGCTCGCTTATCCCTTGGGCTATACCTGAGATGACCTCGCCGCCGCGCACCACCTCGACCTCTTGGGCGTACAGCAGATCAAAAGGCGCGTAAGCCTCAGCTAAAGCGGACGACGAGAACAGCGCTAAACCGACCTGCATCCCCTCTAACACCACCGCGTGAACCCCCGCTAAGTCCCACCCTCGAAGACCTACCGCGCCCGCCGGAACCTCGTTATTTACGTTGACGCCGACGCCGATGAGGAGGTGCTGACGGGTGTACTCGAGCAGCACCCCCGCCAACTTCTTCTGGCGGTAAAAGAGGTCGTTGGGCCACTTGATACCGACTTTGACCCCGTAGCGCGGCAAGGTCTGAGCGAGGCCCACGGCAATGGAGGCAGACGCTTTGGACAAGGGGGTTACACCGGGTAAATAGACCGCGAGCGTTTGGTAGCTGCCGCCCACAGCGCTCTGCCAGTCGCGCGTTCTCCTGCCGCGCCCGAGCGTCTGCGCCTCGGCGCGGAGCACCAGACCGTGCACGCGCTCGCCTGCTAAAAGCCGCGCTTTCATGAGGTCTTGGGTCGAGGTGACGACGCCGAGCTGTTCGATTTTAAGAGGTAAGGTTGAGAAGTCGCTCATAACTGTAGACCTATAGCAGTTTCACTTATCGTTGCACCACTTCTCCGCAGATATCATCCCTTTAAGTACGTGTCAGACAACACTCTTTCTAGTGAGGGTGTAGCCGACCAGATGATACCTGCTACAGTGTACGGCACACGCTGGGCGGAGGCTCGAGTCGCCCGCGTTTCGCTCACCTCTTCGGGCCTAATCTCAACTCTGGTGGGTCGGTTAAGCCGTGTCAGCCCCGCGCACTGCTTCAAAGGATGCATTGGCGGCCTAAGGATGAGGATATAGTGGAGCGATGAGCCCGCCTTTACCTCTTAGCTACGGGCGCGTGATCCTCAAGCCGCTCGCTGAGCTAGAGCAAGACGCTTGGCGGCGCGTCTACGAACACTTCCGCGACCCCGAAATCGCCCACTTGAACGGCACCCCGCCCAGCCGAATGCCTCTGTGGTTACTCAAACGCATCCTCAAAGCCGACAGCCGCAGGAGTGACCGCGCGACGTTCGGCATCTTCGACGTGACCCACGCTTCAGAAGGCGCTTACATCGGCACGATAGAACTCTACGACATCAAGCGCACCGAAGCGACGTTAGGCATCATCATCGGTGAGCGTTCACACTGGAACAAGGGATTTGGTCCAGAGGCGATTCAGGCGATTTTGGCGTACGCCTTTGAGGAGCTTTGCTTGGAGCGCGTGACTTTAAGCACCTTTGAGGATAATCCACGGGCGCAGAGTTCCTTTAAGAAGGTCGGCTTTGTAGAGCGCCGCCGCGTAAGCGCTGGAAAAGGTCGGATTGATGTGCAGATGGAACTCAGAAGAGGTCGGTGGTTAGAGCAGCACGCCACTGTGGAGGAAACAGGTTCGGAAGAGATGAGTTCGGAAGAGACCAGAGCGAGTCGGTAGTGCGCAAATAGCAATGAGTTAAAAGCAATCCAGTCGAGCTGGTGTATGGAAATTCTCGCGTAGCGAACGGACGGTGAGCAACGAGTCTAAAGTCCTCCACTCATTGCTCGGTACTCATTGCTAAGCCCTCACTGTAAACCCTCGAGAGGTTCTAAAGAACCACAAATCGTATAGTGAGGCTATGTCTAAACGCTCGAGAAAACAGCGCAAAGCGTCCCAGGCCGAGTCGAAAGAGGCGCGTCGTTTAACAGCAGGCAAGCTCCTCCGCTTGTTCCTCAAATCCTTAGCGTTCGCCCTTTTGGTCGCGCTCATCGTGTTCGTTTTGGAACTAGTGGGCCTCTCAGTCACGCAAAACTTCTGGGTGCAACTGCTCATCATGTTGGCGGTCTATATCCCCTTTTATCCCTTTATCATGAGCGAATTTCGGCCTAAGCGGGAGGCTCAACCCTCAGGTAAGAGCAGGAGCAAATAGTGATCGCGCGGCGCGTGGAGCGGCCTGAGCACGACGTCCAGACGCAGGGCAGCCTGCTCCAGCAGATCAAGTTCGCCCGCTTCTGGCTGCCCGTCGCGATTGTAGGCGTGGTGCTTGGGTATCAACTCTTCGTCGTGCCACAAGGCGGCGAACGCTGGCAGTTCTGGTCGGAGATTCTCTTTTACAGCATCGTGGGGCCGCTCGCGACGTACCTTACGCTCAATTGGATCGTCTCAGAGGTCAAGGAGCGCGAGCGGGCGCAAAACGAGCAGACGCGGCTCTATCACGAACTGCAGCGCAGCCACAGGTTGCTGAGCACCATCCAGCGTGTGACCGAGCGCTTCGCCTCAGCGACAGACTTAGACGCGGTGCTCTCGGCGGCGAGTGAGGGCATTGCCGAGGTGACAAACGCAGAAGCGACGGCAATTCTTATTGCCTCAGGGAATCTAGGGGTGACGCGCGGCTACGAGCTTAGTTCCACTTTGGCTAAAAACGCGGCGGCGCGTAACCGCTCGAGTCGGCGCGGCGAGGCGTTAGCTGAACGCTTTGAGGATGGCGAGCAGACCTACTGGGTCTTGTCTGCGCCGCTCGTTTGGGGCGGGAAGTTCGGCGGCAGCGTCCACGCTTACTACCGCACCTCTCCAAGCCCAGAACAGCGCGAGAGCTTCAGCATCTTGTCCAGCGAGTTTTCCGCCGCCACCGAAGCCACGCGGAGCCGCACCAAAGACCTCTTGACGCTCGTCGAAGTGGACAGGAGCATCCGCGCTGAGGGGAACTTAGAGCGCCTCTTGGAGACGCTGCTCACGCAGATGATGACGCGGGCCGACGCGCAGATGGGCGGCGTCTACCTCTTCGACGACCTGGCCGACAGCCGAGCAGACGCAGAAGGGACTGAGGGAGGGTTGTTGCAACTCAGAGCGTGGCACGGCTTAGCGGGTGGAGTGACGCCTAGTTCGCTACGTTTGGGCGAAGGCTTTATCGGACAGGCAGCGGCGGAAGCCGAGCCGCGCGTGGCGGGCTGTTTAGAAGAGGTGCAAACGGACCCCGTGTTAGCGCGGGCAGGTAGCGCCATCAGCCTACCGCTTCGCACCGAGGAAGAGCTTTTGGGCAGCGTCGTTTTAGCGCACACGAGACCGAATCACTTCAACGAGGCGAACTTGCCCTTTTTGAACCTCTTGGCGGGGCAGGTCAGCTTGGCGGTCCGCAACGCGCGAGCGTATTTGCAGTCCGAAGAACTCGCCATCGCCGAGGAGCGGGCGCGAATCGCCAGGGAGATTCACGACGGGGTGGCGCAGTCGTTGGCGTTTAGCGCTTTGAAATTGGATTTGGTCTCGAGGCTCATCACTCAAGAAGAGAGTGACACTAACAAAGCCCTAGACGAACTCACGGGCGCGAAAAAAACCATCCGCGAGACCATCAAAGAGGTGCGCCGCTCGATTTTCGCGCTCAGACCCATTGACCTAGAGCGGCACGGCTTCGTCGAAACCATCCGCCGCTACTGCTTGGATTACCACCAGCAAAACGACGTACATGTGACGCTCCAAGTCGAGAGCACCCCCCGCCTCACCCTCAAGAGTGAAGCGGTACTCTTTCGCATCTTTCAGGAGTCGCTTAACAACGTCGCGAAGCACGCCGGGGCGCGGCACATGTGGGTCACGCTCGGCAAGACGTGTGACAGTTGCGGCTTTATCGAGATTCGCGACGATGGGCGCGGCTTCGACTTGGAGCACGTCTCGGATAGGGTAACGAGCGCGGGTGGATTGGGGCTCAGGCAGATGCGTGAACGTATTTTGGCAAGGGGGGGTCGCTTTGAGGTAGTTTCAAAACCGAGCCAGGGAACGAGGATTTATGCGTCGCTGCCGGAGTAGTTCTTAGGACTAGTAGTGATACCGACAGGCTAAAATACGAATTTTCGCCTCTTGCACCTCATAAACTAGCCGGTGCTCTTTGTCAATCCGCCTTGACCAGCAACCCGCAAAATCGTACTTGAGCGGTTCGGGCTTTCCCAAACCCTTGAAGGGGTCACGCTGGACATCCTCGATGAGCTTGACGATTCGCAGGGCGGTCTTACGGTCCTGCTTGATCCACCAAGCCAGGTCTTCGAACGCAGCAGCGTCAAATTCCAAGTTTTTCAAGCGTTTCCTCTAAGGATAGACCTTCTTGTCGCTCCTTCGCCTCCAAAAGTCGGCGTTTCATCGTTTCACTTCGCAACAAGTAGCGCGTTTCTAGCTCGGCGGAGATGTCGTTCCACACCTCAATGGGGACGATCACGCTTTTGAGGTTGCCTGCCTCGTCGGAGATATATTCTAAGTTTGCGTTATTCATATGAAACTATCATAGCGCTAGGGGTATTTGATGTCTATTCACCTCAGCACTTTTTACTAAAGCAGGATTCTCTATAGATGGAACAGAAAGGTTCTTAGAGAAAAACATCAGTTCTGAGCCTTTGTACCTGTCGGCAGCACTATAACTGAGAGCATAAGTAATTTGTCTGTGCTTCCCATAAAACTGTTCGATCTCTGGTGCAGCATCGTATGTCACTAGCCAGTGTTGTTTAATTTTTGAGACTAATGTAGCTACTTCTAGATGATCATTATGTTCATAGAAATTTTCATATAGCCCTTGCCCTTTTACATAGTAGGGCGGATCGAGATAGACTAGAGTACTTTTTGGCAAAGAGGGTAAAGTACTTCTAATAAATTGAGCCGCATCCTCGTTGTAAACGGTAATGCGGCTCCGATGACGTCCAATTCGTCTGATTCGTCGGACTAAATTTTCTTTATTGAACCGTGCATCAATCTTCCACGTACCCTTCTGATCTTTTCCACCAATCACTCCTCCAGTGAGTATTCCAGAGCGATTTGTTCTATTCAGAAAGAATGTCGAGAAAGCCAGATCAACTATAGGAATATCCTCTTCTACATTTTGTAGAGCTTTCTGCTTGTGCCACTCGTTTATCGTTACAGGTGTAGAAAGAATTTTCTCGCATAGCGCTTCAGTTTCATGGAGCGCCGCGTACCAAAAAGCGTAGACTGACCTGTTCAAATCATTGATATGTACATGTGAAGCATACTCGTCAAATAATAAAGCGAAAGCAACTCCCGCTCCACCAGCATAGGGTTCTACATAGTGTCCATCGAGCAAATTATTTTGTTGAATCAGTAGCTTGATAAAATTAGCTAGTTTTCCTTTTCCACCAGGATAGCGTAATGGCGTGTAGTACTTCATATCTCTCGAGTTCTCATAATTTAGTTCCATACCGCTTCAATGAACGGTTGCAAATTGTCCCAAGTCATTCTAAGGTCAGTTGGGGTTGGCGAGAAGTGTTGATTGTGAATGTATTGATGCAAAGTTGTGATAGTCGAAGCAAAAAAAGAATCTTTTTGCGCAGCTCGCTTTACAGGTTTGATTTGTTGACCATCTAGCTTGTTCGCTTTTTGCAAAGCTTGACCTACAGCATCTAACTTAGCCGCAAGTGTCGCCTCAGTAGCATCAGAGCCGTGAAGCGTAACTTTATTTCTCACAACACCTACGCTGTTCTTGACGATGTAACTATCAAGAGATAGTTCAATAAAAACGCGAAACAATACTGCAACAGAGTTTGCAAAATCATCTATATCGAGCTTTCTCAATTCATGATAGATATTGTTTACTCTATTGTCATCAATTTCGAAGCGGACATCCGATGGAATAAGTTTCTTTCGCTTCGAACTAGGCGACCTAGTTCTCTGTCCCGGTGCTTTTTCTTTTTCAGCGTTGAGCGGTGCTTCAGAGGGGATATTGGAGTCAGCTTCAAGCACGTGTGGCTCGCCGCTGGACTTCGTTAGGTCGGGAAGCTTTTCGGATGGAATATTGTCTACATATTCCTTTCTGTTTTCTTTGTAGTAAATG
The DNA here is from genome assembly GCA_965213645.1 of Trueperaceae bacterium. Taxonomy (GTDB): domain Bacteria; phylum Deinococcota; class Deinococci; order Deinococcales; family Trueperaceae; genus CBDBZX01. The sequence goes on from CBDBZX010000002.1 coordinate 1,727,213, forward strand.
TCTTTAACATTGATAGTGTCAGAAGCAAGATTATTGACAACATACATAAGTCCCTTTACAACTTCCTCATCGTCAAGCGTTGTCAGAATTTCCCCACCCTTCAAGTCAAAACCAAGCTTTTCGCGAACGTAAGGATCACCTATCAAACGCCCAAAATTAGTAATAGGAACGCGGCTTCTCGTCTCCTTGTCTAAATCCCCTTTCTTTTCTAAGTAATCTAGTACTTGCAAACGAGAATCTTTTTTACCTCTACGTTGGCTAAAACGCGCTCTTTCCGTTCCACCCCATCTAACTGTTCCAGCCCCCTCTTGTTCACCGTCATGAATCAACTCTATCCATGTGTTTGCTTCAGACCTTTCATCCACAACCGTACAGTTGACAAATTCAATAGGATTGTCTTGGTACTGCTCACTTATCTTTTTAAGCTGAGAAACGAGATAACCACAGCGACCAGGGCGCTATCTGAAACCGCTTTATCTACTAAATCTGGGTGCTCTAAAATTTTTATCGTCGCTACTCGCCTGTTACCGTCGAGAACGACATATTTCTCACTATCGTTAAGTGACATCACGATCAAAGCTACTGACGGATTTAGACCGTTCTCAATAATACTTTTAGCGAGATTAACAAGTTTTGCTTTCTGATCAGCAGCTATAGAGCGAACAGCTTCACGCTGACTTTGAGCAGGTTCTTCCAAACGGGGATTTTCAGAGTCTAAAAGGAGTTGAGAAAGGGCTATATCTCTTTTCGTAGCCATATTTATAAGGAGAAAACAGCGAATGAAACGAATCACCTTCGCTATTTCAGAACTCTCCCTCCAATCTCTTAAACCTGAGAGGAGTATACTTGTCTTACACATGTTTGGCAAGACTCTAAAATTTCTTGACTAGCTCGAGGCGAAAAAATCCTTCACCGCCTCCGCCGCGCCCCTCCCGACTCCCGGAATGCTCGCCAACTCCTCCACATCTGCGCCTTTGAGTTGGTCAACGCTCGAGAAGTGCGCCAACAGCGCGTCCCTGCGTTTGGGTCCGATGCCCGGCACATCGTCCAAGATGCTCTTGGTCATCGCCGCGCCGCGCTGTTTGCGGTTGTAGCCGACCGCCGTGCGGTGCGCCTCGTCGCGGATGTTAATGAGCATACGGAGGGCAGGGTGCGTTTCGGGCACGAGGATGGGTCCGGCTCCCTCGCGAATGATGGTTTCTTGCTTTTTGGCGAGACCCAACATAGGAATGTCGAGCCCCGCCTCTTTGAGCGCCCGCCGCGCCGAGGAGAGTTGACCCTTGCCGCCGTCAATCAGCAAGAGGTCAGGCATCGGCATTTTATCCGCCAGCGAGCCGGTAAAACGGCGGCGGATAACTTGGTGCATCGAATAGAAATCGTCTGGCTGCTCTAAGCCTGTGATGCGCATCTTGCGGTACTCACTCTTGCGGGCGCGTCCCCCGTCAAAAACGACGATGGAGGCGGTGGTATGCGTTCCCATGAGGTTCGAGATATCGTAACCTTCGATGCGGTAAGGTGGGTTCTCTAACTCGGCCAACTGCTGCAACTCTTTGACGCCAGGGGCTTCACCGCGTTTCTCCAAGAGGGCAAGTTCAGCCTCTAACCCCGTCGCCGCGTTGCGCTCGGCCATCGCCATGAGTTCTAACTTATCGCCGCGTTGGGGCAAGCGTAACTCAACGCGCTTGCCCGCTCGCTCACTTAAAAAGGTCTGCCAGATGTCCATATCGACTTCATTCGGAATGAGGATGAGCGGCGGCACTTGCATCGCTTGGGCGTAGTAGTCCGCCATGAACCTCTCTAAAATTTCAGCCGGCGTCGCTTCATCGGCGTTGGTGAGAAAGCGCTTGTCACGTCCGACCACGCGCCCGCGCCGCATCTGGAAAAGCTGCACCATCGCGTAGTTGCCCGCTTGGGTCAAGCCTAAAAAGTCGAGGTCGTCATCCGTCGCCCGTGCGACATCTGAGTCATAGCCCGTGAGCCGCTGGAGCGCCTGGATGCGGTCGCGGTAGATTTTGGCGAGTTCGAAGTCTTGCCGCTGCGCCGCCTCACGCATCTCCGTTTTGAGTTGTTCGGCGGTCTCTGCGACGTTGCCCTCCAGGAATGTTTTGACCTGTTTGACGACTTTCGCGTACTCCTCGGGCGTCGTCTCCCCGACGCAAGGCGCTAAACAGCGGCCCATGTGAAAGCGCAAACAGGGCTTCTTACGCCGCTTCATCGGGTAGCCGCTGTTCTGACGTAGTGGGAAAACCGACGCTACGAGGTCTTGCACGCGCCGCACCGAGCCGGGGTTCGGATACGGTCCGAAGTACGTCGCGCCGTCCTTGAACACGCGCCGCGTAAACATGAGCATCGGGTATTCTTCGTTGGTGAGTTTCAAGAAGGGGTAGCTCTTATCGTCCTTTAAGAGCACGTTGAAGTGCGGCTTGTAGCGCTTGATGAGGTTGGCTTCTAGGATGAGCGCCTCGACTTCGCTCTTGGTGACGATGAACTCGAGCCGCTGCGCCCCCTCACGAATCAGCCGCGCTTTTTTCTCCGCCGCCTGGTTGAAGTAGCTCCGCACGCGGCTACGCAAATTGATGGCTTTGCCGACGTAGATAACTTCACTGTCAGAGGAGTAATAGAGGTAACAGCCGGGCTGGGTGGGTAAAACGGGTAGGTCGTCTGCGGTCATGCGAGCTTTATTATATCGTGCGTGAGCTGAGCAAGGCGTCTGTTGAGGTTATTCAACCTCTTCAAACCACCTGAATTTTATGGTGCTAACCTCGCCATTTACGCTGCACCTCATGGCGAGGGTGCTGGAGCAGGAGCTTTGACGCGGAAGCAGCGTAGGGCTAGATAGATTTAATAGCATTTCCACGTAAATATTGCTACACAGTTCCGCAGTCCTCATCCCTGAATGTGCGTGCTAAACGATGTTCTTCTCAGTTAGAGTGTAGCTGACCAGATGATACCTGCTATAATAAGCGTTAATAAGGACCACGTTCTATTCCCGTTTTTGCGAGTGTCCAAGTCTCGAGCAAGCTGAGGACAGGAGATAAAGGACTGTTAAACCGACTTGAGAGGTCCTGTTAGAATCAGGGATGAAGGTTTTACTACGCATCTTCCTCACCCTTCTCGCTGCATTCAGCCTCATCCTTCTGTGGGCTGTTATCGAACCCTACACCATTGACCAAGAAGAGGTCATAGCGACGCTGCCCAACCTCCCGGAAAGCTGGGAGGGGGAGCGCGTCGCCCTCCTCGCGGACTTTCAGGTGGGGATGTGGCTGGGCAATACCTGGACGGCGGAGCGCATCGTCAACCGTTTGATAGAGATGCAACCCGCCGCTGTGCTGATCGCAGGCGACTTCGTCTATCACCCAAAAGGGGACGCAAGCGAAGAGGTCTCGAAAGCGGTCAATTTAGTGAAGCCTTTGATTGAAGCAGGCATCCCGACCTACGCGGTTCTCGGCAACCACGACTACCAGATGCCAACCGCAAAAGTGTCCAAGAACACGGCGCTCGCCCAAAAGGTGGTGTCCGCTTTGACGGCGGCGGGCGTAGAGGTGTTGCAAAACGAGGTTGCACCTCTTCGTTTACCGGGGGACGCGCAACCGCTCTACATCGCGGGTCTCGGCTCTCACATTGCCGATGAGGACAACCCCCAAGCGGCCCTCGCACAGCTTCCAGAGGACGCGCCGCGCCTTTGGCTCATGCACCACCCGAGTTCGTTTCTGCCGCTCCCAGAGGGCTCAGCGCCGCTAGCGTTATCCGCGCATACACACGGCGGGCAGTTCCGCATCCCCTTCACGCCTCAGTGGAGTTATATGACCTTTAGCGAAGAGGACGCGGTTCACGCGGATGGGTGGGTTGACGATTTTGGCGCAGCCAATAACCGGATTTATATCAACCGGGGGATCGGTTTTAGCGTCGCACCTCTCAGGCTGAACGCGCCCCCCGAACTCACTTTGCTTACGCTTAGGGGTGAATAGTTCGACCTGTTTGCGGGGGTTGCGTTGAACAATTTTACTTCCTACCTCGAGCTGTAAAGCTTTTCAGGTCATACCTAAAGAGATTTGGGCATGATGCCACCAGGAGGTAAGTTATGCAGGAATGGATCACCCAATACCCCTGGTTACAACACGCCGCGTTTTACCTCATCGCGCTGGTGTGGCCGGTGGTACTCATTCAGATTTTTGCGGAACGCGAGGAGGAGTGATGCTCGAGGGGTTACACTACCCTTGGGCAGGCCCCTTAGGGCTCGGGCTCTTCGGCGTATGTTGGTCTCTCTTCCTCGTAAGCTGGGTTTGCCGAGAGGACGATTAGCGGGTGCTCAGGCTACCTTGCAACCTATTTTTAGAATCTACTGACACCCAACGCTTACCTAAGTGAAGGGCGTTTTTCAGAAGGAAAACGCCCTATAAACGTCATCCCTCGAGCAGCAACCCCTCTGGCGTCTCTAAAAGCTCAATCAGATAGCTTGTAAACATCGCCGCTTCCGCCCCGTCCACCACGCGGTGGTCGAAGGACATGCTGAGGTAAATCATCTGCCGCGCTACGATGGAGTCGTCTTCCAAAACAATTGGACGCTTTTTGATGCTGTGAACACCTAAAATCGCGGCTTCGGGTACGTTGATGATGGGAAAGCTGAAAAGACCGCCTAACGTGCCGATATTCGTAATGCTAAAGGTTCCCCCTTTGACCTCATCGGGGGCGAGCTTGCCCTCCCTCGCTTTGGTCGCAAGGTCACGGATTTCACCCGCGAGTTCTAAAACGCTCTTACGGTCTACGTCTTTAATGACGGGAACGACTAAGCCTACGTCCGTGGCAACCGCCATGCCGAGGTTATAGTAGCGCTTATAGACGATTTCGCTGGTCTCTTCGTCGAGGCTCGAGTTGAGCATCGGATACGCCTTGAGCGCTGCCACGGTGGCTTTCATAATGAAAGGTAAGTACGAGACTTTGACATCGCGCTTTGCCGCCAACGGTTTGAGACGTTCGCGCAGGGCAGCGAGTTCGGTGACGTCAGCTTCGTCCACGTGCAGCGTGCGCACGCTCTGAAGGTGCGAGGCAACCATCTGGTTAGAAATCGCGCGGCGCAGTCCGCGCACAGGGACACGTTCTTCTAGGTTTTCGTAGCCCTGCGGCGTTTTGTAGGAAATGCGCTGAGTTTGTGGCGCGCTAGAAGCCTGCGGAGTGCGTTTGGGTTGAGTCTCTTCTTTGGCTTGGGTTTCGGTATGCGCTTTCACGTCGTCTACCCGAATGCGCCCGTTCGGTCCGCTACCAGAAACGTCAGAGAGGTCAATCTCCAGCTCCCTCGCCAACTTCCGAGCTGCTGGTACGGCCAAGACACGCCCAAAAGGTCCTGTCGTCTTGGCCTCACCATTGGTTTCCGGCTTACCTTTTGTTGCTGACTGACCTTGCCGCTTCACCTGATAGGTCGGCGTGCTGTCGTCGTCAGCGGAGGCTTTAAAGAGGCTCAAGCTGTCGCCGTCATCCTCTTCGTCATCGCCGCCGGGCTCAACGATGGAGCGCTCTTCTTGCGCTTGGACGTTCTCCGATTCTTGCGCTTGGACGTTTTCGGACTCCTCGACCTCTTGACCCCGTACTTCTTGACCTTGCGCGGGCACATCCTCTTGTTCACCTTCAGCGTCGTCACCAAAGAGCGCGATAGGGTCATGTACCGCCACCACGTCGCCCTCTTTGACAAGCTGTTTTTGCAACGTACCCGCGTAGGGGCTCGGCAACTCTACCGTGACCTTATCCGTCATCACCTCGACGACAGGCTGGTCTTCTTCGACGCTCTCACCCTCTTGGATGAGCCATTTGACGATTTCCCCCTCAACCACGGATTCGGCGAGTTCGGGGAGTAGAAGTTCTTTGGGCATTCAGTCTCCTCGTTAGCTATTGACAGTTAGCTACTAGGTATTAGTAAAAATTCAAAAGCTAACACCTAACGGCTAAAAGCTAATAGCTTCTAATAATCTAATACCTTCTGCACCGCTTTAAGAATCCGGTTGACGCCGGGCAAGTATTCCCTGTCTTGAGCGTAGGGGTAAGGCGTGTCGAAGCCGGTGACGCGCAGGGGGGGAGCTAAAAGCGAGTCCAACACCTCTTCGCAGATTGTCGCCGCGATTTCGGCGGCGAAACCGACGGTTTTGGGCGCTTCGCTCACCAAGACGACGCGACCTCTTTGGGCGACCGCCTCTAAAACCGCATCTTTGTCCCAGGGCATGAGCGAGCGCAGGTCGATGACGTGCGCAGTGATAGCTTGCTCAGCGAGTGCATCTGCAGCTTTCATCGTCTCGGCGACGCTACCGCCGTAAGAGATGAGGACGAGGTCGTCACCCTCCAACCGGACCCGCGCTTTCCCTAATGGAATCGTAAAGTCTTCGTCGTCCGGCACCTCTTCTTTGACGGCGCGATATAAGCGCTTAGGCTCCATGAACACCACCGGGTCTTCGTCGCGCACCGCCGTTTTGAGGAGCCCTTTGGCGTCGGTAGGTGTCGAAGGATAGACGACTTTGAGCCCCGGCGTGTGGATGAAGTGCGTCTCAGGATTCTGCGAGTGGTGGTGTCCGCCCTTGACGCCGCCCCCCGCAGGCATCCGCACCACCAAGGGCGCGTGAAACTGTCCACCCGAGCGGTAGCGGAGCTTCGCCGCTTGCGAGACGAGCTGGTCGAAACCCGGATAGACGTAATCGGCAAACTGAATCTCGGCAACTGGACGAAGCCCGTGCGCCGCCATGCCGACTGCCGCGCCGATGATGGCCGCTTCGGACAGAGGTGAGTCGAGTACGCGGTCAGGGCCGTACTTGTCGAAGAGCTTTTCAGTCGCGAGAAAGACGCCGCCGCGTTTGCCCACGTCCTCGCCCATCACGACGACGCGCTCGTCCCTCGCCATCTCCTCGTCCAACGTGCGAGCGATGGTCTGCACCATGTTGAGTGTTGCCACAGGTCTCCTTCGGAGCGCCGTTAGCGTTTAGCTCTTTGGTTTAGCTAATACCTAACGGCTAAGAGCTAACCGCTTCAGTTAAGTAGTTTCGCCTGTTCCACCAAATGCTTGGGCATCTCTTCGTAGACGCCTTCAAACATCCATTGTGTCGGTACTTGGCCCGCCGCTTCCGCCTCTTTCACCGCGTTAGTGAGTTCAGTTTTCAACTCTTCGCGCAAGGCGGCGTCTCTTTCGTCGTCCCACACGCCACGTTTTTCCATGAGACGCCCTAAACGCAGTATTGGGTCGCGCCTTCTCCACATCTCGACCTCTTCGGCGGGACGGTAGCGCGAATCGTCGTCGGCGGACGAGTGTGCGCCGTAGCGGTAGACGAGCATCTCGACCAAGGCCGGACCGCGCCCCTCGCGCGCACGCTCCGCCGCCTCTCTCATCACGTAGTAGCAGGCGAGCACGTCCATGCCGTCCACATAGTAGCCGGGCATCCCGTAGGCTGCACCTTTCGCTGAAATCGTCTCCGAAGCGGTCTGCTTGCTGTAGCCGACGCTGATGGCGTAGCGGTTGTTCTCGCAGACGAAGACGATGGGTGCGCCCTGCACACCTGCAAAATTTAGCGCCGCGTGAAAGTCGCCCTCGCTGGTTGCGCCGTCGCCGAAACTCGCTACTGCGACCTGTCCGGTATTACGGAGTTTCATGCTGAGGGCCGTGCCTACCGCTGGCGGGATGTGCGAGGCGATTGCTGAGGCGACGGTGAAGACGTTGTGTTCTTTCGAGCCCGGATGAGCGGGCATCTGCCGACCCTTATTGGGGTCGGCTTTGGTAGCTAAGTTCTGCGCCAGAATTTCGACCAGAGGTACACCGAAGCTCATCACTAAGCCGACGTCGCGGTAGTAGGGGAAGAGCCAGTCCGTACCGCGCTTCATTGCGTGCGCCGTGCCGACGTGCGCCCCTTCATGCCCCGCCGTGGGCGCGACGAAGCTCGTTTTGCCCATGCGCTGGAGCTTACCTAAGCGCTCATCCAAGAGCCGCGCCATGACGAGGTCGCGGTAGATGTGTTTCAGGGCGTCCGCGCCCAAGTCCAACTCAAAAGGGGCCTGCCACTCGCCCGCCTCGCTAATAAGGGAGATGGGCTTATCGGTAAAAGGTTCAAAGCGACTTGTATCCTTGATCATTATGCCTCCTTATCTCTGACGTACTCGCCGGACCCTAGCTAAAAGCTACGTGACGTCAGCCCGAACTTCTGGTTCATCCTGAATGCACCGTGACGAACACAGCTCGAGAATCACGTCCGGCGCACAAAAAAGCCCAGCACGCGCTGGGGCAAACGAGGTACGAAGGCACACGGATAGAAGGGTTAGGTGACTTAACCTTGTGAGTCCTGCATAAGTCACCGCTGCACAGGTGACTAAACACACCGACGTTACATAGGTTTCCATCTCGTTTGCGCCTCCTCTCGAGTCTAGGGTTCACGCTGTGACCGCAAGGTTCCTGCTTGTTACTAGCATCCTCATGTTAGCACCTGTAAGGATTGGGGCGAGTTTACAGGTCATACATCTCAGTACACATTAAGCCTGATTAAGGAAAGGCGCTTAGAGAGGGCTCCAAAGGCGCAAGCGACAGTGGGTATAGGATATATTGGGTCTTCAAGATGATTTCACGCTTTCAATTTCAAGGAGGCAACGCATGACAGTACCTACGAAAGGTAACGTATGAAAAACGAGCGCCTGATTGCTTATATCCTCATCGCCGTAGGCGTGGTGACGCTGCTCTCGAGGATCGGCGACACCGACTGGGTCTGGATGGCGCTGGTAGCAGCCGCCCTACTCACAGGCTACGTGACGCGCCAGAACTACGGGTTTTTAGTGACGGGCGCGATTTTCGCGGGTCTCGCGGTAGGTGAGATATTCGGCACGCCTAGCGGTACGCTGATCAGCTTGGGCGTGGGCTTTTTGGTCGTCGACCGCGTCGAGCCGCGCCCAAACCGCTGGCCGCTCTATCTAGCCGCCGCGTTTGCGGGCGTGGGGCTTTTCGTCGGCCTCGGCAATATCCTCAACACGTTCTGGACGGCGCTCGCCTTTATCGTAGGCGGGATTTATTTGCTCCTGCGCGACAAAGAGTCAGAGGAAATTTCGACCACGCAGAGCGCGACGACGAGCTCAGCAGAGTCTACAGAAACACCAATAGAAACACCCGCAGAAACGTCTACGGCAACACCTGCACCGAAACAAACAGCAAGGACAGAAGAAGCACAAGCTACACAAACAGATAGTTCAGTGAATATTGCAAAAGACACCTCAGCGGAAGAGGTTTCAAGTGACGCAGCCTCCAGCCCCAAAGAAGCCGCCGCCGAGCAAACCGAAAGACCCGCTGAGGGCAACTCCCCCGCTCTGGACGAACCCGAACTCAACGCAGATGCACAGGAGCGCTACCATCTCTTAGAGGTGTGGCGTAGAGAGAGAGCCAAGGCGGAGAACCGCCCCGCCTATATCGTCTTGCGCAACGAGAGTTTGCGGCAGATCGCGCAGCAAAATCCGCAGACCTTAGATGAGCTCAACGCGGTCAAGGGGATTGGGCCGGTGAAGCTTGAGCAGTACGGCAGCGCGATTCTCGGCGTTTTAAGAGGTGAAGAGCCACCGAGTGAAGTCTCTTGACTCAACCTCTTAACCCAGAAGGCGCGGCGGCGCGAGCTTGTACGCTTCGCACGTTTGTTACGTACAACGCGCAGTCTGTTGGGTAAACTGTTTAGGTATTGAGAGACCAACGCCGCATTCGCGCAGTGAGTTGGAAGGCCCTGGCAACCTTTTACAAAGCTGCACCACCTTGTAATACCTGCAACCCACTGCACGACGTAGGCGCATTTCATCCACTTGGAGGATCATGGAAACGATTTATCGCGGTTTAGACGGCGTCTATATCGACACGACAGAGATTTGTCAGATCGACGGACAAAAAGGGCAGCTCATCTACCGGGGCTACGACATCAGCGAGCTAGCCGACAAAGCGAGCTTCGAAGAGGTCATCTACCTCTTGTGGAACGACGACTTGCCGAATGAGGCGCAGTTAGCCGCCTTTCGGGAGAAGTTAAGGCCGCACTTCGCCATCCCAGACGAGGTGGTTGACCTCTTACGCCTTCTGCCCAAAGATACCCAGCCCATGCACGCTTTGCAGAGCGCCGTCTCGACGCTCGCCTCGTTTGATGACGACTCTGAAGATGTGAGTTTGGAGAACGTCCGCAGGGTCGGCTACAAGCTCGTCACGCAGTTCCCGACGCTAGTTGCAACCTTGGAGCGTTTGCGCCAAGGCAAAGACCCCGTCGCGCCGAATCCTGACTACGGCGTCGCCAGAAACTTCCTCTATATGCTCAATAACGAAGAGCCTACCGACGCCGCTGTGCGCGTCATGGACGTGGCGCTGGTGCTTCACGCCGAGCACGGCTCGAACGCCAGCACCTTTACGGCTCGCACCACCGCGTCCACCCTCACCGATGTCTACAGCGCGATTTCGGCTGCTGTCGGTAGCCTCAAAGGGCCGCTGCACGGCGGCGCGAACACCGCTGTCATGAACATGTTGGAGAAAATTGGCGACAAAGCGGGCGTCGAGGACTACGTCATGGCAGAACTCGGCAAAGAGGGCGGGCGCGTGCCCGGCTTCGGCCACCGCGTCTACCGTGTGATTGACCCGAGGGCTGTCATCTTGGAGCGCGTGTCTGAGGACTTAGCCGAAGAGTCCGGCGACTCCAAGTGGTTCGAGATGAGCCAGGAGATGGAGCGCGTGATGGAGCGCGAGATGGACAAAGAGGGCAAACAGGTCAAGCCCAACGTGGACTTCTTCTCCGCCTCGGTCTACCGGATGCTCGGCTTTCCCGCCGATATGTACACGCCGATTTTTGCCGTCGCGCGGGTGAGCGGCTGGACAGCGCACCTCTTGGAGCAGTACGACGGCAACCGCATCATGCGCCCGCGCCTCGTGTATGAAGGGCCGACGGGTAAAACATTTACGCCGATTGACGAGCGCTAGCGTTAAGCACAACTGGAGTAAGAATCGAGCGCGAAAGAGGTGGAAAAACCACCTCTTTCTTACGTTTCTGTTCAACCTCTATACTGAGGTCGGCGCTATCTCGAACGGGGCGGACATACTCATAACTGACGACTATAGCAAGTATCATTTGGTTTGAGTGTACGTAAGTTTTGCGGAGCAACGCTCTCACGATGTAGAACACCGTGTAGCACGCACATTTGAGAATGATACTTGCGCTATTCCAATCAGTACTTATATTAATTGCTTTATTCAGCGAGTTTTGAGGGTGATATTTCGACTCGAGCCCAACAGCGCCCTCAAGTTTTTCCCGCTGCAACCTCTTAGTGCTAGACCTATACCGCGCGAGACCTTGCAAGGAACCTTTGTCAATCCTTCATCCGCCGCTCAACCACGCTGAGCGCCCGGCTCAGTTCGCGCCTGAGCGCCAGCATCGTCATCATCTCAGGGAACGTCTTGACGCTGAGTCCTGCTGTCTTCTGTGACGCCTTACGCAAGTGTTGATGTAATTTTCGAAGCTCTGCGTCGCTCACGCTTTGCCCTTTCGCCCCACTTTTATAAGTTTAGCAGGTATCATCTGGTTTGAGACACTCTCACTATAGAGAACACTGTTTAGCACGCACGTTATGAGATGAAATCCCGCTAGCCTTGACAGGCTGAGATCTGCGACATTTTGTCTCAATATGTTTTGGAAGTGCTAGTTGCTAGACCTGATACGAGGACTTGGAAGATTCGTTGACGCTCGAGGCACCCTTTTGGGTTATAAAGTTAAGGTTCTATGAGCCTACTGTAATAGATTGCTCATGTTTACGCAAGTGTCCGTTGTGCTTATGAAGCTGCGTCTCGAAAGATGGGGTCTCGAGGCGCAGCTCTTATACAAGTATAGATTTTGAGGTACTCAGGCTTACGCGCAGCCGTCACACCGGGTTCAGGGGAGAACGAACATTCAAGCTAAGAGGTATCTCAAATGTCTAAGCGGTTTCCGCTTGCAACGTCGGATAGTCGGTGTACCCCTCTGCGCCGCCACCATAGAACGTCTCCTGGTGCCAATCATTGAGCGGTGCATCTTGCTCGAAGCGCTCTGGTAAGTCAGGGTTGGCGAGGAAGAGGCGGGCGTAGGCGATGAAGTCGGCTCGGTTTTCTTGTAGCGCTTGCTCACCCGAGTCGCGGTCGTAGCCGCCTGCCATGACGAGCGTGCCGTCACATGTGTCACGCAGAAGTGCGGAGGCGCTCACCTTACCCAAGTCGGCCTCGACGCCGTGCACATAAGCGAGACCATAGCGGTTGAGCGCACTGGCAACGTAGCTGAACGTCTCTTGAGGATTGTCGTCCGACATGTCGTTAAAAGTTCCGCCTGGTGAAAGGCGCACGCCGACGCGCCCTGCGTTCCAGACCTCTAGGACGGTTTCGGTGACCTCGAGCAGCAGCCGCGCCCGATTCGCAAGCGAGCCGCCGTAATGGTCCGTGCGCTGATTCGTGCCCGTTTGCAAAAACTGGTCCAAGAGGTAGCCGTTCGCGCCGTGAACCTCAACCCCGTCAAAGCCCGCCGCTTTCGCGTTGGCCGCACCTTGCCGAAACTGCGCCACCACTTCAGCGAGTTCGTCCGTCTCTAACGCTCTGGGCTCCACGAAAGGTGCCACCGACCCATCTGCTGTAAAAGTCTGCCCTTCGGGGCGAATCGCGGAAGGAGCCACCGGCAAATCGCCACCATGAAACGACGGGTGAGAGATGCGTCCCACGTGCCAGAGCTGCAAAAAGATGCGTCCGCCCGCTTCGTGAACCGCGTCGGTAATTCGCTTCCAGCCTCTAACTTGCGCTTGCGTGTGGATACCCGGTGTGTTTGGATAACCTTGTCCCATAGACGTCACCTGCGTCGCTTCGGTGATGATGAGCCCCGCGCCTGCGCGTTGTTGGTAATAGGTCGCCATGAGGTCGGTTGGAAGGGTATCCGTCGCGCGGTTGCGCGTCATCGGGGCCATGAGGACGCGGTTGGGAAGCTCTAAGTTGCCGAGGGTGTAAGAGTTAAATAGGTTCATGCCTTTGAGGATGACGCATTTACGCATGAACCTTAGTTTACTAAACTACATAATCTATAGTATTAAACTAAATGTATTAGTCCAGCTATTCGGGTTCGGCTTGCTCGAGAACGCCCACCTACGTCCATTGCATCTCGTCCATCTCCTTCGCCGTCTTTTCCTCTAAGAGCTTCGCGACCTCAACCGCGCTAGGGATAGCGGAGCGCCCTACACCCGTACAAGAAAGCGCCGCCGTAACTGAGGCAAAGAGGGCACAGTAGTCCACGTCATAGCCCATCGCCACGCCATACGCATACGCGCCGTGAAATACGTCGCCTGCGCCCGTTGTATCCACTGCGTTGACAACGAGCGCGGGCACGTGGCGCAGCTTGCCGTGCTGTTCGAACAAGAAGCCCTGCTCACCTAAGGTGATACCAACGAGTTGACCGTCGAACCGCTTGAGTTTAGCTAAGGCAGCTTCGGGGTCATCGTCGCCCAACACTTCAGCGGCGCACTCCTCCGAGACGATGAGGTAATCGACAGAGCGTGTAAGTTCCCAGTTGCGCGTGTTGCTCCAGTCGCCCACGGTTGGTACACCTCTTCTCCGCGCTTCTTGGAGCACCGCTTCGCTCATTTTAGGGTGACGCCCGTCGGTTAGAACGCAGCTCATATCCGCCAACCTCTCGTAGTCCCAGCCTTCCACCGAATCCGTCAAGCTCTCACCGCGATAGGGGAAGATGTGGCGCTCGCCAGCGGGGTCGACGAGTACGGCGCTCACAAAGGTTTTGGCGTTTGGGACGGTACGCAAGTGGGCGCAATTGACGCCCGCTTGCATGAGTTCCCCTCGAGCAACCCGCCCGTTCATATCGTCTCCGTGCAGCGCCCAAAGTTCCGCGTTCGCGCCGAGTTTGGCCGCCGTCACCGCCGCTGTCGCCGCCGCGCCGCCACCTTGCATATGGTAGGCGCTCGAGTGAGTACGTGACGCGGTTGGCGGAAAGTGGTCAATTTGCCAGATATGGTCTAAGCAAGAGAGCCCCGCAAAGAGGATCGTTGGTTTTGTCACCCTTTGACCCCGCCCGCCGTGAGCCCGCTGATGATGCGCTGCTGAAAGAAGATGATGAGCACGACCAAGGGCACGATGCCGAGCGTCACCGCCGCACTGATGACCGCCCAAGGAAAGGCGAACTCACCCTGATAGAAGGTGATGCCAACCGGAACCGTGCGCATCTCCAATGCCGTATTAAAGGTCAGCGCTAAGAGAAACTCGTTCCAAGAATTCACGAAGACGATGATCCCCGCTGTCACGATACCCGGCGCAGAGAGCGGCATGATGATGCGAAAGAGTGCGCCGATGCGGGTACAACCGTCCACGGTTGCGGCGCTTTCCAAATCGCCCGGAATGAGCTGAAAGAAACTGGTGAGGATGAGCGTCGCTATCGGCAAGCTGAGCGCCACGTAAGGGATGATGAGCGCCCAATAGCTGTTGAGCAAGTTCGGCGTGGAGACGCTATCTGGTAAGAAGAAAACGCCGTCCAACCAGGGCAAGTCCACGCCGCTAAAAAGCCGGTAGAGCGGCACGAGCAAAACGAGCGCGGGAAACATACTCGTCATCACGATGCCCGTCATAATAATTTTGCGCCCGCGCAAGTTGAGCCGCCCGAGCGCGTAGCCAGCCAAGGCCGCGAAGAGCACGCAGAGCGCCGTCGCGCCGAGCGACACCACAAACGAATTGCGCAAAAAGAGCGCGAACGGATTACGCGCAAAGACCTGCACGTAGTTCCTAAAGGTGAGCGTCTCCGGCCAATAGGTAATCGGCAAGCGGGTCAGCTCACCGTCCGGCTTGAGCGAGGTTAAGAAGAGCCACACTGCTGGAAAGAAGCCGTTGATGATGACGAGCACCAGGGCGAGGGTGATAAAGATACGGTTGGCGAGTGAGGGTTCGCGGTTCATGTACGTACCGAAAGAAAGAGAAAAGATAGAAAGAAGAAGTTATTCGGTAGTTTGCACGCATCTTCTATTTTCCCTCTTCTATCTTCTATCCTCCTATTCATCCGTATAAATCCAGCGCAGATAGAAGACCGTAATGGCGAGCGAGAGAGTGAAGAGCGCCACCGAGAGCGCGGCGGCGTAGCCGATATCGAGGCCGTTCGTAGTTTTGTAGATATAGACACCTAACGTCTCCAGAGCGCGACCCGGCCCACCGTTCGTCATCGCAAAAGGGATATCAAAGGTTTGGATGGCGGTGAGCGTGCGGAAGATGAGGGCGACGGCAATCGCGGGGCGCAAAAGCGGCAAGGTGACGTGCCAGAAGCGCTGCCAAGGGTTCGCGCCGTCCACGATAGCGGCTTCGTAGAGGCTTTCGTCAATCGACTGCAAGCCCGCTAAAAGGATGAGCCCGACGAACGATGAGGTCTTCCAGATAATCGCTAAGTTGGCGGCGATAATCGCAGGAACCTCCCTCGCCAGCCATAAAATACCCGTTTGGCCCACGACATCGTCAGATAAGATGATGCGGAAGAGGTCGCCCAGCCCCACTCGAGCCAAGAGGTCATTCACCACCCCGTAGTCACTCTGAAAAAGCCACGCAAAAGTGAGACCCGTAAACACCCTCGGCATCGCCCAGGGCAAGAGGAGCGCCACGCGCACGAGCCACTTGAGCGGGTGATTCACGTTGGCAAAAAGCGCTAGTGGTAGTCCGACGAGAAATGAGCCGCCAACGCTCACTATGATGATGAGGAGCGTGATCGAGAAGGAGTTCCAGAAGCGAGAGTCGTTCCAGCGCCCCTCTTCACCAGGGTGAATCCCCATCAGCGCACCCGCGATGACGAGAACAGCGAGGGTCCAACCCAGCGCCACGCCGCGCCCGACCGCGCCGCGCCGCACGCCTAACCAGAGCGGAACGAGCGCAGCCAACAGGAGCCCGCGCCAAATCCATAGATTCGTGACGCTCCAGGTCATCTCGCGGCCCCAGAGCATCTCCCGGAAGTTTTCTAAACCGATGAAGGGCGTCCCCCGAAAGGGTTGGTTGAGCCGCTCGAGGTGAAGCGACTGCCACAGCACGTTTAAGACCGGATAGAGCATCACCAGCGCGAGCGTGAGCAGGGCGGGCAGCAAGAGCAACACGCCGAGCTGCTGCTCGCTCAGATTGCCCGAACGCAGCCGCTTCCAGAAGCCGGGCTTCTTGTAGGTAGATTGTTGGGTCGTTTTTGCAGAGGTCGCCATCTCACCCCCTCATCCATGTCGCGTAGGGGTGATTCATGAATCACCCCTACAGCGCCAGCCTTACTGGAGTATATCCTCTAAACCGAACTGCATCTCTTCAAGTGCCCCTTGCACATCCAACGAGCCCGCTAAAAAGGCGTTCATATTGGTGCGGATAAGCTCTGATACATCATTGTAAAGCGGGGTGACAGGGCGTGGACGCGCGTTCACGATCACGTCATAAAACTGCTCGAAGTGCGGATTCGCCTCCAAGACCTCGGGGTCTTCGTAGAGGCTTTCCCTTGCCGGGATACGCGCCGCTTCAATCGCGTGCTGACGCTGGAACTCGGGTTGCGTGAAGAATTGAACCACCTGAAAGGCGGCCTCTTTGTTCTCGCTGTAGGGGTTAATCGCCCACTGCCAACCGCCCACGCACGTCGCGGACTCCTGACCTTCAAAGGCAGGCAGCGGCGCGATGCCCACGTTGCCCGCGACCTGCGAATCCTCATCGCTCTGGAACCGCGCCCAGGCGTAGCCCCAGTTGAGCATAAAGACCACGTCGCCCGCTTGAAACTCCTGGCGGGAGTTGTCCGTGCCCGTCTCGGCGATGTTCTCCTTGGTGATGCCCGAATCCATCGTTTCCTGATACCAGTTGAGCGCCTGCTCACCTTCAGGCGTGCTGACGGTGATGTTGCCCTCGTCGTCCTGCCAGTCGCCACCTGCCGTCCAGAGCGCCTGCAAAAAGGTGCAGACCGTTCCTTCGATGGCTGCGCCCTGATAGTTGAAGCCCTGTAAAGAGTCGTCACCCTCGCCCTCTAAGATGGTCTGCGCCTGCTCCTGAAGCTCCGACCACGTCTCGGGTGGGTCGTCAAAGCCGTACTTCTCCAAGAGGTCGGTGCGGTAGTAGAGAAACTGCGCGTCGGTGTAGGCGGGAATCGCGTAGAGCGTGCCGTCCACGGTGTCGGCGTTGACGGGGCCTTCTAAAAAGTCTGCCAGATACTCCGTTTGCGCTTCCTCGCTGCCGAAGAGGTCCGAGAGAGGCTCCGCCCAGCCCGCTGCCGCGTACGTCGCGGGGCGAATCACGTCGATCTGAAAAATATCGATTTCACCGCTCTCGCTCGTCAAGACGGTGTTGAGGTACTGCTGCTGCTGGTCGCTGGTCGCGCCGCCCACCTCAAACGCGACGCTAATATCGGGGTTCTGCTCTTCGAACCGCGTGGCGAATTCTTCGAACAGTTCCACCGGCTCGCGGGGGTCTATGAACATCGTGACCTCAGTCTGCGCCCAAGCGAACGAACCCCAGACGAAACCTAGTAGAGCCAACGTTACCCAATTGAAACGCTTCATCCCAACCTCCTTAGATTTTCTTTATGGTTCTACTTTACCCTATTCGGGTGCGCTACGCCAACACTTGTACTTCCGTCCTATCGTCAAAGCAGATCAACCTCTCCTGAGCTTTTGGGCTGTCGGAAAACAAACCGCATGGCGAGAAGCTCTTCGTTGCCGAATCCGCTCAGCGAGGGCTTTTCCTGACACAATCAAAACATAAAAGGCGCTTTTCTTGTGAAATATTCATCAAATCCTTAGAATGTGACCACATCTGAAAAATCCCTGATAAAGAGGGTCTAGGCTCAGAGTATGGAACTTCTTTTCGGCGTCCTACTCGGCTGTCTTAGCTATACGCTACTCTGTAAGTGGTTAGCGCAGAAGGTTAAGGAAGAGATTCAAGGTGGGCTTTCAGATAAACAGGCAAAAGTGCGTAAGCCTAAAACGTTAAGAGGCAAGCGGCAACTCGACATCTAAGCGTGCTCTATTTCAACCGACATAGGCCGCAACATATGGACAAGGCAACCGATCCTCTAAATGGCAACAATCTGCATCGCAGCTTAAAGCGCGAAAGACAGACCGACACCTATATAAAATTTGGTTAAAGCAGATGACTCGAGCCAAACTCACCTGAAATCTACGTTAGCAAATACGTCAACAAAATCGACATACCTCTTCTCGCGGCATATGAGAGCCGCGCAGAGAGGTGTTTGCTGATAAACTAAACGTAAGGATGAAACTCGAGGCTACACAAGGCACAATCTGCGTAAAGGATAACCTAAAAACCATGATGGAAACGCGCAAGCTCACAGTGGACGAATGGCGGCGGATGGTCGAGGTCGGGATGTTTGGGGAGGACGAACGGCTCGAGTTCCGCTACGGAGAGATTATCAAGATGACCCCTATTGGCAAAGAGCACACCGCAGCAGTTAAGTTTCTGAACAAAACGTTGGTCCTCGCGTTGGAAGACAAGGCTGAAGTGTCACCACAGAGCGCCCTCGACTTAGGAGAAATTGAGGTTTACCCTGACTTAGTTATTCACCAACCTCTAGGCAGGGTTATCCCAGAAGCGAGCGACGTACTTTGGATCGTTGAGGTGTCGAAGAGCAGCTTAGCGTATGACCGCACCACCAAGCTCAGCGACTACGCGCTCGCGGGCATCCCCGAATATTGGATTGCTGACCTCTCTGAAGAGCGCTTCGAGGTCTACTTGGAGCCTCAAGGGGCGAGCTACGCGGTTAAGCGGCTCTACCCCTTCGAGGTGGCGTTTGCGGCGCAGGCGTTTCCTGGACTCGAGCGGGCGTGGTTAGCCGACTACTAAGCGCTAACCGAACTGCGTCAAGCCGACGCTCGGCGTCGAGCGGTCGCGCTGAATGTCAATCTGCGTCGCCGCCATCTTAAAGGCTTGCGAACTCGTCGCGGCGGTCATGCCCGTCACGTAGTCGATGAGGTCGTTCCGGTAGAGATCGGCTAGGGCGTCGTCAAAAATCTGCATCCCGTCGAGCTTGGAGTCTTTGAGGGCGTCGTAAAGCTCCGCGTTGCGGTCCTCGTCGCGCAAGAGGTCCTTGATGCGGAGCGTCCCTTTCATAATCTCCATCGCCGCGACGCGCCCGCCGCCCATACGGGGCAAGAGCCGCTGGGACACGATGCCGACCAGCGAGTCCGCAAAGAGCACCCGCGCTGACTCGCGCTCGTGCGGCGGAAAGAGTTCCATCACGCGGTTAACGGTGCGCACCGTATCGAGCGTGTGAAGCGTGCTGAAAACCAAGTGACCTGTCTGCGCCGCCGAAATCGCCGCCGACGCCGTCGCGTAGTCGCGAATCTCCCCGATCATGATGACCTCGGGGTCTTGGCGCATCGCGGCGACCAGCGCTTCGCTGAATGAGGGCGCGTCCACCCCGATTTCCCGCTGGACGATAACCGACTTCTTCGCCCTATGCAGGTATTCAATCGGGTCTTCTACCGTAATGATCATCTTGTTGTGCACCACGTTAATTTCGTCGATGATGCGCGAGAGGGTCGTAGACTTACCCGAGCCCGTCGGCCCGGTTACAAGGATGAGTCCTTTCTCCTGGTCGCGGAAGTAGTCGATGAGTTCCGGCGCTAAATTCACGACCTGAAGCTGCGACTCGTCGCTGTTAATCACGCGCAAGACCGCGCTGACCGAGCCGCGCTGCCGAAAGAGGTTGACGCGAAAGCGGCTCATGCCGGGGATGCTGTAGGCAAGGTCCGCCTGATGCTTCTCCTGAAAGAGCGCCTTTTGCCTGTCGTCACACATAATTTTGACGAACGAGTCGGTCATGGCGGGCGTAAGTTGCGTTTGGCCAACGGGCACGAGCTTGCCGCCGATACGCGCCATCGGGGGCAGCCCTGCGTGCAGATGAATATCCGATGCGCCCTTGGCGACGAACTGGGTGAGCATGTCATTAAAGGTCATATGCGCCTTATTTTAGCGGCGCAAGCGGGCGTGTGGAGCGCAAATCCTCATATTTTAGCAGGTACTATCTGGTCATAAATGCTCTCAGCAGAAAGAGCAGTTCTCAAAACGCTTATTGGTGGGAAGAAGCTAGGTCGTCAACTACCGCCGCACCGCGTACGGCCCCGCTTCATCCTTCCCGAGATGCACCACTCTCATCTCCGCCATGAGCTTTTTTAGGTGCGCCAACACGCTCCCCTCCACGAGTTTTGTCATGCGCTCAGGGACTTGCGGGTAGATGCGGACGCGGAGTTCGTCTAAGCTGAGCTGTTCGGTCCCAAGCGTATCTAAAACCTGCTGCTCCCGCTCCAAGCGGTGCGCTTTGGACTGTTGCAATCTCTCTTGCGGATTTGTAATGACTTCACCATGTCCGGGTCCGATACGAGCAGCGTTGAGGTTCTGCAACCTCTCCAATGTCGCCAAATAATCCGCTACATCACCCTCGGGCAGCCCAACCCACGTCGAGCCTTGACTTGCTACAACGTCACCTGCTAGAAGCGTGTGTGTATCTGGCAGATAAAAACTCAGGTGGCCGGGGCTGTGACCGGGCGTATGCAGAGCGCGAACCTCTCTGTCACCAATAGTCAAGACGCGCTCATCTTGTAGAGAGATGACCTCACCCGCTGGCTCATATCGTTCTTCGAAGCGAGAACGCTCCAAAGGGTGCACATAAATCGGTACGTCAAATCTCTCCTGCACCACTTTCGCGCCCGCGCAGTGGTCGGGGTGGGTATGGGTGAGGAGCAAGGCTTTGAAGAGGGTGACGGTGTGAGTTTGGAGGGTTTGCTCGAGAACGTCCAAGCTCCCTACCTCTTTGCTACCCACATCCACCAACACACCGACGCCTCGACTTTCAATCAGGTAGCTGTTCGTGTGGTCAAAAGGTGGCAGGGTCTCGCTGGGAAGAGGTAAACGGTAGACACCTTTAGCGATAGATTCAGAGTTCATAGAAGGAGCAATGAGTTCCGAGCAATGAGCAACGAGGTAAAGGCTTTTGCTTTCAACTCACCGTTCGTTCCCTTCGGGAGACTGCGTAACCCCGAAAGGGGATTACTCATTGCTCATTGCTGCATCAGTCAAAAACGCAATCGCCTCATCCAACGCGGCACCTGACGCGACCTCCACATCCGGCACCACGCCGCGCCCCTCCCAGGTCGGTGCGCCGATAGGGGCTAACACGCCCGTGGCAATCCAGGCTTGCGAGCCGTCGCGGAGGCAAAAGGGTAAAACGGCCTCGACGTTGCCCGCGCTCGTCTCGCCGATGAGCGTGGCGCGCCCTTTCGCTTGGAGTGCGCCCGCTAGACCTTCCGCCGCGCTGTTGACGCCGCCGTCGATCAGGACGACGAGCGGCAACTCCGTGAGCGTAGCGCCAATCGCCGGGTAAGGGAGGGGCAGCGTCCAGCGGGTCAGCGTGCGCCACAAGAAACCGCTCGTAAAGACTCCCGCCGCTTGCATCATCTCGACCAATCTGCCGCCGGGGTTGCCGCGCAAATCGAGGATGAGGCTTTCAGCGCCCTCTAAACGTCGCACAGTCGTGCGTAAATCGCTCGCCGTGCCGACTAAGTCGGGCACGCGGATGTAGCCGATGTTGTTCTCTAAGAGTGCGTAGCTGACCCGCCCGCGCTGCTCGGTCCCTTCGGGTTCTAAGACCTGAGCAAACGCACCGCCAAAAACGCCCAAACAGGGCAAGTCGCCGTACTCGGCGCGAATCTCGTCCACGCGGTTGGGTGGCACGAAAACGGAGTGGTTGTCGCCGAGCTGTTCGTACATGTCGGCTAAAACGCTATAAAAGTCGCGCTCACTCTCTGCGGCTAGTGCCTGAGGCTCATACTCCGTGCGAATCTCATTCCAGTCGTTGCCGCCGAAGTTTCTGTCCCAGTAGCGCTCCTCGACGAGTTGCCACGCGGTCTGGAAGCGCGTCTCGTAGTTTGTATTCGTTGCGTCTTGGGCGAGCGCGGGCGTCAACGTTGCTGCGGCGAGGGTGATGAGTCCTGACACGAGCCAGTATTTTGTACAGTGTTTTATGGTGGTCACACCTCAATGTACCGCGCGTTTGACGGTCCTTTTGTCGGCTGCTTGCTTGTCTTGTTTGTTCTGGTTTGTGAGTGAGGTGGGAGACTCGAGCCTCACCATCTCCTTCGCCTTGGCCGCCAACGCATCCGCGTCGAACTCACAGCTCTGCGCCCCGACAGAGGTCACGTTAAGTGCGCCCGCGATGTTGCCGAGCCGCGCCGCGTAATGAATGTCGTAGCCCGCCATGATGCCGTGCGCAAAGGCCGCCGTGTAGTAGTCACCCGCGCCCGTGGACTCGACGACCTCATCAATCTCTAAAGCCTCAATAAGTTCAGTTAGTTCGGGCGTAATCACCATCGAACCCATCTCACCGAGCTTGACCAAGATGCGCTCGACGCCGCGCTCGGCGAGTTCAGCTACCGCTTCAGAAATAGAACTCTCGTCGGTCAAGGTGTACAACTCCTGCTGATTCATGATGAGGTAGTCCACGCCCTGTACAGAAGGGATGAGGCGGTCTTTGAGCGCATTGACCGCGCCTGAGCCCATGTCGATAAAGGTGGTTAAACGCGAACGTTTGGCCGCCGCTAACGCCTGCACTGCGTACTCGCGTTGCGGGCCACCAATCAGACTGTAGGCGCTGACCACCAAAGCGTCACACGCACTGATATCTATTTCGCTAAATTCGGCTGCGTCCAGGTCGCGGCTCGCGCCGCCCGCGCTGATCATGGTGCGCTGGGTGTCGGGCGTGACGAGCAGGGTGACGCTGCTGGTCTGCACCTCGGGGTCGAGCTGAACGAGGTGCGTGTTTACGCCCGCCTTGCGCACATATTTGAGCGCGAGGTCGGAGAAGGGGCCTTCGCCGACTCTGGCGGCGAGCAAGACCTCATTGCCGAGCCTCGCGAGCACCGCCGCGACGGTGCCGCCCGCGCCGCCCGGCTCCATGCGGGCGCGGTCCGCCGAGACCTCACCCCCTAGCTCGGGCAGGCCCTCAACGAAGTACATCTGATCGACGGACACATCGCCGATGACGAAAAACTTAGCCATTCACCTCTCCTACCGTACATCCGACGCACATCCGACCCTTGATAATGACCCCCCGGCCCCCCTGACGAATTCTTTAGTACCTGGCACCCTATCCTAACTCGCAAGGTGAATGCATTATCGCAGTACGTTGTAGCTAGTACGTTTGATATTCATTCAAAAACGCGGAAGGCGTAGCTCGAGGACGCGCCCTCACCCTTCTACTAATAAGCCTTGCTTAGGAGCAGTATAGCCTAAATGTGCAAAGTTGCACACCTCTTACCGCGTTTCGTCTGTAAGCGCCCGCCGCAAAGAGGTGAATTGTGAGATATCTAACGTCTCAGCTCGAGTGCGGGGCTCTATGCCCAAGCCCGCCATCGCTCCTTCTACACGCGCTTTCTCAAAACCTGCCATGAGCAGATTCTTCTTCAAAGTCTTGCGGCGGTGACGAAAGGCGTGGTGGATGAGCGCAAAGGTCGCGGGGTCGTTTTGCGTGTTCGTGACCTCTAGGCGCACCACGCTGCTCGTCACCTCAGGCGGCGGGTAAAAGGCCGAAGGCTTTACGTCTCGGATGATCTTAGCCTCCGCGAAGTGCGCGACGATTAAACTGAGCGCCCCGTAAGCACTCTCGCCCGGCTTGGCTGTGAGCCGCTGCGCGACCTCTTTTTGCACTAAAAAGACCAGCCGCTTAAAGCGCCCCGACTCCAAAGCGCGGACCAAAATAGGCGTCGCTACGTTGTAGGGCAAGTTGGCGACGAGCAGGCTCGCCTCGGGAAGTGTCTGGAGGTCGAAGGTGAGGCCGTCGCCGTGGATGAGGGTGACGTTGTCGGTTTCTGCGAGGGTTTCTTTTAGCGCAGGTAATAAGCGAGCGTCAAGCTCGACGCTGATGAGCGCTCGAGCTTTCCGAGCAAGCTCCACGGTTAGCACACCCAAACCGGGGCCGACTTCTAAAACCGTGTCGTCCGGCGCGATATGGGCCGCCTCGACAATCGCCCTAAGCGCGTTGCTGTCTACCAAGAAGTTCTGACCGAAGCTCTTGTCCGCCCGTAAGCCGTAGCGCGTCAAGAGGTTCTTCACAGCGCTCGGCGTGTAAAGGGCTGGTAAGCT
The DNA here is from genome assembly GCA_965213645.1 of Trueperaceae bacterium. Lineage (GTDB taxonomy): Bacteria > Deinococcota > Deinococci > Deinococcales > Trueperaceae > CBDBZX01. The sequence goes on from CBDBZX010000002.1 coordinate 1,751,334, forward strand.
ACTCACGTCGGCTCGCATATCCCTGACCTACTACTCAGCGGCGCACCTTCCCTAAAGACGACGCGCTAAACATTCGCTTCGATATGTGTAGCGATAGTCTCTTCAATGCTGCGGCTCGCCTGCGTCAGCGTCGTCCCCTGGACAACGGCAAACTCCGAAGCGAGCATGATTTTGGCGTTCTCCATGACCTCTCGCTCGGTAGCAGCCAAACCTTTTTCCAAGTCGCGCTCCGCCAAGACGCCGATCAACCGCGCCAACTCGTAAGCGTCGCCGCCCGACAAAATATCTTGCTCAGCGCGGTATCTGGGCGGCCACTGCGTCGGCAGCGAGAGGTCTGAAGAGGCGATTTCACCGTGCAGCCGCTCGACTTCGTCCTCGCCTACCGTCAGGCGCAAGCCCACCTCTTGACCTTTTTTTAAGGGAACCAACACCTCCATATCGCCCCGGATAAAGCTGATGCGTAAGTATTCATGCGTTTCACCGAGCACTTCGCGTGCGGTTTTCTCTTCGACGGTGCCGGCACCCTGCGAAGGGTAGACCACGCGGTCGCCAACTTTGAATGTCACAGGTGCGTCCTCCTATAGTAAAGCCTACCATTAAGATAAGCGCTTATGGTCAATGGGGTTTAGGAGTTGAAAGCAACCCAGTCGAGCTGGGCGAACGGTGAGCAACGAGCCATGAGTGAAAACCTTTAGCCTCGTTGCTCATTGCTCGGTACTCATCACTCTGTCGCCGCTATACTGCGCTCATGATAAGAGATGCGAAGCAAGAGGATATTTCCAGCATCGCCCGCGTCCACGTGCAGGCTTGGCGTGAAACCTATACAGGGCTCATCCCGCAAGAGGTTTTGGATAACCTTTCGGTTGAGGCTCGAGCGGCGACGTGGCGCGGCGCGTTGAGAGAGAGAAGTGCAGCTTCATTGCTTGTATATGAGCATGAAGGTGAAGTGGTCGGTTTCGCAGATGCAGGTCCAGAACGCGAAACGCATCCTCTTTACACCGGTGAACTCTACGCGATTTACCTTTTGAAAGACTTTCACGGGCGAGGGTACGGCAAAGCGCTCTTTCAGGGAGCGGTGGACGCACTTGGGGCAGCAGGTCACAGTGCAATGCGACTCTGGGTTTTAGAGGCAAATCCGACGAGAGGATTTTACGAGCGCATGGGCGGCAAGCTTCTCGAGCAAAAGGATATCACCTTTAGGGGTACAACCTTGAGCGAGGTCGCCTACGGCTGGACTCAGCTTTCTATTTGAAACCAGGCTTAAAGTTCGATGCGAAAGCTCAGCCCTTGGTCTACCCCTTCGGTGTAGACGAGCGAAAAGTTATCCACCGTCACCGTCCAGTTAAAGGTCCATCGGTTGAGAAAGCCCACCACTTCGGGGAGCAACTCGGGCGTGAGGTCGCCGTGCGCGAGGGTGATGTGCGGAAGCCACCTTTCGGGGTGATAGTACGGGTTGGGCTTCGTGGCGAGGTCGCAGAGGTCGCTGTAGAGCGTGCAGTGGTAGTGAACCAATTTGGGGCTGCGCACCACCGGAATGTAGAGGACGGGTTTGGGTCCGGGGAAGATGCCGAGGCCAGCGGTGCGGATGTGAAAAGGGTGGGCCTCACGCGCTACCCGGTTTAAGAGGTCTTCGACGCGCTCGTCGTCGAAGTCGTTTGCGCCGTGGTAGGAGAAGTGCGGAAACGGGGCGCTGTAGATGCTGCGCAGGCCGAACTCGCGCTCCAAAGCCGCCCACACCTCACGCACCTGCTCGTCGTGCTTCGCGTCGAGCAGCGAGACCACCGCTTCGATGCCCTCGTCACCTCGAGCCCCGCGTGTGTTGAGTTTCGGGCCGTCTAATCCCTGGTCAAGGCTCATAAGAGTATCAGTGTACCAGGCCCATATACCTGAATACTAGGGTGAATGAGAAGTATTTCGCTGCGATGTGAAATGGATTTGGTTATACTTTCTCACTTTTTAGCAAACCAGCGCGTTCGTACTGGCTTCTAATCAGGAGAAGTGTTCGGCTCTTTCAGTCCTTTAGAGCATCTTTCTGTAGACAATCTCCCCTACATTGTCGTCAGCGATGTTCTCAATAATACCGTTCGTGTGAAAGCCCATATGCACGTGCCACCTCTGCGGCTCCGGTTCGTCGGTCTGGCTCGAGGACAAGAGCGCTACATAACCACGTTCTCTGAGTTCAATTTCCAAAAAGCCTAGAAGCTGTCTCGCAACGCCTCTACTACGGTATTTAGGAGAAACGAATATTAGTTCGAGAAAAGGAACCGTGCTCCACAAGACGCTAAAGCGAAGGTGTCCGACAATACTCGAGGTAGATTTGGATACCGCAACAACCACTTCCGAAGCGCCGATTTTGTGCCGCCAGTCCCGCGCTTTAGGCCAGGGGTCAACCTCTTGAAGCAAGGGAATATCATTCTCTTGGGCGTAACGAATGGTGTGGGAAGGCATCATGACCTCTTGAACCAGCGTTGATTAAAATAATGTGCTCGACGATTAGGTAATCCCACGACAAATTAGTTTTCCTCGCGCTGCACCAACGTCAAAATCGTGTAGAGCGCCACCGCTTCGCCGTGCTGATTGGTCAGCCGCACGTCCCACGCCACCACGCCCGTCGCATAACGGTCATCCTCACGCTTGTCCTTTTTGATTTTCTGCTTGACGGTGAGTTGCGCCTGAACGGTGTCACCGATGCCCACGGGCTCAATAAAACGTAAGTTATCCAAGCCATAATTCGCTAAAACCGGCCCTGGTCTCGGGTCAACGAAGAGTCCCGCCGCCATCGACACCAAAAAGTAGCCGTGCGCCACGCGCTTTTCGAAGAGGGAGTCTTTCGCCGCAAGCTCATCCACATGTGCGTAAAAATAGTCACCGCTCACGTTGGCGAAATTGACGATGTCCGCTTCGGTCACGGTGCGGCGGTGCGTGAGGTAGGTTTCGCCAACCGAGAGGGTTTCAAAGCGTTTGCGGAAAGGATGCACCTCGTCTTGCGTCGTCTGTGCGCCCGCCACGTACTCCTGTGAAATCGCCATGAGCGTCGTCGGGTCAGCTTGGACGGCGGTGCGCTGCATGAAGTGTTTGATGGAGCGTGCGCCACCCAACTCTTCACCGCCGCCTGCGCGACCCGGTCCGCCGTGGACGAGATAGGGAAGCGGGGAACCGTGCCCGGTGGACGAGGTCGCGTTGTCGCGGTTGAGAATCAAGAGTCGTCCGTGATGCGAGGCTGTCCCTAAAACGAGCCGCCGCGCCTCGTCCCTATCGTGTGTGACAATAGAGGCGACCAGCGAGCCGCGCCCGCGCTTGGCGAGTGCGCCCGCTTCCTCGAGCGTCTCATAAGGCATGAGCGTGGCAACAGGGCCAAAGGCTTCGACCTCATGAGGTTCTCTCGCAGCTAAAGGATCAGCGCAGTAAAGGAGTGTCGGTGGATAGAAGCCGCCTTTCTCAGCGTCGCCGCCCAAAAGCTCGAGCCTGCCCTCATACACCACCTCACAAGAGGTGCGCAACCTCTCCACACTGCGCCCAACCGCTTCACGTTGCGCCGCGCTCACCAGCGGTCCCATGCGCACCGCTTCGCGCTCCGGGTCTCCGAGCGTCACCTTACTGAGCCGCGCTCCTAATGCCTCAGTGACCGCTTCGACCTTATCCCTTGGCACGATGACGCGCCGAATCGCCGTGCATTTCTGCCCCGCTTTGACGGTGATCTCCCTAGCGACCTCTTTGATGAAAAGTCCAAACTCTTCGTCGCCGGGTTCTGCACTTGCACCCAAGATACAGGCGTTTAAGGAGTCAGCCTCGAGCGTAAACGGAATCGCTTTATCTATTACGTTCGGGTGCGCCTTGAGCTTTTTACCCGTCTCAGCCGAGCCCGTAAAGGTCACGGCGTCCTGCTCAGAGAGGTGCGGCAAGAAGTCCACTATGTCGCCCGCTAAAAGTTGCACCGCGCCTTCGGGTAAGAGGTTGGTTGCGAGCATCTCTTGAAACATAACAACCGCTAAGTAAGAGGTCTGCGGCGCAGGTTTGATCACGGCGGGTACGCCCGCGAGAAAGGTGGGGGCGAGTTTCTCGAGCATCCCCCAACAGGGAAAGTTGAAAGCGTTGATGTGCACCGCCACGCCCTCTTTCGGCGTCAAGAGGTGTCTCGCTGAGAAGGTACTATCTTTAGAGAGAGGTAGCGCTGGACCTTCGGTCAAGAAAGTCTCGTTAGGGAATTCGCGGCGGACGAGGCTCGAGTACGCAAAGAGCGTCCCGATGCCCCCTTCGATGTCGATCCAGCCGTCACGCCGCGTCGTACCCGTCTTAAACGACACCTCATAAAATTTCTCCTTGACGCTCATGAGGTGTTTGGCGAGTTCTTTTAGGGCCACAGCGCGTTCGTGAAAGGTGTAACGGCGCAAGTTGGGGCCGCCAACCTCTCTGGCGTAGTGCAGTGCACCCGTCACATCGAGGCCATCGGTGGTGAGGTGGGTGACGGGGTTGCCGTAGACCGCGTCAAGAATGGGCGTACCGTCGCCCGCGCCTGCTTGCCACTCGTTTTCAATGAAACTGGGGAGTTTAGTGGGAATCGCGTTGTCTATTTTAGAGCTTGAGGTTCCGCTGAGTTGAGCCATGCTTTATGGTACTCGGGTGAGCCCCCCCTGATGTCTTGCTCGAGATTGAGTGTGAACACTGGCGAGGTAACTGGGTCCAGTTTCGAAGAAGCCCAACCGCCGATAGCAGGTATCATCTGGTCTGAGACACTCTCCCTGTTCCGTAGGCTTGCGTAGCGAGACGAAGCAACGTCTAGCACGCACATTCGGTGATGATACCCTTGCCGGAGGCAAAACTTCGTAAGCGGCATTTTGTCTCAGTATGTCGTGGAACCGCTACGAACAAGGGGTTGCAACTCGCTGCAACCCCTTGAAAATTCTCTCTGAACTGTGTGGCTCGAGACCACCGCTCCTAAACTATTCCTTCGACAGGCTAACCAGCGCGGCAAAGGGAAGAGGTAAGTCAGTAGGCGCAAGGTGTTCTCCCAAATTCACTTCCGCACCAGAAAGCGCGTCGCGCCAGCTTTTGCCGCGCATGTCTTCAGGTATCACGATGCTCACGCCGCTTAAATCCTGATTCGCTCGCCGCGCCGGAAAACGTGGCACAACGGCTAAAAGCGCATCATCTTGGGCTTCGCGCATATAAGCTAAGAGGTACTCACAGCCTTCACCTGTCACCTCTAAGTCTCGGTAGTCCCCTCTAAAAAGCGCGTTCTGCTCCCCGCGCAGTTTGAGAAGTTGCGCCATCAAGTAGAGCTTCGCGTGCGGGTTTTGCGCGTGCAGCCAACCGTTGAGCGTATCCGCGTCGGGGTTTTCTAAGAGAGGGGCCATCTCGTCCAGCAGAGCGTTCCGCTCCGCATAGTCCACCGGACGGCGGTTGTCGGGGTCTACGAGCGAGAGGTCTAGGAGTTCGGTGCCTTGGTAGAAGTCGGGCACACCGGGCGTGGTGAGTTTGAGGATGAGTTGCGATAGGCCGTTGGTGAAGCCGTCTTTGGCGAGGTCTTGAGCAAGAGGTTCGACGATGCCCGCGACCTCTTCGTCCGTGGTCATCTCCCGCACGAAGGTCTTTAGCTCCTCCTCGTATTCCGTATTCGGGTTGAGCCACGAGGAGTTCACCTTGGCTTCGCGCACGGCTTTTTCCACGTAAGCCTCGAGGCGCTCCGCGAGCGAGTCCGGCTCCTCGCCAACCCAAAGCGCTACGAGCAGTTGATAGAACAAGTAGGCGTCGTTTCTTGTGACCGAGTGTTGAAAGGGCGTGCGCTCCGTGCGCTTTTGCCTCAGCGCCTGAGCCCGCTCGTTCAGGGCGCTCAGCACCTCTTCCCAAGCGTCCGTGTGCTCCGCCAAGGCGATGAGCCGCATCCGCGTGTCCTCGCCGCGCTTGTGGTCGTGGGTGGCCGTCGCCAAGAGGTTCTCGGGATAGCGGTAGGCGCGGAAGCGGGCGCGGGAATGAAACCCATGCGCGTCCGTCCCGAAGTGCTCGGGCTCGCCGCCGACCTCGTTCAGAGCTACAAGAGGGATGTAGCGGTAAAAGGTCGTGTCTTCGATGCCTTTGGCGGTCACGGGCGCAGTGTACTGCTGGAAGCGCCCGATAAAAGCGTCCTGAGCGCCGCGCAGGTCCTCTTTTACATCGCCGATGAGACTGCGCTCGATAAAGTCGTAGACGGACAGCTCGGCGGCCAGGTTACGCCGCTTGGCCGTCTGAACCGCCTCGCGCACGATCTCTTTGGCCTCGTCCCTGTCGAAAGGCAAGTAGGTGCGGTAGCGCGGGAAGGCGGCGATGGTCTCGGCCAAGGCTTCTTGCAGCGAGTCCAGCGTGAAGTCGCGGGTGTGATAGTCCGCCTCGGAGAGTTCGTTGAGTTCGCCTGCCAAGCGCGTCAACTCGCCCGTCAAGCTCGTCTCCATCACGAGGCGTTTGGCGTCATGAGCCTCATCTTCGAAGGGCGTGATCTCGCCCAAAAAGCGTCGATAGGCCCGCATAACGGCCCGCTCGTTCTCGCGGTATAAGAGGACGCCCATCGCGTCGTTCATAAATTCGTAGCCCGAGGTTCCCTCCACGGGCCACTCGTCGGGCAAGACCTCGCCGTGCGCCAGAATTTTCTCGACCCAGACCTTGCGAGAGCCCAGCGCTTTGAGCTGCTCCAGATAGCCGTGCGGGTCGAAAAGCCCGTCCACGTGGTCGATTCTGACGCCGTCCACGTTCTCCTTGACCAGCAGCTCGCCCAGCGTCCGGTGCGCCTCCCAGAAGATTTCGGGGGTCTCCATACGCAGGCCGACCAACTCGTTGATGTCGAAAAAGCGGCGATAGTTGATTTCACTTCCAGCGGTCTGCCAGTACGAGAGGCGGAAGAACTGGCCTTCCAAGAGGGCGTGCATGTCATGGGGCCCCAACCTCGGCAACTTCTCTTCCAAGTCGATGCGCTCAGCTAGCGCGAGGAGGCGCGTGCGTAACCCTTCGGCCTTGTCGCGCTGGCTCGGCTCCAAGGAGGCGTAGTCGTCGGACAAGTCCTTGAGGTCGAAGTAGCTTTCGGTGCGCTCTAAGCCCGGCAGCATCCCTTCTAAAATCTGTGCGTATGAACCCGGATAGAGCGCGAAGAGGTTGTCGTAGTACGCCACGTAGAAGCGCCCGTCGGCGTAGGCGAGGCTGAGTTCGTCGCTATCTAAAATATCTCCATAAGGGCCACCCAAGAAGGGGAGCAAGACCTTGTTTTGCAGCTCCGGCTTCGTGGGCGTCCAGTCGATGTCGAAGAAGTCGGCGTGGGCGGAGTTCGGGCCGTAGGCTAAGACGTCTTGCCAGTAGGCGTTGCGCGACCCGACGCCTGCGTGGTTCGGCACGTAGTCGAGGATGAAGGAGAGGTTGTGCTCGTGCGCCGCTTCGCGCAAGCGCTCGAAGCCCTCCTCGCCGCCGAACGCCTCCCGAATCTGGTTGTGGTTGATGACGTCGTAGCCGTGCGTGCTGCCCGCCCGCGCCTCGGTGATGGGCGAGAGGTAGAGGTGCGTCACGCCGAGCTTCTGGAAGTACGGCAGCAGCGCGTGAACGTCCTCAAACGTGAAGTCCGGGGTGAGCTGTAAGCGGTAGGAAGCGTTCACGCGCTCACCTTGCTGGTTTTAAGTAACACTGCGCCGGAGACGCTAAAGCGGACCTCTTGCTCGGTGACTTCGGGTGGATTCGGCTCCGCCGCGTAGTCCTCGCTCTGCCAGAGGGGTTGGGCGTCTTTGGGAAGCGGCAAGGTGACGTTGTCGCGCAAGGCGACGGCGAGGACGTGGTCATTACGCCTGACGACGAGGCCGCCTTCACTGACGTACTCGCTCCTAATCTCGCCTTCGAAATCCGGGCGCATGGTGAGGAGCTCTTGATACATTTTGTGCATGTTGGCGTGCTCGGGCCTTTCCAATTCATCCCAATTGAGCTTGCTCCGCGTAAACGTCTCTTCGTCTTGCGGGTCGGGCACATCCCCGCTGAAGCCAGGAAAGTCCTTAAACTCCTCCTTGCGCCCTTCGCTGACGAGCTTGCCCAAGCCCTCGTTGTGATCGGTGAAATACTGAAAGGGTGTGCTCGTCGCCCACTCTTGGCCCATAAAAATTAGTGGGAGCTGAGGCGCGAAGAGTAGCAGCGCACTCGCTGCCCGGAACGCAGCGGGGGAAACCTCATCGCTCAAGCGGTTGCCCTGCGGACGGTTGCCGATCTGATCGTGGTTCTGAATCGTTAGGGTAAAGTTTTCTGGTACTAAGCCTTCGGTGGTCGTCCCTCTCGCTGCGCCTTCGTTCTCCGAATGTTGTCCGGTGTAATACCAGCCCTGCGCCAAGGTATCGGCCATCTCCTGCGTCGTACCTTCAAAGTCGCTGAAATACCCGTAGCGGTCACCCGCTAAGTTCACCCGGACGATGTGGTGAAAGTCGTCGGCCCAGACGCCGTCTAAGCCGTAACCGCCCTCGTCTCTCGGCTCGACTAGCGTGCGGTAGTTGCGCGGGTCTTCGGCGATCAAAAAGCGCCGCCAACCCGGAACGCTTTCACACGCTTCGGTCAGTTCGGCTAAAAAGTGCTTAGGTGAATCGTCGATGATAGCGAAGACCGCGTCCAAGCGGAAGCCGTCGAAGTGGTATTCGCTGAGCCAGTGCAGCGCGTTCTCCAAAAAGAACTGCCGCACGTGTTCTGCACCCTCATCGTCCATATTGATGGCTTGACCCCAGGGCGTGTGATGCTTGTCGGTGAACATGTGCGGATTGATGCCCACAACATACGCGCCGTCCGGTCCGAAGTGGTTGTAGACAACGTCTAAGTAGACCGCTAAACCTATCTTATGTGCTTCGTCAACAAACTCGCGCAGTTCGTCGGGCGTGCCGTAGGCGTGCGCGGGCGCGTACTGCGCGGCGGGGTCGTAGCCCCAGTTGCGTTCGCCGGGGAAGTCCGAGACGGGCAGAAGTTCGACGGCGGTAATGCCCAAATCTTTGAGGTAAGGGAGCTTTTCTTGGGCGGCTTTATACGTTCCCTCTTGCGTGAACGTGCCAATGTGAAGCTCGTAAAAAACTAAATCCTTGTGCGGGACGCCCTGCCAGCCGTCGTCGCTCCAGCTAAAAGAATTCGGGTCTACCACCTGTGAAGGACCGTGGACACCTTCGGGTTGAAAACGAGACGCGGGGTCGGGAAAGAGATTTTCTCCATCAAAGCGGTAGCGGTAGCGCGTACCTGCGCCGATATTTTCCACCAATACTTCGAAGAGGTCACCCTCTTTGCTCATCGAGTAGGATCTGCCCTCTTCTGGGCCTTCTAAAACGACGTCTACCTTTTCGGAGGGCGGGGATACCACGCGAAAGCGCACGCCGTTTTCCTCTACGGTTGCGCCGAGCCAAGGATAGTTCGTGCTGCGCACTGTTGCGCCTTTGGTTTCTAGTTGCTGAGTCATAAAACTCCTATCTACTTATTCAAAATTTCCGCTTTTAGTAAGGTCGTGTTGCGATTAGGCAGCATGAAAGCGCTACCCCTCTAGCCTTATAAATACCAAATGCTCAACAGCGAAACTGTTTGGTAGGGTGAAGTGCGCTCGAGACTGCGTCGAGTTGAGGCTGGATTGCAACTGTATTGCTAAGAAGTAGGTTAGGTTGCGGCGTTATCTGATTCTGGACGCTAGACCTTTTGCCACAGTTGACTGTAGAGCATCCCTAAACGCCTACGGTGAGTTTGCACGGGTTTAAGGCCGTTTTTCAAGAGGTAGGCCGCAGGATTGACGAGTGTACGCGCCGCCATATCGGTCTGCCAAGCGAAAAAGCTGTAGAGCACGCGCAGCCAGAAGAGGCTGTGAAGACGCCTTAGAGGTTCTTGGGAAATTCTGAAATCAGCCACATACCAGGTGCCACCGGGCTCGAGACTCCCTGCCAACCTAGCAACAAGGTTTTCCAACTGCGCCTCTGTAAAGACATCTAAGAAAAAGAGCGTGACGATGAGGTCGTAGCGGTGCGCGGGATAAGGCCAGGTCAGGGCGTCTTGGTGGTAGAAATTCACCCTTGCCTCAGCGCCTAGTGTCGCGATTCTCTTTTTCGCAAGGTTTAACATCCCCAAGCTTTTGTCCGCGCAGTCAACCTCACAGTGCGGATTGACCTGTAAAAGCTGCGCCAAAAATCTTCCGTCTCCTTCACCCAAGATGAGCACGCGGCGTGCATCTTTAAGTTCGGGTAAAAAAGCGTTGCGGGTACGCGCTAGGTCGGAGCCGAAGGCGAGGTGCTCGAGGAGCCCATAAACCTTGGCTAAACGGTCAAAGCTCTTCATCTGCGCATAGAACTTTAACGGAGCCCCGCCAGCCAGAAAACCAAGAGGATAGGCGCGGGCGTGAGCAAGGCGGCGTCGCCTAAGACGCGCAGGGCAGCGGGGGTGAGAGGTGAGCGCTCGAGTTCAAAAAGCGTCAATGCACTCCCAGCGATGGCGGCGTAGAGTGGCGTGGCGCTCGGTAACACTGGGATGAAGAGCGCAGCTCCACACCCCAAGCCGACCGCAATGTGAGGGAGCCGCGCTCCTACTTGCGCGTAGCGCAGCAAAGACACCGCCAAGTTTGGCGCGTCCACCTGGGCCTCCCAACGGCTGATAAAGGCGCAGTTGAGGGCGCACAGGAGCGTGAAGAGCGCGAGCGGCGGCAACGACCGCCAGACCCAAAAGGCAGCGAGGTTAGGCGCAACGAAGAGCGCCACGCCCGCGCCAAAGAGGAGTGCGACTTGAACCTCTTTGGGAATCACCAGTTTAGCTGAGGGTAAGAGGTGCAAGCGAGCCAGGTAGCCGAGGGTCGCGCTGAGGAGAAGCAATCCCCCTAAAAGTTCCGGCATACGCAAAAAGAGGAGTGCCACGAGTAGGCTTACAACTAACACCACGAGCCACACACCAACAACCTCTTTGCGGTACACGATGTAAAAGCGGTGACGGCGCGTCTGCGCCTCGTGCGGGCGCTTATGCCAGCCGTCGAAAAGGCGGTCTGCGCTGTAGACGAGCCAAACGGGGGCCGCCAACAAGAGTAGGTGTTGCCAGGCGAGAGAAACCTCAAAGGTCTGAGCGAAGAGCGCTTGCCACAGCACCGCGATAAGCGGGGCGTCCAAAGAGAGCACGGTCGGCCACTCCCAGAGCTTCGTCCGCACGATGTAGGGAGCCTGGACGCCTCTATCCACCTCTCGGTTATACCTGCTTTCGTTGAGCGGGAAACCGCGTTACCTTGCAGAATATTAGGGCGAAACGTCGGACGCAAGCGCGTGCTCACGGCTCGAGCCTCCCATGTTTTATTTGAAGGTACACCACCTATACGTGTTCGACGTTGTACGAAGCCCTTAGGTAAGACAACCTAGCCGCGTATATAGAACGGGACACCTTCTCTATTCCAAGCGCACCGTATGTCAAGAACACACTGTATCTCAAGCACACTGCATCTCGAGCACATTTTGAGGTACGCCGCAACACGTTTGCTATACTAAGCGTCAGGGGTGCTACCATGAATGTCCGGGATAACGTATGCTGATGCCTTTATCACTACCTCTCCATTCGTCCTCACCACGCCACCAGTTGCAGCGCGGTTTGGCGCTTGTGAGCCTCTTCATGAGCGTTTTATGGTTCGTGTTCTACGAGCTTATGGGCAGCGCATTTCCGCTTAACCGCAGCCTCTACGCGCTGCTCATCACTGCGAGCCTCGCCGCGCTGCTCGTCCCGCCGCGCTTGCGTGAAAGAGCGGTGGAGCTAGGAACGTTTGTCTACCTCTCGGTTCTGTTGGTGGCCTGGCTCGACGCCTTTTACCACTCCTACGGCACGTTCAATGAGCAGTTCGCCGTGCTCAAAGTCGTCTTTTGGCTGCCCGCTATTTACGGTGCGTTTTTTCTAATCTATCCTTCTAAAACGGCGCTCGGCGTCTCCTCGGTGGCGCTGGGCGTGTTTATCGTGACGAGCGTGCCACACGCGCTGATGACAACTGGGGATGACAGACTTTTCAGCGGTTTTTTGCTACCCCTAGCACTCCTGATTGGGCACGGCGCGTGCGTGGCGGCGCTCTACGCCTTTGCTCGCCCCCCTTTAGGCGCGGCGGGGGTCAGCAAGGACGTGGAGCAGCTTCAGCGGCTCGCTTACTACGATACGCTCACGGGCGTCCCCAATCGGCGGCAGATGAATCTGCTCCTCCAGGACGCACTCATCGAGGCGCGAAAGGGCGAGCCTTTTGCGGTTATTATGATCGACTTCGACCACTTCAAGCAGATCAACGACGTGTTTGGTCACAACGTCGGGGATATGGTGCTTAGCGGGGCGGTGCAGCGGCTCGCGCAGCGGCTCCGCGCCGGGGACGTGCTGGGGCGCTGGGGGGGCGAGGAGTTCGTCGTGTTGGCGCGGCACATCGGCCACGACGCGACCAGGCGGGCTGAGCGGCTGCGCGAAGCGGTCGAGGCGCGGCCCCTGATTGGTGACTACACCGTGACGGTGAGTTGCGGTGTGGCGGCGTATAGGCCGGGGGACACGCTCGAGGGGCTCACCCAACGCGCTGACAAAGCGCTCTACGAAGCCAAACGCAAGGGGCGCAACCGCGTTGAAGTTGTGCTCGGCACGTCCCTGTAGAGCCTACTCGTCGCCCAGCTTCGACCAGTCTCGAGCGGGGTCAGCGATATCGCGGTACTTGTAGACGCCCGCCGGGTAACGCTTATTGAGTAGTTCGTGCGCCCGCTGCCAGAGCGCCTCGACGCGGTCGATATAGGCGTCGTCCACCTCATCGACCCAGAGCGCTTCTCTCGCCTCTTCGAAGGTGCGGAATTTTTGGATAGGCATTTTTACTCCTCCTGATTGAGCTTCGCAACTACTCTGCCAGATTCACTTACACTTCGCTCAATAAAGCCGAGCTTTGCGTATAGTTTGCGTGCAACGTAATTATCCCTTTGGTAAACCAAATTGATAGAGGTGGCGTCGGCACGTTTTGAAATCTGCGCGATGATTAGACGCATAGCAGCTTCACCGTAACCTCTCCCTTGATAGTGACAACCCATCATAAGACGAAACACCTTCCACTGCTGAGTTTCTAAATCTTTTCCGTATAAAGCGTAGCCAACAAGCCCGTCTATATGTGTATAAATCGCAAGCGAATGAGCATCAGGATAAAACTGGGCTTCTGCAATGGAGTAAAGATTGTTGGGGACAAACCCTTTCTGTTCGGGACACAGCGCTAATTCGGCACAGGCTTTCCAGTTTTCGGAGTCAACGGGTCTCAGCTCTATGTCCATAACTAAAAATACTCAAGAACATGAACTAAGAGGCGAATAGCGCTCGACTCAACGCTTCTAAACTCGGCTCCAACCTCTCCACCCGCGTCTCCTCCTGCCAAAGCGCCTCTAACCTCTCCTCTTGCGGCGCAGGAATCCCCAACGCCTCTGAGACCACCTCGGGAAACTTCGCAGGGTGCGCCGTCGCTAAAACGACGATAGGCGCATTATCGCCCGTTTCGGCGCGGTAGCGGTGCGCCGCTTCCAGGCCAACCGCTGTATGTGGACACGCCACGTAGCCCGTGCGCTCATAGACCTCTTTCATTCGAGTCTTCGTGACCTCATCGGTGACCGAGGAGCCCCAAATTAGCCCCTGCATCTCCTCGTTTAAGAGCGCGTAAAGCCGCTCGAAGTTGCTGGGCGCACCTACGTCCATCGCATTCGATACGGTGGCAACCGTGGGGCTGAAGGCGTACGCCTCGCGGAGCTTATATAGATAGTTCGGGAAGAAGTCGTTGGCGTTATGCGCGGCGATGAACTTGGCGACGGATAGACCCATATGCGCAGCTAGAACACCGGCGGTTAAGTTGCCTAAGTTACCGCTAGGAACGCAGAAAATCGGCGTTGCTTCACTTTTAGAAGAAACTTGGACGCTCGCCCAAAAGTAATAAAGAGACTGCGGCAAAAGCCGTCCAATGTTGATGGAGTTCGCTGAGGAAAGAGGTAGATGCGCCAACTTTGGCGAGACGAACGCCTCTTTGACTAAGCGCTGGCAGTCGTCGAAGTCACCCTCGACGGCAAAGGTGCGCACACCTTTTCGCTTAGCGATGAGTTGCCGCTCCTGTATCTCACTCACTTTACCTTTGGGGTAGAGGAGCACCACGTCGATATTGTCTTGGCCTGCAAAACCGTCCGCCACCGCGCTGCCCGTATCGCCCGAGGTCGCTACTAAAATCGTGCGCCGTTCACCTCGCTCGGCGAGAAAGCGGCTCATCAGACGCGCCATCGTCCTTGCGCCCACGTCCTTGAAGGAGAGGGTGGGGCCGTGGAACAGCTCGAGTACAAACACCCCATCGTCAAGAGGTACGACAGGAACGGGGAAGTTGAGCGCGTCGTTCACCAAGCTCTCGAGGCTGACGTCGTCCACTTCGGACCCCAACCAATGTTTGAGCACGGACCCACCGAGTTCGCTTAGAGAGGTTGCGCCCTGCCACACCTCATCTGGAACTTGAGGAATATAGTCGGGAACGTAGAGCCCACCATCTGGCGCGAGTCCTTTGAGGAGGGCGTCGGCGAAGGAGACTTTACGTTTCTCCTTATCTCTCGTGCTGTAGTAGCGAGTATTCATCTATCCTAAAACCGGAGCGTCTTCTTTGGAACGCTTAAAGGTCAGGTAATGCTCCGGCATACCCGACGACTGTGAGGTGTGAACCGTGTGCGTGACGAGTTCCCAACCCTCTTCACCGGCGAGCGAGAGAAGTTCAGGCAACGTCTCGGCTAGCTGCCCGCGCCCACCCTTCCAAACGTTATCCTCGAGGCGTTCTCCGCTCACGTCGAGCGAGCTCAATTCCTGGGTGACGCCGAGTCCCTTAAAGCCGAAACGAACGGCTAAATAGTCCCATTTCACGAGGCTATCCTACCGGACCTAGCTCTAAAACTTCGTAATTCTTCGGCAAGGGCGCAGCTCGAGTCAAGAGGTTCGGCCCCGGACGCTCTTCTGCCGCGCTTATTACATCGGCGAGCACGGCGCTCGCCGTAGGCTCTGCGCCCGCACCTGCGCCCGTAATCAGCACCTCTCCTACCGCGTCGCCCTTGAAGAGCAGCCCGTTGCGGTTGCTCGCGGAGCCTGCCAACGGGTGCGACGCCGCGAGATACGCAGGGCGCACCTCCACGCACCACGCACCATCTTTTGGATACACGCTACCGACTAAACGCACTCGCCCACCGTCCTCCATCGCCTCGGTAATGTGCGCGTGCGTGAGGTGCGAAATCCCGACGGTACGTATCTTGACCTCTTCCCATGAGAGGTCAGGTAGAACGGCGAGCCGCGCTAAGAGGGTGAGTTTATGCGCGGCGTCAATCCCTTCAATGTCTAATGTTGGGTCGGCTTCGGCGTAGCCTAGTTGCTGCGCCTCAGCGAGAGCGGTGTGAAAGTCTTTTCCTACTTCCATCTCGCTCAGGATGTAGTTGCAGGTTCCGTTTAGGAGCGCGTGAATCTCGAGAGGTTTAGACCCGCGCAAGGCGTTCGTCAGCGGCCCGATAACCGGCGTACCCGCCATGACCGCCGCCTCGAAGTAGAGCGTACCCTTCTCCAAATAGGGCTTAAACTCGCTCCACCTCTCGGCGAGCACGGCTTTGTTCGCGGTGACGACGCGCTTGCCATCCTCGAGCGCCCGGAGCATCAAATCGCCCGCTAAGCCCGTGCCGCCGACAAGCTCGACGACGATGTCAGCTTGGAGCACTTCATCTGCGTTACTCGCAAGCTTGTCCGTAGGAATGACGCCCCTAGCCTTCTGCGTATCTCGCACCAAAACCTTACCTAGCTCCGCCTTTACGTCATCTCTTTGCAGAAGCTCGGCAAAGGCCGTCCCCACCGTGCCCGCTCCAAGTAATCCGATGCGCGTCAAACCTCGTGTCATGAGGGTGAGGATAACACGCTGTCGCCTTGCTATACTGCTTTCTTAGTGAATCTCTGGGTGAATCTCAGGAGGCGCGAAGCTGGGGCGTCACTCACACCGAAAAAAATTCAGCGTTTTAGCCTCCTAGCAGTCTGCCGCACGTTAGAATCCTCGAGCGAATACCTAAAGGTTAAAAGCTAATCGTTCTTTACAACAGGGCCGCACCAAAAATTTCACTTACAAGGAGACTTATGTTAGGAATAGGCATCGTTGGACTGCCCAACGTCGGCAAAAGCACCCTCTTTAACGCCATCACCAAAGCGGGCGTCGAGGCGGCGAACTACCCGTTTGCGACGATTGATAAGAACATCGGTGTGGTCGCCGTGCCCGACGAGCGCTTGGAGGCACTCAAACAGGTCTACGTCAAAGGCGAGCGCGTGCCGCCCGTCGTGCCGACAACGGTTGAGTTTGTAGATATCGCAGGGTTGGTCAAGGGCGCGAGTCAGGGTGAAGGCTTAGGTAATCAGTTTTTGGCGAACATCCGCGAGGTCTCAGCCATTGCCCACGTGGTGCGCTGCTTTGAAGACCCAAATGTTGTGCACGTAGCGGGGCAGGTTGACCCGCTTGGCGACATTGAAACCATCAACACCGAGCTTGCTTTGGCGGATATTACGAGCTTGGAGAAACGCTTAGACAAACTCCGTCGCAGCGCCAGGTCAAATAAAGAGGACGCACTCGTCGTAGAAGCCACCGAGCAGATGATAGACAAGCTCTCCGAAGGCGTCCCCGCTCGCCAGACGAATATCGAACTTCCCAAAGACTTCAACCTCTTGACCGCAAAGCCCGTCATTTACGTCTGCAACGTCTCCGAAGGGGACGCGGCGACGGGTAACGCGCTGGTGGAAGAGGTGCGCGAGTATGCGGGTAAAGAGGGCGCAGAAGTCGTCGTCATCTCGGCAAAGATTGAGGGTGAGTTGGCTGAGCTTGACGAAGAGGAAGCGATGGAGTTCCTCAAAGATTATGGACTTGAAGAACCCGGCTTAAACCGTCTCATACACAAAGGTTACAAGGCACTCGGGCTCATCACCTTTTTGACCGCAGGCGAGAAAGAGGTTCGCGCCTGGACGGTCAAGGAGGGCAACCGCGCCCCGCAAGCGGCGGGCGAAATCCACACAGACTTCGAGCGAGGCTTCATCCGCGCCGAGGTCATCGACTGGGACAAGCTCGTCGAAGCGGGCGGCAACGTCGGGGCGAGGTCGAAAGGATGGTTGCGCACGGAGGGCAAAGATTACGTCGTGAAGGACGGAGATGTGATGAACTTCTTGTTCAATGTGTAGTCAGCGTAGAACGTACAGAGAGGCAAAGTCAGTAAGGGCGGGTTTGAAAAACCCGTCCTCACACCGCGCTACATTATCTGCACCTCTACACAGCGCACGGGCAACCCGTTATTCTGGCCTCAATCCAATACGGCTTTGCCAAAATATGCCTGCACGCTTTCCGGCACGCGCACCGTCCCATCTTCATTCTGAAAATTTTCCATAACCGCCGCGACGAGGCGCACCATGCCGAACATGCTGCCGTTTAAGGTGTGGACTAACTCGGGCTTACCTTTGCCCTGCGCTCCACCGGGGCGAAAGCGCGTCATGAGGCGCTGCGCCTGAAAGGTCTCGAAGTTGCTGACTGAGGAGACCTCCAACCACCGCTCTTGCCCTGCGCTCCACACCTCTAAGTCGTAAGTCTTAGCGCTCGCAAAAGTCATGTCGCCTGTGCAGAGGAGAAGGCGGCGATAGGGTAAACCGAGCGCCTCTAAGGTTCGCTCCGCCCGCTCGGTCATCCTCTCTAAAACCTCATAGCTCTCCTCTGGCTTAACGAGCTGCACCATCTCCACCTTGTCGAACTGATGCACGCGGTTCACGCCGCGCACCTCTTTGCCATAGGAACCTGCCTCGCGCCGAAAGCAGGCGCTGTGCGCGGTGTAGCGTAAGGGTAGCGCCGCTTCATCCAAGATGTTGCCCCTATGCAGATTCGTCACAGGTACTTCCGAGGTTGGAATGAGGTAGAAACCGTCCAAGACCTCGTACATCTGACCCTCTTTGTCAGGTAGTTGGCCTGTCGCTGTGGCGGAGGCTTCGTTGACCATTAAAGGTGGCAAAATTTCGGTGTAGCCCTCGTCGTTCAAGAGGTTGAGCGAATACTGAATCAGCGCACGCATGAGTCGCGCTCCGCCCGCGCGAAAGATGGGAAAGCCCGCGCCCGTCGTTTTGACGCCCGCTTCTAAATCTAGCCAGCCTCGAGCGTTCGCAAGCTCCCAGTGAGGTTTGGGCGCAAAGTCGAAGGTGGGCTTTTCGCCGCGTTCATGCACCACAGCGTTGTCGTGTTCGCTCTCGCCGTAGGGGACGCTCTCGTGAGGGATGTTGGGCATTTCCAACATCAATCCCTCCAACTGATGCTGCAAGCTGCGCCCCCGCTCCTCCAAGCTCTTGACCTCACCGGACAGCTCGCCCATCGCCCGGATGAGGTCCTCGGCGCTCTCGCCGCGCCGTTTGAGTTCGCCAATCTGTTTGCTGCTGGCGTTGCGCTCGGCTTGTTTTTCCTCCAAGTCCTGACGTAGCAAACGGTACTCTTCGTCGGTGAGGAGGAGTTGGTCTAGCTTGGGAGAGGCGTTGAGTTGCTTAGCGCGAATCGCTTGGCGGACGGTTTCGGGGTCTTCGCGGATGAATTTGAGGTCCAGCATAGGGACTAGCCTACCTGAAAAGGGGTGAAAAAGTTAGGCATGACCTCTCGCTTCGTCAACGAGGCTCATGACCTCATCTTCGCTGAGATTTGTTGCTCGAGCTTTGATATGCCTAACAGCAGCTTCGAACTCGCCGTCATCCAGATACTCGACAACCTTTTCAAGCAGTACTCTAGCCTCGCTACCTGAGACGCCCTGTTCACCCAGAACGCGCCTTACCAAACTTTCGACAACCGCGTTCTCGACAAACTTGGAGAGGTCGTCCTTTTGCATTTCTCGCTGACCTAGATAAGCGCTTAGGGCATGGTCAACCTCTTTGGAAAAGATAACGGTTCTACGAACGCTCATAGCGTTTTAAGCGCCTAACTTCAGAGGTAACTCTCTGAGGTGGAGGTTGCCTAAATTCGTAATAGCGAGATAGCTCTCCTGGTCGTTCTGCAAGCGGCCCACTAGCTTTTCAAACTTCCTTTTGTCCTCGTTTGAACTAATCGTAAGCATACTCTCGAGCGTTCTCTGCGTCTGAGTGTTAATGATCTGCCTCAAAACGAACCAGATCGGTACCTCTTCACGCAGATCAGCGCCCTTAATTAAGTTATTGAAGTGATTGACGTGTTGGCTCGCGAGCATGAGACCTAAGCCAAAGCTCCGGCCTTCGCGCAGCAAACGCTTGAGACCTGAAGACTTCATATTGCTCAGATTGTGCGCTTCATCGATAAAAAGCAGGCGGTTAAGGTGGCGATACGTTTCTTCAGGTTTTCCTTCACTGAAGCCCTGATGAGCATCCCGAAAGAGCGTAACGGTGAGGTTCGTGACGAGTCCTTGTATATCTGGGTTGAGGTCAGGGGCATAGGAGATCACGAGGTTGTCACTAAAGAAATTTAGAGGCGCTTCAGCCTCTCCTGAAAAGACGCGGTTATTGACCAAGCTAAGAAGGAAGTTCGAAACCTTGTCATCCTTACCCTCTTGTTGGTTTAAGTACGCTTCTGCCAAGTCTTCCACCGTGACGTGCTGAGGTTCGTTTTCCTCGAGCAGAGCGTGGACGGCTCGCCTAAATTTTGCTTGCTGCACTGGGTTGTTCTGGAAGATCGCTTCGTTAAAAACTGCGAGCAACCGTTCGACGATTTCGACCTTCTCTTGACCGAACATAAAAGGGCTGATAGGGAGGCTGTTTCTCACCCCGCCAGCGCCACCTTCGCGTCCGAGGGAAAGACGGTAGAAGGTGAAACCATGTTTCGTGAGCACCGAACCGTACTTTTCAGCGATGTCCCCTTTAGGGTCGATGATGACGCAGCGCGTTTCCTCAGAAGCCGAGAGAATTTGCGACATAAGGTTGACCGCGAAGTACGTCTTACCCGAACCAGACGTGCCTGTGATCGCCATATTGAGCGCGGGAACAAGCGAGCGGTCATTGATGGCAACTCTTTGAACTGTGTCTCCAATACGCCCTAGCGACAAGACGATGCTTTCCGCTGGTTGCGCGGGCGTAACAGGGTAGCTCTTCTCAGAAGTTTCCTTTACCTCGCTCAAGAGCTTTTGAATCAAGCGGTAGTCTTTCTCGGCATATTCGCCTTGTCCAATACCTACGTTGTAATAAAGATACGCGAGCCCCCTCTCAACCGAGGTACGCAGCATCTCTCGGTACGCTTCGGCGCTGAGTTTGCGACCCTCTAAACGGCAAAAAAGACGGTAGAGCAGATAGTCGTCATCGTTCCGATCAACCTTGTTCACCGTAATCTCTTGCTTGTCATCGCCGCCGTGGATAGGCAATCGGCGCTCGTCTCCACGCCCCATGATGTCGAGTGCAGAAGCCAGGCGGTAAAGCTCCCAGAAATATTGCAGCCCTAGCTCAGACCTCATCTCGTCGATGATGTGGCGCGGTGAAAAGAATAACCTGTCGTTCGCGACAGAGCGCATCATGCCCGAGAAACTTTTTACTTCGGTGTTCACAGGCTCACCTCGGCAAAATCAAAATAGCCCTCCTCAACATAGCTGCTCTTGCTCTGGACATACCCCGCCGTCAGGTCTTGCTGCTTGATGATGTAGTTTCTCGCTATGAAGGGACGTAACTGAGGATAGTAAACGTCATCCACCTCTTCGTCAGAGGAAAAGAGAATGACCTGATGAGAGAGCGAAGGGTAGAGGTTCGTCACGACGTTTGACTTGTGAACGCTGTCTAGCTTCATCATAGGCGTGTCAATAACGGCGGGCAGCGAGTGGCCTGAAAGCTGCATCAGTGCGCCCAAGATGGAGTAAGCGAAGATCGTCTGGTGACCTTGGCTCAGATTCGTCGGGTCCCAGTCCTGCCCGCCGCGCCGCAACCTCGGCTGATAGGCATTGTTGAAAAATACCTCGCCGTAGAGGTAAGGGTCGTTGTCAATACTTCTAAAAATCTCGGTAGCCTTCTCCCCTAAGCTGCCTAGCAAGCTGCGCCTGCCGATCTCGAGCATCTTGCTGAACACCTCGACGTAGAGCTGCGCCACCCCCTCACGCGACCTCTTCTGCTGGTACTCCTGACCCTGCTCCCGCGCCGTTTGGAGTTGTTGCGCGAACTCTTTCTTATCAACGTCGAGCTTTTCCTTATTGTTCTTCAGCCGCGTCAGCTTATCTTTAGTCTCGTTTAAGTAATCCTCAATGAATTTACGCTGCTCGCCGTCTCCTTGCTGCTGTTGCAGGTTCACCTCGAGCTGCTCGACCTCTTGGCGCAACCGCTCACGCTTACGTACCTGCGCCTCAATGTCGGCGAGCAGTTGCGGCGACGCTTTGCCGTAGTTGCTCGCCGTATTGATCTCGACCTTGGCCCGCTGAAAGGAGGGTTTAAGCTCTGGAAGTTCAGATTCGGCGTCGCCGATGATAAGGTCGATCAGCTTTTCAGCTTGCCCTAATGTAAACCCCAACTCACCGAGTTCTGCCTGCTTATTCTGGAGAATCGCGACGACCTTATCTCTATCGAAAAGCTCGAGCCGCTCTTGATGATGTGCGGCATCTTCAGACTCGTACTGCGCGATGAGCGGCCAAAGCAGTTCGTAGACAAACGCCCTTTTGACGTGCGAGATGCCTTCGTCACGAAGCTCATTGAGGCGCTGGCTTGCTTGCCCAACTTCCCTCTTCTTAGCCGCCAACTCTGCTTCGATACGCTGCGCGTTAGTTGAAGAAGGCATAGAAGACAGCTTCTTTTCGAGGTTTGTTTGTAAAATTTGTGCTTCTTGTATGCCCGCTATTGCCTCTTGAAGTTGCTGCTTAACCGCGCTTATCTCAGCCTCAACGTGAGGCACAGAGATGATTTTGCCTTCTTTGGATACGTCGTTCTCCCGAACGAGCGCGAGCGCGTCCTGTTGCGCTTGCCTAACAATTTCTATACCGAGCAGTCGCTCAATTTGCTGTTTGATCTCACCGCCAGCATCTTCCTTTGTAAGTAGCTCTTTCACCTCTTCAACATCGAAAAAGAAAAGGTCTAATAAGTTTGGTGGAAAGATCGTGTCGATAGACTCCTGAATTCGTCGCTCTTCAGATTCCTTGCCATCGTCATACTCGAGCGTACTCGATTTGAAAAAGTCGTTATTCTTGTCATACACACGTGTCAAACGGTAGTTACCACCTTTCCAGGTAAAGCAAAGGTGGAAAAAGAGTTTACTATCCGTTGGGTTCTCGCTATACAGACGCTTTGCCTCCTCCGGCGTCAAGCGACCCGCTATCGTATACTTGACCGCGTTCAGCAAACTTGTCTTACCTGCACCGTTGACACCGCCGACAAGCACGAGGTTTTGCTTTGTTAGAGGATCAACGTGGAAATCTAAGGTGACGCTACGGTTGAAAAACAAGTAGTTTTTAACTGTGAGGCTTTTGAGAAAAACACCCGTCGAATTCATTGCGCTATTTCTTCCGCCACTTCATCTAAGAGTTCACGCAATTCTGGTAAAACGCCGTGCCGCCTACCAGAACGCTGCTTCAGCAGCTCACGAACCTGCTTTTCATTCTCCTTTTGATATTCGACATTCAAAAATGCTAAGACATGCTCCACCGAAAGCGTAAAGCCTCCACGTTCAGAGTGAATCTGCCTTAGAGCATCGCTAACAAGCTCCTGAATCAACGGCTTATCTTTAAGACCCTGAGTTTTCATCCTTAAACTAAAACATCTCCTTGATTGACGCTCGATTCACTCACATAAACTTCGGGCAAGTCTTCATACCATAGCTCTTTGATATGCTCGATCTCTTGAGAAGAGATCAAAGGTCTATCTACAGTTGATTGTATCTCCAAGAGTTTGTCTAGTAATTTCTTCCTAAAACTGAGCGTGAGCTTACCCTTTGCACCCGTCGCTCTGTAGAGCCGATTTTCGGATGAATGAGCTTCTTCTAAAAGAACACGCCGGAAGTCTGCTAAAGGTTTTAGGTGTTGCCACTGCTCGAGGCTCGTTACCTGTTGCAGCGCCTTATCTTCATCGACTAAGGTACACGTCCAACAGCCGAAACGGGTTGCGCCTGTGCCATATGTTTCAGCGAGTTTGATGACGGGCCAGCCGTCTTCCCCTGCCCAAGCATTGAGATAATCCCAAATCTTACAGGTTCGCCAGTCTATAAGAGGGGCATAAAATCTTAAACCCTCTTGGTTTTCGGCGTCTGTCCACTTCTCGAGGCCACATTCCCCGTCAGCGCTGCAACCTTTTTTCAGAGTTCTTGCTCGGTTTGCGCTTTCATCCGCTCGGACGCCTGTTAGCAGTCCAGAGCGTTCGGGAAGGTTGCGTAAGATAGAACGCGGCGGCTGAATCTTCAACCTATCCGTGCACCAACGAAAGTGACGGTTTGGCGGCGGATAGCCTTTTCCGATCATTAGAACCCAAAAGGATTGGTCCAAAGGACGTTCTGTCAGGTGGACAAGATAACTGACATCATTATCGTTACAGAAACGCCGAAAGTGGCTGAGTGTAGCGAACGCTGTTTCAACTAGCGGAGGTAGCTCTAAGTTCGTGTCAGCATAGACGACGTGAAGTTTAACCTTGTTAGCGAAGGAACGCGCTATCACTTCAGATACCAAGACCAGCAGCGCTGTGCTATCTTTTCCTCCACTATACGCAACTGCCAAATCTCTAACGCCATCATCAACAGCTTGAGTAATCCGATTAGCTGCGTTACTCACGTTGCGGTGGAGTTCAACATCAGGTTCGAACTGACTTATGTACGAGTGTAGAGAACTTGCTGCGTGAATCACAGATCACTTCCTTCGTTTTTTGCATCTCGAAATGCAACGATTTTATTTAGGTCGTTTTGCAAATCCTGTCTCACTGTACTGTCTTGGACAATACCATCAATCCAGGTTACGCCAAGCTCTACGAGCTTTGTAACTGCTGAATCTTAGTACACGACAATTTTACAAAAAGGAGTTCTCCCTGAAGAATGTTTAGTGCGTAGCTAAACGAAGGAGAACTCAAATGAAGCATACTGGATTAGTCGAAGCGTTGAAAGAAGTAGGTGTCAACTTGCACAAGTCGAGGCTCACGTTTCTGAGCATGTTGATGCTGGGTATTGTCGAGGCGAGGACGGTCAATCTCAAGCGCGTGGTCAGCACTATGCAAAGCTGGGCATGTGAGGCTTCTGTGTATAGACGGGCGCAGCGGTTCTTTGCTGAGCTGGAGCTTGACGAGACACACTTCACGCGCTTCATAGTCAAACTTCTCGACAAGCAGCGTTACACCTTATGCGTCGATAGAACGAACTGGAAGTTTGGCGTATTCAACATCAATATTTTGATGATTGCTCTAGTCGATGAAGGTATCGCTATCCCCCTCGCGTTCGTTCTTCTGACTAAACAGGGCAACTCGAACACACTGGAGCGCACTGAGTTGCTCGAACAGGTTTTGGAGGTCATCAAACCTGAGCGCATAGAGGTCTTACTTGCAGATAGGGAGTTCATTGGTCAAGACTGGTTTGGGTTCCTGATAGACCAAAACATTCCCTTTGCCATTCGCATCCGAGAAAACAGCCTAGCTGACAACTGGTTTCAACTCGCAGCCTTTTTTCGGCAGCTTGAACCCTTGCAAACGCGAAGCCTCCACCACCGCTACAAGATTTGTGGGTGTGAGCTTGCCGTTGCTGCAACTAGGAGCTGTGACCAGCAACTCGTCATCATTGTGACCAACCGCAATCCTAGAAAAGCCTTGAGCGCTTACGCCCACAGGTGGCAGATAGAGTCTCTTTTCAAAGCCCTCAAGTCGAGCGGCTTCAACCTCGAAGATACCCACCTCAAGGACACCGAGCGCCTCAGCGCCCTGGTCGCTGTGGTTAGTCTCGCCTTTCTCTGGGCGCTTAAAGTCGGTCACTGGCAACACCGACTCAAGCCTATTCGCATCAAGCCGCACGGTAGACGTGAAAGGTCTGTCTTCCGGCTCGGGCTTGACTTTATCCGCAGAGCGATCACCAACCTCTCCCTTGACCCTAAGCTCCTACACAGCGCTTTCAGGCTTTTGTCGTGTACTTAGCTGCTGAATAGTATTTCGAGGGGGTCGAGCTACTCAGTGTTTGATTGAAATTTGCTATGCGCTTAAAAGTGGTCACAGAGTGCATAATCTGGTACGACTTGTCCTTATCGAATTTGTCTTGCCTGTTATAAAGAAACATAGATTCGTGATCTACTTCCCAGCCTAGTTGAGTCAAAGCATGTTCTGTTAAGAATTTGGGGAAGGCTAAGCAGAAAAATTCCGCGAATTCCTCATTTAGCAACTTTCCTGCTTGTAAGTGACTAAATCTTTCGTGGAAGGCATTCTTAAAATCTGCACTCGTTTTTATATTGTCGTCTAACCGTTCTTTTAATTGCTCAATAGCTTCTTGATCTGTAATATCAGGATCAAGGTGAGAAGTCAAAAAAAGAGTGAACTGCTTACACGGTTGCCCATTAGTGAATTTCTCCTGAGTCTGCCAAGTAAGTATTTTTAACACAGCTTTAAGAAGAGGAGCTAGAACACCTTTCCTAGGCGGAAACATAGCGCCGAAAACGTCAAGGTTCATAACGTCGAAAGGGAAAGCGTTTTGAAAGCGAATATGTGCTTCTTTTACTTGCAGCTTCCTACGAAGAGCTTCAGAAAAAGCATCTTCCTCGTTCCCGAAAAGGTCTTTACCTTTAGTTTCTTCATCATCTTCAAAGAGTACAATCTTCTCGAATGCTCCTAGGAAGCCTTGTGTAGGCGAGCCAATAAGATCAGCTATCCTGCCAAAAGCTTCTTCATCTCCCTCACAGAAGTAAACATTTTCTAAACGACCTGTTTCCTCCGTCCTTTTAAGAACACTTTGACGCTCGAGCATAAAGACATCTATAGCCTCGGCAGCACAGAAAGTAAAATACTTTAGGGGAATTTTCTTATTTCTTCTACGAACCGCCTTTTTTTGAGATTTGCACGCTGGAAGCCAACCATTGAGCCTCACATAATGTTTGAGAATGTCGCTACCGTAGTCAATCTTAGACATGTTTAGGATTAAATAAACCAGCTACAGCTCTAAAAATCGGTAAAGGAGTTCGTAGAAACGTTCCTTACGTTCTGGCGGAGAAACGAGCAAAGATAGTTCGTAAGCTGTAGCCGCGAGTTCTGCAATCTCACGCTTACTTTTTGACCTTGGGAAGTCTGAGCTTTTTCGATCTATAAGCAACTTTTGGCCCTTCGTGTCTATCTCAATGGGACTGCTTGCCTTTTCAACCTCTACTATCTCATACGCACCTCCAAGCTCTTCGCTTAGCACTTTCTGAAATGATAGTTGCCTCTCATCTTGCTGCTGCTTTCGCTTCAATTTTGAACGTGTTGTAACGCCTCTACCAGCTTCGGAAAAAACTCTATCAAGCTCTTCATACATAGTTTGCTGGAATTTCGTAAAATGCTCATTCATCTCCTGAAAGCTGTCCCGGTCAATATTGAGTGCGTTCTCGAGTCCTTCTTCGACATAAACCTCACCAGAAAGCCAGTTGAAGCGCGGGCCTTCAATTTTTGGATAACCGAATAACGTTGTGTCATAGTCTCCAATCGCCACATTTCTAATACGCACTAAAATCCCCCTCACACCAATAGGTTCGACAGCTTGACCATCTTGGAGATAAATATACCCTCTGAGCTTCAAAGGGCGACTATATACTTTGAGGTCGTAATTTACTGGAAAGATTCGTCCCGTCATCGGCAAACCATTACGGCGCTTTGCCGGATTGGGATAGACATTCGGTTTGTGTAGAGTCAATCCGTCCACAACCACTCTAAAACTGTAGCTCTCTATCTCCTGCTTTAGCTCTGCAAAATTCGTCTTGAACTCTTTCGAAGCCTCTACACTCTCCCAGTCGAACACCTCTTCCAAGTAAGGTACAGGGCAGGCAACTGTCAATCCCCATACCATCTGCCAATAGTCACCGAGTTCTTTAGCTGAGCGATGCTTATGGATGACTTCCAAGAACGCTGAATACCTTGAAGGCAGCGGAAAAGAGAAACTATCTCTAAATCTCCTTACAAACACGGAACGCATATCAGAAGCCACGACGTATGTGCCAGCCTGCTCAGAATCATACTCGATGTGCTCAATCGAAAATTTTCCAACGTCAATCTCGGTATCATTTTCTCTAGGGTCAACTTCCTCGACCTTCTCACGCAGGAAATCCATCATCTTTACCGTCGCCTTGAAAGCCGTCTGTGTTTCTTTGTGATGTGAGGTGACGGTGAACTCATGACATACCTGAGCAATGCCGAGTAGCCCGATTCCTAAACGACCAATGACGGGTCTACCGAAAGACGTTCTCTCTTGATGATCAACTCTTTTTGAGCTATCCCCGATACCGCCCCTCATCATCTGCATGAACTTTTCAGGTGTCATACCTGTGCCGTTATCACGACACGTAATAACATCAAAGCTGGGTTGATTTGTCGTGACCGCGACTCGAGTAGCTGACGCATCAAAGGAGTTGCTTATCAGCTCTTTGATAGCTCCCGCAGGTGTACGGTAAATACCTGAGCTGATATGCCCTAAGATTTTGTTGCTCACAACTATATCTTGCCAAGACATGAAATCCCTCTTATCAACCCCTCCAACTATAACTTGAACTTAGATTATCATCTACAATGTCTCGAGCCGTCCAACCTCTCGCCGAGGCCCTTTTTTACATCCTCTCCTTCAAACGCGAAGCCGCCTGCTTGTAGCTACTTGTCTATAACGGCAACCTCAGCCCCAACCTGTACCAAAACCCATCCGCGTACCCAACCGTCGCGCTGAGGCTCGTCGGCGCACCGTAGTTGATCACCGTGTCGAATGACACCGTGAAGTCTGCACCTATGTGAAGTTTTGAATCTAGCCACGCCCGCACCTTGGGTTCTAACGACACGCGCTCGGCAGCGTAGAGCCCGTCGCCGTAGCGAAGCTCGAGGGGCAAGCTGCGGCGGTAGCCCACCGTAAAAAAGGTGCTGAGGTCGCTCTCCGGGTCGGTAGGAATAGGCCGCGCCGGGCGGTAGCCGCTACGCCCGCTCAGTTCTAAAGTCCCCTGCGAAAAAGGCGCGAAGTAAGCCGCGTCCAGCCAAGCGCCTAAAGACGGCTCCTTGGGTGTCGCGCTCCAAATCCCGGACACGCTAAAACGCACGCCGCGCGTGCGGTAGCCCCAGTCGTCGCTGCGCAATTTAGAGAGCGACGCAGTGGCGTAGCTATCGAATTGGAGGTCGCCGCGCGAGGGCAGCCGCAGCGCACCTGCTCGGACAAAGGCGTAGCCGACCCACCTGTCTAAAGGTAGCTGCGCCGACACGTCGCCCATCACGCCTAAAGCGACCTCTTCGGTTGACTCGAGGTGAGGATTGTGCGGCCACAGCCCCCCTCGCAGGCCGAAACTTAAAGGTTGCTGCGTTTCTAAAAGCCCGCCCTCGCCGTAGGCGTAGCGGAGGTTTGAATATAAACCTAAAGGTGTCCCCGAGAGGTTGGTGCTAAGCCCGAGCGCCAAGCTATAACTGTGAACACCGCTGTCATCTTGCCCCAGCACCACGGCGCTCGCGGCTACGCTGAAGGGCGCGAACGAGACCGCGCCGCCCGTCGGCAGCCAGCCATAGGGGAGGAGGCTGGGCAGGGGTGAATAGTCCTGTACAGGAAAGGTTTGTATGACGGGTTCAGGTTGGGGTAAAGGCTCCCTTATAAGCTGCACGGGCGTATCCGAAGGGACGTCCAAAAACGCGAGGTTGTAGCCTTTCGCGCCCAACTTGGTGTAGAGAAAGCCGTCTTCTGTAACCGCTGGACCGAAGGCTCCGCCCACCGTGCGCGTCAAGCGAGTGAGGGTTTGGCTGGACAGCTCCAAACTGTAAAGCTCGAAGACCTCTTCTCTATCGGAGCGAAAGACGAGCGCCGTCTCACCGCGCCAGGTCGGATCTAAATCCTGCGCCGCGTCTTGCGTGAGGTAGCGTAGCGTACCCGCCTCCAAAACCGCTAAGTCTACAAAACCGCTACGCCACACGCTGAGCGCCACACGCCCCGCCTCGCTCACAGCGAGCCCGACGGCGTGCTCACCCTTTGGAGCTCGCCAGAGCGTGTCGGTTTCGCCCTCGCACCAGCGGCGCACCTGCGAGGGCTCGGTGACAATGTCGTGCACGTAGAGGATGCACCCGTCAGGGGTTGGGGTTGGAAACTGCGCCCGTGCGCCCGAGGTGAGTTGCGTCTCTTTGCCCGTCACGGTATTCAGCGTGAAGAGTTCGGAAAATTCGCTTCCGGGGCGGGATACGGGACGAGCGTAGAGGAGGGTCGTCTCGTTTAACCACGCTAAGGTGCTCGGCAACCTGTCGCGGACAAGCTCGCGCTGATCCGTCAGCTCACCTTCAGCAAAATTCGCCACGACGATAGCGGGCGGCCACGAGACCCAAGCGAGCTGCGTTTCACTACTGTTTAGTGCAGGAGCGCGGGTGTACCAATTCGTTTCAGTGAGGGTGGGGCCGGCTCGAGTCTCCTCAAGGCGCTTCTGCGTCACCTCTTCCACCGACCGCCACCACGCTCGCCACTCTTCTGAAAGGTCCGTCCCGACAGCCTGCCGCCACGCCTGTGCGAAAGGCGTAAAGAAACCACCGCCGTTATACACGCGCAACGTCTCCAAAATCGCCTCAAAGCCGTGCTGCTCCACCAAATAGCCGATGAACTCCGCGCCGTAGAGATACCGCGCCGCGCCCCCAGGCCACGCGCTATACGTCGCGAGGCTCACGTCAGCCAGTGAGGGTGTCTCGCCCAGCGACGCACTCCGCACGAGCCCCGTCGTGAGCGCGTCTCCCAGACGCCCTCCCGCCGTAAACTCCGACTCCACCCACACCGCCAACCCTTCGATGAGCCAGGGCGGAGGCACGGCGGCGAGGTCTTCACCGACGAGCCCTAAGCGTGGCAGGCTGCCTACGCCATTAGAACTCAGGTTGTAGCTAAGCTGGATATTGTGTGTGAGTTCGTGCAGCAGTAAGAGCGTGAGGTCGTCTTCGGTTCGGTAGCCCAAGTTTACATCGTTGGGAAAGAGGGCGCGAAGCGCGACTTTGGGGCGGGGCAGGGCGAACGCCGTCGCGTTGTAAACGTCCGTGTTGGGGTCGATCGTCAGGGTGATGGGGTCAGGTGCGAAGTCGAAAAGGGGGATGAGCACGTCCAAAGCCCGCTCCGCTTCCGCTGCGACGCGCTGCGCGAAAGGTTCTAAGCTAGGGTCGTCGAAGAGCACACGCACGCGGGGCGCAGAGACCTCTTTCGTGGCCGACGCGCAGGTGATGAAAACGAAGAGATTGATAAAGAGGATACACGCTGTGATAAGACGCACGCTGCCTAGTATAGCGGGAGAGCAGCGTCTTCGTTTATGGCACTTTTCAAAAGAAGCCGTTGTGACGACGCAGAGTTTTAGAAACCCTTCGGCCTAAAAGTTCAAAGAGGCTCGAGCACCCTCGAGCCTCCAGATAGACGACGCTATCGTCACTTCGCAACTACTGTGCAGCGGCGCTACTACGGAGTTTCATCACGAAGATGTTGTTGCCCTCTATGGGTGCTCCGTCTAATGTGCTATTGGTATAGCCTGTGATGAAGATGTTGCCTTGCGCGTCCACCGCGACAGCGTCAGCCTCGTCGCGCTGAGCGCTGCCGCGCTGCTCCGCCCAAACCTGAGTGCCCGCACTGTCATATGCTATGGTGAGGATGTCGCCAGAGCCCGCGTACGTACCCGCCGTGTCACCGTAGGTATAGCCAGTGACGATAACGTACCCTTGTGCGTCGATTGCGGCGGCGTGAGCGCCCTCACCCGAGGCGCTGCCGAACTGCTCGAGCCACATTTGATTACCACTGCCGTCATACTTGGCAATAACAAAGTCGGAATTACCAGCGTTTGCGTACGCTAGACTGCCGCGTGTATAGCCTATGACGTAGGCGTTACCCGCCGCGTCAACGACGACGCCTTTGCCCTCGTCATCGACCTCGCTGCCGAACTGCTCGAGCCATTCTTGATCGCCGTTACTTCTATACTTAGCGATGAAGATGTCGAAACCACCTACGTTAGAGCCCAGACCTGCTAGGTCGCCACCTGTGTAGCCTGCGATGTAAATGTTGCCTGCCGCATCCACAGCGATACTGTTGCTTTCCTCATTAGCGGCACTGCCGAACTGCTTAAACCACTCCTGGACGCCGTCACTTTTATACTTGGCTACGAAAATTTCTTTGTCGAAGTTCGTTGAGCCGCTCGTAGTGTGCCCCGCGATGTAGATATTACCCGCCGCGTCAACCACCACAGCTTCAGCCTCATCGCGCCCCGCACCGCCAAACTGATCTATCCAGGTTTGCTCACCGCTGTGGCTATCGTACTGAGCGACAAAGGCGTCCGCGCCACCAGCGTTATTACCCTCTAGGTCACCTTGTGTATAGCCAACAACGTAAAGATTGCCCGCCGTGTCGGTGGCAACGCCTTCAGCTTCATCAGTGCTGTCGCTAACAATCTGCTCTGTCCAAACTTGGTCGCCGTGACTATTAAGCTTCATTACAAAAGCGTCACGGTTATTGGCTGGGGTATTGACCGCCTGAGTCTTTCCAACGATGTAGAGGTTGCCCTCAGCGTCAACGGTGATACTTTCTGCATCATCATTTGTGGCGTCGTTACCGAACTGTACGGGCCACAGCTCCGGCTCTGCTACCGTCACCGTTACCGTTGTCTCCAAAACGTTGCCTGCTGCGTCACTCGCCACGGCTCTAAGCGTAAAGGTGCCTGCCGAGCGCGGGGCGTAGAGGTAGGACCAAGTGCCGCTGGACGGGTCGAGGGTCGCTTCGCCTAAGTGCGTTACGTCTTCGTAAAGCTCGAGCGCGTTGAGCTTTACGTTATCGGTGGCTGTACCCGTGAGGGTTACCGTTTGCCCTGCGGTCAACGCGCCGGGATTGTCGAACGCAACCACGGGTCTTTCTTCATCCACATCTTCAACGTTCACCGCGAAGCGCTGCTGAAAGACGCCGTCTGCGCCCGCCACTTCGACGAGCACGCTGTATTCGGACCTCGCCTCGAAGTCGAAGCGCTCAGCGTTTCTAAGCTCGTCTCCGACAACCGTGAAGCTGCCGTTATCAGCCTCACCTGCGACTAATCTATAACGCCAAGTGCCACCGTCCGGAGCGCTGAAGCTGCCGACTAGGGTGCCCGGGTCTTGGTTCTCAAGAACCGAACTGCGGCTCAGGGTGATGTCGCTCGGCGCGGCGTTCTCCACGAACCCTAGGAACCGACCGACGTCGAGCATCCCCGCGTCCGTATCATCTCTGGAGTCCATCGCCTTATTGACGGACGCGAGCAGGGCTCGCGCGTAGGACGCCGCGCCGCCCCCCTCCTCTTCGGCGTCCTCTTCAGCGTCGCCTAGCGCCAGCGCGAGGGTGCCCGCGACGATGGGGGCGGCGAACGAGGTGCCTGTGGCGTTTGTCAGGCTGCGCTCAGGCGCGAGGGTGTGGACCGCTTCGCCGGGCGCGTAGAGGCTGACTTTGGGGCCGTAGGTCGAGAAGTCCGACCTGACGTTCGCCGTGTCCACGCTGCCGACGCTGACGAGGGCGTCGTGCCCGCTGCGCTGTGCTAAGCGTGCGGGGAAGGTAACCTTGTCGTCGCCCGTATTGCCTGAAGAGGCCACGATGAGGACGCCGTGCTTCTGGCGGGCGTAGGTCAGCACCCTCGAGACCGCGTCGGAGTCCGTGTCTCCGTCCGCGCCGAGTGAGAGGTTGATGATGTCCGCGCCTCTCTGGGCGGCCCAGTCGATCGCCATCGCGACGTCGGTGAGGTCGCCGCTGCCGTCCGGCCCCAACACGCGCAGGGGCAAGATGGTCGCTTCGGGCGCAATCTGCAAGATGATGCCCGCGACGCCCGTGCCGTGGCCGTGGCCTGCGTTGCTCGAGTCTCGCTCTTTCTCGTCGAGCGGGAGCGCGTCCCCGTCGATGAAGTCGCGCCACTCACCCTCGGGCGCGAGCCCACCTTGTAGCGCAGGATGATAGACGTCAACGCCGCTATCAATGACCGCAACCTTCACGCCTCGGCCTGAGCTGGCTGCGCCGGCCTGACCCTGAGCGAGGTTGATCTGCTGCCAAGCGCCGAGGTTCTCCTTAGGCGTCGTCGCGCCTTCGCCCGTACCGCTGGCCCAGGAGGAGCGCCCGCTGGCCCAAGAGCTGCGCCCGCTGGCCCAGGAGGAGCGGCCTTGCGCGTTCACACTCGGGATGCTGAAGGCGTCTCGGTTGCTTTCCAAATGCGCTTCGGTGCTCGCGGGCGTCAGGCTGCCCTGAACCCCCAACACGGCGAAGCCCGCCTCAGGGTGCCAGATGAGCGCACGACCGCCGTAACGCGCCTCGACCTCTTCGCGGTTACTCTGAGGTGTGATGTCTGCGCTCAGCGCGTAGTCGTAGCGGACGGGAAGCGGCGTCTCAGGTTCGGGTGTGCTGCCGCAGGCCGCGAGCACGGCGGAGGTTAAAGCGAGAGCGAAGCGCCAAATGGTAACTCGGATCATGGCAGGGTTAGACCTTTCTGTAATGCGTAGGGTGAGTGTCTACGGGTTGCATGACGAACGGGTTTTTCTCGGCGCAAGGCTCGAGATAGTTCCCTAACCCTAAAAGAACGGTCCTTACAGAAATCTTACAAACCGCGTAGCGCCGAGGCGCGACCCTTTCGACATAGGAGACGCGGAGTAAAAGACGCGCCTACTGGGAGACGACAAGCCCGGCGACCTGCTGCTAAAAGCGGCCTATCTCACACCGGTTTGTAAGAACTGCAGTTTGTAAGAATTGGCTAAGAGTCTACCTTCTAAAGTAGGGCCAGAAAGGGATGAGATGACTATAGCAGGCCCACAGATTGGAGAGGAACCCGTCGCCGCCGAGGTTGACGCACTAAACGCACGTGCCTGGGAGCTGCACCGCGCCGATACGAAGCGCTCGCTGCTGCTCGCTGAGGAGGCGCTTCGTCACGCGCAAAGGGTGAACTATGGGCGGGGCCAGGCGCTCAGCCTCATCACCCTCGCTCACGGCGCGATGCGCTCCTCTGAACTCGAGGCGGCGCTCACCAAGCTGCAGGCCGCTTTAGAGCTACTCGACACCTTAGAGGACAAAAAAGGAAGCCAGCGGGCGCTCAACATGCTGGGCATCGTCTACGGTCAATCCGGCAACTACGCGGGAGCCCTTAAAACGTTCCTGACTTTACAGCGTCTCTGCGCCGAGCTGGGCGACCCTCGAGCCACCGCTGACGCGCTCAACAACACGGGCGTCGCCTATTTTCACCTGGGCGATTACACGAACGCCCTGGACTATCACTTCCAGGCGCTCGAGGCTTACAAAGCCGCCCGCCACCCCTCGGGCGAGGTTCACGCGCTCATCAACGTCGGGATGGTTTACTTTGAACGGGGACACTTCAAAGAGGCGTTAGACGCCTTTTTAGAGGCGCGACAGGGCGAGGTCGAGGACGAATACACGCACGCGCTTTTGCGCAACCACCTCGGGCGGACCTACTTGCAACTCGGGCAGTACGAGCAGGCGCTCGTCCACAACCAAGCGAGCCTCACCCTGATGAGCGCACTAGGTGACAGGCTAGGCGCGAGCTACACCCAGGATGACCTCGCGGCTATCTATATTAAACTCGGGCAGATAGGGCAAGCGGAAAGCTGTCTCTCAGAGAGCTTAGCGGCAAAGAGGGGAGCGGGCGACACCAAAGGCGAGGCCGAAGTCTGTTTGCAACTGGGCGACCTCTATTTGCGCCAAGGACAGCTCGAGCTTGCTTTAGACACCTTGCATGAAGGGCTCGGGAGCGCCCAGCAGAGCGACGCGCAGAGCGAAATCCGCAAAGCTCACCGCGCCCTCGCCGCTGCCTACAAGAAAAATCGGCAGTTTCGCGAAGCCTGTTTGCACCTGGAAAAACACGAGAAAATCGCTGGCGAGGTCTTTGACCGCGAGTCTGACCTCCGGCTCCAGGCGATGCGCGTCCAGTATGAGGTCGAGCAGACCGAGAACGAGAAGGAACTCTACCGCCTCAAAAACGTCGAACTGGCGCAAGCCGTCGAAGCGCTCCACGCGCTCACCGCGTCCTTACAAGCGGCGAACGACGACAAAGCGGCCTTGTTGGGGCAGCTCGAGCGGCAGTCTCGAGAAGACGGTCTCACCGGGCTCTACAACCGCCGCTACTTGGACGAAACGCTCGCGCAAGCCTTTGTTCACGCGAAGCGCTACGAGCGAGCGCTGAGCGTCGTGGTCTGCGACATCGACCACTTCAAGCGCGTCAACGACACGTTTTCTCACCAGATGGGCGACGTGGTACTCAAAGAGGTCGCGCGGTTGTTGCAACAGGGCGTCCGTCAGGGCGACACGGTGGCGCGTTACGGCGGCGAGGAGTTCGTCATCGTGCTGCCCGAGACCTCGGTCAAAGACGCGGCCAACATCGTCGAGCGCATCCGTCAAGCCATTCAGAACTACCCCTGGCACACCTTCCATAGCGACCTCACCATCACTATGAGCGCGGGCGTCTCCGACGACCTCTCAGCCGAAAGCCACGAGAAGCTCGTCGGCGTCGCGGATAAAAAGCTCTATGAGGCGAAGCGTAGCGGTAGAAATCGGCTCGTGTCGTAGGGGTTTGGAGGTCGAGACCTCTTCGGAATCCTATCTTCGTCCCGTTTGACCTCTCGAGACGCGCAGCTAAAAACGTATCAAAGCGTCATATGGCCGCAATTAAAACCGCTGACAACCGCATTCACACCTTGTTTTTCCTCAGCTCCGCGAGCGAATAGCGTGTGCCGCGCCACGAGACGCTGCCGCGCCAGAGCGCTTTGGCAGCGGCCTCTAGGGTCGCGTAGCAGAGCACCGTCACGCCAAACGGATGCAGCGCCGCGTACCACACGGGTAGCTTGGAAAGCCGCTCGTTCAGCGCGTAGATGGCGAAGGCGATGAGAACCGAGCATCCGAAGAGCACGCGCTCGAGCCCGTGCGTAAAAAACACCGCGATAAAAGGAAACACGTTCGTTGCAAAAAGACCAGCAACGCCTAAAAGAGCGAGAGGTAGCGAGTAGTTCAGCCCTGCAAAGGCGTTTTTATTGAGCCCGCGAACCGCCTCACGCAGACTCGTATACCACTCGACCTGCATCAGCTCGGGCGCGAAAACCGCCTCTTGCTTGTACCCTGCTCTTTTGACGAGCTTGCCGAGCTTCATATCGTCGTCAGGACGTAGCGCAATCTTTTGATGCGTACCGACCGCTTCATACACCTCTCGCTTCAAGAGGTTGAACGCACCGATGCCGATATACCACCTAGCCCTAAACCCCTTTCCCTGTTTCGTCACGCGCCACGGTTGGCTGTAGATGCTAAAAAGAAGTGAAAAGGCGGAGACGAACGACTTGAGAAAGACGCTTTTGGCTTCAAGGTAAGGAAGTGCTGCTAGGTGGTCCAAAGATTGCTTGTCGGCGTAGGCCACCGCAGCGGTGAGGGCGCGTTCGTCAAAGCGCACGTCCGCGTCCGTAAAGAGAAGCCACTCACCTCTCGAGCGCTTTGCACCCACGTAAAGTGCGTGATTTTTGCCGAGCCACCCGCTGGGTAAGGTTTCGATGTGAATGACCTCTAAACGTGGATACCTCTTTTTCATCCCCTCCAAAATCTCACCCGTGCGGTCTGTCGAGCGGTCATTCAAGACGATGACCTCTAGGTCGGGATAGTCCTGCGCCAAAACAGATTGCAAACTCCGCTCGATCTCCCTCTCTTCGTTGAGCGCCGGGATAATCACGGAGAGAGTTGGGGGGTGCTCGAGCGCGGTTTGCCCATGAGTAAGTTGGGTGATGCGGCGCATTCCTCTATACCAATCGAGGGCGAGGATCATCCAGATAAGTAAGGTGGCACTGGCAAGCCATATCATCCTTCTCTCATTTTAACGTCGATACGCTCTGAGAGGTCGCGCTGAGCTTACGTCAGTACATGTGGCGCATCCTCGGCTTCTTCGTCTTGGAGGGGGTCGGGCTCGAGCCAAGCCAGTACTGCAATGGGTAAAACCGCGTAGAGCAAAAGCCCGAGCGCGACGAGCCACATTAGAGCAATCTTTTCCGCTGTCGGGATGAGTACGAGCAGACTTGGACCTAAGATGAGATAGGCTATAAGGTAAGCCCGGTTGCGGACCTTCTCTTGACGTTCATCAATAGGGGGCAGTTTGGCATCTGGATAGAGGTCGTGATCGTGGATATCGGCGACGCCACTCGTTGCGGCGTACAGAACGAGCGCAGTGAGGACTATCAGCGCAAACCCGGCGAGCGACACCCCCTGCACAAATGGCGTGAATGAAGTGGACAGGGGATAAGGCAGCGAGACCCAAAAGATGATTAGTCCAGCGTCGAGGGCGTAGAGAAGAACCACAAGGACCCTGCGCCAGAAGCGGCTCAGCTCGAGGTGAAAAGGTTTCGTCAGCCTCATAACGCGCGCTCCTTTCCGTAAGCTGACTGAGGCATTTCTTCTCGAGGAGGGTCGGGCTCGAGCCAGGCCCTTATAAATGTGGGTAAAAGTGCCGCGAAAAGCCAAAGTACGCCGAAAACGTAGACGATATACCAACGGTTGATGACGTGTTCTATGCAAGAACCCGGCAGTCCCACCCGGTAACAGCCCAACTCGTCAAGTTTGATAAAGACGTAAGTGAGCACTGCGAACGCCGACCAGAGGACGACGTGATAGCTCAGCCTGAACGCCCTATTCCTCAACGCGAGCTGACGCTCATCGGGCTTAGCGTCCAAGCGAACGGACGCCCATAATCTCGCGGTGAGAAGCGGCGTCCCTAGCAGCAAGAAGATACTCGCGACGACTTGCAAGGTAATAACTACAGCAGAATCGTGGTTCACCTGAACGTCCGTCGTGTATAGGAGAATGCCCAGAAGGATATTGGCGGAGATGACCAAGACAAGCCTCCTACGAGTTTCCTGCTGCAACGGGCTAGACAATGTACGCCGAAACGTCATGCGGCTTCCTCCTTTTGAATCTTGTAAAACGCCTCACTCAACGGCTCGAGCGGTTTGGTCGAAAAAATCACTTCGATAGGCAAGTTGAAAAACTCCGAAAGCCGAAAGGCCAGCTCCAAACTCGGATTGTAGTCACCCCGCTCCAAATACCCCACCGTCTGATAGTTCACCCCGATGGCGTCCGCAAGCTCTTGGCGCGAGAGCCCCCGCTCCACCCGCAGCACAGAGAGGCGGTTGTAAATGGTCAGTTTGTCACTGGGCACGCCTACCTCTTCTCTATTTCTAAAATGTATTGTTGTATATCTATAATATTTTGTCAAGTAATTACAGCTCATTGACGTTGATCTTTATTTATTTTAGACTAGACTTAGACCAGTTTGGAGCGTATTGATATGCGTGAAATCGGCGCTTATGAAGTTAAAACCCATCTGTCCCAACTCCTCGACGACGTAGCGAAGGGAGAAACCATCACTATCACAAAGCATGGGCAACCCGTCGCTAAGCTCGTGCCGGCGGGCGGGGCGCGGCGGCGACCTCCCCAGCAGGTTACGGCGGAGTTGCGGAGCTTCCGGCAGGGCGTCTCCTTCGGCGGTTCGCTTCAAGCTGCTCTCAGAGAGGGCCGCCGCTAGTGGCTTTTGTTTTAGACGCCTCGGTGACGATGGCGTGGTGCTTTGAAGATGAGGTGACGCCCTATAGTGAAGAGGTGCTAGACAGCTTGAGCGAGACTACCGCCATCGTTCCGACGCTGTGGTGGCTCGAGGTTGCCAACGTTTTGTTGGTCGGTGAGCGCCGTCAGCGGCTGACGCAAGCGCAGAGCGCGAGGTTTACCGAACTGCTTACGGCGCTGCCCATCGAGACGGCGCAAGAGCAAGACGCCTTTGCGCCGCTTCTAGCTTTGGGGCGGGAACACAAGCTCTCAGCTTACGACGCCAGCTACTTGAGCCTCGCCTCGAGGCTTGGCTTGCCCTTAGCGACCTCCGACGACAAGCTGCGCGAGGCAGCACGGCGTATCGGCGTACCGCTCCAAGCGATAACGTAACGGTGCCCGTTTTTACCGTAGATAAACCGCTCGGCGTCACCTCACACGATGTCGTCTCCAGAGCGCGAAAGCTCCTCCGTACGAAGCGCGTCGGGCACGCGGGCACGCTCGACCCCTTGGCGACGGGCGTGCTCGTCGTCTTGACGGAGGACGCCACCAAGCTTTCCCCTTTTTTGACCGACTCGGACAAAACCTATCTCGCTTGGGTCTCGTTCGGCGCGAGCACGCCGACGCTGGACGCGGAAGGGCCAATTTTGGAAACGGGTGACGCTTCACACCTGAAACGCGAAGAGGTCGAGCAGGCGCTTGCGCCCTTTTTAGACCTCACCGAGCAGCTACCGCCGCAGTATTCTGCGATCAAGAAGGGGGGCGTGAAGGGCTACGAGGCGGCGCGGAAGGGGGAGGGGCTCGAGCTGCCCCCCCGACCCGTTGATTATAAAGAAATTCGACTTTTAGACTTTGCGGAAACCAGGGACGCGCTGCCGCGACGCTTCGAGCCTACTGAGTGGGGTTGGGACTCGAGCGAGACAGGGCGCACATTTGTTTTACCCGAACCTCTCGCCGACCTCCCCACTGCACTTCTCGCAGTGCGCGTGCAAGCGGGCACCTACATTCGGGCGTTTGCTAGGGATTTGGGCAAAGCGCTGGGCGTGCCCGCACACCTCTCGGGACTAGTGAGAACCAAAGCGGGGCAAAGCGAGCTAAGAGACGCGCTCAACGTTGACGATCTCCCCAATCAAAGAGGTAAAGGAAAGGCTGAAGCGCTACCCTATCCGCTTGTCGAACTAAGCGACAAAGACGTGACGCGAGTACGGCAGGGACAAAGGCTCACCCTAAGCCTCTCAGGGCGTATCGGCTTAGTGGATAAGGCGGGCGAACTCGTGGCGGTGGCAGAGCCTAAAGATGACAAGTTTTCTCTGCTGCGCGTGTGGCAGTAAAAGGTCTAAGAAACCTATACTGATTGCCACGCTGAGTATATTCACCGGGAAGAGGTAACACTGAGTATGTCCGAGCTTCTACTCCGCCCAGTTATACCGGACAACTCCTATGACCTCGACCTCTTGGCGCGGCTGAACAGACGGCTCACCAAAGACGAGCACAGCGCGAACGAGATGAGCGTAGCGCAGTTACGAGGGCGTCTGCAAACTTGGTTGAAGGCGGACTACCACGCGGTTCTGTTTGAGTACTCGAGCAGCAGCGCAGGTTACACCGTATACAGATTTCAAGATGAGACCTTTAGGAGTCAGCGCGTCGTTTACGTACGGCAGTTTTTCGTTGAGCAAGCCTACAGGCGACAAGGCGTAGGACATGAGGCGTTCGCGCAGCTTAGACGGAACTATTTTGGAGAGGCGCGGGTGGTGCTCGAGGTCCTCACCGCCAATCCGAGCGGCTTAGCCTTCTGGCGAAGTCTGGGGTTTGAGCCCTACGCGGTAACGCTGGAACTGGTGTAACTGATTTGGCTTAAAGAAGGCTTGATAGAGTTCATCTACGCTCTTACCTTGAAATGTCACCACGTCGCGTAGATCGAGAACTTCCCCGTGGAAAATGCCCGCCCCGTCGTCAAATTCGACATGTCCCGTGTAACCTTTGTAGTTCAACATCAGTTCTCCTCAGGGGCGAACCCTACAACATCACGCACTTCGCTTAGGAACTTAGGGCGTCACTCCGCTAGGCGTTCATCAACCTCTTGAAAGACCTGAGAGGCGGAAAGACTCTGCACATCCCCTTCGTCATATGCCTGGATGCGCCGCTGAATTTCGGTGTCCCATGCCGCTTCAACCTCTCTTGCTTCTTGTGGCTCGAGGCTGCTTAGCAAACGGTGGGCGAGCGTGAAGCGCTGGTCTTCTGGAAGGGTTAGCGCGTCACTCGTAAGGGTATCAAGCGGTTTTTGCATAAGGACATTGTAGCACTGAGAGGTTAAGGCTCTGCTTTGAGGTTCGAATGTATACTGCAGACAACTTCATTATTCGGCGTTGGCAGAGCCGCCAGCAAATGGTATGCCTAAAGTGTGCCGTTCGAACTGATGATTGCACCAAGTATTGAAGAGAAGATTTGGACGAAGCACCGCGTCTTACCTGACGAGGTCCGCGAAACGCTAGACGACCCCAACCTGCGCCGCTTCCTCATCAAGCGTAACCGCAAAGCGAGGGAAGTCACCTACTTGTACGTCGGGCTGACCTACACAGACAGGCTTCTAAGGTCTGTCGTGATTCACAAGCCGGACGGGTCAGCCTACCTCAAGACTTCACTTGATGCGTTCAAGCAAGACCGAATCAGCTATAATAGACAACAATGAGTGACGTTCTAAATCGCCGAGATACTGAGCACAGAGTCATCACCGACCCCGAGGACTTGCCCAACTTCGACCTCATGTCAGATGATGAGGTTACGGCGTGGTGGGAGCGCAACGAGGTCAGTTCGGAGATTCTAGCCTCTTTGGAAGACACCGGCGAAGAGATAGACTTCGACTTTCAAAACGAATAGGGCTGAAAGCTTTTGAAGTGTGGACTCGAGTCAGGTTTGAGGGTTAGCTCGAGCCTCAATACCGCAGCGCCACGACCTGTAGCTTATCTCCTCGAGCACGGCAAATCTAGTTGCCCTACCTAAACTCAACGGAAGGTTTACCCGCTAAAAGTCCAGCGACTGAGATATCTTCATCCACCTGCAACCAATGGATACCTTCACCGCGACCCAAAAGTTCGTAATCGGCACGCTCCGCAGGGCTCGCGTTCGCTAAGCGGGGAAACCAAACGATAGGAAC
The DNA here is from genome assembly GCA_965213645.1 of Trueperaceae bacterium. GTDB lineage: Bacteria > Deinococcota > Deinococci > Deinococcales > Trueperaceae > CBDBZX01. Next base: position 1,793,123 of record CBDBZX010000002.1, read on the forward strand.
AGACAGGCTACGCCCATCGGATAAAGAAACGATAATTTCGTCATCTGTACATTCGACAGCGTCAGCAAGAACAAGATTAGCTGCTAAAGAAGTCATTCCACGCCTCCTCGAGAGTCGTTCGGTTCTCTTCTACAAGTTTACGCAATCTGGACAGCTCGCGGGCTGAATACCCCGTGCTGCTCGCGTAGGCGACGGGTCTAAGCTAAAACTTCGCGAGGGCGCGGTCTCGCTGGATGTGAATATGGGCAGGTTCGTCGTTCTCGTTAGCGTAGAAGAAAAACCTGTAAGGTCCGATGCGTAAGACCGTAGGCGCATGGGTATTGTAGCGTATAAAAGTTGGCATCAAACGGAAGAGGTCATTAGCTCGAGCCGCAATACCGCAACACCACAATATGCAAGATTGTGTTTAAGCGCTTCGGGTTTGCTTTGCGAACTCAGGTTGCTATCGTTACCAGAACCCCCGGCTGCGCTACTTCAATTGCCCGGTTCACCTTAGCCATTGCGGGTTCAATGTCTACCCGTCGGCTGCTGCGAGACAAAATCAACATTACAGCCAAGTCATACTTCGGCAAATTCTGCTGATGCTGCATGTTGTGGTCAAGCGTCACGAGCACATCGAACTCGAGTTCCGCCACGCTCAAAAGCTCCCCATTCTTCTTGCCGTTCCAGCCCCGCTCGCGCACGGTCATCATTTCATAAGACGAATCAAATGAGTGTTTTAACTTTCGGTCTACATTTTCGTCAAGCAGTACTCGCTTCACGCTGCTAAAAGTGCGTCCTTTGCCATCTCGAGAAACGAGATTGCCTGCTCGCGGCTTACGCCGGGAAAGCCGTCTAAAAATTCGTCTAAGGTGTCGCCGCCCCCTAAGTAGTCAAGCAAATTTTGAACAGGCACACGTGTACCCGTAAAGACGGGAGTGCCGCCTAAGATCTCAGGGTCGGTGTGGTAGACCTCTTCGCGTGTCATCCGCATCAGGATGCCTTGTCCAATCGTTCAGCAATCCACTGATTCAGACTTTTACCCTCTTGCTTCGAGAAGGTATAGACTTTGCGGTGCAGTTCAGGGGGCAAACGGAGCATCAGTTTACCGGAGAAAGGTTTATCAGGTTCTTCACCTCTCTCTTCGCAAAACTCGAGGTAGTCGTCTACCGAATCTCTAAAGGCTTGCTCGAGTTCATCTACGCTCTTACCCTGAAACGTGACCACGTCACGCAGGTCGAGCACTTCTCCGTTGAAGATGCCCGCCTCGTCATCAAATTCGACATGTCCTGTATATCCTTTGTAGTTCAGCATCAGTTCTCCTCAGGAGCAAACCCTGCTTTACTTAGAAAACGCCTTACGGATTTTAGAGCACCTTTGTCTGTCTCTTTTTGCGGATGCGGGCGGTGAAAAACAGCCCTGACACCACCCAAGGCAACCCGCACCCTAGAACCACGCCCTTCACTAATATCTGCACCTAGAGCAACTAAGAGTTTCTCTATATCAGACCAAGCAACGTCAGAACGGACGGGACTTTCAAAGATAGCTTGAAGCGTTTTGGCTTGCTTCTTATTGAGCCCCATAGTGTCATTTTACGACACTAGAGCATATTTGGCAAGTGAAACTCAGTTAGATATTCTCTTCTCAAAGCCTCGAGTTGCTTCTAAGAGGCGTTCGGCGTTGGCGGGGCTGCGCAGAAGATATAGCGGTTACCAGAAGTACTAAGCTTGAATCACGCAGATATCATCCCTTAAAGTGCGTGCTGCACGATGTTCTATCTTGTGAGATTGGCTCAAACCAGATGATACCTGCTATACATCGTCTCCTGCCAAGCGTTCCAGTCGTCCAAACTCATCATGACCACAGCCTTGTCGCTGCCTTTGGTGATGATGATGGGCGTGTGGTCGTCTATGACCTCATCTATGGCGTTGGCTAGGTTCTTTCGGGCTGTGGTGTAGTTGAGGATTTTCATAGCTCAATCAAACAGACCATTGATCTCACCAAACACCTTTTCAAAGTTGTCCAATGTTGTTGCATCAAAGAAAGTCTTATCAATTCCTAGCTTGACAAGTTCATTTGCTGGTCGATAATGATTGAACCTGCCTTTACCCAAATGTTTATTGATTTGGATAATTACTGGCTGAATATTTGGATTCAGATCAGAAAGTGCAATATCTGGATGTTCGGAGAAAGCCAAGTTGAATAGCTTCAGATAATCTTCTTTAGCAAACAAATCCTCAAGATCAGCTTTAGCGAAGTTATCAACGAATTCATCGAAGAAGCGAATTTTATTCTTGTGGATGATTCTACCTCTAATCATCTCTTCCATCTTCTCTTTGCCCTTCGCATCGGTATAAGAGTCAAGGAGGCAAACAATTTCCAGCTTGGACCCTCTTAAAAGAGAGATAAAAGTTGCCACCTTCTCCAAACCGCCCGTTGGAACAATCGTGATCTCCGGTCTTAAATATGTTCTACCGTCAGCCTCTAAGATGCCAGACATCGCGGTTAATATGATGAGGTCCGATACCCCTTCAACTAGCAAGTTCCTAGGACTAATAAATAGGTTTTGAGCTATGTCATATCCGAGTGCAGCTTGTAGAGGGAAAAGAGTATTTGGGTCTTTTTCTTGTACGCTATCCGAAATTTGCGAACCGCTATCAGTTTCCAGAATGGTTCGCACTCTGTTCAATTTTTCGGACGAAATCATGAACGGAGAATGCGTCGAGTAAACGATTTGATACCCGTCAGATAAATCTTCTATAAACCTCAAGAGGTCATGCTGAGCAGAGGCGTGGAGATTTAGACCTGGCTCATCAAGCAAAAGGATATAGCTAGAGTTGGCATCCTCTTGTATCTTTTTGAACCACACTAGAAATGAGAAGAACCAATTGAAACCTTTGCTCCGATTCCTTAAAGGAAGAGAGACGCCCTTATTCTTAACTCGAACATCTAAAATATGTTCAACAATTCGCGTATTTTGATACTGGTCAGTCTTTTCCTTTTTGTCTATTTGAAACGTAATTTGAAGATTTTTATTAGTTTGCCAATACTTGAAAAGCTCTTCTGAAATTATTGCTTCTGTAGCTTCTAATTCTGCTATAAAGTCTTCGAAATCGTCGGCTTTCAGAATTTCTGCCGTGTCAATATCTGCAAGTTCAAAAAGTGCTTTCGCTGTTTTAAGTTCACTCGCTTCGAGACTACCTTTTTCTAAATTTTCAATACTGATTCTCGAAGGCAACGAGAAATACTCATCGTAATAGAGAAATTTTGGTCGATTAGGCTTTAGCTAAGTACGGGACAAATTGAAAGGAAGTGGCTTCCTGTACGAGAATAACTGTGTGAAAGAATCTCAAGGAAGCCTCCACAAGCATAAAACACAACTCAAAGAAACGCTAGCTGCGCACTTGTCACTTAATAATGCAAGACTCAAATGCCTGAGCACCTTGGTGCTCGTGCTGATTCAAGAGAAGAGCGTGAACTTGGTCAGTTTAAGTTTAGCGTTTCAAGGTCACGCCAAGCCAGAATCCTCCTATCGCCGTATCAAACGATTCTTCAGTGAGGTTAGCTTGGATAAACAGAGCGTTGCCCGCTTCATCTTGAGCACGCTGCCGCCAGCGTTGCCCCTTCATCTTGAGCACGCTGCCGCCACCACCTTACACGCTCTGCGTTGACCGCACGAACTGGCGCTTCGGCTCGCTTGACATCAATATTCTCGTGATTGCGGTGGCGCATAGGGGCGTCGCCTTTCCGCTGGTATGGACACTCCTGGAGAAAAAAGGTAACTCGTCAAGCAATGAGCGTATTGACTTACTTCACGACCTATTCAAACTCATCAAGCCGCAAGACATAGACTTTTTCTTAGCCGATAGGGAGTTTGTCGGCGGGACCTGGTTTAACTACCTCGATAAGCGCCGCGTGCCCTTTGCAATCCGCATTCGCAAAGACAGCTTGTGTGAAAACTGGTGTCCGGTCTATGCGCTCTTCGCGCAACTTCCAGAGGGTCAGCTTCACGTTCTAAGCCATGCTCATAAGGTCTACGGTTGCACGCTCAGACTCGTCGGTATGAAGCTCGCTCACCAAGACTATCTCATCATTGCAACCAACCGTGCGCCTACCTCAGCGTTTCTCGCTTACCGACGTCGCTGGGAAATTGAGATGCTCTTTTCCGCGCTCAAGTTGACCGGCTTCAACATAGAAGCAACGCATCTTGCCAAGCTCAATAAGCTCGATACCCTTTTTACGCTTCTAGCGCTCGCTCTCGTTTGGGCGCACCATATAGGCGAATGGCTTCATGACAGCACGCTCAAACCACTACGCCTCAAGTCTCACTTACGCCGAGAAAAGTCCTTCTTTCGGCATGGGCTCGACCATCTTAGATTTCTCCTTAAAAACTTGCCCCTCAAGCATAGAGACCTTAGCTTCTGTATTCAGCTTTTGTCCCGTACTTAGAGGCTTTAGATACTTTCTGGCGACGTACTCGCCTAAAGCATCGTTTTTCCATTTCCACTCATTCTGAAAGTATGGCTCAAAAATAGACAAGGCTGAGGTATACTTTTCGTCCTTATACTCCTCTTTTACCTTCTGTAGCCCTTCTAAATTTTGAACGCCTTTTAACTTTTCATTCAGCGCCTTGCTAGAAATGCCTAGCTCTTTCGTTTTCTTCTCAATGAATTTTGCTCTATCCAAATGCAGGCTTACCCAGCTACCACTGTTGTCATATTTCGTTGTGATGCTGAGTAACCTCGATTTTACAACGCCTTCCCCTAAATCATCCTCTATTTGCTCAACGATTCCGTCACTTACTTCATAGGTACACGTGATGGCTTCTGGCACTACGCCAGACTTATCCATCCTCTTTTTCTGCTTACGAGGATAGTCATGAGTCGCATCAAACTGAAAGGAAGTATCATTCTCAAAGTAATTCGTCTTTGCAATGGCTTCTAGCGCGGCAGTTTTACCCGACTCATTCATTCCGACCAAAATTGTAATGTCATCTTCGAGGTTAAAACTTTGCTCTTCTTCAAAAGATTTATACTTCTTGATTTCTACTTTTTTGAGTATCATCTATCCCCGTAAACCTTTCGCAGAAGCTGACGTTAGGGTGAACCGAAGCCTGCAATATTTTACACAAACATCTCATGTTTCCACCTTCACCCCAACACATCCAACGCCTCCTCATCCCCCACCTCATCCAACACCTCTTTCCGCCGCGTCGCCCACGCCGGAAAAGGAAAACTTAGCATCAACGGGCTCGGTACGTCGGGCTGGTGCACCACCATCGTGCCGGGGGCGAGAATCGTGGCGCGGAGGCGGAAGGTGGCGGGCATAAAGCGGTATTCACTGCGTTCGGACTCGGCGGCGTCTAGGCGTCCGACGATGCGCACGGCGGCGTTGGCGACGATGCGGCGCTCCACCTCAGACGCGGTCTGCTGCGCCCCGATAAGGACGATGCCCATGCTGCGCCCGCGCTCGGCGATGTCTAAGAGCACGTCCTTGATGGGGCTGTCCCCCTCGGCGGGCGCGTACTTGTTCAGCTCGTCTAAGACGACGAAGACCTGACCCTTGCTGTTACGCGACTCCTGCACGCCGAAGACCTGTTTTAAGAGGACGCCGACGACGAACATCTGCGCTAAGGGCGCGAGGTTGTGGATGTCTACGACGTGAACTTGTTTCTCGCTGTTCAAGATGTCGAGGCGGCTGCGGCTGACCTCTTTTTGGGACAAGTCGCCGCGAATGAGACTGCGCAGGTGCTTGGACGCGCCGCGCAAGCGGCGGATGAAGGCTTCGCGGGTGGCTTTGGCTTGGTTGGCGGTCCAGGCGCGGTTGCCGCCTTTGCTGCTCTCTTCGTCTTCGGCTCCCTCGAGCAGCAGCTTGTATTCGATGTAGTCCACCAGCTCCAAAAAGGTCGTCAAGCGCGGCTTGTGCGAAGAGGTCATAAAGTCCTCTGCCCCGAGCGCGTCCGTTTCGCTGATGCGTCCGATTTGTTCTTGACCGGGGCGGTAGCCGGTGTCTTCGTCGGCGACCTCGAGATAAGGTCCACGCTGCTTTTCAGCGAGCTTGGCGAGCTTTTCCTCCAAGTGGCTGACCAGAAAACCCAAGTTCGTCATCGCGTCGCGGTCGGTCAGGACGAAAGGCAGCATCCGCTCGGCGGCGAAGTCGCGCAGGGTCCAGAGGTAGGGGGAGACGCCCTCGCGGGTCTCTACGTCGGCGCGGAGGGTGCTCCCCTCTCTCGCGGGTGCGTGCAGGGCGACGCTCGGGAAGGGTCCGACAGGCAAGCTGCAGATTTGAAAACGGGTCTCCGCGCTCTTGCGTTTCTCCTGCCACTTCCGCTCCGTCTCGACAAAGTCCTTATTTTCTTTGTCCAAAAAGAGCAGGTCTTCGCCCTTGACGTTGAAGATGATGGCTTTGGTGGCGTTCGGGTTCGTGAGGAGGCTGCCGCCGCGCTCGCGGTGCTGGGCGTTGAAGATGCTGTAGAGCAAGAAGAGCGCGTAAGAGGTCTTCGTGGCGATGCCCGAGATGCCTGAGATGTTGATGTGTGCGCCCTTTTGCCCGCTGATGAAGTCGTAGTTGAGGTAGCCGGGCTCGCCGTTGCGCAGGACGCCAGCGGGGAGGGGCGCGTCCATGTTGTCGAGGTACAAGGCTTTTTCTAACGCCGCATCCGTCGCCATATAGACTAAATCACCGGGACCAGGCGGGATGAAGTCTTCGGGTTCCACGCGGGTAACGAGGATATGCGCGGCGTACGCAATATTAGCAGGCATCAACCCCTGCGTCACGAGCGCCGTGTCCCCGTCGAACTGCACGCCTTCAAAGCGGCGGCGCACCTCGTCCACGACGCCGTAAAAGGTCACGGCTTCGTCCTCATCTGAGGGGTCTTGCACTTTGACGGTGAGGATGTCGTCGAGTTGGATTTTGACGCCGTCCTCGACGGCAATCCAGAATTGTAAGGGGGTGGCGTCTTCGGTGCCTAAGACCATGCCGATAGGAATGTCACCGTTATTTGTCGTCATACTTCACTCCGTAAAAGGAAGGCGGTTCAGTGTAGTCGAAGAACCTTTCCCACCATGAGATTCTGCCCCTCAATCTGTCGTGCTTGCCATCGTAAGTTGCTTCAAGCGGCTCTTCTGCAGAAATATAAGTCCATCCGAAGCTGTTTATGATGCGTTCAATGCCTTCGGTATCAAACTTCTTCTTGTTGGACATTTCGGAAGCGTAAATCGTATAGAGTTTACCGAAGTTTGAGAATCTAATGCCTATCTGCACTAAATGGGTGATAGAACCATCTCCGGGAAAGGCGTCACTACGGTAGATAAAAAGTTCGTCGTAAAAGCTAGCATCTTGAACAAAGCCGTCCCTCCTTAGAGAGAGACCAAGCTCAGACTCAATACGTTTTTGGATAACCTTAATCTCTGAGAGGTATTCCCGTCCAGGAAACGCTTCCCATACGTCCCTCGGAATCTCATATCCTGTACTACAATCAGCAGCCTCTAAAATCGCTCTTACTCGAGGTGATAGCTTTACTTCCTCTTTCATGACTTTTCCTGCGTAGAGATGTACTGCATAATCCGCCGCCTCACAATCTGCGCGTTCCCCATCTTCCGCCCGAGTTCAGCCTCGAGCGCCCGCACCGGCAAAAGCTGCTGCGGCGCACGCGGGTCTTGGTGTTGGCGGGTGGCGAAGCGGGGCAAGAGGGTGCTGAGCCAGTCGGCGAGGTGGCAGACGCGCTCTAGGGTCTCTTCGGGGTTTTTACCTGCGTAGGCTTGGAGGCGCACCACACCCGCGAACGAGTAAAGCCAGGGGCGCGGGTCGCGGAGGCGTAAGAACCATTCGAAGGTCTTCTGACTTCCGTCGCGGCTGCCGACCAGGTAAAGAGGTGAGCGTTGTCCCTCCTCGAGTTGGCGCACCACATCCAGTTGATGGTCGTTGAGGGGTAGCGCGTGATGCGTTTTGATGTACCCCACGACATTTGGCACGTTGCCAATGCGCGGTCTGGGTCCATCGGTGAGGATTAAAGCGTCGGAAAAGCAGTCAGTGAGGCTCGAGGCGAGCTTACGCTCTGCGTTCAACATTTCGAATTGGATGCGGCGCACCACCGCATCGGCGTCGCGCTCTTCGGTGGAAACCACCGTGTAGTTGAGTTGCCCTAATTGACCTTTGAGCGCAGAAACCACGTCGAAGCTCGCCAAGGTATGTCCGCCGCTCAGGGTGCAGATACGCTGGATGCCGCGTACGCTCACCTCTTTTTCCAAATCTACAAAACACGCCTTGCGCGAACTTTTAGAGCAGCAACTCACCACGCCGATGCCGAACGTACCGATGGCTCCAAAGGCGACTTGTTTGCGCTCGTCCTCTAGGAGAACTCTCGCCTCCAAACGGCGGCTTCCGTCTGTAAAAAAGAGGTCGTTGTAAAGACTTTCGGGAGAGGTCGGCGAGATAGGCTGCCACGTATCCGCTTCTACATGGGGATCTACGTGGATGGTCTCTTCGGGAGCGCTCTCTTCGGCAAAATAGGCGGTGTTGTATTCGGCTGCCCAGGGATCAAGTCTTAATTGCATCTTCGGGACAGCATAACCCGAACAAGGGGTGGACGATAAACGGGGTGTGGAAAACTTCTCACTTGGAGAGTAGGCGCTGCCCGATGTCGCGGCGGTAGTGCGCTCGCTCAAAGTCGATCTTGTCAGTGGCCCTATACGCAACCGCAACCGCGCCCTCTAATGTATCCGCCAGCGCCGTTACGCCGAGCACGCGCCCGCCGGAGGTGACAAGGTGCTCACCCTGCAAAGAGGTTCCGGCATGAAAGACAGTCACATTTCCATTAAGAGGTGGAATATCGAGAGGTAAACCCTTCGGATACTCACCCGGATACCCCGGCGCAGCCATCACCACGCACGCGGCGCTTTGGGGGGACCACTCGAGCACGACCTCTTCCAAGCGTTCGTCTATAACAGCCTCTAAAACCTCGAGTAAATCCGTTTTTAGAAGCGGTAGAACCACCTGCGTCTCCGGGTCGCCTAAGCGCACGTTGTATTCCAAGACCTTCGCACCTTTACTTGTAAGCATCAGACCGATAAAAAGAACACCTTTGTACGCCACGCCCTCGTCGCGCAGTCCGTCGAGTGTCGGCGTGACAATCTGCGCCATGACCTCTTGCATCTGCGCGTCACTTAAAAGAGGTGCAGGCGCAAGGGTGCCCATGCCGCCCGTCATCGGTCCGGTGTCATCGTCAAAGGCTTGCTTGTAGTCCTGCGCTAGAATCATGGGTTTCGCCGTTCTACCGTCTGTGAAAAGAAGCAAGCTCACCTCTTGCCCCTCTAAAAAGTCCTCAATGACGACCTCTCCCCCGCCGGGGCTATCGAGCACCGCTTCCACCGCCTGCTGCGCCTCTTCTAACGTTTGCGCAATCGTGACGCCTTTGCCCGCTGCTAGGTCGGCGTCTTTAATCACTATGGGATAAGAGGTAGCAGTTAGGTGCCCTATCGCCCCCTCAATCTCTCTAAAACTCGAGTAGTTCGCCGTGGGAACATCGTAGCGCATCATGAAGTCTTTGGAGTAACGTTTGGAGCCCTCGAGCTGCGCCGCCTTTTGATTCGGACCAAAAATCCGCAAGCCTTCAGCTTCAAACACGTCCACGACACCCGCGACTAGAGGCACTTCCGGCCCCACAAAGGTGAGGTCTACGCGCTCACGTTTAGCGATGTCCAAGAGGTGTTGGGGTGACAGGTCGGTCTCTACACAGCGTCCGAGTTGGGCGATGCCAGCGTTGCCGGGAGCAGCGATGAGGTTGGTGACGCGGGGCGACTGCACCAGCTTCCAAGCCACCGCGTGCTCTCTGCCGCCGCTGCCGACGATGAGGACGTTCACCTCTTGATATCTACTTTCTGAAGCACTTCTCGAGGTGTATTCATCGTTACTTTGCCCTCCAACACGAGCCTCACCGCCTCAGGATAAGCGACGTGCTCCTCTCTCAATATTCGCGCCGAGAGCGTGTCGGCGTCGTCCTCTGGATAGACGGGCACGCGCCGCTGAGTGACAGTCGGCCCCGTGTCCACGCCTGCGTCCACGAAGTGAACCGTGCAGCCAGATTCCTTTACACCTGCCGCTAATGCCTGCTTTTGTGGATGTAACCCCGGAAAGTTTGGCAAGAGCGACGGGTGAATATTGAGAATACGCCCCGCGTAGTGCGTGACAAAGTCAGGCGAGAGCACGCGCATAAAGCCCGCTAAGCAGATGAGGTCGATTCGTTCGGTTTCTAAAAGTTGCGTAGCCGCCCGCTCAAAGCCCGCGCGGTTGTCGCCGAAGGGGATGAAGTGCGCGAGGACGCCCTCTGCCCTAGCGTACTCGAGCGCCCCCGTCTCAGCCTTGTTGCTCACGACGAGCGAGACCGACGCCAAGGGGTGCTCAGGTGGAAACGCAGAGGCGAGTGAACGCAGGTTCGAACCGCGCCCGGAGGCAAAGACGGCTAGGCGGGCGGGACGCCCCAGGGGAAAACTCATGCTGAAGTCTACCGTAAAGTTGTCCACCCTTCACCCTTAGCCTGGGGCCATATGCTATACTAGATGTTGTAAAAAGCTATCTTCATGGGGGCGACCTGGTCTCGACGGGGCTCACGGAGGATAGGGTCGCGTGTAGAGGAAGCCGTTGGCCTCTTATAAAAAACGGCACAGCCATTAACTGGCAACAACAATGCTCGTCAGAGCTTTGCACTAGCTGCGTAAGAGTAGCTAACCGTCCGCTAGAAGCCCCGCTTGTGGCTCGCTAGAAGGACGACCTAAAACAAGCTAGTCGCGTCTTCTAACGTCGGGGCGCAGCGAAATTAAAATGATGTTTAAGCGTGAGGTATCGGCCTGTCACCGAGCCTACCTTACGCCGACACTAATTCGGTGACTACACACGTAGAAGCCCATCCGAAGGCGTTTCGGACGCGGGTTCGACTCCCGCCGCCTCCACCAGCAGCCCGACCTTGTAAGAGGTCGGGCCTTCTTTTTGGCGCGTCGGAATTGCTGAAGTCGTTGGTCGTCAAGGGTCAGAAGTCGGTAAAGTCAAGCTACCGACTTCTGACCCCTGCCACACTTTTATTCCGCTCAACCAGCGTTTCGTATAGACCTACTTACTCTGCAATGGGTCTGCACCGATGCTCTGATAAAGTGAACCTCTAAAGAACTGAGTGAGGTCACTATGAACATCATCTGCATGGGCGACGCCCTGATTGACTTTAAAGAAACGGATACGCTGACCTTTAAGGGCTTCGTTGGTGGCTCGCCCCTCAACGTGGCGGTGGCAGCGGCTCGCTTAGGCGAATCTGTCGGGTTTGCATCACAGATTTCGGCGGATCAGTTTGGGCAGGCGATTCGCTCATATCTGCAGGAGAACGGTGTTGATACGAGCTTCTTGTTGAAGAGCGACGCACCTTCTACGCTCGCCTTTGTCGGTGAGGTCCACGGTGAGGCCGTTTTCGACTTTATCGCCAACCGCTCTGCCGACGTTCTCTTTGACCCCCAACCGCGTCAGGATTTCGGCGCGGTCAAGATGGTGCAGTTTGGCTCGATCAGCCTGCTCCAAGAGCCCGCCGCGACGACGCTTACCGAGACCGCCGCAAAGCACAAGGAAGGTGCTGTGATCGTCTTTGACCCCAATGTGCGCCCAGCGCTTATCCCGAATAGAGAGGTGTTCGAGGTGCGACTCAAGCGCGACTGGTTGCCGATAAGCCACCTCGTCAAGGTAAGTTCTCAGGATTTGCGCTGGCTCTACCCGGACACGCCCTATAATGAGCTGGCGCGGCAGTGGTTGGCGCACGGCCCTGACGCTGTTATCGTCACAGACGGCGGGGAAGGAGTCACGCTCTACCGGGCTGAACACGACGACCTGCGCGTGCCCTCTTTCGAGGTTGAGGTGGTGGATACGGTGGGCGCAGGGGACACCTTTACGGGGGCGCTCATGGTGTCGCTGCTGGAATATGACGCTCAGAATCTCACAGACGCGCAGTGGCCCGAAGTGCTCCGCGCCGCCGCCGCCGCTGCTGCGCTCAACTGCACCAGGGCCGGAGCGAATCCGCCGACGAGAGAGGAACTCGAGGCATTTTTACTCGAGCATCAGTGAAAAGAGCCTTCTACTACTTCCCTCCAAACCTTACTTACTGCGTTTCGTAAATCCCCTTAGCACCTCTCTGACCGACACCGCCCACCAGAGAATGAAGAGAACGATAAAAGCAGACGCGGCGAGCGGGAGCATAAGCGGCGGCTGCAGCGCTCCTACAAAGGTGATGACACCGAGCACCGCGCCGAAAAGCAAAACGGTCGCGACGACTTGTCTAGGGCTGAAACCCGCTCGCACAGCTTTTTGGTAAGCGTGCTCGTACTCGCGCCCACTGTGCAACCTTCGCGCGATGAGCGTGGCGACCCCGTCCACGATAAAGACAGCGAAGAGCACGAGCCAGCCGAGGAGCGTCAGGGCGTTTGCGTTCTCCGAGGAGAGTGCCAAGAGCGCAAAGACGAAACCCAAAAAGCTGCTGCCCGCGTCGCCCAGGGCGAGCTTGGCGGGCGGCCAATTCCACACCAGAAAGCCTAGCAACGCGCCGCCTAAAGTTAAGCAGGCCAGCGCCAAGTCGGGCTGAGCGGGCTGCTGGCTGAGCAACAAGCCCACCGTCACCGCGACGAGTACCCCTTGACCTGCAACAAGCCCGTCAACGCCGTCCATCGAGGTATAGAGGTTGAGCGCCCCCATCACGCCTAACCACGCCAGCGGATAACCAAACCAGCCGAGCGTCAGCATCATATTCCCTAGAGATAGCACGCCTAGTCCGCCTAGCCAGTAAAGTGCCCAAGCGACAGCTACGCCTTGAACAAGTACGCGCACCCCAGCAGAGAGGTCGTAACGCTCACCCACCCAGCCGAGCAGCGCCACCACACCGCCTCCACCAACCAGCGCCAACCAGAGCGCGTCACGCTCGAGGAACCAGAAGGTGAGGCTTACCGCCAGAAAAGGTAGTACGAAGGCGAGGCCGCCGCCCGTAGGCACAGGTACAGCGTGCGAATGAGCGCTGAGCACGGTGCGCCGCAGCGCGTAGCGGCGATACCCGCCCGCTACGAGATAGCTGAGCGTAAAGGTGGCGAGAAGCAGTGTAATGACGAAAAGACCTGACACAGTTTAGTTTTTGTTCCTTGGTTGGCGGTGTACCACCTCGACGTGTATGAGGTAACGCGATGTTCGTGAGCTATAAATCAGCTCTCGTGTACACACAACAGGGGACACCTTCTCTGACTGGGAAGCGCGTTCAGCGTTTCGCCTGCGACGCCAGCACACCCTCTAACTTCTTGGTCAGCTTGTCCCTAGCGAACATCTCTTCGGCTAACTTGCGCGAGTTTTTACCGTAGACCTCACAGCGTTCGGGGTGCGCGGCTAAGTCTTGGGCCTTGTCCGCGAAGTCCTGCGCGTTGTCCGGCTTGACGAAGACGCCCGCGCCATGCTCCTCGACCAGCCCTTGCAACCAGCCGGGCATGTTGGTCAGCACGGGCTTGCCCGCCGCGAAGGAGTCGAACATCTTATTCGGCGAGCAGGTGTAGAGAACGGGTACGTTTTTATAAATCGTCATGGCAACGTCCGAAGAGGCCACGAGCCGCGCCACGTCGTCTTTAGGGAGGTCTTGGTCGGAGAAGATGACGTTGTCCAGACCTTCAGCTTGTCGGCGAGCCTCCAACATAGGGCGCTCTTTGCCGTCGCCGTGCAAGACGATGGCGATATGCTCAGCGCCGCGCTTTTTCAGCTCGGCTGCGCCGTCTAAGACAAAGCTGAGGCCGTTCGCCTCACCCATCGCGCCGAAGTAGAGCAGCGTGAACTTGTCACCGACGCCCAAGCGCTCTCTAAAGTCGCCCCCGCCAATGTCGGGACTAAAGATGTCCAAATCCGACGAGTTGGGGATGACGGTCACTTTGTGCTCGGGGACGCCTTTGGCGAGGATGCCCTCTTTCATCCCTGGGGAGAGCGCGACGATGTGCGAGGCTTGGTTGTAGGCGAGGCGCTCGAGCGTCAGCGCACTCCAAATCGCCGCTTTGGACTTCAAGGCCCCCATCTGAATCGGCGCTTCGGGCCAGAGGTCACGCACTTCAAAGACGAAAGGGGTGCGCGAGCGCCTGGCGGCGTACATCGCGGGCAGCGAGATGGTCAGCGCGGGGCTGGTCGCGAAGATGACGTCTCCTTTTAGGGACGCCGCCTTACGCGCCGCGCCCGTCGCAAAGCGGGTATAGGACTCGATGCGTTCGGCGTAGCCCATGTAGTTGGAGTAAGGTACGGGTAAGAGGTGCACCCTGATGCCCGCCTCTTCCGCCTCGAACCATTTTCCTGCTGCCTTAGCTTCGGGGTAGGCGTCTAAGACGGAGACGTTGCGGTAGTTGGGGCTATTCAAGGTGTTGCCGAAGCTCGAGGTGACCATGTGAACCTCGTGGCCCCACGCGGTGAGTCGCCTCGCGATTTCATAAGCCCTGGTGTGCCCTATCATGGCGGTGGTGCGGAAAAGTTGCTCGAGATAGACGATGCGCATTGGGTTAAGCTAACACATTTATTCCGCCTACTTTTCGCAGATGTAACACAGACCTAAAGAGCAAACCTTCATGAGAGGTGAAGATTTCAAGTGACATCTTTCATCTCTATCGCCGCTAAATAGTCTATGGTCAGATATACGCTGCCTGGCGCTACAAAGCGAGTAAGCTGGGGTCAACGCTATCTCACATGTAGGGGTGGACACGTCATGAAAGCTGAGTTATGAAAATCTTATACGTCACCACGAAACTTCCCTTCGGGCACACCGAAGCGTTTGCGATTTCTGAAATCAATGCGCTGCGCCGCGCAGGTCATGAGGTGCTGCTCGTCCCGCGTCAAATCTCAGAAGAGGTCACGCATGGCGACGCGGCGGCGCTTCTTCCCATCACCCGCGCTGAGCCGCTCCTTTCAGGGACGATCGTTAGGGGCATGGGCGCTGAGCTAGGCCGCGCCCCAGGCCGCAGCCTGCGCACGCTCGCCAAGGTATTGAGAGGCCGTAAGTTCACCCCACTCAAAAACGCCTCGGTCGCCCCGAAAGGGCTCTGGTTGGCCCGCGTCGCTAGAACGTGGGGCGCTGAGCACATCCACGCATATTGGGCCTCGACGCCCGCGACGGTGGCGCTCATCGCAGGCGAAGTCTCGGGCATTCCCTGGAGCTTTACCGCGCACCGCTGGGACATCGAGGAGAACAACCTCTTAAACGCGAAAGTCGCAAGCAGCAGCTTCGCCCGCTTCATCTCGCAAGACGGTCTTGACGACGCGCACGCTTTAGGGATAGAACAACTCGCGGAAAAGGGCACAGTCATCCGCATGGGCGTCGAGCTAGAAGAGGTCACGGTACCTCAAAAAGATACGACGCGGCCCTATATCATCTGCCCGGCCAGCCTCATCCCGCGCAAAGGCTTGAAGTATCTTATCGAGGCCGCCTCACGCCTTAAAACGAAAGGCGTCAAATTTAAGATTGGGATAGCCGGGCGCGGAGAGCAGCGAGGCGAACTCGAAGCGCTCGTGGCTGAAAAGGGGTTGGGGGAGCAGCTCGAGTTTCTAGGTCAAGTCGCGCATGAAAAGCTCATCGAACGCTACCGCGCGGGCGAGGTAGACATCATCGTAATGCCCAGTTTGCACGAGGGTATTTCGGTCGCGATCATCGAGGCGATGTCCTACGGGATTCCCGCCGTGACCACCTCGGTGGGCGGAATGCCCGAACTTCTCTCGGACGGTCGGGGGCTGCTCGTACCCCCCGAAGAACCGGAACCCTTAGCCGACGCTTTGGAGCGCTTCATCTGCCACCCTGAAATGCGCAAGGCCATCGGTCAAAAAGGTAGAGCGCACGTTTTCGAGGAGTACGCCATCGAGACGACGGTCGCGCGAATCGTCGCGCAGTTCGAGGCGGCGCAAAGTAGGGCACCTAGCACAGAACATTGAGTCCAAGGTGTTAAGCCTCACTGACTTCGCTCGCCTGCGCAGTTTCGGTAAGGTCGTATGCAGCGCTCAGGAGCGCAAGCAACTTGATAAGGTTCTCCGCCCGAACGCTGTACACGCCGCGCCTAAGAAGCACGATGACGCCTGCGTCTAAAAGCGCGTTGAGGTGATGGTAGAGCTGCCCCGACGAGGCCGTGCCGATAAGTTCTTGGAGCGTGCCACGCTCGCTCGGGCCGTGCTCTAAGAGGTGCTGCACAATCTTGAGCCGCGCACTCTGACCCAAGGCCGCGAGAACGGCACTCAGTTCTTCCACTGGAGCGTGTAAGAGAAGCGGGGCGGGGCGCTCGCTCTGCCAGATAAAGTCGCCGTTCGGTGAGCGGTAAGCCCCCGCGTAGGTCACTGCGCCTTCCGCGTGCTCGCTGCGGTATTCGGGCGCGTTGCGGCGGCTCAGGCGGTTGAGAAGCGCGTGGTCAACCTTACTTGGTGGAACGTCGTCTGCACTCAGTGAATCCTTCGAAATAGTGGTGGCACTCGACTCGAGCCGCCCCACCCGCGCTTCGACCTCTTCTAAACGCCTTTCAAGCTCCGCTAATTCGCCCTCATGTGCGTCACTCACTAGGCCGTATCTTTTCGGACGCACGTCGGCTCGTCATGAGGTCAAGGAGAACTTCTTGATGCGCGAAGCTCTCGAAAAGACCGCTAAACTGTACTTCGGATAAGTGGTTGAAAAAGAGCACGGCGACGCGCGGTTCACCGGCAAAGTCCCCCGTTTTCGGAATCAGGTACATCGCCTCTGTGAGAACCCCTGGTAAGCTGCCCCCTTTTGTCCCGAACGTTTCAAACCTCTCTCTATTACTAGAGAACTGCATGGGCCACTCGAGGTGCTTGCGCATCACCTGACTGGCCTCGGGGCTGACAAACGTCTCAGTGACGACGCCCGCTACGATACGCGCGTAGGTTTGGGCGCTGCCACTGGTAAAATTCTGATACGCCTCTAGCTGTTCGCTGTGGCTGCCGGGGTCGGGGAGGGTCTGCAACCACCCGAGTTGCGCCTCGCGCCAAGCACTGTCGCTCAAGTAGCGCGTTTTGTAACGCTCGGTGGCTGCCCTGAAATCATCGGGGGAGTAGCGGGTCAGCGCCGGGCTCTCAGCGTTTTGCCAAGCGAGGAACATGCCAAGAATACTGAGGGGTAATTCCTGCGTCAAACTGTTTTCCTCGATCACTCGAGCCACCGCTTCGTCGCCCAAGCGGGCCATGAGGTAATCCGTCCCTGCGTTATCGCTCTGAACGATCATGGCGCTGACGATGTCGTCCAGCGTGACTGTCACGTCACCTTGTGCAAATCCGAGCTCGTCGGATTCGATGCCGAGCGACTCGAGGGCTGAGGGATGCGCCCCGCCATCGGTAAAAGGTAGATAATATGCTTCCCAATCCTTCACACTGACCTCTTCGTCGGGGTCTGAGGTCCCTTCCATCACAGCCTGAGCATAGGCCGCCAAAATCACGACTTTCACTGTCGAGGCGAGCGGCATCGGCTTATTTTCGTTGTACGTGAAGGCGTCAATGGTGCTGAGCGACCCGTCCGCATTAACCGTGTAGATTGCCATCGCAACGTCTTGACTACTCTCGCTCATCTGTTTTTTTAGATAAGCCTCAACTTTGTTAGGGCTGTTGAGCTCGCCGAGCATCTGTGCGGAAGACCACGAGAAGAGGAGAAAGGTGAAGAGAAGTCCATGAACGAGCCTGCGACTATTGTTATCAGCGAAGAGGTCCATGAACGGATGTTACAGCTTTACCGATAAATTGTCAATAGTATTAGATTTACCAGTTTATGCTGTTAGTTGCGAGCTATCCGTTGCACCTTCTACGCTTATGCTAGCACTTCCAAAACATATTGAGACAGAATGTCGCAGATCTCAGCCTGTCAAGGCTAGCGGGATTTCATCTCATAATGTGCGTGCTAAACAGTGTTCTCTATAGTGAAAGTGTTGCTTCGCATAACTTCGTTCACTCAAACCAGATGATACCTGCTATGCATATGCAGCATAAGCCCGAATCAAGCTCCGCTCCGAATAAAAGTACAAGAAATTAGAAATAGTCCGAAAGCGGCATAAAAGGTACTCGTTCGTTTGCGAGAGAGGTCAGCGCTCGAGCTACCCCCATATCCCCTTTGACAAGCCCTGAACGCCGCGCCGCCGCCGCGCTCACACTGCCTGAAAGCAGCAGTACAAGCGTCCGAATATCCAGTGAGAGGTCAGGCGTTGTGGTCTGCGACAGGGCGACCTCATTTCGTTCTGCAAGCGTCACCGCAAAGGTTTGATTGTTCCACGCGCAAAAGTTATCCTCGACGCGCAACGTGAATGACGTTTCACTAGAGCTAGAAAGAGATTCTAACACCAGTTTCACATCTACAATTCTCGCCTGCAAAGCGTGGGTGTTTCTGCGAACATACGCTTGTAAATCCAAGAGGTGCGGCTCGTCGCTCGGCAGGTGCATGTGAATCACATCAACTTGTCCGTGAAAAGAGCTTATGAACGTGAAGAGGTTACGGCGTCCTGCAGGTGACGTGAAAGCGTAGTCGTGGACGTTGAGTTCGGTCTGACCTGACGTGTCGTTTTCGCGAAAGTTTAGGAGGCAGTAGGCGTCCTCCAATGTGTAGATAAGCCGATCACGCTTTTCCCAGTGTCTCTTGATGAGTCGCGTCCAGTCGGGTCTCGCGCTGTCATCTCTCGAGAGCGTAAAGTTATAGCCCTCCGCCCACCGCTTATACATCGGCGCTAACTGCTCGACCTCTTCCCCACTCAGCCGCACCGCGTCCGGCGCACGGCCTGTATAGAGTTTGTCGCTCGGAATCTCGACAAGCGAACCGCTCGCCACGCTCTGCCAGCCGTAACGCGCATAGAAGCGTGGGTCGAACGGGTACTCCAAACACCATCCAACGCCCGCCACCCGCAGTTGCTCTAACGCATCCTCCAAGAGCTTAGCGATGTGACCGCGCCGCCGATATTCGGGCGCACTCGCTACGCCTGCCAGCCCGCCCATCACAACGCGCCGACCCGCGAGATACATCTCGAACGGGAAAAGGGTG
The DNA here is from genome assembly GCA_965213645.1 of Trueperaceae bacterium. Lineage (GTDB taxonomy): Bacteria > Deinococcota > Deinococci > Deinococcales > Trueperaceae > CBDBZX01. The sequence continues at coordinate 1,812,144 of CBDBZX010000002.1, forward strand.
TAGGCGCTCGTGAGGGTGTCCTCACCAAAGTAGCCTCGAGTATAGGGCAAACGGTCTCGGTAGCGTTGGAGCGTTGCAGGGTCACTGAGGTCAGCGGGCTCCAAAAATGCCACTTGCCGGACGGCGAAAAGCTGTTCTAAATCGCTCTCGGTGAGCGCCCGGACGGTTTTAGGGACGGTCATGTGATGCCAACCTCATCTGCAACGGTCTCCTCTGCCGTGTTTGCCACAACCTCATTGAACGGTAGGTGGACGGGCCGCTCCAAGCTCGTCCTCAAGACCATCGTCGTCTGCGCCCGCTCCACCCCTTCTAAAATCCACAGCCGGTCTAAGAACTCATCCAAGTCTTGCGTCGTCGCGACGCGCACCTTGGCGACGTAGCCATACTGCCCGGCGACGGCGTGTAACTCTTCAATTTCAGGGAGCGCCCTTAAATTTTCCACCAAGTTCGCGCCAGGGTTGCGCGGTTGGGGAGCGATGGAGACGAACGCGCAAATCCCCAAGCCGAGCGCGTCGGGGTTGATAACCGCTTGATAGCCAGTGATGACGCTGCTCTGCTCGAGCTTGCGCACCCTCTCCCCCACCGCAGGCGCGGAGAGCCCGACAGCTTTAGCGATCATGGCGTGGCTGGCGCGTCCGTTCTCACGCAAGATGCTTAAAATCTGTTGATCTACCTTGTCGAAGTCCATCGGTTCTAACCTAGCATGTCCCAGCGTTCGGACGCCCGCACTGTTGAGAATAGACCTGGTTGAGGCTCGAGGTCGGCGTTCGGCTTGCTTGAGTCACCTCTCGAAACGCAGTCTCAAAGAGAGGCAGATGCAGTAGGGGCACATGATTCATCACTGTATGAATCACCCCACCCATTTTGTCTAGGCCACCCACGTCTGCACTGAGATGATGGTGCGAAATCCAAAGAGGTTGAGCAGTGAGACTTGCACCTAATTATCTCCTGTCATGTAAGAAGGCGGGTTAAAACCCCGCCTTCTCGTGATTACTTTACTGACAAGCTACTGGTACGGCGCTGTCTCGAGTACGCCGCTATCCTCAATGCTCGTGACCCGAAAGCTCCGGTTTGACGACGAAGAAGCCCCGGTCAATATCGCTCAGGATGACGATGTCCTCGAAGTAAGGGTAGTTGCTCCAGACGCCGCTAAAGGCCGCCTCCGCGATGCAGGCACGCTCGAGCGGGTTCGGCTCTGGGTGATGCAAAACCGCTAGGCTCTGCGTGCTGGCCCCACCTGCGGCGCAGGATTGTGTCTCTAGCACCGCGTCGTGGTCGTGGTCGCCGTGGTCATGGTCGGGATTGTCCTCGTCGTCCTCGGGGTAGGTGTCGAAGTAGGCTATTTCTTCAATCGCTTCGATGTCGGTCAAGTCCACGATGCGCAGGCCGCTCGTGTAGTTCGCCTGGTACGCATAGTCACCCAGCGTGTAGGTATTGTGACCGATGGCGTCCCTGGGGTTCTTAAAGGTCCCCAAGAGCGTGGGGTTGTCGAGGTCGCGCACGTCCCAGATGTAGGTCGAGGTGTCGATGCCGTTGTCCAACTCGTCTAACTCATCGTTGAACAAGAAGTAGGCGTGGTCTTCGGTCAGCCAGCCTTGGTGGGCGTAGCCAGCACTCTCGTATTCGGTTCTCGCCACCTGCACGACGTTGTCCTTGTCGGTCACGTCCGCAATCCCGACATAGTCCGCGCTGCCCTCGTTGATCTGCCCGTCCGAGGTAATGCAGATTTCTTGACCCGCATAGTCCTCGTCCGGGCCTTCGTAGATCACGCACTGCGCGTCGTGAATGTAGACGTCCGTCGGGTAGGCGTCGCCCGCGCTTTTACCTTCAGGGACGCCGCCCGCGAAGCAACCCTCGAATTCGGGTGAGGTGGGCGTGGAGATATCTAACATTAAAAGGCCGCCGAAGCAAACTTGTTCGTACTGCTCCTCGGTCGCGCCCACCGAGTAGGCGTAGCCCGTCTCCTCGTTGATGACGAGGTTGTGGGCGTTGCCGAAGCCGTCGTAGTGAGCGGTTTCCTCAAAGGTCTGCGGTTCTGTAACGTTACGAAGCTGCGTGAGGTCGAAAATCTGCATCCCGTGACCTTCCGCTTCGCTCACGACGAAGGCGTGATTCTTATAGACCTTGATGTCGCGCCAGATGTTACCTGAGTCGTCGGGACTGTGGCTCGGCAACAGCCCCAAGTACACGGGCTCGCTCGGGTCGCTCACGTCCACGAAGGCGACGCCCGTCGTTGTGCCCATCATGGCGATGTCGCTCCCCGTCTCCGGGTCAGTCCAGCCCCACGAGTCGTTGCCTGCGCCGTCGGGCGTGCCGATGGTGGCGAGCGGTAAGTAGGCCAAGAGGTCAACGTCGTGCTGGTCAAAAGGGGCGAGCATGAGGTCTAGGGTGAGGGTTCGGGTCGTTTCACCGTTGCTCGCAGTGACCTCGAGCGTCCGCTCTCCGAGGCTTGCACCCTCGGCCACCTCCACGGGCAGAACACCCTGCTCGGCGTCCGCTGCTACCATGACAGGTTCTACGGAGAGCCCATCTGCGCCCTCGGCGCTAAGCTCCACAGAGCCCTCCAAGTCCGAAAGCCGCTTGACGTTGAAGACCAACGCTTCGGTTGTACCAGGCACGAGCGTGCTGACGTTGCTGCCACCGGGCGTGAGGTAGATCGCGGGGTCGGGCTTGTCGTCTACCGCGTCGAAGTTAAGTGACCAAGCATTAAGCGTGCCCGAATCGGGGTTGTCTACGTCGTCGCGAACTTCGAGCGTCCAGGTGCCCGCAAGGGCTTCACCGTAGAAGAACTCTAAGGGCTCGAGCGGCTTATACTCCGCCTCGGGAAAGGCCGTTTCTAAATCCGCTTCCGGGTCGTAAGCCGCATCATCCTGACTCAGTTCAGCACTGTCAGTGAGCGTCGTTTTGATGTCTTTTTCGTCCGAGCGCGGCTTTTCGACCAAGGTAATAACCGTGCCGGTGTCTTCATGCTCCAAGGTAATGATGAGGTCGAATACGTAAGGGTGCGAGATGTCTAAGGTGACGCTCAAGTCGGTCAGATAGCGCGGGTCATCTATTTCGATGGAGTCGCTAATGGATTCGTCTTGAACGGTCTCGAGCCCCGGCGTGCTCTCAAACGTGACCGCTTCGCCTTCTGCGTCCCCGTCATCCCCGCCGTCACCGTCGCTGTCCCCGTCAGGCGGGATGAGCACCGCGTCAATCACGTGGATAATACCGTCTAATGCGAAGATGTCAGTCTGGATGACCTTGACGCTACCATTTAAGATGACCGCGCCATCTTCTACCGTGATGTCGATCTCGCTGCCCTCCAAGGTCGGCACGCTTACGGGCGCGGCTTCCAGAATCTGCGCGGCGCTGTAACCTTCCGGCACGATGTGGTAGCGCAAAATCTGGCGGAGCCTGTCCTGGTCAACCGTCCCCAACTCGTCGTAAAGCGCCTCGAACGCCTCGTCGGTCGGCGCGAAAATCGTGAAGGAGCCACCTTGTAAGGATTGCAGTTCGCCCTCGCCTAAAAGCGAACTCAACGTGCCGAAGCGTCCGTCGTTTTGCAAAATATCTGCGACGGACTCCGTCGCGGCGTCCTGTTGACAACCGACTAAGAGAAGCGCGGCGCTGAAAAATATGCCGAGTAGCTTACCTAAACTGTTTCCCGAAGAGCTATTCATGGTTCCCCTTCTACTGAGTTAAAGTGCTTGGATTGCCAAGTTGGTTCGCCGACAGGTCAAATCATGAAAAGACAGCTCCGTCTAAACCAATAACGTGCAAGCCTCCCTCTCTACACGACGTGCTGCATGAAGAAAAATTAAAGTGCCTGTATTGTAATGAACGTTTTCTTATAGAACATGAGAAAAGAGGGGGTGTGAGACTCGAGCCACTCAGTATAAGCGCCCCTCACCCCTTACTTCATGAGACCGAACAGAAGGCAGGCTAAGAATTGCCAATACGGATACCTGCTATTTATGGTGTGGCGGAGCAATAGGTAGCGTAAGCGTCCGTAGCCACTGGAGCGCGTCAATAAACCTCCTTCAGTGCCTGAAGTGCCGCACGCCTGTCATGACCATCGCCAGACCAAGCTCATTCGCCGCGTCTATCATCTCCTCGTCGCGCACCGAGCCGCCGGGCTGGATGACGGCGGCGACCCCGGCCGCTGCTGCGGCCTCGACGCCGTCCCGAAAAGGATAAAAGGCGTCGCTCGCGCTCGCCCCGCCCTGGGCACGGCCCGCCGCCTTCTGCGCCGCGAGTTCAGCCGCGTCCACGCGGCTCTGCTGCCCCGCGCCGACACCCACGGCTTGACCCTGACTCACGAGCACAATCGCGTTCGATTTGGTGTAGGCGCAGACCGTCCAGGCCATCTCCAGGTCACGCCACTGCGCTTCGGTGGGCTCGAGCTTCGTCACGACGCGCCACTCAGTACGCGCCAGCTTGACCTCATCCGGTTCTTGGACTAGAAAGCCGCCGTCTACGCGGCGGTATTCTGCGGCGGCAGGGTTGGGCGGCGGCGCACTCAGCACACGCATGTTTTTACGCTTGGCGGCGAAACGCTCAGAGGCGTCAGCCGTAAACTCCGGCGCGATGAGCACGTCCGCTTTAGGATTGGCGAGGATGCGGTCGGCGAGTTCATCGCTCACGGGACGGTTCAGCGCGACGACGCCGCCAAACGCTGACTTGGGGTCACAGGCGAAGGCGTCTTGATAGGCACGTTCTATTGTCTCAGAAACCGCCACGCCGCACGGGTTGGCGTGCTTGACGATAACGCAGGCAGGCGCGCCAAATTCATGGACGAGCCGCCAAGCCGCTTCCGCGTCGAAGAGGTTGAGGTAGGACAAGGCTAAGCCGCTGTGCTGCGTGGCGCTATCCCACCAGCCGGCTGACCCTATCTCGCGGTAGCGTGCGCCGCGCTGATGCGGGTTCTCGCCGTAGCGCAGGGTCTGGGTGCGCTCCAAGGCCACATGGAGCGTCTCCGGTAAGACCTCGCCCCTATCAAACCAGCCGACAATCGTCGCGTCATAAGCGGCGGTGTGGGCGAAGGCTTTGCGGGCTAGCTCGAGCCTCAGTTCATCAGATACGCCGTTTTGAAGGGCCGCCGCTACACGCGCGTAATCCGCCGGGTCGCTCACCACGAGCACATGCGGAAAGTTCTTCGCCGCCGCTCTCAGCATGATCGGCCCGCCGATGTCGATGTTTTCCAGCGCCGTATCCCTAGCCACCTCTTGTACTACCGTCTCGCGAAAGGGATAGAGGTTGACGGCGACCAGATCAATCGGAACGATACCCTGCTCCGCTAGTTCTTCGGAATGCTCAGGAGTGCGCTTGGAGAGGATACCGCCGTGAATCTTGGGGTGCAGCGTCTTGACCCGTCCGCCTAAAATCTCAGGTGAGCCTGTTACCTCAGAGACTTGCTGAACCTCTAGCCCAGCCGCTTGCAAGGCGCGAAAGGTGCCGCCCGTCGAGATGAGATCAAAGCCCGCATCTAAGAGGCTGCGGGCGAAGGATTCCAAACCCGTTTTGTCCGATACGCTTAGGAGTGCTCTTGGCATAGCCGCAATCTACCCTACAAATAGCAGGTACACCCCTAGAGGCGGGGTACGGGGCACTATAGTCATCTGGTTTGAGACACTCTTACTGTAACAAACGTTGTCTAACATGCACATTCGGTGATGATATCTGCGACCATTTGTCTCAGTATATTTTGGAAGTGCTAAAAGTAGGATAAGAAGAGGTTGGGGACAAAGGTTGGGCAAGGAAAAACCCCTCGAGCGCGTCTCGAGGGGTTCCTATCAACCGATTTTGAAACGGATTACTGACCTTCTTGCGGTGCGTCTTCCTGCGTACCCTCTTCGGTCGGGACGAGTTCGGTGTCGTTAGGGACTTGGGGCTGCTCCTCTGGTTGCCCTTCAGCGCCCGCTTCCGCAGCGCCCTCTTGCGCATTGTCAGCACCTCCCGCGGCTTCGCCTTCAGTGTTGCCCTCAGGCGTCACACCCTCTTGTGTGCCGCCCGTCGCTTCGCCCTGCGCGGGTACGAGCAGGTTTTCAACGGTGATCTCTTCGCGCAAGCCGCTCAGCCATGCTTGGCGCAGTTCCTCACGGTTATTGGCGAGCACCGCCTCACGCGCTTGGTTGCGCACCTCTTCGAACGGACGCACGCGCTCGGGGATGCGGGTCGCGACGAGGACGACATAGGTTTGTGCTACGCCGGGACCGCCTGCGCCGCCTGTTTCAGCGCCACCTGTCGCCGTGTCCCCTGTTTCACCCCCTGCTTCGGAGCCACCCGTCTGCGCGTCTACGGCTTGGGGAATGGCGAGGATACCAGAGACCTCTACCTCACTCGCCGCATTCAGCGCGGTAAAATCGCCCGACTCGAAGTTGAATAACGCTTGGTCCACCACCTCTTGCGCCTCACCGGGTGAAACAGGGCCTAGATTGACGACTTCGCCGCCCGCCGCGTCCGCTGCTACGTTGATGGCGGCACGGTCCACGTTCTCGTTTTCTAAAAGTGCCTGCCGGAAGCTCTGCGCCGCCGCTTCGCCTGCGAAGTTCATGCGCGTCGCGACCGCCACCGCGCTTTCAGTAAAGCGGCCTTGGTTTGCGTCATAATACTCTCTAATCTGCGCGTCGGTAGCCTCGGCGTCGCGGCTCACAAAACTCAGTGCGCTCTGCGCCACACCCGCAGGCGGCCCGATGAAGTTAGCGTCTAACGCGGCTGCGCCCTGGTCCGCCAGTTCGCGCTCGATAATCTGCTCTAGAACGGTAGGTTTGAAGAAGTTCAAGATGATGTCGGCGCTGTTAGGGTTCAAAAACTGCTGCACCTGCTGGTTGAGGTAGGTCTCCTCCGCCAGCGCTACCGCACCAATCTCGTCCTCACCAACAAAGGCGACGGGCGGGTTGTCGTAGCTGTAGGGGCTAGTAGAAGGAATCTCGATGTTGGCTTCGCCCTGCAACGTATCCAGCGTCTGCTGCTGCACGCCCGCCTCCTTGGCAAGCTGCGCGTCCTCGCGCACCTGTGCTTGGACCGCTTCGAAAGGTTGCGGCTCACCAGGTGTGAAGTTTTCAACCTTGATGATATGGTACGCGCCGCCCGCTTGAACGGGTCGCGTCACGCCGGTTCCTTGAAGGCCGAAGGCCGCGTCCGCCACGGGCGTCGGCAGCGCGATGCGGCCTACAGGTCTCGGTTCCGCGTTGCCCTCGGCTGCGCCAAGCGCGCCGCCCTGCGCCGCACGCTCCGTTGAAAACTCCTGCGCTAAGGCTGCGAAGTCTTCGCCCGCTCGCGCCCGCGCGTAGAGGTCATTGGCGAGGTTCTCGTCCGCCACGACGATTTCCCGCGCGGTAATCTGCGGGTCAGAGACATAAGCGTCGCGGTTCGCCTCGAAGAAGGTCTGCACCTCTTCGTCGGTCACTTCGACGTCCGCCGCGAGCTGCTCCAAATACTTCTCCTGCTTGAGCTGCTGGCGAATCAGCTCGCGGAAGGTCGCGTCGGTGTAGCCTGCGCCTCTCAAGAGGTTTTGATACGCTTGGTCGTTATTGGAGCCCGCTACCCCCCGCGCCTCGCGAAACTCGTTGACCTCGGCTCTCACCTCGCCGCGCGAGACGTTCACATCCGCCGCCGCTTGACGCAGCACTTCGTTTTGGATGAGTTGGTCCAAAGCGAGCCGCTCCAAGTCCTCGGCAACAGGTCCCTCTTGCACCGAACTAAACGGCGGGTTTTGCTGTAAGCGGGCGACCTCGAGTTCTGGAATCGCCTGTCCGTTGACCTGCAGCGCCGTTGCACCTTGCTGCGCCCCTTGGTTGCCGCCGAAAAATGTCCCCGGCGTAAAGGCGATGACCATACTGACGAGCAGTCCGATGGAGATAATCCATAAAATAATAGCGTTGGTTCTCTTGCTTAACTTCATCCTGTTGTCGTCCTCCCAAAAATACTAGCGCGGGGTGATACCTCTAGCGCTTCTACAGATGCTACCTCTAGCGCTTCTGCGCTAAAGATGATAACCTTTAAGCTGTTAGGTAGCTGGATAATCTAATGCTACCAGCGATTATAGATGCTACCTCTAGCTTCTACCTCTAATCTTTTGCGCCCGTAGCTCAGCCGGATAGAGCGTTCGCCTCCGGAGCGAAAGGTCGCAGGTTCGAATCCTGCCGGGCGCACTTCCTTTACGCAACCCTTACAATTTAGACTCCGCAACGCTATTACAGGCTCTAACCAAACAGAGAAGAGTCTAACACGCCTCCTTCGTCAAAAGGCTAAAGCCAAACTGAGAGCGAGTTCGTGATTTCTTCACATTTCGTGTTCGCGACAAGTGATACGAGGTTCTTGATGTTCGTTCAATCTCCTTCAAATGTAAAGATTCACATTTTACTCGTAAATTTTTTGTTTCCATAGTTTGAGCTCGAGAGGAAAAACTACCACGTCGGCAAGGTTCTTTCCCCAGGCTCTACCCAGGGTTGCGGCACGAGTAGCCCCTCACCCCCCAACACCTCGACGGGTTCACCCTCAATGCGCAGAGAGACGCTCGAGACATTCAGCGGTTGCGTCAACGTGTAGAAAAGCTGATTGAGCCGCCCCAACATCAGCGCTCTATCGCCCCCTTGCGCGAACTCGCTCGAGAGGTCAACGATGAGCGTTTCACCCCTTAGCTCGAGACCTCTCACCTCAGTATCGGGAGGGAAGGCGCTCGAAAGACCCGCTTCAGGCGTCCCTTTGGTCAACGCTTGCAGCGCCGCTTTAAGCCGCGCCTCGGGCGTCTTCGCGTCGAAGCGGCGGCGCACCCCCTCGAGCGTAAACGCCGCGTCTTGCGCTCTAACAAAATAAACGATGCTGTTGGGGAGCCTGTTGAGAAGGCGCACTGTAATCGCAGATACCAAGATGAGGAGCAGCAAAAGCGCGAGCGCAGCCACGCGCAGGGTTACGGTACGCATGAGTGCACGCTATCACCCCGCGAGATGACGTCAAGGTGAAATTTTTATAGTGTCGTTTCGCGAGCAAAAGAGAAAAGTGGAAGTCATGCTACTTCGTTCCACTGACTGCCTGATTCTGTCTACCGAACGCGCCTTTGTAACACCGCACAAACATGCCAGCTCAAATGACCGACACCCTCTAGTTACTCGCCTCGTCATCCGCTAACCGCGCCGCCTCTTCCGCGAAAAAGCGGTACGAGGTATCGTCGGGCACGAGCGCCAAGGCGCGGCGGTAGTCGCTGGCGGAGGCGTTGTATTCGCCCCGGTCAAAGTGGATACGCCCGAGCCACGCCCAGGCGTCGGCGTAGGTTGAGCGGGCGGCGACGGCCTCTTCGAAGGCGGCTTGGGCCGCTTCTAGGTTCGCATTTTGATAGGCGGTGAGGCCCCGGTTGAAGGCGCTCGAGGCTTCCGTTCCGTAGCCGCTCTGGTTGCGAGCCAACTCTAAAAAGTACGCGGCGCGGGAGTCGTCCGGGTTGAGTTCGACCAGGCGCTCCCAAAAGGGTACGGCCTGCTGCGGTTTGCCCGCTTCTTGGTAGCTCCGCGCGGCCCAAGACGCCGCCTCTATGTATTGCGGATTCGCGCGGCTCGCCGTTGCGAAAGCGTCGCCCGCCGCCTCTAAGCTGCCTTCGTTGTAGAGGCGCATCCCTTCTTGAAAGGTCTGCACGGCTTCCGCGCCCCATTGGAGCTGGTCGTCTGCTCGCGCGATAAAGTAGCGAGCGCGGCTCTCTTGGGGGTCGAGCTCTAGGACGCGCTGCCAGTAATCTTTGGCCCTTTCAGAGTAACCTAGTTCCAAACTGGTGCGGCCCGCCCACACGAACGCCTGCTTTGTAGTCAGGATTGCTCTGCGCCGCCTCTTCAAAAAGAGCGAGCGCGTCCTCTAGGCGCTCCTCGTTGTAGGCTTGCAGACCCCGTTGGAACGCACCACCTGCGGCTGCGCCGAACTCCAACTGCGCCTCGGTCTGCGAGAGGTAGAACTGCACGCCCTCATCGTCTGGTGCGAGTTCGGCGGCGGCTTGCCAGTAAGGGAGCGCCCGCTCCGGCTCACCCTGCTCCAGATAGATGCGCCCGAGCCAGATGTTCGGCGTCGAACTTTGTGGCTCGAGCTCCAAGACCTCTTCGAAGTAGCCCGCCGCCCCCGCCAAGTCGCCCGCGTTATAGCGGGCGTAGCCGAGCTGCGTGCCCGCTTCAATCAAGCTCGCCAAGAGGTCCGCGTCTAATGTGCTGCCCGCCTCACCCGCCATATCTCCCGTTGCCTCTAAGTACCGCTGTCCGTAATCCCAAGCCCGCACGTCCCACGAGAGGTCGCTGTACGTCTCGGTGAGGAAGCGGAGGACTTGGGGTGAACCGGGCGCTAACCTCAGCGCCCGCTCGCCCGCGCGAAGTGCCTCGCGCCAGAGCGGTTGGTCGGGGCTGCTGACGCTACCCGCGTAGGTCGCACGCGCCTCGTCAGCAGCAATCTGCGCTTCTTCTAAAGCGGTGAGCGCTTCGCCGCTGAGTTGCGCTTTGGTAGCCGCAAGGCTGCTTAGCGCGCCTAGCACAAGCAATACAAGGATAAGGACCTTTTTGTGTCTTGACAGACTCATCTTTACTATTGTAGCGCTTTAACCGTGCACTGCGGTGTGATACGTGTGAAGTTTTTAACCCTGTCTCTACACACGCCTTAGCTAGCTGCCACCTTAGCAACCACGCTCTCGACGACCTCAGCTAAAGGTTGGTCGATGTCTATGTGTATGGCGTCGCCGGGATCAGGCTCTTCCAAGGCTTCAAACTGACTCTTGAGCATCTCGGTCTTCATGAAGTGACCCTCCCTCGCCTCCATGCGCTCTTGAATGAGATCTAAAGAGCCCTCCAAGTAGATAAAGCCCACCCTTCTGTCCGCCCTAAGCCGCTCCCGGTAGCGCTCTTTAAGCGCGGAGCAAGCGAGGACAAGTCCTCTATCTTCCGCTAGGTGCTCGTCTACGCTTTCACGCAGCCTCGTCAGCCAGGGCGCACGGTCACTGTCGTCAAGGGGTTCGCCGCGCGACATCTTCTCGACGTTCGCTTCGGGGTGAAAGTCGTCCGCGTCGAGAAAGTGCCAGCCCAGCGCCTCCGCGACGCGCCCGCCGACCTCGGTTTTACCCGAGCCGGAGACGCCCATCATGACGTAAACACGTTTTTTTTCTAAGTGCACCACAGATAGGCGTAGTGTAGCACAGCCGATGGGTAAAGAAGTAGCCAGTAGCCGGACTTCAGTAGTCAGTACAGCGTTAAGCAAGTTCTGAAACATAACCTCTTAACTTGTCACCCCGAGCCTAGTCGAGGGGTCTCGCCTTGCGTTTCTCAGTCAGAGGAGTCAGCAAAGTCAGAGATTCTTCGACGGCGTCTATCCCTTCGGCAAGCTCAGGACAAGCCTGTAAAGGGCTTTGTGGAGTCTATCCCTTCGTTACCTCAGGACAAGCCTGTAAAGGGCTCAGAATGACATGACTTATTTCTTTATTTGACGCTGTAATCAGCCTAAAAGCAGGTGCTGAACTGCTGAATTCTGACCTTTGACTACCGTCTACTTTCCTTCATCCCCGCAGTAATCCCGACTATTCCCATCACTTTAATGCAAATTGAAATCATAACGATTCCGAATTATAGTAACTGAGTCGTGTTTGTAGGTCGCTCGTAGGTCAACCTAACTGCTAAGCCCTCGAGCATAGACTCGAGCCGTAAACCCACCTAGAGAACTAGACGAGCATCAGAGGAGCACCCAGAGGAGCAAACGTGGATATTTCGGTCTGGACGGTACTTTTTTACGCTTCACTCACCGCAGTCGCCACGGGTTTGGGCGCACTTCCCTTCTTCTTCATCCACGACGTCTCAAACCGCACTTTGGGCCTCGCTAACGCCGCCGCAGCCGGGCTCATGCTCGCGGCGAGCTTTAACCTCATCTATGAGGGCTTGTCCTACGGGATGCCCCGCGTCGTGCTCGGTATCCTCCTGGGACTCGCCTTTATCGTCGTCACGCGGTGGCTCTTAGAGCGGCGCGGCGGCGAGCCCGACATCGGTCAGTTGCACGGCGCGGGCGCACTGCGGTCACTCCTCATCGTCGGGGTGATGACGCTGCACTCCTTTGCCGAAGGGATCGGCGTGGGGGTTTCGTTCGGTGGCGGGGAGGCGTTCGGCGTCTTTATCACGGCGGCGATTGCGCTCCATAACGTCCCGGAAGGTTTGGCAATTTCACTCGTGCTCGTCCCCGAAGGGGTCTCAGCGACGCGGGCCGCCTTTTGGAGCGTCGTCTCGAGCCTGCCCCAGCCCCTTCTAGCCGTCCCCGCTTACCTCTTCGTGGAGGTCTTCGAACCCGTCTTGCCCGTCGGCTTAGGCCTAGCGGCTGGCGCGATGATCTGGATGGCGTTTTCTGAACTTCTGCCCGAGTCGCTCGAGAACGCACCGGGGAACTCCGTAGGCATCGTCGTTACGGTCGCCGTCGCTGCGATGACTGTTTTTCAGGTTGTTCTAGCGGGCTAAAGTATCGTTTGCTTTTCCTGTTGCGAAGTTTTTTGGAAAACAAGCTGAGATGCTGAGGCGCTGAAAAGCTAACGACTCATAGCGAAAACTCCGAGCTACCTCTTCACTCATCCTTCAGCACTTCTTAATACCACCTTCTCACTCAGTCTATTTGTGCGAACTAGGCTACACTTAGGGCTGTGGCTGACATACCCAAACCGCGACAGGAAAGAAAGGGTGAGGGGACCCAGCGGTTGGTGCAGTTCAACGACCTCGCCGAGCGCATTATCGCGATGGCGGTTGTTGTCATGCTCATCGTCGCCTCGGCGCTCATCTTGTGGGAAAGCGGCGTGGAGCTGTGGCGCGGCCTCAGCGGGGCGGACGACTACTCGCTGACAACCGTTTTATCCGACATCCTCTTGGCCCTGATGATCGCTGAAATCATCGGCACGGTCAGCTCATTTTTGCGCGACGGGGCCTTCAACCCCATCCCTTTTCTCGTGGTCGGCATCATCGCGAGCGTGCGGCGGCTCTCCGTCATTAGCGCCGAGAGCACCGAACTGCTGAGTTCGGGCCGAGAGTTGCCCCTGTTTCTCATCGCTGAACTTGGCGTGCTCGCTTTCACGATTGCGGTCTGCGCCTGGTCAATCAGCATTTTGCGCGGTCAAACGTCTCGGCGAACCCAAGAGGTTTGACCTCGAGCCTCACATCACCTTGACCCCACGCGCCAAGATAGGCTAGGGTAGAGAGCGGTCTATTTGAGACGGTAAGGAACCCCTATGTTTGAGAGTTTAGGCGACAGACTACAAGGCGTATTCGATTCACTGCGCGGACGCGGCAAGCTGACCGAGGCCGAGGTTAAGACGGCTCTGCGTGAGGTGAGGATAGCTCTGCTCGAGGCGGATGTGAATTTAGAGGTCGCCAGAGACTTCACCAAGCGCGTCCAGGAAAAAGCGACGGGCTCCGAAGTCCTGATGTCCTTGCAGCCCGAGCAGCGCGTGATTTCAATCGTTCACGACGAGTTGGTGGACATTCTAGGCGGCAAGGCCGCGCAACCCAACTTAGGCAGCGAGCAGAACGTGTGGATGCTCATGGGCCTCCAGGGTGCAGGTAAGACGACCACGGCGGGTAAGCTCGCGTACAAATACAAAGCGCAAGGGCGCAGACCGCTCCTCATCGCGGCGGATACACAGCGCCCGGCAGCCCGTGACCAGCTCCGCGTCTTGGGTCAGCAGATAGGCGTTCCTGTCTTAGAAGTCGAGGACGACGAGACACCGCAGCGCACCAAAGAACGGCTGCAAGCCTACCTCAAAACCAACTACCGTGACCTCATCATCGTGGATACGGCGGGGCGTTTGCAAATTGATGAAAACCTGATGGACGCGCTGGCCGACCTCAAAGAGGTGTTGCAGCCTAACGAAGCGATGCTCGTGGTGGACTCCATGACCGGGCAGCAGTCCTTACCCGTCGCCACCGCCTTCGACGAGCGCGTGGGCGTCTCCGGCCTCATCATGACCAAGCTCGACGGGGACGCGAGAGGTGGCGCAGCCCTGTCCGCTAAACACGTTACGGGCAAGCCCATCTACTTTGCGGGGATGAGCGAGAAAATAGATGGGTTGGAGCCCTTCTACCCGGACCGCGTGGCGGGCCGCATCCTCGGTATGGGCGACGTGATGACGCTCATCGAGAAGGCGAAATCGCTCGAGGGCGACGACGACGAAATTACGAGCATCAAAGACTTCACGCTTCAGGACATGCTCACGCAGATGCAGAAGATCAAGCGCATGGGCTCGTTCACCGATATTCTCAAGATGATCCCCGGCGCGAGCAAGATGTTGGGCGGTGCAGAGATTGACGAAGGCGAAATCGCCCGCATCGAAGCGATTATCTCCTCTATGACCGAGAAAGAGCGGCGCAGGCCCAAGGTCTTGAACGCGAGCCGCCGCAAGCGCATCGCGGCAGGCTCAGGCACATCTGTTCAGGACGTGAACCGCCTGATGAAGAACTACGAACAGATGAAGAAGATGATGAAAAAGATGGGCCGCCAAGCGCCCGGTAGGGGTGCGGGGCGCAGCTTAGGGCGCTAAGGGTGTACACTGGAGCAGGTACACCCTTAGAGGCGGCTAGCGGGAGCGTCCACTTCGTGGGAGGCAAGCCGATCCACGCGACGCACTAGCTACCTCGAACGCATATTCAAAGACGATAGCTGCGTGATACAAGCGCAGCAGCTACGAAAGACAAACTGTTTCCACGAGGACGACGCCTTTAATCTAAGAAAAAAGAAAGAGATATCATGGTAAAGATTCGCTTAACGCGCATTGGCGCGAAAAAGAACCCCCACTACCGCGTAGTCGTCACCGACGCTCGTAAGAAGCGTAGCGGTGACTACATCGAGTCGTTAGGCTACTACGACCCGCGCGAAAAGAGCGAGACCCCGCTCAAAATTGATGTCGAGCGGGCTGAGCACTGGCTCTCGCAGGGTGCACAGCCCACAGGCGCAGCCGTGCGTCTCTTGGAGAAGTCTGGCGTGAGCATGGGTAAAGTTGAAGCCAAACGCGCCGCCTCTTACGAGGCGCGAACCCAAGCGAGCGCGTAACCCTTAAACGATGCCCCTAGAACTCGTCACCTTCACCTTACAAAACCTCGTCGAAGAGCCCGACAAGCTCCACGTCGAGGCGCGAACCGACGCACGCGGCGTCCACATCGAGATTCGCTGCGCGGAAGGTGACGCGGGGCGCATCATCGGGCGCGGCGGACGCCTCATCAACAGCCTGCGTACGCTGGCGCGGGCGGCGGCTGACGGGCGGCAGCGGGTTGATATTCACCTTATAGACTAGTGGCACTCGAGCCACCTGAAGACGCAATTCTCCTCGGCAGGTTGGGCAAAACCTTTCAACTCGCCGGGGGGCTTCGTTTTTATGGGCTGGGTCAGGCGGAGGCGGACGCGATTTTTAAGCTCGAGCGCGTCTTCATCACCAGCTTAGGCGAGCGCAGACTTACGCAGGCGCGGCGCATCGGCGACCAGACAGTGCTCTACCTCTCGGGCGTCACCAAAATTGAACAAGCCAAACCGCTCGTCAACGAAGAGGTCTACGCAAGGGTTGAAAACCTCCCCGAGCCCGAAGAGGGTTTTTATTTAGAGCTACTCCTAGACCTCCCCGTTCAGGTGGACGGACAGCCTTTTGGAGAGGTCGCCGATGTGATTTCCGCAGGCTTTCAAGACCTCTTGGTCATTGTGAGGGGCGAGCAGGAGTTTTTAGTTCCGCTCCAAGCGGATTATGTGGAATTAGGTGAAGAGGTCATCACCATAGAGAACGCCCCTGAGGGGCTCCTTTCGCTCGAGTAACCCGCTGCCTACATGAAATACACCGTCCTCACCCTCTTCCCCGACCTCTTGCGCCCGTGGACCGAGGAGGCCCTCATAGGCCGCGCCGTCAAAAACGGCCACCTCAGCTTCGATCTGCGCGACTTGCGGGGCTACGCGACGGGCAAACACCGCAACGTGGACGACACGCCTTATGGCGGCGGCGCGGGCATGGTCATCCGGGTGGACATCGCGGCGCAGGCCATCGCGGACGTGCGGCGGAGTGAACTACCGCCTGATGAAGTTATCTTGCTCTCCCCTGCGGGTGAACCGTTTACGCAGAAGATGGCTGAGGAATTCGCGTCGAAAAATCACCTCTGTTTGCTCTCTGGACGCTACGAGGGGTTTGACTCGAGGGTCGAACCTCTCGTTACCAGAGAGGTCAGCATAGGCGATTATGTGCTGATGGGCGGCGAGGTTGCGGCGTTAGCGCTGATCGAGGCCACAGCAAGGCTCGTACCGAGCGTCTTGGGTGACGCGCAAAGCCATGAACAGGACTCGTTTTCAACCGGACTTCTGGACTACCCCGAGTACACGCGACCTGCAGAACACAGAGGCGTCGGTATCCCCGAAGTCTTGACGAGTGGACACCATGCGAAGATCGAAAGGTGGCGGCGGGAGCAGGCGTTGGAGCGCACCTTGGAGCGGAGGCCGGATTTATTGGAGCACGCCGACTTGAGCGATAAAGACAAGGCGTTTTTAGAGACCTTGTATCCACAGACCAAAAAAGAAGGCGACGCTTAGCGCCGCCTAATGTAGCAATTACTGAGTTCGAATTACGCAGATATCATCCCCGAAAGTGCGTTCTATACGCTGCGTTATCATCTCAGATTGGCCTAAACCAGATGATACCTGCTATCTCTAGCCACCCGCACTGACACGCTCAATCACCTCTTGTGTGATGTTGGGGAAGCCTTCAGCCGCGTAGACGACCAACGCCGAACTCGCAGCCACGCCTTGGTTGAGCACCAGCGTGTAGCCGTTCGCCTGAGCGATCTCTTGGATAATCGCGTCTACCGCCTCTTCTGCGGGTTGGATGATCGCTTGGATCTCCTCGCGGTAGCGCGCTTGCGTCTCCTGATAGGTGCGCTGCGAGAGGTCCAAGGTGCTGCGCTCCTCGGCGGTCAGCTCTTCGCCCGCGTTGAGCCTCTCCAAAAGGGGCGCGACGTTCGTTTGAATCTCCTCAAGTTCGGTTCTGGCCTGCTCCTCTAGCTGCTGCGCCTCTGCTCCAGACGGATGCGCCGCTAAAACCGCGCCCGCATCGACAAAGGCGATATTGAGAGGTCCATCTTGCGCTGCGCTAAGCGCGAAGAGGGAGAGGATACTTACGAGTAAACTAATGGGTAAAAATCGCTTCATGAAGGCAGTATACCTAGGGATAAATGAGAATGCACCCTCTCAAAAACGAGGTTCGTCTTCACGATATGTTTAGGTCAGGAGACGCTGGTTGGGCTCTCGTAGCCGGGATAGAAAAGAGGCGAAGAAGCATTTCAGCCGGTCAGCGCTTCAACTTGTCAGGCTTTGAGATTTTGCTGATTAGCTAAAACGCTGAGAGGCTATGGCTAGGAAGCATACTGTCAGTGACAAACGTACCTCCGGGGCCCTAAATGCCCAAAATCACACGTGGTTGACACCCTCTTCAAACCTATAATGCCCTCTATGCTGACCCTCATCACTGTCTCGCTACTTGGCCTCTTGGGAGCCCTCATCGGCTCTTTCGCCAACGTCGTGATCTACCGCGTGCCGCGAGGTGAGTCCATTGCCTTCCCCGGCTCACACTGCCCGAACTGTGCGCGTCCTTTAACCTTCCTAGACCTCGTCCCCATCGCCTCGTGGCTGGCGCTACGCGGGCGCTGTCGGGGTTGTAAAGAGGGCATCGCTCTACGCTATCCGCTCGTCGAGGCGATAACCGCACTCGGTTTCGTGCTGATTGCGCTGAGATGGCCTATTGACCAATACGGCCTCACCGCCTTCGTCCTCGCCGCGCTCTACGCCATGCTCGTGATGATGTCGGCCATCGACATTGACGAATACATCCTGCCCGACAGCTTGACGCTCCCCGCCATTGCAGTAGGACTCTTAGGTAGTTTTTTCTACGCGACGCCGGGCGGCCTGCCGAGTTTTCAAGCGGCGCTCTTCGGCGGCGCACTGGGCGCGGGCATCATCGTGCTCATCAACCGACTCGGGGCTCTCGTGTTGCGCCGTTTTACCGACACGAAAGAGCGCTTATGGCCTATCGGTTTGGACCAAGTGAACGTGGCGTTTGTGGGCGGCGCATTAGGCGGCTGGCTCGTCGGTCTTGCTTTCGCCGCTACCTCTCTAATCGCCAACATAGCCACGCGCCGCACGCTGAGACTTCCCGAACCTCTCGTGTACGGACTTTGGGTGCTGGCACTCGGCGCGGGTAGCGCTTACCTCGGCGTCAATTCGCTGAGTGGTAGCCTAGCGGCGGCGGGTTCTATAGCGGTGTTGGGGGCAGTGTATTGGTGGGGGCTCGAGCTTCTCGGCCATGCACCGGGCGAAGAAGGCGCACTTAACGAAGAGGACGACGAGCCCGTCGCGATGGGCTTTGGCGATGTGAAGCTCGCGGCGGTTTTAGGCGTGATGCTGGGCTGGCAAAACCTCTTGGTGGCGCTGCTCTTGTCCTTTTTCATTGGGGCAGTCGGCGGGCTGATCCTTAAAGCGCTCGGTGGTGGACGGGTGGTTCCGTTTGGGCCGTATTTGGCGGTCGGTGGGCTTGTTGCGCTGTTTTATGGGGACACGCTGGCAGGGTGGTATTTGGGGATGCTAGGGGCTTAGACCACGATAAACCTCAGCCCTTTCTAACTCACCAAAACTTCTGCACTTTCTCCAAACTATCCTCCAACTCATCCAATTCTGGATAAACCAGTGCGTAACGCAAGCCGCGCAATTCCCTAAGAATCGACCAGTCGCGGACGCGCCGCTCGAAGTCTCGCCCCGACTGACCGCCTAAGCGCTCGAAATACTCCGCAACCATCTCCAAAAATTTGCGTGACACATACATCTGCGGGGCAAAGTCTTGCGCTACATCTCCGACCGCTAGAGATTCGAAATCGACGATTCCCACCACTTGACTGAGGGAGTCGTCCAAAATGATGTTTTCACCCCATAAATCTCCGTGAACGAGAGCCATAGGCGGGCGTTCGTCCTCGTATTGCGCGAAAGAAAGCCACCAGGCTTGCGCTTTTTTGTAACGAGCCCCTAAATAATGACGCAAAGTGGGACTCGTCGCGTTCCATAGCAAGGCGGGCTCATCGCCTCGAGCAGGCACGCTGAGTAACGAGGTGCAACGGTGAAGCTCGAGCAAAAAGGTGGCGAGCGAGAACGCTACCTGTTCTAAATCAACTCGTTCAGCGAGCGATAAATCAAAAGGTGTCCCAGCAATCCTCCTGTAACCCACCGCGCCGAAGGGAAAGTATTTCGAAGGTGCTAAGTGCCACGTTGGTAGAGGTATCTGCAAAGAGATACCCTGCTTCAAGCGAGGCAGCGCACGGACTTCTTTCGCGTGCTGAGTGGCGGCTTCACTGTGTTTAGCGACGCGCAAGAGCATATCCCCCACCAAGAATACGTAGCTACTAAAGCCGTCCGCAAGAAAAACGGGCTCGCTAAATCTTTTAGACGGTAGCGCGTCCTTCAAGCCAACTCTAACCCTCTCGGCATCGAGGTTCGCTACAAGATATGAATCCACAATGCTAACTATAATGCTTTCTAAGCGCAGCACCCTCTTCTGAATGAAGGGTCAAAACAGAGACGATGCTTGATTTATACACCTTTTTGCATATACTATCGGTTTCTTGGGGCTCCAAGCAGGTATCATCCGTATATTAAGAGAAGCGTTGGCTTCGCGCACACGTTGAGGGATGATGTTTGCGAAAACATAATGATATTGATGTACTGAGCCGGAAGGAACTTCAATGACGACAACCGCCGACGTACCTACCGTCGAAAGCCTTAAAGGGCGCGACCTCCTCTCCCTCGCTGACCTCTCCAAAGAGGAATTCGAAGGGCTCTTAGAGAGCGCCCACATCATGAAAAACAACTTCAAGCGGGGCGAAAAGCCTCTCTACTTGCAGGGCAAAACCATCGCCATGATCTTCGAAAAACAGTCTTTACGCACCCGCTCAACGTTCGACATCGCTATGTATCAACTCGGCGGACACTCCGTCTTGTTGAGCCAAAACTACATCGGCTGGGGCGTGCGCGAAACCATCAAGGATGTGGCGCACAACTTGGAACGATGGGTAGAGGGCATCATGGCGCGAACCTACGGACACGGCACGCTCGTCGAATTGGCCCGCCACGCGCACGTGCCGATTATCAACGGACTTTCTGACCTCGTGCATCCGTGCCAACTCACAGCGGATTACCTCACGCTGAAAGAGGAGTTTGGCGAGTTAGAGGGCGTCAAAGTCTGCTTCGTCGGGGACGGCAACAACGTCGCCAACTCGCACCTGTACGCAGCGATGCACGCGGGAACCTCGCTCACGGTTGTGTGCCCGGAAGGGTTCGACCCAGATCAGCGCGTGTTGGTACAGGCGCAGGCGAGCGGCGCGGACGTGACAGTAGCGAGAGACCCGAGAGAAGCGGCGAGAGGTGCCGATGTCCTCTATACCGACGTGTGGATTTCGATGGGCCAAGAGGAGGAGACCGAGCGGCGCAGGCAAGCCTTTGCGGGCTACACGGTAACGCCCGAGTGGTTCGAAGACCTCTCCGAGCGAGGTATTTTCATGCACGATTTACCCGCGCATTACGGCGAGGAGTGCACCGAAGACGCGGTGTACCACGAGCGCAGCCGCGTCTTCGACCAAGCCGAGAACCGTTTGCACGCCCACAAAGCGATTCTCTTTCAGCTTCTCAGGGATTAGGCGTGACAGATTCTCACTCAGGTTCTAAAGTTAGCGTCGGCATCTTAGGGGCGAGTGGTTACGGCGGGGCGGGGCTCTTACGACGTTTGGCGGTTCATCCGCATGTAGAAGTGGTAGGGGTGGCCTCGAGGCAGTTCCACCACCAACCCGTAAGCACCTGTTGGCCGCAACTCGTCGGACATTTTTCTGACTTAGAATTTCAAGACGACGACACCGTCATCCAAAGCTGCGAGGTTCTCTTCTGCGCCACCCCGCACGGCGCAACCGCACCCTTGGTCAAAAAGGCGTTGGACGCAGGCTGCAAGGTAGTGGACCTCTCCGCCGACTTTCGCTTGCCGCCAGAGGACTACGCCCATTGGTACGGCCAGCATCCGCACCCCGAGCTTTACGAAAGAGCTATTTATGGGTTAGTCGAACTCCACCGCGAGGAGTTAAAGGGAGCTGAACTTATCGCCAATCCGGGGTGTAACGCTACGGCTGCAATTCTGGCGCTCGCCCCCCTCGCCGCACACGGACTTTTAGGGCGAGACACCGTTATCAGCAACGCTTCAGGTGTGTCGGGGGCGGGGCGCAGTCCGGGTTTGGGGCTGCACTATCCCGAACTGAACGAGAACATGAAGCCCTACAAGGTTGCAGGCACGCACCGCCACATCGCCGAAATCGAAGGGACCCTGGGACGAGCGCAGCATATGGGAAGGCAGCTTAAAACGCACGAGGCATTCGACAAACCTATCGTCACGTTTTCGCCTCACCTCGTCCCGATGACGCGGGGGATTTTGGCGACCTGTCACTCGAGACCCGAAGAGACCGAAAGACCGCTTAGTGACGAGAGCTTGCTAGGGCTTTACCAAGACTTTTACCAGGGCGAGCCGCTCATCAGCGTGCAGGAAGACTTACCGCAGACGAAAGCAGTGTATGGCAGTGACAGGTGCATAGTCAGCGTGAGGTTTGATGCGCGGAGCGGACATATCGTGGCGATGGCAGTAATCGACAACTTGGGCAAAGGTGCAGCGGGACAAGCCGTGCACAACTTCAACTTGATGCTGGGCTTTGAGGAAACGCTCGGACTTTTTACGCAAGGGGTGTGGCCGTGAGCCACGCAGTTATAATGCCCAAAGGGTTTCGCGGGGCGGGCGTCGCGGCGGGCATCAAGGCGTCGGGGAAGCCCGACTTGGCGCTGATTTTTGGAGAAGTCGCGCTCAGTTGGGCGTTAACGTCCACCACGAACACGCTCAAAGCGCCCTTTGTTCACCGCAATCGTCAGCTCTACGAAGTGGCGCAAGAGGTTCGCGCGGTTGCGATTAACAGCGGTAACGCCAACTGCGCGGCGCAAGGGGATAGGGCGGCGAATGAGGCGTTTGTGAAGGCTGTAGCAAAGAAACTAGGGTTTTTACCTGAAGAGGTTTTGACCGCCAGCACGGGCATCATCGGTCATACGCTCCCTGTAGAAAAAATCGAGGCCGCACTTCCAAACTTAGACCTGTCTGAAGAGGTCTCCCCTATCGCTGAAGCGATTCTCACGACAGATTTAGTCTCAAAAGTTGCTGAAGTTGAACTCGAGGGCGGCGCAAAAGTCATCGGCATCGCCAAAGGCTCCGGCATGATTCACCCGAACATGGCGACGATGCTCGCCTTTGTGCTGAGCGACGCGCTAGTGCCTCAAGAGGTGTTGCGCGAGATGTGGCCCGAAGTCGTGAATCAAAGCTTCAACCAGGTGACGGTGGACGGGGACACTTCGCCGAACGACACGGCGGTGGTGTGCTCGAGCCAGCAAACCCCAGCCGACGAAGAAGAGGTTAAAAAGGCGCTGTTAGAGGTCTGTCAGGATTTGGCGAAACAGATTGCCAAAGACGGCGAAGGGGCAACCAAGCTCATTACCGTTCAAATCACAGGTGCAAAAGATGAAGCGGAGGCGCGGCGAGCAGCGCGGGCGGTGGTGCTGAGCCCCTTAGTCAAGGCAGCGGCGCACGGCAACGACCCGAATTGGGGGCGTATTCTTAGCTCAATCGGGGCGACGGGGGTGGCGCTCGAGCTTTCTAACCTCTCCATTCGTTTGCAAGGTGAAGAGGTTTATTGCGGGACGGCGTTAGCCTTTAGTGCGGAAGAGGTCTCTCGCAAAATGGACGCCCCTGACCTCTCCATTGAGGTCAACCTCGGTGTGGGGACAGCGACGGGCACGGCGTGGGGTTGCGACCTCTCGGCGGATTATGTGCGGATTAACGCGGATTATCATACGTGATGACTCGCTACCTCAACAGTTCGTTCGGCAATTCGTTCTAAGAGGTATCTATCGTGACTCACGAGTATAATTGTGCCGGGAAAGTCTGCTAGGGCGGCCTCGAGCATCTCGATGCTGACGTAATCCAGGTGCGTCGTCGGCTCGTCCAACACGAGCACGTTGGGGCGTTTCAGTATCATTTCCACGAGGCGCACCTTGCGCTTTTGCCCCTCGCTGAGCGCTCCTAACGGCGCGGCAAAACGGTCTCCTTTGATGCCGAGTGCGCCCAGCAGGATGCGGGCTTCGCCCTGTTGAGATTGAGTGAACCGCTCAACAAGAGGTTGAGCATCAAAGGCGTCGTTCCAGCGTTGCGGCAGATAACCGACAACAGCGCGGGCGTCCCAGTGCACCTCAGCCGCGCTATCCGTGTTCAAACCGAGAAGCGTGCTGAGTAGCGTCGTCTTGCCCGAGCCGTTGCGCCCTCCAATGGCAACGCGCTCACCCCAGGTGATCAAGAGGTCGAGGTTGGTCACTCGAGCACTCAGACACACGCCACGGGGCACGTCAGGCTCCGCAAACGCGACGCTGTAGCGCTTCTCCACCCAGGGTCTCTCTCGCTCCAACGTTTCAGCCCGTTCACGAAATCGCGCTTTGGCCTGAATACCGCGCTTGGTGAGCCTAGCGGCGCGTGCGCCAATAAAGCCTTTGTCCATCGCCCCGGATTTTTCCTTCTCCTTTCGTGCGCCCCACACTTTATAGGTGCGCTCCTGCTCTCTAAGCTGCGCGACCTCTCGCTTTAAGGTCTGGCTCTTGCGCACCTGCTCTTTGTAGCGCACCTCTTTGGTATGGCGGAAGCTCGAGTAAGACCCGCTGTAGCGCGTCAACGCGCCGCGCTCCAACTCCCACACCACCGTCACGATGTTGTCCAAAAACTGCCGGTCGTGGGAGACGATGAGACAGGCTGCTGAGGTTTGGCGGAGGTGGGCCTCGAGGTAACGCACCCCGCGCTCATCCAGGTAGTTCGTCGGCTCGTCTAAGAGGTAGAGCGCCTGTGGACGTGCAAAGGCAGCAACAAGGCGCAAAAGTCGCCGCTCGCCGCCGGAGAGGGTGGAGAGAGGTCGCGCCAGTATTTCAGGTGAACTATGTAAAGAGGTCAGTTCAGCTTCTAAGCGCTGCTGCACCTCATAGCCACCACGCTCAGCAAAGAGGTTGAGCGCATTCGCATAGCGCAAGGGGTCGAGAACGCCTTTTTGCTCCATGACTCTGAGGTCTAACCAGAGCGGTCCAAGGTCGGGAAAGCTCGCCATGAGCGCGTCTAGTGCGCTTCCCTCACCACTCAATATGTCTTCTTGACGGAGCGTGTAGGGCGCAGCGTGGCGGATGATGTGGCCCTCTAAAGGTTTTATATCCCCCTCTAAGAGGTTGAGCAGCGTCGTCTTACCTGCGCCGTTCGTACCTAAAAGCGCAACTTTATCGGCGGCGTAGAGGGAAAACGAGAGGTTTTGAAAGAGCGGGTCGCGTTGTTCAGGGTAGCGGTAGGTCAATCCTTCCGCTTGAAGCGCAAGTGACATAAAAACACCTTTCCAAAGGAGAATGCGCGTACCGAAGCACGCAGCTACTGTCGATTGGGAAAAGTGTTAGTCGCGCATAGAACGCCGAAGTTCGGCAAGGCGAGTATAGCAGATATGAAAGGGTAGATTTAAGGAACGTCTGGCGCTATCCTAAAGCGTGAACAAACATGCGCCCGTTACCGAGTTCTCCGTCAGCATCCCTGCTGAGCTAGCCCACTTTTTAGAGAGGTATCAGCAGACACATGATGTGAGCCGAAGCGACGCCGTAGCGAGAGGCTTGCAAAAACTCAGAGACGCGGAGTTCGCCGAGGTGTACAAGGCCCACGCAGAGGAATGGGCGCGTGACCCTGCTCGAGACTTTTGGGACACAGCAGCCATTGATGACGGTTTAGATGACGCAGACGCTTGACCTTTGGTGTCTCCAAGCGCTCAATCAATATTCAGGCGGCGCGTAAATGTTAATCGTTTGCAGAGGTTCGTCGCTCGAGTTCGTAATCTCATGCGTTTCGCCCGCCTCGATGAGCAACAAACTGCCCGCCGAGAGGTCCACCCTCTCCCCTGCTACAACCGCTTCACCTGCGCCGGAAATCACGTAGAGCCACTGGTCGCTTTCAGCGTGCTTGTTGTTCGGCCCGCCCGTCGTCTGACCTGAGGTGAGCGTCATCGCGGCGACCTGCGAGCGGCTCGTTTCGGCGATGACGTTGAAAGATTGACCACTGCCGTCAAGTTGCATCTGGATGTGTTTCACCATGTCCCCCTAAACTATCCAAATGTACGACACGGTTGCCGAGTCAAACTGTGCGGTAATGCTAACCTTCTCGCTCTCAAGCGGCCCGCACGGTCCGAAAGCCCATGTGCCCCGTCGTGCTGTCCGGCGTGTTGCTCGTTCTCGCGGCGACCCTGTAGCGGTTGCAGTACGAGGCGTGACAGAGGTAGGAGCCGCCCTTGATGACTTTCGCCTGACCTTGTTCCGGTCCTCGAGGATTGAAGTGTGATTCCTCTTCATGTGACGTACCCCACCAATCGCCACACCACTCCCAGGTGTTGCCCGTCATGTTGTAGAGCCCGTAGCCGTTCGGCTCAAAGGTATCTACGGGCGCGGTGCCTAAAAAGCCATCTTTGGCCGTGTTCTTGCTCGGAAAGGTCCCTTGCCAGATATTGCAACGGTGCTTTTTGTTGGGGACTAAGCGGTCTCCCCAGGGGTACATATTCTGCTCTAAGCCACCCCTGGCCGCATACTCCCACTCCGCTTCCGTCGGCAAACGCTTGCCCGCCCAACGCGCATAAGCTGAAGCGTCGTTCCAAGAGACGTGCACAGCGGGATGATTTAGGCGCTCCGCAATAGATGACTGTGGTCCTTCGGGACAGCGCCAATACGCGCCGAAAACCTGTCGCCACCAGGGAGCCTCAGCGACGCTTTTTGTCGGCGAGAAATTGTCCGGTAAGAACTGATAAAAGACAAACGACCAGCCAAAACGCTCAGCCTCGCTCACATAATCCGTCGCGTCTACAAAGGTCTGAAACTGCGCGTTCGTCACGGCGAAGGGGTCGATCCAAAAGGGCGAGAGCGTCACCTCGCGCACCGGGCCTTCGCCGTCAGCGGGGAAGGTCGGCTCGTCCGTGCCCATGAGGAAAGTACTGCCTTCTAGGTAAACCATCCCCTCCACTGAACTATTTTCGCTCGAGTGAGAAGTCAAATCGGTTGGAACTTCATTCGAAGGGCTCGAAGAACCACGCGAAGGACCGCAGCACGCGCCCGTTTTAGAGCCTTCTGTCATAGAATTACCTTATCGCAAAGTGCGCATTAGAAGAGGTAAGACAGATGTTAGATTAGGCTCAACTATGGCTTTCTCTATCCGCCCTTATGACACTCGAGACTTGGGCGCAGTCTACGACATCTGCTTAAAGACAGGCGACTCAGGGGAAGATGCGACTGCACTTTATAATGACCCGGACGCGCTAGGTCATCTCTACGCAGGGCCGTATGTGACGCTCGAGCCCGACCTAGCCTTTATGCTTACCCAAGATGAAGAGGTTGTGGGCTATATCCTCGGGGCGTTGGGTACGGAGAGGTTTAACGAGAGGTATGGGCTCGAGTGGTTGCCTCCTCTACAAGCCATATTACCCGACCCGACAGGCAATCCTGAAAACTGGACACCTACAGAGCGCCTCTATAGCAGAATTCACCACCCCGACCTCTCGAGTCCGGTTGATCTGTCGCGCTACCCCTCTCACCTCCACATCGACCTCTTGCCCCGCGCCCAAGGTCAGGGCTGGGGGCGCAAGCTGATGACGACCTTGTTGGGTGAGCTTAGGAAACGCGGCTCGGCGGGCGTTTATCTGGGGCTGGGTAGAAGTAACGAGAGAGCTTTTCAGTTTTATCAAAAAGTGGGCTTTAGCGTCTTAGTAGAAGAGGGGGGCGGGATATACATGGGGCAAACGCTCAGTCCGCTCTCTTGAACGGTTTGGCGCGTCACGTCCACGATGTTCTCACGCCCTGCTGCGCGAAGCGAGCCGCCAATCTCTTCTGCAACCTCTCCGAAGCGCAGACCTCGCGTGGCGTGCACCTCTCTTGAAAGCAGAGCCCCGCTAGTGCGCCCGCCGCCTCACCGAGCGCCCACTCGACGTGGTGGACGCGGCACGCGCCGTTACTCAGGTGTGTGGTGCTGACGTTTTTGCAGGCGGCTAAGAGGTTGGTGCGCGTCTGTGGGATGAGCATTCCAAGAGGTAGCGTAAAAGGTCGGGTGGGGTGATACATGGACCTCTCGAGATTACCGACGCACGGGTGTAGGTCGAGCAGGTACCAGCCTATCGCGATAGGTACAGACCACTCACAAACGTCCGTGAGGTGCTGCGCTAAAACACGCTCTAAGCCGACAATCCGCCGCGACTCGCGGACGTAAGGTGCTTTGGCGAGCCCGTCAGAGGTGCCCATCACGTCGGGACGCAGTTTCAGTTCGGGATAGCCACGCTCAAAGGTTCCGGCGCTATCGTCTCGAGGCGCGTCAGTTTGCAACCAGTAGAGAAAGCCTAACGAGAGGCGTTTAGCTTCTTGCCAAGCACGTTCATAATTCTCTAACAAGCTCAGTTCGCTGTAATCATTGCTCGCCCAATTGATAAGGGCAACGTCATTAGGAACATCTAAAAGCTCCGCGTCGAGTAAACGGCGGTAGGTCCAAAAAGGAAGCTCGCCGTTCTCGCCTGAGCTAAACATCTTGAAGTGCTTTTCCTGAGAGGTTCCAACATCTAAACTCAAGCTGTAAGGTTGCGCGTCGCGCATCGCTTCGTAGCCTTCAGGTTTAGGGATGACGTGGGATTCGCCGGGGCAGTATTCAACCGCAAAACAAGCAGTGAAGCTCTGTACCTCTTGAGGTCTCGCCTCTTCAGGCGCGTGAACTTCACCCGTATCGTGATAGGACTCTGTGCCGGTGACGAACGGGGTGTGGGTCAGTGGCAAGAGGTCGCCCAAATCAGTGGCGTCCAGAAAGAGGTCGGCGCGGATGATGGCTGAGGTGCTAGGTGCCCCCACCCTCACCTCTTCCACCTTTTCGCCCGCCAGCTTAGCGGCGACGGGGCGATGATTGAGGAGCACTTTTAAGCGTCCCATCTGTTGATACGGGCGGAGCATCTCACGAGTGACTTTCGCGCCGACTCGGGGCTCAAAACAGAGCCGACTGACCCAGCCGTTGCCAGGGTTGAGAGGGTCGCCGTTCGGCGTAGAGCGCGGCGCACCTCTTAAAATGTAGTGTTCACGAATGCGGCGACGCAATTCCAGATAACGAGCGTTGGCGTGCGTCTCTATGTGTTCGTGTTCGTCTAGCGCAGAAACACCTTGAGCGCTGAGCTGTCCGCCCAACCAATCTGTTTTTTCACTCAAAAGGACCGTGCTGCCCGCCTCACACGCGGCGAGTGCCGCCGCCACGCCGCCCAAGCTGCCGCCGATGATAGCGATATCTGCTTTGAGCGTCTCAGTCACTTTTTATTAAACGGTACGAGCGTACCTGAAACGGTGTAAATTCGAAAGAGGTCGCGCTGAGGTCGCGTTCCAAGAGGTCAACCTCGTTTACGCGCCAGCCTGTGAGGTCGAGAGGTTGTCCGTCAAGAGGTGAGGCGTAGAGGCCGAAACGCTCCGCTAGTCGCGCGACAAATCCCCTGCCATCTTCGGCGGGCTTGAGCGCGGTCAGCTCCAAAGGTCCGTTCGCGTCCAGTCCTAGCCACTCGAGCCCCGCTTGGCTTGAACGACCCTCGAGTCCCGCCAATGCCGCGTGAACCTCACCCTCAGCGAACCTTCCCGCCGTGAGTCCGTAGCGAAACGTGTGCGTTCCTTCATCGGCATAAGGGTCGGGGTAGACGGGCGAGCGGAGGAGCGAAAGCCCGAGTTCGGTTGTAGCGCCGAGCGAACGGAGTGATAAGCCGTAGCGCCCACTTGCAAGCAAAGTAGGCGCGTACCCACTCGTCTCCAAAAGCGCGGCAAACCCTTGCACCGGGACTTCGAACTGCGCTTGACGCGCTGTACCTGTTAAGAGAGGTGAGCGGGTATGAAAGCCGAACGCCGTGCCCGTCAAGACCTGCCCGGCGGCACTTCGCAGGTTGAGCACAGCGTTGAGCCGACGACGCCGCTCACGCCACTCGAGCCGGGTGTGAACCTCGAGCCTCTTACCTATTAAACGATACGTCTGAACAACGCAGCTATCTCGAAACCTGTAGTGAACCTCTACACCTTCTTCACTGACTTCAATATGCTCAGCGTCTAACCTCTCGCCAGCATCGCTGTAAGGCGCGTGCAACTCCTCGACATCCCAGGCGTCCCAGCGGCGCGGTTTATCCGGGTAGACCCAAAGGGCGTTGCTCGGCTCGCTCAAAAGCTCACGCTCAGCGTGCTTATCGAACAGGCTGGTGAGTTGCCCTGAATTTGAAATCATGGCGCGGAGGTGGTCGTTCTCGAGCCCCTCTTGACTAACTTGCGCTATCTCAGAGTCATCAACCTCTCGGGACGGAAGCGACGCTAATACTTCCAACATTGGCTCGACCTCTTCATAAACTTCGCGGATGGAGGTCCCCGGCAAGATGTCGTGAAATTCGCTGAGGAGGACGGTTCGCCATTTTTGCTCGAGCGTCTCAGGGTATACCTCCTCCCCATCAACCTCTTGAGATGGCTCGTTTTGAGACTTGAGATGGGTGAGGCTCGAGGTCATCTCCGCCTCAATCAAGGCAACTTCCGCTTGTCGGTGGAGCGTTTTGGTGCGCCCTTGTGAGGTGTAGGTGCCCCGGTGAAACTCCAAGTACATCTCGCCTTGCCAAAGAGCAATCTGTTCGCGTTCGGCGCTCTCTCTAGCGCGGGCGAAGAAGTCGCTCACGTGTCCCCAGGTTGCTTCGGGGACGATGGGGAGGTGGGTCATGGCGCGGGCGTTTTCAAGCATCTCCGGTGTCGGCCCGCCACCGCCATCACCCCAACCCGCCGCAAAGAGACTCTCACGGTGCTGCGCTTTGCCTCGAAAATTCTGCCAAGTACGCAGCAGAGACTCGGGGCGCACGATACCGTTGTAACCCTCGCCAAACGGATTGTTGTCGAGCGTGTGGGCGAGGACCTGCGAGCCGTCCAAGCCGCCCCACCAGAAGAGGTCGTAAGGAAACTTCGTCATCTCGTTCCAGTTGAGCTTGGCGGTGAAGAAGTTGCGCACGCCTGCGCCGCGTAAAAGCTGCGGCAGTGCGCCCGTGAAGCCGAAGCAATCGGGGAGCCAAGCTGTGTCACACGTCACGCCGAAGTGCTGCTCGAAATAGCGCTGTCCATAGAGCAGTTGCCGCACTACCGACTCGCCCGCTAAAAGGTTCATATCGGGCTCGACCCACATGCCCCCTATAATTTCCCACTGACCTCTCTGCACCGCCGCTTGAATGCTTCCAAAGAGGTCGGGATCGTCCTCCAACCAGACATACCACTGCGCCGAGGACTGGTTAAAGCGGAATTCGGGGTAGCGCTTCATCAGCGCGAGTTGCGTGTAGGCGGTGCGCCGCGCTTTGCGCTTCGACTCGTCTAGGGGCCAGAGCCAGGCGAGGTCTAGGTGGGCGTGGCCGGTTAAACAGAGACTGCCGACTTTGGGGAACCAAATGCGGAGCTGCGCGAGGTCGGCTTCTAAGTCGCCTTGCGCCCGTCGCACGCTTTCGCGCTTATCGTCACTGAGTCCGGCAGGATTGCCCTGAACGTCGGGCGCGTTCCAGATGGGGGGCGTATCCAACTTGCCGAGCGTGCGAGCGGTGTAAAGGGGGGTGCTCGAGGGTAAGACAACCGCGTGGATGGCACGTTCAGCGGCGCGAATGAGCAGCGGCGCGACCTCATGATCGCCCAGGCATTCGGCGGCCTCGAGCGTCACCTCGAGCAGCCTGACCAGCGAATCTACGGCGCTGTCTCTCCACTCCAAACGGGCGACCTCGAGACGCGGGTCAGGGTTCGGCACGCCGAATTCGAAGCGGGCGACGGACTCCGTGTGAACGGAAAAGTGCTTAGCCAGAAGCGGAAAGCGCTCGTGGTGCGGATTCAAACCGAAGCGCTCGGTTTCACCCTCGTACCCTAAGCTCAGCAAGCTCTCCCCACCCACATTGAGGTGCAAAAACGTTTCGTCCAGCGTCCAATCATCCGGTACGCGCACCTCTTGACAGGTCAGATGGTGGACGCCCTCGCGCTCCGGCCAAGCGTCGCCCACTTGCAGAGGTCCATCATCCCAACGCCAGCCGTCAATCTCTACGTGCGCCCTCACCCGCCAGAGCGAGAGTTCACGGACCCGCGAGCGAGCGCGGATGAGACGTTGTTGGGGCGTTAGCATAGAAGCGCTGTTTTGCACAGTTCAGATGTAATCTGAGAAAATACGTGACTCATCGATGTTCTCCTGTCAAATACGCTCTTTATTTCAAACGACTATACACAAAATATCCGAGCAATTTCTGCCTTATCCTCTCACTTCAACCTGGGACGTAAACACCCCCGTAAAAAGGCGCGGCCACGCGAGGCGGGCACGCTGCCAGATGAGGTTATGGACGCCGTCGGCGAAGTGCTCAGCCCAAAGTTCTTCGGCAAGAGGTCGGATGCACTCATCTATCATCCACTCGGCTTGCGCTATCTGGTCGCTGATGTCGAAAGGGTCAGGCCGGGGCAACGCCGCGTAGACTTCTGCGCGAACGTGTGTTTGGTAAAGGTAGTCGTCCACGAAGCGGTTGAAGCGAAGTCCTAACCACGTCTCCCGATGTTGGACGTGCCGTGCGAGAAGCCCTTGCGCTATCGCCCCACCGAGCGAGTTCCCCGCCGTATTCCAAGCACTAAAGCCCGAGAGGTCGCCTAAACGTACTTGCTTTTTGAGTAGTTTCATGAACCGCGCTTCGGCTCCATTGGCGTAGGCAACGTCGGCGAGGGTGACGGGGATGTTTTGCTCGAGCCAGCCCCGCACAGCGTCCACAAACGCGGGCAAATGCCGCTCCGCCGTGTCCACATCCGCATAATCAGGTTGAGTATGACCTTGTTCAATTGCTGGCGCGTTCACCGCCAGCAAGAGGTCCGCGTCCTCTACGCGCTCCACCTCTACGGCGTGCGCCGCCCGCAGATGGGCCTTGACAAGCTCCCCTAAAGCGCGGTCTTCGTAAAGCATCTTGGCGAAAGGACTCTGGAGGCTCGGATAGCGCACCGCAACTTTTAGAGGTTGAGAATTGAGCGCTCTTGCTAACAGCGTTGCAGGGACTTCGTCCGCACCGGGATAGATGTCCACCTGTGACCATAATCCTAAATCATCGGTTTTCGCCTCCAACGCTCGCCTGTCCTGCGCCGCAAGACCGTAGGTGCTGGTGTCGTCCAACGTCAAGCAGAGATGGTCTAACGTGCCGTCAGCGACGAGGTCCAAAGCGCCCAAGTGAAGCTGATGGTTGCGCCTGCGCGTGGCGAGCCAGTTCTCGAGAACTTCCGCAGGTATATCATTCGCCAAGGAGACCGCTTCACCTCTTGAAGAACGGTCACTCATTTCAGAGTAGCGCCGCAAGGCGTCACCCCACACGCCGTAGTAGGGTTTTTCTTCTAGCGGGTCGTTGTCGTGCGCCACTCGGACGACGACGCCATGCGCCAAGATGCGCAGCTCGGGGTTGACCTCTTTGAGTATTTTGAGGGTTCCCAGCCTACGTCTTACCTCTTCTAGTGGCGTATCTACGCGTCGCGCTGGAATCATGCCGCCTAAGGTTAGGGTCTCGAGCGACACGATGAGGAGCGAGACAGTAGCAGCGTTATCCAGAAGCCACTCGCGTAAAAGAGCGGTGTCCCCTGGTTCATTCAAAGTATTGAGCGCAGCAGGTGGCGGTATATGAACCTCTAAGCCGACGGCTAGAGCGAGATTTTGGGGAAAGGTGAGCGTCGGCGGGCGCGTGTCGGGTGGGACGAGTAGAAGCGACATATCAGTGCGATGTCACCCCTTAACTGAGCCCGCTAAGCCTTCGATGAAATAGCGTTGCAGGGCCAGGAACAAAAGGATTACAGGAATGATTGAGATCACCGTCGCCGCCGCGATGTTGGAGAAGTTCAGCGACAGTTCGCCTTGCGTCAAACTGGCAATCGCCACCGAGAGCGGGTACTTATCCGGGTCTTGCAGGACGATGAGCGGCCAGATGTAGAGGTTCCACATGTTCACGAACTGAAAAATCACCACCGTCATGAGCGCGGGGCGCACCAGCGGCAGCATGATGCGCCACCAAATTCCAAACGCGCTCGCCCCGTCGATCCTGGCGGCGTCCTCCAGCTCGCTCGGAATGCCGATAAAGGCTTGGCGCATGATAAAGATATTGACCGCGACGACCGCGTAGGGCAGCACTACGCCGATGATCGTGTCGATGAGCCCGAGCCGCGCCAGCGTGATGAAGTTGACGATGATGCCCACCGTGTCGGGCAGAATGAGCGTGGACAAGATGAGCCCGAAGATGATGTTTCTCCCTGGAAAACGCACCCGCGCCAGAGCGTAACCCGCTGTGGACGAGAGCGCTACGTTCGCAAACACACCCCAAAAGGTGATGAGCACCGTGTTCCATAAAAAGCGGGGCATAGCTTGAGCGTTCCAGACGGTGATGTACGCTTCTAGGGTCGGATTTTCGGGTAAAAGCTCGGGCGGATAGGCGAAGACGTTGCCCGATTTGAGCGAGGTCGAGACGAGCCATAGAAAAGGACCGACAGAGACGAACGCGAAGAAGATGAGGAGGGCGTAGAGGAGGGTCCAGCGGAGGGCTTTAGCCATACACGAACCTTGGATTCATTTGAAACTCGCACGGATATTCTAGCAATGAGTTCCGAGCAATGAGGGATGAGTAGCAATCAAAGACTTTGCGCTCGTTGCTCATCACTTTTAACTCGTGCTCCTTCCGAGAAACCACATTCTAAACGAGTTATTACGCAACTGAATCACCCTAGTACGCCCTTACCCCACCGCGCCGGTTAAAGATAAAGACCGCTACTGAGACAACCAGCACCACCGCGCCAATCGCCAAGCCCACCGCCGCCGCGTAGCCGTACTGCACCTGCTCGAAGCCCGTGCGGTAGAGGTACGTGTTCGCTACCGAAGTTGAGCCTACCGGCCCGCCTCTAGTCATCACCCAGACCTCGTCGAAGACGCGCAAGGCGGCAATGGTCGAGAGGAGGCTACAGAGGAGTACAAAGGGGCGCAAGAGCGGAATCGTCACGAACCAGACGCTCTGCGCGTAGCCTGCGCCGTCGATGCGGGCGGCCTCGGTCAGCTCTTTGGGGATGCCTTGTAGACCCGCTAAATAGATGACCATGTAGTAGCCGATGCCTTTCCAGAGCGTGACGCTCATGACGGCCCAGAGTGCGACGTTCGGGTCGGACAAGAAGCCGATGGGGTCGAGGGGATGGATGACGCCTAAGGACGACAGCAAACCGTTGACGAGCCCTCTATCCTGATAGATGAGCCGCCAGGTGATGCCGACCGCCACGATTGAGGTCACGACAGGGATGTAATACATCGTCCGAAAAACGACTGTACCCGGCAGCTTTTGATTTAAGAGCACCGCTAGGACGATAGAGAAGAGTTGTAAGGGCGGCACGACCAAGAGGTAGAGGAGCGAGTGCCACATCGCGCTCCAGAAGTTCGCGTCGCCCGCTAAGCGGCGAAAGTGTGACAAGCCGACCCAGTCGAGATCCACCCCGGCGCGGCGAATCGTCACGTCGAAAAAAGCGAGTGGTAGACCCACAAGGATGGGAAAGAGCACGAACGCCGAAAAGATGAGCAGCGCGGGCGAGACCATAAACCACCCAAAGCTTGCCTCGCGCCTGAGTTTGGCGGCGCGGGCGGGGGTTGAAGGGACAGATTTTGCAGAGGTAGCCAAGGGTGCGTCTTTCGGTGAGTAGAGGTAAGCCTCGAGGATTGTGTAGAACAGCTTAGCAGTGAGTACCGAGCAATGAGTACAGCGTCAACTAAAAAATGAGTCATGTCATTCTGAGCCCTACAGCGAGCTATAGAGCCTGTCCTGAGCTTGTCGAAGGAATAGACTCCACAAAGCCCTTTACAGGATAGACTCCGTCGAAGAATCTCTGAACTTTGCTGACTCCTCTGGTTGAGAATGGAAGACGAGACCCTTCGACTTCGCTCAGGGTGACACACCACCGCTGTTGTCATTCTGAGCGGAACGAAGTCCCCTTTCGGGGATGAACGATGGAGTCGAAGAATCTCTGCATTTGCATTCTCCTCCCACGGAGATTACGAAAAGTTTTTGCTCATTGCTTTCAACTCATTGCTATCCGGTCACTGAGCTCTACTGCAAGATGTTATTCACCGCCGTCTCAGCCTCAGAGAGCGCGGTCTCCGCATCTTTTTGCCCCAACATCGCCTCAGCGAACGAGCGGCGAATCGCGTCTCTGATGTCGGTGCGCACTTGGTTGTCGAAGCTGCGCTCGACTGAGTTGGCTTGGATGCAGCGGGCGCGGCCCTCTAAACTCTCCTCATCCGAGCAGAAGAAGGGGTCTTGAGCGGCCTCTACCGTCGAGGGGAAGATGGAGACCTGTTTGGCGAACTCGAGCTGGTTCTCATCGTTCGTCATCCAGTTGGCTAACGCAACAGCGAGTTCCGGGTTGTCGCTGGCGGCGGGCACGACCATATTTTGAATCGCGTTGGGGATGATGCCCGTCTCGGTCTGCGGGTAGGGGGCGAGCCCTAAGTTTTCGTATACGTCGGGACCGTCCGACTCGACGGTGCGTATGAACTGCGGCCCGCTGACGAGCATGGCGACCTGACCGCCCGCGAAGTCGCTGATGGCCCTTTCGTACCCCGTCTCGTCGGTGGTGTTGCTGATGGTTTCGCGGCTAATCGCGCGGTTTTCGACGGCGTCCATGTAGGTCTGCAAGGCGGCGACGCCTTCGGGCGTGTTGAACGCAGCGGCGCTTTCGTCCTCATTCAGAATTGAGATGCCGTTTTGTACAAACCAATCTTCCGGGAAAGGCAAGAGGTTAATACCGTCCAAGAGGAGCGCTTCGCGGATGGCGAGCGCGTCGCTAAAGACCGCTTCGTAGCTGCCTGGCGCACTTTCCGGGTCGAGCCCGGCTTCTTCGAAGAGCGCCTTGTTGTAGAGCAAAATTGTGGGCGCTTGATACCAGGGAAAGGCGTAGACATTGCCGTCTACCGAGGAAGATTCTAAAAGCGAGGGGAAGTAGATACTGAGCTGCTCCTCGGACGCCGCTTCGGAGAGGTTGAGGAGCGCCTCTTCGCGCACGGCGGTGCGCATCCGGGCGGTGTTCAGATTCACCACATCGGGCGCTTGACCCGCCGCAATTGACGCGAAGAACTTGTCCGGGAAGCCGCCGTCGGGGAGGTCCACCCAGTTGACCGTAACGGTGCGTTCACCGTTTGAGACTTCCTCTTCGAAAGCCGAGATGACGCCGTTGATATAGTCGTCGAAGGTCGGGGAGAGGGCCAGGGTCCACATCTCGAGTTCAATCTCTTCTTGCGCCTGCGCCGCGCCCAATAGGAATACGCCAAAAAGAATAGGGGTTAAAAGCCAACGCTTCATGTCCTGCCTCCTCGAGCTTGCTGAAATGTTATATCGCTGCATCATTGTACCGTGCACCTAGCGCAAGTTGTCAAGTAGTGGTAAAGAAGTGGTACAGGTTATAGTGAGCGAGATGAAGCCACAGCTAAAAAAATGGTGCGATTTACTCCCTGACGATAGCCCGAGTGGACAACGGGCGTGAGCGTGAAGTTGGCGGGTAGGCTCGTTATGCCTGACGGTATTCAAGCAGGTGAGATTCACCTGAGCGAGCGCATTGAAGAGGTTCGCTATACCGACAGGATACCAATGGGCCCTTACATCTTGCCGGGTTTCATCGACACGCATGTGCACGGCGGCGGTGGTGGCGACACGATGGACGGGGTTGAGGGCGTGTGCACGCTGGCGCGGTTTCACTTAGAGCACGGCGCGACGACGCTCTATCCGACGACGATGACGAGCCCGTGGGCGGAGGTTTTAGGGGCGTTGCGCGGGGTGAAAGAGGTCGCGGCGGGGGCGGACGACACGCTGCCGAGCCTGCCCGGAGCGCACTTAGAAGGCCCTTTTATCAGCTCGGAGCGCTTGGGGGCGCAACCTGCGTTTACGGTGGAGCCTACCCCTGAATTAGTTCAAGAAATTCTGGCACTCAACGTCGTTAAACTCGTCACCCTAGCCCCTGAGGTTCCCGGTGCGGTTCAAGCCGCCAAACATTTTGCCCAGGCAGGCGTGCGCGTGAGCGTCGGACATACCACGGCGACGTTCGAGCAGACCCGTGAACTCGTTCGAGCGGTGCAAGAGGTCGGCGGCGTGGTCGGCTTTACGCACCTCTACAATGCGATGAGCGCGTTAGAGAGCCGCGCCCCTGGCGCAGTCGGCGCGGCGTTCGCTGAACGTGACGCCTACGCCGAACTCATCTTCGACACCCATCACGTGCATCCGGGTAGCTTTTTAGCCGCGCTGAGCGCCAAACCTGAGCATCTGCACCTCATCACCGACGCGATTCGCGCGTGTGGTTTGCAGGGCGGGCAGACGGAGCTAGGCGGACAAACTGTCACCGTGAAAGAGGGTGTGGCGCGGCTGGAGGATGGCACGTTGGCAGGTAGCGTCTTAACGCTCGACCAAGCCCTGCGCAACGCCTGTGAGGTCGGCGTACCTTTGGCGCAGGTCAGCAACCTCTTGTCGGGCGTACCCGCTCGCTATCTGGGGCTGACGGATAGAGGCCGCTTAGAGGTTGGGAAGCGAGCGGACCTCGTCCTTTTAGATGACGCCTTGCAAGTTTTAGAGGTCTACATTGCAGGTTACAAGGTGGTGGGCTAGGATGGATAGCGAGGTCAGAGGTTCAATTCAACGTGGTCTCATCGTGTCGTGTCAGGCGCAACCCGGTAGTCCGCTGCACGGGCCTACGTTCATGGCGGCGATGGCGAGGGCGGCGGAGCTAGGCGGCGCGGTGGCGCTGAGGGCAAACGGGCCGGAGGATGTTCGGGCGCTCAAAGAGGTGAGTACGCTGCCTGTGATCGGTCTTTGGAAGCTGGAGGTGGCGGGCTTTGAGCCCTACATCACCCCGACTTTAGAAAGCGCAAGAGCACTCGCCGAGGCGGGCGCAGACCTCATCGCACTCGACGCAACGCACCGACCTCACCCCGAAGGAAAAGAGTTCCTCAGCAGGGTCAAAGCAGCGTTGAAACGTCCCATCTTTGCAGACGTTGCTACCGTGGAAGAAGGTGTCAAAGCTGACGAAGCAGGCGCGTCTTACGTATCAACGACGCTGGCAGGCTACACCTCTTATACAACCCAAACGGACGGACCGGACTTTGACCTCTTGCGCGAACTCGCGAACGCCCTGGATATTCCCGTCATCGCCGAAGGACGCTTTTGGACGCCGGAAGAGGTCGAACGCGCCTTTTTGCTAGGCGCACACGCCGTTGTGATTGGCACAGCCATCACCAATCCTAAAGCCATCGCCCAACGCTTTGTTGCCGCCATACCGGAGAATTTATGACAAGCCTCGAGAAAAAAGTAGGACTCGGGTTGGATACGGGCGGCTCGAGCAGCCGCTGGCTCTTGCTGGACGAACGAAACAACGAACTCGGCTCCGGCGTGGCTGAACCCATCACCGGACACGTTTTTACAGAAAATGAGCGAGAGGAAAATCTAGGTCGTTTAAGAGGTCTTCTCCAAGCAGTTATGAATGTTGCGCAACCGGACGCGGTGCTGGGGGGCATTACCGGACTTCACAAGGATACAGACGCCGCTGCAACCCTTCAACGTGAGGTGTGTAAGGTGCTCGAGCTACAACCCAACCAGGTACGCTTAGACAACGATATGTCGGTGGCGTACGCGAGCGTGTTTGCGCCCGGCGAAGGCGTGCTCGTCTACGCGGGCACGGGCAGCGTCGCCTATCACGTGCGCCGTGACGGAGAGGTCGTGAGGGCGGGCGGCTACGGCTACCTCATTGACGACGCGGGCGGCGGCTTTTGGATCGGTCAGCAGGGGCTCAAGCAGGTGCTGAGATGGTTTGATGAACGCGGAGCGCCCGAAACGAGGCCGCTGGCTCGAGAGGTTTATAAGGTGCTGGGGAGTGACGATTGGGACGATATTATCGGAGTTGTCTACGGCGGCGGGCGGCGGCAAGTGGCGGCGCTTGCGCCCGCTGTTGCGCGGGCAGCGCACTCAGGGGATGAGGTGGCAAAAGGGATTTTAGAGGGAGCGGGCGCGGAACTCGCGGCGCTGGCGCAAGCTATCTTCACGCGCTTAGGCGAGCCCTTGCCCGTCGTTTTCTCGGGTGGTATCGCCCAGAATCACAGCGTAGTGGCGTCGTTAGAG
This sequence comes from Trueperaceae bacterium, assembly GCA_965213645.1. Classification (GTDB taxonomy): domain Bacteria; phylum Deinococcota; class Deinococci; order Deinococcales; family Trueperaceae; genus CBDBZX01. Next base: position 1,851,440 of record CBDBZX010000002.1, read on the forward strand.
AAACACCTACCCGCCGGACATCTCTTAAAGCGTGTACCGAGTAAACCTGTTAGAGCAGCGGCTGAGTTGGCGCTCGAGCTAGCTGACGCCTCGGCAAAACATCAGCGTGGAGGCTCGAGCCCTAAGGAGGAACGCACGTGACGAACGTCCGTGAAACGACGGAAATCGGTGAAGCATTAGAGGTCAATAAAACGCTGCCCACCCCGGCTTACTTGCAACTCACCGAGCAACTTAAACGCGCCATTCGCTCCGGTGAGATGCCCAGCGGGAGCGCCCTCCCTTCTGAGCGCACCTTAGCCGAGCGCTTAGGGCTTTCGCGCATGACGGTGCGCCGCGCCTTGGAAGAACTCGCGGCAGGCCACTACGTCGAGCAGCGGCGCGGCTCGGGGACGTATGTGCTGGGCAGAAGGCTCGAGCAGACCGTAGACCGTGTGCAAGGGTTTACAGGCGAGGCGGCGCTCTTAGGCTTCAAACCGGGCAGCGTGCTTTTAGGGATTGAGCGAGTAGCAGCGGGCGAAGAGGTCGCGCACGCGCTCTTACTGGATGAGGCGGACGTTGTCTTGCGCATCAGCCGCCTGCGCACCGCCGACGACGAGCCCTTAGCCTTGCAGGTGTCGCACTTAGCGCCGCCCTACTTGGACCTCTCACGCGAGCTTCTCAAAGCGAAAGGGAGCCTCTATGAAACGTTGCAAGAACAGTTCAAGGTCCTGCCGACGGGCGCGAAGCAGGCCATCAGCGCTAGAATGCCACTGCGCCAAGAGCGGGACATGTTAGCGATTTCCGAATCCACACCCGTGCTCGCTTTGGAGCGCACGACGTTCATGAACACGCGACCTTTTGAATACGTGCGGAGCGCCTACCGGAGCGACAGGTATAGGGTGCTGCTCGAGCTGCGAGCCTAACGTTATGACTAAAGACATGCAAACACTTACAGAAGGTATTCAAACCGACCTCGAGCAGTTCGACACGTGGAGCTTGGAGGAGAGGTTAGAGGTTCTTATTCAAGCGAACCAACGTGCTTTAGAAGCTGTAGCGAACGCCCGAAGCGCCCTCACCCACGCCGCCACAGGTCTGCGCGAACGCCTGTTGCAAGGAGGTCGTTTAATCTATATCGGCGCGGGCACGTCGGGGCGCTTGGCGCTGCAAGACGCCGCTGAACTGCCGCCGACCTTTGGGTTTAGCCGGACGGTTGTTTTGCTCGCTGGCGGCGAGGCCGCAGGCCAACAAGCGCAAGAGGGCGCAGAGGACGACGAAGACGCCGCCAGGGGCGCAGTGCGTCAAGCTGAAGTAGCTGATAAGGACGCCGTTATCGCTCTAGCAGCGAGCGGAGGGACGCCTTATACGGTGGCGGGTGTGCAGGAGGCACGCTCGAGAGGTGCGTTCACGGTGGGCGTCGCGAATAACCCAGGCTCGAGACTCTTAGAGGTCGCCGAATGCTCCGTCCTCTTAGCCACCGGTCCCGAAGTTATTGCGGGCTCGACTCGCTTGGCGGCAGGCACGGCCCAAAAGGTTGTTCTTAACGCCCTTTCGAGCACTGTTATGCCCGAACTCGGCGGCGTGTACAAAAACCTCATGGTGGGAATGAAGCCCGTCAACGACAAGCTCTACAAAAGGGCGGTGCAGATGGCGCAAACAGCGACGGGTCAGCCGCGTGCGAGGGTTGAAGCCGCGCTGCGCGAAACCGACTGGAGCATAAGCGAAGCGATTCTCACCCTGGAAACCGACCTCTCCCCGCAGGCGAGCCGCGACCTCTTGACGCGCTACCCCAAGCTGCGCGACGCGCTTAAAGAGGCGAAAGAGTAAACGTGGACCTCGTGATCCGCCCCAGCGCCGAAGCTGCCGCGACACTAACCTCTTCGCTCGTCGCGAACAGGCTCCACCGCAACCCTTCTCTCGTTTTGGGCTGCGCCACCGGGCGCACGATGGAGCGCGTGTACCGCGAGTTGGTCAACCGCCACAAAGAAGGGCTCGAGTTTTCACGCTGCCGCACCTTTAACTTGGACGAATACGTTGGCTTAGCCCCCGATGACCCCCGCTCCTACCACGCTTACATGCGCGAACATCTCTTCGACCACGTGAACTTGAACCCCAGCAACACGCATCTACCCAACGGCGCCGCGTCCGTCTTAGAGGCCGAATGCCGCCGCTTCGAGGCGAAGATTAGAGAGGTGGGCGGCATTGACCTGCAACTTTTAGGACTCGGCGAAACGGGGCACATCGGCTTCAACGAACCGCTCTCCTCCTTGATGTCGCGCACCCGCGACAAGGCGCTCACGCCCACGACGAGGGAACAAAACGCCGAGTTTTTCGGCGGCGCGGAGTTTGTACCCGAACGCGCCCTCACGATGGGCGTCGGCACGATTTTAGAGGCGAAGGAGATCGTCATGCTCGTGACGGGCGAGCGTAAGGCGGCTATCTTAGCGCAGGCCACCGAAGGCCCCATCACCGCGATGATCAGCGCGACGGCGCTGCAACTCCATCCGAACTGCAAAGTCATCGTGGACGAAGCTGCCGCCACAGAACTTCAGGGGCAAGACTACTACCGCTGGATTTTTGAGCACGAACCCGAGTGGCAGGCATACCGTTGAATACGAACGCTACCCTCTCCCCTCTCAACGTTCTGGCACTGATGTCGGGCACCTCGTTAGACGGCGTGGACGCGGTGCTCGTTCGCTTGGCGCGTCAGAACAGAAAACTTCATTGGCAGGTACTGGGCAGGGTCTCCCGCTCCTACGCCGCTTCTCTCCGCGACAGACTGCGCCGCGCCATGCACCCCGAGCATTCTGACGTTATGCTGCTCACCCAACTGCACGCGGAGGTTGGTCACGCCTACGCAGATGTGGTAGCTGAAATGCAAGCGTATACGAATCAACCCATAGACTTAGTTGCGCTCTCGGGACAGACGATTTATCACATTCCCAGGCAGGACGAGGCAAGAGGTTGGCACACCCCCAGCACCCTGCAACTCGGCGAAGCGAGCCTCACAGCGGAACGCTGCCGCGTCCCGGTCTATTCAGACTTTCGGCAAGGGGATATGGCGGCGGGCGGGCAGGGTGCGCCGCTGGTGGCGTTTGGCGATTTACAGCTCTTTTACGAGCCCAATGTGACGCGGGCTATTCACAATCTAGGCGGCATCTCGAACCTCACCTACTTGCCTGCGGACGGCGACCCGGAGGGTGTCTTCGCCTTCGATACCGGCCCGGCGAACTGTCTGATTGACGAAGCGGTAGAGAGGTTTTATGGCCTCGAGTACGACCCCGACGGACGCCACGCCGCAAGAGGTCAAGTCGATAAAGCGATATTGAACACGCTTATGGCGCACCCTTATTTGCAGCGTCCACCGCCTAAAACGACGGGGCGAGAGGTGTTTACGCTTACCGAACTCGAGCAAAGCGTCCCGCTAACCCACTTAAAACCGGACGACCTCATCGCCACCTTGACCGCGTTTACCGCTGCCTCAATCGCCGAAGCGTATGGGCACTTTGTCCCTCACGTAGACGAAATCGTTTTAGCAGGGGGTGGAGCGCTCAACGAGACGCTCGTACGCCGCCTGCGCGAACGGCTTCACGCGCCTGTCAAGACGTTTGCCGACCTCGGCTGGAACGCTAAAGACCGCGAAGCCCTCGCCTTTGCCGTGATGGGCTTTTTTGCCCTGCACGGCCTCCCCAACACGCTGCCGAGCGCGACGGGAGCGCGGCGGGCTGTGGTTGCGGGGAAGTTGAACGTCGCCACGCCGTGACGCCTTTTTTGCTAACGTGACCCAATGAACAACCCGCTGAAGAGGTTGGAAGAGGTCAAGACCATTCTCACGGACGCGGTTGCAAGAGGTGACATCCCTTGCGCCGTCGCCCTTGCGGGTACGGTGAACCATCAAGAGGTCGTCGCGGTTGAGGGCGTGCGGCGCTACGGCGCTCAAGAGGTCACGTTCGACACATACTTCGATTTGGCCTCTCTGACTAAAGTCATCGTCACCTTGCCGAGCATCCTTTATCTAGTCAATCTCGGAGTCCTAAATTTAAACGATAAGGTCGGCGCGTTTTTTAGCAACGCAGGCTGGGCGCAGTCGCCCTCGCTTGCAGATGTGACGCTGAGACAACTTCTCACTCATACCTCGGGTCTACCCGCTTGGACGCCGCTCTTCGCTTGGGTTAGCGAACGAAGAACCGCCGTTGCTAACGTACTACAGACGCCCTTAAACGAGAAGAGATACACCTACAGCGATTTGGGATTTATTCTCTTAGGCGCGGTGGTGGAGCGCATCAGTGAGCAACGCTTAGATGAATTTGCGAAAGAGCATGTCTTTGAGCGGCTCGAGCTACCCCACCTCTCTTTCGGACCTCTTCGTAATGTCCCGGTTGCCGCCACCGAGGACTGCGGCTGGCGCGGGGAATTGCTCGAGGGCGTCGTCCACGACGAGAACGCCTGGGTGATGGACGGGGTTGCAGGACACGCCGGGCTCTTCGGGACGGCAAAGGACTTAGGCCGCTACGCGCAAGCCTGGTTGCGTTTTGACAAGAGGTTAGGGGATGAAGCGTTGCTCCGTGAGGCAATCGCCGTACAGGTTGAAGAAGGTGAAATGCGGCGCGGTTTGGGATGGCAGCTTAACGGGGTGGGCTCGAGCGTCGGCAGCGCAGCAAGTTCCGCCTATGGTCATACGGGTTTCACGGGTACGAGCCTCTGGCTAGACCCCGTACAGGGATGGTTCGCCGTCTTGCTCACCAACCGCGTGCACCCGCACCGTAAGAACGGAGGGAGTATTCACACACTCCGCCGCGCCTTTCATGAGGCAGTGGCTCGAGCCTTTGCTAAAGCCTGATGCCTGCTTAAATTTACACCCCTTTCTCAAAGCATCTCTCAGCTAAACTAGACATTGCAAAACATTGCATCCCGAAAAAGCATGAAGGCTCGTCTAATTGCAAATGGTCTTTAATTGGTATAGGCTAAGGCATTAAAAACATCATAGGAGGCTATATGAGGACGTTTTATCCACTACTTAACTCGCTCATCGCTTTAGGGTTGGTTCTAGGCTCGAGCAGCGCCTTCGCTCAGCCCAAAACAATCCCGGACTACAGCGCGTTAGAAATTACCCCCGGCGAAGCGGGCGGCACGCTGACCCTCGCTTTAGACGACGCGCCGCCGCGCTTTTTCTACTACGGCGAGGTGAGCAGCGTCTCGCAGACCTTGTCGCAGCAGATGTTCGACAGCTTGGTCGAATTTAATTTGGAGACGTACGAGCTAGAGCCCGCTTTAGCCGCCTCCTGGGACATTTCTGAGGACGGCACGGTCTACACCTTCAACCTGCGCGAAGACGTCACTTGGCATGACGGCGAGCCCCTCAACGCCGACGATGTGATGTTTACCTACGAGCAAATCATCACCAACCCCGAAGCGAGGGCGGGCGACGCGGCGAACTTCGTCTTTACGGTGGACGGACAAGAGCGGCCCGTCACCTTCGAAAAGGTTGACGATATGACCGTGCGGATGACCCTTCCCACGGCTTCGGCAGCATTCTTGCTGCAACAGCGCTTCTTCATCATGCCCGAGCACAAGTTGGCGTCTTTTAGCGTTCAGGGCGGCGCACAGCCCGCTGACATCAACAATGCGTGGCCCACCGACGTGGACCCGAGCGAAGTCGTGGGGACAGGGCCCTACACCTTGCAGTCGTATACACCTGGTCAACTTGTAACCTTGCAGAAAAACCCGAACTACTGGAAGGTAGATAGCGCAGGTACGCAGCTTCCTTACGTCGAGACCATCGAATACCTCATCACCCCTGGCACGGAGGCGCAAACGGCGCAGTTCTTGGCGGGCAACATCGACCAGCTCAATATTTCGGGGGCGCAGTTTCCTGACTTTAAGTCCAGAGAGGTAGACGGCGCACCCTTCCGTGTAATTCGCAGCGACGCGCTCTTCGGCTCGCCGCCGCATTTAGCGTTTAACTTCGACGCGGCAAATGGGGCGTTGGCTGAGGTCTTCTCTTCGGTAGACTTCCGCAAGGCGATGGAGTACGCCGTAGACAGAGAGCGCGTCATCAACGATGTGTACAACAGCCTAGCCGAGATTCCCGGTACACCCACAGCGCCCGCCGACAGCACCTTTTATACCGACACGACCGATTTGATGAACATGTTCGACCTGGACGCGGCGGCCTCGGCGTTGGATGAACTCGGCTACACCGACTCGGACGGGGACGGAGTGCGCAATCTGCCCGGTGGGGGGCCGCTCGAGTTCACGCTGACCTACGACTCGGACTCCGCCATCTTCACCGATATCGCTACAATTTTACAAAACGACTTTGGGCAGGCAGGCGTGCGCGTCAACTTGCAAGGGGTTCAGGGTTCGTCCCTGTTCGGCACCGCGCTCGCGGGTGACTTCGAAGCGATTTTGGTCGCCTTCGGCAACCAGCCCGACCCCGAGTTGCGCAAACCCATCTGGCAGCCGGGCGGCTCGCTCTACTACTGGCACGGCGACACGCAACCGAGCGAAGAAGGCGGTTCCGCGAACATGGAGGCGATGGCGGAGTGGGAAACGCGCGTGTTCGAGATTTTCAATGAAGCCGCCACCTCCACCGACCAAGCTGAGCGCCAAGAACTCTACGCCGAGTGGCAGCGCCTCAACGCGGAGAACGTGCCCGTGATTATGATCGCCAAGGGCGCGAACGTCGCCGCCGTATACAACCGCGTGCAGAACTTCGTCTACAGCTTAGGGGTCATCCCTGGCTACAATCCGCTGCCGCTCTACTTCATTAGTGAATAGTGGAGAGGTTGGGGCGCGGTTCGCTGCGCCCTATTCTAATATCAAATAGGTTTTCATTCTGAGCCCTTTACAGGCTTGTCCCTTCGAATACCTCAGGACATGCCTGAGGTAACGAAGGGATAGACTCCGCGAAGAATCTCAGTACACTGTTAGCCAAAAAACGAAACATGTCATTCTGAACATAGCGAAGCGGCGCCCCCTTCCGGGGATGAACGATGAAGAATCTCTGACCTTGCCTCCTCCTAACAGATAGCAGGTATCATCTGGTCTGAGACACTCTCACTGTAGAAAACACTGTTCAGCACGCACGTTGTGAGGTGATACCTGCGACACTCTGTCTCAGTATGTTTTGGAAGTGCTAAGAGAATGAAAGTTGCGAAGTTTTGGCAGTAGCCAAACGAGACCCTTCACATGCGTTCAGGGTGACAAGACAGTGAGAGAATTTAGACCCATGTTCAACTATCTTTTACGGCGCATCCTCATCTTCATCCCCACCTTGCTCCTCGTCTCGGTGGTTTGCTTCACCGTGATTCAACTGCAACCGGGCAGCTTCACGGACCGCTACTTGGAAGACCCACGCTTTAGTGCGGCGACGGTGGCGCGTTTAGAGGCGCAACTCGGTTTGGACCGACCTGCGTATGAACAGTATTTACGGTGGATTTGGGGGATTGTCTCGAGGGGTGACTTCGGCTTTTCGTTCTTTGCGAATCGTCCGGTCTCGAGCCTCGTCGGTGAGCAGCTCTTCTGGGCGATTGTCGTCGCGGGAATGACGCTCATTTTCTCGTGGCTCGTCGCGATACCTCTTGGCATTTATACTGCCGTGCGGCGCAACGGCTTCACGGACGCCATAGCAAGTTTCATCGGTTACATCGGCCTAGCGGTGCCTGACTTTTTAGTCGCTCTACTCCTCGTCGCGCTGGTGCTAAATTTTGGCGGCTCTCAGGTCGGGGGGCTTTTCAGTCCGCAGTATATCGGCGCACCTTGGAGTTGGGGTAAGGTTTTAGATTTTCTCAATCACATGTGGATTCCGATTCTCGCTATCGGCACGGCGGGCATCGCTACGGTCATGCGGCAGATGCGGGCGAACCTCTTGGACGTGCTGAGCGCCGACTTCGTGCGAACCGCAAGGGCAAAGGGGCTCAAAGAGCGCGTCGTCATCAACCGGCACGCCGTTCGCAACGCGATCAACCCGCTGATTTCACTCGCCGGGCTGAGTCTGCCCGAACTCATCAACGGAACGATTATCGTCTCAATTGTACTCAATTTGCCCGCTGTGGGGCGGCTTCTTTACGATTCGCTGCTCGCCAAAGATCAGTACGTCGCGATGACGCTCCTGCTTTTGACGAGTCTTCTTTTGATGATCGGCAATCTGCTCGCTGACCTGGCGCTCGCGTGGGCGGACCCGAGGATTAGGTATGACTAGCGAGTTATCTTTTGGGTGGATCGGGATTTTGGGCTCGAGGCAATTAGCTGTTAGCAAAAGCCTTTAGCTAAAGGCTAACAGCTTTTTACAGGACGTGAACATGGCAAACACACAAGAGAAAATGCAAGCGGTAAGCCCTTTACGCCTCGGCTGGCGGCGCTTCAAACGCTCTAAAGTCGGTGTTGCGGGCGGCGTCACGCTCGTCGCAATGTACCTCATGGCGCTCTTCTCGCAGTTTCTCGCGCCCTACAACATCACCACGCAGCACCGCGACTTTCCGCATCTGCCGCCGCAGGGGTTGTACCTCTTTCACGAGGGCGAGCTGAGGTGGCCGTTTGTCTATCCCTTGGAGCAAGCCCGCGACCCCGTCACCTTTGAGCGCACCTATCAAGAGGACACCACGAATCCGCAAACGCTACGTTTCTTCGTGCGGGGCGAGCCTTACACCTTTTTGGGGCTCTTCCGTACCGAGCGCCACCTCTTCGGCATCGAAGAAGGGTTTTTCTTCCCCCTGGGTACCGACCGCTTCGGGCGCGACGTGCTGAGTCGTACGCTGGTGGGCTCGCAAGTGTCGCTCACCGTGGGGCTCGTAGGCATTCTCATCTCATTTTCTATCGGTATTTTGGTGGGCGGTATCAGCGGCTTCTACGGCGGTCTCATCGACACTGCGCTGCAACGCTTTATCGAGGTAATGCTCTCCTTTCCGCGTCTCCCGCTCCTCTTGGCGCTCGCCACCATCATCCCGGCGACGTGGCCTTCGACTTGGGTCTACGTAGGCATCGTGGCGGTGTTGTCGCTCATCGGGTGGGCGGCGTTGGCAAGGGTGGTGCGCGGTCAAGTCTTGTCGGCGAGGGAAGCGGACTATGTGCAGGCGGCGCGGGCTTTGGGCGTGCGCGATTTGCCCATCATCGTCCGTCACGTGTTGCCGAACTTGACCTCTTACCTCATCGTCGCGGCAACCTTGGCGCTGCCCGCGTACATCTTGGGCGAGAGTGCACTCTCATTCTTGGGGCTCGGTATCAAGGAGCCGATGACCTCTTGGGGCTTGCTCTTAGCCGACGCGCAGAACTTCGAAACGCTGCGGCTCTACCCGTGGTTGCTGATTCCTGGATTATTTATCGTCGTGGCGGTCTTAGCCTTTAACTTTCTGGGCGACGCCTTGCGCGACGCGGCGGACGTGCAGGGGCTCTAATATGACCGATATGAACCCCCACCGCCTCTTGATGATTGACCTCTCCGGTCCGATTCTCACGCCGGACGAACGCGCCTTTTTTGCAGACTATAAAGTAGGCGGGATATGCCTCTTTAGCCGCAACATCAAAGACAGCCTTCAAACAGCAGAATTGACGGCTGAGTTACGTGAGTTGCTTGGGGCCGACCTCATCATCGCTACGGATCAAGAGGGCGGCAGCGTGGTGCGGGCGCTGGATGTGCCTTATTCTCCGGGCACGATGCTGTTAGGTTCAGCGGACGACCCCAAGCTAACGTATGAGGTGGCCGCCGCCACTGCAAGAGGTCTGCGCTCGTTAGGCGTCAACGTCAACTTCGCGCCCGTCGCCGATGTCAACAACAACCCGCGCAACCCCGTCATCGGTGAGCGGTCCTTTGGGAGCGAACCCGCTCACGTCGCCCAACACGTCGTCGCCTACGTTCAAGGCTTACAGAGTGAAGGCGTCGCGGCCACTGTCAAGCACTTCCCCGGTCACGGCGATACAGATACCGATTCGCATTTGAGCTTGCCTACTTTAGACGTGTCACCGGAGCGATTTGAAGAGGTTGAGCTTGCACCTTTTAAGGCGGCGTTTGCAGCGGGCGCAGCCTGTGTGATGAGCTATCACGGGCGTATTCTACACCTAGACGCTGAACTGCCCGCGACGCTCTCACGCACGGTTATGACGGACCTCTTGCGAGACACACTCGGCTTCGACGGGGTGAGTTTTACGGACGCGCTCGAGATGCACGCCATTCATTTCAGCCCAACCGAAGCCGTCATACGCTCGCTGATTGCGGGCGCGGACATGCCCCTCTTCGACGTTCATACTGGCCCTGTCAAAACGCATGAGGACATTTTGAAAGGGATTGACGTGGCACTAAAGGAGGGGCGTTTGGGGGCTCGAGAGGTAGCGGGGAAACTCGAGAGATTACAAAAACTCGCCCGCCATTTTCCGGCTCAACCTGACCCTAAAACGGCTTGGCAAGCGGGTGATACAGCGCTTCTTGCAGAAGCGGCGCAGCGCGGCGTGGCCCTGCTCGGTGACTTGCCACATTTAACGAAAGAGCTAAGTATTGCGCTCGTCGTAGCCAAAGATGAGATAGGCGGCGCGGCGAGTGACGTGATGACGCCGCCGTCGCAGAGGCTCGCTGAGTTATTGGCGTCAAAAGGATTGAGCGTCAACCAGGTTTATTATAGCCGAGCACACCTTAATCTCAACCACGACAAGATTAGATCAAGCTCTCAACACGACGTGACGCTCTTCGTCTCCACGTCGCGCACGCGGATGGCACCTGAAGAGGTCGCGTTAGGACACGCCGCAGCGCAGCACGCCAGAACGTTCATTCACCTCGCCCTCTGGAACCCGTACCACGTGACCGACTTACCCGGTCCGGCACTCATCAGCTTCGGCTTTCGTGAGGTGTCGCTAGACGCCGTTGTCAAGGTGCTTACGCAAGAGATCGAGGCTCGAGGTCGCTCGCCTATCACGTTACGGACGGGAAACGGTTGAACGTCCAGTAAACTGTACGCTGATATCAATTTCGATTGATTCTCTATCAATCCGAGCGAAAGAGTCTTCAACAGGGCGTATCATGCCGTTATCAACGAGCTGGCTCTATGACCAGATGCTACCTGCTGTTGAGGACTCTCCTGCGAGCAGGAATAAAGATACGGATGGAGCGGTATGGACTATCACCGAACGCCTTTCTCGGTGATAGGGAATTTAGCGGAATCCGTATGACCTCTTTCGGTCCTAAGTCAAGGGCAAATGACGTAGGGCATAAGCGCAAATCTCTAGTGTCCATCAACAAGGGATTGCAACCCCTTGTTCATACCCGGTGAACATTCCAAGGTAATCAATCTCTCTACTCCCCCGCTGGCGTTTCGTGCTCCAAAGAGAGCCCCACCGCCGTGCGGTTTTGAAACCCGAGCCAATAGGTATGGTCTTCGGTAAATTCACCCTCTTCGTCCACCGAATAAACGCCGTTTTCGGCATTCTCGACAAGCTCCAGATACGCCTCTTTCGCCTCGTCCCCCTTGAGGTAGAGGTCGAAAAATGCCGTCGTGAAGTGCTGCGCGATGTTATTCATGCGCACCGTGTTCCAGACCGGGTCGGCGTAATGCATAAAGCTCTCCTTGCCCCACGTCTCGGTAGGCGCGGGAATCGGCGCGGCGGCGTTGTGGTTGGCGTTGTCGAAGGTGAGTAAGTAGCGCTCTGCGTTGCGTGCTCCCTCGAAAATGGCTTTCGTCCCGTCCAAGTAGCCCGATACGTCGTCGGCGCTACCCGCCATGAAAAAGACAGGCGTTTCGATGCCCGCTAGACCCTCGGCGTTCCAAAACCCTGTATTCATGCCCCAAGGTGCAATCGCCACCGCCGCCTTGACGCGCGGGTCGAGACTCTCCCTATACGCTTCGTCGCCCGCTTGCCGGAGCGAGAGAATCTCGTTGGGTGGTGCATAATCGGACGTCACGCTCGTCTGGGTCAAGCCGCCGCCGATAAAGTTCACCGCGCCGTACGCGCCCATCGAATAGCCGAGGATGCCCGTCTCTTCTGCGTTGACCAGCCCTGCTAAAAAGCTACCACTCCCCTCTTGCGAGAGACGCGCCATTTCGTCCAACACGAAGCCTTGGTCGAGCGGGCGATTCAGGAGCGTGCTGCCGAAGGTCGCTTGGTCGCTGTAGGTGCTGTCGGTGTGGTCGATAGAAACGGTGACATAGCCCTTCGAGGCGAGGTTTTCACCCAGATGAGCGAGCAAAAAGCGGTTGCCAGGGTAGCCGTGCGAGATGATGATGAGCGGATAGGGTGCGTCTGCTGAGTTCGGCTCGGCGTCCCTCACGGCGCGTCCGCTGAGCGCCGCCTGTGCGCCGTCCCTGGTGGTGACGGCGTATTCGCCTCCTGCTTCGCTCGCTAAATTAGCGGGATACCAGACCTCGACCGTGAGTGGCCTGTCGTAGCGGGGGATAGGCTCGCCCTGCACGGCGTTCACGATGTCGAGTTCGTCCGCGTTGACGAGATTTAAGGTGCGCACGCCGATGTCATAGGGGCCGTACGCCGCAAGCTCGGGCGCGTCGAAGCGGATGAGGTCGATGCGGTTGTCAGTATTGTCAATTTGGGCTAGGGCGCTGACTGAGAGAAGACCTAAGATGAGCACGAGGATAGACGTTCGTTTCATGGCGTGACCTTTCAATGCGCGCGTGACTGTCAATGCGAAATTGCTGTCAGGAAAGTTTACCAGAGCTTTGCGTCAGTGTGACAAATTGTTAGGTAAACATGAAAGGGGCTGAGTATGCTACTGCTGGTAGCGCGACTCAGCAACGCCAGCCACCTGTGAGGTCGCGATATACCGGGAATGAGCACAAATATCAGCCTGCATCTTCGAAAACAGACGAACTCGCCTTTGCCGAAGCTGGTGTTGGGACTCACCTTTTCAACAGACCTCACGGTCTAGCTGCCCCAACGCCCTTAAAGTAGTCAGATGAACTTGCGCTATTTAGGCTACCCCTGTACCAATGTCACGCTAAAGACCACAACAGGTAAAACCGTACGACTCGCCAACCTCGCGGACGAAAAAGCCGAAGCCGTGGCCCGCGAAAACCTGACGACGCTCCTCAAGATGCTCGAGTGGAACCTCACACAGGGCATCCACTTTCTGCGCATTGGCTCCTCTATTATCCCGCTGGCGTCGCACGAAGCCTTCCCCTTCAACTGGCTTGAACGCTTCGAAAAAGAACTCACTCACATCCGCGACTTCACGCGCCAACACAATATGCGCCTCTCCATGCACCCCGGACAGTACACGGTGCTCAACTCGCCTAAAGAGAAGGTAGTCGCGGCGTCCGTTAGGGAACTCGAGTACCACGCCGCCTTTTTGGAAGCTGTAGACCCCGACAGCGGCACCATGACGCTGCACGCGGGCGGCGCTTATGGGGACAAGGTTACGGCGCTGAAGAGGTTAGAGAAAAATATCGACCTCCTCTCGCCACTGGCGAAAGACAAGCTCACGCTCGAGAACGACGACCGCACCTTTCACACCGAAGATATCTTGAGCGTCTGCGAGAGCGTCGGGCTACCCGTCATCTTCGACTTCTTCCACCACAAGCTCAACCCTGTTCGTGAGCGGTGGGACGAAGGTCTTGTTGAACTTGTTGAACGTGTTGTGAACACCTGGAACGGGCGCATCCCCAAGTTTCACCTCTCCTCACCCAGAGACTTCACCACGGCGCACGCCGACTACATCGAGCTAGGCGACTTTTTGCAAGTGACCGACACGCTAGACCAGATTGGCAGCGATGAACCTTATGACGTGATGCTCGAGGCGAAGCAGAAGGATGTGGCGCTGCTGAGGTTGTTGGAAGAGGTGAGGTCAAGTGAGTCTTCTGAGGAGGCGTCCCTTAAAGCTTTGCGCGGCTCGGTTTTAAGGTATGACGATCCGCTCGAGCCTGTGGAGATGGAGGATTGGGAGGCGTTGAAGTAAAGTCCTCGTAAAAACGTTATGATGCGTCCACATGCCCGCGTTACCTTGTAAGCATCAACCTCACGTCATGGCGCAGGTTCAACCGACGATTCACCTCCTGAGTAATCTGGACGACTTACACCCCGATATTCTGCTCGAGCACGACATCGTTCCAGAAGACTACAAGAGCGGTTTAGTTTTTCGCTCGGCAATTGAAAGTATTCGCGGAACGTTTATCGCTTCTTCGACAGCAGGGCGACAAGCGTTAGTTGGAAGTGCTTTAGAGAGGTTACGAGCGAGCGGGAGAATTGCAGGATTTCAGCACACGAGCAGTTCGAATAGGTACGACTTTGCTGTGAAGATTGAAGAAGACCCCGACTACTACGCGGCGCTCGAGGTCAAGGGCGGCGAAGGCAATAGCATCAACATCTCTGAGCGTCCTATCTTCGCAAAAGAGTTCGCCGTCTGGTCACATCTCGACGGCGCAATCGTCAACCAACCCGCTAAGGATGCGCATTCTATCCTCAACCGCTTGACCAACGAAATGGTGCGCCGCAATAAGATGGTGGACGCACTCTTTTTCAAGGATTTACTCTGCGGCACGAGAGCCAGACCCTGCCCTAAATATCCGGGGCAAGAAACTACAGTAGGTATGAATGTAGCGCCCGACGTGTTTCTTTTTCCACGGGAACGACCCACCGAAGAGAACCCGACACCAAGCGTACACACCTTTAATCCTCTGCGAAATAGCCGCAGGAGCAATGGAATAGGCTAGAGTAAAGGATGAACGTTGGGAAACTAAAAAGACGCCCGAAGCACCTGCACAACTTCACGGGTTTGACAGTTGCACAGTTCGAAGCGTTGCACGCGGCGATAGCCGAAGCGCGAGCGAAGCGAGGTATGGAGCGCAAAGGGCGGCAGCGAGCCGTGGGTGGGGGACGCAAGGCGAAGCTGAGCTTAGAGCGGCAACTACTGGTTGTGCTGATGTACTACCGGCTTCATGTCACGCAGATACTCCTGGGCTATCTGTTCGACCTAGATGATAGCAACGTCAGCCGTCTGATTGGCGAGTTGCGCCCCATGCTGCAAGCGGTCTTGCCCTTGCCCGTTCAAGAAACACTACTTTTTGCTAAACCCAAAAAGCGCATTGGCAGCTTGGAGGAACTGCTCGAGAAGCATCCCGAACTCAAGGAGGTGCTCGTTGACGCCACCGAGCAGGAGTTGCAGAAACCTAAAGACAAAGCGAGGCACAAAAGCCGCTACTCGGACAAGAAGAAGCGGCACACGTTCAAGACGCAAGTGACGAGCACCCCTGGTGATCTCTTTGTGCATCTCTCGCGCTCGATTGAAGGACGGGTCAGTGACATCGCCCTCCTGAGAGGTAGCGGGGTCTTACGCGAACTGCCAAGCGAGCTGGACGTGCGTGTTGATCGTGGCTATCCAGTCAAGCTGGACGAACGGCGATGGTATTGCTCAGGACTATCCCAACAGGCACTTTGAGCAGCCCTACAAAGCCAGGCGTAACAAGCCCTTAGACCTCGTGCAAAAGCTCGCTAACAGCCTGCAAAACAGCGCTCGCGTCAAGGTCGAAAACACCCTGGCTCACCTCAAGCGTTTCAAGCTCCTAGCCGGTCTCTATAGAGGTCCTGAGCACAGCTATGACGACACCTTTCTTACTATCGCTGGGCTACACAACTTCCGCAAGCTCGGCAGGCTCACTTGGTAAGCTAACCGCTTACCCCACAGAAGCCTCAACGCTCGTTGTAGGTTTATTTCGCAGACTATTTATTAGTAAAGAACTTTTTTATTTCGTTACAAGTGTGGAGAAATAAAAAAGTTCTTTACTTTCCCAAAAACATTCAGCTTAATCCTTGATGAGATACCGCGGCGGTATGCAAGTGAGGCATTTAAGAAGCAGCCAACCAAGGAGGTCTACCTATAGCTTTCAGCGGAGACTTGGAAAAGCTCATGAGGATAGAGGCGGTAAAGGAAGAGCAGATCGAGGCTATAGAAGCTAACTTCACCAGCAGCATAGAAGAAGTTGAGTCGATCCCTTATGCGGCGAACGGCCCGGAGGACGACCTTACAGCCTATACAGTTTTAGTTCCAAGTAGCACTCTCAAGAGGTGTCGGGTGAGCGGGCTGAAAATTGAACATGCCTGTTCATGCGACATCATCGAGGTGTACCTTACCGGAGCGCATTGCCTAGAAAAAGGCTACCGCTAGAGCGATAGCCTGACTTCGTCGGCTGCTCTACCGGCCGACCGGGATGCACAGCACCGTTTCCGGCTGGTTGGGCAGGGTGAGGTTGCTGATCACCAAGGTGATCTCATCTGAGGTCGTGCCGGTCGCTTCGATCGCCCCGACGTAACATCAGATCGTTAACGAAGGGATCGCTGAAACACGCGACCGAAGAGCCGTTTTCCACTAAGCGCCCGCCGCCGAACGCCCTATCGCTGCCGGAAGCCACCATGAGGGCCAATTCGTGGTCCATCACCGGGAGTCCGAACTCATCAGTAGCGAAGGCAACGATCTAAACAGTGTCGCCCTGGTCGAGCAGGGCCAGCACGCTCAGCGTGCGCAGCTCGGTCGCCCGGCCCAGCGTGGACTAGGACGTCACTACCGGGTAGCCCGAGGCGGCTTGGTCGATGACACAGACCTCGATGCTCGCCTCGGTACTAGTCTAGGCCGCCTAGTTCAATGTCGCCCTTCTCTCTAAGAGCCAGCCCCGAGTTTCTGCGAACGAAATTAGAACCGGCGCTGGCAGTCACCACATCGAAACGTACAGCTACTCTTTGTTCACAACCCCTCGAGGAGACAGTCCCAACACCTCTAGGGCGCGTCGCCCAACACACGCGCCCTGTTCCAGACCGTTTTCGGCTGCCGCGCGGTAGTGCACACCGCCGTAAAGCCGCGACAACGCGTTCTCCTCGGCTGCCTGCTGGAAAGAGGCAAAAGAGCGCGTCATCGCCTCTTGGTCGTGCGCGGCGAAGCTGCCACGAGCGTTTCTGACGCCGTAGGGGTCCTCGAAGGCGACCTCGCCAAAGACGTGCGTCAAGACCTCGGCGGCTGCCGCGCCCGCCACCGCATGACCGGACGGATACTCGGGGAAGTTGGGCGTCTGCAGGAGGGGCCGCCAGTCGGGGTCTAGCGTCTCGCGTATGAGCGTTTCGGGGCGCACCAGCATGACCTCATACTTCGACCACCAGGCGGAGATGAAGGCGTCGTGCAAGGCCACACCGAGCACAGCGTAGACCTCTGCGGCCGCCGCGAGGCTCAGCTCAAACCGCTCCGTCATCAGCGTGCCGATCATCAGGAAGTGCCCGCCGATGGTGCCCGTCTCGACGGGCTCGTCGTCCCAGAAGTACGCTATTTCGACCTCGTCTTCGCTCAAAAACTGCGAGGTCTCGTAGACCTCTCGCAACTGTTTGTCAAAGGCGGAGCCTACCGAGAGGTCGAAGGGGACGCTCAGGGGGACGTGGCACTGCTCCGGCGCGGCCAAGCCGAGCGGCTCCAGGCGTCCCCAGAAAGGTTGAATCGGGGCACGCCCCGCGCCGCGCGCGACCCACAGGGAGGCGTCTTCGGCGCGGGCGGCGGCAAGCTCGGCGGCGGAGGCGTACATGGCGTCCCTCGCCTCGACGAAGCCGTCGGTCTCTGCCCATGAGAGCATGGCGCGTCCCACCTCTGCGCCTAGCTCGAGCGACGCTAACAGCGTCTCGTCCGGCACGCTCCGCCGTCTCGCCGCTGTCTGCTCGGCGTGCAAGGCAGAAAAGGCGCGTTTGGTCTCTAAGGCGGAGGAGGCGAAGGGCTGCCACATGTCGCTGTGCTCTTTCATCAGCCCGGAGGTGAGCGTGTGCAGCGCGGCGCTCATGGCGGTGAGAGTGTCGTAAGTCTGGACCGGGTCGGCCTGAGGTAACTCGAGCCCCGCTCTCACCTCTCGAGACAGCGAGTCCGTCTCGCCGAGCACCGCGAGCGTCTCGTTCATCGTTAGCCCGGCGTAAGCGAACACGCGGGCGGCCACGGGCGGCGTGACGCTCTCCCCCTTGACGCGGGCGTAGAGCGCTTCCGTCCAAGCGTTTAGGGGTGCCGCGTCCTGGGCAAAACTAGGCGATACAAACAGCGCGAGCAGCGTCAAGCTCACCGCCGCCTTCCTAGAGACGTTCATAAGCAACTCCTTAAAACACCCCGGAACTTTCCTCGTTCCAGGGTGCGGCGTAAGCGATGTGGTGGTTGAGCTAACGGCTAACCGCTAAACCTGTTAGAGGAAGCGGAAGACGATGGGGCAGTTCACGATGATGCCCACCGACCCGTAGGGCTCGCCGCCCGGCCCCGTAACCCAGCCCTGCTCGACAAAGCCTAGGATTTGAAACTCCTCGATGAGGCGGCTCCGGTAGCCTGCGTCGATGGCCTCTTGGGTCCACTCGCCCAGGTTCATGTCCCACAGGGGGCTGTAGTCCGTGGCGACGGTCGGGATGCCGCCCAGGACGTTCAGGGGGCTGCGCCCGTCGCTGATCGCGCTGTTCAAACCTTGGCGGTGCGGGTTGTCCGTGCCAACGGGTCCGTTCGTGAAGACGAAGATGCGCTCGACTGCGGAGAAGGCGCTGTCGTCGCGGCCCACGGTGATGTCCTCCAAGGCGGGAGCGAGGGTCGCGCCCTCGAGCGTGGCGGCGAGTGGGTTGCTCGCGTCCGTCGAGAGGTAGAGGTTGGGTCTGGCGAAGGAGATGCCGGGGGTCAGCTCCAGGGTCACGGTCTGCTCTTCGGGGCAAATAGCGACCACCTTGTCGTGCACGACGCTGGGGTCGGCGTCGCTGTTGCAAAAGAGGTTAAGCTCTTCCGCTGTGACGTCAAACGCGACCATCGGCGCGTTGTAGATGTACCCGCCCGCGTTCTCGACCTTGACTAAAGGCGTGTAGTTCTCGTCGCCGACCGAGCCGGGCTGAAACTCGCTGGGCGGGAAGAAGTTAGGTTCCGCGCCGGGGGTGAGCATGCGCTCGGGCGCAAAGTCGACGGTACCCTGCGCGAAGGTCAGGGAGGCGTCGCTCTCCAAGGTCGCGGTGCGCACGCCCCGACCCACGGCGGCGTAGGTCAGCTTGGGCGAGTGGTTGAGGCCCAAGGCGGCAGCGTTCGCCGCGTCGTCGGTGTCGGTGAGGATGTACCAGACGCTCTCACCGCTCTCCATCTGACCCTCGTAAAGAGGCAGCGTGACGGTGCCCGCCTCCTGGTCCACCTGTCCGGCTTTGAGGAGGTGATAGGGACCGATGAGTTCGCGCTGCACCTGCGAGGGCGCGGGGCCGAAGTAGGTCAGCGGGATGTCCGCGCCGATAGACGCCGGGGCGGGTGCGACGTCGTCGTCGTTACCGCCCTCCTCTTGGGCGAAGGCGAGGCCGAGGAGAAAAAGGGAGCTGAGAAGCAGAAGGGTCAGGCGTTGTGAGGTTAAGCTCATGGTGTCTCTCCTATTCGCGTGGGGGTAGGCGTGGGCAGTATTCACGAGCGATGGCAGTCGCTTTTATGTGACGCCGCCTTTTCTAGTGGTTGCGAAAACCTCCTTTAGCGTGGCGTTTCGTTACGCAGCTTAGCGGCATATGCTCGAGCGGTCTTGAACAATTTTGCGCTCGCTCGCAGGTCGGACTGTTACAGATGCGTTAGCACAACCCCGGGATGAGCGCATGGTAAAGAAGGTGTCCCGTTCTGTGTGGTCGCGGACGCTGACCCGTCTCACGGGCTCCGCGCAGCTCTAGAAACGGAACGGGGTACACCGCCTAAAAACACGCCCTGACAACGAAAGAGAAGCCGCTCCGGAGCGGCTTCTCCGATATTAGTAGCACTTCCACGCTTCGCTGCACCAACTGACCGTGTCTATTTCTTCTCGCATCCGCTCGCACGTTTCATTGCTGTAGCAATGAAACGTGGAAACGCTATAGCTATCTACTACTAGTTCACTCCACCGGAAGGTCCCCTACCGGAAGGGCGTAGCGTCGTCACCCTCGTCATTCTCCTCAAAAGGCTGCGCGATCACAGGGCAGTTGATGATGATATTGGTTGCCCGCAAGCCTGCTACAAAGCCGTTCTCTATGCCGGGGCTGCCCCCAAAGCTCGTGACGAGTCCTGCGTCAACAAGTTCACGTAGGTCCTCGAAGCCGGTGATGCGGCGGCGCTCGCCCGCTTCGATCGCTTCGTCGGTCCACTGTGACACGTGCGCGTCCCACATCGGGCTGTAGTTGTTGAAGAACTCCTGGTCATTCGCAGGGTCCAGCGGGAAGACGTTGATGGGGTCGCGGTCGTCGTCCACGATGGTCGAGTTTAAGCCCTGCCGCTCGGGGTTGTCCGCGCCCGTCTCGCCGTTGGCGTTGGGCGAGAAGCCTAGGAGCGCCGACTCGTCGAAGACGTTGCTAGCCCCGAAGGTTTGCAAGTTCGCCAGACGCGGCGCGTACACGCCTAGTTCGATGGTCGCGGCGACCGGGTCCGAGGAGTCGGTCACCAGATGGTAGTAGTACTGGTCGCCGCCCTGGAAGCCGTCCAAGAGTTGCAGCGTGACGGTGCGGGCCTCCTTGTCCAGGCTGATAACGCGGTCGTGCTCGCCCGAGTCGTTCGCGACGATCTGCACGTTGAGAACGGAGCCGCTCGGCAGCACCACGAGCGAGGACCATTCCTCATCGGCGATTGCGCCCGGCTCGGCCACCGAGGGCGGGAAGGCGAAGGGGCCGTCGCCCGCTTCTAAACGGCGCTCAGGGCTGAAGTCCACCGCGCCTTTGAATTTGAGGCGACCGTTTTCCAAAGTCACCTCCTGGTCGCCGCCCGTACCGCGTCCGAAGACCAATTTGGGCGCGTAGTTGACGCCTAGAAGCTTCGCGACGTTGAAGTTCGCCGCCTCGGTGACGATGAAGTACTCGTCGTCCTCGCCGTCCGGCCCGACGCCCTTAAACATCGGCAGGGTGGCGTTGGCTTTGTCGGGGTCTTCCAAGTCGTTCACGGCCAAGGTGCTCTTCAAAAACACGTTCTCCTCTTCGGTGAAACGCTCTTGCGAGAACGAGACGGCGCTAAGCCCCATCTCGCTCGAGGCGAGGTATAAGAGAGCTTGGGCCTCCTCTAACGCCAGCGCCTCGTCAATGTCGGCGTTGAGGCCGGGGTCGGACGCGTCAGGGGTGGGTGCAGGTGTCTGAGCGTCTTGGCAGGCGGCTAAAAGGAGCAAGCAGCCTAAGATAGCGGACAGTTTAAGCTGGTTCATGGTGTATCCTCTCGAGTCACTTGGGTATGGTGTTTGGGTCTCTACTGTTACGGCGCTGTTAAGGTAGTCCTGTCTCACCTCCTCATCGGTCGGAGCTGGGCGTGGGCGGTGTCTCTAGGCGACTGCATTCGCTCTTAAAGGGACGCCGCCATTTTCAGCGTTCAAATCTCAACCTCCCCTAGATAGCGTTCGCTCTAAGATTAAGGAGCGGCGGGCGGAGAGGTCTTGAATAATTTTGCGCCGCGCCGGAAGAAGGTGTTCATAAAGAAGAAGGTGTTCATAAAAACGCTCTTACCCCGGCGCACGACTTACAGGACGCTCCGACCTGCAACGCGGGGCAGGGCTCTCCGGGCGATCTACTCGAAGCTCATGGCGACCGTACCGAGCGGGCCGAAGTCGCCCTCATAGGTGCCGACCTGGAGCGGGGCGTCCCCGCCGAGGGCACCCGTCACCACGATGTCCCCGGCCCGCAAGCTCTGGCCCCGCTCGCTCAGGCCGGCTGCCAAGAACTCGAGGGCATTAAATTGCCCGCCGACCGCGTCGGAGCCGACGGCGGTGATAATGGTCTCGCCGTCCAGCCGCCCCTCGATCTCGATGTCGTCCAGTTCGGTCTCCAGTTCAGACAGGGGCACGCCTTGGCCGAGCACGAACGCCCGGGAAACGGTGTTGGCAGCGATCAGGTCGAGGTAGCTGAGGTTGTCGGGGTCCGAAAAGGCGAAGTCCGGGAACTCCATCGCCGGGGCGACCTCGGCAATCGCCGCCCGCAGCGCCTCGGCGCTCATCGGCGCTGAAACGTCCTGACCCATGACGAAGGCGACCTCGAAGCCGACGTTGCCGCTCACAAAGGTGTCTTCCAGGCTGGCGCTAGCGCCGTCCTCGTTCATCTGTGAGGCGAGGATGCGCCCCAGCACGGGCTCGGGAGCGCCCAGCGGGTTGCTCGGTCCGGTGAAGCCAAGCTTGTAGCCGACGACCTCTTCACCACGGGCGACGAGCGCGTCGACGTACGCATCCTGGAAGGCGTAGGCGTCCGCTTCGCCTGCGAAGTCGTCGCGCGCGCTGAGCAGCGGGAAGGTGTCGCCTGAGAGGTAGCGCTCGGCGAAGAGGTCGGCTTCCTCGAGGTACGCCTGGGCCGGCGCGGTCCCCAGGAGTACCCCGGCGAGGGCGAGCAAGAGCAGGCGGGCAAGGGAGTCTAGTCGGATGTGAGGCATGTGGTTCTCCTTATCATGTTTGGACTTGCCGCATTTACACGCTTGCGCGCGCTTGACGGCGTATACGGGTGAGCCCAGGGGCTCGTATGGGTTTCGTCCACGGGCGTGCGCTCGAGCAGCGGCCTTACACGGTGGACGAGTCGAGCATAGGGGCAGACCGCCGCGTCCGTCTTGAATAGAATTGCGTCACCTCAGCAAAAAAACGCACGGCAAAAGCCGCGCGTGTCATCCGATGTCGACCCGCTTTAGGAGGCCAAGCTGTCCTGCCTGAACCTACCCGGCGTGGTCTGCGTGTACGTCTCAAAGGTCCGCGTGAAGTGCGCTTGGTCGTTGAAGCCTAAGTCGAGCGCTACGTCCACGATCTCTGCGCCCTTCGCCAGCTTGTCCTTGGCGAGGTTGATGCGCAAGCCCGTCTGGTACTTGTGCGGCGAAAGCCCCACGTCCCGCTGAAAGACGCGCATAAGGTGGAACTTGCTGAGGTTCGCCATCTCACCTAGGTCGTCCAGCTTGAGGTCTTGTTCAGGATGCGCGTGCAAGACCTCTTTGACTAAAACGACTGCTTTGTGCTCCTTGCCTAACTTAACCTCGGGGGGCGGGGTGTCGGAGCAGTGTTTGAGGACAGCATAGAGGAGGCCCAGGAGCCTGAACTCGCGCTCGAGGTTACTGCTTGGCCTGTCGAAACAGTCAATCGTCTCAGCGGCAAGGCGACAGAGGGACGAATTCAGCGTATCGGCTATAAGCATCTGTGGAAAGAAAACACTTTCCCGTTCCACGCCTAACTCTCTAAGCAGTTCGTGGATGTGCGTTTGGTAGATGCGCAGCGTCCAGGCAGACACATCGCAAGCTGGCGCGTCCACCTCGAGCATTTCGCCCGCATGTTGAAGATAGAGAAGTTCGCGGTGGGGGGTAACAACCTGCTTTTCCCCTCTATAAAAGATTTTGGCGTTACCCTCGTATATTCTGGTTACAGTGATGTCGTACTCGAGCATAAAGCGCTTGGGCAGATGGCAAGTGGTCATGTAGTCAAACTTCTCAAGCTCCACCCCCGCGAACCCCTGCGGCCTCCACACTTTCACCGTCGGCTCGGGCACATCCATAACGCTCATGCTCACCTCGCTTCTCGTCAGGTCGTCAATGCTCAGTCGTTACGAAAAGGGTAGCACAGAGCTAGGGCGGCTATTTTGCAAAAAGTTGCGCTCTGTCACGAGAGCCTGTCACCTAAAGGCTGCGCGATACGTCGTCGCGCTCATCCCTAACGTGCCTCTGAACGCCCGCTCCAATTCCGCCACATTCGAGAAGCCGCCCGCGCCCGCCGCCTGCGCCACGCTGAGACCCTGCTGCAAGACGCTCTGGGCGAGGCGGAGCCGTACCTGACGCTGGTAGTGAAAGGGGCTCAGCCCGGTAACCTCTTCGAAGCTGCGCAGCAGGTGGTAGGGGCTGAGCTGGACGAGCTGAGCGAGGCGCTCTAAGGTGGTGTCGTTGTGGGGATGCTCAGACAGATACGCTTTGACGGTCTTCACGGCGGCGGGCTCGGCGCTCCGTTCCTTTAGAGGCGTGCGCCCCTCGCGGTAGCGTGACAGGAGCAGCGCGGCGAACTGAGTCCAGGCTTCGCCGGACGCTAACGGGCTTTCCGCTCGGTGAACGTCGAGCAGCGCCGCCGCTGTTTCAGCGTCGCTAAAGACCGCTTTGGTGAAGTAGGGAATCTCGTCCACGCCCGTGAGGTCTGCGCTGGTGCGCCGCATCAGCTCGGCGTCTGGATATAGCGCACGGTAGCGGTACGCCTCGCCCTCGGGTCTCCCCGAATGGACCGCGCCGGGGTTGACCAAGCCAAGCCCGCCGGGGCCGGCGTACTGAACCTCGCCCCGGTGATAGCAGGCTTCTGTACCCGCCTCGATCAGCACGATGACGAACTCCGCGTGGACGTGCCGCTCGAAGGCGTGGCGGGCGAACTGCGCGTGGAAGCAGGGCACGCCCGCAGGGGCCAGCCAGAAGGTGCGCCATTCGCGTGTCGATATCATCGTCACCTCGGTAAGGCAACGATAGCACGGTCCGGGCACGTCTGTTAAGTGGTGTTCGTCAGGACGCTTTGGCGCAGTGAAGATGGCTTGACGAAGTAGCGTCCCCTCGAGCCCCGCAGCACCCCCGCCTCGCGCAGTTGGGCGAAGGCGTAGGAGACCGTGACCCGCGTCGCGTTCACCAAAGCCGCGACGTCTTCATGCGTTAAAAGCAGCTCTAACTCGGTCCAGCAGCCGTGCTCGTCAAGATGCGTCACGCCGAAGCGCGGCGCGAGCCAGCCGAACAGCCACAGGATACGGGCGTCCGTGGGGTAGGTCGAGAGCGTCACGTGCCGCTCCGCCGAGGCGAGCTGCCGCCCGAGCTGGGCCAAGAGGTCCAGGGAGACACGCTGGTTTAATCCCCCTAGCACAGACTCGCGGGAGGTGTAGTCGAGCGCGACCTCTGACATGCAGCGCGCGTCGGCGCTGTAGCGAGCGTGGGGCCTCAGCGCGTCAGGCCCCAACACGTCGCCCGGCCCAGCTAGACGCACGGTGACCTCGCGCCCCTCCTCGGTGAGGTGCACGAGCCGCACTAAGCCTATTCTCACGGTGAAGAGCCCTGCTACGGGGTCGCCGCAGTGAAAGACCGGCTCGCCCTTGGCGTAGTGCCGGACAGGTTTTAGAGAGGCGGCTTGACGGGTCAGCCCTCCACAGGTCAGCTTTTTGCCGTGCGCTGCGCCCTGTACCGAGCTGTTCGTTTGGTGAGGTGCTACGTTCATGTGTGGCCTCCTTTTCGTGACTTTGGCGAGACTACCGTACGGCGAGTCCGGGCGTCTTGAAAGAAATTGCTGGCTTGGCCTTAGCACGACTCGACCGCAACTTTCTTCAAGCCTTTCGCAAAGAGGTGACCTATACTTGGGTAGAGCATGGCTTACACTTCCCTGACAGTTTCTCGTGCAATGGTGGCGGGCGTGCTCGGCAAAACGAACGTGAGACCCTATGGAGAACACGGCGGAAGAGGAGCGAAAGGGCAAGCCTAAGTGAGAGACGAACAGTTCAAAACGCCCCCTAAGGGGACGCCCGTCCGCTACTGGCGTCACGAGCACGTCCCTGGGGTCGAGTTCGCGCAGACCTCTCTGGACGCGCACGCCTTCGCGCCGCGCGTAGAGAGTGCGTACGCCTTTGTCTACCTCAAGCGCGGCTCCGCGAGCGCCACGTTGCGGGGCCAAACGTACGCCCTTTCCGCTGGCGCGCTCTTTCTGGTCACGCCCGGCGAGGTGTGCGCCGCCCAGAACCCGCACGAGCCCTGGCAAGCACAAGCCGCGCTCGTCAACGCGGACATCGCCGCTGACATCACCTTCGACCTCACTGGGCGGCGGGTGCTACCGACGTTTGGCACGCCCTTTTTGCCGACGCACTTCGCGGCAGACTTCGTGGCGTTCTGGGAGAGCGTGGAGCTGCCGAGTTCGGCGCTCGAGCGCGAGTCGCGCATCCTCATCCTGACGGGCGACGTGATCGAGACGCTCGGCGAGCTGCCCGCAATGCTCGAGCCGGACGCAGAGAAGCGCGTGCTAGGGCTGCTCAGGGCACACGTTTGGGACCGCCCGTCAGACGAGCTACCGTTGCGCGAGCTGGCCCGCAGCGCCCAGCTTTCCTTAAAGCAACTTCTTTGCGCGTTCGAGCTGGAACAGGGGGTCGACCTCGAGACCTATCAGCGCCTCGTGCGCCTCGCGCTCGCCAAAGCACTCCTGGGGCGCGGCCGATCTTTAGCGAGCGTAGCGCAGGAGGTAGGTTTGGAGCCGACTGACCTCCAGGACGAGTTCGAACGCGTTTACAAGCTGACGCCTGAGGTGTACGGGCAGGCTGTTGGCGGTTAAAACTGCCAGACGAGCGTCGCCCCGGCAATGAGGCAGACCGCGCCCAGAGCCCGCTGCCAGTTGAGGCGGTGCAGCTCGAAATTTGAAAGGCCGAAGTGGTCGATGACGAGCGCCGCGATGAAGCTGCCCCGCGATGATGGTGCCGACTTGACAGAGGATCACGTCGCCGTCTTCTAGCCGGTAGACGCCGGAGAAGTCCAACTCGGCCTCCTGCCCTTCAGCGCCTAGGGGCGGGCCCAATAAGACGAAGGGTGGGTTCGTAAAGTAGAGTGCGCCCCTTGTCCGAGCAGTTCGCCCAGCGGCACGCCCACAAGTTCAAAAGGCAGGTCGGGCGGCGTGTTCAGCGCCCCGTTCTCGTCGTCGATGATGTGGTCGAGCTGGCTGTTGACCGTCCAGAGGGTGTCACCCTGCACGGCTGAAGAGGTCGGGCGGTTGTAGACCGCTTCGAAGACATCCCTAGCGGTGAAAGTAGCGCTCGAGTAATCCTCAGCGAACTCAGCACTGACGATAGAGGCGGGCGGCGTTACGTTGACCATCAAGAGACTGTCCTCATGAAAGAACATCCCGTCCGAGCCGCCAAAGGTTTCCACTGCGTCCCCGCTAAGCTCTACGTCCATGACCTCTTGCGTCGCCAGGTCGATGCGCACTAAACGTCCGCCGCCCTGGTCGATGCGGTCCATGACCGAGGCGATGAGATAGTCGCTGCCGGGCGTGAATGCCAGGCCGTTCAGCCCGAAGGCCCGTTCTGGGTCGGGGTTCATCAAGAGGTCGTCCTGCACAAAGACCTCGACGCCATTTAGTTCGGGGTCTGCCGTCCAGATAGTCGGTGCGGCCGTGTCCGAGACGTAGACGCGCCCGTCCTCCGCGATCGCGATCTCGTTGAAGAAGTGCGGGCTGTCGTCCGGGTCGGCTAGGGAGGCCAAAAGCTCGCCTGAGTCCAGGTCGTACACCTTGAGGTCGCTCGTAAACCCGTCGAAGGAGAAGTTGGCGACCCACAAGCGTTCTCTCGCTTCGTCCGCGGCTAAGCCGACGGCGCTAGATAGCCCGTCCTCCCCCGCCTCCTTGAACACTTGGGCCTCGCCGTTCACAACCCTCAAGATGGAACCGTTGCCGAAGCCCGTCACGAACAGGTCGCCGTTTTGGAGCGCCAACACGCCCTCCGGGTAGAGCGCCTCGCCGGGCAGGGCGAGCGTTTCCTGCGCCCATGCGCCTGCCGGTAGGTACGCACTTAGCGCGAGCGCCACCAGAGCCAAGAGGCCGCGCCTCGCAGCCCCTAATCCTTCGCCTCGTTTCATGTCGTCACTCCTTTCGGCGCTGGTGCTTTATGCAGCAGCATGTCACGAGCCTAGAGCCTCGCCCGCGAGGAGGTCTTGAAGCATCTTGCGGAGCGGCGTGATGGCGGAAGGTTTGGGGGCGCGGAGGCTGGTTCTGCGGGGAGGTCAATATCGTTCAAGAAACTTCCCAAGCGGAAGCTCTATACTGCCCCTAGCAGACCACCCGCCCCGCCTTGCCGCGTGAAGGAGCCGAGATGAGCCGCGTACAAGAACAAAGCCTGGAAGAACGCCCGCAAGAGCGCATCAAGGTGTGGAGGCCGCAGGGGACCGCGGGGGTGGAGGTGGAGCTGTTCGATAACATTCCCAGTTTTGACCTGCCCCCTGTTTACTTCGACGGTTACTATGAGTTCACTGTGGCTCGAGCGAGTAGCTACAGGTTCAGATATATGAACGCTGTACACCGCTTCTCCTCTGTAGACAATCTTTTCTTCGTCCAGCGACCGGGAGAAACCTTTAGCGCTACAAGCAGGGACGGTCTCTCGGCGACGGCTCGCATCCTGCGCCTCTATCCCGAGCTGATGGCGGACATGAAGGAAGCCTTACGGCTCAAGACGGGTCTGCCCTACTTTCCCTCGATGACCGCCGACGAAAACCTGAACGCTCCTATTGCTAAACTTGCCACAGAAACGATCAACGCCTTTGACGGGGGCGCGACGGGCTTGGAGTGCGAATCGCGCCTGCTTAGGCTCATGCACGCAGTTCTCAAGCACCTCTCCGACACCCCGCCACCCGAAGTTAAGTTGGGCAAAGAGCATAAAGCTGTGTCTCTGGTCAAAGAGGTCTTGCACGCGCACCTCGAGGCTACGGTCAAGCTGGACGACCTCGCCGCGCTGACGCACCTCAACAAGTTCTACCTCTTGCGGGTCTTTCAACGGGACGTAGGGATGTCGCCCCACGAGTACCAGATGGGGCTGCGAGTCAACCGGTCCAAGCACCTCTTGGCGAAGGGCGAGAAACCCGCTAACGTCGCTTTTGACCTGGGCTTTTTGGACCAAGCACACTTCACCCGCACCTTCAAAAGCTACACCCAGACCACGCCGGGGCGCTTCCAGAAGCTGAGCCTAGCAAGTTAGACGCCAGGAGGCCGGACCGTGCTGCCCTACATCATCCTCGCCCTCTTGATCGGGGCAAGCATCCCCATCCAGGTCGCCGCCAACACGACGCTGCGCACCTATCTGGGCCACCCCTTCTGGGTCTCGGTCGCCATCTTCGCGCTCGGGCTGGTGCTGTCGCTGCTGCTCGCGCTAGGCGTACGTTCGCCTGCACCTAAGATCGCCGACCTCCCCGCTGTGCCCTTATGGGCCTGGAGCGCGGCGCTTTTAGCCATCTTCTACCAGGTCGGCACCATCGTCGCCGGGCCGCGCCTGGGGGCCGCCTCCCTGATCGGGCTCATCATCGCGGGGCAGCTCGTCGCCGCCATCGTCATCGACCACTTCGGGCTCTTAAACTTCGAGATGCACCCCGCCACCTGGCAGCGGCTCTTGGGCGCACTCCTGCTGCTCGTCGGGGTGGTGCTCATCCGGCGGTTTTGAGGGGATCGTTAGGTCAACATCGTTCAAGAACGGCGCAACCGGTGGCGCTTATATTGTTCCTGTGTCAACACGTCCAGCCCTGAGGAGGTCGAGATGAGCCAGGCGGAGCAGCAAGCCGAGCGAGAGCGCGTCAAGGTGTGGCGACCCTCTGAGGTCGCGGGGCTGGAGGTGGAGCTGTTCGAGAATATTCCTAATCTCGACCTGCCGCATATCTATCTCGACGGGTTTTACGATATGACGGTAGCTTCAGGCGGCAACTACAAATTCCGTTACATGGGAGCTGAACACCTCTTCGCTGAACCAGATAACCTCTTCCTCGTCCAACATCCAGGCGAAACCGCAAGCGTCATAAGTTCAGATAGTCTTCCAATAACCGCCCGCACTCTGCGCTTCTATCCCGAGCTGATACAAGACGTGAGGGAGACGCTAGGGCTCAAAGAGACGCCCTACTTCCCCTCGATGACGGCAGACGAACGCCTCAACGCCCCTATCGCCCGGCTCGCTTCAGAAACCATCCGCGCGTTCGACGAAGGCGCGACGGGTTTGGAGTGCGAGTCGCGGCTGTTGGGTCTCATGCACGTCGCCTTGACCCACCTCTCCGACGCGCCGCCCCCCGAGCCCAAACTCGGTCAGGAGCACCGCGCCGTGTCCCTTGTGAAAGAGGTCGTGCACGCGCACCTGGCGGAAGAGGTCAAGCTCGACCACCTCGCGCTGCTCGCCGACCTGAACAAGTTCCACCTGCTCCGGGTGTTCCAGCGGGACCTCGGCATATCCCCGCACGCCTATCAGATGTACTTGCGGCTGAACGAATCCAAGCGGCTGCTGGCGAAAGGTGAAGAGATTGCGAACGTGGCGTTCGACCTGGGCTTTTCGGACCAGGCGCACTTCTCGAGGGCGTTCAAGCGCCACACCAAAACGACGCCGGGCAGGTTTCGGAAGCTGAGCGCGGTGGAGGGGTAGATGACCGACGGGGGGCGTCACGTTCATAGCGAACCATTACAGGTGCGCACTTGGCGTCCGAAGGACGTGGCGGGGCTCGAGTTCATCACCACGAGCTATGCGCCCGTCCGCTTCGAGCCGCACCTGCACGACGCCTGGGAGTTCGTGTGGTGCCAGCGCGGGGGCGGGGTAGCCCGCGTCGGCGGCGCGGACGTGTCCCTTTCGCCCGGCACGCTGCTCCTCTTCGCGCCCGGTGAGGTGCATAGCGGCTCGAGCGCGTCGGGCTGGCAGACCCGCTCCTTAACGGTAGACTCAGGCATCTTCGAAGAGGTCGTGGTCGGGCTGACCGGGCAGATTCAGCCCTTTCGGTGGCGCGGACCCGTGCTGCCGACTTCCTTCGCGGTGCGCTTCGCCGAGCTGTGCGCGTCGTTCGACCGGTCTGGCTCGCAGCTCGAGCGCGAGGAGAACCTGCTTTTCCTGGTCGGTGACGTGGTCGAGACCTTCTGGGAGGACGCCAAGCCGGAGGGCAAAGAGGCGCGGATGGTCGAGGCGCTCAAGACCTACCTGAACTTCCTCTACGCGAAGGAGATTTCGGTGAAGGATCTGGCGGTCAAGGCCGAGATGCCCGAGGCGTACCTGGTCAAGGTGTTCAAGGACGCAACGGGTGTCACGCCGGGCGAGTACCAGGCGCTGATGCGGCTCGGCAAGGCGCGGACGCTCTTGGCGCGGGGCGCGTCACCTCTCGAAGCGGCGACCCGAACAGGCTTTAAGGAGGTCGAGGCGCTTGACGCTGCCTTTCGTCGGCTCTACCGGGTTGACCTCAGCGCGTACCTAACAGGCTCCTAGTCTACGGTCACACCGTAAGATCGTTCAAGACGATGATTTTGAGAGCGCGGAGGAGGGGCTTAGCTCGAGAGCGTGTGCGTCTGGAACCTCTCCGGCGTGGTCAGGGTGAACCTCTTGAAGGTGCGCGTCAGGTGGGCTTGGTCGGAAAAACCCAGGTCGAACGCCACGTTCGCAATCTCTCCACCTCTCGCCAGCTTGTCCTTCGCCCGCTGCACCTTGAGGCCGAGCTGGTATTGATGCGGGTTGACGCCGACCTCTTTGGAGAAGACGCGGTTTAAGTAGAACTTGTTGAGCCCGGTCAGCGCGGCTAAGTCGTCCAGTTTAACGTCCACCTCGGGCGCGGATTGCAAGGCGTCCTTGACGACGGCGACCGCTCTAGGCTCCCGTCCTATCTCGAGGTCGGGCGGCGCTTTAGTCGAGCAGTGCTTGAGGGCGGCGTAGAGCAAACCCAAAAGTTTAGCCTCACGCTCCATCGTCGTCGCGGGTCGGTCGAAGGTGTCGATGGTGTCCCGGGCGAGCCGCGCGAGCGGGGCGTTCACCTCGGCGTCCACCTCGTAGGCGGGGAAGTAGGGCAGCGCGGGCGACCCGGTCAGCTCCGCCATGAAGTGTGCCAAGCACGCCTCGGAGAACTTCAACGACCAAACGTCGATGAACGCGCCCGGTTCACTCTCTGCAAACCATTTGATTTCGGCATTGCTCGTGAACAGCCGGGTCTCTTTGACGCCTGTCATCTCGTGTGCAACACCGCCGATATTCGAGACGTTACGCCCTGCCGAGCGCACCACGACGGTCAGATCAAAGGTGGGCACGACGAGCTTGGGAACGTCAATCTCAAACAGCCCGAGCTTCTCCACCTCGAGCCCCGCGAAGCCCTGGGGCCGCCACACCTTGACGCGCTCTTCGGGTCGTGACGAAGCGTTCATGATGTTCCCTCCTATCCAAAGCGTGTCGGTTGCATGTCGTTCTCTACCTTAGCGCACTGAGCCGAGAGGCGTCTTGAACAAAGTTGACCGTCCGCCTATACGTGCTTGACTGACCCGCCAAACCGTCGCGGCGAACCGCCCTGGCTTGGAGGTCAACATCCTTCAAGAAACGTGTCGCCCGTTTCTGCTACTATACATCCGAGACCGAACATGACGCCTCAGACCCAGCCACTTTCTGACCGGCCC
This sequence comes from Trueperaceae bacterium, assembly GCA_965213645.1. Taxonomy (GTDB): domain Bacteria; phylum Deinococcota; class Deinococci; order Deinococcales; family Trueperaceae; genus CBDBZX01. The sequence continues at coordinate 1,883,410 of CBDBZX010000002.1, forward strand.
GACCTCTACACCTTGGGCCACCTCACGCTCGCGGGCAGCGACTTCGAGCGGACCAAGCCGCTCTTGCTGCTCTGCTACCTGTGCTTAGAGGGTCCCAAGGAGCGCCGCCACCTGGCCGAACTCTTCTGGCCCGCCGCCGCCGACCCGCTAGCGAGCCTGGCGACGGAACTCTCGAGGCTTAAGCGGTACTGCGGGGAGGTCGTCGAGGCCGACACGACCCACGCCCGCCCGCTTTTACAGACCGACGCGCAGGCGTTTTTGAAAGCACTCGAGCGCAACGATTTGGGCGGGGCCGCGAGCCTCTACAGGGGCCAGTTCCTGCGTGGGGTGCACCTCAGCGGCGCGTCGAACGAGCTTGAGGAGTGGGTCTACAGCACGCGCGACTTCTTGGCAGGCCGCGCCGCCGACGCCCTCTTAGGGTTAGGCGAGGAGGCGGCCAAGGGCGGCGACTTTGAGGGGGCCGCCCGGCACGCCCAGGAAGCTCACACGCACGTTGCCATCCTCGAGCCCGAGCAGCTAGAACGGGCCTACACCCTCTTGCTCGCAAACGGTCACCCCTGGGCGGCCAAGCTCCGCGAGGAGGCGCTCGAGCTGGGCCTGCCCCTCGAGGTCGACGCTGGGGAGGCGCGGCGCAAGCTCCGCCCGACAAGTAACCGCGCCGACCTGCCAGCCCACGCGGCGAGCTTCGTCGGGCGGGGCGCGGAGGTATGCGAGGTCGCGAACCTCTTGCGCGGCGAGGCTTGCCTCGTCACCGTCGTGGGGCTGGCGGGCATGGGCAAGTCGCGGCTGGCCGCCGAGGTGGTGAGGACGCTGCAAGGCGAAGAGGCGTTCCCGGACGGAATTCACCCGGTCTGGCTCGTCGCCCTGAACAGCTCCGAGGAGGTGCCGACGGCCCTCGCCAACGCCCTCGGACTCGAGCTTAAAGGTCACGACGTCCTCGCCCAGCTCGTCCAGCAGCTCGCAGACGTGCACAGCCTCCTGCTGCTCGACAATTACGAGCACGTGATCGCGGGCGCGTCCTTTTTATCCGAGCTGCTGGCCCGCTGCCCCGGCATCAAAATTCTCGTGACCTCGCGTGAGCGCCTCAACCTGGCCGAGGAGTGGGTGTACTGGCTCGAGGGGCTGCCCTTCAAGCGGGGGGGCGAAGCGGGAGGCCCATCCGAGGCGGCGCAGCTCTTCGTGCAGCGGGCCAAACGGGTTGTCGTCGGCTTTTCGCCCACACCGCAGGACTTAGAGGCGGCCGAGGAGGTAGGCCGGCGCGTCGAGGGCTCGCCCCTAGCCCTCGAGTTGGCCGCGTCGTGGACGCGGGTCATGCTGTGGGGTGACGTCGCCGCGCAGCTCAGGAAGGACCAGGCAGTCCTACGCACCACCTTGCGCGACGTGCCCGAGCGCCACCGCAGCATCGAGGCGGCCTTTGGATATTCTTGGCATTTCCTCAGCGCCGAGGAGCGGCGCGTGCTGCGCGAGCTGTCGGTGTTCCGGGGCGGGTTCAGCCGCGAGGCGGCGAGAGAGGTGGTCGGGGCGGGGCTCTCGGTGCTCGTGTCGCTGGTAGACAAGTCGCTTCTCAAGCTGCGGGAGGGGGGGCGGTTCGGGCGGCATCCTCTGTTCTACGCGTTTACGTGTCATAAGTTTTTAGAGTATCCCGAACTTGTCCAGACGAAGCGGCGCGACCACGCTGATTACTTCCAAACATTTCTAAAGGAGCGTACGGCGCAAATCAGGGGCGAACGCGCCGAAGCCGCGCTCAGCGAGATTGCAGGCGAGCTAGACAACATCCGCAGCGCGTGGAACTACTGGCTCGAGCAGAATCAGTTCGCCGAACTCGCGGAGAGTGTGCACCCGCTCTACCGCTTCTTCGAGCTTACCGGACGTGTGCGGGAGGGGGTAGACCTATTCTCCGGTACTGTTCAGCGCCTAGACTCGTCACCTGAGAGCGCACGCACGCTCGGAGAACTGCACTGGGCTTTGTCATGGATGCTGCGTCACCTGGGGCAAGCCGACGACGCCCTCCAAGCAGCGGAGAGGGCGCTCGTGCACTTTCGCACGCACGGTGACCCTGCACTCATCGCACGCGGCACAGGCGAACTCGCCCGCTTTCTCGGTGATCACGCCGGGGAGTATGAGCGGGCTATTAGGTTGTTGCAGGAAGCCTATGACCTCCTCGAACAGCAGGATGACCGGCGCTTCGAGACGGCATTACTCTATAACCTCAGCCTCACGCGCTACTACGCCGGAAAGTACGCTGCAGCAGAACAACCTTTGGACCGAGCCGAAGACCTCGATAGGCAGTCCGGCTATCAGGCAGGCGTCATCACCTGCTTGCATCTCCGAGGCGAGCTGCTTACCGTCATGGATAGGCTCAGCGAGGCGGAGCTTGTTTTGGAAGAGGGGTTACGTCTCTGCGAGACCTCTAACCTCCCCTCTTTTCGGCCCTATCTCTACGACGTCCTCAACAAAGTGAAGCGGAAGCAAGGGGACGTCGCTAAAGCGAGTGAGCATATCACGCTCGCTACCGAGCTGGCTCAGGATATGGACTACCAGCACATGATGTCCTCCCTGCTCTTGGAGCGGGCCCGCGTCGACCTGGCGTGTCGGGATTACGCTGCGGCTCTCGGGCACCTGAATCAGTCGCTAGACCTGGCTCAAAAAAACGACCCGCCTACCGGAATATTACGCACTTTAGTCGGCTTCAGCGAGTACCTCTTAGCGCGGGGCCTCTACGTTCAAGCGCTTGAGATTGCTACCTATATCGTCGGCCAAGCTATAACCCACGCGGCGGACCGCGACCTCGCGCAGTCTGTCATCAAAGCCTGCTTTGCAGACCAAACCTGCGAGCTTCCAAAGGGTGACACGAGTCTCGCTGACGTCATAAACAGCTTGCCAAAAGCGAGTTTGCCCCCTGAGTTGAACTGATGGGGAGAGTTCTGCAGTTGTATAGCAATTAACATAAGTACTGATTGGAATAGCGCAAGTCTCAGCCGCAGCCGTCCCGCTAGGCTTCGCCTGAGAGCGGGATTTCATTCTTAAATATGCGCGCTACTTACGAAGTTTTCGCAAAGCGAATTACGTAGTTTGCCGTTTTACGTAGTTTTTGCGTAGCAAAAGGCAACGGTGTTCTACATCGTGAGAGCGTTGCTTCGCAAAACTTCGTTCACTCAAACCAAATGATACTTGCTATATAAACTCGCATTTCAAGGTTAGCTAGGCAGAACAGCGGATGACAGAGAGGTTCAAGGTAACTGGCTTAGCGCCTCCAACCCCGCCGCCACCCTCTGCCCCAGGTTGAACTGGATCACGCGCCGCCCCGCCTCCTCCAACGCCTGCTTGTCGCCGAGTGCCTGCGCCCGCTTCAGCAAGTAGAAAGAGAGCGAGGACGCCGCCATGCCTGCCTCATCGGGAATGGGCGCGTTCCGCCGCGGCTCGGAGACGAGCTGCACGACGTGCACGCCGCGCCCGCCCTTGTGGAGCTGTCCGGTGCTGTGAAGGTACTGCGGCCCGAAGGCGCAAGTGACCGCGCACGTGTAGCGGTCCCGTAAGGCGACGCGGAGCGCCTTTAGCCCTGCTATGACTTCCTCGGAGGGCGGCAGGTACGCCTGCAAAGTGATGTAGTCGCCCGGCTTGACCTCGGCGAGAAACGCCAGCAGGGTCTCAGCGGAGACTGCCGAAGACCCGTCCGGCATGACGCGCGCCACCTTGTAGTGCTCCACCAGCTCCTGCACGCGGGCGTCAGTGCTCGCCGTGTCCGGCAGGGCGAACGGATCGACGCCCAGGTGATAGGCCGCCACCGCCACGGCGAACTGCCACACGAGGAGCTGTCCGACCACGTCGTACTTGTTCGGCAGGGTGATCCGCAACACGGGGTGTCCCGCCACCCCTAGCTGTTCTAAGGGCACTCCCGACACCGCATCATCTTCAAGCTTTATAGAAACGAAAACACGGTCCGCGCTGTAAACCTCGGGTGCACCCAGCGGCTCGCCCGTGACGGGCACGAGGCCCCTGCCCACCTTGCCCGTCGCTTCGGCGAGGAGCCGCTCGAGCCACGCCCCCAGCCCTCCGAGCGTCTCGGGCACCACAAACGTCACCTTATCACGCCCGGCCTGCGCCAGCGTGCCCAGCACCGTGCCGAGCCACACGCCTGCGTTGCCCTCCGGCCTGAGGTCGGCCCCGTACGCCGCCGCGCCCGCGAGCGCGTGCCGCTGCACCTCGCCCAGGTCCGCCCCGCAGAGCGCTGCCGGGAGCAGCCCACAGAGCGAGAGCGCCGCGTAGCAGCCGGGCAGGTCGGGGTCGTTCAGGAAGGCCGCGCGGAAGCCGTGCACGCTCGCCAGCTTCGCCAGCGGGTCGCCAGGATCGCAGACGGTGATGAAGCGGCGGCCTACCCCCTGCGCTCCCTCTGTGTCAGCGACGCAGGTGTAGAAGAACTTGAATAGCGACAGCGTCTCTACCGCCCCGCCCAGCTTGTCCGCGATAACGAGCAGCGTCGCCGGGTCCAGCGCCCGCGCCTGCGCCAGCACCGCGTCGGCGTCGGTGCTGCCGAGCGCGTGAAGGCTCAGGCCCGTTCCCTGTCCGAGGGCGGCGCGCACTAACTCGAGAGCTAGGTAGGGCGCGCCTACGCCGAGCAGCAAAACCCGCCTGAAACCCGCCGCACGTACCTCGTCAGCAAAGGCCTGTAAGGGCTCCAACCTGTCCGCCATCCGTACAGGTGCGTCCAGCCAGCCGAGGCGCTCGGGAGGGGCGGCACCGGGCCACAGCCTCATGTCGCGCGCCCAAACGCGCCGCGCCACCTCGTCCCTCTCGGCCCGCGCTAAGCCCGCCGCCACGGACGGGGCGTAGTGTCCGAGCGCGGCGTGGTAACGAACGCCGCCCCTCTCTACCTGGTATTCGGTATCCATCAGCGCACCTCTCTCGTCCGCCACGCCAGCGGGAAGACCATACCTGAGGCTAGGCGAGGCGAGCCCGGACGTCTTGAACCTTCTTGCGGGGCGCGGCGCAAGCTGGAGAGGTCAACATCCTTCAAGAAATGGTTTGCGGAGATAGGCTAAGATGCAAATAATTGAGACGTTTGCTACAATTTTAAGGTGTCGTGGGCGACAGGAACGGAGCGTGAATATGGCGGTGACCCAACCCGGAGAGCGCATCAAGGTGTGGCGGCCTCAGGGGTTTGCGGGGGTGGAGGTAGAATGCTTTGAGAACTCGAAAGATTTAGTTCTCGAGCCGTTCGTCTTGCAAAGCTACGATATTACGGTTGTTCTGCAAGGGGATTGCAAGCTGGGTTTTGCTGGAGAAACTTATCGGTGGGAGAATGTGAACCACTTGTTTCTAGCGCAATATCCCAACGAAGGTTGTACGCTTGATACACGTAGCGAGAGGCACATGAGCGTCTGGACTTTGCGCCTCTTCCCCGAAGCGATGACCTCTTTACTCGGCAGCTTGGGACAAGCCGACAAGCCTATCTACTTTCCTGAGATGACAGCGGCAGACGCCCTCAACGCACCTTTAGCCTCGCTACTCAAAGAAACTGTGGGCTCGTTCGATGAACCTGCGGGCCACCTCGAGCGAGAAACCAGGCTCATAGGTTTGATACACGCTGTCCTCACCCACTGCGCCGACACCCCACCGCCCGAGGTCAAGTTAGGTAAGGAACACAAGGCCGTCACCCTGGTCAAAGAGGTGGTGCAGGCGCACGTCGAGCAGGAGCTGAGGCTCGAGCACCTCGCCCAGATTACCGACCTCAGCAAGCACTACCTCTTGCGGGTCTTTATGCGCGACGTAGGGCTCTCGCCCCACGAGTACCAGATGGGGCTGCGGGTCAACCGCTCCAAGTACCTCTTGGCGAAGGGCGAGAAGCCTGCTGAGGTCGCGCTCGACCTAGGCTTTTCCGACCAGGCGCACCTGACACGCACCTTTAAGCGCTACACCCGGACCACGCCGGGCCGGTTCCGCAAGCTGAGTTTGGCGGGCTGAGGCGTGCCCGCGCTCCAAAACACGACCGTAGCGGAGCTGCGCACGCTCGGCGGCCTCCGGCTGGAGGCGAGCGATTTCGGGCGGACCAAGCCGCTCCTCTTGCTCAGCTACCTCTGTCTGGAGGGTCCCCAGGCGCGGCGGCGCGTCGCCGAACTCTTCTGGCCGGAGGCCAAAGACCCCCTGGCGAGCCTCGCGACGGACATCTCAAGGCTCAAAAAGGCCTGCGGCGCGGTTCTAGGGGCCGATGACAGGAAGGTCTGGGCGGCCGTGCGGACGGACGCCGAGGGGCTGCTAGGGGCCCTGGAGCATGACGAGCTTCAGCAGGCGGTAGCGCGCTACGAAGGGCCGTTCTTAGCGGCCGTCTACCTGCGCGACTGGCCCGCAGAGCTGGAAGGGTGGGTGTACAGCACGCGCGAGTTCTTAGCGGCGCGCGTCTGCGAAGCGCACGTGCGCCTCGGCGAGGCGGCGGCGAAAGGCGGCGACTTCGGGGCGGGCGCACGCTGCGCCGAGAGGGCGTGCGCGGTGCCGGGCAGTGGCGGCCTCGAGCCCGAACTCATCCCCCGCGTCTACGCCCTGCTTGCGGCCGACGCGCGCTCGCACAGGACAACCGTGAGGGCAGCGGTAAAACGGGCGGGCGACGAGTTCGGCCTCGCGCTCACGCTCTCGCCCGCCCAAGCGCGCGCCCAGCTGCGCCCTACGGCCCGCCCGCTGCTGACGCGGCGCGCGCCCTTCATCGGGCGAGAGGCGGAGCTGAGGTGGATAGGAGACCTCCTCGGCCAGGAGGACTGCCGCCTGCTCAGCGTCGTCGGCATAGCGGGGATGGGCAAAACGCGCCTCGCGGTGGAGGCGGCTAACCGGACGGTCCGGGAGGGGCATTGGGACGGGGTCTACCTAGCGGAACTCGAGTCACTCGCCGCGGCCTCGGGGCTCCCTTATCAGGTCGCCGACGCGCTCAGCGTCGAACTGAAGGGAGACGCTTCTCCTCCGGAGGCCGTCGCCGCAGCCGTAGGTAACAAGCGCGTCCTTCTCCTCCTTGATAACATCGAGCACCTGTTGGATGGGGTAACGTTCTTGTCCGAGCTGCTTAGGCGCTGCCCTAACCTCAAACTGCTCGTCACCTCGCGCGAGCGCCTAAACCTCGCCGAGGAGCATGTGCTGTGGCTCGAGGGCTTGCCCTTTCATGCGGGGGTCGAGGGGGGACCGCACCCGGACGCGCTCGCCCTCTTTCTCGAGCGGGCGAGGCGGCACCGTCAAACCTTTGAGCCTACTCCAGAAGACCTAAGCGCCGTGGCCCGCATCTGCCGGACCGTAGCGGGCTCGCCGCTCGCTCTTGAACTCGCGGCGGCACTCGTCAACACGCTGTCCTGTGGAGGCATTGCCGGGTATTTAGAGCAAGACGCCATCTCTCTAAGTAGCCGAGCGCGCGACCTGCCGTCGCGCCAGTCGAGCATGAGGGCGGCGCTCGGGTCTACGTGGCGGCTGCTCGAGGAGGACGAAAAGGGCGCGCTCATGCGGTTGGCCGTGTTCCGGGGTGGGTTTACCAGGGACGCGGCGCTAGAGGTGGTGAACGTGGGCTTGTCGCTGCTGGTGACGCTGAGCGACAAGGCGCTCTTGCGCCCGCAGCCGAACGGGCGCTTTGACCGCCACCCGCTCGTGTACGAGTTTACGAAGCAAAAACTTTTGGAGTGTCCCGGACTAGCCGAGGCGGAGCGGCGTAAGCACGCGAACTACTTTACGACCTTTTTAGAAGACCGCCTCAAGACAATCCGGGGCGAACAGGCCAAGACTGTCCTTAAAGAAATCTCCAGCGACCTGGACAACATCCGCGGCGCGTGGGACGACCTGCTCGAGCAAGGCCAAGCCGCCGAGCTAGCCAAAGGCGTCTTCACCCTCGCCTACTTTTTCGAGTTTACCGGACGCTGTGAGGAGGGGTTGGACCTCTTTTCGAACACAGCCGGGCGTCTCGGTGCGCTGCCTAGCGCGCCCCTCGCCCTCGGCAAGACGCACTACGCCTCCTCATGGATGTTTGACCATCTGGGCCAAACGCACCGGGCGCTGCGAGCTGCGGAGACAGCGCTCAGGTATTACCGCGCGCACGGCGACCCGACGCTCATCGCGCACGGGCTCAGTAACCTTGCCGGGTTCGTTGCGGACCACACAGGCGACTACAAGAGGGCCGCGAGGCTCCTCGAGGCAGCCCGCAAGCTCGTGGATGACCGGTACTATGAAGCCGTGCTCCTCACCAATCTCGGAATCACAACCCTTTTCGCCGGGGACTACGCGGTCTCGGAGCACCATCTGAGCCGGGGCAAACACCTTCACCAAGGGACCAATAATAAGATGGGCGTGGCTGTTTGCCTTCAAAATCAAGGCGACCTTTTTACAACTACAGGCAGGTTCAGCGAGGCCGCGTCCCTTCTGGAAGAGGGCCTGACGCTCTGTGAAACGCTCGGCCTTAAGCACCTCCAGCCACCTTTCCGCTGCAGCCTCGCGCGAACAAAGAGATTGATGGGTGAGGGTGACGAGGCATTTGAGCAAATTGCGTCAGCTCTGGAACTAGCTCAGGAGACTGACCACCAGCAGGCGCTGCCGGACATCCTAGTCGAGTACGCCCGCGTCACGCTCGCCCGTCAGGACATAGAGGCAGCCTCTGGTCACTTGAGTCGGGCTCTAGCTACCGCCCAAAAGGGTGGCATGTTAGCTAAGACGCTGCACGTTTTAGTCGGCTTCGGTGAGCACTGCCTGGCGCGTGAAGAGAACGCCCGGGCACTCGAGCTTGCCACGCACGTCATAAACCACACGGCAGCCCACGCTTTAGACCGCGATCTGGCGCAGGCTGTTCTTAACAAAGCTATGGCTAACGGGGCGGCGCTGCCTGAGCAGCCGAGTATGTCTCTCGAGGAGCTAATGACGAGCATCCTCACACCCCTTACAACGTAACTCCGAACGCCCCGTACCGCCCTGGTGTCACCCCGACGTAGCGCCTGAAGGTCCTCGTGAAGTGTGCCTGGTCGGCGAAGCCCAGGTCGTAGGCGACGTGTGCGAGCGGCTCGCGCCGCCGCAGCGCGCGCTTCGCCTCGCGCACGCGCAGGGACATCTGATAGACGCCCGGTGTCACGCCGACGACCTCCTTAAAGACCCTGCTCAGGTGAAACTTGCTCATGACCGCGTGCTCGGCGAGCTGCTCGAGCGAGAGGGGTGCGCCTACGTAGTCTCTCAGGTGCGCCTTCGCCACCTCCACCGCGCGCTCGGCCCTGGGCGTGACGCTTGCAGGGCGAACGGGCTGGTGGGCCAGCAGGCTCCGCGTCAGGGCGACGAGCTTCTCCTCCTGAACGGGGCCGGGCGCGGCCTCTTCGAAGCTCATAAACGCGTCCCTAAAGAGCGTGCCGAGCTGTCGGTTCACCGCGCGGTTCCCCGTAACGGGCGCTGTGAAGAGTGGGAGGCGTCGACCCGAAGTTCGGGCCAGGTCGTGCATCAGCTCGGGGCTGAGCCGCAAGGTCTGGTAGCTCCAGCGTTCTCCTTTGCTAGGCGCGGCGGCGAGGGCCTCCCCGGCCCCGTAGGACTGAAAGGTTGCGTTACGAAGGGCGTGCGTCTCGCCTCGGTAGCGGGCAGTCGCGGGGCCTTGCAGGCAGAGCGACAAGCAGTAGTCACCTAGGAGCTGCGGGGCGAGCGGCTGCGCCGCGCTTCGCACACGTTCAAGCTCCAGGCCGTCGAAGTCTTTAGGATGCCAGAAAGTCGTTTCTGGTGCTTTGGCTTCGGCGAAAGTAAGGGGGCGGGTCATCTGTCTCCTCCTAGAGACAGTCTTGACGAACGGGGTTTACAGGGACCTTACACGGCCCGCGTGGGGCGGTAAGGGCTGGGCAACAGCGTCACTTACGCTGACATGCGATATACACTCCAAGCCGCCCGCTGCTTCCCCTCAAGAGGGCGTAGGGGTGGGCAAACCTGGGTGAGATTTCAAGGTCAAGCGCGAAAAGACCAAGAACCGCTGCCTACATGAGGGGGGTCGAGTGGTGCTCTGTCCGGCAGACGCTCTCCTTCGGCTTTCCTCCTACAGAATGACTCACACACACTAGGCGTGGAAGTGAAAGCGCCGCGGCTCATCTCTGTGGTTAAGGACGGCAACCTCCTTTAATCCTAGAGTCTCATAGAGTTCGCGGCGGGCCTTCATCGCACGGCGCGACCCGAAAACGGGACGGCGGAACCACCAGGCGTTCTCTAGCCAAGCCAATACCTCCTGCACAAAATCTTCCTCAAAATCGCGCTTCGTACCGCGCCTGAGCCAGTACTCGAGCCGAACGTCGAACCCTAACAGTCGGGCGGCTGTTGCCTCGTCAACGGCGTAGTCGTCCAAGAAGGGCGTGACGGGGTCGAAGTAGAGCGAGCCGAGCAGTTGACGCTCGCCCAAGGTGAAGATGCTAAAGCCGTAGGCCAAGTCACGCTCGAAGTCTTCGATATGTCCGGCTAGGTCTTCAGCGTTCTGCTGAAGGCTGAAGTCGTCCTCAGGCCAGGGGCTGTCGCTCCAGATGTGTAGCAGCGCCTTAGACGCTATGACGGCGTCATAGTCTTTCAGGTTGTCGCCCGGTCGCTGACGGTGCAGTCGGAAACCAGGGGTCACCAAGGTGACAGGAACGGGGTTGCGTTCAGGGTTGAGCGTCATTAGAACTCCTCAGGGCCGCTAAGCACGGACGTGCTCCTTTGACATCTTAATCTCTCTACGCTTACCGCGCGCCCAGTGCGAAAGGCTTCCATCATGCCCCTGGCTCAGGAGCCGTTGAACAACCCCGGTCACGCTGCGGGAGACATCTGAGGCTTTCTGCGATGAACGCGCGCGTCTCTTGCGTTACGCTCTCGAAGGTATGAAGAGTGACCCAACTTGTTCAAGCGCTCCCGACCTGGCTGTCGAGGGATAGGATAATCTCTTGTCGCTGGCTTACACACGCAGCCTCGCAACGACCTCGTCGCCCTCCGTCTCGCCCGTCTCCACGAACCCCATCGAGGCGTAGAGCCCCCTCGCTACGGCATTGCCTGGCTGGTAGGAGAGCGCAAACTCCGGGACATCGTTCTGTTCTGAAAGAACGGCTATAGCCTCCTTTACCGCCGCTCGCCCGTAGCCCTGCCGCTGCTGCGCCCGGTCTATAAGAATGCCGCCCAGCCAACAGCTCTTGTCGTCGTCGATACCCCACATCAGAAAGCCGACAACAGTGCCTCCTAAATAGATAGCCAGCGGGTTCCAGGTGCCGTAGCAGCAGAGCGCTAGGTAGTAGCTCGGCTCCGCGACGAAGGCGCGCTGCTCGCTTGTCACCTCGAGCGCGCTTACCGCACGCCAGTTGTCGCTGTCGACGCGGCGGACGCGAACGCGGGGCGTTTTGGATAACGGCATAAGAAAGTATAAGGTGACGCGAGGTAAGCGCTCAACTGCTATCCGCCTCGCGAAGAGGCTTTTATGTCCTTCACCTCTCAAGCTTAGCAACGCTTGAGCGAGCGATAGAGCGTGTGTTGCGCGCGTCTCTCGCATAACGATCTGCCGCTCCACCTGCCCAAAGCGCTGTTCTATACGCCCACTTGCTCGCCCACCCACTCGAGCACCAAGTTGAACCACGCGGGCGCGTTCTGATGTAGGTTCAGGTTGTGCCCGGCGTCAGGGACAACCTCAACTCGCAGCTCAGCTTCCGGCGAGAAGTAGCTGGGCTCTTGAAGGGCTTCGGTACAACCGGGCGGCGTACAGGAAAGTGTGTCGTACTGGCCCACCCCGAGCAGCACCGGCGCCAGTACGCCCTTGGAGATGTTGGGCAGCGTCACCAGCTCGGCGTACTGCAGCGCCTCGCCGAGCGCGAAGGTGTCCTTATTCGCCTCGTCGAAGGCGACGATTTCAGGATCGGCGTTCGGCGCATAGTAGACCGAGTCCTCGCGGCTGCCGGGCAGGGTCGTAAAGTAGCCCTCGGGCAACGCTCGGTCTACAAAACGCGGGTCTTCCGCTGCCGGGTAGAGCGAGGCCTGGAAGTCGCCCGAGCCGGGGCCGAAGTTATGTAAGAAGCCGGTCAGCACGAGCGCGTCCACGTCGCCGTAACGAGACGCTTCGAGCAGGGCGACGGCCGCCCCGAGCGAGTGGCCGTAGAGGACTACGTGCTCGAACCCGTAGCTTCCTTCGGGGTCGCGCAGTGCCTGCACGACCTGATGTACGATGTAGGCGTTCGCGTCCTGGCTGACCTGGGCACCGGGAGGGCGGTCGCTCGCCCCGGTGCCGATGCGGTCCAAGGCGAGCGTCGCATAACCCGCTCCGTTCGCAGCCCGCACATAGGAGTAGCGCTCTGGCTCAACAGGTGGATCGAAGTAGCTGCGGTCATAGGTCGCACCGGGCAGGAGGAGCTGTACGGTCGTCGCCCCGTTCGGCTGGCAGAGGGTGCCCGCGACGGTGTAGGTGTTGAAGCCCGGCGCGAGTGTGACCTCGAGCGTGAAGTCTTCACAAGGTGTTTGGGCTTGAGCAAGGGCGAGAGAGGCGAGCAGGGATGCGAAAACGGTGAGTACAAAGGTGAAACGCATTTACGGGGAATCCTTTCGTAAAGAGAGATAACCAGAAGTTGTCGGAGTAACAGGTAGCCTCAACTAAAAGCCCTGAGCCAGCGCCCGCGCTTCTTCCAACATGGCCTGACGTTCGTTATCTGTAACGATAGGCACGCCGAAGAACACCTTGTAGGTGATGTCGCGGATGCCGAAGAACTCGAGCCCGCCTGTGGTGATCACCTTCTTGATGGCGTCTTTGGTCTCCCAGGCGTCGTACACGGCTTCGGGGTTGCCCGAGGTCTGCAAGACCAGCGCCTTCTTGCCACCCAAGAGGCCAGTAGGTCCTTGTGCTCCATATTCGAAGGCGAAGCCGTTTAAGAACACGCGGTCCATCCAGCCCTTTAAGATAGCGGGGCGGTCGTGCCACCAGAGCGGATAGATTAGGACGAGCCCCTCGGCCCAAGACACGTCGGCCTGCTCAGGCTTCACATCATCAGGCGTCTCGCCCTGCGAGATGAGGGTCAGGTCGTCGGCGTCCAAGGTCGGCTTGAAGCCCGAGGCGTAGAGGTCTTTGACCCTGATCTCATGCCCAGCTTTCTCCAAGCCAACCTGGACTGACTCGAGCAGGGCGTGGTTGAAGCTTTCGGGGTTGGGGTGCGCGTAGACGACAAGCGTGTTCATAAAGCTCCTTTTGAGTATGCGAAGTAGAGAGAATCAGCCTTTTGAACATTATGAAAGGCGTCTTAGCGTGCATACTACAAGGAGAGAGTACGCGCAGAACGAGACAAATACCAGAGAGGATGCGCCGTATTTCTTGTACGATTGGCTACTTCAGTCTTGCCTCGCGCCAGTGGCGTGGGCTCACGCCGTGCTCACGCCGGAACACGCGGCTGAAGTAGGAGACGTCCGAGAAGCCTGAGGCGAGCGCCACCTGCTCGACGGGTAGGCCCTGCAAGAGGAGCAGCCGGGCTTCGGCGAGGCGGCGGGAGACGATCCAGGCCAAGACCGAGCGCCCCGTCTCCTGCCGCACCACTGCCGTAACGTGTGAGCGCGAGCGGCCCGCGGCTTGAACGACCTCCTTGAGCGAGATGGGCTCGCGGAAGTGCACCTCGATAAAGGCGAACACGCGCTCTAATAGAGGTTTGTCTGCCGCGCTAAGTACAGGTAGATGCATCTCAGCGAGCCGCGCCGCCTCCAAGAGCAGCAGGCTCAGGCTCCACCTAGCGGCGTCGGCGTGGCCGAGCTGCGGGTTCTTCAACTCGTCGCGCAAGCTTTCAGCGAGGCTCGTCCACCAACCTCGGCGCTCGGGAGGTATATGCAGCCTGGCCGTTTCACCTGAAGGCTGCATAAAAGAGAGTAGGAGCAACTCTCCAGGTAGGCTGACACGGGCCTGCGCCGGTACCCCGACGGCCTCCGGCTCGAATACAACGAGCCAGCCGTGCGCCGTGGTGAGGCGGCTGACATCGTGCACATCACCCGGCGCGAGCACATAAAGGTCGCCTGCCGAGGTCTGCAACTCGGTTCCGTTGACAAAGTGGACGCCGCCCCCGACTTCCAAGTACATCAGCTCGAAGAAGCCGTGCCGGTGGGTGCTCATCGACCTCGTGGGGTGGTTCTGGTCGAAGCGCTGGGCTACGACACGCAAGCCCGTAGGGGTGTTGCTGCCGAGGTGGTGGACGGGCAGAGGAGGGCGGGGCATGAGACTTTAGTATAGGGCGCGCCCGAAAAGAAGGGTAAAACCTTCCGCGACAAACACGCACGTCTGTTGCACAGCGCGTCGCAGCCTTGCCTCTAAAGAGTTGGTATATTTAGCCGCGCCGACCGCTAATCTGCCGCGCTTTCTAGCTCTAGTCCCGCCTCTTGCTCGGAGTTCCGCTCCGCGTCCGCCTTGCTCCAGGCACACATCGCATCGAAGATGGCGTGCAGGCTGCGCCCCCTCTCGGTCAACTCGTATTCAACTCGCACTGGCACCTCTGCGAATACCTCTCTCGTTACAAAGCCGTGCTGCTCTAACTCCCGCAGCCGGTCGGTGAGCACCTTACCGCTGATGCCGGTGATGGCTTCTTTAAGCTCCCCGTAGCGCTTGCGACCGGGCAGCAGATGCCACACGACCAGACTGACCCAGCGGTTGCCGAGGATGTTGAGGGTGCGCTCCACAGGGTCTGGTCTCTTTTGGTTCATATCCTGAAGTTTAATACTTTTCGGATATTAGTAGCGTTCGGCACCTAACACACTGCCTTTCATATTTGGTTACGAGTTAGAGCCCTGTGCCGAGTCACATGTAGAGTTCTGGCTATGGCAACTATAGAGAACAACCTACCCATCGCCGTCTTTGGAGCCACCGGTGCTCAAGGCGGCCCCGTTGTCCAAGCCCTCCTCGACGCAGGTCGTCCGGTCCGCGCTGTTGTGCGTAACCCAGACAAGGCCCAAAGCCTCAAGGAGCGCGGTGCGGAGGTCGCCGTCGCGGAGCTCACCGACGCGGACGCCCTCACCGCCGCCCTGCGAGGGGTGTCGGGTGCCTTTATTCACCTACCCTTTCTTCCGGTGATGGACTTTATCGCGCCCACCGCCCAAGCCCTAGCGATCGCCCTCGTAGAGGCGGAGGTGCCCCTGAGCGTGTTCTCCACCAGCGGCCCGGTCGCCACGCATGTGACCGGGGTCGGTTCCTTGGACACCAAGGCTGAGGCGAAGCGCGTCTTACAGGCTTCCGGCGCACCCCTTATCGTCTTCGAGCCCGCCGGCTACCTCGCGAACCTGAGCACCCCTTTCGCCGCGCCGCCCGTGGTGAAGGCTGGGGAGCTGCGCTACCCGCTGCCTGCAGCACACCGCCAGCCCTGGGTCAGTGTGGAGGATCAGGCGCGGCTTGCGCTTCTGGCCTTGGAGTACCCCGACCTCGCTGGGCGCTCATTTGGCGTTGGCGCGCAGCTCAGCGGGTCCGAGCTCGCTGCCGGGCTGTCCGAAGGATTAGGGCAGCAGATCAGCTACGTGCCCGTTTCTCCCGCGACGTTCGCGGCGACCGTCACGCCGATGCTCGGCCCCGACCTCGCGGCCGCCCTGGAGCACGACTACGGTCTTATGGGGGCGCGTGGTCCCGGCATCGACTTAGACGCCGACACGTCCGTCATCACGACCGAGCTGGGCACCGAGTACACCGGCGTCGCGCGGTGGGCAGCCGAGCAGCCGTGGGAGGCGATGGCCGGGGCGGGTGCTGGGCTGTTCCCTGACCTGGCTCAGGCTCGAGGGCAGAGGTAAAACTATGCTGATCGCTGTACATGGGGCAACGGGTGCGCAAGGTGCGCCCGTCATCCAGACCTTGCTAGAGCGCGGCCATAGGGTCCGCGCCGTCACCCGAACGGCCCGACCTGATCGGTTCCCCATCGGGGTCGAGCCGATAGCCTCTGACCTCACCGACATCGGCGTGCTCGCTCGAGCCTACGCAGGTGTAGACGGGGTCGCCCTGGTCCTGCCCGGCGGGGCAGCGGACGATGTAGCGACAGCCCAAGCCGAGACTATCCTCGCCACGCTGCGCGAAGCAGAGGTGCCTAGAGCAGTTTTCAACGTGGGAGGGGGTGTTTGGAAGACGCCGCCCGCCATCCCCTTCCTGCAAGCGCGCACGCGGCTCGCCTTCGGGCTTCCCGAGGTTGTACGGTACGCTACCGCCGCCGGACCCGCAACTACCCTTATGGAGAACTTCAGCGAGGGCTGGATTGTAGAGAGGCTGCGCGAGACCGGCGAGCTAGCGAACCCCGCACCACCGGATATGAAGATGAACCCTGTGGCGATGCCGGACCTCGCCGAGGTCATGGCGCGCGTCAAGGCGGGCGAGGAGATCGTGCTCGCTAAGGGGGGCGAGCCCTACGCTAAGCTTGTGCCCTTAGAGCGCAAGCCGCGCGAGTTCGGCTTCGTCGAGGGGATCCTCCCGGCGAGCTTCTTCGAGCCCTTGGATGACGACGAGTTAGAGGCCTGGGAATAGCCAGACTCCTTCTGGACACGAATGCGTTGCTCTGGGCGCTCCTCTCACCAGATGACCTAAGCGAGGCAGCGTTTGAGAGATTACGCGACCCCGACACGCAGCTTCTGGTCAGCAGCGTGAGCGCCTGGGAGATTGCCATCAAGTACGCTCTCGGCAAGCTTGAAGGGGCAGAGCGGGTGGTGACAGGCTTCAGCTCTCACTTAGGGCGACTCCAAGCGGATGTCCTCGTCATTACTCCAGAACACGCTTTACGCGCCGGTGCGCTGCCACGTCATCACCGCGACCCTTTTGACCGGATGCTCATCGCGCAGGCGCAGCTCGAACACGCACCTATTGTCACTAGCGATGCACTGTTCTCGTCCTACAAGGTAGAAGTGGTGTGATGAGAGGCAGAAATATAGCGTTGTGCGATCAACGCGCGCGTCTACCGCAGAAGCCCCCTCAGCCAGGTCTAGCTGAGGGGGCTTTAAGCGGCGTTGCAGGTTTAGAGCTGACTCATCCCGCCATCAGCAGTTATCTCAGTACCCAGGGTGAACGAGGCGTCATCCGAGGCTAAAAAGGCGACAACCTTAGCAATCTCTTGGGACGTGCCAAAGCGCTTCATGGGAATCTGCTCTAAGATGCCTGCCGCCATCCTTTGTATTTGCGCCTCATCCATCCCGAGCTTGCCGTAGAAGGGTGTCTCTACGGGACCGGGGCTCACCGTGTTCACCCGGATGTTTCTAGACAGCAGTTCCGCCGACACGGTGCGGATGAGGCTCGACTGAACCGCCTTGCTCGCGGCGTAGACCGTAGTCGTAGGCATCCCGATGTGGGCGTTGATCGAGGTGTTGAGCACGATGGACGCGCCGTCGTTCATATGGGGGAGCGCTTTCTGGATGGTGAAGTACGCGCCCTTGAAGTTGACGTTCATGACCCCATCAAAGTCCTCCTCCGTTACCTCGCCAAGCGGCTTGAGTACCGCTAACCCTGCGTTGACCAAGAGGATATCGACCTTTCCGAAGGCTTCTCGGGTCTGTCCGAAGAGACGGTCTAAATCGCTGAGCTTCGTGACATCCGCTCTTACTGCTAGGGCGTCGTCACCTATCTCGTGCGCCGCCTTCTCCAGCGCTCCCTGGTCCCGCCCCGAGATGACGACCTTGGCACCTAGGCGTACAACACTCGACCTGGACTTCTTGAGGGGACGTTACCTGACTCGCGCCTTCGACCGAGGCGACTTCGTATTCCGCGCCGGTGATTCAGCAGACGGCTTCTACATGGTGCTAGCAGGGCGCATCAAGCTCGTCCTACCTGACCCCGTGAGGGGGGAGCGCGTCGTTGCTGTGTGCGGTGAGGGTGACCTGTTCGGCGCAGCGGCTTGTGGGGGTGCGCCGGTGCACCGAGCCGAAGCGGTGAGCGTGCAGGAGGGAACGCTCGTCGTGAGCCTCTCCTGCGCCGAGCTGCAGGAGGCGACCAAGGGTACGCCCGCTGTGGCGCTCTTGCTCACACGAGCTTTGGCCGCGAGGGTACAGACCTTAGAAGAGGAGGCGGAGTTCGCCAGCTTGCCGGTGCAGGCGCGACTTGCCCGAACCCTACTCAGTCTCGCTAGACGCTTAGGTCAAGAAGTCGAGCCTGGGGTCTATGATCTCGAGCTTGCCCTCCGCCAAGACGAGATCGCTTCGCTTGCAGGGGCGACCAGAGTTAGCGCGACACAGGCGCTTTCTGCCTGGCGAGATATCGGGGTCGTCACGGGTACACGCGGCTCCTACCGAGTGGACGTGGCGCGGCTAGAGTCGCTCTTGGACTTGCTCGAGGATGCGGCGGTGCGCTGAAAGCGTATTAGTTTGTAACGGTAACGTGACCTCATAACTTCTCTATGCTGTGGACGCTCTGCGCGAGTTGCGCGCGTTCGCCGCAGAAGATACGCTCCCGCTCAGTAGTCCGGGCGTTTGATAAGCAGATCGCTACGCCTTACGATTTCCGGCTTGTACACCTGCTCGTCCCAGTGCTCCTTATCGATTGGCTCGAGGGCAATTGAGATTGCGCCCTCACCGATCCCGAGCAACTGCTGTACGGCTGAGGTGATAGCCTCAGCGAACTCCTGCTTCTCCTGATCTGTTGGCGTTTGCGGGAAGTGATTAATGTTGATGTGAGGCATAGTGTCTACTTTGAGGCGAGTTATCTATCGGTGCCCTTTTGTCACGAATGGAATAGCGGAATTAGCTTCCTTGTTAAACCGCCCGCGCTACGCCGCCTCTCTGTTACCGAAGGTTAGAAAGCCTATTCCCAGCGCAATAAGAACACCCCCTACAGCTAGACCTTGCGGCACCGCCTCCCCAAGTACGAGCACCGCAATAGGTACGCCGACCACCGCACCAACTGAGCCGAGCAAGCTGAGGTACACCGGCCCCCCGCGCTTTTGTAGAACGAAGAACAAGAGAAACTGGAGCGAGAAGGTCACAACCTGAGCGAGAATGAGAAGGGCGGGTGCGGCACGGTCAAAGGGAACGCTTAGGGAGAACCCTCCTGAGTTATTAGGGGTAATTCCTGCAAGGACACCGAAAACGAGAAGCATGAGCCCGGATACGGCGAGTATTCCAGGCGCGAGTTCGTCCGGAGCTGCACCCTCCGGCCAGCGCGCCGTCCGGTAGATGTTGCCGACTGCGAGGAGAACCGGACCTAGCAGGGTCGCCGTGACCCAAAGTGGATCCGCGTTCGGGTCGGAAAGCTTGTATATGGCGAGCACAGTAGCACCACCTAAGGCGAGCACAATCCCGGTCGCTCTGCGGAGTTGAAAACGCTCCATGCCGAGCAGCAGCGCCCCGAGGTAGGTGAAGAGCGGCGGAAAGGCGATGGTGAGCGCCACGAAGCCAGCCCCGATGCGAGGAACGGCGGCGAAGAAGAGGAGGTTGGGTATAGCGACGCTGACCAGCCCCGAGATGATGAAGTACTCGGCGGTGCGACCGGTGAGTTGTGGAAGCCGGTGACGCGCCGCGCCGACACCCATGAGGACGGCTGCCGCTCCGACCACCGACCAGGTGAGGAAAGCTAAGGGGTCAAGATTCGCTTGGGCAGCGAGTTTCGCGAGATTGGTCGAAACCCCGAGGAGCGCGCCCGTGGCGAGCAGGAGGGCGAGCGGGATAACCCAAGTGCGATAAGGCGGCGAATCAGAAAAGGATACTTGGGACATGGTTACTCCTAAAGAAGCGTATCGCTGCTTCTTTCATAGAACTTCTGCTTGTCAAGGTATGTGAATGGATCACGGACGTAGCACGCCCACAGCTTCGATCTCCACGAGCTGCCCCTCGAACGCCATCGGCGCTACCGGGATGATCGTGCAGGTCGGCTTTAGCCCTTCACCAAACGCCCTCTCAACTTCGGCGACGAGCGCGTGGTGCTTGTCCTTATCGTGCTCGGCAATGAGCACGGTGAGCTTGGCGATATCACCCAATCCACCACCTGCCGCCTCCATCGCGACCTGTAGCTTGGCGAGTACCTGCTGTACCTGCGTCTCGAAGTTGCCCTTGGGCGTGTTCCCGACCTGCCCCGCGACGAAGACCAGTCGTACACCTTCAGGCACCACGGCAAGGTGCGAGTAGGCGTTAGCGGAGGGGTCATAAAGCCCTTCCGGGTTGCTCAGCGTGAAGTTCCATTCCTGGTTCTTTGCTCTATCCATACCTTTATATCCTCTATTCTTTTTCTGTGCTGTCACTTCGTGCATACCGCCATCTGATCTCCATCTGATCTCGCATAGCTGAATGCTTAATACAAAACTACTTTGTAAATAGCTATATGTCAAGTTAATTTAAACAAAGATATATGTTGAGTTAATCAATGAAAAGCTTCATGGTAAACTGAAAGGAGCAAGCTGGGAGGCAATGGATGGCAGCAAGAAAGCAGGCTTTACCGCAAAGGAAGCGGGAAGTAGAGAAGGATGGGGTCGAGCTAATCTTAGCGCAGTGGGCAAAAGAGCGCCCGGACCTAGACGCTTCACCGATGGGCGTAATCGGTCGCATTTTCCGGCTTTCACACCTCTTCCAGCAAGCGGTGCAGGAGGTTTTCTCCGACTACGGCTTGCACCGAGGCGAGTTCGATGTTCTCGCGACCTTGAGACGCTCGGGGGAGCCCTACCAGCTCACCCCCACAGAGCTTTCAAATGCTTTGATGGTCTCCTCGGGAGGCATGACAAACCGGCTCGATCGTCTGGAGAAGGCGGGGTTAGTCGTCCGGCAACCTGATCCCGATGACCGCCGAGGAAGCCTCGTCGGGCTCACTAAGGAGGGGCTCGGTCTAGTGGACGAGGCTGTAGCCGAGCACGTGGCAAACGAGCACCATCTGCTTAGTGTGCTCGAGGATAAAGAGCAGACGGAGCTCGCTGAGCTGCTCCGCAAGCTGCTGATCTCGCTCGAATCGCCCAAGCACCGGCCAAGTGTGAGGAAGAAGTCCTGATTTCGCTGTCACTTTGTGCGGCGAACGCGCGCAACTCTCGCACAAGAGCTTACGCGAACCTCGGCCCGTTCTCCGACCTTACAGACTTCAAATACTGAGTTAAGCACAGCTCGAGAATTCTACGCGCTAAAGCTATGCATGTAATGGCTCGAAAGTCGAGTCGGCAGCCCCGAAACTTCAGAAGGCGAAGCGGAGACGATTCCGCCATACTGCAAACCTTTAGGCTCAGCGCTCTTACTTTTCACTTTCATTCTTCCCTGGGAACCGCTGCTCAGCTACCTTACGCAAAAGGCGGTGCAGCGTCTTCCGCTCAGCCTCGCTGAGACAGCCGTAGGTGTCGTCGTCTGCCGCATCAATAATTCTTCGGGTCTCGCTCAAGACGCGCACGCCCTCGGGGGTTAAGACCAGTTCGTAGTAACGGCGATCATGAGCGCTCTTCTCGCGCTGCACGTACCCGAGCGCTTCTAAGTCGTCTACGAGTCGCACGACGTGGGTGCGGTCTAAGCCCATGTTTTGGCTGATAGCAACCTGTGAACGGTGCTCACTCTCGGCGATGAGCTTCATCACGCCAAGCTGACGCGCGTCGATGTGGAGGGGCTCCAGTAGCTCCTCCAAGACGAGCTGCGCCATCTGCGAGACGTAGGAGAGCACGTAGCCCGTCTCAGATGCTAGCGCCTCAGAGAGGTCATGGGAGTTGAAGTAGAGAGGCGGCGCGGGCACGCGGTTCCGTTTAGGTATCGCTCGAGTATCTTTTGTAGGGTTAGACATAGGGTCAGACATAGGCTAGTGTACGCTCGGCTTCAGGGTTGGGTCGTGCGGGGCGCGGCTCAAGCGATGACCTCGCAAAGATAGCAGAGCAAGCGGCGCTGCCTTTTATAGGTCTCCAAAATCACGTCTTGAAAGCCCTTGCCTATCACCTCAACGTCACCTCGGTGTCGCTGAAATGACACATAGTGAAATGCGGGTTGAGCTGCAGGGGGTGGACCGAGTCGATCCTGCACGGTACTCCTATCATACTGTGCCCTGGTTTGTCCCTTCCCCGCGCCGCTCTAGCATCTTTTCCATAATGATCTCGCCGCGCCCTGGCTCGCTCCAGGGACAAACCTCAATGCAAATCGCGCAGCTCTCGTTGGCAACGAAGTACGGGGCGCAGCGGTCGAAGTTGATGAACCAGCGCTCTTCACCACGCACTATTTGCTTGGTTTCAAAGATCGCTTGCGGCGGACAGTTCGTCGTGCAAATCTGGCAATGCATACAGAAGTCGTCTACCCCGATATCTACAGGCGAGTCAACTTCCAAGGGCATGTCCGTGAGCACGGTTGCCAAGCGCACGTTGGAACCGTAATCTTTAGTGATCATCGAATTGTGCTTGCCAAGTTGCCCCAAACCTGCGGCAATCGCAATGGGTACGTGCTGCACCTCTGAGGTTTCCGGTGCAATGTTCGTACACGCTATCGCTGGATAGCCCCGGCTGCGGATGTACTCAGCTACGTCCATCGCGACCTGACCAACCTTCCGGTAGGTGCGGAAGACTTCGACGTGCGTGCGTATTTGGGTTGGGTAGCGCATTTCCTCGCGGTCCATCGGCACGGCGATGGAAACGGCGTACTTAAACGCGGGCTCGAAGCCGTCGAAGAACCACTCATCTTGGGGCTCGGTGATGCCGACTAACACTGCGCCCTGCTCCTTAGCCCATGCTTTGATCTGCCCGCTCATTGCCTTGGGGCTCGTCACCGTCTCCTGCCGCCTCGCAACCTGTCCAACGCGCCGCCTATCCTCCCAAAAGATGCCGACGATGTGTTTCATCGTTGCCCACGAACCCACGCTCACCAACATCTGGTGCAGCCCGCCCCAGGCGTAACTGAACCCAAAGAAGAGGTAGTAGGGTCGGCGCTTCTCTGTTTCGCCCAGACCACTAATCACCATGCCCGAGATGGGCGGTTTGCGGTAGGCAAAGGGATAGCGCGGTTCTGGGTAGGATTTTAGCGCAACGTCACGGGATTTACGAGGTAGCAGGTCGGTTCTAGGCGATAAATCCGCCTGAATATTTGGCAAGGTGTCGAACCGCTGCGTCTCCGCGTTCGGCGGCTTAGGGAGGTCTTCGATCCAGATGCGTTCTCCTCTCGAGATTTTCCGCCTAAACTGCCGCTTTTGCCACTTCCCGAGTGTCCAATAGGCGAGCGTTGCGCCAACCGAAAGACCAACGCTTCTGAGCGTTCTCTGCGCCGCGCGGACGTGCTGGGCGAGCTGTTCGGTACGGGTTCGGGGACGTTCAATCTTAGCTGCCATTTACATCTCCTTTAGGTCTAGCCTTCTAGGTTTGAGCGATGCACCATATTTTATGGACGGTGTTGCGCGAAATTTGCGAGAGACGCGAGCGGCGCTTCAAACACATGAAACGGGACACCTTTAGGTCTGAAACTTTGTAACAAGTCAACGCGCACGCCTACAGTGGCGTGATGGAGAAAGCACTTTTACGCTTTCGCGCTACGGCGGCTGAGCATCTTTTCCATAATGACCCCGCCGCGCCCCGGCTCGCTCCAGGGGCAGACTTCGATGCAGATGCCGCACCCCTGATTTGCTGAGAAATAGGGGGCGCACTGGTCGAAGTTGATGAACCAGCGCTCTTCACCCCGGACTATCTGTTTGGTTTCGAAAATCGCTTGCGGCGGGCAGTTCGTGGTGCAGATTTGGCAGGACATACAGAAGTCGTCCACGCCGATGTCCACAGGTTGGTCGGGCTCGAGCGGCAGATCAGTCAAGACCGTCGCGAGCCGCACGTTCGCGCCGTAGTCCCTGGTGATGATTGAGCCGTGCTTGCCGAGCTGTCCTAGACCGGCTTCAACCGCCGGGGGAATGTGCAACACCTCTGTCGTACCAGGAGAGATGTTCGTGCTGGCTCTAGCGGGATAGCCCAGGCTGCGGATATGCTCGGCGACGTGGATGGCGACGCGCCCCACATCCTCGTAGATGCGGAAAACCTCCACCATCGCCCGCTCGCTCGGCGTGTAGCGCATCTCCTCGCGGTCCATCGGCACGGCGACCGAGATGGCGTACTTAAATGGCGGCTCAAAGCCTTCAAAGTACCACTCGTCGCGGGTCTCAGTGATGCCGACCAAGACCGCGCCGCACGCCTGCGCGACCTCTTTGATTTGCGCACTCGTCTTTGCTGTATCGGCAACGGGCTGCTGGTCCCTCGAGACCGCCCCGTCACGCTGCGCGTTGTCCCGGAAGATGCGCACAACTGAGCGCACCACGCTGAGCGGAATCAAGGTGAAAAAGACCTGTGTCAAGCCGCCCCAGGCGTAGCTGAGGTCGAAGAAGAGGGGACGAGGTCGGCGCGTCTCCGTTTCGTCTAAACCGCTGATGACCATACCAGACACTGGCGGCTGCCGGTAAGCGAAGGGATAGCGGGGTGCCGGATAGGACGGTAGGGCAATGTCACGAGACTTACGCGCTGGCAGCGCGTTGCCAGGCGAGAGGTCAGCAGGGATTTGCCGCAGCGCACCGAGCTGCTGCGTCTCGGCGCTCGGCGGCTTGGGCAGGTCCTCGATCCAGATGGTTTCGCCTCGAGCGCTCGAGCGTGCCAAGTGCCGCTCCTGCCAGCGTTTAAGGGTCCGGCTGGCGAGTGTCACGCCGAGGGCTAGACTTGCGTTGATCAGCGTGTGCCGCGCAGCACGCACACGCTGGGAGAGGTGCTCAGCTCGAGTCTTCGGGCGTTCAAATTTAGGAAGGGACATGGTGATCTCCTTGGGAGCCGCTACGCTGCTCGAGGCTCATGTTTGACTGCACTAGGCTCAACCTCCGCTGCCTCTAACATCGCCTCGACGGATGCGAACTTCACGCGCCACCGTCCGCTCTGCAAGCCCCCAGCCCTGCGCTCCGCCCGGTCGATGCGCCGCCACCCCTCCTTGGTCACGTAGCGCACGCCCTGCGCCCCTAAAAGCCGATTCACCGCGTCGGGCTCGGGCACGCGGGCGCGGGGCAAGGTTGGTAAGTCGGCTAGGAGATGCGCGACGACCTCCTCCGCGTCGATTTTGTTCGTGCCGATGACACCCGAAGGTCCGCGCCGCACCCAACCCGAGGTGTATTCGCCTGTGATGACCTCACCCTCTAACGTCGTGACGCGCCCACTTTCGTTAGAGATCACGCCGCGCTTCTCGTCGAAAGGGACGCCCGCAAGCGGCTGGCTGCGATAGCCAACCGAGCGCAGCAGCAAGCCGATGTCTAAAGATTCGAATTCGCCCGTGCCAACAGCGGAGAAGCGGTCACCTTTAGGCTCGAGCCGATTCCTTTCCAATTTGAGCCCTTGCACCCGCCCGTCTCCTCTAATTTCGACGGGCGATACGAAGAAGTGGATGTGAACGCGCTTGTTTGTGCGGGGCTTGTGGGCTCTCGAATATTCGGTAAACAGCTCGACGTTGCGCCGAGTCTGCTTCGCTCCCAAGGCGTCTCCGAGCGTGCCCTCTTGGTCGGACTCGAGGTCGGAGGGGTCCACGACAATATCTACGCCGAGCAGTTCACCTACCTCGCGCAGCTCTTTAGGCGTGAAGTTTGCCTGTGAGGGTCCGCGCCGCCCGAGGATATGGACGTCGGTGACGCTCGAGCGCCTGAGCGCGTCCACCGCGTAGCCCGCCATGTCGCTCTCAGCGAGCGCATCCGGGTCTTTAAGGAGCGCCCGCGTCACGTCTAGTGCGACGTTGCCCATACCGATGACAGCCGCGTGCTGTGCGTCGAGGGGTGGGTCTAAATCGGCATGATCAGGATGAGCGTTGTACCAGGCAACGAACTCGGTGGCGGAGAGGCTGCCGGGCAGATTTTCGCCGGGGATGCCCAGCGACTTGTCACTGCTCGCGCCGACCGTGTAGATGATTGCGTCGTAGTGCCTCTTCAGCTCGCCATGCGTGATGTCTTGCCCAAGCGTGACGTTGCCGAAGTAGCGCACCGCCTCGTGCTTCATAATAAGGTCGAAGGTGACCGATTTAGACTTCACCACGGGGTGGTCGGGCGCGACGCCGTAGCTGACGAGTCCGTAGGGACTCGGCAAACGTTCGAAGAGGTCTACAGATACTTTGACGCTGCTTCTCAACAGGGCGTGCGTCGCGTAGAAGCCCGCTGGACCTGCGCCGATAACGGCGACGCGCAAAGGACGCGCAACATTGTTTTGAGCATTCGTTTGCATAGCTGACTCCATTAGACTGTGACCTGTCCGCGTCGGCTGAGCATCTTCTCCATGATGACCTCGCCGCGCCCCGGCTCGCTCCACGGGCAGACCTCGATACAGATGCCGCAGCTCCCATTGGCGACGAAATACGGAGCGCACTGGTCGAAGTTCACGAACCACCTCTCTTCACCGCGCACCATCTGCTTAGTCTCGAAGATCGCTTGGGGCGGGCAGTTCGTGGTGCAAATCTGGCAAGACATGCAGAAGTCGTCCACGCCAATATCGACCGGCTGATCAATTTCCAAGGGCATATCCGTGAGCACGGTTGCTAAGCGCACGTTAGAGCCGTAGTCCTTAGTGATCATCGAATTGTGCTTGCCGAGCTGCCCTAAGCCCGCCGCGACCGCGATGGGCACATGGAGCACTTCGGTGGTGTCGGGGGTGATATTGGTACACGCCATCGCCTCATACCCCAAGCTGCGGATATAGGCGGCGGTGTCAATCGCGACGCGCCCTACCTCGCGGTAGATGCGAAAGACTTCAACCAATGAGCGCCCGGTCGGGGCGTAACGCATCTCTTCGCGGTCCATCGGCACCGCCACAGCGATGGCGTAGCGGTACGACGGTTCGAAGTCCTCAAAGAACCACTCATCGTGCGGCTCGGTAATGCCGACGAGCGCGGCACCTCTCTCCATGGCAACCGCTTTGATATGGTCGCTCATAGTCGTAGGGTCGCTGACGGGCTGTCTCTCACGTACAACCGGACCGATGCGCCGCCGGTCCTCCCAAAAGAGGGCAACCATATGGCGAATGGTAGACCAGCGGGTAACCGTGTAGAGAATCTGGCTGAGCCCACCCCAAGCGAGGTTGAAGTTAAAAAACTGGTGGTAGGGACGGCGCTTCTCGGTTTCTCCATGCCCCGCAATGACCATACCCGAAAGCGGCGGGTTGCGGTAGGCGAAGGGGTAGTCGGGTGTGGGGTAGGCGTCTAAAGACATATCTTTCGCTTTGCGGCTCGGCAGGTCGTCGCTGGGTGAGAGGTCGGCTGGAATGGGCTCGAGTCCCTCAAACGTCTGCGTCTCAGCGCCCGGCGGCTTAGGCAAGTCTTCGATCCAGATAGTCTCACCGCGTGCAATTTTGCGTTCAAACACACGCCGCTGCCAAGCGGCAAGTGTCCAGTAGGCGATGAATAAGCCTACCGACATGCCTGCGTGTTTCAGCCAACGCCAGGCGGTGCGTCCATACTGAGAGAACAGATCAGACCTCTTCTTTGGGTTCTTTGGGCGCTCAAATTTTGCCTGCGTCATTTCGGTCTCCTTCAACGAGCTGTCTATTCTTGATCAGCAGAGCTAAGAACATAGACTTATTATAGTAGATGATTATTTCATCTATAGGTATTTTCATCTACATTCTTGAGCACCTCACTAGATTCTCTATGCCTACATTACTTTGGGGTGTGTACGTAAACTTCCTAGTACTATCTTAGTTCGTCTTGCAAATTCGTCACAAATCTCGAAGCTGTGGATTTATCTCGACGGCGCAAAGGTTTAGCTCTCGAAATTACGCTGGTTTTAATGGACAAACCAGTCTGCAACAGTTGCGCGCAACTCGCGCACAAGACCGTAATGTCATCAGACATACGATGTTTTGTTTGGAAGCTAACTCTCTAAAATAGATGCGGGAATCGCTTTAAGGGCATTCTGAAGTGCTGTTTCGGCAACCCTTGCCTTCTTTTCCTCACTGATAGGAAACGACGCTTGACCTCTATCCGGTGTAATCCAGAAGCGCTCGCCAAGTAGCGTTTCAATATGAAGCTCGTCTTTGAATCTAAATAACTGGATACGCTGGTTGAGTTCACGCCCTAACTGTTGATCTATAAACCGCGTGCGGCTAGGGAGATGCCAGGGTGGGAGTGAGGTTGGGAGCGAGAGATTGGGATGCCAGATTTTGTATTCGTCAGATATGCCTAAAAAGTCCGGCTCTATCCACCCGTAAGTTGCGCCAAGCCCTGAAGCGATTTCTTTCGTAAGAGCAGCTAGAGAAGAACTCGGTGAGATATAGTTTTGTTCGTTTTCAAGCGGTAAGCCTAGCGCAAGCACGAAGTACGCTTCTTCCCCTGTTAGCTCAAAAAGTCTTTGCATAGCTCTGGTCATCCAAAGCGATACTCTAATGTCCACATTCGCTAAGCTCACCCGGAAAATTTCGTTATCGTCTAGCGGCTGTATCTCTTGGCTCGTGAAGCGTTCCGAAAGAGTAGGTAAAGTAACGCTTTCCAACCAAGGCCACGGGTCCAAATCAGTTTGAGTCGTCACTTCTAAAGAGGAAAGCTTCCAGAGGTTGCTCTGTAAAGCGGAACGGCCGATCAGAAGGCAAAAGCTGTATTCAATACTCATATAGTAGTATTACCTTACGAGATTCCGGGAATCTCGTAAGGTAACAAATCACTCCTTTATTCTCTATTTCCCTTTTGTAACGATGTTCCCATTAGCATCAAGGACATCAATACCCTTTGTCCTTACTCGGTCTATAACGCCCTGGTAGAAGCCGTCAACCGACACTACCGAAGGTCGAGCATTCCCGCCTGCTTGCCTGGACATATCCAAAAGACGATCAAGCTGGGCATCGGTAATTGCAGAACCCGTTTTAACTTCTACAACCCTCTTTTGACCATTCCGATCAAAACCGATAAGGTCGGGCTCGGATAAAGTGCCATTCTCTAACCTAAAGGAATTGCGCTCCGGATATTCTAAATCGGTATAGCCGGATTTTCGTAAGCCGTCTCCCGCTGTTGCCTCGCTGATAACACCTCTAAGGTTTTGCGCATCATTAACATTTTGGCTAGCTTTCTCCACAAGACTTTCGGCCCCTTTAATATAACCGTTGCCGCCATCTACAGGGTCACAGCAGACCTTCGTCAATGAGTCAGTAAGTTCTTTAGAGCTAATACCGTTATCAATAGCATTCTTAGTGAGTTTGGAGACAACGTCACCAATTTCTTTCGGGTCACATCCCGCTGCTAGCGCAGAAAGAGCGCCTGCAGAGCACGGCAACTTTGTCAAGCCCTTGGCCAGTTGATCCGCTGACTTAACCGCCGCAGGACCGCCCGTCAGGAATAGCTTCCCGTAGGTACTAAACTGGGTTGTCATCTCTTCGATGACTTCTTTGCTGCTTTTACCACCTGCAATAAGCTCACTTACGCTTTGCTTAGCGAGGTCGGCAACGAAGCCGTCGGACTTGAGGCTGAGCTTGTAAACCGCCTTGATCGGCGCGGTGATATCGGCAAAGCCACCTGTGGAGACATCGAGGATGAGACCCGCCGAAGCTAGTGTGACGAGCACTGCGTCAACCTCTTCACCTACCGCGATGTTGTACACCTGTTCAATGAGGTCAGCTCCATCACTTACGAAGGGGATGAAGTTGACACCGAACTTCACGACCTCGACGGTTGTATCGCCGAAGTTCTCGAGGTACGCCTTGCGCTCTTCGGCAGTGCCCCCGAATGACACACTATTAACGCGGTCGTAAAAGGTGTCGGGTAAGTCATAGGCCAAAGGTTCGATGTAGCTAGGGGCGTTGCCGGGCAGCGCGTGCGTCGCTTTCACCGTGGTGCAGCCGTAGAGATAGCTATCGGCGGCGAGCGCTTGTGCTCCGTCATCGAAACTGCATGAGGGTGTACTAAAGAGTCGGATATTTGTTAGGTCGAAGCTGTCTGCTCGAGTAGCCGGAACACGCAATGTAATATGCGCTTTGCCGTCTACCATGACGCAATCACCGCAGTCAGCGTCAATGCCGGGCGCAGCGATGTCTGCTTTGAAGAAGCCCGTGCTGTTGGTCAACCTGCCTGCTTCGTCCACAGCATAAACGGGCACGTCGAACTCAATCCAGCCCCTCGCTTCGCTTTCACGCAGACGCACGAACATGACCATCTCTTCTTTACCGTTATTCTGCACGGTTGTTTCGGTGATGTATGGCGAGGGAAGGTCACCAGGAAGCAGTTGATCGGGTAACACCGAGAGATGCACCTTGGGGACACGGAGTCCATCGAAGACATCGAATTGGTAAGAGTGGAAGTAGGAGGAGCCAGTGACAAGTAGCTCGCCGACGGGGTGTGGTTCGAGAGGTGGAAACTCAGATGAGCGGATGCTCATGAACGAGCAGAAGTTAGGGAAGTTTGCGTAGTCCTTGACGCCCTTAAAGAAACTGTAGATTTCGCGCCCGTTGTAGTAAGCAAAAATCTCATTACAGAAGCTGATGCGTCCGTTGACGCCATTTTCCCAATCACTCCAGCGGAACGACGCGCGATTGACCTCTGCACTTGAGTGCAGAACGCTAGGGAAGTGGCTTTCATAGATTGGCGCGGCAGACTGCGCAGAGAGTCGGTCTACGGGCGAAGCTTCAGCAGCCGAGCCATCATAGTTCTGAGTCGAAGCGATAAGCGCATCTACTTCGTCACGCACGCTCTGAGCCGATAGGGTGCTTAGGCTACCTAAGTTCGGATAATCTATTCTGATTTTGCCGTAGAAGTTTTCGTTCCGCGCCACAACATAGGTGCGGTAAGTATCTTCCTGACCCCACCTATCACGGATGGTTAACGTAACGACGTATTCACCCTCGTCAAAGGTGTGGCTAGTCTGAGGTCCTGAAGCGGTGCTTCCGTCACCAAAATCCCACGAGTAGTCTAGTAGACTTGCGCCCCACGAGTTCGAAGCGTCGAAGCTCACACCTAGCGGCGCGACGCCGAAGGTCACGCCGTCCTCACCACCGCTCGAGACATCGAAAGATGCCTTAGGCGCAGGACGCCACACGTTCGGTAGCCAGCGCTTTTCGAAGACCTCTTCGCCATCATCTGCGGCTTGGGTGCGCAATCCTTGACCTGCTACGTTTTGGTTCGTATCAACGATGCTGAGGTTGAGTTCGTACATGCCGAGGTCACTGTAGGTATGGTTGACCTTCGTGCCCTCGCCTATGCTGCCGTCGCCGAAGTCCCAGCGGTACTCCCAGCCGGGTACGGGCTCGCCCAGGTCAATGCTAAGCGTATCGGTATCCTTGAGGTTGAGCCAGTCAGGTGAGACAACTTCAGAATCGGTGTTGCCAAGTTCGTCCAAATTGGGGAGAACGCTCACGGTCTGCGACGAGGTAACTTGCTCACCTGCGGCGTCGGTCACGTTTAGAGTAACCGTGTAGTTGCCTGCTTCGCTGTAGCTATGGGAAGTGGTTAAACCGTCACTCCGCGAGCCGTCACCAAAACTCCAAGCATAGTTGTAGCCATCATCCTCTGCGCCTACGCTGTTGAAAGTTACGGCTAGAGGGGCGATACCAGCCGGCGCATCCATAGTGAAAGAAGCGTCCGCTGGCTCGAGAGAATCACTCGGCTCCTCTTCGGGTTCTTCCTCCGGCTCTTCTTCTTCGGGTTCTTCCTCTGGGTAGCCACTTTGCACGATTACTTCAACAGTGCGTGTTTGCCCGTTTTTCTCGGTTAGGACTACTTGAGCGCTGTCGCCCGTCTTCGCGCCTTGCTTCAGCCTAAGCTGGTAGCCGAGCGTCAAAGTCGCGACGTTCGTTTCAATAGGCGCAATGTCGAGCCAGCCCACTCCCGCCTCGAGCGTGAGATCGAGAGGCGTATTACCCGCGTTGCCGACGAGCAGCACCTCGGACTTGTCACCATTCAGCTCAAGTCTGGATGGATGCACGCTCATATAGGCATACTTATGCTTGGAGCGTGCGAACGCCTTCTTGAGGATCAGGGCGACGCCCTCAAGTCGCGCTTATCCACGCGCTGGTCGTCAAGCAAGTCGGCGCTCATACGCTGATAGGCGTCGAGTTCGGCTTTGCCTAGTAGTGCCTTGCACGCTCATATAGGAGCGTGCGAACGCCTTCTTGAGGATCAGGGCGACGAAGTCGCGCTTATCCACGCGCTGGTCGTCAAGCAAGTCGGCGCTCATACGCTGATAGGCGTCGAGTTCGGCTTTGCCTAGTAGTGCCTTGAGCAGAATTTGAGCGTCGCGAATATTCACCTTGCCATCGCGGTTGAGGTCGCCCTGCTCACGCTCCGCCCAGGTTGCGTCCATCACAGTAGGCACATTGTAGGAGCGGAGCCTTGAGGCTGTTGCCGTACCAGGCAACACATTTAGTAGGGCGTCAGCGCGGGCTTCTAGTGTGCTGCCCTTCGGCGCAGTCGGTTGTCCCCCTTCGCCGAGCTTGAAAGACGCTATTGCAAGCTCCGTCGTTGTCTGTACAGTTCCATCAGCCAGGAGCACTTCGGGCTCGCTGAAGCGCACCTGTGCGTCACCCTCGCCGATCACCTGCGCAACGATCTGCAAATCGATACGAGTGAGAGGTGCATCCGACAGCACAGAGACTTGAGCAAATTGCCCCTCTAAGTCGCTCAGTTCGGTGACAACCCCCTTAGCTTGAGTTGTCACTGTGACGAGTTCGAGATCGGCACCGTAGTTCACCATGACGTCAAAGCCATGAACTTCGGCGTTCTCGGGCGAGCTGAGGCTCAGTGGGAAGGAGACGTAGGTGTCTTTGGCTCCTTCGACATTGGCTGTCTCCAAGGTGAACGTCGCACTCGTCGTATCGGGCACCACAGGCGGCTCGACGCCCTGCCGATTGCAGGCTCCGAGAAGGACCAGCGGCACAACTAGGAGAAGACTTCGTATGGGTCGTTTCATAGACCATCCCTTTCTTGGCATGATTTGCCTGAAGGATAGTAGACGAAAGACTCTGACAAAATTCTGACGACTCCGCTGGCATCGCACACACGGACGTGTATGTCGGATTTTTACAGTCTAGGACGGCTTAAACGTGTGTAAAGCTAAAACCAAACCGCACTGTTATTTTCTCATCTCATAACCGAACGAGTTAGGTTATGAATAGCCAGTTTCTCTCGCTTGGCTCAGACTGAGAACTTGCTATGTTGCTACCACGCCCTTTAGATTTAGTTCGGCATATCGCCATCCATCTAACCGCGTTTCTTCTCGTCGCCTGTGGCGGTTCGAAGCCAGATATGCCGCTTGCCACATTCACTGCTACCCCTACGCAAGGCCGCGCCCCTTTGCGCGTGAACTTCGACGCCTCCACTTCTTCAAGTAAGGCAGCGCAGTACACCTGGGACTTCGGCAATGGGCAAACTGACACAGGTATAAAGGTAGACCACACCTACAACGCAGGCAGCTATACCGCAACGCTAACCGTGACCGATAGCAAGGGTAAGACTTATAAGGCGAGTAAGCCCATCATCGTTACGGGCGGCGCATCAGGCAGCGTTTCAGGATCTTTAAGCTTCGGTGCAGAGACTAGCTCGAGTCGGTTTGTTGAAGATGTAGGTCAACCCTTCGTCCCCGGCGAAATCATCATCGGCTTCGAGCCCTCGTTGCGTCGCCAGAGCTTGAGAGGTTTAAGCGTAGCAGGCACGAGACTCGAGCCCACCCATACCCTCTCTTCTACATCTTCCTCTTCCGCCACCCTGTTTGAAGTGCAAAGGCAGCGCCTGAGCGAGAAGGAAACTCTCGAGCTTGTCAACGAACTGCGTGCTCGTCCCGACGTCCGCTACGCCCACCCCAACTATATTTTGGAATCTTTTGCCGTACCCAACGATCTCCGTTACAGCGCACAGTGGCACTACCCCGCAATTAACCTACCCGAAGCCTGGGACATAACCGTAGGGGATGAGAGCGCGGTAGTCGCTGTAGTTGACTCTGGTATCTTGTTCGATCCTGATAATGAAGCAGAGAGCCACCCCGATTTAGTAGGCAAAGTCCTCCCTGGCTATGACTTCGTCTCGAGCCTGCAACTCAGTAACGACGGCGACGGGCGCGATAACAATCCTTACGACCCTGGTGACGTTTTAGGTGGGCAAGGCAGCTATCATGGCTCGCACGTAGCGGGTACGGTGGCAGCCGCAACAGATAATTCGCTCGGCGTAGCTGGCGTTGCTTGGAACGCCAAAGTTCTTCCTATTCGGGTTTTAGGTGTCGGGGGTGAAGGTACTCTAGCGGACATCTTAGACGGGATGCGCTGGGCGGCAGGGTTGAATATTTCAGGTACGCCTTCTAACCCTAATCCTGCTCAGGTCCTCAACCTTAGCTTAGGTGGACGAGGTAGTTGTCCAGGTGCACTTCAAGATGTGCTAGACCAGGTCGCGGCAAGGGGCGTCAGCGTCGTCGTGGCAGCAGGGAATGCAGATGAGAATGCGCAGGACACGCTACCTGCCAACTGCCGAGGGGTCATTACAGTAGGCGCAACCGACGCCGTTAATACCCGTGCTCACTACTCTAACTACGGCTCAGTTTTAGATGTTATGGCTCCAGGCGGAGACATGCGCGTTGATCTCACCGCTAACGGTCAACCTGACGGCGTACTCAGCTTAGGCAAGGACGACCTTACGAACAGCATGACCTACAGCTACGCCCAAGGCACCTCGATGGCTGCACCCCATGTAGCAGGCGTCATCGCATTGATGAAAGCGTTGGACCCTACGCTGACCTCAAGGAATGCCGAAGCTATCCTCAAAAAAACGGCACGTCCTTTATCCGGTCTCACCTGCCGCCGCAGTGACGCAAATGAATGTGGAGCGGGGCTTATCGACGCAGCCGCAGCCCTTACGCTGATTCAAGAAGGTAACGTACCGAGAGAGCCCCTACGCTTCCTTCCTGAAGTCCTTGCCTACAGCACGAACGAAAGTGAACTCGAACTGACCCTCATCAACGATAGTGACGCCGAACTTACCTGGCAGTATCTCCGCTATGAAGCGCGTACAGATAATCCGAGTGGTGCGTCGGAAGACATACTCTCCATCGTTCAAGGACAACCTGAAACGGGCAGCCTAGGCGTAGGCGAACAAACCACTACCCGCGTCGCGCTTGACCGTAGCCAAGTCAGTGCCGACGGAAGCTACGACTTCGAGCTTATCTTCTTAGTAAATGACGAAGAGGTCTCATTGCCTGTACGTTTTACCCAACAAGGTGATACGCCTTTACAAGGACCGATGATCGTGGCGGCGTTTATCGAGGACTCGAGCGGGGACCTTATCCTCAGTGGGGCGCAGGAAGCCGAGGGCGTTCTCCGCGACTATGCCTTCGACGTCCTAGCAGGCGACAACACGCTCATTACCTGGTCGGACGAGAATG
The DNA here is from genome assembly GCA_965213645.1 of Trueperaceae bacterium. Classification (GTDB taxonomy): domain Bacteria; phylum Deinococcota; class Deinococci; order Deinococcales; family Trueperaceae; genus CBDBZX01. The sequence continues at coordinate 1,918,571 of CBDBZX010000002.1, forward strand.
ACAATATAGAGATTGACACGGGTGATTATCTGGGCAGCTATCCTGACTGGGTTGTCGTAGAGCCTGGCACGACACTCAACGATCTCGACATGACCTTGAGTGAGGTGGTAGAGACGAAAGGGTTGGAAATCGAGCCCCAAGTGCTGCGTGAGTTGGAGAGGGTGCGGGGAGGTGGGAGCTACGACTAGAACTTGTGAACTGGAAAAGCTTATGCAATAGAACGGGCCGAGGCTTGCGTAAGCACAATGCAACAGACGCGCGCGTCTCTCACAAAAGACAACTCAGCCTTCAGCGCAACACCTCATCTTCTTTGAGGGGCGTCAGCATCACGCGCAAGAAGTGGCGCTCCTTGCCCCCCTTATTCGTGTATCGCTGGATAACTCCGAGCAGCTCACGCTGGAGCGCCTTGGCCTGCGGCGCGTCGAGCCGCAGGTCGACTACGAGCGCATCGAGAACAGCTGGAGTCTCGTCTGCCTCTATGTTCCGAGTTCTACCCACCTCAGATGTGGGTGCAACCTGTATCTCTCCGCCCTCGTCACGCCACACCCGCACGCCCCAGCGCTCTTTTGTCTCCTCTAGCGCCCGCGCATAGCCCCGGTGGAACATGCCCAGCCAAGGCTCCTCCCACTGCCGCAAAAGGGCCTCGAGCGTCTCGGCGTCAGTTACCTCGAAGGGGACGAAAAAGGCGTCGGCGACCGCTCGGTAGTGCTTGATTGGGCTGCCTGCCCGCTGCTCGACTCGTGCTGCTTGTAAAAGACCGAGCTCGAGCAGCCTGCCGATGCGGTAGGCGAGCGTCGTCAGGGGCACATCTAAGAGCTGCGCCACCTCGCTCGCGCGTCGCTCTCTGCCGATAAAGGGCGAGAGGAAACGCAGCTGCAGGGGGTGAACCAGAACCGCAGCTGCACGGGGGTCGTTGACGGTCAAGGTAGTGAGCTCTGAGGGGCTGGTACGAAATGGCTCTTTCATCCGTAGCAGCATAGCGCGGAACATGAGGGTACCTCGCTTAGGGCGAGATTGAACATCAAATTAGCATTAAGGAGTACCCTATGGCCTATTTCTACTTGCTACTCGCCATCCTCTTTGAGGTTGCGGGAAGCCTACTACTGCGCCTGAGCCACGGCTTCGAACGCTTAGGCGTCGGCACGCTATCGGTCGCGCTTTTTATCCTTTCGCTCGGTCTTCTTTCGTTCGTCATGCGCACTATCCCTATCTCCGTGAGCTACCCGCTGTGGGCTGGGCTCGGCACGGTCGGGGCGCTCGTCGGCGGCAAGCTGATGTTCGCTGAGCAGATAACTGCTTTACAGGTCGCTGGTGTCGCGGTGGTTCTTGTCGGCGCGGCGATGATCCGGCTATCACAGGTAGGGCACTGATGCTACACGCTGTGTTCGAGTTCAACGCAGACGGTCTAAAAACCTTTCAGCAGGGCCCGCTACGCCTTGGGCAGTGGCAACTGGAAGCTGGAAGGGGCGAGAAGGGGCAGGTCGTGGTCCTTCCTGGGCGGGGCGACTTTCTGGAGAAGTACAGCCCTTTAGCCGCGTTCCTCAGCGCGCAAGGCTACAGCGTCACCTCGCTCGACTGGCCTGGTCAGGGTGCGTCCGGTCGGTTGGGTCGGCATCCGCAAGCTGGGCATATCGACAGCTACGATGATTACGTAGTGGCTCTACAAGTTTGCCTCGAGGTCTATGAATTGACGAATAAGCCACAAGTGTGGGTCGCCTACTCGATGGGGGCGCTTGTGGCGATGCAGGCACTGCTCGAGCACGCGTTACAAGTTAAAGGTTTGGTGCTGCTCAGCCCGCTTTTTGGCTTCACCGAGATGCCTGAAGGCGTGCTGCGTATCCTCGCGAACGCTGCGTGTACGCTCGGCTTCGCCCGCCGCTTCGCGCTTGGCGAGGGACCGACCGACGTAGACACTTGGCGAGTTGAAGATAGTCGAGTCAGCTCGAGCCCGGAAGCATTCTCTGCTTTTAGGAGCTTTTTACAACACCGCCCAAACTATCTCATCGGCGGCTCGACCTGGGGTTGGGTGAGAGCGTCGCTGGACACTTTCGAAGAACTGAAGCGGGCGGACCTTAACAGACTCCAGATACCTATCTCGCTCATCTCAGCCCGTGACGAGCAAACGGTATCGCGTGGGGCGCAGCGACGTATCGCACGACGTTTGCCCAACACCGACTTTGTTGAACTACCCGGCAAGCATGACCTTCTGTTAGGCGATTCAGAGGCAGTCAAAGCACTGTTCCGGCGGGTGGCAGATATTCTTGATTAAACGAGTCCGAGTAAACCTGTAGGATGCTGAGATGAGTTTCTGCGTCAGTTGCGCGCGTTCGTCGCAGAATGGTGCATCCGGTAAATCTCATGCATACTTTGAAAATAGCTTTCTACGTCATCAGCCCTGAGCGTCGAATAGGCATCCTGCGACGAACTTTCGAGATGGACCAAGAATATCTAGCTTCGTCGTAGTCCAAGTTTTTGCACAATCATCGCTGAACGCTACGCGAATGGGTCTCTATCTCACGCTCGCGAGCGTACCCTCGCCTGCACCCCGTACCGAGGCTTGAGCACCGTAGTGAGTAGCGGTAGTGCGGGCGGGTCGTTCAGAGCTGTAACCTCGTAGCGCTGAATGGTCATCACCAGCGCCAGCGCCATCTCCATCATGGCGAATTCGTTGCCGATACACTGCCGAGGTCCGACGATAAAGGGAAGATAGGCGAAGCGGTGTTTCTGGTCGGACTCGAAGCGTTCCGGAACGAAGTCCTCCGGGGCATCCCAGAAATCGACGTGGTGATGAACGCCGTAGATATAGAGCCATACCGTCGTGCCTTCACGCAGCAGGTGTCCATCCAGTTCATCGTCCGCTTTGAGCGTGCGGGGCACCATACCGACGGGTGGACGCACGCGCAGGCTCTCCCGCAACACGTTGCGCGTGTAGGGCAGCGCTCCCAAGTCAGCGAAGGTCGGTGTTCGTTTTCCCAACGCTGTCTCAATCTCCTCCTCGAGACGCGCCAACGCCCTGGGATGCTCACTGAGGAGGTGCCAGGTCCAGGTTAAACCCGTCGAAACGGTGTCATATCCGGCGATGAACAGGGTGGCGACTTCGTTGCGCAACTGCGCGTCGCTCATGCTGCGCCCCTCACCCGCTCCTTCCCCGTCTGCCGCGCCCATGAGCATGGCGAGCAGGTCGTTCCCGCCAGGTGTACGCCGCCGCTCCGCGATGAGTTTATAGATCGCCGCGTCAACCGTTCGTCTCACTCTGCGGAGCGCTCGGTCGCCGGGCAGCGGAAGCTGTTTCGGTAGAAAGTAGAGAAACAGTCGCGGGGTGAGTTGCCGCATCAACGTCAAGAATGCCGCCCCGACCTCGTCCATCTCCGCCTCGCTCAACTTTCCGCTACCGAAGAGCGTGCGCGTGATGACTTTGATGGAGAGCCGCGCAGTCGCCTTATCGAGGTGGAGCGTTGCACCCTCTTCTCGAGGCTCCCAACTCGCTAGCGCTTCACCTATCGCGTCCGTCATCAGGGTCGTGAGACCCGCTAACTGCTGGCGGTGGAAGTGCGGCTGCATCATGCGCCGCTGGCGGAGCCAGAAGTCGCCCGTGCTGGCGATGAGCCCGTCGCCGATCATCCAGCGGCGACCGGGATCGTAGACTCGCCCTTTGGTGTAGTTCGCACTTGCCGTTTGTAAGATGTGCCGGGCGTGCTCCGGGTGGCTGGCAATGACCAGCGAGGCGGGGCCGACGCGGAGCTTGAAGAGGTCGCCGTAACCTTCTCTAGCCTCTTCGAGCACGCTGAGCGTGTCGTGTCTGAGCAGTCGAGGCAGTACCCCGAGTGCGCGAACACCCTTCGGTCCTTGCACGCTGTCTTGTCGTTTTGAGTTGAGCATCCGTCCTCCCCTCGCGCTTCTACCATGCACCTACGAGCGAGGGTGCGCAAATTTTCACGCTCTCGGATATCCTTGCTTGATAGCGTGAGCTTAGATGGACATAACCTCACCCGCCCACCAGACGATCAAGCGCCAGATTTACCGCGTCGTTCTGCCCCTACTGAGCGTCGCGGTCTCGGCGACCTATTGGGTCGATTACCAGAACGGGCAGCCTGCCGCCTTCGACGCGCTGGTCTTACCTGCTCTAGCGGTACTGCTACTCGCCGCGAGCCTCGCCGTTCACCTCCGCAAGTCCGCGCTTCTTTACGTCGAGAATTTCGTCTACAGCGTGCTGGCGGCGGTTTTTATCGGCAAGTTCGCGACCAGCGTCTATCTGAGTTACGCTCAGGCGAGTGCCCAGCAGGAGCTCGTCCAGCTCTACATCTGGTCGCCAACTATCTTTATTCTAGCCTACGTGCTGTTCGAGCAACGCTCGGCGCTGCGCTACACGGCGTCGATTTACGCGCTCGCGCTGGTAGCAGGGCTCGCGGCTGCCAGCGCAGCTTCCGGGGGCGTTCCGAGCGTACTGCCCGGCGGGATGATCGAGTTCTATCTTAGTTACGCCCTCTACTCGGGGGTGCTTTACAGCTATTCCTTCTCGCGCACGAAGATCGCAGCCTTACAGGCGCAGCTTGCCCAGATGGAGCGACTCGCCTACCTCGACCCGCTGACGGGTAAGCCGAACCGCCGCGCCCTCGAGTCCTCCCTCACTCAAGCGTTTGCGGTGGGCGAGCGCTACGGTAACCCCTTCTCGCTCATCCTCGTCGACATCGACCATTTCAAACGGGTCAACGATATCCACGGTCATGAGGCGGGGGACAAGGTGCTGATTAACGTCGCGGACCTAGTGGCGACGTTCGTGCGCGACACCGACCTTTTCGGACGCTGGGGCGGCGAGGAGTTCCTCGTCCTCGCGCCTCACACCGGACTTGAGGGCGCGAGCGGCTTAGCCGAACGCCTGCGCCGCCAAGTGGCGGACTACCCCTTCGAGATAGGGAGGGTTACGGCCAGCTTCGGCGTCGCAAGTTATCAAGTAGGGGACACGCTGGACACATTGATCAGACGCGCCGACGAAGCCCTCTACGCGAGCAAAGCGGGCGGGCGCAACCGCGTCGAGGCGTTTACGAGGAAATATGTCGAGCGTCTACCGCTGCCCGAACTGACGCCACTGTCCGATGTTGACGACGTTTGCGACGCCGCGCTGAGCGAACGCCTCGACCGGGGCACGGTAAGGTGGCTGGCACGTTTCAATGTCGCCTCGAAGCGCGACCTCTACCGCCTCGTCGCCGCGATCCGCCCCGGCTATCTAGCGAGCACCATCCACCGGGAGGCGAGCGAAGAGGTCAAGCAACTCATCGCCGACTGGTACTTGTGGATGTTCTTTTACGACGACCTCTGCGACGAGGGCAAGGTGGGTCACGATCCCGCACGTTTGCAAAGGATGAACGCCCGCTTGACTATGGTTCTGACAGGGACGCCGCCCGACGAGCGCGAAGGACCGGTGGCGCAGCTCCTCTTCGACTTGGGCGCGCGGCTGCGTATGCACGGAACGCCCGAGTGGTTTGCCCGCTTCTGCGCGACCGTTAAAGCGTTCATGGCGGCGACGGTCTGGGAAGCGTCGAACCGGACCCGGAATAGCCCGCCCGAGTTGGCGAGCTACTTGATCCTGCGCCCCGTGACCGGGGGCCTCTCGATCGACGCCGCCTTTATCGAACTCGCCGACGGCGTCTGGCTGCCACAGGAAGTGCGCGAGCATCAAGCCGTAACCCGGCTGAATCTGCTCGCGGACCAGGCGGTGTGCTGGGCGAACGACCTCTTTTCACTCAACAAAGAGCTGCACCATGACGACGTCCACAATCTTGTGCTCGCGCTGCAAAGAGAATATGGGTACTCCCTTCACGAGTCCATGAGCCAAGCGGCGCGGATGTACCACCAGGCTGTCGCGGACTTCCGCGAGGAGCGGCTGAAGCGACCTTCGTTCGGCACGGCGGATGAGGGACTCGAGCGTTACCTCGCCGTGTTGGAGGCGCGCATCCAGAGCAACCTGACCTGGTCACGCATGGTAGCGCGGTACCGCCCTACCGAGTCGGTGCCGGTGGCGGTCTCAGGCTGAGCGGAGGTCGAGTTCTTTACTCTCCCCGCAAGGTGAAGACAATCGGGATTTGCCCACCCTTTGAATGAGCGGACGGTCCTTGCAGGATACGGGTTCGAATCGTTGAATTTTCCAACGTGCTACTTCTAGGTCGCTGTGCGGCTGACGCGCGCGTCTACCGCAGAAGCCCCCTCAGCCAGGTCTAGCTGAGGGGGCTTTAAGCGGCGTTGCAGGTTTAGAGCTGACTCATCCCGCCATCAGCAGTTATCTCAGTACCCAGGGTGAACGAGGCGTCATCCGAGGCTAAAAAGGCGACAACCTTAGCAATCTCTTGGGACGTGCCAAAGCGCTTCATGGGAATCTGCTCTAAGATGCCTGCCGCCATCCTTTGTATTTGCGCCTCATCCATCCCGAGCTTGCCGTAGAAGGGTGTCTCTACGGGACCGGGGCTCACCGTGTTCACCCGGATGTTTCTAGACAGCAGTTCCGCCGACACGGTGCGGATGAGGCTCGACTGAACCGCCTTGCTCGCGGCGTAGACCGTAGTCGTAGGCATCCCGATGTGGGCGTTGATCGAGGTGTTGAGCACGATGGACGCGCCGTCGTTCATATGGGGGAGCGCTTTCTGGATGGTGAAGTACGCGCCCTTGAAGTTGACGTTCATGACCCCATCAAAGTCCTCCTCCGTTACCTCGCCAAGCGGCTTGAGTACCGCTAACCCTGCGTTGACCAAGAGGATATCGACCTTTCCGAAGGCTTCTCGGGTCTGTCCGAAGAGACGGTCTAAATCGCTGAGCTTCGTGACATCCGCTCTTACTGCTAGGGCGTCGTCACCTATCTCGTGCGCCGCCTTCTCCAGCGCTCCCTGGTCCCGCCCCGAGATGACGACCTTGGCACCTAGGCGTACAACACTCGACCTGGACTTCTTGAGGGGACGTTACCTGACTCGCGCCTTCGACCGAGGCGACTTCGTATTCCGCGCCGGTGATTCAGCAGACGGCTTCTACATGGTGCTAGCAGGGCGCATCAAGCTCGTCCTACCTGACCCCGTGAGGGGGGAGCGCGTCGTTGCTGTGTGCGGTGAGGGTGACCTGTTCGGCGCAGCGGCTTGTGGGGGTGCGCCGGTGCACCGAGCCGAAGCGGTGAGCGTGCAGGAGGGAACGCTCGTCGTGAGCCTCTCCTGCGCCCGCTCTTACGAAGGTCGTGCGTCGCGATGTACAGGACCGCAGCGAGAACGAGGTAAACGAGGGTGAGGTAAAGCCAGCTCACACCGTTCCTCCGGCCTCTAGCATACACACCCTGATATCTGGTGGCGTGGCTCTTAATACCCGGATCAAACGTTTAGGGCGTCGAAATCGCACAACTCACACCGAATACCCCGGTTTCAAGGGTTGAGCCGCCTCAACGCTAGACCCTCGGCCTAATCTAGGCAGCGTTAGCGGTGCGCTACGGCTCACAGCCCTCTGCCTCTGCGCTGAGCGCCCGGCTCAGGTCGGCGTCGAAGACGACGGTATACTTAAAGGGACTACTACCTGAACAGGTGAAGGGCTCGAGGTTCACTTGGCGTGGGCTATAGTAGGCGGCTGCTCGAACGCCGAGGCGGTTTGCATCGACGCTCAGGTCTGTAATGATAAGGCTATTGACCTTACGGTCGTTCGGCTTCACGGCGGTGAGGTAGGTCGCCGCCAACACGTCGCCCGTCGCAGGGTCGAGTTTGGCGATGAGCGTGACCTTAGGTCCGCCTCCACCCGCACTGGCGTCGGTGTAACTCGTGAGCCAGCCGTTTTGGGTAAAGCGGCGGAAGTCGCCAGAGGGCTCGCCTTGGGTACCCGTAGCACTAAACACCGCGTAGAGCACTTCGCGACCGTCCCAAAAAAGACCGAACCCGCGACTATCATCGCCGCTGGTCTCGAGGTCGTCACGGCACCAGACTTGCTGAGCGTTGTCGAAGCGCACCACGCGGGAGTCTTGATTAGTCGCGCTGACCTGCTGGGTGCCGAGGTAGAGGGTGGTGTTCTTAAAGGTGAGGCGAGGACCGCCTTGACTAGCGACGACGGCTTCAGAATCGTCGCAACTCAAAGGGTAGACCCTAGCGTCCCGGACATCGACTTTGATCGAGCCGTTGCCAGTCTGATCCGCTGGGTTGGGTTGCGCTTGGCAAGCTCTACGCTCGCGAAGCTGGGTAACGCGCTCAAGCGGCTCCTCACAGCCGCACCTTACTGGCTTCCGGCGCTCGCTATCTTCGTAACTTTCACCTACTACCCGCTCGTGCGCGTCGCATACTTGAGCTTCACTGATGCCGACCTGCTCACACCGCCCTCGTTGATCGGCTTAGAGAACTACCGTTACCTCTTAGAGGACCCTAACTTCTGGGATTCCTTGCGTGTTACCGCCATCTTTTCCGTTGCGACGACGTTTTTAGAGGTGACGCTAGGGATGGCGCTAGGCTTCTTGATGAACACCGAATCGCGGCTCAAAGAGTTCGTGCGCGGTGCGATCCTCGCACCCGTGGTGGTGTCTATCGCCGCCACCGCGATTTTATGGCTCTACTTTCTGAATCCGAACGTAGGCCCCATTAATCAGCTTCTGGCCTTCGTGGGCATCCCCGGACCCGCCTGGTTGCAGATACCGAGTCTAGCGCTGCCCGCCGTAACTGTCGTCAACTTCTGGAAGGGCGTCGGCTTCGCGGCGGTGCTCTACATGGCAGGGCTCAAGGGGCTGCCGACAGAGCTGAGCGACGCGGCGGCCGTAGACGGCGCAGGTCAGTTCGCCATCACTCGCTTTATCACCATTCCGCTGCTCGCGCCAACCACGCTGCTCGTCGCCTTTATCTCGCTGGTGAATAGCTTTCAGGCGTACGGGCTGGTGCTGCTGATGACCCAGGGCGGTCCGGCGGGGAGCACTAACTTGCTCGGGCACTTCCTCTACGAAAACGCCTTCCGCTTTTTTCAGATGGGCTACGCCTCGGCTATCTCCATCGTGCTCTTCGCGGCACTCATCGTGCTGACGCTGGTGCAGTTCAAGCTCTCCGAGAAACGGATTCACTACCGGTGAGCCGGGTCAGGGCGCGGCGTTCGACGCTCGGGCGCGAGCTTTTAGGGCTCTTCGTCGCCCTTTTATTTCTTGCGCCCTTAGTATGGCTCTTTTTAACCGCGTTCAAGCCTGCGGACGAAGTCTTTACCGGTCCTTTCTTGCCGCGCACCTAGCAACCCGAGAACTTCGTGCGGGCGTGGCAGACGGCTCCTTTCGGGCGCTACTTGCTCAACTCGCTGATTATCTCGAGCGCTATCACCGCGCTCGTCTTGGTGACCTCGAGCCTCGCCGCCTTCGCCTTTACCTTTACCCACTTTCCAGGACGCGGGCTGCTCTTCGTCCTCTCGCTCGGCACGCTGATGATTCCCTTTGATGTGCTTTTGATTCCTAACTACCTGACGGTCCGCACGCTCGGGCTGCTCGACTCCTACGCCGCCCTGATCGTACCCTTCGCGGCGAGCGGGTTCGGCATCTTCGTGTTGCGCCAGTCCTTTAAGCGCACGCCGCGCGAGCTCGAGGACGCCGCTCGCATCGACGGTGCGAGCCCATTTACCTTTCTTGTGCGCGTGCTGCTGCCGATGAATTTAGCGCCGCTCTCGGCGGTGGGCGTGCTGACCTTTTTGGGCGCATGGAACGCGCTGGTTTGGCCCCTCATCGTGACCAATAGCGACGCGCTGCGTCCTGTACAGGTGGGGCTGGCACAGTTTTTGAGCGCTGAAGGGAGCGAAGTTCCGCTGGTTATGGCAGCGACGGTCATCGCGGTCGCGCCCGTACTCGCCATGTACATGTTGGCGCAACGCTGGTTTATCCAGAGTGCCGTCGGAAGCGGCATGAAGGGCTGAGGTACTAGAGATGTGCCTCGAGAGGAGTCTATATGAAGAAAGTTCTGCTAAGTCTCGCCGCGCTGCTATTTGCCACCGCTTCAGCGCAACCCACTGAACTCTCGTTCCAACACGCCATGAGTGGACCGCTAGGCGAAGCGGTCACCGCTATGGTAGAGAAGTACAACGCCGAGCAGAGCGACGTGGTGGTCAATGAGAAGTTCATCGGCTCCTACGACCAAGCGCTGCAAAAAATCTTGGCGCAGCTCGCCGGGGAAACCTCGCCCGACATCGCACAGTTAGAGGTTGCTCTGGTCGCCCGCGTCGCCGAGTCGGGCACTTGCTCGACCTGGCTCCGCGTCTGCAAGGAGAGTGTAACGACCTCTACAACGACCTCTGGCCCGTCTTCCGCGAGCAGATTCAGCGCGAGGACGACCATATTTACGCGCTTCCCTTCAACAACTCGAATCCCGTCTTGTACTATAACCCCGAGCTTTTAGCGCAGGCAGGTGTCGAGCCACCTCGCACCTACGCAGAGTTCCCAGACGTTGCCTGCCAGATTCGAGAGGCGACGGGAGCACACGCCGTCGCCTTTCAGGGGTTTCCTTGGGTGTTAGAGGGAACGGTCTGGAGCAACGAGGGTGAAATTGTGGGTGAGGACGGCTTAATGCTGAGCGAGCCGAACGCGCGAGAGGTCGTGCAGACCTGGACCGATATGATTCGCGAAGATTGTGCTGCAGTCGGCACCTCGCTCGACCAGATGCAGCAGGACTTCGGGGCGGGTCATACGAATTCCGATTGATTCTTATAGCATTTCCATTTTCCGCAGTCACACAGTAGACGAAAGCCATGCCAGCATACTCGATAGACTTACGCAAACGAATTGTTGCGGCGCATATCGAAGAGGGACAGAACAAGAGCGCAGTTGCGAGGCGTTTTAACGTAAGCCGCCGTACTGTCGAGCGCTACGTCAAGCGCTTTAGAGCGGGAGGGCTAGCCGCGACACCGCACCCAGGGAGAGGGTGCAAACTTGACGAGAGCCACCATGAGGTGTTGCGCAAGCAAGTAGCAGAGCATAACGATTGGACTCTAGAGCAGCACCGTTCGTCCAGCTTGACTGGACGCCGAAGCGTTGGCGAAAAGCACAGGTACTAAACTCACGAAATCCACAGTAGACAATTACTTTCGCAAACTGGGCATCAGTCGTAAAAAAAGAGCCTTTACCCAAGTGAGCGAGATGACGTACTCAGAACGCAGTGGCGTGAAGAGATAGCGAAGCTTGCCCCTGAGAGACTGGTGTTTCTCGATGAAACGAGCGCTTACCTAAACCTCTCGCGCAGCTATGGACGCACCTCTACCAACAAGCGCGTGGTGGACGACGCACCCAAAGGTAAAAAAGAGCGAGCCAGTCTCTTAGCGGCGGTTACCCTTAGGGGGCTCAGCGGGGCGCACTGCTTGGTGCACCCTGAGAACGTCGATAAAGCCGCCTTTCTAAGCTATCTCAAGACCTTGCTACCTAACCTCAAAGTGGGCTCGGTGCTCGTCCTGGATAACTGGCGTGTGCATCATGGACCAGACGTGAGAAAGCTAGTCGAAAAGTACCACTGTTCACTTCTCTATTTGCCTGCTTACTCGCCTGACTACAATCCTATTGAACTCTTATTCAGCAAGATTAAAGCCTTCGTCAGAAAGCTCCGACCTTCCACTCTCGATAAGCTTATCAAAGCCTTCAAAGATGCGGTTCTTACAGTGACATCTGACGATGCTAAAAATACCTTCGAGCACTGCGGCTATCTGGTGCAGTGAATGTTGGAAATGCTACTATTCTGGTGTGTAAAGGCGAGCGCTACAAGCGCCCTCGGACGATGACCGAAGCCTGTTCGGGTTATAGCTCGGTGGGCATGTTCTACGGCTTTAAGCTCCACGCTGTCATTACCGAGCAAGGGGTCTTCGCTGACTTCCTTATCGCGCCTGCTAACGTCTCAGACCAAGCGGCGGCCACTGCACTCATGGCCGGGCGACACGCCTTTGTCTTAGGCGACAAGAACTATCAGGGTACAGCGGTCTACGCTCAACCTAAAGACAATTTCAAGCAGCCTAAACCTTGGCATCATGCCTTCTCCTGGGTTCGCAAAACCATCGAGACGGTGTTCTCTTCGCGTGTGAGAACGCGCAACCTCGCTTTAGGATAACTCAACTCCTTTCGCTCAGTTCGTGCTTCTGCCTGTCGTAAAATAGCTGCTCACAACCTGGCTTGGTTCCTGATGCACTAAGCTATCCCCTAGCACCCGAGGTTAAAAGCTAATCGCTATCTTTTCCCTACTAACAGCGTATAAAGCACCGCCATCCGAATCGGCACCCCATTCGCCACCTGCTTTTCGATCACACTGTGCTCCGAATCGGCGAGCGTCCCCGAGAGTTCCACATCGCGGTTCATCGGTCCGGGGTGCATGACGAGGGCGTCCGGGTGGGCGTGCGCCATGACCTCTTCGGTGACTCCGTAGCGCGTTTGATATTCGGCTAAAGAGGGGAGAAGACCGCTCTGCATCCGTTCGGTTTGCAGTCTCAGCGCCATCACCACGTGTGCGCCTTCGGCGGCTTCGTAAATATTGCTTGTCAGCGTAACCTGATTCTGCTCCAACTCCTTGGGCAACAACGTCCTCGGTCCGCAGAGCGTCACTTCTGCACCTAACTTCGTCCAGAGTTCAATATTGGAGCGGGCGACCCTCGAGTGCATCACATCCCCGATAATCGCTAGCTTCTTCCCCTCAAACCCATCAAATTCACTGAACTCCTTTGAAAAGGTGTAGGCATCTAAAAGCGCCTGCGTCGGGTGGGCGCGGCGTCCATCGCCTGCGTTGACGATGGATGCGTCCGTCCACTTCGTCAGTTGATACGGCACGCCCGCCGCCCGGTGCCGCACCACGTAGAGGTCGGCTTGCATGGCGTCCACGGTCTTGAGGGTGTCCTTTAAGGATTCGCCTTTGCTGAGGCTCGAGCCCCCCGCCGTAAAAGTCATCACATCCGCCGACTGCGCCCGCGCCGCCCGCTCAAAGGAGAGCCGCGTGCGCGTCGAGGGTTCAAAAAAGAGCGTGCCTACCGTAAAGCCTTGCAGCGCAGGCACCTTTTTAATGGTGCGCGTCATGACCTGCGCCATCACGTCCGCCGTGTTGAATAACGCTGTGACCTCTTCGGCGCTCCACGCTTGCAAATCGAGTAGATGCCGCTTCTTCGCCTTCGCCGCTTCAGGCACCTTTACCGTCTCGATCATGCCAGCGCCATGAGGTCTACGCCCTCTTCACCGTCTACGGACTCGAGCTTGACCTTCACAACCTCTTGCTTGCTCGTCGGCACGTTCTTGCCGACATAATCCGCCCGAATTGGCAGCTCGCGGTGCCCTCTATCCACCAACACCGCGTACTGAATCACCGAGGGACGCCCCATGTCGATGAGCGCGTCCAGCGCCGCCCGCGCCGTCCGCCCCGTGTAGAGCACGTCGTCGCAGAGCACCACGCGCACGCCGTGAACGTCGAAGGGGACTTCGGTGCGCTTCACCACAGGTTGCAAGGCGATTTCGGAGAGGTCGTCGCGGTAGAGCGTGATGTCGAGCTTGCCGAGCATCGGCTTGACGTTTTCGAAGCCCTCGATGAGCCCCGCCAGATGCTCCGCAATCGGCACACCTCTCGTGTGGATGCCCACCAGCGCCAAGTTCTGTGCGCCCTTGTTACTCTCTACGATTTCGTGAGCGATACGCGTGAGGGCGCGGTTGATTTCCGTTGTGGTCATGAGGGTGGCTTTGTGGGTCATGCTCATAGCACACCTCTCATAATGTGCCAAAAAAAAGCGCCGACAGCGCGGCGTGAAAGGGCTTGATTGTGTTTTTGACCTCTTGCATGGTTGGTTCCTTTCCGGTCTCGCGGGACCGAGTTAAAGGGTATTTGGAGAAGTGTACATGTTGGCAAGAGATTGAGTCAACACAAGTGAAGCCATTTGGGAAAACTTTTCACATTTCGAGGCTTGACGTAGATGATAAGTTTATGAAATAGAAATTTTACTTGTGAAGGGGTTGAGAACTATGGAAGTTGTTGCCGCAAAGCTCGAGCAAAGAGGTCAAAGGTCGGGTTTAGTACGCCCATTGTTGTTTGAAGAGAATACAGGTGCTCGTCCGATAGTGTCGCCGAGCGAGTTTCCAAATAACAGTTCAATTTTTATCATTGGAGACTACGAAGAATTAGAGTACGACTATTCTGACTATGACCTATTTCGTATTTCCTATGGGCGTTGTTGCATGAATAGCTAAAGAAGGTTGCGGACAGGAGATGTTGGGTTCAGTGTGTGAGCAAAAAACCGAGCAAGTACCGTGTCCGCAACTGGAGTGAGTATAACGTAGGGCTCAAGTAACGGGGGAGTATCACCTTCTGGCTGAACGAAGCAGTAATAGACAACTGGTTAAGTAACGATAAAACGGGGCAGCGGGGCGCGAGCCGTACGTATAGTGACATAGCGATTGAAACGGTGGCGATGATGAAAAGCATCTATAGCTTAGCGGGACGACAAGCTGTCGGGTTGACTGAGTCGCTATTTGAACTGCTGGAGGTTGACTTAGCGGTACCGGAGCATAGTACGGTGTCGAGACGCTTAGCGAGCTTAGAAGTTGCGTTTCCCGTTGTACCCAAAAAAGGCGCAAGGCACGTGGTCATCGACGCAACGGGTGTCAAGATTTATGGTGAAGGGGAGTGGAAGACCCGCCAGCACGGGGTGAGTAAGCGTCGCACTTGGCGCAAGTTATGACCGAAGGAAATCCTTTAGGGCACTTGGCAGTAGACGAGCAAACAGGTGAAATCTTAGCAGCAGAAGTGACCTACAACGACAAGAAGGATGGTCAGCTCTTAGAACCGCTGCTTAAGCAAATCAAAGGCGACATTGAGCAAGTCAGCGCGGACGGTGCGTATGACCACGGAGACTGCTACACGGTGCTTAGTAACCGCAATATCAAGGCAGGGGTTCCACCACGCAAGAACGCTAAAATCTGGCAGCACGGCAATTGCAAGGCAGCACCTCACCCTAGAGACGAAAACCTGCGTGCCATCAGAAAGCATGGTCGTAGCAAGTGGAAACGCCTCTGCCACTACCACCGCCGCTCCTTAGCTGAAACCGCCATGTTTCGCTTCAAAACAACCTTTTCAACTCAAGCCTCTTCCCGCCGCTTCGACAACCAAGTCGTCGAACTCAAGCTCAAGTGTAAAGCCCTCAACAGGATGATTCAACTCGCTAAGCCCGAGAGTTATCTCGTGGCTTGATCGTTCCTAAACCAGTAGGCGCAGCTAGATCATGGTGAGCATTCATGCAACAAAGCCCTCACTAATTAAATTAGTTCCTGCGTTTCGCGTTCTAACGAGCGTAGGGCATCCACCTGTATTATGCACCAACCACTCACCCTCACCCACGAAGAAGGTATGAGCAGTATCAACAGTTAGGTTGTACATCGTCTGCGTCTCTTCGATGCGTTTGATGGAGGTGACAGTGCCGCTGTGGATGAGGTCTATACCCTCGTAGGTGCTCAAAGGCATCCCGACTTCTAGGTCTTCGGCATCAACCCACTCGCCCAAGACGTAGAAAGGATGCTCAGGGGTAGTCTCGATGAGTTCGTCGGGAATGTTGTCAGTAACATCATCGTCAACAATGATGTCATAGGTGACGGGGTCGTCGTGGACGTGGTAGTGCGTGACGGTGAAAACATCGACTTCGCCTGTTTCTTCGTTGTAGCCGAAGACTTCCTGAATCTTCTCTTTGACGAGGGTGGCGATGGCGATGAGACCGTAGGGGGTGGCGACGGGGGTGTCGGCGGAGAAGCTGTTGGCTCCGCACGTCGCTCTCGCAACCATCTGCTCCCACGAAAGATCGTCGATATTCTTGAGCGCGGCGTTTTGCGCAGCGTCCTCACCTAATTCGACCATACCCTTAGTCGCAAACTTGCGTCCTAGAGAGGCTCCGCCTGTTGCACCTATAAGGAGTATGTCGATAGCTAAGCCGACAGAAATGCGTGTTCCAACCGTGCCGTCTAAGCGGGTACCGTCTTGGATGCCGAGCATGGACGACCACCACGTCTCTTCCATCTGGAAGGGCGCGTCGAAGGAGAGGTAGTTTCGGTCTATTTCGTCCCATGTGTTTAACGCATCCGCGACAATGCTGCTGCCGTTATTAGGCCCTTCGAGGGCCTCTCTCACCTCATGAAAGTCTGCAAGTGGCATTGGCCCATCACCTTGGACAAAGTTAGTAGGCATAGACTTTGTTTAGGAGGAAGACGATGGCAGAAGGAAAAAGAGTAGTTAGGCAATATCCGGTAGAGTTCAAAATCGACGCAGTAGAACTTGTGGAGAAAAAGGGTTACGGCATCACTGAGGCGGCGCGGAGCTTGGGCATTTCCGAGTCGAACATCCACAAGTGGCGCAGGCAGTACCGCGAGGGACGTCTCGTGATAGGTCATAAAAGGGCGCAACCGACCGCTGACGAAGCCGAGCTGAAGCGGCTCCAGGCGGAGGTGAAGCGGCTTGAAACAGAGTTGGCGATCGTAAAAAAGGCCGCCATTTACTTTGCGAAACATACGACCTAAAGTGCGCATTCGTCGAGGCGCACCGAGGCGAGTTCTCCGTTTCTATGCTGTGCGGGGTCTTGGGCGTGGCTAGGAGCAGCTACTACCACTGGCGGGCTCATCAGCAACGAGAGCCGAGCGAACGCGAGCGGAAGAACGCTGAGCTGTTGGAGAAGATCAAAGCGGTGTTCGAGAAGAACAGGGGACGCTATGGCAGCCCCCGGGTCCACGCTGAGCTGAAAAAGCAGCACGTTGCGTGCTCTTTGGGACGAGTCAAACGTCTTATGCGGCGTGAAGGGCTCTACGCCGTGAGTCACAAGAAACACCGTTCCAAACGTGAGCGCCGTGAGCTTGAGACCCATAACCTGTTGCTCGAACAGCCGCGCCCGACGGCGATCAATCAGGTCTGGCACGTTGATATTACCTATGTAGCGACGGCTGAGGGATGGCTCTACTTAGCGGGTGTCATGGACGCCTGCTCGAAACGCATCGTCGGCTACGCGATGGCGGACAACATGAAAACTGACCTGGTGCTGCAAGCCCTATGTTCAGCCACGACCCGGCGCAAGCCCCCACCCGGTTTGATCCATCACGGCGATAGGGGCAGTCAGTACACCTCCTACGCCTACCAGCAGGAGCTAAAACCGCACAAGATGCTGCCGAGCTTTACCGGAAAAGGAGCGTGCTTCGACAATGCCATCATTGAAAGCTTTTGGTCAACACTAAAACGCGAACTCGTTTATCCCATTGAGCGCTTTGCCACTCGCGATGACGCCCGAGTTGCCGTGTTCGAATATATCGAGGTCTATTACAACCGCGAGCGCTTGCATAGCTCGCTCAACTATGTATGCCCCGCACGGGGTACGAGACGCCTGATACCTTCGAACTATCTCAACAGAAAAAAGAGAATCAGGAGGTGTGCTTAGCCGCGTAGCTGTATACTTTGGCTGTCCAGGGTTTTAAGCCAAGCCCAAAGAGCCTTGTTCATATAGTAGGTGTAGCGGTGTGACGACTCCCCTAGCGATTGGACCGAGTGGGCGAAGTTCGTAAACGCTTTGGAAGCAACTGCCTTGTCAACAGCGGCCATTGCGTAGAGCGAGCGGGCGAAGCTCTTGATGTCTTGAATTTGCTGCGCTTTGCTGCGGTCGTTCATCGAGCCTAACCTGTTCAGGACATTTGTTACATCCCCATCGGATAGGGAAAGATCGAGCCCTTCGACTACCGTGGCGATGAACTCAATAGCAAGGTCGAGGTCGGCATCGAGATCAATCTTGTTGCCGCCTGTGAGTGAGAGCTTGCCTTCCTCAATCTCTTTGAGCACCTCATTGACGTTGCTCTCCGAGCCGCAAACCTCCACGCCACTGTAAGGGTCCGTCTTGCAGACCTTGCGTCTGGATGATCTGCCGCTGAACGCTCCAACAGCCGCATCGTCTCCACGCCAGCCGAGCGGCGGGGCTACCTCGGTGATCGCGTCGGGCGTTCCCCCGATAGCGGGCACCTCAGGCTGCTGAATCTCGGTAGGCGGGACCACGTTGAGGGGTCCGTCGCTTGGGCCTGCGCCGACGCCAGGTGGGGCGGTAGTACTGGGCGGCAATACCTCAGTTGCGTCGCCTACGGAGGGCAAAGGCGCATCCAAGTTTTTCGGCGCAACGACATCGAGGGCGTTCGTCGTATTAAGGGCTTCAGGTAGGGCGCTGCTAGGCTTCTGAGGGCCATCCTGACCTGCGGACGTGGACCCTAGAGACTCACGCTTCTGTCATCTGGGAAGCGGAGCTTACCGCACCACTTCCCCACGCAAGCTGAGGTGAGGCATTTGTACCTTCGCTGCCGAGCGGCTCGAGGGCGGCTAGTCCGCCTCCAGTCCAGCCGGTTGCCTGCATGTCCACAACCTCTGCCTCGGCGGGGACCTGAACAGTCTCTTCCTCGGCAGGCGGCAGCACTTCGCCGGGCTCGAGGTCGGGCAAACTCATGTCGGGCGCTACGACATCCAGCGGCACGACGCCTAATCGGTCGGAGATGCTTGTCTTGGGCGCGGCGAGCGGTCTGCTGGGCACGGCGACCTCGAAGAGTTCGGGTGCATTCCAGGCGACCTGGTTGTGAACACCATCGGCTAGGCTGAAGGTGGCGTCCCAGGGGGTCTGCTTCTCGGCCCAGTCCGCGTCCTCCCACGTGGACGCGATCTGCGTCGTCCACCGCTTCCTGAGCAACTGCACCTCGCCCCCCGTGGTGTAGACACTGTTGTAGTCACGCTCGAGAAGCACTCGGTACTGATTCGTTGCTTCAGACGGAGCGGGCGTAGGAGGTCTCCTTGCAAGTGTAGGGGTAGGGCCTCTGGCGCACCTGCTCGGCGTTGCACTTGTTCTAGGTGTGAGTTTTAGGGCAATCTCTCACTGGTTCTTGCTAGGCGAGTCGGACGTGCAAGCAGGAGGCCAGATATTCGCTCGTCCAACCCCAGCCTTGTTCGGCCTCGGCGCTATCGCCTTCTGCGTTCTAAGCGACACCCTAAGTGCGAGCACCGTTATGGTGGGCGGCTATCACGCCTGTGCACTGGACGGCGGCGACGCCTACTGCTGGGGCGGAGGAGGCGGTCGGCTAGGCAGCGGCACAACTAGCGACCAGGCTATCCCGGTTGCTGTCACTATGCCCACAGATGTCAGTTTCAACCAACTCACGGCAAGCTACTATCACACCTGCGCGCTGGACGACGGCGGCAACGCCTACTGCTGGGGCAGTGGCGGCAAGGGCCAGCTCGGCAATGGGGGCTTCAGCAATCAAACCGCCCCCGTCGCTGTCACGATGCCCGCAGGCGTCAGTTTCAACCAGCTTACAGTAGGCTACCGCCACACCTGTGCTGTCAGCAGCAACGGCAACGCCTACTGCTGGGGCTATAGCGACGACGGTCAGCTCGGCAACGGCAACTCCATCAACAGCCAGTCCGCTCCGATCGCCGTTCTTATGCCTACAGGTATCACGTTCAATCAGCTTGCGGCTGGTTACAGCAGTGCCTGCGCGGTCGGCAGCAACGATAACGTCTACTGCTGGGGTGATGGCGACAACGGTCAGCTTGGCAACGGCAACTTTAGCGAACAGGCCACCCCGGTTGTTGTTCTCGCACCGCGGTAAAGAAGGTTGATGAGATGCAAAGGGCTAGATCCTCTCTTCAATTCGAAGGAAGCGTGTTTGGGATCGAAGGGCGTACAGCTGACGAGAAAGTAGAACAGTTTGGTTGGTCTTGTGTACAAGTAAAGGTGGTTTACAGGCCGAGGCACGCATAGGGCTTGTGCGCGAGACGCGCGCAACTCGCGCAGAAGGAACCGGCGTTTCGGCATAGAACGCACTACCTTTAACCCGACCGCTGACCTTGCGATGACCTCGTAGGCTTATAACAGAAACTGCCCTGGGCAACCCTCACATCAGCAGTGCACGGGAGGTTGCATGATGCGCCAAGCTCTTTACCTCGCGACAGCTCTCCTTCTCTTTGTTCCCCTCGCTGCCGCTCAGTCTGTCACACCCCTCGCACAGGCTCACGCTCACAACGACTACGAACATGAACGACCACTCTACGACGCTCTGAATCACGGTTTCACTAGCGTCGAAGCAGACATTTTCCTCGTGTTCGGCGAATTGTTTGTTGGGCACGACGCACACGAATTGCGCTTAGGAAGGACGTTGGAATCGCTTTATCTGGACCCCCTTCGGGCACGTATCGAACAGAATAGCGGCTCGGTTTACGAAGGTAGCGGCGATGAGTCGCTGATGCTCCTTATCGATATCAAGACGGAAGATGAGGCGACCTATAGGGCGCTTCACGAGGTGCTAGCGTCTTATGAGGATATCCTCACGACTTATCGTCAGAACGGCCTCCAACAGGGTCCTGTCACTGCCATCATCTCCGGCAACCGCCCGCGCGAGCTGATGCAAGCGCAAGAGATACGCTACGCGGGTTATGACGGGCGCATGGAGGACCTGGGCTCGGACGCGCCCGCCAGCTTCATCCCACTCATCAGCGACAACTGGACCAACGTCTTTACCTGGACGGGTGAGGGTGAGATGCCTACTGCTGAGCGGCAAGAGTTAGAGCGCATCGTCAGCACCACGCATGAGAACGGGCAAGCGGTGCGATTTTGGGCTACGCCGGACGAGCCCGGTCCGGCGCGTGAGGCGGTCTGGCGCGTGTTGGATGAGGTCGGGGTGGACCACATCAATACAGACGATTTAGCGGGCTTGGAAGCCTTTTTGCGCACGTCAAGTGCGAGCAGCTCGAGGGGTGAACCGTGAAGCACCTAACCTTCAGCATCCTTTTCGGCATAGTTTCAAGCGTAGTCTTCGCCCAGGAAACGCCTATCACCCGTATCGCCTTCGGCTCCTGCGCCGAGCAGAGCAGCCCGCAAGCGATTTGGGACGCCGTCATTGACAGCAACCCCGATGTGTTCGTCTTTTTAGGTGACAACGTCTACGGCGACACCGAAGACCCCGCCGAGCTCCGCCAGGCGTACGCGCTGCTTTCGGAGAATCCTGGCTACCAGCAACTTCTGAGCGAGACCCGAGTCATCGCCACTTGGGACGACCACGACTACGGCGAGAACGACGCAGGGCGCGAGTACCCTATGAAAGAGCAGTCCAAAGAGATTTTCCTCGACTTCTTTGGCGAGCCTGAAGGCAGCGAGCGGCGCACCCGAGACGGTGGTATCTACACGTCGTACACGTACGGTCCAGAAGGGCAGCGTGTCCAAATCATCCTCCTCGACACGCGCTGGGCGCGTTCGCTTGTTAACGAGGTGAGCGACGCCGAGTACGAGCAGCGGCAAGAGGTCGGCGCAGGACCCTATACTGCTACTACCGGGACGGACGCGCAGATGTTGAGTGAGGCGCAGTGGACCTGGTTAGAAGAGACGCTCCGCAAACCTGCCGAGCTGCGCATCATCGGCACGAGCATCCCCTTTTTGCAAGATGGCACAGGTTGGGAGACCTGGACGAACTTCCCGGACGAGCGCGAGCGTATGGTGGACCTCTTGGCGGAAACGGACGCGAGTGGCACGCTCTTCATCACGGGCGATACGCACTGGGCGCAGTTTTCGAAGCGTACCGAGGGCGCGCCCTATCCGCTTTGGGAAGTGAACTCGAGCGGCTTGACCGAAAACTGGGAGATCATCCCACCCGACGCGAACCGTTTAGGTGACGTCTACTTCTTTGACAACTACGGCCTGCTCACCATCGACTGGGATGCACCTGACCCCGAGGTGATGATGGAGATTCGAGCGGTGGACGGCGACCTCGTTATGCAGAACACAGTGCGGCTGAGCGAGTTGCAAATGACGCAAGCAAGCGCTCAGAACTGACTTCGTCCAAGGAGACTAAAATGAGTTTATCGAGATGGATCACCGTAGGCATGTTGAGCTTAGGAACCCTTGCGACCGTTCAGGCTCAATCGACTGGCGGTACTACAGGCGGTGACACAACGGGCGGCGCGAGTGAAGCGACTGCTCGGGGCGTCGTCTTTGAGGATCAAAACGGGAACGGCGCACGCGACGGCGGCGAACCTGGGGTCGAGGGCGTCGCGGTCTCGAACGGCTTGGAGGTCGTCCAAACGGACGGTGAAGGGCGCTACGAGCTTCCTGCTTGGGATAACATGATTCTCTTCGTCAGCAAGCCTAACAACTATGAAGTGCCTGTCAACGAGGCGCAGCTGCCTCAATTCTACTACCTGCACTACCCCGAAGGCTCGCCAGAGCTGGAATTCGGCGGTATCGAGCCGACGGGAGCCATACCTAACTCCGTAGACTTTCCGCTCCTTCCTACCGAAGCGCAAGACCGCTTTGACGCGGTCGCCTTTGCCGACACGCAAACGACCACAAATGAAGAGCTGAGCTACCTGCGCGACGACGTCATTGCCGAACTGATCGGCTCGAGCGCCCTCTTCGGCCTCACCGTGGGTGACGTGGTGAACGACAACCTCGCGCTTTACGAGCGACATAACGATCTGGTCTCGCAGATCGGCATCCCCTGGTGGAACTTACCGGGCAACCACGACGTCAACTTCGATGCTTTGAGCGATGAACACGCCACGGACACGTTTAAGCGTATCTTTGGCCCGACCTACTACTCCTTCGACTACGGCCAGGTACACTTTGTCGCGCTCGACAACGTAGACTACTTGGGTGCGGCAGAGGGCGGCTACAGAGGGTTTATCTCCCAGGAGCAGATCGCGTGGTTAGAGAACGACCTCAGCTTTGTCCCCGAAGACAAGCTCGTCGTCATCGCCACCCACATCCCTTTGACCACAGACGCGGTAGACCGAACTGAACGCCTCGTCACGGTCAACTTACCCGACTTGCTCGCTGTACTTGAGGGGCGTGAGCGTCTCTATACCCTCTCGGGTCACGACACCAGCAACAGTTGGCAGATGTACTTAGACCACGAGCACGGCTGGAACGGACCCGAACCGCTGCACCATCAGGTTCTGGCCGAAGTCAGAGGCAACGGCTGGAGCGGACCCAAGAACGAGCATGGCCTCCCGGCGACTACGATGGAAGACGGCAACCCTAACGGCTACTACATCCTCTCGTTCGAGGGGAGCAAGTACAGCACACGCTTCAAGGCAGCGGGCGAGCCCGAGGACTACCAGATGCGCATTATGCTGGAGCAGGAGACGAGCGGGCGCAACCAGCTCAGCCCTGACCAGTTCGAGGTCGCCGCGTGGCAAGCACCGCAGCTCGTGGTGAACGTCTTCGACGGCGGTGAGCGCCACCAGGTGGAGTTTCGCCTAAATGACAGCGACTTTCAGCCTATGCAGCACACGCTGCGCGCCGACCCCTTCATGGAGGATCGCTACCTACGCTATTTGGGTACAGACGGAGAGGTTTCGACGCCGAATCCGTCGTCGCACATTTGGGTCGCTGACCTGCCTGAAAGTTTAGAACCTGGCGTTCACACGGTAACGGTGCGCTCTACCGACCCTTACGGGCAGGTCTCGGAAGCCTCGCAGGTCTTCGAGGTGGACGACTGAGGCTGACTGCACCACCCTTTAATGTCTTAAACCAAAGGTCCGCCTTTGACTGGGCTTGGCTTATTACCTTGGACACTCAAAGTATACAGCTACGCAGCTAAGCTCACCTCCTGATTCTCTTTTTTCTGTTGAGATAGTTCGAAGGTATCCGGCGTCTCGTACCCCGTGCGGGGCATACATAGCCGAGCAAGCTGTGCAGCCGCTTGCGGTTGTAATAGACCTCGATATATTCGAACACGGCAACTCGGGCGTCATCGCGAGTAGCAAAGTGTTCAATTGAATAAACGAGTTCGCGTTTTAGTGTCGACTAGAACGGGCAAAGCGTCGCGTGGACCGCTCCCGCTAGCGCCCCTTCGGGGCTAGTTCACCAGAAGCTCTCAATCACAGCGTTATCGAAGCACGCACCCTTACCTGTAAAGCTCGGCAGCATCTTGTGCGTTTCGAGTTCGCGCTGGTAGGCATAGGAGGTGTATTAAGAATCCCTGGACGGAATGATGGATCAAACATCAAACCGGGCTGGGGCTTGCGCCGCGTCGTGGCTGAACATAGGGCTTGCAGTACTAGGTCGGTCTTCATGTGCCCGACCATCGCGTAGCCCACAACCCGCTTGGAGAAGCCGTCAATCACACCCGCCAGATAGAGCCAGCCCTCGGCAGTCGGCAGGTATGTGATATCCACACAGGTGACCACGTAAAGTGGCCCGCCGTTGGCGGTAACCTACGCCACACCTGATTGATCGCTGTCGGGCGCGGCTGTTCCAGCAACAAGTTGCGGGTTTCGAGGTCGCACCGCTCCCGCTTGAAGTGGACCTTCTTGCTGCTCACCGCGTAGAGCCCTTCTTTACGCATCCAGTCAAGCTGGACGAACGGTAATGCGCTTGACCCGTCCTAACGAGCAGGTGATCTGCTGCTTCTTGAGTTCGGCGTGAACCCGAGGGCTACCATACCTACCCTTGTTTCTCTCGAATACCGCTTTGATCTTTTCCAGCAGCTCGGCGTTACGCTTCTCGCGTTCGCTAGGTTCCCGCTCACGGTGAGACCGCCAGTGGTAATAGCTGCTCCTAGTCACGCTCAGCACCTCGCACAGCATAGAGACCGATAACTCGCCCTGATGCGCTTCGACCGTTCGTCCAGCTTGACTGGACAAAGGCACATCTCAGGTCGTGTGTTTCGCAAAGTAAGGGAGCCTTCAGCAGCAGGCGCTAACTGGTTATAGACGCGCGTTAACTGAAAGATGATTGCGCGAAGCTTCCGAAGGAACCTCTCGCTGAGGGCTCTTCGCGGCCTTTTTTACAATCGCGAGTTCCGTCTCAAGTCGTGACCGAAGGAAATCCTTTAGGGCTTCACCTCCGAGCGTAAGCGCCGCAACTCGGTTTCGTCTGCGGTCGGCTGAGCCCGCTTATGCCCCGTCACTAAGCGCCCTTCACGGTACTGCTTACGACCGAAGGAAGTGCCCGTGGTGCGCCACTTTTGGATGTTCGACTTGGAAACGCCTAGACTTCTCGCCGCCTCAGTGATGCCACCGTTCGTTCACTACGTGAGGACTTACGTACACCAGCTCGACTGGATAGCCCTTTTTCTCCACCAGTTCTACTGCGTCGATTCCTGTTCCCGGAGGGAAACTTCGTAAGCCCTGCGTAGCGGGTGTAAACTCCACCGGGTACTGCCTAACTACTCTTTTTCCTTCTGCCATGATTCATCTCCTTGTCAAAGTCTATTCCTACGCCACTGGTCGCACATCAGAACCACCAACCCCATAGAGTCCACCTTCGCCACTGTTCGGCTCAGAACTGCCAAGACCCGCAACAACCTCTCGCGTGACACTATGCTTTCGCTCGTGTTTAAGCTCGCTTAGGCAGCCGAAAAGCGTTGGCTCAGGCTCAAGGGTTCAGAGCTGTTAAAGGATGTGATTCACGACGTGAGGTTCGTTGATGACATTCGAGAGGAGCGCGCCGCTTGAACTCGCGTCCACAACATTTGACATAAGCTCGGGGATAAATCTCGACGATCCTCTAACCTTAGATGTTAAAGTCAAGAGGTGTGTGATGAAGATCGGTGAGCTGTCCAAACGGACCGGGCTGCTCTCTTCGACCCTCCGCTACTACGAGAGCATCGGACTGTTCCCCGCGGCAAAGCGCGAGAATGGTCAGCGTATTTATGATGAGGGCGTCCTCGAGCGGCTCAGGTTCATCCGCGCAGCCAAAGCTACGAACTTCAGCCTTGAGGAGATCGCCCGCTCCTTCTCAGATCAAGAGGCGGATTGGCGTCCTTTTGCCGAAGCTAAGGTGCGAGAGCTTGAGAGCGTGATCGAAGGGTATCAGGAGATGTGGGGTATGCTCATGTGTTCCCTAAAGCATAGTTGTGTAGGTGAGTAATGAGAGCCGCTAGAAAACGTTTCGTTTAAGCTCTTCTGCGACAGACGCGCGTTCATTGCAGAAGAGCAAGTCTCCCTTCAGTGACCTCTCAACCTGCTAGAGCAGTGAACTGCCGCCTCTTCTGTAAGCTGTCTCCTTGTCCTACCAGGTTCAGTGAAGAACACTGGAAGCCAATCGGTACTGCGACGCTTCTGCCCGTGCCGTTGAGACGGTACAACTTCTGCTCGCAGCACCTGGGGGGTATTATGCAACATCTATATCGGTCGTCATTACTACTGTTTCCGCTTCTATCCCTGCTCCTTCTCGCCGCCTGCGACCAGCTAGGCGGGGACAATCTTACCACACCTGGCAGCGGCGAAACGGCGTCCTCACCCACTGGCAGCTTTGGAGTGAGCGGGGACTACGGCGGTCCCTACCTGAGCGACGCGGAAGGGAGTATCTCAGACGCCTCAGACGAGCGCGTTGTTTCAGCCCGGTCGGGCGGTAAGTTTTATGTACAGGCCGACTACGAGGACCCGGACGGTATTACAGGTATAGAGGTGAACTTGGTCAACGAAAGCCCTGAGAATCTAGCGGGTACGTTAGACCCTACCCAGAGCTTCTTCACCTTGGGCCAGCCTACTGACATCAGCGAACCCACCAGCGACTGCGACCTCTCAAACAGCCCGACCAGCGTCACCTGTGTGTTTGAAGTCAGGGTGGCCGAGGACGCAGTCAATATCACCGAATTGGAGGGCGCGGAGGGCGAGTTCGCCTATGCCTTCAGCGCCGAAGTTACCGACGCTGCAAGCAATACGAGTGAGTCCGCGAGGGGTTATGTCTCTGTGGCGGGAGACGACGGCGGCGACGAGGAGGTAGGCGCTAGGGCTATGGTCGTAGCAGCCGATGAGCTATCTAACATGCTCGGCACGGCTGCGTTCAGCGAAGCCGAGGCGGGCGGCGTGTTGATGGAGCTTAACGTCGCCTCTAACGACGTCATCTCCGGGGGGCTGCATGCTATCCACGTCCATGAGAACGGCTCTTGCGAGGTGGCGGACACAGATAACGACGGCGTTTTGGAGCCAGCAGGCGCAGCGGGCGGGCACTACAACCCGACCGACGTAGGGCACGGTGAGGATAACGGGCCGCATGTTGGCGACAGCGAGCGCTATAACTACAGCTTCAACGAGGACGGTAGCGCCGCACTGGAAGTGCGCTTCCCTTTGGCGAGCTTAGAGGGCGAGAACCCGTTCCTCAAGCCCGGCGGCACGGCGCTCATCATCCATGCCGGGGTCGATGATAAGGAGACGGACCCGGGCGGTAAGGCGGGTTCGCGTATCGCTTGTGGAGTGCTCGAGAAAGCGGAGTAGACGTCGGTTGAATATAGAAGAGGGTCTGCTTCTCGCAGACCCTCTTCTATTGTCATCCACTTCCCTGACTGTTTTTTACAGGCTCGCCTAGCTCATGATTCGCTCAGCGAGCTGCGTGTGCGCCTCATCCGCCCGCTTCGCCTCCTCCATCGACTCCCCCATCTCCTGCTTGGTCTGTTCCAGGTTGAGCTGCTTGGCGTACGCCGCCATCGTGCCGAACGCCGCGATCCAGTAGTGCAACACTAACTGCCCCGAGGCGATGATACCTAAGTCCTTGACCTGGTCGTCCGGCGCGGCTTCACGAATCTGTTTAGAGACGTCGTAGTGCGCCCTCATGATAGGGTTCTCGCCCTCGCCGCTGGCACCTACCTCGTCCATTGCCCGCTTCACACGTGCTTGCCACTCCTGAGAGGTCTCACTGCCGGTCTCTAAGAGCGACTTGAGCTCGGAGTCAGAAGCGGACGACTTGATCTCGTCTGCTGAGCTTGCGGCGATGCGCCCACCGGCTTTGAGGGCCGGGAGGCCGTCGGCTAAAAGCTGTCTAAGGTTGTCTTCGTTCATTACTCCCCCTTTGGTTGAGGCTAACGTCTCGCTAAAAAGCATACGCAGTGGGCGCGAGAGGGACAGCGCCGTAGCGCCCAGTCGGAGACCAAGGAGAGAAATGACAGACCGAGGTCGAACAGGTAGGGCGAGCGGGGTATGAGCGCACGGTCGCACTTGTGGCAAAGTTGCAGGCAGAGGGCCGCGTCGCCGAGGGGGACCCGGAAGCGGTGGCGATCAGCGCTTGGGCTATGATGCACGGCTTAGCGACGCTCATGCTCGACGGACCGCTCTACCGCAACGCCCGCACCGAAGCGGGGCGCGAGGCGCTCGTGGAAAAGGCGGTGGATCACCTGCTTCATGGGGTGCTCAAGGGGTAGCTGAGGCGCGCTAAACAAGGTGATCTTACTAGCATTTCCACGCTTCACTGCCCCACATAGCCGCAGTGCTCAAAGGTATTTTTAGCATCGTCGGATGTCACGGCAAGAACAGCATCTTCGAAGGCTTGAATGAGCCTATGCAGGGTAGCAGGTCGAAGCTTTTTGACGAAGGCTTTGATCTTGCTAAAGAGCAGTTCTACGGGATTAAAGTCAGGCGAGTAAGCAGGTAAGTAGAGTAGCGTGCAATGGTACGTTTCGACTAACTCTCTTACGTCGGGTCCCATGTGAACACGCCAGTTATCCAGCACGAGCACCGAGCCTGGCTTGAGGTTGGGCAGTAAGGTCTTGAGATAGCTTAGAAAGGCGGCTTTATCGACGTTCTCAGGATGCACCAAGCAGTGTGCGCCGCTGAGCCCGCGAAGGGTAACCGCCGCTAAGAGACTGGCTCGCTCTTTCTTACCTTTAGGTGCGTCGTCTACGACGCGCTTATCGCTAGGAGCGCGTCCATAACCTCTGGAAAGGTTGAGATAGCCGCTGGTCTCGTCGAGAAACACAAGTGTTTCAGGGTCAAGTTTGGCTACGTCTTCGCGCCACTGCGCTCTTGCTACCTCATCTCGTTCGGCTGCGTAAAGGCTCTTTTTTTACGACTGATACCCAGCTTGCGAAAGTATTTGTCAATCGCTGATTTTTGAAGCGTTACACCCGTAGCCTCGGCTAACGCTTCAGCGTGTTGCTCGAGGGTCCAATCATTATGCGCCTCAACCTGCTTCTTCAGTAGCTCACTCTGCGCCCCACTGAGCCACGCTCTATTGCCTGGATGAGGCGTCGCCGCTAAGGTTCCTGACGCTGCTCGCTTGACGTAGCGCTCGACCGTCCAACGACTCACCCCAAAGCGTCTAGCAACTTCACTTTTATTCTGTCCTTCTTCGCTATGCGCTTTGACGATGCGCTCGCGTAAGTCTAGTGAATATCCTGGCATAACGCTAGCTTAACCTGTAGCAATGAGTCGTGGAAGTGCTATACCTATAGCATTTCCATTTGAGCCTGCACCAGCAGGCTCGAATATGAGCGGATGCGAATAGAAATAGACGCCACCAGTTGTGGTGCAATGAGAAGTGGAAATGCTACTAATCTTTCTGCGACGAACGCGCGCGTCTTTTTCATAAACACTTAGGAAAAGGAGCAGCTCGCACTTTTGGCTTTCATACCGATCATGGTGCGTCGCGGCAAGGGCACTCGGAGCTTTGACCGCGCAACCCAGTGCTGCACTTGCACGCTAGCCGCTCTCTACGGGCCTCGCGAACGCTGTGAGTAGGGTGCGCCCGCTCGACACAAGAAAAGCCGTTTCGAGGCTGAAGGGGTTAGCTAAAGCGCCCAGCGTCACGGGCCCGAGCGTCAGCCCAAGCCCGAAGACGACGAGCGTCGCAGAAAAGCCGACCGAAGGCCGCGCCGCAAACACAGACGAACTCCATATCGAGAGCAGCGCGCTCATGACCATCACACCCGCGCCGTATAGCGAGGCAGAAAGCCCTATCGCGACCCAGGAGGAGGGGCTGATGCTAAGCACCAAGGCGGCGGTACCCAAACAGACGAGTGTGACAAGGAGGATGCGCTTCATACCGAAGCGATCAACCGCGTCCCCAGCGAAGAGACCGCAAGCACCAGCTACGCCGATGAAGGTGTAGAGAACGGGTCCTGCGAACGTTCGCGAGATGCCGGTCGAGACAACGAGGTCCACCGCGAAGGAGAAGTAGAAGGCGCTTACCACGCCAAACGAGACTGCCACAACGAACAAAGGTACCGACTCAGCCCGCACCAAGTCGCGCCACGCCAGGTTTGAAACGCCTGCGGATATCTGATTAGAAAGCCCTTTAAGCGCACGCACGTTGGGCACGAGGGCGATAACGGCGGCTCCGGCAAAGGCGAGCCAGGCCGCGCGCCAGTCGGAGCCTACGAGCAGCGCACTTAGACCAGCCGCGAGGATACCGAACGTTGTGCCGGTACTGATAATAGAGAGCACGCGGCCTCGCCTATGTTGAGTGACTAGGTGGGCAACCGCGTCGTTGTAGGGGGCCCACGACCAACCTGCGCTCGAGCCTGCTAAGACAACCCCTGCTGCTAGCAGGGGCACGTTCGGGGAAAGAGCGACGAGCGTCATGCCGAGCGCAGCGGACACGAGTCCTGCTGATATAAAAGACAGAGGACCGATCCGAGACGCGAGCAGACCTACAGCGCAAAGCGCGAGCAAGTAGCCGAGGTACAGGCCGCTAGCAATGAGGCCTAGGAGCACGGTCGAGAGTTCGAACTCCTCACGGAAGTAGGGCAAGAAGAGCCCGTAGCCGTTGCGAGCTGGCCCAAAGGTCACCGCGGTAGCGGCGAACCCTGCCAGGCTCAGCCGCACGGGGTACTCATCACATTACACCGAACTGAAAGAATAATGTCGTAAATTGAGAGCGTTGCTTCGTCGTTCATTCCCGAAAGGGGGCAATACTTTGTGCGCCGAGGGTACGCAGTCGCGTGGACCGCTCCGCACTAGCCCAACGTCCGTACTAAACCCACGGTCGAGCTTCGAATTTAGAAAGTCTTTCACGAGGTCCTCTCCGGTACGGCGACATTGGTCAACGCCGAGTTGGTTTCCGTGTCCGAGCTCCCCACGACTGAAAAGCTGCCGTCCGTCTCGAGCACTACCGCCGCGACCTCGTCCAACGACAGAAAGCCGCTGCTCCGCGCCGCCGCCCGCACCTCTTCCTCGGTCACGCGCTCGCGGCGCAGCCTCTCCTTCAGAAACTGCCCGCCGTGGTAGAGCAGCGTCGGCTCCCCCTTGACGAACCCTTGGAAGGGCTCCGAGCGCACAGAAAAGTAAGTGATGAAGTACTGGGCGAAAATGAGTACAGCCAGCGCCGCGACGCTCTCGGCGAGCGCGACGCTCTTGCTGAGCAAGGTGCTCGCTAAGACCGAGCCCAGCGCCACCGTAACGATGAAGTCGAAGGCGTTCATCTTCGAGAGCGTCCTTTTGCCCGATGCCCGCAGCAGCAAGAGGAGTGACACGTAGGCGAGTGGACCGATGAGCAGCACGCGCCCGACATCTGCCCACGTATTGAATAGGATCACCGAACGACCATTTGTTTCAGGTTGTTAAGCACGATTTGCGTCACGATCAAACTTTGAATTCGGCCACGAGAACGTCTAGCTAGAGAGGTCATAAAGAGTTCCTGACATACTTGGTTGAAGCTTGGAACATGAAACGAGGCCAGGGCGTAAAACCTTGGCCTGCTTTGGAAGGACTTGAGTAGAAGGGCAAAGCCTAATCGGTAGCAAACTCTGTGCGCCACCTATAGCGTAATTATACGAAACACGTAATAGAGTCTTTATCCCATCACGCCAAGCCTTACGTGTTGCTCAGCGGCGGCCTAGAAAACGCTTGGCGGCGTAGGCAGCGAGCCCGGACATCGCCATCTTGCCGACCCTGCCCGACAAGGGGCTGCCCGGCCCGGTGAGCTGTTGGAGCAAGTCGGGGTCCTTGTGCGCAGCCTGGCGCGTCATGCGTCCGAGTGCGCGCGGCGAGCTGGACTGGTCTAGGTCATGCGCTTCGCGGTGGCTGTAGGAGCGGCTACTGTCATGGTGCGCTTCCTGGAAGCGTTGCGCCAAGGTGCGCCGCTCCTCGGACGACATCTGCGAGAAGGCCCGCTCGTATTCGCCTTGCATCTCCTCGTCCTCGTCCTCGTCGTGGGTATGGGCCATCATTTCGTGGTAGCGCCGCGCCGCCTCCTCTTCGGAGATGTCGTCCGGGTTCTCGCGGTGGCGGCGCTCGAAGTCGCGCAGTTCGTCATGACGATTTTGGTCGCCCCCGAAGAGGCTACTGAGTTTATCCATGTCGGTCTCCAAAACCTCTTTCTAAGAGGACTTTACCTTGAGCTGGTTACGGACCTGACTGACGCTCAACACGCCCGCGACGGCCTTTTCCGCCCGCTGCTTGAGGTCTTTGCTGTCGACCGTGCCCTTCAAAGTCACGCGCCCGTTCTTCTCCACGGTGACCTCGATGTCGCTGTTGTCCACCTGTCTATGCTCCTTGAGGCGCGCCATGACCTCGTCCGCCACCGGGTCGCCGGTCGAAGATTCGGTCTCAGTCACCTCTACAACTGCAACGTCCGCGCTGCTTTGAGCGGAACGCGTTTGATCAGCGGTGCTCTGCACGCCTGAAGCGATGTCGCTTTGGAGGCTGTCGCTCTGCAAGCTGCTATTTTGTAGGTCATTTTGCAAGCTGCCACTTTGCAAATCGCTACTTTGCAGCTCATCATCCAAGCTATCGCCTTGCAAACCACCGCCCTGTAAACCGCTTGACTCGAGCTGGGTAGGCGTCACCGAGGGCTGATCGTAGGGCTGCTCGAGAGGTTGGGCATAGCCGGTCGCTTCGCCCGAATAGGCTCCGCCCCGAACGGCGTCGTACGGGCCGCCCTGGTCTTGATAGTCTGAGCTTCCGTACACGTCTTGACCCGCCTGGTCCTCACCGGAGGGCTGCTTGCTCGAGCCGAGCACGCGCGTGAGCAAGAGCCCTGCACCTGCGCTCGCGACGACGAGCCCGCCCACGATAGGCAGGGCGTTCTGCTGCGCCCCTTTGAGGAGTTTCTGCCCTGTTTCTTGCATGTTCTGCGAACTCGAGCCGCCGGTGCTGCTCTGTTCGTCGCTCGCCTGCTTGCTCAGGAACCGCTCGGTCACGTCGCCGATTTGATCGTCTAAAAATCCGACCATCGCCTCTTCGTCGCGCAAAATCTCGCGGCAGACGCTAGCCGTCTCCTGGTCACCCTCCCTTTCGGCGGCGGCGATGAGCGACTTGTAGCAGGCGATCTCGAAGTGTTCGGAGGCATAGTCGGCCAAGACGTTCTTGACGACGGTGTCTTTGGCGGCGCGGGTGGCGACCCCCCTGGCCGTCCCCATCACCGTGCCGAGCGCTTCCCTGGCGGCGGACGGCTGCCCGCCGAGCCGCTGGGCGCAGCCCTTGACCTTCTCGGCGTGCTGGCGCGTCTCCTC
Source organism: Trueperaceae bacterium (assembly GCA_965213645.1). Taxonomy (GTDB): domain Bacteria; phylum Deinococcota; class Deinococci; order Deinococcales; family Trueperaceae; genus CBDBZX01. Next base: position 1,951,704 of record CBDBZX010000002.1, read on the forward strand.
GGCGTGGCGCTGCAACCTCGTTTGGACCTCAGGGTAGTCCCCGGCGGTGTTCGCGTGGCGCTCGAGCGTCTTCGCGCCCTCGGTCTCCATCGTGTAAGCGTCGTTGAGCCAGGTTAGGATTCTCTGCTGCGCGGCGGTTTGTGGTGTGTTCTGTGACATGGGGTCCCCCCTTGGACTAAGTTGTGCGTGAATGAGGTTCTTGTGATGAGCGCATTTACGCTACGCTCATAAGCTTTCTAAAGCTGATACGGGCTGACATAAGAGGTGTTGCGGTGGCCTGAGCACGCTGCGACACCTTTAAGATCGTTGCTTACGCCCTGCGGGTCCGCGCACCTTATTTGCGCTGAGGTTTTCCTGACCTCGGGTGTTGCGAGCAAAGAACTGGAAAAGCTCCCTTTATGTGGTCGTTCAGCTTCGGTCGCGCCTTGCGTCGCCGTCATCCTCTTCCACATCCACCTCGGTGCGGCGCACGGTGTCGCGGACCGTCTCGGTGCGCTCGCCCACCTCTTTGTCGACGTGAATCTCCTCGGTGACGCGGGCTTCCTTGTCCACGACCGCTTCTTCATCCGTCTCGGTGGCCTCAATGGTGCGCTCCTGGAAGAGGTCGCCGTCCGCGCCGTCCACCTTGCGGTCCACGCGTTCACGGTCGACGTGGACCTCTTCGTCGCGCAGGGTCACGTCCTCTTCGACCTCTTCCTCGACCACGCGGCTGCGCACGCGCACTCCGCCCCGGTTGACGCGGCGCTTGCCGACGTTCATCCGCTCCTCGGCCACCTCGATGGTGTCGTCGTCGGTCGTCCTCGTACCTCTGCGCGCATCTCGGTCAGCCGTATCTCGCTCAACGACGTCCCGGTCAGCAGAGTCTCTGCTGCCTAGGTCACCTTCGAACTCGCGCCGGTCCTCGTAGCCGCCCTCGTCCGCGTAGCGGTTCATGATATCCACGGCTTTGTCCGTGTCGCTCTCGTCGGCCTGAACGCTGACTAAAACGCCACCATCCCGGAGCCCTTCGACGTAGTAGTCGGCGTCGTCACGGGGGATACCCTCGTCGGTCAGCTCGTCATGCAGGCCCGAGGCGTCGCTCTCGCGGTGCATGTCGATGGAGGAGCGGTTAAAGCCGCTGTCGGTCAGGTCGCCGATGACGCGCTCGGCAGTGCTGGCGTCGTTATAGAGTCCAATGATGGTGTTCGACATAGTGTGTCTCCTTCATGTTTTGAGTGATCGGCGTGTCTCTGGTGAGCTGCATTTGTCGCGCGTTATGCTCGTGACGGATGGTACTATCCATTTGGTACAGCGGCCTTCTGAATCGGTGAGCGTCACGAACTCCGTTTCGTTACACTCCTACGCTAAAAGAAGAGGATGATAGCTAGGATAACGAGGATGATCAGGATAAGGGCAATCGCCCAGCCTGGGATGCCGCCGCCCTTCTTCTCATCTGCCGCACGAGTTTCAGTTGTGGTCGTACTAGTTTGGGTCGGTTCGACGACTTCGGTCGTTGCGTCGTCGCCCCCGTAAACACCGACTTTTCGGTCTTGTGGATCGGTTGCCATGTTGCCCCCCTTTGTGGGTGATGCTGCACGTTGAGTTGGCGGGTCTCAGTTTCTTAGACTGCCTCCTTCATCTATGCACTGCTATTAAGTAGCTAGGTTCGGCCTGTGTCCACCTTGTCAATCTGAAGGCTCTAGGGCAAACTACAGAAGGGTATTTATGCATTCCCAAACGTATATTTCCACCCCTTAAACGTGCAATTCTTTTACTTTCTACATTGTTGACTCTAGCAAGGTCGTACGAGTGAATATGTAATACTTCACACCTTTTCACCAGGGTCACCTTAATGAACCCCGACGTTCGGAACAAACAAGGTCTGGAGACCCAGGACTTAGAGACTCAAAGGGCGCAAGCTGAGCCAACCTCGAGCGTCAGCGTTCTTCTCATGGCGCGAAAGCGAAATACGATAGCATTTCCACTTGACGTTGCTACACTTCTCCGCAGATATACCCGCTAAAGCAGGGAACAGGTCATCCCTTAAAGTGCGTGCTAATTATCGTTCATCCCCGCAAGGGGACGTAGTTTTCACGCAGTGAAACGATGTTCTTGTTATTGAGAGTGTAGCTGACCAGATGAAAGTGCTCTAACCAGGGTATACCTGCTACTTTAAGCTGGCGGTTCTCGTTAGTTGACTGCTGCGTTCTCGGCGCTTAGAGAATCGCTTGACCCAGGAGGCTCGAGGCCATCTCCACCATAATGCGCCCGGTCTCGTTCTTCACGTCCAAAATCGGGTTGACCTCGACCAAGTCGAGGCTCGTGACCCGCCCGGCGTCCGCTAAAAGCTCCATCAAGAGGTGCGCTTCGCGGTAGGTGAGCCCGCCGGGAATGGGCGTGCCGACACCGGGGGCGAGGCTGGGCTCTAAAACGTCCGCGTCGAACGAGACGTGTAAACGCTCACTTTTCAGGTGCACTAAGGCTTCCGCCGCCACCTCAGCGATACCGCGCCCGTCGATCTCTTTCATCGTATAGGCTTTGATGCCCGCTTCGCGGATAAGGCTGCGCTCAGCCGGGTCGAGGCTGCGCAGACCGATGAACACCACGTCTTCAGGACGCAAAGCCGCGCCGCCGCCCCAAAGCTCTAAAAACCTCTCGTCCCCGTGCCCCAAGAGGTGCGCTAAGGGCATTCCGTGAACGTTGCCGCTCGGACTCGTGGTGGGCGTGTTGAGGTCGGCGTGGGCGTCGATCCAAAGCACGCCCGTGCGCCCGTGTTGCGCTACCCCCGCCACCGTGCCCATCGAGACGGAGTGATCGCCGCCCAAGGCGATCGGAAAAACCTCTTTGGGGACGCTGCGAAGTTCTTTATACACGGCGGCACACGTCTCGCGGATGGGGCCGGCGTAGTGGAGGCCGTTCTTGTTCTGGAGCGCTTCAGCGACGGGCACGTCGATGTTGCCCAGGTCCTGCACGGTGTAGCCCAAACGCGCCAACCTCGCTGACAATCCTGCCAAACGGATCGCGCTCGGCCCCATATCCACGCCGCGCCGCCCTGCGCCAAGGTCCATAGGGATGCCTAAAATGTTGATGTCTGCCATTGCCCTAACGTATCACAAAGCGCGTCAGAGACGCATATTTGTAAGAAGTTTCATAATTACATGATGTTATACATTTAAGCGGTACGTAGGTTTAAGGTCTTGTTCGTTCCACACGCGCCGCTGCAACTTGCGTCGGTGCTCTAACCTGGTTGAGCGCTGCGCTCCTAATTTCGTCGTCACCGCGATAAGGATACGGTAAACGCCGTCCGATTCTTCACTACGAATCAGTTCGATGTCAATTTTCTCAAAGGTGTCGAAGAGGTAGTTGGGGATTCTCAAGACGCCCTCTTTGGGGCCGTTTAGGGCGATCAGCAAGAGGTCGCTGTCACGGCGCGGCTCGGGGAAATACAGCTCGAGCCGCATTACTTTCGCGCGGAGGAGGACGCTCTGACGGATGCGAAGGAGGTAGTCGGAGTGGAGTCGCATGAGCTTAGCATAGACGAGCCACATCGTCCCAATGCCGAAAGTGTCACACTAAGAAGCTGGGCGTAGGTTCGTTTTGCCCCCCAACCCTCTTCACGTAAACGTTCGGGTTTTTACGCCTTCAACGCTCTAAACGTCCGAAAGAGACCTCAAATACCTGTAGCCAGGCGTCTCACGGAGTATACTCGAGCGTATTTATTAAACGGTTGAACACCTTTAAGCCACCTACTACCAAGAATGACGCGGAGGAGCACCATGCCAGAGACTATGATTGGATCACTGAGAATCAAGACCGGCTTTGCGGAGATGTTTAAGGGCGGCGTCATCATGGACGTCATTAACGCTGAACAAGCCCGCATCGCCGAGGACGCAGGCGCAACCGCTGTGATGGCCCTAGAGCGCGTGCCCGCCGACATCCGCGCCCACGGCGGGGTTGCGAGGATGTCCGACCCGAGCATGATCGAGGGCATCTTGGGCGCAGTCTCGATTCCGGTGATGGCGAAAGCGCGTATCGGCCACTTCGTCGAGGCGCAGATTTTGCAAGCCTTAGGCGCGGACTTCATCGACGAGTCCGAGGTCTTGACCCCTGCGGACGAGAGCTTTCACATCGACAAACACGCCTTTACGGTGCCTTTTGTGTGCGGCGCGACCAACTTGGGCGAGGCACTCCGCCGCATCGGGGAGGGCGCGTCGATGATCCGCACGAAGGGCGAAGCGGGCACGGGCAACGTTGTTGAGGCGGTGCGCCACGCTCGCACGATTTTAGGCGAAATTCGCCGCATTCAAACCTTGCCGCGCGAAGAGCTGATGACCACTGCAAGGGACCTCAGAGCCCCTTACGAACTCGTCGTTTACATCCATGAGAACGGCAAGCTGCCCGTTGTGAATTTCGCGGCAGGTGGCGTCGCCACGCCCGCTGACGCCGCGCTGATGATGCAACTCGGCATGGACGGCGTCTTCGTCGGCTCAGGGATTTTCAAGTCGGGCAACCCGAGAGGCGCGGTCAGGCGATTGTCAAAGCGGTGACGCACTTTGATAACCCCGACATCTTAGCGGAAGTGTCGCGCGACTTGGGTGAGGCGATGGTGGGGATTAACATTCCTGATTTGAAGGAAGAGGAGCTTTTAGCGGGTCGGGGCTGGTAACAGCGCGGTAAGTGAGCAGCAGTGAAGAGGCTCGAGCACTAAGCTCGAGCCTCTTCACTCTTTATCCCCCTACGCCCAGCGGATGCTGTGCACGTCAAACGGGTTGACGAGGTTGTCGTGCACCGGATAGACCCGCACGCCGTAAGCCAAGCGTCCGCTCACTTCGGGTTTGAAGCTCGTCCGGTAGAGAGACCCCCCATCGGCGTACGACTCGACGCATTCTAAAGGAACCTTGCGCAAGTTGTGCTTGAGTTCGTCCGCTTCGGGGCTGTAGACAAGCTCGACTTGAAGATCGGACGTTTCCAAATCTTTTGCGTTGAGAACGGCTTCCACCGTAATGGCGTCGCCGATGTGCGCTGTGCGCTCAGGTCGCGGCTTTGGCGGTGAAGTAGAGGGTGTGCCAACTCCGCTGGACGTGCTGCCGCCACTTGGCGAGTTCAGCCGCCGCCGCGAAGTCGCTCTCCTCCATCACGGCGGTGCGCTCCGAGCCGGGCGCGTAGAACTTGGTCACGTAGTCCTTGACCATGCGCTGCGCGTTGAAGTTGGGGCTGACGGTGGCGATGGCGTCTTTCGAGCGCTCCAACCAGCGTTGCGGCAAGCCGTTCTCGTCGCGCTCGTAGTAGAGCGGCACGACTTCGCGCTCCAAGAGGTCGTACAAGGCGTCGGCGTCGGCGGCGTCGGCTTGGTCGGGGTCGGTGATGTTGCGGCCTGCGCCGATGGCCCAGCCGTTTTCACCGTCGAAGCCTTCGGGCCACCAGCCGTCTAAAATGCTGAGGTTGAGGACGCCGTTCATAGCGGCTTTTTGTCCGCTCGTACCGGACGCTTCAAGAGGTCTGCGCGGGTTGTTGAGCCACACATCCGTCCCTCTCGTAATCGCACGCCCCACCGCCATATCGTAATCCTCGATGAAGATGATCTTGCCCTTGAAGCGCGGGTCATTGGACAGGTTTTGAATCGTCTCGATGAGTTCTTGACCGGGCTTGTCGGCGGGGTGCGCCTTACCGGAGAAGACGAGTTGCACGTTCATGTCGGCTTTGTTCAGAATACGCGCGAGCCGGTCTAAATCTCTAAAGATCAAGGTGGCGCGTTTATAGGTCGCGAAACGGCGGGCGAAGCCGATCGTCAGGGCGTTTTGGTCGAAGAGGGTGTCGAGGTCGCGCACGTCAGAAGGTCCTGCGCCGTGGCGCTCTAACTGCGTGCGCAGGCGCATCCTGAAGAAGTCGATAGTCTGCGCGTTGAGGGTGCGCCGCGCTTCCCAGAGCTTAGCGTTGTCGATCTCTTTGGCTTGCTGCCACATCTCCGCGTCGTCCAAGCGGCTCAGCCAATCGCCGGGCAGCACCTCGCCTGTCAGCTTGCGAATCTCCGGGACACCCAGGTCGCGGCGTGCACGCCGTTGGTGATGTGGTCGATGGGGACCTCTTCGGTGGGCACTTCGGGCCAGAGGTCGTTCCAGATGCGCCTCGAGGTCTCACCGTGCAGTTCGGCGACGCCGTTGCGTCCGCTCGAGAACCGGAGCGCCAGCGCGGGCATACTAAAGACCGGACCCCAGCCGTGGTCGTGGCGAGCCAGGTCGAAAAACTGCTGCTGAGAGAGTCCTAATGAGCCCCAGTAGCCACTAAAGAAGTGCGTGATAAGGTCAAAGGGAAAAGCGTCGTTTCCGGCGGCGACGGGCGTGTGCACCGTGAAGTTCGTGCCCGCGACAACGGCCTCACGCGCTTGGTCGAAGCTCATGCCACCCTCGACGAGTTCGCGGCAGCGCTCCAAGGGCATAAAGGCGCTGTGCCCTTCGTTCATGTGCCACGCCGTCGGCTGGACCCCTAAAGCGCGTAAGAGCCGCACGCCGCCGATGCCCAAGATAATCTCCTGCGCGATGCGCGTGCGTTGGTCGCCGCCGTAGAGCCGCGCCAAGAGCGCCCGGTCTTCGGGGCTGTTTTCGGGCACGTCGGTATCGAGCAAGTAAACCTTGACCGCGCCCACCGAAAGAAGCCATGCCCGCAGCTCGACCTCACGGCTATGGAGCGTCACGCGGACGCGCACCTCATGACCCGCTTCATTTTTGACGGGCTTGAAGGGCATCTCGCTCGGGCTGAGGCGTTCGTAGACCGCCTGCTGCTTGCCGTCCGCGCCGACCTGCTGGTGAAAGTAGCCTTCGGGATACCAGAGACCCACCGCGACGAGCGGTACGCCCAAGTCCGAAGCCGCTTTGGTGTGGTCGCCCGCCAAGATGCCTAAGCCACCCGAGTAGAGCGCGACCGCTTCGTGCCAGCCGTATTCGGCGCAGAAGTAGGCGTAAACATGCTCTGAAGACGCCCCATGGGTTTGCTTGAACCAACTGTCAGGCGAATCGAGGTAGGCGTCGAAGGCTGCAATGACGTCGTCGTATAAGGAGAGGTATTCCTCGTTTTGAACGGCGGCCCCCAGCTTACTCTGCTCGATGTCGCGGAGCATCGCCACCGGGCTGTGCCCCACGCGCTCCCACAAGTCGCGGTCCAAGCGCCGAAAGACGCGCCGCGCGTCGGGCCGCCAGGTCCAGTAGAGGTTGTGGGCCAACTCGTCTAAGCGTTTGATGCGTTCGGGTAAGTCAGGCAGGACAGTCACACGTCCAAGAACATTCATGGGGGCTCCTTAAATTGATAGGTGTTGGAATCGGGAAAAGGTCACTCGATCATTAACATTGAAATCTACCATCTCGGTGTAGGCGCTGCCTAGAGAAAATCGCCTCATCTCAGTGATTTATCTCATAGGGACATACCAGTGTTCACCCCGCTTAACCCCCTTGCATCTTATCTTGAAACTTTAGAGACACTGCAAGCAGCACCACGTTAGCGCGTTCTCATACTGTTACCTGCTCCGAATACCTCCCCGCGAGACTCACTTATGATAGCGATCGGTGATCTGCAAACGCTTGAAAGAGGTTGAGCGCACCCAGTTAGCGGTGCGACTGCTTAAAATAAGACAGAATAGACCTTAGTGATTCCTTCTCGCCCACAACCTCAGCAACCCTTACGTCAGCAGCCCCCCAATCAGCGCCCCTCTCGGTGGCCCCCGCTCATCATCCTCGTACCGAGCGTGGTCACAGCCGCGTCGGTGGTGTTGCCGCTCATCTATCTCGTGCTGCGCTCCCTCGAGGCGGGCGAAGGGGTCTGGTCGTTCGTGCTGCGTCCGCGCACCTTAGGCGTCGTGTGGCGCAGCTTAGCGCTCGCCTTTTGCGTCACCACCGCGAGTTTAGCGCTCGCCTTGCCCGTCGCTTGGCTCACCTTGCGCACCACCTTAGCGCTGCGGCAAGTCTGGTTCGTCCTCACCGTGATGCCGCTGGTCATCCCTAGTTTTGTAGGCGCGTTCGCGCTCGTTTCCGCCTTTGCGCCCGGCGGCCTCATCACAGGTTGGTTAGAGGGTTGGCTGCCTTTTGATGTACCGAGCCCTTACGGTTTTTGGGGCGCGTTCGTGGTGCTGACCCTCTTCAATTACCCGTACATGCTCTTAGCCGTTCGCAGCGGGTTGCGCGGGCTCGACCCGAGTTTGGAGGAGGCGGCGCGGAGTTTGGGGCGGACGCCTTGGCAGACCTTTGTAGAGGTGACGCTGCCGCACTTGCGCCCGGCGATTGCGGCGGGAGCCCTGCTCGTCTCGCTTTACGTGCTCTCCGACTTCGGCGCGGTTTCGATGCTGCGCGTCGAGACCTTTACGCAGGCGATCTACGTTCAGTATAAAGGCTCGTTCAACCGCGCCAACGCCGCCGTGCTGGGGCTGATGCTCGTCTCGCTGATCGGCGTGGTGATGCTCGTAGACGCCTTCGTGCGGGGACGCTCGCGCTTGGACAGGCTCGGCTCGGGGGCGGCGCGAAAGCCCGCACTCACTCAGTTGGGCGCGTGGCACGTTCCGGCTCAGCTCTTTTTAGGAAGCGTAACGCTCTTCGCGCTCATCGCACCCCTGTTGGTCATGCTGGTGTGGTTCTGGCGGGGCGTACAAAGCGCTCAGGTGCTCAGCGTCGAACTCTCCCCTATTTGGAACGCGGTGAGTGTATCGCTTTTAGCCGCCCTCATCACTAGCCTTGCGGCAGTACCTATCGCCGTTTTAGCGGTGCGCTTTCCCTCTAAACTCAGCGCTTCGTTAGAACGCCTCACGTATGTGGGCTACGCGCTACCCGGCATCGTCGTAGCGCTCTCCCTAGTTTTTTTCGGCGCACGCTACGCGCCCTGGCTCTATCAGACTAGAGCGATGCTCGTCTTCGCCTACGCGGTGCTCTTTTTGCCGCAAGCGGTGGGCAATGTGCGAGCGACGCTCCTCCAGGTCAATCCGCACTTGGAAGAGGCGGCGCGGAGTCTTGGAAGAGGTCGCACGCGGACACTATTAGAGGTCACGCTACCCTTAGTGCGTAGCGGGTTCATCACGGGCGCGGCCATCGTCTTTTTGACGAGCATGAAGGAGTTGCCCGCCACGCTTCTTTTGAGCCCCATCGAATTCAACACGCTCGCCACGCGCATCTGGTCGTGGACCACCGAGGCATTTTTTGCGCAGGCTGCGCCCTATGCGCTACTTTTAGTGTTGGTGTCGTCGCTCTCAGTTGGCATTTTATTGTCACAAGAGGAGTAGACCTCTTGCGAAAGTGGAAGGCAGGCGAATGCCTGGCTTCCGCTTTTGCCGAGCAGAGCGAGTAGGAGCAGACGCCCTCAGCGGATGAAGCGGGACTTTTGCAAGAGGTCTAGTAATCAGGTGTTAGCGTCAAAGTACGCTTCAAACAGTTAAGTGAACTCACCGAGAGGTCAACGCTCAGCACTATTCAAAAGAGTCCTTCTTTGCATCTAAGCGCTCTCGAATAAGCAGGCACAACGCTTGCGGCGGCATGACTGCGACCGCGCTGTCCACATAAGGTGTACCCGAACGTGTGAACTTAACGGGCACAACCATCTTTTGCTCTGACCTGTGCTTACGCTTCGCGCCAGTGGGCAAGGTGATACTCGCTATGATTTACGCTCCTTAGCCTAGTATAGCAGACCCAATAGGTGATACGAGGTGACGGGTTGGGGCCGCAAAACCTAACGAGGCTCCGTCGGGTCCATCGGCGGCGCGTCGTAGAAGGGCCGCATAATCTCTGTTAAGTCGTCGCGGTCTCTGTACACAGTTCCGTGTAGCGGGCGCACCGTACGAAGTGGCCTGAAAAAGGTCGGTTTAGAGAACGTGCGCCACCCCTCGGCCAAGCGCTCGGTTATCGCTTCAGCGGGTCCGGGTGAACACTCTAAGTCGCTTACCCTTTTGACAAGTCAATACTTCAAAATTAAAGTGTATTTATGAGTCGTTCCACCTTATGATCCTCTCGCCACCCAGCCCTACTCGCTTGGCTGCGCATGGCACACCTCAACGGGACGATCTTACGAGGTGCGGATAAGCGCCTGCGGGGGTGGGGGCTCACCTCGACCGAGTTCGATATCCTCACTCACATCGGAGCCGCACCTGGTGCAACCCAAAACGCCCTCTCCGAAAGGCTGCTCGTGACCGAAGGTAATGTTGCCTATCAGCTCGGCAAGCTCGAGCAGCGCGGTTTACTGAGGCGCAAACCCGACGGACGCTGCAAGTACCTCTATCTGACTGAGGAAGGAGAAACACTCGTGAAAGAGGTTCTGCCCGAGCAAGAAGCGTGGCACATCGAGCAGTTCTCTAGTTTGAGTGAGGACGAGCAGCGGCAGCTTCTCACGCTTTTGCGCAAGCTCGAGCACGCGCAATCTTAGGCACGCCTATTTTTTTACCTAAACCCTTCAAAATTAAAGAATTAAGAAAGGACACCATGAACCTCACTGGCTTACACCACGTCTCGGGCATGACCGCAGACGCCCCGCAGAACCTCCACTTCTACACCCAAGTTCTTGGGCTGCGCCTCGTCAAAAAGACTGTCAATCAGGACGATACCAGCGCCTATCACCTCTTCTACGGCGACGAACTTGGACGACCCGGCACCGAAGCGACCTTTTTCGATATCCCTAACTTGGGCCGCAATCGTCCTGGTACGAGCAGCATCACGAATGTCGCACTGCGCGTATCTGACCGGGACGCGCTGCACTACTTCGCTGAGCGCTTAGCGAAGTATGGCGTTACACCTGGGGAGATCACTGAACGTGCAGGTCGCGCCAGCTTGACCTTTGCCGATCCCGAAGGACAGAGCTTACAATTGGTCACAGATAACGGTGAAGCGGGCGGTACGCCCTGGAACCGGAGCCCTGTACCGCAGAAAGAGGGGATTAAGGGACTCGGCCCCGTGTCACTGACGGTTAAAGATGCCAATCCTACCGTCCGCTTGCTCACCGACGTGCTGAACTTCACTGAGGCGGAAAGCTACACCGACCCCGAGAGCGAGAAAGAAGTTTTCGTTTTTGCGACGGGTTCTGGCGGCGCAGGGACGGAAGTCCATCTACACGAACGTCCCGATCTGCCGGTAGGTCGCTTAGGTAGAGGTGGAATGCACCACGTTGCCTTCCGGGTTCCCGATGCGGAAGCGTATGGGGCTTGGCTCGAGCATCTAGCACACGTAGGTGTCCCCAACTCTGGTCCCATCGACCGCTACTACTTCCGCAGCATCTACTTCCGCGAGCCGAACGGGATACTGTTCGAACTCGCTACCGACGGCCCTGGCTTCGCGACTGACGAGGACGCCGAGTATTTAGGTGAGCGCCTCTCTTTACCACCCTTTTTGGAGGGACGGCGGACGCGGATTGAGGCGAGGCTTACGCCGCTCGAGACTGCGCCCGCGAACGCTTAAATAGTTTTAGAAAGGAGGTGGCTGCTATGAGTCCATAAGACGTTGGCAGCTAGAGATGTGCGTAACCGTCCGTTCAACCCGACTCGAGCTAAATAGGAGGTGCCCCCATGTGAGCTGATCTAACCTACACGTCCGGTTCCCCAACCAAACCTGAAGCCTCTCAGCCCCACCAACCATCGGCGAGAACATCCTCACAGCCATCGCCGAGATTACAGACCTGCCTATCACGCATGTCATTCACAGCCACAGTCACGTCGACCACATCGGCGCGGCCAACCTCTATCCAGAAGACGCTGAGGTTATAGCACATATTGATACTGCCGAGCAGCTCACGCGAGCAGCCGACCCGAGACGACCTCTGCCTACAACCACCTTTGACGAGAGCTTTACCCTAGAGGTGGGCGGCAAGCTGCTCGAACTCATCTATCCTGGTCCCAACCACGAGCCCGGTAACATCTCTACTAATAGGCTATCAACAAAGGTCTGCAGAGTAGACTAAGGGATGTGCAAACGAGAGATCAGTCTAAGTGAAGAAGAGCGAGAAGAGCTGCGAGCGTTGACCCGTAAGGGAAGTACCCGAGTACGCAAGATAGACCGCGCCCGCATCCTGCTGCTTGCTGACACAAACGGCGAGCACCTTGCGGATATAGAGATTGCCAGGTTGCTAGCGATAGCGAGTACGACGGTGTGGCGTACGAAGCGATTGTTTGCCGAGCAAGGACTTCAAGCCGCCTTGGGATACGCCCGAGCGGTGAGGTTCAAACCTCGTAAGCTCGACGGACGTGGAGAAGCCACCTTGATTGCGTTAGCCTGTAGTGAAGCGCCTTCAGGACATGCCAAGTGGACCTTGCGGATGCTTGCAGACAAGCTTGTAGAGCTAGAGGTAGTGAGTAGCATCTCGCACGAAGCAGTGCGCCAAACGCTCAAAAAAACGAACTGTCGCCTCACCTAAAAGAGCAATGGTGCATTCCGCCACAGGCGAGTGCTCGCTTTGTCGCACAGATGGAAGACGTTGAAATAGAGTTCTCCGCCTTGAGCAAGCAGTGCTTAGACAGACGCATTGCTGATATAACGCTACTCACCCAAGTCAAAGCCTGGACACGCGAACGCAACGCGCTGGCAACAAAGGTCAACTGGCACTTCACCACCGCTGACGCCCGTATCAAGCTGGCTCGGCTTTACCCTGTAAACCTAAGTTGACAGTCCAGTAGACCTCTTGCAAAAGTGGGAGGCGGACGCATGTCCGCCCTTTAGCTTTTGCCGAGCAAGGAGCCTTCACCTATGCTGAAGGCTGAAAGCCTTTGAGCTTCGCTCTAACCTGTGAGGTATCATCTTTCAATTGACGCGCGTAGATAACGGCCTAAAGTGCGTCGCGTGGACCCTAGAACGGGCACCAGGTGAAACACAAAGTGCAAACGGCTTTCAGCCTTAACCTGTGCCCGCGTCGCGTGGTTCACGAAGTACCTCCGAAAGAGACCGCTCCGTCTCCCGCCAAAGGCGGAAGCCTACGGAACTAGCCCCAACGGCTAGCGGGAGCGGTCCACGCGACGCGGCCTTTGGCCGTACTATTGCTAGCCTTTGGGGCTAGTTCGCTCCCGCTAGCTGCTGAGGACTCTTCAGCGAGTAGGAGTAGACGCAATCACTGGATGAAGTGGTACTTTTGCAAGAGGTCTGCTGATTTCGTCACCGTCGGCGTAAGTCAACAATGTTCTGCTTTCGACATGCGCGCCATCCCACTTCGAAGTGCGTTTTAGCTTCGCGGGACGACGCCGGATCGCGGATGTCGCCGCGGAGGACGTGCGCGCCCTCTGGCAGGGGTCTCGAGCTTCGTCCCCGGTTCAGCACGTAAAGCTCCATGCCGCGCTGGGCCGCCAACGCCGAGCAGGCGGAGCTAATGACGCCGCTGCCGCCACTGAATAGAACTTTCATCATTGTGCTGCCTTGTCGTCGAAGTTATACACGAAAGTCCTCTTTAGGTAACGAGATCGTGGATTTATTATGACCTATCTATGACCACGATCTCCATCCCCATTGCTCGTGGGCAGCGTTGCGGTAGTAGAACCCAACCCCGACGTGCGTTGCACGACAAGAGACCCCCTCTGTCCTCTGCGAGAGTTGCGCGCGCTCGCTGCAGAAAGTCGGTACCCGCGAAAACCCACCCTACAACCTTTCTAAATGCTCCATAGAACATCACAACCACGCTTTGGGCGTGCTGTAACGCTGCTCCCGCATACGCTATGAAATTTTCCATACTCAAGCTAGCAGCACATGTATAAGCTTGTAATGTGGAAAAGCATACACACGCCGATGTGCGCTTAGAAGCGCTTCGCCGTACGCGCTTACTCGACACGCCACCCGAGGTCGCCTTTGATCGCCTTACTTCGCTGGCGTGTATGCTTCTCAAAACCCCTGTAGCGCTCATCTCACTCATCGACTCAGATCGTCAGTTTTTCAAAAGTGCGAGTGGACTTGCAGAACCGTGGGCGAGCCTCCGAGAAGCACCCCTATCTGGTGCGTTTTGTAGACAGGTTGTCGACTGTGAAGCGCCACTCGTCGTCGAGAACACTGCTGCACCTACGTGGCTCAACTTTAGCGTTGCAGCCGAAGCACTCGATATCAGAGCGTACCTCGGTGTACCCCTCTTCACGCCCGAAGGTCAGCCTATCGGGACGCTATGCGCGGTTGACCAGCAACCTCGAGCCTGGTCGGAGCATGATCTCTGTGTGCTGAGCGAACTAGCGGACATCGCGATGTCTGAGGTCGCGACGCGGCGCTACCGGCTCGAGCGTGACGCCGCCGAACGCGCCCTTCACCACCTCGCTTATCACGACGCATTGACGGGTCTCCCCAACCGCGCTTTTTTGCTGCCCTATCTAAATCGCGCGGCGGAGCAAGGGAAAGCGCTCGCGATACTCTTTCTCGACATTGATGACTTCAAGCTGCTCAACGATTCGTTAGGGCACGCCTTTGGCGATCAGGTCTTGCAGCGCGTAGCCCAGCGGCTGCAAGGTGCCGTTCAAGAGAACGATGTGGTCGCCCGACTTGGTGGCGACGAATTTGTGGTTGTGCTCGAATCTTCGTCCCGAATCGATGGCACCGCCGCCGCTACCGAAACCTTACTTACGGCCGTCGGTGCGCCCTTCTCGGTGGCGGGCCGCGTGGTCAAGCTTGCAGCGAGTATCGGGGTCGCCACGTTCCTCAGCGGCGAAAGCGCTGAAGAGGTATTGCGCCGAGCTGACCTTGCAATGTACCAGGCCAAGCGCCGAGGCAAAGGAACCTTGAGTTTTTTCACCCCTCAGCTCGACGACAGGGCGATGGAGCGTTTAACCCTCGCGACGGACTTTCAGGATGCGCTCGCTCAGCAGCAGTTCATCCTTCACTACCAACCCCGCGTGAGGTTGATCGGCGACGAATGTGTCGGGGTTGAGGCGCTGGTGCGCTGGCAACATCCGAGGCGCGGCTTGCTTCTACCTGATACGTTTGTGCCAGCAGCCGAGGAGTGCGGACTGATCTATGACCTCGGCCAGGTTGTGTTAGAGCAGGCGTGTCAGAGGCTAGCCGATTGGCGAAGTCGGGGTCTCGCTGTGGCTATGTCGCTCAACGTATCGGTCAATCAGCTACTGCATCCCGGCTTCTTGCGCGACGTGGTGCAAGCTGTCGCACGTTATCAGGTCGGCGCGGGGGCGCTCGAGTTCGAAATTACCGAACGCGTCTTTATGCAGAGTAGCGAGGTGTTAGAAACGCTGCGCGCTATTAAAGCGCTAGGTATCAAGCTTTCGCTTGATGATTTCGGCACAGGTTACTCGTCCCTCGCCGCTCTAAAACAACTCCCCTTTGATACGCTCAAGCTGGACCGGAGCTTCCTCAACGACGCTAAACCCGCTTCGCCCAAAGATATCGCGATCATGCGCGCAGTGACCGGGTTAGCTCAGTCGCTAGACCTTACGGTGGTTGCTGAGGGCGTTGAAACGCCCTGGCAGCGCGACTTTGTGCTGGACGCCGGATGCGAAGAGGCTCAGGGATTTTTCTATGGTCGCGCTGTTGAGGCGGCAGTGCTCGAGCGGCAGTACCTGCTGCTCTAAGTCCGTCAAGCTGGCGCTACTGAGCCTTTTTGTACCCGAGCTGTGTGAGGGTTGCGCGCGTTCGTCACGTTAGCGCGTGTGACTCAGCCAGCTTGCACCACCCTGCTACCACCCAAGCAGGCGTGTACTGCTCCACCACGCTAAAGAGGTCGCAAAAAGCGTTCTCGAGATTTCGCTACCGAGCCCTTGCGCGGCAAAACGATTGTGCGAAATTCGAAGAGGTCTAGTAGTACCATGAACGCGAGATGTCCACCTCTTAGCACTTCCACGATACACTGAGACAGATAAACGCAGATCTCATTGCGCAGCAATAGAGAATTTCATCTCATAATGCGCGTGCTAGTTATCGTTCATCCGTCCCTGCGGGAAACTCTGTAACGGAAGGGGACGCAAGTTTGCTGCCTAGCAACGGTATTCTTTGAGGTAAGAGTGTTGCTTCCGGTCAAGCTGGTTATGTAATTTTACGAAGTAAACGAACGGTCGCAGCGCTTCGCGCACTCAAACTAGATGACTATAGTACGTTTCGCAGTAGCGAAAACTTCGTAACGCGTGGTCCCGCTCCGTCTCCCGCCAAAGGCGGAAGCCTACGGAACTAGCCCCAACGGCTAGCAATAGTACGGCCAAAGGCCGCGTCGCGTGGACCGCTCCCGCTAGCCGCCTTTAGGGGTGTGCCTGCTATGTAAACGTGTCCATAAGCTTTTGAAGATGCGTCAGCCCTGAAAAGTGTCGCCAGCCGAGGATTCTATGGCGACGCGGCGCGTTACGATGACTTGCGTGACCCTTTTTCTCTTCACCTCCAAGCACGCTTATGGCTAACGGTGGTCGCTCCGAGTCGGGCGCACCCGCAGAAGGACGCGCGCTCAGCGACGTCTTCTCGACCGATGAGATTTTTCAGCGCATCACGGCGGTTGCCGACGAGGAGGTGGAGCGCCCGAGCCGGCTGCTCTTTTTTAGTGGTGTCTCGGCGGGGCTCTCTATCGGTCTGTCCTTCGTTGCGAGAATCTCGCTGACCGGGCTTGTGGGCGAGGGGTTCGCCAGCAACCTCCTTTATCCGATCGGGTTCATCCTGGTCGTTATCGGGCGCTATCAGCTCTTCACAGAGGAAACCCTGACCCCACTCACCCTGGTCCTGACCCGTCTCGCCTCGCTGCCCAACCTGCTCAGGCTTTGGGGCGTGGCCCTTCTGGGTAACCTCATCGGCGCGGCGACGGTCGCGTTCCTCACGAGCATCCCCGAGGTCATGACGACAGAGGCGATGGCGGCGGCGCGCGGTATCGCGGGGCACGCGCTCGAAATCCACACTCTGCCCCTCTTTCTCAAAGCGCAGGGCGCGGGCTTTGTCGTCGCCAGCATGGTGTGGCTCATTCACGCCGCGCGGAGCATCACCGCTCGCGTGCTCATCGTTTACTTTCTCATGCTGCTCATCCCGGTGGCCGAGTTTTACCACTGTATCATCGGCGCGGCTGAGGTGCTCTTTCTCGTGTTCGACGGGGGTGCCAGCCTGCTGGAGGCGGCACGCTTTTTCGGAACAGTTCTGCTCGGTAACACAGTCGGCGGCGTGGTCTTGGTCGCGCTCTTGAATTACGGCCAGACACACGACCCGCGCTACGCCGAGGAAGCTCTGGGTAGGCGGCTGCTCCCTTGGCGAGAGTTCTTCTTCGGACGGGCAAGGGGTGAGTAGCGACTTGGAAGGGCTTAGCGCCGAGGCGTACGACAAGATGATGAGTAGCGAGCGCTTTCCGCTCGGTCTTGCCGCGGCGTGAGGTAGAAGCCTTGGAAGCGCAGGTACCCTGATGATCGACCGCGCTTCCTCGTTTCTGCAACTGTCGTGCGCGTCTACTGCGCAGCGAATTTGAGCCGCGTTCTCCCACAGGCGTTGTTGCCGAAAGCGCGTCCGGTCCTTTGAGCCGATTGGTAGGCGTTTGGAGTAGACTTGCAAAAGTACCGCTTCATCCGCTGAGGGCGTTGCTTCGCAGAACTTCGTACACTACTCCTACTCGTTCTACTCGGCGAAAGTGGGAGGCGGACGCATGTCCGCCCTTTAGCTTTCGCAAGAGGTCTAACTAAGGATAGAGCAAGTAAAGCTCCCTTTGCTCCCGGAAGTGCTGCAGCTCGGGCTGCCACCTTTGTACCAGAGCCTTCACGGAAGCGCCTCCGAGTAACCCTTCACGCACCCAGTTGTTGCCGACAAGCAAGTCGAAAAAGGGCAGGTCACCATCGTCTGGTTGGATGAAAGAGAATTCTTGGGGGTAGAGGTCACGCGCCGTCTTGACGACCGACAGCCCCGTTTCAACAGGTCTGTAGGTTTGCCGGTCCGTGACATACAGTTGGACGCCGTGACAAAGCTCGCCACTATGTTTCGAGAAGGTCGGCGTGAAGCTCGCAGCCCTGAAAATCACGCCCGGCAGGGACAGCGCGTTCAAGACTTCCGCCAGCTCGGTCCCGTCAACGAACGGCGCGCCGCTCAGCTCGAAGGGCTTCGCCGCGCCCCCTGCCCTCGGAAAGGTTCGTTCCTTCGACCAGAACTTTGCCTGGATACGCGAGCGCAGCCTCGAGGGTCGGCAAGTTAGGCGACGGGGGCACCCACGGCAGGGACGTCGCGTCGTAATACATCGTTCTTTCCCAGCCTTTCATCGCTAAGACCGTCAGATCGACGTACTATAGTCATCTGATCAGAGACACGCTTAGCAGGAAGAACGTCGTTTCGCTTTGCGAAAAGTGCCTAACTAGCACGCACCTTATAGGATGACCTGTTCCCAGTTATCGTTCATCCCCGAAAGGGGACACCGTTTTCGCGAAGGCGAAAGGGAAACTTCGTTTGCGTAGCCCTTACTTCGTAGGCTAAAGCGCACCTTCGGGAAAAGCCCTGCTCTAGCGGGTATCTGCGACACTTTGTCTCAGTACGTCCTGGAATTGCTGACACTAATAAAGCTGCCAGTTGAGTTATCAACTCTTGACTTTGCTGCGCAGCGTCTTCACCGCCCGCCACACCTCGGGCGCGGCGAGCGCGGCGGAGGCGACCGAAGCGAGCGTCGCCACCTGGCAGTACTGGCAAAACGCCCCGTTCTCCGCCCACTCCTCGCGGGCGAGCTGTAGGGTCGTGCCCACATCGTAGAGGAGCTTCGCGCCCATTGCGACGCTCAACAGAGGCGTCTCGTTCGCCCGGTCCTCGCCGCCCGCGCCCGCGAGCCAGGTGGTGACGGCGTAGGTCGTGATCATCACCACACCGTCGGGGCTGCGGTAGCGCTTGTAGGCGTAATCCGAGGCGTCCACCTCCGTCGCGTTAAAGACCTCGCCGAGTTTGCCGGGCGGGTCGGGCAAGCGGGGGACGAGGCCCGTCTGATAAGCCGCGACGAGCTGGCCCATCGAGACGCCTAAGAGGTTTAGGCCGACGATCCAGCGGCGGCGGGTAAGGTCGGGAGTTTTGTGGTTGCGCAGTTCGCGGCTGAGTTGGGTTGGGTTCATAGCGTCTCCTTATTTACAGGGTCGAAATTCACAGTGTCGAACGGCCCTTATGCGGCGGCGAGCGTTTAGCCGCCTCTTCCGCATCGTTATGCGGCGTAGCAGGCTTCGGCGGCGCTCCTAGCCTTTCGCCTCTTTAGTAACAGCTTCTACTTACCGCCGCGACGCGTACCATAGCGCGGCAACGAGTCCTGTACCGGCGAGCAAAGTTCCGGCGAGCCCTGGACGTAGCGAAGCGGCGGTGTAGGGGCTCGAGCCGATGACTAACCCCTCGTAGCCACCGCGTTCCTCCAGCTTGCCTGCTGGCTTATCCAAGCTGTTCCGTTCCAGGGGGAGGGGTGGTTGGTCCTTGCGCTCCTGCTTCACAAACACCGTCTCCATCACCTTGTCTAAGAAGCTCGGCGCGTAGTAGCCGAGCATGGCTAAGCTCTTGCCGCCTGAACCGACGAACACGTCGCGTTTAGGGTGCTCGGCGCAATACAAGATGGTGCGGGCGACGGTTTCCGGCGCGTAGACGGGCGGCGGCACCTCCGCCCTTTCGTCCATATAGTTCTTTGCATGGTGCGGGTAGGGCGTGTCGATGGCGCTCGGCTTGATGAGCGTAATGGACACGGGCGCACCCTCGTTTTCCAGCTCCATGCGCAGCGCGTCGGTGAACCCTTTGACGGCGTGCTTGGACGCGCTGTAAGCGCCTTGCAGCAAGATGGCACGCTCAGATAAGACGCTGCCGATGTTGATGAGAGCGCCACTATATCCTTCGTCGCGCCTTTTAAGGTGTTTCGCGGCCTCGAGCGAGCCGTAGACCAGTCCCCAGACGTTCGTCTCGAAGAGCTTACGCATGTCCTCGACGGGCACGTCCTCGAGCTTGCCGTAGATGAACGCGCCCGCGTTATTCACCCAGGTATCGAAGCCGCCGAAGGTCTCCTGAGCGGCCCGCGCGACCTCGCGCACGTCCTCCTGCTTGCTCACATCACAGGCGACGTAGACGGCTCTTGCACCGCCTCTATGGAGCTCTTCGGTCAGCTCCCGGAGCGCGTCCTCGCTCCGCGCCGCTAGCACCAGCCGAGCGCCCCGCTCCGCCGCTAAACGCGCCGTCACGAGTCCAATGCCCGAGGATGCGCCCGTAATGACTACGACTTGATCTTTAAGCTTCTTGAGCTTCACTCTCATACCCCAACTCTCTTGGAAAAGGATAGGGACGCTTTGACCTCTCTGTTCACGACAAATCCTTTCAAAATGTGTGTGCGGACCATAAAGTAGAGGTGCTGAAACGGCACCTCTACCCAGAACTGCTGATAAACATAGGAATTCAAAATTAAGGACTGGCCTGCTTGCGGTAGCCTGTTCTATACGAAGGCACGCGGCGGGTGGCGACGGCGGCTACAACCTCGAGCAGCCCCAGCGTGAGGTGAGGCCAGACGATGAAATCGCTAAAGCCGAAGAGCCAGGGCGACACCGCCAGGAGCGAGCCGCTCAGCACGTCGAGCCAGAGGTGGGCGCTCATGCTGAAAACCTTAGCCACTCCTAGTTCGTAATCGGTCAGCAAGCTGTAAAGCAGCGCGCCAGCCCCTAGCACTACTGGCACCCAGGTCTCCGCGCCGCCCGCTGCGAAGCCGAACAGCCACGGCGCGGCGATGAGCAGTGCGCCCCACTACATAGTCCAGAAAGCCGTGAACACGTGTCGGAATAAATCTCATATGCTCCCCCAAAATTTGCGGGTGCGTCCCGCTTGAAACGTTCTGTTTAGTTCCTATCTTCTCTGTTTCGATGCTTTCTGAGCTACCGATTACATGATCTCCCCCCCTAATGCGCAACTCCCCTCAGTTAAGCCCCCTACGCCGCGCCTCGACATTGCGGGCGAGCGCAACTGTAAAGTGCTCGATCTCGTCTCTCAGCGCTGTGAGTTCGGCGAGGTCGAGGTAGGCCGCCGCTGTCCCCCTCTTTGAAGGTTGCGACCCTCTGCGCGGCGTTCTGATGGATGGCTTCACCTGCAAGTGCGCGGAGGTCGCCTAAGAGGTCGTCCAGCCGCCGAAAGGTCCGCGTCAGGGCGGCTACGTGCGCGTCGCGGAGCACGCGCTCAGGTATTGCCTGCGTTTGAGCGCTATTCACTCCCTCTCCTCACTGCGCCGCTCTGTTCTCACGGGTACGAGTAGGTAAAGCGGGCGCACCTGGGGACGCTCTTGATGCCACCCCTTACGCCAAAGCTGCGCGGGGTCTTCTTTCCAGCTACTAAGCCGTTCATTTAGAAACATGTTGCTCCTTCTCTCTCTGTTCACGTTGCGCGTCGCTGAGCCGCTCCAACAGAAGTTGTTTAGCCCGCGCCGCGAGCCGCTGCTGCTGCTCTCGGACCTCATGAAGAAACTGTGCGAGTTCTTCGTCCTCGGCGTGTTTGGCGTCCAGAGCGTATTGGCTATGACGCTGCTCGCTGTGGGTCAAGTGATAGAGCACGCTGATGAGGTCGGCGTGCGCGTCCCTCGCACCCTGGTTTTGGGCCATCTAAACGCCCCTCAGCGAGTGGATGAAAAGCTGGTTAGAAACATCAACAACGCCCGCTGTCTCCCAAGCCAGCTCACCTGCGGCGCGTTTAGCGGCGGCGCTCTCCACCTCACCGCGCAGCGTGACGACGCCCGCTTCGACCTCTAAGAGAATATCGCTGGCGTCGAAGCGCGGGTCGCTCACGAGCGCTCGCCAAAGCTGCGTCCTGAGCGTCCCCTGCTCGTCCACCACGAGGAGCTGCTCCAGCGCGTCGAGCGCCGCCCGGCTGAGCAGCGCAGGCTCACCCAATACGGCGTCGGTGTCAAGGGAAATGGGTGCGGAATCGTCTAACCCGCTACCCCACTGATTGTCAGGTGTGTTCGCTACGCGCTGCGTCAAAGGCTGCCTCCCGTGACGTGACGAAGTGCCTCTTGCGCGGTATAAATAAAAGTGGTGTAAATAAAAAAGATGGGCGCATATGAGCAACCCATCTCGCTTCTACCCCCCGGCAGAGAGACCGTTAGCCCGTCTCCCGTTATTACACCCCATCCTTAACCTCGAGAATAGATACAATTGTACTCATTAAGTTGGTGTAGATGTACGAACTTCTCTTCTTCACGTCCAGTTTACTAAAATCCAACTAAGTACAGCGTTAAGTAAAAAACGAGCTATGTCATTCTGAGCCCTTTGCAGGATGGACTCCGTGGAGTCGAAGAATCTCTGACCTTGCTGACGCCTCTTGCCGAGATTGCGAGTTACGCAGTCTTGGCATAGCCAATTACGGAGTTTTAGCGTAGCTAAACGAGACCCTTACGCCTTCGCCGGACTTCGTCTTACTGCGTGAACAAGGTGACAAACAGACGAGTTGCAAAACTTAGTTGACACCGGCTCAAGTCGAACGGTGGACGCCGTGTGAGCCGTTCGCGCTGCTGCGCGGTGCGGCCTCCAACGCCCGCCGCACCGCCGCCAAGATCGCGTCCGGGTCATCTTTCGCCACGAACCCCGCCGCGCCCGCTTGACGGGCGGCCTGGATGTAAAAAGGCTCGGTGTGAGCCGAGACTACCAAGCAGCGGTTCGCTTCGGTGCGCGGTGAGCGGATGAAGTCCAGGCCGCTCATGCCGGGGAGCGAGAGGTCGACGAGCACGAGCGCGGCACGCCGGAGTTCGGACGCATACAGGGCGTCCTCGGCGGAGGTCGCCTCGCCGAGAACCGTCAAACCGTCCTCCTCCAAGAGTCTGCGCAGCATCCGCCGCATGAGGTCGTGGTCTTCTAAAATAAAGATGGTTTGGTCGTTCATACGCCCCCCCAAAAGAGTCGTATGGTGGTCTTCGACGCTCCTAAGTTATTCCAGTGTAAGCGACGAGACGGGCACGGTGATAGTGACGTGTGTACCGTCGCCGGGCTGACTCACGATGATGATATTTCCGCCGAAGAGCTGTAACCTTTCGCGGGCGCTCCTGAGCCCTAAGCCGGTCCCGTCGCCGTCGATTTGCAGCACCGCGAGGTCGAAGCCCTTGCCCCCGTCGGCGACTGTGAGGGTGAGCGCGTCCTCCGCTTCGCGCACCATGAGCGTTGCATGGTCGATACCCGCGTGCTTGGCGACATTAAAGAGAAGTTCGCGTACGAGCGAAAAGAGCAGCGCTCGCACCGCCTCGCTCTGCACGCTGGTCTCGCCCTCGGCCTCTAAGCTGACACGCAGGCCGAAGCGCTCCTCTAAGCGGCGGGTGAGCCAGCGCAGCGCCTCGACGAGCCCCTCGCCGCGCAGCACGGGCGGGCTCAGGTCGCTCGTCACTTGACGGGTCGTCGTGATCGCCCCTTTGAGCAGCTCGGACACCTCTTTTAATACTTCGGCGTCCTCGCCCGAGAGCCGCTTGCGTAGGCTGCTGAGAGGAAACTGGACGGCGACGAGTTGCTGCTGGAGTTCGTCGTGGAGGGCCTGCGCGACTCGGTTGCGCTCGCGCCCCTCGGCCAACGTGAGCTGAGTTGCAAGCCTGCGCACCTCACTCGTGCGCTCGCTGACCCGCCCCTCCAGATGCGCATTGGCCTCCTGAAGCTGCGCCAGCAGTTCGCGAACCTCGTACTGCCGCCGCCGCGCCCGCAGCGCACTCTGCATCACCGTGATCAGGGTGAGGGGGCGGAGCGGGCGCTCGAGCAGCGTGACGTTCCGGTGGGGACCGAGCGCCTGAAGGATTTCCGTGTGGGCCGTGCTCCGTCCGCTCCGCTCGCCCCGCCCTACGCCGTTGATGAGGACGAGGGGCAGGTCCGACCAGACAGGTTGAGCGTCCAAAAATACCCCGAGCCCTTCCCTAGTTTCCGAGGAGAGCGCCTCTTCGGTGAGTAGCGCGGCCCCCACCCCGCCGAGCAGCTCCCGGCGAAAGGCCGCCGCGTCAGGGCAGACCACACAGTCAAGCTCTACGCCTGCGAGCACCTCACAGGCTAGCGTTCCGTCGCGGCCTAGCGGCGCTAACACCAGGACCCGTTCGGCTAGGTGGCTTGCTTGGCTCGAGTCTACGTGGCTCGAGTCTACTTGGCCCAAAGCAGGCTCAGTCTGCTTCACGCTCTTCCTCACCCCCAGTTCTCCCCAAGAGCACCTGGCCCTCCCCCTGAAAGACTGGGCTGCCCGTCAAGACGCCGCTGAACTCCCGGATGGGCTCGCCAATCTGGACACTACCAGGCGTGAGGCGCAGTTCCCGGATGGTGGTCTCGTGTACGCCGTAGCGCTTCTTGACCACCGAGAGCGCTTTGCGCAGCGTGCCGAACGCCTCGAAATGGCGCAGCAGCAAGACTGCGTCCGCCATGTAGGAGACGTCTAGGGGCGCTAATATGCCGGTGCCGACGACGCCGTGCTGCCCGACGATCAGCAGCGAGAGCACCCCGCGTCGACCCAGAGTAGGTCAGGAGTTCGTGCATCTGGGTGATGAGTTGATCCTCCTGGGGCATGGCGTGAAAGTACCCCGAGAGGCTGTCGATCAGTACCACCTTAGCACCGCCCTCATCCACACTGCGCCGGACCTGCTGGGCGAACTCGCCGGGCGAGAGTTCGCCCGTATCAACCTGCCGCACGCTGATGAGGTCTACCAGAGGCCGCAGGTCCATGCCCAGCCCTTCGCTACGCCGATAGAAGGTCTCGGGGCGCTCGTCGAACAAGAAGACCGAGGCGCGCTGCCCCCGCCGGGCGGCGGCGTAGACGTAGAGCGTCGCCACCGAGGTCTTGCCGGTGCCGGTCGGCCCCATCAGGAGGCAGGCGGTGCCCTCCTCCAGACCGCCGCCTAGGAGCGCGTCGAGTTCGGCCACGCCGCTCGTCACGCTCTCCCACTCGGTGCTGTCCGCCCTCGTCAGGCGCTACCAGCCGCGGAAAGACCTCCAACCCGCCCGTGCGGATTTCGAAGTTGTGGTAGCCGCCGTGGTAGGGCGTGCCCCGCAGCTTAATGAGCCGCAAGCGGCGGCGCACGTTGCCGTACTCGGGGGCGGTTTGCTCGAGCTCGAGGAGCCCGTCCAGCAAACCGCCTAGCGCGTCGCCGCCCCCCGCCGTGTCCTCTAAGAGCAGCGTAGTGCAGCGGCGTGCGGCGAAGAACTGCCGCAGGCCGAGCAACTGCCGCCGGTAGCGGAGCGAGTCACCCGCCAAGAGGCGCAGTTCGGTGACGGAATCGAACACCACCCGCGCCGGGTTCAGCCGCTCGACCGCCGCCAAGAACACCTCAACCGTCTCGCTCAGCTCCACCTCGGCGGGGTGGAAGAGCGTCTGCTGCAGTGACGCCACTTGCCCGGCTATATCCGCCGCCGCGAGTTCCTGAACGTCAATCGCCCGTCAGAGACCAGCCGTGCGAGCGAGCGATCCTCGCCAAGCCCGCCTCGGTCTGCGAGAGCGTCAGGTAGAGGCCCTGCTCGCCGACCTCTACCCCTCGCAGCAGGAACTGGAGCCCAGCGGTGGTCTTACCGGTGCCGGGACCGCCCCGGACCAGGTGCAGCCCGCCCTGCGGCAGGCCGCCGCCTAGCACGGCGTCTAGCCCTGCTATCCCGGTGGCGACTCGTTCTGGGTTGGCGTCTAGCGTCATGAAAGCTCCTCGCTGAGCAGGTTGTGGGTTATGAACGTTGAGCTAAGGTGCAACCCTACCACTCAGCCTTTGGTGTAGGTGTCGGCGGCAGCTTACAGAGTATCAACACCCGGTATTAACACCGGGTATCAACACCTGCGGCGCAGTTTTGAAGGGTCAAGAGGGTAGGCGCAAACGAGTGGAGCTACGACTAGAACAACTAGTCTAAGTACACCGTTAATTAAGTTCTGCGACGCTGTTGTCACCCCGAGTGGAGCGCAGCGCAATCGAGGGGTCTCGCCTTGCAATCTCAGTCAGAGGAGTCAGCAAGGTCAGAGATTCTTCGACTCCGCGTTGCTCCGCTCAGAATGACATAGCTCATTGTTTAGTTGACGGTGTACTAAGAGACACGTAAAGAGATACCTATAAAGACATCGCCTTACGACGCGGTTCGCTTCAAAGCTGCCAGCTTTACCTGCGTCTCCTGGAGCGAGGTTCGCGCGGTAGCGAGCTTCTGCTCGAGCCCGTAACGCTCAGTCTCCGACCGTGCATAGCCACCGTAGAGACGAACTTCCAGCGCGTAAATCCTCATCTCGAGGGCGCTTTCTTTCATCACGAGCGTGTGGGCGAGCATAGACTCCTCTCGATCTAGTGATGACTGCTTAGCTTCGCTTACAAACGTTTTAGTCTCTCCTATAAACGTCGTTGCCTGTTCGGCGCTCAGCGGCTCCGAGAACAGATACCCCTGGCCGAACGCACAGTCGAGCGCTTTGAGTTGAGCTAGCTCCGCCTCGCTCTCGATCCCCTCGGCCACCACCCTCATGCCCAGCGTCTGCGCCATCATGAGGATGGTCCGCACCAGTTCGCCCCCTTGAACACTGCGGGTCAGTTGCCGGGTGAAGGAGCGGTCGATCTTGAGCCTGTCTGCCGGGAAACGTTGCAAATAGGCCAAAGACGAATAGCCCTTGCCGAAGTCGTCGAGGTGAAGGCCCACGCCGAGCGCCTTGAGTTGCGTGACGGTAGTGTCGACGGGCTCTTGGTGGTTCATCAAGAGGTTCTCGGTGATCTCCAGGTTGAGGCGCTGCGGGTCCAGCGCCAGTTGCGCTAAGGCGCGTTCTATATAGGCCACGAGGTCGGGGCGCATGAACTGACGGCTCGACAGGTTGACGCTGAGGGACAGGCTTTCAGGGGCACCTTGGTTGCGCCACTGGCTGAGCTGCTGACACGCCCTGTCTAGGACATAGCGGTCGAGACGCACGATGAGCGCGGTTTCCTCGGCGGTGGCGAGGAATTCGGCGGGCAGGAGCAAGCCCCGTTCGGGATGCTGCCAGCGGAGCAGCGCCTCGAAGCCGTGCAAAGAACCGTCGGCTAGGGACAGGATCGGCTGGTAATACACCTCTAACTCCTGGCGCTCCAACGCCTCGCGCAGCTCGGTCTCGAGCGCCAAGCGCCGGACGGCCCCCTCGCGCATAGCCTGGTCGAAGACTTGGTACTGCCCGGCGCGGTGAACCTTAGCCCTATACATGGCGATGTCGGCGTCGCGCAGCACCTCTTCCGGGCGCTCATAGCCGACCCCGGAATGCACCACGCCGATGCTGGCGGTGACGAAGAGCCGGTGGTCTTCGTAGCTGAAAGGCTGCAGAAAGGTCGCCTGGAGCCGCTCGACCACCTCGCCCGCGCGTTCCGGGTTGCAGTCCTCCAAAAGAATGGTGAACTCGTCGCCGCCCAAGCGGGCGATGGTGTCCACCTCCCGCAGACAGTCCGCTAAACGCCGACTGACGTCTATAAGCAGCTTATCGCCGACCTCGTGACCGAGGCTGTCGTTGATGACCTTGAAGTGGTCGAAATCCAGGAACAGAACAGCGAAACCTCTTTCGGGATGCCGCCTGGCACGCTCGACGGCTTTGCCCAAATGATCTACGAAGAGCGTCCGGTTGGGTAGCCCGGTCAGGGCGTCGTGGAAGGCGTCGTGGCGAAGCTGCCGGTTGAGCGCCTCTAGCTCCGCCGTGCGCTCCTTGACGCGCTGCTCGAGCCGCTCGTTGGCTTCTTGCAGAGCCCGCTCGACCCGCTTGCGGTCGCTGATGTCGTCCACCACGTAAGAGAAGCGTTCCCCGCCTGAATTGCGCCCGATATAGTTGACGGTGACTGCGAGCCAGCCCATGCCCTCGTGTTCGTAATCGAAGCGCACGGGCTCATTCGAGTCCAAACAGGCCCGGTAAGCCCCCAGCCACATAGCGATGTAGCGCTCCGACACCCCCAGCTCCCGCGCCGTTTTGCCCTGCATCGCGTCCGGGGTAGTGCCGAAGGCGCTCGCCGTGGCCCGGTTGTCCGAGACGTGCAGGATGTCGTCGTCGGTGATCTCGACGGTGCCCATCATGACCGTGGCGCTCTCGAAAAAGCTGCGCAGCGTGTCGTCCTTGTCACGTAGCTGCGCGAGGGCCTGCTCGCGCTCGCTCATGAAACTGAGAGGTCGGGGGAACGGACGGAGCGTCCGCCGGCGTATGAGCTACCCACGTGTCTACGGCTTACATATCTACAGCGCGGTGCTAAGTTGGCTCCTCGTCTATGCTCCATAAGGTTGTGTCCCCTTTTGGAGGTAGTGTAGCAGAAAGAAGCAGCTATGCGCGAATGGAGGGGCTTCACAGTAGCGCTACTGTGAAGCCCCTCCTTTCCTGAAGACGAGGACGCGGTGGCTCAGCCGGGGAAGCCGGTCCCGCCCGTGGCCCCGAAGACCTGATACGGATTCCGTTATATTCTCTATCACCGAGAAAAGCGCTCGGTGATAGTTCATACCACTCCATCCGTATCTCTGTTCCCACTCGCATCCGCTCGGATTGATTCGCTATGTTAGCGAATCAATCGGAATTCGTATGACCGGTCACGTAGCTCGTGGCGTCCCGAACGGCGAGCATGACGTAGATGAGGGCGAGTTCAACCGACTGACCGAGACGGCCTAGCAGCGTGCTGCCGAACGAGGTGACGTTCTCGAGCTTCTGCCCAGTGGTCACCTGCAAAGGTGTCCAGAAGGGGCTGGGCGCGACCTTCACGGGACTTCGTGAACGCGCGCGCTTTAGATGTCTAATACCAGACTGAAAAGGGGGTGTCACAATGTGAGGGCGTCTGAAGTTACGCTCATAGAGCGTTTAAGGATGTCACGTTGTGACACCCTTAAATCACTTTGGTATAAGTGCGACAGCTAAACTTCACTTTAAGATGGATTTTTAAGGCTCGAGTCTCAGCTCCTCACGCTGTGCGAAAAGCACTTCAGCTCATCAGGCTGACTAGCCAAAACGCTGACTCGCTCCTTTACTCCGTCCACCACGCTTTCCCCACCGGCTCGGCAAGCACCGCCCCTTTAAGTGTCTCCACCGCCTTGCGCAACCCCTCATCGGGCGAGGCTAACGCGTCCTCGTGTTCAACCGAAATGACACCGTCGTACCCCACCGTGCGCAGCGCGGAGATGATGCGCTTCCACTCGAGCGCCTCGTGTCCATAGCCCACCGAGCGAAAGACCCACGAGCGCTTCTCGACTTGGTCATAAGGAACCGTATCCAAAACGCCTTTGAGCGGCAGATTCACGGGGTCTAAATGCGTGTCTTTAGCGTGAAAGTGATAGATCGTCTCACCCAAATAGCGAATCGCCCGGACGATGTCCACCTGTTGCCAGAAGAGGTGACTCGGGTCGAAGTTGACGCCTACGTTAGCGCGGGTTTCACCGCGCAACCGTATAACATGCTCGGGGTGATAGACGACGAAGCCGGGGTGCATCTCTAAAGCAACTTTGACGCCGTGCGTTTCGGCAAATTCAGCCTCTTCGCGCCAGTAGGGAATCACGCGCTCCTGCCACTGCCACTCGAGCGACCTGGCATGATCCGTGGGCCACGCGCACACGTGCCAATTCGGGACCCTGTCGTCAGGTCCACCGCCCGGACAGCCCGAAAAGGTGACGACAGTGTCAACAGCCAACGCCTGCGCGAGCTTGACGGTGTTTGTCCACGCCTCGTGATGAGGTTTGGACACACTTTCGTCAGGGTGAAGTGGGTTGCCGTGACACGAGAGCGCCGAGATGATGAGGCCCCGCTTGTCGAATTCGTCTTTGAAGGCGCGGCGGGCGGGCTCGTCCTCCAACAACTGCGCCGGATTACAGTGGCTATTCCCCACGAAGCCGCCCGTGCTAATCTCTACCGCTTCCAAACCGAGGTCTACAAATTTGTCCAACATGTCCGTTAATTCCATCTGCCCAAACAGCGGGTCAAACGCTCCTAGTTTCACCTTGTCTCCTTCGTAGGTTCTCTTTCGAGGTTGGGCGTCACGCTTATACGTCGCCCCACTTCCGAACTCTCCACCGCGCTGTAAACCATCGCCAAGCTGCGGATGTTATCCGCCCCTACCGTTTCGGGTTCTTCGCCCTTTTGCACCGCGCCGACAAACGCTTCAATCGCATGTCCATGCCAAGCGGTCATCTCCGCCCTTTCGAGTTCGGGTACGTCAACCTCCCTATACGGATAGATAAACCCTTCGGGCGTTTCGATAACCTCACAGCGCAAGCGGGTCGCGCCGTCCCACAGCACGCTTCCCTTCGTCCCAACGATACGCCACGCACTCTCCCAGGGCGTGCGCAGCCCTTCGGCGCACCAACTACCCCGGTAGGTAAAAACAATATCCCCCGTCATCTCAAAGATAGCCACGGCGGAAGCGTCCCGTTTATACCAGGAGTTGACGGGATTCCACTCATAACAGTAGACGCTCCGCGCATCCTGACGGGTCAAAAGCCGCGCCGAATCGAAGGTGTGAATCGCCATGTCCTTAATCAGCACGTGCGCCATCGCCTCGCGGAAGCCGCCGAAGTGAGCGCCGATGTAGAAGTCGGCGTCCACCGTCGTGACGTTGCCAATGACGCCGCTCTTTAGAAAAGAGGCGAGTTTGCGGATATTGGGGTCATAGCGGCGGTTTTGCATCACCGCGAAGGTCTTGCCCACCTCTTGTGCGACGCGCAGCATCTCATGGGCTTCGGGCATCGTATTCGCCATCGGTTTTTCACTGAAGACGTGGCAGCCGTGCTTTAAGGAAGAGGTCGTCACCTCGAAGTGCGCCGCTGGAACCGTGCAGTTAAAGACGACATCGGGCTCGAGGGTGCTCAGCGCCGCTTGCAAGTCCGTGCCGACATAGACATCTAAGTCGAACTTCTCCGCCTGACCTCTCGCGTTTTCTTCCACAAGGTCAACCAAACCGACGAGCTCGACATTGGACAACCTCTTGGCAGGCTCCAACCACACATCACTGATACCACCACAGCCGACGAGTAACGCTTTCAGGGGTTTGTCCATCCTCACTCCAGACTGGAACAAGGGGTTGCAACCCCTTGTTGGTTAAATGACGGTTCATATTCTCGAGTGTACTCATTACTGCTTCACCGCCCCCGACGTGAGCCCCGCCACCACATAGCGCTGCGCGAACAAAAAGATGACTAAGGGCGGCAGCATCGCCAGCGTCGAGAACGCCATCACCGCGTTCCAATCGGTGACGCTCGAACCGATAAAGTTCCACAGCCCCGCTGTGACGGGGCGAAACGAGTCGTTATTCGTCAAGGTCAACGCGAACACGAGATCGTTCCAGCCGAACAAAAAGGTGAAAATCCCGGCAGTCGCGAGTCCGGGTGTGGCGAGCGGCAGCATGACGCGCACGAACGCACCCCAAGCCGTGCAGCCGTCTATCTTGGCGGCTTCGGTCAGTTGCGGCGGCAGTGAGAGGAAAAAAGGACGCAGCACCACGAGCGCAAAAGGGAGCGCCAGCGCCGTATTCGCTACTATGAGCCCGACGTAGCTGTCCAAGAGACCCGCGCGGCTAAAGGTGATAAAAAGCGGCGTCGCTAGCATAATCGCGGGGAACATCAGCGAGCTTAGACTCACCAGGATGAGGAGCCACTTCCCTCTTAGCGGCAAGTGGGCGACGCCGTATGCGGCGGGCGTCGCGAGCGCCAGCGTGAGGAGCGTCGTCCCCGTCCCGACGATCAAGCTGTTCAAAAAGTAGCGCGGGATCGCAGCATTGCCGACGATTCTACGCCACGCGCTCCAACTGGGCTCGCTTGGGAAGAAACTCGGCGGATAGGCGAAGATTTCGGTCTGGGGTTTCACCGAAGTGATGACCATCCAGTAGATCGGAAATAAGAAGAGGGCTAGAAAAAGTATGCTCAAAAAGGTGGAGAGGTAGCGGCGATTTGACTTCATGGGGGATACCTCTCGAGATTAGCTTTCACGATACTGCCTCCTCATAACGCAAGTTCCACAAATACAAGAGCGACACACAGAAGAGGATGAGGAACAAGGTATTGAGCACAGCGGCACCCTCGCCGAAAAGAAACTGGCTGAAGATCATCTGAAAGGCGACGGTGGAAAAGACCTGCGTCGCGTTAAACGGTCCGCCTTGCGTCGTGACCCAAACGATGTCGAAGACCTTGAAAGTGTAGATAAGCCCTAGCAGGAGTGTGGCGACGAGCGCAGGGCGCAAGAGTGGCAGCGTAACAAAACGGAGCTTTGCGCCACCCGATGCGCCGTCGATTTCCGCCGCTTCGTAAAGTTCGTCGGGGATGCCTTGCAGCCCCGCTAAGAGGAGCGCCATGTTAAAGGGGATGCCGAGCCAGATATTGATAACGATGACCGCGACTAAGGCAAGCTGCAAATCCGCGAGCCAGAAGATGTTCTCCTGTGTGATGTTGAGCGTCGTGAGGAGCCAGTTAATCACGCCAACTTGACCATCGAAAAGCCAGCGAAAGACGATGCCCACGACCACTGCCGGAATCGTCCAAGCGATGAGGTAGAGCCCGCGCATGGTTTTGTTACCGGGAAAAGGGCGGTTATAAAAGAGCGCCAGCGCGAGCCCGAAGAAGAGTTGAAAGACGATTGAGCCCGCCGTGAAGATAAAGGTTTGCCGCGCCGCTTGGCGGAAGAGGGGGTTGCTAAAAATCTCCGCGTAGTTGGCGAAACCGACCCAGGGCGCGTCGCCGTTTAAGAGGTTGATGGCTTTAAGGTCTTGAAAGCTGATGCGGAAATTGAAAAAAATTGGGTAGGCGATGAAGAGGAGCAAGAACACGCCAGCGGGGAGGACGAAGGAGTAGTTGACGAGTTGGCGCGTGAGGCGTGAGCGCCGCGCTGACCTTTTAGCTCGTCGCTCAGGAACCGCCAACTTGCGTGTGCTCATACGTGTGCACTCCTCATCGTCTCACAGACCTCTTACTAAGCGTTCCATATCAGCGTTGTTTTGATACCTCCTATTTGTTCACCCTGTTCACGTAGTCGCCAGTGGGAGCGAATGCGACTTGTAGTCTTACGCATGTGAAGGGTCTCGTTTGGCTGTGCCAAAACTCTGTAATTGGCTGTGCCGAAACTGCGTAATTAGCTACGCTAAAACTTCGTTTGCGTAGCCCTTACTTCGTAAAGCTTCGCGCACTTTCGGGAGAACTCTCAATCTTAGTCAGGCGAGAAGGCGAATGCAGAGCAGAGATTCTTCCCCTTCGGCAGGCTCAGGGTCAGAATGACATGATTGTTTATAGGTCAATGCCTTGCTAACGATGACGTTCGCTCCACACTTATCCTCTTACTCGCTCAGCAGCGGCGTGATGACCGCTGCTGCGTCCGCCGCCGCTTGCTCGGGCGTCTTCGCGCCGACCAAGACGGCTTGGACCATATTCATGATCGCTTGGGAGGCTTCGGGATAGTTGGGACCGTACGCTCTCGGCTTCGCCACCGAGACCGCTTCAACGAACTGCGCTAACTGCTCGTCTGAGGTGAACATCTCGTTGTCCGCCAAGTCTTCCCGGTTGGTGATAAAGCCCGAGGTCTCGTACATCCCTAAGAGGTTCTCGGGTTGCGTCATCCACTGAATCACGTCCCAGGCGGCTTCTATGTCTGAGCCCGCGCCGATGGCGAGGTTTTGTCCGCCCAGAATAGAGGTCGGGGTGCCGCCGTTGGGCCACGCCGCAACGTCCCATTCAAAGGCAGGATTCGCTTCGCGGATGCCGGGAAGCTGCCAAGGACCGTTGATCATCATGGCGCACCTGCCCGCCAAAAACTGATTGTTCACGTCGCCCTGACCCCACTGGAGCGCGGACACCGGGATGCTACTATCCTCGTTCATCATGGTATTGAGGAGCGTCAGCGCTCCGATGTTGGCTTCGCTGTCCACGTTTTGCAAGTCGCCGCCGCTGCCCCAGATGAAGGGGAGGTAGTTAAAGGTGCCCTCCTCGGTAGGAACGAGCGACAAGCAGAAGCCCGCGACGCCGTCTTGTGTGAGCGTGAGGGCGGTTTCCTGCAACTCCTCCCAGGTCGCAGGCGGCGCGACGCCCGCCGCGTCTAAGAGGTCAGCGTTGTAGAAAAGTGCGGTAGCGTTGCTGTCGAAGGGGACGGCGTAGTTCTGCCCCTCGTACACCGTCGAAGCCCAGGGGCCCTCGTAGTAAAGGTCTGTCGGCTCCCAGCCCTGGACGAACTCGCTGATGTCGGCGAGCGCGCCCTGCGCCGCCATCGCCTGGGTGTCGGGGTTATCCACGATGACGAGGTCGGGCATGGTGCCCGTCGCCGCTGCCTGGATGATGCGCCCTTTGAGGTCGCCGAAACCGATAGGGGTGCGCTCAATCGTCACCTCTGACTGAGATTCATTGTAACCGTCTACCAAGTCCTGCACGGCTTGGCTCAGGTTGCCGTCGCTGAAGTAGTCCCACCATTGCAGGGTAGTCTGTGCGTTGACCGTGCTGAATAAAAGGAGTGCTGAAAGAGTGACGAGCTTGACGAGATGCATCCTTACCTCCTGAGAGCTTGCGAACTGCGAATGAGCGTTGCGTGGCTGAAAGGTAGAGTCAGCAAATCCATCATTGCGGCTTGCGCCTAAATGAAGTCAGTGCTACATTTGATGAATGATTATAAGTTTGCGTTTGGGCGTATGTCAATTCATTAGTGCCGGAAGATGCTTGAAATGAATGCGACTGTTCAAGATTTGCGCGTTCCAAACAGCTCGAGCCGCTCTAATTTAAGCTTAAGTTTGCAAGCGTTCATACATGAACCTACTACCTGAAAGAGCCACAACTCAAGACGACATCGCTCGAGCCGTCGCCACTTGTCCCAAACACATGACCAACGGACCCTGCGGCGGCGTGCGTTTAGACGGTTCGTGTGAGGTGGACGCGGCGCTACCTTGTCCTTATCTGAATATTTTGAGTCACCTTCCCTGGCGGAGTCCTGACCTCTCAGGTATTCAGAGCGCTTATCGGGGGATGGGGAGGCTCGAGCGCACCCTCCGCACCGGAGACTTCGCCCTCATTGCCGAGGCTTACACTCCCGACAGCGCCGACTTGAGCACCCTCATCTCGACGTACACGGAATTCAAAGACAAAATCACGGCGGTGAACATCGCTGAACACGCGCTCGCCTCGCCGCACGCCTCAACCCTCGCAGCAGCGGCGAAGTTTGAGCAAGCGGGTACCGAAGCCATCATCAACCTCGCTTGCCGAGACCGCAACCGCATCGGCTTGCAAGGCGAGCTTTTGGGCGCGGCGGCCTTGGGCGTCAAAAACATCTTCTGCGTGACGGGCGACCACCCCGCCTTGGGCGACCAACCGGACGCTGTTCCTGTGTTTGACCTCGATTCTTTGGAACTTATTGCGCTCTCCAAAAAACTGCGCGATGAAGGAGAGTTGTTGAATGGGCGGAGGCTCGAGCAGCCCCCCAACCTCTTCATCGGCGCAGCCGCGAACCCCTTTAGCCCACCCGTTCACCTGCAAGCGGAGCGCGTGGCGGCGAAGGTAGCAGCGGGCGCAACCTTCATCCAGACGCAAGGGATTTTCGACTTGGAGGGCTTCGCGCACTTTACTGAAGAGCTGCGCGACCTAGGCGTGTTTGAGCACGCTTACCTCGTTGCGGGTGTCGCGGTTGTGACGAGCTTGGAGGGGGCGCGGTGGTTACAGAAAGAGGTGCCGGGGGCGCGGGTTCCAGACAGTTTTGTAGATATGATGAGGCGTACGTCCTCTGGAAAACGTCGAGAGGTCGGGCTTGCTTACGCCGCTGACCTCATCCAAAAACTTAGAGACATGTCCTCGGTCAGCGGGGCGCTGCTCTTTCCACTGCACGGAGATACGGCGTCGCTCGGGGAGCTTCTGGACTGTCTTTAAGAACGCTCATCACTTCGCCTCTCGAGGAGCCCCCCATGCCCGCCAACTACCGTACCTCAACGCCAAGACCTAACGACGCCAGCCCCGACCTCCGCGCCTTGGTCGAGCGTCAAGCTCGCTCTTGGGAGCGTAACGACTTCGCCCTCGCCGCTGACGACTGGCATCCCGAGGGCGTTTTGATGTCGCCTGGTGGTAGGTGGTCAGTAAGCGAACTCGAGCACGAAATGGCAGCCTTTCACCAGCACTACACCGACTTAGCCGTAACGATTAAAAACGTCTTCGCTACCCAAGACGGCTCCAAGCTCGCCGTCGAATGGGACTGGACGGTGACGCGCAAGGCGGACGGGATAAGAGGGACGACGCCTGACGGGATTATCGCCGACTTAAAGGACGGCAAAATCCTCTCGTGGCGGGAGTATTTTGACCTCTCGAGTTCCGTAGAAGCGCCTGAAGACTCAGCTTGAGATTTGCCAAACGTTTGGTTTGAAGAGGTCAACGCGGCTGCCGTACGCAAAACGTGGTACACCGTTCAAATAGCAGGTATCATCTGGTTTGAGACACTCTCACTGTAACAAACACTGTCTACCGCGCACATTATTGGATGAAATCCCGCTATTGCTACGCAATGAGATCTGCGGCGTTCTGTTTCGGTATGTTTTGGAACTGCTAAAATAAGCGCGTAAAGATTGGATGAAATGGCGAGTCGGTATTTGGCGCATTACACCTGGAGAGAGGTCGAAGGGCTGAGCAAAGACCCTGGCGTGGTCGTGCAGCCTATCGGCGCGGTTGAGCAGCACGGGTCTCACTTGCCGCTCTTAACCGACACGCTGATTGCGAATGCAACGGTGGAGAGGGCGTTAGCGCACCTCTCTGAAGAGGTCTCGGCTTGGGTACTGCCGACGCTGCCTGTTAGCAAGAGTAATGAGCACGTAGGGTACGCGGGTACGGTTGCGTTACGCGCTTCGACGCTCATCGCGGTGCTGACGGACATCGCCTCGAGCCTCGTAGCGGCGGGCTTTAAGCGCTTGCTGTTCGTCAACGCGCACGGCGGCAACAAGGCGCTATTGGAGATGACCTGCCGCGACCTGCATGCCGAGTTGGGTCTTTTGTGCTTTCTCGCGCAACCCTCGCCCTTATCCGACGAGGAAAGAGCCGCACTCCCGGTTAAAGAACAGCGTTTTGGCATCCACGGCGGCACGGTAGAGACGGCGCTCATCTTGGCGGCGCACCCCGAGCTCGTCCATATGGACAAAGCCACGCCGCACTACCCCGAGTTTCCATCAAATAAGGTCCACTTGACCTCTCTGCCGCAAGTGGCTTGGTTGACGAGAGATTGGAGTCCGGTGGGGCACTTTGGCGACCCGACGGTAGCGACGGCGGAGGACGGCGAGAGGTGGTTGGACCACGCAGGCAAAACCCTAGCTGACCTCATCACCGAAATCGCTCACTTTGAGGTGGCGCATGGCTGAACGGATGTTGAGGCGAGCTCGAGTCCTATCAGAAGACTTGGTGGACATTGGGATAGCAAATGGGAAGATTACCGCGCTAGGGCCCAACCTCTCCACCCCTGCGAAAGAGGGATGGGATTTAGCGGGACGCTTGGTTATCCCCGGCTTCGTTGACGCACACGTCCATTTAGATAAGACATTGAGCTTGGGGCGCAAGGGATTGGAGAACGAAAGCGGGACGTTGCTCGAGGCGATTGAGCGCTGGGGAGAGGTCAAAGGGACGTTTTCTCGAGCGGACTATTTAGAACGGGCGACGAAAGCCGTCCATCTCGCCCTTTCACACGGCACGACGGCGACGCGCACCCATGTGGACATCGGACCAGAGGTCAAGCTGACGGGGTTGGAGGCGCTGCTCGAGCTTAAAGAAGCGGTCAGTGGTAAATTCACCTTACAAATCGTTGCGCTAGGACATATGGGACTGGACGCGGAACAAGACGAGTTGATGAAAGCCGCAATGGACCTAGGCGCGGACTTCGTCGGCGGCGCACCTGCACTTGCACCCGACCCTGATAGGGCGGTAAAAGCAGCTTTAGATTTAGCTGAGCAAAGCGGCAAACCTCTCGACCTCCACATTGACGAAACGGACGACCCCGCGATGCGGACGCTCGAAACCCTAGCCGATGAAGCTATCCAAAGAGGTCTGCAAGGGCGAGTCACGGCGGGGCACTGCGTTTCGCTAGACGCCATGCCGAAAGATGAGGCGCAGAGAATTATCGACAAGGTTGCCCAGGCTGACATCAACATCATCACGTTGCCATCCGCGAACCTTGTGCTGCAAGGACGAAGCGATACAAACAGAGTGCGGCGCGGCCTTACTAGAGTCAAAGACCTCTTGGCGGCGGGCGTGAACGTCTGCGCCGCTTCGGACAACGTGCAAGACCCCTTCAACCCCTTCGGCAACTACGACCTCTTGTGGCTCGCCAACTTAGCGGCGCACGCGGCGCATCTGACGGGCGCAACCGAGCGGCGCACCGTTTGGGACTTGGTGACGCTCAATCCTGCGAAGACGTTGGGGCTTAACTATGGACTTCGTAAAGGATGTGACGCTGACTTCGTCGTACTCGAGAGTCAAGAGGTCAGCGCAAGCCTCGCCCAAATCCCACCGCGCCGAGCGGTTTTCAAGCAAGGAACGCTAGTCGCTGGCACTGCCGACTTTTCCCCAACTTCATTGGAGGCATCATGACCCTAGTCCGAGATACGCTCAGCGACCTCACCGCCATCGTCGGTGAAAAGAACCTCTACGCCGACGAGAAAGTCCGCAAAGTCTTCTCCGCTGACGCTTACGACTTCTCGCCCGTGCTCATAGAAGCCTTGGGGGATAAAATCGCCGATGTCGTCGTTGCGCCGGGCAGCGTGGACGAGCTGCGAGAGGTCTTAGCTTACGCGATTCGCAACGAGGTTCCCATCACCATGCGCGGCGCGGGGACGGGCAATTATGGGCAATCCGTCCCAATTTCGGGTGGCATTCAGGTGTTGATGCGGCGGCTGAGTAGCATTTTAGAGATTGACGCTGAACACAGGTGGGCGCGGGTCGAACCTGGGGTGATTTTAGGGGCGTTGGAGCGCAAGGCTCGAGAGGTGGGGCTCGAGCTGCACTGCTACCCCAGCACCTACGCCACCGCAACCTGCGGCGGCTTCGTGGGCGGCGGCTTCGGCGGCGTCGGCTCGATTCGGAGCGGCACGCTCTACGACGGCGCGGTCTTGGACGCGACGCTCCTCACGGCGGAGGCGACGCCGCAAGAGGTTGAGCTGAATGGTGACGAAGTCTTTTCAGTCATCCATGCGTACGGTGTGACGGGTGTGCTGACTGAATTAAAACTCGCGCTCGTACCCGCTATGACGTGGGAAGAGAGCGTTATTTCGTTCGGTTCGCTCGAGAAGCTGGTCCATTTTGGGCGGGCATTGGCGACGGCGGCGCACATCGACAAACGCCTCGTCTCGCTGAGCGAAACTCCGATCCCTTCGTTTTTTAAGCCGCTCTCGCAAGACGGCGGCGTTAAAAAAGGCAGAGCGGGCGCACTCCTAGAACTCGCCGAAGGGCACATCCAAGCCGCCGCCGAGCTTGCCGAAGCTTACGGCGGCACGCTCGACTGGCAGCGTCCCGCTAAGGACTACCACAAGAGCCGCTTCTCCCTTTCAGACTTCTCTTGGAACCACACGACCTTGTGGGCGATGAAGGCGGACGAGAACTACACCTACTTGCAGGCGCAGTTTGACAACGACCCCGCAAGGGCCTTAGAGCAAATTCACCTCGTGAAAGAAACCTATGGCGAAGAGGTCTTGTTACATCTCGAATTCATCCGCATCGGCGGCAACCTCGTCCTCAGTTCGCTCCCGCTTGTCTACTACAAGGACAAAGCGCGTCTCTACGAGATTATCCACCACTTTGAAGCGGAAGGGATTCAGGTTGCCGACCCGCACACCTGGCGGCTCGACCTAGACCCGCGCTGGAACGGTGCGCAAGTCGTCGAGGCGAAAGAGCGGTGGAATCCGACGGGTTTGCTCAACCCTGGCAAGTTAGGCGACGCCGAGACGGGCGAAATCGCCTATCAGAATGCGCGGACGATGTAGGGATGAGTGATACGCTGGAATTCGTGGAAACGCCAAGAGGTCCGGGAGGTCCGTTTACCTGTTTGTTCGACGAAACTCGTGGGGACGCTTCGACCTCTTTACCCCTCGAGTTTAGAACCATCTACAGCGGCGACTGGCATATTCCAGGGCGAGCAGAGCGACCTTTCACCTATTCGAACTTTGCGCTGTCGCGTGACGGGCGCGTCTCCTACAACATCCCCGGCTTCATGAGCGGCGCGGACGTGAGCGGCTTCAACCGCCACGACGCTTGGCTGATGGCGCTGCTGCGCTCGAGGGCGGACGCGGTCATCATGGGCGACAACACCCTTAGAACCGAGCCTGAGCATCTGTGGACGGCGGAATATATCTTTCCAGAGGACGCCGAGGCGTTTGCCGCTTTGAGAAAGGTCGAAGGTTTGCGCCGCTACCCGCTCACCGTTTTTCTCTCCTTCACAGGTGAATTCGACCCCTTAGCACCCGTTTTTTGCCACTCGGATATGCATATCGTTATCGCCACAACGCAAAGAGGGTACGAGAACGCGCAACCTCTTCGAAATTGTGCTGCGAACGTTGAGGTGCTCGAGCTAGGCGCAGGAGAGGTTAACTTGAGCGAGCTTATGCGTATCTTGTTCCAAACGTACGGTGTGCGCCGCTTGCTCTGCGAGGGCGGACCTAGGGCTTACGCTTCTATGCTCCACGCCAAGCTTATTGACGAGGAGTTTTTGGCGCTCTGTCCGAATGTCGTCGGTAGTAGTATAGATGCTCCGCGTCCCGGGCTCATCGAAGGGACCGCGTTTCACCCTGAGCGCGCGCCACGCTCCAAACCTATCAGCTTGCGGCGGGCGGGCGACCACCTCTTCTTGCGCTCGAAGTACCTTTACCCATAAAAATGCTAGACCTCATCCTCCGCAACGCTCGCCTTTTAGACGGCGCACTGACCGACATCGGGATAGAGGACGGGGTGATCGTGAGGTTGGGGCCCCACCTAGAAACCTCTGCCAAGCAAGAGGTCAACATAGCGGGCAACCTCACGCTGCCCGCTTTCGTCAACGGGCAACTTCACGCCTGCAAGGTCTTTTGGCGGCGCAAGCTGGAGGCGTTACCCGAAGCGGTGCAGCGTCTTCCGCGTTTCGAAGCCGCCAAGCACGTCAAGCGCACCTACACGCCCGAGGATGTCTTTGAACGAGTCGATGAGGTGATGCGTTTGGCGCTCAAGCACGGCACGTGCGCCATCCGTCTCTTTGCCGATGTGGATAAGGATTCGGGTCTGAACGCGGTTAAGGGACTTCTCAAAATCAAAGAGGTATACGAACCTCTTATGAGCGTGCAAGTCGTCGCCTTTCCCCAAGACGGGGTAGGGGGACGGACTGAACAGTTGATGCGCGAGGCGTTAGACCTTGGCGCGGACGTGGTCGGCGGTATCCCTTGGATTGAAGCGGGCGAAGACGCGCAAAAAGCGCACACGGATATGTGCTTTTCGCTCGCGAAAGAATTTCATAGAGACGTGCACATGGTCTGTGACGATGTGGCGGACGCGGGCTCGAGAACCCTCGAGTACCTAGCCCGCCAAACCGTCCAACACAGCTACCAAAACCGCGTCGCCGCCACGCAGTGCGCCGCGCTCGCCTTTTACGACGACGCTTACGCGCGCGAGGTCATCGGGCTCGTTAAAAACGCCGGCGTCACTGTTTTTAGCAACGCCCATGTCTCCCTCGTCACGACAGAACGGCGGGGCGAGCCGTATCCGCGCGGGATAACGCGCGTCCGCGACCTCTTGGCGGCGGGCGTGAACGTCGCCTGCGCCCAAGACGACATCGACAACTGGTACTACCCCTTTGGAAGAAATGACCTGCTCGAGGTTGCCCAGTTTATGACCCATGTGGGCGGCTTCGGCTGGGAGAGCGAAAAGGTCGTGCCGATGGTGACGGAGGTTCCCGCTAAGGTCATGGGTTTGCAGTCTTATGGGTTAGCGGTGGGCAAGTCCGCAAATATCGTGGTGCTGGGAGCGCAGACGTGGCGTGAGGCGTTACAGTTTCAGGCGGCTAAGCAACATCTCGTTTTACGAGGTCAGTGTTGGAGCGCCTAGGTGCCAACGAAAGCAACCCCTTTAGCCGTCTATGCAACAGCGCTGTTGAGCTGTCAAATATAGCAGGTAATACGGATTCCGATTGATTACTGCATAAACTCTTGCAGAGTTTCTTTCGTGCTCATCGGAATCCGTATCTTTTTCAACTCGTTACACTCGGGTTAAATACGAAATAAACATTTCGTATTTAACCGGAAACCGTATAACACTAGT
Source organism: Trueperaceae bacterium (assembly GCA_965213645.1). Taxonomy (GTDB): domain Bacteria; phylum Deinococcota; class Deinococci; order Deinococcales; family Trueperaceae; genus CBDBZX01. The sequence continues at coordinate 1,993,684 of CBDBZX010000002.1, forward strand.
AGGCCACGCTGGAAACGTCACAGAAGGAGGCAAATGCAGTAGGGGCAGGTTTACGCTTCCTCGGTCAGCTTGCGAACGTGGGCGTAAGGGCGCACCGACTACCTCCTTTGAAGCTGGACCCTCAGCTTAATCCTGAGTCGGATTAACTGGGCTTTGGGGTGCCGCGACGACCCCCACCGGAACGGGTTTATTAAGGCTAGCGCTCTCGTAAGCTGCTAATACTAACCGCACTGCCTCGAGTCCGTCCTCGCCTGTACACACCACGCCCCGCTCGCCGCGAATCGCAGCTAGAAAATCGACCACCGCCTGCGAGTGCGCAGTGAGCCCACCCAAACGGTAGGTAGCGAAGTCGGGCTCCGCCCAGGTTGTCCCTGACGTCTCACGGGAGAGGTGGCGCAACACGGGATCGCCGTAACGGTTGGTGTACTCTAAGGCACCCTCAGTCCCGTAAATCCAAAACCCGTAGTCCCAGCCCGTCGCCGTCCAGGCACTCTCCACTATGCCGAGCGCGCCCGACTTGAAGGAAAGGTTCGCGACCGAGGTGTCCTCGACCTCCACGTCGAACTTCAAGGTTGCCGTGCGAGCGTAGACCTCGGCGATGTCTCCGCCGAAAAAACGCGCCCAGTCCATCATGTGGCAGCCGTTGTCGAGCAGCGTGCCCCCGCCCGAGTTGGCGAGTTTGCCGAAGGAGTCGCGGACGTTTCTAGCCCCGCCCCAGTCGTGCGCTTGGCGCAGGCGCATGTAGGTAAGGCGGCCTAGTGCGCCCGCTTCGATGAGCGCCTTGGCTTTCGCGGCGGCGGCGTCCGAGCGCAGATGATGACCTATCTGGAGCACCACGCCCGCCTCGCGGCAAGCTTGAATCATCTCCTCGGCGCGTTCCAACGAGAGCGAGATGGGCTTCTCGCAGAGCACGTGTTTGCCTGAGCGCGCCGCCGCTAGCGTGACGGGGTGGTGCAGCGCGTTAGGCAGGCAGACAGAGACCGCCTCGATCTCGGGATCGGCGAGCAGCTCCTCGGCGCTCGCGTAGCCCCGCGAAATGTCCCATTCGTGCTGGCGGCGTAGCAGCGCTCCGGCGTCCTGGTCGGCAATCGCCAGAATGTTCGCGCCGCCTGCGGTGTAGCCCTCAAAGTGAAAGATAGACACGCCGCCCGCGCCGATGATACCTACGTTGAGCGGACGTTCTGCCGGTACGTTTTTCTGAGTCATGGAGTCTCCGTTATCTCTACTTGCGTAACGCCTCTAAAGGTTCAGGGCGGTGCCCATACGCCGTTTCGGGTCCTTTAGCGGGCGCAGCCCAGCGCACCGCGTTCCCTATCACGCGCCGGACCTCGCTCTGGTAATAGATGGGGTAGGTCTCGTGACCGGGGCGAAAGTAGAACACCTTGCCGCGCCCCCTATAGAAGCAGCAGCCGCTACGGAAGACCTCGCCGCCCTGAAACCAGCTCACGAACACGAGCGTGTCGGGTTCGGGGATGTCGAAGTGCTCGCCGTACATCTCCGCGCGGGGCACCTCGAACGATTCGCCTAAACCTTCGGCAATAGGGTGCCCCGGCGCGACCACCCAAACACGCTCGCGCTCGCCTGCCTCGCGCCACTTGAGATCGCAGCTCGTGCCCAGCAGCCGTTTGAAAGGTTTCGAGAAGTGCCCTGAGTGCAAGACGATGAGACCCATGCCGCTCAAGACGCGCGTCTGTATCCGGTCTACCACCTCAGCACTAACCTCATGGTGAGCGATATGCCCCCACCAGAGGAGCACGTCGGTGGCCCCTAACACCTCTTCAGAGAGGCCGTGCTCGAGTTCATCTAGGGTCGCTGTGCGGACCTCTAGTCCAGCGTCTCTAAGCGGCTTGGCGAGGGCTTCATGAATGCCCTCGGGATAGAGCTCCGCAACTACGGGGTTGTTCTTCTCGTGCCTATATTCGTTCCAGACCGTAACACGTGGATTGGGTAAATTCATCGGGTTCCATTCTTTATAAATTTGAGGTACAAGTACCCCGCGCAACCGTACTGCGAAGATAACACTGTTAGCACTTCCAGAACTTACTGAGACAAAATGTCGCAAGTCTCACTTCGAAGAACTAGCGGGATTTTATCTTATAACGCGCGTGCTAGTTATCGTTCATCCCCGAAAGGGGAGGCACTTTTCACAAAGCGAAAAGTCTTCGCGTAAAGCTTCGCGCACCTTTGGGAGAAGCGGCACTCCGTCTCAATATATTTTGGAGCTGCTGTAAGGAACATTCCTGTTTAGGGCAAGTTTGGTCTCTCACAACCCTTTCTTAATCCCTCCTTTTTACTCGACCGACTTTTCGCACTACCTCTTGCTGCATAATAGGTTGCATATTTACACCCCTTCTGTTACACTTTTAGATGCCCAACGAGGGCGGAAAGGTAGGTGCGGAGATGGCTTACAAGATTCACAACAAGGACCACATGCAGCCGAGCCGTTTTACGGTCAAAGCTGGTACGCATTTGGTTGCACGCGCACTTACCGGGGAGACGTGTCTGAGTCCATAGGCTCGAGCACATCCGTTTCCCCGACGCAACCGTCGGGGTTTTTTTTGCCCCAAGCGGGTAGCAGAGTCTGTCTCTCTACGCTCAAAGTTGGTTGTAGATGCCCTCAGTGAACCGAAAAACAGACCACATTTCATAAAGATGCTACGTGCGTAACTCAGAAATAGTTAAAGGAGACCTCATGATGAACGAACCGATGTTACAACTCGCCAAAGAACACGCCAAAGACCTGCGCCGCCAAGCCAAGAGCGAGGCCCTTTCACGCGCAGAATATCCCGACAGGGAGAGACGCCCCCGCATTCTCAGATACTGGGCGAACCGCTGAGCCGAACGCTTTAGGGCGCGGCGGTTTCGCACCGGATAGCAAGAGGAGACCAGAAACGATGTATTACTCGAGTGAAGTCTTAGAGCGCGTCGCTAAAGACCGGCTGCAAGACCTCCGAAAAGAAGCCGCTATGAAGCGCTGCTTGCCCAGCTACCGTCAGCGCTTAGCCGCCCTCTTGATGAGCGTTGCGAGGTGGCTCGAGCCCGAGCTTGTCGAAAGCGCTCCCACGCCGCAACCTCTCAGCCGATAAAACAAATTCATCACCAACGGTTCGCCCAGTCCTTACAGACTGGGCTTACTTTTTAGCTGAACGCCAACTTTAGAGGCGAATGCTAGAGCCGAATCCCACCCCCCGCTTGCAAGACTTGCCCCGTCACCCAAGCCGCGTCGTCCGAGGCGAAGAAGGCGACAGGCCCAGCGATGTCCTCGGGCTGCCCGATTCTGCCCAGCGGTGTGCGCGAGACCATGTAGTTGACACCCTCTTCGGTCGCGCCACCCGTCGCTTTGAAGAGGTCGGTGTCCACCGCGCCCGGCGCAACCGCGTTGACCGTGACGCCTTGCGGCCCCAGTTCGGTGGCGAGCGTCCGCGTAACCGCTTCGACGGCGGCTTTGGTCGCGGTATAGACCGAGCCACCTGCTAACGCGCCGTCTGTGACTACAGAGCTGAGGTTGATGATGCGTCCACCGCGACTGCCATTAACGTTGAAATACTTAGCGGCTTCTTGCGAGGCGAAAATTAGCCCGGTGACGTTGAGGTCGAACTGCTGGCTGACGTGTTCGGCGTCAATCTGCTCTAAAGGCGCAAAGAGCGTGCTCCCAGCGTTGTTGACCAAAATGTCGAGTCGCCCATACGCCTCGAGCGCCACCTCAAAAAGCTGCGCAATCTGCGCTTTATCCGAGAGGTCAGCCCGTACCGCTACCGCTTGCCCGCCCGCCTCGGTGATGCTTTTCACAACCTCTTGGGCTGCTGCTTCGTTCTTCGCGTAGTTGACCACCACTGCCGCGCCGTCCGCCGCGAGCTTTCTGGCGATGCCCGCGCCGATTCCGCGTGACGCGCCCGTGACCACCGCAACTTTGCCTGTAAGCTTACTCATCTTGTCCTCTTTCTGACGCTTGCAAATTCTGGAACATTCATTCCAGTTACGTCCAAAAAAATTAGTCGTGCCTTCTAGTCAAAGACCGACAAGGAGACGCGCACGATGTCGCGCAGCACCTCTTCACTATTCTCCTGCTGCCGTGTCGCCTTCGCGCTCACGCGCAGCCCTTGAAGCGTGTTGAATAGAAATCTCGCTAAGGCGCGTAGGTCTTTCTCTCCGCCAAGCTCGCCACTGCGCTGCGCCTGCTCGAGCACCTGAACGAACCTCTCCACCGAGGCGCAGAAGTTCTCGTCAACGAGCCCGGCGACGTCAGGGTCGCGGGCAGCAAGCTCGAGCGTCGCATTGGCGACAAAGCAACCCTTCTCTCCCCCATCGGGCTCGTTGATGACATTCTCGAAAACGCGGGCGAACCTCTCTTTGACCGAGCCACTTTCGTTTAAGGGCGCAGTCGCACTTTGACCCACGCCGTAGCGGTAATGCTCCAACGCCTCCACGTAGAGCGTATGCTTATCACCAAACGTGTCGTACAAGCTCTGACGGCCCACGCCCATGCGCGTGACGAGGTCTTGCATGGAGGTCGCCTCGTAGCCCTGTTCCCAAAAGAGCAGCATCGCTTTTTCCAGCACCTCATCTCGGTCAAACGCCTTGCGCCTCGCCATGAGGTGAGCATACTCTTTCTGGAACGAAAGGTCAAGTTTGCGAATCGCTTCCCTTGAGCGACTCGGCGAGCGGTGTCAACCCAAAATCAAAAGGTAGTCCTGCCCGGCTTCGCCGTCGTCTTTGTACCTCCCTAGCAGCGTCTCAAGCTCTCGCTGCAAGGCTTTGGCGCGGCTGAACTCGAGCCCACCCCTACGCCTCGAGTAGACACGCGAATTGCTGAACGTCTACGCTAAACTATGCCTATGATTCAAGTCGAGCACGTTACCAAGCGCTACCAAAAGCGCAAATCCAAAGAGGTCGTCACCGCCGTTAAAGAGGTGTCATTTAGCGTCGCAAAAGGTGAAATCTTGGGGCTACTGGGTCCCAACGGGGCAGGCAAAACTACGACGATCAAGACGATTTGTGGACTGCTCAAACCGGACGAGGGGCGCGTGATGGTAAACGGAATCGACAACCAGCGAGAGAGGTTGGCGGCGCTCCGCCACATCAGCGCGGTTTTGGAGGGCAACCGCAACCTCTACTGGCGCTTGAGCGTGCGGGAAAACTTGGAGTACTTCGCGGGCAACCGGGGCGTGTCGCGGCGGGCGGTGCGGGGCAAAATCGACGACCTCTTAGCGCAGTTTCACTTGGGGGACAAAGCGGGCGAGTTGGTCAACAACCTCTCGAGGGGGATGCAGCAAAAACTCGCCATCGCCGTCGCTATGCTCGCCGATACGGATGTGATTCTCTTGGACGAGCCGACGCTCGGGCTGGATGTGGCGACGGGCTACGAGGTGCGCAACCTCTTGCGCCAAGTCGCTGCCGAAGGTCGCACCATCATCGTGAGCACCCACGACATGCCTGTCGTGCAAGACCTCTGCAAGCGTACCGTCATCATCAACGCAGGTCAGGTCGTAGTGGACGACAAGGTCGAGAACCTCATACGGCTCTTTGAAACGCGGGCGTATGTGGTCACTTTGGGCGCACCGCTCAGCGCGGAGCAACAGCGACGTTTAGAAAGCGCGTTTCCGGTTCTGAGTTACGAGAGCGGTGGGGAGAAGGGGACGCTCAGGGTGAGCCTCGAGCACAGCGAAGACATCTATGACCTCATGGAGATTTTGAAGTTGGAACGCACGCCCGTCGAAGCGATAGACCGCAGCGCCATTAACTTTGAGCGCGTCTTTATGGAACTCGTGCAGCAAACCACAGAACAACCTGTAAAAGAGGTCGAGAGTGTGGCTTAACGTCCTAAACGCCAACATCCGTAAAGTCGCCATTGAACTCTGGCGCTATCTGCCCAACACTCTAAGCACCATTTTTACCTTTTACGCGATCTTCTTCATGCTTTTTTTGGGCGTTCAGTTCCTCGGCTCACCCGAAAATGCAGCGGCGGGGACGCCCTACATCATCGTCAACACGGTCTTGTGGTTTTTGGCGCTCATGGCGATGCAGGGCATCGGCTGGGAGATTGAACGCGAGGCGACGCGCGGGACGCTGGAGCAGCTTTACATGTCGCCCGTAGGGGCGTGGCGCATCCTCTTAGCGCGGATGATGGGCACAGTTTTAATTAACCTCATCATCATCACGGTGATGCTCGCGCTCTCCATGCTCACGGCGCGGCAGTGGCTCACCTTTGACCTCACAACCCTTTTGCCCGTGCTGCTCCTGACGATAGTTTGTATGCTCGGCATCGGCTTTATGGTCGCGGGGCTCGCGCTGATGTTCAAGCAGATTCAGTCGTTTTTGCAGATTGCGCAGTTTATCTTTTTTGGGCTCGTGGCGGTGCCGCCCTTTGTGGGCTGGCTCGAGCTGCTCCCCGTCATCAAAGGCTCGGACATGATTCGCCGCACCATGATCGAGGGAACCTCTCTGCTCCAATTTTCCTCACTCGATTGGCTCTCGCTCGTTTTGAACGCCGCCGCGTACTTTGCGCTCGGCGTGTTTCTTTACAGGCTCGCTGAAAAGCGGGCGATGCGCTTGGGGTTGTTGGGTCAGTACTAAATACACTGTAATGTAAAAAACGAATCATGTCATTCTGAGCCCTTTACAGGATGAAGAATCTCTGCATTCGCCTTCTCCTCTGACAGAGATTGCGCGACGAGACCCCTCGACTGCGCTGCGCTCCGCAAGGCTTGACGCCCGACTTCGTGAACGGGGTGACAACAGTGTCGCAACACTTGCTTAACAGTGTACTAAGCAGCAATGAGTTCAAAGCAATGAGCAATGAGTGAAAAGCCTTTAGTTTTTACTTTCAACTCATTGCTCATTGCTCATTGCTGTCTTCACGTTTCACCCGACTCCCCCGGCTCACCCCTCATAACGTATACTACCTCCAGTGAGTGACGATAACGAATCAAAGACGTATACAGATAGAGAAATCCTCTTAGAGTTCTTTCCTGCCACGGACGAACACCTCTTGCCCGCGTCGGGCGCGTATCGCCTCGAGCACGGTGACGGTCACATCCTGCTCCGCGACGACAAGAGGGACCGCGCCGCCGTGCTCATTCCTATCTCGCAAGCAGGCAACGCCTCCACGCAAGTCTGCTGCGACCTCTGCACGCGGAGTGCGCCGCGCCACTTTTTGCAGATGTTTCGCGCCGAGTTGCCCGGTTCGAAAGGACGGCGCTACCGCTACGTCTCGCTCTGTAAAGATGTTGACGGGTGCAACGTGCGGCGCATGGGAGATGCCTCGTTCGAGGCGTTACTCGAGCGCGTTCTAGGTCACTAAAACACCGAACAAGGGGTTGCACCCTCTTTTTGAAGTCGTTGCGCAGCTTAAACTGTCTCCATGAACTTTCAAGATAAATGCGCCATCGTCACGGGTGGCGCTCAGGGCATCGGGCGCTCAACGGTCAAACACCTCTTGGAACATGGCGCAAAAGTCGTCGTAGCGGACACGGACGCCGAAGCAGGAGAAGAGGTCACGCAAACTTACGCAGACTTAGGCGAGGTTCACTTCGTTCGGGCGGATGTCTCGAGCGAAACGGCTGTTGAATTACTGATTTCTGAAACGGTTGAGCGCTTGGGCGCTCTGGACTATCTCGTCAACAACGCAGGCACGATGATTCGCAAGCCTATCACTGAACTCAGTTTGGATGAGTGGAATCACGTCATCGGCATCAACCTCACAGGGACGCTGCTCTGCGCGAAATATGCCGCGCCGCACCTCAAGAAGTCACAGGGGGCGGTGGTGAATGTGGCCTCGAGCCGCGCGGTCATGTCCGAGCCCAACACCGAGTCCTACGCCGCTTCAAAGGGTGGCATCGTCGCGCTGACGCACGCACTCGCCGTCAGTCTTGGGCCGGAGGTGCGCGTGAACTGCGTGAGCCCTGGTTGGATTTCAGTGAGTGAGTGGCAAAAGGAGGCGGAACGCGAAGAGGTTGACCTTCGTCCGGTAGACCACGAGCAGCATCCGGTGGGGCGCGTCGGCAAGCCTGAAGATGTTGCGTCGCTCATTGGGTATTTGCTCGGGGGTCAAAGCGGTTTTATCACCGGGCAGAATGTTGTGGTAGATGGGGGCATGACGCGCAAGATGATCTATGCGGAGTGAGATGCGCTTCGTGTTGAGAGGTTAAAGTTTTACTCAGTTCGGGTTGCCTAAAAGTAATTGCAGCGTCAAGTAAGTTTTGCGGTATAGATACACTTATCACCCTGAACCCATTCGAAAGCTCAGGGCAAGCGTTGAAGGGTCTCGTTCTTCAATCTCAATTAGAGGAGTCAGCAAGGTCAGAGATTCTTCATGGAGTTTATCCTGAGCTTGTCGAATGGGCGTTGCTTCATTAAGAATGACATAGCTCATTTTTTAGTTGACGCTGTAGTAACGCTCGAGACAGCCCTACGCACACACACCTCTCTAACTCCTGACTTGTATTGTGGCTAAGGTGTTTAGGTCATACATTTACGACTAGAACAGGTCTCACGGATAGGGAGCATCATGCCGACGATTGACGTTCGTTTTTTAGGGGGTTTGAACGCTGCTCAGCAGACGGTTTTCGCTACAGCGGCGGCGCGGTGGCAAGAGGTCTTGCCCGCGCCGCTGCCCGCTGTAACGGTGGATGGAGAGGTTACGGACGGCATCATCATCGAAGCGGAGGGCGTCAATATCGACGGGAGCGGCAGCGTGTTGGGCTCGGCTGGACCTACCGCGCTCCGACCCGACTCGCTCCTACCCGCTAAAGGCATTATGCGCTTCGACATCGCTGACATCAGGCAGTTGGAGCGTGAGGGAACCTTTCAGAGCGTGATTTTGCACGAGATGGGACACGTGATCGGTCTCGGCACGCTCTGGGAGCAGCTCGGCTTGCTGCGGGGTGCAGGCACGAACAATCCGACTTTTACGGGCGCGGCGGCGCAAGAGGTGTACGGCGAGCTTGCAGGGGACGCGCGACCTCTTCCTGTACCCGTCGCGAACACAGGTGGACTCGGTACACGCGAAGGACATTGGCGCGAGGCAGTCTTTGGCAACGAACTGATGACGGGCTTTTTGTCGGGTGAGCGCCAACCGCTGAGCCGCCTCACCCTCGCGTCGTTCAGCGATTTGGGCTACGAGGTGAACCTAGCGGCGGCGGACCCTTACGGGCTGGGCGAAGCGTCCGAGCGCATTCAAGCCCTGCCCCTGTGTAAACGCGACATGATGCGACCTGTGCCTGTGGTCTTGCCCGAAAGTGCTCTACTCTAAACCCATGTGGTGCGCATAGCTCTAGCAGGTACACCCCTAGAGGCGGCTAGCGGGAGCGGTCCACGCGACGCACTGGGGTACTATAGTCATCTGGTCAGCTTGGACGAAGTCATGCGAAGCAACGCTCTCACTTAGAAGAACATCGTTTAGCACGTACTATAAGGGATGATATCTGTGGAGAAGTGTAGCAATAATTAAGTGGAACTGCTACTCATTACTCTGTTAATTTAAGAATGAGTGACGTCATTCTGAGCGGAGCCCTTTGCAGGATAGACTCCGCGGAGTCGAAGAATCTCTGCATTCGCCTTCTTCTCTGACAGAGAGCGCAAGACGAGACCCCTCGACTGCGTTGCACTCCGCTCGGGGTGACAACAGTGCTGCAAAATTTAGTTAACGCTGTACTCATAGCAGGTATCATCTGATTTGAGACACTCTCACCGTAGAAAAACCCGTTTAGCAAACACATTCGGGGATAATACCTGCGCTCATCTGTCTCAGTATGTCATGGAGCTGCTACTCATGTCCTGCAAAGATACATTTCAACTAGACCTCTTGCAAAAGTCCCACTTTCGCAAGAGGTCTACTGACTTTTCGCTCAACCTCCTGCCCAACATTCACGCCACAGGAGAGGTGTAGACTGACTCTCCTGGAGGCTTTCGTGCGCAGTCGCTCACGCTTATTTACCCAAACAGGTCTGACGAGTAAGGTTGCACTGCTCGCCGGACCTCTTATCTTGCAAAACCTCTCCTACACGCTGTTGGGGGTGACGGACACCTTTTTTGTGTCCAGGGTCAGCACCGAAGCGGTGGGCGCGGTGGGCTTGGCGGGCGTCCTCTTCTTCTCGCTGATGCTTCTTTTCCGTTCGACGGCGGCGAGCAGCGTGATTTTCGTGGGGCGGGCGCACGGCGCGAGGGACCCTAACTCTGAAAACAATGCGCAGGTGGGCGAAGCCGTGTGGCAGGTGCTCAATATGATTGCGCTGCTCACGCTCCTTGCGTTGACGCTGCCCTGGGTCTTCACCTTTTTGTTCCGCTTTGCTGCGCCGGATGACGGCGCGGTGCTCACGCTCGGCACGCAGTATTTGCAGATTCGCTCGCTCGAGGTTCCCTTAGCTATGTTCAACGGCGTGGTGTGGGGCTTTCTGGTCGGGCGCGGCGATTCGCGCACGCCGATGTTGCTGGCTTGGTTGCAGGTTCTTATCAACATCGCGCTCGACTGGCTTTTGGTTTTGGGGAACCTAGGCTTTCCGGCTTGGGGTGTGGCGGGGGCGGCGGTAGCGACGGTGCTAGCAAATGCCGTCGTGACGCTGGTCAGCGCCTGGCTTTTGTGGCGTCCGGCGGCGCACGAGCGTTTTGCGACGAGAGGTATCCGCACGTTCGGCTGGCAAAAGTTGCGCCGCGTACTCGCGACGGGGTTGCCGCTGGGCGTCGGTGACTTTGTCGAGGTGGCGTCGTTCACCGCCTTTTTCGCGCTGATTGGGCGGCTCGGCACAGAGGTGTTGGCGGCGAACAACATCGCGCTGCAGTTTATGAGCCTCTCGTTTACGGTGGGAATCGCGGTGGCGCAGGCTAGCTCGAGCCTCATCGCTCAACATTTGGGCGCACAGGAGCCCCGTCAAGCCGAGCGCGTCGGCTACCGCGCCACCTTTTTAGGAATGGGTCTGATGGGCTTCATCGGGCTCAGCTACCTCGTCGCCCCGACCTTTTTGATGCAAATTTTCAGCGACGACCCCCAAGTCATCGCGGCGGGCGTCGCGATTTTGCGCCTGGTCGCGCTCTACCAGATTTTCGACGCGGCGGCGATTGTCCTGGGCGGCTCGCTCAACGGGGCGGGCGACACGACCTACACCATGCTGATGCGCCTCTTTTTTGCCTGGGGGCTCTTTATCCCGCTCTCCTACCTCTTGGCGTTTCCGCTCGGCGGCGGGGTTAGAGGCGCGTGGGCTGGGGCGATGGTGTACTTGGCGGGGCTGGCGCTGGTCTATCTGCTGCGCTTTCGCTCGGGACGGTGGAAAGCGTTGAACGTTGAAAAGCCAACAGCGGTGCTCGGTGACTGAGCCGCGCCTTGTATCAGTCGAATCTAGGTTTCGTTCGCCTCTGCGACCTCTTTCTCCATCTGCTCGAGCTGCTGCCTAAGTTCCTCCTTGCGCTCGGGGTCGCTCTCTTTCTCGTGCTCTTCGACCAGCAGATTAAGCTCGGTCAAAGTCGGGCGTTCTCGTTTGGGTCGTTCGTCGTTCATAGGATGTCCTTTCTGAATCTATGTTCGGTGTTTTGGCGCGGCTGCGGGTTTGAAAGAATACAGAAGGGAGAACGCTCTCCCTTCCACCTTCTTTTTACGTCCTTTTTACGTGGTTGATTTCGCTTAGACCTCGAGCTTAGTTCACTCTTACCTGCGCTTACCTACTCCGTCGCAGGCGCGTGCCACGCTCTGCCCTGACTCGCCAAGAGCTCATTCGCCTCGTCCGGTCCCCAACTGCCCGGCTCGTAAAAGGCGGGTTCCTCGTCCGAGTTTTCCCAAGTTTCCAAAAGAGGTTTGACGATGCGCCACTGCGCCTCGACCTCGTCAGCCCGCATGAAGAGCGTCGGGTCGCCCAACATGACGTCCTGGATGAGCGTTTCATAAGCGTCGGGGTTGCTGCGGTTGAACTCTTGGTCGTAGTAGAAGTCCATGCTAGCTTTGGTGAGGTTGATGCCCTGTCCCGGACGTTTGGCGTCGAAGCGCAAGGTAATGCCCTCGTTCGGGACGAGGCGCAAAATCATTCGGTCTTGCTTGACGGGTTTCTCTAAGTCAAAAGGAACGTGCGGCGGACGTCTGTAGACCACGACGATTTCGCTCGACTTGGACTTGAGGCGCTTGCCGCAACGCACGAAAAAGGGCACGTTCGCCCAGCGCCAATTTTCGATGCGGAGTTCGACGGCGGCGAAGGTGCCTTGACGTGAGTTTTTCGCCACGCCCTCTTCTTGCCGGTACGCTTTCGCCTCACCGTTGCCTGCGTACTGCCCGATGACCGCCTGCGAGGGATTCACGCATTTCATCGCCTGAAAGACCTTGACCTTTTCGTCGCGGACGCTCTTGGCGTCGTAGCGTGAGGGGGGCTCGGTGGCAGTTAAAGCGACGAGTTGCAAGAGGTGGTTCTGAAACACGTCACGAATTACGCCCGCCTCCTCGTAGAACGAGCCGCGTCCGCCGATGCCGATAGGCTCCGCCATCGTCACCTGCACATGGTCCACGTACTGTGCGCTCCAGGTCGGCTCGAAAATCGTGTTGGCGAAGCGCAAGGCGGCGATATTCTGCGCGGTTTCCTTGGCGAGGTAGTGGTCGATGCGGTAGATTTGCCCCTCTTCGAAGTTCGCCTGGACGATGTCGTTGAGCTTCTTGGCGCTCTCCAGGTCGTGACCGAACGGTTTCTCGACGACGAGCCGCGCGGAGCCTTCCGCTTTGTTGAGGCCCGCCTTGCCCAAGTTCTCCACGATGGCCTCGTAAGTGCCGGGCGGCGTCGAGGTGTAGAAGATGTGGTCTTTGAGCCCTAGTCCGTCCAAATGCTCTTTGAGTTTCTTAAAGGTCTCGACTTCGGTGTACGAACCCGACACGAACGAGAAGCGCGGCGCGAGTTCCCCCCAGCTCTCCTCGTCGAAATTGTCCGCGTCGTGCTCTTGGAGCGCCTTTTTCATCTCTTCACGCAGGTCGTCGTCCGACCAGTCGCGCCGTGAGAAGCCGACGATCTGCGTTTCCTGGTCCAGTGCGCCCGTGCGGTGCAGGGCGTAAAGGGCGGGCATCAGCTTGCGGGCGGAGAGGTCTCCGGTAATGCCGAAGATCACGAATGCGCAGGGTGGAATGTCCATTAAGCCTCCTTAACAGGTCTCATCCAGTTTAAGTCAGTCTCCGTAACCGAAGTATTCTTTAGCGTGCACGTTAGATAACAATATTTTCGGCCTTGCCAACCTTTCATAGGCGTGCTTCAAATTCAGCCATGACGGTCACGATTCCTCTTCACGCCGCTTGACGCTGTGACCGCCGAACTCGTTGCGCAGGGCGGCGGCGACTTTGGCGGCGAAGGAGTCCTGTTGACGGCTCGAAAACCGCGCGTACAAGGCCGCCGCAATCGCGGGCGTCGGCACCGCGTGATTCACACCATACTCCACCGTCCAGCGACCCATGCCCGAATCGTTGACGAAGGCTTCGATGTTCTCCAGGCGCTTATCCTCCTCTAACGCGCTAATCGTCAGCTCTAAGAGCCACGAGCGAATCACCGAGCCGTTCGTCCAGAGCTTCGCGATTTGGTGCAGGTCGAGTTCGGCGTGCTCATACGAGGCTATCACTTCGAAGCCTTCACCGTAGGACTGCATCAGCGCGTATTCGACGCCGTTGTGCACCATCTTGACGAAGTGGCCGCTCCCCGCCGGGCCGACGTGGGCGTAGCCACCTTCGGGAGCCAGGGCTTGCAGGGCGGGCTCGATGTCGCCAAACGCCTTGTCGCTACCGCCCACCATGAGGTTATAGCCTTCGCGCAGCCCCCAGATGCCCCCCGAGACGCCCGCATCGACGTAATGAACACCGACCTCTTCTGCTTTTTTATCCCTCGAGCGCGTGTCGCGCCAGTCACTGTTCGCGCTGTCCACGAGCACGTCGCCCGCTTCCAGGAGCGACAGCGCCTGCGCAACGCTCTTCTCTGTAATCTCGCCCGAAGGTAAAGAAAGCCAGAGCGTGCGCGGCGGCTCCAACTTACGGACCATATCCTCCACACTTTCTGACGGAATAGCTCCTTCTTCCGCCAACCCCGCCACCGCGTCCCCGGAGATATCAAAGACCACCACCTCATGCCCGCGCTGCATGAGCCGCCGCGTCATGTCGCCGCCCATCTTGCCGAGTCCAACCATCCCTAGTTTCATGTCTACCTCCAGAGGCCATCTTTGCCTTGATGCTACACGTATTTGCAGCCGCGCGTTTGTAGGCTGCTTGGCGGAGGACCGCTGGGCGCAAGAGTGTTGTAAGAGAACGCGCTGCATAGTGGTGGTATGGGGAGCCATCCATGCAAGCGGCGATAGCGTCTGTCACCCAAGATATGAACGTTCATTATGCGGGTCAGTATTTAGAGCGCGTTAGCTCTCTTTCCGGCGAGATGCGTTTGCTCTCGACATCGGCTACCGCTGAGGTGGTAGAAATCGTGCTATATGCCGGGCAACGCCTCACGCTTGTCCCCTTAGAAGGCGCAGTAGAAACCTACTATATCCTCTCAGGTGAGCTTCGTTCGCCTGAGGGAAAGACGCTCCGCAAGAGTGACCATATTCTCACGCAAAACCCTGCTGTGGTTACAACCTTTACCTCGCTCAGCGAGGTGCGCCTCCTCTTCGTCTCTTCCGTACCTCAATTTCATGAGATCAGCGAGGAGTTGCGTGAGCTTAGAAGGCTCGCTACCGAAGTTGAACTTAGAGACGGCTATACATTTGACCACTGCGAACGGATTCAAACCCTCGCTTATGCGACGGGCGTGAAGCTCGGGCTCTCAGCGGAGCGGCTGCACCAGCTTGATTACGGCGCGTATTTTCACGACGTAGGTAAAACGGAGATACCCGAAGCGATACTCAACAAGCCGGGCAAGCTCACACCAGAAGAGTGGCGCATCATGAAAGCGCATCCGCAGCTCGGACGCGAAGCGTTGGAGAGAACCCCCTTTTCTACCGGGGCCGATATCGTGGAGCAGCATCACGAGCGCTACGACGGCTCAGGAGTGACTTCGCGCTTGCCTGCGAGGGGTTCAAAGAAGACTAAAGCATTCTGGACGCCGTAAGGTTCATAGCTGTAACCCTGTCGTCT
Source organism: Trueperaceae bacterium (assembly GCA_965213645.1). Lineage (GTDB taxonomy): Bacteria > Deinococcota > Deinococci > Deinococcales > Trueperaceae > CBDBZX01. Next base: position 2,008,748 of record CBDBZX010000002.1, read on the forward strand.
AGGGTGCGGCTTGTCAGGTCTAGCGCTTATCTCTGGATAAAGATTCTCGAGTAGGCGAATGGGCATCTCGTCACCATCCTTCATTATTCATCTTTTGAGACTTCTTCTGCGTGGTGGGGCAATACCAACCTGGTTGAAGGATGTCGTAAATTGAGAGTGTCCGAGCGATTCGTTCTTACTGCGTTCGGAAACGCTCGCGCTTCGCCCAGTGGGAGCATATGCGACGGACTTCGTGAACACGAGCGGTTTAGATGTCAAACTACGACATCTAAACTTCATTTTGGTATAACCAGCCCTTTAGCTCCTCCAACGTCACCGCTACGTCCTCCCTAGCTTGCTCAATGAGGTCATCAGCGACGAGTAAAGCGTTATTCTCGCGTCCGTAAGCGTCGAACCCCGCCACAGCAACACTTTTACCTTCACGGTAGAGGTCAATCGCCCGCTCTAACGGCACCTCATAAAGCGCGTAAACCTCTGCTCGGTTCAGCGCATAATCTTCTAACCTCTTGTCAAGACGCACCACGTAAACCTCTTGAAACTCGCGGTCGGTGGCGTGTTCATAAAACCGTTCGGCTTTGCGCGTCGTGAAGTAGGAGAGGTCTTTGGGGCTAAGGTCTAAGCCCAACTCCTCATAAGGCTCTCTCAGCACCTCTTTTAAGGTCTCCCCTGCTGAAAAATGTCCGCCCACGCTCACGTCAATTTTGTTGGGCTCTAAGTCCTTGTTCTGCGAGCGCCGCTGAAAGAGCACGTAGCGTCCTTCTTTGACAATCCACAGGTGAAAACTTCTGTGCCAATCGCCGTCTTTATGAACCTCAGCGCGGCGTTTGCTCCGCCCGGTAGGTAAACCCTCTTCGGTCAGTACATCGAGTAATTCGTCACCTTCGGTCATAGCGCACTATATCGGTTGCGGTTGTCGCTGGGCCCCAATCCCTATATTCCATACAACCGTAGCGCTCAACCCTCTCGAGCAACTTGCCTTAAACTTGTGACTTTTCTCTCATCGCACGTTGCCACGCAATACATAATTTGCCTGTTAAACTAGCGTAATCTGACCCCGTGGAGGTTGTCATGCAAGGATTTGGGTGTAGGTTCCGCGTTCGGTGTATCGGGGCCGTATTGCTGGCTCTCTTTCTAACAGACGCGCTCGCGCAAGGGACGCTGCCTACGGGCGCGTCGCGGCGTGCACCCGAAGCGTTTAACGACGTGCAAGAGTCGCACTGGGCGTACGCCGCTGTAGACGCGCTGGCTCGCTTGGGCATCCTGACGGGTTATCCCAATGGCGACTATCGGGGCGAGGGAGCGGCCTCACGCTATGAGTTAGCGGTGGTCGCAGCGCGGCTGATCGACTATACCGACCAGATTGTAGGCGCGGTGCCGGGCGCACGTTTCGAGGAGCGGTTGCGCCGCGACGAGGTCTCGCTCGGGCGCACGAGCCTCTTGGAGCGGGTAGAAAGTTTGGAGGCGGCGCTCAATGACGCGGCGTCGCTAGGGTATGTGCAGAGGCTCGAGGGTCGCTTGGTCGCCTTGGAGCAAAATATCAACGCCTCACAAGGAACGACGTTTCCAGGAGCGATGGAGGACGGTTCGCGGGGAGAACGTTCGGCTCAAAGCGCGGCCAGTGAACGTACGGCGCAAGAAGGGACAAGTAGCAGCCCCCTCGCGCAAAATAGTGGCAACATACGCCTGAGTCAGCGCCCCCTCTACCCCTTTTACCTCGGCGTCGCCCCCGGCGCGATTACGACCTCAGGCGACATTCACCTCAGTGTTCAGGCGGGCTACGACAACCTCATCGGACCCGTCGGGTTAGCGAGCCGCCTCACCTTTAACGGCGGCGCTGACGAGCTGCGTTTTAGCGTGGACACGCTCATCCGCTTGGACGCGCTTGTAGACGACTTCGACCTCTACGGCGGCTTGGGGCTCGGCTACACCTTGCGGCCTGACGGTGACGCGCTGCTGCTCGAGGCCCCCTTCGGCGCAGAGTACTTCGTCACGCCGCGCGTCAGCCTGTTCGGACAGCTCATCACCAGCTACGGTTTTGCACCTGTGAGCAGCGTTGACGCGGGACTCACAGCGGGTGTAAATCTGCGTTTTTAACTCGTTTCAATGCTAGTTTGGATAGTTAAGCGTTAGTACACCGTCAAGTAAAAAATGAATCATGTCATTCTGAGCCCTTTACAGGATGAAGAATCTCTGCCCTTGCCTTCTCCTCTGACAGAGATTGCGAAACGAGACCCTTCGACAAGCTCAGGGTGACATCAGCGAGAAGGTGTCAATACTTTGTTGACAGTGTAGTTAGTCCTGCTTGAAAAACGCAACCAAAACACCCCGCTACAGCGATTGAGCTGAGCGGGGTGTTTTTTTGAGCCGAGAGGTCGGGTGTTGTCTTCGGCTTCTTTTTTGCTCGAGCCTAAAAAACTCAAGGTAAGCACTCTCGCCTTTTTTCTCACCTCTTGTGAAGTCCCCTACATCCCCTGTGCATCTGCCCTTGACGTGTTGAAATCTCCACGGGTAGCAAAACTGTTGCCACGTAAACTTCTCTTCGGTGCGCTTCTAAATCCGACTATTTGACCTGACAAAAGTTATTCAAAAGTCAATGAGAAGCGCGTGTGAGGAGGCTTATTCGTGCGACATCGGCTTTTAGTTTCTCTATCGGTTCTATTGTTGGGCTCCACGCTGAGCGTAGCAGCGGCGCAAGCGCCGCTCTCGGTCACGCTGGAGAGCTATCTCGTCACCGAGGTGACGCTCATGGACGGCACAGTTGAAGAACAGCTCGTGCCTACCGAGGTGGCGGAGCCCGGACAGGTCTTGGAGTATCACCTCGTCTTGGAGAACGAGGGCGAGACCGTCATCCCTGAAGGGCTTGCGGCGACGGGTCCCGTGCCCGAGCGCACGCACTACCTCGCGGAGACGGCGACGGCTGAGGGGGGCTCCACGCTCATCTTTAGCGCCGACGAGGGCGACACCTTTAGCGCCAACCCAACCGTAACGGTGACGGACGAAAACGGCGACGAGCGAGAGGTAGCCGCCGCGCCCGAGCAGTACGACGCGGTGCGCTGGGAACTCCTGAGCGAACTCGCCCCAGGGCAGTCACGCACCTTCGTCTACCGCGTGGAGGTGCTCTAAGCCTCTGACCCCTGATATTGACGCCAATTTACATCCCGACTATTACGCCTCTCTGACCGCCCCGCCACACCCTCATACCTTCTCGGAGGAAAGATGACCCTTATACGCTCCGTTCTCGCAGTGCTGCTGCTCGCTAGCCTAGTAACTCTAGCCTTTGCGCAGCAGACGCCCGCCGGAACCCAGATTCAAAACCAAGCGACCGCCCAGTATGTCGATTCGTCGGGCGAAACCCAGACCACGAACTCCAACCAAGTCGTGACCATCGTCCAGCAGGTCTACGATGTGGCTATCACGCCAGACGGCACGGTAGACGCGCCGGGCCAATCGCAAGACGCCACCCCCGGCAGCACCGTGTACTTCCCCTATACCCTGACGAACGAGGGCAACGGGTCGGACAGCTTCGACCTCACTAGCGACGTCGCTACTGATGAGACGAACGGCGTCGGCACACCGGTCTTCTATCTTGAAAGAGACGGCAGTAGCGACGGCGTGGTGCAGCCTGGCGAGCCCGTCGTCACCTCCGTGGACAACTTGGCCGCAGGCGAGTCAGTCAAGCTCATCATGGCGTACCAGATTCCAACGGACTCGAGCGCAGGCGATACAGTTATCGCCAGCCCTATCGGGACGAGCCAGGGCGACGACGAAGCCCCCATCGCCAGCGACGACAACAACTATCACCAGACCAACGTGGTGCAGGGCGCAGCCCTCCGCGCGACGAAGACCGTGGACCAGGCGAACGCCGACCCCGGCGACACGCTTACCTACACTGTGACCGTCACGAATACAGGTTCGGCAGACGCGACCAACGTCGTCATCTCCGACGAACTGCCTGGCGGCGTGACTTACGTTTCAGCAACAGCGACCCCTGCCAACACCGTTGACTTTGATGCAGGCACGTCAACCGTGAGCACGACCTTTGCCACCATCAATTCAGGTCAGGCTGTAGAGCTAGAGATCACAGCAACAGTCAATGACGACACCCTTCCCGGCGACTTGGCGAACACCGCCACGGTCACTTATAACGACGATCAAGGCAACACCAGAACCCCTGTAGACACCAACACCACGACCACGACGGTGCTGCCAGAGGCAAACGTCGCAGTCGGTCCAAACGGCGACCCCACCGATGAGCAAGACGGCGATAATGATAACGACCTCAGCTACGAAACCTCAGAAGGCTACACCATTACCGCTGACGACGGCAGCGACACTCAGGTCTTAGCCGAAGCGAACGCAGGCACCAACGTCAGCTTTATCAACACGGTTCAAAACACCGGAACCGACACCGACACCTTCAACCTCTCGACCACGCCCACCCTCCCTGACGGCGCGTCCGTCATCCTGACCCGTCTCGACGGCACACCCCTAACCGACACCGACAACGACGGCACAGTGGACAGCGGACCGCTCGCGCCAGGTGAGAGCTTCAGCTTTATCACCAGAGTGGTTTTACCTTCGAACGTTTCCACTGAAGATGTTGATGGTGTCAACGCCGCAGAGGTTGTGGTCACGGCGACCTCGAGCCTCAACCCAGACGTAGACGACGACACGACCAACGTCATTCAAGACATCGCCGGACCAGGCGTCGATATTGGTAACGATAACGGCGACACAGAGGTCGATGGCGACGACACGGCGAGCGACACCGGCGTAAACCAAACCGTCGAGCCAGGCGAGAGTGCCTCGTTCCCGCTAGATATTGTCAATACGGGCGGCAGCGACGACAGCTTCGACCTTACGGGCACCGTGGACTTCACCGACAACGAGGGCAACACCGTCACCGTCCCAGTGACCTACTACCCGGACACGGACGGCGACGGCGTCTTAGACCCGGACGAGCTTACGGCGGGCCCGATCACCAACACGGGCACGATCAACCCAGGCGAAGAGGTCAGCGTCATCGCAGTGGTGAACGTTCCCGCAGACGCCGTGCCAACCGATGACCCTTCAACCGTCACGCTGATCGCGGACTCACCAAATTCGGGCGCGCAAGACACCTTCACGAACAACACCGTCACCGTAGCCGAAGACGCCACCTTCACCTTCAGCCCCGACCGCAACGGCACCGCGCCGAGCCCCGGCACGGTCATCTACCAACACACCCTCGAGAATACGGGCAACGTTAACATCACCGATATTGAGTTTTCAGCGGTCTCGAGTGGTAACACCACCGGTTTCACCTACACCTACTCGTATGACGGGACGACGTACTACGACATAGACGCGCTGCCCGCCGAGGTCATCGAGCCGGGCGAGAGCCAGTCCTTCTTCGTCCAGGTCAACGTACCTGCAGGCGTACCGCAAGGCGCAGTCAACGTCGTAGCGGTTACAGCGGAAGCGACCTTCACCACCGGAATAGCGACTCAAACCGTTACCGACACGACCATCGTCGTCGGCGGCGAGGTCAGGGTTGAAAAAGAGTGGAGCTTAGACGGCACCACCTTCTACCGTGGCGACGGCACAGACGCTGACCCTAGCAGCGTACCCGAAGTCGCGCCAGGTGAGGACATCACCTACCGCCTCACGGTCACGAACATCGGCACGGCGGACGTCACTGAAATCGACGTCTTCGACCCCGTCCCGACCTTCACCGACTTCGTCGAGGACTCCACCTCGGGCGGCGACGGCGTGGAATGCTCCACCGACGGCGGCACGGGCTACGGTGCGTGCCCGACGGGTGGCGACATTGATACGGACGTCACTACACTCCGCTTCGACATCGCGACCTTAGCGCCTGGTGCGGAAGTCGTTCTCGAGTTCGACGTGCGCGTTCAGTAAACCCTCTCATCCTGTGGGAGCTTAGGCTCCCACGCCCCTTCTTGGAGGGCTGCCCTGCGCAGCCCCCACTATCTGACTAACTCTATTTTATGAACCTTATCAATCCCTTTACGAATCCTCTGGAAAGGCACCCCTTATGACGCGACTATTCATCACCCTGAGCGTGCTGCTGAGCGGCCTGGTGCTTGCCATCACCCCGGCAGGGACAGAGATTCGCAACCAGGCCAGCGCGGTCTTAAACGGCGAAACCTACCTCTCGAACGAGGTGAATACGGCGGTACGTGCCCTCTGTATCCCCGAACTGACGCCCAACGGCACACAAACCGCGCCGGGGCAGAGCGTCAGCGTGAGCGCGGGGGGGCGGGCGTATCTGCCGTACACGCTCACCAACGCAGGCAACGACCGCTTCACCTTCGACCTCTCGGTCGTGCAAGGCGCGGGCGACTGGACGCCTAGCGAAACGACCCTCTACGGAGACGCCAACCGCAACGGACGCCTCGACTCGGGTGAGGTGGCAGCGTCAGCGGTGACGTTGGAGAGTGGCGCAGACGCCGCGCTGATCTTAGAAGTCGTGACGCCCGCTGGCGTCACGGGAGAGCGAGCCTTTTCACCCATTGCAAGGTGTCAAACGGACGGTGGCGAGGATGTAGAGAATTACGGGCTCGTGCGGGTCGTCGAAGGCCCGGCCTTGCAGCTTTTTAAGACGGTCTCCGACCAACAACTCGGTCCGGGTGACACGGTGCGCTTCGAGGTGCGCCTCCTCAACGGCGGCTCTCAGACCGCTACGAATCCTCTACTCACTGACGACTTCGACCTTGCCGCTTTGGACGGCCTCACCTTTGTGGGCGGCTCGGCAACGGCGTCGCAGGGGGTGCTCGAGTACACAGCCGGCACCACCTGGACACAGACCGAGCCCAGCACGGTGCGCGGGGTGCGCGTGCGGCTCGCTTCGCTCGCTGTAGGTGGCGAAGCGGTTCTCAGCTTCACCATGCGCGTCGCCCCGGACGCCGAAGCGGGCGAGCGCCAAAACCGCGCCTTCGCGACAGGTCCCGGCGGTCCCGCCGAGGTCAGCGCGGACTTCGAGGTTACGGCTAGCTATCAACACTTTTTAGGGCCGGAGGACAATCCTAGAGCCAACCCCGGTGGCGAGGGCAGCGCGGACGATATACAGGTTAAAGACCGCCTTATCTACGGACAGACGGATTGTTTTACCCACACGTTAGAGAACGCAAGCACGGCGCAAGACCGCTATGAAATCACCTTGAGCGGACTCCCTGCGGGCGTCGCGGCAACGCTCAACAGCGTTGCCGGCGAGCCGCTGCCGCGCACCTTAGAGCTACGCTCCGGCGAGCGGCGCGACTTTCAGCTCTGCTTGACGGCGAGCGAGGTCGTCTCCCCTTTTACCGTCACGCTGAGCGCAACGTCGCTCGCCACGGGCACAACCAACCTCACCCGTGACCGCGTGGAAGAGGTCGTAGCTGCTGGACCTGAACTCGACCTCAACAAAAGCGCCCAGCCTACAGGCTCTGTCGGTGAGGGCGAAGGGCTGACCTACACGCTTACGGTTACAAACAACCACGACTTTGACCTCAACGACCTGCGTATCAACGATACGTTGCAGGGCTTTGAGGATAGTAACGGACAAGTCGCCACCGACGTACCTGCTCCAACGTTTATCTCCGCTTCTGAGGGTGGCAACTATGACGCGGACACGCGCACCGTGACGTGGCGCGTGCTACAACTCGCCGCAGGTGAAAGCGTCAGCTTCACCGTAGAGGTGCGGATGCCCACGGACGTACCGGGCGACACACTCTTCGTACTGCGCAACCGCTTTAGCGTCACAGCGCAAGAGTTACCCGAGCCCGCGACGTCCAATGAGGTCGCGCACGCCTTTCCCCTCTTGACGCTCAACATCGAGAAAACCGTCGAGGAGAGCGCCGTGCGCATCGGCGACACGCTGCACTACACGGTGAGCGTCTCGAACCCCAACGACGTCCCGCTTAACCTCACAGTCGTGGATACACCGCCCGAGCGTACCGCTTATGTAGCAGGAAGCGCCGTGGTGACGAGCGGGGCGAATGAGAAGAGGCTCGAGCCCCAGGAGCGCGGCGACGAGCTGGTCTGGGACCTGACGGACGACCCCGACTTCCGTTTAGAGCCACGCGGCAGCGCTAATGGGCGCGACCAAGTGAGCGTGTCCTACGCTCTCACCGTCCTCCCCGGCGCGAGCGCACCACTTCAGAACACCGCTTACGCCCTGGGCGCATTTGGCGTAGGCGACGGAGCGGTCTCAGGCGTCGTCATCACGAGTGAAGAGGTGCAGGTTGACGTTGAACTTGAGGAGCGCGTCTTCAGTCAACCCGACGCGCTCCTCAGCGGACGAGTCTATTTAGACGTCAATAAAAATTGCGTCTACGAGCAGGGTCTCGACCTGCCGCTGCCCGGCGCGAGAGTGCTGCTGCCCAACGGTTGGCAGACCCTGACCGACGCCGAAGGGCGCTACACCTTCCGTGACCTCACGCCCGGCGCGTGGTCGGTTACGCTCGACGCGGCTTCCGCGCCGTTTGCGCCGCTGCCTCACCCCGAAGGGTTGCGCGGGGGCTATCAGCACCGCGTCGTCTTACAGGGTTTGACCGTGAGCGACTTTCCGCTCGTCGCGCCCGCAGGCACGATTCGTGCGTATCGCCAAACGACCTTGCGCTTCGGACCGCTCAGCGTGGAAAAGCGCCTCATCGCGCTGCCCGAAGGCGTACGTGTCGTACTCAACCTCATCAGCGCAGAGCCCCTCCCCGAGCTGGTCATCAGCGACCCCGTCCCTGGCGCGGAGCCGCGCCGCTTCACCTTCGAGACCTTTGCGGGCGAAGAGACGCTGACCTATGACCTTAACGAACCTATCAACCTGACCGACCCTAACGCACGCTGGAGATACCCATGAAGTACCTGTTCGTTCTCTTAACGCTGTTCCCCTTCGCCTTCGCCGATGAAGTCAAAGGGATCGTCCCCGGCGACGCGCTCGGCTGGGAGATTGAAGAGGTCGTCATGACCCTCTCGCTCGGTCAGGAGAGCCCCGTCAAGCTGGAAATCTACTCCCCCGGCTTCGACCCGGACGACTACCGCGCCGCCTTAGAGGGGCGCGAGGAGTTGGGTGACGAGAGCTACGGCGATACGCCCCTAGCAGGTGAATTCGTCTTAGAAAACGGCGACACGATTGCCGAAGGGCGCTATGAAGTCGAGCAGCACGAGTGGGAAACGCTCTATGAGGGAACGCTGGAGAAAGGCGCTTACACGCTCCGCAGCCACTTCTACGGTCTCGGCAAAAACGCCTTTATCGTGCGCGTTACGACGCCCGACCCGAGCATCAGCTCGATTCGCTTCGCCGAAGGCATCGAGCTTTTCGACGTGCGCTCGGATGAGTGGACGCAAGCCTTCCAAGCCAAGCTGCCCCGCGAAGGTGTGCCTGCACGCTACGCCCTCTACGACGGCGACGGTGCGAGCGAACTCGAGGCGAAAGTGGTGATGGCGGACGGCAGCGAACACGCGTTGAGCGTGTCGGAGGACCTCGAGTGGACCGTCTGGGAGTTCACCAAAGCAGGAACCTATACGGTCTACTTGCGTCAACCCGAAGGGGCATATCAATACTCCAACACCGTCGCCACCAAGACCCTCTATCCCGAGCCTATCGTCGTCGAGGTCGTGGATACGCAGGGCAATACCCTAGATATTTCCGCTCGCATCACGGGCTACAGCGAGCGAGAGGTCACGCTAGAGATACCAGAGGATTATGGGCTCGTTGACGTTCAGACAGACGGCGCAAGAGGTGAAGACACGCAGGTGAACTTCGGCTTTGAAGGCGGACGTGTACGTTACGTGCTAGAGCAAGTCCCGGTTGAGGTAGAACCTGAACCCGACACAGTGACTGAACCCGTCGCATCACAAGAAGAAGCAGTCACGCTGACCAGAGACCTCGACCTGCGCGAAGTCTTACCGGGCGAAACCGTCACGGTTTCCCTCGACGTCAGCCACAACAGCGACGACGCTATTACCTATACGCTGAGCGACACGCCGCCCGAGTGGTTGGAGCCGCTGAACGAGCCCACCTTCGAGGGCGCGTTAGCCGCAGGCGAAACGGCGACGCATACGTATGAAGCGTCTGTGCGCTTCGGCGCAGAGGCGACGAGCGAATTTTTGGCGCGGCTGACCTCTTCGATTGGCGACGCTGGCGCGTCTGAGAGCATCACGCGCCGCTTGATTCCGGTTGAAAAGAGCGCCGCCTCGGATGTGGTTTTAGAAGGTCAAAGGGCAGTCTTCACCGTGCGCGTAACGAACCCCTTAGGGCGCACCGTCAGCTTCGACTTGCGCGAGTCGCCGCAACAGGGCTTAGGCTTGGACGCCGAGCCCGTCATCCCTGTGACCCTGGAAGCCAACGAGAGCAAAACCTTTGAATTCACCGCGCAGCCAGGGCGCACAGGTATATTCGACAACCAAGCGTCGGTCTTTATCAACCAGACACCTGCTGGTCTGCCTGCCGGGGCGAGCTTAGAGGTTAAACCCATACTCGTTCCTGAACGCACCTCTTTGGTGACGCTGCCGTTCAACGTCGAAGCCGAAGGCAGAGTGGTAGACGACGCAGCAGAAACAGGCGGCACCTTGCTCATCCGTCATCAGGTCCCAACTAACGCAGCGTATGAGCCGGGTTCGTCGCGCTTAGACGGCGCTTTAACCCCCGACCCGCTGACACGGACGGTGGAAGAAGATGGTGGAGTCACCTACCTCTACTGGGAACTCCCCTACACCACCGAGGGCACGCTGAGCTACACCCTCACGCATCAGGAGAGCCTGGACGCTTTAGCCGAGCCCGCTTTAACGCTGCGCTTCGGCAAGCGCGAGCTGTTCTTGGAGGGTGAGGTTCCCTTTGAAGAGGTGCGGAGCGCACGAGAGGTCATCCCGAGGGGGCGCGACGGGCTCATCCGCGAGCCCATGCCCGGCACGGTCTACCGCACGACGGACGCGGCGAAAGTGGTCATCGAAGGTCCGATTGTCAGAGAGGTCGAACTGCTCCTAAACGGCGTTCCGGTGAATGACGACGCTTTGGGCAAGCGCGTGATTGACGAGCAAAGAGGTGTGCAGAGGCTCGAGTACTACGGCCTCCCCCTAGAGGTCGGCAGCACCCTTATCGAAGCGACGATGGGCGGCGCACGCGACCAAGTCGAGGTCTTTAGAGCGGGCAACCCGACCTCTTTGGAAGTTGTACCGACGATGCTCGAGGCCGACGGCGTCACGCCAATCGAGCTAGAGATTCGTGCGCTGGACGAGTTCGGCGTCGCCAACGGCTTCGGCGCGGTGACACTGCAGACAGACCTGGAACCTCTTGACGAGGACGCTTTTCCGAGCGAGTCGGGCTATCAGGTCTTGCTCCAAGATGGCGAAGCAACGGTGCGTTTAGAACCCGTCTTGACGCCGCAACAAGCGAACTTAACGGCGCGTTTTAGCGACCTAGAGACGCAAGAGACCTTTTACTTGGGCGGCACGGACGAACCGCTCTACACCTATCAGGGCAGCGTCAGCGTGAAGCTGAGCCAAGGCGAGCTTAGCTATACGGGCGTAGCGAGAGGTTACGTCGAAATGCCACTCGGCGACGGCACGCTGCAAGGCGCACTCGATACGGGCGGCGATATCGCCGAAGAGGACGACCCTTCAGAGCGCTTTCCGATTACGGGCAGCGGCAACGACGCGCAGCCCGCCTTGCGCTCGGACGACCTCATCGCGGTGCGCTACGACGACGACACCTTTAGCATCGGCTACTACGCGGACAGCTTAGGCGTGCCGGGGTTGGAAGGCGTAGCAAACGGCACCGCCTTGCAGGGCGAAGTGCGCACCGACTTTCTGGGTGGCGAACTGGTCGGCACGGCCTATGCGAGCCTCTTGCCCACCGACCAACGTACTGAAACGATTATCCCCGACGGCACGCGGCGCTACACACTCGACGTTGCGCCGATCAAGCCCAGCAGTGAGACCGTCACCGTGCGAACGGGCGCGGAGGAGCGCGTATTAGAGAGGTTGGAAGACTACACCTTAAACGATGTGACAGGTACGTTAACCCTCTCCAGACCGCTCTTCCCTACCGATGTGAGCGGCGTTGAGACACGCCTTGAAGTCACCTACGCACCCGCTGAGAGCCCACGCGAAACGATTTCTGCGGGCGGCGGGGTCAGCTATCAAATCGGCAGTTGGGCGTTCGGGGCGGGTCTCGCCAGTTTAGACGGCGTGCAGCTTGGCGCGTATGCGGACTATGTGGGGGTGGGCTCGAGCTTCCGCGTCACCTACCGCTACGACGAGGATTTACGCTCACAAGTCGGCGCGTCAGGTACGCTCACGCAAGGCGCGTTCGGGGCGAGCGCCAACATCAGCTATACGGACGCGCTCCAAGGCCAGGCCCGCGTCTCCTACAGCTTGAGTGGCGGACAACGCGCCGTGGTCGAACACAGCGCCAGCAGCGTCCGCAACCAGACGAGCGCCCTGTACGAACTCGACGTTGACGACTTTACCTTCGGCTTGGGGGCAGGCTACTTGTGGGAAGAACAAGCCTATAGCGCCGTCGCCCGCGCAGGTTATCAGGCGGGTAGCGCCAACTTCAGCCTCACGCATACGCAACCCTTTGGCAACGCGGACCCTATCAGCGATTTCCGCGTGAACTATCAGCTTGACGAGAACTTAGCGGCGGACTTAGGGGTCGTCTACACCTGGGGCGGCGAGTTAGTCGGCAACGTCTCGCTGGTGCAGACGTTAGGGCGGAGCAACCTCTCACTCGCCTATCAGCTTCCCGGCGCAGACGGACGCGGCAACCGCGCCCGCTTCGGCGTCGAGACGCCCCTGCCGCTCAGCGACGCCTGGAGCTTAGACCTCTCGGCGAACATCGACCAGGGCTTCTCTGACGGCGAGACCTTAGCGAGCGCAGGCGCAGGCGTGCGCTACCGCAAGGACGACTTTGTCGCTACCGCTTCGTCTGAAGTGAGTTACGACAGCACGCAAGAGGACCCTTTCAAGATCACCTTTAGAGGCGGCGCAACCGGACAGCTTGACCATCAGCAGACCTTATCCTTCGACGCCACCTATCAGCTCATCCCCGAAGCCGAAGGGGAGTTTACAGCAGCTTACGCGCTCCGAAGCTCGTACCTCACCCTCTTGACCTATCACCGCTTGGAGACAGGCGGCGAGGACGGCAGCGAGTTAGAGGGCGAACTCGCGCCGACGCTCTCGTATAAGCGCTGGCAACTCCGCCCCGGCTTCGCCTACCGCGTCCCCTTGTGGAACGACCGCAAAAGCACCTTTTTAGCGTCTTTGGGTGGACACTACTACCTCACGAATTATGCGGGCGTGGGCGGCTCGGTCTACCACGAGTGGCAGCCCGCTACGAGCAGCAGCGCCACCGCCTTCGGTGTTGAAGGCTCGCTACGCGTGGTTGACGAGTTATGGCTCGCCTTGGGTTACACCTTTGAAGGATTCGACGGGCTCTCTGAAGATACCCGCAGCGGTTTACACCTACGCTTTGAGCTGTTGGGTGGAGGTCAGTGATGCGCCGCCCCACCTCTTCCTCCACATCTGAAAGCAACATCCCCATGAATGAGACCACCATGCACAAGTTTGATTCGTACCGAACCCTCAGGCACTTACGCTACTTGGGACTTCTCATCCTCTTCGCGTCTTTGGTCTGCCAAACCGTCTACGCCGAGGGGAGTAGAGACCTCATCCGCAACGGCGGCAACCGCGCCTTTTTAGAGCACCGCACAGGCACGAGCGGCAGCTACGTCACGGCGGGCATCCCCCGCGTCACGGTGATCCGGGTCTACGCCGAAGCTAACGAGGTGGTGGCGCTGGGCTCCTCCGCCAATGGCGTCGGCAGCGGCACCATCCGCGTGCGCGGGCCGGGCGGCTTCACACCCTACGTCTGTCCGCCACCAGGTACGAACAACACGGGCAAAATCCTCAACCGCTCTCAAGAGGTCGCCGGGCCGAACTACAACGGCGTGAACCCCGGCGGCTATACGCCCTGCACCTTCGTCGCGCTCAACGCGGGCATCTACGAGATAGACTTCACCCAGCCCGCGACGGCGAACAACACGAACCCTACGACGCTCGCCGTGAGCGCTGATTGGCCTGCGCAAACAGCCACGAACAACTGGGTCACGGCTTGGGACGTTACGGTTTTTGACGGCAACGTGGCGCAGAGCGGGCGCGTCTTCGCCCGCTACTACGCGCTCAACCTCGGGAGCGGCAACGCGAGGGTCAACCTGGACGTCATCGTGCAGACCATCGACGGCTACCGCTACGAACTCGAGCAAGACATCGAGCCCTTCGGCTTCATCTTCTTCGCCAACCGCAAAGGCTTTAGAGATGGGGAGGGCAAAGCTCTCTACCGCTCGATTCAGCTCAACAACGACGACACGCTCCAGCCGGGGCAGACCTTTAACGCGCCTGATCAGCCCGACGACATCGACAACAACGAAGTGACGCACAAAATCTTTTTGAACGAGCCGGACGGCAGTATGCCAGCTACCGCCGCCACACCGAGCGGCACCGACACCTGGCTCTACCGCGCTGACGCCAAAGCGCCGCCCATCCCGCAGGACTTCGCCTTTACGGGCCGGGACGGAACCCAGAACCAAGCGGGTACGGGTTTAGGAGGTACGTTCTCCTTCGTCAACCCCTTAGATGGCACCGACGACGCCCCTGCGCCCAACGCCTACAACATCACGCTCGAGTTTTCCAGCGGCGCGACCCCGCGCGTGCTCGCAGGCACCGCCGACCCCGACGTGACCACCGAAGTTAAATGGGACGGCAAAGACGGCGACGGCGACGACGTACCTGCCGGCAGCGGTGATTTCATTGCCACGGTCAGGCTCTTCGCGGGTGAGGTTCACTTCCCCTTCCTAGACGTCGAGGACGCGCCCACGGGCATCACCATCACGCGCCTCAACACACCTGCAGGCAGCGCCACCACTGGCATCGCCGACCCTGGGCGCATCTACTACGACGACAGCGTCTTTACAAACGGACAAAAAGAGCTTGACGGCATCATCACGCCACCCGCCGCGCACACCTTTACGGGCGACTTCGGCAACCATAGAGGCATCGACACCTGGGTCTACTACCCGACCTCTGAGCCCGAACAAGCCAGCATCGTCATCCGCGAGGCGGACCTCTCGGTTGCCATGACGGACGACCCCGACCCCGTCTTGCCAGGCGGACCTATCAGTTACACCTTTACGGTAAGCAACCTTTCGGACGGCTCGGAGGGGACCGTAGACGCGGTGGACGCGGATGTCACGGACACCTTTCCTCCTGAATTGACGAACGTACAGTGGCGCTGTGAGATTACGGCGGAGGGCACGTTTGCCGACGAACCTCTCTCGGCGAGTAGCTGCGCGGCCTCGTCGGGCACGGGCGATATCGACACAACTGTGAACCTCAAGCGGGGCGCAACCGCCACCTTTACCGTCACGGCGACGGTCGCTCAAAACGCAAGCGGCACACTGACGAACACGGCCACCGTAAGACGAGGAACCGACGCCAGCGACCCTGATGCGAGCAACGACGAAGCGAGCGAAACGACGACGATAGACGCGAACCCAGGCGTCGCGGGTAGCGTCTTTGACGACGCGAACGCAAACGGCACCTTTGACAGCGGTGAGAGCGGCCTAGCGGGTGTAACGGTGGTGCTCTATGACCCAAATGTAAATAGCTGCCGCGCCGCTCAGACGAACGCAGCGGGCGACTACGTCTTTACGAACGTTACAGACGGCGCGTATCAGCTTATCGAAGCGGCCTCCGAGACCGCGCCGAGCCCGGCGGCGTGTCCGCCTCTCGAGGAAGACCCAGCAGGGTACGGCTCCACAACGGCGAATACTTTGGCTGTGAATGTGGCGGGCTCGAGCGTATTCAATCAGAACTTTGGCGATTCAGATAACCTCGACTACGGCGACGCACCTGCCTCTTACGGCGACGCCCAGCACGCCGTTCCGCAAACGCCCGAGCTTTACCTAGGCGCAATCGCCCCCGACGAGGAAAGCCAGCCCCAGAACGCGGCCAACGGCGGCGCGGACGGGACGGGCGACGACGCAAACGGAACGGACGACGAGGATGCTTTCAGTACGCTACCCCCCCTCGCCACGGACAGCAGCAGCTACACCTTAGAGGTGCCGCTGACGAGTGGTAGCAGCGTTGCGACGCTCTACGGCTGGGTTGACTTCGACGGCGACGGGCGCTTCTCGGCGAGTGAGGCCGCTACCGCTAACGTAGCTGCCGGAGCGAGCACGGCGACGCTCAGTTGGAACAGCGCCAACGGCAACGCACCCACAGGCTTGAACGAAGGCACGACCTTTGCCCGCTTGCGCCTGACCACGGACGACCTCACGGATGAGGCGAGCACCACTGAGGACGAACGCGCCGCCGTCGCCGCGACTGACGGCGAGGGCGAGGACTACCCCGTCGAGGTACTCGGGCGCGTCTACACCTGCCCCGCCGCCAAAGCGGACCTCTGGTTTGCCAACGACGAGTCGGGCAGTGTGGACGCAACCGAGTTCGACAACGCCCTCGACTTCCTCTACCAAATCTCCGACGAATTCATTTATGACGATATAGACGGCGTCAAGGCCGGCGTGACAGCTTGGGCTGATCTCGTTGACTCCATTGAAGTGGTCATGCCGATTACAGAGACGTTTGGCGACCCCGGCGATTCAGGTTTGATCAGTTCAGGCTCAGTAACAACGGATGGTGACGGGCGAGGCTTGCGTGAGCTTTACAGCAGTAGGCAGAACACCTCACAAGGCACGCGCCTCGATTACGCCACAAACTACCTCGCTGATCTGATTGAAGCGGGCAATGGACGCCGGGTAGATACGCCGCAAGTCGCCGTCATCTTGACCGATGCGTTTGACTATCAGCTCAACGACGCCGCCGACGGAGGCGGTGACGCCTGGATTGCCGAAGCAGATCGGCTGAGAAACGCCGGTCCCGATGGCACAAATATCCTTGTGATCGTCACTGAGGCGGCAGCAACCGCCTACAACACGAACAGCACATCGAAAGCCACAGTCGACGCCGTAGCAGGCGCGAACGGTCTCGTCGTTGTCGCGCCGACCTACGCCGAGGCAGCCGACGCCACCAACGGGTATGTCCAGCAGGTCGTGGACGCGGTGTGCGAACTGGCCGTACTCAACGCGCCCCAAGTGGACCTCTCGCTCAGCAAAGAGGTTGACAACGACGCGCCCGCCGAAGGCGACCTCGTCACCTTTACGCTGACGCTAGAGAACGGCGGTCCGGACGACGCCACAGACGTCGAAGTCACCGACCTCTTGCCGAGCGGCCTGCGCTTCTTCTCGGCCTCCTCAGCTCCCCAACCCACGAACTACGACCAGGGCACCGGCGTGTGGGAGGTGGGCACGCTAGCGAGCGGCTCGAGCGCCACCCTTACCCTCACCGCGAGGGTCGAGACGGGCGCACCTGCGCAGATTACCAACAGCGCACAGGTGAGCGCTTTGGAACAGAATGACGCCGATTCAGCGCCGAACAACGATGACCCGGACGAGGACGACCAAGACGCCGTCACCTTAAACGTCTACCGCGTCTCTCCTGCGGCGGGCGACATCGTCATCAACGAACTCCTCTTCAACCAAAGCAAGAGCGGCAACATAGGCGCTGCTGATAACGACGAGTTCATCGAACTTTATAACGCAAGCAGCAACACGGTTGACCTCTCCGGTTGGCAACTCGTCGACGCCAACCTCATAGCAAATGATCCTGACGGTCCTAGCGGCAATATCAACGGCAATAGCAACAACGCGGCGGTTCCCTATACTTTCCCTTCTGTGCAGTTAGCGCCGGGTGAATACGCTGTTATTTGGGTAGGTGAACGCGCCGTAAGCCGCGACGTGCCAGCCGCGTTCCAGACTTGGCTAGGGAGAAATCCGAAGCTCAGCAATAGCGGCGACGATATGTGGCTCTACGACGCGGAAGGACGCATTGTGGACTATATCGCGTATGGTCCAGACAACGAAATTGACTCTCCCGCACCGCCAGACACGTTAGGGCTGTGGAACAAGCAGTTCAGCAATTCACTCTCAAGCGCGGCTAAAGGTCAGTCCATCAGCCTGACACCGAACGGTCAAGACAGCAACTCGAGCGCCTGCTGGGAGCCTACTACTAGCGGCTTAGCCAACATCGATGGGCGTTGCCCCGGCTACCTGCCAACACGTGACAGTGACGCGAGGGTCGTTGACGGCGTAGAGCGCGTCACCAGCATCGCGCAGAACAACAACGGCTTTGAAAAACGCATCACGGGTACGCTTTTCTACGACGACGGTTTGAATAGTGGGACGGCAAATAACGCTTTACAAGAGGTTGATGAGCAGGGCGTACCTGGGGTTGTCATCACCGCGACGGATGGTACGAATACCGTGAGCACCACAACAGACGGCGCGGGCAACTACAGCCTCATCATCCCAGATACGTTCGGTGACGAGATCACTCTTTCGCATTTGGAACAGCCCGCGACGGGTTATAACGACGGTACGACCGTCACCCTCGCGGATACCTTCAAGGACGCGGACGTCTCGAGCGTCACCTTCACCTTAAACGAGCAAGCTACCTACAACTTCGGTGTGGTGAGAGAGAGCACCTTACGCCCCGACCAGAGCGGTCAAGTCGGTCCGGGCAATGTGATTAGCTACACGCACCTCTTTACGCCGGGCACACCCGGAGAGGTCAGCTTGAGCGTAACCGGCAGCTACAGCTATCAGGTTTTTAGTGACGCAGGCTGCGACGGCATCATTCAGACGAGTGAGCAGGTGGACGTACTCGGCACAGGCGTTACGGTTGACGAAACTTGGCCTCGAGCTGAGGACGGTTCTTTAGCGCCTTGTACCTTGGAGCTGCGCGTTTTCGTCCCCGAAGGTGAGCCGAGCGGACGCCTTGACCTTGCAACCTTGAGCGCGAATCTGACCTACGCGAACAACGCGAACGTAGTCGAAACGCTGAGCGTGACCGACGTAACCACCGTGACGGTGGGGGGACGGCTCGAGCTAAGCAAGCGCGTTGCCAATGTTACGGTTAACCCTGACCCGGTAGACGCGGACTTTAGCACGGTGGGTGAGGGCAAGCCAGGCGACGTGCTCGAGTACTGCATCACGTACCAAAACTTAGGCACTGAAACTTTGACACAAACGCAATTCAGCGACCCTGTCCCCTTCTTCACCTCTTTTGAAACGGACGCTTACGGCGCAGGGCAAGACATCCAGTGGACCGATGACGACACAGTCACCTACCTGAGCGCCACTACAGGCGACGATGCAGGCGAGCTAAATGGCGGCGTTGTGCAGGTCGCTATCGGCGAGGTCGACGCGGGCGAAGCGGGCGAGGTCTGCTACCGGGTGCGCATTCGCTAGGAGGACGCCTCATTATCGGATTCCAATTGATTCGCTTACAAACAAATTGGAATCCGCACAGCAATACCAAAGTGACTCGAGGATGGCACAGTGTGCCATCCAGTCGAGCTGGTTATGTAATTTTACGAAGTAAACGAACGGTCCCTTTTTCAATCTGGTATAAGTACAGCGTTAACTAAATTTTGCAGCACTGTTGTCACCCCGAGCGAAGTGCAACGCAGTCGAGGGGTCTCGTCTTGCGCTCTCTGTCAGAGAAGAAGGCGAATGCAGAGATTCTTCGACTCCGTCGCCGTAGGTCCCCGAAAGGGGGCTTTGTGGAGTCTATCCTGTAAAGGGCTCAGAATGACATCACTCATTCTTAAATTAACAGAGTAATAAGTCAAAATCTATACGGCTCACCTTAGCTGAGTGCAAACGAACATCACTTGCCCCTAAACACTACTCTTCTAGTTCCAGCGACCGCTTAACGCTCCGCGCAAAGGTCTCCAAGCTCGGAAAGTCAGGTGTGCGCATGACACCTGCGAGTTTGCCGACGTGACCGCAGTGAGGGCAGGTCATCACCTCATCTTTGACCTCTTCTACCGGGAAGACCTCACCGCACTGTGCGCAACGTACCTGTTGACGCCTCACCGCCTAGTGGGATCACCGAAGACAAGCACGCGGCGTTTGCGTTTGGGGGTACTCGGCGTAGGAGTGAGAGGTGCTTGCTCAGGTTCTACAGTCTCATTTTGTGTGGGGCTCGAGTCCTCTTGGTTCTTCACGTTCTGGCTCTTCATCTCGGCGCTCGGCGGCGCATCCACCCTCTGCTCTTTGCGAATTGCCCCGGCGCTCCGCTCCGCCTCTCTCGATTCGATGGGCGACGCGGAAAGGGGCGTTTTGAGATTTTTGGGCGGGCGCTGCGGACGTCTGACCTCTTCTTCTTCGTCGGGCAGTTCGGCGTAGTCCGGCCCTAAATCGATCTGGCGAATCGTCGGGTTGGCGCTCAAAATCTTCACGTCGATGCGGTTGCCGAGCCGGAACTTCTTCTTCGTGGACTTGCCGGTGAGCATCATCGCGTCTTCGATGTACATGTAGTAGTCGTCGTCGAGCTGCGAGACGTGTAAAAGCCCCTCGACCCCGTTGGGCATTCCAACGAACAGTCCGAAGTTCGTCACGCCCGTAATCGTGCCGTTGAAGGTCTCGCCCCGGTGCTCTTTGGCCCACTTCGCGTGGTAGTAGCGCGTCAAATCGCGCTCGGCGTCCTCGGCGACGCGCTCGCGCTCGCTGGTGTGTTCCGCTAGGCCGGGAAAGTCCGTTTTCATCCGCTCTTTTAAGGTCGGCGAGAGGCGGTGCTGGAGCAGGGCGCGTAAGACGCGGTGGACGACCAGGTCAGGGTAGCGGCGAATCGGTGAGGTGAAGTGGAGGTAGTGCTCGAACGCTAAGCCGAAGTGACCCAAGTTGTCCGCGCTGTAGCGGGCTTGTTTGAGGGAGCGCAACAGGAGCGTGTTGACGAGTTGCGCTTCGGGCTTGCCCGCCGCTTGCCGGATAATCTCCTGTAAGTCTTGGGGTCCGGCGTGCGCCATGTCGATCTCGTAGCCCAACTTGCCCAAGCTGCCCTGGAGCGCTTGAATCTTGGCGTCGCTGGGGTCTTCGTGGACGCGGTACAGGGCGGGAATGTCTTTGTCTGAGAGCTCTTGAGCGACGAGCCGGTTCGCTAAGAGCATCAGCTCTTCGATGAGCTGCCGCGCCTGGTTTGGTCTGACGGGGGTGACGTGCAGTTCGCCCTCGTCGTCTACGTCCACTTTGGCCTCGGTGAACTGAAAGTCGAGTGCACCGTGCTCGAGCCGCTTCTCCCTGAGCGCCTGGGTAAGCTTGATAAGTTGCTTGATGTCGCGCTCCAGCTTGCGCTTGCCGATGGGCAAGCGCTCCCCGTCGGCAAAGTCTTGCACTTGGTCGTAGGTCAGCCGCGCATCGGACGAGATGACGGTCTCCTTGACCTTCATCCCCTCTATGTCGCCCTCTCTGGAAATATCTACCAAGATTGAGAGCGCCAGTCGCGCCTCGCCCTCAACCAGCGAGCAAATCCCGTTAGACAACGCTTCAGGCAACATCGGCAATACCTTGCCAGGTAGATATACGCTGGTCGCCCGCTCAAACGCCTCGCGGTCTAAGCTGGTGCCTTCGGCAACGTAGTATGACACGTCCGCGATGTGGACGCCAACGCGCAGGTGTCCGTTGCGTCCGCCGATGCGCTCCAAGGAGATCGCGTCGTCAAAGTCTTTGGCGTCTACGCCGTCTATCGTAAAGGTGTTGACGCCGCGCATATCGGTGCGCCCGGCAATCATCTCGCCGGAGACGGTTTCAGGAACCGCTTTGGCCTCCGCAATAGTCTTAGAATCGAACTCATCCTTGAGGTCGTACTTGACGATGACGGCGCGGGTTTCAACCTCGGGGTCGTCGCCTTCACCTAGCGCCTCTTCAACCTCGCCGAAGGGGTCGCGCTCGCCCGAGTCCTCGGGCCAAATGATCTTAGCGACGATGCGCGTGCCCGCCTCTAACTTGCCCACCGAGTCGGGCATCAAGAGGATGCGCTCGCGCAACCGGGGCGAGTCGGGGCGCAAGATAGCGTAGCCGCGTGAATACTCCAAGCTACCGACGACAAGGTCGTGCTTGCGTGACAAAATACGCACGATTTCGCCCGACACGCGCCCGCTACCGCTGTTACTATCGCGCTCGTTATTGCTCGAGTTGGGCCGCGCCATCACCCGGTCACCGTCCCACGCGCCGTTCAGGTTGTCGGCTGGGATAAAGAGGTCTTTCTCGCCCTCAGCGTCGGAGATGACGAAGCCGTAACCGCCCGCCGTGACCTGCAAGCGCCCCAACATGAGGTTCATCTCTTGGGGCAAGCCGTAGGTACGCCGCCTGGTTTTGATGAGTTTGCCTTCGTCGACGAGCGTGGTCAGCTCGTGACGCAAGTTGCTTCTGTCGGATAGTTTAAGTCTCTTTTGAATATCCTGGACGTGCCAAGGTTTTTCGGGATGGTCTTTGAAAAAGGAGAAAAGTTGCTCCCGGTCTAAATCACTCATTGTCTCTACTCTAACGTGTTTGCGGGTAAAAAGCAGGGATTTAGCGACGAAAGCAGGTTTTGTTTAGTCAAAAACGCGCCAAGTGGGGGAAGTAGCTTTTAGCGGGCATCTATAGATTAAGATAACAGGTATCATCTGGTCGGCTACACCCTCACCAAAAAGAACATCGTTTAGCACGCACTTTCAGTGATGATATCTGCGGAGAAGTGTAGCAATGATAAATGGAACTGCTAAAGAGATAGCGATGCCCCCTTTCCCCTTTCGGGGACGAACGGTCGGGGACCTACGGCGACGAAGAAACACTCTCATAACAACAAACACCGTTTCGCTCTGCGGAAACTCTGTGAGGAATTATACAGTTCACTTATCTTTGCTGAGGGCCCCCTTCCCCCTTTCGGGGGCGAACGGTCGGGGATGAACGACGTTAGAGCTTTTCAGCGACTCAGCCGCAGCCATCCGTGAAGGGCATAGACAAGCTGACGCGCTCCTTTTGGTATAACCTTTTCTGGAGGCACACTATGAACATCTCTTTTATCGGTCTGGGCACGATGGGCGCGCCGATGGCGAAACGGCTTGTGGAAGCGGGCTACGACGTGACGGTGCATAACCGCACTCGCGAGCGTGAAGAACCCATCGTGGAGGCAGGCGCAAAACGGGCAAGTAGCCCTAAAGAAGCCACCGAAAACGCTGACCTCATCATCACGATGGTCAGCGACACGCCCGACGTGGAAGCGGTTACTTTGGGCGACGAGGGCGTGATTCATGGCGTCAAGTCAGGCAGCGTCCTTGTAGATATGAGCACCATCAGCCCGAGCGTGACAAGAGAGATTGCCGAAAAGCTCGCCGAGAAAGAGGTCGAGATGCTCGACGCGCCCGTCTCCGGCGGGAGCGAAGGGGCGGAGCAGGGCACGCTCTCGATTATGGTGGGCGGCAAAGAAGAGGTTTTAGAGCGTGTCCGTGAGGTCTTAGAGCACCTCGGCAAGACTATTACGCTAGTTGGCCCGGTGGGGAGCGGTCAGGTGACGAAAGCCATCAATCAGGTCATCATCGCAGGAACGTACGCCGCCGTTGCTGAGGGGATGGCAATTGGGCTCGCGGCGGGGCTCGATATTGAGGCGGCGCATCAGGCGGTCTCAGGTGGTGCAGCGGGGTCTTGGGTCCTCACCAACCGGGCTGAGAATATGATTCAAAACAGCTATCCGTTAGGCTTTCGCACGCGGCTCCACCGCAAGGATTTAGGGATTGCTTTAGAGACGGCGCAAGAGTTGGGCGTAGCCATTCCGACGGCAGCGTATGTGGCACAGCTCGAGACGAGCCTCATGAAGCGCGGGCTGGGCGACGAAGATGTCTCGAACATCGCGCGGATCGTGCGGGAGCAGGCAGGGCTGGGTGGATGAGGTCAGGGCGCAGTATTTGGGGAACATTCACCACCACTTCAAGAGCCTCAAAAAGCTCGCGGACGTCGCCATTGTCCAGGTAGAAGAAGACTTCTTTACCCTCTTAGCGAGCGAAGACAATAGCAATGCTATCATCGTCAAGCATGTGAGCGGCAACATGACCTCCCGGTGGCGCGATTTCTTGACGAGTGACGGTGAAAAGCCTGAACGAGGCAGAGACCGTGAATTTGTTGTTCAAGAATCTAAAGAGGACTTGCTCGAGGCTTGGGAAACAGGCTGGGCAACGCTCTTTGAAACGTTGGATTCACTTGATCCTGAGCATCTACTACAAAGCGTTACCATTCGCGGCGAGTCGCACACAGTTTTAGAAGCCATCAACCGTCAGTTGGCCCACTACGCCTATCACGTCGGTCAAATCGTCCTTTTAGCGAAGCACTTCTGCGGCGACACATGGCGCTTACTCAGCATTCCGAGAGGTGAGTCAGCAGCGTTCAACTAGACCTTCGGTAAGGGTTAAGGACGCTGCCTTTCCAAGTACCCGACAAACGCCAGCACCGCCCGCCACTCCTCCTCACTCAACCTCTTGTCCGTTAACGCTTTAGGAATATGCGGGTAAGGTGAAAGCTCTGGCACAAGATAATCCGCAAGCTCCATCAAGCACTTATAGGAGATATCAAGCACATCCGCCAACCTCTTGAGTACGCGCGGTGAGGGGCTGTTGACGGTGCCGCGCTCGAGCTTCTGCAAATACGTCAGCGAAATCTTAGCGGGCTCCGCAACCTCTTGTAAGGTGAGGTCCTTTCGCTTTCTAGCCGTGCGGAGTTCGTGGCCTAAGTCCTTGAGCATTGACAAATCTCCTCCTTGACTCTAATATAACTTTAGTTTATGAAATTTACTATAGTTTAGAAAGAGGTTGAGCATGGCGAGGTTCGAGAATCTCCCGCGAGACGCAAGGGTAGACGCACCGCTTTGGGGACAGCTTGTCGGGTTGTCACCTGAGCGGCCTGTCAACATTGAGGCAACTGTGCAGGATGACGTGGGGCAAATGTGGCGAAGCGAGGCCGTGTATCGGGCGTCAGCGGAGGGTACTGTAGACCTCGCGGGGGCACAACCTCTCCGAGCGGCGTGGTCGGGCTCAGATGCGTATGGGCTGTACTGGTCGATGCAGCTTGTAGGGGAGCCGATTTCGCCCTTTTCAGCGTATCCGGGGAGCGTGTTTCAGGAGGGTCTCGAGGTACGTCCTCACGGCCAGTGTAAACGGTGAAGAGGTCGCTGAGGCGTGCATCAAACGCCATTTTCTCTTTCGCTGCACCCAAGAAACGTGGCGAGACGACCTCACCGCTAACCTCTTTTTGCCCGTCTACCCTGACGCCACCCAAGGCGTGCTCGTCATCGGCGGTTCGACGGGTGGCTTTACCTGGTCAAATCAGGTCGCGGCGCTTATCGCGGCGTCGGGTCGGGCAGCGTTAGCGGTAGCGTATTTCGATTGGACGGGAAAGTATGGTCTGCCGACCAACCTCTCTGAAATCCCTTTGGAAGTTTTCTCGAGCGCGTTAGACCGTTTGGCGGGACATCCCCAGGTCCTCACCGACGACCTCTCCATCGTCAGCTTTTCCAAAGGAACCGAAGCGGCACTTTTACTCGCCACGGAGCGAAACGACATCCGTAAGGTCGTTGCCTATGCGCCGAGCGCTTACGTCTGGGAGTCGGCGCAGATGAGCGTGGCGGAACCTGCCAAGTCGTCGTGGACGTGGCGGGGCGAGCCGCTGCCCTTTGCGCGGTTTGACGCGGACGAAGACTTCTACAAGACGTTCGACAAGACGAAACTTCGCACCTTTCACGAACGCGCTTTGGCGGACGAAGAGGTCAAACGCAGGGCGCGTATCTCCGCCGAGAGGTCAAAAGCAAATGTTTTGCTTCTTTCGGGTAGTGAGGATAGCTTGTGGCCCGCAGGGTCTATGTCCGAAACCATCGTTAAGAGGTTTGAAGAGGTCGGCAAAGCGTCGCAGGTCGAGCACCTCTCTTTTGAGAACGTAGGCCACTCGTTTTTCGTACCGGGGCTGCCTGCCAACCGAGCGGATGGCGTTTGGGAAGCGAACGCTCGAGCGGACAAACAAGCGTGGGGCGCACTGCGCAGGCATCTCTGTCTTTCGTAGAATGGGCATTTACTACGCATTTACTACACTGTCAGCTAAAAAATAAGACATGTCATTCTGTTCACGAAGTCGCTAGCGGGAGCGGTCCACGCGACGCGAAGCCTTGCGGAGCGCAGCCCTTTACAGGATAGACTCCGTGAAAGAATCTCTGACCTTGCTGACTCCCCTAATAGAGATTGCGAGGCGAGACCCCTCGACTGGCCGGGGCTTAACGCCCGACTTACGTGAACGGGGTGACAACAGTGTCGCAAAATTTAGTTGACGGTGTATTTACATGAGCTGGTTAAATCTTCACGAAGAGGTAGATGCGCGGATAGTGTCCGCCGTGAAAGACGCGCACGGTGTCTCGAAGCTGCCACGTGTCAAAGTCAGCGAGTACCTTTTCAAAAAGTTTAATCTCATGCGTAAGCACAGCGAACCTTGCCCCCGGAGCCGCAATTCTCGTCATCTCTTCTAAAAAGGCTGGGTAGAGCGCCGCGTTTTCTTTGTGCGAGCCCACCGCGTCGCCCCAAGGAACATCCGCCACAATCACGTCAAATGAAGCGTCGGTAAAAGGTAGCTGCGTCACGTCAGCCTGCACAAGCTCAATCCCCGAATATCCGCTCGCTTGCACGTTCTCCTGGGCGCACGCCAGCGC
This sequence comes from Trueperaceae bacterium, assembly GCA_965213645.1. Classification (GTDB taxonomy): domain Bacteria; phylum Deinococcota; class Deinococci; order Deinococcales; family Trueperaceae; genus CBDBZX01. The sequence goes on from CBDBZX010000002.1 coordinate 2,035,343, forward strand.
CTCAGCACTCACATCGCAGCCGATGAGTTGCGACGCTTGGCTCAGACCTCTTTCGATCAGCAGCGTCCCCGAGCCGCACATGGCGTTGAAGAAGCGGTCTTTCGGGTTCACGCCGACAAGCTCGACCATCGCCGCCGCGAGCGTGGCGTTGAGGCCGCCCGCTAGGTTGCAGACGCGCCAAGGGCGACTCGAGAGCGGCCTAGCCGTCGTCCTGAGGAGCACCTCCCAACCTCGCGACTTTCTGAACGCGCAGGAGCAAGTCGCCCACCTCCGCGTCGTAGCGCAGCCCCGTTGCTTTTCAACCTCTTCAGCGAGACGTGAAAAAACTTTGGACTCGCTCCCCGCCGCGCTGAAGCGAAAACTCGTGAAGGCGTCTTGTTTTTTAACCTCTTCTATCGCTTGGAGGAGCCTCGAGAAATGTTCATGGCCTAAAAGCGCTTTGGGGCGAGGGACATCTGAAGGACTCGAGGCGATACACCGCCACGACAGTTCGCAACCTACGCAGCTGTTTGGCGTCACCGGGAAAGTGAAACTGTATGGAGGTGGGGTCTCGAGCGGTGACTTGCACACCCAAACCCTCCAGTTCACGTACGGCAAAAGGGACGAGCCCCTCTAAAACCTCAGCTTCGTACCGTTGTGATTTGCTCTGGATTACTTGGGACGAACTGCGCTGTGTTTGTTTAGAAACACGTTTAGGGGTGCGCTTTAGAAACTCGTTTGGGACGTAACTTTTAGCCACGCCTTATGCTACCGCACCTGTACATTGCTCAAACTCGCAACTCAGGGCGTTTCAGGTCAGGGTTCATACTGGGGGCTGACCATAGCCTGAAAACTGTTCTGTAAGGTACTATCAGTGTGAAAATCTACCACTAGGAGGTATCCGTGAACTCGACCGTTTTATCCGCCTCGCTCCTTTTTGGGCACTCCTGCTCGTGCTCGCCGCGTGTGCGCCGAGCACTTCTCAACCCACCGACGATCCAAGTCTGCCCTTTCAAAGCACGCGCGGTCCCTTAGAGGGCGACGCCGCAACGATTGTGCAAATCCTCCACGCCAGCGACCAAGAGGGCGCGGTTGCTGCGCATCGAGGACGCGCCCCGCTTCTCCTCGGTCATCAACGGACTCAGAGACGACTACGCCCTCACGCTGGTCCTCTCCTCGGGCGACCTCTACATCCCCGGTCCCTTCTTCAGCGCGACCTCGGGCAGCGCCGACATCCGCATCAACAACGCGGTGGGCACGCAGGCCGCCGCCTTCGGCAACCACGAGTTCGACCTCGGCACGGACACGGTCGAAGGGCTCATCGCCGCCGACGAAGAGGACGGCTACCCCGGCACGACCTTCCCGTATCTCAGTACCAACTTGGACTTTAGCGGGAGCAACTTGGGCGAACTCGTCGTACCGGATGGACAAGAGGCTTCGAGCGTCCCCAATAGTATCGCAGGCAGTGTGCTCATCACCGAGGGCGACGAGACCTTTGGCGTTGTCGGCGTCACCACGCCACAACTGCCCAGCATCTCCTCACCAGGTGACGTAGTCGTCTCACCGACGAATCAGCAGGACATGGAGGCTCTTGCGCAGCTCGTTCAGCCCACCATTGACGCGTTGACGGCGCAAGGAATAGACAAGATCGTCGTCTTAGCGCACCTCCAGCAGCTTCAAAACGAGATCGATTTGGCACAACTGCTCTCCAACGTGGACATCATGATCGCGGGCGGTTCGGACACGCTCCTCGCTACGCCTACGGACAGACTGCGCCAAGGAGACGAGCGTCAGGGCAACTATCCGCTGCTCCTCACCTCCGCCTCGGGCGACCCTGTCGCACTGATCAACACGGACCGCGAATACCGCTACGTCGGGCGGCTGATTGCGGGCTTCAACAGCGCGGGCGTGTTGGTCAATATCGGTGAGGAGAGCGGCGCGTACGCCACCGATGAGCAAGGGGTTGCTGCGACGGGTGACGCCGCGCCTGCCGATGGCGTGTTAGAGGCCGTCGCCGACGTACGTGAGGTCATTGAAGAACTCGACGGCGAGATTTTCGGCAGTACAGAAGTTTATCTGAATGGCCTGCGCGAAGCGGTGCGCACGCAGGAGACGAACTTGGGCGACCTGACTGCCGACGCGAATCTAGCAGCGGCGAGGGAGGTTGACCCGGACACGGCGGTCTCCATTAAAAACGGCGGCGGCATCCGCGCGGCGATCGGCGCAATTTTGCCGGGCGACACAGGCGAGCGCGTGCCGCCGAGGGCTAACTCACTGACAGACAAGAGAGAGGGCGACATCTCTCAACTCGACATTCAAAATGCCCTGCGCTTCGACAACGACCTGACCCTCTTGACCCTCACCGCGCAAGAATTGAAGCAGATTTTAGAGCACGGCGTGGCGGCGGTGGAGCCTGGAGCGACGCCGGGGCAGTTCCCGCAGGTCGGCGGTTTGGCCTTCTCCTTCGACCCGAGCTTGCCGCCGAGCGAGGTGGACGAAGAGGGGAATATCCTCACTGGGGGTCAGCGGGTGCAGAACGTGGCACTCTTGAATGACAGCGGTGAGGTCCGCGATGTCATCGTGGAGAACGGCGTTGTCGTTGACCCAGAGCGGCCCATTCGTGTGGTGACGCTGGGCTTTTTGGCTGACGGTGGCGACTCCTACCCCTTTCCCGATACGGACAGGCAGGACTTGGAGACAGCCGAGCAAGCCGCGTTGCAGAGGTACTTGGGCGGGATCAGCCCGATCACGCTGCCCGACATGCCCCCTGCCGAAGACACACGCATTCAAAACCTCTCCGAGCGAGACGACGCTGTGTTGCCGGTCGGGGCAGCGAAATAGGGGCTAGACGGAAAATGAAGCAGTAGGGCTTACCACTGCGCATACGATGACCAACGGGTAGTAGTTTTAAGTCGTAATGCTGACGTGCGCTTCTTCTGCCGTTTCCGCGTGATAAGCAAGGGCTTGCAACCCCTTGCTTAACCTCTGCATAGTTCCGAATAGCGCCACTACCGACCAACGAAAAAGGGCGTCCGCTTCGGACGCCCTTTTTTTGCTGCTTTCCTGTATGTTTTTAATTCCCCGCCAACTTAATGGTGCCACCTTGGAGGGCCTGAACCGTGGAGCCAAGAAGCTCACCTATGCGCTGACCCGACTCGAGCGCACCGAGGTCGGGGGCTTGCCCCTTGTAGGCGTAGCTGAGCTTGGTGCCTGCGTCCACGGCGGGGCTGCTCTTGCGCAGGGCTAAGAAGTCGCGGGACTTGGGGTCGGTAGAGACGAACTGCGGGTTGCTGATCTTGAGGTCCCAGGAGTTGAAGCTGCTCTTGTCGCGGCGGCTCATGCCCTTGGCCTTCTTGTCTTGGTAGCTGATGTTATTCTTGAGCGTGAAAGGCGCTTTGCCACTGCCTGCTGGAGCGTAAGCGATGAAGCCGTGGCGGCCCGCTCTCCAGGAGGTGTTGTGGATCATGGTGACGCCGCCCGCACCGTTGCCGTCAAAGTTGTTGGCGCGGTTTTTGTAGGCCAAGTTGTAGCGAATCACGTTCTTGCTGTCGTTCACGCCGTGGCAACCCAACTTGAAGCCGTTGCCGTTGCCGGAGTAGCCGCGGCCGTTGCCGTAGGCGACGCTGTGCTCGACGAGCGACTTGGTGGAGCAGAAGATGTCGATGCCGTCGTCCGAGTTGTTGTAGGCTAAGAAGTTGCGCACGACGTGGCCGGTGCCCGTGCCGATTTTGATGCCGTCGGCGGAGTCGCCGCCATTTTGCCGGCTGTAGTTGCCGTGCGAGACGCTGTCTTCGAAGGTGCCGTAGTTGCCTTTGAGGTAGATCCCGTCGGAGTGGTGGTTGTGCGACAAGACGTTGCGCACGGTGATGTGGTTGCCTCTAAGGTAGAGACCGCGTCCGGCACCGTTGCGAATGGTCAGGTCTTGGATCAGGTAGTGGTCCGCGGTGACTTTGAAGAGTTCGGGGCTGGAGAGGCTCTTGGAATCGCTCCAGTGGCGGTCGCTGCCGTCGATGATGGCGCGTTCGCCGGGGTAGCTCATGATGGTGATGGGCTTGGCCTTGGTGCCGTCGGTGGTGAAAGGCTGACGGTCGTAGCCGAAGTAGCCCTGATACTTGCCCTTGTAGACGCCGCCGCGCAAGTAGAGCGTATCACCGGGCTTGACAAGCTGGAGGGCTTTATAGATAGTTTTAAGCGGCTTGTCCCTGGAGCGGCCGTCGTTCTTGTCCGAGCCTTTGAGCGAGACGTAGAGCGCGTTCTTGGTCTTGATGCTGGGGGTAGGTGCGGGAGCCGGTGTGGGGGTAGGCGTGCTAGGGCCGGCACTGGCGTTGTTTAGGGTGTATTCGATGTAGAGTTGCGGCGCACCCTTTTTGTCGCCTCGGTAGGACTCGGCCACGCGCTTGGCTTTGCTCTGGCTGCTGATCAGGACCGCGAAGGCGTTGCCCGAGCGCCAGCCGGGGCGGTTGACGACCTCTTGTAGGAGCTTCGAGATGTCGGGGGTGAACTGCTTGCCGCCGCGCTCGCCTACTTTGCGCCAGGCGCGAGGCTGCCAGGTGACCGAGGCCGAGGTGGTCTTGCGCGACGAGAGGTTGCGCGACTTTTCCACGAAGGGGGCGGCGCTGTCGCTGTCGTCGGCGCGCACCTTCAGCTTGAGGTTGCCCTCATCACGCTCGTCGGCCTTGAAGCGCACCTCGGCGCGGCGAATCTTTGCGCCCTGAGGAATCGCGAGTGCACGAAAGCGCACGCCCACCATCTGCTGACCGCGCTTAACGTCATAAGTCAGTTCCAAGTCGGTGCTGCTGGTGACGACCTTACCCGAACTGCGCTCTTCGGCGTCGTCTTTATCTGAAGCTACGCTCACCTTGATGTACTTGACGCTACTACCCGCCGTTTCCAGTTCCGGTGCGTCAACGCTGCTACAACCGGTGAAGAGCGCAACGAGCGCGGCGAATAGGGCGAGTCTACGAAAAGCCTTGAAAGAGGTGCTAGCTGGCTTGCTCGAGGACAGGTTGTTAGAAGACAGGTTGTTAGAAGACAGGTTGTTAGAAGATTTAGCTACTGAGGACTGGTTCATGCTCTTCTCCTTTGACCCCGCAAGGTTGCAACATCCTCGGCGTAGCAAAAGAGCTACCCTCGGCCGGTTGCGCTACTGGCTCGACCTAGTCCCAAGCGCCCAAATTGCGGGTCTAGGTGTCTTCGCCTCCGAGGGGTGGGGTTCATCCCCTCAGTGATAAAGCTAGTCTATTCCGACCAAGCCACTCGGTCTGTAAGATTTCTGTAAGAATCTCAAGAATAGCTGAGGCTGTGCAATAGTTGGCGTCAGGGACAAGGGGTGACGCTAAAGGACTCGAGCAAAAGCCGCGCCGTTACAGCGCCATTAGCCTGCCGTGAAAGCCGTACCACAGTAGTTCAGAGATGACACAAGATGTGAGAGCGCAGCTTGGTGAGTTTGGAACCTGTATCCTCGAGCCAAGCAGCGCATCTTTGACGCTTCGCGCTTAGGCTCACCGTCTCAGTTGAGTAGACGCAGTACCAGCGCGAAAAGCAGCATCACAGCGTTGAGCAGCACTGAATAGACGATGCTCCAGTAGAGAAGCGGCCTGCGCTTGTCTATTGATTTTGCAGCGAGCGCCACTAGCACGATCAGCACGGGTAGAAAGTCGAGCGTAAACCTCTGCGCGTTGACTTGCTGCCAGCCGTTGTTGTAATAAAGCATCATATGTGTTAAGGCAAAGCCGATGGTCAACCACGCGCCGATTCTTATCCATCTGTTGCCTTTGGCAAGAAAGGCTAGATACAGAAATGGGCTCGCAAAGGTGATAGACGTTCCAGCGAGGTCCACCCCTTGCGGCGCGACAGAGCCTCCAAACTCGATATGTGGACCTTGAAAGAACATATAAATTAAGTTGAAAGGAACATAGGCTAAGTTAAAGAGACCGTACTGCTCGAGGCGGGGTCCTAAGTAGCTGCCCAGCTCGAGATAAGCGTAACCCGTATCGAAAGGGTCGCCAAAGCGAGCGTAGTTGAAGAGGAGATAGACGCCGATGCACGCGCCTAGTGCCACGCCAAAGCCCAACGTGCTTCGTACCTTAGACGCTCTCGAGGCGTTGTTCGCGTTCACCAGCAGCACGGCAAAAATAAATATCGCGCTGTAGATAGAGAGTTGCCTGGAGAGAAACGCCGAGCCTAGAAAAAGCCCAGCGACCAACCCGTGACCACTTTTCAGCGCTTCTTTTATGGCAAGAAGCATAAACGTCACACTAACGATGTGCGCGTAGCTCCACACATCGTAACTTTCTATAGCAGAGTTCCAGTAGCCCGTTCCCAAAAAGAAGGCCAGTAGCAGCCAAAGGCGGAGGGCTCTTTCTAGCTTTAACGTCTCGAGTATCGCGCTAAGAACCAATCCACTGATGAGGGTAAGAATCGTGGCTATCAGGGTCACGCTTACCTGAGCAAACAGGGCTTCGAAAGGCATGAGCAAAACAGCCGGGAAGGGCGGAAACGTCACGAAATATTGACCTTTATAGATGGCAACATCGTGGACCTTCTCGGGAACATTCAAGCGGCCCTGCAAAAAGGCGTCAGCTTGGTGCGTGTATAGGTTCTCGATACCGTATTCTGCAGCGAGAACGTGTTCGAACACGGCGGTAATAAGCATAGAAGCGAGAAACACGCCAAGAGCGAGCGTAAAGAAACTCGTTGCCGCTCTATGCTTCTTAAAAAGATAAGCTGTTTGTCGTTCTAAACGTTTGGGCTGCATCCTGCAACTCCTCAATTAGTGTGTGCGGCGGCGGTGCATCTTAAGATAAACGCAAGGAAGCGGGCGCTGTCGCGATGTTTCAAACGGTGAGATGCTCCAAATTCGGGAATTGTCCAGGCGACCTGTCTAAATCGTTAGTTCTAAGCGTGCTTAGCTACGTCTAAGGCGCTATATTGGCACTTGCTACACCTTTGATGTTGTGTTGGTTCGTCTCACACCTAGGGCTTCGCTTAGTTCGCGTACGACATGTGAGACGTAGGCTAAAACGGCGTGTCAGAAACCGTTATAAGCTATGTCATAGCGTTGACGGTGGAGGTCGTGGAGGCTAACCCTGGGCCATCACCAGCACATTGATGAGCCTAGCGGCGCTGAGCTGGCCTCCAAACGACGCGCCTTAGGCCGGCGGTATGCCACCTACACGTGCACGGCGTGTAAGAGAGGCAACCAAATACCCACGACCACACAAAACGGGACACCTTGCTTGAGCCGGCTTTGCGCAAGGCATAGGTGAATATAACCTTACAAGTCTTCTTTCGCATTACAAGATTATGAGGTAGGCTAGGAACGATTATGATCGACGCTCCTACCCAATGCCGACTCTTGCCCGGTGCGACCCAAGTTCTGACCACCTGGGCCGAACAGATTCAGCAGACGCACGACGACCCTTTTATCGCCGCACAGCACCTCGTCAAACGCTTAGGTGCTCATTTAGTTGACAGCAACGCCGAGCTGGGTTTTTGGGTTCCCGAACTCGCCCAGCGCGGCATCTCGCCCGAGCGGGTCTTTTTAGAGGTCTATACGCCGCTCACCGCGATTGACCTCTCGGCTCCGCTACAAGAGGTCTCGTTTCGGCGTGAACTGGTGTCGTTAGAGCAACAGGGCGACTACCTCTGGGGTGTGGTCGAGGGGATGAAACCGGGCAGCCGCAACGAACTCGGCAGCTTGTACTGGCTCACTTATAGGGAGGCGATGGGACGCTGGGAGACCTCACCGGACGTGCTCGCGGCCTCGCTTCCCTTTGGCGCGTTTGCGCCCGCCGAGTTTTATGACGTGGAGAGGATGCAAGACGAGCGCAAGGACAAGGCGTACTATGCGCACCTCTCTAAAATGGCGCAGCGAGAGGTGGTCGACTTCGAGCCGCCCAGCAACATCCTGCAGCTTCACGTCCCGACGGCGACAGCGGACGGGACGCTCGCCGGGCTCACGCGCACCTTAGAGCGCGTCGCAGACAAGATACGTGCAGGCGAACCGCTCGCGTCTGAAGAGCAGATTTATAGAGGCTATGACGCGGTGCAACCGCTCCCTTTAGAGCCCATCATCGAGTACGAGATGGGACCGCACTTCTGGCAGCCTTTAGAAATCGACACCAAAGACGAAGAGGTGTTGACGATTCCCATTCAGCTCCGCCGCCCCGACATGACCAACTGGGGCTACGACATCGTCTTAGCGGCCTCTTCCGCGACGAACCCGGCGCTTTTGGAGACGCGACGCCCGGATGAGGTGTTGGACTTTGTCGCCGCCTTGCACAACTTTCCCGACAAACCGCTCAGGCTCATTCTCGATGTGGTGTATGGGCACGCGGACAATCAAGCCCTGCCGCTACTCAACTCGTACTGGTTTCGCGGGCCGAACATGTACGGGCAGGATGTGAATCAGCAGCATCCGGTGGTGCGCTCTCTGATGCTCGAGATGCAGCGCCGCAAAGTGGACCTCGGCGCGGACGGCGTGCGCGTGGACGGCGCACAGGACTTTAAGCTGTGGAACACGGCAGAACAGGTCGTTGAGCACGACGACGACTATCTGCAGGAGATGAGCGACGTCGTGCAAGAGGTCGCGGGCGTGCGCTATAGGCCCTGGATGGTCTTCGAAGACGGCAGACCTTGGCCCCGTGAGGACTGGCCGACCGCCTCGACCTACGACGACGTCATCAAACAGCAGCCCACCGCCTTTCAGTGGGGACCCTTGACGTTTGCGCACAACACGCCTGCGCTACGCGGCTTTTGGAATGAGCGCTGGTGGCGCGTCGAAGAGATTTATACCAAAGGTAGCCACTGGATTTCGGGCTGCGCCAACCACGATACGGTGCGGCGCGGCACGCAGATCGACCTTGACGAGCCCATCAACCAGCGTTTAGGGGAACACCTGCCCGACATCTTGCGCAACGCCTATGACAACCCCGCCGCGCATCTCTTGGCCTACACGAGCTTTCCAGGCGTCCCAATGGACTTTCTCAACGCTTCGGCGCACGCTCCGTGGGGTTTCATCCGCAATACCGACGACCTTTACGGCGTCAAAGTCATGTCCGAAGAGGCGCTCTTCTTGTGGTGGCAGGTGGATGAGGCCGCCTACGGGGAGCCTGACGCCTTCAGGCGGCTTAAACTGCTCGGCTTCGGTGAGTTAGAGGAACTGCGCCGCTTCATGCAAGAACTCGCGAAGGCCGTGACGCTGACGAGCTACAGCTTGGTGACGATGGTTGTTCTCTTGAAAGGGGTCCAGCCGCCGCTGGCAGGGCCGCCGCTCTCGATGGCGACGCTTAAACGTGTCGCTAAGGCGTTTATGGACGACTTACACGACTACTGCAGCGTGAGCTTGTCGGTAGAGCGTTTAGTCGAGGAACGCGCCTCGTTCAACTTGGCAGTGCGTGAATTTCGCCGTAAGCGTTTTTGGCTGATGCGCGACTTGACGGCGCGTGACCACTACGGGCGCACCGTAACAGACGACGCGACACTTTTTTACAGTCTGCGAACTTCACCAGAAAGCGATGAGCAGGTGCTTTTTGTTGCCAACATGGAAGGCGACCCTGTCGAGGTTACACCTACGGAACTGCCTATCGCGGGCCTCGAGCCCCACAATTGGCACCTCGCCCTAGCCGCCCCCGGCGTGAACTTTGAGGGTGCCGACAAACCCGTCACCCTAGCAGACAGTCAAGGCGTCACCTTAACGCGCACAGTTTAGAACAGATAAAACAAAACTACGCACTCCTAGCTGTAGGGGGATTCATGAATCCCCCTACGCACCGCCGCCTATGTCAAGACGTAACGCCACCATCTGTCCTCTTTTCCGTAAGCTAGAGATGTGCCGCACTCGCTCTACTTACACGTTCCCTTCTGCCCCAAAATCTGCCCTTACTGCGACTTTCACAAGATGCGCCGTAGTAAAGGCTTGGTCGTAGCATATTTAGACCGCTTAGAGCAAGAAGCCTCTGACCTCTACGGAGAGTTTCCAGGGGGACTTGACACAATTTACTTAGGCGGCGGTACCCCTTCGCACCTCTTGGATGAGGAGTTGAGGCGAATTGTCCACATGTTCCAAAAAACGTGGGGCTTTCCGGCGAGGTGTGAAACCACCCTAGAAGCCGACCCTTTGACGTTTGATAGCGAGAGGTTGGCAGCGTTCAAGACACTTGGCTTCAACCGCCTCTCTATCGGTCTGCAATCTACACAAGACGCCACGCTTCTCTTCTTAGGACGTAAACATAATAGTAAAGCAGGCTTACGCGCCGTCGAGATGGCCCTAAACGCAGGTTTCGAGGTCTCCGCCGACCTCATCACCGCCGTACCCAATCAAGACGCCGCGAGAGATTTGCACACACTTGCGCAAACGGGTGTGCAGCACATCAGCGTTTATAACCTCACGGTTGAGCCCAACACCCCTTTTGCGCGGCGCGGCGTCTCGGTGGACCCTGACAAAGAAGCGGACGATTACGAGTTGGCGAATGAGGTTTTGTCTGGGTATGGCTTAGAGAGGTATGAGGTCTCGAGCCACGCGAAAATAGGTCACGAGTCGAGACATAATCAGGTCTATTGGGGTGGAGAGTATTTCTTAGCGTTAGGTCCCTCAGCGGCGGGTTTCGTGCCTGTACAAGTTGAGAATCACGTCGGCGCGACATCGCACTTCATCGGTGAGCGCCGCACCAACCGCGTGATCAAGGATTGGCTAAGAGGTGAGCCACCCGAAACCCTGAGCGTGGACGCTGTAAGTTACGTTGAAGACGTGTTGATGACGGGGCTGCGCACGCGGCGCGGAGTAAACCTCGAGAGGCTACAGGAGCGGACGAACATTGACGTTTTGGCATTTTACGAACCGCTTATCGAGAGGTTCGTGGCGGAGGGGAGGCTCGAGCACCGCCCCCCCTACCTCCGCGTGACCAATGAAGGACTCTTGCACCTTAACCGTATCGTTCAAACGTTTTTCAATCACACGCCAGCAGTAACCCATCAAGCAGCTTCGGCGGGTTTAGGGCGGTAGGCTTCCTCCAAGGTCTGTAGGAGAAGCCGCGCCAGCACGCCGCCGCTCGCCAAAGTCAAGCTGTTATCCCGGCGAATCTCACCCAGCGCGGCGTCGTAACGTTTCAAGAGGCGCGGGTAGGTCTCTAAGAACCCTTCGGGATCGAGTTCACCCCCCTCACGCAGTTCTTCGAAGTAGCGAATGGTCAGCCCGAGTTGAGCGCGGCGCAAGTCCATGACCAAACCGCCCAAGGCGATTTTCTCCCACTTGCTCTCGCTCGGCAAGGCGGCGATGTCGTCGCGGAGCCACCCCAATGAGAGGCGTTCGCCGAGTGCGTAGAAGCGCCGCGCAGCTTCGTCCACCTTTGCGTTCGCAACGCGGCTCACGTCCACTACGCCCATCGCGCTCGGCAGATACTCCATCGCGGCGACTTCGGCGGCTAAGGGGTTGGGGCAATCGTGTGAATTAAACGCCCCAACGCGGCTCTGATAGTGCTCTTTTTCGCCTTCGGGGAGGTAGGTCTCGAGATCCGCTCTCAGCGCTTTCATCGGTTCTTTGTAGGTCGCGACAAAGTCTGGCACCGAGCCTATTGCCACGTCCGAGAGCAAAATCCAACCGACGATGCCCTCGACCGCCGCCACGAACTCCTCCAACATTGCGTACTGCGCGTCCGCCGAAACCTCGTAGTCGAGCGCGAAAACGCGGTCCAAGAAGTCGCTCGAGTCCAAAATCTCTAACGCCACCAGCGCCGCTCGGATGACCTCGACGGGGCTCGCGCCCGTGTCGCGGATGCTGCGGTGCACGAAGGTGATACCTAAGAGGTCCACCACCGTGTTCGTAAACTGCGTGGCGATGACCTCGCGGCGGAGCGAGTGAGAACGAATCACCTCGGGGAACCGCTCGCTGAGCGCGTCGGGGAAGTAGTCGAACACGTAGTGCTGAAAGTGCGGCTCGTCGGGGAAGTCGGTCTCTAAGAGGCGGCGGTAGATGCCCATTTTGGTGTAGGCGAGTAGAATCGCGAGTTCGGGGCGGGTTAAGCCTTGGCCCGCTCGCTGCCGTTCGCTAATGACTCTAGGGTTCGGCAAAAATTCGACGTCGGGCTTGAGAGGTCCGCGCTCCGCTAGGTAGTCTTGCAGCGAGGCGAACAGGGAAAGCTCCTCCTTGCTGCGCCTTTCTGCGAGCGAAAGTGCCAAGGACTGCTCGTAATTGTCGCGCAAAACCGACGCGCTCACCTCAGGCGTCATCTCGTCTAAGAGGCGGTTGCGCTGCACAAATGACAGCTCGCCGCTGCTAACTAGAGGCCGTAGGGCGATTTTGATGTTGACCTCATGGTCGGACATGTCCACGCCGCCCGAGTTGTCGATGGCGTCGGTGTTGATGCGTCCACCGGCGTGGGCATATTCGATGCGGGCGAGTTGGGTGAAGCCTAAGTTACCGCCTTCACCCACTATTTTGGCGCGGAGTTCCGTAGCGTCCACGCGCACGGCGTTGTTGCTCGAGTCCCCCACCTCCGCGTGCGTTTCCAAAGACGCTTTGACATACGTGCCGATGCCGCCGTTCCAGAGCAAATCCACGGGCATCTTGAGAATCGCCCTGATGAGGTCTTGCCCGGAGAGGGCGTCCGCTTCGGTATCTAGCATCACTTTAACTTGTTTGGAGAGGGGGATGGATTTGGTGAACCTCGAGTAAACCCCACCCCCCTCACTGATGAGGTCACGGTTGTAGTCCTCCCAGGTCGAGCGCGGAAGTTCAAACAAGCGTTTGCGCTCTTCAAAGCTCACTTTAGGATCAGGGTTGGGGTCTAAGAAGATGTGCAGGTGGTTAAATGCAGCTTGCAGTTTGAGCGTATCCGTGTAGAGCAGCCCGTTGCCAAAGACATCACCCGACATGTCACCGATGCCCGCCACCGTGACGCTCTGTTTAAGGACGTTCGTCCCCAGCTCATAGAAGTGCCGCTTGACGCACTCCCACGCGCCGTTCGCCGTGATCGCCTCCTCCTTGTGGTCGTAGCCGTGCGAGCCGCCCGAGGCGAAGGCGTCACCAAGCCAAAAGTCGTACTCCGCCGCTGTCTCGTTGGCGAGGTCGGAGAAGGTCGCCGTGCCCTTATCTGCTGCCACAACTAGATAGGGATCGGGGTCGTCGTAGACGACGAGTCCTTCAGGCTGCACCGCGTCGCCGTCCACCATGTTGTCAGTCAGGTCCAAAAGGCTGCGGATGTAAGTTTGATACTGCTCGCGCACAAAGGCGCGGAGGGCGCCCCGCTCACTCGGCGCGTTCTTCACGATGAAGCCGCCCTTCGAGCCAACCGGCACGATAACGGCGTTTTTGGTCATTTGCGTCTTCATCAGTCCTAAGACTTCGGTGCGAAAGTCGTCCGGTCGGTCGCTCCAACGCAGACCACCACGCGCGACCTTGCCGCCTCGTAAATGCGTGCCTTCAACGGTGGGGCTCGACATGGCGATTTCGAACAGCGGGCGCGGCTCGGGCATCCGTGTGACCTGCCCTGAATCCAGCTTGAGCGAGATGTAGGGTTTGCCCAAGAAGAAGTTCGTGCGCACCGCCGCTTCGACTAGGTTAAAGAGTCCGCGCAAGGTTTGGTCTTCGGACAACGAAGCGACCGCTTGGAGGGCGTCGGAAAAAGACGTTTTGACCTCTTCGAGCCTCGCGTTCCTATCTTCAACCTCAGGTTCAAACTTCGCGGCAACGGCGCGGTAGATGAGACTAGCGACCTCGGGATGGCCCAGGAGGGTGCTCGAGACAAAGCTCCGACTCGTCCCCGCGCTAAGCTGCGCGTAATACATCTGCAAGGTTCGCAAGAGCGCTACTTGCCGCACGCTGAGGCTGCCGTAAAGCACTAAGCGGTTTAGGGCGTCGCTTTCGGTCGTTCGCGTGAGCAACGCTAAGAGCGCCTCTTTAATACGCTCACCGTGCTCACGCACGTCAATGGTTTCGCCTGCGCGGTCTTGCACCCTGAAGATGTCGATACCGCGCACCTCTTTAGCGCTCGTCCTGGTGTAGTAAGAAATCTGCTCCAAGACCTTGAAGCCCAAGTTTTCCAAAATCGGCAAAACGTCACTCAAAACGAGCGTGCGCTCCTGGTGGTAGATTTTGAGCTGCGTCGCCGCCCCACTATTATCCCGGCCTTCGTAGCCGTGGACGGGGTTCAAAATGTCCACGAGGTAGGGCGCGTCGCCCAACGTCTCTAAGTTCTCGATGTCGCGCGTAGCGGCGGTGCTCGTCGTATCCGCCTTGTAGCGTTCATCAAACGCATCGGCGTAGCGCTCCGCCAAGCGCCGCCCCGCCGTTTCACCTTTTTGGGTCATCAGCCGCTCTAAGAGGTGGTCACTCCAGGTGCGCGTGAGGTCGGCGACCTCTCCCTCCAACTCCGCCATATGGAGGTCGTCTTGGCTCTTATCCGTCGTGAAGAAGAAGTGAAAGCGCACCTGCGCCTCGTCCTCGCCCATCGCCAGTTGATAGTCCACGTGCTCCGCGTCTAGCTTGTCGGCTAAAAACGCCTGAATCTCGCGGCGCACGTCGGCGTTGAAGCGCCCGCGCGGCATGATGACCATCACCGCGAGCCCTCTCGCTAAGGGGTCAGGGCGCACGGTCAGACGTACGCCGCGCTCTTTGGCGGTGTCCATGACGGTGCGGATGTCTTTATAAAGCTGCGCGGCGTCGCTCCAGAAAAGCTCTTCGCGCGGAACCGAGTTAAAAATCGTGACGATGCGCTTAAAGTCGTGCGAGCCGGGAGTCGCTTTGTCCTTGTCTAAGACGAGGCGCAATTTGTGACGCAAGATAGGGATGTCCTCGACGGACGTTGAGAGTGCCTTGGAGGTAAAGAGTCCGACAAAGCGCCGCTCGCCCTGCACCTGCCAGTTCTCACCTATCTTCTTGAGGCCGACGTAGTCCATGCGGGCGGGGCGGTGCACCGTCGCTTCGGCGTTCGTCTTGGTGACGGTCAGGACCTTGCCGCCCAAAACGCGCTCGCGCAGCCCTTGAGGGATTTCTGACAGGGGTACGGGCTCGGTGTAGGCGCTCTCCTGCATCTTGCTCAAGACGCCCAAGCCCGAGTCCCGGTCCACCACGAGCTGCTGCACATCATTTTGCTCGACAATGTCGTACTCGCGGTAGCCCAAGAAGACGAAGTTGTCCTCGGCGAGCCAGTCCATGAAGGCGGCGTACTCCTCTAGCTCGTCGGCCTGCTTGCGGTTCTTGATATGCTTTAAGAGCCCCTCGAGCCTCTCTTTAAGCTCCCCCGTCTTCTCCCGCATGGCAACGTAGTCGTCCGTCGCTAAAACAACATCGTCTAAAACACCTCTTACCGACGCTTCTAACGCCTCTAATTCCCGTGGGTCGTCCTCGCGCTCGATGAGGTAGAGTTCGTACGCCTCTAAAACCTCATCTTCGTCTTGTCCGGTGTCAACGCCCGTGACCTTGCCGTCCTCGCGCTCGATTCTTAAAATCGGGTGCAAGAGGTGATAGACCTCGTACCCTTTGCGGCGCAACTCGGCGCGGACCGAATCGACGATAAAAGGGCGGTCTTTGAGGGTGAGTTCCAATACAGTGTAGGGCGTCTCCCACCCCTCCGCCTCATAGCTCGGGTTGTAGACGCGCACGCGCACCTCTTCGGGGAGTTTGTCCTGCATGAACGAGAGCGCCCCTTTGCCAACGGCTAAAAGGCTCTCCGTGTCGAACGCCTCCAAGAGGTCAGGACTGGCTTTTTCAAACAAAAAGCCGACGAAGCTCTCCAATGGGTCGTCGGCTCCTTGCCGGTTTCGTTTGACGAACTGCTGTAACTGATTGAGCGTCGCGGGCACGCTTACCCCTCCTATTTAGGTCTCAACATGACTTTCCATTACACCGATTTGGTGATGAATAAGGAGAAGTATACGCTGAAATATCACACGCAATTTTGCCAAAATTCACGGTTTGAGGACACAGGCTCGAAGTTTAGAGCCATTCCGACTCAAGTAGCCTCGGCGTCGTATAGTAAAACTATGAGTTCAGACGATAGAACTATTCATGTGACAAGTGAAGAGGTATCACGTGAGGAACGAGCTTTATTAGACGCCAAATATGCAGCTAGTGAAGCTGTTAATTTTAGGGGCAAGAAATATGTCATAACGAGAGCCGATAGAGATATCTCTAGCTCAGGTATCATCGTTTCTTACATGCTCAAACGCACCTCATAAAACTCAAAGAACAATGTAGATGTTCGAACACGAAGACAAAATGCAAGCCAATCCACCCCACACCCGCTCGCACTCCGTATACTAAAACCCATGTACCTCTTTGTAGTCTTCATCCTCGTTGCGCTCGACCAAGTGACCAAGTGGTGGGCGGCGAGCACCTTTCCCTTGAACGGTCCCGACCTCGCGCTCGGCCTCGGCTTCCATTTCACCTACACGCGCAACACGGGCGCGGCCTTTGGCATCTTGCAAGACGCTACGCTGCTGTTGGGCATCCTCTCGGCGGTTGTGTCCGTCGCGATTTTCATCTATCTGCTGCGCCACGCCCGCACCATGCCTAGAATGCAGCTCGCCGCGCTGACACTCATTTTGAGCGGCGCGATTGGCAACATGATCGACCGCTTTTTGCTGGGTTTCGTTCGCGACTTTATCCACTTTTACGTGCAGGGCTTTAACTACCCGGTCTTTAACGTAGCGGATATGTGTGTGGTCGGCGGGGCGGGGTTGCTCTTACTCTCGAGCTTTTTCGACAAGCGCCCGCAAGAGGTTGAATCTGAGGATGAACTTACCGATGTTGAGTCCTATAGCGCCAGCAGCCCAGAACGCACGGACACGCGCACAGACGTTTAAGCGGAATAAAAATCCGTCAGTATATATCAGGCTAGGTTTCCCTGACGGGCTGATAAGCTGAGGTGCTATCTCAACAGAAAAACGCAGTCCACAACGTTGACCGTAAACCGCCGAATCTAACGTCGCAACCGTAAAAACCGCTCGCGCCGTACTAGGTCTTTCTCCACCCAGCGCTGCCGCCAACCTTCGCACTCGTCAAAAGCGGTGCGCACGTTGCGCGGGTCGAGTTCAACGAAAAGCCAGGCGTCCGGCTTGAGCAACGCATGAGCGTCACATGCTAAGTACCTGAAGTGCGCGAGGCCGTCCTCGCCTGAATAGAGCGCCTCTTGTGGATCGGCCTGCACTTCAGGGCCGATTTCGTGCCTGTCCGATTCGGGTAGATAGGGCGGATTGGAGATGATGAGGTCGGCGTCCTTCGCGAACGCTCTCACCTCATCTGTTTTCAAGAGGTCGGCACGTAAGAAACGGACGTTCAAGCCGAGTTTGGCGGCGTTCGCCCTCGCGACCTCTAATGCCGCCGCTGAGATATCCGTCGCGACGACCTCGGTATTAGGACGCTCCGCTTTAATGGCGAGCGCAATCGCGCCGCTGCCCGTGCCAACGTCCAGCACTTTAAGCGGAGCACGCCGTCCCAAGCGCCGCAACGCCAGCTCGACCATGCGCTCCGTTTCAGGGCGGGGTATAAGCACGTCTGGCGTAACGCTCAGTTCTAAACCGTAGAAGTAGCCAACACCTAAGATGTGTTGCAACGGCTCGCGCTGGGCACGCCTTGTGAGCCAGCGGCTGAGTTTCGCCTGCTGTGATTCGCTCAGCGGGCGCTTATAATTGGTGACAATATCAACTCTGGAGGTGCCGAGCAGATGCTCCAACATCACCAGTGATTCGACTCGGTGGCTTTCGATTTGGGCAGCCTCGAGCGTTTCTTGCGTCAAGGAAAGGGCCTTAGCTACGTTCATAAAATACCTGCTTTAGACTGATAAAGATAAGCAAATTAAAGGTTCGTCCGGTGAAGTGCGCCGAGGACGCAACTTCTTACTGCTAATATAACGATAGTATCACTAAGCGATGTAAAGATAATGTTAAGCGTAACAAGCTGCTCTTACGCTTAGTTAGCTTGGTAATGACATTATCATTATCAGTAAAAGACGGTTCGCGTGCGGTGGCGCGGCTGCGCCTTGTAGTAGGGGGCTTGACCTCTATTCCACAAGCGCACATCCAAGTTTTGCGCCGTTATCCCTTTATTTTCTAAAGTAGTGTTTTCTAAAGCGTCGCTTTCTATGTTATCCCTCTCACGCAGTAGCGCCACCATACGTTCAACCGCGTGAAGGGCCACGGCGCGAATCTCAACCTCTTCACCCCCGCCCGCCGCGATAAGCTCACCCGCGTTGATGCGAGCCGCTAAGCTCTCGTCAAAGTGTAACACCCCGTCTAAACGGAGCACGTGGGGCACGAGATTATCGGCGAAGATGGTCAGCTTGTGCAAGTCCTTAAAGTAACCATAGCCTTCGCCGTTAAAGGCGAGCGCGAGGTCGGACGCGGTAATTTGGGCGCGTTTGTAAAGAGGTACGCTGAAGCCCTCATAGGTGGCAACATCTTGGAAGTAGAGCATTTCGGCGAGGTGCGTTGCTAGACGTTCCGCCGAGTGTTCAGCCGCTTCTATAAGCGCGGTGAAGCTGCCACCGAAGCGTTCCAAGAGGTAATCACCTAAGTTGTTAAGCGCTCTTGTGAAATGCTGCATCAACTCGGCGCGAACGGGGTCGCTGAGGTCTTGCTGGAAGAGGCCCCCGCATCCCCCCACATCCAGCTCACGTAGCGCTTGCGCCGAAAGAGGTCCGTACTTATCAAAATAATCTTTAAGTGATGAGGCTACCGTAAAGTACCCCGACATATACTTCGATCCTTCGCGCCGTTTCTGCATATGCGGAAAGTAGCCCGAGCCGAAGTTGACCGCGTCCAGCGTAACGATATAAGCGAGCGTGTCCTCGGGCGAACCCATGAAGTGATGAACAGTGTCATAGGTCGGTTGAGGCGTTCGCGAAGGTAAAGCGTGAGCGTAAGCTGCAAGTTTATCTTCAACTAGTGTGACGTAGCGCGAACGCCTAGCGACCTTTGCGCAAGCTGAGCGAATCTCACTAAACATAGCTCAGCTTAACGCAGAGGTGTAGAGGTCTGTCTACCAAAAGGTGATGAGCATGATGACGGTCAAGACCACCACCGCCGCCGCGTGAACGCGGAAGTCGGCGTACCAGGCGACGCTACCTTCGGGCTCGGCGTAGCCGCTGCTAAAGGTCAGCTCGTCGATCTTATCTTTGCTAGGTGCGCTGCCCATGTTGAGGCTTGTTACCACACAGACGATACAGCTTACCGCGAAGAGGATGCCCGCGACATAGAGAAAGTTGATCGTGATCACGCCGCTCTGCACGAGAGCAAAGGTGGCTGCGGCGATGACGTGTCCAGTAATCAGCGTGACGAACGCACTCTGCGCGTTCATCCTGTCCCAGAAGAAACCCACCAAAAAGACGGCGACGATAGGCGAGACGATGTAGGCGAACATCGACTGGATGTAGGAAAAAAGACCGGGAAAACCCTGAATTGCAGGAGCCCACACCGCCGCGATGACCATGAAGCCTAAGGTGGCAAACGTACCAAAGCGCCGCGCTTCTTGAGGCTCTAAGTCACGACCCATCGCCGGCTCGATAAAGTCGAGCGTCAGGAGGGTTGAGGCGGAGTTGAGTGCGGAATCGACGCTCGAGAGGATCGCCGAAATAAGTCCCGCCAAGACGATACCCGTTAAGCCGATGGGTAAAAACTCCTGGACGAGCGTAGGGAAGACTTGGTCAGGCGACTCCAAATTGGGCAGCAGCGTTACGGCGAACGCGCCGGGGAGCATCATGATAAAGAGTGGCGTGAGCTTGAGCAGCCCAGCCAACATCGCACCCCAGCGGGCGTTCTGCACGTCTTTTGCGCCTAGAACGCGCTGCACGATGTACTGGTTCAAAATCCAGTAGTAGAATCCTAAGAGCGGCACGCCCACGATGAGTCCGGGCCACGGCAACACTTCGTCAGAGATAGGCTTAACAATCGAGAGGTGCCCCTCGGGTAGCGCCTGAGTCGCTTCGCTCCAAGAGAAACCGAACTGAGAAAACGTGATGATGGCGATAGCTGACGTGCCGATGATGAGAACGATGGCTTGTAACACGTCCGTGTAGACGACCGCCGCGAGACCGCCCGCCGCCGTATAGATACCACCAATAATGGCTAACGACACGATGAAGACCGTTAGGTTGAGATCAGGAATAAATACTTGTGCGACGAGCGACCCCGCATAGAGCCCTGCCGCTGTGTCCACCATAACCGCGAGAAAGATGGTGATGGCCGAAAAATATTTGCGCGAACGCGCGTCGAAGCGCTTCTCTAAAAATTCGGGAATGGTAGAGATTCTCGAGCGCAAAAAGAACGGGAAAAAGGTGAACGCGCCAAAGATCAGCAGGAGCCCCCCCATCCATTCGTACGCCGAGGGTGCCAAACCCGTGCGGTAAGCGTCGCCCATGAGACCGACCAGCGTCGAACTCGAGATGTTTGAGGCGAAGAGCGACATACCGACTGCGCCCCACCCCAAGCTGCGACCCGCCAAGAAGAGGTCGTCCCCGCTTTCGGTGCCCTGCGCGACTACATAGCCGATAACGAAAATGATGATGAAGTAAGCAGCGATGATAAGAAGATCAATCGTGCTGATCTGGATGTCAAGTCCAAACATACCCGTCCTTTCCCTACCTGTGAATTTGTATACAAGCTAACAAAGGAGATATACGAAAACATGACTCAAAGTCACAATTCAGCTAGGTGCAACAGCGTTGTGCAGGACGAGAGAACTTGAAAGAGCGCACTTCGGACACGAGTTAGCCGGTTTATCAAAAGACGATAACTAACACGTCGTAATACGAGGTAGCGTAACTTCTTGCAAGAAGTCACGCCCTTCACGGGTGGAACGTAAACTCGGGCTCAGGCTAGAACAGAGCTCAGTTCATGAGGTCTCCTAAAAGCGGTAGATCGCCGCCACCACCTCATCACCCGGCACGCTCTCTCGTTCCACCGCGTAAACCGTACCACCATTCAACATCGTGTGAAGTGCCGCCAAGTCGAGCAAATCGCTGTCCCCTGCTCTCTCCTCCTCGCTCAGCTTGACCTCACGCGCCTCCGGGTCGTAGCGTCCCCAGCGGTGCGCGTCTTGCGCGACGAAGAGCGTTTCGATGCGGCTGTCGAAGGCAGCGGGGAGGATGTCCTCCAAATCATCCGAGGCGTGCTCGGGGTCAGCGCCCGCCTTGTGCATGTAGTTGTTCTTGTCCTCTTCGCGTCGCCCTTGCAAGTGCGGCTCTACGACGGGCCAAGCCTTTTCGTGAAGCATCTTCGCGTCGAGAATGTCAGGGTTCCCGTCCACATTTTCGTCTAAAAGCCCGTTGTAATGGTTGGCCTCTTGGTAGATAGGAAAGATACCCTTATCGCCAACGAACACCACGGGAATGCGACTCCCCTGCGGCTCCAGGATGCGCCGCACGCCGTTGTCCAGTTCCTTAAAGAAGCGCAAAATGTTGACGTTGCGCTCGTCTTTGCCTGCGCCCTGCCCCTGAAAGACCGCGCCCCCTTCGCCGCCGCCACGTCCGCCAGCAGAGATGGTGTAATGGTCCAAGCTCGTTTCGGGGTCGTCGTATTTGAGCGCTTCGTCGAGGCTCGTCGGCGTATCTTCTAACGCAATCTCACTGACCTCGAAGCGCGTTGCCTCGAAGAGTCGCACGTTGTTGAGGCTCGCCGCCAAGATAAAAAAGCGCTCGCCCTCAGCGAGGTAGGGAAGCATCGGCTTGACGTAAAAGTGCTCCGCGACGACGGTGATCTCTTTGGGCACAAAGGGCAGTTTATATTGGCGCTGCTCCTTTTCACTAAGAAACATAGCAAAACCTTCACGCTGGTGCTGCCAAAAGTCGTTGTCGTTGACAAGTTGCCGCGCTGAGCCGAGCAGAGCGTCAATTCTGCCTTCGTTAATACTGTGCTCGTTCAAGCGGCGCTCAGCCTCTTGCACGCGGTTCTTGAAGCGGATTGGATTCTCGCGGGTGTCGGCTCCTGCCATGTGGGTAGGCATATAGATGGAGACGTTGAGCCCTGTTTGTGCGCCGAGCGTTTTCAGTTCTTCCTTGGTTGGAACCATGCTAACCTCTCTATCCTCGAGTCTCAATTCTTAACTGATTGCAGTTCTTCATCGGTTACGGTTACACCGCGACACTGCCTTATAAGATAACGCTTAGGGTTGCACAGCGCTTTTTATCTGACTGTAGCGCAGTCATAAGAGACGACGTTCTAAGCCAGACAAGAGTGAAGATTGTCAGGCTATATACTCGTTGATTTCATCCCGTTACTATGACTCAACCTCACTGATTTTCGCACCATCATCTTTTTTGACGAGGGAGTACGCGACATAGATGAAATGGGTGGGACGGGTTTGAAACCCGCCCCTACTACCTTTGCCTCTCAACCTCTTTGAGTTCGGGAGTCTTCCGCAAACCCCACCCTCACTGCACCGGCTTGACCACAACCCGCCTATCGCGCCCCTCACCCGACGATTCGCTTTTCACCGAAGGGTCATCTGCTAACGCCATGTGAATCACGCGGCGCTCCCCTGCGTTCATCGGGTCCAACTCGACAGCGAAGCCTGTTTTACGTACCCTTGCCGCAGCTTTACGCGCCTCACCTCTCAGCCTATCGTCGCGGCGATCTTTATAGCCACCCACGTCGATATTGACGCGCACGTTGCCCGCCGTTTCATCGCGGTTGACGACGGCGTTGGTGAGGTACTCGAGCGCCGCTAAGGTGCGCCCCCCTCGTCCAATAATCTTGCCGGGGTCGCCGCCTGTGATGTCTACCACGACCTCATCCTCATCCGCGTAGCGAATCTCGGCGGCGTAGCCAGGGTCGATGTTGAGCAGCAAGTGAACTAAAAACGATTCACAGCGCTCCGCCGTATCGCCTTCAATAACGAGCGGCGCGACGAAGGGCTGCGATTGGGACGAATCCTCGGGCAGTTCGGGCGTGGCGGATTCCTCTTCACCTGTGTTGATGCCGAGGTTGTCGAGGTACGTATCCAAATCGTTATTCTTGTCGTCTGCCACGCTAGCTCCTTACGTTGATTTACAGGATGAGGGACGGTGTCGCGTTTTGATTACGCTCTCTTTCGTTACTTTGCTTTCGCCTGAGCGGTGGCGGCGGGGGGAGTGGACGTACGCTTGATAAGAAACTGCTGCAACACCTGAATCGCCATCGAAGTGATGAGGTAGAGCGTCACACCAGCGGGGAAGTTGAAGATGAAGAAGACGAACACACCGCTCATCAGGAGTTGCTGCCGGAGCGACTGCACGTTCCCTTGCGCCGAGATAAAGGCTTGCCCCGCCATCACCGCGACGTAGAGCAGCGGCAGGATGTAATAGGGGTCGTTGAGCCCCAGGTCAGGAATCCATAAGAAGCCCTCGTTGAATTCGAAGTTGATAAAGACGCGCCACAAGATGATGAAAATAGGCATCTGCACGAGGATGGGCAGACAGCCACCCGCCGGGTTGACGCCCGCCTCTTTGTAGAGCTTCATCGTCTCTTCGGTGAGTTTTTCGCGGTTGTCCTTGTGCTTCTTCTGCAAGGCTTGCAGCTTGGGTTGAAGCTGCTGCATTCCCATCATGGACTTTGTTTGCGTCGCGATTAAGGGCCACACTAGAATGCGAAAGAGGAGCGTCAGCACGATGATGGAAAGTCCCCAATTGCCGACAACGCTATGAATGGTCTCTAACGCGATGACGATACCCAGTGAGACGCGCCCTAAGATGTTGGGTCTGAAGAGACCGGGTAAGTCGAGATAGTTTTCCTGGAGGTAGCGCACCATCTCGTTGGGACCGCCGTACACCTCTACGTCTAAGGTCACGGAGGCATTGGACTCAGGTGGCAACGTTTTGGTTAAGGCGATCTGACGCGCTGAGCGCGGCAAAGCGGCGAGGTCTTGTCCGCCTGCACCTTCCGCATTGGGGTCGGGGCGCATGACGATGGCAAAAGCTCGGTTGTTGTTGTTGTTCTGCAACGAAATATAGGAGGGGTTTTGAACGGGTTGCGTCACCGGGTTGAGGGTAAAGTTCTCACCCTGACCCACTTTGATGACGGGCGTGTCCTGCCGTCCGATGCCGGAGTAAGCGTACTGCACCGTTGCGGGCTCTTCTCCAGCCTCGGTGCGAGTGACGGTAACTTCCGCGTCCAGCGAGTTTCTAGCTGAGCTTACTAAGAGAGTCTTCTCTACTCTGTATCCATCGGTTTGATAGGAAAATTCGCCTAGAAGCGCGGCTTCGCCGTTGCGCTCGACCTCTCTCCAGTTGCTGGTGGCGGTCTCGGGCTCGAGCCTCTCTCCCCCCACAAAAACCGCACCGCCGGGAATTTGCGCGGTGTACGGGATGAGGTTCTGGTTGTTGTTGAGATTGTAGTTGCCCTTAAAGTCTTGCCCGCGCTGCTGCTTGGCGTAAAGCGCGACGACTTCGCCGCTTTCGTCAAAGATGTAGTCCACGCTCTTCGTCGTGATGAGCTTGAGGTTTTGACTCCTCAGGTCACACCAAAATGAGGTGGGGTTGGGCGTGCAAAGCGCGTCTAAATCCGCTGCGTTGCTAAACTGCGATGTGCTAAAGTCCTGAATCCCAAAAGAGACCCTAGCAAACGCGAACGAGATGAAAACGAGCGCGGCGCAAAGCGCAAGCGCCGTAAATACTTTACCTTTCAAAATTCCTCCGAGTGAGGGCACGCCCTCGACGTGTCACCTTTAGCGTGATGGTTTCCCTCAGCACTATTAACATCCTTGTCGGTACCCTTTGGGGTCGGAACAGGGTCGAAGCCGCCTGGGTGAAAAGGATGGCATTTGAGCAGCCGCCGTGACGCCAAACAACTTCCTCTAAGGACGCCGTGCTGCGTGAACGCGTCTACAGCGTATTTACTACATGTCGGATGAAAGCGGCAGCTAGGGCTCGCCTTGAGCGGCGACAAAAAGCGGCGATAGGCTCGCAGCGGGAGCAGCGCGAGCTGTTGCGCGAGCGATAACTTGGCAAGAGCTTTCACAGCGCCCCACCCTTTTTCAGCGCGTAACGTAGCGCGTCTTTAAGCTGCCAGTAATCCGCGTCGGCCGCGACAGGTCTAGCGATGACAACGAGGTCAAAGGTCTTAGAGACTTTACCTTCTACGGTGAGCGCTCGCAGTGCTTCGCGCAAGCGGCGGCGCACGCGGTTTCTCACCACGGCGTTGCCGACTTTTTTCGACACAACGATACCGACGCGCACACACGTTTCGCGGTTGCTGCGCCAGCGGAGGCTTAGGAGTTTCGCGTGCCCCGCCTTGCCGCGCCGCATCCTCTGAAACGCGCGGTCACTCTTTAAGGAGCAAACCGGTACCGTCACAAATCGTCACCCTTACTCGTCAGAGACGGAGAGCTTGGTGCGACCCTTAGCGCGGCGGCGTTTGATGATGTTGCGACCAGTCGAGGTCTTCATGCGAGCGCGAAACCCGTGCGTTTTGGCACGCTTGCGCTTGTTGGGTTGATACGTTCTTTTCATCTTATTCCTCCAGTGGGATGGATGCGAGTCGAGTGTAAGGGCGCAGCTTTAAGGCTGATTTTTCAGAGCAAACCATGCGCCGATAAGACGTGAGAGCATACCATAGATGGATGTGTGGACGCTAGGCATGTTGATGCAAGCAAGGCGTACGCACGTACACCAATTCTTCGAAAGAAATCGCTGTGAACCTTTCGAAACGAAAACAGAGTTCGCTCAGAAAGCGTATAAAAGCCGAATTCTGTCCTTTGAAAAGTTACATATCGAACGCGAATAAGGTGTCACGAATCTACGTGCGTAAGCTTCGGCTTAACCCTTTAGCTTGACCGGGACTAGCCTCGAGGCTTAGGCTAAAGAGCCCGTACGTGAACGTCCCTATCTATGACCCAGCACCCCACCCTTACTGAGCTCAGGCGCACCGCCGCGCTCGCCGCACCTCTCATTTTGGCGCAGCTCGCGCAGGTCTCGCTGACGTTTATCGACACCTTGATGGTCGGGCGGCTCGGCAACGAACAGCTCGCGGCTATCGCGCTAGGGAGCAGCGTCTTTGTGATGGCGCTCATCGTGGGTATGGGCGTGATGTTCGCGGTTGGGCCTACCGTCTCGCAGGCGCACGGCGCAGGCGATGAGGCGATGACGGCGCGGGCGACGCGGCAGGGGTTGTGGCTCGCGCTCGGCCTCACGCTGCCCGCGATGGTCCTCTTCTGGAACGCTGCCCCGCTCCTCATCCTTATGGGGCAAGACGCAGAAACCGTAGCGTTGGCGGCGGGCTACTTGCAGGCGATTTCGTGGGGATTTCTGCCTGCGCTGTGGATGATTGGGCTGCGGGGGCTGTTAGAGGGTATCTCGAGGCCCCGCCCGGTTATGCTTATCGCCTTTGCTGGCGTCGGGTTGAATATCTTCGCAAACAACGCGCTCATGTTCGGACGTTTCGGTTTTCCTGCACTCGGGCTTGTTGGTACAGGCTGGGCGAGTACCTTCGTCTTTTGGATGTTATTCATCCTAGCAGCGCTCTACGTGCAGTACTCCCTACCTCATCTGCATATCTTCACGGAGTTACGCACGCCCGACCCTAACGTCTTGCGCGACCTCTTCATAATCGGTTGGCCCATCGGTCTTACCTTGGGCTTCGAGGGCGGGCTCTTTACTATTACCGCGCTGCTGATGGGCTTGGTCGGCACGGTCGAACTCGCCGCGCATCAAATCGCCATTCAAAGCGCGAGTTTTACCTTTATGGTTCCGGTGGGCCTAGCCTCCGCGACGGCGGTGCGCGTGGGGCAGGCGGCGGGACGTAAAGATGCGGACGGCGTGCAGCGGGCGGCGGGCGTCGGTATGGCGCTCAGCCTCGGCTTCATGGCGCTGACCGCGCTCACCTTTTGGCTCATCCCTGAGCGCGTCGTCTCGCTCTATTTAGATGTAGGCGACCCTGCAAACCAGACGGTAGTTCGCACAGCGGTGCTCTTTTTAGGGTTCGCAGCCGCCTTTCAGATATTCGACGGGTTGCAAGTCAGTGCGGCGGGCTCGTTGCGCGGGCTCAAAGACACACGAATCCCTATGCTCATCTCACTCTTCGCCTATTGGGGTATCGGGATGAGCACAGGCGTGACGTTGGCGTTTGGCTTTGGTTTAGGGGGACGTGGGTTGTGGACGGGGCTCGTGGTGGGGCTCATCGCGGCGGCGGCGCTCTTGTCGTGGCGGTTGTGGCGGAGGACTCGAGTTTCAACACATGCTGAGCGGATGAGATTGGGAGGTGTGGGAAAGTAAACCTCACTCCGGCAGATGCGCTACCACTCGCACCGGCCCGCCACTGCCCCCCTCCATCTTCATCGGCAGCGCGATGAGCGTTGCACCCGTCGCGGGGAGTTCGTTCAGGTTCGCCAGGTTCTCGATGCCGAAGACGTTCTCCCGGTAGAGGACCACGTGCGACTTGAAGTCGGTGGACTGCCCGTAGTCGAGGCTCGGCGTGTCGAGCCCGACGGCTGCGATATCTCGCTCCAGCGCTAAAAAGATAGCGAGGTCAGGGTGGATACCCGGAAAGTGCAAGTCCGCGACCGCCTCCTCGCCGCGCTCGGCGGTGCCCATATACTGCTCACGGTCTGGATAGTATTGCGCAAAGCCAGTATTGAAGAGCACAATCGCCCCCTCAGGAATCTGCCCGTTTTCCGACTCCCAGTTCGTCACGTCCTCGACTGTAAACTGATAGTCGCGGTTTTCGGCGGATTGCTCGCTCACATCGATCACGACTGCAGGGCCGATAAGCTGATCGACTGGAATCTCATCAGCGGCGTTGCGCCCCATCGCGAAGTGGATAGGCGCGTCAATATGCGTGCCGCCATGCTCCGCCGCCGAGAAGTTGTAGGCGCTATAAAAGTAGCCCCCCTCCGTCTCGCCCTCAAAAACGGTTTCTTGCTCGAACATCCTCGCGGTAGGCCAGAACACGGCGTCCTCGTTGAGCGTGTGCGTGAGGTCTACCCAGGTGCCTTCTGGGAAATCTTGCGCGTAGGCGGTGGTGAGGAGTGCGGCTAAAGTGATGAGGGCTAATCTGAACATTTGAGCCTCCTTTAGGTATTTGTATAATTATGTAAGGGTAGGCTTAGGATATGCGCTTTGTCAAGCGTTCTCAAATCTTTTCTGCAACGCTTCAAGCCTTCTAAATACCGAGCACCGAAAGACGTCCACCTGGTTCGATGGTCTCTTCGATCCACGAAGCAAGTTCAGAAAGCATCCTGCTCAATGGCTGTCTTTGATGTAGCCAATCTTCCCTTATTTCATTAGCTACCTCTACGCGAACGCCGTACTTCTGAACTAGTAGATCAGTATTATTAGTAGCCACAACGTCGCGCGAATACTCGAGCAGGTCATCAGCTAGAGATTGTGCCGCCTCGTAACTTGTGCTCATGAATGAGAAGTGGTCGTAATTCGGCACATGCCTGACAAGTAATGCATCGAAAAAGAGAATGGCCTCCTCTTGAATGTATACAGCATCAGAATTCCAGCACTCACCTTGATATTTACGAGGTAGAAACTCAAAGTATACCGTTCCCTCTAATTTAGATACGTCGTTAATGAATTCAAATGTCATGAAGAATACCTGCTTTTCCCTCAACAAAATGTCCGAGAAGCCTTCTATGAAGAGCTTTCTCGGACTTTACTATCCCCTCAAACTAATCAAAAACCGCCGTCTTCGCCCGCGCCAACATCCGCTGTACCTGCGTGATCTTCACCCTCGGCCTGCCCTGCTCTTTGCCCGCTTCGGTCTCGAGTCTGTCGATCTCCAACCAGTCCTCAAAGGTGATGAAGGGAACTTGCTTAGCCGCGAGGATTTCTTCGACGGCTCTGGGACTGGCGGCGTGCTCAGCGACAGGTTTGAGAGAAGGAACATCTTCCAACAACCTCTTCACGCTCTCCATCGCGTCCGCCTTGTTCGTGCCGATGACGCCTGAGGGTCCGCGTTTGATCCAACCTGCGACATACTCGCCGCTCACAACCTCACCTTCATCCGTTGTGACGCGCCCGTCCTGGTTAGGTATGACGCCCTTGCGAGTATCGAAAGGGACGTCTTTAAGCGGTGTACCTTTGTAGCCCACCGAGCGCAAAATCATGCCGATGGGGAGCGTTTCGAACTCGCCTGTGCCGACAGCATTGAGGTAGCCATTTTGGTCTTCCAGGCGGTTGGTCTCGAGCCTCAATCCCTCTACCTGCTCGTCACCTAAAAGTTCAGTAGGCGACTCGAAGAAGTGCAGATGCACACAGCGCGGCTTGCCCGTGCGCTCTTGCTGCGCAAAGCCGCGTAAGACTTCGATGTTTTTAGCCAAAGCGGGGTTGCCTTCCAACGAGGCTTCGCTGATAGGGTCGAGGTCTAAGTCTGCTGCTTTGACGTTGATATCCGCGTTGTGAAGTTCGCCCAACTCGCGCAGCTCTTTGGTCGTGAACTTCGCCTGAGCGGGTCCGCGCCGACCGATCATGTAGATATTCTTGACCTTGCTCTCTGCGAGCAGTTCCAAAGCGTGATCGGCAATGTCCGTCTCGCGCAGTTCATCCACCGACTTCGCCAGGATGCGCGTCACGTCCACTGCGACGTTGCCCATGCCGATGACCGCAACGTTTTCCATATTCAGATCGGGGTCTAAGGTCGCGTAGTCCGGGTGGCCGTTATACCAGGCGACGAACTCGGTGGCGGAGAGGCTGCCCGAGAGGTTTTCGCCGGGGATGTTGAGCGAACGGTCTGCCGACGCGCCCACCGCGTATAGAACCGCGTCGTAAAAGCGGCGCACCTCTTTGTGAGAGAGGTCGCTGCCGAAATGCACGTTGCCGATAAAGCGCACGCGGGGGTCGTTGCAGGTCTTTTCGTAGAGCTTGGTGACCGACTTGATTTTCTGGTGGTCGGGCGCGACGCCGTAGCGTACCAAGCCGTAAGGGGTCGGCAGGCGGTCGATGATGTCGATGGAGACGTGAATCTCTTTTTGCTTGAGGAGCGAATCCGCCGCGAAGAAACCCGACGGGCCGGAGCCGATGATGGCGACGCGGACGGGGCGCTCAGACGTTCCAAGGGTAGGGTGAGTCAATGTTCTTACCTCTTTATGTGGGGAGTTGGGTCATGACTGATTTGTGCCCATTACGGGCTGCGCCTCTATCCTATCGCGCTACGAGGTCTCTCGCAAATCCGTAAAGAGATAAGAAGCGTTGGGATGTGGACGTAAGGGTTTTGTAAGAGCGCGTGTCCTAGGCTGCGGATGTGATGCGACGACCTCTCCTTACCTTATCCCTTATCTGGGTAGTTCACGGCGTCGCCGTTTACGCCCTCGTCACCGAGATAGGACCCGGCGGCTTTGCGCTGGTGATACTCCCGACGGCGTTGACCGCCTGGTGTTGGGGGCTGCGCGGCGGGCTTTGGGGCGCTCTAACGGGTATGCTCATCAACTCGCTGGTGAGCAACCTAGTGAATGAGGGAGCCTTCGACCCGCTCATCTCGCTGCATCAGGGCGGCTGGCCGGGGCTCATCGTGACGTTTTTCGTCGCCACCATCGTTGGATATCTGCGCGACCTGAGGGTGCGTTTGGGGCGCTCTGAACGGGAGTTGCAGGGGATGAATGAGAGGCTCGAGCAGCGCGTCTCTCTGCGCACCCAAGAGCTAGAAGAGGTGAACGCGCAGCTTCAGCACAGCGCCTTTCATGACGCGCTGACAGGCTTAGCAAACCGCTCGCTTTTCAATGACCGCTTGGCGCACGTTTTGGAGCGCAGCAAGCGCGGTCAGGCGGGCACCTTTGCGGTGCTCTACTTGGACTTTGACCGCTTCAAGCTCGTCAACGACTCGCTCGGTCACGCGGTAGGCGACGAACTGCTCATCGCGGTGGCGCGGCGGCTCCAGAACACGCTGAGACCTACGGACACGGTAGCGCGTCTGGGTGGCGATGAGTTTATCGTGCTCCTAGAGGATTTGACTGCAAAGCCTTCACTCAAACATATTACTGCCGAGGACGAGGCGCTAAGGATGACGCAGCGCCTTCAAAACGTGCTCGCACCCGCCCACGAACTCGGTGAGCACGACGTTCACCTCTCGGCGAGCATCGGCGTGGTGCTGGGCAGCCCGGACTACGTGAGCGCCACAGAGGTCATGCGCGACGCCGACATCGCCATGTACCGCGCCAAAGAGAAGGGCCGCGCCTGCTTTGCGGTTTTTGACGCCTCCATGCGCGAGCACTTGGAGCGCCGCATGAGCTTAGAGGCCAACTTGCGCACTGCCGTCGAACAAGGTGACTTTACGGTGCACTATCAGCCGATTCTCTCGCTCGAGACTCAAAAAGTCGAGAGCTTTGAAGCCCTCGTGCGCTGGACGCACCCCGTTCACGGCGCAGTCTCGCCCGCCGTCTTCGTGCCCATCGCCGAGGACATGGGGCTCATCACCAAGCTGGACCGCCTCGTGCTGCGCCGCGCCTGCTGTCAGCTTGCGGCGTGGTGTGAAGAGGGTATGGACGTCGGCTTGAGCGTGAACGTCTCGAGCCAAGGCTTCTTGCGCCCCGGTCTCATCGGATACGTTCAAGAGGTATTGGCGGAAACGGGGGTGGCGGCGAAGAGGTTGCGGCTCGAGCTGACCGAAACGATGATCGTAGACGCTTCTGACGAGGTCCAAGCAACCCTGCACGGACTTTCTGAGCTAGGCGTTCAGCTCCACATCGACGACTTCGGCACGGGCTATTCGTCGCTAAGCTATCTGCAAGACTTTCCGCTCGACGTGCTCAAAATCGACCGCGCTTTTATCAACAACATCTTGGAGCCGAAAGGGGAAGCCCTGGTGCGCACGATTGTGCTCATGGCGCAGAGCTTGGGGCTCAGCGTAGTAGCCGAAGGGATTGAGACGAGGGAGCAGTTGGCGCGTCTGCGCGACCTCGGCTGTGAGTGTGGGCAAGGCTACCTCTTTGCTAAACCTCTGCCCGCGCAAGAGGTGGCGGCGTTTGTCGCTGGGCAGAGCGAGCGTGCTTTCTCAGCGGTGTGAGGTTATCGCTCCAACCACTCCTCACGCAGCACGGTATAAGCTAATTTTTGTTGTAGCCGAACTTACCACGGGAGAGAAGGGCTTCTTTCCAGTAGTTCTCTCGCTCTATGATGACGTGGTCATCGGTGCGTGCGGGTCGATACTCGAGTAGCGCAAACCGAAAATTCTTCCTGGCGTACTCAATACCTCTCGCGTGGATAAGCTGCGTAAGCTCATCGTTGTAGCCGTGCCCTGTCGCCATGTAACAGTTCCACCGCGCCCAAATGCCAGCGCTACCGTAAGCTGAACCAACGTAGCTTTTGCCGTTGCTCTTGTCAATAATCAAGTAGACCCCTTTAACGCTGCCTAAAGCAGCCTTCCAGTCAGGTCTATCTGACTTAAAAATAGGCTCCAAGGTACTGAAGTCGTGATGGATGTTTTCATAGCCACAAAACGCCTCACCTGAGTAGGCTTCTCTGAGCAGTTCAGTCACCCTAAGCTCGGGGTAGTATTTCTCGAGTCGCACCGATTTTACCCTACCGGGTCGTTTGAAACGCACTTTGAGTCGTCCGATAAATTCTACTGCGGTAGGTGCCAACTCGACTTCATAGCTGTGCGTGTAGAACTCCGGCGAACGCGAGAGTACTTTGTACACGCCGCCGAATAGCCACACGTCCCGCTCGGGGTAGAAGTCAATCAACGTAAAGATATAAGCGCGGTTGAAATCATCCTTTTTTGAGCGCCACATGTTCCACTGCTTCCACTCTTCACGGTCTCTTACAAACACGTCGAGAGGTTGATGGTGCGTATTCCAAGAGGCTAAGTGTATTTTGTAGTCCTTCGGCGAGATGATAGGTAAGATTGTTTGGAGCGATATAGACGTCACTTCATCCGATCCTAAAACAGCACCTTCGACCAGTTAAGGTCATCCAGCGGATGAAACACATCTACATATTCTAGCAGCACGCCCGCCGACTGATTGCGAAACATCGCGCACTCGACGTGCTTGCCCTTGCGCTTAATCGCCTCGACAAGCTGCACGTAGTCCCCGTCGCCGCTGACGATGAGCGCGGTGTCGTAAGCGTCTTCATAGGCGAGGGCTAGAGACTCCACCGCAATCGCCACGTCGATGCCCTTTTCCACCAGCGACCCGTCGTGACGGCGGTGCAAGCGGCCCAAGCGCACCGTCACGTAGGGGATGCGCCGCAGCGACTCGAAAAAGCGCTGCTGCCCGTCGCGCAAATCGCTCTCGTAGTCGTCGGTCAGCGGGGCGTTGTAGTAATAGATGCGCACCAAGTCGCGCTCGGCGAGAAGCTGCTGAACGAAGACTTGCAGGTTGACTCTGGTATTCGAGAGGTTTTCCCTCATGCCGTTATACAGGTTGCTGCCGTCGATAAAGATAGCGACTCGTTGCAAAATACACCTCTTTTTAGATTTCAAATAAAATTGTGATGCTGCTAATAGTGTACTACATGAGACGATAAAGGGGATAAAAAGTGCAGTTTAGCAAGGCTGCGCTGCAACTATATACCCTTTGGGAAGCTAGGTAAAAGTTTCAGTCCGAATCCTTTCAATAATCTCTACAGACAACCTATTCGTGAATCCGATAACCCCTAGCTCAGTTCGGCCTCCCCCACGCGGTGATGGTCGAGTTTGACGGCGACGGTGAGGAGCAGCTCTTGGACGGGGGTGTGCAAGGTGTAGGCTTCTTTGGGCAAGGGTGGGCTGTCTTTGACAAATTCGTAACTTGCGTCAGGCTCGCTTTCGGCGGCCAGAAAGCTCGCGACCAAAGCCGCCTCCCCCGATATACCGCCCAAACGGGCGTGAACAAGCTGCCCAGCGTCGAAGACGAAGGTGGCGTTCGTCAAGCCTAGTCGCAAGAGGAGCGTACCTGAGTTCTTCTTCTGCGCGAGCGAGGTGACGAGGTCGAAAAGGGTGAGCACTTCGAAGGAACCGGTGGCTCTGGCGCTCGAGACTTGTGGCGCACGTAAGGAAGTGTTGAGGTCTCTCGAGTCGTGGCGCGTGTCGCGCAGCTTGCCACTACTGACCATGAGCTTAAAGGTCGTGCGCAGCACCTCTTCGGGCGTGGCGTAGGTGTGTAGAGCGGCGCTGAGCGCTGAGGTGAGCTTGCCCTTAACGGTTGAGTCGAGCAGGATAAAGACCGCTTGCTTAAACTTGGGGTCGCGGCGTATGAAAGCGTGAAAGTCCAACCCCTTCATCTTGCCGACTTGCGCCGCGCAGATAAATAGCTCCGGGTTAAAGCGCTCCAACATCTCCGAGGCGGAAAAAGCGTCGGGCAACACGTGCATGTCGAGCTTGTCGCCGAAGCGGGCGTAGAAGCGCTCGCCCAGGGCGCGTCCTTGCTGACGGTCCGCAATTAGGGCTAAAACGCGCATAAGTCACCGTGAAAAATCGTCATAATAATCAAGGTTTATTGTGCTCGAGACCGCTTCACAAAACAGCGATAACTTTCACTTGTGGAGGTTGACGAGGTGGACGGGCGCGAGGTTGAGATGTGGTGGCTACCGAATGACGTTCTGAGCTTCAAAGGCTTTGACGTGCTCAGGCTTGTCCACGTCCGCGCCGAGCGCCGCATCTTGGCTTTGGAAAGCGCGAACGGGCATCGTCAAAATCTCGCTGATGCGGCGTTCTAACGCCGTGACCCGAAGGCGACCGAGGAGTAGCTGAAGCGCAAAACGAGCGCCCACGAGCCCCGCCAAGCTGAGCGGGTTCTTGCGGCCTTGATAAGCGCGGTTGACGAAAGGGAGCAGCGTCGGTAAAACGCGCGGCTCCAAGAGCACCGCGTTACCGCCCGTGAACGCGCCCTCTTTCAAGTTGGCATAGGTACGTTTTTGCCCCGGAAACTGCCGCTCGACGACCTCTTTGGGGATGATCGGATAGACCACTGCCGCTTCAGGCGCACTTTTAGTTGCACCGCTGATAAACGTATCCACTGTGCTTGCGGTGAGCCAAGGCAAGTCAGCGGAGATAGCGAGAACACGTTCCGGTTGTAATTTCAGAGCCGCATTGAGTCCGATGCTGAGGCTGTCCGCTAAGTTTTCCCCTGGGTTTAGGGTTTGCGTCACCAAAGTGTCCAGATCGGGTGTGGTTTTCCCAACGTAGATATATTCGGACACCGACGCGCTACCCCTAAGCGCCGCTAAGACGTAGCTCGCCATCGGCTTGCCGCTAAGAGGGACGAGCGCTTTCGCGGTGACGCCGGCCTCTCTCGCCAGCGGGTCGGCGCGGTCGGAGCCGCCAAGAACAACGGCGATGAGGGGGGATTTAGCCATGCTTAGACATATGGATGAATGGGGTGGAAAGCCTGCTACTGCAATTCTAAAATTAAGACGCGCTCCAACCCTTGACGTTGCGCCGAAGCGCGTCGGCGACTTCAGCGTACCTAATACCCTCTTCTCTTTGCAACTCCAAAGTACGCGCAGTCTCGACAATGCCTACAGAGGGGTTACACGCCTCGAGGTGCGCCCGACTAGGATGCACCTCTATGAGCGCGGCGAGCGTCTGCGCCCTGACTTGCAGGGCTCCGAATCGCTCCTTATTACGCGGCACGATCACGTATCGTCTTCCGCGGACATAAGTAGAGGTGTGAAAATAATCTAAACCAAAAAAGTTCGCGGTTCTTGCCTCGAGCGTAAAACTTCAGCAAAATGGTTTAGGTTATTTAGGCCGGAGTACTTAGGTATAGGTAGCCTCCTTCGCGCTAGGTCAATAACGCCGACTTTAACACAGGGCGCGGAGCACGAAGCTCGCGCCGTCCAACTCTGAAACGGAGCCTGGATAGCCCGTGAAGTAGAGAACGAGCGAGACCGCGCCGACAACGAGGCTGACAAAAGTAAAGATAAGACTGCCCGCGCGGTTTAAGTCAGCCCGTTCGGTGGGGTTTTCGTCCCTGTCTCTGCGCGCCCTTACGAACCAAAGGAGCCCGAGCGCGGCCCCTGCAAACGAGATAATACCGAGGATGAGTAGCATAAAACCTCCCTACCTCTATTATTCGTGCCCTGCGAATAAAATTTTGTGAGGGAGACTGGACTGAGGGGTGGATGGGCGGTGCCAAGAGACCGCGCTAAGGGAAGGAGCGGGGGAAAGGTGAGGAGATGGGGAGAAAAAGCATTGCGATTCTCCTCATCTTCTACCCTGCGCCCTACCTCACTTCAATCTTGCGAAAACGTGCCAACACAAGCGCGGCGTAAGCTCCGTAAGCGATAAGGCCCAGAGCAACTAAGCCGAGAATCCAAGGGCCGTAAGGCTGACGCGCCAAGGTGCTGAGCGCCTCACCTAGCCCGCCCGCTTGTTGCGGATTGGCTTGCAAAGCAGCTTGGATAAGCAGCCAGCCAATCACGCCGTAAACGATACCCCTGGCGACGAGCCCTACACGTCCCGCTCGCGTCGCCCACGTCTCCTCAGCACTGCCCATCTCGCTGAGCTTTAAGTCGTCGCGAAACTTGGCGGCGATTCCTTTGTAAAGTTGAAAGAAGCCGACAGCAATAATAATGACGCCGACGATGCCGACCAGCCACTGCCCGAAAGGTTGCGACATGAGCCTGGCTGTGAAATCTTGAGCGCTGCTACCGCCCCCGCCGCCCGTACCGCGAATAATCTGAAACGAGGTAAAGGCGAGACCTAAGTAGACGAGACCACTGATAGCGTAACCGACGCGCTTAACGACGCCCTCACCATCCGCGCCCTCTTGCTCGGGGTCCATAATCGCCTGCACCAAACGCCAAATCGCGTAGCCAACAAGCCCTACCGCAACTAAACCTAAAAGGATGCGCCCGAAAGGTTGATTGACGATAGTTTGCAGCGCACCTGACTGCCCGGTTGTCTGACCGCCACTACCACCTCTAAAGGCTGCCTGAGCCGCTAACACCCCGATGATGGCGTAAACGACCCCTTTAGCGGCGTAGCCAAACCGCGCGAGCCCTTTGACCCACGCCGCTACGTCACCCGACGACGCTTTGTCTGCGGTATCCCGTGCACCTTCACCTGTTTCTGTTTGTGCCATAGATGCCCCTCCTTTACAGGGTTGACGGCGCGACTCGCGTTTGTTTGGGTGGATTAGACGATTCACGCCGCGCTCTAAGCTCTGAATACTTGTAGCGTAAGCTGTAAGAGGTTACAAAATGTGGTTTGTACTCACGATTGAACTCGAGTATGAAGCTCTGACGCTCACCGTAAGCTCTCTCCGGGAAGAAAAGTGGTCAGTGTAAAAGGCTTTTCTACTGAATGCTAGTACCTGACTACTTCTCCCCAATCACTATCCCGACAACGCTTGCGTCCTTAGCCATCCCCAAACAGCTTCCTAAGCGCGTCCTCTTGGCTCGTTTTAGACACTGCGACGTAGCGCTCGTCTTGCTGCTCGACCTTGCCCTGCGCCGTGAGGTGACTCAGCGAGCGTTGCAGCGTGTCTACCGCTAACTCTTCGTAGCGGTGCTCGTCGATGTAGCGTTGCACCTCGCGCAAGGTCAGACCGCGACTACCCGCGCTCCTTAGCGCCTCTAGTACCCAAGTATCTACCGTCATGAGAACAGTTTACGACTTTGAGGTGAACTGCTAAAGGTTATTCAGCTTGTTTGGCTCATCTTTACACCCCGTCTTTAGATAAATTGTTTTTTGGACTAGCCGAGCGTGGCGTACGAGCGACGGTTCCCTGCGCGCCGCCACCCTCTTTTCTGTAGACCTCTTGCGAGCTGCCCGACACCTCACCCCACGTGATCTCTTCCTCTAACGAAATCACCCTGACCGGACAGGAGGTGACGCAGGCATTGCAGCCGTTGCAGCGTTCGGGCTCGAGCTTCAACACACCCCCGCCCACCTGCACCGGCTCCAACTCGCGGTGAAAGGCTCCCGTCGGACACACATTCGTGCAGACCGGACACATGATGCACCCCTCCGCCACACGGGGCAGCGTCCAGGGTACGAGGTCTCCAGGTTCAGGCTTCGCCGCCGCGATGAGCCCGTAGTGTTTCTTGAGTTCGGTAGGAAGCCCTTTTTCGACCTCTTCGGCGGCGTTCAAAACCTCTAAAGGGGCGAGCACGTCGGCGGCCCCGCGCTGCGCTCCGCGCCAGCCACCGCGCAAGAGATCGCGGCGACTGACGGGGTCGGGGTTATCCGTGGTGTCGTAGCTCTCAGTAACGAGGATGCTCGCGTCCAGCTCGCGCCCCCTTAGCGCGGCGAGTTCCTGGGCATCTTCAACCAGGGCGTCAACTGCCTCTGTCACCGCCGCCGCGCCAATTTTACAGCCTTCACACTCGTTACGAACCAGCGTGACCTTGTCCTTTTTGCTCGCGAGCCGCAAGAGGTCGGAAGGTTGTAGCCGCGCTAAGCATTGAACGGTCTGCGCGGAGCCTTTGACTTGAGAGCACTTTAGGGGCGCACCCGGCTGATACGACACGCTGCTCTCCAAGGCTTGCGACGGACACGCCTGCACGCAGAGCCCGCAGCCCGTACAGTCGATGTCGTCGATCTCGACTTGGCGTTTAATCGTGATGGCGTTGTGCGGACACGTGTCGGCGCAGACCTTACAGCCGCCCACCGCTTTGGTGACGACTAAGCAGTGCTCCGAGGTGTACTTGGGCTGCACGCTCGTCGCTTTGGAAAGGTAGTTGAGGAGTTTGTCGAACACTTTTCCTAGTTTAGCTTAAAGAAGCAGCAATGAGTTGAAAGCAACAAGCAATGAGAACCAAGGCAGTTGAAAGCAATGAGCAATCCAGTCATACCCGCTTGCGCAGGGCTTACGAAGTTTCCCTCCGGGAACAGGGCTGGACGAACGGTGAGTTGAAAGTTAAAGTCAAACGCTTTTCACTCATTGCTCGGTACTCATTGCTCAGTTACCAGATGACGGAGAGGCTCGAGCCCCAGCAAGAGGTCAATGCGTCACCTCAACGTCACGCTCCTTACAGAACAGAATATAAGGCGGCGCTAGACTTCCCCCGAAAGGCAGGCGAACCATGAGTGACATCAACGCACAAGCGAGCGGCACCTTCCAGCTAGGTGGCGACTTAGAAGTCAACCGTTTAGGCTACGGCGCAATGCGCGTCACGGGCGAAGGTATCTGGGGACAACCCGAGGACAGAGACGAAGCGATGCGCGTTTTGAAGCGCTTACCCGAGTTGGGCGTCAACTTTATCGACACAGCGGACTCCTACGGGCCTTTCGTGAGCGAAGACTTGCTCCGCGAGACGCTGCACCCTTACGACGGGCTCGTCATCGCAACCAAAGGTGGGCTGACCCGGCACGGCCCGAATGCGTGGCCGCCGGTGGGTCGCCCCGAGTATCTGCGCCAGTGCGTCTTGATGAGCTTGCGCCGCCTCAACGTCGAGCGCATCGACCTGTGGCAACTCCACCGCATCGACCCGAAAGTGCCAAGGGAGGAGCAATTCGAAGAGATCGCTGCGATGCAGCAAGAGGGTTTGATTCGCCACGTCGGGCTGAGTGAAGTCAGCGTGGAGGAGATCAAGGCGGCGCGTGAGCACTTTGAAGTAGCGAGCGTGCAAAACCTCTATAACCTCGTCACGCGCCAACACGAAGAGGTTCTTGATTATTGCGAGCAAGAAAACATCGGCTTTATCCCCTGGTTCCCGCTGGCGTCGGGGAGCTTGGCGGAAAAAGGCAGCGTGATGGACGACGTAACGAGCCACTTGGACGCCTCGCCCTCACAAGGCGCGCTCGCTTGGGTCTTGAAGCGCAGCTCGGTGATGCTGCCGATTCCTGGCACGAGCAAGGTCTCTCACCTTGAAGAGAACGTCGCGGCGGCGTCTTTAGAGCTGAGTGATGAGGATTTTCGTGCGTTGGATGAGGCGGGGAAAGAGGAGTCAGAGCGGCAGCAGCAAGAGGCAGCTTGAAGCAGGCACAGCGTTAAATAACAAAATAAGTCATGTCATTCTGTTCACGAAGTCACTAGCGGGAGCGGTCCATTTCATGGGAGGCAAGCCGATCCACACGACGCGTAGCCTTGCGGAGCGTCAGCGGAGAGAAAGA
The DNA here is from genome assembly GCA_965213645.1 of Trueperaceae bacterium. GTDB lineage: Bacteria > Deinococcota > Deinococci > Deinococcales > Trueperaceae > CBDBZX01. Next base: position 2,075,207 of record CBDBZX010000002.1, read on the forward strand.
ATCTCTGCATTCGCCTCCTCCCATATGAGAGATTGAAGGGCGAGACCCCTCGACTTCGCAAGGCGGAGTTCATCTGTAAGCCCTTCGGCTGATACTTGCTGGGCAACACCTCTCTCAATATACAGATACCTGCTATTCGTACTAACCGAGCACATCAAGATTTCGGTACACTAGCGCGGTGCATACTCTTATCGTTTTACTTATCCTCTCGAGTTCGGTCTCTTTTGGGCAATCGGTGTGGTTAGAGGGGGGTCTCGGCTACGACGAAAACAAGGAGACCAACACCTATGACCTTTCTTTTAAAGGCGGCGTGCGCGGAACCTATCCGCTTACGGGCGCGCCGCTGAGCCGTTCGGGTCTTTACGCGGCGGCGGCGTGGCGAGACGGTATCCTCTTGGACGCGGGCGGCTGGTTCACCTTTTTACCGGAAGAGAGCGAGCTCTACGGTCTCGAGGCGCATCTCGGGGCAGGGCTGACCTACGCGGTAGACAGTTTCGGAGTTGCGCTGAGCGCAGGGCTCAGCTACGACCTCACGCAAGGGCTTGCGCTGTCGTTTGTCTACACGCACCGCCCGCTCTTTTTACCCGAACTCAAGCAGGCGTTTGACCTCTCGGCGGGCGTTAAGATTAACCTAGACGAAGAGATTCTCGGACCGCGCTGATGAGTTGCGGTGTCATATTTAGAGTTGATAACAGTATTTAAGAAACTGCTGTTTTTTAGAGTTGCTTTACAACCCAGTTTTCAGGGTTGACTTACAACTCATGTATATTGTTATGCTGCCACAAATATCAGGTTCTTGGAAACATAGTCTTCTCAATCTTCAGAGGTATCCTTCTAAAGTGTAAGTTCTACCCTTCCGCTTTAAGCCTCACGTCGGGGAGTCGGGGCATAGCTTCTTCCTGAGGTTGAGTTTTGGTTACGGCTTACCGCTGCGTTATCTGATTGAGACAGAAGGCGAGTTGAAGGTGCCGACTGATTTGCTTCGTCCAGTGGGACGAAAAAAGGATTTCCTACGGTCACAAGAGGAGAACTTGCGCTTGAAGAAAGAACTCGAGCGAGTCAAACGAAGCTAGGGCCATTCGGCCTCGTCAGGCGTGGTCGCACCCGCTGCGGCAAAGCCGACTTGGAGGAGCGTGACATCCTAAAAAAGGCGGTTGGATTCTTCGCGAGAGAAAGCACGTGAGGTACGCCTTTATCCAGTCGAGCTGGACAAACGGTCAAAAAGCACCGAGGTCAGTGGGCAGTCAGTCTGATAGCTGAGGTTCTACAGGTCTCTGTAAGCGGCTATTACGACTAGGTGAAGGCTAAGAGCCTTTGAGCTTTGCTCTAACCTGTGGCTGAAACGTCCTGAAAGTAAGCGAATGCGAGAGGATGAAACGCTCACTGAAGAGATCATCAAGTTTCACTGTGGAGAACTAGGGCCAACGGCCCGGACTTTGTCCGTTCTAGAGTCGTTGTACGTATGGCTCGCCGCGCATCCACCGAGACCTCAAGGCAGTCGGGCACAACGTAGGACGCAAGCGCGTCGCGCGTTTGACCGTTCGTCCAGCTTGACTGGATGCAAGTGGCAGGTTTGAGAGGTAAAACGAAACGGAAGTACAAGACCACGACAGATTCCAAGCACCAGCGTCCTAAAGCTGAGAACTTAGTGCAGCAGAACTTTAGCGCAGCGGAACCCAATACTCTTTGGGCAAGCGACATCACCTACATTGCCACCGCCGAAGGTTAGCTCTACTTAGCTATAACGCTCGACCTCTTTAGTCGCAAAGTTATCGGTTGGGCGTTTTCAGACAGGCTCACCGATGACCTGACCCGCTCGGCGTTAGCGATGGCGACGCGGCAACGCTTCAAGCTAGCGGGCTTGTTGCATCATTCCGATTAAGGCTCGCAATATGCCAGTTGCGCCTTTAGAGCCGAACTGAACAACAGCGGCATCATTCAAAGTATGTCGGGCAAGGGTAACGCTTATGACAACGCTGTGGTAGAAAGCTTCTTCGCTACGCTCAAAACTGAGGAGGTTGAAAACAACGTCTACAGAACCCGTCAGCAAGCCAGAACCAGCATCTTCAGCTATATCGAAGGTTTCTACAACTCCAAGCGTCGGCACTCATCCCTAAACTACCTAGCCCCTAACGACTTCGAAAGGGTACACTTCGCTAAAGCTGCTTAACTATGTCTCCGTGAAATCGGGGCAAGATCAGAGCAGGGGGGTCTTACAAAGTTCTTACAAGGTTGAGTTGATCACAAGAAATGGTTCGGGAAGTCAGAAGTTGCACGAAATATAGGGTTAGCGGGTCATGACAAAGTTAGGCTCTTCGTAAACTATCTCCTCATCCTCGAAGAAGTCACCGACGCCGGAGTAACCCACCACCCAGACCTGTCCTGAGCCGTCGAGAACGGTTGTTATGTCTACACCCGCTGAAATAGCAATGGCGTCGTTGAAGTGAGGAAATTTCATCGGCATATTGGTGAGCTGTAGATACACGCTCGGCGCTTGGTAAAAGTCGCTTTTACCCCAACCCCAGACTTGCCCCGAGGCATCTAGCGCGAGCGCGTGGTAGCCGAAGGCTGAAACTGCCACGATATTGCTCAAGGACTCGACCTCTACCGGCTTAAAGTACGGCTCATCCGAGCCGACACCGAGTTGTCCTGCCCAATTGTCACCCCACGACCATACTTGATTTACGTGGTCGAGCACCAGAACAAAGTCAATGCCGACTGCAACACTATAGACGTCACTCAGTCGAGGTACTTGCTTCGGCTCTGGATACTTGGTGTCGCTGTAATCGAATTTGCCCGAGGTGAGTGAAGCGGCACCCCAAGCCCACACCTTACCGTTTTCCTTCACAATGACTGAGCCAAGCCTCTGACGGCTGATCTTGGCGACGTCAGCAGGCTCTGAAAGAATGGTGGGCAAAAGAATGTTCATGCCTAAGGTTTGCTGAGGACCAAGCATCCCGCCGAGATTACGACCCCAGCCGAGAAGCTGACCGTCATCGCGCAAGGCAAATACTACAAAGCTACCGACCGCAACATCAGCAACGTTATCAGTAACCCTCACTGGTGTTAGCTTAGTCTCGGTTGTACCGTCACCTAACCTACCGCTCTCATTCGTACCCCACGTCCATAGGGTGCCATTAACGCTCAATGCTGCTGAAAAATAGCGCCCAGCAGAAACTTTGATAATGTCTTGCAGCCCTTCTACCTGCACAGGCTTTAGGCTCGCCTCAGTGGTTCCATTTCCCAGTTGTCCGTACTCGTTATTTCCGAATGCCCATACTGTTCCGTTCTCTCTGATGACGAGCGTGTGGTTCGAGCCTGACGAAATTACATGCTGCGCAGGTACCTTTACCGTCTCACCTGTAGAGAGTTGAATTGTGGTGGTGTTGACTTGCAACGGCTCGGTCTGCTCCTGCCCATTGCAGGCAGCCACGAAGAGGAGCATAGAGAGCGTCAGAATCTTCCTTATCATCTGCTTCTTCATAATAGAAAGTATGACAAGGGATTTTTCGCCCTCGAGTGAAGCTTCCAACTAGGTGCAGTGAACAAATAATTGTCTTCGCTTTAGACGGTTCGCGGTGATGGTGAGTATAGCGCAGAGGTCTACGCCTATGAAGTTTTCCTGTGTATTGGGGCACCCAATTCGTTACACTTGCGCTGATGCTTCAAGCCTATGCGGTTCAGCTCCGCTTCGATAAGCCGGACGTTACGTATGAGGTCGGCGATGAGGTGACTGGCACTATCTACCTCACGCCACGTCTCGACTTAGCACCCGACAGGCTCAGGCTCGAGCTCTTCTGACGCACGCACGGACGTGGCGACCGAACAGGGAGCAAGCCGAGATACTATGGTCTCACTCTGCCCAGACGCTACCTGAAGCCGGGGTACACTTACAAAGTTCCATTCCGTTTCACCGCTCCAGTGGGTCCGCTGACCTACCGAGGTCGCCTTCTCAAAGTCAAGTGGCACGTGCGCGCCGTACTAGACCTTCCTGGTCTGCCAAATATCCTTGATCCGAAAGCGAAAGCTGAGCTTCACTTACTACCTAAGGTTGGGATCCCAGTGAGTCTTGGACCCTACTACAGACCTCCGAAGGGTAGCGTGTCGTATGGAAATACCGTAGCGTGGACTTGGGTGGTGTTCGGTCTTTCCTTCATCGGGGTCGGGCTTCACACGTTTTTCGGTTCGTTCGACGAGGCTTTAGGGCTTTTCCCGCTCGCCTTCATACTCTCCGGTGCGCTCTGCACATTCTTTGGTTTCAGGAACGCGCTCGCAATGCGGCGGCTGGGTAGGATTACGCTCTCGCTCGGACCGCGCGAGCTATCACCAGATAGAACACTCCATTGCGAAGTTGGCTTTACACCGCGAAGGCTTGACCATCTCAGGCATCTGCTTAAAAATTTGCCCCTCAAACATCCTGATCTCAGCTTCTGCATTCAGCTTTTGTCTCGTACTTAGAATCTAAGTGCTCCGGTCTAAATAACCTAAACTATCTTACTGAAGTTTTACGCTCGAGACAGGAACCGCGAACTTTTCTGGTTTAGACTATTTCCACACCTCTACTTACCCTTAAATAGTTTGAAGAATATGATCCAATATCCTCCATATTCAGACTTCTACTACTCTGAAAAGTTTGGTCTTTGCGCTAAATATCACAGCGGCGCGGTATCTGTGTAACGCCTGTCTGATGCGGCGTAGGGGCGATTCATGAATCGCCCCTACTGTACGAATTGGCCCTACGTAGCACCGCATTCAATTGTGGATGTGATGCAGCGCGGTGTAGGGGCGGTTTGAAACCCGCCCCTACGGAGCAGGCGTTACGAGAGCCATGAGGAAGCTCTGAACGCTCAGCCTAACCTCTCCGCGATAATTCGTAATCCTTTAAGCGTCAAGAGCGTGTCGTAAACGTCGACCTCTTGACAATGCCCTTCGACGACGTTGGCAAAGCCGCCCGTCGCCACCACAAAGGGTTTGCCGTGCTCCGCTTCGACTTCACCCGCAAAGCGCTTCACCATTCCGTCCACCATCGCCGCGTAGCCGAAGACGAGACCGGACTGGAGCGCGGTCACAGTGTTTTTACCGATGACGCTGTCCGGCGCGGAGAGGTCTACACGGGGCAACTTCGCGGTGCGTGAGAAGAGCGCGTCAGCCGCGATCATCGGACCTGGCGCGAGCGCGACACCTAAAAGTCTGTTCGGTTTGACGATGAGGTCGAAGTTCGTCGCGGTGCCGAAGTCCACCACAAGCAAGACGTGAGCATCATACGTCAGCGCGGCGACAGCGTTCACCAAGCGGTCCGCGCCGACCTCTTCGGGGTTGTCGGTTTCGACGGTGAGGAGCCCGGAGAGGGCTTGACTCGAGACAAATACGCTCTCAATCCCCCAATACCGCTTCAAGGCCGTAGAGAGTTCACGTTCCACGGGCGGGGCGACTGAGGAGATGACGGCGTGATCGGGTGGGGGACAGTTATCTAGCTCGAGCAAGTTCTTTAAGAGAACGGCGTATTGGTCCGCCATGCGCATCCGGTTGGTGGGCACGCGCCAATGCGCGACTAAGTCTTCCCCGTCGTAAAGACCTAAAACGGTGCTGGTGTTGCCAGTGTCAACAGCTAGGAGCATGAGGCTGAGTATAACGGTTCTACTAGGGATTCTTTTGAAGGTAGATGATAGAGCGTAGCGGACTCCAAACTAAAGCTCCAGGCCGTACATGAGAGTTGCCTCATATGCACACAGCCCGCACCGCTTGGAGTATGATATGAAGTATTGAAACACCTCCGCACAATTTGGCGCACAGCCCAAATCTGTATAGCCCGAAGCTTCCCTTTTGAACCTCACTCGTTTGCGTAAAATGAGCGTTTCACCTCTTTGCGCCTGGCGTACAAACAGCAAACGCCTGCTCATCTCAACCTATGTGATTTTCACCTGTACCTTTTCCATCTCAATCTCAGCTAGCAATAGCGTTTAAGGAGCCACTATGGATATCGGTTTACTACTTCTCGTCGGCGGCGTCATCCTCTTCTTCATCGTCTTTTTCTCGTTCGTACCTATTCCTTTGTGGATCTCAGCGATTTCAGCGGGCGTCAAGGTCAGTTTGACGAGCTTAGTGGCGATGCGCTTGCGGCGCGTACCGCCTAATAAAATTATCTTGCCCCTCATCAAAGCGGATAAAGCGGGCATTGATGTAGAACAAAACCAGTTGGAGGCGCACTACCTCGCAGGGGGCAACGTAGACCGCGTGGTGGACGCGCTCATCGCAGCGGATAAAGCGCGGATTGCCCTGCCTTTCGACAGAGCAGCGGCGATTGACTTGGCCGGGCGCAATGTGCTCGACGCGGTGAAGGTCTCGGTCAACCCGCGTGTGATTCAAACGCCGAACGTTTCAGCGGTGGCGAAAGATGGCATTGAGCTTATCTCGACAGCGCGTGTCACGGTGCGAGCGAACTTGGAGCGGCTCGTCGGCGGCGCAGGCGAAGAGACCATCATCGCCCGCGTCGGCGAGGGTATCGTCTCCTCAATTGGCTCGGCGAACTCGCATAAGGCGGTGTTGGAAAACCCCGACTCCATCTCAAAAACCGTACTGGCAAAAGGTCTGGACGCAGGCACCGCCTTTGAAATCCTCTCGATTGATATTGCAGACGTCAACGTCGGCAAGAACATCGGCGCGATTTTGCAAACCGACCAAGCCGAAGCGGACAAGCGCGTAGCGCAGGCGAAAGCTGAGGAACGTAGGGCGATGGCCGTCGCCGTCGAGCAAGAAAACCGCGCGAAAGTTGAAGAGCAACGCGCGAAGGTCGTCGAGGCGGAGGCGGAGGTGCCGCGTGCCATTGCCGAAGCCTTTAGAAGTGGCAACTTGGGCATCATGGACTACTACAATCTGGAGAATATCCAGTCCGACACCAAACTGCGCAGCAACATTGCTCAAACCACCGAGGACACCGACGAACGCAATCAATAAGGTGCTGAGATGAATATCGACCCCATCACCATCATTCTCTTTTTAATCTTCTTCGTTGCGCCCATTGTCAACAACTTCTTACGAAGAGGTCAAGGCAGCGGACAACAGGGGCCTCAGGAGCAGACCAACCGACGCCCCCAGCAGAGACGTAGTCAGCAGCAGGGGCGTCAAGCGCGTTCGGACGATAGTGAGGCAGATACGAGCAGCGGGGGCAAAAGTGCGGGTGATGATTTCAGAGGCCGTTTAGAAGAGGCGCGGCGGCGCGTGCAGGAGGCGATGAACAGCGGGGACAGCTCGGAGCGCCCCGCTCAACCTGAACCCTCGGAGCGCAGCGGGAGCGACCTCTTTCCGAGGTTAGAAGAAGAGAAACGAGCCCGCTCGCAGCAAGGACGCGCTCAACGTGGTTCTCCGCAGGAGTCTCAGCGCAGTTTCCAAGGAGGGTCACAGCAAGGGTCTCAGCAGGGGCAAAATCGGGGGCAGGCGCGGCCAGCCTTCGGTGATTTGGGGCGTGAAGGGGTGAGCCGTCAGCGCTCAGCTTCGCAGCAGGGAACGCAGTCGCAGCAGGGCGCAGTCGGCACAGATTTAGGCGACGCGCCGCCGCTACGCGTGCAACGCTTAGGGTCGCGCAAAAGCAGTAAGATAGACCGGAAGGCACCACCGAGGGGGGTTTTGGAGTTTGACCGCAGGTCGGTTATGCAAGGTATCATCTGGCGCGAAATCTTAGACGAGCCTCTCTCTAAGCGCAAGCGCAGAAAACGTCACTAACAGAAACTTAGAAAATGAAGAGAATCGGCAACAGTGTATTAGCGCCTACTTGCAGCGCACATCCATAAAGTCCACAAGGAGACACTCATCGCAACATCCGTAACCTTAAAATTGCGCAGCCCTGCCGAAGCGATGTCGCTGTTCGGACCGGGGGACGAAAACCTCAAACTACTACGTAACCGCCTCGGCGCAAAGATTATCGCTCGAGGCGACGAACTCAGACTATCCGGTGAGGAAGCTGCCGTAGCCGAAGCGGAGGGCACCTTCAAAGCGCTCTTAGCCTCGGTTCGGCGCGGCGAAAGGATCAGCGTGACGGAACTCGAGCACGCCCAGCTCAGCGACTTATCGAATGAGACACAGGAGGAAAGCGTCGGCGCAAGGCTCCCGCGCCGCGCCAGACCTAAAACTGCCGGGCAACGTCGCTACGTCCAGGCCATCGAAGCCAACGAAATCGTCTTCGGTATCGGCCCCGCCGGGACGGGTAAGACGTACCTCGCTGTGGCGATGGCGGTGCAGGCGCTTAAAGACAAGCGGGTCAAGCGCATCATCCTGACGCGCCCAGCGGTCGAAGCGGGCGAGCGGCTGGGCTTTTTGCCCGGCGACTTACAAGCCAAAATCGACCCCTACTTGCGCCCTCTTTACGACGCGCTCTACGATATGCTGGACAGCGAGCGTAGTGAGCAGTACTTCGAGAGCGGTGTGATTGAGGTTGCACCGCTGGCTTTTATGCGCGGACGGACCTTGAATGACGCCTTTATCATCCTGGACGAGGCGCAAAACACCACCGCCGAGCAGATGAAGATGTTTTTAACGCGTATGGGTTTCAACAGCCGTGTGGTTGTGACCGGCGATATCACCCAGACCGACCTCCCCGGCACGGTTGTGAGCGGCTTAGGCATCGCCGAGCGCATCCTCAAAAACATCGAGGGCATCGGCTTTATCTACTTCGGCGAGGCCGATGTGGTGCGCCACCCCCTAGTCGCTCGCATCGTGAAGGCGTACGAGCAAGTTTAATGAGCAGCGTGAAGCCTAAAGTCGCGGCCAAAGCAGCGGGAGCAGCGAAGCCTGCGGCGGTAGGCGCGAGCAACGCTAGAGTGCGCCGACGAACGCCGCAGCCCGCCTCGCAACGCCCCTCCTGGCAGCTCGTCAGCGCCGCACTCCTCTTTGTCTTAACGCTCAGCGTCCTTCTTTACAGTGTGTACGGCTCGAGGCAAGAAGGTGTCTTTCAACTAGGCCAGCCGAGCCCACAGCGCTACGTTTCACCCATGACCGTGCAAGTCATCGACCAAATCGCCACCGAGCGCGAGCGGCAGTATGCTAGATCGCAAATTGAGACGATTTACACCTCTTCGGCCTCCCAGCAGCGGCTCGTACTAGGCGCGATCACCGCGTCGGGCTTGAGCGCGAACGTGCAGCGCTTTCTCATCGACGCTTACAGCCGCCCGGCGGGTATCAGCGAGCAGGCGCTCCCTGAGCTTATTCGCGACGCGGCGTCCTTAGCCGAACCCGAGCGGAGACTCCGCGTGAGGCTCCTTTTAGAGCGCCTGCTCATCTCCACCGCGCAGCCCAACACGCGCCTCACCGAAGCGGCCAGGGACGCCGCTGCAAGCAGCGTCGAACCGGTCATGCGCACCCTGCAAGCGGGCGAAGCCATTGTGCAAGAGGGCGATATTCTCACCCTGGACGACCTGCGCGTCTTGGAACTCACAGGCTTTTATCAGCCGAGGGCAGAAGCCTTGCGGCGCGGTCTCTGGTTGGCGGGCGGCTGCTTGCTGATGGCGCTGCTGCTCTCCTTGCCGCTCGTCTACCTTTATGGGCGCGTTCGGGAGACCCTGACCCTCAAACAGCTCGTTTTTTTAATCGCGCTCTTCACGATCGGCTTGGGGGCGCAACGCGCGGCACTTTTCATCGACGAGACCTTTTTGTTCATCGGCTTTGTGCCGCTCTTGTCCGCTGTGATTGTCGCCGAACGGAGCGCGATTCTCCTCTCGGTTTGGTTCGCCGTGCTCACCGCATTTTTTGCGCCCGCTGCGGCGTTTGTGGTGTTCTTCGTGACGCTGAGCAGCAGCGTGGCGGCGAGTCTGCTCGCGCAGGTGTTTAAGTCCAGAGCCTCGCTCCTCTTCGCGGGCACGCTGGGCGGAGCTATCGCCGCGCTGAGTTTCGCCGCGTACACGCTGCTCGTCGGCAGCTTCGGCAGCGTGACGATGCTGCTCTCACTCGCCTGGATCGTCAGCGGCGGCGCGGCGGCGGGCATCTTGGCGCTCGCGACCTTGCCGCTCGCAGAGAGCAACCTGGGCTTCTTGACGGAGTTTCGCCTCTTAGAGCTGATGAGCCCGTCGAATCCTCTCTTACAAAAGCTCCTCTTGGAAGCGCCAGGCAGCTATCAGCACAGCCTCATCATCTCGAACCTGGTGGACCAAGCGGTGACGAACATCGGCGGCAATGCGCTCTTAGCCCGCGTCGGCGCGCTCTACCACGACGTCGGCAAACTCAAGCGGCCTCAGTTTTTCGTCGAGAACCAGTTTGCGGGCGAGAACCCGCACGACACCCTCTCGCCGCACCTGAGCTACCTCATCATCACCAGCCACGTGAGGGACGGTTTGGAGTTAGTGCGCGAGTACGGTCTACCTAAAGCGTTAGAACCCTTCGTCATGGAACATCACGGCACCACCGTGCTGAGCTACTTCTATAAACGCGCCTTGGAGGACTCCGACCGCCTCGACGAGCTGAACTTTCGCTACGCCGGGCCACGACCCCAGAGCAAGGAGACCGCCGTCTTGATGATCGCGGACGCAGTCGAGTCCGCCTCGCGCACGCTCGCTGAGCCGAGCCAGGGGAGCATCCGGGCGATGATCGACCGGCTCATCGAGCAACGGCTCCAAGACGGGCAGCTCGCGGACAGCCCCTTAAACTTTCACGACCTAGAGGTCATCGCCAACACCTTTGAGCGGATGCTCACCGCCATACTGCACCGCCGCGTGAGCTATCCGAGCGCCGAGGAGATTCAGGGGCTCAAGCGTGGTCGAGATACTAAACGAAGCGCCGCACTTCCCTCTTGAGGTAGAGGCGTTAGAGCGAGCGCTTACGGCGTTCATGGTGCGCCTAGAACTCGAGCACCAAGAAGTCACCGTCGTGCTCGTGGACGACGCTAAGATTCACGACCTCAACCTCGCCCACCGGGAGGTAGATGCGCCCACCGACGTGCTCTCCTATCCGACTTTTGAGCCGGACGACGCTACAGATGGTTTTATGATGCCCGCTATCCCTCACCTGGGCGATATCATCATCAGCTTAGAGACCGCTCAGAGACAAGCTACCGAGCAGGGACATACGCTGTTGCAAGAGGTCAAAAGGCTCGCCGCGCACGGATTCACGCACCTTTTAGGGTATGATCACGCATCGGAGGAAGCGTGGCAGAGGTTCGAGAGCAATCAGGCGCTGATTCTGAGGATGTAACATCCAACCCTGTGACGTCTGACCCTGCAATAGATGACGCTACTGAGGTTAAAAGGTTTAAGGCTAAGAGATTTGATAGACACAAACTCTGGCGCTCTTTCGGCTTTGCCCTGACAGGCATCAGGCAAACCTGGCGCACCGAGCAAAATTTCCGCATCGAGGTCATTATTGGCGTGCTCACCCTTGTACTCGGTGTGTTCCTTAGGGTCAACCTCGTGCCGATTATCCTCTGCTGTTTGATTGTGCTTTCGCTGGAAATTGTGAATAGTGCGCTCGAGGCCACTTTAGACCTCTTGTCCCCCGAGCCTCATCCCCTTGTTAAACGCGCGAAGGACGCGGGCGCGGGCGCGGTTTTACTTGCAGCTATCGGCTCTATTATCATAGGACTGCTCGTGCTAGGTCCACCCCTTTGGGCGTGGCTTTTTGGGGGCGTATAATAAGCTATGTCCGAATCTAAAGAATCAAGACGTACCCCAAGATTTATTAGACGCTGCCCAACACGCTCACGCCAACGCCTACGCGCCCTACTCCAACTTCCAAGTCGGCGCGGCGCTACGCGCTGAGAGCGGAGAGGTTTATGGGGGAGCTAACATCGAAAACGCTTCGTACGGACTTTCGCGCTGCGCCGAGCAGTCGGCGGTTCAGGCGATGGCTTCGGCAGGCGAGCGCAGCTTCTCCGAACTCGTCGTCTATACAACGGCCATAGACCCCGCGACGCCATGCGGCGCGTGTCGGCAGATTTTGTTCGAGTTCTCCAAAGACGCTGACGTTTATTTAGTCAACAATGAGGGCGTCATAAAGCGCTACAGCACTTCCGACCTCTTGCCTGACGGCTTCAGTTTGACCTCTTCTTGAGGTTCCGTAACCTTTAGTAAGCAAACATCTCCTGCAAAGTTTCGCACACTTCTTGCTGACTGTCCACATCAATAGAGCCGAGCAGATCACCTAAGCGTATTTTGTCAACAGCGCGTAGATGGTCAAGCAGAATCAAACCCGATCTATTCCCGAAAGTACATGGGACGCGGCTAGGAAGCTCGAAACCTTTACTGGTCAAAGGTGCAACAATCACGGTAGCGAAACGGTTGAGTTCGTCGGGCGATACAATCACGCAGGGACGGAGCTTATTCATCTCACTGCCTTTGGCGGGCTCTAAGTTGACGCGGTAAACCTCAAAACGGCTGACGTACATCTCAAGATTCAGGAAAGGTATCAAGCTCGCTGTCTAACTCAGCCTCTAACCATTCTTGGTCATAGGCAACCTCGCCGCGTTCAAGCGCAACCTCAATAGCTTCCCGCCAACCCTCACGCGGCGCTCTGACAGGTCTAATCAAAAGACCCTCTCGCACAACTTTGAGCTCTAGCTTGCCCTCTCCCAACCCAGCTTGCTCAATCAACGCTTTGGGAATACGCACACCCTTGGAATTACCAATCTGAATAAGTTCAGCCATAGCGTAATTATAGCGTAATTACATATCTGGTAGTGAAAGAAAGGGCTCAAGCCACACCTCAGCTTGCTTCTCACTCATCGCTAGGTATACTTCTTGTGATGAAACGAGCCCTTCTTATCCTTACTGTCAGTCTTTTTGCCCTATTCACACCAGCTTTAGCGCAGAACTTTGCTCAGACGACCTCCCCCCAAGAGGTCACACGCCTGCCCGTGCTCGCCTTCGACGGACAGGGTGAGGCCGAGCCTTACCGCTTAGGTCTCGCTACCGGACTTCAGCGTACGCTCAACGTGGTTGACGGCGTCTATGTGCCGCCCGTGGGTGACACGCTCTTGGTCGCGCAACGCTTCGAGGGACAGGGTACGCTCAGCCCGGAGATTTTTGCGGAAGCCTATGATGCGTCGGTACTCGTGAGCGGTGTGATTGAGGTCTCAGGCGCTCAGGCGCAGGTGCAAGTCATCTTCGCTGGGCCGGACTATCCTGCGCCCAGAGTCATTTCTGTCAACGGTTCACTGGACGCGCCCGAGCAACTTCTCGCTTCGGTGACGAACACGGTCATCAGCGAGCTAGGGCTGAGCGTAAGCGCAGACGACCGGGCGCAGATAGACGCGGTTCTTGCGCAAACACCCCCTCTGAGCGACCTCAGCGCCGTAGCGGAGGCGTCGCTGGGCTTGCAGACGAACAGTCCAGAAGCGCTGGGGTCCGTCTTAGGATTGGAGACGGACTCGAGTTGGGTCTTGAGCGAACAAGCGGAGATTTTAACTAGGGCGGATGAAATAGAGCCCGCACTAGAGGCGTCATTGAGCGCCATTCAAAGCGCACCCGAAGACATCGAAGCGCTCGTGACGCGCGGCGCAGTACTCTTAGCGAGCGGCGACGAGGCCACCGCACAACAAGCCTTCGAAGCGGCGCTCTTCCTCAATCCGGCGCACGCGCTAGCGTTGGCAGGACTTGGGAGCTTGCAAAGCGACACGGCAAACCTAGAAGCCGCTCTCGACGCCTACCCGCGCTACGTACCCGCTTACTTAGACCTCGCCGCCGCGCAACGTGCTGCGGGTGAGGGTGCGCTGGAGACTTTGGAGCGCGGCGCAGCCAGCGTGCCCGACTCCGCCACCTTAAAGCGCGGTTTGATCAACGAATACGTCCGTCAGGAGCGGGGCGAAGACGCGCTCAGCTACCTGCAAAGCGCCGTTCAAACAGATCCATCCGCCGACCTCTACGCGCTCGCCGCCGAGCTGCCGAGCGACTACGCGGCGCAAGCCTTGGACCTCGTCCGGGAGGGGCGCAGCGCCTATCCACAAGAGGTGAGTCTGGCCCTCGCCGAAGCCTCATTACTCACACAGACCGGAGACAACGCAGCAGCAGAGACCGTGCTCTCGGAAGCGCGTGACCTTGCACCGGACGACTTACGCGTGCTCAACCAACTCGCTATCGCGCAGGCGCAGCAGGGTAACTTGGACGAGGCGAGAGCGACGCTGGAGAACGCGCCGCAGACGAACAGCACCGTCCAGGTCAACCTAGCTCAGATTCTTTTAGAAGCCGGGCAGACGGACGCTGCGCTTGAACTCTTGGAAACGCTCCTCGCTGGGTCGCCCCAAGACGCCGAACTCTACTCGCTCTTCGGCGTCGCCTTGGGCCGCGCAGGGCGCTACGACCAAGCGCTCAACGCCTTAGATGAAGCGCTCGCGCTCGACCCCGACTTAGCGCAGGCGCAACAAGCACGGCAGCTCATCACCCAAAACCAGGCGCTCACCCAAGGCGAGCCCATCGACTTAGAGCCCGAAGCCGCCTCGCTTTTTAGCTCAGGTCTTTCAGCGCTCGAGGCCGGCGAAATAGAGAGCGCAGGACGAAACTTCGACCGCGCTTTAGAGGTGCAAAACAACGGCCTGCTAGCCTTTTATCAGGGCTACACGCGGCAGCTTCAAGGCGATTTAAGAAACGCCGTAACGAGCTACGAACAAGCCTTGGAGGGGTTGCCCGAGAGCGCCCCGGTGCTCAACAACTTGGGCTTCGCCTACTTCCGCTTAGGCCGCTTCGACCGGGCGATTGAGTATTTGGAAAGAGCCGTCGCTGCCAATCCTGAGAACGCCGAGGCGCAGCTCAACTTGGGGCTCATCTACTACGACTTGGAGCGCTACGCTCAGGCAGTGGGGCCGCTCGAGCAGGCCGTCACCTTGCGTCCCGAACTCACCGAAACGTCCGTGCAAGTGGGCGCGGAGGAGCAGCTTGGGTTTTCGGAGCTTCTGGAGAGTGCGCGGAGTCAGGCGCAGTAGAACTTAAATTAAGAGAAGATTAAACAGGATTAGCGCCGTGCTACGCTCCGAGAAATTCAATAAGTTGAGGAGGCTCCAGGTGAACCATTTCGTTTCTTTTTCTCTTCTCTTGCTAGTTGCGATGCTCGCCGCTTGCGATAACAGCAGCGCAATGCGCGAAGTGGGGATTATCGAACCTAACATAGCTTTAGATGAAGAGGTTCTGTCAGCCCCCGAAACCGTTCAGGCTGGTGTCCCCTTCGATATCACGGTGCGAACGATTGGAGGCGGCTGCACGGAAGCGGACGGCGTGGAGCGTGAGGTTTCGGAACGTCTAGCGGTACTCAAACCCTTTGATCTCACCACGGTTCCTGGAAATAACAGTGCTTGCCCAGCTATCGTGACGAGGCCGGAACACACCGCTCAAATTACTTTTGAGGAAGCGGGTTCTGCGACCATCAGAGTCGAGGGGCGCAGTGAAGATAACACGGTCACGGGCGGCTCGGGTGGCGAAGCGGTTATCGAGCAGACTATTACCGTGGAGTAGCGTGAACAGACGAGAGGTGGCGGAGGCCGTTCCGCTGCCTTTTACTTTGGCTGTTACAATACCCCCATGAGCGTCCGACCCGAAGTCCTAGCCACCCCCGCCTACAGCTTCTCCGCGAAGCCGCACACCGTCAAACTCGACCAAAACGAATCCCCGTATGACCTTCCTGTCGAGCTTAAACAAGAGGTGTTGACGCGGCTGGAGAGCGTACCTACGAACCGCTACCCCGAGTTAGCGGGCGAGTCGCTCCGCGCCGCCTTAGCGCAACGACATGGCTGGAGCGAGGCTGGCGTCGTCGTGGGGGGCGGCTCGAACACGTTGATTCAGGCGTTCGTGATTGCTTGCGGGATTTCTCAGCGCGTCTTGAGCGTCACGCCGACCTTTTCGGTCTACAGCTTGTACGCTAACCTCTTGAACGCCGAGCTGACCGAAGTCCCTTTAGAGGAGGATTTTGCGTTGCCTGTGGAGGCACTTAAAAAAGAGTTGTTGAGAGGTCAAGGCGTCCTCTTCCTCGCCAACCCCGCCGCGCCGACGGGCAATGTGTTTGCCGAAGAGGTCATGGAAGACCTCATCCAAGCGGCTGCGCCAAACTGGACCGTCGTTTTAGATGAGGCGTACTGTCAGTTCTCTAGTACTGACCTCTCGCATTTCGCCCAGAAATATCCGCACGTGGCTTGTTTGCGCACGCTGAGCAAAGCGTTCGGCATGGGCGGCGTGCGTTTAGGCTTTGCGCTGGCGCGGCCCGAGTTAGCGGAGCAGTTGCAAAAGGTCGTGATGCCTTTTTCTATCTCCTCGTTACAGCTTGCCGTAGGTCTTACGGTTTTGGAACATCCCGATTTCGTGGCGGAGCGTGTTGCTGAAACCCTTCAAGAGAGGGAGAAGCTCGCTCGTGGTCTACAAGCATTGGATACAGAGGTCTTCCCTTCCGAAACGAACTTCTTGCTCTTCCGCGTGGCGGACGCTCCTCGCTTTTATGAAGCGCTCTTGACGAGAGGGGTGCTGATTCGGCGTCAAGACCACCTACGCGGGCTTAGCGGGTGTTTACGCGTGTCGGTGGGAACGCCGGAGGAGAATCAGGTGTTTTTAGAGGCCGTTCAGAGCGTCCTCGAGCAACAGAGCAAACAGGTTCAAGAGGTCACGAGTGGCTAGAGAGGCGAACATCAGGAGGGAAACGCGGGAGACGAGGCTCGAGGTCACGCTCAACCTAGACCAACCGGGTAGCGGCGAGGCGAACACAGGTCACGGCTTTTTAGACCACATGTTGGACCAACTCATCCGCCACGGCGATTTCGCGCTGACGGTTATGGGGCAGGGCGACTTAGAGGTGGACGTGCATCACTTAGCGGAAGATACGGGCATCACCTTGGGTCAGGCGTTCCGAGCCGCTTTGGGCGAGCGGCGCGGCATCGAACGTTACGCCGACGCCTTTGTGCCGATGGACGAAACCTTAGCGCACGTCGTTCTGGACTTTTCGGGGCGGCCCTACTTAGCGTTTGAGCCTTCAGGTTTCGAAGGGGACGCGGGCGGCTTCAACGTTCACCACTTGCGCGAACTGCTGCGCGGCTTCTGCACGCACGCGGGCGTCACCATGCACGTGCGGGTGCTCGCTGGGATTGAAACGCATCACGTGAGCGAAGCGATTGTCAAAGCCTTTGCTAAAGCGCTCCGAGGCGCGACGCGCGTGACCTCGGAGACGTTACCTTCGACGAAGGGGGTGCTCGAGTGACGCCTAAACCCTCTTCAGCGACCTCTTCACCCAAAACCGTCCTTATCGACTACGGCGCAGGCAACCTCCACAGCGTCCACAAAGCGCTTTTGCGAGCCGGGCTCAACGTCACGCTCACTGATGACCCCGCACAGGCGCGTGACGCCCACGCCCTCGTGTTGCCCGGTCAAGGCCACTTTCGTCAGGTGATGGAGGCGTTTTTGGCCTCCGGCTTCGAGCCCGCCCTTCGCCGTCACTTAGCGGAGGAGAAGCCATTTCTAGGAATTTGCGTCGGCTTGCAACTCCTGATGGAGCGCTCTGAAGAGGCTCCGGGTGTGGCAGGGTTAGGGGCTCTAAAAGGTGAAGTGAAGCGCTTTGACGACACCACGGTCAGCGTGCCGCAGATGGGTTGGAATCAGATTTACCCTTACGGCGACCCGCCACTCTTGGAGGGCGTGCCCGCAGGCGCGTTCGTCTACTTCGCGAACTCGTACTATGTAGATTTCGCGGCAGATATCCCCGGCGCAACAACGCAGCACGGCGCGGTGCGTTTCAAGAGCGCGGTGTCGCAAGGAAGTGTGCACGCGGCGCAGTTTCACCCGGAGAAGAGTCAAGAGGTTGGGCTACGGGTGTTGGCGAACTTTCGCAAGCTCGTAGACGAGCGCGTCTCTTCTACGTCAACTTGAAGTGAGTGGCACGGTTTCTGGTTAATTCCTACGGGAATTAACCAGAAACCATATTACACACGTGAAACCTTTACATCTCCTCATTAGAACGCTTGGTATTATAACCGCGTGTTACAGTTTTGCTTACCTCTTGCGCTGATAGCTTTTATCTTTGGCTCAACCTTTGTATCCGCCCAGAGTGCGCAGCTTTTGACGTTGCAAACCGCCGCGTTTGGAAACGCTGAGCAAGCGGAGGCGGTGGTCAGCCAGCTTCGCACAGGCGGGTTCGACGCTTACGGCGAGCCCAGTGGCGAGATAACGCGCGTGCGCGTCGGCTGCTTTTTAGATAGGGCGAGCGCCGAGGATGTCGCTTCGACCTTGGCGCAGCAAAGCGACGTGCAAGTCGTCCCGCTCAACGCGGGCGCACGTGTCACCTTTTGTGTTCGCCGCGAGGCGGGCTTTTTTTTGCCTGCGGCGTGGGGTGTGGCGCAGAACACGCCGCAGAGCATCACCTTTTGGGTGGACGTTGCCGGGCGGCGCTATTTGCGCTTCGACGAACGGGGTTGGCGCGTCTATCAAGATGCGTCGGCGGCTGTGGTCTCGGGTCCGGTGAGTTCGGTGGCTAAGGAGGGGGTCTCCACCCCCATTCGCGTCAATTCCCTCTTTGTAGGCTCGGGTCAACCTTTGTGGCGCTCGGCGGATGACGAGAGGCAAACCCTCGTCGTTCAGGGCGAAGCGTCCGTTTTTACTCTCACACTACTGTCACCTGACGAGCTTTCACCTGAAAACACTTCACTAGGCGAGAGGTCAGAATGAGATTTGTCATCCTAACGGGGCTTTCGGGCGCGGGCAAAGCGACGGGCCTTGCCGCCTTGGAGGACATCGGCTACTTCACCGCCGACAACCTGCCGCCGACCCTCTGGAGCGACCTCTTGGACCAAGTCAGCGGGGCCAGGGACAAGGTCGTCGTCGGCATCGACGTGCGCACGCGCACCTTTTTGGGCGATGTGCGAGGGGCGTTGGCGCAGCTTAAAACGCAGGGCATCACGCCCGAGGTCATCTTTTTGGATGCGTCGGACGAGGTCTTGGTCAAGCGCTACAACTTGACAAGGCGCACCCATCCGCTGGGGCAAGCGCCGCTAGGCTCGGACATCGTCCAGGAGCGCGAGGTCTTAGGGGATTTGCGTGCGCTGGCCGACTTCGTGCTCGACACCTCGACCTCTTCCGCTCGCGAGCTGACCGAGGAGCTGTGGACGCGCTTCGGCGACGAACGGCGCTTTCGGCTGCGGCTCGTCTCGTTCGGCTTTAAGCGCGGCGTGCCGATTGACGCGGACAACATCTTCGACCTGCGCTCCTTGCCCAATCCCTACTACGACCCTGCGCTCCGCCATTTAGATGGGCGCGACGAAAGCGTCAAGGACTACGTCTTCACGAGCGAAGGGCTCGCCTTTTACAGCGAACTGCGCGAGTTCGTGCGGCTTTTGGCGTCGCGGGCGGTCTCGGCGGGGCGCTCGAGCTACACTGTCGCCTTGGGCTGCACGGGCGGTCAACACCGCTCGGTTGCCATCACCGAGCGCCTAACCCACGACCTCGCCGAGACCTTCGCCACCTACGCCGACCACCGCGACGTGACCTTAGCGCTCGCCGAGCACGCCCCCAGAGCAACCGGAGAACCCCATGGCGCGTCTTGAACGCCTGCGCCGCCTGAGCAACGCCCGCTACTGGCTCACCCCCGGCATGGGCGTAAAGCGGCACGTCTTCGTGGCGGCCTTGGGCACGCTGCTCTTGGTCGTCGGCGTCATCGGCACAGTGCTCTGGATTCGCCAAGCGGACGACTACCTCATCTTTGGAGCCTTGGAGCAACGTTTAGCGAGCCGCACGTGGGAAGCGTGGGGCGGCTGGCTGTCGCTGCTCACGCTCCTCATCGGCCTCAGCGTGGCGGTGTGGGCCGTAGGCCGCTTGAACCGCTCGCTTTTGTCCAACTGGATGCCTCGCCCGCGCGACGCGGCGGTGCTCTTGCACCAGCGGATTTCCTTGGCGAAGGGGCCGCGCATCGTCGCCTTAGGGGGCGGCACGGGTTTGTCGAACCTGCTGCGCGGTCTGCGGGACTATACCTCTAACATCACCGCCGTCGTATCGGTCAGCGACGACGGCGGCTCCTCGGGGCGGCTGCGCGACGCTTTTGGTATCCCCGCGCCGGGCGACCTGACGGACTGTTTAGCGGCGCTCTCGGATAACGAGTCGCAGGTGAGTCGGCTCTTGGAGTACCGCTTCGAGCGCGGCGACGAGCTGACCGGCCACACCTTCGGCAACCTCTTCATCACTACCTTGACCGAGGTTGAGGGGGACTTTGCTAGAGCCATTCGCGTGCTTAACGCACTCCTCAACCTCTGCGGCGCGGTCTACCCCGTCACCACCGACGCCACCTCGCTCAGAGTGCTCAAGCATTCGGGGGAAGAGGTAGTGGGCGAGAGCAAGGTGAGCGAGGTGCCGGGGCCTGTCAAAAGGGTGAGCCTCGAGCCCCCAAATCCCGCCATCGTCCCCGATGTCGCCCACGCACTCGCCACAGCCGACCTCATCGTTTTAGGACCCGGCAGCCTCTTTACCAGCACCCTGCCCCCGCTGCTCGTGCCGGGCGCAAAGCGGGCGCTTTTGGAGACGCAAGCGCCCATCGTCTACATCTGCAACGTGATGACCGAGCCCGGCGAGACCGACGGCTTTAGCGCCTGGGACCACGTTGCCGCGATTCACGAACACTTAGGTCGCTATCCTGATCAAGTGTTGCTGAATGGGAGCACCGTAGACAAGCCGCGCCGTCAGCGCTACGCCACACTAGGCGCAGAGGTCATCCACGCGGACAGCGCGCCCTTTAAGCGAGCCGGGGTCGAGGTGAGCACCTTAGAGCTACTCGCCTCCGGCCCACAAGCCCAACACGACACGGCGCGGCTGGCAGCGTGGCTCAACTC
This sequence comes from Trueperaceae bacterium, assembly GCA_965213645.1. Taxonomy (GTDB): domain Bacteria; phylum Deinococcota; class Deinococci; order Deinococcales; family Trueperaceae; genus CBDBZX01. Next base: position 2,095,962 of record CBDBZX010000002.1, read on the forward strand.
CTTCGCCAGATTTTCAAAGGTCGGAGCGTAACGTGACACTCAGTACACTGTTAGTTGAGACCTGCGACGCTGTTGTCACCCCGAGCCCAGTCGAGGGGTCTCGTTCAGCTATGCTGAAACTCCGTAATTGGCTACTGCCAAAACTTCGCAACCTTCAATCTCAGCAAGAGGAGTCAGCAAAGTCAGAGATTCTTCGACTCCGCTTTGCTTCGCTCAGAATGACAACAGCGGCGGTGTGTCACCCTGAGCTTGTCGAAGGGTCTCGTCTTGTACTCTTTCACAGGGGAGGAGGCGAATGCAGAGATTCTTCATTACGCTTCGCTTCATTCAGAATGACATGATTCGGTATTTACTTAACAGGGTACTTAGAGCTACATCTGGACGGTGGACCTCTCTATTCCTCACGCTATTGTTTACGGTGTGTTCTACCGCGTCCGCCTCGCTGCTTTCGCTCGCCGACCCTTTGGGCGACGCCGTAGGGAACGGCAGCCTCGCCGCGCCTACCGCCGAACGTTTTAACTCGAGCTTCGACCTCGGAACTATTACGGTATTAGACGAAGAGACCTTTGCGTTTCGGCTCGAGCTGGCCGCGCCCACGACACAAACCTCTCAAACTACAGACAACATCGGCTCCATCGTCGAGATTTACTTAGACAGCGAGCCCGGCGGCGCAACGGCGCTCCTACCCGGCTCGCAGATGCGTCTCGCCACGGGCGGTTGGGAAGTCGCCTTTCAAATTGTGAGGGGACGGCTGCGCGTCTTTACACCTGACGCTTCGAGCAGCCCCACGCTCACCCCGCCACTCGGCGCTCGTTTGACCAGGGAGGGCAGCGCCCTGCTCGTCACTACGCAGCTAGAGACGCCGCGCCGCTTCAGCCTCTACGGGATGCTCGGCAGCTACGACCCCTTCAGCGAAACCGGCTGGCGCTCGGTGTCCTTGGAGCCTGCGCCCTGGCACTTCTCGAGCCCCACCCAAACGCGCCCCGTCATCGACGTGATTGCAGACGACCCCGCGCTCCAAGCCCGCGCCATCAACAGCGGCGTCCTCCCCGAAATCCGCACCTCATTTCGCCAAGAGCGCTGGCTACTGCTCGCCTCGGGAGGCGCGATTATCGCCCTCGTCGGCTTTGCACTCCGCTTTACAGCCAAGCCGCGCACGCCCGAACCCGCACCTCAGCATGAGACGCTAGCCGAAGACGAGGCGGATAAACCCGTGGACGTAGCCAAACCTATCGCCTCATACGGCGCACGCGAGGCGGGTGAGCGGGCGCAGATTTTGCGCAGTATCGACTTTGAGACGTTGCAGAAGGGGGGGTGGCTCGAGTCAAATGAGGTAGAGCGTCAAGACAGTGCGCCGAGTCAACCTCAGACAACTATAAGTCAACAAACTTTCGAGGCGAATGAGGATGAGGACGGGTTTAGACGGGCGTTTGATAAGGACTTCGGAGACTGATACGGTCTAATTTGCAGTGAGTTTGGAGAGGCTCGAGCGTTCATAAACACGTTTTTTAGCTTGACTGGAAGCAACCCTCTCACCGTACAAGGGACGGGTTTGAAACCCGCCCCTACGCCGCACCCTCGACCTCGAGTATCCTCCGCGCCACCTCCAACAAATCCTGCCCCACCACATCCGGCTCCGGCGCAAGCGGGTCTAAAACCTTACCGGGCCGCGCCACGAACGCGCCCGCACACCCCGCCCTCATCGCCCCGGCAATATCCCAAGCGTGCGCCGCGACGAGCCGCAGCTCAGAGGTCGGCACGTCCAACGCTTTGGCCGCTTCTTTGTAAACCTCAGCAGCGGGTTTAAGTTGCTTCACGCTGTCCGCCGAAAGAATCTGTTCGAAAAGCCCTGCTAAGCCTGCTTGCGTCAGTTGTGATTGGGCTACCTCTAAAGTCGAGTTCGTCAGCGCAGCGAGCCGCAAACCGCCCTCTTGAAGTTTTTCCAGCGCCTCTCTCACTTCGGGATGCGGGGGCAGTTTGCGTACGCCCATCAAAATGGCGTTTCTATCCTCACCGGACAGCTCAACCTCTTCACGCTTAGCGACCATCTCTAAAGCCCCCCGCGCCACCTCGCCGAAATCCACGTACGCGCCTGTAATCACCCCGACCATCGCGGACTCAATCATCTGTGTAAACCATGCGTCCAGCACCTCTTTACCTTTAGATTTAGGGGCAAAGGCGCGTTCAAAATAGGGTACTAAATCGTCCAAATTCAGCAGGGTTTCATTTACATCGAAAACGATGACTCGAGCCATAACACTCTCCCAATTCCTCAATCACTAATCCTGCGCTTGCCAAAACGGATACGCCACGCGCTCCGCCGCTCGGCTTGCAACCTCTTCGCCGTAAAGCTCACGGAGCAACTCCAAACCCGCGTCCAACCCCGCCGACGCCCCACCTGCACACCAGACGCGCTCGTTTTTGACAACCCTTGAGTCCACAATCTCGCCCACCTCATAATCCAAAAGCCGCTCACGAAGCGGCAACCACGTCGTCGCCCGCAAATCGCGTAACATGCCGAGTTCCCCCAACAAAAACGCGCCTGTACTAACGCTAACTAAGAGTTTTACTCGCTCCGCTTTGTCCTTTAGATAAGAGGTCAGCGCCTTGTCACGACTCGCCGCGTCCACGCCCGCGCCGCCCGGCACGATGAGCACATCCGGCTCCGGCGCACTCATAAACGCCCACTGCGGCGTGACGGTGAGCCCACCCGAGGTCTGCACCGAGTTGCGCGACTTCGCGGTGGTGAAGAGGTTTTCGTCCTCTCCCATAGAACTTAGCCCTGCGCGAATGACGCTATAGGTGCTGACCACATCCAACTCGTGAACCTCGTGATAAAGCGCTAAAGCGATATTCATGAGGGCATCTTAACAGGGCGGCTAACGGTGTGGCGCGTGTTCATGAAGTAGCAGGTATCATCTGGTCAGAGACACTCTCACTATCCGAAGTGACGTCTAGCACGCACGTTCAGTGATGATGCCTGCGACATTCTGTCTCATTATGTCTTGGAACTGCTAAAGGTAGTGGAGGAACTATCCCGACGCAGCTTACAGCCCTCCTACTAAGAGGTTCGTTAAACTTAAAGATATGAGAATTTTGCTCCTACTAGGCTTCTTTTTGACCTCTTTGAGCCTCGCCCAACCTACCTGCGAAACCCTAGTTGACGATTTAGAAACCGCTTTTGACGAAGCCGAAAGCCTCCTGTCCGAAGTCGAGGTCATCGCCAACGGGCGCGAGATGGGTTATCAAAGAGCGCGGCTCGTTCGAGACGAGGCGGGCGAATTGCAGAGCGAAGTCATCGAGGAGCGCGGGCAGCGTCCACCGGAAGACGAAGGGGGCGGTGGAGACGACGACTTTCGCTTTAGCTGTGAGGGCAACGAGTTGGAGCTTTTAGGCAGCGACGGTTCGTACCGTTTAACCTTACAAGAGGATGACGAGGAGATTCCGGTGGAGGAATATAGGCTCGAGTTCATCCCCCGAGAGGGGCGCTATCTGCCACGCTCCATCATTGCGAACTTCAATACAACCTTTGTGCTGATTCCGGTGAGAGGGACATTCACGACGAATCTGAGTGAGTGGACGTTTCCTGAATGAGCGTGCCAGCCAGTCAGCGTTTCAGGTAAAAACAAGAGGTTGGCAAGAGGTTCAGGACGGGAGTCGGGCGGCAACTTGAAAGTCAACTCAGTTGTAAAGGCATTAGATACAAGTTTCTACGCAAGAGACGCCGAAACCGTCGCGAAAGCGCTCTTGGGTACAACGCTCGTTCATCACCATAACGGCTTTGTTCAGCGCGCTCGCGTCGTCGAGACGGAAGCGTATATCGGCACCCATGACCTCGCCTCGCACGCCTCGAAAGGTAGAACCAAGCGCACGGAAGTCATGTTCGGTCCACCCGGACGTGCCTACGTCTACCTGATCTACGGCGTGTACGACATGCTCAATATCGTGACAGGAAGAGATGGAGACGCCCAAGCGGTGTTGATTCGGGCGGTGGAGCCTCTCGAGCATATTTCAGGCAAAACGGATGGTCCGGGCAAATTGACGCGGGCGCTGGGGATTACCAGGGCTTTGAACCGACACGACCTCTTAAAAGAACCGCTGTGGTTAGGGCCCGGCACCCCGCCCCAAGAGGTCATCACCACCACGCGCGTCGGCATCGACTACGCCAAGGAGTGGAAAGACGCGCCGCTGAGGTTTTATGACGGGGGGAGTGGATTTGTCTCTAAGAAAGCGATGAGTACCAAGCAATGAGTTGAAAGTAGAAAAGCTTTCGGGATTTCACTTTCAACTCGTTGCTCACCGCACCGTCCAGCTCGACTGGATTGCTTTCAACTGTCCTTTACTCGTTGCTCAAAAACGACAACCTCTCCCGCCAAACTAATACCCTGTTACAGTGGCCTATGCTCGACACCCAGACCTTCAGAAGCATCATCGAAGACCTCATCCCCATGAACCGCTTTTTAGGGCTCAAGTTAGAAAACTTCGATATGGACACTGGCGACGTGACGACGCGGCTCGAGATGCGCCCCGAATACCTGGGCAACGCACAGCGCGCCATGCCCCACGGCGGACTCATCTCCTTTTTGATCGACGCCACGGCGGGCGCGTCCGCCGCCCTTTCCTTAGACGACTATGCCCTCATCGACCGCGTCGCCACGATCGACATGCGCGTGGACTACCTCAAACCCGCCAAGGGAGAGGTGCTCCTGACCTCTTCGACGGTCATGCGCCCCGGCAACCGCATCATCAACGTGCGCAGCGAAATCAACGATGAGGTCGGCACGCTCGTCGCGCTCGGCTCGAATACCTTCAATGTGGCGCGGTGAGGATGAAATGAGGTTATTGATATGAGTTTAGAGCGCTTGACCACCTCCACCCTACTTTTTACCGTCGCGATGCTCGGCTTCAACACCCTCAGTTCGGATAGAACGTTCAGCGAAGCCATCCCTTTAAGCCTCCTACAAGGCGCGGTGTTCGCCACCTTCATCTACGGTTGGGAGTGGTATCGCAACCGGAAGAAATGAATTTGAGCGAACTCACTGCGGATGAACTTGCAGCGTTGAGCCGCGCCTATGGCTGGACAGACGCAACCTCTTCACTCATTCACAGCGGGGAAAACGTGACATTTTTGATTGAGGCACAAGAGGTCAAATGCGCCGTACGGAAGTATCGTCAGCGCGACCTCTCCCCCATCCACGCCGAACTCGCCTGGATGGTGGCATTGTCCGAAGAGGTGGCTATTCCCAAGGTTTTACCGACTCGAGACGATAACCTCTTCGCGCAAGTAGACGGCAAAGTCTATGCGGCATTTGAGTATCTCGAGGGTCACTTCATAGAAGAAAACACCGCCGACAACCTCTTCCGCTTGGGACGCCTCTTTAGCAGACTTCACATCGCGTCAGAAGAGGTCGCTCGGAGGATGTCGCAAGATTGGATAGGTTGGCAGCGTCCTACGTACGATTTTGAAAAGGTAGTGAAGAGGTCGCTCGCTCACCTCTTAACCGCTAACTTCTTGACTTTGGAGGACAAAGCGAGATGTGAGCGCGTAGCAGCGCAACTCAGCGAGCGGTGGCAACCTCTTCTTATGGCAGAAAAGACCTTTATCCACGCAGATTTGCATTTTGGCAATGTGTTGAACCAAAGAGGTCAGTGGTTCTGTTTAGACTTCGACGAGTGCGGATTTGGTTCACGTCTGTTCGACTTAGGCGTCGTGAAGTTTCACCTCATGGCGGAGGATGGGCTCGAGTATCTTCCCGATTTTCTAAGAGGTTACGGCGCACCTATTTCAGACGAGGACTTGAGCCTCGGCACGGCGGCGCGAATCTTTTACACAGCGGGCAAGATTCCAGGGCGTTTGGATATTCCTGAGTTGGCGAAGAATCCTCGAGGGGTCATTCAGCGCTATCTTGGATATTTCGAATCAGAATTAGACACACCTATGTCATTCTGAACGTAACGCAGTGAAGTGAAGAATCTCGTCCCATAATCTCAGTCAGGGGAGGAGGCGAATGCAGAGATTCTTCACATTCGTTCAGAATGACAGCAATGTTTTAGTTTCCACTGAACCGGAATGGAGCGTATAATTTTGACCTCTTCGCATGATAGCGTAACTTCATGATTCATCCTCTCCACGAAAAATACGCCAAACTTTTAGTCGAATACTGCACCAGCGTCCAGGCAGGCGAAAACGTTTCCATCAATGTGGACACGCCCGCCGAACCGGTGGCGCGGGCGGTGGTGCGCGAAGTCTTGCGGGCGGGCGGCAATCCTGTTCTGCGCATGAACTACCCCGAAATGATGGAAGATGTGCTCGAGCTCGCCCCCGACACCTACTACGACGCTGAGCCGAGCCTGGCGCTGAGCGAGATCAAACAGATAGATGCCTGGATTCGCGTGGGCGCACCTCTGAATAGCCGCGCCCTGCAAAACGCCGACAAGAGCAAACTCTCACGTCTCCAGAAGAAAAATCGCCCTGTCCAAAACATCCGCGTGCGCGAGACCAAGTGGTGCGGCACGCTCTACCCGACCCCCTCGGGCGCACAGGACGCGGGCATGAGCTTGAGCGAATACGAGCGGTTCGTCTACGGCGCGATGTTTTTATTCGACGACGACCCCGTCGCCAAGTGGCGAGAGATTCACGACTTCCAAGCGCACCTCATCGAGCATTTGAGCAAAGCGAAAGAGGTGCACATCAAGGCGGAGGGAACCGACCTCAAGTTGAACGTGGGCGGGCGCACCTGGATCAACAGCGACGGACACAAGAACATGCCCTCGGGTGAGGTCTTCACCGGGCCGATTGAAGACAGCGCGAACGGGCACATCACCTACACCGTCCCTAGCGCGGTGCGCGGCGTCGAAGTCGAGAACATCCGTGTGACGTTTGAGAACGGCAAAGCGGTCAACGCCGAAGCGGAGAAGGGTGATGACCTCTTGCAGTCGCAGCTCGATACCGACGAAGGCGCACGATACTTAGGCGAACTCGGCATCGGCACGAACTACAATATTCAGATTCCCACTAAGAGCATCCTCTACGACGAGAAAATCGGCGGGACGGTGCACCTGGCGCTCGGGCAGTCGTATCAGGAGACGGGCGGGACGAACGAGTCGGCGATTCATTGGGATATGATCTGTGACCTTAGAAAAGGTGGGGCGATTTATTTGGATGGGGAGCTGTTTCAGGAGGATGGGGAGTTTAGGGTCTAGGAGGATGAAATCTTAGATGACTGTTCTTGAAAAGCTCGAAGCCTATCCGCTATTTGATGTTGCCGTCTTACATCACAGCTTTTCGACACATATGCGCGACTACGACTTACTGATTGAAGCTGACTGGAGGGATGACAGAGCGGGTCGCTATCAGTATCGTTTCACTCACTGTGTTGAGGCTCAATGCAGGACAGTGCTGAATTACGATAGTTGGCAGCGTTCCTGGGACGATGTTTTTACCAATTACGAGGAATGGGAAAGGGCAGGTTCACCCGAGGGTTATGTTTGGGGAGTGAACTGGTCACTTGCCTATCCCGGATACGAACATATAACGGAATCGCCTAAAGCTCGAGCTTGGTCGGAAGGTCTCAACAAAGCTATGCACGAGGTTCAGATAGAAACAAATGCATACAAACTTCAGATTATCTTTCATGACTTGAAGGTACGAAAGATAGGCAAAGACACCGACTTAATTGAGAAAGTTTTTATTCCGCTAGACGAGTAAGAGACATCTACATCTCAGCGCTTTAGCCTCGAGCCCTAACTCCACAACTTAGGGGCTCGAGCCAACAGACCCACTTCTCGAGCAGGCGCGTGCTAAAATACTCGCAGCTTTGGAGGTACGAACCGTGACGGTCAAACCTAAAACTATCGGCGCGTCTATGCGTCAGCTTCGTCAAAAATGCAGCTCCGGTGAGCACCCGTCCGCTATTCCACAAGCGATGGTCGAGAGCATCCGCCAGTCTATGAAGGTTGAGGGCTACGACCTCTCCGCCGAAGAGGTGCGTGAGGCGGCAGAACGCCTACTCGAAAAAGCAGCTTGAACCCTTGCCAAAGTATGTGCGAAAAACTGAACCCTTGGAGACGCTCGAGGGGTTGCTCGTTGATTATGAGGAGATCGAGCCCTATCTCATCGAAGGGGAGATAAAAGGACGAACGTGGGCGCTAAACAAAGCAGTTTCGTATTGGCAAGCTGAACCAGATACCGTTGCATCTGTTCCTTCGGATGAAGACATCTACGCTTTGCACCGTGTGATGTTCGAGCACATTTTTGAATGGGCGGGAAAACCGCGAACAAAAGATAAAGGACCAGGGGGCATTGTTCACGTACCTTTTTACGAAGTGCGCCAGCAGCTAAGACTCAGATTTGAGAATTTGAACTTTCGAATCTCTGGATACGAAGTGGAAGAGGTCGATATAGACTTTGCTGCCGAGGTCATCGCACAAGCTCATCATGACTTTGAATACGTTCATCCCTTTACGGACACAAATGGACGCACGGGTAGAACTTTAGACCACTACATCCTTTGGTACACGCTAGGTATCGTGGGCATAGATTTATATACCTCACCTCAAATCCTATATTTTCCTGATGAGGAATACGAGAAGATGTACTTTACGGCGCTCAAAGAGGCAGACAATAGCGGCGACCTATCACTTCTCACAGCTTTTTATAAGGACGGAATTGATGCGGCTATTGAAGAGGTAGAAGAGCGCGTATCACGAGAATCTCTGAAACTCATCATTTTGCCCCACCCCTCAACTCAGAAGCTCGAGCTTCAGCAAAGAAATCATTTTCAGCGGAACGCTGCTCAGCAAATCAGCAATGCTGCTATACTTCTACCTATGGCAGACCCCCGCTTCGTCACCAACGCACAGGGCGAACGTGTCGGCGTTATCTTGGACTTGGCGACTTACGAACAGATGCTTGCAAGTCAGGATGACCCGGAGATTTTAACGGGTATGACTGAAGTTGAGCTAACGGCTTTAGCCGAGAGTAAACTCGCGCCAGATACTCAGCAGCAGTTACAACTTCTGAGTGAGAAAAGGGGTGAGCAAACCCTTTCTGAAGATGAGGTTGAGCATTTGGGGCGTCTCCTCGAGCAGATCGACTACCTCAACATCCTCAAAGCAAGAGCCCGTTATACCCTTAAAAAGAGCACAGCGAGTGAATGAGCACCCCCTAAATGAGTACATACGTTCCAGCGGCACTTCGCCGCCGAGTCCGTGAGCACTTCAAGGATTGCTGCGCCTACTGCCTCAGCGCTGAGCGTTTAACCGTGGTTACTTTCGAGATCGAGCACATCACACCGCAGGTCGCCGGGGGCGAAACCCGTTTTGAGAATCTATGCCTAGCCTGCCCAAGCTGTAACCGTCGTAAGGCGACGCGGCGGCAAGCAGTTGACCCGGAAACGGGTGAGCAAGTCGCCCTCTATCATCCACACCGCGACGTTTGGAATGCGCACTTCTCTTGGCTCGAGGATGACACAGTACTCAAGGGGCTAACGCCGGAAGGTCGTGCGACGGTTCAGGCGCTCGAGATGAACCGCGCTCAACTAGCGCGGGTAAGGCGTTTATGGGTCAAGTTAGGCGAGCATCCGCCTGAGCTAAGCAAGTGATCCTGTGCGATGTTAACGACTTTTGACACTGCCTCGTGCCCAACCTCTTCACCACACCACCTGCACCTCACTGAACTGCGACAACTTAGGATCATTACTCAGCAAGCTCAGCTTTTCATGTGCCGCTTGCGCGACAAGTGCGCGGTCGAAGGGGTCTTTATGGTCATGGCTGAGGCTGCGCTCAGCTAGGGCGTGGTCGCTGCTGAGCGGCAGGGCTAAAAAACCGTAGCGGGCTAGGCTCGAGTGATAACTATTCAGCAAGGGCGTCGCGCTCGGCAGCTTGCCGAGACGGTTTTTAATCGCGAGTTCCCAAGCAGTAATCGCCGAGACGTAGACCTGATTTTTACGGTCACGGAGTAAGCTGGCAGCGCGCGGCGAGAGTCTGGTTAAATCGGTGTCGAGCCAGAGCAACGTATGGGTGTCGAGGAGGAGACGCACGCTCAAATGTCTGTATCGTTCGACCAAAAACCCAACTCCTCATCGCTTAGAGGGCGCATCGCCTCTGCCGCTTCCTCGTCGCTTAGCGCCCTTGCATGAAGTCCGAGCGGGCGGGCGTCTTCGTCCGTAGAGACAGGTACGAGCCTCACTAGCGACTTGCCATTTCTAGCGAGCACCACGTCTTCACCTGCTAGGGCTTGTTCAACGAGTTTGGAGAGGTTTGTTTTTGCGTCGTGCATATTGACCTTTGTCATCATCGCTCCTTAGCTAAGTTTAGCATGTTTTAGCTAGAAACGTTCGGCGGTAAAATTCATCTCTCGAGCATAGAGTCCATTTCCAAAGCAGATACCTGTGCCCTGCAAAGCGGTTAAACTGTCCCCCGTGACTATCATTCAAGCCGCCGCCGTCCTCATCTCCCTTACCGCCGTTTTAGGCTACGTCAACGAACGCTTCATCAAGCTCCCCACCCCTATCGGCGTGATGCTGACCGCCCTGGCCCTCTCCTTGGGGCTCCTCATCTTCGGCACACCAGGGGTCAGCCAGTGGGCGCAGACTTTCTTGGACAACCTCAACTTCAACAGTTTAGTGATGGACGGATTGCTGAGCTTCTTGCTCTTTGCGGGCGCACTGACCGTCAACCTGGATGACCTCAACGAGCAGAAGTGGCCCGTCCTGACGCTCGCAACGGTGGGTATATTGCTCTCGACCTTTCTGGTCGGCACGCTCACCTATTACGCGCTGATGCTCTTCGGTCTGAACCTCCCTTATATCTACGCGCTGCTCTTCGGCGCACTCATTTCACCGACGGACCCGATTGCCGTTTTAGGCATTTTGAAAAAGCTGAGCGTGCCCAAACGCATTGAGACGCTTATTACGGGCGAATCGCTCTTCAATGATGGCGTGGGCGTCGTCGTGTTCAGCGTTCTACTGAGCTTCGTCGAAGAGGGTCACGGACAGCCTAGCGTGGGCGGTGTTGCGCTGCTCTTTGCGGAGGAGGCGATTGGCGGCGTCCTCTTCGGGCTGGTGCTCGGCTATATCACCTATCAACTTTTGAAGCGCGTCAACAACTACAGTGTGGAGGTGCTGCTCACCTTAGCGGCGGTGATGGGTGGCTACACGTTGGCGCAACTCATCCACACCTCGGGACCACTGGCGATGGTCGTCGTCGGGCTCTTTATCGGCAACCGAGGTCGGCTCTTCGCCATGTCGGAGACGACGCGCGAGCACTTAGACACCTTTTGGGAGATGGTGGATGAGGTCTTGAACGCGGTGCTCTTTGCGCTGATCGGTTTGGAGCTTCTCGCTGTGCGTTTTAGCGGGCTCAACCTCGCGGCGGCGCTCATCGCTGTGCCTATTGCCTTGTTGTCTCGCACAGTTAGCGTCGGCGGACCCATCAACCTCTTTAAGTTCCGCCAAAACTACGCGCCCTACACCGTTCGGATGATGGTCTGGGGCGGGCTCAAAGGTGGGATTTCGATTGCGCTCGCGCTGTCGCTACCCGAGGGGGACGAGCGCGAGCTGATCGAGGTTATGACCTATGGCGTTGTCGTTTTTACCATCTTGGTCCAAGGTCTCACGGTTGAACGGGTCGCCAAGCGGATGATTGAGAAAGCGGAAGAGGAAGAGATAAAAACCTAGACGCCACCCGTGAAAATCGACTTCGTCTCCATATATTCAAAAATCCCCTCTGAGCCCGTCTCGCGTCCAAAACCGCTACCTTTGATACCACCGAAGGGCGCTTCGGGCGTCGCCGGGAGCCAGTCGTTGATACAGACCATGCCGTATTGGAGCCCCTCCGACATCCGAATCGAAGTATTGAGATCATTAGTTAAGACGAAGGCGGCAAGTCCATATTCCGTATCATTCGCAAGCTGCAAGACCTCTTCTTTGTCGCTGAATTTGACAATTGGCATAACCGGGCCGAAGATTTCTTCATCGTAGACGGGGACACCTGGTTTTGCACCCGTAACGACCGTGGGCTCAAAGAAGTAACCTCTTCCGTCCCTCGGCTTACCCCCTGTCAAGACCTCTGCGCCGTTGGATAGGCTCGAGTCCACCAACGCCGCTACCCGCTCACGCTGTTTGGCGTTGATAAGCGGACCGACCTCTGTACCTCTTTCCAACCCATGTCCGACGGTGAGCGCCTTCGCCGCCTCCGCTGCACCCTCCACAAACTCGTCATAGATACTTTCGTGAACAAAGAAGCGTTGCGGCGACACACAGACCTGCCCGCAGTTGCGCGTCTTCCACGTCACCGAAAGTTTCGCCGTCCTTGCCACGTCCACATCAGGGAAGACGAGCACGGGCGCGTTGCCGCCGAGTTCTAGCGAGAGCCGCGTCATCGTCTGGGAGGCTCCGTCCATCAAGAGTTTGCCGACTCGAGGCGAGCCCGTAAACTGGATTTTGCGCACCCTCGCGTCCTGCAATAAAACCTCGCCCATCCCCTCCGGCTCCCCGTTGATGAGGTTCATCACCCCGGCAGGTGCGCCGCCCTCGTGCAAGGCTTGCGCCAAGAGCATCCCCGTGCGCGGCGTGAACTCGCTCGGACGTCCGACGACGGTATTGCCCGCCGCCAACGCCGCCGCCCACACCCGCACGTTGTTGTATACCGGAAAGTTCCACGCGGTGATGCTGCCCACCACGCCCATCGGCTGATGGATGACCTGAATGCGGCGGTTGCTGACCCTTGCTGGGACGGTGCGCCCGTAAGCGCGGACGCCTTCGCCTGCGAACCACTCCAAGTACCCCACCGCGCTCGCCCACTCCGCTTTGGCTTCACCGAGAGGTTTGCCCGACTCCTCCGTCGTGACCCGTGCTAAATCCTCGATCCGCTCCGAAATCCACACCGCCGCGCCGCGCAAGACCTCCGCGCGTTTGTACGGGTTCGTCTGTGACCAGGCAGGGAAAGCTGCCGCCGCCGCGTCTACTGCTGCTTGCGCATCCTCTCGATTCCCAAAAGGAACTCGCTGGATGACCTCTTCGGTGGCGGGGTCCACGAGGTCCCAAGTGTTAGCGTTACCTGCGTCTATCCATTCGCCGCCGATGAGTTGTTTGAAGGTGTAGGTTTCTTTGGTTTGAACTGCCATGTTTGCTCCTAAAAGAATCTATTGAAGTTAGACGTACCGACCCACCTTCATGACGTTTAGCGATTGCTATTCCACTCTAAGCCACAGGTCATGCTCTTCGGTGTCGCTCGTTGGGTAATCAAGGATGTCAGGACCGATGAAGAGCTTGTCGCCCTCAAAGATACTTCGGAGATATCGGAACTCCTCAATTGCGGTGAACGTAGCTTCTCGAACGTTTTTACTTTTCAAAATTGGCTCACGATAACAAATTATTTCAAGGCGCGTCCCAACATCAATAGGCTCAATAATAAGCTTGTGATTCAACGTAATATCATTTCGAGGCAGCTCGTAATCAAAATTCAGCAGGAGAATTTGACGACTAAAAAAGTAATCGATGTAGGTTCTAAGGTCGTGACGCCGAGTGTAGATACTTTCTGGTGTTTCGTCGTTCCATACTGATGATTCTAGCGAAAAATCTTGAACCCGAGAAGAAAGGTTAGACATGGTTTCAAGCAAATTATCCGTAGAGATACAAGGCACTAAGCCTTCAAAAAAGCTCATTCCCTGCCGCAATTCTTCGATAACCCACTCAAATTCCATCCAAATTTCATCGTGGGACATGATCATTTATTTACAGGCTCTTTCAGCGCCGCCCTAACCGCCTCACCCAGCACCCCCATCCCCTCATCAATCTCTTCATCAGTGAGATTCAAAGGTGGCAACAAGCGGATGCAATTGCTGTGAAGCCCTGCTCGCAAGATAATCAGCCCGCGCTTTAAGGCTTCGGCGGAGACATTCACAACCTCTTGCGCGGTAAGCGGTTTCTTCCCCGCTCTATCCCGCACAAATTCGACTGCCAACATCGGACCCAAGCCGCGCACGTCACCGATGGATTCGTGTTCATTTTGGAGCCCCCGGAGGTGTTCCCGAAACCGCTCACCAACCTCTTGCGCTCGAGCCAAAAACTCCGGCGTCTGAATCATTTTAACCGCTTCAATCGCCGCAGCACACGTTAGAGGATTCCCGCTGTACGTCCCGCCCAACCCACCAGGATGCGGCGCGTCCATCAGTTCCGCTTTGCCGATAACCGCTGAAATGGGCATCCCTGCGCCCAAAGACTTCGCCGTCGTCAAGAGGTCAGGCGTCACGCTGTAATGCTCCACCGCAAAGAGCTTACCCGTGCGCCCCATCCCACACTGAATCTCATCGGCAACCATCACCATGCCGTGCTCGGTGCATAACTCGCGAATGCGTTTTAAGAATTTGGGCGGTGTCGGCAAAAAGCCGCCTTCGCCCTGGACGGGCTCGATGACCACAGCGGCAACCGCGCTCGGGTCTACTTGGGCGATGAAGGCGTGCTCGAGCTGCTCAATCATAAAGTCTACGTACTGCTCATCGGTCATGCTCACCGGGCGGCGGTAGAGGTTCGGAAAGGGCAAACGGTAGACCTCGGGCGCGAAGGGGGCAAACCCTTTTTTGAACAAGGCGTACTTGCTCGTCATCGTCAAGGTCAGGTTCGTGCGCCCGTGGTACGCGCCCTCGAAGACAACGATGCCGGGGCGTCCCGTGTACGAACGAGCGATGTTGACCGCTGTCTCGACGGCTTCCGCACCGCTGCTCATAAAGGTAGCTTTGGCGTCTCCTTCGATAGGCGAAATAGAGGTTAAAAGCTCGGCAAGCTCCACCATCGGCTCGGAAGTCGCGACGATACCGCAGGGATGGATAACCTTGTCGGCTTGATTTTTAATCGCAGTGACGACATTTTCAGGTGTGTGCCCGACAGCCAACATGCCGATGCCGCCTGCGAAATCTAAAAGCGTGTTTCCATCTGCGTCGGTGACGGCTGCGCCGTGTGCCCGCTCCACAGCGATGGAGGTGAGTTTGGCTGCACCTCTTGGTGTGACCGCTTCTCTACGAGCGACGATGGCGCGGCTTTTCGGTCCTGGAATCTCCGTGATGAGGTTGATGGTGGGCATGATTAAATGTGCTCGAGTTCTTTCACAGTGCGCTCGTTCTCAACCTCTCCAGTATTCAGCGTCGTCTTAGGTTCGAAAAGAAGGACGTGCGCTTCACGTTCAGCGACGGGCAGATGCTTCACACCTCTTGGAATCACGGCGCACTCCCCTTCCGCAAGCACGATATCCTCTTGGTCACGCAGTTTGATGGTGAGTTGACCTTTCACCACTAGAAAAAGCTCGTCCTCGTGTTCATGGTGATGCCAGTGGAACGACCCCTCGAGCTTGGCAAGTTTCACTGCCGTGTCGTTGACCTCTCCAATAACTTTGGGGCTCCACTGGTCATCAAAGCTCGAGAACTTCTCGCTCAGGTTGATTTTTTGAATCATGTTCAAAGTCCTTTCAGGCTGAAACAGGCGTCGCTTGCTCCAACGCGCTTGCAAAGACCTCTAACGCTTCGTCAATCTGCTCAGCGTTCACCACAAGCGGCGGAATCCAGCGAATGATGTTGCCATAAGTGCCGCAAGTCAGCAGCAAGAGGTTTTGCTCCAGGCACGCCTGATGAACGCGCTTACACGCTTCCGGGTCAGGCTTTCCGCCAGGAGAGGTAAACTCCGTACCAATCATCAATCCGCGTCCGCGCACGTCACCTAAGACGGGATATTGATGTTGAAGCTCGAGCAACCCATCCATCAACCTCTTACCCATCTTAGCCGCGTTTTCAGGTAGCTTTTCCTCTACTAAAACCTCTATGGTTGCGTTCGCCGCTGCAAGCGGGATGGCGCTACCGCCGCCGTAAGTGCCGCCGTGCGTACCGGTTTGCCACCTTTCCATGAGGTCACGGCTCGAGGCAAGCCCCGAAATCGGCAAGCCGCTCCCCAACCCCTTCGCCATCACGATGATGTCGGGGCTGACCTCAGTATTTTCAAACGCATGTTCGAAGCAGAACATCTTTCCCGTACGCCCAAAGCCGGTTTGCACCTCGTCCATCACCAGCATGATGCCGTGTTCGTCACAGACACGGCGGAGTTCGTGTAAAAAGGGGAGCGGCGCGGGTACATAACCCCCTTCGCCTAGAACGGGCTCAATCATAATCGCGGCGGTCTCATCGGGTGCGCTCTGCGACTTCAAGAGGTGCTCCAACTGGCGCACGCAAAACGCAACTGTCGCCTTATCGTCCCAACCGTAGAAGTAGCTGTAAGGATAGGGCGCGACGAAGACGCCGCCCGGCAGAGGTTGATACTGGTGACGGTACACGGTTTTTGAGGTCGTCATCGCCATTGCCTGCGCGGTGCGCCCGTGAAAGCTGCCCTGGAAGACGATGACGTTGGTGCGCTTCGTGGCGTGCCGCGCCAGCTTGAGTGCACCTTCGGTGGCCTCCGCGCCGCTGTTTGAAAAGAAGAAAGAGTCAATACCTTTTGGCATAAGAGGTAAGAGGGCGTCGGTGAGGTCTAAAGCAGCCGGTGACACGACAATGTTCATCTGTCCGAAGAGGAGCGTTTCGGCTTGGTCTCGAATCGCCTTGACGACTTTCGGGTGACAGTGCCCTGTGTTCGTCACCCCGATGCCCGAGGTAAAATCGGTGTGGCGTGTGCCATCTTGCTCGAAGAGGTAGATGCCTTCGGCTCGAGTGGGTTGAATATGCGTGAGGTGGGTCCAGACGGGTGAGAGGTGTTCTAAAGCCATGCTGACCTTCTTTCACTTATGGATAGCATTTAATAGCTTAAAAGGGAAAGTCTTCGTACTCGTATATACCCTTGACGACTGAGGTAATGGAGCTTGCGAAACCCGCAACATCCTTATCTGAATGTTGTTCATACCGCTCAAATACAAATAGAGATTCTGAAAACAGCGTCCTGAATTCAGCGTGTAGAGGATAAGAATAAGTTCCACCTATCTTAGAATAAACGACCCTAATTATGCCGTTGAAGAATTCGAGTAGAGCAATGAGATTTCTATTTGAATACGGCTGAGTTTCAAGAGCCTCGACGAGAAAAGGAAATGTAGGCTCCAGGGCTGGAAGCACAGCACCCCACTGATGACAAAGTTTGTCTTCTAAGTACGAAATTGCGTTATAAATTCTGTCTTCATCGTGGCTAAAGAGGTCAAGGATACGCTTCGGTATCTCAGCAGCCTGCCTCTCAGAATCATGCAATGATGACCAAGGTATATGGTCAAGTCGTTCAGCTAGCTCGTCCACAGTAAAAGACAGTATAAACCTCTTTTTAAGCCCCTATATCTCGCTCTTCTAAACCCTCCGAGTTCCGCCTCTGCACCTTCTTCTCTCGAGGCGCGTCCACCTCCGCCGCAATCGGCGCAACCACATCCCCCTCGTAGCTCAGTAACTCGGCGGCGGCGCGTCTGCCACTGAGTAAAGCGCCGTGAACGGTGATGGCGCGGTGTTCGCTCTCGGTGGCTTCGCCGGCCCAATAGAGGGGCGGGGTAGGCGTGGCGAGCCGGGCTCTCGAGCCTTCATGCCCCGGCAACACGTGGCTGTAGCCGCCCCTCGCAAAGGGATCAGCGGTCCAGTTGACGAGTCTGGCGGCTTCGGCCTCGAGGTCAGGGCGACCTAATTCTTCGCGCAGAGCGCTCAGCGCGGCACCCAGCGCCCCCTCTTCCCCTAGCGCGAGTAGCTGCGCCGCATTGTCACCCGAGACGAACGCGGTCCAAACATGCGCATCCGTCTCGTGACCGAACGAAGGCGACCACCACATCGGCGGGTTGAGACGACTGTAGAGCGCCATGACCTCTTTCGGTACGATGGGCTCGCTGAACTTATAGATGAGCTTGATGACCGGACCCATGCGCAGACCCCCTAGCGCCGCGCGTTTGAAATCAGGTAATGCGGGCGTGAAGGTGAGGTGGCCTTGCAGGACGCCGAGAGGTACAGCGATGATGGCGTTGTCCGCGCTGTAACGGTCTCGCCGTATTGTTCGAACCTCAACCTTGCCACTCGCTGACCAGATGATTTCTTCGACTGGTGTGTTCAGATGAACCTCGGTTCCCGCCGCGAGTCCTTCAACCAGCTTGCTATAGCCCGCTAAGAGCCGGTAATCACCTAAACCGCTCTCGTTTCCTTTGTCACGCAGAAGCTCGAGCATCGCCCCCGCACTCAAAAGACGAGGAGACTCGCCTACGGCGTTGGCAAACGAACGCGCCACGTAGCGCAGTTGCTGTTGCGAAAAGCCGATGCGTTTCAAGTAGTCGTGCCAGCATTCAAAGGGTAAGGGCTCCGCTTCAGGAATGTCCCATGTGCGCGTGACTTCAAAGTCGGGATAGTGCGCCTTCGCCTCTGTCATGCTCAGCCACGCGCCGTCTTCTAAGCGAACCAGTGAGTCGTCGGCTTTGCGCCAATGGAGCGTCTCTAACTTCAATTCGCGGATAAGCTCCCACGTCGCGGCGCGGTCCCCGTGGATGAACTCCGCGCCGAGTTCGACGGGTACATCTGCAAAGTCGTAAGCGGTGTGGGTGCGTCCGCCGATGTGGGGTTTAGCTTCTAAGACCACCACCTTTTCACCCGCCTGCCTGAGAGAACGCGCCGCCGCTAACCCCGCCACCCCTGCGCCGATGACAATTGTGCTCATAAATGGGTGCTTTGGACGCTAGACTGGGGCGGTCTCTTACTTGCTTTCTTATGTTGGGGCGCTTTCCAGACGATCAGCATCCCAGTATGCGACGCCTGCGCGTCCCAGGCGTAGTTTTCAATGATTCTCACGGGCTTAAAGCCTTTGCGCATCTGCACGCTCACGGTGGGGTCGAACAGCTCACCGCGCATGACCTTAGCGGCGTACTCGCGCACCGACATTTCACGCTTGTGCTGCTTGTACCCCTTGAGCATCCCACCTGCGTAGATGCCACATAACCCCAAACGCTTGACTAAATCGAACTGCGCCTTGTAGAGCGCCGAGCCGATGCCGGTTCCTTGAACGTCGGGATGGACTGCCTTTTCGACGCCATAGAGCCAGCAGCCGCTGTCATCGTGATTGGCAAGGGTCAAGTCGCCGATGACCTTTTCCCAGGGGAGGGGTTTTTCGCTCGGGTCATAGCTCGTGCGCAGCGACAGCGCCACGCCGACGACCTTTTCCTGCCCGGCTATGTCTGCCACAGCGATGAGCTGACCCTCAGAAAAACGCTCCAACAAGAGTCGCCACTCCGTTAGGCCGAACACCCCTGAGATGAAGGTGTCCGGGTTGTAGAGGTTAGCGAGGCAGATAACCTCATAGACGCCTTGCCCGTGCTCTGCCCGTGCTTGGATGATGCGATAATTGAGCTTAGTTCTGCTGACTTCTTTGCTAGGTTCTATAGATGTAAGACTCGAGATTTGTCTCATAACGGTTATGTCCGAGACAACCACACGTTTCGTTAAGCTACTAGATTGCTCTAATGCCTAACTTGTTGGCGCGGCGTACACCACACCAAAACGCTCATATAGAATGAGTTCGTTACAAATTGGGAAAAACTAAGAAGACGATAGGGTGAGCTTGTTGCCCTCAGCTAATACGCTAAACCTGCATGATTATACATGGGTTAAGTACCGAGCTAAATCAAACTAGGGTAATACGAAGCGATACTTAACAGGCGTATCTTCTTCCCTGATCGGTTTCTGCTTCTCCACAACCTTCACGCGAGAGGTTTCCTCCCGAAACCCAAATGGTTTCATTTGGCTAACTCACACTGCAGGGTTGTCTTGAAACTTTCACGCTCCCTTTAACTCGTCTTAGGGAAGTATAGCACGCACGCAGCAGTTCTGTGAAGGGGGAGAACACAGCGAAGCGTTTTAGAGTGAAAAGCGTCTCAGCCGGTCAGCTAGTTCAGCGTGTTTCGCTCCACCTGCGCGGAAACTGCGTGATGCCCTTTCCGGTTAAACACACTACTTTGTAGTGTGTTTAATCCCGAGGAAGAGCCATCAGCCGGTGGTAACATCAACGAATAGTTAGTACGAGCAAGTTACAACGGCATGATACGCCCGGCTGAAGGCTCCTGAGCGAGTAAAAACAGTGACGGGTTCCGGTGAGTAACGGAAAAATGCGAATGCATTTTGTAGTGGATTCATCCGGAATCCGTATGATCCGCAAACTTCGTCTCCGGCTTTTAGCCGAAGCCTTTCCCTCCGGGAAACTATGTAATACGGAATTGCACGGCTTACTTATCCTTACTGAGAGCTTTAGAGCTTACCATCACAGATGGGCACGACTTAGTTTTGCAAACTAAGTCGTGCAACCTCGTATAACCGTAGGCTTGCGTAGCGAGAAGGAAACAGGAAAACCTGAGCTGACTAGCTCAACCCCTTGAAAACGCAACCTCTTAGGCGCTTACGTAATAAGATGTCCCTTATGAACGAGCGTCGCGGGTTTCGGCTGGCATTCCCAGGCATTTTCTGGTTGACCATCTTTTTCATGCTGCCGCTGCTCTTCGTGTTAGCGGCGAGCTTTATGTCGAGTGGCTTGAGCGGCGCACCTATGTTGCCGCTGACCTTAGAGCATTATGTACGCACCTTTGACACCTTCGGCGTCATCGTCTGGCGCTCGCTGCGCATCGCGCTCTATACGACGGTGTGGTGTTTGGTGCTCGGCTATCCGCTGGCTTTTTTCATCGCCACGCGCAAAAGCGCCACAGCGCGGCTCGTGTTCCTCTTTCTCATCTTATTGCCCTTCTGGACGAATTTCTTGGTGCGCACCTACGCGCTCAAGTCCATCCTCGGGCCGGAGGGGATCATCAATACGCTGCTCGTGAACCTCTCGCTCATCGCGCAGCCTTTGGAGATGCTGTTCACACCCTTCGCTGTCATTTTAGGGCTCGTTTACGGCTACTTGCCCTTTATGGTCTTGCCCATCTACGCAGCAGTAGAGCGGCTAGATTTTCGCTTTGTCGAAGCGGCTTATGACCTCGGCGCGAACGACTGGCACACCTTTTGGCGCGTCGTGTTTCCGCTGACGCTGCCCGGCGTGGTGGCGGGTTCTATGCTCGTCTTTATCCCTTCAATCGGCTCGTTTATCACGCCCGACCTCTTGGGCGGCACGCGCGGCCTGATGATCGGCAACCTCATCGCGCGGC
The DNA here is from genome assembly GCA_965213645.1 of Trueperaceae bacterium. Taxonomy (GTDB): domain Bacteria; phylum Deinococcota; class Deinococci; order Deinococcales; family Trueperaceae; genus CBDBZX01. Next base: position 2,117,076 of record CBDBZX010000002.1, read on the forward strand.
AGTTCGGCGGGCGCAACAACATCACGCTCGGCTCGGCGATTTCCATCGTGCTGATCGTGCTGGTACTGATTGGCGTCGTGATATATATTCGCTACGGGCAAGAGAGGCAGGGGGAAAGTGGCTGATACCTCATCTAAAACGACGCTGTCAACGCAGCAGCCCGCTGAGATGCACGTGGACCAGAGCAAGCTGCGCCGCGACCTCTTTGTGCGCAGGGTTGGTAAGGTCGGGCTCTTCGTCACGCCCTTCGCCTCCTACTTCTTTTTGTGGGCTCCTATCGTCGTATTGATCGTCTTCTCGTTCAACGACTCGCCCTCGGTCTCAGTGTGGCGCGGTTTTACGTGGCGGTGGTATGAGAATATCTTTTCAGCTAGTTCAGGCGGGGCGAGCTTCACCACTGCCAAGCTGATAGAGTCGCTCGGCAACTCGCTCATCGTGGCTTTTAGTGCGTCCTTAATCGCTACTGTTATCGGGACGATGCTGGCGCTCGCCATCCATAGAGGCAACTTTCCGGGCAAAAGCGTCGTCGACGCGCTGCTCTACGTTCCCGTGGTGATACCGGAAATTACCCAAGGCGTGTCGCTCGCCATCTTTTTCAGCATCTTGTTCGACTACCTTCAGAATGTAACGGGAGGGGAGCGGTTGTCGCTCGGTTTCGGCACGATTATCATTGCGCACGTAGCCTTTAATATCTCGTATGTGGTCATCGTGGTGCGGGCGCGGCTGGCGACGATGAGCAGCAACTTCGAAGAGGCGGCCAACGACTTGGGCGCGAACCACTTTCAGACCTTCTGGCGCATCACCTTTCCGCTGCTCTTGCCCGGCATCATGGCGGGCGCACTCCTCGCCTTGACGCTCTCGCTAGACGACTACGTGGTGACCTTTTTTACCAAAGGCATCGGCGATGATACGCTGCCGATTTTCGTCTATGGAATGCTCAAGCAGCGCGTGTCGCCTGAAATCAACGCGATTTCGACCTTGATGATTCTGGCCTCGACGGTGCTGATTGGGATTTCGCTGGTGTTGCAGCGGCGGGATTAAGAGATAGATTTGGTATCAGATCGGTTCGTAGTTAAAAATACCTCTATCTTTTACCTGTTCCCAAAATTCTGTTTGACCTATTAAATTTTCGTAGCTCTGCCAACGAGTGAAGGTCACACCGAAAATCTGTTCTTGCTTGAGGAGGTTCTCGAGCGTAAACCATAAACAGTCCTCTTCAGGACACCAATAAGCGTCTTGACTCAGAGCAGGATGTGAAATTACGTGAATCCAATCCTGGCGACAGTTAGGGCAGGTAATTTTCAGACTGTACCTCTCGAAAAGTGCGCGTATGTCATGTCAACTCGAGCCTGAGCTGTTTACCAACAGCCCTAGCCAAACGCTCGAGTGACTCTAACGTCACCGCCGTATTATCCGGGTCGAGCAAGCGGTCAAGCTGTGAACGGCTGGTGGACAACCTCTCTGCCAACTGCGTTTTCGTAATCTGCTCCGCCTCCATGATGTCGGCAAGCTGAAGGGCGATGAGCCGCTTGTGCGCCCTAGCTGAGACCTCTTCTAAAAGTCCTTCTTCATTCAGAAACTCGTCAAAGTTACTACCACTATACCTGTTCATTTTTCACCTTTCCACAAGTCTCGGCGCTTCTCGGCCAAGACCAGATCGCTTTTAGGCGTTTTTTGCGACTTCTTGACGAAACCGTGTAGCAAAATCATCTCACCCTGGTCAACTGTAAACAACGTGCGACTAATCCGGCTATCTTCTAAACGACTACGAAGCTCCCACAAGCTAGGGCTAAGTTTGCGAACGAGTGGCATCCCTAAAGGCCAACGAAACTGCACTAGCTTAATATCTTCACCGATAGTCTTACGATCTTCTTTAGACAGCGTCCTCAGCCATTCCTTGACCGGCTCGCGTCCAACCTCGCTACGGAAAAAGTTAACAGTAAGCAGCGGTGTTGATTCCACTTACGCATTGTACCATATGAGGTACGGAATCGATGTACAGAGTTCTCTCACACGATCAGCGTCGTCAGGTTGTTTGCGACTTTATCCTCGAGATACCCTTCCAAAAGTTCCTCAGCCTCAAAGTCATCTCGGGTTAAAAGCTGAGTCTATCGGAAGACGCAAAGGTAGCCAAAAGTATTTCATGGAGCAAAAGGTGAAAAGCTACACGTTTTCCCTTAAACTGACCTCATGCGCAAATGGTGGCAACCTCCTACATTAGGTAGACCTGACAGCGAACGGCGGGCGGGCTGGCTCGAGCTGTTCTACGACCTCGTCTACATCGCCGCCGTCATCGAACTCGGCTCGTATTTTCACGGCGAACTTACCCCCTTAGGCACGCTCCGTTACGTCTTCCTCTTCCTCATCGTCTGGTGGTCGTGGTCAGGGACGACCTATTACGAGAACCGCTTTTTGGCGGACGACGCGCTCCACCGTATCTTGGTCTTCTTACAAATCTTCTTCGTCGGCAGCCTCGCCTCGAACATCCCGAGAGCCTTTGGCGAGGGTGCGGCGGTCTTCGCCCTTTCCTACGCAGCACTCCGCATTGTCCTCATTATGATGTACACGCGGGCATACCGCGCCGTGCCAAATAGCCGTCCGCTGATTCGCAACTACGTTATAGGCTTTTCATTAGGCATCTTATTCTTCGTTCTCTCCACCTTTGTACCTGCACCCTGGACCTACGTTTTGTGGGGTTTAGGTATCAGCGCAGAGGTTATTGTGCATATGCTTTTTGGGACGCAGGGGCTCGAGCAGCGCTTCCCCTTCAACCTCTCTCACCTGAGCGAACGCTACGCCCTTTTTATCATCATTGTGCTAGGCGACTCGTTTATCAAAGCCATCGGGCGCACCGCTGAAGAGGGCGTCGGACCCAACACCTACATCTTTGGCGCGTTGGGCGTGCTGATGACGGTGAGCTTGTGGTGGATTTACTTCGACGACGTCGCCGAGGCCGCCTTGAGACAAGGCTACGCCTCGCTGACCTCTTGGGTCTACGCGCACTTTCCGCTGTCGGTAGCGATTGTCGGCTTTGGCGTAGCGGTAGAGGACGTGACGCAGCTTCAAATCGGACTGCCGATGGAACTGCCGCTCTTCTGGCTACTCTTTTTATCGGTGGGCGGCTACCTCTTGGCGACCTCTTGGGTGGATTATCTCACCGAAACGAGTGCGCCGCAACTCGGCTTACAGCGCGTATACACGCGCACCTTCTCGGGTCTCTTTCTACTTAGCTTCGCCGTTCTCTACGCTTATTTAGGCTGGGAGCTGACCGCACTCTGGACGGTGGGGCTCGTAGCGGGCATCTGCGCGGCGCAGGTTATCTACGACCTCTCGCATAGCCGCGAGCAGAGTGAGGTGCACGGTGAAGTAAATGGCGAGCTGAGCGGTGAAGCGCAGACAGGCGACTGACCGTTAAGAGGTCAAGGCAAAAAGCGCGACCTACGCCGCGCCTCATTCTATCTATGTTTAAGTTTACGTTTGGAGGGTTTTAAGCCCTTGCCTCTTGGTTGATCGACGATTCTGCGAGCTGCGAAAGCTTGTTGTCCGTCGCCTCTTCTTGCTGCTCGATCTCCTCTAAAATGCCCTGCACCTCATCTAGGTTGAGTTGCCGCGCGTAGGTCACGGAGGAGCCGTAGCCCGCCATGCCGTAGTGCTGCATCCGCTGAACGGCGGCGATGATGGTGGCGTCTAAAGCCGGTCCCTGCTCGTGCTCGCTGACGTGCTCCTTGCCCTCCTTGATGAGCCCTTCCATGCCGTGGCAGAACTCACCCTCCAAGGAGAAGTCCATGATCTGCGCCACACGCTCTAACTTCTCGAGCTGCTGCTTCGTCTCGTCCACGTGCTGATTCAAGGCGTCTTGAAGCTGCGGCGACTGGCTCGCGTTGGCGATCTCGGGTAGTGCGTTCACCGCTTGGTTGCCCGCGCTGTAGAGGTCTTTGAGTTGGTGTTTGAGTACGTCTTCTAAAGTTTGCAATGCCATATTTTGCCCCTTTCAAAACTACAGTAGGACAAGGCGTTAAAAAAGACCGTAAACTATGCTGAAATTCTCACCTTTTAGACCAAGAGAGGGTGTTGTCGTGTAGCCGAGGCTCCACCCGCCCCAACTCCCGTAAATACGTCAGGTACGCCATCACCGTGCAGAGGTTAAGGTAGTAACGCGGCAGATCGCTCATCATGATGTGAAGTTTTTTACAGGTGTTTTTGAGAACGGTGGCGGTGTCTACACCCGTACAGACCTCTTCAATCACATCCGCCGCACGCTGAAAGGTCTCGAGATTCTTCTGAACGAGTGCGTTCACCTCTTCGGTAGGTTCGCCGTGTCCGGGGAGAATGACCCTTACCCCTAACGTCGCCATCTTTTCGGCGCTCGAGATTTGCCCCCCGATGTCCTGCCCAAACGGAAGCGAATACTTTTCCAACGCGCTTTCGCCAAATACGGCGTCTGCTGCAAAGAGAACGTCACCCACTTTAACAGCGTAGTGCGTGTGGGCGTGACCGGAGGATTCAACAATCTCCAAGGTGAGACCAGCAAGCTCTAATTTCCCCGGTTCCAAGAGGTGATCCACAGGCGAAGCTTTCGCCAACAACCACTTCGAGGTGAGTTCTTTAGGAGGTTTCGCGCCGCCGAAGAGGTAGACAGGCTCTAAAAGAGGGCTCTGCATGATACTCGCTTCGAAAGGTGGCGCGTAGACAGGCAAGTTTAAGTTTCTAACCAGATAGTCGTTACCGCCGTAGTGGTCGGCGTGCGCGTGCGTGTTGACGATAGCGCTGGGTGTGACCTCGAGCGAATCACACGCTTTGCGGATGCGCCGCCCCGCGTCCTTGTCACCGCCTGTATCGACTAAAACAGCTTGTTTATCGTCTCCAACGAGAATAACTGAGTTGACACCGCTGGGAAGATAGTAGACGCTTTCACTGAGTTGGATGGGGTTGGACATGCTCGAGCATACCTAATTGCGTGTTTCAAGTAGCATGGCGCTAGTGGTGAAAAGTAGCAATGAGTTGAAAGCAATGAGTCTAAAGTCTTTGCTTTTTACTCATTGCTCGTTCCTCATTGCTCCTACCCCTTACCACCTGAGCAACCAAAGGAAGCGTAACTCCAAGCTCAACCCGCTAATCCCGCCCGCACGCACTTCAAAACGCTGTAGTCGTAGCGCTCCTCTAACTTTTCAAAAAGAGGTCTTAAATACGGCTTCTCTTCTTCGGGCAAATCGAAGAAGGTCTGCTCAATGAGGGTAATCTCTTCTCGCGGCAACTTCGTCGCCTCTTCGACAGTGAGTTGACCTCTCGAGACCAGTTCCGCCAGATGATTCTCAACTGTGCGCACTTTGAGGTTGCGCTCGCTGGCGATGGACTCGAGACTGTGTCCTGCTAAGACGAGTTGTAAGGTCTGCTCATACGTGTCGAGGTCATCGTCGGTAGGTTCTAAAGGTGGAGAAGTCACAGGTGAAGCGGCCTGGGGTGCACTGTCCGCGTATCCCTGCAAGACCTCTAAAAAGGCTGCGCCGTAGCGCTCCAACTTCGTCTTCCCTACGCCCGAAATGGCGTTCATCGCGCCCAGACTCTGCGGAACAACCTCTGCCATCTGTTTGAGCGTGGCGTCGTGAAAAATGACGTAGGGCGGCACGCTCTGTTCTTTAGCGAGTTCAGTGCGGAGCGAGCGCAGAGCGTCAAATAACTCCAACGTCTCCCCCGTCAGTTCAATTGCCTTGTTACTGGCTGCACTCTTCTTCACAGGCTTGGGGTCACGCCGAAACGAGACGGTTTCTTGACTCTTGAGGACAGCGGCGCTTTGCGGAGTAAGGAGTAGGGAGCCGTAGCCACTGGGATCGCTCGTGAGATAGCCACCCGAAACGAGCTGCCGCAAGACCGAGCGCCACCCCTTTTCGTCCAACTCCGTGCCGATACCAAAGGTGCTCAGTTCGTTGTGTTTCAAGTTCGCCATACGCGGCGTGCTCTTCCCTAACAGCACATCAATGACGTGTCCTGCCCCGAAACGCTGTCCCGTGCGGTAGACCGCCGAGAGCGCCTTTTGCGCCGCCACCGTGCCGTCCCACGTTTCGACGGGGTTGAGACACGTATCGCAGTTGCCGCAAGGACTCGCTAAAGTCTCGTCAAAATACGAAAGGAGCAGTTGCCGCCGACACCTGTGCGATTCGCAGTAGCCGAGCAAGGCTTCCAACTTCTGCCGCTCAATCCGCTTAAATTCTTCGTTTGCCTCACTGCCCGCCAACATCTGCCGCAGCATCACCACATCCGCTAAGCCGTAGGTCATAAAGGCGTTCGCGGGCAACCCATCGCGCCCAGCGCGTCCCGTCTCTTGGTAGTAGCCTTCTAAGCTCTTAGGCAGATCGAGGTGCGCGACAAACCTCACGTCGGGCTTGTCGATGCCCATCCCGAATGCCACAGTTGCCACCATCACGACGCCCTCTTCTAGTAAAAATCTCTCCTGATGCCGCTGCCGCATCTCGCTCGTCAAGCCTGCGTGGTATGGCAGCGCCTTGATGCCGCGCTTGCCGAGCCAATCGGCGGTCTTCTCCACGCTCTTGCGCGACAAGCAGTAGACGATGCCCGCGTCGTTCGCGTGCTCACGTTTGTAAAAGTCTAAAAACTGCTGCCGCGCATCGTTCTTGTCCACGACGGTGTAGCGGATGTTCGGGCGGTCAAACGACGAGACAAACTGCCGCGCCTTAGTCAAGCGCAACCGCTCCACGATGTCGCGCCGCGTGACCTCATCCGCTGTAGCCGTCAGCGCGAGGCGCGGGATGTCGGGGTAGCGCTCCGCCAAGAGTGCCAAGCCGCGATACTCCGGGCGGAAGTCGTGACCCCACTGCGAGACGCAGTGCGCTTCGTCAATCGCAAAAAGCGCGATGTGTCCACTCTTTTCGTTGCGGTCCAAGAGGTCTAAAAAGCGCGGCGTGAGGAGGCGTTCGGGAGCGACGTATAAGAGGTCGAGTTCGCCGCGTAGGAGTTGGTTTTCAACCGCGTAAGCGTCCGAAGAGGTGAGGCTCGAGTTCAAAAACGCCGCTTTGACCCCGAGTTGCAAGAGCGCGTCCACCTGGTCTTTCATCAGCGCGATGAGCGGTGACACGATGATGCCCACGCCGCGCCGCACCATTGAAGGAATCTGGTAGCAGAGCGACTTACCGCCGCCTGTGGGCATTAGCACGAAGGCGTCGCCGCCGAGCGCGACATGCTCGACAATCTCCGCTTGTGCGCCGCGAAAAGCGTTATAGCCATAGACGGACGAGAGGATGCGTTCGGCGCTGGGGAGCGTGGTCATAAGAGGTATTGTCCCATGTTGAGAGGGGATGGGGCAAATGGATTCGTCACGTGGTTTGGCTCGAGATGGGAAGTGCAGACTCAGTCTGCTAGAGCGTTCTGGCTTTACCCTAGAAAGTCGAGATAGAGCTTCTCAACTATCGGCTCGAGGAGAGAACCGTGCAACGTGAATAAACCTTCGGCTAACCCCAACCAAGTCTTCGACCCACAACACCGAGGGCTCACCATCGGCATCATCTTAGGCGTAACCATCATCGCGTTCGAGGCTTTGGCAGTTGTTACCGTCGCGCCGCAAATCGCCGGGGCGCTTTCCGGCATGGCGCTCTACGGCTGGATATTCAGCGCGTTCTTGCTCTCCTCGCTTTTGGGTATCACGGTAGGCGGACAGCAAGCGGATATAAGAGGTCCGGGGCTACCCTTTTTGACGGGCATCATCCTCTTCGGGACGGGACTGCTCATCAGCGGGTTTGCGCCGACGATGTTGCTCCTTATCGCCGGGCGAGCGGTGCAGGGGCTGGGCAGCGGCGCACTCGTCACCTGCTTTTATATCGCGATGAACCTCGCTTACGCCGACGCTCTGCGTCCCCGGATGATGGCGCTGGTCTCGAGCGCCTGGGTCTTACCCGGTCTGCTCGGACCCACTGCGGCGGGTTTCGTCTCTGACCTCTTTGGTTGGCGCGTGGTCTTTTGGGGGATGGTGCCGCCGTTGGTTTTAGTGGCACTGTTGACGGCTCGAGCCTTCCTCAAATTAGAGGGCAAAGGGCAGGGCACAGACCGCCTGCGCCCTGCGGCGGGTCTAGTTTTAGGCGCAGGACTTTTGATAAGTGGTCTGACGCTCTCCACCATCTGGCTCGCTAGCGCAATGGTCATCGTCGGTGTAGCGTTCACTGTTCCTAGTTTGAGGGCGCTCCTGCCCACGGGAACGCTGACGCTTAGCTCGAGTTTAGGCTCGGTTATCGCCACAAGAGGTCTGATGTACGCCGCCTTCGTCGCCACGGAAGCGTTTCTCGTCCTTGCTCTGACCGAAGTTCACGGACTCTCGTCCTCGCTCACGGGCGTCGCCATCGCGACTGGCGCAGTCAGTTGGACGGCGGGCTCGTGGCTCCAGGACCGCTGGGATGAGCGTGCAGCGGAAGAGGACCGCGCCTCTAATCGGCGTTGGCGCTTGGCGCTCGGCACGCTTATCTTGTGCGTCGGTATCGGTGTGCAACTCTTTGCGCTGTTCGTGAACGTCGTTCCTCTATTTATCACTATCTCGGGCTGGCTGCTCTGCGGGCTCGGCATCGGCGTGTCGCACTCCACGAGTTCGGTCCTAGCTTTTGCGTTCGCGCCCGAAGGCGAGGAGGGCGCGGTGTCGGCGTCCTTGCAGATAGCCGACCAGTTCACCTCGGCGCTGAGTACCGGGATCGGCGGGGCGCTGCTCGCATTCGCAGTAGGGATTCAGTGGGGGCAGCAGTTTGGGATTGCGGTGATCTTTGGAGTTAATTTGCTACTTGTGGTGGGGGCGGTGGTGGCGGCGTACCGGGTTGGTGGAGGGCGTGGCGTAAAGTTCTGGTTCGTCGGAGCGCGAACGCGCATACGTTTTTACTATCCGAAGGCCTTAGGCACTCGATTTTACAAAGAGGTAGTGCACACCGTTCCAGAATGTTTAGTGCGTAGCTAAACGAAGGAGAACTCTATTGACGGATACTGGATTAGTACCAAAGTGATTTGAGAAGTAGGTGGCAACTTGCACAAGTCGAGGCTCACGTTTCTGAGCATGTTGACGCTGGGTTTCGTCGAAGGCGAAAACTACGTCAATCACCCCCGCGGGGTCAGCACTATGCAAAGCTCCCGCATGTGAGGCCGCTGTGATAGACGGGCGTTTCAGCGGTTCTTTGCGCTAGTGAGCTTGACGAGACACACTTCGCGCTTCATAGTCGAAGTTGTGCAGCGTTACACCTTTGCGGGGATGAACGACGAAGCAAGTTTGGCGTATTCCTCAATATTTTGATGACTTCGCTCTAGTCGATGAAGGAGCTAGCCCCCTCGCGTTCGTTCTTCTGACTAAACAGGGCAACTCGAACACACTGGAGCGCACTGAGTTGCTCGAACAGGTTTTGGAGGTCATCAAACCTGAGCGCATAGAGGTCTTACTTGCAGATAGGGAGTTCATTGGTCAAGACTGGTTTGGGTTCCTGATAGACCAAAACATTCCCTTTGCCATTCGCATCCGAGAAAACAGCCTAGCTGACAACTGGTTTCAACTCGCAGCCTTTTTTCGGCAGCTTGAACCCTTGCAAACGCGAAGCCTCCACCACCGCTACAAGATTTGTGGGTGTGAGCTTGCCGTTGCTGCAACTAGGAGCTGTGACCAGCAACTCGTCATCATTGTGACCAACCGCAATCCTAGAAAAGCCTTGAGCGCTTACGCCCACAGGTGGCAGATAGAGTCTCTTTTCAAAGCCCTCAAGTCGAGCGGCTTCAACCTCGAAGATACCCACCTCAAGGACACCGAGCGCCTCAGCGCCCTGGTCGCTGTGGTTAGTCTCGCCTTTCTCTGGGCGCTTAAAGTCGGTCACTGGCAACACCGACTCAAGCCTATTCGCATCAAGCCGCACGGTAGACGTGAAAGGTCTGTCTTCCGGCTCGGGCTTGACTTTATCCGCAGAGCGATCGCCAAGCCTCTCCCTTGACCCTAAGCTCCTACACAGCGCTTTCAGGCTTTTGTCGTGTACTTAGATCCGAGGCTTCATGACATACTAAGGTAGATGACAAAACCAGACGTCTACATCTACCTCGACGAATTTGAACGCGACGACGTTTTTGTCCTATCCGCCGCATTCGTACCCGCAGACCGAGCATCTCAGCTTCTAGCCGACTGGGACGCGCTCCGATTGAAGATTAAGAAGGTTCTACTGAGAGACTACCCACGTGCAGCGCAGCACTCGAAGTTACAGGGAAACCAGCTTCCCGAAATTCACGCCGTTGACCTCTTTCAGAGCAAAGGCTACTACCGAAAGTACAAGCACGGAACGAAAAATGACGATGCTTATTGGTTACAGCATTACGAATGGCTCGAGGAAGCTCTTAAAATTATCCAAAAACATGATATAAATTTTGTACCTTTGCCCCTTCCCCATATGTTCGCGAAGCAGAGAGCCAAAGACCTCTTAGCACTAATAGATTTTATCGACAGCGAAACACTTCCAGGAGCTAAATATACTTATACGAGGTCAAAGATTGAGTCTCTAGCAAATAAAGATTATCTCTACATTCTACCGGCGCTACTCATCACAATTGAAAACTGGTTACGAGAGCTTGATCAAATAGGCGAAGTCATTTGTGATGATCACGAAATGTCGAAAGGCTTCTCAGTTTCCAAATCAATAGACTGGTTACGCCAAAATGGACATTACAACCATACTACGGCACCACGTTTCGCGAGCGGACTCGACGAAACTTTGTTACAGGTTTGCGATGTACTTTGCTACGTTTCGGGACGCCGTATACATGCAAAACGGACCAACATCACTCTGCGAGAACCGCTTCGCAGGTGGTCACAAAAATATGTAGAGCCCGCTAGCGCTCCTGTGCTCGAACCGCCAGAAGAACGTTGGTCTCACGTAATCATGATTATCTTTGATCTTTTCCTTGAATTCAGCATCAGGGATAAAAAAGAGCGAGAAGCACTTCAGAATTACCTAAAGGACATCACTCTAAGGTCTCAGGCGAACGAATAGAGTCGTAAATGTACAAGAGCTTGCCTCTAAAAGGCAAGCCCCTGTCGTAAATAGGATTATAAGCTTTAGATAACATTTAGTCAACTTTCGGTAAACAGTTAGCCAAACATTGGTGAACAGTTGGCTAAACATTAGTTAGGGTGGAAACTAGCAGGAACGCTCAGTTTTTCGCGCCGCAACCCCTCCCCGCATGACAGATTTTTCACACTCCACCTCTTACACTAAGGTATGTTCAGAAACTCCTACACCCTGCCCTTCAAACTCCTGGGCATCCCTATCCGCTTAGACATCTCCTTCTTGTTCATCTTGGCCCTTTTCACCTGGATCGTCGGCATTCAGGTCGGCATCTTCACGCGCATCTTCAACGACCTCTTGGGCACAGCTATCAATTTCAATATGATCGGCGGCGGAGTTACCCCCTACTGGCTCGGCTTCCTCTCGACGCTGGGGCTTTTCGTGGGCGTCGCGGTGCACGAACTTGGGCACGCGGTGGTGGCGCGGCGCTACGGCGTGGAGGTCAAAGACATCACGCTGATGTTTTTGGGCGGCGTCGTGCAGTTTAACGAGATGCCGCGCCAGCGTGGGGCGGAGGCGATCGTCGGCATCGCGGGGCCGATTACGAGTTTGCTCGTGGCGGGCGTGTCGTGGGTGCTGTTGCAAATCACGCCGGGGAGCGCAGACTCAGTACAGTTCGTGCTCGCTTTTCTGACCTTTCAAAACGTCTTTTTGGCGATTTTCAACCTCCTGCCCGCGCTGCCTTTAGACGGTGGACGGGTGCTCCGCTCGCTTCTCGCCTTGCGGATGCCGTATTTGCGAGCAACGCAGATTTCAGCCAGCGTCAGCCGCTTTATCGCGATTTTGCTAGGCGTCTACGGCTTGCTGACTTTCAGCCTCTTCTTAGCTGTGATCGCCTTTTTCATCTACATCTCCGTGCGGAGCGAGACGCAGTACGCGCAGGTCTCCGAGTTGCTTTCAGGCATCCGCGTGCGTGACCTTATGACGAGGGATGTCGTTTCTGTCGAACCAGAGATGCCCGTGTCGCAACTTATCAAGTTGATGTTTTTCAAGAAGCACTTGGGCTATCCTGTGTTGGAGGGCGAGCGACTTGTGGGGATGGTTAAGCTCCAGCACGCGAGAGGTCTGGACGATGAGGCGACGGTGGGCGAGATTATGTCCAGAGAGGTCAACACGATCACGGAAGATAAGGACGCTTTAGAAGCGTTTAAGCGCATCAATCAAAACGACCTCGGGCGGCTCATCGTGGTGGATGAGTCGGGTAGGATGACCGGCATTTTGAGCAAGACCGACTTAGTGCGAACGTTACAGGTGCAAGCTGTCGGCAATGAGGTTCCGAACGCACCCTCTAACCCTCAACCGGACGCCTGAATCAGACGCTGAACAAAAGCGGGCAGCGCGAAGGCGGCGCGGTGAATCTCAGGCGTGTAGTAGCGTAAGTCAGCCGCAAAAGGTAGTACCTGAACGTCTAAATCTTCTACCGGATGAAGCTGCTTAGAGCCCAGTGTAAACGACCACATCCCCATCGCGTAGGTAGGAATAAAGGCGAGATAGGTCGCCGCAATCGGAAAAAGCGCTTCGAAGAACTGCCTGACCTCTCGCACCACGTGGGACTGACTGCTGTCAAACGGCGACTCGGACTGCACGGCGATGAGCCCGCGCTCGCTGAGCGCACGCAAGCAGTCGTCGTAAAAATCTCGAGTAAAAAGCCCCTCAGAGATACCGATAGGGTCGGTAGAGTCCACGATGATAAGGTCGTAGGTGTGTTCAACCTCTTTGACGAACTGGGTGCCGTCGGCGATATGCAGGTGCAAACGCGGGTCGGACAGGCTCGAGCTTACCTCCGGGAAAAACCGCTTCGAGACCTCCACAACCATGCCGTCGATGTCCACGAGGTCTAAGTGGGTGACGCTTTTGTAGCGCAACATCTCTCTCGCCACCCCGCCATCTCCGCCACCGATGATGAGCACACGCTCGGGATTGCCGAGTAGGGCCAGCGCAGGGTGCGCCATCATCTCGTGGTAGACGAACTCGTCGTACTCGGTAAACATCACTACGCCGTCCAGTGTCAAGAGGTTGCCAAAAGCGTCCGTTTGCAGCACGGCGACCTCTTGAAACTCGCTTCTCTCCTGGAACAGAACCCGCTCAACGTTGAAGGTGAGGCCGCTGCGCCCCATCTAGTATTCGTTGTAGCGAAAGCTGTAGAGGGTTTCACTCATTGTGCAGTTCTCATACTGGTTAAATACGCTCTAAGCGGAGCGAGCTTTCACATGGCTTAGCTTTCACATTCCGGGATGATAGCTGCGTCTATTCAATTCGGTTCAGCGTGGACCACGCCAGTACGTTCATCTACGTTTCTAAGCCCTTAAAATTAAACATAAATTTTTATTAAAGCTTATTTGAAAATCGCTGTCAACTTTAGGGGACGCCCCACGGTCAGCTATCTAACCGTCTTCGGCGTCCTAGCCTGCCATACTAAAGCATGTTGAGTTCTCTTTCGGGCATCTTGCTCACCGCAGTTGTTTTTATCGTTATCATCACCGTGTCGGTGGTTATCCACGAATTAGCGCACTACTTTAACGCGCGGAGCGTCGGCGTGCCCGTGCGAGCCTTTAGCGTCGGGATGGGGCCGATTATCTGGCGCAAACAGTGGCGCGGGACGGAGTGGCGGCTGTCGCTTTTGCCCCTGGGCGGCTACGTTGACCTCCAAGGGTCTCGCGCCCGAGCAGGGCGAAGACGGCGAGCTTTACTACCCGGACGAAGGCTTTATGAAAGAAGAACTTTCTTCAGAAGTTTTGGGTGCTCATAGGTGGGGTGGTTGCGAACTTTATCTTGGCGGTTTTGCTTATCTCCGTTGCAATTACGGCTGCACCTAACTCAAACCCTCGCTACATCATCACAGACGAAATGCCGCAGAGCTGGGGTGTCACCTTTCAAGAGGTCACGCCAGATTCTCCCGCCGAAGCGCTAGGTATCCAACCGGGTGACATTGTCTCTAGTATTAACGGCATACAAGACCCAAACATGGCGCAGCTTCGCGGTACAGTTCAGAGCGCTTCAGAGCTTTCGCTCGTGTTAGAGCGCAACGGTGAGAGGGTGAACGTGCAGACGCCTTGGCCACCTGAAGGGGCAGAGCAACCTCTTCTCGGGGTAGTTTTAGCGCCGCTCGAGATTGGCACACTCCCTCCTATCTCCTACGGCGCAGCTTTGGCCGAGACGACGGGTCTTTCTCGCCCGCATCGTCCCCGAGTCGGTTACGGGCATCGCTGGCAGCTTCGGCTCGGCACTCTCAGGGCAGCGCAGCGAAAGCGTCGCGGGTCCGGTAGGCATCGTGACGATGACAGGGCAAGCGGCGCGTAGCGGCCTCATCCCGGTGCTCTTCTTCGCGGGCATCATCAATTTTTCTCTCGGACTCTTCAACGCGCTACCTATTCCCGGACTAGACGGCGGGCGCATCCTCCTCTCCGCTATTGTGGCGCTGCGCGGCAAACCTTTTAAGCCCGGACAAGAGGAGTTCGTCAACTTTCTAGGGATTGCGTTCCTGATGTTCTTCGTCGTGCTTATCACTTTTGGTGAGGTCGGCGACCTCTTAGGGATCGGCGGTTGAGAGGTTGACGCTTTCGCTCCGTAGAGCGGTTACACTGTTATTATGTGCTCTAGCCCCAATTTTGAACGTTCTTGTGGCATCCTTATTCCTGCCTATAACGAGGCGACGCGACTGGGGCGCGTGGTCGAGACGGCGCTGGGGGCGGCGCTCGGACCGGTGTTGGTGGTGGACGACGGCTCCACGGACGCCACCGCCGACGTCGCGGAGGACATAGGCGCGGACGTGCTCAGACTTCCGCACAACTTGGGCAAGGGCGGGGCGGTCTTTGAGGGGGCGAAGCGGTTGGGGACTGACGTCGTTGTTATGATCGACGCCGACCTCACAGGTCTCACTGAGGCGCATCTGCACACGCTTGCGAAGCCCGTTTTAGAGGGCGCAGTTGAGATGACGCGGGGTATTTTCGTGGGCGGACGCTGGCGCACGACGACGGCCCAGCGCATCGCGCCGCAGCTCAACGGGCAGCGCGGCATCGTGCGCGAAAGGCTCTTGGAGGTTACTGGTTTACGTCTCAGCCGCTACGGAATCGAAATCGCCATTACCGAGCACGCTAAAAAAGCGCGGTGGCGCACCCTCGACGTGGCGATGCCAGGCGTGTCGCAGGTGATGAAAGAGGAGAAGCGCGGCGTGTTGCTTGGCTTCATCGTTCGGCTCAGGATGTACCGGGAGATTTTGGGAACGTTGTGGCGCAGCTTTGCGCGTGAACATAACAGGTAGATGAGTACAACAAGCGAAAAGCGGATACGGGTACACTCTCCTATGCTCTCACTGCAACGCTTTACCGTTGGTCCTTTACAAGAAAACTGCTATCTGCTCACGGATGACGACACGAACAGCGCCGTGCTCATTGATCCAGGCGACGAAGCCTCTAAACTCATCCAGGCGCTAGAAGACTACGACCTGCAAGCGATCTGGCTCACGCACGCGCACTTTGATCACGTTGGCGCTTTGGCAGAACTGCGAGAGGTTTATAACGCACCGACCTATCTTCACCCCGCCGACGAACCGCTCTTAGCGAACGCGGCTGCCTCAGCCGCGCGGTTTGGTTTGCGGTTGCGGCAGCCTATGGTTGACTATCAACCGCTCGCCGGCGCGCAAACGCTTTCGTTCGCAGGACGAGAGGTGCATTGCCTCTTCACCCCCGGTCACGCGCCGGGACATATCGCGTTTTACCTTCCAGATGAAGGGGTTGTTTTAGCGGGCGACGCGCTCTTTCAAGGCTCGATTGGGCGCACCGACTTGCCGGGTGGCGACTACGCGCAGCTTATTGCGAGCATTCGCAGCAAATTGTTGACTCTGCCGGGTGAGACGGTGGTCTATCCGGGCCACGGGCCGGAAACGACAGTTGAGCGCGAAGCGCAGAGCAATCCGTTCTTGGTTTAGCTCACCTTATCTATTTTACCGCTGAGCGCTCAGCCATACGGACAGCTCTTTGTTCTGAGGCAGGTTAAACTCGCCTCTGTACGCTTCGTAACCGGGCGCGTGGACTTCGTAGGTGTAGCGTCCGGTGGGCAGGTCAAACGAGGCAAATGGGCCGTCTTGCTCTAAC
Source organism: Trueperaceae bacterium (assembly GCA_965213645.1). Lineage (GTDB taxonomy): Bacteria > Deinococcota > Deinococci > Deinococcales > Trueperaceae > CBDBZX01. Next base: position 2,133,247 of record CBDBZX010000002.1, read on the forward strand.
ACCGCTGCAATCGGGGTCTCCTTCGTTTCGTGGACCCAGATAGTCGCGTGGGGCGGCGTTACCTGCATGGTGAGCGGATGTTTCGCCGAATCACCCTTGGCATTGCCGCCGCAGCCCGTGACGAAGAGGGTGAGCAGGCCGATAAGGGAGTTGCGTGCTGCTTTCATACCTCTTAGCGTAGGATAGAGACGGGAAAGCTCGAGTGACAAATACTTTAACGTGCGAAATCTTTTACAGATTTTTAGGGGCTTGAAACCGTTAAGTGCAGTTCTTTACGTAAGAGGTCGCGCAGATAGCGCGACCCTTTCAAATCAGTCTAAAATTTCGATGACTTTGTATCGTATAGCAATTCCAAAACATACTGAGACAGAGTGTCGCAGGTCTCAGCCTGTCAAGGCTAGCGGGATTTCACCTCACAACGTGCGTGCTGAACAGTGTTTTCTACAGTGAGAGTGTCTCAGACCAGATGATACCTGCTAGTAGTTTCGACCTCTTGTATAGCCTACGCTTGTGCTCTAACGTGATCCCTTGTACAACAGTTTGTTCGGTGAACCCGAGCCGATACCTGAGAGTTCATTAGAGGTCGCCGTATCGCGGAGGTAGTTGAACACTGCGCTCGGTGACGCATTCGGGTTGTCCTCTAACACGAGCGCGACAGCTCCCGCTACGTGTGGGCTCGCCATCGAGGTGCCACTAATTGTATTGGTCGAGCTGTTGCCCGTGTACCACGCGGACGTGATGTCGGAGCCCGGCGCGAAGAGGTCCACGCATGAGCCGAAGTTGGAGAAGGACGAGCGACGGTCGCTGGTTGTGGTCGCCCCTACGGTCAGGGCAGCGTTGACCCGAGCGGGCGAGACGTTGCAGGCGTTCTGGTTTTCGTTGCCCGCCGCGACTGCGTAGGAGACGCCCGCGCGAATCGAATTGTTGATGGCGTCGTCCAAGGCTTGTGAGCGTCCGCCACCTAAGCTCATATTGACCACAGCGGGCTTGCGGTAGTTCGCCGTGACCCAGTCTACCCCGGCAATCACGCCCGAGTTGCTCCCGCCCCCATCACAGCCCAACACGCGCACCGCGTAGAGCGAGACCCCTTTCGCCACTCCGTAGCGGCTGCCGCCTACTGTACCCGCCACGTGCGTTCCGTGACCGTTGCAGTCGTCCGAGCCGCGTCCATCGTTAATCGCGGTGACGCCGCCCACGACGCGCCCGCCAAACTCGCGGTGGCTGGCGCGGATACCCGTGTCGATGATGTAAGCCGTCACGCCTGCGCCCGTCGCGTTGTAGCGGTAGCTGCGGTCTAGGGGGAGGGAGCGCTCGTCGATACGGTCTAAACCCCACGTCGGGCTACTCTGTGTCGCAGTCGCTTTCATGATTTGGTCCTGCTCGACGTAGGCGACGCGCGGGTCACTGCGCAGTGAGGCGAGCTTGGCCTTTTCGACCTGCGCAACAAAGCCGTTGATGACGCGCAAGGGTTGGAGCGACTGAACGCCTAAGTCGGTGGCTACAGCGGCTACCTCGAGCGAGAACCCCTCCGCCGACTGCGTGCTCAGCGACTCTTTAAGCACCACGATATACTGCCCCGGAATAAGTTGTCCTGCCGCAGCGCCTGCGGGCACTTCCTCGGGCACTTCAAGCTCGGTCGTGCTACACGCAGCAAGTAGACCCAACAGCACCAATACTAGCAGTTTTAACCTCATACGTCCTCCCATGACGTGAAGTCTCAAAACCGTGCGCCTTCCCGCTACGTACGTTGCGCGTCAAATGGAATACGGAACTTATGCCGCTTTTGAGTTAGGGGAGGCTATCATTTTTCACACTGAGCTAATGAGTCTGAGAGTAAAAATATTACTTCTATAGGAGTCTGAAGATGGTAAAGAGAAGAGTTTTGTAAGGGTGGTGAGATTCGCTCAGTTTATGGTGTGAATTTATCTCTCGAGGATGCCTCAAATTCGACGATTTGAAACGGCAGAGTTGCCTTACCCGCGCAGCTCAGCGGTATCTAACCAGAGCGTCACCGGACCGTCGTTAAGCAGGCTGACTTTCATATCTGCGCCAAACCTACCCTTAGCAGTCTCAACACTTTTCGCTCACCCAATACCGCTACAAAGCGTTCATAAAGCCCGTCCGCCTGCTCCGGCCTCGCTGCCTGAACGTAGCTGGGGCGGTTGCCGCGCCGCGCGTCGGCGTAGAGCGTGAACTGGCTGACCACGAGCGCGGCCCCGCCTACATCCAGTACGCTCAGGTTCATCTTGCCGCTCTCATCGTTAAAGATGCGCAGTTTGCTGACTTTGTTCGCCAAAAACTGCACCTCATCTTCGCTGTCGCTTTCAGTGACACCTAAGAGGATGAGAAGCCCGCGCTCAATTTTACCGATGACCTCTCCCTCGACCTCGACTTGAGCGCGGGTAACACGCTGTAAAAGGGCTCGCATCAGTTTGAGCGGGTATCCCTGGGGTCTGGGGGTAGGGTCTCTAGGCTCTCCCTAATCGTGCGCATCGCCCCGTAGAGCGCCCCGCGCTCCGTCTCGTCAAGGTTGCCGTTCGTTTTCTGCTGCAGCATCTCCAAAAGCTGCAAGCTCTTCTCGCCCGTGCGCCGCGCCAAGATACCGTCACGCGCCAGCCGCGTCACCATCGGGCTATTCATCTCGCCCAAAGCCGCCTCCGCCGAGCTTAAAATCGAGTGGACTAAACCGATAAATCGTGGGTCAGACATGAGGAGAGTCTACCAGTCAGTTACGGAGGATTCTGTTGCGAGGGTATAAAAGGAAGCAATCCAGTCAAGCCGGACGAACGGTGAGTTGAAAGCAATCCCCTTTCGGGGCTATGTAATCTCTCGAAGGGAACGAACGGTGAGCAATGAGTGAAAAGCGTTTGTTTCCTACTTTCAACTCATTGCTCGTTACTCGGAACTGTTCTTCATAACTCGCAACTTCCCTGACACCGACACTCTTCTTCTTAAAACAACCCTTCCTGCTGCGCCGTATCGATCACCAGCGCATTCGGCTTCGGCCCTAACTTATCCATCTCCTCGCGCAGCACCTTGACGTCTTGCCACATCAACCACTTGGGGGAGCCCTTCTCGCGGCTCGGGTTGCGCAAGAGGTAAGCGGGGTGAAACATCGGGTAGATGCGCACGCCGTTCCAGTCATACCAGTTGCCGTGCGTCTTGGTGATGCCCTCTTTGGTGTTAACGAAGTATTGGGTGGGGATGTTGCCCAAGGTAGCGATAATCTGCGGGCGAATCAGTTTGAGTTGCTCCATCAGTAGGGGCTCACTCGCAACGATCTCTTCGGGCTTGGGGTTGCGGTTGCCGGGCGGACGGTACTTGACGATGTTGGTGATATAGACCTCGTCGCGGTCGATGCGCACGCTTTCTAAGATGCGGTCTAAAAGTTGCCCGGCGCGGCCCACGAAGGGGCGTCCGGTGGCGTCCTCGTCCTCACCCGGAGCCTCGCCGATGATGACGACGTTGGCTTCTGGATCGCCCTCACCGAAAACGAGGTTGTCAGCGGTGTCAGACAGTGCGGGGGGTTTGGGGGAGTCTTTGGCGTGTTGCTCGAGTTCGTCTAACGTCATCGTTCCTCCTACGGTGTTTGTTTGTGATGTGTGCAGTTCTCTCCATGCCAAATACATTTTCGAATGATTCGCTCTATCATTACAACAGAAATCTCGTAAGAGAAGCAATTGAGATAACCCAAGGTAGCTTAAAGGATGATGACACCTTCAACCTATAGCAAGACTTCAGTTTAATGCGGCAACGTGCGTAACGCGGTAAGAGGTAGACCATAAAGAAAACGCGCCGAAGCGCGTTGTATAGACAATTTGAAGTTACTGCGTCACGACTTGATAGACGAAAGCGAAGGGCGCTGACTTCTCACCTCACGGCGCACTTTGGGCTCCAGACCGATCATCAAAAAGAAGTTCTCCAGAGCGTTCTCCTGCCCTTTGATGTTGGTGTGTTCGTCCGCAGCCGTGCCCGTGACGAAAGGTAGTTCCTTGTAGCACTCGAGCGCCTCAATCACCACGTCAGCGGGGCTCTGCGCCTCAGCGACGTCGGTCAGGCGAGCGTAGATGGTGCGCCGCGCCTCTGCGTGAAGGCGAAACACCTCGGGGTTTTCCATCTCTGGAGCCCGCAAGATGTCCTGCTTGGCAATGCGCCTATAATGCTTGAGCCCCCGAACAATCTCGTCTGAACTAAGAACCACTTTTACATCCATCTCCACTCCTCTCTTTGAACTAACCCGTCAATTGAAAGCTATATTACCTTTTTATGACATTGTGCAGATGTGAAAAAATAGTACTCGAGCAAGCTAGTGTTATCTTAATGAAGTTGGGCGAAGCGATATAGGGACTCACGTACTTTTGATTATAGTGCCGTGACCTCTAGCTGACATAGAGGGGTAGACGACAAACTGGGTCATACTGTTCAAATTTCGAAGTGTTATGCTCTTAGCGGACTTAGAGACTAAACATATACTTTGGAACCGCTCGTCAACGCGGTAGTGTGAGAAATACCACATGGGTTCTCAGATAAGCGAGACGCTGGAGGGCTCGCTTACGCCTCGAGCTTCTTGATTGGAATAGGCGGCAAGTCGCGCTTCTCGCGCTCGCTCAAGTCGCCCCGGTAGCGGGCCAAGTCAGAAATCTCTTGCGACTCGCTGCTGTAGCCGCACCTGTAACACTCTAGCTCGGTAAAGCCTTCTAAATAGACGTACGTGACGGTGTGGCTGCTGCCGCACTCCGGGCAGGCCTCGCCACGCTCGATCCCTTCGGCGTCGTACACCCTCTCACCTCCATCACGAGTCTAACGCACCCTCGCGGGGCGTAAGGTGTCGGTAAGCCTTGACGGTAGACGGAAAATTCTCCTGTGCGGGGCTCGAGGGGAAAACAGGAAGAATCTCGTGGTTTTGTACCCTTATTTGCGAAAAGTTTGTCCATTCTCCTGCGCATCTGCTACGCTTTAACGAATACAACCAAAGGAGCGTGACCCGTGAAGAAGTTTTCAAGCGTCGTAGCATTGGCTCTATTCGTACTCTCCAGCAGCGCTTTCGCCCAGCTCACCCTCTGGACCACCGAGGAGCAACCCGAGCGGCTCCAAGTGCAGCGGGATATCGCCTCGAGCTTCCAGGAGCAAACCGGCGTCAGCGTCGAGGTCATCCCTGTAACCGAGACCCAGATGGGCGAGCGCGTCACGGCTGCGTTTGCCGCAGGCGAGCTGCCCGACGTCATCTACCACCCGCTCAACTACACGCTGAGCTGGGCCAGCGCGGGCATCTTAGACCCCTTCACCGCCGCTGAAGCTATCGACGCGCTCGGGCCGGACACCTTTTTCGAGGGGGCCTTGAACCTCGTCGAAGTCGAGGACGGCTACGCCGCCGTGCCCGTAGACGGCTGGACGCAGCTCCTGATCTACCGCCAAGACCTCTTCGATGAAGCGGGCTTGGAGCCGCCCACGAGCTACGAGGCCATCCGCGCCGCGATTGACGCGCTCCACAGCCCACCCGACATGTACGGTTTCGTCGCCGCGACCGACCCCAGCGAAGGCTACATGATGCAGGTCTTCGAGCACATCGCGCTTGCGAACGGCGTGAACTTGGTGGACGACCAGGGGAATATCGCCTTGGACACGGAAACGCTCACCGAGACGCTCGAGTTCTACCGAGATTTGGTCGAAGCGAGCCCGCCCGGTAACCTCTACTGGCAGCAGTCGCGCGAGCTGTACTTCGCGGGCGACGCCGCCATGATCATCTGGTCGCCCTTCATCCTGGACGAACTCGCGGGGCTACGCGACGAGGTGCCCGTAACAGCCGTAGAGGACCCCACCAGCCCGCAACTCGCCCAGGACTCGGGCTTCGTGACGCGCTTGTCCGGTCCGGCCAACGAAGACGGCGCAGGCTGGACCGACGTGCGCTACTTCGGCATCACCGTGGACGCCGACTTCGAGGCGGCGCGGCAGTTCGTGGAGTACTCCCTCTCGGAAGCTTACGAGCAGACGCTCGGCATGGCGGCGGAGGGCAAGTTTCCGCAGCGCCAAGGGACGCAGGAGAACCCCGAGCAGTTCGTCAACGCGTGGTCGAACTTAGAGGTCGGCGTGGACCGCCGCGCCCCGCTGAGCGAGTTCTACTCAGAAGACACTATCAACGACCTCGTCGAGGGCTTAGAGACGGGCACGCGCTGGGGCTACAGCCAGGGCTACGGCGAACTGACCTCGCAACTTTACGACACGCGCATCATGGCGGAAATCGTCCGGCAGTTCACAGACGGCGAGCTGAGCGTGGAGGAGGCGGTCTCGAGAATCCAGGAGGAAGTCCAGGCGCTCCAGAACTAGGGAGAGTTTGCGGAGGCTTATAAGAAGCTATTAGGTATTAGCAAAGGCTTTTAGCTAACAGCTAACCGCTAATACCTAACGGCTCCAAACTAGGGGGTAAAGAGGTGGCAAAGAGGTGGCAAAACAAGCAAGCCTAAGCCAGCGCGAGGCGCGGCTCGCCTTCTGGATGCTCGCGCCGACCTTTCTGATCGTTTTCGCTGTCATCCTCTTCCCGGTGCTGGCGAACTTCTGGATCAGCTTTAAGAACGTGGAACTCGGCGACCTGCGCGCACCTGAGCCCGTGGTGCGCGAGCGGGCGGCGCGGGTCGAGAATCCAGGGGACACCTTGGAGGTGCGCTACCTCATGCGCAACAGCAGCCCCGACGTGGCGATTCGTAACGTGACGTTGGAGGCGAGGCTTCCCGAGGGGCTGACGCCGACGGACCTGCCCAACGTGTGCAGCGCGGACGGGGGAGCCATCACCTGCGACTTTGGCGAATGGGAAGGGGGCTACAGCGAGAATTTAGAGCTGGCCTTTGAGACGAGCGAAGCCTTTTTTGCGGGCGATATAGACCCGCGCGCCCCGACCCAACCGACTTTGAGCGGCGACGCCACCAACGTCCTGACCAACTTCAACTTCACGCTGCGAAATTACCGCTTCGTCTTGTCCGGGCGCGAGTTCTGGCCCGTGCTGTGGACGACGCTCGCCTACACGCTCTTCGGCACGGGCGGCTCGATCGTTTTGGGCGTGTTCGCCGCGCAGCTCCTCCAAGGTGAGTTTTTCGGCAGGGGCTTCTTGCGCGGTCTCTTTCTCTTTCCCTACATTGCGCCGGTGATCGCCGTGGCCTTCACCTGGACCTTCTTTTTAGACCCTTTCAGCGGCAGCTTGAACGCGCTGGGGCTCGAGTTCGGCCTTCTACGCGAGCCCATCTCCTTTTTGAGCCAGCGCAACTTCGAGGTGAGCTTTTTGGGGCTCACCTTCACGCTGCCCCTAGCGCTTTCCACCGTCATCGCCTTTGAAGCGTGGCGCTACTTCCCCTTCGCGTTTCTCTTCGTACTCGCCCGCTTCCAGGCCATCCCCGACGCGCTTTACGAATCCGCCGAGGTAGACGGGGCGGGCGCGTTTCAGAAGTTTCGCTTCATCACCCTGCCGCAGCTCGTGGGCATCGTCGCCACGCTCTTCTTGCTGCGCTTCATCTGGACCTTTAACAAGTTCGACGACGTGTTTCTCCTCACGGGCGGCGCAGCCGGCACGGAGACGCTGCCCGTCCAGGTCTACGACAACGCCTTTGGCCGCTCCGACATCGGCGCGGGTGCAGCGACGGCGGTGCTGCTCTTTGTCATCATCGCGATCTTTCTAGTCTTCTACTTTCGTTATACCCCGGAGGGCGAATAATGGCACAGGTCACCCGTACGCCGTCCCGGCCACGCAACTTCCCCTCGCCGCTCGGCTTCGGCGTCGCCGCGCTGATGGGCGCGCTCTCCACGGTGACGGCTGTGTTGCTCTGGGCCTTGTTCGCGGTGCTCTTCAGCCGCTTCGAGGTCAGCACGCCGCTCGGCTGGGCGCTCCTGAGCGGCCTCGCGATAGGACTCGCCCTGGGCGCGGTGCGCGTGGAGCGGGAGCGGAAAAGGACGACGCCCCTCTGGGTCGCGCTCGCAGTGGGCGCAGGGGTCGGGGTGCTCTGGCTCGCGTTGACGGGCCTCAGGCCGCTCGGCTTTGGCGAAGTCAGTATCCTTTGGGGCGTGTTCGGCGCGCTCGTCACCTTTTGCGGTGCGGGCTTCCTGACGCGCTACGGGCTGCGCGAGCTGAACCTCGAGGAGGCGGACGCCAGCATCTTCGAGCCCGTCATCCTGCGCCTTTTGCGCGGCTTCGGCTTCATCTTCTTTATTGCCATCGTGGTCTTTCCCTTCTACTTTATGGTGGCCTCGAGCCTCAAATCCCGCTCGACGTTCCTCCAAGACCCCACCGATCTAAGCATCGACTTTTCACAAGGGCTCAGCAACCTCTTCGTCGGCTACCGCGAGGTCTTGTTCCGCTTCGACTTTGCCCGCTACATTTTGAACAGCACCTTTGTCGCTTTAGCTACCGTTGTCATCACGCTCTTTCTCGCGATCCTGGGCGCGTACGCCGTGACGCGACTGCGCTTTCCGGGGCGGGACGTGCTCTCGCGCTCGATTCTGCTCATCTACATGTTCCCCGCCATCGTGCTGGTCGTGCCGCTCTACGCTGTTTTCACGCAGGTCGGCCTGCGCGACACGCTGCCCGGCCTCTTGGTCGTCTACCCCGCGACGACGATTCCGGTGGCCCTCTACATGCTGCGGAGCTACTTTCAGACGCTACCGAAAGATTTGGAGGAGGCCGGGATGATCGACGGCTGCACGCGCTTAGAGGTCATCTGGCGCATCACGCTCCCCTTGAGCGTGCCCGCGCTCGCTTCGGTCGGTTTGTACGTCTTTATGATCGCCTGGAACGAGTTTCTGTTCGCCTTTATGTTTCTGGACTCGCCGGAAATCTTTACCTTGTCGAGGGGGATGGTCGCCCTGAATTCGCAAGAGGTGCCGCGCCAATTCCTGATGGCGGGGGCGGTCGTCGTCACTGTGCCTATCATGGTGCTCTTCTTCTGGTTCGAGAAGTATTTGGTCGGCGGGCTGACAGCGGGCGGGGTCAAGGAGTGAAACCGGACCTGTTGAAAAGGTGCAAAGAGGTCTTGCGGGCCAACGATCACGGCGCTTATACCGTGCCTTCGCCCGAGCTTTACCCCTACCAGTGGAACTGGGACGCGGGTTTTATCGCGCTGGGTTGGGCGACGTTCGATGAGAAAAGGGCGTGGCTCGAGCTAGAAACGCTCCTTACCGCGCAGTGGCAAGACGGTATGGTGCCGCACATCGCCTTTCACCAGGAAAGCCCAGACTACTTTCCTGGACCGGGCGTGTGGGGCGTGCCTGAGTCGCGCTCGGGTTCCGTACCGAGTAGCGGCATTACGCAGCCGCCGATTTTGGCAACGGTGGTGCGGCAACTTGTAGAAAACGCCAAGGACGAAACGTTGGCGGAGGAAAAAGCCGAAGCGCTGGTTCCCAAAATCCTCGAGTTTCACCGCTGGCTTTATAAAGCCAGGGACCCGGACAGCACCGGACTCGTCGCCCTCTTGCACCCCTGGGAGAGCGGGATGGACAACAGCCCGCTGTGGGACGAAGCGTTAGAGCGCGTGCCGCGCACCTCTTTACCGGGTGAGCGCCGCGACACGGGTCATGTCAATGCTGAGCAGCGCCCTCAAACCGAGGAGTACGAGCGCTATATCGGTTTGGTCAACCTCTTCCGCGAACACAGCTATGAGCCCAAAGCTATCTACCAGAACTCACCTTTTAAGGTCGTAGATGTCGCCTTTAACGCGATTTTGCACCGGGCGAACCGTGACTTGCTCGAGCTGGCGACAAGATTTGATCTCGAGACAGGCGAGATAGAGGACTGGCTGGATTTAGGCAAAGCTGCGCTTCAGTCTCTATGGGATGAGGAAGATGCGTTTTTCTATTCCCTTGACCTCATCAGCGGCGAACCAATCAAGATACGCACCTCTGGCGGCTTGACGCCGATTTACGCGAGTGTGGCGACGGACGAACAGGCGCGGACACTGCTGCACGTGCTCGAGACTTGGAACGGCGAGGTCCGCTACCTCGTGCCGAGCACGAATCCGCTTGACGCTGCTTTCGAAGCGAAGCGTTACTGGCGCGGCCCGGTTTGGATGAACGTCAATTGGATGCTTTACCAGGGGCTCATTGAGTACGGGTTTTTGGTATGGGCGCAGAAGATTAAAGAGGATAGTCTGGCACTTGCGGAGCAATTTAGGATTTATGAGTATTACGACCCGAATACGGGCGAAGGGCTGGGTGGTCATACGTTCGCTTGGACAGCGGCATTGTTGCTGGCTTGGTAGATTCAGCAAGAGGAGGTGTGAGGTGGCAAAAGACGCGCTCAGCGCTGAAGAGGTGCAAGAGGCTTTAGAAAACCTCTCGGCGTGGCAGCTTGAAGAGGGCAAGCTCAGCCGCACGTTTACGTTCGGCAGTTTCATTGAGGCGTTCGGCTTTATGACCCGCGTGGCGCTTCACGCCGAAAAGATGAACCATCACCCGGAGTGGTTCAACGTTTATAAAGAGGTCAAAATCGACCTCATCTCGCACGATATCGGTGGTCTGAGCGAGCGGGACGTGGCACTTGCCAAAAAAATTGACGGGCTTCTCTAAAAACCCGTCAACCTAGCGCTCCAAAGAGATTATTCACCGCCCGTTTCCGAGCCACCCTGCGAACTCGAGTCACCCCCGGTCACATCCTCCTCAACCTCTCCACCAGGACCTTCTTCCGCACCCTCTCCAGGTGCGCCGAGCGTTTCAGCGCCGCCAGTGACGTCGCCTTCCTCGTTGAATTCCTCTAAGTCTTCGTCCTCGAGGTCTTCAAATTCGTCTTCGTCAAACTCGCCGCCCGTACCCCCGCCCGTCTCTTCCCCGCCGCTGTTCGGGTCGGTCTCGGCGGGTTCGCCGAAGACATAGGCTTCGCGTAGACGCGCAACGTCGGCGTCATCCACCACGCCATCCTCATTGATGTCGCCTTCTAAAGACACACCGCTCTGACCAAAGGAGGAGGCGAGCACGGCGAGGTCGTAGAAATCCACTGCGCCGTCGCGGTTGACGTCTTCGGCTGCGAAGCTCTCGAGCCCCACGATCGCTGTTCTATCTGCTTCACTCAGGTTTGCGGCTGCACCAGCGGGAAAGACGGGGTTCATCACGCCTCCGTCCTCACCGCTTAGTGTATTGAGCCCGAGTAAGACGCCCGTTTCATGTAAGAGGGCGCGGCGGCGCAGGTCGTTTTGGGGCTCCAAAGTCGGGTTTAAGAGCACGTTCACGCGGCGTGTATCGTCCTCGGTGCGCTGCACGGTCAAGGAGTAGGTCTCCGGACCAAAGTCATCGCCGCCCCCATAGCGAATGAGGTTGCCACCTTCGACCAGGTTAGCTTCGACGTTTGCGCCTTCGACACCCCCCCAGACGGAGAACGCCGCCGCCACCGCGTCCGCGAGGTTAGGCGGGCCGCCCTCACCGTCCACTTGGTAGTCGATGGCGAGCACTAAGCCGCCCAAGAGCGCGACGCTGATGAGCGTCCGCCGCACCGCGTTGATAAGCACATCTATGGTCCTGTTCATTCCGGTCCCTCAAAACGGGTGACGAGCGCGTTTAAGAGGGCGTCCGTGCCTGCGCCCGCGCCGTCGCGGACAAGCTCGTCCGCTTCGTTCAGACTGAGCACGCGCCCCGCCTCATCGCGAAAGCCCTCTTCAGACAACCGCCATAGCCCCTGCGAAAAACCCACGATAGGTGAGTAGTAGGGCGTGTCGTAAGCAAAGAGGATGACCTCATCGCCCAAGCTAAATTCCGGCATTCCCGTAACCACGAGCGAGTTTCCATCCTCTAGCGTACCGCCTAAAAAGGCCAGCTCGAGCGTCTCGCCCGGCTCCCCCGTCAGGCCACGTGTCACATCAAACGTCACCAGCGTGTAGGGGTCGCCGTTCCTCTCCTCAACGTTCACCTCAGACACGGTGCCGTAAAAGGCGGTCTCGGTTCGCGTGACGAGTTCGTCCAAAGTCAAGGCCGCGTAGGTCGTGGCGTAGGCGCAGGTTACGACCAAAAGCACACCTGACATAAGCACGTCTAAGAGGTGTCGCCTCAATCGCTTCTTGCGCCCGTCAGCCAAGCTCAATCTATTCATCATCATCTCCATCGCCATCTGGGTCTTCATCGTTCAGGTCCTCATCATCCAGGTCCTCGTCCGGGTCACCCTCCGAACCCCCTGTTATATCGTCGTCCCCATCAAAATCTGGAGCCGTGCCCGCCGTAACCTCAGCGAAGGCGAAGTCCTCATTCGCGGCGCGGAACTCGGTGCGGGCGGTGACTTCGACCGTGCTGGGCTCTAAGGGCCGCAAGTCAAAGGTGAAGATGCGCCCGCCGCCCGAGAGTGGAGCCCCCAAAAAGGCCACGTCCACATTCAGCTCGCCCTCTTCGGCGCTTTGCAAGAGTGCCACACGACCTCTCGTGGCCCGCACGCTGTTCGGCACGAGTTCAAACAGCGAGGCGTCCCAGGTGAGGAGCGTGCGAAAGGCTTGCAGCTCTCGCGCGTCGCTGATGCTCACAGGGACGGTGAAGACCTCGCTCATCTCGGTTTCAGGGACGCTCAAATCGAGCGCGGCAGGTGGAGGCACAGTGACCTCTAAAGTATATTCCTCAAAGGTCTCAGACAAGTTGGCATCCGAGATACTCACTGTAAAGGTAAACGTGCCTGCTTCAGTCGGTGTGCCGCGCAAGCTCGCCCCTTGTAACGTCAAGCCCGGCGGCAGTTGACCTCGGCTCACCTCATAGCGGTAGGGCGAAAGCCCGCCGATGACCTCGATATCGTCGCTGTAAGACTCGCCGATAAAGGCCGGGTTTAAGGTCTGATCAAAGATGCGCAGGCGCTCGCCCGGCGTGTCGATTTCGGTGCTACAACTCACTAGGGTGATGAGGAGTGCAAGGGCAAAAATGCCTAAAAGCTGACGGAGGGGTCTAGTCATGATGCTTAGCGTATCAGGTTCGGCTTAGAGGAGTTTTAGAAGAGGAGTAATGTGAGGTTTTTGGCAGGGCGTACTTGAGAGGGAACTTAGTTTAGTCAAGTGACGTAAACTTATTCAATGGCTTCCGACAATATACAATCAAAACCAAGCGAAGTAGCTTACTCACAAGAAGAGTATCAAAAGGCTTATGAGTTCTTGTACTTTGCAATAGAGCGGCATGATCCTACCTGGCTCAAAAAACCAACTGGTCCACTACGAGCTCAATGGATAGCACGCGGTTCGCCTCCAAATCGCTACTTAATAGAGTTAGCTAGAATACTCCTTACACTTCAGACTAAAATTACAAACGATTCTATACCTCTGCTCGAGAGAAAATTTCGTTCCTTGCTTCGTGCTAAGAGCAAACGTCAATATGAAGAGTTGTATACAGAACTTCATGTTGCGGCTACCCTTGCCAAAGGCGTAAGCCCTATTGTGCTTGAACCTTTCGTACCGAGGGAGCTACGAGGAAAAGGTAATGAACCACCCTCGCCTGACTTTGGAATTCGATTACCTGATGGGGATGTAGCTATCGAAGTCACAGTTATCCGATTTGGAGCTTTAGATCGGTGGGACGAGCGCATCAAGTACTTGACCGACGAGCTTCAACGTCGGGTATTGAAGAAGAACATGCGTCGTGCAATTACACTGACATTTCCTCTGGAAGCTCGGCAGAGGAACTTGCCATCTAGGATACGCCGCAATCTAATTTCAGAATTGCTCAAAGAGGAATACGGTGAATGGAAGACAGACATATATGGTGCAGGATCAGTAGTTAGGTGGGCTCCATATCCACATATCACAACTCCTGAAGGAGTAGATATTACGTTACCTCATATAGACCGAACTATCGACTATTCTCCTATGAACGAGTTGAGAACGACTTTAGGAATACCTAGCGGAGCGCTATCCGCAACAGTAGGCTCGAAGATGAAACCGATAGCAGGAACTTGGCCGAAACTTATTTTCGATAGCTCTCTCGAAGACTTGCTCGTGAAATCTATAAGAAATAGCCTGCGGATAAAGAAGAAACAATTTCTGCGCGATTTCCCATACATACTCGTCATTAAGCTTGGTCACCACGAGTTAATCGATACAGGCATCATGCGACTACTTGTAAAACGTATCTGGCCTAACTCAGATTATAGATGGATTACTGGGGTGTGCTTTCTCACACCACGAACTAGCTTTATACAACCTTCAGGTATACCTCTAAACTACTCGAGCGCACCCTACTCGATGCAGAGTAAATCCGCAGATATAATAATGCAAAATCATGCGGGTAGGCTAGAGCAACCTTTTCCTACCCTTTCACTTATTCTGAACCCTAATGCACGAATACAACCCTCACAGTCACTTATCGACCTCTTCACAGAGAAGAAGCAGTTTCATCTTTGTGACTCTAGTAGCACTTAGAAATAGGCAAGCCGAACGGATAGGAAGATGGTGAAAATCTCTATATTCCTCTAAAAACGTATTGGTAAGACAAACAGGATTCTAGCTTACCTATCCCGGCTACTCACCCAAATGCCCCCTTCCAAATATCCGCAATAAACCCCGCCAACTCCTCTACCGCATCATCATCGTGCAAATACCCCTGGTGCGACATCGGATTCCAACTCGTGAAGAGGTTGCCCACGTTTGTCTCGCGGTCTTCTAGGTAGCCTGCGTTTGAGAGTTCTTCATAGCGGTCCGTCAGCTTGCTGATGGGGTAGCCTAAAACGTCACTTTTATCGTAGAGGTTGTACCACTTAGGGCTCATCTTGGGGTAGGTCTCCCCTACCGCTTGACCTGGAAAGTCAATCGCTTTGTAGTCGTCGCCGAAGCGGAGCCGCCAGATGGCGATGGGGCTGCCGTAGGTGCAGAAGAGCGAGAGCGTGTCGCCGCGCTCGAGAGGCGTGTCAGGGCGCGGCAACTCCGAGAGCGCCTCTCGGTCGTTTTGCATGTCGTAAAGATAGTTGTGCGCGACAACGGTGCCCAGGCTATGCGCCACAATGCAAAGAGGTGCGCTTTCGCCCGCCTCGCGTGCGAGTTCGGCGAAGGTTTCTTTGAGCTGTTTGTGCACGCTTACGTAGAGGTCTTTGCGCCCTTCGCTCGGCTGATAGGCCAGCGTGTCGCCTGCAAGGTTGAAGATGAAGCGGCGCAAATCGACGTTGTCCATCGATCCCGACGCCTCGACGCGCTCCCAGACTTGCTCCTCTTTTTCGTGTGGAATTTCAGCCCAATAGACGGGCTTGGCGACGAACGAAGCGTCGTCGTAGCCCTCTAATTTCTGCGGAAAGTAGGTGTGGAGCTTGTTGATGACGTTGTCGGCGAAGTCGGGCTCTTTAGGACCCATGCCGTGGATGATGGCGACTGCAACCTTTTGGCTCATGGTGCCATCATAAAATATTCTGAATTCAACGCAGGGTGAGCCACGCAAAGCCGTAGGGGGGCAGCTCGAGCCTCGTCTCTCTACACGCCTTCACTTTTTGCAAGGCATTTTGCGCTGTGACCTCTTGACCACTCAGGGCGTCTACAAGCGTGCCGCTGTGCTCGGACTCGTATCTCGAGAGGTCAAGTTCGAAGCGTTGCACCTGTGCCGAGAGGTTATGCACCGCCACCACCACGTCGTTTTGATATACATTCAAAAAGGGCAAAATCTTACGGTTCGCCGTCCTCAAAATCTCAAAGTGACCGCGCCCCAAGGCGGGGTGCTGCTTGCGCGTCTTGATAAGCCGCTGTGTAGCGCAGAGGATACTTTGCGCGTTCTCCTTTTGCCGGTTGACATTGACGCACCTGTAGCCAAACGGCTCGGTGTCGATGACGGGCGCGTAGAGGTTGTCCGCCCTGCTAAAGCCTGCGTTCACGTCACTGTTCCACTGCATCGGCGTTCTGACGCCGTTGCGGTCATGCAGTGAGAGGTCGTCGCCCATGCCGATCTCGTCGCCGTAGTAGAGAATGGGCGTGCCGGGCAGCGTCATCAGGAGCGAGGTCATCAGCTTGATTGTGCGCGGGTCGTTGTCCAGTAGCGGCGCGAGGCGGCGGCGGATGCCGACGTTGAGCTTCATGCGCGGCTCCGGCGCGTAGGTCTCCAACATGAAGTCGCGCTCGTCTTGCGTGACCATCTCTAAAGTAAGTTCGTCATGGTTGCGCAAGAAAACTACCCAGCTACACGTCTCAGGGATGTGCGGCGTGCGCTCCATAATCCAGTCCACGCTGCCCCGGTCTTCTTCCGCGACCGCTTTGAAAAGGCGCGGCATCACCGGAAAATGGAAGAGCAAGTTCATCTCGTTGTGACCGTTACCGAAATACGGAATGGTGTCGTTGGGCCACTGGTTGACCTCTCCTAAAAGGAGCGTCCCCGGCGCAATTTTATCGACAAAAGCGCGGACCTCTTGCAAGAAGTCGTGGGTCTCTTGCAGGTTTTCGTTCAGCGTGCCTTCGCGCTCGAAGAGGTAGGGGATGGCATCTAAGCGGAAGCCGTCGATGCCAAGTTCTAACCAAAAGCGAATGACGTTCAGCATCTCCGCCCTGACTTCGGGGTTGGCGTAGTTAAGGTCGGGCTGGTCGGTGAAGAAGCGGTGCCAGTAGTATTGCTCCGTCGTCTCGTCGTACGCCCAATTGGACGTTTCCGTATCGGAAAAGATGATGCGCGTCTCAGGGTGTTTCTTATCGTCGCCGTTCCAGACGTACCAGTCGCGTTTGGGGTTGTCTCGAGATGAACGGCTCTCCAGAAACCACGGGTGCTGATCCGAGGTATGGTTCATGACCAAGTCGGTGATGACCTTCATGCCGCGTGCGTGCGCTTCGTCTAGGAGCGTTTTGAAATCGTCCAACGTGCCGTAGTCAGGGTGAATACCGTAGTAATCCGACACGTCGTAGCCGTCATCTTTTAGGGGCGACGGCTGAATCGGCAAGAGCCACAGACAATCCACGCCGAGGTTAGCTAAGTAATCCAGTTTCTCCACGACACCGAGCAAATCACCGTGTCCGTTACCGCTGGAGTCGTTGAAGGCGCGTACGTATAGCTCGTATAAAACGGCGTCTTTGTACCAGTCCGGTTGCGTGAGGGTTTGGGGAGGTGAAGAATGCATAGATTTGATCACGTTGATCTCACCATAGACGAATAAAGAGAGAGGTTGCCGTGCGCAGTGCGGTCTAAATGCGTTCATCAAACCCTTAGACAAGGGGATGAAAAAGTAACAGACGATACGTTCATCCCTCATGCACTGCATAAGGTTTCCTAATTTTCTACTCAGGTAGGACTATTTTTTATTTCAGCAAGACTAAATTATTTAGTATCGGTAGGGTACGCCGGAAAAGGTATAGATGGTAGTGGCGCTATTCGGAACTGTGCAGAGGTTAAACAAGGGGTTCCCTTGTTCATCACATACAAACGGCAAAAAGCGTACATCAGCATTCGACTCAAAACCACCACCGGTATAGATAACCTCGCGGATATTTGCCGAGACCTTCTAATAAATAGCATTTCCAAGATACATTGAGACAGATAAGTGCAGATATCATTTCGTAACGTGAGTGCTAGACGGTATTTCTTAAAGTGAGACTGTCTCAAACCAGATGATACCTGCTAAAAGAAAGGTGACTCAAATTCAAACAAGTTGAGAGGCAAATGCAGGTGGGGCGGGTTTGAAACCCGCCCCACCCGTTTCGTCTATGTCGCGCACGCCCGCTTATTCTTCTCGAGCCAAAAAGACTGAGGCCAGCTTCAACCTCAGTCCTTGTCCCTTAAACGTTACGCCGTTTAACCGAGCAACCTATTGAGCCCGCGTAGCGGCAACCAGACCCAATCGGGGCGATGCCCTAGCTCGTAACGGACTTCGTAGAGGACTTTGTCGAGCTGATACGCCCAGAGGAGTAGGTCACGTGTCTTTATATCTTTGGGCGTGAAGCGGGCGTTTTCGCCTGCGGTGGAGAAATACGCCTCTAAAAAAACCGCTTCGCTCCAGCGGATGAGGATGTCCGCCCACTGAACTAAATCTTGTACCGAATCGCCGTTTTGCTCCTTGCCAGGGTAGCTCTCTAAGGTGACGAGCCCCGCGTACTCCAACGAGCGGAGCATCCCCGCGACATCTCTTATGGCCTGGTCTTTTTGCCGACGCTCCTTGAGCGTCCGGGCAGGTTCGCCCTCGAAGTCCAAGAGGTATAACTCGCCGCCCGCTTGCATCACTTGACCGAGATGATAGTCGCCGTGAACGCGAATTTTGTGCCAATTTGTGTCGGCGTTAGCGAGCGCGTCTAAACGGTTTAAGCCTGCGCCTAATGCTTCGCTGTCTATTTTGCCTTGCTCGCCTTTTTGTTCACCAAGCATCCGCCAGGTCTCTTCAGCTTCGCTACGAACACGTGAGACAAATTCAGCAAGCTCTTCACTGCTGGTTGACTCGGGCTTCAAGGCGCTCGCTTCGGCTTTGGCGAGCGTGGCGTGCATCTCGGCGGTGCGCACGCCTAGAAGGGCGGCGAGTTGCAGGGTTTCGCCAGCGGCGTCTTCTAACCACACTGGAACCGC
The DNA here is from genome assembly GCA_965213645.1 of Trueperaceae bacterium. GTDB lineage: Bacteria > Deinococcota > Deinococci > Deinococcales > Trueperaceae > CBDBZX01. The sequence continues at coordinate 2,151,685 of CBDBZX010000002.1, forward strand.
GTCGTCGAAACTTTTAGGCAGCGCGTTAGCAGGAGGTGAGGTCTCCGCGACGCGGTCTAAAAAGCGTCTGCCCTCTTCCAGGGCATAACTCCAGGTATCTCTGTCACCAGGGAGATACGTCTGGAAAATTCCCAAGGTAAGCTCCAACTCGCCGCGCTTGAACCGCACGTCGCCGCGTATCTGCGGGACGAAGGGGAAGCCCGCTTGCGTTAGGTAAGTGAGCATCTCCGCCTCGGGGTTGGTCTCTTCGCCGAACCTGCGGTAGAGCTTGGCGAAAACCGCCTCGTCAAAGGTCGCCGACGAGTTGCTCTGCTCGACGCCTAAAACGTGCACCTCACTTGCGTCATCTACCTCGGGTAGCGCAATCCCCTTCACCGCCTTCGCGCTGTAGAGCCCCTTTAAGGAGCGCCCTCTCCACTCGCGCCGCGCCGCTTGATAGAGCGCTAGCCAGAAGTTCTCGTCGGCGGTGGCGTCGTAAAGGAGGGTGCGTCCCGTGGATTCGGTGAGCCACGCGAGTGCGGCCCTGGGGTGGTGTTCCAAGAGGTCAGCGGCACCCTCTGCAGGCAGAGAGGTCAGCGGGAGAAAGTAGCGCCCTATCCCCCCGTCCGCAAACTCCACGCGCACCAGCGCCAAGTAAATCCCCGACTGTAGCCGCACCGCGTCCATGAGCCGCGCCACCTCCATACCGCGCTCTTTCGCGCCGAACCAGCGCTGGATTTTGAGGTAGTCAGGTAGGGCAGCCTCTAACTGACTCCGCGCCTTGCCTTGCACCATCGTGTCGATGAGGACGGTCTCTAAGCCACCGGAAAGTTGGACCGTGGGGAGGGTGCGCTCGAGTCGTTCCTCCACCTCAGTAAGCTCAGGTGGCACCGCCACCGCTTCTTCTTCGCTGCGCAACACGAACCAGTAAAACCCGTGCGGTCCTATGGCGAGCGGATAGTCGCTCTCACCGATTTGCGGGAAGGGCATCTGAGAAAAGAGTTCGACGGGATAATGACCCGCGAAGTCTTGCAAGGGCAGCGTCAATGCTTGCGCGAAACGCGAGAGGTTAGCGACGACTAAAACCGTTTCGCCTTCATACTGACGCGTAAACGCAAACACCCGCTGATTCTCCACCTCCAAGACCTCTTGCTCACCGCGCCCAAAGGTCTTGGCGTGCTGATGACGCACGCCCAAAATACGCCGCGTAAAGTTGTACAGGGAGTGCGCACTCTTCTGCGACTCCTCGACGTTCACGAACTGATAGCCGTAGCCGCCTTCGTTGATCGGTGGCAAGAAGAGCTGATGAAACGGCGCTTTCGAGAAGCCCGCGTTGCGGTCCGGGCTCCACTGCATCGGCGTACGGACCCCGTTGCGGTCACCCAAAAAGACGTTGTCGCCCATACCGATTTCGTCGCCGTAGTAGAGGATCGGGCTACCTTTAAGCGATAAAACGAGCGCGTTCATCAGCTCGATGCGGCGGCGCTCGTTGCCTAAAAGCGGCGCTAAGCGGCGGCGAATCCCGACGTTGATACGGAACTGCCTATCCATCCCGTACTCGTTGTACATATAGTCGCGCTCTTCGTCGGTGACCATCTCCAGAGTAAGCTCGTCGTGGTTGCGCAAAAAGAGCGCCCACTGCGCGTCCTCGGGGATGTCTTCGGTGAGGTTGAGCATCTCCACAATCGGCTGGCGGTTCTCGCGGCGGAGCGCCAGGTACATCCTTGGCATCAGGGGGAAGTTAAAGGCCATCTGCACGCCTTCACCCCCCTCTTTTGTGGGGTCACCAAAATACGGCAGCGTGTCCTCGGGCCACTGGTTCGCCTCCGCTAAGAGGATGCGCCCCGGACCATAGCGTTCTTCGATAACCTTGCGCAACCTCTTGATGGCGTCTAACGTCTCAGGCAAGTTCTCACCTGACGTGCCTTCGCGCTCGTAGAGATACGGCACAGCGTCCAAACGCAGCCCGTCCACACCCATGTCGAGCCAGTAAAACATCGCCTCGTGGAGCGCTTTTTCGACTTCAGGGTTATCCCAGTTCAAGTCGGGCTGGTGGCTAAAGAAGCGGTGCCAGTAGTACGCGCCCGCCACCGGGTCCCAGGTCCAGTTGGAGTGCTCGGTGTCGGTGAAGATGATGCGCACGTCTTTATACTTCTCGGACGTTTCGCTCCAGACGTACCAGTCGCGCTTGGGCGAGTTCGGCTGCCGCGCCTCTTGGAACCAGGGGTGCTGGTCCGAGGTGTGGTTCAAGACAAGCTCGGTGATGACGCGCATCCCGCGCTCGTGGGCTTCGTCTAAAAAGCGCTTGAAATCGTCCAAGTTGCCGTGAACGGGGAGAATCCCTTTGTAATCCGCGATGTCGTAGCCGTCGTCGCGTAAAGGGGAGTCGTAGAAGGGCAGGAGCCAGAGCGTGTTGACGCCTAACTCCTCTAAGTAGGGGAGCTTCTGCCTGAGGCCCTCGAAGTCGCCGTAGCCGTCGCCGCTCGAGTCATAAAATGACCTCACGTGCAACTCGTAAACCACCGCGTCCTTGTACCACAGGGGGTCGTTCTCGAGTCTGCTCGTTTTCGTTTTTGGCTGTTCTACCGTTTGGGACATCATCACCTCTTCTATTTCTATTCGTAACTTCGTCTTCATGGGGATATTTTTTGAGTTATTCTCTAAAATACGTCCTTGCGATTATTTGTCACCCTGAGCCGATAGGCGAAGGGTCTCTCTTGAGATACGCGGCGGATAGGATGTGCGGGCAGAGATTCTTCCCCTTCGGCAACCGAGGCTTCGCCAGACTTCGTGAACAGGGTCAGAATGACATGATTTGTTGTTTATCCAACGCTGTCTATGTAGCATCTAGGAGATACTCAGCACTTCGCACGTAACAGTTTATACACAAAAGCTGTGCGCCCTTCACCTTATCGGGGAGGACGCACCTTCTAATGTGGAGTTTCTTACGCTATACGCTCCTCTGCGCCATATAGCTGTCAAAACTCTGCTCGCGGCGCTCAGGCGTGATTTTGAGGACGTGCGCGGGGAAGTAGTGCGGGTCTAGGCGGATGAAGTTGCGCGAGCCTTCCCAGGTGTAGCGTTCGCCGATGACGAGGTCTTCTAGGTGATACGCCTCATTGTCCGAGAGCCCTAACGCCCCCATATCGAGGTGGACGAAACCCGTCTGCGCGTAGTTCGCGTCGAAGTTGACGACGACTAAGATGCGGTTATCCCCCTCTTGCTTGGAGAAGGCTAACATCTGGTCGTTATCCACATAGTGAAACTTCAAGGAGCGGTTGTTGTGGAGCGCCGGGTTCTCATGGCGAATCTGGTTGACGCGGGTCATGAGCGGCTTTAGGGAAATGGGATCGTCTAAGTTCCAGTTGCGGATTTCGTACTTCTCGCTGCCTAGGTATTCCTCTCGAGCCGGATGAGGTTCATTCTCCATGAGTTCAAAGACCGGACCATAAATTCCGTAAGAACTCGACATCATCGCCGCCATGACGAGCCGCGCTTGGAAGACGGGGCGCGTGCGCAAGTAGGGCGGGAGGATGTCGGGCGTGTTGGGCCAGAATGAAGGGCGGTAAAAGTCCACCACTTCGCTCTGGAAGAGTTCTGAGAGGTACTGCTCGAAGTCCGCTTTGTTGTAGCGCCAGGTGAAGTACGTGTACGACTGACTAAAACCGAGCTTCGCCAGCGCGTACATCTGATGAGGTCGCGTAAAGGCTTCGGCTAAGAAGATGAGGTCGGGGTACTTCTCGCGCAGGGTGCTAAAGCACCACTCCCAAAAGGGCAGCGCCTTGGTGTGCGGATTGTCCACCCGAAAGGTGCGCACGCCCTTCTCAGCCCAGAACTCGACGATACTGCGCAGCTCTGTCCACAACCCCTGCCAATCCTCACACTCGAAGTCCACGTTGTAGATGTCCTGATACTTCTTAGGCGGGTTCTCCGCGTAGCGAATCGACCCGTCGGGGCGTTGGCGGAACCACTCGGGGTGCTCTTTGACGTAAGGGTGGTCGGGCGAGCACTGGTAGGCGAGGTCTAGGGCGACTTCCAGGTCAAGCTCTTGCGCCCGCTTCATAAACCGCTCGAACGCTTCCATCCCGCCCAACATCGGCTCTACTGTTTTGTGTCCGCCGTCTTCGTTGCCGATGGCCCAAGGGCTCCCTACGTCATCCGGTTCCGCTTCCGGCGTGTTGTTCTTCCCTTTGCGGTGGCTCTTGCCGATGGGGTAGATCGGTGGCAGGTAGACGATGTCGAAGTGCATCTCTTTGATGTAGTCAAGCATCTCCGCCGCGTCGTCCAGCGTGCCGTGCTCGCCCGGTTTGCCCGCTGAGCGCGGAAAGAACTCGTACCAGGCGCTGAACTGCGCCAGTTTGCGCTCGACGTGAATCTCTAAGGTGCGCCCGTTTTCGGCTCCTTCTCGAGGGTCGTACTGCGTCGCAAGCTCCTTGACCTCTCCTTGCAACGCCGCCTCCGCGTCCCCCGATTCAAACGCTTTGATATAAGACTTGAGCCGCTTCTTATCGTCACCTTTGGCTTTTTTAGCACACTTCTCCAATAACGACGCGCCGTCTTTGAGCTCGCTCTCAATCTCCCACTCGGGGCTGCCCCCTTCGACGCGGCGGCGGAAGAGTGCAAGCCACGTCCCGAACTCGTCCACCCACGCCCGCACGCGGTAGGTCCACATGCCGGGGTCGCCCACGTGGAACGTGCCCGTGTACGTATCGTTTCCTTCAAAACTCATGCGGACCGTCTCTTCTTGCCCGCCTTCGGGACCGTACACGAGTTCCGCGCCCATCACGTCGTGACCGTCGCCGACGAGGTTAGAAGTCACGGTCACGGCTTCACCCGCGACGCGCTTGATGGGGAAACGTCCGCCGTCGATCTCGGGCTGAACGCGCAGGATGACCGCTCTGGACCACTTTTTAGGTAGATTCTCGGGTAAGTCGCTCTTCGTTTCTGCTTTCGCGTTTTTAGGTTTTGTTTTCGTCTTCACCATAGTCATGCGTCACTATAACCACAGAGCGTCATAGAAAGAAAAGGAGGTGGTGCGGAAACTTTGGAGGTATCTGTTAGGTGTGATGGACTTAACAAAAGGGAGCGCTTAGGGCACCACGTCTGAAGAGTTACTCCATGAGCACCCCGAACAGCAGATGCTCAACTGCGCTCGAGACGAGCGCCTCGCGACCTTCCTCCGTGCGAGCGTTGCGGTAGAGCGGCCCGTCAATCATGAGTGTCGCTAGACCGTGCATCAGCGCCCAAGCGCTTATAGCAACCTCCTCTGGGTTCCCCTCGGCAATGCGTCCCTCCGCCTGTAACATCGCCACGAGCCTTACTGTACGCTCATACCCCGCCCGCCCTGCTTGCTCGACCTCGGTTCGCACGGCGTCGCTGCGCAACTCGGGCAGGAACATCACTCGGAATTCTTGCGGGTTTGAGAGCGCGAAACGCACGTAGGCGCTCGCAACTGCTTTAAGCCGCTCGAGGGTGGACAGCCCGCCCTGTTCATAAACCGCCTCCGTCGCCTCGCCAAGCTCTTCAAACGCTTGAATCGCAACCGCAGCAATGAGGCTCGTTTTATCCTCGAAGTGGTAGTACGCCGAGGCGTGGCTCACACCCGCTCGGCGGGCAGCAGCCCTGAGCGAGAGCTTACCCGTTCCCCCTTCTCTAAGCACCTCTCGAGCGGCGCTGATGAGTGCACGGCGTAAGTTGCCGTGATGGTAACGACCACCCTTCTTCCCAGTTTCCGTATTTGAACTTGACATCGGTAAGATTATATCTTATTCTACTAATGGTAAGTATTTGACCACTGGTAGTTTTGAAAGGAGTAAATTCATGTCGAGTTCGTCGTTATCCTGGGGGCGTCCTAAAGTACGTCTCAACTTTTACCTGCTCGGTGCCACGTTCGTCTGGCTCGCCGCCATCCTCTACCTGCTCTTCTTCGCTGACCTGTCGCTCTTGCGTTACGGCAGCCAGGAGCCCGCCGTTTACCTCCTGGGACAGATCGGCGTTTTACCCTTTATCCTGCTCATGCTTTTCTTGGCGAGGCGGACGGGACTCAAGCCCGTTGACCACACGAGCGACCTCGGGCTAACACGCACCCGTGCGCTCCTCGAGACCGCCTGGCTCTTCGCCTACATGTTCGCGACGATAGGTTTGGGCGTGGCGCTCAACATCCACACACATATCCACTTCGGGGCATTTGCAGATGGCACGCAGAGCGTTCTCGGGCAGGGAGCTATCACGTCATCACTCCTCTGGGTTGGCTACAACTTCCTCGCCTACGCTGCCCTCCCTCTAGCGTTCTTTCTCGGCGTGCGCAAGTACAGCGTGAAGCAGCTACTCCTCGGTTTTCCTAAGCCTCGAGTGTTCGTCCCCTTCGCGGTGGTGGTGGGCGTAATCGGCGTTCTACCTTTCGCAACTGACACATTCTGGTCTACATCCGTATTAGGACACGCCCTGACCTTACTCATCTACGGCCTCGGCACGCTCGTGCCTGTTGCGATTTTTACGCAAGCCCTCCTCGCTCCACGGCTGGCGGTGCTCGCCCGCTCTTGGGTGACGGGTGCGGTACTGGCTGGGATAGCTTACATGCTCTTCAACCTCAACGAATACTTTCTCGAGTGGACCAGCGCACCTGATGTCGGTCTATCACTCACCTGGCTCTTGGCAGGCGACCTCTTCTGGGGCGTCATCAAGGCCGTTTCGACACTCGCCCTCGGCAACGCCTGGATGCACATCTTCACCACGCACACCTTTCATTTAGGCGACGCGCCGCTCGTTGCGCGGGTGTTCGGGCTGCGCTAGCACCTCTCCCCTAAGTCCCATGTTAAGTTGTCTTCCATGTATTCCATTGACCTCTCAGGCAAAAAAGGACTCGTCTTCGGCGTCACCAATCAGCGCTCTATCGGCTGGCCCATCGCGCAAAAGCTCTCTCAAGCAGGGGCACGGCTCGCCTTTGGCTATCAGGCGGAGCGGCTTAGGGGCACTTTGGAGAAGCTCACCTCAGAGATGGATGAAACGGTGCTGCTCGAGTGCGACGTCACCCAAGACGACGACTTAGACAAGGTTTTCGAAGCTGTCCAAAACGAATTCGGCACCCTCGACTTCATCATCCACTCAGTCGCCTTCGCGCCCCCTGAAACCTTCGAGAAACCTTTCTATCAAGTGAGCCGCGAAGACTGGAAAACGGCGATGGACGTGTCCGCCTACTCGCTCGTGGCGATGGCAAAACGCGCCCAACCTCTTATGACGGAGGGTGGCAGCATCCTCGCGATGACGTACTTAGCAGCCGAGCGCGTCGTGCCGCACTACAACATGATGGGGGTGGCGAAGGCGGCGTTAGAAGCGAGCGTCCGTTTTCTCGCTTACGACCTAGGTGAACAAGGCGTCCGCGTCAACGCGATTAGCGCCGGACCTCTCAGAACGGTGGCGGCGCGGAGCATTTCGGGCTTTGGTGATATGTATTCGGTGGCGGGCAAGCTCTCGATGCTGAAGCGCAACATCACCCAAGATGAGGTGGCGGGCTTGGCCTTGTCGCTCGTGGCGGATGATTTGGGCAGTGGGATTACGGGTGAGACCATCTATGTGGACGCGGGTTATCATGCGATGGGGATGTTTTTGGACGCGGTGGATTAGCGGTATAACTATAGCTACGCATTCGGCTTATTCATGAACCAGCTACTAATACACATATAGATCGAGGAAAAACGAAAATGAGTAATCATATTACGATACGTAAGCTAGTAGATCGAATTACATCTGGAGACATAAGAATCCCTGCATTTCAGCGAGATTTTGTATGGGAGCCTGAACAGGTAGCCTTTCTTTTAGACAGCATATACAAGGGGTTTCCTATTGGGACTGTGATTTTGTGGAAGACAGACACTCGCCTTAATTCAGAGAAAAGACTAGGGCTCTTCGACTTACCCGAACCTCAAAAGGACTACCCTGTGAACTACGTTTTGGACGGTCAGCAACGTTTGACCTCCTTATTTAGCGTTTTTCAGACTGAGTTAAATCCGGTATCTAGCGAATGGATTGACATATACTTCGACATTGATGCAGAAGAAAATATACAGGAGTCGCTTTTCTTAGCTTTAGATAGTTCAGAAGTTGATCTAGGCAGACATTTTCCAATAAAAACGTTGTTTGATCCCGTTTCGTATAGAAATGCAACAACGGGACTTGATGATGAAACAATTCGCAAGCTGGACGATCTACAGTCAAGATTCAAGGAATATTTAATACCAAACGAAGTATTTGAATCCGAAGATAGAAATAAGGTGGCTATCGTATTTGAAAGGATCAATCGCGCTGGTACTGAATTAGATGTATTTGAACTCTTATCGGCTTGGAGCTGGTCTGATGACTTCGATCTCGTCGAAAAGTTCAAAGAACTTCAAATAGAAATATCTGAGCATAACTTTGCTGATTTGGTAGATGACAAGGACCTTCAGCTAAGAATGTGTGCCGGCATTATCTCCGGCGAAACAACTCCAAAAGTTATCATGGGATTACAAGGAGATGAAATTCGTAGCAAATTTGAAATCGTTAAACAGGGAATATTAGGTGCTTTAGATTTCTTAAAAAGAGAAGCTAACGTCCGGCACTACAAGATGATTCCTTTCCCTGGGCTGCTTGTTCCTCTAGCTGCTTTCTTCGCTACTGATAAATCTGACGGTGTTCGTTATTCAGATAAGCAAAGAGATAAATTGCTAAGGTGGTTTTGGCGATCACTGTTTACGCGCAGATTTTCCGCTGGCGTTAATCAGCGACAAGCCACTGACATCGTTGAATTGCGTCATCTGAAGGATGATGAAACACATGAGATTCGATATCCGAGTGCAGAAAATAGAATTGATTTTGAGAAGAGCTTATTTTCGAGTACAAGTGCTAATGGGCGGGTATTGATCTTGTTACTGAATACAATGTCTCCCAAGTCTTTTTTAAGTGGTGCGAACATAGACCTTAATGATGTCTTAAAAAAAGGTAGTAAACATGAGTATCACCACATATTCCCGCAGAAACACCTAGAGCGTTTAGGCTACGAGAGAAAAGAAATGAACGTTTTAGCCAACATATGTTTCCTAACGCGGGGGGATAACAACAAGATTAAAGATAAATCTCCGGCGGATTACGTTAGCGAAATTGCAGAGGATAGGAGACATGAGTATCTAAGAACTGCCCTCTGTCCTGTCGATATAGAGCAACTAAATTATGTACAATTTATCCAACGCCGCGCAAAGATTCTTAACGATAAGGCTCGGGAATTGATGGCATAACAACATATTAGCGCCGGATAGGTTGAGTTTTCCGTCGCACTCCAAATTTCCCGCAAAGCGTAGTATTAGAAACTCACCTTCTCGAGCTATACTCCTCTTATGAACATCCCGCTCAAAGAGGCGGAAAAGCGCTTTGCTGAACTCTTCGCTGAGGCTGCTCAGGGCAAAGAGGTCGTGATCGTAGGCGAGGACGGCGTAGCGGTAAAGATCGTGCTTACGCAACAGTTTTTTGGCAAGACGCGCGGACTGGCTGGAAGCGGTAAAGGCTGGTTCAAGATGTCTGACGATTTTGATGAGCCTTTGGACTTTGACGAAATTTATGAGACGGGCATAGAGCCCACGAACTCTTAACGTCTTGCGCTTCATTATCGACACGCACATCTTCTTGTGGGCTCTCGTTGGAGATTTTTTGTGAAATGGCTCGTAAGAGATGTCCAACTCGAGGATGCAAAAGCAATCGTCGATATTCTTAATCCCATCATCGAATCGGGCACGTTTACCATCTTAGACAAACCTTTTAGCCTGGAAGCCGAGCGTGAATTTATATCAGCTTTCCCAGAAGCGGGTATTTTCCACGTTGCAGTGGATAAAGACGAGCAACATATTGCTGGCTTTCAAACTGTAGAGCCCTTCGCATCCTACACTCGATTTTTTGATCATGTTGGCGTGATTGGCACTTTTGTAGACCTCAATGCCCTCCGACAAGGCGTTGCTTCTAGCTTGTTCCGCGCTACTTTTGCAGCCATGCGGCAAAAGGGTTATGAAAAAGTCTTTGCTTATGTACGGGGTGATAATTCAACAGCATTGAGCACGTATCAAAAGCATGGGTTTTCAGTTGTTGGCACAGCTAAAAAACATGCCAAGATCAATGAAAAATACGTTGACGAAATTATCATTGAACGATTTCTATAGTTATCTTCCCTACAGTGACGAACTGTACACCCGAACGCACAAAAGCCTTTAGGCTGATTGAGTGACGCACTCTTTTCGCCCTCGCCTCGAGCCCCTCCTCAATCTCCTCTGCTCGTACCTCTTCGCTTTAATCATCCTCAGCGTCATCACCCTCACGCAACCTTTTAGCGATGCTCACGGTTGGTGGGCGATACCGGGGCTTTTGCTCACCGTACTGCCTGTGCTCTACCTAGCGGCGCTGCCCATCTGCATTTTTGGGTTTGTCGTCAGGCGTAAGAGGTTGATGTTGGGGTCTGTGCTCGTCGCGGCGCTGGCGCTGTGGCTATTTGCGCCCTATTTTGACTCGAGACCTCTCACCAATACCCCTGCTGACCTCTCCATGATGACCTTTAACACGCTCGTCAACCCTGAAGCCTTGGAAGATGCAATCAACGCATACGGTACAGACCTCGTACTCATTCAGGAGACGCCGAGCCTGAGCGAGCTTCAAGAACTCGAGCTTACAGAGCGCTACACGCTTGTTTACGGCGGCGAGAGGCGCGGCAACGCGGTCTTCTCTAACTATCCCGTTCTCGCTGAGCGCAATATTTCATTGGGCGGAGGCTGGGAGGCGCAGCGGCTGGTGCTGAAGGTGGACGGGCGCGAACTCGCCGTGTACAACGTTCACCTCTTGCTCCCGCTCAATCTGCGTCCGGTGGAGAGCACAGTAGGGCAGCTTCTCGGGGCGCGTTACGACGAGCGGACGCGCAACGCGCAGATTCGTACGCTGTTGGAGGAACTCGAGGCCGAACCTCTTCCTTACATCGTCGCGGGTGACTTTAACCTGAGCGAATATTCACCCATTTATCATGAGTTAGCCGCCGTCATGAAAGACAGCTACCGTGAGTCTGCTCGAGGCTTTGGGTTCAGTTGGCACAGCGCTTTTACCTTCTTGCGCATCGACTATATTTGGCACTCGCCCGCGCTCGTGGCGGTAGAAAGCCTGCGCGGTGAGCGTTTTGCTTCTGACCACTATCCGGTTATAAGTGAGTTAGCTTGGGTACGTTAGATTGTTGTGCGCAACTTTTGTAGTGAATATAGAACTCGACTTTATAACACTGTATGTAGTATCATATAACTGTGAGCCGCATTGACAAACTCGTTCAAAAGCTCCTGCAATTTCCCAAGACGATGCGTTTCAGTGAGGTGAAAAAGATTCTGGAGCATTATGGTTATGAAGAGGTGCGTATAGCAGGGAGTCACCATATCTTCCAGAAAGCTGGGGCTACGCTTATCAACGTGCCTACAATTCGCGGCAGAGAGGTCAAGGTGGAGTATCTCAAGGCAATTGCCGCTGACCTCGATTTACAAGGAGCCTCGATATAAGGAGTATATATGGCTGTCCAAGATAAAACACTCGAGCACTACATGAGCCTCGACTATCCCGTAGAGATTCGTCCGATGGAAGATGGCGGCTACTACGCCCGACTGCCAGACTTCGGCAAAGCCGCTGTTCACGCTGACGGCGAGAGTATTGAAGAAGCGCTCGAGGAGCTGAACGTGGTCAAGCGACTCATCTTGGAGGTAATGCTCGAGCACGGCGATTCCATTCCCGAACCAGGCTCCTACAACACCCACAGCGGACGCTTCCAAGTCCGCCTCCCTAAAAGCCTGCACCGCGCCCTGGCCCAAGAAGCCGAGCGCGAAGGGGTTAGTCTCAATATGCTAGTGGTCAGCAAACTTTCGCGTTAAAGCCTGTTTCGACGGTAGCGTTAAACTTTGCACTGAGCATCTTTTTAAGAGAGCGGTCTTCGCGTTTGTTGAGGTATACTCTCCTCATGTACTCGCTACAGAAGCTCGAGCCCCAACGATGGCGTCGTTATAGATTGACGGTGTACCACAAATTGTGTTCTGTTCTCTGAAATATGCTTTGAGAACGTAAAACTAACTCCGTTTAGATGCACAATTTGGGACACCTTTAGATTTCTTCCATCTTCATAAAATACCAGGCTCTGAGTTACGAAACGCGAGGTATCACCGTGACGCTTGCAGGTATCCGCACGAAAGTTAAACCCAGTTATAAAGAAGTTCTAGCCGATTTAGAAACGCCTCTGACCGCCTATCTCAAAGTCGCGGGGCATCCTAGTTTTTTATTGGAAAGCGTCGAACAGGGCGAGCGCGTGGCGCGGTATTCGTTTATCGGCACGGGCGAACGGCGGCGTATTGAGGCAAGAGGTGAGCACCTTACCGTCACCACAGCGGAGGGCGCAGAGACCTTTGTATCGGATGATCCTTTGCGCGTGCTCTGGGACTTGACTGTTAAAGACGCTGTTCAGGACCCCGTCCTCCCCGACTTCTGGGCGGGCGCGGTCGGCTACGCGAGCTACGACCTCATTCGGCGCTACGAAACGCTACCGGACAACAATCCCGACGAGTTGAACATCCCCGACCTCTTATTCATCGAACCCGAAGCGCTCATCATCTTTGACCACCTCAAGCGCCGTATCTTTATCGTCGCGCCTGCGGAAGTGGACGACGAGGCGGATGGAGCGAGGGCACACAAGTTAGTCGAACGCCTCTACACGCGGCTGCGCGGACCGTTACCCGGTGTACCGGGAGACAGGGCAGGCATACGCACCGAGTTTAAGAGCAACTTTACGCATGAGGGTTTCAAAGCGGCTGTCTCTAAGGCTGTCGAATATATCCACGCAGGCGACATCTTCCAAGTCGTGCCGAGTCAGCGTTTGACCTCAGACTTGGGCGTCCACCCTTTCGCGCTCTACCGCGCTTTAAGAACGGTCAACCCGAGTCCGTACTTGGGCTATCTCGATTTGGGGCCAGTGACGCTGGTCTCGAGCAGCCCCGAGAGCTTGGTCCGTAGCGACGGCAAGCAGGTTGAAACGCTGCCGATTGCGGGAACCAGAAAGCGCGGCGCAACACTTGAAGAGGATACTGCATTAGCCGCAGAACTCCTAGCCGATGAGAAAGAACGCGCCGAACACATCATGCTCGTGGACTTAGGGCGCAACGACTTAGGGCGCGTGTGTGAGTTCGGCAGCGTGAAGGTAACTGACCTTATGCGCGTCGAGCGCTACAGCCACGTGATGCACATCGTTTCAGAAGTGACAGGGTTGCTAGCAGAGGGGAAAACGCCATTGGACGCCTTAGCGAGTACGCTACCGATGGGTACAGCGTCGGGCGCACCTAAGATTCGGGCGATGGAGATTATTGATGAACTCGAGCCCGTTAGACGCGGACCTTACGCGGGCGCGTTCGGCTATTTGAGCGTGTCGGGCGCGATGGACATGGCACTGACGTTGCGAACGGCTGTGATTGCGAACGGCAAGCTCCACTTACAAGCGGGCGGTGGCATCGTTGCGGACTCGGACCCCGAATTCGAATATCAAGAGTCGATGAATAAACTAGCGGCACTCGTGCGGGCGGTGGAGCTGGCAACTGAAGGTTTAGCGTGATTCGGCCTTGCCGAGTCGAGGATGCGGACGGGCTGACCTCTTTGCTGCATAGTTTAGAGGGTTTATCTACTATTTCCGCAGAACCTCTTGAAACGACGCTCGAGCGGGTGAAAAAGCAGTTGTCTTATGTCGTTGAAAGTTCAGAGCATACACTTCTCGTTGTGACTGAAGAGGAAAGGATAACGGCCTACATCAGCGCTCACTGGCTCCCTACGCTCCTACACGCGGACGGTGAAGGGTTCATTTCGGAGCTTTTTGTTCATCCTGAGGAGCGCTCGAGGGGTTTAGGCACAGCGCTCCTCAACTGTATTATTCAAGAGGGTAAGACGAGGGGTTGCGCTAGACTGTCACTACTGAACATGCGGAATAAACCCTCGTATGAACGTGCTTACTACACCCAAAGAGGTTGGCAGGAGCGGCCCGAGGCGGCGAACTTTGTGCTCGAGTTGAGTGCCGAGCCATGAAGCAACCTCAGAAAATTTTGCTCATCCAAGGACATCCCGATTCACAGAGCTACTGCTTTGCGCTCGCTGAAGCCTACAAGCAGGGAGCCTCGTCCAGCGGCGCTGAGGTCGAAGAAGTTATCGTTGCCGCGTTGGACTTCAACCCTAATCTTCAGTTTGGCTACCGCCAACGCACTGAGTTAGAGCCCGACTTGCTCGAGGCGCAAAGGCTCATCAAGTGGTCAGACCACATCGTCCTTATTCACCCCGTGTGGTGGGGCTCAGTGCCCGCGCTCCTCAAAGGTTTTTTAGATAGAGTCTTCTTGCCGGGTTTCGCGTTCAGAAAGCACGAAGGCTCAAAGATTCGCTGGGATAAACTGCTTAAAGGGCGCTCTGCCCGCATCATCGCGACAGCCGATCAACCCGCCTGGTTCTACTGGCTGAGGTATAACCGCCCGAGCTACCACATGCTCAAAGGACTTTTGTTCGAGTTTTGCGGCGTTCACCCGGTGAGAAGTACATTTATCGGACCGATTCGGCTCTCCTCGGACGCATTTCGGGAGAGGTGGCTCGAGAAGGTTTACGCTTTAGGCAAAGCGCTGAAGTAGCCGCGTGCAAGTATTCAGGAAGGAGCGTTATGAATATTCTCGTGATTGACAACTACGATTCTTTTACCTACAACTTGGTTCAGTATCTAGGCGAACTCGGCATCACCCCAACCGTCTGGCGCAACGACCAATTCAGCTTAGAGGATATCGACACCCTCAACCCTGACGGTATCGTCGTTTCCCCTGGTCCTTGTACCCCTACCGAAGCAGGTCACTCCGTCGAGGTTATCAAACGCTACGGAGAAACCACGCCCATCTTCGGCGTGTGCTTGGGCCATCAGAGCATCGGCCAAGCCTACGGCGCACAGGTGGTACGTGCGCCTAAAATCATGCACGGCAAGACGAGCGAGATACGGCACGACGGAACGGCGTCCTTTAAGGACTTGGGCGAAACAGTGACAGCAACGCGCTACCACTCGCTGATTGTTAAAGATTTGCCCGATACTTTGGAGGCGAACGCCTGGGTGAATGACGACGGCGAAGAGGTCATCATGGGGCTCAGGCACAAGACCTATCCAGTGTGGGGCGTGCAGTTTCACCCCGAGAGCATCTTGACGGATACGGGTAAGCAGATGCTTCAGAACTTTTTGGATGTCTGCAAGTGATTCATCCCGTCACAGTTGTTACGCTTGACCTGGGGGCAAAGACGAAAGTGAGGGATAAGGGAGATGAGGTTGAGAGATACGACTTAGAGACGATCCAACCCCGCCCCTACGGACTTTTCTATGCACATTCACTGGAAGACAACGAGCACATCACTCATATGGCGTGTCAGGTGCTCCCGTCTCTCTACCTTCAGGTGTCGCGCTACACGTGGCGCACCGATGAGCGTCCTTACGGCGACTATGACTTCTACGTCGACATCATCGGAGAGGTTGAGCGGGGAGAAGCCTGGACAGTGCGCGACCTCTACCTCGACGTGTTGGTTTTTGAAGAGCAGTGGGCAAAAGTTGTAGACACGGAGGACTATTTACAAGCTGTAGAAGCGGGACACTTCCTTCCCGGTGAACGCGAATTAACCTTAGGGCGTACCCATTGGCTCGTCAACCAACTTGGTGAACATGGCTACTCGTTAGAACGTTTTTTAGCACAACACGACATACGCTTAGAATGGGAGACCTAATGCTCGACCTCACCACGATTCTCGTCTTTTCAGCCGCCGCGCTGCTCCTTAGCGTCACCCCCGGCCCGGACATGCTCTACATCATCGCGCGGAGCGTCGGGCAGGGGCGCGGGGCGGGGTTGGTTTCGGTTTTGGGAATTTATACAGGCGTCGTGGTACACATTGCAGCGGCGGTGCTCGGGCTATCGGCACTCTTGGCATCCTCAGCGGTGGCGTTTAGCGTGGTGAAGTATTTGGGGGCGGCGTACCTCATTTATCTGGGCGTTCGCACGTTGCTAAACCGTGAAGAAGAGGTGCGGGGCCCTCAGCTATCCCGCGCCACCTCCTACAAAATCTACTATCAGGGCATGGTCACGAACGTCCTAAACCCTAAAATTGCGCTTTTCTTCCTCGCCTTCTTGCCACAATTTGTGAATCCCGAGAGCGGCGCAGTTGGGATGCAAATTCTCTTGCTCGGTCTGCTTTTTGTTGTGAACGGCGCACTTGTAGACATTGTTGTCGCGCTGCTCGCGGGCGCTTTAGGAAATTGGCTCAAGGCGAAGACGGTTTTTTGGCAGGCGCAACGCTGGTTTACGGGGACGGTTTTTATCGCGCTTGGTATCGGCACGGCGTTTGCGGATACGCGCAAGACGTAGATGGCGCAGGTTGTAGTCTACGGATTAAGAGGTCACTTAGAAGAGGTCAGAACTGAACTGTCCGACGTGATTCACGGCTGTTTGACTGACGCTTTAGGACTCCCTTTTGACAAGAGGTTTCAGCGGTTTATTCCCCTCAGTCCAGATGACTTCATCTAACCCCAAAACCGCACGAAGAGGTATACGGTGCTCGAGCTAAGCATGTTTGAAGGGCGCTCGGTAGAGGTAAAAAAGCGGCTCATTCGCCTGCTTTTTGAGAGGTGCAGCGCGTTGGGTATTGAGAGAAATGACCTGGAAATCACGATTTTCGAAACGCCCAAGCACAACTGGGGGATACGCGGCGTACCGGGGGATGAATTAGACCTCTCGTATAAGGTTGAGGTTTGAGACAAGGTATATTTTTGAGACTCGAGCCCTCAGTCATCACACGATAAACTTGGAGGAATTCAAGGTGGATACAAAGCAAAATACCGAATTCGACATCGCCCCCTTACTCAGCGATGTCTTCGAAGGCAAAACGTTAGGACAAGACCGCGCTAGGGCGGTCATGGGGCAACTCATGGACGGCGAGCTGAGCCAGATGCAAGCCGCCGCGCTCTTAGCGGCACTTCGCACAAGAGGTGAGACGGTAGACGAAATCATCGGTTTCGCTCAAGCGATGCGCGAACGCGCGATTAAGGTCTCGGTCAATGTAGACGGACCTCTTTTAGACACCTGCGGCACGGGCGGCACGGGTGTAAGCACATTCAACATCAGCACGGCGAGCCTCTTTGTGGTGGCGGCGGGCGGCGTGAAGGTCGCTAAGCACGGCAACCGCGCGGTGACGCGCAAGTCGGGGGCAGCGGACGTGTTGGAGGCGTTCGGTGTCAACTTGGAGGCGACGCCTGAGCGGTTGGCGGAGAGTATCCGTGAGGTCGGGTTAGCGTTTATCTACGCCCGCGCTCACCACCCCGCCATGAAGTTCGTCGCGCCCATTCGCGCGAACCTCAAAGCCCGCACGATTTTCAACTCGCTCGGACCGCTCACCAATCCAGCCGGAGCCAATCGGCAGCTTTTAGGCGTCTATGACCCCGCGCTCACCGAACCTCTTGCGCAAGTATTGGCAGGGCTCGGTGCGGAGCGAGCGTTAGTTGTCTACGGCGACGGGATTGACGAACTCACCGTTTGCGGTGAAACGAAAGTCACGGAACTCGACGCAGGGGGCACGCTTCGCAGCTACGTAGTACATCCTCGAAGCATCGGTTTAGCCGTCTATGACCGCGCCGAAATCATAGGCGGCACGCCCGAAGAGAACGCGGTCATGATTCGCGGCATCCTGCGTGGAGAGGTGCACGGCGCGAAGCGTGATGTGGTGCTCCTCAACGCAGGCGCGGCGCTCTATTTGGCGGATGAAGCGCCCACGATTGCTGAAGGTGTTATGTTGGCGGCTGAGTTGATTGATGAGGGTGAGGCGGCGCGGAAGCTCGAGGATTACGTCGCTTTTAGCCAGGGGTAAGATAACCTGTGATTTGGCTTCAGTTGTTAGTAACCTTGATTACTGCTTTTGGCGGCGCTTACTTTGGCACGTGGTTAAATAAAAATCGGTACTACTAAGAGAAATGGTGGGATAGGAAAGCAGATACTTATGTAGCTTTAACCAAATACGTGCGAAAGTTCTTGGAACTTACTAAGCAGAACGATGAAAATGTGTTCGGTGGTCAGTTCAATTTACAAGCTGCCGAACAAAATAAAACTCAGTTGTACCGCTTAACTGAAAGTTTTAATTTTGACCTAGTAGTAAAGTACGATATTCCTGCCAACTGAAATATCTTCTAAACTTTATGAAATTAATGGCATAGTAGAACAATATGTTTGGCATACCGATATTTCTGGAATGGATGCAGCGAACTTGTTTAACGTTATTGCACATCTGGAAGGTTCTTTACATAAGCGCAATGAACAACTTACAAAAATGATGAGAGATGACCTTCAAAAAACAAACCCTTTCACGTAACCTAAACCCTCTATGTTTCGGAAAAGTTCAAAACTAGGCTCTTGGCTTTCAACTCATGTCTCACAGATACACCTCTCGTCCATCCTGCAACCGCACATACCCCATCTCCAAAAGCGTTTTAAGCTTCACCAAATTCTCCGCCACCGCCCCTTTGACCTTGCGCTCAGCGAAACCCTTGAAAAGCCCTAACGACGCTCCGCCGAGCGTCCATTCATCGGTGAGCTTGGTGCTGCGCGTATTCTCTTTGTCCGCGTCCGTCAGCACGAACCGCATCTTGAGCATCCGCGCAGGCGGTAGAGTTTCGATAGTGATAGCGCGATTTGGGCTGTATTCGATGACCTCATAGTCTTGCGTGTCCGTTTTGCGCACCTGACGGTAGACCGTACCGACTTTACCCACTTTTCCCGAAAGTTTGCTGACGGTGAGCACGTGAACGTTCCACTTGGGCATGTTGCGAAAGTCTGAAAGAAACGCGAATACCTCTTCTTTGGGACGGTTGATGATGAGGCTGTTTTTGAAGGTGATGATGCTCGCCATCTAACCGCGCTCGTTTCCGCGTTTGACGTTGCCGGTGAGGTTTGCTATAAGAAGTTGAGACTTTTGAGAGGTTGAGCGCTCGAGCCTCCCCACCCCCTTCTTCGCCTCTTGCCCTTTGAGGGTTTTTACACGCTTACCATTCCAGAAAATAAAGAGGTTGTCCTTGCTCACCTGATAGGAGAAAGGCTCCTCGTCTAATCCACCACGCTGATTGGGTTTCACCTCTCCAGTTTACGACAAACGAACAACCTTACTCCGCTTGTAACGACTGGACAAACGCCTTGACCTCTTCTTTCGAGTCGCGCCCAAAACGCTTCTGCACAAGTCTTGCAAAGGGATGACCCAGCCTAGCAAGTGGATGCTGCGGCTTGGAGACCGCGAAAACCTCGTACCAGACCGAGTCATCCGAGAGCCACTCCACCAAAAAACGCTCCTCGCCGCTCTCGACGTGCTTGGGCAGCGTACCGAGCGCGAAGCAGTAGCGCCTTTTATCATCGACGACGTAAACGACTCTCACCGCGCTCTTGACCCACACGAAGGGCAAGTGCGCAAGAATTCCCACGGACACCCCCTCTTTAATCGGCACGTTCGGCGGATAGAGCGTCATCCACGCGCTCGGGTAAACTTTCCAAGTCCGCACCGCTTCCACAGTTCGTTCAAAGACCTCTTGACCGTGACCGACTTGGACGCGGTAACGGTCCACGGCGTACTTGTCAGGCACGCTGTCCTCTTGCGACATGCCGATGTCGTCGTAGGAAAAGGGCTCGGCGCTCTGCTGGGCTAAAAAGGTGCGCATCTCATGTTCGGAGGGTTGGCGGAGGGAGAACATAGGGGTAGTGTGGCGCGTTTTGGATTGGGGGACTAGGGGGCAGAATGCGAAAGGAAGCAACCCAGTCGTACCCGAAGGGCTTACGAAGTTTCCCTTCCCGGAGGGAAACTTCATAACCGGGAACAGGGCTGGTTATCGTTCATCCCCGACCGTTCGTTCCTTACAGGAGACTGCGTAACCCCGAAAGGGGATTTCTCGGTACTCATTGCTGTCTTTCGTAAACACAAGCTGATTCTCTACGCCCCCCTCGGGGTACACTAAAGAGGTTAAAGAAACACGAATCTCGTCTCAGAGAGGACTATCATGGACTATGAACTACTGATTATCGGCTCAGGACCGGGCGGCTACCACGCGGCGATTCGCGCGGCGCAACTCGGAATGAAGGTCGCGTGCGTAGAGCAGGAGTACGTGGGCGGCGTCTGTTTGAATGTGGGCTGCATTCCAACTAAAGCGCTTTTGCACGTCGCGGAAGACTTGCGCGAGGCGAAGCACGCGGAGGAGTTTGGCATCAAATTTGGCGAGCCAGAAATTGACCTCAAGGCGATGGACAAGTGGAAGGACGGCGTCGTCAAGAAGCTCACGGGTGGCGTGCGCAGTTTGTTTAAGGGTAATAAAGTCGAACTGATTGAAGGAAGCGCCAAGTTCAAGGACGAAAACACGGTTGAAGTGGGCGATAAAACCGTCACGGCGGACAAGATCATCGTGGCGACGGGCTCGGAGCCCATCGAGATTCCCGGCTTTGAAACGAATGGCGAGAGCATCGTCAACTCGACGGGAGCGCTTTTGGTCTCCGAGGTACCGAAGCGATTTTTAGCGATTGGCGGCAGCGCGATTGGCTTGGAGTTTTCAGATATTTACAACGCGCTAGGGGCGGAAGTGACCGTTGTCGAACTCATGGACCAAATCGTCCCGACCTCCGACCCCGACGTGGCGAAGGAGTTGCGCAAATCGTTTGAAAAGCGCGGCATCAACATCAAGACGGGCGCGAAGGCGACGAGTCAGAAGGAGACGGATGATGGGTTGGAGGTCACGCTCGAGACCGAAGACGGCGAAGAGACCATCACCGTAGATAAGATTCTCGTAGCAGTAGGGCGCAAGCCAAGAGGTGAGGGTTTAGGCTTAGAGGACATCGGCGTGAAAGTCGAGCGCGGCTTCATCCCCACGAACAACCACATGCAGACCAACGTCCCGCACATCTACGCCATCGGCGACGTCGCCCGCCCACCCCTTTTGGCCCACAAAGCGATGAAAGAGGGTCTCGTCGCCGCCGAGCACGCCTCGGGCAAACCGAGCGCCTATGACACGATTGTCCCGAGCGTCGTCTACACAAGCCCCGAACTCGCCTCGGTCGGGATGAGCGAGCAAGAGGCGAAAGACGCGGGTCATAACGTCATCGTCGGCAGCTTCCCGATGCAAGCGTCAGGACGCGCCATGACGCTAGGCGTTTCTGAGGGCATCGTCAAAGTCATTGCTGACGAAGAGTCGGACCAGCTTTTAGGCTTTCACATGGTCGGGCCGAGCGCGGGGGACATGGTCTCCGAAGCGGCCTTAGCCATCGAGATGGGCGCGACGTTGGGCGATATTTCCTTAACGCAGCACGCGCACCCCACGATTGCCGAGAGCTTTATGGAGGCGGCGGAGGCGGCGCACGGCGAAGCGATTCATATTGCGAACAAGAAGAGGAAGTAGATTTTCTAGCGGAATGAGAAGAGGTAGCCAAGCGCTACCTCTTCTTTTTTAGCAGGTACACCCGCTTCACAGCTAGCGGGAGCGTGCCACGCGACTGCACTTTCATCTAGTCAGAGACACTTTTAGCAGGAAAAACGCCGTTTCGCTTTGCGAAAAGTGCCTCCCCTTTCCCCTTTCGGGGACGAACGGTCGGGGATGAACGATAACTAGCACGCACGTTATAAGGTGAAATCCCGCTAGCTTCGCTGAGATCTGCGACACTTTGTCTCAGTATGTCTTGGAATTGCTGTTTGTAGCAGATTGTTGTAGCAAGGGGTTGCAACCCCTTGTTCGCCGTGGGACTTTAGAGCCTTTTGGAGAACGTCACCCAATCGGGCTCAATCTCAAAACCGAGCCTGTGTAAAACCCGTTGCATGGTGACGTTTTCCTTTGCGCCGCCACCTGCGTTGAGTTCGGTATATTTAGATTTGGCGAATTCGGCGGCTAGGACTCCCAATGCCGTCCCAATCCTCTGATTCCGGTAAGGACGCGAAACGCCTAAAAATGCGATGGCAGTTTGATCGCTCTCGCTTTTCTCGAGCCCCACATACCCAACATACTGCCCGTTACGAACCGCGACAAAAACGCTGCTCTGATTCATCTCAGGGCTATGAATGTCAGGATGATGTGCAGGAATAATCGGCGCGTGGTAAGGGGCGTCCGCTTCAGTTTCGGCGTGGAGCGCTAAGAGGTTTTCGTCTCTCTCAGCGTCATTGGAGAGGTCAGCGTAAGGTTTTATAGTGACACCTTCTGCGCCTAACCGCTTCACAAGAGGTTGGAACTTGGCGGCGTCAAACTGTGAGAGGTCAAGCTCACCGCCGTAGCTGCGGAACTGTTCTGTGAACCCTTCCAGATAACCCGACATCGGTACGAAGTCACTACGAACGCAGCTCCAGATCTCTTGAATGGGCTGTTCTGACTTGGCTAAAGCGTGCTCGAGTAGCCGCGTATCTACGCCTGTGTTGCGGTGGTCGGCTCGAGTGAATATACCTACCCAAACGCGCCCTGCTACACTTGTCCCCGCCCAAGTCGGCGTGAGGTAGCCTGTTGCGATGACCTCACCGTTCTTTTCAGCAACGTAACGCTCGTAGTGTAGGTCACTGCGCCGCTTAACTTCATCTGAGCGCTGCATCTGCTCGAGCGTAGTTTGAAAGTGAAGCTCGTTTTGTGCGTTATGAATCTCTACCGCTCGGGGATAATCCTGTTCTGTAATACTGCGAATAAGCAAGGTAAGCTCCTCTGATTGAGTTGAGAGGTTGAAGACTATCTGGTTGTGACCGCAACGCTCAATCATCAAAACACCTGCTTTCTGCTGAAAATCTTAGCATGAAAGAAAGCAATGAGAAACGAGCAATCCCCTTTCGGGGTTACGCAGTCTCCCGTAGGGAACGAACGGTGAGATCTAAAGCCTTTCACTCATTGCTCACTGCTTTTAACTCATTGCTTTCCTGTCGAGAAGTGTCCACACGCATTCCGCCGTTAAGAAGTAAAGTGACACCATGTTCCACACCCCTGACCTCAGCGACGAAAACACGAACCTCCAGTACTGCGCTCCGATATTCCGCAACTTCGGCGCTCGTACCAAGTTTCACGGCCCGATTCACACGGTGAGTTTGTTCGAGGATAACGTCCTGTATGAAGAGGCGTTAAATTCCGTTGCGGAAGGTACGGTTATCGTTGTAGACGGTGGCGGCTCCCTGAACTGTGCGCTCATGGGGGACCGTTTAGGGGGGATTGCGGTCTCGAGGGGTCTTCCCGGCGTCATCATCAACGGCTGCGTGCGCGACAGCGCGGAGCTTGCCGAGTTGGACGTGGGCATCTTGGCGCTCGCGCCGCATCCTAAAAAGAGCAACAAAAAGGGTGACGGCTCGCGCAACCCCATTGTGAGTTTCGGTGGCGTGCTGTGGCAGCCGGGGTTCTTCGTCTATGCGGACGAGGACGGCGTGATTTTGAGCGAGAAGTCGCTCTTATGAACCTCTCTAATAGGGACAAATTCATCTCACCGCCATCAATCTCAGCGCAGTGGAAGAGGTTGCGGGCGCAGAGGTAGGGCTCGTGTACGGATTTGAGGCGTTGTCTCAGCACGGTTGGTTGATGGGTTGGGAGGCTGAGGAACTGTTTAGACTATCTTCGTACTAGCCTCAGTTTAGGCTCGAGGTATGCCTTCGGTGTTTTCGGTCAGCTCGAGATGGCGTATTTTCAACAGCGATAAGGAGACCCAGAGGAAAAATATAAGGCGTTCTCCTCTCCCTTGCACCTCATTCACGCTCCACCTCCACAACTACCGTCACAAACCGTTCATGTTAAACCTTAGAGATGTCTACCGATTCGCATCCCACGTCTCGACAGGTTGACCTCATGCTCATCGTCCCCCATCCCGACGACGAAGTCTTTAGCTGCGGCGGCATCTTTACCAAAATGGCCGAAGCGGGCAGGCGCACCGCGACGGTGACGCTAACTAAGGGCGGCGCGGGGCGCACCTTAGGGATATGTCCACAGGCCGAACTGCCGCAGGTACGCGAGGCTGAGCTTCGCGCGTCACTGGATATTTTAGGCGTCAATGAGGTTCACATCTTCGACTATCCTGACTTCGTCCCCTCTGCGGATAGAGGCATGGCGACGAATAAGGGGCTAAGCGGTGAAGACGAAGAAGAGGTCGTGCCGAGGCTTGTATCACTTTTGGACACGCATCAGCCGAGGGCGCTCATCACCTTTCCACCCAACGGCTCAAACGGCCACCCTGACCACGTCGTCACCAACCGCTTCGTCTTGGGGGCGTTGGAACGCGCTGACCATGTGGTCGAAGCGCTCTACTACTTCGCCGCCGAAAAACCGTATAGTGGCGCGGCGCGGGAAGGCTTTCTAGGCCCGGAGGAGATTCGCGCCACGAATTTACCCCCGACGCACTATTTCGACGCAAGCCCCTACGTCGAAAATAAGCTGCGGGCGATGGGGCAACACGAGACGCAAGCGCGGAGTGTCTTGACCTTTATGCGCTCCTTCCCGCGCCGTCTTTTAGTCGAGTCGTTTCACCGCGCCAAACCCGACTATCCAGAAGGGGAGGGTCCGAGGACGGCAACTTGGTTATGAGCGATGAGTGGCGAGGGGTAAGTTGAAAGTCAAGGCTCTTCACTCACCCCTTGCCACTTTCAACTATCACTTCCTTAACGTGCGCCGCAACACATTGTTGTGAGAGATTCCATTTACCCTGCCTTTTGTCCTTATGAATGAAATGCCTTGCAGCGTCATGAAGAAGGCGTGCTAGGCTTGACTATGTTCTTCCGCCGTTCCCCCGCCGCTGAGATTGAGCCCGTGCACCGTGCGTTAGCTGAGGGGCGTTATGAGGCGGCGCTGGCGCTTTTAGAGGGCGCGGCGAAGCGGCAGCGGCAGCGCAGCACCAGAGCGCAGTTCAAGCTTCATATCGCGGCGACCTATGCGCTCTACGGTGAGGACGGCCTAGAGGGTGGGCTCGTTTACCTCTGCGAAGCCGCCGAAGCGGACGCCGCCGTCGCCCACACCCCGCTCTACCGGGCGCTCTATTGGGAGTTCGCAGCCTATCGGGGCGACGCGGTAAGCGACGTAAAGCGTGGCGCAGCCGCCGCTGCCGAAGCGGGCGAGGGCGTAGCGACCTATCACGCTGCGAGCGCCCTCGCCGCCATTCACGCCTTTAAGCGAGCCGTCTACGTGCTCTTAGAGGTTGACGCCGAAGCGCTGCCCGAGTATCTCAAGTGGCGCTACTGGTCGCTCTTGGGGCGGAGCTACGAAGCGCGTGGATTGTGGGAAGAGGCGGCGCACGCCTTTGAGAAGTCCGCCGCGCTGAGTCAGGGCGCAGATAAATTTGGTGAGTTGCTCAACTTAGCCGCGAACCGCTTGGAGACGCATCAACCTGTCGAGGCGTTAGAAGCGTTGGAGAGCGCTCAACACACCGCTCATTCTGAGAGCGCTTCAGACGGAGCGGTGCAGCGCTACCTGACTGGACGCGCCCACCTCTTGCTCGGCAACCCGAACACCGCCTTGAACCTCTTTTTAGAGGCGAGCGTATTAGAGAGCGCCATCAGCGAGCCCTCGTTTAGCCTGCAACTCACGCTAGGTCAAACCTATAGCCTGCTCGGTAAAACGCGCCGCGCCGAGGAGCGCTACCGCGAGGCAGTTCAGCTCGCCGCCAAACGCCAACGCGCCCTCGCTTTACACGAATACGCGCTCCTCATGCTCGAGGCCGACCACCTAGAGCGCGCCAAAGAGTTGCTCTTAGACGCCTCTGCCGACGAATACTACGACTACCACGCCGAGGTCTACGCCGACTTAGCCGACGTCGAGCTTAAACTCGGCGACCTGCGTAGCGCGGGCGACCTCGCGCACCGCGCCCTGGATTTAGGCGCAACCGCGCCCGCCTGTCTGACGCTCGGTAATATCGCTCACGAATACTACCGCTTCGACGAAGCGATTGTTTGGTTTGAAAAAGCGGCGAGTGCCAGCGCCGAGGGCAGCGGCGAGTGGCTTTTCGCTAAAGAGATGCTCGTGGACAGCTTTGTGCAGCAGGGCTACGTCTATCCCGACCGGGTCATTCACCACGCCGAAGCCGCCTTGCGTTACCTGCCCCCTTTCAACGAGTGGACGCTACTTTTAAGGGACTATCTGGCGCACGCCAAGCACCTCTTAGGTGGACATCAGCGGTTGCTCAATTAGGTTGAACTGGATTTTGAACGTTGCTCCGAGGGCTTGCGGTACTTGATATAGAAGAGATCAGTCGTCAGTTCGTCAGTATAAAGGCATTCCTGACATGCTGAAGTGCTTTCTCCCCCCAGTCAATACCTTCCCACCCTCACCACTTCGCTTAGACTGTTGAGATGGAAGGTCTTCTCATCGCTGAGCAACTCCAGGCGCTCAACCCTCATCTCCCCACCCCACGCTACGCTTGGCGTTTCCCTGACCCTTACACGTTCGTTTTACCTCTTGCCAAGGGTGCACTTTGGCTCTACAACAAACCGCCAAATCCGCAAGTTGCTTTTAAGGACGAGTTGCCAACCCCTATGGGCGCTCACACGGGTTTTCAAGATTTGCTCGTAGCGCGGGCGGTGGGTAGACTCGAGAACATCACCCAGCCCAAACTCGACCGGGCGCTCGCGCTGCACTTCGCCGCTGCCGAGGGCTTCGTCAGCACGCCGCCCGTGGTTCTCATCGCCGAGCTGACCGGGCGCAACTGCAACCTCATCTTGACCGATACGGACGGATTGATTTTAGGCGTCGCCAGAGAGGTCACGGCGGAGATCAACCGCTTTCGCCAACTCCGCGCAGGGTTGCACTATGGGCCGCCGCCCCCTTATGAAAAGCTAGACCCGAGGACCGCGCCCTATGAGGCGTTGCGTGAGGCTTTGACCGGGCGCACCTTGAATAGCATTCGTAAAATCGTGGACGGCGTTGGGCCGGAGCTTACCCGTGCGCTCACCTTGCAAACGGGTTTCGCGAAAGACCATAAGCTAGAAGAGGCGGACATGGACGCGCTGCTTAGTGCTCTACGCCGCTTAAGCGAAGAACCCAGCCGCGTGATGCGTGAGGTTGTCGGGCTTCCCGACATCGAAACAGTGCGCGAAAGTGAAGCGAGGGAGCTTCAACTTCAGCGGCTCAGGAGCGCGTTGAGCAAGCAGCGCCAACTTTTAGAAAAGCGCCTAGACGACATCGACAAGACGTGGCAAGCGGCGGACGAAGCGGACGCTTTGCGCGCCCAAGCGGACGTGCTCATGGCGTTTCAAAGACAAGTACCGCCCCACGCCGATGAGGTCACGCTCACCGACTTCTCGGGTCAACCGCTTCACTTTAGGCTCGAGCCCCGCCTGGACGCCGTCGGCAACGCCCAAGCGCTCTACGAACGTGCCAAAAAACGCGAACAGCGCCGCACGCAAGCCGAGACGCGGGAAGAGGATATCTTTACTGAACTCGAAGAGGTTGAAGGGCTTTTGGAGGGACTCGAGACTCTCTCCCCTACCCGCTTAAACGAACTAAGCGAAACCTACGTCGCCAAACCCAAAAAGCAAGTACGCGCCCAACCCGGCATCCGCTACCGAAGTCCGCAGGGGTACAGCGTTTTAGTTGGACGAAATTCTAGGGACAATGACACCATCACCTTCCGCTTGGCGCGGAGCCGCGACGTGTGGCTGCACGTGCAAGGCTACACCGGCTCACACGTCATCATCCAAGCGGAAAACAAAGAGGTTCCTTTTGAGACAATTCTCTACGCCGCGCAGCTCGCCGCCGCCTATTCCAAAGCGGGAGGGTCCGACAATGTGCCGGTGGACTATACGCTCAAAAAGAACGTCTGGAAACCTAAAGGTGCGCCCGCCGGGGCGGTGAACTTTACGCAGCAAAAAACGGTGTATGTGACGCCGAGCCGCCGGCCCGAAGTGGTGTAGTTATGCGCATCATCGGCTAATGAGTCAACGTCGAACGATATAAATCGTAAGCACGACCTGGCTCCCGTCAGCAGGGGGTTGCAATCCCTTATGAGCGTTCCAAAGTGAGCCACTGTTGACGGCGCTATAATCCGCAACGCACAACCTATAGCACTTCCAAAACATACTGAGACAGAGTGCCGCTTACGGAAGTTTTGGCAACGCCAAAGGGATCATCCCTGAACGTGCGTGCTAAACAATACTTTATACGGTGAGAGCGTCTCAAACCAGATGACTATAGTACCCCGTACCCCGCCTCTAGGGGTGTACCTGCTACTAGACGTGAGTGAGAAACTTTACATATAAGGAGCACAGCTTAGACGGTATAGTTGCACTAAGTTGTTGCTTACAAGTTGCACAACTGCGTTCTTAATCTCTCCAGCGTGCTGCGCCGTAGCTGCGCTTCTAGCCAGGCTTAAAGGAGTCATGTTCGCCCCCGCGATGTCACATCCAAACGACCAAGCGTCACCGCTCTTTCACCGCAGATACTATGTGGCGCTGGCGCTCTTTGGCATCACGGCGGCCCTGACCGAGCTGCTCTTTTTAGGCCGCGCTTCGCCGCTAGGCTCCATTTTTTTAGGGCTTTTTATCGCGTTTAACCTCGCGTTGCTGCTCGTGCCGCGCAGGTGGCTAGGGCCACAGCTTTACGAAAGATTGCCGTACGCCTACTTCGGCTTGCTCCTCCCGCTATGGCTCGTCGCACTCTACGGCATTGAGCAAGACCTCTACGCGCTCGTCGGGCTGCTTTCCATCAAAGTCTACCTCACGGTTTACTACGCGCTGACCTTTCTTATCTTTACGCCGCAAAAAGCGCTACGTTTTACGCTCAGCGTGCTTGCGGTATTTGTGGCTGCAAGTTTGCCCAATGTTGCCAACGCGGAATTTACCAATATCGACCTGCTTATTCCGCTCACGATGACGCTGGCTCACATCATGTTGATCTTTGCCTTGAACGCCTTTGCGCGGCTCGAGCCCGAACTGCGTGAAACGCGCCGCAGCGCTGAGCAGCTAGAGCGCTTGGCCTATCACGACTTCTTGACGGGCATCGCCAACCGCCGCCAAGTCGAGGTCTTAGCCCAAATCGCCCTCGCCTCGGCGCAGCGCAGGCGCGAGAGTTTCTCGGTCTTAATGCTCGACATCGACCGCTTCAAAAAGATTAACGACACCTACGGTCACTACGTCGGCGACGATATCTTACGTGAACTCGCCGCGCGGCTCAAAGGAGAGTTGCGCGAGAGCGACATCTTCGGGCGCTGGGGCGGCGAAGAGTTTATTGTCATTACACCCGTCACCGACAAGGACGAAGGTCACGCGCTCGCCGAACGGCTGCGCCTAAGCCTCAAAGCCAAACCGCTCGCTAAGCGCCACAGGGTCACCGTGAGTTGCGGCCTCGCTCACTACCGGTCCGGCGACACCCTGGATACGCTCGTCAACCGAGCGGACGCGGCGCTCTACCGTGCCAAAGAAGGAGGCCGCGATAGAGTCGCCGTCGCCGAGTTGGACAGAGTAGAGGTTAAGCGTAGAGGTTAGCTCTCCTGCTGGCTCGCCTCCGAACCGTGCTTAGCCTCTTCGGACACCGCATCTTCCTCGTCCACGTCT
This sequence comes from Trueperaceae bacterium, assembly GCA_965213645.1. Classification (GTDB taxonomy): domain Bacteria; phylum Deinococcota; class Deinococci; order Deinococcales; family Trueperaceae; genus CBDBZX01. The sequence goes on from CBDBZX010000002.1 coordinate 2,181,238, forward strand.
TCCTCGCCCGTATCTTCGTCCGAATCGTCCACCGCGCCCGTCGAGGCTTTTGCCACCTTCTCGGCTTCCTCCGGGTCTTGGGTCTCTTCGCCGGGCGCGTTGTCAATGGATGAGCGGAAGTACGGTCCCGTGGACTTAATTTTGAGGTTGCGCAAAAAGACCTCTACGCGCTCCTCGTCATTGGTCTCTAAGGTGTGACCGCCCTCGAGGTACACCGTCAGCGTCCCACCTTTATGCGTATACGCCACCACGCGCTCTTGCCCTAAGATAACTTGCCCATTGCCTAAATCGATTTCTTCCATTATTCCCCCTTGCCGCCTTGTACACTGCTAAGGTACTGCTTTAATGACTAATGAAAAGCAATTAGCTTTTAGCTGTTAGGTATTAGCAAAAGCTTTCAAGCTAAAAGCTAATTGCCAACAGCTTTTATGCTTTTCCTGCCGACTTAAACAGCTCCATGCGCTTCTTCACCACGTTCTTCATCTCATCCCTTGCCGGCCCCAAAATCTTACGCGGGTCGAACTCTTCGGGCTTGTTGATGAGGATTTCGCGCACTCTGGTTGTGAAAGCGAGACGAAGGTCGGTGTCCGTGTTGATTTTAGCGATGCCTTCAGTGACGGCTTTCTCCACATCCTCTTCGTGGATGCCGGAGGCGTACTCGAGCTGCCCCCCCGCCGCACGGAGCCGCTCCACAATATCGTTGGGCACACCGCTCGCCCCGTGCATAACGAGAGGTTGGGGGAGGCGGTTCGCAATTTCCACGATGCGCTCGTGGTCGATGTAAGGGCGTCCTTTGCCTTTATTCGCACCGTGAGAGGTTCCAATGGCGACCGCGAGATAGTCCGCGCCGCTCTTCTCCATAAACCGCTCGGCCTCGTCAGGCTTAGTGAGAATCGCGTCCTCTTCCGAGACGACGACGTGCTCTTCGACCCCACCCAAACGTCCGATTTCCGCCTCGACGGTTGCGCCGACAGCGTGCGCCGCCTCGACGACGCGCTTCGTCTCCCTGATATTCACCTCTTCGTCCTCGTGCGACTTGTCGATCATCACCGAGGTGAGTCCGTAGCGGAGTGAGCGCAGGCACGACTCGTAGGAGGAGCCGTGGTCTAAGTGGACGCAGACGGGCACGCTCGCCTCGTCGCCCAGCTTGACGACCATATCCACCAAGTTCTTGCCGCCATATTTGATTGCGCCTTCAGAAAGCGCTAAGAGGACGGGGCTTCTCGTCTCCTCTGCCGCCTCGAGGATAGCCTGCGTAATCTCCATGTTGTTCGTGTTGAACGCGCCGACGCCATAATTGCCTTTGCGAGCCGCCGCTAAGATGTCTAAGCCTGTGTGAAGTGCCATGCGTGAAGTATAGCTTACGGGTTGTGGGGGAGGTCAATGTTTGGGGGAGCGGAGCGGGTCAGCTAGTCAGCGGGTCAGGGTTTCAGGAAAAGCATTGAAGCACAGTGTTGAGCGAACAATGAGTTGTGTCATTCTGAGCCCTTTACAGGATGAAGAATCTCCGCATTCGCCTCCTCATCTGATTGAGATTGAGTAACGAGACCCTTCGACTGCGTTGCACTCCGCTTAGGGTGACAACAGTAACGCGAAAACTAACAGCGTCGTTGGTTCTGTAGAGACTCGAGCGTCACCAAAAGAAAACCCCCTTCTAAGTATGGAAGAGGGTCAAACTGCGTGAATTTTGAAAGAGGTTAAGGGACTTACGCCTTCTGCGCTAACTTCTCTAGTACTAGCTTCGACACGCCGCGCAGGGGCTCAAAGACGCCCTCGAACTTGGCGGCCACCGCGTCGTAGAACTGAACCGTACCCGTTGGGTCAAGCACCTGCTGAATCATCTTAGAGGGCACGGCGTTCGGCAAATCGCGCTTGTTAATCTGGATGACGTAAGGGATTTCGCCCAGCGTGAGGTTATATTCCTTGAGGTTCTCGCGCAGGTTGCGCAGGCTCTCGGCGTTGGCGCGGAGGCGGTCAGGGCCGGAGTCGGCGACGAAGACGATGCCGTCCACACCGCGCAAGATGAGCTTGCGCGAGGAATTGTAGAAGACCTGTCCGGGCACCGTGTAGAGGTGAAAGCGCGTCTTGAAACCGTTGACGCTGCCGAGGTCTAAGGGCAAGAAGTCGAAGAAGAGCGTGCGCTCGTCCTCGGTCGCGAGGCTGACCATCTCCCCTTTACTATCGTCGGGGACCTTTTCATAGATTTTCTTGATGTTGGTCGTCTTACCCGACATACCACAGCCGTAATAGACTATCTTAAAGTTGATTTCGCGGGCGGCAAAGTTAATCGTGCTCATGCGTCTTTCCCAAATATTCCGTCGAGAAGTGAATCGGTGGAGCCCTTCCAGGTGTCGTCAAAAGCGAGTTCGGGGGGCGCGTCGGTGGAATCAGCGAGGGCTTCCCGGATGGCCTCAACCGTCTTTTTCGAAAACAGCTTGACCTTACCCAATGCCGAAGAGGAATCGAAGACGGTAATGAGGAGCGCCTTTTCGCTGAGTTCTTCGGTGTACGTGCCGATTTCGCTGCCCTGCTGCACCATCTCCCGAAAGCCCGCCTCGCCCAGAAGCTGCGCAATCGCGGCGTTCGCAGAGTAGTTTGAGGCGACCAACGTGGCGAGTGAGTCCAAGGAGGGCGGCTTAGGAGCCCAGAGTGCGCGGGCGTGCATGAGAACGAAACCCTTGAGGTCGATGATGAGGGCGTAACGCGCGTGCGTCTTGGTCAAGAGGTCTTCCAAGAGCGCGTCCACCTTGTCGAAGGTCTCGCCGTAGAGTTCGAGGGACGGTTCTAACATAAGGTTGACTATAAGGGTATGGGAAGAGGCGTGACGTGGAAATATGCATTTGTGGGGGGGACCCCCCTGTTCCTTTGGAACAGCCCCCCTGTAAGGGGGGACAGTGTTGGAGGCTTTTTTGGCTGACAGCTAACGGTTAGCGGTTTCTGTACGCAAGCGGGCTTACGGCGAGAGGTTGGGCTTGGGGTCATGCTCGAGCCTAGCAATGGAACCTTATACCCTCAACGTCGTCATCGTCGCTCGAGACCCCTTAGTACGGGCGGGACTGGCGGCGGTGCTCGAGGCTGAAGATATTGAAGTTGTCGGACAAACCGCTGAACTACTAAGCGCAGAAGTCTTCCAGCCTGATGTCATCTTGTGGGATTTCGGTACAGATGAAGAGGTAGACATATCAGATGTACCCGTCGTCGCACTCGTGCAAGAGGTCGAAGTCACCTTGGCAGATGCCCTGAATACGGGCGTATCAGGCGTGCTCTACAGGGACGCTGAACCGGACAAAATCGTGGCTGCGCTACAGGCAGTGGTGCAGGGGTTGGTGGTGCTCGAGCCCACCTTCACCTCTTTGCTACAAGAGAACGTCACCAACGTAGACGTTGAACCTCTCACCGCCAGAGAGCAAGAGGTCTTGCAACTGCTCGCGCAGGGTGCGTCGAACAAAACTGTTTCGAAAGAACTCAGCATCAGCGAGTCCACTGCCAAGTTTCACACGAGCGCGATTTTAGGGAAGTTGGGCGTGAAGAGTCGGACGGAGGCGGTGGTGCGCTCAGCGCAGTTGGGGCTTATTCTTCTATGAAAACGTCTGTTACCGTGCTCGAGCCCACCGCTTCACCTCTTCCTGTCATCACCAGCATCCCGCACAGCAGCGCGTTTGTACCGGAAGAGGTCAGAGAACGTTTTGTCTCCAAATACCGCGAGGCTCAACCTAACGTGGATTGGCACTTGGACAAGCTCTACGACTTCTTGCCCGCGCTCGGCGTTACTGTGATTAAAGCCAACTTCAGCCGCTACGTTGCCGACGTGAACCGCCCTCTACGTGAACCTCTTTACGGGCCTTATAAGACTTCGGTTGTTTACGAAAGCTCGACCTGGGACGAACCTCTTTACGCGCAACCTCTCACAGCGGAAGAGGCGCAGAGTCGGACAGAGACCTTTTATCTCCCCTATCATAAAGCGTTAGCCAACCTCTTAGAGCGTACGCGGCGCACCTTCGGCAAGGTCTACTTGCTCGACTTGCACAGCTTTATGGGACCGATTATGGATGATGTGTGTTTAAGCGACGATAACGGGCGCGTAAATGCTGAGGTGATGATGCCGCTTCTGGAAAGGTGTTTTTTAGGGCGTGGCTTTGGAGTGGTCAGAAACAAGGTTTTTACAGGTGGGCATATCGTCAAACACTACGCTCAGATGCCGCAGACTGAAGCGCTAATGGTGGAGGTGCGCTATACGACGTATTTGCAGCGTGATGAATTGGATAGAGAGGAGCCGCCGAGGGATGAGGTGAGGGAACTCGAGGCGGCGAAGGTGAGGTTTCGAGAGGTGTTTGAGAAGTTTTTTCTCGATCTGAGGTAATTTGATGTTGGGTATTAAGTGCTCCGGTCTAAATAACCTAAACTATCTTACTGAAGTTTTACGCTCGAGACAGGAACCGCGAACTTTTCTGGTTTAGATTATTTCCACACCTCTACTTAGTTTACTAGACCTCTTGCAAAAGTACCACTTTATCCAGCGACGGCGTCTGCTCATATTCGCTGAATCCTCAGCAGCTAGCGCAAGCGAACTAGCCCCAAAGGCTAGCAATAGTACGGACAAACGGCAAAAAGCGTACATCGACATTCGACTTAAAATCACTACCAAAACCTCTAAACCTGCTCGAGACCTAGACTTGCTCGAGACCTAGACTTGCTCGAGATACGTATACCCCACCAGTTCCGCCCCGTAAGTCTCTAACAGCGCGTCCGCTTCTTGCTGCGTCATCTCCCCCGCCCCAAGCCGCTCATCCACCTCTTCTTTGAGCCAACCGTAGAGCTCCGAGGCTTCGTAGCCCATGTTTTCGATGACGCGCCGCGCTTTTTGACCGTTGACGAAGCGCTCGAGTACCCATCCTTCATCTGTCACCCTCACGTGCGCCTCGTTCACCCGCCCAAAGAGGTTGTGCGAATTGGCGAGCACATCTTGGTAGGCTCCGGTCAAGAAAACGCCCAAGTAATAAGGTTCGCCCTCGCGCAAGGGGTGCAGCGGCAGCGTCGCTTTCACGTCGCGCAGGTCGATGAATTTACCTATTTTTCCATCCGAGTCGCAGCTTATATCGACCAAGGTCGCATTTCTGGTAGGCGGCTCGTTTAGGTGGCTCAGCGGGGCGATGGGGAAAAGTGCGCCGATAGCCCAGTGGTCGGGCAGGCTCTGGAAGAGGCTGAAGTTGCAGATGTATTTATCGGCTAAAAGTTTGGGCAGGTCTTCAAACTCGTCGGGGACGTACTCCAAGCCTTGAATCACCTTGGCGACCTCGGCCAAGATGCGGCTGTAGAGGCTCTCGATGTGCGCCCGCTCCAAAAGGCTCAAGTAACCCAAGTCGAAGAGGTTGTGCATGGTGTCTTTGCTGCTTTCGGCCTCGTAGTAGACCTCGCGGTAGTTTTTGAGCGTGATGTCATCCAAGAGGTCGCGCATATCAGCGACGAGGGTGTGGGGCGGTTCACCGAGTCCAGGCAAATCCAGCGGCGCTTTAGTCGGTCCAATCGCATCCACAACGGGCAACACGGTAAGCGCGTGATGCGCCGTGAGCGCCCGCCCCGACTCGGTGACGAGGTGAGGATGAGGGACGCCTACCCCGTCATCCGCAGCGTCACACACCTCTTGCACTGCGTAGACAATTGCGTCGGCGTATTCCTGCAAACTGTAGTTCGCCGAGACGTAAAAGGTCGTCTTCGATCCGTCGTAATCCACCGCGAGCCCGCCGCCGACATTCAGATATTGAATCGGCACGCCGAGCGTATAGAGCTGCGCGTACGCCTGCGCCGCTTCGCGCACCGCCACGCGGATTTTGCGAATATCGGTGAGCTGGCTTCCGACGTGGCAGTGAAGCATCTTGAGCATGTGGAGCAGCCCGCGCTCCCTCAACCTCTCAGCCACATTGACCATCTCAGCAGCGCTCAGGCCAAACTTGGCGCTGTCCCCGCCCGAGTCCGCCCACTTGCCCGAGCCTTTGGCGTGGAGTTTGAAGCGCAGCCCGAGCGCGGGCTCAATCCCTAGCTCTTCGCTGATGCGCAAGACCCGCGCTAACTCGGTATATTTCTCCAAGGTGATGACCACATTTTTGCCGAGTTGCCGTCCGCGCAGGGCCAAGCGGATGAAGTCGTCGTCCTTGAAGCCGTTGCAGCACAAGAGCGCCTCGGGGTGGAGGTCTTGCGCCAAGCAGATGGCGAGTTCGGCCTTGCTGCCCGCTTCTAAGCCGGTGCGGTAACGTGCGCCGTACTCGGCAATCGTCTCGACGACCACGCGGCGCTGATTGACCTTGATGGGGAAAACGCCCCTGTAGTGTCCGCCGTAGCCCGCCTCTCGGATAGAGGCCGCAAACGCGCCGTTGAGCCACGCCACTCTATCTTCTAAAATCTGCGGAAAGCGCAGCACGCAGGGCAGCGTGTGACCTCTTTGCTGGAGGTCGGCGATGATATCTGAAAGCGCGACGCCTTGGGCGTCAGCCTTGAGTAAAACTTGCATCTGCCCGTCCTGCCCAGCGCGGAAGTAGCCCCCGCTCCAGGTCGGCACGCCGTAAAGCTCGGCGGCGTCAGCAGCAGAAAAACGGCGTGTGACTAGGCTCAAAGGTGTCTCCTTAAGGTTTTGAGTATGGGTTGAGGTAGGGTAAAAGGGTTCGGCGCAAACAAGAAAAAGCGTATCACGCTTGCGAGCAAAACGGTGTCCGGCAAGCTCGCTAGCCGTGTTCCATGAAAGCCCTCTGTGGGCGTTAACTCATATAAACTGGCCTCAGCGTGGTTGTGTAGTCTTTACTTCGTACACAGCTCGAGACCAACCGAACAAGTGAGAGCGTCGCCCGAACGATATGCTCATTTAAGCGCTGAGCGCTCCACGTGTGAAAATGGCGGGAATCGTGCTTGTTATATGCGTTATAGGGCAAATAATAGCGGCACTAAGCTCGAGAACTTGACCACTATTCACTACACAGTTCCTAGATATTGAAACAGCAAAATTTGAGCTTATTCTTTTTCTCATGCCTAAAAAGTTGCCAAAATTACTTTTTAATACAAGCGTTAGATATTTCACATTTGTGAGGGTCAGTTCTATGTTTTTGCCATATTTTGGTTTAATGACGAGGTTAGAAAGATAAAATATTTCACTGCTAAGGAGGTCAATTCGTTACTGAGCGGTGCGTCTTTTGTTCGGCCCTGAGTGAGGGCGGCGTGAGAAGACGTGAGTCTAACCCCAGGTATCCACTCGTTATTCATTAGACTTTAGGAGGTCAACGTATGAAAACCCAGTTGAGGGGTTTTATTTTTGTGCTGACGCTGCTGCTCCTGCTAGCAGCCTGCAGTGACACGGAGGACGACGCTGCGCCGCAAGAGACGCTGCAACGAGATTTAGGTACTATTTCAGGCTACGTCGCGCTCCGCAAAGCGGGGCAGCCCGTCGAGGGCACGACGGTCAGCGTCGTCGGCAGAAACATCAGCACCGAAACCGACGAGGACGGCTTTTACAGCTTACTCGCGCCCGAAGGCACACACAACCTGGAATTCCGCCAGGGGGGGTACGCGACCTCTCGAGTCGAAGGTCTGCGCGTGAACGTGGGCGAAGAGACCTATTACGACACGATTCAGCTCGAGATTTTCGACCCCTTCTTACCGGTTGAACCGCCCGAACTGGACGTCAGCGTGACGAGCGGCGACAGCTTTACGGGTAGCGGCGAAGAGGACACCTTTACCTTTACGATTAGCGGTGAACTCGCCGAGCCGGACATCAACGGCTTTACCTTTACCGCCGCAGGCTTAGGGCAGAGCCGGGGCAGCTCGGGCTACCTCAATCAGTTCGTGCCGGGCGCACCCATCGACTTTAACGGTGAGGAAACCGAAGTCGCGCTCTCCGCTGGGGGCTTCGAAGGCGACACGACCCTGCACGTGGTGACGTACGACCTCAACCAGAATCGCACCGAGGTCATCCGCTACGTGGAGGTGTTTTCGGGTATCTCCAACCTGGCTAAGATTGAGAACTTCAGCGCCCAGGCCATCACCTTTAACGATGTGGGTGTGTTTGGGACACAAGGGGTAGGCAGCGCAGACAGCGCGAATAGCACCGCCGCGAACGACTTCACGACGGCTGAATTTATGGACGCCGTGCGAGCGGGCGACACAGCAGCGCTCGGCGAGATGGGGCAGAGCTTCGCGCCGAGCGAGCTAGGCACGCAGGACTTCTTAGACGAGTATCTCGTTTGGGTTGACCTCTTCTTCAGCTACGACTTCACGACGGGCGCAGACCTGCCCACCGCCTTCCAGGTCTACAGGCAGCTAGAGGGCGAGGACGACTTCCGCCTCATCGGTCAGGTGAGCCCAGCGCAGGCCGACCTAGCCCCCGAAGACCCCACTAGCACGGCCTTTGGCTACCGCGACGCAACCCCAGCCCTGCAACCCGGCCTCAGCGCGACCTACCGCGTGGTCGCGGTGCGCGGTGGCTATGAGGTCCAAACCGACACCTTTAGCGTCACCCCGTTAGAAGCGTTCTTCGTAGACGCCGACTCGCCGGAGAACGGCGCGACGGGCGTTCCCGTCTTGCCTGAGTACGAGCTGACCTTCCGAGAGCGCAGCGACCTGGTCTACTTCGGCGTGGTCGTCTTAGACCGCGTCCAGGCCGACGACAACTTTCAGGAGTGGGTCGCCGCCTTTTTAGTGGACAACTCAGGGATTACGAGTACCGCTATTCCGCACAACTTCAATGGTGGCGCGGTCACAGAGACGCTGCAACCTTTCCACACCTACGACTGGCAACCCGTCGCTGTGACCACCAACGGCGAGTTGACCGACGAGGGCGTCGTAAATGAGACGGCCATCTCCGTCGCGGCTGACTTTTTTGACCTCTTCGGGGTCGGGTTTGGCGTGGAGGACGGCCCGGTCAACACCTTTACGACGGGTGACGGTAGTAATGATGGCTCTGACGACGAAAGCAATTAGGAGGTCTACTCATGAATAAGCTACGTACAACCGTTGCGCTGCTCCTGACGCTCGCGCTCGCCGCATGTAGCACTGATGTGACTGCGCCTACGCCGGGTACAGCGCCCAGCCCCAGCAGCCCCGACATCTCTGTTGATACAGCCGAGAATCTGGTCGAGGGTCAACTTATTATCGGTTATCAAGAGGGCGTCAACCCGGCGGACTTAGCTGCGAAGCTCGGCGCAACGCTCAAAACTGATTGGACTCAGCTCAACGCCGCACTCTTAGAGCTACCCGCCAACCTTCCTGTCGCCAAGGCGGAAGCGACGGCGAGCCGCCTCCAAGGGCTGCGCTACGCCCAGCCCAACCGCGTCGTTTTTCAAGAACCCTTGCGCGGCGATGAGGTCAGTAAGGCAGGTCTCAACGCGCAACAACTCGACATCGACGACCCCGAGTACGACAAACAGTGGATGCACCGCCAGATGGACTCGGAGGGTGCTTGGGAAGAAGGCATCAGCGGCGCGGGCGTGCGCATCGGCATTCACGACGAGTTTATGGACCACCGTCACCCCGACTTGGTGGACAACATGTTCTATCCCGGTTACGACGGCTTTAGCGATACCCTCATCGAGGAAGACACACCGTTTGACGGTCAAGGTGAGCACGGCACCTGGGTCGCAGGAACAGCGGCGGGTGTGGCGAACGACCTGGGTGGACGCGGCACGGCGTACGGCTCGAGCATCGTCCCCCTAGCCATCAGCGACCCCGAGACGGGCGGACTTTTGCTCAACGCCATCATCAACGCGGCTATCTTCGCCGCGACCGGCCCAGACGGTGAACTCGGCGGTGACGACCACGCTCCCGGCACCGACCCCGAGTCTGGTCCCTATGTCCACATCGTCAACATGTCTTGGGGCAGCGCGGGCTACGACCAGATCGTCAAGGATACGATGGACTTCATGCTCGCTTCGGGCATCGTGCTCGTCACCTCGGCGGGCAACACGCCTACTGAGGGCTTCGCCGAACCCGCCTGGCACCCCGGCCTCATCAATGTCGCGGCAACTCGGCCCACGGACGAACGCACTGTCTTTTCTAACCGGGGCCTCCACCTCAACGTCGCCGCGCCGGGCGAAGACATCTGGACAACAGCCTCGCGCGACTGTGCGCTCGCTACCCCGGACTTCTCCTCGTGTGACCCGGAGAGCCCCGAAGCGAAGTACCAGTTCGTGAGCGGCACCTCGTTCTCCGCGCCCGCCACCTCTGGCACAGCCGCGCTCATCTTAGAAGCGAGCGCGGAGCGCGACGACGACGGCAACATCACGGAGGTCTTAGGGGCGGCGCAAGTGCGCAAAATCTTGGAGGAGAGCGCGACGAGACCCGCTGATTACGACTTCAACGACTTAGGGCTACGGCATCGTCAGCTCCGAAGCTGCCGTTGAACGCGCCTTAGAGGTTGCGGAGGGCAAGCGCCGCGTCAAAGCGGGTAGCACGCTCGTAGTGCAGAGCGTCCTCGCCGAAGACGAAGAGGTCAGCGTACCCAAAGTCGGCTTGACGCTGATTCCCTTAGACAGTGACACCGGCCCTATCAAATACACCCAGACCTCCGACGGACGCTTGGTCATCCCTTCGGGCACCGGGCTCTTTCAGCAAATCGACCCCGGCAACTACCTGCTCCAAGCGAGCGGCCCGCACACCGCCACAACGGGCTTAGAGGCGATCACTGCTGAGACACAGGTAAACGTAGCGCCGGGCGAGGTCGCAGAGGTGACGTTCGCGCTCGACGTGGACACCTTCGACGACCCCTTTGAGCCGAACGGCTCTATTGACGAAGCCGCTGAAGTCCCTGAGATCGGCATTACGGCGCGGGCCAGCCTCTACGACCCCGAAGGCGACTCCGACGTGGACGTTTACGCGCTCTCCGTCGAAGCGGATACCCCTTACCGCGTGAACTTGGAAACCGTATCGGGCGCGTTTGATACCTTCTTGCGCGTTTTAGCCGAAGATGGCACCGTCATTGCCGAGAACGACAACAACCAAGACGAGACGCTCGGCAGCGATTCACTCGTGGACTTCACCGCGCCTGAAACGGGCACGGTCTACGTCGAAGTCACCGAAGTCAGCGGCGCGGCGAACACGAACAGCCCCTTCAACCTCTACGATATGGACGCCGCGCCTTTCATCGGTGAGGAAGAAGAGCCTAACGGTACGGCGGTAGTGGACGGCACCTCTATTAACAACGTTGACCTCTCCAACGCTCAGGAAATTCCTTTCGGTAGCGCCTTAGACGCAGCCCTAGATGTCGCGTCTGACGTGGACATCTTCACGTTTGAGGTTGCCGAAGGCGACACCGTAGTCGCGGACGTCGAGACGCTCTCGTCGGGCTCCCCCGATACCCTCTTGGCGCTCTACGACGCTGAGGGCCAACAGGTCGCCTTCAACGACGACTTCACCGGGCGCGAATCGCGCGTCACCTACACCTCCGAGACGGGCGGCACATACTACGCCGTCGTCACCCCTTGGAACGCCGTTGACCCCGACAGCGCCACCACGGGCGAATACGGCTTCATCGTCACACGCTTTCTCAATCCGCCGACTGAGTAGCTTCTGAATAAGTCGAGAGGATAACTCTAAGAACCTCACCCGTCAATCAGGGTGAGGTTCTTTTTGTTGGGTTATGTGAACATCGTGCTAATTATAGCGTCACCTGAATTTTGCTACACATTCATTGTGTCATACGAATTCCGGTTGATTACTGCATAAACTCCTTCGGGGTTTCTTCCGTTATCACCGGAACCCGTACTTGTTTCTACTCGCATCCGCTTGTATGTTGACTACAGGCAAGAGAGAAGAGCGTTCGCATCCGTGAACTCAAAAGTTCGTACCCGAGATAGCTCCACCTCTTGCCACCTTCAAGATACCGAAGAAGTATCCTGACCCTTTGAGGTCGAATAACAAGCCCGGTGTGAAGGTGGATAAGGGTAACTCTGCCTAGAGGAGGTCAAGCATGTGCTGGATTGGTATTGACGTCAGTAAAGCGCACTTGGACGTTTGCATCTTAGCGGCTACCGGGGAAGTCAAGCACCTTCGTGTCGAGAATAATAAAACAGGCTTTGAGCAGATCATCGCTACGCTTAAAGACCGATATTCCCGCGTTGTCTTAGAGGCGACTGGCGTCTACCACTTGCGTCTACAACAAGATTTACAAGCACAGAACGTTCTGGTGAGCGTCATCAACCCCAGACAGATTCTCGGCTTTGCAAAGAGCCAGAATCGGCGCAATAAAACAGACAAAGTAGACGCGGCGCTCTTAGCCCAGTTCGCTAAAGAACGTGAGCCTACGCCTAGCCCTAAGTTAAACGAGCAAGCTAAAGACATCGTTAGAGAATTACAAGCCTTAAATGATGATATGACCCGCCTCAAAAACCGCCTTGGAGCAGCCGAAGCTGGACTCGCTCCCCAAGGTGTTAAAGCGTCGCTCAAGCGCCGCATCCGCTCCCTAAAAGAGGAGAAGCAGGCGCTCGAACAACAGCTCGAAGACGCCCTAGAAGATCAGCGCTCGGATGTCGAACTGCTCGAGAGTATTCCAGGCATTGCCAAGCTCACGGCTTGCAGTCTCCTTGCCGAAATCGGCGATGTCAGGCGCTTTGCTTCAGCCAGTTGTCTTGTCGCTTGGGCTGGCTTGACACCTCGGCG